>CAWHTH010000001.1:0-366105 GCA_963832195.1 uncultured Conexibacteraceae bacterium
AACAGCAAGAACGTCGCCAGGTAGTTCGCCGAGCCCACGCGCCCGCGGGCGCCTTCCTTGACCTGCTCGATGTCTCGGCCCAGCGCGCGGTCATCGCCACGGCAGAGCAGGTGCAAAAAGTCCTCCTTGGGTGGCCCGAAGGAGCGTGCGGCCGCGGATCGAGTCCGCCGTCTCCAGCACCACCTCGACGAGGGCAGTTTCGTTGTCGGTACCGGCCCGCTTACACAAGCGCTCGTAGATGCGCCGGGCGAGCGTGGGCTCGCCGGGAAATGTGGAAGCGACAAGCGTGCCGGGTAGCCTCGTAGAAGACAGCCGCTAGCGAGCGCGCGTTGGCCATGTCAAAGGACGCGAGCATCGCGGCGAGAGGAGCCTCGTCGGCGTCTCGGTCGTCGAGCCCGGCCTGGATTAGGAAGCTGCGACCGAAATCGCGGTTGATGTCTTCGACGAGGTACTGCAGGACGACGCTCTTACCGAAGCCGCGCGCATCGCCCGCACCGCTGCCCGCACCGCCCAGCGACCACAAAGTAGCCGAACTTTAGGTCGGAGTACGCCGCACCCAACACAAACTTGTCAATCGCCTCACGGATGTGCTCCTGCTGGACCTCGGGCCGGAACAGCAAGCCGTTGTCGCGGGCCTCTTCCCCGCCGAGCACGGCGATGCCTGACTGCGGGAACGGGTTCTGGCGCAGCTTCCAGCCGGACTTCATGTGGACGATGCCGGGCTTGGCGCCGGCGGGGACAGCAGGGTTCATGGCGTGCTCCTGACGGAGGGGTTGACGAGGGTCATCACCGAGTACGGACGCTCTCGGTTTCTCACGGTGAGGTGAAAGGGCGTTCCGTGGGCGGCAGTGCGCCGAACGAGGCGGGATCAAGGTGGACTTTGTACGGGGCGTCGCGCGTCTCGGCGACCAGATCGCGCAGCACGCGGTCGAACATCGCGTCGGAGATCTCCAAGCGTGCGCAAACGCCGGCGCGAACCGCATAGAGTGCACGAACGACGGGGGGCCCGTGCTCGGTGGCGGCCTCACAGATTCTCCGGGATCGCGGCGATGATCTGCTCGCCGGCGTCGGCGAGGCGCGGCCGAGTGATGGTGAGTGGCTCTCCTACCGGGGACTCGCTGATCGCGGCCGTCTTCCACAAAGTGAGACTGGGCGCGCCAGGGACGCGGTAGCTGAAACCAGCGACGCTGAGGGTGCGTAGCCAGCGCCGCAGGATCTCGACCGTAATGAAGTCGATCCGCAAGCCGACGGTGGAGAAGGCGAAGGCCACCAGCGCTTCCTCACAGGCCTGCACGAAGTCCCGGTTGTCGCGGGGAAGGCATTCTTTCCGCGCGAGCTCGCCCGCTCCTCGAGTCGACGAGCGTACTCGACCAGCGCGGCGCGGATGTCCTCGCGTGAGGCTGACCATCCGGTGATGTCTTAGGCGATCGCTCCGGCGGCACGCTCGGCGAGGAAGTCGACGCAAGTTGCTCTAGCGAGCGCCTGGACTCGCGGGTCGTCGTCTACGAGGTCCGGATGCACCTCTTGCCACCCGGCCGTGGGGATCCCAAAGCGCCCGGATTGAAGCATGCGCAGGTAGCCGGCCAATTGGGGGCGTATGCGCCAAAGCTCACGCAGTAGGGCGTCGTATGCGGCGCGTCGGTCGTCACCCGCGAGCGCGAACCATTCCTCGCCGGCCGGCGTGGCCGCGAAGCGTCTGTCGACGTAGCCCAAAAGCGCCTTGCGGGTGGAGGGCAGCGGAGCACGCTGCACCCAGCCCAAGCGCATGAGTCGTCAAGTACTTGTTGGCGTTGTGAAAATAGCGCCCGCCGTCCTCCGGCCGCGCTGGGCGTAGGCCCAACTTGCCGCGGGGCCGCCCCCTTGCCACGCTCGTACTGCATGTGCCCCAATAGCGCGCGGGCGGGCATCCTCCGCCCAGGTGTGCCCGGCGATCACCTCGCCGGCGGCGGTCTCTAGGAACTCCAGCTCTTGTAGACGTGGGATCCCGAGCCCGGTTCCTGTGGCGGGGCTCATGCGGCCTCGTCGATCTCGTCGATGTCGCCGCCCCAGCGCCAGCGGGCGCGGTCGGCCGCCGTCGGCGGTGCAATGCACGTGACCACCCTCAAGTGTTCGCGCCGCGGCCCGAACAGCTCGCGCGTCAGGATCGTGGCGACGACCCCCTCGGTGATGACCGCGCATACACCGGCACGGCGTGCGTTGTAGACGAACCGGGTGCCAGGCTCTTGGCGGACCTGGCCGCGCATGAAACGCCGCGGGCAGGGTCGGGCGCGGCCCAGAGCGATGAACTGCGCAACGGCCATCCGTGCCTCGGAGAACGAGGCACCGGGATCGACGCGCTCGATCCATCGCTGGGCCGCATGGGCGGAGACGCGCACCGCGGTTTTGGAAGCGTTCTTACGGCTCTTCATAGTGGAAGCTTAGCGCATATCAACATCATTGAAGAAACTCTCGGACTGGTCTCGGACTCGTGATGATAACGACACAGGTGTCGGCCGGAGGAGGTGCTCCACACGACGCATTTAGTTAGCTCCGAGAAACTGGGCGTACCGTCTGCAGGCCCCAGCCGCCACTCCGCCGGGGCTACGTACTCAGCTCCGTGAGCAAGTCAGGAGATCGCGCCGGTGAGCGACCTCGGGGCCGGAATCGGGACCGGCGGCCGCCAGGTGTCGGCGGGTTATCAGGCAAACGAGCGAGCTCTTGAGCCCACCCTTAAGAGCGGACAGGAGTCCCCCGCCTACCCCCTCGCGCTTAGGAGCAGGGGAC
The DNA here is from genome assembly GCA_963832195.1 of uncultured Conexibacteraceae bacterium. Classification (GTDB taxonomy): domain Bacteria; phylum Actinomycetota; class Thermoleophilia; order Solirubrobacterales; family Solirubrobacteraceae; genus Baekduia. The sequence goes on from CAWHTH010000001.1 coordinate 2,764, forward strand.
ACCCGGCGGCGCCCAACGGAGCCAACCGAGCGCCGTTGTATACCATCGGCTGTAGACCAGGAGCATCGGGCATTCGAGAGTGGTCGATGCCGCCCACCGCCGAGCTTTCCCTGGAAGCTGCGTTTGGGCTGGCGCTTCGCGCCGCTCGCGAGGCGCGCGGCTACTCGCAGGAGGAACTCGCTCATCGAAGCGAGCTCCATCGCACCTTCGTAAGCCAGATCGAGCGGGGACCGATGGCGATTGCTCCTGGCTCAATGGAGCGGCTAGCGCTAGCCCTAGACCTCGCGCTGGAGGGGCTGATCAGCGACGCCGAGCGCCGGAGGTAGTCCCGTGGCCCGAGATCTCCGAGCCATTCGGCGTCAAGGTTGTCCCAACCGGGCCAAGCGACCATCCCCATTGGCAGGACCGCTTCTGTCCCTTCACTGGGGTGAGGTGCGATGTGACGGCCAACCGAAACGACCAAGCATTTCTGAACCTTGCTCATGCCGGCGTCTCCTCCCGAAGATGCCAGCGGAGTGTTGAACAAGCTCGGCTCGGAACCGGTGCCGCTAGGGATTTGTTCGCTTCACACCCAGCGCCAGAACGAATCCGGGTAACCGACCGTGGATTGTGTGCCCGAAGCTGCTGGCTCGATATCCGTCCAGTAAATCGTCGTGATTCCACTGGAGGCGGCGGACGCTAGTACCTATTGCTCCGGGCACCGACGGTGAGGGCGTGGTGGGAGGTCAATTTTTCGGGGTACCGTGATCCAGCGACGAGCAGCTTCTTCGAGTTCACCTTCGACTACCTGTTGGTAACCAACCGCCCCGACCTCGGATAGCGGCGTGAAGCTCGTTGGGCCGCCCGACATCCTCGAGATCATGACCTCCAGCACGCGAGGCGGCGGCTTGACCGAGCACATGATCGACGTGCTCCTTGATCGACCGCAGCGCCCACTGCGAGGAGCGGTCAAGTCGCCATACACGCCGAACTACCGACAGGTCTTCGGGCGGATGGTCTCCCAGTTCTTCGCGAAGTCGGAGGTGGCGGAAGGCTGGGGGGGGCAGGCCCTGTGGCTCATCCAAGACGCGCCACTCGACTCCATCCCAGAACAGACCACAGACTTCCGCTCGAAGAGTTCGATGAGGACGAGGGCAATGTCGCGATGCTCGTCTACACGATGAAGGACACAGGCACCCAGTACGACCTTGAGTGGCTCCGCACGCTGCGCGGGATGACCCGTGACCGAGCGCCTGGTAAGGCTTACTTCACGAAGATGCTCGGCCTCGGTATCGCCCCGCCTGTCGAGGAGCTGTACCGCACCCTCAACTCCGGGACCTGGCGGAACCAATCCCTCGAGCAACTGGCGGGACATCGTCTGGTGAGCGAATTAGGTCGGCGGTGAGCAACCCGGGTAGGTCGAGCGAGGCCTGCCCGTTGGCTCCGTTCAGGCGACGGCCCTCAGGCGCTTCTGAAGACCACTCCTGTGTTTCAAGACGTCGCAGAACTGCATCCCCGCGACCGGAGGCCACTTCTCGCTGGGTGACGGCATCCGACTTTCGCCGCGGCGAGCGCGTCTAAGTACGCAACGATCGACCGGCCGAGGTTCTGCGCCAGCAGCGGCGGGACCGCACTTCCGATGAGAGACGATGTCTTACGGATGGTGCGTCCACGGAAAAGGCGGCGAACGAATTGGGGAAGGTTTGAAGGCGTGCGGCCTCCCGCATAGTGATCGCTCGATCTTCTTCGGGGTGCGCTGACATCTCGGAGCCCACGCGGTACGCGAACTTGGTGATTGTGCGAGCCGGGTCCCAACTAGCGCAACGGCGCGGAGCCTGTAGTGGGAGCGATTGCGCTTCCGTCGTGGCTCGCCGTTGACCGTGTCGCGTGTGCTGTTCTCGGTCATCTCGGTCACGCGACGAAGTCCTCTCTCGCCTAGCGGGCGAGCAAGATGGCTGTAAGGAGCCAGGCCATTGGCATCTCGCAGGAAACGCCGGAGGTTCGTGAGCGTCGTATCGGGATAGTGCGACCCAGTGTGGTCAAAGTCATCCACTCGACCTGGCTGGCGGGAGGTCAGCGATGGCTTCATAGACCGTGGGCCAGTAGCCGGCGTCGCCTCGGAGCCAATCATCTTGGATCCGCCCGCTCGTCCACCGGCAGGGGAAACGGCCGGTGCGTCGCGGCTGGGAATCCCAGCCTTATCCCGGTCCCGTCGAGGTCATCGATGCGCTGGCTGAGAAAGAACGCTCGACGTCGCATCTGCGGTACGCGAATCCGCTGCATTCAGGACCCGGACGGTGGCAACGTATCCAGCCTCAGCCAATGCTTTGAGGATCTCGCGCCGGGTCTCGCCATCACGATGGCGAACGAGATCAGGCACGTTCTCAATCAGCACTACCCGGGGCTTCATGACGGCGGCGATCTCGACGAACCACTTGAAGAGCCAGTTCCTGGGATCGTCAACGAACTTGTCGACCCGGGATGCACGCTGGTCGGTTTGGCGTTGTCCCCCCGCATTGACTGACCGGTTCTGGCGAACCCTTCACATGGCGGACCGCCAACCAAGCACGCCAAGTCCCCGGGGGATGTGATCCCTTGCGATGAACGAGTCAGCGAGCGACTCAGCCGGAACCGTGCGGATGTCCTCGCACATCGCGATAGGCGGCCGTTCGCGCGCCTGATGGTTGTGAGCGAACGTATCGACCGCTTCGGGGAGTACGTCAAGCCCAAGCCCGGTCTCCATGCGACCGGTCAGCTCTAACCCCAGTGAGAGCCCCCCGCAGCCGAAGAACATGTCAGCGACGGCGTAGCGAGGGCGAGTTGGGGTCATTGTGGCGTCTTTAAGTAGTCGGGGAGGGGGATGAGGAAGCCCACTTGCAGTCTATAGTCTACAAACGCTGCTGCGGCCCGGATGCTCAGAACATATGGCGCTTGTCGGCTGGAACGGCATGATGCCCGGATGTCCGCGCGGGATCCGCAGACGACCAGCAAGATCATGCGGGCAATCCGCTCGAAGGATTCGCGAGCGGAGCTTGCTCTCCGTCGCGAGTTGCATCGCCTAGGCCGGCGGTATCGCCTGCATCCCCCCGACCTGCCCGGGAAGCCGGACCTCGTGTTCAGGGGACGCAAGATCGCGGTTTTCGTGGATGGCGACTTCTGGCACGGAAGGGACGTGCGAAAGATCGACCGAACGCTCCGGCGCAACCGTGACTACTGGCTCCCCAAGATCCAACGGACGATAGAGCGGGACTCTGCGACGACGCTCGCGCTCGAAGATGCTGGTTGGACGGTTCTCCGGTTCTGGGAGACCGATGTGTTGAGAGACCCGCTCTCCATCGCGAGACAGGTTCTCGACGCGGTGCGGACCCATCGCCCAACAGTCCCCGGGCTCCTGCCTAGCTCCACCAAGGGATCATGAGGGGCAGCTGGGCGGCCACGAAGGTCGCATTGCGCGTAGGTCTCAGGGCGCGCGGTTGGCGTGCGGATCGCCTGCTGGTTTACGCGCACGTTGGACAAGAATGAGTTGGGCGAGAGCTTCGCGTGACTTCGGATCGCAGTGACGGGTTCCGAAGGAACCACCCGATGAAGAAGCAGCCGTCTTCAGCCGAGAGGGGTACCGCGGATCTCGGCCGCTGGGAACGAGATGGGGACGACTCAGGCGGGAAGGGGCCGGTTCCAGCGGATCCGAGCGGCGCTGAAGTCCTTGACATCGCCAAGTTCGTCCAGCGGGTTTCGCTCTAGCTAGCGCCGAACTACCACTAGCGCGGAGGGGGAGGGATTCGAACCCTCGGTAGGGGTCGCCCCTACAACGGTTTTCGAGTGCCGCACGCCTCGCGTCGAATCGCCGCTAGCACGCAGGGTTTCGTGCTGTGTCCGTAGGCCTTGGGAACGGGGATGGGGACGACCCGAGTGATCGAGCGCGACTAAGAGCCGCTATCGCCGGGCCTAGCGGTGAGCTCCCGACACAGCCCTCCCAATCTGGCGGCATTAGACGCCGATGCGTCTTACGCTCTCGGTATGCCCGCATGGGGGGCTATCGCCAAAGTGTTCTGGAGCAGGTACGGCAGGACGGCTGTCCTGTGGCTCCTGAAGCAGATCGGACTCGAGACAGTCCTCAAGAAGATCGAGGCGAAGCTCAACGAGCTCGGCGACAGAAGACGCGCAATCCGAAAGGCGCGACATACTCGGGACGGCCGCTGGGCACCCGTGATCGTTGAAGGACGGACCCGCACGTCGTCTATACCGGCGACGACCCGGTCGAGATCATGCCTGCGATGTCCGGTGACCTTGCGGGCGCGATGAGATCCTTCGACACATCGAGTCTGAGAAGCCCTAACGATGTTGCCTCCGCTCGCTTCAAGGCGTGGGCCACCCAACGATGGAACAAGCTCGAAGAGGACGTCTCGGACGAAGCTGAGCCGCTGACCCCTCCGCCTCTGGACACGGAACAAACCGTACGAGAGGCTCTGGACAAGACCAAGGAAGGTGGCGGACGAGCGCTGTTCGACGCAATGGTGGCCACTCTGCCAGGCCTCCTTGAGCAGCTCACTCAGGTGGACGGCAAACCGGTCGCGGACCACGACAGCGTCCCGGAGGCGCCCGGGGTGTACTTCTTCAGTGAAGGCGTCAATCCGATCTACGTGGGACAGTCACGCCACTTGAGGCGACGGTTGCGGCAGCACACCTCGCCCTCGTCGCGGGAAACCAAGCCGCCCTCGCGTGGCAGATCGCTCTCACGGCAAGCCAAGGAGGACGGCCACCCAGTCTCGGGAACGAGGAAGGATCTCGAAGGGGACGAGGCATTCTCCGAGCATTTCCGAGATGCGAAGCGACGCGTTGCTCGATGGACGTGCGATTCATCGAGATCGCCGATCCCGTCACGCGAACCGTCTTCGAGGTCTACGCCGCGCGAGCTCTGGGCACCGATGAGTTCAACTCCTGGGAGACGCACTGACAGGGCTGGGGCACTTCTTCAGCGGCGATCCAGTCGCGGCTCCTCTAAGCCGCGACCTATCCGTCGCTCGACGTTTCGCGAGCGAGCCGCGCGCCAATTTCCGGGATGGAACGGCTGGCCCAGACCATCACCGAAAATGGGAGCTGGCTTACCCGCTTCGCACCAGCGGGTCGCCAGCTCAAGACCGCTTCGTTGCCGCGCATCAATGTGGACCACGTACCGAGGTGGTCGCCTATAGCGGAGTTCCACCGGCCGTCGGCGAGCTCTTTGGCGTGTTCGAGGATCAGCGGGGAGGGGTCCTCGATCCACGCATTGATCGGCGTGACGCCCCCTTCCACAGCTTCGTCGAACTCGTCAAGGGTCCCCGGCCACTCTTCTTGGAGACGTTGGATCGCTAGCTCCAGGGCCTCCTCTCGAGCATCCGCAGGCGCGGAATATCGCGAGGAATGGAACACGGGCGGCTCGGCCGCTGGACGTCCAGCGGACCTCGAGGTGCTCGACGGGGTCTGCTCTGAACCATAAAGTCACCGCCCCCCGGAATGCCTGGTCTTTGTACGCCTCACCGACCTGCATCGCGGGCGGGCGGCGCGAGTGGGCAAGAAGGGGCTCCCCATGGAGCTTCATCGACTGGGCAAAGCCGCTGCCGACAAACCGATTGCTGTCCCAATCAGTAGTCACAGCAGACTCGTTCAGCCATACGCCCACAGTACCGGCGTTATGCGGGCCCAGCGATGGGCGTCGGGCTCGGCTCGGCAGCGTGACCGACTCGTGATCAGCGCGGCGCAGCGAGTTCGTTCCCCTACGGCGCCGCCGCAACCAGGTATGCGTCGAGGGCAGCAGAGGCTTCAGCTTCCGACCCGGGCATGAGCTTCGCGTACCGGTCGAACGTGGTCGCTAGGTCCGAGTGGCCCATGATCGTCCGCAGGGCCTTCGGGTTGAGGGAGCTCCCATGCACCATCGCGGCGATCATGAGCGAAGCAAATGTATGCCGCGCCTCATGCAGACCAGTCACCTCGAGCTTCGCCGGCGTCCACGCCCTGTGAGCGCGCTGATGAATCGTGGAGGGTGAGAACGGCCTCCCGTCAGGTCGCGCGAACGGGGGCCGTTGAGCGCCCTGGCGAACACCATCGAGATCATCCGGGCCTATGTGCCGCGCGGCCGCGCCGCCGCGTAGCCAGGGAGGTGGGCCCAGCGCGGGGTGCCCGCCCGTGTCCCCGTCGACCCCCAGGCAATGCGGCAGCGCAACTAACGGGCCGCTGCGGCGCGGGCATACGGCATGGGATCCGTCGCGGGAGCCTGCTAGCTTGTTACGAACATACGTTCGTGGCGGGTCTCGCCCGCCTTCACGACTAGGTTTCCTCTTGTGAGCGCCCTGACGATCACCGCCCCCAGCGATACGCAAGCGTCATTTGAAGAGCGTCTCGATTCGCTTCACGAGATGCTTTACCGCCGCGGCGGCGTGCGACCGGTGAACGCAGCCATCGAGGAGCTCTCGAAGCTCCTGCTGCTCGAATGGCTTGCCGTCGACGAGCCCGGATTGTGCCTCGACTCGGGTGAGCTACTACGCGACGTCCTGAATCCGGCAGTGATCCGAGCTGCGGACGATGTCGGGTCGGTGAAGCAAGCCTTCTCGGAGATCATCGTGCGCCCGGAAGTCGCCGGGCGCCTCCCCAACGGGACCACTCAGCCGATCTGGCCGCCGGACGAGCCGCTTCGGGTCACGCGGGCAGATGTGCTCGCGGAAGCGCTTGGCGTACTTCGCGAAGCGCTGGCATCTGTCGAAGCGAGCGATTACGACCTCCTGGGCACTGCGTTCGATGTCTTTCTTCGCGGTCGGTATGACCACTCCGGCGGCCTCGCGACCCACCTCACGCCGCACACCGTTGTAACTCACCTTGCGCGGCTCGCACTTACGGACTTCGACCTCCTCGAAGAGCCGATTACCGGACCGATTTTCGGGGACCCTTGCTGCGGCACGGGACGCTTCCTCGTAGGCGGGTTGCTTGAAGCCAGGCGCACGGCCGACGGGGGCAGCGACGCCCGTTTCCGCGAGTTGGTGCGGGAGGGCATCTTCGGCGCTGACCAGTCACATTCGTCAGTGGCGAAGGCTCGTATCAACCTCCTCCTCGCCGGAGCCTCCCACCCTCAGGTATTCGCGGTCCGCGACTCAATCACGGATCCCGCGATCGACCGGCTCCGAGGGCAGCTGCGTCTTATCCTCACCAATCCGCCGTTCGGGTCGGGGAAGTACGACGACCCGGAGGGCATCGCCCGCACAATGAGCGAGCTTCCCGCTATCTCGGCCCGCGGAAGAATCGACCCGGCGTATGCCTTCATTGCCCGCTGTTTAGAGCTGCTGCGAGACGGCGGACGACTCGGGATCATCCTCCCGGACGGGCTTGTTGACGGGCGAGAGTTGAAAGCCACGCTGCTGCGTGAGGGAGCCACGCGACGGCGTGACATCTCCGTTGAGGCAAATATCACGCTACCGACGGCGACGTTCTCCCTCTCCGGGACAGTCGCCCGAACAAGTGCCGTCCTGTTTCGCAAGGGCGGACGTAAAAGGTCCTTCGTCTTTCTCGCGCGCGCGGACCACGTGGGTTATCTCAAGCAGGCGGGCGCTCGCGTTGACGATCCCGCTGGCGACGACCTGCCGCTGATCGCGCAATACGGTCAGGCGGCGCTTCGACGCGACGAAACGCCCGAGATGCTCGTGATGAGCGAGTCGCCAGTCGCCGCGGCTGTTCCGGTTCACGATCTCCAGACGCTGGATCCCGCTCGCCTTGATCCAGCGGCAGCTAACGCTCGCGAGGAGCTACGCGACGCCGGTGGACCCCTTTTCACGTCGTTGCTCCGTCCACTACGGCGCCGGGCAACGAAGGCGTCCGATGACGCGCCGTTCATCTCGATCCTTCATTTGGATGACCTCGGTTCAGTCCGCTGGCACGAGGCTCTGACTTACCGTCCGACGACGCCGGGTCTTGAGGCGCGGGCCGGGGAAGTCATCGTTTCGCTGCTCAACCCGAGGAAGTTCCGGGCGACAGTCATCCCCGAGGATTGCGAAGCGGTCTTGTGTTCGGCTGAGTTCGGCGTCTTCGAGCCCCTCGCCAACCCGTGGGAGATTTTGACTCTGCTCCACGACGCGCGAGTGCGTGCGCAACTCGCTCCTCTGGGTCGTGGCACGTCGAGTTCGAGGCGTCGGATCGAGCCCGAGGACCTGCTCGATACCTACGCGCCTTTGGTCGAGCCCGAGGAGTTGAGGAGGCGCGGCGGCGTTCTTCGCGATGGCCTGGAAGCCATTCGGCGTGCGCGGCTGGACGTCGCCGTCCTCTATTCCTCCGGTTGCTCTTCGGGCAGCTCTTCCAACTCCGAGGCGTCCACCGCCGCAACAGCTAGCTCGTCATCGAGCGAACCCTGCTGACCCGGCGCCCGAAGGTTTTCGAGGCTGGTGAGGCCGACGAAATCGTCCTCGTCAGGCTCGGGGCGACCGGGCATGACTTTCGCCGAGTAGTCGAGCAGTCCCGCGCGACCCGCGTCCACCGGGACTAGACGTTCAGGTGGCTCTACGACCCACTCTGGTTGAAACTCCTCAGCGCGGATGGCGAGCGGGAACCGCACATCGAGGACGAGGCAGTCGGCAAGGTCGAGTATGCCGAGGGTGTTCACCACCAGCGACTGGTCATAGCCGACCGGCGGATGAAGCTGAAGGTTGTACGAGCTGCCCTCTCGCCATTCCAGGTAGCGCTCGACAAGCGTCCTCCAGGCGTCGTCGTACTGAACGGCGACGGCCCAGGCGCGAACCCGGAACAGGTCCGTGAACCGATCAGCGTCCTCGTTCCAGACACGATCAAACAGGACATAGAACAGCCACGGCGCCGCGAGGTACTGCTCGCTCTTAGTCGGCAGGCCTTTCGCGCGGCGCTCCTCGTCCTCCGACACCTTCCCCATGTTGTGATTCCAGCGCGGCTTATCGACGCCCGAGACGCTGGCAGCGCTCTTGACCTCGCTCTCGTCACGGAGGTCGAGGCCCTTCCCCTTGAAGCCCTGCCCCGGGATCCGGAGCACAAGCGACGCTAGGTGTTGAGCGATGTATCCCGTATCGATCTGCGCCGACTGGCCGGTGATGCCTCCCCATTTGACGAGCGTCCCGCGGGTGGTGAGGAAGAAGTCGAAGATCAGTTCCTCGATCAACTCCTTTCGTTCCTCGATGCTCAGCGCTCCAAGGCGCGCCTTGATGGCATCAAGCCGCGTTCCGAGAGCCGCCAGCCGCTTCTGCTTCGCGCTCTGTCTAGCCACGGTGTGCTGACAGTAGCGACGGATCCGCGACGGAGGTCGAACGGGCACTCATCGGGTCCTCCGAGCCTCCAGCCGCGGCTCCGGCGGGTCCTGGCCGTCACCATCACGAGATGGAAACCCCGCCGTAGCGGGGGTGTTCCGACAAGCCCTCTGGGATTCGAACCCCCGACCCCTTCCTTACCATGGAAGGGGCCGTGTAGTCCCCGGAACGCTCAGGGGTGGTGCCTCAGTCCACCCTCCCGCGGGTCTTAGCGACGCACGTCCGATATGGCTGCTCTCGCTCCATCCGCCGTCCGCCGCGCGTAAACGCCACGATCCGCAAGCGCATCGCCTTGCCATGCGCTCGCCGCACCACCACCGGCGCCGACAGCTTTCGCCCCCGCAGCGTCCGCACGCGCTTCCCATTTACATACAGCCGCGCGCTCACCAGCTTCTCGCCCGCCGGCCCGCGCAGCCGGAACCGCAGCCCACGCTTGCCCACGCACCGCTTCGTCGACGGCAGCCCGAGCGAGTCGTCCAGCCCAGCGGCAGCGACGCCGGCACCGGCCCGAGCGGCTGCCCGCCCGGCCCGTCCTCGTACGTCAAGCCACGTCCCGGTCTTCACGCGGTCGACGCCCGGCTTCGTGTAGTCGCAGACGCCGTTCGGGAAGACCTTCTCGAGCTTCGCCCAGTCGGCGTCTGAGAACACGAGCGGGAAGTAGTTCGAGCGGCGCAGCGGCTTGAGCTCGCACTTGATCGTGTCGTCGGCGAACGGCATGTCCGGCCTCGATGCGCGGGTCCGAGTAGCTCTCGACGACCGTGTCGCAGAACGTCGGCCGGCAGCTCGCTGCCGCCGGGCAGCCGTCGGTGCAGCGGTCGGCGACGTCGGCCGGCTTGTCCTCGATGATCTTCTGCGCCAGCGGGATGTTGCGCGTGTCCTTCTCGACCGCGGCGAGCCAGCGGTCCATCGCGAAGATCGCCTCGTCGGCGTAGCCGAGCGTCGCCGAACAGCGCGACCGGGCCGCGCCACAGCACCTGGTTGGCGTGCGTGCCGAAGTTCGCGGTCCAGCCGCGCGCGCATGACGAGCGTCCGGTAGACGTCGTGGAACGCGCCCGGGTCGGGGCCGCGCAGGTCGATGATCGCGACCTTGTCGAGGTTGTCGGCCTGGTTGACCGCGCCGCTGCGGTACACGCGCTCGAGCGCGGGGCGGTCGGCCGGGAGCCGCTCGACTGTCGGGTTGTAGTCGATGTCCCAGCCGCCGATCTTCGCGTTGAGGTCGGCGAACTGGGTCGGCGTGATCTTGCCGGCGACGCAGCGCCTTGCGGCCGAACTCGATGCCGACGTTGTCGGCCGGCCGGCCGGCGAAGCCGTCCTTCGCGCGGCGGCCGAAGACGTTGACCATGTAGTCGTGGAAGCGAGCAGCGCACGCCCTTCGGGTTCGTCTGCGCGTCGTAGACGTTCTCGGGCGCGACGCCGGGGCACGAGCGGCTTGGATCGCCGCTGGACGGGATCACCGCGGTGAACGTCACCGCGTTGACCGGGTTCGGAGTGGCCCTCGACGGCCTGGATGTCGTCCGGCGCCCCACGCGACACCGGGCGCCCACGCGCTCGGGTTCTCGAAGTAGCGCCGCAGCAGCTGGTAGTCGACGTACTGCATCGCCGACGACCACGCATCCGTGAACGAGCAGGCCGGCGAGATGCCCTGGTAGAAGCCGGGCTACGCGTTGGCGACCTGCTGCTGGACCAGCGAGCCGCCGGAGCATCCGCTGCCGATCGTGTAGCGGATCTCGCCGAGCATCTCGACGACCTTCTCCTTGGTCATGATCATCGACTCGGCCTGCGTGACGATGTTGCAGTTGTGGCCCGGCGTTGTTGAGCGCGTGCGACATCGTCGCGAAGCCGCGCGAGAGCGCAGTCGTGTTGAGCACGTCGGGCGCGTCGGCCTGCTCGTAGCGCGGTGTCGCAGCTCGCGCCGTGGAAGACGACGAGCTTGCCGTTGTAGCCGCCCTGCGGCGCCCACGGCGCCCACGGCTTGGTCGGGTCCTACAGCGCCGCGATCCGGTACTGGTCGCGATCGAGGTGGCCGATCTCGTGGCGGACGATGTAGGGGACCGTGTTGCCCTGGTCGGTCGTCGTCATCGCGACGTCCGACGGCGGGGCGTTGCGGTCATAGGGCTGCAGGTCGCCGCCGCTCTCCGACATGTAGAGCCACTCGATCGTCGGCGCGCGGTTGCACTGCGCGTCGAGGACGCCCTCGAAGCAGTCCACGGCTGGATCTGCGGGCCGCTGAAGACCGGGCCGCCGATCGGGTGGTTCGTGACGGTCAGCTGCGCGCCGCGGCCGTCGGCGAGCTTCGCGACGAACTTGTTCTGGCCGTTGAAGAGCCCGTCGACGAGCGCCGATGAAGCGGCCGTTCTCGCGCACCGCGAACGCGCTGGTGACGTTGCGCCCGTCGACGGTGATCTTCGCGGTCGCCGGGTCGACGCCCGCCGGCAGCTTGACCTCGACCAGCGCGTCGCCGCCGGAGATCAGGTCCGCCCGGTTGGAGAGCGTCTTGATCTCCACGTCCGCGGCCGCGGCCACTCCGGCGCCGCACGCGAGCAGCGCAAATCCACACACACGAGACCCAACCCAAAAACGCGCACCGGCTGCCTCCGCGACCCAGCTTCTAGAACGGACAGGAGCCTACCCCGGTTCCAGGTGTATAGCCGCAGTTCCCGCGCCGGCCGGTAGCTTCAGCCCATGCTCCGCCGTGCCCTCGCCGTCGCGATCGTCGTAGGCGCACTCGGCGGTGCCTACGCGCTCGGCAAGTCGGCGGGCGACGACGGCGCGCTGCACAAGGTGACCGTCGGCGCGAGCACCGACAACGACGCCGTCTACGACAAGTGGGTCACGGTGGAGTGCCCCGAGGGCACGTCGGTGATCGGGGGCGGGGCCGTCGTCCCGCACGGCAACGACACGCCCGGCGTGGCCGTGTACTGGTCGGCGCCATACAAGGACCACGGCCACACCGGCTGGTGGGCCGCCGCGCAGGACACGGCTCGCAAGACGCGCCCGTGGCTGCTGCAGGTGCAGGCGATCTGCGCGACGGGCGTCCTGGAGGACGATGCCGGCGACGCCGGGTCGCTGCCGCCGGAGACGTTCTCGCCCGCGCGCTAGCCCAGGGCCGCGAACAGCCGCTGTACCTCGCGACGCGTCGAGCGCAGCATCGCCTCCTGGTCCTCGGCGCGCGCGATCGCCATCGCCGCCTCGCAGAGCGCGCCGAAGACCAGCGAGACGACCGGCTCGACCGGGCGGCGTTCCAATTCCCCGGCGTCCATCGCCGCCTCCACGCCGGCGCGCAGCGGCGCCATCGTGTGCGGGCCTTCCAGCTCCCGCACGCCCTCCCAGCCGAGCGCGGCGAAGCCGTCGATCAGGAAGATCCTCTGCAGTCCCGGCTCGAGGCACTCCTCGAGGAACGCGAGCGAGCCGGTCTCGAGCGCCGCGAGCGGGCCGTCCGCGCCCGCCGCTGCGTCGACTATGCGAGCCGCCAGCCGCCGCTGCTCCTCCTCGAAGACGGCACGAAAGACGTCGGTCTTGGAGTCGAAGTGGTGGTACAGCGCGCCGCGCGTCACGCCCGCGGCGCGCACTATGTCCTCGATCGACGTCGCCGCGAAGCCGCGCTGCGCGAACAGCTCGCGCGCGCGCGCGACGAGCTCGCCAACGGTCGTCGCGGTGCGCTCGGCCTGGGTGGGCATCCTCGCCGGCAGTATCGCCTCCTAGCCAGTCGCGGTCAGCAGGCTCGCCACGACGCTCGCGTCGAAGACGACCTTCGCGTCGACGACGAGCCCGTCGCGCAGCACGAAGCGGTCGAAGCCGTCGAGCGTCATGCGCTCGCCGCCGAGCGTCCCGCTCGCGCGCCACTCGATCATCACGCGGTCGCCGTCGGCGATGTGGCTGACGACCGCCAACCGCAGGTCGGGCACGAGCTGTAGCTGCGCGCCGATCTGGGCCGCGTAGCTCTCCGCGCCGTGGATCGGCTCCTCGACGCCGGGGAAGCTGAGCACGACATCGGGAGCGACCAGGTTCGGGACGCGGCTCGCGTCGGGGGCCGACCAGAACTCGGCGAACTTCTGCACGAACTCGTCGCCGGGGGAGGGCTTCAGCGCCCCGACCGGGATGCCGGCCTGCGAGCACAGCGTCGCGACGTCGAAGTAGCCGGTGTCGGAGGCGAGCAGCCCGTCGCGGAACGTGCACACGAACGTGACCGGCACCTCGATGCGGCGGCCCGGCTCGACCTGCAAGCCCATGAAGTCGCCGGCGGTCGTGCCGCCGAACGTTCCCCAGACGACCGCCACGTCGTCGCCGAGCAGCTCGCCCGCGAAATCGCCGCGGTAGTCGGGCAGCGCCGCGAAGAATGCGGAGTAGAAGCCGCGCAGGTCGTCCTTGCCCTCGCAGCGGCCGGGAAGGCCGACGCTTTCGTACGTGCAGTCGTCGGTGCAGACGCTCAGCGCGGCCTCCACGTCGCGGTTGTTCTTGGCCTGTGCGTACTCGCTCAGCGTCTGCTCGATCGACACGTCGGAACTCCCTAGAGGGGAGAGATTTACCTACTGGTGGTATGCATTTTACATACTGCCGGTATGCAGTCAAGGCCGCCGAAACGCCACTTTCCGGTTTAGGGCCGGACAGGGGTGGATAGAAGTCCTCTCGGAGGTGGGGCTGCGCCGGTACAGGGGTCCGGCATCGACCTCACAGGGGTTTCACATGACGTGGAGACGTAGGGGGACGGCGGGGGCGGTGCTCGCATCCCTGACCATGCTTCTTTCGGGAGGCCCGACCACAGCCGTGGCGGGCAAGCCGGCGTCCGCGGGCAACGGCGGTGGCGGTTCTACCAGTACGGCGACCACCGGCAACTTCACCTGTCGGGCGAGCCTCGTGCGTGGCGAAGGGCTGATCGAAATCGAGCCCGTAGTCGCCAATCCGGAGAACGATCCATGCGTGGCCGAGGACGTCGCGCTGATCGATCCGCTCAACCCGCTGACGCTGGGATCGCTCGGTAACGTCCGGGCGCTGTTCGCCCAGACGACGGTCGGCCCGGGCGGCAGCCAGGCGCAATCGGGTGCGGCCACGGCGAACCTCAGCGTCGGTGGCATCACCGTCAACGCGGCGGCATTGACGTCAATGGCAAGCGCCTCGTGCACGGGTAGCCCGACGCCGGCGCTGTCGGGCAACTCGACTGTGTTGTTCGCGCAGATCAACGGCCAGACGTTCGTGAACGTCAGCGATCCGGTCACGATTCCGCTCGGACCGCTTGGAACCGTCTACTTGAATCAGCAGACGACTACGAGCGACTCGGTCACTCAGCGCGCGCTGCGCGTCGAGACGCCGCTCGAGACGGTGACCGTCGCCGAGTCGATCGCCGACTTCAACGGCGAGCCGTGCCAGAACGGCAACGGCGGTGGCGGCGGCGAAGGCCCGCCGGAGTGCTCGGACGAGCGCGACAACGACGGCGACGGGAAGATCGACTTCCCGAATGACCCGGGTTGCGACTCGCCGCAAGACGACAACGAGACCGACGGCTCCGAGGAGCCGGAGTGCTCGGACGGCGAGGACAACGACGACGACGGCCGCATCGACTATCCGGACGATCCGGGTTGCGATAGCCGCGAGGACGACGACGAGACCGACGGTCCGGGCGAGTGCAAGGACGGTGTCGACAACGACGGCGACCGCAAGAAGGACTTCCCGCAGGACAAGGGATGCAAGTCGCCGGAGGATGACGACGAGGCCGCCGGGTTCATCACCGGTGGCACCGGCTACGACGAGGCCGACAAGAAGACCCTCAATGAGGACTTCGTGAATCCGGGCTCGTCGCTGCGCGGCGGCGGTGTGCTGCCGTGCGACATCGGCGACAACCCGGGGCCGAATCTGAACATCTCGTGGCACAACCCGCAGCTGCAGGGTCAGGTCAAGCTCGACACGCTGACGCGGGCGTTCTGCCGCAACGATCCGTTCATCAGCCCCGGCAACCCGTTCGCCGAGTTCGACACGTACGTCGGCGAGGGCAACGGGACGTTCCGCGATGCCGCCGGTGTGCGGCAGCCGGTGACGATGAAGTTCTTCAAGATCGACCGCGGTGAGCCCGGTGCTCCCCCGGTGATCGGCGTGGACTTCTTCGAGATCCACGTGAAGAACGCGGCCGGCATGGAGATCGCGACCGGGGTCGGGACGCTCGACACCGGCAACGTCCAGGCCCACTCGCCTGGGCCGAAGATGCAGACCAGGAAGGTCCAGAACTAGCCGGACAGCTCCCACACAGGCGGGCCCCGCAGACCACCGGCGGGGCCCGCCACGGGGGACGGCTTGACAGGGCGGCACGCGGCTGAGATGTGTTCAGCCGCGTGCTTCTTCTCTTTGACATCGACGGGACGCTGCTGCTGAAGGCGTCCCAGGCGAACACGCGGAGTCCGTCCTCGTTGCGATCCAGCGCGTGTACGGGCTGCACGAGGTGCCGCGCGGGCGCGTCGAGGCGGCGGGCCGGACGGACCTGGCGATCGCGCGCTCGATCCTGACGCTGGCCGGACTGGACGACGAGCACATCACGCGCGGGTTCGAACGACTGCGGGCAGCGATCGTGGAGGAGTACGCGCAGCGCTGCCCGCCGTCGCTCGAGGATCGGGTGGCGCCGGGCGTGCTCAAGATGCTGGACACGCTGGACGGCGGGCACCGCCTTGCGCTGCTGACCGGCAACGTCGAACCGGTCGCTCTGCTGAAGATGCAGCGTGCACGGCTCGGGGATTACTTCGAGCGCGGTGCGTACGGGTCCGACCACGAGGACAGGGCGGCGCTGCCGGAGTTGGCGCGCCGGCGAGCCGGGACGCGGGATCGGCCGCACCCGCGCTCGGACACCGTCGTGATCGGCGACACGCCGCGCGACATCGCGTGCGCGCGGGCCGACGGCGTGCGGGTGATCGCGGTGGCGACGGGGCCGTTCCCGGCGTCGGAGCTGGGAGATGCCGACGCGGTCGTCGCGCGCGCGGACGAGATCCCCGCGGCGCTGGCGACGCTCGGGTGATGCACCTGCGGTCCAGTGCGCCCGAGTTGGCCGAAGCCTGGGCGGCGTTCGATCGCGGCGCGGCCGAGGAGGCGATCGCGCACTTCGATGCGCTGCCCGGCAACCCAGATGCGCTCTACGGCATCGCGCAGTCGCGGTGGTTCCTGGGCGACATCGACGCGGGCGTCAGGCTTGCGGAGGAGGCCTACGTCGCGTTCCGCGAAGCGGGTGAGGGAGCGCGCGCCGCGGACGTGGCGCTGTGGCTTGCGATCGAGTACGTCAACTCGTACTGGAACCCGGCGGTGGCCAACGGCTGGTTCCGGCGCGGCGAGCGGCTCCTTGCCGACTGTGCGCCGTGCGCTGCGACGGTCGAGCTCGGCGTGCAGCGGGCGCGGCGCGCCGGCTCGCCCGAGGAGACCGTCCGGATCTTCGAGGAGGCTCTCGCGCTGGCGCGCGAGCTCGGCGATATCGGGAGCGAGCTGCGGGCGCTGTCGGCGTTCGGCGGCTACAAGGTCGGCGCGGGCGACGACGAGGAGGGCTTCGCGCTGCTCGACGAGGCGATGGCCGCGGCGATGGGCGGCGAGACGCGCGACCCGTGGGCGATCGGCAGCGCCTGTTGCGCGCTGCTCGGAGTCTGCGACCAGATGGGCGACCTCGACCGCGCGGCGCAGTGGTGTCGCACGGGGCTCGACGTCGTGCGGCGCGAGCGCTGCCTGCCGCTCTTCGCCTGGTGCCGGAGCGCGTATGCGGGCGTGCTGATCGCGACCGGCGACTGGGAGCGCGCCGAGAAGGAGCTGCAGGAGTCGCTGCGCGCCTACGGCGGCCCGGGCCGGCCGATGGCGACGTACCCGCTCGCGCGGCTGGCCGAGTTGCGCCTGCGCCAGGGGCGCCTCGAGGAGGCGGCGGCGCTGGTCGCGGGGATCGAGAGCAACGCGCGGGCGGCGCTTGTGGCGATCGAGATCCAGCTCGCGCGCGGGCAGGCTGCTTCCGCGCGCGCTGCGCTTGGGCCGCGGGTGGAAGCGACGCCCGAGGGTCACGCCGGGGAGGTCGCGCTGCTGCCGCTGCTCGCGCGAGCGCAGCTGATGGACGACGAGCTCGACGGGGCGTTTGAGACTTCTGAGCGGCTCGTGCGGACGGCACGGGCGCTGGGGCGCGAGAGCGCGATCGGGATCGCGGAGCTGGTGGCGGGCCGTGTCGCGCTGGCGCGCGCCGAAAGCGCGACCGGTCACCTGGAAGCGGCGCTCGACGTCTTCCAGCGGATGGGCATGCCGCTGGAGGAGGGACGCGCGCGGCTGGAGTTGGCGCGGGCGCTGGGCGAAGCGTCTCCCGAGCGAGCGGGTGAGGAGGCGCGGCGGGCGCTCGCGGTCTTCGAGCGCCTCGGCGCGCGGCTCGATGCCGACGCCGCCGCCGCGCTGCTGCGCGCCGCGGGCGGTGCCGGGCGCAGCGCGCCGCGCATGGAGGGCGCGCTGACCGCGCGCGAGCTCGAGGTGCTCGACCTGCTCGGCGCGGGGCTGTCGAACGCGGCGATCGCCGAGCGGCTGGTGATCTCGACCCGCACGGCGGAGCACCACGTCGCGCGGATCTTGCGCAAGCTCGGGGTCACGAGCCGCGCCGAGGCCGCGGTGCAGGCGATACGGATACGTAGCGCGGATAGGTAGTTCCGCCGACGATTGCGCGCGGGCCGCGGAGCAGGATCGCGGCCATGCATACGACAACCGTTTCCACTGATCTCGACGTCCTCGCTCCGGGCGATCCCGGCTACGACGAGGCTCGTGAAGTTTTCAACGCGATGATCGACCGGCGGCCGGCGGCGATCGTGCGCTGTGCTTCTGCGGCGGACGTCGCGGCCGGCCTGCGCTGGGCGCGCTCCCAAGACCTGCCGATCGCGGTGCGCGGCGGCGGCCACGGCGTCGTCGGGTACGCGGTCTGCGATGACGGCGTGGTGCTCGACCTGCGGCCGATGAAGTCGATCGTGGTCGATCCGGAGGCGCGGCGCGTGCGCGCCGGCGGCGGCGTGACCTGGGGCGAGCTCGATGCCGCGACACAGGAGCACGGGCTCGCGACGACGGGCGGGCGCATCAGCACGACGGGTATCGCCGGCCTGACGCTCGGCAGCGGTAGCGGGTGGCTGGAGCGCTATCTCGGGTTCGCGCCGGACCGGCTCGTGTCGACGGAGGTCGTCACAGCGGAGGGCGACGTCGTCCGTGCCTCGGCG
Organism: uncultured Conexibacteraceae bacterium; assembly: GCA_963832195.1. Taxonomy (GTDB): domain Bacteria; phylum Actinomycetota; class Thermoleophilia; order Solirubrobacterales; family Solirubrobacteraceae; genus Baekduia. Next base: position 21,221 of record CAWHTH010000001.1, read on the forward strand.
GACGAGAACCCAGATCTGTTCTGGGCGCTGCGCGGCGCGGGCGGCAACTTCGGCGTGGTGACGGAGTTCGAGTACGCGCTGCATCCGGTCGGGCCGATCGTGTTCGCGGGCCCTCTGATGATCGCCCCCGAGCGGGCGCCGGCGGCGCTGCGCGTGTGGCGCGACTTCATCGAGTCCGCGCCGGACGAGGTCGGCTCCGCCGTCGTGGCGATCACGGCCCCGCCGCTGGACTTCATCCCCGAGCACCTACGCGGCAAGTCGGTGATGGCGTGCCAGCTCGCGTGGTTCGGCGACCTGGACGAGGGCGAGGCTGCGCTCGCGCCGGTGCGCGCAGCGATGGCGCCGGACCTCGACATGGTCGGGCCGATGCCGTACGTGGCGTTCCAGCAGATCCTCGACGAGCCGAACCCGCCGGGCTTCCGTCAGTACTGGAAGTCGGAGAACCTGCCGGCGCTGCCCGACGAGCTGATCGACCTCTGGCTGGGAGAGGCCCTGACGATGAGCTCTCCGTTCACCCAGATCGTGCTCGAGGCCAAGAACGGCGCCTGCGGACGCGTCCCTGAGGACGCGACGCCGCTGCGCCGCGACGGGGCGTACTCCTGCATGGTCTTCTCGACCTGGGAGGACGCCGCCGAGGACGAACGTCACATCGCGTGGACACGCGGGATGGCGGCGGCGGTGGCGCCGTACACGATGCCGGGCGTCGTACTGAACTACACGAGCGACACGGGAACCGAGCGCGTGCGCGCGACGTTCGGCGAAGCGAAGTACGAGCGGCTCGTGGCGGCGAAGCGGCGCTGGGACCCGGACAACGTGTTCCGGCTCAACCAGAACATCGCGCCGTGAGGCCGGGCGGGTGGCGGCCCGTTGCGGCCGCCACCCTGCTCGACTCAGAAGTCCTCGAGCTCCTCGAGGACCTCGGCTGAGCAGCGCACCCTGACCTGCGCTGCGACCGTCAGGCCGGCGGCCTCGCAGGTGGCGCCTGTGATCTGCCCGAACAAGCTCATCATCGGGACGGGGCCGCGGACCTCGGCGACGCACCCACCGATGCCGCCGCAGGAGGACTCGTCGTCGTAGAGGGAGACCTTTCCGGCGACGGCGCCCACGCCGTCGATGCTCATCCATCCACGCACGAGGCAGGCCGAGGCGAAGCAGGTGAGGCTAGGAGTGGTGCACTTCGGCACGGACTGCGCGACGTTCCCCAGCGGAATCTGGCCGACGACCGTCGCAAAGCTCCCAGCCGTGCAGGTCGTGCTGGTCTGCGCGCTCGCGGCGGGCGCGAGAACGGCGAACGCCGCGGCTGTGGTGATCAGTAGTCGTCTCATGAGCGAAGCCTCCCGATCGCGCGGCCCCTTGCCATCGGGGGGTCCCCCTGAACTTTTGGCGGGTTCTCCGCGTCGGTGGACTAGCTGTCCCCGGCGCCGCTGGTGCAGAGGTCCTCCTGCATGTTGACGTCCGTGTCGGCGAAGCCGGCGTCGACCAGCGTGATCTCGGTTCCGCCCGGGCAATGCATGGTGCCCTCCTCGTAGGAGCCATTGAAGACGCCGCCCACAGTCCCTGTGAAGTCGGTGATGATCAACCGGTCCTGCGCGTGCACGGTGTTGCCGGTCGTGGGATTGCCCTCGGGCAGCGTGAACGTGACCGTGCTCTGGTTGAGCTCCTCGCCCTCGCTGCCGCCGCAGGTGCTGACCACCTCACCGGCTCCCTTCACCGGGAGGTTGTCGGTGTCCGCGTAGAAGAACAGCGGGGCGGCACCGCAGTTCGAGTCGCCGTCGTCGGTCGCCGCCTGGAACACAAGCCTGCTCATCGTCAGGCCGCGGATGGAGGTGTAGTCGCCGGCGGACCATTCGTCGATCTGGACGTTCATCCTGACCGGCGTCGGCTGCTGGTTCTGGTCCCGTGCCATGAAGTCGACCGACACCACCGGCTGGTCGAGCGCCTGCTCCCGCTGGTTCAGGGCGCTGCGATCCGGACCGCACGCGAGCTCGCCGGACTGGCAGACCGACATCGTCGCCGGAAGCGGTGAGAGGTCGATGTGCAGGTTGCGGACCGAGTTAGCGGCGTTCGTGTTCAGCGAAAGGCTGCTCGTGTCCGCATTCGGTGGACCGTTCAGGAAGACCCGCGTCCGCGGGTCCGCGTCCGACGCCGCCACGAACCACAGCGTCGTCTGGCCGGCCTGCAGCTGGTTCAGCGAGCCGACCAGGTAGCCGACGGCCGGCGCCTGCAGGTCGATCCAGAGTGGGCTCGGAGCAGTCTTGTCGATCGTCGCGCAGAGGTCGTAGCCGCGCGCGTCGCAGTCGCCTGCGGTCGCAGCCCGCGCCAGCTGTAGTCGTCGCAGGTTGGTGGCGCGAGCGAAGATCGCGAAGGTCGTGGGCGTGTCGCGCAGGACGACACCGTCGGTGCCGGCCGGCAGGCGGCTGGTTGCCTCGTCGGAGGTGGCGTCGATGAGGTGCGCTTCGACCAGGCCGACTCTCCCGCCGTTGGCGTCGATCTGCTCGTTGTTCGGGTCGCCGAGCCGGATGTCGAGGTGCGCCGGCAGCTGACGCGCGAGCGCGTGCAGTTCCCGGGCGCGACCCGCCAGGCCGTCGTCGTCCTCGACCTCCAGCGTCAACTCGCGCAACTCCGAACTGGCGTCGTAGTCGACGGACACCACGCCGTCGGCCACATCGAGGTCGAGATCCGCCGAGATGGGGAGGTCGCGGGCGACGGCCCTGTAGCGCTGCCTGCCGAAGCTCCCGACGTAGGAGAAGCGCGCCTCCGGGATCACGGCGCCGGCATCGAGTGCGAGCCGCTGATCCTCCGCCTGGAAGCCGACCGCGACGCTGGCACGGGTGAGGAGCACCCCCGGCGTGGTGGTGGCGGGCACGTTGGCCAGCGTCGTGTCGATCGTGTGGCTCGACTCGCCGCGGGGCGCGTCCTCCACATGTGCGGTCATGCGCGAGGCCTGCGCGAGCCGCGCCTCGATGCGCAGCGGCTCGTCGGGCTGCGGGTCTTCGCGTTCCCCCGTATCCAGCGCGAGGTCGACGGTGCTGGGCACGGGGTTCTCGAACGTCAGGCGCGCCTGGTTCGCGCGCTCCTTGACTCCAGTCGTCTGGACGTCGGCGATTAGGGACATCGGGCTCGCGGCGCCTGCGGTGACGACGTGTGAGTCGAAGCGACTCTCGCCGGACTTGCCGAGTGTGGCGTCGAACAGGCGCGGGGCGAGGGAGGCGAGGGCGTCGTATCCGAAGGCGACGTGGGTGGGATCCGGGACACTTCCGGTCTCCGAGAGCGCGGTGCTGAAGAGGACCTCGACCGACATCTTCTTCGCCGGCAGGTCGACGGGGACGAGGCCTGTGCCTGGCAGCGGGAGCTCACAGGGGTCGAGCGTCGTGGAAACGCGCGTGACGCACAGGCGGATCGCGCTCAGGTTGGCGACGGGCGTCGTCCCGGCGATGACGTCGGGCCGGCGGTCGTAGTCGACGTCGATTGCCTCTCGCCGGCCGACGGTGCTCTCGGTCTGCCGCGGGACGAGGCGCCCGTCCGCGAGGCGAACGACCGTGCGGTAGATGATGCGCTGGTTCGGCAGGACGTTGGGAAAGCCGACGTTGTTCACCGTGTCGTCGACCGCCTCCACCACGTCCTCGACGGCTTCCTCAGGATCTTCCGCTGCATCCGTCGGGTCCTCGAACAGCAGGCGCGTGATCGGCAGGATGCCGAGCGTCGTGCTCAGCGACAGGAGCGAGGTGATCTCGGAGCACAGCGTGATGCAGAGGTTTCCGACGAGCCCGCCGAACAGCTGCCTGACGGGCTGCCAGTCGGGGTCCTTGAGCCAGAGCGCTTCGGTCTTGAAGAGCACGCGCTCGTTGGAGCCGTCCGCGTTGATCTGACGGACGTCTCGGCGCAAGCCGCTGATGCCGCCGCGCGTGAAGCCGATCCTGGTGCCGTCCGGCGACCAGAACGGGGTGTAGGGAGTGGTCGTGTCGGCGTTCGCCGACAGCGTGCCGGCGATCAGGCGCTTCGGCCGAGGGTTGCTCGGATCGGCGTACACGGTCCAGATGCCGTCGTTGGAGCCCTTCGCCGGGCCGCTCGTGTCCTGAAAGACGACGCGCGTGCCATCCGGCGACCAGTCCGGGTCGGCCGCGCCGCCGGCGTGAAGGCTCGACTCGCTGCCAGCGGCGACGTCGCGCGTCATCAGGACGATGCCGTTGAGGGTGTTCCGCGCGAAGGCGATGCGCCGGCCGTCCGGAGACCAGTCGGGCGCTGCGTCGAGGGCGTTGGTCAGCTGCTGCTGGGCGCCGGTGCGGATGTTGATGGTGTGCAGGCTCCCGTAGCTCTCGTCGCCGAGAATGCGAGAGCGGGCGATGAACGCGAGGCGCTCGCCATCGGATGCCCAGGTTGGGTTGATCTCCCTCACGTCAGGCGTGCTCGTGATCTGCGTGACCGTCCGGGTGCCGAGGTCGACGACATAGATGTCGTTCTGGGAGATGCCGGCGGGAGTCGTCGTCACGCGCGAGAAGGCGGCGCGCATGCCGTCCCGGCTGAGCTCCGCGCCCCCGTCGAACCCGTCGCACGCGCGGTACGGAGGGGTCGTGAGCGTCTGGCGGCCGCTGCCGTCGGCGTTGGCGGTGTAGACGCTGCAGTCCGAGCTGTAGACGAGCTTGCCGTTGCTGCCCGGGAAGGACGCTGATGCGGAGCCTATGGCGAAGAGAGACGTCAACAGGGCGAGGACGGAGATCCACGTGGCGCGTGTCATGTCGCGCAGCTTTCACGGGCCGCGACACGCTGCCATCGGGGGACCCCCCTGAACTTTTCGGCGTTACGCGCGCGTGAGGCGCTTGTACGTGATGCGGTGCGGGCGGTCCGCTTCGTCGCCGAGGCGCTCGCGCCGCCATTCCTCGTAGGCCTCGAAGTTGCCCTCGTACCAGGTGACCTGGGAGTCGCCCTCGAACGCGAGGACGTGGGTCGCGATGCGGTCCAGGAACCAGCGATCGTGGGAGATCACGACGGCGCAGCCGGCGTAGGCGAGGAGGGCTTCCTCGAGCGCTCGCAGCGTGTCGACGTCGAGGTCGTTGGTGGGCTCGTCGAGGAGCAGGAGGTTGCCGCCGGTGCGCAGCAGCTTCGCGAGGTGGAGGCGGTTGCGCTCGCCGCCGCTGAGCTTCGCGACCTTCTTCTGCTGGTCGGAGCCCTTGAAGTTGAAGCCGGCCGTGTACGCGCGCGAGTTCATGTCGCGGTCGCCGACCTTGATCTGTTCCATGCCGCCGGAGATCTCCTCCCAGACGTTCTTCTCGGGGTCGAGCGCGTCGCGGCTCTGGTCGACGTAGGCCATCTGGACGGTGTCGCCGATGCGCAGCGTGCCGGCGTCGGGTTGCTCCTGGCCGGTGATCATGCGGAAGAGCGTGGTCTTGCCGGCGCCGTTGGGGCCGATCACGCCGACGATGCCGCCGCGTGGCAGTGAGAACGTCAGGTCCTCGATCAGGAGCTTGTCGCCGTAGCCCTTGCGCAGGTTCTCGGCCTCGACGACGACGTCGCCGAGATGCGTCGCGGTCGGGATGTGGATCTGGACCTCGTCGAGCTTGACGTTGCGCTCCTGCGCGACGAGCGCCTCGAAGTTCTGCAGGCGCGCCTTCTGCTTGGTCTGGCGCCCCTTCGGGTTCTGGCGGACCCACTCGAGCTCGGCGGCGATCGTCTTCTGCCGCGCCTTCTCCGACTTCTCTTCTTGCTGCAGGCGCGCCTGCTTCTGCTCGAGCCAGCTGGAGTAGTTGCCCTCGTAGGGGATGCCGCGGCCGCGGTCGAGCTCGAGGATCCAGCCGGCGACGTTGTCGAGGAAGTAGCGGTCGTGGGTGACGGCGACGACGGTGCCTTTGTAGTCCTCGAGGTGCTTCTCGAGCCACGCGACCGACTCCGCGTCGAGGTGGTTCGTCGGCTCGTCGAGCAGGAGGAGGTCCGGCGCAGCGAGGAGGAGGCGGCAGAGGGCCACGCGCCTGCGCTCTCCGCCGGAGAGGTTCGTCGTCTCGGCGTCCGCGGGCGGGAGGCGGAGCGCGTCCATCGCGTGGTCGACGTTCGTCTCGAGGTTCCAGCCGTCGACGGCCTCGATCTTGGCCTGGAGGTCGGCGAACTCGTCGGCTGTCTCCTCGGAGTAGTTGGCGGCCAGCTCGTCAAAGCGGTCTCGCAGCTGCTTGATCTGCGCGACGCCGTCGAGGACGTTGCCCTCGACTGTCTTGCTGTCGTCGAGGTGCGGCTCCTGCTCGAGGATGCCGACGGTGGCATTCGGCGCGAGCATGGCGTCGCCGCGGACGTCGGTGTCGCGCATGGCCATGATGTTCAACAGGCTGGACTTGCCGGCGCCGTTGTAGCCCAGGACGCCGATCTTGGCGCCGGGCAGGAACGCGAGCGTGATGTCCTTGAGCACCGTCTTGTCGGGCGGGAACGCCTTCGTGAGGCGGTGCATCTGGAAGATGTACTGGTGGGCCATGCGCGGCCCGCAGGCTAGCGCTCGCTTACTTGTCTCCGCCGACGCGCGCTTTGCGCGGCTGCGACGCTATGGCTTCATCTGGAAGGGACGCTGACGTGGAGTACCGGATCACCATCACGATCGACGAGCACGGTGCCGACGATGTCGCTGAGGCTGGCGATCGGCTGCTGAATGCGCTCGAACGGGTGTGTCGCGACCAGGGTCCGGTTGTAGGGAGCTCGGGCGTGACAGGGTGGCTCGAGGCGACACTCGCGTATGACGTCGAGGACCAGCGCACAGCGATCTCGCTGGCTCTCGAGGACGCGCGTACGGCCCTCGGGGTCGCTGGGATGAGCGCCGGACGCTTCCGCAGCGTGCAGAGCGAGATCGCCTAGGGCTCCGAAGCAGTCGCTTCGAACTGACGCTCAGCAGGGCGCGAAGGTGCGGGCTATGACCTGGGGGCGTGAGGGGCCGTGGCGGCGGACGCGGAGCTCGACGCGCTTGCGTCCTGCCGGGAGCGTGAGCGTGACCCGCCGTCCTCGGCGCGTTGTTTTGGTGCGGTGCCCGGCAATGAGGGCGACCACGCTGCGCACGCGTCGGCCTTTGGGAAGCATGATCGTGATCGTGCGGGCGGCGCACGTCGCCGTGGCGGGCGTGGCCGCCGGTGCCTCCGCGCACGGCATCGCCGTGTCGGACTTGCGGTAGCGCTTCAGGAACGCCCACGTCCCCTCGGCGCCGCTGGGCGCCTTCGAGTGGATGTAGCCCTCGTACTGCGGGTCGCCCCCGGGCCAGGCGTGCGGCATGCCGTGGATGATCCAGCGCTGGCCGATCAGGCAGCCGGCCGGATCGCGAAACTCGCTGACGGTGTAGGCGAGGCCGTCGGGCTTCTGCTCCTCGCGGACCGCGGTGGGCGTCAGCGCGAGCGGAGTCGTCTGGCTGCCACTGAGCACGAGGTTGTTCGTGCGCAGGCCCTGATCGAGCGCCTTGACGGCGCACGTCGCGGGGAACGCCAGGTCGGCGTCGGAGCCGATCACGAAGCGCGGGACGACGCGGGCGTTGGCGCCCATCGCCACATGCGCGAGCTGCGCGCTCAGCTCGACGGGGATGCCGACGCCGCTCGTGAAGCAAAACCCGTCGGCGTACCCCGCCGATTCGACGATTCCGACGGCCGCGTACAGGTCGGCATAGGCAGCGGCGGCGGCCGAGGCCATCAGGCCGCCTGCCGACAGCCCGACGAGGTAGACGCGCTCGGCGTCGATGCTTCTGTCTTGCCATCACGGCGCGCGTCATGTCGGCGATCGCGGCGACGTCGCTGTTGTCGCGGAAGTACGACGGTGGGTAGAAGAACTTCCAGCAGTCGTGCAGCGGGCCGGGCTGCGCGCGGCCGATCGCATCGACGTCGGGGTAGAGGACCACGAACCCCTCGCGCTCCGCGACCGGGTTGATGAGGTTGGCCTTCATCTGGGTCTCGGCCGTGGTCTGGCAGCCGTGGACCATGACGTAGAGCGGGGCGGGGCGGCCGGGCTCGTACGTCGTCGGCGTGTAGAGGATGTACGGGTACTCGACTCCGTTCGAGGTGAGCGTGTGCGTCGTGGTCTGGCCGGGGTCCTGGGCGGCGGCGGTGGCCGGCGCGCACGTCAGGGCGGCAAGGACCATCGCCGCTGTTGCTCCCCGCCGCATGCGGCGGATCGTACGTTGAGGGTTTCCTTGGACGCGCCGTTTGCGCCGAACTGCGCACCGAGGGGACGCAGATGTGTCGCGGCGCCCCCTCGCGGCGCCCGGGCGGCCCGAATATCCGGGGGGTGTGCGAAGAAACGGTTGCTGGTGGCCCGAAAGGCCGCAGACCCCCCGGCGTGTACGCCGTACCCGAGCGCCGCGGCCCTATTCGAGATGCGCAGGCCATGGCGCGGACCCGTGGAGGTCACGGCGCCGAAGGAGCACCGGCACCGAGGAATCAGGTGCTACCGCTCCGCGCTCGGAGACTCCGACCGCGACGAGCACTACGGCATCCCGGTCACGACCCCGGCCCGCACGCTCGTCGACCTCGCCGACGTGGAGCGCAACGACAAAGCTCTCACGAGAGCCGTCAACGAAGCACAGGTCCGCAAGCTTCTGACCCCTCCCCTTCGGGAGCGAGCCCATGATCGCCTCGGTCGCGACACCCAGCGAGCGTTCGAAGAGGACCGCGAGCGCGACGGCGCCCTCCTCGGCACGACTCCATGCCCTCATCGATCAGCGAACCGGCGGGACGTAGCTCGGACGGGGCGCGGCCGTCGGAGCGAAGGAAGGCAGTGAGCGAAGAGCTGTGCCGGCCCGGGTGATCTCGGTGACCTTGGGATAGAGCATGAGCTCACCCTCTCGCTCGAGGCCCGCCCGAACATCAGGGTCCGACCCTGAACCGGGACCCTGAACACTCAGTTCCTGAAGAACCGGGACAGCGCGTCGCCGAGCAGGCGATCGAGCGGCGAGCGCGCGTCGAGCGGCTCGACGAGGACGCGGCCGTCGATCAGCAGCCGGCTGACGAGGACCTCGCCACCGCGGAAGTCGAGGCCGGTGACGATGGGATAGAAGGCGGCGGGAAGACGAGGGGACATTGCGAGCTCCTAATAGACGAGAACGGCGGGCGCCGCCGCAAACCGACGACGCCCGCCGATCGAGGGGAACCGGAACTACCGCGCGCGCTTGAGCGCGGCCGCGGACACCCAGCCCGTCTTGTTGGCGTGTCCGAGGGCCTTGCCGTACGCGTACTTGCCGGACTTGGACAGCTTCTTGACGACGAACGTCTCGCCCTTGACGAGCAGCCCGGTGTACTTCTTGGCGGGCTGCTCGTAGACGGAGAGCTTCGCGGTCGTCACTTGATGCCGCCCCGTGTCGGTGGCCTTCGCGGAACCGACAGCCGGGACGAGCGCCGTCATGACGACGGCGGTCGAGAGGCCTACGGCGGTGAGTTTCTTCTTCATCTGTTTCTCCTTGTCAGGGGATCTCGATGTCCCGTACCTCGACTGGCGTGGTCCGCACGCCCACGAAGCGCGGGAGCAGCGCGATTGCCTCACGCTGATCCCGCGCATCGACGCGCCACCAGATGGCGTGTCCGCCGGCGAGGCAGGTCGATGGCGCCGGGTGGTGGCGCAGCGGGCTGTGAAAGCCCTGCCACGCCGCAAAGGCAGCGGCGCATTCGGCCGGCTCGTGGCGGTGGTGGAGGAGGAATACGGGCATGCGTGCAGATTGCCGCCGGTCCGCCCCCGCGAACATCAGGGTGGATCCCTGAACCGAGCCCAGACGAACGACGCGGCGCCCGCCGGAGAGGCGGGCGCCGCGTCGAATCGGATCGTCTCAGCGGTCTATGCCTTCGCCGGCGCGACCTCGCCCTCGTGCTCGAACTTCGGGCAGCCAGTGCAGGCGCTTGGGCAGCCACCAGTTCCAGTCGCCCAGGAGCTTCATGCTCGCGGGCAGCAGCACGCCGCGGATCAGCGTGGCGTCGAGCAGGACCGCGAACGCCAGGCCCACACCCATCTGCTTGAACATGATGAACGAGAGCGTCGCGAAGACGCCGAACACGGCGACCATCACGATTGCCGCGCTGGTCACGACGCCGGCGGTCTGCTTGATCCCGTGGGCGACTGCGTCCTCGGTCTTCATCCCGCTGTCTACCGCTTCCTTGATCCGGCTGAGGATGAACACGTGGTAGTCCATCGACAGGCCGAACAGGATCACGAACAGGAACAGCGGCAGCCAGGCCACGATCGGCCCCGTCTCGCTGAACCCGAGCAGGCCCTTGAACCAGCCGTGCTGGAAGACCAGCACGAGCATGCCGTAGGCCGCGCCGACCGACAGCAGGTTCAGGACGATCGCCTTGATCGGGATCACGATCGACCGGAACGTGACGAGCAGCAGCACGAAAGCGGCCACCATCACGAACAGCGAACACCCAGGCGATGTTGGACTTCAGCGTGTCGTTGAAGTCCCGCGCCTCGGCGGTCGGACCGGCCACGTACGACTCCACGCCCTTGACGGAGCCGAGCGTCGTCGGAACCAGCTCGTTGCGAACCAGGTCCAGCGCATCGTTTGACGCGTCGTCCGTGCCGTCGCCGGCGATCGCCATCGTGAGCGTCGCCACCGACTTGTCGGGGTTCACGTCGACGTCGATCCGCCCGCCGGGGAACAGCTCCGGCCGCTTGGGCGATCTCGCGCTCGAGCTTGTCGATCCCTGCCGTCACCGCCGGAGCGCTGACGTCGTCGGCCTCGACGAGGATGTCCAGCCCGCTCGTCTCGCTCGGGAACGCCGCCTGCACGCGATCGTACGTCTGAACGATCGCCTGGTCCTTCGGCAGCGTGTCCGTGCTCGGCTCACCGGTCTGCATGCCCAGCGCCGGCAGCGCCATCGCGACGAGCAGCCCGGTGGCCAGCGTCGCCGACAGCAACGGGCGACGCAGCACACGGTCGACGATCCGCGACCAGATGCCGATTGCAGGCCATCCGGTTGCGCAGGCGTGCAAGGCCGGGAACGCGGCCCGGCTCGACGCGCGTCGCCGAGCTTGGACATGACCGCCGGCAGCACGGTCAGCGAACCGAGCACCGATACGGCGACGACCAGGATCGTCCCGGTCGCGAACGACGTGAACGTCGCCGCTCCGGCGAGGTACATGCCGGCCATCGAGGTCATCACGGTGATGCCCGGAGACGAGCACGGCGCGGCCGGAAGTGGCCGCCGCGGCCTCGAGGGCGGCGTCGCGCGCTGCGACCTGCCGCGCGCTCCTCACGAGCGCGGCGCAGGTAGAACAGCGAGTAGTCCACCCCGACCGCCAGCCCGATCAGCAGGATGACGTGGCTGATCGACTCTTCGATCGGCGAGATCTGGCTGATCGGGCCGACGCAGGCCCAACGTCGCCATGACGGCGGTCACCGCGAGCAGCAGCGGAATGCCGGCCGCGACCAGCGTCGCCGAACGCGATCAGCAGGATGAACAGCGTCAGCGGAACCGAGCTCTTGCGTGGCCTTCTCGAGATCTTCGTCGAAGATCTTGTTGAAGGCCTCGTCCGAGCTGCGCCTCGCCGAACTGCTCGATGAGCAGGCCGGGATGGGCTTCGTCGGCCGCCTTCGGTGGCGGCGAGCGTCTCGTCGAGCGTGGCGCCTTCGGCGCCGCGTCGTCTGCGTTGCCGGGGATCTCGAACGAGATCATGCGCGGCCTTGCCGTCCGTGGGCGATCTGGCCCTCGGCTGCCCTCGCGTAGGGGCTCGGAGATGTTCTCGACGCCCTTCGTGCGTTCGAGCCGGCTCGACGACGTCGGCGACGGCCGCCCGGAACTCGCGGTGCATCGCACGTTCGTGCTGCTCGCTGCTGACGAACACCGACTCCTGCGATCGTGTCCGGATAGGCTTCCTTCGTGCGATCTGCGCGGCGCGGCCGGATTCGCCGACGCCGGACTCAGCCTCCGTCAGCGTCGTGTGCCGATGCTGCCGCCGCGCCAGACGGCCAGGACCACGAACGCGATCCAGCCGAAAATGGCGAGCCTTCCGATGCTGCGCGCTCCAGCGCCCGGCACGCGCTGCGATGTTGCGGCTTCGTACTCACAGTGTCTCCCTCAGTTGGGGTGGACTTCACTGCGTCGCAGCGTCGTCGCCCGCAGCACGCCGAACATCCGGGCCCGTCCCTGAACCAGACCCCTGAAGTTGCGGCGCGGCAAGGCGTATGCTCGGCTCGATGGGGAGGACGTCCACCGCCGGCCCGCTCGTCGGACGGGAGCGTGAGCTCGAACAGCTCGAGGCGGCGCTCGACGCAGCTCGGCAAAGGGACTCCGGCGTGTCTGGCGATCGAGGGCGAGCCGGGCATCGGCAAGACCCGGCTGCTGCAGGAGCTGAGCGCGCGCGCCGAGCAGCGCGGACATCTCGTGCTTGCCGGCGCCGCGGCGGAGTTCGAGCGCGAGATGCCGTTCAGCGTCTGGGTCGGATGCGCTCGACGCTTATGTGGCGTCGCAGGAGCTCGACGCTCGACGCCGATCTCGCGCAGCGAGCTCGGCGGCGTACTGCCGTCACTCGGGGCCGGCGGCGACGGCGCAATCGCGGACGAGCGCTTCCGAGTGCACAGAGCGGTTCGCAGCGCTGCTCGGGCTGCTGGCCGAGGACCAGGCGCTCGTGCTCATCCTCGACGATCTGCACTGGAGCGACCCGGCGTCGCTCGAGCTGCTGGCGGCGGTGCTGCGCCGCGGCGCGAGCGGCGCGGTGCTGCTCGTGCTGGCGCTGCGGCCTGCGCAGGCGCCCGAGCGCCTGACCGCCGCGCTCACGGCTCCGGAGCTGACCCGCATCGGGCTGGAGCAGCTCAGCGAGCTCGAGGCCGGACAGCTGCTCGGGCGAGGTCGACGCCGGCGCGGCGGCCGCGATCTACCGCCACGGCGGGGGCAACCCGTTCTACCTCGAGCAGCTCGCGCGGCGAGCGACGGCGGCAGGCTCCCGCGGCGCCTCGAAGGCGCGACCGGTCTGGCGGGCGGCGTCCCCGCTGCCGTCGCCGCCGCGCTCGCCGACGAGCTCGAATCGATTCCAGCCCCGGCCCGCGCGCTGCTCGACGGCGCGGCGGTCGCCGGAGAGCCGTTCGAGCCCGACCTTGCCGCCGCGATCGCGGAGCTGGACGCGAGCGCTGCGCTCGAACGCGCTCGACGAGCTGCTCGCGGTCGATCTCGTGCGCCCGACGCAGGTCCCGCGTCGCTTCATATTCCGTCACCCGCTAGTTCGCAGCGCGGTCTACGAGTCCACACGCGGCGGATGGCGGCTCGCGGCACACGCGGCCGCGGCCGCGACGCTCGCCGCGCGTGGCGCCAAGCACGTCCGAGCAGGCGCATCACGTCGAGCAGTCGGCGAGCCCGGGCGACGAGGACGCGATCGCTCTGCTGCTCGACGCGGGCAACGCAGCCGCGGCCCGAGCGCCGGCTGCCGCGGCACGCTGGTTCGACGCGGCGCTGCGCCTGCTGCCGGGCGGCGACAGCGGTCGCCAGGTGGATGTGCGCGTCGCGCTCGCGTCTGCACAGCGCTCGCTGGGTGAGCTCGAGCTCAGCCGGCATACGCTGCTGGAGGCGATCGAGCTGCTGCCAACCGACGCGACCGCGCGCCGGATCGAGCTGACCGCCTGGTGCGCCGCGGTCGAGCACTGGCTCGGCCGCCACGACGACGCGCACCGGCGTCTGATGCGCGCCTGGGACGACCTTGCGGACCAGACGTCCGCGGAGGCCGCCGCGCTGCAGATCGAGCTGTCCGTCGACGGGTTGTACGAGATGGACTTCGCGCAGGCGCAGAGCATGGGCGCGGGCGCCCTGGAGACGGCGCGCAGCATCGGCGACGACGCGCTGATCGCCGCGGCGGCGTCGGCGCTGGCGCTCGGCGAAGTCGTCGAGGGACGGATCACGAGTGCGCAGCAGCACCGCGACGAGGCCTCGCGATCGTCGATCGCCTGTCGGACGCGGAGCTCGCGCCGCGCCTGGAGGCGCTGTATTACCTCGGCTGGACGGAGAACTACCTCGAGCGCTACGACGACGCGATCGCACACGCCGACCGCGGCATCGCGATTGCGCGCGCGACCGGCGAGGGCAGGCTGTTGGTGCCGTTGATGCTGACCAAGGGCTATCCGCTCGAGGGTCAGGGCCGGCTCGCGGAGGCGATCGAGGTCTGCGAGGACGCCGTCGAAGTAGCCCGCCTCTCCGCGAATCCGCACTACCTCTTCTGGGCGCTGTTCGAACTAGGGTGGGCGCTCTATTTCTCGGGCAAGCTCAACGAGGTGGTCGCGGTGTGCGAGGAAAGCGCGCGCATCGGCGGGCGCCTGACGGGCGGCACGATCCCGAGCGCCGGCGGCGGGCCCGGATGGCTGATGGCGACGTGCAGGTTCGAGCTCGGCGAGCCCGCGGTCATGCTCGAGATGATGCGCGAGCTCGGCGACGAGGACCTCGGCTGGGCGATCCCGGTCGAGAAGAACTACAACTGGGAGGTCCTGGCGCTGGCGGAGCTTGCGCTCGGGCATCCGGAGCGCGCGGACGCCTATGCCGCGCGCGCCGAGGAGACCGCGGAGCAGCTCGGCCTGCCGCTGCCGACCGCGCTCGCGCAACGCACGCGGGCGCTCGTCCTGCTGGCGGCCGGGCAGGCGGAGGAGGCGGCACGCCTCGCGGCGGAGTCGGCCAGCGGGGCGCGCGACGGAGGCAGCGTGCTCCAGGCCTCGTTCTCGCGCCACCTGCTCGGCCGCGCCCAGGCGGCGGCCGGCGATCGCAAGGCGGCGATCGCGTCGCTGCGCGAAGCGGAGCGCGAGCTGGACGCGTTCGGCGCGCATCGCGTCCGCGACGAGGTTCGCCGCGACCTGCGCAAGCTCGGCGCGCGCGCCGAGCCGCGCGGCCCGGCGACCGCGGGCGACTCCGGGCTCTCGGCGCTCACCAAGCGCGAGCTCGAGATCGCCGAGCTCGTGACCGATCGCCTCACGAACAAGCAGATCGCGGCGGAGCTGTTCCTCAGCGACAAGACGGTCGAGTCGCACGTGCGCAACATCTTCATGAAGCTCGGCGCGTCCTCGCGGGTCGAGGTGGCTCGCATCATCGAGCGGGAGCGGGGCAACCGCGACGCAGCGCCCTCGGCGTGACGGCCGTCGCCGAGCCGGTCGACCCCGATGCCGCCCGGCTGAACGAGCTCGGCTATCGGCAGGAGCTCGCGCGCCGGTTGCGCGTCTTCGACACCGCCGCCATGGGGTTTGCCGCGATCTCGCCGGTCGTCGGGCTGTACGCCGTGGTGTTCGTCGGCACGGTCGTGGCCGGGCCGGCCTGGATCTGGGTGCTGCCGGTCGCACTCGCGGGTCAGTGCATGCTGCTCGCGGTCTACTCCGAGCTCGCGTCCGAGTTTCCCGTGGCCGGCGGCGCGTATCAATGGAGCCGCCGCCTGATCGGCGGCTCCTACGGATGGTTCGCCGGCTGGGTGGCGATCTGTGCGTACGCGGCGTCGAACACGACGATCGCCTACCTGGGGGCGCCGTGGGCGCTGACGTTGCTTGGAATCGAGGCGACGCCGAACGCGATCGTCGTCACCGGCATGGTCCTGGTCGTCATCTGCGCGCTCGTCGGCGCGGTCGGCGTCGACGTGCTGCGTCGCGCGATCAAGGCGGGCATCGCAGCCGAGGCGATCGCATCGGTCGGCATCGGGGTCGCGCTGCTGCTCGTCTTTCGCGAGCAGGATTTCTCGATCTTCACGCACACGCTCGGCGCGGAGGCGCTCTCGGGCGGCTCGGTCGGCGCGGCGATGCTCGCCGCGCTCGCGGTCGGCGGGTGGGTGTTCATCGGGTTCGACGCCTGCGTCGGGGTCTCCGAGGAGACGCGCGACGCGGCGCGCCACGTGCCGCGCGCGATCTGGTTCGCGCTGCTGACTGTCGCGGCGCTCGTGATCCTCAATGCGGTCGCGGCGACGCTCGCCCACCCGGATCCCGCGGCGATCGTCGCGGGCGAGGACGTCGATCCTGTGACGACCGCAGTGGTCTCCTCGTTCGGGTCCTGGTCCGACAAGCCGTTCGCCGCGGTTGTGCTCGTCGCGTTCATGGCCTGTGGGATGTCGGCGCAGGCGATCACAGCCCGCTCGATCTTCTCGATCGCCCGCGACGGCGTCCTCCCCGCGGCGCGCTTCCTCAGCCGTGTCGACGCGCGCAGCGTGCCGATCGGCGCCGTCGTCGTGACGACTGTGATCGGCTGCCTCGGTCTGTTGCTCGGGCTGGACTCTGCTGCCGTGGGCAGCCTGATCGCGTTCGGAACCGCTTCGATCTACGTGGCGTTCTTCCTCACCGCGCTGGCCGCGCTGATCGCTCGCGTTCGCGGCACGTGGCGGCCGGCGGGGAAGGTGCAGCTGGGCCGCGCTGGGCTCGTCATCAACGTGCTCGCGGTCATCTGGCTGGCGTTCGAGTCGGTGAACATCGCCTGGCCGCGCGAGTCGCTCGCGCCTCCGGACGCGCCGGTCTACCAGGTCTGGGCGGCGCCGATCGTCCTCAGCGTGATCGCCGTCGCCGGCGTCGCGTACCTGCTGATCGCCAGGCCACAGCGCCGGCTGCCGGCGGTCAACAGAGCCCGCGCTTGACCCATCACGGCCCGGGCACCACGCGGTGATGCCCGGGCCGTCTCGTCCTGGGTCGCCGCTACGCCGCGGCGGGCTGCGGCAGCGCGGCCGTCGCGCGCGGCTCCGGCTCGGGTCGCGCGCGCGAGGGGAGGAACGCCGCAGCGACGAGCGCACCGAACAGCGCCGCTCCGGCGGCGACCGATGCCGCCGTCGTCATCGCGTCGACGAATGCCGAGTCGGCGACGGCCACGAGCTTCGAGGCGGCTCCGCCGGGGAGCTGTGCGGCGACCTCATGGGCGCCGCCGACGCTGTCGCTCGCCGCCTCGGCCGCCGCCCCGGTCAACCCCGAGGTGCCGTCCATCGACGACGCGTAGCCCGTGGACACGATGCTGCCGAGCACGGCCACGCCGAGCGTGCCGCCGAGTTCGCGGACGACGTCGTTCATCGCGGAGCCGACGCCGGCCTTGGCCTTCGGGAGCGAGCCCATGATCGCCTCGGTCGCGGGGGCCATTGTCAGGCCCATCCCGAAGCCCATCGTGGTCAGCGCACCCGCGATCTTCCAGAGGTATTCGGTGTCCACTCCGGTCGAGGTGAATGCGCCGAGGCCGAGCGCCACGATCCCCAGCCCCGCGCTGACGACGATCTTCGTCCCAAGCCGCGCCGTCAGCGGGACCGACAGCCGGGCGGCGAAGATCACGCCGGCCGCGATCGGGACCATTCGGACTCCGGCCTCGAGTGCGCTGTAGCCGAGCACCGTCTGGAGATAGGTCGTCAGGAAGTACATGACGCCCATCAGCGCGAAGAACACGAACGTGATCGCCACGTTCGCGGCGCTGAAGCGCAGGTTGCGAAACACGCTGACGTCGAGCATCGGCTGCTTGGTGCGCAGCTCCCAGGAGATGAACATCGCGATGAGCGCGGCGGCCACCCCGAACGCGCCCAGGATCGTCGGGTTCGTCCAGCCTCGCTCGGGTGCCTCGATGAGGCCCCAGACGAGCGCCGTAAGGCCCGCGATCGACAGCCCGAAGCCCGGGTAGTCCAGCCGCGGGGACTCCGGATCACGCGACGTCGGCAGCAGGATCCACCCGGCGATCAGGCATGTGACGACCACCGGCAGGTTGACGAGAAAGATCCAGCTCCAGTCGAGGTGCTCGATGATCAGCCCACCTGAGACGGGCCCGACCGCGATGCCGACGCCGGCCACCGCCGCCCAGATCGCGATCGCCTTCGGGCGCTCCTCCTTGGGGAAGATGTTGGTGAGGATCGAGAGCGTCGTCGGCATGATGGCCGCGGCGCCGATGCCCATCAGGGCACGCGACACGATCAGCTGGTCCGACGTGGTCGACAAGGCCGCCATCAGCGACGCGGCGCCGAAGATGCCCAGCCCGGCGAACAGCGCGCCCTTGCGGCCGAAACGATCGCCCAGGCTGCCCGCGGCGAGCAGTAGGCCGGCGAACACGAGCAGATAGCTGTCCACGATCCACTGCAGCTCGCTGGAGCTTGCGTCCAGCTCCTCGCGGATCGTCGGGAGCGCGACATTGAGGATGGTGTTGTCCACCGTCACTATGAGCAGGCTGAGCGCAAGCACGAGCAGCGCGTACCAGCGCCGCGGGTAGGGGTGGTCGTGGTTGGAGATCTGATGGCTGGTCATGGGCGCGCAGCGTGCCGTCGCCGCTGTAGCCGGTCATCGGGGAGCAGCCCTGAACCGGTCCCTGATTCACAGAAAAGGTCAGGGTCGGGTTCAGGGTTGTGCCCCGATGTTCCGGGGCCGCGCAGGCCGCAGGATGCCGGTCATGACGACGACTCCTCATTTCACGATGCGGCTTGCGACGGAAGCGGACCGCGGACAGCTCGACGAGCTCGCCGCGCTCGACTCCGCCAAGCCCCTTCACCCACCCGCAATCCTCGGTGAGCTCGACGGCGCTCTGGTCGCCGCGCGATCGCTTCGGGACGGCTGCGAAATCGCGGACCCGTTCCGGGCGACGAGCGACGTCACCGCGCTCCTGCGCACGCGTGCGTCCCAGCTCACCGTCCACCGCTCGCCGAGGCGCATGCGCCGCCCGCGCCTGAGCCTCGCCTGGAGCGGTTGACCCCAAGGCACGCCGCGCCGCGATTCCCCCCGCGGCGCGGCGTGCTTAGTAGACCGACCAGCGTGGGCCGTCGGCGCCTGGCTGGTAGCTGCAAAAAGTCCCGGTCCTGATCGCGGCGCCGAGGTGCTCGGCGAGCGCGGCGTCGTTCTCGCCGACCTTCTCGATCGCGCTGCGGATGCGCTTCGTCACGCTCACACGCGCGCGCTCCGCCGGCGAGGCCGCGCGGCGCGCGCGGCCGCCGAGGCCGACCGCCGCCGCGAGCTCGCTCGTCAGCGCGTCGATCTGCACCTGCGTCCGCGCCGCGCGTTCGGGGTCGTTGAACGACTGCGCTTCCTCGAGCTCGGCGGCGAGCTCTCCGAGTCGCGCGCGATACGCGTCCCGTGCGGAGTCGTCGATGACCTCGCCCGCGTCCCCGCGGTCGGGCGTGGGTGTGCCCTCCGCTGCCAGCTCGAGCACGTGGATCTCGCGTCCCGGGCTGGCGAGCAGCGTGGCGATGTAGCCGAGGCCCTTGCTGTCCTTGAGCCGGCAGGTCGCGCCGCCGAACGCGATCGTCCAGTACTCGCCCTCGCGGCGGAGGACGTCCGGTGCTGCGCCAAGCAACTTGCCCATCGCGCGCGCCCTGTCCGCGATGCCCGGAAGCTCAAGCCGCACCGAGATCTCCAACGCGCGCGCCACAAGATCGCGCGCGCGTTCGCCGTCATCGCCGCGCGCGACCAGCATCCGCGCCTGCTCGAGCAGTATCTGCGCAGCGAAGTGCTCGGTGCCCGACAGGGCCACGGACTCGAGCGCGTCCTCGAAATGGCGCTCCGCCTCGTCCCAGCGGTGCAGCAGGGTCGCGAGCATGCCCAGTCGCCAGCTCACCGGGCCGTAGCCGATCTCGCTGAGCGTCATCGCACTGCGGTCGGCCACCCCCAGCAGCTGCTCATAGAGCGCAGCCGCGCGGGCGGTGTTGCCCGTGAGGACACACGCCTGCGCGAGCGCGGAGAGGTGCAGCGCCCATACGTATCCTCCGGATCCGCGCCGGTCGCGCAGGTCGGCGAAGTCCGCCTGGTGGCGGCCGAGCTCCGCTTGCGCCTCGCCGACCCGCCCGAGCGCGGCGGCAAGAAGCGGTTGCCGCCAGCGCGGCCACCACGGATGACGCGCCACCATCTCGCGGGTTTCCTCCTCCATCTCGTCGACGCGCCCCTGGTAGAAGCGGATCGAGAGCAGGTGCATCTGGCGGTAGATGATCTCGTCGACATCGGCGTAGCGGTCGCGTGCGACCGCGTAGGCCTCCGCGGCGAGTCGCTCGGCGTCGGACAGCCGCGCCTCCTGCATCGCGAGGACCGCCCGCAGGATCGTCGCGCGCCAGACGTAGAACGGCTGGCGCAACTGTTCGGCGACCTGCAGGGCCATGACCAATTCCTTGTTGGCGGCGCGCTGATCGGCGTACTCGAGCAGGCAGATGAGCCGCGCGTGGCGGGCGAGGAAGACCATCTCGCGATCGCCGGCGTCGGTGGCGATCGCGAGCAGCTCGTCGGCGCTGGCCAGTCGCTCCGCGAGCGTGTCGGGCCTGGACGTGCACCAGTTGCGGCTGTAGAGCGTGGTGAACAGAGCCGCGCGATCGCCGGCTGCGCGCGCGATGCGCACCGCCTCGGCGCTCAGCCAATCGCGGCGTTCGTGCTGCGGCAGCATCAGCATCTCGAGCGCCAAGCGAGCCATGACGAGCGCGCGCAACGCGGTCTCGTCCTGCCCGAGACCGTCGAGTGCCTCTTCGAGCAAGGCGATGACCGCCTCGTCGACGCGGAACCGGAACAGGAACCAGTGGCCGAAACCCAGGGCGCTGCGCGCGAGCCGCTCGGGATCCGCCGCCTGGCGCGCCGTCTCCGCCGCCGCGAGGAAGGTCTGCTGGGAGGCCGCCGCGTCGCCCGACTTCCACTGCGTCTCGCCGAGCTTGAGCAACAGGTCGCAGCGCTGCGCAGCGGCTCTGCCGGGCCCGCTCGCAGACAGCGCCCGCTGATAGTGCTCGGCCGCCTCCTCGAACGCGAGCATCGTCGCCGCGCGGTCCCCGGCCCGCTCGGAGTACTCGATGCCGCGCTCGCGGCCGCCGATCGACGCCGCCTCGAGACAGTGATGCGCCAATGCCGACAGCTGCTCCCCAGGGTCCGCCGGCGCCAGCTCCTCGAGCGCCGCCGCGACCTCGAGGTGCAGCTGCGCCCGTTCGCCGCGGCCGAGCGCGTCGTAGAGCGTCTCGCGGACGAGAGCGTGCGTGAACGCGTAGCGGCCGGACTCCTCGGTCACCAGCCGGGCGCCGATGGCCTCGCCGAGGTCGACCGGTGCGTTGAGGGCGCGTTCGAGGACACCGATCTCGAGCTCCTTGCCGATGACGGAAGCCACCTGCAGAACACGCTGCGTGGCGGGGGCCAGGAGCGCCAAGCGTCGCGCGACCGTCTCGCGCACCGCGGTGGGCAGTGCGCCGACGCCCTGAGACTCGAGCAGGCGCACGGTCTCGACCGCGAAGAACGGGTTGCCCGCGGCGACCTCGTGCACGTGAGCGAGCTCCTCGGCGGAGCGCTCGCCCGAGGAAGTGTCCGCGACGAGCTGCTCGATCTCGGGCTCGCTTAGCCCGCCGATCTGCAGGTTCGCGCTCTGGCCCAGCAGCTCACCGAGCAACTCGCCCACACCGGGCGTGAGGCGTGCCTCGACCTCGCGATACGCGGCAATCAACAAAACGCGCGACTGGCGCAGCTCGCCCGCCAGGAACCGCAGCAGCACAAGCGACGGGCGGTCGGCGGCGTGGAGGTCGTCGACGATGACGACGACCGGCTGCGCGGCGGACGCGTTGCGCAGCAGCCCGGCCGTCGCGTCGAGCAGTGCGAAGCGCGCCTCCTCGGACTCCAGGTCAAGCTCGGCGGGGGTGACGGTCAACCGCTCGCGCAGCTCGGGGACGACCTGCGCCAGGTACGCAGCGCCGCTGCCGACCTCCGCCGCGAGCGCGTCCGCGTCGCGCGAGCGGATGTACTCGCGCATGACCTGGACCCACGGCCAGTAGGGCGGCGACCCGCCGCCCTCCCAGCAGCGGCCCCAGAGAACCAGCGCATGGCGTGCCTGGGCGTCGGCCGCAACCGCCGTCGCCAGGCGCGTCTTCCCGATGCCCGGCTCCCCCGCCAGCAGCACAAGCTGCCCCTGGCCCGCGAACGACGCGTCGAGCGCCCCGGTCAGCGCGCCGAGCTCCGCCCGCCGGCCGATCAGAGCGGCAGCCTTCGGCGCGTCACGCGTTGTTCCCTCGATTGTCACGCCTCCCAGTCGAGACGGTAAACGACGCGAGGAGCCAGGATGACCACTGCAGAAGTCGACGCAATCGCCGCCGAGGAGTTCGTGGGCCGCGTGCTGAGCGATACGAGCGCGGCGATGGTGACGACGCTGTCCGCGATCGGCGACCGGCTCGGCATCTACAAGGACCTCGCCGTGAACGGGCCGGCGACGAGCGTGGAGCTCGCGGAACGGATGAGCCTCAATGAGCGCTACCTGCGCGAGTGGTGCAGCGCGACCGCCGCGCACGGCTATTTGACCTACGACGCCGAGAGCGGTCGGTTCACCCTGCCGCCCGAGCACGTCCCGGCGTTGGCCGAGGAGAACGGCCCCGGCTTCTTCGGCGGCGTGCACGAGATGCTGACCGGCATCAACGGTGCGCTCGACGGGATCGCCGACGCGTTCCGCGACGGTGGCGGCGTCACGCAGGCGGCCTACGGATCGCACTGGTGGGACGGCATGGAGCGCTTCACCGCGGGGTGGTTCGAGAACTTCCTGCTGCAGGAGTGGCTGCCCGCGATGCCGGCGGTCCAGGAGAAGCTCGAGCGCGGCGCGCTGGTTGCCGACGTCGGCTGCGGTCGCGGGCGCGCGGTGGTCAAGCTGGCGCAGGCATTTCCCGCGTCGCGCTTCGTGGGCTACGACGTGTTCGAGCCGTCGCTGGAGCGCGGCAGCGAGCTCGCCCGCGAGGCAGGCGTCGAGGACCGCGTCAGCTTCGCGCAACGCGACGCGAGCGACGGCCTGCCGGAGAGCTACGACGTGATCTTCACGTTCGACGTGATCCACGACGCGGTCGACCCGCTCGGGATCCTGCGCTCACTGCGCGCTGCGCTCAAGCCTGACGGGCGCTATGTCTGCCTGGACATCAACGCATCGCACAAGCTCGAGGAGAACGCCGGCCCGCTCGGCGCGATGTTCTACTCGTTCAGCGTCCTGTACTGCATGACCACGTCACTGGCGCATGGCGGCGTGGGACTCGGGACGTGTGGGTTCAACGAGCACACGGTGCGCGCTTTGTGTCAGCAGGCCGGCTTCTCCGAGGTGCGGCGCGTACCGCTCGAGAACCCGTTTAACATCCTCTACGAGGTCACGCCGTGACGCGCATCCCGCAACGGGTCGTACTCCTCGGCATGGCCGTGGGTGCGCTGGCGCTGCCGCTACCGGCGGCGGCGGAACCCGTGATGACGACCTCCGGCACGTGCACGCAGACCGTCGTCGAGGTCCTCGCGATCACGGACCGCGTCCGCGACTGGGTGCCCGCTGGATTCCCGATCATCGAGGCCGCCGGACGCAGCCCGATGTTCTTCACGGGCATCCGCTGCGATCCGCACACCGTCGACGGAATCAGCGAGCCCACCACCTACGGGTTGGCCTCGGTCCACTCCACCGATCCGGATGGAGGCTTCGGCCCGGAACTGCACGGCTACGACCTGTGGTGGATGAGCAGCACGCCGGCCGCGGCGGCGGGCTACACGCGGCTGGGTGTCACCAACGAGCTGGTGGCGCAGATGCCGATCAACGCCGGGCCCAGCGGTGGGTATTTCGATGCGCTGAAGGCGAGCCGCTTCCCGTTCAAGGTCCAGACGAAGACGCTGCCGTTGCCGGTGCCGCCTGGCGGCGTCCCGGTGGACTTCAACACGTTCCACTGGCACATCGGCGATCAGGGACGCGTCCTGATGGACCCGCTTCACAGCGCCTTCACGGCCTACGGCGGAGTCGGCACTGTCACGGCGCCGGCGGGCTCGCCCGTGGCTGAGCTGATGGGCACCACGCGGGCGACCGGAGTCGCGGCGCTGTTCCGCTTCAGCTTCACCGGCGCATACGGCCTGGGCTGACCGCCTCAACAGGGGAGTTTCTGATGAACGTTGCACGACGGCTTCTGCTGGTCACGCTGGTCGCGGCGCTGGGGTTGCCGGCCTCCGCCGAAGCTGACGCGACGCTGACGTTCGACGACCTGGCCGCGGGAGCGACGCTGACGACGCAGTACCAGTCACGCGGCGTCACGTTCGGGTCGGTCGCCTCGGGCCAGGGGCAGACGACCGCGAACGTGCCGGTGATCACGAACGTCGGCACGCAGGCGCAGTCGGGCTCGCAGATCGGCCGCATCAACCGCCGCTGCCTGACTGCGGAGTGCATCGGGACCACCGAGGTCTGGTGGCAGTACACCGGCGGGTCACGCAGTCGCGTCAGCGTCTCGGTCGGTGCGTTCGGGACGGCTTCCAACACGATCACGCTGACCGCGTTCACGATCAACGGCACCGCGATCAGCTCGTCGACGACGCTGCCGAAATCGGCCACGGTCACGGGTGGAACGGGCTTCAAGACCCGCCTGACGTTCGCCTCGCTCAACACGAACATCGCCTTCGTCCGCGTGCGCGGCTCGACCGCCGGGTCGATCGGCATCGACGACATCACGCACGACACGCCGGCCTCGGCGCCGAGCTTCACGATCAAGCCGCGTGGCGCGACGTCGCTCAACGTCCACCAGGGATCGGCCGCCGGCATCGACATGCAGGTCGACCGCGTCAACTACGGCGGCACGCTGCGCCTCAGCGCCGATCCGACGACGTTGCCGGCGGGAGTGACGATGACCCCGGTCGACACGACTTCGGCGAGCCAGGCGATTGTGCGCGTGACCTTCCGCGCCGAGCCGGCCGCCGCGCTCCAGGCCGGCAAGCAGGTGCGGATCGTCGCCGCGCCGGTGGACTCCAAGACGCCGGCTCCGCAGGCAACCACGATCACCGTCAACACCGTTGCGTTCGTGGACGCGCGGGTCGTCGGCGTCGAGGTGACGCAGGGCGTACAGACGCTCGCGCTGCCGTGGGTCACGGCGAGCCCGGCGGTGAAGAACTACAGCGGCGTCCCGCTCTATGCGAACGGCAAGACGGTCGTTCGCGTGTACGCCAACAATGGGAGGTTCTTCGAGCGCTTCGGTGACACGCTGGCGCCGGTGATTCGGCTGCACGGCGTCAACGCTACGACCGGCGCCACGCTGCCCCTCAGCCCGCTGCTGCCCCAAGCCTCGCCCGGATTCCTTGCGTTCAACCAGCTCGACGAGCCGCCTTTCACGCAGCGCGCGTGCGCGGGCTGCGCGTACACGTTCACGCTGCCCGCCAGCTGGACCGGCACCGGCGAGCGCACCACGACAAGCCAGCCCGGCTTCAACCTGACGCTGCGAGCCGAGCTCGTACCGCAGCCTTCTCAGATTCACCTGGAGAGCAACAGCCTCAACAACTCGATGACGTTGCAGCGGGTCAACTTCACGCCGACTTGTTGCCTCGACGTCGCGACCGTGCGGCTCACCTACGCCGGCACGCCGACCACGTCAACTAGTCCACGGCCGATCCGCACGATCCTGCGCGAGGCGCTCAACCTGGTGCCGCTCGAGTACAACATGCCCGACTACCAGGGCACGCTCGATGCGACGCAGGAGTACGACGACCCCGAGCTCGGCACGGACGGCAAGCCCCTCGAAGGCCGGTCGGTGGTCGCTTCGAAGCTGATCACGTTCAGCCAGCGCGATGCCAAGAACGACATCGTCGTGGGCTTTGGCCCGAAGGGATGGCCGGACTGCAGCGGCGGCGTGCCGGTAATGGCCTGCGAAGACGACAAGGACCGGCCGTACACGAGCTCCGCCCACGAGTTCTTCCACGCGCTCGGCGCCGTTGTCGAGGACGCGACGTTCAGCGGCTGCGTGGACCTCGACGTCTCTTGCCACGCGTCACGGTCGTGTACGGCGCTGAACAGCGGCACGATGTGGCCGCCGGACGAGGTTGGGCTGATACAGGGCATCGGCCTGGATCACACCGGCCAGCCGCCGTACCGGATCCTCGCCAGCGCTGAGGGCGTGCCCTCTGAGCCAGGCCTGCAAGAAGCCGGAGCCGTCTACGACTTCATGTCGTACTGCGCGGGCGACACCAACAGCTGGCTCGGCCCGAAGAACTGGACCGACGTTCTGAACCGCTTCGCGCGTAACGCCTCGCCCGCCGGGAGCGCGAGCTTCGATCCTTCGAAGCGCGCTCGCGCCGCGCAGGCGCCGGCGACGCCGAAGCTGATCGTCAACGCGATCGTGAACGAAACCGGGACCGTCACGGTCGACACCGTCCACGCGGCGGCCGGAGACAGCGGCGAGGGATCAAAGCCGTCGCCGTACGCGCTGTTCGTCAAGGACCGCACCGGCGCGGTGATCGCGCAGGTGCCGATGCGCCAGCGGCCCGTGTTCGCGCACACCAAGGTGCCGAGCCTGGTGCTCAGCGGCGTGGCCGCAGTGCCCGCTGCCCGAGCAGGGCGCGTCGAGATCGTTCGTGACGACGCCGTCGTCGCGGCGCGGGACCGCAGCGCCAACGCACCGCGCGCGCGGTTCGTGCGCCCGAGCGCAGGAACGCTGGTCGGCCGCGGCGACCGCCTCGCGATCCAGTGGCAGGCATCCGACGCCGACAACGACCGCCTCGACGTGATCGTCGAGTGGTCGGCGCGCGGCGGCAAGCCGGGCACGTGGCGTGACGTGCTGATCGGCCCTAACGGCGGCCGCGTCGCGCTGCCGAGCGAGTACTTCGCGGGGTCGGACGATGCGTTCCTGCGGCTGCGGGTCAACGACGGCTTCAACGAGACCGTCGTGCTGTCGCCGCGCTTCCGCACGATCCACCGCGGGCCGCGAGTGTCGATCACCAGCCCGCGCGCGGGTGCGCGGGTGAGCGAGGGCTCGACCCTGACCCTGAGCGCGATCGCGCAGGATGAGCGCGCGCAGCGGCTCGGGCGTGCCGGCGTGCGCTGGCTGCTCGGGCGCCGTGAGATCGGCCGCGGCGAGCAGGCGGCGGTCGTGCTGAGCCGCGGGCGGCACCGCATCCGGGTCGTGGCGACCGATGCGCGCGGGCGGCGCGCAACGGCGTCGATGACCGTGCAGGTGGTCGCCGCGAAGCCGCAGTTCGAGCGACTGTCAGCGCCGCAGCGGATCGGGCGCAGCGCGCGACGGCTGACGCTGCAGGTCGCGGCGACGGTGCCGGCGCGCCTGACTGTGGCGGGTGACGGCGTAACGCGCACGCGCGCGTCCGTCGGGCGAAAGAGCCGGCGGCTGACAGTGCGGGTCCGGCCCGGAGCGCGAGCACTGCGCCTGCGCCTGACGCTGAGCGCGGGCGGCCTCACGAAGCAGGGCGTGGTGACGGTCGCGCGGTAGCGGGCCATCCGGGTAGTGTCATGAAACCCGGATGTTCGACCGCCTCGCCCGCCTGACATTCCACCACCCGAAGGCCGTTCTTGCCGCGGTCGCTCTGTTCGTCGTCGCCTCCGGAGTGCTCGGCGCAGGCGTTGCGGACCGACTCCTGCCCGCGGGCTTCACCGAGAAGTCCTCCGACAGCGGCCGCGCGGCGGCGCAGGCCGCGAAGGCGCTAGGCCACGACGCCGATCCGGGCGTCGTGGTGCTCGCTCGCTCGCGCGGGCGCATCGACACACCGGCCGCTCGCGTCGAGATCGCGCGCGTCGCACGCCAGCTCGAGACCGACCCGGAGGTCGCGCACGTCACGACGCCGTGGAGCCGCGACGGCGGGCGCGGGCTGATCGCGCGTGACGGGCGCTCCGCGATCGTCATGGCGTACCTGCACGAGACCGACGAGGGCCACCTCGAGGACGAGGCCCCGCGGATCGCGCGCCGCGTGCACTCGAAAGAACTCGACCTATCGGTGGGCGGCTACGCCGTGGGCTTCACCGAGGTCAACCAGACCCTCGAGGACGACCTCCAGAGAGCCGAGCTGATCGCTTTCCCGATCGTCGCGGTGCTACTGATGATCGTCTTCCGCGGGCTCGTCGCGGCACTGCTCCCGCTGGTCATAGGCGGGATCGCGGTGGTCGGCACATTCCTGATCCTGCGAGTCCTCAGCGAGATCACAGAGGTCTCGATCTTCGCGCTCAACATCACCACCGCGATCGGCCTGGGACTCGCGGTCGACTACGGGCTGCTGCTGACGTCGCGCTACCGGGAAGAGCTGGCGCGCGACGGGCCGACGTACGAGGCGCTCCGCCGCACCGTCGGCACCGCGGGCCGCGCGGTCTTCTTCAGCGGCCTGACCGTGGCCGCGGCGCTCGCCGCGCTGACGATCCTGCCGCAGCGCTTCCTGTACTCGATGGGCGCCGGCGGCGCTGCGGTGTCGCTGCTGGCGGCGTTCGCTGCGCTGCTCGCGACGCCGGCGATGCTCGCGCTGCTCGGCGAGCGCGTCAACGCGTTGCCGCTGCGCGGTGGCGGCGTCACGAGCGAGGGGACGGGGCGCTGGTTCGCGCTCGCGAACGCCGTTATGCGGCGGCCGGCGCTGGTGGCCATCGCCGCCGGCGGTGTGCTGATCGCCGCGTCGGTGCCGTTCGCGAACGTCGTGCTGGTGCAGCCCGGCGTGGACGCGGTCCCGCGCGGCCAGGACTCGCGCGAGGTGATCGAGCACCTGCGCAGCGACTTCCCGGCAGACTTGAGCTCACCGATCACGGTCGTCGTGCGGCGTGACGCAGATCGCACGCGGGCACAGCTGGCGCGCTTGGACGGCGTGCGCGAAGTGGCGCCCGCGCGCGAGCTGCGCGACGGCGCGACGCTGATCCAAGCGTTCCCCAAGGCACAGCCGCTGTCGGAGGAGGCCCAGGACACGGTCGCGGAGGTTCGCCGAATAGCCGGGTCCGCCGGCGGGCTCGTCGGCGGCCAGACAGCGGAGTTCATCGACTACAAGGACAGCCTCATCGACGACGCGCCAATGGTAATCGCGCTGGTCGTCGCGACGACGATGCTGATCCTGTTCCTCATGACGGGCTCGCTGATCCTGCCGCTCAAGACGCTCGTCATGAACCTGCTCAGCATCGCCGCGACGTTCGGCCTGCTCGTGCTCGCGTTCCAGCACGGGCTGTTGCACTGGGCGTTCGCGTACGACGGGCCGGACGCGATCGAGACCTCGCTGCTGGTGATCATCGGTGCGACGACGTTCGGGTTGGCGACCGACTACGCGGTGCTCGTGCTTGCGCGGATCAAGGAGTACAGCGACCGTGGCCATACGGACCAGGAGGCGGTGGCACTGGGCATCGAGCGGACCGGCCGCGTGATCACGGCAGCGGCGGGCCTGCTCGCCGTGGTCTTCCTCGCCTTCGGCACTAGCAGCGTGTACTTCATGAAGGAGGTCGCGTTCGGCCAGGCTGTCGCCGTGATCATCGACGCGACGATCGTGCGCGCGCTGCTCGTGCCGGCGCTGATGCGGTTGCTCGGGCGCTGGAACTGGTGGGCGCCAGGGACCGCTGCGCCGGTTGCACCGGCGGCTGGGGTTGTCGGAGTCGTTCGCGGCGTAGGCGTGTTGCCGTTGGCGCTCGCTTTGCGCCGAACCGCGCACCGAGGGGAAGCAGATGTGCCGCGGCGCCCCTTCGCGGTGCCGTGGCGGCCCGATTGTCCGGGGGGTGTGCGAGGAAACGGTTGCTGGTGGCCCGAAAGTCCGCAGACCCCCGCCCGACGACCCCGTCGACGTCCTTATTGCTCGGATTGCGGCGCCGCAGCATGGCGTGGTCACGCACGCGCAGTTGGTCGCCGCCGGTCTAGGCGCGGAGGCGATCAAGTACCGCGTCCGCGTCGGCCGGCTGCACCGCATCCACCGCGGGGTCTACGCCGTTGGCCATCGCCCTCCCTCGCCGCTGGCCAGGGCGATGGCTGCGGTGCTTGCGTGCGGACCCGGCGCGGCCTTGTCCCACCGCAGCGCGGCGGCCCTCTTCGAGATGCGCAAGCCGTGGCGCGGACCGATCGAGGTCACGGCGCCGAAGGAACACCGGCATCGGGGGATCAAGTGCTACCGCTCCAACCTCCCGCAGGCCGACCGCGACGAGCACTACGGCATCCCGGTCACCACGCCGGCCCGCACGCTCGTCGACCTCGCCGACGTCGAGCGCAACGACAAAGCCCTCGCGCGCGCCGTCAACGAGGCACAGCTGCGCAGGCTGCTGACCCTCCCCGCCCTTACTGCGCAGTTGGCTCGTTCAGCAACGGAAGGCGAGGGGCACAGCGCCTGCGTCGGCACACCGACGAAGCCGGCGCGCCCACGCGCAGCGAGTTCGAGGACGCCGCCGCCGCCTTCGTCGAGCACCACGACCTCGGCAACCCCGAGACCAACGCGACGGTCGCCGGCTACGAGGTCGACCTGGTCTGGCGCGACGCCAAGCTCATCGTCGAGCTCGACAGCCGCAGCTACCACGACACGCCACAGGCGTTCGAGGAGGACCGCGAGCGCGACGCCGCCGTTCTCGCCGCCGGCTACGTCACCGTGCGCATCACGTGGGAGCGCCTGACGAAAACGCCGCGCCGAGAGGCAGAACGACTGCGCCAAATTCTCGCGGCGCGCCTAGCCGACGTCGCGTAGCGCGTCGTCGACGTCGGCGTAGAACGTCAGCTCGATGACCCGGCCGTCGCGAATGCGCATGAGGGTGCCGCCACGCGGACTCAACTCCGCGAGATCCACGCCGCTCGTTCTCCCCTGTCCGCCCCAGTGCCAGAGTCCGAGCACGCGCTCGCCATCGACGGCGCGGACCTCCTCGAGGACGCCCTGGAACTGGTCCCAGGCGTTCAGCCACTCCGTCCAGCCTTCTCTCAGGCCGGCCATGCCGTGCCACTCGAGCCGCATCGAGCCGTGGATGTGCGTGTAGGCGATGCGCTCGTCCGCCCAGTCGTCCGCCTCGAAGTCGCCGCGCGACCAGCGGTCGAAGATCGACCGCGCGAGTTCGACGTTGGGCGAGTCCATACGCCAAGTATCGCGATGAGTTCCGGCCGCGACCGCGGTCTTGTCATATTGAGAAGCCCGTGTCGGACCAACTTGCCATCCGCCTGCGCGGCGTCGTGAAGCGCTTCGGGCCGATCGTCGCCGTCGACGGGCTCGATCTCGACGTGCCCGAGGGCACGTGCGTCGGCCTGCTCGGGCCCAACGGCGCGGGCAAGTCGACGACGATGAAGCTGCTCACCGCGCAGGCGATCGCGGACGAGGGCGAGCTCGAGGTGCTGGGCCACGTGCTGCCGGGCGACTCGAAGGCCGCGCGCGCCAAGTGCGGGGTCGTGCCGCAGCTCGACAACCTTGACGTGACGCTGTCGGTCGAGCAGAACCTGAAGGTGTTCGCGCACCTTTACGCGATCCCGCGCGCCGAGCGGGCCGACGCGGTCGAGCGCGCGCTGAAGATCGCGAACCTGGTCGACAGGCGGAGGTCGCGCGTCGACGAGCTGTCCGGCGGCATGCGGCGGCGGCTGCTGATCGCCCGTGCGCTCACGCACCGCCCGCGCCTGCTGCTGCTCGACGAGCCGACGGTCGGTCTCGACCCGCAGGTGCGCCAGGAGCTATGGGCGCTGATCGACCTCATGCGCGCCGAGGGGACGTCGATCCTGATGTCCACGCACTACATCGAAGAGGCGCAGCGCCTCGCCGAGACGGTGACGATCATGGCCGAGGGCAAGGCGGTTGCGACCGGGCGCCCGGCGGAGCTCGTCGCTGAGCACGCGGGCCGCGAGGCTATCGAGGTCTACGGGCCGCCCGACAAGCTCGCCGAGGCCGAACGCCAGGCCAATGCGAACGGGCTGCGCACGCGGCGCACGGGGACCAGCGTGTCGGTCCTCGGCGTCGAGGGCGCCGATGGCCGCGCGCCCGAGGGCGAGCGTCGCCCGGCGAACCTGGAGGACGTCTTCGTTCTGCTGACCGGAGAGGAAGTCGAGTGAGGCGCGCCGGAGTGGAAGGAGTCCTCGTCCGCGAGATCACCAACTTCTCGAGCTACTGGCGCTCGACGACGTTCTCGTCGACCGTCGAGCCGACGATCTACCTGGTGGCGTTCGGCTTCGGGTTCGGGTCGCTCGTCTCCGAAGTCGCCGGCTACGACTACGTCGAGTTCGTCGGCACGGGGACAGTCGCGACCGCGGTGCTGTTCTCGTCCGCGTTCACGGCGATGTTCGGGACGTTCGTCAAGTACCAGTACCAGCGCACCTATGACGCGATCCTCGCTGCGCCGGTCGACACCGAGGAGGTCGTGACGGCCGAGGCGCTGTGGATCGCCATGCGCGCCGGCACCTACGGCTGCGTGCCGATGATCGTCGCGATGATCTTCGGGCTCGACCCCGCGCTGGGGATGCTCCTCGTGCCGCTGTTCGCTTTCATCGCGGGCTTCGGCTGGGCGTCGTTCGGCATCCTCGTCGCCGCGAAGCTGAAGTCGATCGAGAACTTCAACTATGTCGTCAGCGCGGTGCTGACGCCGCTGTTCCTGGTGGCGGGGACGTTCTTCCCGCTCGACCAGCTGCCGAGATGGGTCGAGCCGGCCAGCAACATCAATCCGCTCTACCACCTCGTAGAGCTCGTGCGCCACGCCGTGTTCGGGTTCGAGCCCGGGCACGACCTCTGGCACCTGGGATTCCTGCTGGCGTTCGCGCTCGTGCTCTGGCGGGTCGCGATCCGTGCGATGGAGCGTCGCCTGATCCTGTAGCGGCACCGCCGCCCCGCCGAACGGCGGGGCGGCTCGGTGCAGTGCTCCTACGCGGCGACCGCGGCAGGGTCGGGGCGCACGATCACGGTGTCGGCGACGGGGACGATCTCGTCGACCGGGAGGTCGGCGGCGGCGGCGTGCTTGCGAATGGCCTCCGGGCTGTCGGCCTCGTAGATGCAGAACGTCCCGAGCTCGCCGCTGTCCTCACCGACGACGTAGGTGCGGATCCAGCGCACGCCGGAGCCGTCCTTGTCGCCCTCGGTCGTGGAGCGCGCGGCCGCCTGCTCGAGGTCCTGGGGCGAGGCGAAGCCGTTGCGCCGGACGATCACGTAAAGGTTCATTGCTTCCTCCTTCGGAGCCTCCCCGGCCCCGCGTCGATTGCATGGAGCAAGCTACGGGCGGCCCGATGGCCGGACATCAGCGTGATTGCCGTACTTTCGTACGGCAGGTGCCGTACTTTGAGCCGATGCGGGGCCTGGTCGGCCGTGGCACTGAGCTAGAGCAGTTGGAGGCGCGGATCGACCGTGCACGCGGCGGCGCGGGCGGGATCGTGCTCGTCAGCGGCGAGGCCGGCATCGGCAAGAGCCGCCTTATCGCCGAGGTCAGCGGGCGCGCGGGATATGCCGTCGTCATGTCTGGCGCCGCCACCCACGGCGGCACGGCGCCCTACGGCCCGCTGGTCGCCGCGCTGCGCTCGCGGCTGCG
Source organism: uncultured Conexibacteraceae bacterium (assembly GCA_963832195.1). Lineage (GTDB taxonomy): Bacteria > Actinomycetota > Thermoleophilia > Solirubrobacterales > Solirubrobacteraceae > Baekduia. The sequence goes on from CAWHTH010000001.1 coordinate 54,250, forward strand.
CACGGACCCCGAGGCGCTGGCGGGCTTCGGGCCGCTCGCGGAGCACCTCGCGATGATCCTGCCGGAGCTCGGCCCGCCGGCTGCCCAGACCGACCGACCGACGCTGTTCGAGGCGGTCCGCTGCGCGCTCGCCCACGTGGCGCAAGACGCGCTCGTGCTGATGGTGCTCGAGGATCTCCAGTGGTCCGACGAGGGGACGCTTGAGCTGCTGTCGGCGCTGGCTGAGCCGCTGGAGGACATCTCGGTGCTCGTGCTCGGCGCGTACCGCTCCGACGGCCTGCCGCGCGATCACGGCGCCCGGCGTCTACGCCACGAGCTGCGGCGCGGCGGCCGGCTCGAGGAGGTCGCGCTCGGTCCGCTCGGCGCAGAGGAAGTGGCGGAGCTCCTGGCGGCCCTGCTCGGCGATGCGCCGGCGCCGTCGCTCGTGCAGTCGGTCCTCGACACGACGCACGGCACGCCGTTCTTCGTCGAGGAGCTCGCGGGCGCGTTGCGCGTCAGCGGAGCGCTGGAGCCCGGCCCGAGCGGCCTCCAGTTGTCCCGGCACGGGGAGGTGCCGCTGCCGGACACGGTTCGCGACGCCGTGCTGATCGGCGCGTCGGAGTTGTCGGAGCCCGGCCGCGCGGCGGCGGAGGTGGCAGCCGTCGCCGGCGAGACGTTCGATATCGACCTCGTCGTCTCGCTGTCGACCGCCGACGGCGTCGGCGAGCTGCTCGAGCGCGGTCTGGTGCGGGAGCAGCAGGACGGCTCTGCGGCCTTCCGCCACGGCCTCGCGCGGGAGGCGCTCTACGCGGACGTACCGTGGACCCGGCGGCGGTCCCTGCACCGCGCGGTCGCCGAGGCGCTCGAGGCCGCGGCCGCGCCGAGTCGTGAGATCGCCGCGCACTGGCTCGGTGCACGCGAGGCGGGCCGCGCCCGCGACGCGCTGCTGGATGCGGCCGCCGACGCCGAGGCGATGCTCGCGTTCCGCGACGGCGCGGAGGCGAGCCGCAAGGCGCTAGAGCTCTGGCCCGAGGCCGAGGAGGACGACCGGCGCACGGAGGCGCTGGAGCGCTACGGGCGCTGCGCGGAACTGGCCGGCGAGCTCGGCGACGCGGCGCGCGCCTGGCGCGAGCTGGTCGAGCTGCGCGACGGTGTCGGGCGCGCCGAGGCCCAGCGCAGGCTCGCGGGCGTGCTGGAGCTGCGCGGGGAGCGCGACCACGCGTTTGCCGCGCGGCGCCTCGCCGCCGAGGGCTTCGCGGCCGGGGGCGCGCCGGCGGACGCCGCGCTCGAACTGCTCTCGATGGCGAACCAGCGGCGGATCGCCGCCTACCACGGCGAGGCGATCGAGCTGGCGCAGCAGGCGCGTGCGGAGGCCGAGCGCGCCGAGCGCGTGGACCTGCGGCTGCGTGCGCTCGGGTTGGAGGGGATGGCGCGCGCCAAGCACGAGGACTACGAGGCCGGGATCGCCACCGTCCGCGAAGCGCTCGGCGTGGCGCTCGACCAGGACATGACCGTCGTCGCGGCGGACCTGTACCAGCGGCTCAGCGTCGCGCTCTACGACTCGGCCGACTTCCGCAGCGCCGAGGAGGCGCTCGACACCGCGCTTGCGCTCTGCGAGACGAGCGGCGACGCCGGCGTGGAGGTCGCGTGTGTCACGTGCCTGGCCTACGTGCTGCGCGAGCGCGGTGAGTGGAAGCGCGCGGCGGAGATGTGCCGCGACCTGATCGCCAGCGACACCGCGGTGTGGGTCGCCGAGGGGTTGCTCGGGGCGATTCATGCCGGCGAAGGCAAGCTCAGCTCGGCGCGGCGGATGCTGACCTCATGCCGGGCCGCCGCATCCCAGGCGCGCCACTACAACATGACGATCGACTCGACGGCGGCGCTGGCGCGCGTCGCGGCGGATGAGGGCGCCGACGACGAGGCGCGCGAGCATTGCGGCGCGGTGCTGTCGCTCTGGGAGCAGTCCGACGACCGCCACTACGCGATCGCCGGGCTCCGGTGGGGCGCGACGTTTTACGCGACGCGCCAGGACGCGGGCGGAACCCACGCGTGCGCCGATGCGCTCAGCCGGATCGCGTCGCAGACCGGGCATCCCGATGCGCTGGCCGCGCTCGGCTGCGCGATCGGCGAGAGCGCGCTGCTCGACGGCGATGCCGCGACGGCGGCCGAGCAGATCGGCCGCGCCCTGGAGCTGCACGCGGAGCTCGACATGCCGTTCGAGCGCGCGCAGATCGAACTGCGCGCCGGCGTCGCATTGGCGGCCGCGGGCGAGCGCGAGCCGGCGGTCGAGCGGCTCACGGGCGCGTACCGGTCGGCGCGCCGGCTCGGGGCCCGCTCCCTTGCAGCCGAGGCAGCGAAGGAGGTCTCCGCGCTCGGCGAGTCGGTGAGCCGCCGGCTCGGCGCCCGTGCGGCCGCGGACGCGGACGGCGCCGGGCTCTCGCGCCGCGAGCTCGAGGTCATCCGGCTCGTCGCGGTCGGCCGGACGAACCGCGAGATCGCTGCGGACCTCTTCCTCAGTCGCCGTACGGTCGACATGCACGTGCGCAACATCCTGCGCAAGCTGGACTGCCGCTCGCGCGTCGAGGCCGCCCACCGCGCCGGGGCGCTGGGGCTATTGGGTGACTGAGCGGTCCGGCGGGTTGCGCACGCGGATCTCGGTGAGCAGGCCGGCGAAGACACCGGCGATCACGAGGAAGATCAGGGCGAGCAGGATCGAGCCGTCGCGCAGGAACGCGAGCAGCGCGACGTAGATGAACGAGAACAGCGCGGCCGCGAGCGCTGCGCGCAGTGCACCGACGATGAAGCGGTCCTCGTGGATGCCCGGCGCCTTGACGGCGCTGGCGCTGCCCGCGCCGACGCAGATGATCGCGCCCGCGAATCCGACGCCGAACGCCGCGGCGCCGGTTAGCTGCAGCGCGGCGGCGACGATGCCGCAGATGAAGCCGCCCATCGCGGCCGTGGCGAGCGGGATGATCGCGCGGTCGGGCATGCCTTCGGGCTACCCCGGGCCGCGTAAGTGCGAACTATTCACACCTACGCAGCCCAGGTCTGGCGGTGGCCGGGAGTAGCTTGCGCTCATGCGCTTGAGGATCGCGGTCGTCGTCACGCTCGGCGTCATCGCGCTCGTCGTCGGCGCGACTGTCGGAAAGGACGACGAGGGCGATCCGCGCGGCGCCCGCGTCATCCGATACGAGCTCTCGAGCAGATACGTCGGCAGGAAGCTTGACCAGGTGCTCGTCGTGCCGCGCGGAGGCGGTCGCGGCCGCCCCCTGGTTGTGTTTCTTCACGGGCGCGGCTCGTCGCCCGGCGATCAGCTGAGTGACGAGTTCTACGCAGCGCTCGACGCGCTCGGCCCGCGGGCGCCGGTCGTGCTCCTGCCGTCGGGCGGCGACGACTCCTACTGGCACAACCGCGAGGACGGTGAATGGATGCAGTACGTGGTGGGCGAAGCAATCACGCGGGGGCTGGTCCGATCTGGCGCAGACCGCCGTCGCCTTGCGATCAGCGGGATTTCGATGGGCGGATTCGGTGCGTTCGACATCGCGCGCGTCCATTCGGGTCTGTTCTGCGCCGTGGCCGGACATTCGCCGGCCGTGTGGACGCGCGCCGAAGACACCGCAGAGGGCGCGTTCGACGACGCCGCGGATTTTCGCCGCCATGACGTCGTTGCGTCCGGCGCGCGAGGGCTGCCGGCACACGTATGGGTTGACGTGGGCGACGACGACCCGTTTCGCGAGGGTGTAGCAGCGCTTGTCGCCGCCATTCGCAGCGGCGGTGGCAAGCCGTCGGTACACGTATGGGAGGGTGGCCACGACAGCAATTACTGGCGTGCCCACATGCGCGACTACTTCCGCTTCTACGCGCGCGCGCTCGAGCGCTGCCAATCGTGACCGACGAACACAGGCTCGGGCACCAGCTCGACGCCGAAGCGCTCGCGCACTCCCGCCGCGATCTCCTGCGCGAGCGCGACCAGGTCCGCGGTCGTCCCCTTGCCGCGGTTCGTGAGCGCGAGCGTGTGCTTGCGCGAGATCGCGACTCGCCTCGGCTTGCCATGCCCGCGATCGAACCCGGCGCGCTGGATCAGCCACGCGGCGGACACCTTGATGCGACCATCGCCCTGCGGCCAGTGCGGCGGGTCCGCGCCGGCGGTCCGCGCGATCTGACCGAGCACGGCGACGCTGACGACCGGGTTCGTGAAGAAGGAGCCGGCGCTGCGCGTGTCGGGGTCGGAGTCGTCGAGGACCATGCCCTTGCGACGGCGCAGCTCGAGCACCGTCTCACGCACGCGCGCGAGGGGTCCGGTGTCGCCTGGCTCGACTCCGAGAGCGGCGGCGAGCTCGTCGTAGCGGACCGGCTCCGACTCCTCCGAAGGACGCAGCTCATACGTGACGCGCAGGACCACCCACCGCGACGGGTCGCGCTTGAATGCGCTCGACCGATAGGCAAACCCGCACTCCTCGGGCGCCAGTTCCTCCACCTGCTCGCTGCGGCGGTCATAGACCCGCACCGATCGGATCGTGGAGGCGACCTCCTGCCCGTATGCGCCGACGTTCTGAATCGGAGTCGCGCCAACACTCCCCGGAATGCCGCTCAGGCACTCGATCCCCGCGCGCCCCTCGTCGACGCGAGCGGCCACGAACGCGTCCCAGTCCTCGCCGGCCGCAACGTCGAACCGCGCGCCCTCCCGCTCCATGCCCGTCGTCAGGACACGCACGACGGTCCCACGGAACCCCTCGTCGGCGATCACAACGTTGCTGCCACCCGCGAGAACGAGCACCGGTTCGCCCGCGGCATCGGCGTCGCGGACCGCCGCGACGAGAGCGTCATCGTCGTGTGCCTCGACGATGCGGTCGGCCGGCCCGCCGAGGCGGAGAGTCGTGTACTGCGCGAGCACGCGCGCAGGTTATGGTGAAACGAACCCGGTGAAACGAGTCTGACCCCGTTTCATCGCTAGTCCTTGTACGGGTCGACCACGTCCGGGCCGGCCATCGCCACACCGATCGGGTCCAGTGTGTGGAGGATCCGGACCGTGCCCTCGTGGTAGCGCAGGACCTGGTCGAGGCGCTTGTAGGCGCCGGGCGCCTCGTCCGCGTCGCCGCCGCGTAGCTCGATGCCCTTTGCGCGCAGCTCCTTGCGAACCTGAGCAAAGTCGATCTTGCCCGGCTTGACGACGCGGCCCTTCTTGATGACGCCGCGTGCCTCGCGGCGGCTCATCGCACGGCCGGCGCCGTGAACGGTGGAGTAGAGCGCCTGCTTGGAGAAGTCCGAGTCGACGCCCTCGAGGATCACGGCGGGCTCGCCCATCGAGGCGCCGACGAAGCCGAGCTGGCCCGGGAACGCGGGCGTCGCACCCTTGCGCACGACCCACCAGTCCTCGCCGAAGTGAGTCTCCCGCCAGAACTCGTTGTGATGGTTGTGGACCTCGAAGTTGGGCTGCGCACCGAGGATACGGCAGACCTCGTCGACGACGACGTCGCGACCCGCGTATGCGTAGCGGCCGGCGAGCTGAGCAGCGGCGATGTATTGCGTCCCGATCTCGCTGTCCGCGCGGAACAGCACGGGCGGCGAGTCCATCGGCCCGTCCGGCGGCCGCGCGTCGAACGGCAGCCCCTCGGCCATCGCGAGGAAGCCGCTCGCGGTCCGGTGGCCGAATCCGCGCGAGCCGAAGTGCACGCCGACCCAGACGAAGCCGTCCTCGTCCTCGAACAGGTCCACGTAGTGGTTGCCGCCGCCGACCGTGCCGAGCTGGTTGCGCGCCATCGTCGCGAGCTTGCGCTGCGGCGTGAACTCCGCGCGCTCGATCTCGTCGAGCACCGGATGGTCGACCTTGCGCCCGGACTCGCGCCCGACGCCGAACGAGATGCGCCTGACGATCGCGTCCATGACCCGCGGGAGGTCCGGCTGCAGCTCGTCAGCGCGGAGCGGCAGACGTGCGGCCTTATTCCCGCACGCGAGGTCGAAGCCGGCGCCGCTTGGCGACACGTGGTCTCGGTACGCCATGACGCCGCCGATCGGCGCGCTGTAACCGAGGTGACCGTCCGCACAGAGCACGCCCCGCGCGCCCTCCTCGGCGGCAATACAGCGCTCGAGCTGCGCGATCGTCGCGTCGTCGTGCTCGCCGATGATCGTCGTGGCCACCGCTCCGGTTGTTACCCGCTCACAGCCGGTCGCGCCACCGCAGCGCCGCCGCCGCCACTTCACTCAACGCGACGTGCAGCCGGCTGCGGTCGCCGCTGCGGCGCGCCTCCGCGAGCGTGCGCAGCGCGGTGGCCAGCACGCCGGGGCCCGCGGGGGCATGGCCGTTGCCGTTGCCGTTGCCGTTCCCGTTTCCGTTCGACGAAGCGCTCGGCATGATCCGGCCGCGCAGCGAGTCGGCGACCGCGGCGGCCTCGCGGTCCTCGGCCGCCTGGGCGCGCGCGTGGGCGTCCGCCGCCGCGCGCTCCGCCGCGTCCGCGCGCCGGCGCTCTATCTCCAGCTGCTCGCGCACCGACGCACGCACGGCGATCACGCGCTCGCGCGACGCACGCGCACGGCGTGCGCGGTCGCCCGCGAGCCGCGCTCGCCCACGGGCGTCGGCGATCTTCGCCTCGAGGCGCTCGACGCGGCGAACGGCCTTGCGCGCGCGGCGCTCCGCAGCCGCGGCGCGGCCCTCGGCCTCGCGGATGCGCTCGGCCGCGGCGGCCAGCTCGTCTTCTACGGAACGCGGCGCCTCCGGCATGCGCTGCGCGACGCCGGGCCGCGCCACGCCGTTCACACGCCTGCGCGGGCCCGGGGGCCGCGGCTCGAAGCCGGCCTCGCGCACCGCAGCCGCGAACGACCCGTCGAAGCAGCGCTTGACCGCGTTCGTCGACGGCCACGGCGCGGCGGTGTCGGGATCGCCGGCCACGTAGCGCTCGATGCGCCACTCCTGCGCGCGCCAGCGCGCGAGCGACGGGTTCCAGTCAGCGGTGCACGGCGGCTCGCCGAAGACCGCGTGCCAGCGCACGATTCGCTCGAGGATGTGCTCGCGGGTGTGGGGCCGCCTTGCCCTTCCGCCCGCTTGCTGTGCGGACGGGGGCATGGTGTGCTCCGTCCGCTAGCCGCGCGTGTGCGTGGTCGGGTTCTTCTTCATCGCGGACCACGACGAGAGGCCGGCAACGCTGGCCGGCACGTAGGCGTCGAGGTGGGCGATGAACGACATCGACCTTCCAGGGTACCGGCGCGGCGACGCCGGCTCAAGGGGTCTGCAATTCCTCGTCCAAGTGGGTTCGAACCCGGTTGCGCGCCTCGCTACCGTTGGTTCTTCATGCCCGGAGTGCTGGATCTGGAGCAGGCCCTTCTCCTTCTGGAGCTGGAGGCCCCGTTCGACAAGCGCGACGTCCAGCTCGCTCGCCGGCGGCAGGCCAAAGTCTGGCACCCGGACCTCGCGCCGCCCGGGCGCCAGCTCGAGCACGAGCGCCATCTGAAGGCGATCAACGAGGCCGCGGACCAGCTCGAGTCGCTCGCGGAGGGACTGCGCGGCGGCCGCGTCTCGCGCAACGCGGTGAAGGTCAGCGCCGCCGCGGCGCGCAAGGCGCGCGCGGAGGCCGGGCGCCGCGCCTACGAGGAGGAGCAGCGGCAGCGCGCGCAGGACGAGGACCGCGCGAAGCACGACCCGTTCGGCGCGCGCGTGCCGGATCACTCCGTCGTGCACCGCTACGCGCGCTGCCTCAGCTACCCGGAGTGGGGCGTCGGCAGCGTCACCGGCATCTACTTCACGGGCGACGGCGACGACGTGCAGCAGTGGGCGCGCGTGAAGTTCTCGCCCGGCGTGCGCACGGTGCCGGCGGGCTCGCTGCAGTTCGTGGACTTCTCGAAGCCCGACCCGAGCGCCGAGCGCGTGCAGCGGTTCGTGACCGCCGCGCAGCACGCGATGCATGAGGGCAACTACGCGCTCGCGGCGCAGCGACTGGTCTACGCGCGCGACGCCGAGCCCGACAACATCGCCGTCCTGCGGCTGATGACGCTCGCGTTCTGGCAGGCGGGGAACCTGCCGGCGGCGGGGCGCTCGGTGCGCGATTGGGCGCGGGTCGACGGCCGGCGGCCGGCGGCGCACCGCTACGCGAGCCGCATCTACGAGGACATGGGCGCGCTCGAGCTTGCGGCCGAGGCCGCGGAGCGGGCGGTCCGCTACGGCCCGGCGGACGCGGGCGCGTACGAGCGCGTCGGGCGGCTGCGGCTGCGGCTGATGCACCGCGACCGGGCGCTCGCCGCGCTCGAGCAGGCGCGACGGCTCGGGCCGAGCGTCGACGGGCTGCTCGATCTCGCGCTGGCGTACCACCTCGCGGGTGACCTCGGCGCCGAGGTCACGGCCGCGGAACAGGCGACGAAGCTCGACCCGGAGAGCGCCGCCGCGTGGGCGCGCTACGCGCATGCGCTGGCGCGCACCGACCGCATCAGCGCCGCGATCGCCGCCGCGGAGCAGGCGCTGCGCCTCGCTCCGGACGACGCGGAAGTCGCCGATTTGCTCGAGCGCCTGCGCGACGCGCTGCCGCGCGTGCTGCCCGCCGCGTAGCCTGCTCGCGTGACCTCCGGTGCCGATCGCCTCGTCGACGCGCTCGAGCGCGCCGATGTGAGCGTGGTATTCGGGCTGCCGGGCGTGCACAACCTCGCGGCCTGGGAGGCGCTGCGCCACAGCTCGATCCGGCTGATCGGCGTGCGCCACGAGCAGGCCGCCGTATACGCGGCCGACGGGTACGCGCGCGCGACGGGCCAGCTCGGCGTCGCGCTGGTGACGACCGGCCCGGGCGCGGCGAACACGATGGGCGCGACGGGCGAGGCGTGGGCGTCGCGGTCGCCGGTGCTCGTGATCGCGACCGACATCGCGACGTCGCTCAAGCGCGACGGCGTAGTCGGTGGCGCGCTGCACGAGCCGATCGACCAGCGCGCGATGTTCGAGCCGGTCACCAAGGCGACGTTGACCTGGCCCGACGTCGAGGCGGCGATCGCGACCGCGCTGGGGGCGCCGCGACGGCCGGTGTTCCTGGAGATCCCGACGGACCTGCTGAGCGAGGACGCCGAGCCGCCGCGCCCGCGGCTCGTGCCGGACGCGGGCCCGCTGCCGGACGACGTGCAGCCGCTGACCGCCGAGCGGCCGCTCGTCGTGGCCGGCTCGGGCGCGCTCGACGCGGGCGAGGCGGTCGGGCAGCTCGCGAAACAGCTCGGGGCGCCCGTGGTGACGACGTACTCGTCGCGCGGCCTGCTCGCCGACCACCCGCTGCTGCTCGGCCTGCCGCTGCACGTGCCGGAGGCCGGCGGGCTGTGGGAGGAGGCCGACCTGGTGATCGCGATCGGGACCGACCTCGACGGCATGAGCACGATGAACTGGCGCCTGCCGCAGCCGCCGCGGCTCGTCGCGGTCAACGTCGATCCCGACGACGCGAGCAAGAACTACAACGTCGACGTGATGCTCGAGGGCGACGCGCACGGCTGCGCCGCACTCGCTCCCGACGGCGACGCGCGCGCGCCGTGGGCAGACATCGGGGCGATCCGGCGCTCCGCGTTCGAGCGCCTGCGCGGCGAGTTTCCCGAGGAGCTCGCGTTCCTCGACGCGTTCGCGGCCGCGGTGCCCGGCGACATCGTCGTGGTCGCGGACATGTGCATCCCCGGCTACTGGCTCGCCGCGCTGCACCAGCCGGCCGCGCCGCGGCGCTTCCAGTACCCGATGGGGTGGGGGACGCTCGGCTATGCATTCCCAGCCGCGATCGGCGCGGCGCTCGACGCCCCGTCGCTGGCGGTCTGCGGCGACGGCGGCTTCCTGTTCGCGTGCGGCGAGCTCGCGACCGTTGCGCAGGAGCGCCTGCCGCTGACGACGCTGATCGTCGACGACGGCGGCTACGGGATGCTGCGCTTCGACCAGCGCAACTCGGGCAACGAGCCCTACGGCGTCGACCTGCACACGCCCGACTTCGCCGCGCTGGCCGAGAGCTTCGGGATCCGGGCTCAGGCCATCGATGGTCTCGGGGACACCTTCCGCGACGCGCTCGCCGAGCACCTCGCGGACCCGTCCCCGTCGGTCCTCGTGGCGCGCGCGGCGCTCACACCGCCGCCGACGACGTCGCCGCGCTGGCACCGCCGTACGGGGCCACCGGCCTGGGCTGCGTAGCGCCGGCGCGTAGGCGCAGCACCAGCACCGCCGTGAGAACGAGCGCCCCGCCGGCGAGCTGCACGATCGTGAGCGTCTCGGAGAACACGAGCGAGGCGAGCACGACCGTCACGACCGGCTCGACGGTCGACAGGATCGACGCGGTCGTCGGGCCGACGCGGGACAGGCCGCCGAAGAACATCGCGATTGCGGCGACCGTGGAGATGAGCGCCAGGGACGCAAGCCAGCCCCAGCCGGCGAGCGTCACGTCGCCGGCGTGGAGCTGCCCGGTCGTCACGGTGCCGAGGACGAGCGACAGCGCCGCGCCCGTGCAGACCAGCGCCGACAGCGTCAGCGCCGGCAGCCGGCGGGAGATGCCCTCGCTGACGAGGATGTAGGTGCTGTAGACGGCCGCGGCGGCGAGCGCGAGCGCGACGCCCAGGCCCTCCAGCGCGCCGGTGCCGGCGCCCGCGAGCACCAGCGTCAGGCCCGTGGACACGAGCCCGAGCGCGATGACGCGGCGGCGGTCGAATCGCTCGCGCCCGAGCACGACGGCCGCCACCGCGACCATCGCGGGGAACGTGTAGAGGAGGAGAGAGAGCAGGGACGCGTCGATGCGCTCCAGCGCGAGGAAGTAGCAGCCCGCCTGCAGCGCGTAGCCGCACGCGCCGAGGCCGAGCGCGAGCCCGAGGTCGCGGCGCTGCAGCGCGCGTACCGTGGACAGCTCGCGACGCACGAGCAGCACGCACCAGAACACGGCCGCCGCGAGCGTGAAGCGCGCGGCCAGGAGCGTGCCGACGTTCGTGCCCTCGTCGAACGCGAGCCGGCCGAAGATCGCCATCGCGCCGAACGCGGCGGCGGAGCCGAGGCAGAGGAGTGCGCCGATCGCGGGCATGGCGGGCACCCTCTCGCATCCACAGGTAAGGATCGATTCGGATTTCTGACCTTGATCCAGTAGCGTTGCTAACGCATGTTGGATCTCCGCCGGCTCCGCCTGCTGCGCGAGCTGCACGAGCGCGGCACGATCGCCGCCGTCGCCGACGCGCTGCAGTTCACGCCGTCGGCGGTCTCGCAGCAGCTGGCGATGCTCGAGCGCGAGACCGGCGTCCGGCTCCTGGAGCGAGCGGGCCGCGGCGTGCGCCTGACCGATCCGGCGCTGGTACTCGTCGGCCACGCCGACGCGCTGCTCGAAGAGGCGGCGCGCGCCGAAGCAGGCCTCGCGGCCGCGGTCGGCGCCGTGACGGGTCGCGGACGCGTCGCGAGCTTCCAGTCAGCCGCGCTGCGAATCGTGATTCCCGCGATCGCGCAGCTGGCCCGCGACGCGCCCGAGCTGCGCTGCGAGCTCGTCGGTGCCGAGCCCGAGGACGCGCTCCCGCTCCTCGCGCGCGGTGACCTCGACCTCGTCATCGGGGACGAGTGGCAGCACGCGCCCTGGCGCATGCCTGCGGGTCTCGTGCGCGAGACGTTGCTGCTCGACACCATCGTGATCGTGATGCCCGCGAGCCACCCGGCGGCGCGGCGCCGCCGGCGCGCAGTCCCGCTCGCGGAGCTGACCGATGCGCCGTGGATCAGCGGCCCGACCGGCCTCGGATGGGACGAGCTGACGGAGCGCCTCTGCCGCGAGCGCGGTCGCTTCACGCCGCAGGTCCGCCACCGCATGAACGACGCGATCGTGGCGGCGTCGCTCGTCGCGGAGGGGCTCGGCGTCGCGTTGCTGCCGGGCCTCGCGTTGCCGGAAGACGACCCGCGCATCGCCATCCGCCCAATTACCGGCGAACGCCCGACGCGCGCCGTCAACGCGGTCACGCGAGCGAGCGACGCGAACCGGCCGTCGACGCAGGCTCTGCTCGCCGCGATGCGCCGCGCCGCGCAGGCCCGCGGTCAGCCGATCCGGTAGCCCAGGTCGGCCTCGACGTCGGCGACGTCCATCTGCGCCTTCTGCAGCTTGCCGGCGTAGTCCCAGTTCATCGCCTGCCAGCGCGTGAACTGGTCGAGCACCCAGACGCCCGACTGGCGCGCGCCGTTGCCGGAGCGGCCGTTGCCGCCGAACGGCAGGTGCGCCTCGGCGCCCGACGTCGAGTTGTTGACGCTCACCATGCCGGCGGTGATGCGCTCGCGGAAGCGGAAGGCGTGCTTCGGGTCGTTCGTGTAGATCGAGGACGACAGGCCGTAGCCGTGGCCGTTGGCGAGCGCCATCGCCTCGTCGAAATCGGAGAAGCGCGCGACGCCGACGATCGGCCCGAACGTCTCGGTGTTCGCGATGTCGTCGTCGGCGCGGACGCCCGACACGATCGTCGGATGGCAGTACAGGCCGCGCTCCGGGTCGGCGCCGACGAAGCCGTCGCGCGGGTTGCGCGCCGTGATACGGCCGGTACCCGACGACCCGTGCAGCGAGTGATGGTCGCGCACGAGGCCGAGCCATTGCTCGAAGCGCTCGAGGAAGCGCTCGTGGATCATCGGGCCGTAAAGCACGTCCTCGGTCGGGTCGCCGATCGCGGCGCCCTCGGTCGCGGCGGCGAAGCGGCGCAGGAACTCGTCGTGGACCGCGTCGTGCACGATCGCGGTGCCGAGCGACGTGCAGCGCTGGCCGGCAGTGCCGAAGCCGCTGAACAGCGCGCCCTCGACGGCGAGGTCGAGGTCGGCGTCGTCCATGATCACCATCGGGTTCTTGCCGCCGAGCTCGAGACACGGCTGCTGCAGGTGGCGGCCGCAGAGCTCGCCGATCCGCCGGCCGACATCGGACGACCCGGTGAAGCCGACCTTGTCGACAAGCCGCTCCTCGAGCGCCAGCTCGAGCCCCTCGGACGTCGCCGGCCCGTCGGCCTGCACGACGTTGAACACGCCCTGCGGCAGGCCGCCGTGCAGGAACAGCTGCGCGAACGCCTCGCCGATCGCCGGCGTGTAGTCGGCCGGTTTCCACACGACCGCGTTGCCGCACAGCAGCGCCGGCACCAGGTACCAGGACGGCACGGCGACGGGGAAGTTCCCGGCGGTGATGATCAGGCCCACGCCCACCGGCGTGCGGTACGTGAAGAGCTGCTTGTCGGGCATCTCGGATGGCACCGTCTGGCCGTACAGCCGCCGCCCCTCGCCGAGGAAGAAGTTGCAGGTGTCGATCACCTCCTGAACCTCGCCCAGCGACTCGGCGTAGGGCTTGCCGATCTCGCGCGTCACGAGCCTGGAGAGCGCCTCCTTGTTCTCCTCGACCAGGCGCCCGATCTGCTGGATCGCACGGCCGCGGACCGGCGCCGGCGTGGCCGCCCACTCGCGCTGGGCCGCGCGTGCGGTGCGGCAGGCCTCGACGACGCCGGCGGCGTCCGCGAGCTCGATCTCGCAGATGACGTCCGCTGTATCCGCCGGGTTCGTCGAGATCACGCGGGTCGTACTCATGTTCGGGAAGCTACCGGCCTGCTCAAGCACGCTCGCGCGGCGGCCGAAGAAATCAACGATGGCCAAGCGGGTCAATCGAGTGCTGCTCGCCGCCGCCTGCGTTGCGGTGGCGCTGCCCGCTGCCGCGAAGGCCGCGACGCCCGGCATCAACGTGGCCGGCGCGCCGACCGCCGACCGCGTCAACGCTGCGGTTGCGACCGGTGCCAAGCATGCGCGGCTGTTCCTCCTGTGGCGCGACTTCGAGCCGACCGGGGCCGACGACTTCCCCAGGCCGCGAGACCACAACCTCCGCAACCTCGTCAACGCCTACACCGACGCGGTCGCGACCCTCAACGCCGCCGGCGTGGAACCGATCTTCGCCGTGACAGAGGCTCCGGGCTGGGCGAATGGCAGCAGCAACACGCACGTGCCGCCGAGCTCGCCGGCGACCTACGCCACCTTCCTGCGTGAGCTCGCCGCGCATTTCCGTGAGGCCGGGCTGCGGGTCGCGGCGTACGAGGTCTGGAACGAGCCGGATGCGAACGAGTTCTGGTATCCGGAGCCCGACGCGGCCAAGTACGCCGCGCTCCTGAAGGCGGCCTACGCGGCGGTGAAGAGCCCGGACGGCGACCCCGGCGCGACCGTTCTGACCGGGCCCACGACGGGCAACAACTACGCCTGGCTCGAGCAGCTCTACGGGCACGGGGCGAAGGGGTCGTTCGACGGCGTTGCGGTCCACACGGACACGGCCTGCCTGGTCGACGGCCCGGACCGGTTCTACCGCGACGGTGATCGTCTGGCGCGCTACACGTTCCTTGGCTACCGCGAGGTGCGCGCGACGATGCTCGCGCATGGTGACGGCAAGCCGATCTGGATGACGGAGCTCGGATGGTCCTCGACCAACGGCGGCCCGACGTCCTGCACGCGCGGGATGTGGGCGGGCCAGAAGCCGTCGGGCGTCAGCGCCGCTGAGCAGGCGACGTTCCTGCGCGCGGCCTACGGCTGCATGGCCAACGACGACTACCTCGTCGCGGGCACGTGGTTCACCCTCAGCGACACGACCGGGTCCCTCGTCTCCGAGCTCGACCACTACGGGCTGCTCGGCACCAACGGGCTGGCGAAGCCCGCTTACGACGCGTTCAAGCAGGTCGCGGCCGCCAACGGGGGTGCGGCGGCGCCCTGTGGCGACTTCGACGCGCCCGCCGTCAAGATCGTGTCGCCGACGCCCGGCCAGCAGTTCGTCGGCAAGCTCGACATCAAGGCCTCCGCCAGCGACACCGGTGTCGGCCTCGCACGCCTCACGTTCTTCCGCGGCGATGACAAGATCCGCAACTTCACCGACGACCTCGCGAACGACCGCACGGTCGGGCTGGCGCCGTGGCAGGGCTCGGGCGAGCTCCCGCTCGGCAAGCACACGATCGAGGTGCACGCGGTCGACAAGAACGGCAACGTCGGGTCCGCCACCGTCGAGGTCGAGAAGGTGAAGACGCTCGCGTCGACGCTCACGCCGAAGTTCAAGCTCGGGCGCGTGCGTTGCCGGGCGCGCAAGTGCCGCCTGCCGGGCTCGCTCAGCCGCGTCGTCGGCGGCAGGCCGTCGATCGGCGGCAAGGTCGCGGTCGAGTGGCAGATGCGCAACAAGTCGAAGCGCTGGCGCAAGCTCGCCGGCGGGCTGAAGCCCGCGCACAAGCCGTTCGCCTTCACCGCGCGCCTGCGTCCCGGGCGCTGGCGCGTGCGCGTCGTCTATCGCGGCCAGGCGCCGTGGAAGCGCGCCGTGTCGAAGTACCTGTACTTCCGCGCTTAGTCTTCGCCGGCGATGCCGTCGGTGATCGTCGTCGGCGCGGGTGTGTTCGGAGCCTCGTTGGCCGACCGCCTCGCGCGCTCGGAGTGGGACGTGACGCTCGTCGAGCGTGTCGCACCGGGGCATGTGCGCGCGGGGAGCGGAGGCGAGACGCGGTTGCTGCGGTGCGCGCACGGCGAGGACGAGTGGCACACGCGGTCGGCGCGCCGCGCGCGTGATCTCTGGAACGAGCTCGACCCGGGTTTGTTCGCCGAGTGCGGCATCGTCTGGCTCGCCCGGCGGGCCGACGGGTGGGAGGCCGCGAGCGAGCACGTGCTCCAGGAGGCCGGGATCCCGACCGAGCGCGTCGACCCGGCCGGATGCTTCCCGAGCCTCCGGGTCGACGACCTCTCGTTCGCGCTGTTCGAGCCCGAGGCGGGCGCGCTGCGCGCACGGGCCGCGACGCGGGCGCTGGCGGCGCGGGCGGTGGAGGCCGGCGCGCGGCTCGTGGCGGCGACGGCGCGGCCCGAAGGGGAGCGCGTCGTCCTCGACGACGCCGAGCGGCTCGAGGCAGACCACGTCGTCTGGGCCTGCGGCGCCTGGCTGCCGCGCCTGTTTCCCGACCTCGTCGACCTGCGGATCACCCAGCAGGACGTGTTCTTCTTCGGTGCCGACGCGCGCTGGTCGGCCGACCGCGTGCCGGGCTGGGTCGACTACGACGGTGCCGCGTACGGCCACGGCGACCTCGACGGCCGCGGCGTGAAGGTCTGCCCAGACGTCGAGGGGCCGCCGATCGACCCGGAGGCCGCGGACCGCGTGGTGCGCCCGGAGCACCTGGCCCGCGCACGCGACTACGTCGCTCACCGCTTCCCGGCGCTCGCAGCCACGCCGCTCATCAGCACGGAGGTCTGCCAGTACGAGATCACCGCGGACACGCGCTTCCTTGCGGCGCCGCATCCGGAGCACGGCGGCCGCGTGTGGCTGCTCGGCGGCGGGTCGGGCCACGGCTTCAAGCACGGCCCGGCGCTCGCCGAGTTCCTCGAGCCTCAGCTCACCGGCGACGCGCCGGCGGATCCGCGCTTCGCGCTCGGCGCACGCACGACCGACACGAAGCTGCGCACGGCCGGCGCGCCCGGCGAGAGCGGCTGATCACTACCCGCGGGCGGGATACTGGGCCGAGATGTCGCAGGAGAACGTCGAGATCGTCAGGGCGATATTCGCTGCATGGGAGACGCGGGATGCGCGCATCGCCCAGGCGTACCTGGATCCCAACCTCGAATACGACACAACGAGCCTGTCGTTCTTGGGGCAGCTCGCCGGTTCAAAGACCGGCTCAGAAGGCCTCCAGCAGATGGTCGCGGACTGGCTCGAGGCCTTTGACTCGCTCGAGTTCGTCCCGGAGAACTTCATCGACGGGGGCGATCACGTCCTTGTGACGCTTCGCGTGCTCGCCCAGGGAAAGGGGAGCGGCGCTCCAGTCGAGGCACCGATCACCCTCGTCTACTCCCTGCGCAACGGCCTGGTCGTCGGCTTTCGCGCGTACGAAAGCCTTGCGGCCGCAGCCAGCGCAGTCGGTGTCTGACCGCCAAGCGCACCGTCATCCGCTCCTGGAGGTCCCGCGACTGTCGCAGCGGGCCCCTGACGCGGGTGACGACGACTTGCTCCACCGGCTAGGCGCTGTCCTTCGCAGCCGCGCGCAGCGCGCGGTCGCGGTCGCGATGGAGTGCCTGACGGGCGACCTTGCCGTCGCGGAACCAGAAGACGTGGATGTAGCGGTTCGATACACGCGCGTCACTGCCGCGGATGCGGCCGTGATCCCGGATCACGGTCACCACGGTGTCCGAATCCGCGTGCAGCACCTCCTCGAGTTCGATGTGGAAGTCGTCGAACGTCTCCCAGTAGGCGGCCACAGCGCTCTCCGCTGCGTCGACGCCCACGAGGGGATCCGGGTGCTCGGCCGAGATCTCCGAGGCGTCGAGCTCGTAGTCCGCCGTGACCATCTCCCGCGGGATGCGCCTCGTCGCATCGACCGCTGCGTACAGCCGCCGAATGAGCTCGAGGTTGGCGTCGGACACGAGGCCAGTATCCACGCCCTCACGCGATACTGAGCGGCGCATGTCGCAAGAGAACGCAGACGTCGTTCATCAGACTGCCGTCGCGGTCGGCCGGCGCGACCTCGAACTATTACTCGGGGTGACCGATCCGGCCGTCGAATGGCATACGTCGATCTCCGTGATTTCCGAGGGAGGCGCCTACCACGGGCACGACGGCGTCCGCCAGTACCTGAGCGATCTCGATGAGACGTTTGAACTGCTCGAACCAACCCTGGACCGAGTCCTCGATGTAGGAGATCTCGTACTAGCGGTGGGGCGGCTGCACTATCGAGGCAAGGCCAGCGGCGTCGAGACGGACGTGCCGATGGGATGGGTTTTCAAGTTCCGCGAGGGGAAGGTCCTCTACGTACGGGCATTCCGGGACCCCGAGCAGGCGCTCGGAGCCCTCGGCAGGTAGCCATCCGGGCGGGTTCGTACGGTCCCGAACCGTGCGTCTAATTGTCGCCCGCTGCGAGGTCCATTACTCGGGCCGGCTGACGGCCGTGCTGCCGATGGCGCTGCGGCTGCTGATGCTGAAGTCCGACGGGTCGGTGCTCGTGCACGCCGACACCGGCGGATTCAAGCCGCAGAACTGGATGACGCCGCCGACGGTGATCGAGGAGGACGACGGGCTGATCGTCGTGCGCAAGCGCGCGGGCGCGTCCGAGGACCGGCTCGAGATCCGGATCGACGAGGTCCTGTCGGACGTCACGCACGACATGGGCGAGGCCGCCGAGCTCGAGAAGGACGGCGTCGAGCGTCACCTGCAGGAGCTTCTGGCCGACGCGCCCGAGTGGTGCGGCGAGGGCTTTCGGCTCGTGCGGCGCGAGTGGCCGACCGACATCGGCCCCGTCGATCTGATGTGCCGGGATCCCGAGGACGGCTGGATCGCCGTCGAGATCAAGCGCATCGGCACGATTGATGCGGTCGAGCAGCTCACGCGCTACCTCGAGCGCATTCGTCTCGACCCGGCGATGGCGGAGTGCCGCGGCGTGCTCGCGGCGCAGACGGTCAAGCCGCAGGCGCGCGTGCTCGCCGAGTCGCGCGGGCTGGACTGGGTCGAGGTCGACCTCGCGGTGCTGCGCGGCGACCGCGCGCCGGACTTGACGCTCTTCGCGGCCTAGCGGGTGAAACGGGGTCAGACTCGTTTCACCGGGTTTGTTTCACGTCAGTCCACGAACTCGGCTGCGCGCTTCTCGAGGAACGCCTGCACCGCCTCCGGCGGCGCGATGCCCGTGGTGGCCATGATCTGCTGGCGGTCCTCGTACTCGACGGCCGCCAGCTCGCTGGGGATTTCGAGCGCGGTCCACATGCCCTGCTTCGTCAAACGGATGCCCCAGGGCGCCCAGGCCGCGACCTGCTCGGCGGCCTCGAGCGCACGGTCCACGACGGCGCCGTCGACGACGACGTCCGCGACGAGCCCGATGCGCTCGGCCTCCTCGGCCTCGACGCGCCGCCCGGTGAGCATGAGCTCGTGTGACCGCGAGGCGCCGATCAGCCGCGGCAGCAGCCAGCTCACGCCCATGTCGCAGTTCGACACGCCGATGTTGATGAAGATCGCGCGGAAGACCGCCGACCGCGCGGCGAAGCGGATGTCGCTCCCCAGTGTCAGCGCAAACCCGAAGCCGGCCGCCGGGCCGTTGACCGCCGCGATCACCGGCTGCGGCGTCGAGCGCAGGCGCAGGATCAGCCGCGACATGTGCATCTGGTTCTCGAGGCGGTCGCGCGAAGGGTCGGTGCCGTCGGCGCCGGGACTCTCCCCGTAGCCGCCGAGGTCGAGGCCCGCGCAGAACCCGCGCCCGGCGCCGGTCAACACGATCGCGCGGCAGGAGCGGTCCGCGGCCAGCGAATCGAGCTCGCGGTGGAGCGCATCGCAGAGCTCGGAGGTCATGGCGTTGAGCCGCTCCGGCCGGTTGAGTGTCAGCAGGTGGATCTGCGGCGCGACGCGCTCGCTGAGCAGGACATCGGACGAGTTCTCGGGCATCCGCGTAGTCTGCCGCGCCATGACCGAGCAGCCAGTCGCCACCGAGCCCGCGGTCCTCACCGAGCGCCGCGACAACGTCCTCGTCATCACGCTCAACCGCCCGGACGCGCGCAACGCCGTCAACCAGGCGCTCGCGGAGGGAGTCGGCGCCGCGCTCGACGAGCTCGATGACGACGATGCCCTCAGCGTCGGCGTCCTGACCGGCGCGGGCAAGGGCTTCTGCGCGGGCATGGACCTCAAGGCGTTCGCCTCCGGCGAGGGGTCGCCGTGGGTCGGCGACCGCGGCTTTGCGGGCATCACGCAGCGCTCCGCGGACAAGCCGCTCATCGCCGCGATCGAAGGCTTCGCCGTCGCCGGCGGCCTCGAGATCGCGCTCGCCTGCGATCTGATCGTCGCCGCGAAAGGCGCCAAGCTCGGCATCCCCGAAGTCAAGCGCTCGTTGGTCGCCGCGGGCGGCGCGCTGCGCCAGCTGCCGCGTCGTGTCCCCTACGGCATCGCGATGGAGCTGGCGCTCACGGGCGAGCCGATCAGCGCCGAGCGCGGGGCGGAGCTCGGTCTCGTCAACCGGCTCGCCGAGCCGGGCGCGGCGCTCGACACTGCGCTCGCGTTCGCCCAAGAGATCGCTGCCGGCGGCCCGCTCGCGCTGATGGCGACTAAGAAGATCCTCAAGGCCCAGTTCGACTGGACCGACGACGAGTTCTGGCCCAAGCAGGGCGAGATCAGCGGCCCGGTGTTCGGCAGCGAGGACGCGAAGGAGGGCGCGGTCGCGTTCGCGGACCGCCGCGACCCGGTGTGGAAGGGCCGCTGAGCGAGCAGCCGTCGCCGCTGCTCGTCGCGGCCGTCAACGACGCCGCGGCGTACGTGATGACCGCGGTCGTGCTGGCACTCGCACCGTGGGCGGCGCTCTACGACTGGCTCGACCTGCCGCGCCCGGACCCGCCCGGGCTTGGCCCGCTCGCAGCGGCCGTGCTCGCGCTGGCGGCGGTGGCGCTCGCCACCACGCGATCGCGCCGGGCAGTGGCCACGGCGGCCACTGCCGACGTCATCGCCGCGCTCGCCGTCGCGATCTGGCTCACGACGGACCCCGCCAACGGCATCGGCACGGTGATCCTGGTCCTGGTCCCGATCAGCCTCGTCGCCCAGGCGGGCCTCGACGTCTGGGCGCTCACTCGCCCCAGATCGTGACGAGCAGCGAGCGGGACCCGCCGTGGTCGCGGTGCTCGTTCAGGTAAATGCCCTGCCACGTGCCGAGCGCCAGGCGGCCTTCGCTGATCGGCAGCGTCAGGCTCGGGCCAAAGAGCGAGGCCTTGATGTGTGCGGGCATGTCGTCGCTGCCCTCCAGCGTGTGCGTCCAGCGAAATCGCTCCGGCACCGCGTCGTTGACCCACGTCTCGAAGTCGCGGCGCACGTCCGGCGACGCGTTCTCGTTCAGCGTCAGCGAGGCCGACGTATGGCGGATGAACAAGTGGGCCAGCCCGGCGCGCACGTCGCGCAACTCCGGCACCGCGTCCACCACTTCGCGCGTGATCAGGTGAAACCCGCGCGGGCGGGGGGCCAGCTCAATCTCGCGCTGGATCCACATCGGGCGGGAGCCTAGCCTCGCGCAGCAGGACCCTCGCGCCGCGGAACGGCACGCCCTCGGCGTCGAGCAGCGCGCGCTGGCGGTCGCCCTTCGCGAGCGTCCCGTCCGCGCGCACCACCCGCCACCACGGCACCTCGTCGCCGCACGCGAACAGCACGGTGCCCGCGAAGCGCGGCGCGCCCGGGGACACGTCGCCGTACGTGCGCACGAAGCCCTCGGGGATCGCCCGCACGCGGTCGAGCACGGCGCGGTAGCTTGGCTGCGTGGTCCGGCGCGGCACCTACTCGATCGTCGCACGCGACCCCGCGACGGGCCAGCTCGGCGTCGCGGTCCAGTCGCACTGGTTCTCCGTCGGGTCGATCGTGTCGTGGGGGCGCCCGGGAGTCGGCGTCGTCGCGACGCAGTCGATCGCGGAGCCCGCGTACGGCCCGCGCCTGCTCGACGCGCTCGCGCTCGGCGAGGACCCGTCGGCTGCGCTGCTCGATCTATTGGCCGACGATCCGCAGGCGTCCTACCGCCAGGTCGCGGTGATCGCCCCGGCGGGGGCGCCCGCCGTCCACACCGGCGCCGCCTGCATCCCGTTCGCCGGTGACCGCACCGGCGAGCACTTCAGCGCACAGGCCAACATGATGGCCACGGACGCGGTCCCCGCCGCGCTCGCCGGAGCCTTCGAGGCCGCGACGGGCCCGCTCGCCCGCCGCCTGCTGGCCGCGCTCGACGCCGCCGAGGACGCCGGCGGCGACGTGCGTGGCCGCCAGAGCGCGGCGCTGCTCGTCGTCGGCGCCGAGGGGGAGCCCTGGCAGCGCGAGGTCGAGCTGCGCGTCGAGGACCATCCCGAGCCGCTGCGGGAGCTCGAGCGCCTGCTCACGCTCCACGACGCCTATGAGCTGGCCATCCAGGGCGACGACCTCGTCGGCGAGGGCCGCCACGAGGAGGCAGGCGACTGCTACCGGCGGGCGGCCGAGCTCGCCCCGGACAACCACGAGCTCCTCTTCTGGGCGGGGCTCGCGGCCGCCCAGGCGGGGGACATGGACACGGCGCTCGCCCGTGTGCGCGCGGCAATCGAGATGCATCCCGGCTGGCGCGACCTGCTTGCGCGCTTGCCGCCGGACATCGCGCCCAGCGCGCAGGAGGTCCAGCGGCACTTATAGTTGTATAAGCAATGATTGGGTGTTAGGATGATTGCACACGCAACAATCTCCCATCCAGGAAGAGGACACCTGACATGGCCGCAACCATCACCCCCATCCCTGCAGGCACCTGGCACGCCGACAAGACCCACTCGTCGATCGGCTTCGCCGTCCGCCACATGGTCGTATCGACGTTCCGCGGGCGCTTCACCGACTACGACGCTGCGCTCACGAGCGGCGACGGCGGTGCGAGGCTCGAGGGCAGCGTCCGCGCCGACTCCGTCGACATCGCCGACGACCAGCTCAAGGGCCATCTGCTCTCGCCGGACTTCTTCGACACCGAGCGCACGCCCGAGATCGTCTTCAGCTCGAAGTCGTTGGAGCTCGAGGACGACGGCAGCGCCGTCATCGAGGGCGACATCACGATCAAGGGCCACACCGAGCCTGTCGTCGGCCGCGGCCGCTGGCAGCACATCGAGGCCGACGTCACCGGCCGCGATCGCATCGGCCTGGAGCTCGACGCGGTTGTGGACCGCCGCGCCTTCGGCCTGAACTGGAACGCGCCGCTGCCGAAGGGCGGCTTCGCGCTGGACAACGACGTGACGCTCGGGATCCATCTCGAGCTTGTCCCGTCCGCGTAGCCACAGTCATGAAGATCCTGGGGATCTCGGGCTCGCTGCGGCGGGACTCGCACAACACCACCCTGCTCCGGGCGGCGGCCGATGAGCTGCCGCCCGGGGTGCAGCTCGAGCTGTACGAGGGGCTCAAGGAGCTGCCGCCGTTCGACGCCGACGACGAGGACACCCCGGCCGTCGCGGTCGAGCGCCTGCGCGCGGCAATCGCCGGCGCGGACGCGGTGCTGATCGCCACGCCCGAGTACAACAGCTCGATCCCGGGCGTGCTCAAGAACGCGCTGGACTGGGCGTCGCGCCCGGCCGGGGGTTCGGCGCTGCGCAACAAGCCCGTCGCCGTGATCGGCGCCTCGACCGGCATGTTCGGCGCCGTGTGGGCGCAGGCCGAGGCGCGCAAGGTGGCGGCGGCGATCGGCGCCCGCGTGCTCGACCGCGAGCTGCCGGTAGCGCTCGCCCACGAGGGCATCGGCGACGAGACGCGCGACGAGCTGGCCGCGATCGTGGCCGACCTCGTCGACTCCGCGCGCGAGCGCGAGCTGCTCGCGGCGTGATCCGGCTCCTCCATACTGCGCTCGGTGTCGCACGAGAACATCGAGCGCGTAAAGGGAGCCATCGCGCTGTACAACAGCGGCGATCGGGAGCAGGTCTGGGACTACTGGGCCGAGGACGTGGAGTGGCGCGACCTCGACCACGCCCCGGACGTGCCGGAGCTCACGGTCGGCATCGACGGCCTGCGCGCCCTCGCGGCGCAATGGGACGCGGCATTCGACAACTTCCGGGCGGAGGTTGTGGAATGCGTCGACGCGGGGAACTCCGTGGTGTGCGTCACGATCTGGCGCGGCGAGGGCAAGGGCAGCGGCCTCACGACGGAGCTGCACCGCGCGGACGTCTACGAGCTCGAGGACGGGTTGATCGTCCGAGTGACGGTTCACCCTGACCGCGCCGCGGCGTTCGCGGCTGCCGGGCTCCCGGCCGGCTAGCGCTCGCCGGGCGTCTTCGCCGGATACAGCGAGACGGGAACCGAGAGGTCGAGCGCGGTGCGCAGGATGCGGTTCTGCTCGCCGGTGTGCGCCGCCGGATAGCCCTCGCCAGCGGAGGCGCGCTCCGGCCGGCCGATGTAGCCGAACGCGAGGTGGTCCGGCAGGCACTGCATGAGCCGCGGCGACATGTGTGCGCGCGCGCCCATGTTGCGCGGCTCCTCCTGGACCCACACGACCTCCTTGAGGTTCGGGTAGGTCTCGACCAGCTCGAGGATCTGGCTCTCGGGGAACGGGTAGAGCAGCTCGACGCGCCCGATCGCGACGTCGTCGTTGCCCTCGCGCGTCGGGTGCGCCTTGAGGTCGTAGTAGATCTTGCCGGTGCACAGGACCAGGCGCGTGACCTTCTCGACGGGCACGCGCGGCTCGCCGAGCACAGGGAAGAACTGCGTGTCGGACAAGTGCTCGATGCGGTTCGTGGCCTGCGGCAAGCGCAGCAGCGACTTCGGTGTGACGACGATCAGCGGGCGCTGCTTGACGATCCTGGCCTGACGGCGCAGCAGGTGGAAGTACTGCGCGGGCGTCGTCAGGTTGGCGACGCGGATGTTGCCCTCCGCGGCGAGCATCAGGAAGCGCTCGAGCCGCGCCGACGAATGCTCCGGGCCCGAGCCCTCGTAGCCGTGCGGCAGCAGCAGCGTCAGGCGTGAGGTCTGGCCCCACTTCGCAAGGCCGCTGACGATGAACTGGTCGATGACCACCTGGGCGCTGTTGGCGAAGTCACCGAACTGGGCCTCCCAGAGCACGAGCGTCTCCGGGCCCTCCTGCGAGTAGCCGTACTCGAAGCCGAGGCAGGCAATTTCACTCAGAGGGGAGTTGTGCAGCTCGAACGGCGCGAGCGCGCCGGGCAGCGACTGGATCGGGCACACGGTCTGCCCGGTCTTGGCGTCGTGCAGCACGAGGTGGCGTTGCGAGAAGGTGCCGCGCTCGACGTCCTGGCCGGTCAGGCGGATCGGGATGCCCTCCGTCAGCAGCGTGGCGAACGCGAGCTGCTCGGCATGCGCCCAGTCGATCCCGCCCTCCGAGCCGACCGCCTCGCGCCGGCGCTCGAGCTGCTTGACGAGCTTCGGATGGACCGTGAAGCCCTCCGGCACCGTGAGCAGCTCCTCGTTGAGGCTGGTCAGCCGCTGCTGCGAGACGGCGGTCTTGACGTCCGGCGAGGGCGAGCGGTCGAGCTGGTACTCGCCGGTCTGCTGCGTCGGGGCACCGGCCTCCTCGGCGGCCTTGATCTGCGCCTTGAGCTCCTGGTGGATGTTCGTCAGGTGGTCCCAGATCTCCTGGCGCTGCTCTTCGACCTCCTGCTGGCTGATGACGCTGTTCTCGACCATCTTCTCGGCGAACAGCTCGGTGACGCGCTTCTTGCCCTTGATCGTCGCGTACATCTCGGGCTGCGTGTACGCGGGCTCGTCGGCCTCGTTGTGACCGAAGCGGCGGTAGCCGATCAGGTCGAGGACGACGTCGTGGCCGAACTCCTGGCGGAACGCGAACGCGAGCCGGACGGCGTGGATGCAGGCGCCCACGTCGTCGGCGTTGACGTGGATGATCGGCGTGTCGTAGCCCTTCGCGAGGTCCGACGCCCAGCGCGTCGAGCGCGCGTCCTCGGGGTCGGTCGTGAAGCCGACCTGGTTGTTCTGCACCAGGTGCAGCGTGCCGCCGACTTTGTAGCCGTCGAGCGCCTGCAGGTTCAGCGTCTCCGCCACGACGCCCTGGCCGGGGAACGCGGCGTCGCCGTGCAGCACGATCGGCACCGCCGCATCGGTGTCGCGATGCGCGTGCGGGCCCTGGCGCGTCGTCTGCGCGGCGCGCGCCGCGCCGACGGCCACCGGGTGCACGTACTCGAGGTGCGACGGGTTCGACTCGAGGTTGACGAGCACCGCCTCGCCGTTGGGCAGCTGGTAGGAGCCCTGCGCGCCGTGGTGGTACTTGACGTCGCCGGTGCCGCCCTGCGGGATCGTCGTGACGGCCTCGAGCGTCGAGGCGCCCTCGAACTCCGCGAAGATCGTCTCGTAGGGCCGGCCGAGGTTGTGCGCGAGCACGTTGAGGCGGCCGCGGTGCGCCATGCCGATCACGACCTCGCGGGCGCCGTGGGCCGCGGCGAGCTGGATCATCTCGTCGAGCATCGGCACCGTCATGTCGAGGCCCTCGATCGAGAACTGCTTCTGGCCGAGGTAGGCCTTGTGCATGAAGCGCTCGAACGCGTCGACCTCGACGAGGCGCTTGAGCAGCGCCTTCTGCTCGTCTGTCGTCAGCGGCTTGCGGAAGTCGCCGGACTCGATCTTCTCGCGCAGCCACACGCGCTGGCGGTGGCTCGCGATGTGCTCGATCTCGTAGGCGATCGTGCCGCAGTAGGTCTCGCGCAGGTGCGGCAGCGCGTCGGCCAGGGTCGCCCCCGGCACGTGCATGCGCAGGACCTTGGCCGGGATCTTGGCCATCAAATCCGGCGTCAGCCCGACCGTGTCCGGGTCGAGCGCCGGGTCGCCCTCCGGCTCGGTCCCGAGCGGGTCCAGGCGCGCGGCGAGATGGCCGTGCGTCCGGTGCGCCTTGAGCAGCGACGTCGCGGCCTGTACCGCCTGCAGCAGGTCCTCGTCGACGACGCCGGCGGCGGCGGGAGCCGCGTCGCGCGCGGCGGCCGCGGCAGCGGCGGGAGCCGGCGGCGACGGCGGCGGGCCCAGCTGCGCGCCGAGCGATGCAAAGACGCCCTCGTAGAAGCCGCGCTCGCCCTGCAGGTACTCCTCGATCGTCTTCAGGAACCGACCCGACTCCGCGCCCTGGATGATGCGGTGGTCGTAGGTCGAGGTCATCGTCATGACCTTCTCGGCGCCGATCATGTCGCCGATGTTGTTGAGCCCGACCGGGTAGCCGATGGCGCCAGTCGCGATGATCGTGCCCTGGCCGACCATCAGCCGCGGGACACTGGCGATCGTCCCGATGCCGCCGGGGTTCGTGAGCGAGATGTTCGCGTCGACGAGGTCGTCGGCCGTGAGCGTGTTCGTGCGCGCCTTGTCGATCAGCGCGTCGAACGCGGCCTTGAAGTCGGCGAACGCGAGCCGGCCGGCGTCGCGGATGACCGGGACCATCAGCGTCCGGCTGCCGTCCTTCTTCTCGACGTCGACCGCGATGCCGAGGTTGATCTGGCCGTCGTCGACGCGATGCGGCTTGCCGTCGGCTTCGTCGAAGTGGTGTGCCATCACCGGCATGTCCTGCTGCGCCGCGAGCGCGATCGCGTACGCGATCAGGTGCGTGAACGAGACTTTCTGGCCGGCGTCCTTGAGCTGCTTGCGGCGCGCGTCCATCGCCGTGACCGTGAGCGTGCGGAACGAGGTCGCGGTCGGGATCGAGCGCGACTCGTCCATGTAGCGGGCGAGCATCGCGGCGCCGCCCTTCATCAGCGTGCGCTCGCCGGTGGCGGCGCCCGCGCCGTCGCCGGCGGCCAGGACGTCTTCCTTCGTGATGCGCCCGCCCGGGCCGCTACCCGTCACTCGGGTCAAGTCGACGCCCTCGGCGGCCGCGACGCGGGCAGCGACGGGGGAGATCTTCGCGCCGTCGGGCGCGGCAGCCGGCGGTGTGGCGGTGGCGACGCCGTCGCCGTTCCCGGATGTCACTGAGGGGCCAGGCCCCTGAGTGACACTCATGCGGGCGATGACCTGGCCGACCGTGACGGTCGCGCCCTCCTCCGCGAGGATCTCGGTGATCACGCCGGCGGCCGGGGCGGGCAGCTCCATGTCGACCTTGTCGGTCGAGACCTCGACGACGGTCTGGCCGTCCTCGACGGTGTCGCCTACCTTCACGGCCCACTCGAGGATCGTGCCCTCGGTGACGCTCTCACCGCCGGCAGGGGTGACGATGTCGATCGTGTCGGCTGAGACTGAGGGGTCTGTCCCCTCCGCGCCACTTGTCACTGGGGGGTCTGTCCCCTCAGTGACAGCGGGCGCGTCGGGCGTGGCCGGGCCGGCGCCGTTCTCGGGCTGGATCTCGGCCAGGAGCTGGCCGACGGTCACGGTCTCGCCCGCCTGGGCGTGGATCTTCACCACGGTGCCGGAAGCCGGCGCGGGCACCTCCACGTCCACTTTGTCCGTGGAGATCTCGACGATCGTGGCGTCGGCCTCGATGTACTCGCCCTCTTGGGCGTGCCATTCGAGGATCTCCCCCTCCGTGACCGACTCCCCGGCACTGGGAGCCACCACCTGAACCGTCGTGTCCGTGGCCATCAGCTTGCACTTAGGACTCTACCGTCGCGGCGCCGTTCCTCGCGCAGGAACTCGTACGAGCCCACGAACGGGCCGATTCCGCCGATGACGGCGACCGCGACCGCCAGTCGCAGCGAAACCTCGCGTGCGCGTAGCGCCGCGATCATCAGGACGCACATCGCGATCCAGCCGAGGCCGTGGCTGAGGCCGAACACGAACTCGAGGTCGTGGAGCCCGGGAACCAGCCAGACCGTCAGCAGCGCGGCGTAGATCGCCGAGTGCGTGAACGACAGACGCTTGAGCGTCCGGAACGGGAGCGTCATCCGGCGGCGAGCAGCTTGGCCATCCGCCGCAGTGGCTCGTCCGCCTCGTCAGGCCAGGCGTCGACGTCGGCGGGCCACCACGCGAAGCTGTCGTGCTCGTCGTCGGGAGTCACCTCGGCGCCGGCCGGCAGCCACGCCTGGCCGACGAACATGATCATGTCGTGCGGGAGGCGGACGAGCGCCTCGCCCTGCAGGCGCTCGGGCGCGACCGACCACTCCTCGTGCAGTTCGCGGCGCAGCGTGTTGAACGGGTTCTCGTTGACGTCGACCGCTCCGCCCGCGCCGAGCGCCCAGCGCCCGGCCCACGACGCGAGCCAGGGCGCGCGGCGGCCGGCGAGCCAGCGCCCGTCGCCGTCGCGGGTGACGCACAGCGCCGCGACCGAGTGCGACGCGTCGCCCTCGACCAGGCGCAGCGCCCAGCGCACGGGCTGTAGCTCGATCGTCAGGCGCCCGTCGTCGTGATCCGTGAAGTCCACGAGCCGCGCCGCGACGCCGTCGTGGCTCGGCGA
Source organism: uncultured Conexibacteraceae bacterium (assembly GCA_963832195.1). Classification (GTDB taxonomy): domain Bacteria; phylum Actinomycetota; class Thermoleophilia; order Solirubrobacterales; family Solirubrobacteraceae; genus Baekduia. The sequence goes on from CAWHTH010000001.1 coordinate 82,951, forward strand.
GCCGCGGTCGCGCAGCGCCTCGATCGCGGCATCGGCCGCGTCGACTTTGTGACCGGCGGCCTCGAACTCGTGCTCGTGCCACACGGCCTCGACCTGGTTTTCCGACCAGGGGCCGCGCGCGAGCAGCGCGGGACGTGGCGGCGCCGTGCCCATCGCCTCTCAGGGTACGCCGCCGGGGCGGACGTACAGCCACTGCGGGAAGCCGCTCATGGACGACCACGGGCGGCGGTCGACGAGGTAGTCCCAAGCCTCGTCAGGGCTGCGCGGCGGGCGGTCGCGGCGCCAGAACGCGCGCATAACGAACGCCCGCTCGCGCCACCCGCGCAGCAGCGGGCGCAGGCGCTCGCGCGCGCTGCGGCTCACGATCAGGACGTCGGCCGCCGGCCGGTACGCGGTCGCGGTCATGTCGGGGAAGCCCGCGCCGCGGTCGCGCAGCCACCAGCCCCACGGCCAGGCGCCGCCGAACGTCGCGTCGACGTCGACCCTCGCGCCGCGCTCCATGAGTGCGATGACCTCGTCGCGGACCTCCTCGGCCTCGCGCGTGGTCTGCACTGAGACGACGATGTCGCGCGGGTCCTCGGGGCGGTTGAACGCGAGGTCGAGAGCCCCTGCGCCCATCGCCGCGACGGCCACGGCCGCGACGGCGAGCGCCGCGCGGCGGCGCTGCTCCCAGAGCCACTGGACGGTGAGACCGGCGAGCAGCGTCAGCGGGATCAGCGGCTGGGTGATCAACCACGGGAAGCGCTCGCCGGCGAACGTGTACGCGCCGGTCAGCGCGGCGGCGGAGAACGCGCACGCCAGCCCGAACGCCGATCGCCGGCGCCATGCCATCAGGGCGCCCGCGAGCGCGATTAAGACAATCGGGCCCTCCGAAAGCACGAGCAGCTGGGCGTAGGTCCACGGCTTCTCGCCGACGCCCTTGTCGTGCTGCTCGAGCCAGTAGCGCGGCCCGTCGTAGATGCCGCGCCAGAGACCGCCGGGGTCGGTGCCGAACGTCGTGAACAGGAGCGCGAACACAGCCGCGAACGCAGCCGCGCCGTAGAGGTAGGCGCGACGGTCGACGGCGCGCAGCCGCGCGGCGACGGCTTCGCGATCGACGACCAGTGCCGCGGCCAGCAGCGCGAGCCCGAGGCCGACCACGATCACTGCCGACTCCTTCGTGGCGAACAGCGCCGCGAGCAACACGCCGAACAGCGCCGGGTGATGGCGGCGCGGCGCGCGGCAGAAGCGGTCCACCACGACGACGAGCGCGACCGTCAGCAGCGCGACGAGCATGTCGTTGCGCGAGAAGCGCGAGTAATAGAGCAGCGACGGGCTCAGCAACAGCAGCAGCGAGCAGGCGAGCGCGCCGACGTTGCCCAGCCGCGCGCGCAGCAGCCACGGCGTCGCCACCAGGGCGGCGCCGGCCAAGCCGGCCATGACACGCGCGCTCGAGTCCGAGACGCCGAGCACGAGGAAGGCGATCGCGTCCAGCAGGTACGCGAGCGGCCCGTGCCAGACGGGGTCGTACTCGAAGTCGCCGGCATCGACCAGGCGCCACGCGATCCACGCCTCCTGCGCCTCGTCGTGGTGCATCGGCCGGTTGCCGAGGTCGATCAGGCGCGTCGCGAGCGCGACGGCGACGAGCGGACCAATGCTGAACCGGCGCATCGTCGTCGGCACGGTACGCAGGTACAGTCGTGCCCGTGGGATCGCGTCGCCGAATCGTGGTCGCCGGGCTTGCCGCCGCTGCGGTGCTGATCATCGGCGCCCTGGGTGCACAGGTGCTGGCGCAGCAGGCCGGTCCGACCCTGACGGTGACGAAGGCGGGAACCGGCACCGGGACGGTGACGAGCCAACCGCCCGGGATCGACTGCGGCACCGATTGCTCCGAGGAATACGCGGCGGCGCCGTCCGGCCAGGGCCAGACCGTCGTGCTCACCGCCACACCGAACGCGGACCAGACATTCGCGGGGTGGGGCGGCGCGTGTCAGGGCACGCAGACCGAGTGCGAAGTCGTGATGAGCGAAGACCGCACGGTCAGCGCGACGTTCAACGGCACGGGCGGGCCGGATCCGCAGCCGACGCCGTCGCCCGAGCCGCAGCCGACCCCGCAGCCCACGCCTCCCGAGGACATCGGCGTCGCCCCGACGCCCACACCGGCCGCCGCGCCGACACCGACACCGTTCGGCAGCATCCGCGCCGACGTGTTCGTCGGCACACCGAAGGCGGACATCTTCCGCGCGCGGGCGGGCGATGACGTGCTGCGCGGGCGCCGCGGCAACGACCTTCTCTGCGGGGAGTCCGGACAGGACGACGTGCGCGGCGAGGCGGGCAACGACAGGCTCTACGGCGATCACTGCCCGGGCTCGAAGCGGCGCGTGCGCGTCGCGTGGCGTGACGTCATCAAGGGTGGGTCGGGAGCCGACCTCGTGGTCGGTGGGCCCGGGCGCGACGACCTCGCGGGTGACTCGGGCGGTGACCGGATCCTGGCGCGCGACGGCGTCCCCGATCTCGTCGACTGCGGGCCCGGGGACGACATCGTCGTGGCCGACCGTCGCGACCGCCTGCGCCGCTGCGAGCACATCCGCATCGGCTAGCCCCGAATAGAGTCCCGCGCCGTGAAGCGCTCGCCGGCAGATGTGTTCGCGGAGCACGCGCAGCGCGGCGAGCTGGCGTATCAGGTCGATGCGGACGGGCGGCCGCTGTGGCGGCCGCGCACCGGGCCCTATGAGTGGCGCGTCAGCGCAGGCGCAGGCGAGGTCTATGCGACCACGGTCGTGCGCTCCCGCGACGAGGAGCCCTACAACGTCTGCCTCGTCGACCTCGACGAGGGCTTTCGGATGATGAGCCGGGTCGTCGGCGTCGCGCCCGGCGAGGTCCGGATCGGGATGCGGGTCCAGCTCGCCTGGGACGGCGAAGTGCCGGTGTTCGAGGCGGCCGCGTGATCGCCATCGCGGGCGCCGCGGAAGCGCACATGGGCGAGGCGCTGCCCGGCATGTCGGCCGCCGACGTGATGGCCGTCGCCGCGCGCGCCGCGCTGGCCGACGCGGGGTTGCAGCCGGCGGACGTCGACGGCGTGTTCGCCGCGTCGACACAGCTGCCGTGGGCGGCGATCAACCTCGCCGACGAGCTCGGCATCCGCCCGCAGTACTTCGACTCCACGCAGATCGGCGGCGGCTCGCCCGTCGCGCATCTCAACCACGCGCGCGCCGCGATCGAGCACGGCGATTGTGAAGTTGCGCTGATCGGCTACGGCTCGACCCAGCGCACCGTCGGCCGCGGAAGCGCGTCGGTGCAGGAGGTCGACCCGTGGGAGGCGCCGTACAGGCCGCGCAACCCCGTGCAGGCCTACGCGCTCGCGGCCTCCCGTCACATGCACGAGTTCGGCACGACCCCGGAGCAGCTCGCGCACGTCGCGGTGGCCGCGCGCGAATGGGCGCTGCGCCGGCCGGACGCGTGGATGCACGACCGCGGCCCGCTGACCGTCGACGAGGTCCTCGCCGCTCCGCGCGTGTGCGATCCCCTCGGCGTCCGCGACTGCTGCCTGGTCACGGACGGCGGCGGCGCGCTTATCGTGACGTCGCTCGAGCGCGCAGGCGACCTGCGTCAGAAGCCGGTCTGCGTCCTCGGCGTCGCCGAGGCGATGACGCACCGCCACATCACGCACATGCCGTCGCTCGTCTCGACAGCCGCCGTGGAGTCGGGCGCACGCGCGTTCGGACAGGCCGGCATCCGTCCCGCGGACGTGAAGTGCGCACAGCTCTACGACGCATTCACGATCACGCCGATCCTCTTCCTCGAGGACCTTGGGTTCTGCGGCAAGGGCGAGGGCGGCCCATTCGTCGAGCACGAGTGCATCGGGCCCGGCGGTGCGCTCGCCGTGAACACGAACGGCGGCGGGCTCAGCTACGGCCACCCCGGGATGTACGGCCTGTCGCTCCTGGTCGAGGCGGTGCGCCAGGTGCGCGAGGGCAACCACGACGTCGTCGTCGCGCACGGCAACGGCGGCGTGCTCAGCACGCAGTCGACGGCGATCCTCGGAAGCGAGGCGGCGGCGGGGTAGGTGGGCGGCGTTTGCGGTTCGGCGGAACCGCATTGCGCCGGCGCTCGCGTGCTTGGGTCATGGAAGCGGCGCAGTGGTGTTGCGAATCGCCGTTGGCAGCGAACGATTAGGCACTAAGGGGGAGCAGATCGGGGCGCCCGCGGCGAGAAACGTCTGTCGTACGGGGCTATAGCCCCATGAAACAGACGTTTTGGGCCGCGCGGCGGCGGGCTCTCCCTCCCTCGGTGCCAATTCGTTCGCTGCCACCGGCGATTCGTGCCGCGAGACGCGCGCTTCCATGACAAAGCAAGCCAGCGCCGGCCGGATAGGGTGCGGCGCCATGCCGCGGCGGGCGAAGTGGTGGGGATGGGGATTCGAGGACGCCTACCAGGCGCCGGACGCCGCCGCCGCGGCGGGGATCGTCGCGCACCTCGGGTTCGGCAGCGACGACGTGGAGCAGCCGGTGCGCGCCGAGGACGTCGCGCTGCCCGCGCCGCGGCTCGAGACGCCGTATTCGAGCGATCACGGTGACCGCCTGCGCCACGCGCTCGGCCGCTCGTACCTGGACACGATCCGGGCGTTCCGCGGCGACGTCGGGCACGCGCCCGACGCGGTCGCTTTCGCGCGCTCCGAGCGCGACGTCGAGGACGTGCTCGAATGGGCCGCGGGCGCGAACTGCGCGGTGATCCCGTACGGCGGCGGAACGAGCGTCGTCGGCGGCGTCGAGCCGCGCGTACCCGGCAACTACAACGGGGTGATCTCGCTCGACCTGGGTCAGCTCGACGAGGTGCTCGAGGTCGACGCCGTGTCGCGTGCCGCGCGCGTGCAGCCGGGCGCGGCGGGCCCGCGCTTGGAGGAGCAGCTCGGCGCGCAGGGCATGACGATGCGCTTCTTCCCGCAGTCGTTCGAGCTCTCGACAGTCGGCGGCTGGATCGCAACGCGCGCGGGCGGCCACTTCGCGACGCTGTGGACGCACGTCGACGATCTCGTCGAGTCGGTGCGCGCGATCACGCCGACCGGCGCCTGGGAGTCGCGGCGACTGCCGGGCAGCGGCGCCGGCCCGTCGCCGGACCGCATGCTGATCGGCTCCGAGGGGATCCTCGGCGTGATCACCGAGGCCTGGGTGCGCGTGCAGCCCAAACCGCAGCACCGCGCCTCGCAGGCGGTGCGCTTCCCGACGTTCATGGCCGGCGCCGATGCGGTCCGAGCGCTCGTGCAGTCGCGCCTGCATCCGAGCAACTGCCGGCTGATCGACGAGTCCGAGGCCGAGCTGACGGGCGCCGGCGACGGCTCGCACGCACTCCTCGTGCTCGGCTTCGAATCCACGGACCACGAGGTCGACGACCTGATGGCGCGCGGCCTGGCGATCTGCCGCGAGCACGGCGGAACGTACGAGCAGCGTGTCACTACGGGGTCAGACCCCTCCGTGACATCGTGGCGCGACGCGTTCTTGCGTATGCCCTACATGCGCGACGTGCTGATGCAGGCCGGCATCCTCAGCGACACGTTCGAGACCGCGATCACCTGGGACCGGTTCGAGGCCTTCCACGAGCAGGTCATCGGCGCGACGCGCGCGGCGCTCGGCGAGCCGTGCCGCGTCACGTGCCGCTTCACGCACGCCTACCAGGACGGCCCGGCGCCCTACTTCACGCTCGTCGCGCCCGCGCGCCGCGGCGACGAGATCGCACAGTGGCACGAGTTCAAGACGGCGGCGTCGGACGCGGTCATCGCCGCGGGTGGGACGATCACGCACCACCATGCCGTCGGCCGCGATCACCGGCCCTGGTACGACCGCCAGCGACCCGAGCCGTTCGCCGCCGCGCTGCGCGGCGCGAAGGCGGCGGTCGACCCGCGCGGGCTGCTGAACCCCGGCGTGCTGATCGACCCGTGATCGCGATCCTCGGCGCCGGCGGCGTTGGCGGCCTGCTCGCGGGTGCGCTCGCGCGCAGCGGCACCGAGGTGGAACTCGTGACTCGCGAGGAGAGCGCAGCTGCGATCGCGCGCCTCGGCCTCCAGGTGGACAGCCCTCGCTTCGGGTCGTTCCACACGTGGGTGCGCGCGGTCGACCGCCTGCGCGAGCCGGTCGACGTGCTGGTGGTCGCGGTCAAGGCGCCGCAACTGGAAGATGCGCTCGAGCGCGTCGCGGCGGAGCCCGCGACGGTCGTCCCGCTGCTCAACGGCGTCGAGCACCTCGCGCCGCTGCGCGAACGCTTCAGCGATCGCGTCGTGGCCGCTGTGATCCGCGTGCAGGCGCATCGCGAGGGCTTCGCGCACGTGGTGCACAGGGCGCCGTTCGTGAGCGTGACGTTCGCCCAGCCGGGCCACCCGCCGCTCGAGACCGCGCTCGAGCGGGCGGGCGTCGACGTCGAGCGCGGCGGGACCGACGCCGACGTGCTGTGGGGCAAGCTCTCGCGGCTCGCGGGGCTGGCGCTCGCGACCGCCGCGCATGACGCTCCGCTGGGCGCCGTGCGCGACGAGGCGGAGCGGGCCGCGCGCGAGGTGGCGGCTGTCGCCGTCGCGGAGGGCGCGGCGATCGACCCCGAGCGGGTTGTGCGCGAGCTCGCGCTGCTGCCGGACGACGCGTCGTCGTCGCTGCGCGCGGATCTGGCTTCCGGAGGCGAGAGCGAGCTCGACGCGATCGCCGGCGCGGTGCTGCGCGCCGCCGCCAGGCACGGCGTGGACGCCCGCACCGTCGAGCACCTCGCCGCTACGATCGCCGCCCGGTGAGCCGCCGCCTCCTCTCTGTCATCCCGGCCCCGACGTTCGGCGGGGCAGCCAACCAGGTGCTGCGCCTGCACGGCCCGCTGAAGGAGGCGGGCTGGGAGGTCGTCGCCGTGGTTCCGGACGAGCCGGGCAACGTCGCCGACCGCCTGCGCGAGGGCGGCGTCGAGGTCGAGCAGACGCCGATGCGGCGCGCCCGCGCCACGAAGGACCCGCGCCCGCACATCCAGCTCGCCCGTTACACACGCGGAGACATCCGCCGCCTGCGGGAGCTGGTGCGCCGCCACGACGCCGACGTCGTCCAGAACCACGGCGATCTCAACCCTCAGGCCGGCATCGCGGGACATCGCGAGGGCCGCGCGGTCCACTGGCAGCTCTTGGACACCCGCACCCCGCCAGGCCTGCGCCGCGTGACGAGCCGGCTCGTCCTGCGCCTGACGGACTCGATGTCCACGGTCGGCCGCGCCCTCGCCGAGTCCTACCCGGGCGCCACCGGGCTCGGCGAGCGCTGCGTGACGGTCTTCCCGCCGGTGGACTTCGAGCGCTTCGCGGCCGCGCGCGACCGCGAGTACGCCGCGCGCAGCGAGCTCGGCGTCCCGGACGGCGCGGTCTGCGTCGGCGCGATCGGGAACCGCAACCCGCAGAAGGGCCACGACTGGCTCGTGCGCGCCGTCGGCCTGGCGCGACGGCGGCAGCCGGAGCTGGTCGTGCGCATCCTTGGGGCGGCGTCGCCCGGACACGAGGAGTACGACCAGGCGGTGCGCAACGAGGCGTCCCGCGCCGGCCTCTCCGAGTCCGACGGCTCGTTCGGGATCGTCGACCCGGGCGCGCGCGTCGCCGAGCTGATCGGCGGCCTCGACGTGCTGTGCATGCCGTCCGTCCCGAACTCTGAGGGCATGCCGACGACGATCTTCGAGGCGATGGCCGCGGGCGTGCCGGTCGTCGCGACGGACGTCGGGGCCGTCGGCGAGCAGATCGCCGACGGCGAGAACGGACGGCTCGTGCCGCCGTGCGACGCAGACGCGATGGCCGGCGCGATCCTCGACGTCGCCGACGGCGGGGCCGGGGAGCTCGTGGCCGCTGCGCGCGAGCGCGTGCGCACGGAGTTCTCGACCGAGCGGCTGCGCGACCTGATGGTGCAGTGCTACGAGCTCGCGCTCGCGCACCGGGCGCAGCGCCGCGCCTGACGCGCGACCCGCTATGCGCGCGCCGCTACCATCGCGGCGCGGTGACCGACGCGTCCAAGATCGCCAAGAACCTGCAGGCATTCCAGATCGCGATCAACGTGCACGACCGCGAGAACCCGACGCACACGGCGTGGGGGATCGGGCTCGCGCACTTCGACCTGGAGCGCCTGGGGTTCGATGAGGGCGAGGAGGTGCTGCCCGGCATCACGATCCAGGCCGACGGCGGCGTCACCGGCAACTTCCGCGTGCTGTGCGACGGCCAGCACGACGAGGACCTCGAGACCGCAGCCGAGGACGCCGAGATCGTCGAGGCCGTCGCCGCCGAGCGCGAGCTTGGGCAGCGGTTCGAGTAGCGAGCGGCGGCTCAGGCGATCTCGAGATCGCGTCCGTAGGCGCGGCGGAAAAGGTCGACCTCGCGCCCGGCCGCCCAGCGCGGGACGCTCGCGTCGCCTTCGGCGTCGAGGTCGAGGCGCACGCACCCGTCATCGACCGCGACGTGCGCGGCGTGCACGCTCTGGTCGCGTGACCGCTCCAGGCCTTCGGCGAGCCGCAAGAGCGTCGCCATCCGCGTGATCCGGTCCGCGTCGTCCTTGCGCGCCAGCGCGCCGAACGGCCCGAGCGAAGGCGTTCCCTTGCGGTGGTAGCGCACGGCCTGGCCGATCAGCGCCACCTCGCGCTGCGTGAATCCCGGCAGTCCCGCGTTGAAGATCAGATAGCGCGAATGCTTGTGATGGTCGTCGTAGTCGACGGCCATGCCGACGTCGTGCAGCTGGGCCGCGGCCCACAGCAGCTCGCGCTCGACCTGGTCGCCGTCGTGGAGCCCCGCCGCCGCGAGCTCGTCGAACAGCCCGAGCGCCAGGGACGCGACGTGACCGACGTGAGCCGGCGGCTCGACTGGGTACTGACGCGCGAGGTTGACGACGGTCGCGCGCCGGACGTCCTCCAGCAGCGGCGGGTCGCCCTCGAGGTGGCTCTCGAAGAACACGCCCTCGCGCAGCCCCGCCTCGGTGACCTCGATCGCGTCGAAGGCCCCGGCCTCGAGCACGGTCTGGATGACGACGGCGCCCGCGAGGATCAGGTCCGCGCGCGACGGCTTGATGCCGTCGACCTGGCCGCGCTGCGCCGCCGGCAGCGCCGCGAGCTCGTCCACGAGGTCGTCGAGGGCGCCGCGCTCGATGACGAAGCCCTGCACGCCGAACTCGGGCACGCCCTCGACGCGCTGGATCGCCGCGGCGAGGTTGCGGACCGTGCCGCCGATGCCGACCAGGCGGTCGGCCTTCGCCAGCCACGCCGCGCCCTCCATCTCGGCGCCGACGTGCTCGCGCAGCGCCTGCAGCTGCTTCTTCGGCGCGACCTCGCCGCCGAGCCCGAAGCGCTCGGTCATCCGCACCGCGCCCAGCGGCCAGGACTCGCTCTCGCGCGCGTGGCGGCCGACGACGTTGACCAGCTGCAGCGAGCCGCCGCCGAGGTCGAGCACGGCGCCGTCGGCGAGCGTCGTGGAGTTCACCGCGGCGAGATAGCCGTAGCGCGCTTCCTCCTCGCGGGACAACACGCGCACGGGGAGCGGGACCTCCGCGAGGAACTCGTCGGCGTTCGCGGCGTCGCGGATCGCGCTCGTGGCGACGGCGTCGATCTCCGTGATGCCGGAGGCCTCGCAGAAGTGGGCGAAGACCTCGGTCGTCGCGAGCGCGCGCCGGATGCCCTTCTTGCCGAGCTTGCCGGTCTCGGCGAGCCCCGCGCCGATGCGGACCGGCTCGTAGATCTCGTCCGTGCGCTTCCACCAGCCCTCGGCCGCGGTGAAGACGACGAGACGGAACGAGTTGGATCCCAGGTCGCAGACCGCGAGGCGGCGTTCGGCCACGGATTCAGCCTAGTGGCGCCTGAGCCGCAGCCAGACGCCTAATATCGCGACATGAAACTGATTTCTAGTGTGCTGGGAGTACTGGCGGCATCGCTTGCCCTCGCGCCAGCCGCAAGTGCAGGTCCGCCGCCCGCCTATTGGCACCTGTGCGTGAACGGCGATTGCTCGGCCTACCAGGGCGGCGAGGGCCAGATGATCATCGAAGGCCTCCAGAGCGCCGACGCGGCGATCTGTGGCTTGCACATCATCGCGTCCGACGGGAGCTTGCGACTCTGCCGGCCGGGCGAGCGCGGCGAGATCGTACGGCTGGCGATCGGCTCGAGCGAGGTTCTGTACGCCGGCGCCTACACGTATCCGGCAGGGAGTCGTCCAGAATGCATGAACGGCTATGCGGAGATCCGGTTCTTGCTTACGAGGGTCGAGATTTTCAGCTATCCGGACTGGTTCGACTGCGTGCAGTACTGACGCGCGGCGCCTCCTTGATCAAATCGCGCGCAGGCCGCCGGTGACCGCCGCTGCGACGACGACGCACGCGACGATCGAGCCGAAGCGAGCAAAGACAAGGCCGCCCGTCGCGACCCCGGCGGTGTCCGCGCCGACGACGATACGGTCACCGTCGGCCAGCGCGTTCGTCACGACGAGCGCCGTGAGCAGCGCCGGGGCCAGCATCGCGACCACGCGCCCAAACCACTCGGGCAGCTCACGGCCGCCGAGCGCGATCGGGCCCGCCGCCTTGATCGCGAACGTCACCGCCGCGCACCCCGCCACGAGGGTCCAAGCTGTCGCGGCGCTCATCGCCGCAGCCCCCACAGCGCGGCGAGGCTTGCGGCGAGGACCGGCGCGCCGGCGGGCGCGACCGGCACGAGCACAAGCGCGATCGCGGCGGCGGCAAGCGCGACCCCGGCCGCGTGGCGATCGCGCAGCTCCGGCACGAGCAACGCCAGGAAGAACGCCGGGAAGACGGCGTCCAGGCCCCACTCGCGCGCGTCCAGCGAGCCGCCCGCGAGCGCCCCGACCGCGCTACCGCCGACCCACGTGACCCACTGAATGGCGCTCGACCCGAATACGAGGAAGCGGTCGAAGCGCCCGTCGGGCTGCATGCCCTGGACCCAGGACGAGTCGACCACGGTGTGCCCCTGCAACGCGCGCAACACCGGGCCGCCGGGCAGCGACGGCGCGATCGCGATCCCCATCGGCAGGAACCGCGAGTTCATCAGCGCGGCGGCCGATAGCGCCGCGCCGATGCCGCCGCCCGCGCTGGTGATCGCGACTGCCGCGAACTGCGCCGAGCCCGCGAAGACGATCGCCGACATCACGATCGCAGCGACGGCCGGCATGCCCGCCTCGACGGCGATGACGCCGAACGACAGCGACATGAGGCTGCCGGCGACCGCGAACGGGGCGCCGAGGCGCAGGCCGCGGCGGAAGGACTCGGCGTGCACGCTCACGCCGCGGCCGGTCAGCTGCTCTCGATCAGCTCGATGCGGTAGCCGTCTAGATCCAGAACAAAGGGGTCCTGATAGAATTCTGAGGTGCCCGCACAGGTCATGGATGCGTATCTTCGCGTGTCGCGCGTCGGCAGTCGAGCGGGGGAGGAATACCGCTCGCCAACGATCCAGCTCGACGCCATTCAAGCGTGGGCTAAACAGCATGGAGTCAACGTCGGCAAGGTCGTCAAGGAAGAGGACGTTTCCGGCGCACGGCCGGTTGCGGAGCGGGGTCTCGAGCAGCTGATCCAGCGTGCCGAAGACGGCGCATCCGCGGGCGTGGTCGTCCTTCGACTGGATCGCTTCGGTCGAGACCTGGCCGAGACGGTCGTTGCCGTGAAGCGCTTGAAGGATGCGGGCGCGCGGCTTGTATCCGTTCAGGATGGCTACGACTCTGCCGCGCCGATGGGGTCGATCATGCTCGGGATGCTGGCGGGGCTGGCCGACTGGCACCTCGAAGGTGTGCGCGAGGGGTGGCGCCAGGCGACGGGGCGTGCCGTGGATGAGGGCAAGCACGTCGCCGCCAGGGCGCCACTTGGATACAAGCGCGCGGATCAGGCTAAGCCGACGTACGACGCTAAGCGCAAGCTGATCCGTGACGCGCGCCTTGTCCGCGACCCGCAGACTGCCAAAGCGGTGACGGCGGCGTTCAAGGCGCGGGCAGCAGGTGCGTCGCACAAGGAGGTGGGCGATCTGCTCAGGGATCGCCTCGGTCGCAATGTGGCCCAAAGCGCGGTCACCGGTTTGCTGCGCAATCGTGTCTACCTCGGCGAGGCCCGCGGCCCACACAGCGCGGTTAAGGTCGGGGCGCACAAGGCGCTGGTGACGCCCGAGGTCTGGGAGCGTGTGCAGGCCCGCAACCAGACCTACGTGCCGCGAAAGGGAACGCTCGCGGAGCAGGCGCGGCTCGGGGGTCTGATCACGTGTGCGTCCTGCGGCCACAAACTGCGCGTCATGGGGTCGACGCGCAAGGGGCAGCGAGTCGCGCAGTACGTCTGCGCCACGCGATTTGCGAGCGGCGATTGTGAAGCGCCCGCTGCAGCTTCCGTCGCGAAAGTAGATGAGCACGTCGCCCAGGCGCTTGCTGCGTCGGCCGACGAAATCGCCGACGGAGTCGAGTCGGCGGAGCAGCAATGGCTGGCGGCGCAGGAGAAAGTGAGACTCCGTCAGGAGGCGTTGGATCTGTGGGTGATGGATCCAGATATCCAGCTGGGGCTAGCTGCCGCGGAATTCACCAAGGGTCTCGCTGCGCGCAAGGACGCCCTCGACAAGGCGAAGCGCGAACTGTGGGAGCTGGACGACCCGGGTCTAACCGACGGCACGCCCGTGGTGCTCATCGGTGGCAAGCCATTCGCCTACGAGTTCTGGGGCGAGGACGCCGAGGCTGATCGGCGCCACCTCCGGCGGTTCGTCGCGTCCGTCACGCTTGCGAAGGCAGATCCGGCACGTCGTCGGTGGCAGCCGATCTCAGAGCGGGTCACGATCGCCTGGCGGGGCCACGACGGCCACAGCTAATGCAGGCCCGTCGGTAGAAGTCACTCCGACAGGCGATTTCCCGGTGGTGCCGCGAGGTCTCGACGCCACTGGTCACCGCAGTAAAGCGCCTTGCCCAAAAGAGCCGCCGTGACGACCTCTGCGACGCAGCACGCGATAAGCGCGATGCAGGCGACAGTCGTCATCTTGCCGGCGCTTAGCGCGAAGACGGTCGCCGCTGCAACCGGCCAAATCCCAATCGAGATCACGAGCCGCCGCACGCCGGCTAGCAGGCCACCAGCAAGCACGTGCTCGGAGGGCCGCACGAGCAGATACCCGAGGATCGCCGGAGCGATGAGGAGAAGTCCGACGACCTCACCCGTCTTCTTAGCAGCTGCGGACTGCAACGCAGTCACAAGCACGAGGACTATCGCCGTTCCCACGGCGGCGCCCAGTGCGCCGCGGAGCAGGCCCTGCTGAGCGACGAGGATGTACACGTGAACGCGACCCGTCAGGTCGGGGCGCTTGCCGGAGACGTAGAACTTGGCTTGGCGCGCGGAGACACCGGCGAACAGTTCGACGTCGAGCCCCGGAGGCGGATCTTCGGATGACGAAACCTCATGGCGAACAAGCTGAGAGATCTCGTCTGGGGCCGGATTCTCGGGCTGGGGCTCATATAACACCATGACGGAGCCAGCGATCTCCAGCGGAGCGGGTGCCGTGAGGTTTAGGTGGTAAGACCCGGAACTTCCCGCGTGTGGCGTGTCGAACGCGAACGTAAACGGGCGCAACCCAAAGGTCGCTCGGTCGGTGATTTCAAGCTCGTTCCGATACGGGATGTCATAGGCGAACTTGACCACCGCGCGGTCTTCGACCTGACCGTCTACACGAAACCAAAGCAGGGTGCTGCGGGCCATAGCTGTGGCGAGGCCCCGGAAGATCTCGTCGGCGCGGAGGTCCTCGTGCCACTGGTCGAGCGTCCCCCGGGGAGCGTCCTGAAGGCTCGGAAGGATTTCCTTTACCGCCTCGGCCGCTACGTTGCCCCGAGTGCGCGCGATCCGCGCGATCGCCGTCATCGACTCGTTTGGAATCGGTTGCGTAACCGTTTCGACCGCAAGCGACAGGAGAGCCGCTGCATCGAGCAGCTGATTCTGCGCCGCGGTGAGAAATGGGATCGGCTCCCCTGACGAACCTCTGAGGTCGAGACTCGGTAGCGGTGGCCATTTGCGGATCAACGAGAGCGGCACGTAGTACCGCGCCGGACGCCCTCCCACCGGGTCCGCGGCTGGTTTCAGTCCCTCAGGGATCGTGAAATCGATGCTCACCTGGCGCCGATAGACGGGTTGCTCCGGAAGAGGGAACGTCAGCGACTCAACCCGCCGATGGATCCAGCTTTCCTGCGAGCGCAAGGCCTTTGCGGCGGAAAGCCCCACGGTGACGAGTCGGTCTGTAGATCGCATGCGCCCCGGTGAACCGGGCGATCAGTCGTCGTCGTTTGAGGAATCCTCGGCGGCTTCCGGCGACTGGAACTTCTCGACCACAACGACTTCGGGATCTATGCGGTCAGGCTCCGGCGGGAGGAGAAGCGCGGCCTCGACGGACGGCATCCGGAAGTGCACTCCCTCGCGCCAAAGGCTCTTCAGCTTCGCGGCGCGCGCTGCGTTGGCCTCGGCCCCGTTGCCGTCCGCTGCCCCGTTGCCACGGCCCGAGGTCACCGCTCCACGCTCCTGCATACCCCCGTGTCCCTTCTTGCTCGCCGGAAAGCGCAGAGGCTACCGCCGAGCGGAAGTCCGTTACCATCTTGAGCGGATAGAAGCGACAAACGCATCATCGTTTGATGCAGATATTGCAAAATAGTACAGGCACGGCAGATGGAAGACCTGTTGCGTTGCTTCACGCACCCGCTCCGAGCGCGGATCCTCGCTCTGCTCCTTGAGCGTCCGATGGCCCAGGCGGAGCTCGTGCGTGCCCTCGACGCTGAAGGTTCTGCTGTGAACCCCGGAACCGTGTCGCGCGTCATGGCGCCGCTCTTTGCAGAAGGTTTGGTGACGCGAGACTCGCCACGGGGCGCCTGTCACGTGGCGCATCCGCAGGAGGTACGGCTGTTGCTGGGCGCGCTTCACGGCTTGCTAATAGCGACCACACGCGCGGCAGAGAGTCGCTCCAAGGCGATTCGTCGGGACTCAGCTCAGTGGCTTGCGGTCGCAGCCGACGACCGATGACGCGCCGCGACTCGTCTCACGTCAGATGGGCGTCTGCGAGTAGCCGGTCGATTTGCCACTCGTCCGTGGCACCCTTGCACTGCTGACGGTGCAGGACCTCCTCGGGCCACTCCAGCGCGAACTCGCCGCAAAGCCGGCACCGGTAGATCACGAATGTCAGCTCCTCAGCCACGCGTCTCCCATCGGCCCGGCACTCGACGATCTTGAGGCCGATCTCCGCGACGGCTCTGCGCCGTCAGCCCAGGGTCGCCGACTTCCTCCGGTTGCACGCGCCGCAGAGCAGCTGGAGGTTCTCCACGTTCGATGACCCGCCCATGGCCACAGGGATGATGTGGTCGTACTGGAGATCGAACGTGGCGCCGCAGTCAACGCAGGCGCCGCCGTCGCGCTGCCAGACCACATGACGGACATCGCGCGGAATGTGTGCTCGCCGCGATGCCGACGGGGGCACCAGTGTGTCGAGCAGATCCCCGACGTCCATGTAGTCGCTGTCGATCGCCTCTACGGCGTGGAGATCATCTAGAGCCTGGGCGACCTGCCCGGCGTCGATTCGCGCACGCGCGCGTAGGTAGCGACTTGACGCGAGGAGCGCTCCATCGTCATCTACGCGTGCCGCTCCCCTCACCGCCTGGTCGAGTACTGCGAGTGCCGCAGGGCCGCGACCGAGTCGCTGGAAGGACCGCGCCCGGTAGGTCTGTAGGACCGCGTCGGCATCAGCGTGGCCGGTACTGCCGCGCTCGGTCAGTGAGAGCACCTCCTCGTCTTCCCCGGCATCGAACGCCAGCGCAACCTGAGCACAGTGGTAGGCCGCCGATGGAGCTTGGGAAGCCGCCCAGTCGATCCACGCGCGCGCCGCCGTGATTTGCCCGCGAGCGTGGAGCTTGGCCACGAGTGGAAGGACCACGCTCTCGGCGCCCCCACGCGTGATTAGCAGAAGCTCGCCGATGACCGAGGCGCTGTTGGCGTCCATCCAGAAGCCGGTCCGTTCGACCCATCCGTGGGTGTCGTCTGCTGACAGCACGTCTGCCAGTCGCTCTGGTGCATCAGGCGATTCGGCTACCGCAGCAAACAGCGCTGCGAGCACTCGTTGCCACGACTTTGCGGCAACTACATCCTGATCTGGTCGGCGGCGAAAGCCCATGAGCGGAGGCTCGGCCGCAATCGCTTCATCGAGACGTTCCAGGATCTCGGCGGGCGAAAGCTCATCCAGCAGCGCGAGCCACGTAGCCGGCGCCAGGTCTGCATGGGCTAGTTCGATTGGGGTGAGGCCTACGTGGCCGTCGATGTAGCCCCCTAGCGTCAGGCTGATGGCGACGACGATGGAGGTTGGCGCCTCGTCATGGGGAGTTCCAGTCGGCCGCGGACCGCCTTCGTCGGGATGTGCGGGTGACACTGGCCGTAGCGGGTCGTACCTAGCAGCGGCTTCCTCGGCATCTAGGTCCACGTCCTCCTCAGCGTCAAGCGAGTCGGCAAGGTCGCTTATCCGCGCCGCGCGTCGTTTCGCCTCGTGAAGCCACGGCAGGTCGGCGTCAATGGCCGTCATGTCGGTGTAGTGGATGTAGGCGTCCGCGAGCCGCCCTGTCTCTTCCAGAGCCTGTCCCTTGAGCAGCGCCGTCTCGAAGCGGCCATGGTCTTTGGGATTCGCGGTTTCAACCGCCTCGAGCAGGTCGTCCCAGCGCTTGGCGTCTCGGAGCAACTGCAGTTGAAGAACGAGGAAGCCTTCGGCGCCGACTGTGCCGTGGGCGCTTGCGGCCAGCTCGACCGCGTCGTTGTGCCGACCGACGTTTGCGTACGCGTAGATCAGCAGCGCGATACCGGCCAGGCTGTTCACGTCAAAGACGACCATGCCCTCGTCGGAGAAACCGAAGACCACCATGCCGCCGATGGTCGGGTCTGCGATCGACGGCCGGCCGAGCAGCAACTCGAAGGTCCGGATCGCGTCTGCGGCGGCTCCACTCTGAAGTGCCGCCACGCCTGCGATCAGCGCTGCATCTTGACTGGCGCCGATCAGCGGTTGTGCCAGCTCCCACACCTCGCCCGGCTGTCCGGCGTCGAGCTTCCTGCCGAGGTCGCTCAGCACGGGATGGTCGACGACCCCCATCAAGTTGACGTAGAGCGACGGCCACCCGTGATTCCGCGGCATGATCCGACAGGTCGGCGCGAGCGCCGCGAGATCAGGCGAAAGCCGGATCACGACCCCATCATTCCCGATCTGTCGCGGTGGACTACGCGGTTGGTCGCACGCACACGCCTACACACAAAATCCACTCGACTCGCATCACTCGTGGACAAGAGTCGCGGCTCGGTCTGCCGAGCTGACGGGCCGCCGCTGTTCGTAATCTCCCTCCGCGCCGCGGTTGAAGCAGTACGTCGTGCTCGTGTTTCAACGCGGTGCACGGCCCCGCCCAGAGACGACCGCGCGCCGCAGTTGTGTGTGCAAATGGCCCCTAGCCCACGAGCCGGGCTCGACGGTCCGCGCGATACAGGACCGAGCGCACGCCTGAAGGGGACCATGGGCCGCCGTTCTTGGGCTCGATTCCCTCCGCGTTCAGCTGCATCGCGATCTCGCGCAGCGTCGCGCCTTCCTGTCGCAGGTCGATCAGCCGCGCGATGACGCGTTGCTCGAAGTCGATCGGGACGAGTCGATGGCCGTCGCGGCGGTAGCCGTAGCCGATCCAGCCGCCCACGTAGCCGCCGCGCGCCATCGAACGCCGACGCCCGCCCTGCAGCCGCGCGACCACCATTCCCCGCTCAAGTTGCGCCGCCGCGCCCATCACCTGCCTAACGAAGGTGCGCATCGGGTCGTCGGGATCGTCCCTCAGTACCTCCCGGTCGCCCACGACCTCCCAAACGGATGCGCCCGCTGCCCACGCCCTAGCAAGGACGGCCTCCTGGACGTGAAGCGCGCGCGCCAATCGGTCTAGCCGATGGACAACCAAGACGTCCGCGTCGCCAGCTTCCAACAGCGCCAGCGCGTCGAGCAGCGCCGGCCGGTCCGTGTCCTCCAGCGTGCCGGACTTGCCGTCGTCGCGACAGACGCCGACGACCTGGTGGCCGTGCTCGACTACCCACGCGCGGATGGCCTCATCCTGCGCGGCTGGTCCGTCCCCCAAGGCCTGGTTCGCCGTCGACACCCGGACGTAGCCGACGACCTTCTTCGTGCAGTCCATGCCGCTCGATTGCAACAGGTCGCCGACGCTCTCGTTGCCTCCTGGCGGCTAAAGAGTTTGTTCGTGATGTCGGCCAACTCCGGAGCCGCCGAAACGGCTCGCAGAATTCGTTTGCACACATCGGATTGCCCCGCGAAAACCCAGCGTGGACAGACCGGCCAGACGTTTCGATTGACGGTTCACGAATCGGTTCCTTGGAGCGTCATTCGAATTGGCTGGCCAGCCCTGTCCAGTTACAGCTCCGAGCGCAGACGCAACCCGCGACGTACGCGCGCACGCACCGAGTCGACGTAGTCGCGGTCGGCCGCGAAGCCCAAGCGCGACAGCTCCTCGGTTAATCTGTTCGCGCCCAACGGCTGCCGTCCCGCGAGGTGGCAGTGCGTTTCGTAGGACTGGCGCAACCTGCTGGACGGGACAAACGCCTCGGTGTCGAGCTCGCATTCGTCCTCAAGCCATTCCTTGAGCGGGTCCATCTGCGCCTTGTAGGCCTCGGTCGCGCACGTGACGACTTCCGGCGGCGGGTTGAGGCCGCCGCGTTCGCGGCACTTCTGAAGGCCTTCAATGAGCCAGCGCAGGATCCCGTCCCGCTCGGCCTGGAGCCGCCGTCGAACGTCGTCTGGTTCGAGCCGGCGGTCTTCCGGGATGGTCACGTCGAAGGGGATCAGCCGGATCCGCCGCCACATCGCGAGGTCCATGCCCTGGACGATCGGCTTGTGGTTCGTCGCGAGCCAGACCGCCGCCTGGTTGGTGTAGGTGAAGTAGTCCCGGCGCATGAACTTGGCCGTGATCTCGCCTTCGCCGGTGAGCTGCTTGACCAGGACCTCGGCCATGCGCTTGCCCTGCTCGGTTTCGACCGTCGTGACAAACCGCTTGCCGCGAAGTCCGGCGAGGGCCGACTCGGCAGCTGCGCCGAACTCGCGCTTGGCGACCAGGAGTTCGGCATTGGCCTCGCTCGCGTAGTCGCCGAGCACGTCACGCAAGGCGCCGAGAAACGTTGACTTGCCGTTCTGGCCGCCGCCCCATGGGATGAACAGGAACTCGCTGTACGTCCCGAGTAGCGAGTAGCCCGCCGCCATCTGGACCCACTCGCGCACGTCCTCGTCCGGGAGGATTAGCTCGAGGAACTCGTGCCAGAACGGTGCCTCGGCCGTGGGGTCGTACGCGGCGCGTGTCACCTTCGTGAGCAAGCGCTTCGGATCGTGCGCATCCAGCTCAAGCGTCCCGAGGCCGAGGATGCCGTTGTTGACGTTGAGGACGTTGGGATCGGCGTCGAGTGCCTCGGCTCCGTCCTTGACGACGAGCCGAGGCTGCGCCTCGGCCAGCTTGACCATCGCCTCGATCGCCCGCCGTGATTCGCTGGCACGCGCCCATCGAGCGACCTCGTCGGCGACCGTGCTGATGCGCTGGCGCTCGGCGTCGTCGCTCGTCGTCGCGGCTAGCTGATTGAACTCGGCGGCTTCGCCGTAGATGCCGCGCGCCGTGACCATCGCTTCGCGAAGGACGCTGTTGGACTTGTCCGGCTTCCAACGACGGCCGTCCCAGACGAGCCAGCCCAAGGCGTAGACCCAGCGAAGCCGGGCCTTCGCGCGATCCGCGAGGCGTTCAGCGTTGCCGAGGTCTGTGGTCTTGCGTCGCTGGGCCAGCAGCTCCGTTACGGCCGGTTTCGCCCGCGTCGAGGTTGCGCCCGTGCTCATCGACCAGCCTCCTGCTCGATGTAGGCGCGGAGCGCTTCCCTTGCAACCGCTGAGAGATGGCACGCGCGTTGGTTGGCGATTTGCTCCAGTTGGCGCCGGAGCTCGTTAGGCATCCGGAAGCCGAGGAACGCTGTGTGATGGGGGATGGTGTTCTTCATTTGGGACTAGTTGTAGTCCCGGCACACGGGTCGGTGAACACGCCGCAGCGGGTGTCTCGCGGCCGTTCGTTCGGAGGTAATCTCGATCTCGATGGGCCGCGGTCCCTACACCCGATCTCGCCGATGCGCAACGTGTCGCCAGCGCCGACCGCTGACCTGGTTCCACGGCGAAGAGCACCAGGCGCCCGCATGTCGCGTCTGCACGAAGCTGCGCTACCTCCGGCAGCATCCTGATCCCGAGGTCGAGCGTGTCATCCGCGACTACGGCGACCTCGATGATCGACTTCGACTGGCGCTTGGGCGTCAGTGGCCGCGTCTGCTGGTTCGAGCAAAGGCTGGTGCGTATGCCCGGTGAACGTAGGTTGGCGCTGCGCTGGGAGCCGCGCACCGGCCAGCTGCGCGCGACGCTCGTAAAGGCCCGGCGTGCTCGTCCGCTCACGGCGCGATCGCAACAGCCGCAGTACCAGCCGCCGACCTCCGGGCCGGAGGAACCGCAGCGCAAGCCGGTGTGGGAGCAGATGGCGATAGAGCGCGTCTCGAATCCGTGGGCAGAGGCGGTCGACGAAGCGAAGCGCCGCGTTCAGGACTCGATGACAAACGGACTGCGTTCGCGCGCGCTGCGCAAGCAGCGGCCGGCGACATTCGCCGATCTCGTCGCGGAACTCCGGCGCAGGGGACCGGCATGACCGCCGACGACGCCCGTGCGAAGCTCGAGGCGCTAGATGCGCGGGTCCAAAAGCTCAGCCTGAAGTGGCGCAACGCAAAATACGCCGCCGATCACGCGTGGGAGACCGCGCGCGACGTTGCGCAGGAAGCAGCCGACTACTACGCCGGGTTGCAGTTTCGCCGCAGCAAGCACCACCCCGAGGACGAGTACAACATCACCGCGCGGTTGCTGAAGGCAATTGACGATCGTGGTTTGCGCCTGGTGCCGCTCGATCCGAAGCGACCTGCCGCCGGGTTGCGCGTCGTCGATCCGCGTCCGGCCGTCGCCTTGAAGGAGGCCGAGCGCGCGCTCAACCGCGCCTGTCGGTTGCGCAACGAGTTCGCGGCCAAGCACACAGACCTCCTGGCGCATGACGAGGCTAAGCGTGCCGTCGACCGCGTCAACGACGCGCTCCACGGTGACGATCCGCACGCACTTCGCGAAGCACTGGAATCGCTGCCCCAGAAGCCCGCGAGGCCGCCCGAGAACACGTTGACGACCGCGGACCTGCCAACCGTCACGGTCGCCTAGTCGAGCCGCGACAGGATGATCTGGGCCTTCGCGGAGCGACCGTGACGGACGGCACAGCTAGCCCCGGTTCGCCCCAGAGCCAACGAAGTGGGTTGGCCTCGCCGGTTGACCGGGTCTAGCTCTTCCCGATGGTCGTGAAGTCGAAGCCGCAAGCCTCGCAGCTCATCACGCCGACTGGAACTCGATTGCCGCATCGCGGGCACGGCCGGGATTTCAGGCGACCACGCGTTCGTCCGGCAATGAACGCAATCAGCGTCGAAGGGATTACGAGCGCAACGAAAAAGGCCGCGCTGAAGCGCCACCATCGGTCACGGTCATCACAGGGATCGAAACCCGCTGGCGCGTCGCAGCCGACGAATAGGCCGACGAAAAACGTCAGCAGGGCAAGTACGACCCCGCCAGCAAGAACGATCTGCCACGTCTGATATCGCCGCATGGTCTAAAGCGGCGTGATCGTGATCGTCCAGTTCCCGAGCGCGTTCACTTCCACGTTCCTATAGGTCCCGGGTTCCACTGCGGTGTCTCCCGAGTGCGCGGTGCTGTTGACGAACAGATCCAGATCGTCGTCGAAGATTTGGAAGATGTCGCCGTCGTTGGTCCATCGTAGGACCGAGGGCACGGTGATCCGCAGTGTCCCGAGGTTCTTCGCGCCGTTCCCTGTGAAGCGTTTGCCTGAGAGGGAGGGTGTGGGCCTCGGCTTCGAAGGTGTCGGTTGCGGCGCGGTCGGCGCGGTCGTGCCGCCTGGGGGCCGTACGACTGCCACCATGAGTGAGCTCGGCGTATGGGGTTCGCTCTTGGCTGTAACGCGGAACTCGTTTCTGTAGGGCCGGATATCTAGGACCACGCGGAACCGCCCGTCGCGCACCGACGCGCGCTTGCGGAAGTACCAGCCCTCGCCCCTGCCATCGGCCTCGCGGCTGCGCTCGACGTAAACGATCGCGTTTCCGGGCGACACCGACCCGCGAAGTGAGAGTGTTGATTTCGTCGTGCGGATCGTGTCGCGATCACCGGCGACAGACAGCTTGACTTCGGGGAAGAGGTCGCCGATCAATCTGGCGCAGGCGCGCTGAACGGCGACACGTTCATTGGCTGACACTGCGTAGAACCCGTCGAGAACCTGCTGGAGCTCGTTCGTATCGACAGCCTGAACGCGCTGGTACTGAGTCGACGCGAAGCCCGCCTTGGACGCCACTTGTGCCTTGCATTCTCTAGCGAGCGCTTTGCGCTTCTCCGGCGTCTCCCGCTGCCAATCAACTCCAGTTGGCGCGCGCTTCGTCTCGGTGTTGCGCGGCGCGGGTTCCGAATCGCCGCAGCCGACCAACACCAACGGCCCAATCGCGACGGCTAGCGCTATTTGCCAGGCCCTGAAGCGTGTCATGTGCTCCTCCAAGCGTCCGGGCCATCCGACTAGGCCCGACCGCAACTCGACAATATCGAGCAATGAGGCTTATAAGCCTTAGACGGTCCGCTCGCGGTCGCGAAGGGTTCCGGCGGTGGACCCACTCGAGGTCTTTGCCGCCAACCTCCGACGCGCCCGGCTCGAAGCCGGACTGACGCAGGAACAACTCAGCGCGCGGAGCGGTGTAGATCTCGCGAGCGTCGGACGGGTCGAGCGAGCGACTCGAGACCCGGGCGTGCGAGTGATCGCGCGGCTCGCTAAGGGCCTGGGGGTCGCGCCCGCCGACCTGATGCGCGACGTTCCGCCGATGAAGTAAGGGCGCGAGCAGCCGCTGCGACAACGCGTCGCGCCGTCGACCCGTCCCTGTCCGCGCGCACAATCGCTGCGGCGGGGAGCGCGCTCGTCCACACCGGAACCACGCCCATCTCGTCATCTCCGAGAATAGACGCGAGATCCGCGATCGCATCCGCCACGCCGCGGTCAGACAAGACGACGACGGCCCCCTCGAGCCAATCGGTTGCCCGGAGGCCGTCGACTTTCACCGGAGTGACGGCGTAAACCAGCCGGTCCCTGCGCTGGCGTTCACCAACGGCAAGAAGGTCGTCGAGCAGACCGCGGTCAACCACTGCGTCGTATCGGGGGCTGTCAGAGGTCGGCTCACGCGGCACTCGCGGGCTCGCCTCGATCTGCCAGATCCGTGGTTGGCTCGCGCCAAGCTCGCCCGCGAGCCGTTGCTGACTCCACCCCCGTGCGCGTCGAAGCTCCCGGTAGACCCGCCCCTGGTGCCAACCCATAAGAGGAAAGCTTATAGCCGGTATGTCGGGTTCCACACAACACCGGCAAAGCCGGGGAAAGGCTCACATGAGCAACATCGTTAGCTGGAAACATCGCAGCGCGGTTGCGATCGCAGTTGCGCAGGAACTGGCGAAATCTCACGGTCGCGACCGTGAAACGATCGCGAAGGGTCTCGTCGCCTACTACGACGAGGCGTGCCAGCAGACCGAACCGGGACACGGCGACATCGTCGAGAGCGTGCTCCTCGTAGAGCAGGCCCTCGTGGCGGCCCTCGACGAGTGCGCCTTCTACAACGCAGAGCAAGACGCGCTGATCTGGCTTGACTCGGCCGGCGAGTGGGTCTGGTACCGATCGCTCGATGACTTGCACCTCGCTGGCTACACGGAGATGGCCAGTCGCTGGCGGGAAAAGGTCGAGGGCCCGATAACCGAAACATCACGGGTCATGGTCGCCCCTGACTTCAGGATCTTCTGGCGCCGCCGCGAGGGCGGACTCGAAGAACTGATCGTGCACCGCGTTGCGAGTGACAACGACTCGCCGGAGTACGAATCCCGCGTCGCGACCCACCAACAGCTAGGTGCGGCCGCACGGAAGCTGTTCGAGACGGTCGACTTCGTGCGCGTGACGGTCAACTCCCTGCGCCACTAGCCGTACGGCGACGACTAGCGGTCAAGGGCCCCGCCCTCGCGGCGGGGCCCTGCATTCCTCCTCGCACGGCGCCTCGAAAAGGTCTCCTTACCGGCCCGAAATGTCCTGCCAAGCGCGGCCGCGCGTAGCCTCGCCGAAGCCGCTCGTCATGGGCCGCGACTCATCTGCGTCCTACGCATCGCCGTCGCCTACGCCCTCTGGAACTGGATTACGAGTGCCTCGCGGCCGTTCGAAACAGAACCCTTGCTCCGCACACGGCCGCCACGCTTCTTAGCCTGGATCTGAGCGTTCGCTCGAAAGGTCGCGGTCTTCGACGTGAAGTCCTCGCCGCGGACGAGCTCCCACACGTTGCCGTCGAGATAGTCGTCCCACGGATACCTCGCACCTGTTGCGGCGGGGAACGAATCGAGTTTGCGGGCCATTGGTTGTCCTTTGGTCGTGATGTACGATATGCCCGAGAACGTACTACGCATGACCTCATACACAAACACACGATTTGGTATCACGCCATCTCCAGGGACCACCATTCCTGTGCAGGAGATCGTGTTGTGGACGGCTCACTCCCGCTGGCAATTCGGACCTAACGGCGGCATATGGGAGGCCGCTCCCGGCGAGCTTCCGAGCACCGCGAGCGGCGTCCTTGGTGAGAGCTATCTCGAGCTGGCCAACGTCGACCTCGACGATGACGAGGCGATCATCGCCTTCGTTCGGCGGTGGGGCATCCTCGGCATTCGCTGGAGGCAAGACGTAGCCACCGCGGACCGCGTCGAGGTTCGCGATTACAGCCACCTGTTTGGGCAGCTCATCTACGACGGCTACGAGGACGAGGAGTTCGTCACCGACGAAGGACTGCTCATCCCGCAGGAAGACCCGGAGTACACGATCCCGACCGTGCTGGAGGAGCTGGCCGAGTCCGTGTCGGACGCAGAGCTGGGCGACCGGCCGCCGCCCGAGACCCCGGTCGAGGAGACGATGGACGAGTTCCGCGCCGGCGCGTGGCTGATGCGCGACCTGTTGCGTGCGTACCGGTGGCAGGCCAACGACGTCGAGCCCGATACGTGGGAGTGGCCAATCAACCAGCCGGTGGCACCGGACCTGACCCAGGCCATCGACTGGTTCAGTGCCGCGACCATCCCCTTACTGGCGCCCTTTCATCCTCAATTCCTCACCGTCGAAACGTACGAGGGCGAGCCCTACGCCAGCATGGTGTTCTACGGCAACGTTTCCCTACTCAACGTGATGGCGCTGGAGCTTTACAACCACGCCTGCGAGAAGGCCGAGTACAAGACCTGCGCGAACGAAACCTGCGGCCGCCTTTTCGTGCGGCAGTCCGGTCGCGCCAAGGAGGGTCAGTACCGCACGACCGGCGTGAAGTACTGCACGTCTGAGTGTGCGCGCGCGCAGGCCCAGCGTGCGTATCGGCGTCGCAAGAGCGCAGCACCCCCGAAGAAGACCGCCACCTCACGTCGGGCCCGCCGGCCGCGCACGGACTAGTCGCGCGTCAAGTCCGGGCGGTCGGTGACCGCGGAGTGCCACGGGCCGAATCGGCTTGCCAACGGATCACGGCCTTGAGGAGTGCGCGGGCTGCAGAGACCTACTGGTCTGCAGCGGCTCCCTATGTGGATCAGCGATATGCGCCCGGCCCGTGGTGACCGGGGGTAGTGCGGGCGGGCGACCACGCAGCGTCAGGCGGCTTCAATTATCTCAATTCTGTAGCCGTCCGGATCGCGGACGAAGCACAGGCGCGATCCGCCCTCCCGCACGCTGTACGGCGGCTTCTCGGGCTCGATCCCCTGCTCCTTGAGCTTCGCCAGCGTCCCGTCGAGGTCCTCGGCCGTGATCGCGATGTGGTTGTAGCCCGTGCCGAGGTCGTACGAGTCGACCCCGTGGTTGTACGTCAGCTCCAGCCGCGCGCCGTCGTCCGGCAGGCCCATGAACACGTTGATCGCCTCGTCGCGGATCGGGAACCGGCCGATCTCGCTGAAGCCGAGCGCCTCGTAGAAGGCGACCGAGCGGTCGATGTCGCCGATCCGGTAGCAGGTGTGGATGAGCTGAGAGGGCATCGGCTGTCAATCTACCCCGCATGTTCCTCGAGCGGTCGATGCACGATCAGTTCCTCTCCAACACCTATCTCATAGGGGAGGAGGGTGGCGGCGGGTTCCTCGTCGACGCCGGTGGCCCCGTAGAACCGCTGATCGAAGCGGCCCGGCGGCAGGGCGTCACGCCGACGCACGTCCTGCTGACCCACCACCACTGGGACCACGTCTGCGAGCTCCCGAAGCTGCGCGAGCGCTGGCCCGATCTGCAGGTGCTGATCGACGAGCGTGAGGGCACGGCGCTACGCGCCACGGCGGACGCGCTCGGCGCCCACATCACCGGCGAGCTGAAGGCCGACACGCCCGTGCAGATCAACGGCTTCGAGGTCACGCCGCTGCACACGCCCGGGCACACGGCCGGGATGCTGAGCCTGCTCGTCGAGGGCAACGTCTTCACCGGCGACACGCTGTTCAAGAACTCGGTCGGCGGGGTGCGCGCGCCCGGCAGCACGACCTACGAGGACCTCAAGGCTTCGATCATGGACACGCTGATGGGCCTGCCACCCGAGACCGTGATCCGGCCCGGCCATACGGACGCCACGACGGTCGGCGAGGAGTGGGAGAACAACGCGTTCATTCGGGTCTGGCGCGGGCTCGAGCCCGAGGGCGCCGAGCCGTGCACCGCGCTCGGCGAGCCGGCGACGCTCGTGCTGTGGGGCGACGACTACGACGGTGGCCACAAGGCGTGGGTGCGCTGGCCGGACGGGCGCGACGACATCGTGCCCGGCTCCAAAGTCCAACTTGGCTGAGATTCCCACCAACAGATGGCGGCGGGCCGCCACGGTCGGCCGCCTCGCCGCGACCCAGGGCGCAAAGCAGGCTGCCACGCGCGCCGCGAACGTCGCCCGCTCTGACGACGCCGGCCAGAAGGCGCTCGAGAAGCGCCAGATCGAGACCGCCGAGCAGATCGTCGCCGCGCTGGGGACGATGAAGGGCGCGGCGATGAAGTTCGGCCAGGTGATGTCGTTCCTCGACGTCGGCCTGGTTCCCGAGGAGTACCGCGAGCAGTTCCAGGCCAAGCTCGCCGAGCTGCGCGACGCCGCGCCGAAGGTCTCGTTCAAGGACATGAAGAAGGTCCTCGAGCAGGAGTACGGCGAGCGCCTCGAGGACGTCTTCCGCAGCTTCGACCCGGTGCCGATCGCCGCCGCGTCGATCGGCCAGGTCTACCAGGCGCACCTGCCCGATGGCCGGCACGTCGCCGTGAAGGTGCAGTACCCCGGCGTCGCGGCGGCCGTACGCGCCGACATGCAGAACCTGGGGCTGATCCTGCGGCTGATGAAGTCGATCGCGCCCGGCCTCGACCCGAAGGAGCTCGGGGGAGAGGTCCGCGGGCGCGTCGAGGAGGAGCTCGACTACGAGCTCGAGGCTCAGAACCAGCGCACGCTCGCGCGCATCTTCCGCGACCACCCGTTCATCGTGATCCCGGACGTGGTCACGTCCTTGTCCCACGAGCGCGTAATCGTCAGCGAGTACGTCAGCGGCCAGAAGTTCGAGGAGTTCAAGCAGCTCCCCGACGACGAGCGCGACCGCATCGGCGAGATCATCTTCCGCTTCTACTTCGGGTGCATGTACCGCCACCACCAGTTCAGCGGCGACCCGCACCCCGGCAACTGCCTGCTGCTCGAGGACGGCCGGATGGCGTTCCTGGACTTCGGCCTGTTCAAGCGGATCCCGGCGGAGATCGCCGAGTTCGAGCTGACGACGCAGCGGTTCGGGGTCGAGGGCCGCGTCGAGGAGATGGTCGATCACCTGCACCGCGGCGGCTGGATCGGCGAGCCGCAGTTCTACCTGCGCGAGCCGGAGTCGACGCTCGAGCAGTTCTACGACTTGACCGGCTGGTACACGATCGACCAGGAGATCGAGCTCGCGCCCGAGATCGCCACCGAGGTGATGATCCAGATGAGCGACCCGCGCTCGAAGTGGTGGGGCCGCATGCGCCACGAGACGCTGCCGCCGGACCACCTCTTCGGCCGCCGTCTCGAGATGCTGACGCTCGCGGTCCTGGGCCAGCTGCGCGCCACGAACAACTGGCACCGGATCGCGCGCGAGTGGCTCTACGGCGACGAGCCCGTGACCGGGCTGGGCCGCCAAGAGGCCGCGTTCTACGCCCGCTCATGACGCCGCGCGCCGCCCGCGGCCGGCTGCTGCTGCTCGCCGCCGTGCTGGGCAGCGCCTTCCTGATCGTCGCGCTGTCCGGCTCGCTGTCGGCCGACCGCGTGCGGGACTGGATGGACGATCGCGGCGCGCTCGGCCCGGTCCTGTTCATCCCGATCTCCGCGCTGCTGACCGTGTGCCTGTTCCCCGGCCCGCTGCTCGCCGGTGCCGCGGGACTGCTGTTCGGCACGGCACTCGGCACGCCGGTCGCGATCTGCTCCGCGACGCTCGGCGCAGGGCTCGCGTTCGCGATCGCCAGAACCGTGGGCCACGACGCCGTCGAGACGCTGCAGGGCAAGCGCCTGCGCGCGCTGCGCGAGTGGATCGGGCGGCGCGGGTTCCTCAGCGTCCTCTACGCGCGCATCGCGCCCGGCATCCCGTACTCGCTGGTCAACTACGCCGCGGGCCTGTCGCCGGTGCGCTTCCGGTCGTTCATCGCGGCGACGGCGATCGGCTGCTCGCCGCGCGCGTTCGCCTACGCCGCACTCGGCGGCAGCTTCGGCGACTTCGGCTCGCCCGAGACCGTGATCGCGATCTGCGTGCTCGTAGGAATGGCGATCGCCGGCCTCTGGCTGGCGCGCCGCGACGTCATTGGCGGCGGCGGCGCGGCGGTGGGTCCGACGGCTCGCTGAGCACCTGCACCTGGAACAGGCTCGTCGTCCCCGGGCGGCCGCTCGGCAGGCCCGCGGTGATCCCGACGCGCTGGCCGGGCCTGCACCAGCCCAGCTCGACGACGCGCCGCGCGGCGTCCGCGATCAGCTCCTCAGTCACCTCGTGGCGGCGCATGGAGCCGGCGGTGACGCCCCACATCAGGCCGCAGCGGCGAACGGTCTCCTTGCCCGGCGACAGCGCGTAGATCGGCACCGTCGGGCGATGCGCCGACACGAGCCGCGCGGAGCGGCCGGACAGCGTCGGCACGACGAGCGCGTCGAGGCTCAGGTCGCGCGCCGACTCGACCGCAGCATGCGCAACGGTGTACGAGGGGTCGCGCCCGTCGCGCACCACGCGCTGCTCGTTCCAGCGCTCGTAGGGGCAGATCGTCTCGGTCGTCGTCGCGATCGACGCCATCATCGCCACGGCGCCGACCGGATGCGCGCCGACAGCGGTCTCCTGCGACAGCATCACCGCGTCGGTGCCGTCGAGGATCGCGTTGGCGACGTCGGCGACCTCGGCGCGCGTCGGGCGGGTGGAGCTGACCATCGAGTCCAGCATCTGTGTCGCGGTGATCGCCGGCCGCGCCGACGCGCCCGCGAGCGCGAGCAGCCGTTTCTGCACGATCGGCACCTGCTCGATCGGCAGCTCGATGCCGAGATCCCCGCGCGCGACCATGATGCAGTCGGCGGCCTTGATGATCTCCTCGGCGCGGTCCACGGCCTGCGGCTTCTCGATCTTCGCGATCAGCGGCGTGCGCGTGTACTCGCGCACCGAGGTGACGTCCTCGGGGGTGCGGACGAAGCTCAGCGCGATCAGGTCGACGCCGATGCGCTGGCCCGCCTCGATGTGTGCGAGGTCCTCCTCGGGCAGCGCGGGCAGCTCGTCGGCGGGGCCCGGGATGTTGAGGCCCTGGCGCGAGGCGACCGTGCCGCCGACCTCTACCTCTGCCTCGACCTCGCCGTCGCCCGCGCGGACGGCCGCGGTGCGAAGCCGCACGGAACCGTCCGCCAGGTAGAGCACCTCGCCGGGCTCGACCGCCTGCGCCAGGCCGGCCCAGGAGATCCCCATCCGATGCGCGTCGCCTGGCGTGTCGCCGTCGCCGCAGACGAACACGACGCGGTCGCCGACCGTCAGCTCGACGGTCCCCTCGCGCAGCGGCCCGATCCGCAGCTTCGGCCCCGGCAGGTCCTGGAGGAGTGCGACCGGCCGGCCGGCGCGGCCGGCGGCGTCGCGCACGGCCTCCGCCGTCGCGGCGTGCTCCTCGACGGTGCCGTGGCTGAAATTCAGGCGCGCGACGTCCATTCCCGCCTCGACCATGCGGACCAGCACCTCGCGGTCACGCGAGGCGGGCCCGATCGTGGCGACGATCTTCGTGCGGCGGGTCACGAGCCCAGCGTACTGGCGTGAACCGGGGTCAGATTCGTTTCACCCGGTCGCGCCGGCGGAGATGAAACGAACCCGGTGAAACGAGTCTGACCCCGTTTCACCCCGTTTCACCCGCCGAAGCCGAAGAGGCTGCGCGCGATGTTGCGCATCTGGATCTCCTCCGACCCCTCGGTGATCCGGTAGCGGCGGTGGTGGCGGTAGATGTGCTCGAACGGCTGCTCGCGCGTGTAGCCGATGCCGCCGTGGACCTGGATCGCGCGATCGGCCGCCTCGCAGGCGAGCCGGTTCGCGCGGTAGTTGCACATCGAGATCGAATCGCTGACCGCGTGGCCGCCGAGCTCGTCCATCTGCGCCGCGGTCGACCTGATCAGCTCGCGCAGGAGCGCGCAGTCGGTTTGCAGCTCGACGAGCGGGAACTGGATCGCCTGGTTGACGGCGAGCGGCTTGCCGAACACGACGCGCTCGCGCGCGTACGCGACGCTGCGGTCGACGCAGAACTGCGCCGCGCCGAGGCTCGACGCCGCCTGGCGGATGCGGTTCTCGTGAACGAAGATGAGTGCCGCGGCGAGCCCCTCGCCCTCCGCGCCGATGATCGCGGAGTCCGGCACGCGCACGTCGGTCAATCGCACCTCGGAGTGGTCCGAGGGCATGTTGAACGTCCAGTGGTGGAACAGGACCTCGAAGCCGGCGGTGTCCGTGGGCACCAGGAACGCGGTGATCCCGCGCGGCGCGCCGGGCTCGCCGGACGTGCGCGCGAAGACGATGTCGTAGGCCGCGACGTGCATCCCGGTGTTGAACCGCTTCGCGCCGTTGATCACCCAGTCGCCGCCGTCGCGGACCGCGCGCGTCTCGAGCCACGTCGCGTCGCTGCCGTGGTTCGGCTCGGTCAGCCCGAAGCCGCACGCCACCTCTAGCCGGATCAGCGGCTCGATCAGCTCGCGCTGCTCCGGCGAGCCGAGCGCGTGCAGGACGAGCACGATCGGAAAATTCCCGACGCACGCGCTTTCGGACTGGAGGTCGCTGTGCAGGCCCAGCGGCTTGTTCGCGAGATGCTCGCGGATGACCGCCATCTCCAGATTGGTGCCGTCGGCGCCGCCGAGCTCCGCGGGCAGCGCGTGGCGGAACAGGCCGGCCGCGTCGGCGCGTCGCATCATCTCGACGAGCAGCTCCTCCCATTCGCGCACCGGCGCGCCGCCGCGTTCGAGATCGGTGCGCGCGAACTCCCTGCGCTGGTCGAAGAACTGCGGGTGCTCGGCCTGCAGCGGAGCGAGCTCGCGCTCGATGAACTGGTCGATCTTCGCTATTAGCGCGCCGAGTTCCGGGCGGGTCACGGGGCGAACGTACCGCGCACGACGAACCCACGTTTGACCCGTGCCCCATTGGAAACGCCACCTGAGAGGATGAAACGATGACCCCGGGCGTCAACACGGCCCTGCGGCTCGCGTCGCGTACCGCGGGCTGGCTCGTGAACCCTCCGGGCGGAGCGAGCGATCGCGAGCTGCGCGAGGCCGTTGCAGGCAAGATCGTGCTGGTCACAGGCGCGTCCTACGGGCTCGGCGAGGCGACCGCACGACGGCTTGCCCGCGCCGGAGCGACCGTGCTCCTGGTCGCGCGCACTGCCGAGCGCCTGGAGGAGGTCGCCGAGCAGATCAACCGCGCCGGCGGCAGCGCGCACGTCTTTCCGGCCGACCTCACCGACCCCGACACGATCGACGACCTCGTCGCACAGCTGCTGGAGGTCCACGGCTACGTCGACGTCGTGATCAGCAACGCAGGCAAGTCGATCCGCCGCTCGCTCAACTTGTCCCTGGACCGCCCGCAGGACTTCGAGCGCACGATCGACATCAACTACCTCGGGCCCGTGCGGCTCCTGCTCGGCCTGCTGCCGACGATGCGTGCGCGCCACAACGGCCACATCATCAACGTCTCGACGATCGGCGCGCGGATCCCACCCGGGCCGCGCTGGGCCGCGTACCAGGCATCCAAGGGCGCGTTCGACGTGTTCTTCCGCAGCGCGGCGACAGAGCTGCGCGGGCAGGGGATCGCGGCGACGTCCGTCTACATGGGCCTGATCCACACGCGGATGAGCGCGCCGACGCCGATCTTCCGCTACCTGCCGGGGCAGACGCCCGCCGAGGGGGCGGACGTCATCGCGCGCGCGCTCGTCAAGCGCCCGCGCGAGGTCGCGCCGTGGTGGGCGCACGCGGCCGAGGTCGGCACGAGCATCACGCGCGGGCCGTGGGAGATGGCCGCGGGGCTCGTGTACCGGATGAGCGAGGACACGCCGGCGGCGGGCGGGCCGGGCGCCAAGCGGCCGGATGCGGCGCGGGACAACGGCGCCCGGCGCTCGTCCGACCGCACTGAAGAAACGCGGACATGAGCCCCGATCTGCTCGGCGCGCCCGCCGGGGTCTGGCCGCGCGCCCTACGGGCGCTGCTGCGCTCGGGCGTGATCGCGCCCGTGCGCCCCGATCGCCTGCTCCGAATGGGCGGCGCGGCGCTCGAGCTCGGGATCGGGCCGGCGGCCGGCGCAGCGGCCGCCGCGGCGCGCCACCCCGACCAGGTCGCGATCGCCGACGAGCTCGGGACCGTCACCTACGCCGAACTGGATCGCCGCGCCGCGCGGATCGCCGCCGCGCTGCGCGACGACTACGGCGTCGGGCTCGATCGCAGCCTGGCGATCATGTGCCGCAACCATCGCGGCTTCGTCGAGGCATTCCTCGCCGGCTCGCGGCTGGGCGCCGACCTGCTGCTCCTGAACACGGACTTCCCGGGGCCGCAGCTCGCGCAGGTGATCGAGCGCGAGCGCCCCGGCGCCGCGGTCTTCGACAGTGAGTTTGCGGCCACGTTCGACGAGGCCGGGTTCGCGGGAGCGGGCGTCGTCGCCTGGGACGACGACGGCCAGGCTGCGGTGACGCTCGACGCGCTGTCGTGGCGGCAGTCGACGCCTGTGCCCGCATCGCGTCATCAGGGCCGCGTGACGCTCCTGACGTCTGGCACCACCGGCACGCCGAAGGGCGCCCCACGCAAGCCGTCGATCGCCGCGATGGTAGGCCCGATGACGACGCTGCTGGACCACGTGCCGATGCGGGCCCGCGAGGCGGTCCTCGTGGCGCCGCCGTTGTTCCACGGCTTCGGGCTCGCCGGGCTCGGGCTGGGCCTGCTGCTCGGCTCGACGGTCGTGACCGCGCGCCGCTTCGACGCCGAGGCCGCGCTGGCCGCGATCGACGAGTACGGCGTTACGACGATGATCGCGGTGCCGGTGATGCTCGAGCGGATCATGCGACTCCCGGACGACGTCCGCGCGCGCTACGACACGTCGTCGCTGCGCGCCGTCTTCTGCGGCGCGGCGCAGCTGACCGGCTCGCTGTCGAACGCATTCATGGACGAGTTCGGCGACATCCTCTACAACGGCTACGGGTCGACCGAGACGGGCTTCGGCGCGATCGCGCGGCCGCCCGACCTGCGTGCGGCGCCGGGGACCGTCGGTCGCCCGCCCTACGGGTCGAGCGTCGCGATCCTCGACGCGGACCGCAACGCACTGCCCGACGGCGAGACGGGCCATGTCTTCATGGGCGGCCCGCTCGTGTTCGAGGGCTATTCCGGCGGTGGCAGCAAGGAGGCCGTGGACGGCCTGATGAACACCGGCGACCTCGGTCACATCGACGCCGAGGGGCGGCTGTTCATCGACGGCCGCGAGGACGACATGATCGTCTCGGGCGGCGAGAACGTGTTCCCGCAGGAGGTCGTCGAGATCCTGCTCGGGCACGACGCGGTCGAGGACGTCGCGGTCTTCGGCGTCGACGACGAGGAGTTCGGCCAGCGCCTGCGGGCGTACGTCGTGCCGCGCGCGGGCAGCGAGCCCTCGCCCGAGGATCTCAAGGCGCACGTCAAGGCCAACCTGGCGCGCTTCAAGGTGCCGCGCGACTTCGTGCTGGTCGACGAGTTGCCGCGGACGCCGACCGGGAAAGTTCAGCGCAGGCGGCTCGAGGAGCTCGCTCCACCGGCGTCATGACTTCGCCGGCGGCGGAGCGCGGGTACCGCGTCGCCCTGCTGGATTGGCTCGCGTGCGCGGTGCGCGGCGCGAGTGAGCCTGCCACACGCGCGGCGGCCTCGGCGGGCGACCGCGTGGTCGCCCTCGGGACGGCCGGGCACGTACTCGACTTCGACGACACTTACGGCCCGGGGCTCGCGCACCTGAGTGCGCCCACGGCGCCGGTGGCGCTCGTCGTGGGCGCGGAGGTGGGGGCGACGATCGGGGACGCGCTCACTGCGTACGCCGACGGGTTCGAGGCGATGGGCGTGATCGCGCGCGCGTCGCATCCCGCGCTCTACGACGCGGGCTGGCACCCGACCGCGGTGTGCGGGACGCTCGGCGCCGCGGTCGTCGCGGGGCGCCTGCTCGCGCTCGATGCCGAGGCCGAGCGGTCGGCGCGTGCGATCGCGCTGCTCCGCGCGAGCGGGCTCCGGGCCGCGTTCGGGAGCGACGGCAAGGCGCTGCAGGTCGGCATGGCGGCATCCGCGGGCGTACAGGCGGCGCGGCTGGCCGCCGGTGGCGCGCGTGTGGACCTCGACCGCGTTGCGCAGGACGTAACCGGCGGCTTCCCGGCCTCGTTCGCGGGTGCGCGCTACGCGGAGCCCGGCGCCGAGCGCGCTGTCGCGCTCAACTGGATCAAGCCCTATCCGTGCTGCCTGCAGGCGCACGCGCCGATCGAGGCGGCGCTCGCGGCGCGCGCAAACAGCGGCATCGAGGACGCCGCGGCGCTGGAGGTCGTCGTCCACCCCGTGTCGCGCCGCGCCGCTGCCATTGATGATCCTGCCGACGGGCTGCAGGCGAAGTTCTCGATCCCTTACCTGGTCGCTTATGCGGCTCTGTACGGCCCACCGACGGTGGAGTCGTTCGCGACCGTGGACGCCGCCGCGCTGGAGTTGGCTCGCGGACGGGTGCGCGTGACGACCGACGGCATGCTCGCCGAGTCGGCGGCAATTCTCCGCACCGAGGGCGGAGAGCTCGCCCGCGTCGAGGCCAGCCGCGGCTCGCCGGCGAATCCGCTCGACGACGCGCAGCTCGCGGCGAAGGTGCACGCGCTGGCGGGCGACACGCTCGACGCGGCCCTCGACGACCCGGATCGCCCGGTCGCGGAGCTCCTCGCGTGCCTGCCATGACTCGCCTGCGGCCATCGTTTCCGCCCGCTGTCGCCGCTGCGCTGCAGGCACCCGAAGGCGAGGTCTCCGTCCGCTACACCGTGCCCGCGCGGCTGCGCCATGCGCCCCCGCAGTTCGACACGCCGCTGATGGAGACACCGTACGAGCGCGTCCTCGCAGCGCTGACGCTCGACACGAAGTACGTGTTGCGGTTCGTGCGCACGGGGTCGCGCGACGAGGGAGCGCGCGTGGCGCTGGTCGACGTATCAGGCGCTGCGTGACGCGAAGCACTGGGACATCACGCTGCGCTGGGACGCAGAGTCGCTGCTGGTCTCGGTGCGCGATCAGGACGATCGGTCGCGGCCGCCGCTGACTGGGGAGTGGCCGCGCGCCGGTGGCTGATGGCGTCCCGCGCGGTGCGCTTGAGGTGAGCGTTGCGCCGGCTGTTGGCAGCGAGGGAGGGGCAGTGTGTTACGCGTTGGCAAAGACGGAACACACGCGGATGGCCGCGCCGTCGCTGTCCTGCATTTCGCCGCCCCTCGCGGCAAAATCCAGGACACTCCCGGCAGTCCGCCCAGCGGGTCCTCGGAAACCGGCTACAAACGAGCCAATCCGCGCGCGTTCGGCCTTGCCCTCCCTCGGTGCCGACAGCGTACGCCCGTCCAAACACCAGCGGCGGCGCGGGGCGCCACGAACGCCCGCGCCCTAGAACCGCCCGTTCTCCTGGATCACTTCGCCGTCGGCGCTGATCCGTCCGCCGCTGCGCAGGTCGCAGATCAGGTCCCAGTGCAGCGCCGACACGTTCTTGCCGCCGGTCTCCGGGTACGAGCGCCCGAGCGCGACGTGCACCGTGCCGCCGATCTTCTCGTCGAACAGGATCGTGCCGACCGCGCGGTCGATCCCGTAGTTCGTGCCGATGCCGAGCTCGCCGATGCGGCGCGCGCCGTCGTCCGTGGCCAGCGCGCGCTGCAGGTACTCGTCGCCGCGATCAGCGGTCGCCGCCACAACTTCCCCGTCGCGCAGCTCGAGCCGCACGCCGGCGACGTCGACGCCGGCGGGGGAGGAGGGCACGTCGAAGAAAATGGTGCCGTTCGCGCTGTCCTCGCGCGGCCCCGTGAAAACCTCACCCGAGGGCATGTTGCGCTTGCCGTCGCTGTTGATCCACGTGCGCCCCTTCACGTCGAGCGTCAAGTCCGTCCCCTGGGCCTCGATGCGAATCGTCCGCACGCGTTCGAGCCTGCCGATCAGCTGCGCCTGGAACGCGCGCAGCTCGCCCCAGCCGCCGACCGGGTCGGGGCGGTCGAGAAACAGCGCGCGCTCGACGAATGTCGCGAAGTCCGGAAGCGACATGCCGGCCTGCGCCGCGGTCGCCTCGGTCGGCCACAGCGTCGAGCACCAGCGCTTCTTCAGCAGCTGCTCGCGCACCGGGCGACGGGCGCGGGCAGTGCGGGCGATCAGCGCCGGATCCACATCCACGAGATCGTGGATCGCGTGCGGCGCGTGGATGCCGA
Source organism: uncultured Conexibacteraceae bacterium (assembly GCA_963832195.1). Classification (GTDB taxonomy): domain Bacteria; phylum Actinomycetota; class Thermoleophilia; order Solirubrobacterales; family Solirubrobacteraceae; genus Baekduia. The sequence goes on from CAWHTH010000001.1 coordinate 119,972, forward strand.
GCGTCGCGTCGACCCGCTTGGCCTCGTCGAGCGCGAGCGGCGAGAACTCGTCGAGCTGCGCATCGCGCGCGTTCGCGTAGAAGCCGCGCGTCTCGCCCTCGAGCTCGATCCGCAGCAGCGGCCAGGCCTCGCGCTCGAGCAGCGCCCGCTGCAGCTCGAGCACCAGCGGCGCGGCGAGCGCGGTCGAGCGCACGAGGACCTGCTGGCCGGGCTGGACCTCGAGGCAGTAGCCGGCGAGCAGGTCCGCGAACGCAGCCGGGTCTGGCTTCAAGCGTCCCAGCCCTCGCGCAGCGTGCGCAGGGCGGCGCCCTCGTCGCCCCCGAGCTGCCGCGCGAGCGCGGTCACGAGCTGCTCCTGCGGCTCGGGCCGCGCGCCCTCGCCCATCACGCCGATGCGCCAGACCTTGCCGGCGAGCGGGCCCATCGAGCCGGCGATCTCGATGCCGTCCTCGTTCAGGAGCGCCGCGCGCACGCCGGCGTCGTCGACGCCTTCGGGGACGCGCACCGCGAGCAACGGGTGCAGGTTCTCGCCCTCCGGCACGTGCCGCTCGCAGCCCAGCACCTCCAGCGCGCGGCGCAACGCCTCGTGCGCCTGCGCGTGGCGCTCCCAGCGCGCCTCGAGACCCTCCTCGTGGACGATCGTCAGTGCCTCGCGCAGCGCGTAGATCAGGTTGACCGGCGCGGTGTGGTGATAGCTGCGACCGCCATCGGCCTGCCAGTAGCCGAGCACCGCCGCGAGATCGAAGTACCACGACGGGCTGTCGACCGCGGTGGCCTCGTCGCTGAGCGTGAACGGCGACAAGCCCGGCGGGCAGTTCAGGCACTTCTGGGTGCCGCTGAACGCGGCGTAGACACCTGAGGCATCCAATTCCAGCCGCTGCCCGGAGAGCGTCGTCACGCAATCGATGATCAGCCGGGCATCCGTGTCGGCGAGCCCCTCGAGCGGCTGGCACACGCCCGTGGAGGTCTCGCCGTGGGTGACGAAGATCCAGTCGGCCTCGCGCGCGGCCTCCACAAGGCGCTCCGTCTCCACGATCCGGCCCCACGGCGCCTCCACGCGGATCGGCGTTGCGCCACGGCGCGTGAGCGCGTCCGACATCCGCTCGCCGAACAGGCCGTTGACTGCGACGGCGACGCGCTCGCCGGGGCGCACGACGTTGTCCACCATCGTCTGCATGCCGCCGCTGCCCGTCGCGGAGACCGGGAACGTGACGCGGTTGGAGGTGCGGAACGTGTCGCGCAGCAGCTGCGCCGTCTCCTCCATGATCTCGACGAAGGCCGGGTCGAGGTGACCGATCGTCGGCTGCGCCAGCGCCTCGCGGACGCGCGCGGGGATGATCGACGGGCCCGACCCGAGCAGGACCCGCTGCGGGATCACGCTCATGGCGCCTGCAGCTCCGGGAATTGCTCGGCGCAGTGCTCGCGCAGCACGTCGCGCAGCCAGCGGCGCTCGTCGTTCGTCGCGACGCGGTAGCGCGCGAGCAGCTCCTGCTGGCCCTCGGTCGGCACGCCGTTGATCGTCCAGCGCACCGCGAGCCGCTCGAACAGGAACTCGACCGCGCGCGCCCAGACGTCCTCCACCGTCGCGCTGAGGCCCGCGTTGGCCGGATCCGCGATCCGCGCGTACTTGTGTCGCGTCAGCGGCGACATCGATCCGCGGAGCATGAGCTCACCGTGCTCCGGCGAGGAGTACGTGCTCTCCGGCGCCGCCAGCTTTCCGGCCACGCCGCGACGCCGCGCCCGACGACCCACTACGTCGTGTCGGCCGCGCGCTCGAGCTGGCCGCGCACGTCGCCGGTCAGAGGGTCGGCGTGGCCGGGCCACGCGGCCGCGGGCTCGAGCGCCGCGAGCTTGCGGATCGACGCGCGCGCCTGCTCGGTGTCGAGGTTGAACGCGGCGTGCGGGACGCGCGCATGGCCCTTGATGCCGGTCTCCGGGTTGAGCGTGTAGAAGCAGTCGGTCGTCAGCGCCAGGCGGTCGCTCTCGCGCCAGAGGCCGATCTGTCCCGGCGCGTGGCCGGCCAGAAGCACGACCTTGAAGCCGGCGATCTCGTCGCCCTCGTTCACCGTCGCCGCGATCGGCACCGGGCCGCCGTCCCAGGAGTCGAGCATCCGCGAAATCATCCACCGTGCGGGGATCCCGAGCTTGGAGAAGTCGAAGTAGTGGCGGCCGCCGTCGCCCTCGGCGTCTGCGCGCGCGTCCTCGTGGCAGAGCACCGGCACACCGAGGAACGGCGCCACGCCGCGGTGATCCTCGTGGCCATGACCGAGCAGCACCCGTGTGATCCCGCCCAGCGAAGCGCCCGCCGCTTGCATCGCCGTGGTCATCGCCTTGATGCCCGCGTCGAACAGCATCACGCCGTCGCCGTCGCGCACGAGGTAGACGTTCATGGTCTTCATCGGGAACCCGCCGCGCACGACCCAGACGCCCTCGGCGATCTGCTCCGGCGCCGTGCCGTGGATCCGCGCGGCGAGCCGCGTACGCAGGTTGAGCGCCTTCGTCATGCGCTGCTCCTGCGGTGAGCCCTGCGGCGGCAGCAACCCGAGCTGGCGGGCGACCGTCATCGAGTCGGCGTAGGCCTCGATCCGCTCGACCTTGTTCTTCGCGATCCAGACGTAGTCGGTGCCCTCGAGGTCGATACGGCCGCCCGTCGGAGCAAAGCCCTGGAAGTCGCCGGGACCGGCAAACGTCCCGGTGACGCGCCAGCGAACCGCGGCCTTGTCGTCCTGTGCGATGACGTCGAGGATCCGAAACGCGAAGTCGGGGAACGCGGCGCGCAGCATCTCGAAGTGCTGCTGGATCACGTCGCGATCGCCGGATATCTGACCGTGGATCGTGGCCACGGCGCTCGGCGCATAGTGGCGCTGCTGAGCGTCGGTCTCGCCGCGCTCGACGGCCTCGAAGTACTCGCGCGCGATGCGCGCGGTCTCGGCGGTGCGGTCTTGGGTGTCCTTCTCGGTGACGGCCATGCCACCGATCCTACGTCGTAGGCTGCCAGCCGTGCCGGAGTCGGATCGTAAGCGCGCCGTCGGTCGCGGGGAGCGGGTCCTGCCGGGCGTGTGGCGGCTGCGGCTGCCGCTGCCGTGGCCTGGGGTCCCGCACTGCAACGCCTGGGCGCTGGCGGCCGGCGACGGGATCGTGCTCGTCGACTGCGGGATGCACGAGCCGGGATCGCTCGGTCACCTCGAGCGGGCGATGGGACAGGTCAACCTGCGGCTCGAGCACGTGAAGTTGCTCGTCTGCACACACGCGCACTCGGACCACTACGGCCAGGCCGCCACGGTCATCGAGCGCGCCGGCTGCGAGCTCTGGATGCACCCCAACCACGAGCACATGACGCGGGCCGCCCAGGATCCCGACGCGGCGCTCACGCGGCGGCTGGAAGTCGCGCGGCAGTCAGGTGTGCCCGAAGAGCCGCTGCGCGCCTACGCCGAGGCGCGGCGTAGCCAGGGCTTCGGCATCGCGGCGATAGTCGAGCCGAACCGCGACCTCGTGCCGGGCGCCGAGATCGGCTCGGACCTCGGGACGTGGCAGGTGATCGAGACGCCCGGCCACGCGCCGTCGCACGTCTGCCTCTTCCAGCCGGAGCGCCGCCTGCTGATCTCCGGCGACCACATCCTCGGGCGCGTCTCGCTCTACTACGACTACGGCTACACGCCCGACCCCGCCGGAGAGTTTCTCGAGGGGCTCGACCGTGCCGACGCGCTCGATGCCCGCCTCTGCCTCCCCGGCCACGGCCGCACATTCACAGACGTGCGCGCACACGTGCAGGCGAACCGCACGGCGGTGCACGAGCGGGTCGCGAAGGTCGAAGAGGTGATCGGCCGCGCCCCGACAACGGTCTTCGACGCGGTGCCGCTGATCTACGGCGAGGCGATCACGCCGATGAACGCCAACTGGTGGCTGTCGGAGACGCTCTGCTACCTGCGCCACCTGGAGGTCCAGGGGCGGGCGGAGCGGATTCCCGGCGACGACGGCGCGCCGGAGCGGTGGGCCAGGAAAACGGAGTAGGCCCCCGCAGGACGCGGTACGGTTAGGAGGCGCGAGGCGGCGGGCCCACACGCCCGCCGCCTTGCCTTTCTCCAGCGTTTGTCAGTCGCGATCCAGCGCCTGACGCGCGCGGAGCTTCTCATCCACGACCTCTGCCACGGGCGCCACGCGCGGGAACCCGATGTGGATGTGATCGTCGTGGTCGCCCATCGCGATGGTGTTGGGCGCGTTCTCGACGGTCATCAGCGTGATGATCTGGTTCGGCTTCGTCGAGCCGTTCAGCAGCAGCAGCTCGCGCAGCGCCTTCTCGGTGATCGAGCCGGCGCCCTGGTGGCCGAGGATCGGCGTCCCGTTGAGGGCCGAGACGTCGACCGCGTGGCCGTAGCTGTGCGCGCTGATGTTCCCCGACTTCGTGAGCAGCGAGTGCCCGGACTCGAGGCTGGACACGGTCGGGTGCAGACCCGACTTCGCCAGGTACGCGAGCGTGGCGAGCACGCGCCGGTTGATCCGGCCGTCGGCGATGTCACGGCGCCCCGAGGGGTACACGTCGATCGCCTTGCTGCGCAGCACGTACCGGATCAGCTGGCCCTTGCTCATCAGCAGCATCTGGCCCGCACGCGGGCCCTTGCGGCCGAAGGCCTTCTCGTCCGAGAAGTAGAGGTCAGCGTGCTTCTTGATCGCGTCCTCGGTGAGGGCCGCAACGAGCTCGGGGTCGAGCCCCGCGAGCTCACGCGCACGGTGCAGGACACGCTCGACGTACCAGTCGGCGTGGTTGTACGCAAAGACCGCCTTCGGCAGATCGAGCGTCGCGCCCGCGGCGCGCAGGTAGCGGCCGGCCGCGAAGATCGCGTCGACCGGGTGGCGCGGGTCCTTGCGGCCGTCGGCGTCGGCGTCGACGCCCCAGCGGCTCCACGAGCTGCGGATGAACTGCATCCAGCCCAGGGCCCCTGCAGACGACACACCGGCGTTCTCGCCGTACGCCGTCTCGATCTCGTTGATCGAGGCCAGGACCTCCCACGGCACGCCGTACTGAGCGCCGGCCGCCTGGTAGAGCGGCAGCAGGAACGGCGGGATCGGGAAATCGCCCGCGGACACGGCCGGCAGCGCGATCGGCTGCAGGCTCGTCCACTCGGCCGGCAGCATCGCGTACGTGATCGCGTCGCCCGGCACGCCGTGGTCGACGTGGTTGTGCTTCTTGCCGTGGCTCTTACGGCCGCCGCGACGCTGCTTCTTGCCGTTGCGCTTCGCGTTCTTGGAGCGCGGCGTGGCCTTCTTGGCCTCCTGAGCCCCGACGTCCTGCGCGGTGACGCTGTTGTCGGCGACCTCGGGAGCGGCGTCTTCCTGCTTTGCCTCAGGCGCGGCCTGCTCGGCGGCGGGCTGCTGCTCCGCAGCGGGCCTCTCGTCGGTCGCCGGCTTGACCTCCTCGACCGCAGTCGTGGTGGTCTCGGTGGTCGTGGTCTCGGTCGTGGCAGTCGTCTCGGTGGTGGTGGTCGACGACTCCTGCGTCGTCGTGCCCTCCGCGTCCGTGGACGTCTGCTCTGCGAGCAGCGCCTCGCAGTCGAAAACCTGCCCGTCAGGCAGCGTGACGACCGTCGTGACGGCCGTCGTCACGTTGCACATCTCGGCGGCCACCTCGTTGTCGACGGTCCCAGCGACCGCCGCAGTCCCGGCACCCATGGTGCTCGCGGTTGCTATCAGCAGGACCACGCGCGCGCGGCCCTCCATGAGGCGCCGCTTGCGGCGCCGGCTGTTCTGCGGTTCGAATGACATCCCCGAGTTCCCTTCCACACAGTGCGGCAACAGCCGCTGGTTGTTGCTGCTAGCTCCCCAAGACGATTCTTGAGACCGCACCCTCGCGGTAGTTCTTGCGAGTGGCGCTGAAACGGACCCGGCCACCGCTGCGCGGGCGCAGCGAGAACGTGACCTTGCCGCCCCTACCGGTGCGCTTGCGGCCCTTCAGGCCCGCACCGGACACGCGCACGGTCGCGCCGCGAACACCCTTCCCGTTCGCGGTCACCGTCACGACGACCCTGCTGCGCTTCCGAGGCCGCAGGAAGCCGCGTACCAGCACCCCGAGCGTGCGCGGAAGCGTCACGGTCCCGGTGCGGTAGGCGCCGACGTTGTTGCCGGTGTCGACGATCGCCATGCGCCAGTACAGCCGCCCGCCCTGCTTGTAGCCGGGCAGGTCGAGCTTGGGCGCGTAGTTGGTGTTCGCCGTCGTGACGGCCTCGACGCGGGTGGCGAAGCTGTCCGTCTTCGCGATCTCCAGTCGGTACTTGGCCGCATTGGAATCCGGCGGCCATGAGAACGCCAGCCGGCCGCTCGCCGTCCTGATCACCCGCAGGTCTGCAGGAGCAGCAAGGCGGCGGAGGTAGTCCAGTGACGGCGTGTACGGCCCGGAGACCTTGCCCGCGCCGAGCGTCGGGAAGTTCGCGCGAACCTTCCACTTCCAGATGCCGACGCCATAGAAGCCGATCGGTGTGAACCGGGGCGACCGCACCGTGAAGTCCTTCTGGGTGCCGTCCGCCTGGTCGACATGGAGGTCGTACGACGTGGCACCGGCGACCGGCTCCCAGGAAAGGACCGGGATCGTCTCGCCGCCGAGCGGGTTGTCGGCCGACAGCACCGGAGTCGGCAGCGTGCGCCGGAACTGGCGCAGATCGGTCTCACTGGACCAGCCCATCTCCAGGTGGCTGCCGCAGGCGGTCCCGAGCAGCACGCTCGGCGACCCGCAGATCCGCGCACGGACGCGCCAGTACAGCTCGCGATCGACCGGGTAGGTCGTCGACGTTGCGTACGAGGTCGAGCCGGTGTCGATGCGGTCGACGACGTCGCGGAAGAGCGGATCGGTCGCGACCTCGAGGCGGTAGTCCTTCGCCCCCTCGACGGCCGACCAGTGGAACACCGGCTGATCCCCGATGGTCGCACCGTTCTCCGGCCCGAACAGCGTCGGGATCGCGGACTTCTTGCTGAAGTTGCGGCGGTTGGTCACGCCACCCCCGAAGTCCTGTCCCGGCTGGGAGGAGACGCAGCCGCCGCCCGCGGTGCCGGCCGGCAGCACGGCCCAGTGCAGCGCGTCCTTCTCGTCCTCGTAGTTGACCCGCGGGACGTACACCGGCCGGTCCACTCGCGCGTAGTCGACGAGGTTCGAGAACTGCGCGTCCTTCGCGACCAGGACCCAGTACGACGCGGCCTCCGCGACGGGCTCCCAGGCGAAGACCGGCGTGCGAATCGTGTTCGCGCCTGGCCCGGGCTCGAGATAGTCGCCCGAGACCGCCACGAGGTCGGGACAACGGGTGGACTCGTCATCGTCCGCCGGGCTGACGCAGTCCTCGTCCCCGACCGGCGGGTTGTAGTCCTCATCGCCATCGCCGTCGTTGTCGACGTTGTCGGAGCATTCGGTGACCGGGTAGTCGTAGGGCGCGTAGACGAACGCCGGCTGACCCAGTGCGGGCATGTAGGTCGGGTCGCTCTCGTTGCCCGCCCCGTCGATGGCGCGCACGTCCAGGCACCAGGTTCCCGCGCCCAGAACGTGATCCACCGTCTTGGCGCTGCCCGGCCACGGCAGGCCGGGGGTCGTCAGATACCGAGCGATGTCGATCCCGTTGGCGGCGGTCTTGGCGGTGAACGCCGGCGGGCGATGCGCGCCGTAGTCGCACACGCCGTCATACGGAACGACGTTGACCAGGTACTCCGCCGCGCCGGGGACCGGGTCCCAGACCGCGATCGGCTCCGAGGTCGTCGGGAACGAGCCCAGGTCGCCGTCGTGATCGCGCATGTGCAGACCCTTGACCGTGGGCGTGACCGCGTCGAACTTCTTCGCGAACTCGCCGTAGCCCCAGTTCCCGGCGTGGCCGTCGGCGTCGACGGCGCGAACACGCCAGTAGTAGTGGTCGTTCTCCGGCAGCAGCGCCTTCGGGGAGACCGCAGTGCCGATCACCGTCTCGCCGAAGACCTTCGAGTCGGGCACGAACTCCGGCGTCGTGTTGACCTCGACGTCGTAGCGCGAGGCGCCCAGGACCTGACTCCAGCGCAGCTCGGGATCCATGATCTCGGCCAGGGGGTTGCGATCGACGACGGCGGTGGTCAGGCCGGACGGCCAGTCCCAGACGAACGTCCCCACGCGTGAGCGAGTGCCCTTGTGGCCACTCGCGCTGACCGGCTGGACCGCCCAGTAGTAGCGCCCCGGCCCGAGGCTGACGGGCGGCGCATAGACCTGGCCCTGCGTCTCGACGACCTTGCCGATGTCATCCACCGTCTGCGCGAGGCTCGGATCCGTCGCGACGGTGAGCAGGTACTTGGTCGCGTGCGGCACCGGCGTCCAGCGAAGCGCGAGCGGGATCGAAGGCCAGCTGACGCCGAAGTCGTCGCCGGGTGCCACGAGCTGGGGCGCAGTGGTCCACGCCTTGTCGAACGCGCGGATGCTCGACCAGCGGCTTGCCTTCTCAACGCTGTCGATTGCGCGCACGCGCCAGTAGTACGTGCCGTCAGCGAGGCTGTCGCCCATGCTGGCGGCGAGGTTCAGCGTGCGTGTGCGGCCCTTGTTGAGGATGGAGCCGAACGCCTTGTCGGCCGAGACCTGAACCTCGTAGGTCTTCGCCCCCGCGACGGCCTTCCACCCCAGCAGCGGCGGTGAGTCGACCACCGCGTCAGCGGCCGGGAACTCGAGCCCAGGCGCGCGCGGGGCGGCGTGGGCGGTATTGGCTGCGGCAAGGAAAAGCGCGCAGACGATGAACAGCTGGACCGTGAACTTGGGCATCCTTGCTCAGCCCCCGAAGGCGTCAGAGATTCCGATTACAGCCGGCCCGAGGATCACTACGCCGAGGGCCGGGAAGATGCAGAAGATCAGCGGGAAGAGCATCTTCACCGGCGCCCGCTGGGCGCGCTCCTCCGCTGATGCCTTGCGGCGCAGGCGCATCTCCTGCGCGAGGCCGCGCATGATCGCGCCGATCGACACGCCCAGGGACTCGCCCTGGTTGATCCCCTTGACGAAGGACCGCATGTTCGGCGTGTCGATGCGCCCCAGCAGATTGTCCATCGACTCGGCCTGCGAGAGGCCGAAGCGCTGCTCCGAGAGGGTGAGCTTGAGCTCGTCCCCGAGTGGAGCCGGCGTCTTGGTGGCGCCGTCGGCGAGCGCGCCGCCGAAGCCGCTGCCCGCCTCGATCATGACGACGAGAAGGTCGATCAGGTCCGGCAGCTGGCGGTCGATCTGCGAAAGGCGCGAGCGCGCCTTCGACTGGATCAGCACTGTCGGCAGAACCCAGCCGGCCGCGCCGAGGACCAGCGTGTCGAGGATCGGACCAGGGATCCCGAGGGGATCGGTGGCGAGGCCGAAGAAGACGCCGGCGACGACCGCAACCAGCTGGTAGCCGAGGATCAGCTGGGGGTTGAGCTTGTGCAGCCCGGCCGACAGCAGCTGCTCGCGGAGCCGCTCGACCTGCGACTGGCCGAGGCGCGCGGCGGCGCGGGTGCCGATGCGCTCCAGCCAGGGCCGGAGTACCGACTCCGGCGCGGCGGCGGCGGGCCGGGCGTCCTCCATCGAGGTGTAGCCGTAGGCGTCGATCGCCTTCAGGCGCGCATCGGCGCGCACATGCGGCAGGACGATCGCCCAGACGACGGCGGCAAGCGAGACGCCGATGAGCAGTAGGGCAATGAGTGCGAGAAGGGTCATGGGTGGGTGTCCCGATTCAGGGCTCGATGTCGACGATCTTCATGATCGCCAGCCAGCCGAACAGCATTAGGAGTCCCGACGCCGCCAACATGAGCACGCCGGAACTGGTCTGGAAGAGGGTCTCGAGGTAGTTGCCCTGGAGCACGCTGAGGATCCCGAGCATCGCGATCGGCAGGGCAGACACCACGCCGCCGCCGAAGCGGCCCTGCGCGGTCAGCGTGCGCACCATGCGGCGCAACCCCTGGCGCTCGCGGATCGTCACGACGACCCGGTCGAGCACCTCGGCCGTGTTGCCGCCCGACTCCCGCTGGAGCCGCGCGACGATGCCGACGTAGTCGAGCTCGGTGCTCTGCATGCGATCCGACACGGCCTGCAGCGCCTCGTCGACGGGGACGCCGAGCGCCTCGTCGTGGACGGCGCGCTTGAGCTCCGAGCGGCTCGGCTCCGCGGCGTTGTCCACCGCAGACGCGAGCGCCCCCGAGAAGGAGTGGCCTGCGCGCAGCGCTGATGCCAGCAGCTGCAGCGTGTCCGGCAGCTGGTCGTCGAACGTGCGCCGGCGCTTCTTGATCTTCGCGCGCACGAACATGATCACGCCGACCGGGAAGAACGCCGCAAAGACGGCGAGCACCGGACGGTGTGCGGGGCCCGCGAGGAGCCAGATCATCATGATCGTCGCGATCGCCGTCGACATGACGAGCGGCGCGGGCTTGATGCTCATGCCCGCGATGTCCAGGCGGTCCTCCAGGCGCTTCATCAGCGCCGATTCCTTGCGCCGGCTGGGCTCGGAGGGCACCGGGGTGGGGCTCTCCGGGACCAGGAATGTCGCGTCGTCGGACGCGTAGTCCGCAACTCGCTCCTGGACGGTCCAACGGCGGGGCCGCAGCGCCAGGTACATCACAACCGCGAGCAGGATGCCGGCGCCGAGCGCGATCAGGACAATCGCGAGGTCGGACAAGGTCTCCTCGGTCGGCCGCGCCTTCGCGGCGGCGCCGCGCAGCGCGGGTGTGTCGTACGACGTGATCGCGGAGCCCTCGACGCCGTCCACGTGCGCCTCGACGGCGACCGTGGTGCCAAGAGCCTCGCCGGACTTGTAGCGCACGATGTGCTCGGCGGCGAACTGGTCGGCGAGCGCAGCGAAGATCGGCGGCAGGTCCTGTGCGCGCCGGGCCTCGGCGTAGCGCCCGTTGGCGACGGTGGCGACCTCGCGCAGCGAGCTGCCGTCGTAGCTCGGCGAGCGCAGACCGACGGTGAAGACGCGGATGCGCTTGTCCTTCGCGAGGGCTCCCAGGGCGGGCGCGGAGGTCACGCTGCCGACGTCGGCGCCGTCGGACAGCACGACGACCGATCCGGCGGTCGCGCCCGACTGGTCGAGCAGGCGGATTCCCTCGACGGCGGCGTCGCGCAGGCGGGTGCCCTGCGTGAGCTGCGGGATCGCCCGCAGCGCGTCGGCGATGCGCTTCTCGTCGCTGGTCGGCTCCAGGACGACGCGCGGCTTGCGCGAGAACAGGACGACCCCGAGACGGGAGCCGCGCGTACGGTGCTTGGCGAACGACCGCGCAGCGATCATCGCCTGGCGGATCGCGTCGCCGTGCATGCTCTTGCTCGCGTCGATCGCGAGGATCGTCGCGGCGCTGGCAGCGGCCGACGTGATCGGCTGGACGCGGAGACTGCTGACCGGCTGGCCGTTCTCGGTGAGCGAGAGCTCGGAGACGTCGAGCACGCGCTGCGTCGGCAGCGTGAGGATCATCGTGCGGTCCGGGAACTTGGTGCCCTTGCTCGCGGCGATGCTGAACTCCTTCGCGGCCAGCGCGGAGCCGGGCGCAGCGAGCGTCGCTGCGCCGGCGATCGCGGCGACGAGAAAGCGGGTGCGGCGGTTCACGACGCCACCGCCCGGGCAGCCGCGCCATTGACCGTCGCCGTCAGTGCCGCCGGCGGCTGGACGCCGCGCAGCTCGAACTTGTGCAGGAACGCGGGACGCAGCCCGGTCGGCTTGAGTCGGCCGATGCCGCGGCCCGTCGCCGTCGACATGTCGATCTCGTAGGTGAAGAGGTCCTGCATCGTGATGACGTCGGCCTCCATGCGCAGGACCTCGCTGATCGCGAGCACCTTGCGCGAGCCGTCGGGCAGGCGCTCGAGGTGGACGATCAGGTCCAGCGCGGACGCGACCTGTTGGCGGATCGCGCGGACCGGCAGGTCATAGCCCGCCATCAGGACCATCGTCTCGATACGCGCGAGGCCGTCACGGGCCGAGTTCGAGTGCACCGTGCACAGCGAGCCGTCGTGGCCCGTGTTCATCGCCTGGAGCATGTCCAGGGCCTCGGGGCCGCGGACCTCGCCGACGATGATGCGGTCGGGGCGCATGCGCAGTGAGTTGCGCACCAGCTCGCGGATCCGGATCTCGCCCTCGCCCTCGATGTTCGGCGGGCGCGACTCGAGCCGGAGCACGTGGCGCTGGCTCAGCTTGAGCTCCGCCGCGTCCTCGATCGTCACGATGCGCTCGTCCTCCGGCACGGCGGCCGAGAGCGCGTTCAGCAGGGTCGTCTTGCCGGAGCCCGTGCCGCCGGAGATCAGGATGTTGAGCTCCGCGCGGATGCAGGCGCGCAGGATCTCGACCGCCTCCGGCGTCAGCGTGCCGATCCGGATCAGGTCGTCGATCGTCAGGCGCTCCTTGCCGAACTTCCGGATCGTGAGCAGCGAGCCGCTCAGCGAGACCGGAGAGATGACCGCGTTGACACGGCTGCCGTCGGGAAGACGAGCGTCGACCATCGGCGAGGACTCGTCGATGCGGCGGCCGATCTTGCCGACGATCTTGGAGATCACGCGGCGCAGGTGGCTCTCGTCGACGAACCGGATGTGCGACAGCGACAGCCGGCCGTTGCGCTCGATCCAGACCTGCGAGGGCCCGTTGACCATGATCTCCGTGATCGACTCGTCGGCGAGGAGACGCTCGAGCGGGCCGTGGCCCAGCACGTCGTCGAGGATCTCCTCGACGAGACGATCGCGGTCGGCCACCGACAGGCCGCGTTCCGTAGCCAGGCGCGAGCGGATCTCCGAGCGGACGCGCTCGCGGAGCGCGCCCTCCTCGACGTCCTCGTCCAGGAGCTGCGGGCCGAGATCCTCGATCAGGCTCTGGTGAACCGTCTCGCGGACCTCGGCAAGCGGATCCCTCTGGATGTCAGCGCCCTGTCGCGACTGGGCGATGCGCTCGCGCAGTTCCATCATCGGCCTCCGTGTGCGGGTACTGCGGCGTACAGGTCGGCGAGCGCCTGCAGTGCCTTCGCAGGCTCGCCCTTGCGAGTGGACACGATCGGCTCGCCGGCGTTGACCGCCCGCACAACCTCGCGGCTGCTGGGGATCAGGACGTCGGGGGCCCGGCCGAGGATCTGCACCACGTCCGAGTGGCTGATCCCGACGTTCGTGTCCGACCGGTTCAGCACGAGCCGGGTCTTCTCGGCACCGACTCCCAGAAGGGAGAGGGTCTCGAGAGCCAGCTTCGTGTTCTTGAGCGACGGCGCGTCCAGCTGAGCCACCACGCAGACCGAGGTCGACGTGTCGATGGCCGCGATGACCTCGGGCGTGAACGCCGGCGGCGTATCCGCCACCACGACGCCGCCCTCCGTGCGCAGCGCGTGCATCACGTCGCGCACGAGCTCCGGCGAGACCGCCGCAGCCTGGTCAGGCCGGACCGGGGCCACGAGGGCACGAGCGCCAGACACGTGGTCGATCAGGAACGCCTCGATCTTCTCGGCGTCGAGCGTCCCGCCCGACGTCGCGAGGTCGTAGATAGTGCGCTCCGGCCGCAGGCCCAGGGCCAGCCCGACGTCTCCGAACTGGAGGTCGAGGTCGACGATCGTCGTCTTGATCCCGGACGCGGCCAGCGCCGCCGCCAGGTTCGTCGAGACGAGCGTCTTGCCCGTGCCGCCCTTCGGCCCGAGGACCGTGATCACCTGGCCGAGGCCATGGTCGCCGCCCACCTCGTTGTCACGGCGGGCGACCGCCTTGGCGAGCGCCACGAACGTGTCGGAGCCGGCCCGCGAGGGATCCTCGAGGAGCACGACATCCTCGGCTCCAGCGGCGAACGCGCGCCGCAGGAACCCGTTCGGGCTGCCCTGGCAGGCCACGACAACCGGACGATCCGGATGGTCGCGGTTGGCCCGCGCCACCAGCTCGAGCGCGGGATCTGAGTTGTCAGTGCACACGACGAGCAGCGCGTCGCTGTCGTCGCGGGCCGGCCAGCCCGTGCTCGGGTCGCCGACGCCCTGGACGCGCATCCGGTCGTCGGCCAGCACGGCCTCGACGAGGCTGCGGTCGACGAGTCCGTCGACGGCGACGAGTGCGCGAAGGATCTCGCCCCTCATCGTCCCGCCCCCCCAGCGCCGGCGCGTGCCGCCGTCTCGCCCTCACGGCGCAGCAGCGTCTCGAGCGTGACTGTGCTCGGGCGGCCGTTGCGACCGCCGGCGGGCGGACGGAGGACGAGCCAGATCTTGCCGTTGTCGATCGCGTAGGCGATCTTCGCGGCGAGCTGGTCGGTGAGCCGCAGGAGCACCGGGTCGCCGCTGCCTGCGCGGCTGCTGCCGACACTCGAGCCGCCCTTGCGCGGCGCCTTCAGGACGAGAACGTCCTGGGCGACCGTGCGGACGACACCGCGGCCGCCACCGCCGCCGACGCTGCCGCGCGAGCCGAACGAGGCGAACAGGTCCACCTTGTCACCGCTGCGGATGTCGCCGATCAGGCCGTGCGCCTTGTCGACCGTGATGGCGATCGCGCGCTCGTTCGGACGCAGCCGGCCGCGGATCGGGTCCGCCTTGGACTGGAAGTCGGCCGAGGTGAGCTGCTCACCCGGGTAGACGTCGCGCGCGGCGACCTTGCCGGCCAGCGCCGCGGCGTTGGCGAGCGAGTTGTCGCGCACCGCGTCCTCGGACAGCGTGGTCGGGCGGAAGAGACGCTCGGTGGCGACGACGTCGCCCGAGGTCCCCTTCGGGATCAGGCGATCGGCGATCAGGACGGCCGTCGGGGTCGTCCCGTTCTTGACGCTCGACCGGTAGTCGGCCAGGTAGGCGAGGAGCGCCACCGCTGCAAGCAATGCCGTCCCCCCGGCTACCGTAAGAGCGCCGCGACGGGTGCCGAGGAACTTGCGCACCCCGTCCATCGCCGGCTTCTTGGTAACTGCCTCCATGATGAGCTCCTTGGGTCCTTACTTGGTCATGACGGCTACACATGAGCCGACGTTTGAGAAATCGCATGCTTCGCCCGTGCCGCCGCCCGTGTTGGGCAGCACGTACTTGATCCAGTGCCCGTACACGTTGCTGCCGTCCGGGATCGGGTCCGGCTCGTCGCCGTCGCCCTCGCACGGGTTCGTGAACCCGCCGCCGGAGCCACTCCAGCCGGTGACGTAGAACGAGGCGAAGTTGATGATCGGCACCGACTGGCTGCCATTGCCCTCGAACGAGTCGGCGGGCGTGACGAAGACGGAGACGATCCGCGGGTCGTCAGGGGTGAAGTTCGGCCAGTTGTTCGGGTTCGTGCACGAGGCCGGCTTGCCGTCGTACTCGCCGCCGTTGATCTTGCAGTTGCCCACGCTGTTGGCCGGCTTGCAGAGGACGCGGATGTTCAGGCCCTTGTTGGCCTTGTTCTCGAACTGACCGGTGGCGACCGCGACGCACGGCCACGGCTGAGCACTGGCCCACAGCGCCGATGCCGGGCTGAGGTCCGGGTCGCAGACCTGACCCGTGTTGAGGACGTACGTCGGCGCGCAGCCGTTGGCGACCTCGTCGTCGAAGTCGGTTCCGGCGGCGTCGTCGCAATCGAGGCCCTGGGTCTGGTTCTGGCCGGCGACCTTCAGCGAGACCGGCGGGTCGCTCGGATCGGCGAGCTCGAGGTGGCCGCTGACGCCGATCTCGACAGCGAGCGTGCGCTCCTGGCCGGTCGGCAGGTTGCCGTTGCTGAGCGTCGGCGTGGCAGTGCCGGTGCCCTCGTAGAGATCGAGCTGCTCGATGGTCCCCGCGTCAGGGCCGTTGCTCGTGTCCTCGGCGGCCGCGTTGGTCCGGTGCAGCACACCCGACTGGCACGGGTTCGCTCCGTTGCACGGCGGGTTCACGTTCTGGTTGCCGTTCTCGTCGATGCGCAGGTACAGGTCGTAGTTGCCCTGCGCCTGCGTGACGTCGATCGTGCCCGAGTAGCGCCACACCGTCGGCGTGCCGCCCATGTTCTGCGGGTTGGAGAGCGTGAACGCCGGGTTGCCGTTCGCGGCGCTCGTGTAGCGGATGCGCACGCGCTTGGCTGCGGCAGCCGCCGCGGTCCAACCCCCGGCGACGTCGACGCTGACGTCGAGCTGGGTGCAGGTCTTGTGGAAGTAGCCGTTGTCGGGCTCGCCGACGGTGCAGCTGCCCGAGTGCGGGGAGAGGATCACGTCGCCGATGTTCGGCGCGCCGGCCCCTCCATCGCCGTCGTCGTCCCGCGGTAGTGCGCGAGGTACTTGGAGTCCGCGGGCGGTGTGGTGCCGAGGCCCGAGGGGAAGCACTGCAGGAGCTCGTCCGTGGCGTCGTTCGCGCAGTCGAGGCTCGGGTTGGACCCGGTGCTCGACGTGACGGCGATCCGTGTCCCGATCATCGAGGCGTTGGGCGGCGAGCCCGCGGGCGTGGCCGGCACGGTGACGGTGACCGGGCTGCCGATGTTGTCGAACATCTGCATGCCGTCTCCGTTGCCGGACTTGGTCAGCGTGCTGCTCCCCAGCAGCGCGCCGGTCGCCTTGTTGAAGAACTCGACCTTGGCCTTCGTGATCTCGACGTCCGGTACGCCGAACGGCAGCAGCCCGCTCGCGCCCAGCACGCGCTGGATCTCGACGCGCGCTTGGGCATCGATGTAGTCGATGCTGAGCGCGCGGAAGTACCACGGCGCGTTCGTCTCGGTCATCTTCACGTCGACGATGCCGCTGTCGCAGGGCGTCGGCGTGTCCGCCAGGTCGGCGTCCACGACCTCGGAGCGGCCGTAGAAGCTGGGGCGGTTCAGGTAGCTGCCGGGGCTGTCCGCGCCCATGTGGAGCTCGTCGTCCGGCGTGCGGACCAGAGCAGGCGCGTTGTGCCCGCCGCTCGTCTTGCCGCCATAGAGGAGCGCCGTCGACTCGACCGCGTCGTCGTCACAGGTCGGGAACGACATGCTCCCCGCCGCGGCGAGCGCGGCGGCGTCGGCCTGGATCTGGAGATGGCGCTTGTGCACCCACCAGTTGCCGACGTCCACGACGAAAGAGATCACCAGGAGCACCGCGGGAAGCGCGATGGCGACCTGGACGAGAACAAAGCCGGCTTCAGAGCCGGCCTTCACGCGGCGAAGGAGGGAGGACAGGCGCATCAGCAGCTCTGCGGGATGTCCGAGGGCAAGACTTCGATGCGCATCGTCGCCTCGCCGCGAATTGGCACCGTGCCCCATTCCACGACGCCCTGCAGCGGCGCGGGAAGCAGGTTGAAGGCAGATTCGACCTTGACCGTCACGGGCTCGCCGACAGCGGCGCCGTTGGGGTAGTCGACGCAGACCTGGATCGGATCCTCGACCGAGTTCGTGCCGCCCTCCTCGAGCTCGGGCGTGTCGGCCTGCGACTTCAGGTAGGCCTCGAGCGACGCGGCGTCGCCCGGGACGCGGTTCACCGCGGCGAAGCGGGCGCCGTCCGCCGCGAGCTGGTTCGTGTCGTTCCAGTAGTTGAGCGCGCGCCCGAAGTCGAAGATCCCGAGCAGGATCATCAGGACGATCGGGAGGATGAGCGCGGCCTCGACCATCGCGGCGCCGCGCTCGTTGTCGCGGAGCCGCCGGATCACGGCGCTCGAACGCGAAGAAGTGTGGGTGGGTTGTATGCGCACTGGGTGTGGCCAGTGGTGGTCGCGAAAAAGCGTTGCGCCCGGCGGTGCGAATGCACCGCCGGGCGCAACAGAGCGATCTGCTTAGCCGCCGACGACGCCGCCGAGCGCCTCCACGACCTGCGTGAAGACCTCGATCAGCTGCGGGCCGATGAGCAGGATGACGGCGATGGCCGCAATGGAGATGAGGAAGACGAGCAGCGCGTACTCGACCATCGTCTGACCCTCTTCACGGCGAACCAGCGACTTCAGGTACTCGAGCATTACGAGAGAACCCCCGTTTGATGATTGACCTGGACAACTCCCCGTTGTCTCGCCGGGAAGAATCGGTCTTACGGGGGCCTGGTCCTATGGGCTGGACAGGCACAAAGAGCGTGCACGCACCTGCACGCGAACTAGGCCACTTGGCCTATACAGATCTGGGGACCCAGGCCTGGGCGAAGCGATCGCCCTGACCTGAGTTGACCTCAACCACGGAGCGTGCGCGCAGGCATGCACGCTGGCGGCGAGGAGGGACCTCGCGATCGATCCTGACGATCGCTCCGGACGCGTCGAGCCAGATCAGATCTAGCCCGAATCGCATCCCGATCGTGTGAACCATCGAGCAGCGGGGGATGTGAAGGCCCCAATCGGAGGGCATGTCGGGCAGCCCGCCGAGGCCGTCGCGGCGCTCTGCCCAGCTCTTCGCCGCGAAGACCCGTAGGCCGCCTTCGAGCTCGGTCGCGTCGAGCTCGCCAAGTCGCTCCTGCGCCGTCGCCAGGCGCCTGCGCCGCGAGCCGAAGAGGCCCACGCTACGAAGCGGTCGCCGGCGGCCGGCGCGGCTCGCCGAGCCCGGTGGCGTCGGAGTCCCACGGCCGCCACAGCTTCAGCGCGCTGAGGATCGCGCGCGTCGCCGGCGAGCGGTTGAGCGTGTAGAAGTGGATGCCGGGCGCCCCCTGGGCCAGGAGCTCCGCACACTGCAGCGCCGCGTAGGCGACGCCGAACTCGGCCACGGCCTCGGAGTCGTCCTTGCGCGCCTCGAGCTCGCCGAGCAGGTTGGCGGGGATCGTCGCGCCGCACATCGACGTGATCCGCGCAAGCTGCTGGTAGCCGGTGATCGGGAGGATGCCGGGGATGATCGGGACGGTGACGCCGATCTCGCGGGCACGCGCCACGAACTCCGAGTACAGGCCGTTGTCGAAGAACAGCTGCGTGATCAGGAAATCGACGCCCGCGTCGACCTTGTTCTTGAGGTGGCGCAGGTCGTCCTCGGCGCTGGTCGCGTGGATGTGGGTCTCGGGGAAGCACGCCGCGCCCACCGCGACCCCGTAGTCGCTGCGCAGCAGCTCGACGAGCTCGTGGCTGAATTCGAACCCGCCCTCGGTTTTGACCCACTCGGTCTGCCCCTGGGGCGGGTCCCCGCGGAGCGCGAGCACGTTCTCGATGCCGGTGCCGACCATGTCGTCGAGCGTCGTGCGGATCTGGTCCGTGGTGGCGTTGACGCACGTGAAGTGGGCCATCGCCTCCAGGTCGTAGTCCTGGCGGATGCGCGAGACGATCTCGATCGTCTTGTCGCGCGTGGAGCCGCCCGCGCCGTACGTGACGCTCACGAACGAGGGCTCGAGCTCGCGCAGCTCCGCCAGGGCGGTGTAGAGGTTCTCCTCGCCCTCGGGTGTCTTGGGCGGGAAGAACTCGAACGAGAAGACCGGCTCGGTGCGGCTCGCTAGCAGCTGGTCGATGCGCATCGGCGAAAAGGGTAGTGCCGGGCGGTCCTCAGCCCTTCGACTCGCGCAGCGCCAGCCGCACGGAATCGAACCCGAGCTTGCGCGCCGCGCGCGAGGCGTGGCCGCGAACGGTCGCCTCGGCGAGGCCGAGCTCCGCGGCGGCCTGCTTGGTGGACGACCCGGCCCGCAGCGACGCCATCACCTCGCGCTCGCGCGGGGTCAGGACACCGGACGTCCCCGCGACCTCGCGCCGCCGCAGCTCTGCCGCGAGCCGCGCGACTAGATCGCGCGGGATCGCCGCTTCGCCCTTCAGGACGCCGCGCAGCGCCGCCGGCAGGCGCTCTGGGTTCGTGTCCTTGAGCAGATAGCCGCGCGCGCCCGCCGCTAGCGCGTCGAGCAGATGGCGGTCGTCGCGCGAGGAGGTGAGCATCACGACGGCCGTGTTGGGCACGGCGTCCGCGATCGCCGAAGCGGCGCGCAGGCCGTCGCCCGGGAGCAGCACCTCCAGAAGTGCGACGTCAGGTCGATGTTGGCGCACTGCCGCTATCGCCTCGTCGGAGCTGCGCACCGCGGCGCAAACCTCCACGCCGGCAGCCTCGAGCGCGGCGGCGATGCCCGCCAGGGACGGTGGATGATCGTCGGCGATTACGACACGGAAGTTGTCCATTTCGCTCATGTGGCGTACGCTGCGGGCCGATAGTGGCTCGTAGGTAAATCGGGGAAAACGAGCCACCCTCTCGGGGGAGAGCAAACGGAATGGCACATCACGGCGCGGATGCCGTGCATCCACGGATTGAGGACAGTGTTACGGAGAAGGCCCCCAGGGTCCTCCTCGTAGACGACCACGCGCTCTTCCGCATGGGCATGCGCAAGCTGCTCCAGGCGGAGGGAATCGACATCGTCGGCGAGGCCTCCAACGGCCGTGACGGCGTCCGCCTGGCGCGTGAGGTCACCCCGGATGTCGTGATCATGGACCTCGAGATGCCCGTCATGGACGGCGTCGAGGCCACCCGTCGCCTGATCGCCGCCAACGAGGATGCGGCGATCGTCGTGCTGACCGCGACGGACGGCGACGAGCCGCTCGACGCGCTGCTGGCAGGCGCCTCGGGCTTCCTGCTCAAGAACGCCGGTGCCTCCGAGATCGCCGGCGCCGTCCGCGCAGCCGCTCACGGCGAGAGCTCCATCTGCCCCTCCGTCGCCGGTCGCCTGGTCGAGCGCCTTCGCGTCCTCGAGGCCGACCGCCGCCGTCTGCAGTCCGCGCAGGACGCGCAGATCGCGCTGACCGCGCGCGAGACCGAGGTCCTGCGGCTCCTGGCCGCCGGCCGCGACAACGGCACGATCGCCGGCTCGCTGTTCATCAGCCCGTCGACTGTCAAGCACCACGTCGCCGCGATCCTCGACAAGCTCGGCGTGGATAACCGCGTGCAGGCGGCCGTCGAGGCCGTCCGCATCGGCGTCGCCTAGCTAGCCCTCGATCTCGGCCTCGAGCCCTTCGGCCACCATCGGCCGCCCGTCGATCTCGTAGCGCACGTCGACGGAGTCGTTCTGGCGGTAGGTGCCGACTCCCCACGCCCCGAGGAACCAGCGCCAGCCGCTGATCTTGTCCTTGCGCAGCTCCCGCCCTTCGAAGATCAGGTGGCTGCCCTTGACGACGTAGTCGACGCCCTCGCGCTGCGGGACGCCGCTGATGTAGACCTCGAACGGCGCGCGCACCTGAGGTGGCAGGCGGACGATCGAGCGGGGCATCGGCGGCCATGATCGCACCGGAACGTCGCCCGCTGTGGCTAGCCTGACCCGCCACCCGTGGCAGACCAGCTCGCCTTCGACTTTCTCCCTCAGGAGATCGAGTACACGGTCCGGCGCTCGGAGCGTGCGCGCTCCGTGCGGGTGCATGTCGACCCGCACGACGGTGCGGTGGAGGTGGTGATCCCGAAGCGCGGGCGCATCCGCGAGGCGGATGCCGCGGTCGTCGAGCTGCGGCCGTGGATCGAGGACCGCCTGCGCGAGGCGGCCGCGGTGCAGGAGCGGATCGCGGCTCGGCGCGGCCGCCTTCCCTATCTCGACGACTCGCTGCACGTGGTGGCGCAGCGAGGGCGTACGCGCGTGCACCGGCGCGACGACGTGCTGCTCGTGCCGGAGGGCGATCCGCGCCCGGCACTCGAGCGCTGGTATCGCCGGGCGGCTCGGATGGAAATAGAGCCGCGGCTCGACGAGGCGGTCGCGACGCTCGGCCACACGTACGGCTCGCTGCGCATCGGTGGCCAGCGCACGCGCTGGGGCTCCTGCTCGGCCACCGGCGCGATGAGCTTCAACTGGCGGCTGGTGCTGGCGCCCGAGGCGGTGCTCGACTACGTGATCTGGCACGAGGCCTGCCACCTCGAGGTGATGGACCACTCGCGCCGCTTCTGGCGGCTGCTCGAGCGCCACCGGCCGCGCTACCGCGAGTCGCGCCGCTGGCTGGACGACCACGGCGCCACGCTGGTCTTGTGACGGCGCTCCGCTGCGCGGTCGTCGGGCACGCCGAGTGGGTCGACTTCCTCGTCGTGGACCGGCTGCCCGCCAGAGAAGAAATAGTCCACGCGCGCGACCACTTCGAGGGCGCCGGCGGCGGCGGGTCGATGGCGGCCTACGTGCTTGCTGAGCTGGCAGGCGCGGCGGCGTTTCTGTGCGCTGTGGGCGACGACCAGCGTGGCGCCGCGACCGAGGCGGGGCTGCGCGCCGCGGGGCTCGACGTGCATGTCGCGGTCAAGCCGCGCCCGCAGCGCCGGACGGTCACGTTCCTGGAGGCCGGCGGCGAGCGCACGATCACCGTGGTCGGTGAGCGGCTCGTGCCGAGCGGCGACGACCCGCTTCCATGGCTACAGCTGGCGTCGTGCGATGCCGTCTACTTCACGGGCGGCGACGGCGGCGCGCTGCAGGCCGCACGCGCGGCGCGGGTGCTGGTCGCGACGCCGCGCGCGCGCGACGCGCTGCTGGAGGCGCCCGTGGTGCTCGATGCGCTCGTCGGCAGCGCGAGCGACGGCGCGGAGCAGGTCGACGCCGAGCTGCTGGCGCTGGAGCCGCGCCACGTCGTCCAGACGGCCGGTCACGACGGTGGGACGTGGCGCTCAGCGGACGGCGCCGGCGGCTCCTGGCAGGCCGTGCCCCTGCCGGGCGCCGTCGTCGACTCCTATGGCTGCGGTGACGCGTTCGCGGCCGGGCTGACCTACGGGCTCGCGGCGGGAATGGGCATCGAAGACGCGTGCGCGCTCGGCGCACGCTGCGGCGCTGCCGTCCTGTGCGAGCGCGCGCCGTCCGTCGGCCGGATCGAGCTTTAAGAGAGCGAGCGGCGCAATGCCGCGAACGCGTCCTCGCCGGGCCGCTGTTCCACGAGCCGCTTGACCCAGCGGCCGGTGAACGCCTCGACCGAGCCGTCGCCGCGCACGTCGGCGCCCCCGCGCAGCCCGCGCGGCCCCGCGATCTCGCCGCGCACGGCAACCTGGCGGACCGGTTCGATCTCGCGCATGAACGCGCGCTCGGTCCCGCGGCGCGTGGTCGTTGCCAGCGCGCGCAGCTCATGCTCGAGCGCGTCGAGCGCGGCGGTGAGCGTCTCGTGGCGCGAGCGCTCGGTGCGCCCGCGGCGCCGCAACGTCAGCCGGTACACCCGGCGAACGCTACGCCGCGAGCTCGGCGACCGCCGCGTCGAGGACGCCCTCGTGCGCGACCGTCAGCTGTGAGTCGAGGCGCCGCAACAGGCGATGCGCGGGGACGTTCCCGGCGAGCAGCGTCGCGGTGAAGCGGCGCACGCCCCGCTCGCGCGCAGCCGCGGCGAGCTCGGTGCCCAGCAGCGTGCCGATGCCCTGGCCGTGGCGCTCGTCGCAGACGACGACCGCGACCTCCGCGCTCTCCGTGTCGAAGCGGTCTCGGACCCAGCGCCCGACCGCGACGATGACGTCGGGCCGCTCCGCGTCCACCGCGACCAGCGCGTAGTGGTCGACGAAGTCGACCTCCGTCAGGTAGCGCAGTTCATTGCTGCTGAACTTCGCCTTCGGACCCAGGAAGCGCTCGTAGACGCTGCGCTCTGAAAGGGCCCCGAGGCCCGCCACGAGCAGTTCCTTGTCCTCAGGGCGGATCGGGCGAATCAGGAGCGTCATGCAACCGACCACACTACGCCGCCTGAGGCGGCGCAGTGTGAGGCCGGTCACTGTGAAACGAACCTGCTGAAACGAGTCTGACCCCGTTTCACCTGATGCGAACGGTCCTGGTCGTCGTCCTCGCGTTGCCCGCCGCGTCGGTTGCGACGATCACGACGCGCAGCCGCTTGCCGCGCTTCACCGCGCGCATAAAGCGGCTCGAGGGCTTGAGGATCACCGTCCGGCGGCTCCCGCCGCGGCCCAGCTTGCGGGTGGCCAGGACGGCGTAGCCGGTGTCGACGCGCAGGCTGATCGAAGACAGCCTGCCGAGCAGCTGGCCGTTGATCGAGCAGCTTTCGTTGCATTGGACGCGCGGGCGAAGGCCGCTGCGGCGGAACGTGCGCAGGCGCACGCTGGTGCCGAGCCCGCTGATCGTCGCCCTGGGCGCCGTGCGGTCGGCCCCGAGATCGACCGTGAACGACGTCGTGGCCGTCGCGACGTTGCCCGCCGCGTCGGTCGCCTCGGCGCCGATCGTCCGCGCGCCCGGCGTCACCGGGATGTCGGCGGTCCAGACGCCGTCGGCGCCCACCGGCACCGCGACGCCGTTGACCTTCAGCGCCGGCGTCCCGCCGTTGTCGACCGCGATGCCAGTCGCCCTGACTGTGGGTGTGCCAACAGTTGAGCCCGCGGCCGGCGATGCGATCGTCACCGTCGGGCCCTGCAGGGCGTTCGCGTTGGCGGCGCCCGCGGACTGCGCGTCGGCAAGGTTGTCGCGCAGCGTCATCTGCTGCACGATCACGAGGTCACGCCCCGGTGCGACGTTGCCGCTGTAGGCGGCCGCGAAGACCGTGTCGCTGTTGTTCGCGAACTTGATCCCCGTCGGGGCGGGGTTGAACGTCGTCGCTCCGATCGGGAAGTCGAACGAGCCGTTCGGCACTCCGCTGTTCGCCCGCACGAGCAAGGTGGCGGGGCCGGGCGGCGGGGCCGGGACGAAGTCGCCGACGGGATCGACGAACTGATCCGACAGCCAGGGGAACTGATACTCGAGGTGCTCCCCAGGATTCGCGACTACCTCGTTCTGGGAGTGCGAGTAGAACACCTCCAGCCGGTGGCTCGCGCCGTCCGTCGCACGGAAGGTGTCCGTCACCGTGGCGCGGCGGTGGCCGTCGTCCATGCGCTGCGTGCGCACCAGCTGCACGCCGGTGCCGACGGCGCTCTCGCAGTTGGCGACGCTGCCGGCCGGGACGACGTCCTCCTTCGTGCAGCGCTTGATGCTCTCGGTGGTGTCGAGGCGGTCCGCGGCGAGGGCGTCGATCCCGAGCGCCTCGCGACCGGGCACCGGGTAGAAGTAAGCGGTCGGTCAGGTAACCGGGATGCCCGTCGACCCGGATGGAGGTTGCGCCGCTGTCGCCGAAGCCGGACATGCTGGTGGCGGGCAGGTAGCCGTTGCCGTAGTAGAGGTAGTTGCCGCGCTTCCAGGCATTGCGGTCGAACAGGGCCATGTCGCAGGGCCCGCAGCTGGCCGAGCTGTAGATGTCGTTGAAGGCCAACGCACCGGTCGAGATGACGCCCGCGTCCGTGACCAAGCCATCAGCCGGGTAACGCTCGAGCCGCGTCACCTCGATTCGCGGGCCCGTGTGCGTGTTGAAGTCGATCGCGGTCGGATCAACCGGGTTCGCTGCCCGGACGATGCACGGCGCATAGGGGTAGCTGTTGTTGAAGCCGTCCAGCGTCGTGGACCAGCTGCCGTCAGCGCCGACGGTCGTCTCGTCCAGCGAGCGGTAATAGTCCGGACGCTCGTAGCAGCGGATCGCGATCGGATCGCCGTTGGCGCCGTCGGAGGTGCCCGCGACGGTTATCGCCGGCCCGGGCCCACCGGTGGTCCGGTCGATCGTGAAAGCGGACAGGTCGGCGGGTTGCGTGACGGCGGACGTCGTCACGGCCGCGCCAGCGGGCACGGCGAGTACAAGCAGGGCACAGCACGTCGCGAGGACGATGCGCATTGGGGGGACCTCCTGGGATGCGCCAGTGGGACGGGCAGGCCGACGCTAGCGCGTCAAGCCGACGCCGTGCAAGCGCTGCTAGCGATCTTCGATCGGCACGTAGTCGCGCTCGCGATCGCCCGTGTAGATCTGGCGCGGGCGGGCGATCTTCTGCTCCTTGTCCTCGACGAGCTCGAGCCACTGCGCGATCCAGCCGGACGTGCGCGGGATCGCGAACATCACCGGGAACATCGCGACGGGCAGGCCGAGAGCCTCGTAGATGAGGCCGGAGTAGAAGTCGACGTTCGGATACAGCTTGCGCTCGACGAAGTAGTCGTCCTCGAGTGCGACCTTTTCGAGCTCCACCGCGATCTCGAGCAGCGGGTTGACGCCGGTGACCTCGAAGACGTCGTCGGTGGCCTGCTTGATGATCTTCGCTCGCGGGTCGTAGTTCTTGTAGACGCGATGGCCGAACCCCATCAGGCGCTCCTTGCCGTCCTTTACGCCGGCGACGAAGTCCGCGATGTTCTTCTTGTCCTCGATGCGGTGCAGCATTCGCAGCACCGCCTCGTTCGCGCCGCCGTGGAGCGGCCCGTAGAGCGCCGCGACCCCCGCCGCCACTGCCGAGTACGGGTCGACCTGCGACGACCCGACGCTGCGCACGGCGTTCGTCGAGCAGTTCTGCTCGTGGTCGGCGTGGAGGATGAAGAGGATGTCCAGAGCCCGCTCGAGCCGCGGATCCGGCTCGTACTTCAGCTCGGTCATCTTGTACATCATGTTCAGGAAGTTGCCCGGGTACCGGAGGTCGTTGTCCGGGTAGACGTAGGGCATCCCCATCACGTGCCGGTAGGCGAAGGCGGCGAGCGTCGGCATCTTCGCGATCAGCCGGATCGTCTGGATCATCCGGTTGTCGGGATCCTGGATCTCGTTCGCGTCGGGGTAGAAGGTCGACAGCGCGCCGACCGAGCCGAGCAGCATCCCCATCGGATGAGCGTCGTGGCGGAAGCCGCCGACGAACTCCTTCACGTTCTCGTGCACGAACGTGTGGATCGTGATGTGGTGCGTCCATTCGTCGAGCTGGTCGCGCGTCGGCAGCTCGCCGTGGATCAGGAGGTAGGCGACCTCGAGATACGTCGAGTGCTCGGCGAGCTGCTCGATCGGGTAGCCGCGGTATTCGAGGATGCCCTTGTCGCCGTCGATGTAAGTGATCGCCGAGCGGCATGACGCAGTGTTGGTGAACGCCGGGTCGTAGGTCATGAGACCGAAGTCGTCCTCGTCGACCTTGATCTCGCGGAAGTCCATCGCGCGGACTGTCCCGTCCGTGATCTCGATCTCGTAGCTCTCGCCGGTCCGGTTGTCCGTGACCGTGAGGCTGTCCTGACCGGTCTGCGCCACGCCGGCGCCGTCCTGCTCCTTGGTCTGCTCGCTCACGACTGGACTCTCCTCGCTGGATGTCGCCGTCGCCGCGGAGGCTACAGAGCGCGCCGTGCCCGCAGGGCGGTGTGGGGCACCCCGCGCAGGGAGATCACGAGCTTCTCGCGGAACGCCGGCTCCACGAAGACGCGCCAGAGCTCACGCCACGGCGGGCGCGGATGCGACCGGCCGAGCGGCATCCAGTACACGCCAGTCGTCTCGATCAGCTCGAAGCCCGCCGCCTGCGCCATGCGGCGCACCGCGGCGACGTTGGGCTGCCACCACCACGACTCGTTCAGGCCCTCGAGCCGCGCGGTCGGCGTGCGCGGGCGCAGCAGGCTCGGCAGCCACTCGATCGTCTCGGCGAGCACCAGCTCGCCGTCGGGGGCGAGGACCGACCGGATGCGGTCCAGCGCGCGCACGGGATCGCGCAGGTGCAGCAGCAGCGAGCCCAGGAACGCGAGGTCGAACGGGCCGTGCTCGTCCGGGTCGAGCTCGTAGACGCTGACGTCCCGGCGCTCGACATTCGAGCCGAGCGCCTCCTTGACGAGCGCGAAGCCGGCGCCCTTGGACTTGAAGCTCTCGAGGTAGGCGAGCCGCTCCACGCCCGCCGCCCCGGCGAACGCCTGCGGCGGCCAGTCCCAGCGGCGCGGGTCCTCGATGTCGATCGCGGTGACGGAGGCCGCGCCGCGGCGCTCGAGCTCGAACGCCCAGAAGCCGTCCCAGGTGCCGACGTCGAGGCAGCGCTTGCCCTCGAGGCGCGCGGGCAGCGGCACGTGCGCGACGGTCGGGCGCGTGTCGAAGTGGCCCGCGCGTCACGACGCCCGGCGCCAGCTCGATCGTGTGGTACCAGTCGATCGCCGCGGCGCGTGCGGCGAGGTCTTCGGCCACCGCGCTCACCGGCGGTCCCAAGCGTTGCGGGCGCGCTCGCGCGCGCGCTTCGCGCGGCGCGCGGCCTTGCTTCCGCGCAGCATCTTCGACACGCGTGACTCGAGCTCGTGGAGGTGGTCGGGAGCCTCGTCCGCGGAGAACGTCACGGTCACCGCGCGCTCCGCGATCCGTGCGACCTCCGGTGCGTCGACGAACCGCTTGCCCGCGGGCGTGTCGACCACGATGCCGTCGAAGATGTGCTCGCGGCGGGCTTCCTCGGTCCGGCGCACGGTGCCGATCTCGACTCCCGTCGGACGAGCGCACTGGCGTTCCCCGCGCGCACCACCTTGAAGGAGATCGCGTGCCCGTCGTCCTCGGTCACGAGGTGGTGACAGCGGTCGTCATCGCCGCCAGGACGAGGACGGAGCTGATCGCCATCACGGCACGGGCGCCGCCCGTGTTGCCCGGGAAGCTCGCGCTGCGCAGCCCCAGGAACGCGACCACGACCGCCCAGCCGGCGAGCACCCCGCCGGCGACGTAAAAGGGGACCTTCGACGTCTCGGATTCGGACGCGAGCATCACGAGGGCGTGCAGCATTCGCGGCGCGAGACTACCCGATCGCCGGGCGGGCAGGACCGCCCTCGTAGCGGCTCTCGGTGGCCTCGACCTGACCGTGGTAGTGGCTCCCCAGCTCCGGGTGTCCGTACGGCCGCTCGGCGTCGCGATCGAGCGCCATGAACGACAGCTGCGCGATCGGCAGGCCGGGCCGCAGGACGATCGGGACGCGAGTTGAAGTTCGTGATCTCAAGCGTCAGCGAGCCCTTGAAGCCGGGATCGACGAAGCCCGCGGTCGCGTGAACGATGAGCCCGAGCCTCCCGAGCGAGCTGTTGTGCGTGGGGATGAATGACCGCGTGACCAGGAAGAGACCCCAGCGATTGTCGACCTCGATGCAGCGAACGGGGACGCTCTTGATCCTGCGTACGTCGACGATCGCGCGGTCCATGTAAAAGCGGCTGCCGGTGGGCTTCTGGCGCGCGAGCTTGCGCGGAAGCCGGAAGACTGGGTGCTGCGGCGTGAACGTCACGTCGTACTTCAGTCCGCAGTCCTTGCCATTGAGGGTGGCGGTCTTCACCGCGACGACCGGCTTGAAGCCGAGGCTCGCGACGAGCTCGCGGTATTGCTCTGCGAGCTCCCTGCGAACTGTGGTCAGCTCGCAGCGGCCCCACTTGTCGGCGTAGCCGTCGGTGTCCATCAGGCCCTCGAGCAACGCCTGCCGCTGGGCAATGCTTCCCTGTAGGTAGTCCTCGGGGATGTGCTTCGCACCGAGGACCCCCATCGCCCGCAGCGTGCTGTGCAGCGACGCGTTCGCGGTGTACCGGCCGGTGGCTGCGTCGCGCTCTAGCGCCGCTCCGCCGATCCGATACAGCATCCGGCCTCTGTACTTGACCGCGTAACCAGCAAGCTCGACCTCACGCAAGATCGGCTCGTCGGCGCACGTCAGGTTCGCCTGCGTGCTCGTGCCGTCGCCGATCCAAGCGCCGAACACGTACGGATCGACCGGCAAGTCCTTCTCCGGGTACTGCACCGGATCGCACTGCGCGACGTGGTGGTTGTACTCGCGTGGACCTGCCTTGAGGGACTGCTCGATCTCACCCGTGGTGACGACCTCAGGCGGCAGGTCGCGCGCGCGCGATTTCTTCGTCCAGGACTCCCAGCGATGATCGACGTCTGCGATCACCGTTGTGCCGTCCGAGAAGACCACCTCGCGGCAAGGCCGGTCAAACATCGGCGGGGTCGCGGCGACTATGCGGGTGGGGCGGCCGTCGATGTCGAAGACGTCATCGCCCACCTTCAGCTCGCCCATCGTGGTCCACCCGTCCGGGGTGGGGACAGGCGTGTCCAGCGCGAGTGCCTTTCCCTCGATGCGAGCGACGATGTTCGAAGGGAGCTCCACGAGTTCCGACGTGCGCCCGAGCACGAACTCATTGGGGTGGATGACGAAGGGCTCGTCGTCGCCGACCTCGACGTGCTCGGTGAGGTCCGACGGCGGGTCCGCCAGGTCGATGACCTGGATGCGGTGGTTGTGAAAGACCCGGAACGAGCGGCCGAGACGCACGTCGACGCTCGCAGGCTGAACCATCCCGGGGTCCCAGGGGTCGATGACAATGCGCCCCTCTTCCACGAGGCGGCGGATGGTTCCGTCGGAGAGGACCGAGGCCGGGGCGTCCATCGTCGCGGCAGTCTTTCACTCGTAGCCGACGCGTTCGTTCGGCCCCGATCGAATTAGCGTGCGCTAGCGGTGGACGGAGCGGGCGCGGGCCGTGGTCGTGCGCACGCGTGCGGGCGGCGGGGCGCTCGGGTCGCCGTGGGGGCCGCGGTGGCGGGGGTGACGGGGCGCGCGGCGTGGGTGGTGCGGGTGACGCGGAACGTCCGGGACGGGGGAGCCGCCGTCATTGCCGGCGCCGGCGGGCTGGTCGGTTTGCTTGACCGCCCACCACACGAGCCACAGCAGCGCGATGAGCGGGATCTTCAGCACGAACATGATCCAGACGAAGCCCCACTCCATGCCCGCAGCCTACCCCGCTCGACGGCGCCTCGCACGATCGTTGATCTGTTCGTATTCGGACATCCACAGGAGTAGGCTCGGAGGCCTCATCGAGGGGGAGGTCCCTGGTGATGGCCCTGCGGGCACAGCGCAGCGACGCGCGCCGCAACATCGAGACGATTCTGGCCGAGGCCGCGCGGCTTCTGGCGACGCGACCCGCTGCGTCGATGCAGGAGGTCGCTGCCGCCGCGGGGGTACACCGCGCCACCGTTCATCGCCATTTCCCCGCGCGCGAGGACCTCGTGCACGCCGTGCACGGCAAGGCGTTCAACGGCGCTTCGAGGATTGTGAGCGACGAGCGGCTGACGACGATGGATCCGGGCGCCTCGCTGCGCGAGGTGACGCGGGCGATCCTCGAGCACGGCGACCGCTACCGGACGTACCTGTACCCGCGCGCGCTCGACGAGGCGGTCGTGGCGGAACAGGCGTCGCTTGCCATCGGAGTCATGCCGCTGATCAGCCGCGCGCAGGAGCAGGGCGTCGTACGCGCCGACCTGCCCGCGGACCGGCTAGCCGGCGCCTGGGGCGGGCTGGTGACGGTGTACCTGCCCGAGATCGCCGGCGGCCGCGCCACGGTCGACGAGGTGACGGAGCTCGTCCTGGTGCTGCTGGCTGCGCCTACCGGGCGGTGAAGCTCAGCTCAAACCGCCGGCAGCGAGCGCTTCTGCGTGGTCGCCGTAGGAGATGGCGCTGACCACCTTCCCGCCGCTCAGCGTCCACACGTTCGTGAAGTACATCTGGACCTCAGCGCCGCTGCCCCTTCCCCGACCCGTGGCGTGGTTCACGACGACGATCCGATCGCCGGCATCGATGACCTCATCCACGTGGAACCGCAGGTCTTCGAAGGCGTCCGCCAGCGTGGCCCACCAGCCGCGGAATGCGTCGTGGCCGATGAAGACGCCCGAACCGGGCAGGTCCGGGAAATCACGGAACTCGAAATCCGGGGCGCACAGCTCGAGGACGCCGTCGACGTCGCCCGCGTTGAAGCAGTCGTAGGCGCGGCGGACGATCTCGGCGTTCTCGGACATCAGCCGCGCAGGCCGAGCGGATCCGGCGCGAACGTCGTCATCGCCGCGAGCTCCTCGACGCGTGCGGTGATCTCGGGACCGCTGAGCCGCGCGACGCGCTCGGTGCCGAACTCCTCGACGTTGAACGAGGCGAGCGCGGTTCCGTAGGCCATCGCCCCGCGCAGCAGGTCGTGGTCGATGTCGCGGTCGCGATGTGCGGCCACATAGCCGACGAAGCCACCGGCAAACGTGTCGCCGGCGCCGGTCGGGTCCGCGACGTCGTCGAGCGGGTAGCCGGGCAGCGCGAAGAAGCCGTCGGCGGTGAACAGCGCCGCGCCGTACTTGCCCTGCTTGGCGACGACCGCAGTCGGGCCCCACGACAGCACGGTCTTGGCCGCGCGCACGAGCGGCTCGCCCGTGAGCATCTCGAGCTCCTCGTCGTTGAGGATCACGCAGTCGACGCTGCGGATCACCTCCACGAGCGGGCCGTGGGCGATGTTGATCCACAGGTCCATCGAGTCCATCGCGACGAAGCGCGCGTTCGAGCACTGCTCGCGCACGCGGCTCTGGAGCTCGGGCTGGATGTTGGCCAGGAAGAGGACGTCGGCACCGGCGCTGGCCTCTGACAACTTCGGCTCGAAGTGCTCGAACACGTTCAGCTCGGTGACGAGCGTCTCGCGCGTGTTGAGGTTCTTCGAGTAGACGCCCGACCAGAAGAACGTCTTGCCGCCCTGCACGTGCTCGACGTCGTCGGTGTTCGTGCCGCGCGTGCGCAGGACGCGCCACGCCTCATCGATCGAAGTCGTCGCCGACCGGGCCGACGACGTGGACATCGTCGAAGAACGAGGCGGCCAGCGCGAAATGCGTCGCCGCGCCGCCGAGCATGCGCGGGCGCTCCCCGGCGGGTGTCTTGACCGCGTCGAACGCGATCGAGCCGACGACAGTGACGCTCATAGAAGCGCGGCAGGCTACTTCAGTAGCTGCGCGGCAGCCCGAGCGAGTGCTCGGCGACGTAGTTGAGGATCATCTCGCGCGACACCGGGGCGATCCGCATCGTCCGCACGCCCCACCACATCTCGGCGAGCCCGTACTCCAGCGCCAAGCCGTTGCCGCCGTGGGTCTGGATCGCCTGGTCGACGCAGTGGACCGCGGCCTCGGCGGCCGCGTACTTGGCCATGTTCGATGCCTCGCCCGCGCCCTTGAAGCCCGCGTCGTAAAGCGCGCACGCCTTGCGCGTCATGAGCGCGGCCAGCTCGAGCTCGATCTTGCACTGGGCGAGCGGATGGCTCAGCCCCTGGTGCGTCCCGATCGGAGCGCTCCACACGACGCGCTCGCGCGCGTACTCCGCGGCCTGCGCGAGCGCGCGCCGCCCCGCGCCGACCGCGAGCGCCGCGGTCATGATGCGCTCCGGGTTG
This sequence comes from uncultured Conexibacteraceae bacterium, assembly GCA_963832195.1. Classification (GTDB taxonomy): domain Bacteria; phylum Actinomycetota; class Thermoleophilia; order Solirubrobacterales; family Solirubrobacteraceae; genus Baekduia. The sequence goes on from CAWHTH010000001.1 coordinate 152,587, forward strand.
AGCCCGTCGAAGACGACGCGCAGCCCCATGTGCTCCGGGCCGATCAGGCGATCGGCGTCGACCGGCGTGTCCTCGAAGAACAGCTGCCACTGCTTGTCGGCGCCGCGCGGCGCCGTCGGGATCACCTGGCGCTCCAGGCCCGGGGAGTCGACGTCGACGATGAACAGCGACAGCTGGCCGAACCCGCTCTCGGTCTTCTCCGCCGTCTTGGCCACGACAAAGAGCGCGTCGGCGTCCTCGACGCCGCTGATGAAGGTCTTCTGGCCGCGCAGGCGCCAGCTGCCATCGGGCTGCTTGGTCGCGCGCGTGGACAAATTGTGGGTGTTCGTCCCGGCGTCGGGCTCCGTGATCGCGAACGCGATCTTGGTGGTGCCCCGGCCGATGCCGCGCAGCCAGCGGTCCTTCTGCTCCGGGGTGCCGTGGCGCGCCAGCACGGAGCCGGCGATCGCCGGCGAGACCACGATCAGCAGCAGCGAGCACCCGGCGGCGCTGATCTCCTCGGCGACGGCCGCGAGCTCGGTCATGCCGCCGCCACCGCCCTCGTACTCCTCCGGGATGTTGACCCCGAGGTAGCCCTTGTCGGCTAGCGCCTCCCAGAGCTCAGTCGGCGGCTCGCCCGCCGCGTGCTTGCGGCGGATGTACTCGGGGCCGAACGTGCCGGCGATGCCGGCGACGGCCTCGCGCATCATGCGCTCCTCGTCCGACGGGACGAGCGGGATGACTGGGGCGGCGGGCGCGTCGGTGCTCATAGAAGCGACGCTACTAGTTAGGGTCACGCGCGATGCGCGCGATCCAGCAGTCGGAGTTCGGTGGGCCCGAGGTGCTCAAGCTCGTCGACGTCCCGGTCCCCGCGGCGGGCGAAGGCGAGGTGCTGATCAAGGTCGCCCACGCCGGGCTTAACTTCGCGGACACGCACGCGCGCGAGGACACGTACCTCGCACGCCAGTCGCTGCCGCTGATCCCAGGCGCCGAGGTGGCGGGGACGCGCGAGGACACCGGCCAGCGCGTCGTGGCCCTGTGCGGCACCGGTGGCTACGCCGAGTACGCGACGGCGCCCGAGGCGCTCACGTTCCCGATTCCCGACGGCGTCGACGACGGCACCGCGCTCGCGCTGTTGCTACAGGGCCTGACGGCGTATCACCTGTACAAGTCGTGTTCGAGGCTGGCGCCGGGCGAGAGCGTGGTCGTCGTCTCGGGCGCGGGTGGTGTCGGCTCGATCGCGGTGCAGCTCGGCCGTCACTTCAAGGCGGGCCGCGTGATCGCCACCGCGTCGACGCCCGAGAAGCGAGCCCTCTGCGAAGAGCTCGGCGCCGACGCGGCGCTCGACGCGCAGCCCGACGGGCTCGCGGACCGGATCATCGAGGCCAACCACGGCGAGCGCGTCGACGCGATCTTCGAGATGTCGGGCGGCGAAGTCTTCGAGCAGGGCATGAAGGCGCTTGCGCCGTTCGGCCGGATGGTCGCCTACGGAATCGCGTCGCGCGAGGCGAACGACCTCCAGACCGGCCGGCTGATGCGCCGGTCGCAGGCGGTCGTCGGCTTCTGGCTGATGCACTGCCTCGGCCGCCCGACGATGATCGACGAGGCGCTCAGCGAACTGTTCGCGCTGGCGGCCGGCGGTGAGCTGCGGGCCGTCGTGAGCGGGACGTATTCGCTCGACCAGGCGCCGCAGGCGCAGCTCGATTTGCAGGAACGCCGGACCACCGGCAAGGTCCTGCTGGCTATCGATCACTGACGCCGCGGCTACCCTGGAGGCGCGCATGGCCACCACGTTCGCCGACCTCGGCCTCACCGAAGCCACCCTTGGAGCGATCCGGGAAGTCGGCTACGAGCAGCCCAGCCCGATCCAGGAGCAGGCGATCCCACTCCTGCTCGCGGGCCAGGACCTGATCGGCCAGGCCCAGACCGGCTCGGGCAAGACCGCCGCGTTCGGCCTGCCGATGGTCGAGCATGTCGACCCGTCCGAGCCGAGCGTGCAGGCTCTCGTCCTGACGCCGACGCGCGAGCTCTGCATCCAGGTCACGCAGGCGCTGCGCACGTACGGCGCGCACAAAGGCGTCGACGTCGTGGCGGTCTTCGGCGGTGCGCCGATCCGCTCGCAGCAGGCGCAGCTGCGCGCCGGCGGCCAGGTCGTGGTCGGCACCGTCGGGCGCGTCCTCGACCTCATGCAGCGCGCGTCGCTGATCCTCCACGACTGCCGCTTCGTCGTGCTCGACGAGGCCGACGAGATGCTCGACCTCGGGTTCCTCGAGGACGTTGAGCGGATCCTCAACGTCACGCCCAACGGCCGCCAGACGGCGCTGTTCAGCGCGACGATGCCGCCTCCAATCAGAGCGCTCGCGGACCGCTACCTCTACAACCCCGAGACCGTCGCCGTGAAGAGCGCGACGATGACGGTCGACACCGTCGAGCAGTTCTCGCTCGAGGTCAAGCCGAACGAGAAGGCCGAGCGCCTCGTGGAGGTCCTCGCCTCCGAGCGCCCCGACCAGGCGATCGTCTTCGTGCGCACGAAGATCCGCTGCGACCAGCTCTACCGCAAGCTGCGCGACCGCGGCATGAACGTCCGCGCATTGCATGGCGACATGAGCCAGGGCTCGCGCGACGGGGTGATGCTGTCGTTCAAGGGCGGCCGCGTGCCGGTCCTGGTCGCGACCGACGTCGCGGCCCGCGGCCTCGACATCTCGACCGTCACGCATGTGGTCAATTTCGACGTGCCGATATCCCCGGACGTCTACGTGCACCGGATCGGCCGCACCGGCCGCGTCGGCCGCTCGGGGCGCGCGATCACGTTCGCGGAGCCGCGCCAGAAGCGCGAGATGGCGGCGATCGAGCGCCACATCGGCACCGGGATCGCGCCCTGGGAGCCCGGTGCCCATGTCGCGCCGGCGCCCGTCGAGGAACGCCCGCGGCGCCACTCCAAGCCGCAACTGTCGCCGAACGGCGACCGCCCGTTCCGGCGCGTGATCGCGAGCGCCGGCAGCGCCGACGGGATCGAGGTCGCCGACCTCGTCGCTGCGGTAACCGGCGGTGCCGGGCTGCAGGGCGAGGCGGTGCGCGACGTCCGCGTGCTCGAGCACTTCGCCCTGTTCTCGGTCCCCGAGGACGAGGTCGCGCGCGTAATCGAGGCCTTGGACGGAACCGAGGTCCGCGGCGTGCGCGTGCGGCTCGAGCTCGCGCGGACGTGAATCCGGCCGCAACCTGCAAGTTCCTCCTGCGTTGGAGGGATGTGCGAACCTTTTCCGCGTCGTGACGCTGCTTTTGCGAGAGCCCGAGGTCGCCAAGACGGCAACCGAGGCGCCGCCGGCGCCCGTCGTCGCCGAGCGCGCGTGCGGGACGTGCGGCGCCACGATGGCACCTGACCAGGACTGGTGCCTGGAGTGCGGCACCGCTGCGCCGGGGCGGCTGGGCACGCGGCCCGGCCTGCGCGCCGCCGCGACCGCCGTCGGGCTCACACTGCTCCTCGCGGGAGGCGCGGTCGCCGCCAGTTACGCGGCGCTGTCGAGCGACGCCCATCGCGAGGCCTCGCGCCCGGCGCCGCCCGACGCGTCGCCCGTCGCGCAGGTGCCGGCCACGCCCGCGCCCGTCACCGCCGTTCCGGGGACACCCGTGCCGAGCACGACGGCACCGGCGGTCACGCCGCCGTCGATCGCGCCGGGCACCACGCCGCCGACGGCGACGATCCCGAAGATCACGGTGCCGCCTGTCGGCCCGCCGGCGCCGACGACGCAGATCAACGTGCCGTCGACGCCGACGGTCACGCCGACTCCGACGAGGCCCACGACCACGACGCCGAGCACGACACGGCCGACCACGACTGCGAGCACCAAGCCGCAGCCGATCGATCTCGGGGCGGACTCGGTCAGCCTCTACGACCCGTACAACCGCGCGGAGGACAAGGGCGATCCGGCGGACGCGTACGACAACAGCACGGACAGCGCCTGGCACGTGACAACTCCGTTGCGCAGCGGGGACATGGGCATCGGCCTCGTCGTCGACCTGGAGAAGGCGCGCGCCGTGAAGGTGATCGAGCTGCTCACCGACACGCCCGGCTTCCGCATCGAGCTGTACGCCGCGACCGGCAACGACCTTCCGCCCGACGTGCTCGACACGCGCTGGGCGCACGTGAAGAACCGCTCGCGCGTGGACGAGACCAAGCGCGACGGCTCCGCGGCCGGCGACGGGCAGGAGCGCATTGTGCTCGGCGCGGGCACGGCGAAGTACCGTTACGTGCTGCTCTGGTTCACCACGCCGCCGGATGACGGGCCGACCGTCGAGATCGCAGATCTCAAGCTGCTCGCCTAACCAGCAGACGTTTAGGGTCAGACCTTGGTCTGACCCAGCTAAGCGCCAGGAGGCCCCACACATGTCGCAGGCCACGATGAACACCAGCGCGGGCACGATCGTGTTCGAGCTGTTCTCCGAGGACGCTCCCAAGACCGTCTCCAACTTCGAGAAGCTGGCGGGCGACGGGTTCTACGACGGCCTCGTCTTCCACCGCGTCATCAAGGACTTCATGATCCAGGGTGGCTGTCCCCAGGGCACCGGGACCGGCGGCCCGGGCTACACGTTCGAGGACGAGATCAACGACCACAAGGTCGTGCGCGGGGCTCTGGCGATGGCCAACGCGGGCCCGAACACGAACGGCTCGCAGTTCTTCATCGTCACGACGGACGCGGCGCCGTGGCTCGACGGCAAGCACACCGTCTTCGGCCAGGTGACCGAGGGGATGGACGTCGTGGACCAGATCGAGTCCGCGCCGACGGGCGGCAACGACCGCCCGAGCGAAGACGTCCGGATCGAGTCGCTGACCGTCGCCTAGGGCGCGCCGCCGGGCTGGCCCACCGACGAGTCGGGCACGTCCGGGTTCGGGATTGTCTGCGGCGGGACCGGTTCAGGCTCCGGGGCCGCCGGCTCCTCCTCGGGCAGCGGCTCCTCCTGCCCGGGAGTGGTCTGCACAGGCACGCTCGGCTGTGGGGTCGCGGTGGCCGGTGCGGGCACCGACCGTCGCGGGGTGGGCGCCGCTTGCGCCCGGCGCCGCTTGGGCCTCGTGCGCTCGCGGGCCGCGCCGGCGGGCTGCGCCGTCGCCGGATCGGCCGCGGGAACGGGCGTGGGCGTCGCCGCGTCGCCCCCGCGCGTCAGCAGGAGCGCGAACAGCGCGATCGCCGCACCGGCGGCGAAGGCGAGCAAATTGCGTCGCATCTCCATTTCCCAACGAGGTTAGAGCCCTGCTGGTGACGGTCAGGCGGTAGCCTTGACAGCTCGTCGAAGGAGGGTCAATGGCTGGTACCGAAGAGAAGGTCGAACAGGCTCAGTCCACCAACGGCCACGCCGAGCAGGTCCCGGTCGAGAACCCGGCGACCGGCGAGGTCATCGCCCACGTGCCGGACTTGTCGGCCGAGCAGGTGGCGGAGCTGGCGCGCAAGGGCCGCGCGGCTCAACCGGCGTGGGAGGCGCTCGGCTTCGAAGGGCGCGCGCGTGTGCTCAAGCGCATGCAGAAGTGGCTGCTCGACAACAGCGACCGCGTCATCCGGACGATCGCGTCAGAGACCGGCAAGAGCTACGAGGACGCCCAGATCGCGGAGATCTCCTACGGCGCCGCGGCGTTCGGCTTCTGGGCCGACAACGCGCCCGAATATCTCGCCGACGAGCGCGTCAAGTCGGCGTCGATCCTCGTCAAGGGCAAGAAGCTGATCCTGCGCTACCGGCCGCTCGGCCTCGTCGGCGTGATCGGCCCGTGGAACTACCCGCTGACGAACTCCTTCGGCGACTGCATCCCGGCGCTGGCCGCCGGCAACAGCGTGATCCTCAAGCCCAGCGAGGTCACGCCGCTCACGTCGATCGTGCTGGCCGAGGGCCTGGCCGAGTGCGGCATCCCGGAGGGCGTCTTCCAGGTCGCCACCGGCCGCGGTGGCACGGGCGCGGCGCTGGTGGACCAGGTCGACATGATCATGTTCACCGGCTCGACCGCCACCGGCAAGAAAGTCATGGCGACGGCGGCGGAGACGCTGACCCCCGTCTCGCTCGAGCTCGGCGGCAAGGACCCGATGATCGTCCTCTCCGACGCCGACGTCGAACGCGCCGCCAACACCGCGGTCTACTACGCGATGTTCAACTGCGGCCAGACCTGCATCTCGGTCGAGCGCGTCTACGTCGAGGAGCCTGTCTACGACGAGTTCGTCGCCAAGGTCACCGAGAAGGCGAAGGCGCTGCGCCAGGGCGTCAGCGGCGAGCCGGGCACGATCGACGTCGGCTCGATGACGTTCCCGCCGCAGGTCGACATAGTCGAGCGTCACGTCGAGGACGCGCGCGCGAAGGGTGCCAAGGTGCTCGTCGGCGGCAAGCGCGGCCATGACGGCCAAGGCGGCTACTGGTACGAGCCCACCGTTCTCGTCGACGTCAACCACGACATGGAGTGCATGACCGAGGAGACGTTCGGCCCGACGCTGCCGGTCATGAAGGTGCGCGACGCCGAGGAGGCGATCCGCCTCGCCAACGACTCGCCGTACGGCCTCGGCGCGTCGGTGTTCTCGAAGGACGTCGGGCGCGGCGAAGCCGTGGCGCGGCGGGTCGAGGCGGGCGCTGTGTGCGTCAACGACGCGCTGCTGAACTACGCGGCGCTCGAGCTGCCGATGGGCGGCGCGAAGGCCTCGGGCCTCGGCTCGCGCCACGGCGCCGGCGGCATCCGCAAGTACTGCCAGCAGCAGGCGATCCTGGTCTCGCGCTTCCACCCCAAGCGCGACATCCACATGTACCCGTACAAGGCGAAGACGACCAAGATGCTTGGTCGCCTGTTCAACTTCGTGTACGGGCGCGGCAAGCGCGATTAGCTATTTGCACACGCGGTAGGTGCGCACTGCGGTGACGGTGCGCACCTTGCCGCTGCGCCGGACGCGCAGCCTGACGCGCACCTTGACGGTGCGGCCCTCGCGGCCGCGCAGCGGCACGCGCACGACGCGGTCTGCGCCGCGGCGGACTACCTTCAGCCTGCGCGAGCCGATCCGGACGCGCGCGGACACGATCGTGCCGCGCGGGCGGGGAAGACGAAGCAGGACGGGCCGCGCGCGGACGCAGGGCGCCGCCACGCGCGCCGGCTTCGCGGCCGCGGCCGGCTGCGGAGCCGGGCAGTTGTCGGCGACGGCGGTGCCCTCGACTGCGCGGCGGGTGCCACGGCGGTCGAGCAGCAGCGGGATCAGCGGCTCGGCCGGCTGCCCCAGCGAGACGAACGGGCTCGATGCCGGGTTCAGCACCTCGACGCCGTGGAGCTCGAGCGTGCGGCGCACCTTGCCGAGCTGGTCCGCCGTCAACGAATAGCCGCACGGCGGCGGGTTCTGGATCTGTGCCGCGGTGGGCTCCTGGTTGTCGGCGCCCCCGAAGTACACCGGCGCGTTGCGCGCCTGGCCCTCGGCCACCTTCCTTGCCTCGGCGGCCGCGGTCACCTGCGCCGCTTCGCCGCCGCGCTCGCGCATGAAGCGCACTAGCCCGGCGAGCACGCTCATGTGGCTGTTCACGCGGCGGTTCTGCGTGGCTGTCGTGCTCGCGGGCTCGGACAGACCGGTGCGCGGGTCGCCGTCGACGCGCGTCTCGACGAGGATGCCTAGCGCGTGGCGCAGCCCCATCGTGTTGCGCATGATGCCCTCGTCGGCATCGCCGGCCGTCTGCTGCACGTCGTTGTCGGCGACCTCGTACTGGCCGTACTCGTCAGTCGTGTAGCCGGCGTCGTTGGCGGCCGGCACCAGGTACCTGCGGCCCAGCTCGACGGCGAGGTCGTGGACCGCCTGGTCGGTGTTGAGGTTGCGCGGCCACAGCCACAGGACGCTGTCGTCGTAGAGGACCGGCATCGAAGGGCCGTACTCGTGGAGGTCGAGCGCGACGTCGGGCTTCCAGTCGCGGACGACCGCCGCGATCGCCTGCGCCTCAGCGGACCCGAGGTTGAGGTGATCGCGGTTGATGTCGACCGTGTCGGTGTTCTCGCGCGTGTTGGCGGCGCGGCCGTCCGGGTTCGCCGTCGGGATGAACAGCCAGGTCGTGCGCGACAGCAGCTCGATCGTGAGCGCGTCGTCGGTGAACGCCAGGTCGCGCAGCAGCCGCAGGCAGGCCTCGCGGCCCGCGGGCTCGTTGCCGTGCTGCGTGCACGTGATGAGCGCGGTCGGCTCGTGCAGCGCCGCGTCGCGGCCGTGGGGCATCGGCGAACCGATCGCGACGAGGTGCAACGGCCGGCGCAGCTTGGTGCGCCCGATCTCGCTCACCGCGGCGCGCGGCGAGCCCGCCTGCACCGCCGCGAGGAATGCCAGCTCCTCGTCGTGCGTCGTCCAGGACGCGCCGCCGCGCTGCTCGAAGCCTGTCTGCGGCGGCGCCGCCATGGCCGTCGCGGGGAAGGCGAGTGCGAGGACGAGCAGTGCGCGCCGCATCAGCCGTGGGCGCCGAGCTCGTCGACGAGTCGCAGCAGGTCGAGCGGGCTGAACGGCTTCGTCAGGAAAAGGTCGGCGCCGGCGTTGCGCGCCTCTGCCTCGTGCTCGGCGGTCCCCGCGGCCGTGAGCATCACGATCGTGCCGCGCAGTCCGTCCTTGCGCAGCGCCCGGCAGGCATCGATGCCGTTGAGCTTGGGCATGTCGATGTCGAGAAAGACGATCGCGGGGTCGACGTCCCCGGCGAGCGCGAGCGCCTGCTCGCCGTCCTCGGCCTGATGGAGCTCGAAGCCCGCCACGTCCTCCAGCGTCGTGGAGACGAGCTTGCGGATGAACGGGTCGTCGTCGACGATCAGCACGCTGCGCATTAGACGATCTCCGTGCGGATGCGCTCGAGCTCCTCGCGGGGGAGCTGTGCGAACGCGGCCACTAGGTCGGGGTCGAACTGGGAGCCCGCCTGTGCGCGGATCACGGCGCACGCGTCGTCGAGCGGGCGGGACGGGCGATACGGGCGGTCGGTCGTCAGCGCGTCGAGCGCGTCGGCGATCGCGAACACGCGCGCCGCGAGCGGGATCTCTTCGCCCGCCTGTCCGTCCGGGTAGCCGGCGCCGTCCCAGCGCTCGTGGTGATGGCGAACCACGAGCTTGGCGTCGCCGAGGAAGTCGACGTCGCGCAGGATCTCCCAGCCGATCTGTGGGTGTCGTTCCATCAGGACGCGCTCCTCGTCCGTGAGCGGGGCGGGCTTGAACAGGATCGCATCCGGGACCGCGACCTTGCCGATGTCGTGCAGCAGGAACCCGAACTCGATCTCGGGGTCGTCGCCGAGGTGCAGGTCCGCCCCTCGGACCAGCGCGAGGCCGTAGGCGGCGACGCGCTCGGCGTGCTTGCCGGTGTAGGCATCGCGTGCCTCGACCGCGTTGGCGAGCGCCCTGACCGTGGCCATGTAAGAGGCCTGCAGCTCCAGCGCGTGGGCGCGCTCCTGCTTGAACGTGTCGCGCAGGTCGGCGGCGTAGCGCTCGAGCTGCTCCTCCTTCGCGGCGGCCTCGCGTTCGACCTCCTCGAGGCGGGCGCGCAGGCCGTCGAGGTCAGTGCTCATGGCGCGCCACCTGCTCGCTCTCCAGCAGGCCCAGCACCGTCGCGCCGGCATCCGCGAGCGGCACCGGCTCGGCGTCGAGCCGGACGAAGCCCTGCGCGGGCTCGCCCTCTCCCTCGGAGAAGACCACGACGGACCGCCGCAGGCGGCGCCCGCGGAGCACCAGCTGCCCGATCGCGTCCTGGGCGTCGGGCATGCCGGCGTCGACCAGGGCGACCTCGAAGCGCCGCTGCGCGCACAGCCGCGCCCCGTCGCGGGCCGTCGTCGCCCACTCGTGCTCGATCGCCAGCTCGTCGAGTGTCGGCGCGAGCCGCTCGCGCATATGCGCGCGCGCGACGACGATCACGCGCACGCGGCCTGCGAGAACGGCCGCGCCCAGCGCCTCGGCCAGCTCCTCGGCGTCGATCGGCTTGGACACGACCCACTCGCCGGACAGCGCCTCGCGGCCGCTGAAGACAGAGACGACGACAGCGGGAATTCCCGCCAGCTCGGGGTCGGCGCGCAGCTCGCGCAGCACCTCGAAGCCGCTCATGCCCGGCATCAGGATGTCCACGGTTACAGCGTCGAAATGCTCGCGGTGCAGGCACTCCAGCGCGTCCTCGCCCTTGTTCACGGTCGCGGTCTCGACGCCGTAGGGCTCCAGGCGCTCGGCGATCAGACGCGCGACCTCGGGCTCGTCGTCCAGAACCAGCACGCGCTTGCCGCGCAGCGCACGGCGGGCCTCGGGCTCGGCGTCCGGCGAAGGCGCGCGCGGCAGCGTGATCGTGAACGTCGTGCCGTCGCCGGGCGTCGAGTCGACCTCGATCGTGCCCTGGTGGAGGTCGACCAGCGACTTCACGATCGCGAGCCCTAGTCCCGTTCCTGGCCCCTCGCCGCCGCCGGCGCGGTAGAAGCGGTCGAAGACGTGCTCGAGCTCCTGGGGCGTCATGCCGCGGCCGGTGTCGGCGACCTCCAGGCGCAGTCCCTCGGGAGCGTTGCTGAGGCGGACGCCCAGCCGCCCGCCCTCGCCGGTGTACAGGTGCGCGTTCGTGAGCAGGTTTGTGAGGACCTGGCGGATGCGGCCGGGATCGGCGAGTGCGCGTGGCAGCTCCTCGGCGATGTCGATCTCCAGCGTCTGGCCCTTCTCCTCGATGCGCGGGCGCAGCAGGCTGGTGACCTCGTCGACGACGTCGGCCAGGTCGATGAGCCGCCGATGGACTTCGACGCGGCCGGCCTCGATCCGCGCGACGTCGAGGAGGTCGTTGACGAGGTCGACGAGGCGGTTCGTCGAGACGTGCACGATCTCCACGAACTCCCGATGTCGCGGGTCGAGGTCCTCGCTGGCGGCGAGCAGCTCGATGAAGCCCTTGATCGCGGTCAGCGGGCTGCGCAGCTCGTGGCTCGCGGTCGCGACGAACTCGGTCTTCAGGCGTTCGAGGCGCGCGCGCTCGCTGATGTCGCGCAGCGTCCAGACCATGCCGCCCTCGTCCTCGAGGCGCGCGGCGGTCATCGCAAGCGTGCGGTCGCCCCGCTCGACCAGGACCTCGTCGTGGAGGGCCGCATCGACGTCCGGCAGCTCAAGTCCCGCGTCCGCGGGGAGCCGCCCGGGTTCGATCCCGGGGATCAGCTCGCGGGCGCGCGGGTTGACGGCGGTGATCGCGCCGTGGCTGCCGAGGAGGACGAGCCCGTCGCCGAGGCTGCGCACGGTGACCTCGAGCCGCCTGCGCTCGGCCTCGATGCGCTCGCGCGCGACCTCGAGGTCCTTGGCCATCGCGTTGAACGAGCGACCGAGCTCGCGCAGCTCGTCCGGGCCCTCTTCCTCCACGCGCGCGGCGAGGTCGCCGCCCGCGAGGCGGCCCGAAGCCGACACCAGGTCGTCGAGCGGCCGGCGCAGCGCCGCTAGCAGCGCCGCAACGAGAGCGATGGCGCCGAGCAGCGCGAGGCCGCCGCCGATCAGGATGGCGATCAGCGCGCGCCGGGACTCGTCGCGGGCGTCGTCGCGCGCCTCGTCGATGCGCTCGCGCTGGCGGTCCTGGAGGTCGGCGATCGGTTGGCGGGCCTCGAGTGCGGCCGCCGTCGGCGCGCCGGTCTCGCGCAGCGCGCGCTGCGCCGCCTCCGCCTGGTCGATCAGCCGCCGGCTCGGCGGGTCGTCGGCGGCCTGGTCGCGGCCGCTGTCCAGCGCCGCCTCGAAAGCTCCCCGCGCGCGGGCGCGGGCGGTCGCCCCGGCGCTGCCGGTGGCGGTTCTGAGCGTCGCCTCCTCGACCACGCCGGCCGCCAGCAGGCGCGCCGCGGCGGTCTCCATCTCGAGCGCGTCGGCGAGCTTGTCCTCGTAGTCCTGGCGCGAGTTGTAGAGCGCAGCGACCCCGAAACCGGCGATCGCCGTCAGCAGGATCGTCAACCCGAGCAGCGCCAGCTGCAGGGAACGTGCAATGGACAGGCGTCGCAAGACTGCCGACGCTACCGCTCCGGAGCGGGGGAGGTCGTCAAAACGCCGCAAATGCAGCACTGAGTTGGGGCCTACGAGGAACCGGAGTACCCTGGACGGGCATGCTGCTGCAGCGGTCATGGATGCGGACGATGCTGCGCGCCGGAGGCGCAATGCTGCTGCTCCCGGCTGCCCTGCTCGTCTCGGTCGCCTTCACGGCGTCGGTGGGCGGCGGGCTCAGCGGGCTGGGCCAGGTCTTCGTCGGACCGACGGTTCCCGAGGCTGCACAGGCCGCGCAGGGCACGAAGCAGCCCGCGGGCTCGACGCAGGCGGCGTCGGCGGCGACGGGCGGCTTCCCGGCGATCCCCGCCGTGCGGGTGGTGCCGCGGCTGGTGGCCGAGGAGACCACGGGCCGGCGACGCTCAACGCGGCGCCGCGGCCAGACGCGCCGGCCGAGCGGGCGGCAGCCGGCCACCCACGTGCCCTCGACGGTCACCCAGCCCACCGGCACGCAGCAGCCGCCGGCCGGCCAGCAGCCGCCTTCCCAGCAGCCGCCCGCGCAGCAGGAGGGCCCGATCCGGCAGATCGGCAAGGTCGTGCGCGACACCGTCGCGTCGATCCCGATCGCCGGCCCGCCCGCCGCCGACGTCGTGCAGACGGTGATCGACCTGGTCGAGCCGCCGCCCGCGCCGCGACCGCCGGCCGCGTCGCCGCACACCCCGTAGCGCGCCGGAGCGGCATGCTTCGCAAGTGCTCGCCATCGGCCTAGCGCTGGGCGCGGCGGCCTGCTGGGGCGTGGCGGACTTCCTCGGCGGGCTCGTCAGCCGGCGGATCGCGGTTCCCTGGGTACTCCTGCTCGTCGAGGGCGGGGGTCTCGTGCTGATCGCCGTCATCGCGCTGGCCTCGGGCGAGCCGTTCTTCACCGATGCGCAGGACGCGCTGCTCGCCGCGGCGGCCGGCTGCTCCGGCGTGCTGGCGCTCGGATGCTTCTACCGTGCGCTGGCGATCGGGACGATGAGCATCGTCGCGCCGATCTCGGCGACCGGGGTGACGCTCCCAGTCGTAGTCGGCCTGGCGACCGGCGACACCCCGTCGTCCGTCGTGCTCGCGGGACTGATGCTCACGGCGGCTGGCGTGGTCGTCGCCTCGCGCGAGCACCACCACGACGAGGAGGCCGCCCGTGCCGGGCGCGCGGCGATCGTGCTCGCGCTTGCCGCCGCCGTCGGGTTCGGGAGCTTCTTCGTGCTCTCCGATCCGCCGTCGGACGCCTCCGTCGTGTGGACGCTCGTGGTGGTGCGCGCGGCCGCCACGCCGCTGGTGGCCGCAATCGTGCTCGTGCGCCGTTCGCGCCCGCCGGCGCGCGCCGATGTGCCGACGGTTCTCCTGATCGGCGTGATCGACCTCAGCGCCACGGCGCTCGTGGGTCTCGCGAACACCGAGGGCGACCTGGAGATCGTGTCGGTCCTCGGGTCGATGTATCCGATCGCGACTGTCATCCTCGCCGCGCTCGTCCTGGGCGAGCGGCTGGCGCGCCCGCAGGCAGCGGGCGTAGTCGCGGCGCTCTTAGGCGTCGCGCTGGTGGCGGCGGGATGATCGAGCTCGACCCGTTCCAGCTCGCGCCCGCGCTCGCGACGGCGGTCCTATATGCGCGGCGTGCCGCCACGCTGCGGGGGACGGTCAGGGCCGTGCCCGCATGGCGGCAGGCCTGCTTCTACTTCGGGCTTGCCGTGATCGCCGTCGCCCTCGTCTCACCGCTCGGCGAGGCCGCGGACGAGCTCTTCTGGGCGCACATGGCCGAGCACCTGCTGGTCGCCGATGTCGGCGCGCTCCTGCTCGTGCTCGGGGTGACCGGCCCGGTGCTCGCGCCGGTCCTGCGCCTCGGCCTGGTCGGCCCGCTGCGGACGCTCGCGCATCCACTCGTCGCGCTGCCGCTGTGGGCAGTCAACCTCTACCTCTGGCACGTGCCCGCGCTGCACGAGGCGGCGGTCGAGCACGACGCGCTGCACGCCATCCAGCACCTAGCGTTCATCGCGACCGGCGCGAACGTCTGGATGTGTCTGTTCGGCCCGCTGCCCACGCCGCAGTGGTTCGGCATGGCGGCGAAGGCCGGCTACATCGTGGCGGTGCGGCTCGTCGGCGCCGTGCTGGCGAACGTGTTCCTGTTCGGCGGCGATGCGTTCTACGACGTGTACGAGGCCGGCGAGCGCGCGCACGGCCTGAACCCCGACGCCGACCAGAACACGGCCGGCGCGATCATGATGGTCGAGGAGTCGATCCTCACGATCTGCCTCTTCGCATGGCTGTTCCTGCGCGCGGCGGGCGAGAACGAGGAGCGCCAGCAGCTGCTCGATTTGGCACAGCGCCACGGCGTCGACCTGGACCCGTCGCGCGCGGCGCGCGCCGTCAGCGCCGGCCGGGCGGACGAGCTGCGCGCGCGGATCGAGTCCGGGGAAACCGGCTAGGGCGCGTCCGGGCCGCGGCCCATGAGCCGCCTGCGCAGCTGGTCGATCTGGCGGCGACGAGAGGGATCGGCCAAGCGTCGTGCCTCGCGCAGCACGCGGCGGCCCTGGGGGCTGCGCACGAACTCCGCGAGACGGCGATAGACCGGGCCGGACATCGCGACGACTCTACTGCGGGGGGTGCAGCGTGATGCCCAGTAGCCGCTCGAGCTCCGGCACCGTGGTGTCGGCGGACGTGTGGTGCACCACCGCCATGCCCAGGGCCTTCGCCGGCTCGAGGTTGAACGCGAGGTCGTCGACGTAGACGCAGTCCGCGGGATCGAGGCCGATCCGCTCGGCGCCGAGCGAGTACATCTCGGGCGCGGGCTTGCGCATTCCCACCTCACCGCTGATCACGACGCCGTCGAACAGCTCTGCCATCAGCTCGCGCGGGTAGCGGCGCGTCCCCCAGGAGTTGGAGATGAGGCCGGTGCGCACGCCCGCCTCGCGCGCGGCGCCCACCGCGGCGATCATTCCCGCGTCCGGCCCGCTGCCGGCGAACAGGCGGTCGATCAGGCCGCTGTGCTCCGCGACGCCGAGGTGGCCGGCAAAGCGTTCCTCGAAGTCCGCTTCCTCGACGCGCCCGCACTCGAACTCGATCAGCAGGTCGCGCGCCTCGCGGTCATGGCGGAAGAGGTCGCGCACGCGCTGGGCCTCGATGCCCTCGGCCTCGCAGAACGAGGAGAAGGAGGCGAACAGGTCCGTCGTCAGAACGCCGCCCCAGTCGACCAGCAGCCCGCTATGAGCCATGGGCGAGCGCCTCCGCGCGCTGGGCCAGCTCGATCACGCCGTCGCCGAACTGCCTCAGGTACGGGTCGTCGGTCGTGCCGGAGATCGCCCGCTTGTAGTTGCCCTCCATGAACACGATCGACTTCCACAGGGCGAGTGTGCGGTACCAGCGGATGTCGGTCATCGAGCGCCCCGAGCGCTCCTCGTAGCGCGCGATCAGCTCCTCGCGGCGCGGGAACCCCTCCTGGCGCGTCACCGCCGAGAGCTCGAAGCGGCCGAGCGGAGGGTCGTCGCGGTCGGCCCACAGCGTCGAGAGATAGCCGAGGTCGGCGAGCGGGTCGCCGATCGTCGACATCTCCCAGTCGAAGATCGCGATCAGCTGCGCGGGCGCGTCGGGGGCCATCATCGTGTTGCCGAGGCGGTAGTCGCCGTGGACGACGGTTGCGGGGCCGCTGTCAGGGAAGTTGTCCGTGAGCCAGCTCGCCACGGATTCCACCGCCGGGATCTCGCGCGTCTTGTTGATCTCCCAGAGGCCGAGGAAGCGGCGCAGCTGGCGCTCGAGGTAACCCGTCGGCTTGCCGAAGCCCTCGAGCCCCGCCGCCTGCCAGTCGACCGCGTGGACCTCGACGAGTGCGTCGATCAGCTCGTCGCCCATGCGGCGGCGGTCGTCCACGGTGTCGAGCTCGTCGGGCACCGCGCTCGTGACCACGTGGCCGCGCACGCGCTCCATCACGTAGAACGGCGCGCCGATCACCGACTCGTCCTCGCACACCGCGAGCACCTGAGGGACGCGCGCGTGCCCGTGCAGCCCGCGCAGGACGCGGGCCTCGCGCAGCATGTCGTGTGCCGACGGCGGCAGCGGCGGCCGCGGCGGGCGCCGCAGCACGAATTCCGCCCCGTCGCGCTCTATTGAATAAGTCACGTTCGAGTGACCCTCGCCGACGGGCTCGATTCGGAGTTCCCCGGTGCCGAGCCCCTGCTCCTCCAGGTAGCGCTCGAGCGGGTCGAGCACGAGGAGCGGGGGGCGCGGGTTGCCTGCGGCCTCCTCGTGGGTACGGACCATGTCGTCGGGGGCAATCGTGTGCATCGCGCGCACAAGCCTTTCAGGCCGCGTACGCAACAGGCGTCACGAGCGCAACCTTCCGCCGGTTCTGGTGTCATGACCAGCATCCCCCTCCTCATCGCCACCCTCGTGGCGCTGGCTCTCCTCGCCGCGCCCGCATCCGCCGCCCAGAACCAGGGCGTCAGCTTCGAGGCCCCGCGCGACCTGCTCGACCCCAGCTACCGCGACAGCACGCTCGCCGAGCTCGACTCGCTCGGCGTCCGCTCGCTGCGCGTGGTCCTGTTCTGGAAGGAAGTCGCGCCTGAGCCGTTGTCGCGGGTGCGGCCCTCGTTCACCGGCACCGACCCCGACGCGTACAACTGGTCGCGCTACGAGTCCGTTCTCGACGCCGCCAAGGAGCGCGGGTGGTCGGTCCTGCTGACGATCTCCGGCCCGGTCCCGCGCTGGGCGACCAACGGCGCGCGCAACCACACCTACAGGCCGAGCCCGAACGAGTTCCGCCAGTTCGTCACCGCTGTCTCGCGCCGCCTCGGCGACCGCGTCACGACCTACTCGATCTGGAACGAGCCCAACCACCCGCAGTTCCTGACTCCGCAGTACGACCCGCGCAAGCGGCCGGTGTCACCGGAGACCTACCGCGGCCTCTACGCAGCGGCGCTGCGCGGCCTCGAGGATGCCGGCGACACCAAGCCCGTGCTGATGGGCGAGACGGCGCCGCACGGCACCGGAAAGGTCGTCGCGCCGCTCACGTTCCTGCGCGGCGCGCTGTGCCTCGACGGCCGCTATCGCCGCGCCGGCGACTGCGCGCACCTGCGCATCAGCGGCTACGCGCACCACCCGTACACGCGCCGGTCGGGGCCGTTCTTCAAGCCCGCGTCGCGCAACGACGTGACGATCGGCGTGCTGTCGCGGCTGACGCGCGCACTCGATCGCGCCGCCCGCGCCGGCGTCGTCGAGCGGCGCCTGCCCGTCCACCTGACCGAATTTGGCATCCAATCGTTCCCGGACCCGCTTGCCGGCGTCAGCTACATCAAGCAGGCCGAGTACCGCTCGATCTCCGAGCGCATCGCGTGGGCCAACCCGCGCGTGGCCTCGTTCTCGCAGTACCTGCTGCGCGACGACGTCCCGCGCGAGAACGTCCCGCGGATCGCTCGCTACAGCGGCTTCGAGTCCGGTCTGAAGAGCGCGTCGGGGAACCCGAAGCCGGCGCTCGAGGGCTTCCGCCTGCCGCTCGTCGCAAAGCGCGGGCGCAGCGGCGTGACCCTCTGGGGCCTCGTGCGCCCCGCGAGCGGCGCGCAGGCGGTCACCGTCGAGCTGTCGGACAACGACGGCCGCACGTGGGTGAAGCTGGCGACGATCGCGACCGACGGCGCCGGCTATTGGCGCAAGGGCACGCGCTATCGGTCCGGGCGCCGCTGGCGCGTGATCTGGACCGCGCCCGACGGCACGGTCTACAGCGGGCCGGGCACGCGCGCTTACCGGTAGCGGTTGCGCGCCGGGCGCCGCGCGGCGTTGGTTGCGCCCCACGCGGCACGCTTGCGGGCCGCCGGCGCTCGCCGTCCGCACTTAGGGGAACGAGTCGTTGCGGTCGCACAACAGTCCGCGGCTCTTTCTTCGCGATTTGCGCCTCGTACCGCGAACTGACTGTGATTAGCCCCGGTTTCCGACGCTAATCACAGCCAGTTCGCGCATTCGACCTCGCCGTCACCCGCAGTGGTTACGAACGAGCCACGGCGTGCGACGCACTCCCTCCCTAAGTGCAGACCGCGAAGCGCCGGCGCACCGCGAAGGCACCGCGCGGGGCGCCAGAAACGCCGGGTCGACCGAACGTCCAGGCACACCCAACCGCCGACTACCGTCCGTGCGTGCGGGTGCGCATCCTCGTCATCGCCGTGTCCGCCGCGGTGGCCGCGGCGGTGGCTGGGCCTGCGCCCGCGCAGGAGAACATGGAGGAGGTGCCGCGGTTCACCGTCGAGACCGCCGGCACGACGTTCTGCATGCAGTGCCGCCGGCCCGGCGTGCGACTGCGCATCTGGATGGAAGACGACGGCGCGATGAGCGCCGTCGTGCGGCGGCGGGCGCTCAAGCGCCCGCGCCGCGGCCGCTTCCTGCGCTACGGCACGTTCAGCTTCGACCTGGTCGAGGGTTCGCACGCCTACACCGTGGTGCGCACCGCGGAAGGTCGTGTCCTGAGCCGCGCCGACTACCGCGTCGAGTTCACCGCGTTCGGCCGCCTGCCGGTCGTCGCGCGATTCGTAGTGCGCTGATCCGGTTAGCCTGCGCGCATGGCCCGGCAGCTCTGGCTCCTGCGCCACGGCGAGGCCGAGCCGCACGACGCGCGGCCGGACGACGCACGCCGCCTCACCGAGCGCGGCGAGGACCAGTCGCGCTCCGCGGGCAAGGCGCTGAACGCGCTGGAGATCACCTTCCAGCAGGTCTGGACCAGCCCGAAGGTGCGGGCGCGCGACACGGCGCGTCTCGCGTGCGAAGAGCTCGGGCTCGAGCCGGCGGACTACGAGCCGCTCGCCGGTGGCTTCGACGGCGAGGCCGCGCGCGAGCTGCTCGCGCAGGCCGGCGCCGAGGACCGCGTCCTAATCGTGGGGCACAACCCCGACTTCGAGCAGGTCGTCTACGACTTCACGGGCGCGCGGGTGGACTTCAAGAAGGGCGGCGTCGCGGGCATCCGGCTCGACGGCACGCGCGGCGAGCTGATCGTGCTGCTGCGGCCGCGCGAGCTCGACCGCACGCGCTAGGCATTTAGCCTTGCGGAAGTGCCCGAGCTTCCCGAGGTCGAGATCACGGCGCGGCGCCTGAGCGCCGCGCTGCGCGGAGCCGAGATCGAGTCGACGCTCGCTCCCGGGATCAATGCGCTCAAGACGTTCGACCCGCCGCTGCACGCGATCGACGGCTCCGCGGTCGCCGGCGTGCGGCGGATCGGCAAGCATCTGGTCGTCGACATCGCCGGCGGCCTGCACCTGCTCGTCCACCTGATGTCCGCCGGGCGCATGCAGCTGTACGACAAGCGCGCGTCACTGAAGGACCGCACGTCGCGGCTGCTCGTGCGCCTGCGCGACGGCCGCGAGCTGCGGCTGCGCGAGTTCGGCACCAAGCAGGCGGCTTGGGTCAAGGTGCTGAGCACAGAGGCGGTCGCCGCGGACGACGCGGTCGCCAAGCTCGGCCCCGAGGCGTGGCCCGAGCCGCCGCAGGACCTGGCGGCGCTGCTCGCGCCGCACGGCGCCCGCCCGCTGCACGCCGTGCTGCGCGACCAGCGCGTGATCGCGGGCATCGGGCGGTCGTGGGTCGACGAGATCCTGTGGACCGCCCGGCTCTCTCCGTTCAAGCGCGGCGACGACCTCCAGGAGGATGAGGCGGCGGCGCTGCGCGCCGCGATCATCGAGCGGCTCGGCGGCGCGATCGACCATTACGAGAAGGTCGTCGAGCTGCCGATCCCGGACAAGCTGCCGCTGCCGCTCGAGGTCCACCGCCGCCACGGTGAGCCATGTCCGAGCTGCGGCACCACGATCGAGGCGGTGCACTACGAGGACTACGTCCTCTGCTACTGCCCGGCGGAGCAGACCGGCGGCCGCGTGCTCAAGGACCGGCGCCTCTCGCGGCTTCTCAAGTAGCTTGGCGGCGATGATCGAGCCTGGAACCCCCGCGCCCGACTTCGAGCTGCCCGACCAGGACGGCAACCCGGTCCGGCTCAGCGACATGCGCGGCAAGCGCGTCGTCCTCTACTTCTATCCGAAGGCCGACACGCCCGGTTGCACGGTGCAGGCCTGCGGCGTGCGCGACCACTCCGCGGATTACGAGAAAGCGGGCGCGGTGGTGCTCGGCGTGTCACCCGACCCGGTCGGTCGCGTCAAGCACTTCCACGACAAGCAGCAGCTGAACTTCACGCTGCTGGCCGACGCCGACCACGCGGTCTGCGACGCATACGGCATGTGGGGCGAGAAGTCGTTCATGGGCAGGACGTACATGGGCGCCGAGCGCACGACGTTCGTGATCGACGCGGACGGTGTGGTCGCGCAAGTGCTCAGGAAGGTGAAGGCGAAGGAGCACGACGACTTGGTGCTCGCTGCGCTCGGCGAGTGATCGTGCAGCTGCTGCAGCCCACCGCAGAAGACATCCCATCGCTGGCCGCGGTCCTCGGCCGCGCGTTCGCGGACGACCCGGTGACGAGGTGGTGCTACCGCAAGCCGGCGCGCTGGGGCGAGCGGTTCTTCGACTGGCAGCTGCGGCGGCTGCTCGACCAGGACGTCACCTGGACGACGGAGGGGCGCGACGGTGCGGCGATCTGGGCGCTGCCCGACCGCTGGCGCGAGGGGACCGGCGACCTGTTGCGCCTGGCCCGCGCGGTCTTCCCCGGGCTCGGCCCGCGGATCCCGCGCGTCCTGCGTGGGCTCTCGAAGGTGGAGGCGCGCCACCCCGAAGAGCGCCACCTCTACCTCGCGGTGCTGGGGGTGGAGCCCGCGCTCCAGGGCCAGGGCGTCGGCTCGCGGCTGCTCGGCCCGGGCCTCGCGCTCTGCGACACGGAGGGCCTGCCCGCGTACCTGGAGACGGCGACCGAGCGCAACGTCGTCTTCTACAACCGCCACGGGTTCGACGTCACAGACCGCATCGACCTGCCGAACGGACCGCCGGTGTGGTTGATGTGGAGGGCCCCGACGTGAGGCCGGAGGCCGTCGTCTTCGACAACGACGGGCTGTTCCTGGACACCGAAGAGGCCTGGACGCGGGCGGAGACGGTCCTCTTCCGCCGGCACGGAAACCGGTTCACCGCCGAGCACAAGCGCGACCTGATCGGCTCGTCGCACAACGTCGCCGCGAGCAAGCTCGAGCGGATGCTGGAGATGCCGGGCGAGGGATTCGCGCTGATGGCGGAGCTGCACGACCTCGTCATGGAGGAGGTCAGCCACGACGTGCCGCCGCGCCCGGGGGCGGTCGAGCTCGTCGATGCGTTGCGTGCGGCGGGAACTCCTGTGGCGCTGGCAACGAACAGCGCGCGCGACTTCTGCGAGCGCGCGCTGCGCACCGCCGGCATGGAGGACCGCTTCGAGGTGATCGTGGCCGGGAGCGAGGTCGCGCGGCCGAAGCCGGCGCCGGACGTCTACCTGGAGGCCTGCGCGCGGCTGGGCGCCGAGCCGTCGCGGTCGGTCGCGCTCGAGGACTCGCCGACGGGAACAGCGGCGGCGCGCGCGGCCGGGATGCACGTGATCGGCGTTCCGTACCTTGATGACATCGCGCTTCCCGACGCCGATCTCGTGGCACCCTCGCTGGCCGATCCGCGCGTGCGCGAGGCCTGCGGGCTGTGATCCCGCTCGCGGCCATCGACGACGACGCGCGCCGGTTCTTCGACGCGGTCGAGTCGTTTTTCTCGGACCTCGCCGCGATCCAGTGGGGCCCGCTGCTGCTCGGGTTGCTGTGCTTCGGCACGTACCTGACGTTCAGGTCACGCGCGTTCTACAACGTGCTGCGCGCCGCCTATCCGACGGAGCGCATCGAGTTCCGCCGCATCTGGGGCGCCTACTTCGCGGCGTACGGGTTCAACAACGTCGTGCCGGCGCGCGGCGGCGACATCATCAAGCTGTTCCTGACACGGCAGTCGGTGCCGAATTCCACATACCCCGCGATTGGCGCGGCGATCATGGTCGAGATCGGCTTCGACATCACGATGGGGTCCGTGATCCTGCTGTTCGCGTTCACGCAGGGCGTGTTCCCGAAGCCGCCGGACTTCGCGAAGCTGAACGCGTTCGACCTCAGCTTCTTCGCCCAGCACCCGCGCTTCGGGCTGTTCCTGCTGACCGCGCTCGCGGTCGTGACGCTGATCGCGTTCGCGCTGCTGAGCGCGCGCGTGAAGGCGTTCTGGGCGCGCGTGCGCCAGGGCCTGACGATCCTCTGGGACCGCCGTCGCTACTTCCGCGAAGTCTGGATGGTCCAGTTCTTCGGCTGGCTGTTCCGCTTCGCGGCGTTCTGGTTTCTGCTCGAGGCGTTCAACATCGGCGGGTCCGTCAAAAACGTGCTGCTCGTGCTCGGGGTCAACGCGGTCGCCGCGGCGGTCCCGTTCACGCCGGGCGGCGCGGGCGTCCAGCAGGCGTTCCTCGTGAAGGTTTTCGGCGCCGGGGCGGCGGCCTACTCCGTCGGGCAGCAGATCGTGATCGCCGTCTTCTCGCTGGCCGTCGGGTTCGCGGCGCTCGTCTTCATCTTCCGCTTCCGGTCGTTCAAAGAGGTGATCTCCGCGGGACGAGCGGAGCGGGAGGGGGCGCCGGGGTAGCGGAGTTCCGCTCGCGGCGTCTTGCGTCATGCGAGGCGCGGTCTGCTGGCAGCGAGGGGAGGGTGTCGTGTTACGGATTGGCAACTCCGTGACACGTTTGGGCGCCGATCGGGGCGACCTCGTGTCGTGATCGGACTAGGGGTCGCATAGCGACACCAGGGCCGATCACGTTCATCGGGTGCGCGGTCGACTGGTTGCGAAAGAGCCAGTTCCGCGGGCGTTCGCCGTGCTTCCCCTCGGTGCCAGCCGCGAAGCGCCGGTCAGCCGCAGGGTGCCGCGTGGGGCGCCACAGACGCCGCTACTGCAACCCCTGGCGCGCCTCGCGCACCAGCGCCACGGCCTCGGGGAAGACGGTCGCCATCACGGCGCGGATCTGCTCGGCCTGCTCGGCCGTCGTGCCCTGGACGTTGACGCGGTTGATCGCCGCGACGGTCATGTCGACCGCGAGCTTGATCGCGTTGTCCGCCCACGCGAGGCGCTGCTGGCCCTGGAGCTGATCCGCGAACTCGGCCATCCGCCGCTGGAGCTCGTCCGGGTCGCCGAAGAGGCCGCCAAAACCTTCCATAGGAATTAGATCCTACGCGCGCCGACCGCGATGGTCCCGCCGCGCCGCGCCAGCCCGGCGATCAGCTCGGCGAGCGCGGCGACCGGGACCAGCGGCAGCGCCAGCGCCGTGACCGCCAGATCCGGGGACAGCAGCGGCGCGTTGCGCTTGAGCAAGTTGAACAGGTAGGACGGCGTGCGCGTCGCGCGGTTGACCGCGGACTGCCACATCCCGAACGGATTGTGCTCCGCCAGCACGTGGCGGACGGAGACGACCTCGAAGCCGGTCGCGGTGAGGATCGCGCGCACGCCCTGCTCGGTGAAGTGCGTCCGGTGCCGTGGCACGTCGAGGTGATACCAGCGCGGGCCGCCGATGCGCGCCTGCCAGCTGCCGAGATTCGGGACTCCCAGCACGAGCCCACCGCCGGGGCGCAGCCAGGCGCCGACGGTGTGCAGCGCGGCGCGGGGGTCGTCGACGTGCTCGAGGACGTGCCAGAGCGTCACGACGTCGGTCGCCCCGGGGCGGGCGCCCTCTAACGACGCCTGCTCGAGCGCGATCCCGTAGCGCTCGGCCGCCGCGAGCACGCCGCGGTCGCTCGGCTCGATGCCCGCCGCGTCGTAGCCCGCCGCCTGCGCCGCAGCGACGAAGCGCCCACGCCCGGCGCCGGCGTCAACGAGTCGCGCGGGCGGCGGGACGAGCCCACGGGCGACTCGCAGCCGGCGGCGGTCGAACACGTGGAGCACGGGCGCGGCGACGCCCGACAGCCGCGGCGCGCCGCCGCCGTAGGCGCCGCCCTCGTGCGCGTCCGCGGGCACCGGCGCCTCCGTGACCGCGGTGCCGCAGTCCACGCAGCGCGCGAGTGGGATCGGGTCGCGCCACCGCGGCTCGCTGGAGCGCATGCTGCGCCAAGGCCGCAGCATGCCGCCACACGCCGGGCAAGAGCGGTCGCTCACCCTCCGCGGTCGTGGAAGTAGAAGCCGGGCAGCGCGGCGCGCGTGACCTCGGTCCAGATCGACTGCGCGATCTCCACGTCGCCCGTGCGCACGGCGAGGTCGTCGAGCGTGACGATGCCCGTGAGCCGGTCGCCGTCGTGGATCGGCAGCCGCCGGATCCCGTGGCGCGCCATCAGCTCGGTCGCCTCCTCCAGGCTCATGCCGGGCTCGCCGGTCACCACAGGGCTCGACGCGTGGCCTCCGGCAGGCTCCTCCGCGCTGCGGCCGTCGGCCAAGACGCTCATCGCGAGGTCGCGGTCAGTGATGAACCCGACCGGCGTCCCCGTGTCGTCGACGAGGATCACCGAGCCGACATTGCGCTCGCGCATCAGCTCCGCCACCAGGCGCACCGGGCAATCCGGCGGCGCGGTGACGACTGACTCGGTCATCACCTCGCGGATCTCCATGGCCAGGACTCTAATCGCTGGCCCGCCATAGAATCCGCCGCCGTGGCGCAGCTGAGCCCCACACAGGCCGCTTGGCGGGGCCGCATCGAGGCCGGCATCCGCGTTGCAGAGCCGTTCCTCGACCTGCTGCTGGCCGCGGGCGATCGCGTCGCGCGCGCAGTCGAGCGCGACGAGATCGACCAGCCGCCGGCGACGCGCGTCCTGGAGGAGCGGCGGGCCCAGCTGTCGGGTGGGGCAGAGGCCACCGACTAGGAATGGCAGCCGAAGCCCCCGCGCTCGAACCGCCCGCCGAGGTGCTGGCCCGCGAGGCCGAGCACCGTCCGCGGGCGTCGCTTGCGGCGTTCGTGGCCGGGATCGCGACGCTCGGTGGCGCGGCCGCGCTCGGCGCCATCCTCGCCGACCAGCCGCGCGTCTACCTGATCGACGCGTTGCGCGACGTCACCGGCGCGAGCATCGGCCGCGAGGGCCTGCTCACCGAGCAGCTCCGCTACTTCGACGACAAGGGCGGGCAGCTGATCGCCAGCGGGGTCATCCAGGCGCTCGGAGCGCTGGCGATCGGTGTGGTGCTGAGCTACCTCTACGCCGCTACCAAAGCGCGCCGGCCGGAGCTGTCGAACGCGCTGCGCATCACCGCGCTGGCCGGCCCGCTCCTGGCGGCCGTCGGCTACGCGGGGCAGTGGATCGCGGTCGCGCTCCTGTCGCACGACTTCGTGACGGGCGGGACATTCGACACGCCGACCGCGCACGACGCCCTGCGCTCGACGCCGCTCTACGCCGCGGGCCTGCTGCAGTTCCTCGGTGAATTCATCATGGCCGTCAGCTTCGCCCTGATCGCGCTCAACGCGATGCGCGTCGGGCTGCTGACGCGGTTCATGGGGATCCTGGGGATCTTCGTCGGCCTGCTGTTCATCATCCGGATCGGCTCGCAGCTGCCGATCGTGCACGCGTTCTGGCTGGTCGCTATGGGCTTCCTGATCCTCGGCCGCTGGCCCAACGGCATGCCGCCTGCGTGGACCACCGGCCGCGCCGAGCCGTGGCCCACGCAGCAGCAGCTGCGCGAGGCGCGCGAGCAGGAGCCCGGCACAGCGCCCGACGCCGCGGTGGGTGACCCCTCGGACCCGCGCACCGCGGTGCCTTCTCCGGCGACATCGAAGAAGAAGAAGCGCAAGCGCCGCGGGTAGAGTCGGCTGTATGGCCGACAGCACGACGACGGACCTGGAACGCGAGCTCGACGAGCTGCTGGACGTCGAGCGCTTCGACCCCTCCGAGGACTTCGCCTCAGGCGCGCTGCTGCGCAGCCACGAGCAGCCCACCGAGCCCGTCGCACACTGGGCGGAGCAGGCGCGCGCGCTGGACTGGATCAAGGAGCCGCAGACCGCGCTGGACGACTCGAACCCGCCGTTCTACAAGTGGTTCGAGGACGGGACGCTCAACGCCTCGTACAACTGCCTCGACCGCCACGTCGCCAATGGCCTCGGCGACCGCATCGCCTACCACTGGCACGGCGAGGAGGGCGAGACGCGCGCGGTCACGTACTCCGACCTCCTGCACGACGTGCAGCGGTTCGCGAACGTCCTCAAAGAGCGCGGCATCGCGGCCGGTGACGTCGTCGGGATCTTCCTGCCGATGATTCCCGAGGTCGTCGTCGCGATGCTGGCGTGCGCGCGCATCGGCGCGGTCCACAACCTCGTGTTCGGCGGCTTCAGCGCCGAGTCGGTCGCCGAGCGGATGGAGTTCTCGGACGCGAAGCTGCTGATCACCGCCGACGGCGCGCGGCGCAAGGGGAAGCCGGCGGCCGTCAAGGAAGCGGTCGACGCCTGCATGCCCGACCTGCCGTGCGTCGTCGTGCGCAACACCGGCGGCGACTGCCCGATGGCGGACAAGGACGCGTGGTTCCACGAGCTCATGGACGGCGCCGACGCTGAGTGCCCGCCGGCCGAGCTGGGCGCCGAGCACCCGCTGTTCATCCTCTACACGTCGGGCTCGACGGCGAAGCCGAAGGGCATCCTGCACACAACCGGCGGTTACTTGACACAAGTCGCCTGGACGCATCGCCACGTGTTCGACCTCAAGCCGGACGAGGACGTCTACTGGTGCTCGGCCGACGTCGGCTGGGTCACCGGCCACTCCTACATCGTGTACGGGCCGCTGCTCAACGGCTGCACGTCGGTGATGTACGAGGGCGCGCCGGACTACCCGCACCAGGGCATCTGGTGGGAGCTGTGCGAGCGCTACGGCGTGACGATCTTCTACACGGCGCCCACGGCGATCCGCGCCTGCATGAAGTGGGGCGCCGACCACGTCACGAAGCACAACCTGGAGAAGCTGCGCCTGCTCGGCACGGTGGGCGAGCCGATCAACCCGAAGGCATGGCTCTGGTACCGCCAGGTCGTCGGCCGGGGCCGTTGCCCGATCGTCGACACGTGGTGGCAGACGGAGACCGGCGCGATCATGATCACGACGCTGCCCGGCGCGCAGTACGCGAAGCCCGGGTCCGCCGGGACGCCCCTGCCGGGGGTCGACGCGGCGGTGCTCGACGAGGACGGCAACGAGGTGACGCCGGGCACGCAGGGCCTGCTCGCGCTGCGCCGACCGTGGCCGTCGATGCTGCGGACGTTGTACAAGGAGGAGGACCGCTTCGTCGAGACCTACTTCTCCAAGTGGGACCGGGAGACGTATCTCGTGGGCGACGCCTCCAAGCGCGACGACGACGGCTACTTCTGGGTGATCGGGCGCGTCGACGACGTCATCAACGTGTCGGGCCACCGGCTCTCGACCGCCGAGGTCGAGTCGGCGATCGTGTCGCACCCGAAGGTCGCGGAGTCCGCGGTGATCGGGCAGAGCGACGAGGACACCGGTCAGGCGATCTGCGCGTTCGTGACGCTAGAGGGCGACCTCGAGGGCGGCGACGAGCTCGTCAATGAGATTCGCGAGCACGTGGCGAAACGCATCGGCAAGCTCGCGCGGCCCAAGCGGATCATCTGGTCCGACGACCTACCCAAGACGCGGTCGGGGAAGATCATGCGCCGGCTCCTGCGCGACATCGCCGAAGGCCGGGCACTGGGCGACGTCACGACCCTGCGCGACCCCGCGGTGATGGAGCAGCTCGAGGACAAGATCCGCGAGGAGCAGGCCGCGGAGGACTAGCGCGGGCGGCGCTTCTTGTTGCGCTTGCGCTTCTTCGGCTTGCGCTTCTTGGCCTTGCGCTTCTTCGGCTTGGCCTTCTTCTTCGCCGCCGGCCCCGGCTCGGGGAGCAGGAGCTGCGACCCCGCGAGGACCGTATTCGTCACCGGCTTGAGCAGCGTCAGGTGGTTCGCCGTGTCCGCCGAGTAAAGCGCGATCCGGAGGCGGTGGCCCTTCGCGAAGCGCTTCGACGTCGGCCAGATCTCGATCGCGTAGTCGGTCGGCTTGCCCGCGACCACAGGCGCCTGGTGGGCTTCGTCGTGGTAGGGCGCCGGCTGCAGGAGCCGGGTGCGCTTCGGGTCCAGCCGCCTGTGCGACGCGCGCAGCATCCCCGTCTGGATCAGTGTCGAGCGGCCGCTCGCATCGACGTCACTGAGCTTCACGACGAAGTCGGTGTCGAGATACGGAGGCAGCAACTGCTCGATCCCGGCGATGGCGGCCGGCACGCCGTACTCCGCTCCTGGGACGGGGTTCGTGATCGCCTTGAGCCGCAGCTCGATCGGGCCCGTCACCACGAGGTTCTGCTCGAGCGGGACGGTCGAGAACGTCAGGCCCTTCCACTCGTCCTCGACCGCCTGGTCGGCGTCGCGCTGCGGCACGCCGGCCGCGTTGTCCCACTTCGAGAACAGGTTCTCGCCCTGGCCCGCGAGCGGGTTGTAGATCCACGACCCCACGGACGTCCCGCTGTGCTCCGGCGCCTTGCGGGACAGCGTGCCGCCGGCGTTCAGGTACCAGCGCCCGGCCTGCGTGTTCTTCAGCGGCCACGAGTCGCTGTGGCGCCACGCGCAGTCGCCGTCGAGCGCGGCGACCATCTCGCAGTAGGAGATGCGCGGCTCGTCGAACCAGGCCGGCCGCGGGCCCTCGTCGAGCCAGTGCCTGTACCACTCGATCAGCCGCTTGTCGTAGGGCGGGTGGTCGAGGAAGTGGCTGCCGCTGTGGTTCCACGGGCCGACGACCGCGTAGTTCGGCCCGCGCACCGCGCCCTTGCGCTCGAGGTCCAGGAGGCGGCCGATCAGCTGCAGCTGGCCGCGCGTGAACGCGTCGTACCAGCCCTCGAGATGGAAGATCGGCAGGTTCAGCTTGCGCAGCCGGTCGATCACCGAGGACGAGCGGTAGAACGGGCTGTCGAACGGCTGGCCGAGGTACGTCGTGAACATCAGGTCGTTCGACCGGTGGTCGATCAGCGCCTGCAGCGCGAGCGCCGGATCGGGCGATGTCTGTGGGTCGGCGCCGATCAGGTTGTAGCCCTCGGTCCCGCCCGACCAGATCAAGCCGAACGACGCGGTGACGATCCCGCCGACGTAGACGATGTCGCGGTAGAGATCGCTCAGCGCCCGCTGCGGGGCGAGCGTGCGCAGGTGCGGGGGCGTCCCCTTCGGCGACGACGCGATCAGGTACTGGTTGATGCCGGAGTACGAGCCGCCGAACAGGCCGACGCGCCCGTCGCAGTGCGGGTACTTGGTCGCGAGCCACTCGACGCCGTCGTAACCGTCGACCTGCTCCTGCTCCAGGAACACGCCGTCGTACTGGCCGCTCGACCCGCCGGTGCCGCGCGCGTCCACCTCCATGTAGACGAACCCGCGCGCGGGGAACGTGCCGGCTGCCTCCGCGGCGCGCATCTCCTTTCGGTACGGCGTCATCTCGAACAGGCACGGGAAGCGCTGGTCGGCCGGCTGCCCGGCTTTCGGCCGCGGGCGGTAGACGTCGGCGACCAGAACGGTCCCGTCCGTCATCGGGATCTCGACGTTGGACTCCCTGATCACCTCGTAGCTCGGGTCGAGCGTGGTGACCTGTGCCGAGGCGGTCGCCGGCGCGAGTGCGACGAGCGCGGCGACGAGCGTGATGACCCTGCGGCCCATGTATGCGGGAACGCCGCGCGGGGCGGGGACTTGCGGGTGCCTACTCGTAGATCACTACGTCCGGCCGCGGCGTGACAGCCATGACATGGCGCGGGCGCAGGAGGTTCGTGTCCTCCTTGTAGAAGAGCTTGAAGCCGCGGTGCAGGCGCGGCGTGCGCTTCACGAACTCCTTGTACTTCGCGATCTTGATGGCGCGGCGGCCGAAGCCGTCGACGTTGATGACTGTCGCGACACCGGGGAAGCGCTGGAGCCGCTCGTCGCGGGCGATCATCGACTCGGTGAAGCGGTGCACGAGCAAGAGCTTCTCGGGGAGGTTGCGCTCGCGCACGATGCGCGCCAGATATGCGGCCGCCGCGTTGACGGCCTCGGCGTCCATCGAGCCGATCACGCGCCCCGGCACCTGGCCGGGACCGACGTGCCACTCGGGGTCGAGCGCGAGCCCGACGTCCGGCTCGCGCAACCAGCGCGCCAGGCGCTCGATCTCGGGCCCGAACGGCGCGCGGCCAGGTTGGATGTCGAGGATCAGCAGCGCCTTCTCACGTCGCGCGGCGCGCAGGTAGCGGTTGATCGTGCGCGCGTCGAGGCGCGTGCTGTGGCGCCCCTCGGGGCCGGGCGCGGCATCGGCGATCACCGCGATGAGCTCGAACGCCGGCAGCACGGGCCGCGTGCGCCGAGCGTATGGGCGCGCCTGCCGGCGCAGGCGCCGCGCCATCGCGGACGGCGCGCCGATCCCGAGCGCGCCGAGCTCGCGTGCCCGCGGCGAGCCGTAGTAGGCCACGACGCGCCGGTCCGGGAACAGCCGCCGCCCGCCCCCGGGCAGCTGCGGCACCGGCGCGGCCGGCGCGGCGGGGCCGCCCGCGGCGGCCCCGTCCTGCTCCTCGCCGCGACCGGCGATCGCGCCCGCCACGATTGCGACTGTCGCGAGCCCGCCAAGCGCGACGCGGCGGCGGCGCAGGTGCTCAGAAGTCGTCGTCACCCCGCGCCAGCATGCACGACGACGAGTTCCTCCGTCGCGTGACCGGGCGCCGGCCGGCCCGTCTTGCTAGAGGCGCTTCGAGTAAAGGTCGGCGTGCTTGACGCCGTCAGCGCCCCTGACGATCGCGCGCACCCGCACCGTCTGGCCGCGCTTGACCAGCCGCGCCGGCAGGCGGAACCGGTACGTGCGCCCTGTCCTCGTCCCGCCGCGGAAGCGCTTGACGAGCTTCTTGCCGACGCGCGCCTCGACGGTCACGCGCTCGGCGCCGGCTGCGAGCCGGTACGCGATCTTGAGCGCCGCCGAGGAGCGCCCGCCGAACACGGCGCTCGACAGCTTGAAGTCCGCGAACGGGCCGCAGTCGACGCGCTGCTGGAAGTCACGCACCCGGCGGAAGGCCCCGCGGCTGCGCAGCATCGTCACGCGCCGCACGTCGCGCGTCTCGCCGTCGATGTGCATCGTGAAGCGCACGAAGTAGTAGCCGTTGCCGACGAACCGGCCGCGGCTGTCCTTGCCGATCCAGTCGAACGACTCGGTCTTGTTGCGGAAGCGCGCGACGAGCTTGTTCCCGAGGACCGATCGGCCGCTCGACTGGCGGAAGACCTCGACGTCGAACGCGCGCTCCTGGCGCTTGGCGACGCTGAACCGCAGCCCATTCGCGAGCGGGTTAGCGCTGACGGAGGTGAAGCCCGCTGCGGTCGCGCAACTCGCGGCCTCGCCGGCGGTGCCCGCGGTCGCGCCGGTGCTGACCACGTCGCCGCTGTTCGGCCGGCACGTAGGTCTCGCCCGTGTAGCGCAGGACGTCGACCCCGCGCGCGTAGTCGATGTTGTAGATGACCTTGCCGTTGGGGTGCCAGTGCGGCGCCGAAGTCGAGCCGGCGAGCGGGAGGAAGTAGCCCTGCTCGACGATCTTGCCCTGCGGCGTGATCTGCAGGATGCGGGTGCCGTTCTCGTACTCCGCAAGCGCGACGACGCCGCCGTTGCGGAAGGTCGGGTGCTGCTCGAACCAGTGGACCGAGCAGCCCAGGATGTTGTACGGCGTCCTGCCGTCCATGAAGTTGCCATTCGAAGGTGCGACCTCGTCGAGGGATGCGAACTGCGTGCCGAAGTTCCAGCCGAGCGGCGCGAGGACAGCCTTGGCATCCCAGACCTGGAAGACGCCGACGTTGGCATCGTCGCAGTTGGGTGTGGCGTTCTTTTCTCCGCCGGTGAGCATGAAGCGGTCGCGACCCTGGCGCGGCCACTGGCTCGAATGCACGAAACGCGTCTCCGGAGCTGTTGCGATCAGCGCGGGCTTCTCCGGCGAGCCGCCGTCCTTCGGCAGCACCGACATGAACACCGCCGGGACGCACGATCCGAGGATGTAGCCGGGCGAGACCTCGCGGACGTGGTGACAGCTCTTGACCGTGCCCTCGGGGAACGCGTCGAACCAGTTGCCGACGACCTCAGCCTGGGCCGGGTCGCGCGCGTCGGTGATCGCGCCGGCCGAGCCGTAGAACCACGTGCAGTCGAGAACGCACGCCGAAGTGTGCTGGCCGGCGCCCGACACGCTCTTGAGCCGGCGGATCGCGCTCGGGGTCGCTGACGTCGTAGAGCGTCAGGCAGCCCGTGGCGCCCGTGCCGGCGGTGCCGTTGATCGCGGTCGGGTCGGGGCAGTTGATCGTGCCCGAGATCCCGAGGATCTTGCCGTTCGTCGGCACCTCCTCGTTCTCCCACTCGACGTCGAGGGTCGTGCATGCCCGACCTGCTGCGGGTACCTCGGCGTTGCTGATGTCCAAGACCGACAGACGCGGCGTCGACGTGACGAAGATGTAGTTGCCGACGATCGTGGCGCCGACGCCGTCGCCGACCGTGCGGATGCTGCCGACGCGCTCGATGTTGTCCGAGGACACGTAGTCCCCGGGGGCGATTGGGCGCCGGCGGGTGCGGCGGCCAGGGCGAGCAGCGGCGGCGCAGGCGCAGGTGATTTGCGAAGCGACGACGTCATGGAGCGATGAACGGCCGTCCGCAGGCCGAACTTGCGCAAGGTTCGGCCCCGCTGCGGCGTTGAGGTCCATGCATGGAGAGCGCCTCTATCGCTGAGCGCAGGCCGGCCCCTGGCCTCACCGAAAGGGCCGCGGGCTTTCGCGCGCGCGTGGCCGAGCTGTGGAGTCGCCGCCCGGCCACGCTGCACGACCGCACGGTCCTCGGCCTGCTGCGTCGCGCTACTGGTGCTGTTGCTCCTCTTTCTGGGCGCGCTTCTCTACCTGAAGCCGGATCGCCCGGGGGATCGCCTGGCGCTCGACGAGCTCTCGCGCCTGGCGGACGCGGGCCGGATCGACACGATGACGCTCCACGACCACGACGCGGTCGTGACGGGGAGCCTCGACGACGGCCGCCGCTTCTCGGCGTCCTATCCCGCCGACGGGGCCGTGACCGCGACGCTGATCCAGCTCGGCTCCGACAACGGCGCGCAGGTTGCTGTCGACCAGCAGGCGACGAAGGAGTCGGTCCGGACGATCACGACGTTCCTGCTCCCGCTGATGATCCTGGCGAACCTGTTCGCGCTGCTGTTCGTCGGCAGCAAAGCCGGCGGTGGCGGGATCGGCGCGATCGAGACGTTCGGCACGCTGCGCGGCGGCAAGGGAGAGGCGCGCACGAGCACCGGCGTCACGTTCGACGACGTCGCCGGCGCCGGCGAGGCCGTCACCGAGCTGCGCGAGGTCGTCGACTACCTGCGCGATCCGAGCCGCTACGCGGAGGTCGGCGCGGCGCCGCCCAAGGGCGTGCTGCTCTTCGGCCCGCCGGGCTGCGGCAAGACGCTGATCGCGCGCGCCGTCGCCGGCGAGGCGGGCGTTCCGTTCTTCAACGTCGCGGGCGCGGAGTTCGTCGAGTCGCTGGTCGGCGTCGGAGCGGCGCGCGTGCGCGACCTCTTCCTCAAGGTGCGCGAGGTCGCGCCGGCGATCCTCTTCATCGACGAGCTCGACGCCGCCGCGCGCCGGCGCGGCGTCGGCGGCGGCACCGGCGGCGCCGACGAGCGCGAGCAGACGCTCAACCAGCTCCTGGTGGAGATCGACGGCTTCGACGTCTCGCAGGGCCTCGTCGTCATCGGCGCCACGAACCGGCCGGACATCCTCGATCCCGCGGTGCTGCGTCCCGGGCGCTTCGACCGCCACGTCACGGTCGACCACCCGAGCCCGGAGGACCGCCAGAAAATCCTCGAGCTGCACGCGCGCGGCAAGCCGATCGACCCGTCGGTCGACTTCTCGGGCCTCGCGCGCCGCACGCCCGGCTTCACCGGCGCCGACCTTGCGAACGTCCTCAACGAGGCCGCGCTGCTGACCGTGCGCGAACGCGGTGCGACGCTCACCGAGCACCTGCTCGACGAGGCCGTCCAGCGCGTCCTGCACGGCCCGCAGCGGCGCGGCCGCGTGCTGACCGCCGCGGAGCGCGAGCGCGCGGCGGTCCACGAGTCGGGCCACGCGATCCTCGCCACCGCGCACGGTGAGGCTTCGGATGTGCACCGCGTGTCGATCCTCGCGCGCGGCCGCGGCCTCGGGCTGACCGGCGTGCGCCAGGACTCCGACGCGGTGCTGCACACGCGCGACGACCTCCTCGCTCAGCTCGAGGTGTCACTCGCGGGGCTGGCGGCAGAAGAGCTGATCCTGGGACAGCCGTCCACGGGCGCCGAGCAGGACGTCGAGCACGCCACCGTGCTCGCGCGCGAGATCGCCGGCCGCTACGGCATGAGCGAGGCGCTGGGCCGCGCGCGCCTCGTTGCGCACGACGCCGACGAGTTCCTCGGCACGGGCATGGCGGTCGCGATGGTCTCCGAGAGCACGCACGAGGCGCTGGACGCCGAGGTGCGCCGGCTCCTCGACGAGGCCGAGGCTCGCGCGAAGGCGCTGATCAAGAAGCACCGCAAGGTCCTCGACCGGCTCGTCGAGACGCTGCTGGACCGCGAGGCCGTGGAGGGTGACGCCCTCACGGACATCCTGACCGCCGTCGCATGAGACGACTGCTACCGGCGGTCCTGTTGGCCGCCCTGCCGCTACTCGCGTCAACCGGCGGCGCCGGGGCGGCCGCGGCCTGCGCGGGCGTCCAGCAGAGCGGCGAGTGGACCGTCGTGGTCAAGCCCGCCGAACTGACCGAGATCGCCGCGCACGCCGCGGGCGGGACGGACGGCAAAGTGCTGCTCGCGTCCGACGGGCGGATCGTGCTGCGCTCCGAGGACGGCGGCTGCTCGTGGAAGCAGGTCTTCGCCGTCGATGGGCCGGGCGCGGACCCACTCCCGCGCGTCGCCGCGCTGCGCTTCCCCGGCCTTCAGTCAGGCAGTCCGAAGTCGGCGCTGATGGTGCTCGACGGCGTCGGTCGCGCCGCGGGCTCGCGCCTGTTCGTCTCGGACGACGGCGGCGCGACCTGGGCCCAGGGCGGCAGCGGGCTGCCGCTGGCCGGCCGCTACGGCGCGCCGCTCACATCGGCTGCGGATGCACGCACCGTCTACCTCACCGTCACGCTGCCGGAGCAGGTGGCCGACAACGACCCGCTCGGCCGGTCGGGAACGCTCTGGGCAAGCGACGACGGCGGCGCCTCGTTCGCCCAGCGCGGCGATGCGAGCGTCGCCGTGCGCGACATCGACGTCAGCCCGGTGCAGCCGAGTCTCCTGTTCGCTGTGCGCGCGGACGACACCGTCGTGCGGTCGAAGGACGGCGGCGCCTCCTGGACCGCCCTGTCGGTGGCCAAGCCCGAGAACCTTCCCGGCGAATGGCGCGACGTCGCGGTGTCGCACAACAGGGGCGCAGACCCGACCGTCGTTGTCGCCGGCGGCGAGGCGGCCGACGCGAAGACAGGGCCGATCATGGCCAGCGGCGACGGCGGCGTGCACTGGCTGCCGCTGTCGAGCGACGGGCTCGGCCCGCCGGGCGGCCTCTTCTTCGGCGGCTCCGCAGCCGCGCTGTACTCGACCGCCGGGTCATCCTCGACGGCGTTCCGCGGCCCCGGCCTCGTGCAGTACGACGTCCAGGACGACCGCTGGCGCGGCATCGACCCGCTCGAGCTCTGGAGCCTGCGCGACCCGCAGCTCGCGCTGTCCGGCGCCGGCGGTGGCGTCGGGATCTACACGCGCCGCGACAGCGCGGTGCCGGAGCTCGCCGACAAGGACCTGATCGCGCGCTACCAGCCACCGGCCACCGTCGCGGAGAAGCTCGTGCCGCCGACGCGGATCGGCCTTTGCAACGAGCGCCCGCCGCGCCCGCAGCCGGCGCGCGCAGAGCAGCACGGGACGTTCGACCCGGTGAAGCTCGACCTGCGCCTCGACCCGGGCAAGCCGAGCGAGCAGCCACTGAAGCTGGACATCGCGAAGGTGCCGTCGATCCTCGACGTGTGGTTCCTGATCGACTCGTCGTCGTCGATGGACCCGGCGATCGAGGCCGTGTACTGCTCGGTCGAGCGGCTGGTCCGAGAGCTGACGGAGTCCGAGGTCGACGTGCACTTCGGGCTCGCGACGTATCGGGACTACCTCGAGGACCGCTACCGCCGCCTCGTCGACGTCTCGCCGCCCGGCGACGAGATCCAGAACGCGCTGAAGCTGCTGTACACGAAGGCCGGCCGTCAGGAGCCGCTGCGGACGGCGCTGTACCAGACGGCCACCGGCGCGGGCCTCTACCACCGCAACGCCACGGAGCAGAACCCGGACGCCGAGCCGACCCAGATCGTCCCGCCACGCCAGGGCGCGACCTTCCGCGAGGGCGCGCTGCACGTCGTCCTGTCGATCACCGACGAGCCGTACGGCCCCGACGCCGCCGACATCAACGACCCGCAGTCGTCCACCCAGAACGACACGCCCGACGAGCCGCCGATCGAGTCGGTCGTGCAGGCGCTGCGCGAGGCCGAGATAAAGCACGTCGGCTTGCCGGTCATCGTCGATCCGACCGGGCCCACCGACAAGCGGCTCCACCGCAACCCGCTGCTGCTGCAGCAGATGGACCGCATCTCGCGTGACTCCGGCTCGGTGGCGCCCGGGGGCGGCATCGACTGCGACGGCAACGGGACCGTCGACATCCAGCAGGGCCAGCCGTTGGTCTGCCCGCTGGGCGTCCGCGGAATCGTGGGCGACATGGACGACACGATCCTGTCGCTGCTGCGCGGCCTGAAGGAGCAGCAGCGTGTGAGGATCGTGCCGAAGGAGACGTCGGGTCTGACCGTCTTGGTCCGTGACGCCGACGCGCGGCTCGACGTGCGCCGGCCCGGCAGCATCAGCGGCACGGCCGTGATCACCTGCTCGCCCGACCAGGCGGGGAAGCGCTTCCCGCTGTCGTTCGACGCGCTGGTCGGCCGCAAGGTCGTCGGCACGCTGGTGGGCAGCGCGGTCTGCGGCGCGTTGGCGGCCGTCGCGCCGCCGCGTCTGCGCCCCCATCCAAAGGCGCAGCCGAA
Source organism: uncultured Conexibacteraceae bacterium (assembly GCA_963832195.1). Lineage (GTDB taxonomy): Bacteria > Actinomycetota > Thermoleophilia > Solirubrobacterales > Solirubrobacteraceae > Baekduia. The sequence continues at coordinate 189,421 of CAWHTH010000001.1, forward strand.
TCCGGTGCAGCCCGCACAGCCGAAGGCGGCGCCGTCGGCTCCAGCGCCGCCGCAGCCGGGCAACCCGAACCCCGCCGCAGCCATCGCGCCGCCACCGCCACCGCCACAGCCGGCGCCCGCGTCGACTCCTTCCCCGGGCCAGGCCCCCGCGGCGCAGTCTGCGACCGCGTCAGCCGCTGCTCCGACGCCCCAGGCCGGCATGGCGGGGCAGCAGGCGACGCGTCCGAGCCCACGTATGGCAACGGTAAGAACCGATGGCCAGAAGGACCATGCGATGGTAAATTCGCAGCCCCGGTCGGCCTTCGGCCGGGCCCATCAGCAGGTCAGGGGACGACAGCTCATGATGGTCGCTTCACGCCCGCGCGCCACTGGGGTGCACGCGCGGCACCGGCAACACCCGCACACCACCGCCTTCCCGGCGCTGATCACGATCGGTCTGGGCGCCTGCGGCGCTCTCGGCTACGTCGCGGTCGCGTCGTCGCGCACTCGCCGTCGCATCCGCGCGGTCGAGGCGCGGTACGGGCGTCTGTAGTCGGGGGAGAAAGACGGATACGGGGTGGGCTAGCGCCCGGCGAGCGCGTCGAGCTTCGCCTGCGTACGCATCTCGGACAGGATGCGCTCGAGCCGCGGCTCGGTCTCGGTGTCGACGTGGCGCATCGCGTCCGCGACCAGCGGGTGCACCGCCGCGATCTGGTGGTGCATCTCGTGGGCGACGGCGCGGTAGGAGGGATGCCCCTCGCGGCCGGAGCGCAGCTCGATCAGCTGCATCGCCTCGCGCGCATTGAGGTCTAAGACGTAGCGGATGCGGTAGCCGAGGCAGAGCGCGTAGAGCGCCTCGCGTTCGTGGCCCGCGTCATGCAGGCGCTGCCAGGCCTCGCGCGACGTCTCCAGCGCGGAGCGGTAGTCGTCGCCGCAGCCGGAGGCATCGACCTCCTCCGGGACGCCGGCGCCGAGGTGCGGCGTCAGCTGCTGCCACTGCACCGTGAGCATCCGGTGGCGCTGGAGGTCGCGGAAGGCGCCGTAGTCGGACACGATCTCGAAGCGGTAGCGCAAGGCCTCGAAGCCACGGCCGGGCCGGTGCCTTCGATTCGAACGCGCGCCGACGAGGTCTGCGAGCAGCCGGGCGCGCTCGTCGGAGCTCAGCGCCGCGAGCCGGATCCGCGTCGTCTCCTCGCTGACGCCGGCCGCCTCGAACAGGAGCGCGGCGAGCAGGCCCTCCTCGTCGCCGTCGACGTGCAAAAGCTTCACGGACGGCCGGTCCGCCGGCTCGCCGCCGAGGCCGAGGCGAGCGACCCAGCGCGCAGCCGCCGCGTCGCGCTCCTGCAGGTACTCGACCCACTCCCCGCCGCGCTCCGGGCGCTCCACGCGCGCGACGAACGAGGGCATCACGGCCTTGATCGCGTCGAGGATCATCGTGCCGTAGTCGCGAGCCTCCGGCAGCGGGTGCGCGAGCAGGTGCAGGATCAGCTGCTCGTAGGTCTGGCCCGTGGCGAAGATCCCCATGTGCGAGAGCGCCGAGGCCGGCAGCAGCCCGCGCAGCAGGTCGAGCGACTTGGCCTGCACGGCGCGGGCTCGCGCGGGACTCGGGTCGCCCGGGAACGACGCGTCGACCCACTCGCTGACCCGGGGCAGCGCGGCGGCGTAGATATCAAAGACCGCGTCCATCGCCCGCTCGTACTCGGCGCCGAGGTCCGGGTGGCGGTAGTAGCGATAGCCGCCATCCGGCATCGGCGCGTCGTACGCGATGTAGCGCGTCGACTGCTCCAGATACGCGGCCGGCCGCGGCCGCTGGAGGACCTTCGTCAGCACGTTCGAGACCCACTCGCAGGCCACGTGGGCGCCGCCGAGCTGTGCGACGGAGTCGTCGCCGTAGCCGACGAAGATGCGGTCGTAGAGCTGCGAGGCGCGCTCGCCCTCGGTGCCGTCCCAGGCCGCGCCGCCCTCCGGCAGCGAGTCGGCGAACTCATCGAGGAAGAGGCGTCGCAGCGTTCCCTGGTAGCGCGAATAGCGCGCGAACAGCGCGCCCTTGACCGTCTCGGGCAGGTTCACCAGCGCGAAGACCGGGCGGTCGAGATTCGTGAAGTGGGGGGCGAGCCGAGCGCGCTCGCTCTCGCTGAAGGTCTCGACCGGGTAGTCCACGGGACGGGCGATCCTAGCCCGCCGTCAGGACGCGCGGAACGTCAGGTCCCACGACTCGCCGCCGTCGTCGCTCGATGCGATCGAGCCGTCGGCGAGAGCGACGTGGAACACGCGCGCGTCGACGGCCTTGATCTTCCACGGCTCGCCCGGCAGCTCGCCGACCTTGTCCCAGGTCGCGCCGCGATCACCGGACTTCTCCCAGGTGCCGTCCTTCAGCGCCCGGTACAGCTCGCCGGTCCCCAGCCACGCCATCCGCGCCCGCTGCACACGACCGAACGGGCGCCAGGCCTTGCCCTGGTCCTGCGTGCGGTAGACCTGCTGCTCGGTCGAGATCAGCAGGTACTTCGGGTCGCGCGGGTCGACGACCATGTCGAGCACGAGCTCCTGCGGCGTGAAGCGCTCGAGCCACCGGCGGCCGCCGTCGTTGGACACGAGCACCGCGCCCAGCACGGCGTCCCAGGCGTACAGCGTCGTGCCGACTCGCCGGATGATGTGCAGGTCGGCGCTGCCGAGACGCGAGACGACTGTCCAGGTCCTGCCGCCGTCCCCGGAGCGCATGAAGCCGAGGAACGGAGGCAGCCGGCTGTCTTTGTCGTCCGGGTGGCCCGAGCCGAGCAGCTCCTCTCCGCCGACGTCTGCGATCTCCAGGAACTTGCCGACCCGCGATGTGCCCTCACTGGCGCGGGCGACTGCGTTCGTGATCGGCTCGACCTTCGAGCCGTCTTTCGCCACGTGCCAGAAGCCGCGGTTCGTGGTCAGCAAGAACGAGCCGTCCGAAGCGAGCTCGAGCGCGTTGACGTACGGCGTCTTGGAGCGGTCCACGAGCTTCGTGGACTTGTTCAGCGTCGGGCGCGTCGTGTCCTCGCCGCAAGCGCCGACCGTCAGCACGCACAGCGCGAGCGCGAGGCGCCGCATCAGCCGCCCTGCTGGGCCAGCAGCCACAGCGCGAGTGAGGTGAAGCCGACCATCACCGCCAGCATCCAGTACTGGGAGCGGACGGCGAGGCGATGGTCGTCGTAGAGCACGAGGGCGCGGTCATGGGCGAGCGTCAGGGCGGCCACGTGGCCGGCCACCACGAAGCCGACCTGCAGGTACCAGGTCGCATTCTGACCGAGGATCGAGAAGTCGATCCCCGCCGACGCCGTGCCGAACAGGTCCCAGCCCTTGCCGAGCGGGTCCGAGATGAGGTAGCCGATCGCCTGGCCGTCGAACACGAGCAGCGTCAGGTAGTGCGCGAGCACGTAGACGACGGCGATCGGCACGAGCGAGTGGATGAACGCCGTCCGCAGGCGCTCCTCGCTGAAGCCGCCGCCGACGCTCGCGGCGCCGGCCACGCCGAGGCGGTAGAAGAGCCCGACGATGCCGATCGCGGCGAGCAGGCCGACGAGGTTGGTGAGCTCCTCGGCGCGGTCCTCGCCGAGGCCGGACAGGGCGTCGAAGACCTCTGGCTGAACGGTGTCGGTCCAGAGGCTGCCGCTGCTGAGCCCGTCGAACGTGACCGTGCCGATCATCACGGCGAGCAGCGGGACGGTGCCCGGCAGCTCGCCGATCCGCGTGAGCGCCTCGAGCGGCTTGCGCCGCGGCCGCAGGCGCTCGAACGGCGAGATGCGGCTGATGAGGTTGAAGTAGACCGCGAACGCCTCGCCGCGCTCGGTCCACTCCTCGGCGCCGAAGCGCGCCATCGCGGCGAGCGTGACCCCCGTGTAGACGAGCGTCGCGATCGCGACGGTCTCCGGCTGCTCGCCGTCGATCAGGACGAGCTCCATCATCGTGAAGCCGAGGATCCCGATCGCGGCCGGCCAGCGGCCCAGCCAGGCGGGGTACGGCGCGCGCGGCCGCAGGCGCAGCGCACGGCCCAGCGCGCGCCACGGGTTGAAGGCGCGGAAGATGTCGCCGAAGAGGAGGCTGACCACGACGAGGCCGACCCAGAACTCGACGTAGACGAACGTGGGGGCGAGGTTTGCGTCGGGGCTCTGGACGCCCGCGATGCCGCTCCAGACAACGACGCCGAGCATGCGCGACGCCGATCGCGCCGCAGACCACCTCGACGGCGCGCCGTGGCCGATCGTCCCCGGGCTCGGGGCGGTTCTCCAGCCGCGGCTCGTTCCACAGCACCGCGAGCGCGACGAACGACACGACCAGCACCACGGCCGCCGCCCAGCCGAACAGCCATTCCGGGATCGGCAGGTCGGCGCGGCGTGCGAGGCCGTGCGCGGCGGCGGGTGCCGGCACGACGAGCGAGACGGCGGCCAGCGCGGCCGCCGCAAGCGTGGCCCTCCTCACTTACGGATCGCGAGGAAGTCGCGGTCTCTGCGGCGGCAGACGAAGCGGATCTTGGTCTCTCTCGGGTCGTAACGCGTGCAGCGCCATCCCTCCGGCGCGCGGCGCGTCCGCAGGTAGCGCGTGGCGTAGGGCTTGCCCTTCGAGCAAGACAGCTGGTGCGTGCGGATCAGGTAGCGCTTGCCGTTGTGGGTGACCGTGCCGCAGGTACGCGGAATCGTCACCGCCGAGACCGGGGCGACGAGGAGCGCGGCGCCCAACATCGAGGCCACCGCGACCGACGCGAAGAGCGTGCGGGAACGCATCTCGACCAACGGTAGCGCCCGTTCGGTGTGGTTGTCGAAGGCAGATTCCCCACTAAGTCACTTGACAAGATTGTTATTGTGCGGAAACCCGATCGCGAATGACCTATTTCGGAGGACTGATGCACCGATTGATCGTGCCGCTGACCGCCGCGCTCGCCCTGCTGGTGAGCGCCTGCGGCGGGTCGGCCGACACGAAGGACGCGAGTGCCGACGTCGGCGGCAAGGGCGGGACGAAGCTCTCGCTCGTCGCCTACTCGACGCCGCAGGTGGTCTATGACGAGGTGATCCCCGCGTTCCGCAGGACCGCGGCGGGCAACGACGTCTCGTTCAAGACGTCGTTCGGTGCGTCGGGCGAGCAGAGCCGCGCCGTCGAGGCCGGCCTCGACGCCGACGTCGTCAGCTTCTCGATCGAGCCCGACATCACGCGGCTGGTGAAGGCCGGGCTCGTCGGCGACGCCTGGGCGGACGCGCCGCACGACGGGCTGGTGACGACTTCGGTCGTCGCGTTCATCGTCCGCAAGGGCAATCCGAAGAACATCCGCAGCTGGGACGACCTGCTGAAGCCGGGGGTCGAGGTGCTCACGCCGAACCCGTTCACGTCGGGCGCGGCCAAGTGGAACCTGCTCGCCGCCTACGGGCACGGCGGCATCGGCTACGTCCGCAAGCTCCTGGCCGACCACGTGAAGGTGCAGGACAAGTCGGGCCGCGAGGCGCTGCAGAACTTCATCAGCGGCAAGGGCGACGTCCTCCTGTCCTACGAGTACGAGGCGACGACCGCGCAGCGCAAGGGCGAGAAGCTCGACTACGTGATCCCCGCGGACACGATCAAGATCGAGATCCCGATCGCGGTGACCAAGGACGCGCCCGCCGCTGCCCGGGCGTTCCGCGAGTACGCCGTTTCAAGGCCCGCGCAGGAGGTCTTCGCGTCGTGGGGCTACCGCCCGGTCGACGAAGGGGTGCTGAAGGCCAACGCGGAAAAGTTCCCGACTCCGGCGAAGCTGTTCACGATCCAGCGCTTCGGCGGCTGGTCGAAGGTCAACGACACGCTCTTCGATCCTGACAAGGGCTCGATCGCGAAGATCGAGGAAGACCTAGGGGTGCCGACCGAGAAGTGACCGCGGTCGCGGCACCGAGACGGATCCCGAGGCCGGGCGGGCTGTCGCTCGGCCTCGGCGTTGTCACGCTCTGGCTGAGCGTGATCGTCCTGCTGCCGCTGGCGGCGGTCGTCGACCGCTCGCTGGACGGCTCGTTCTGGGACGTCGTCACGAACCGGCAGTCGGTCGCGGCGCTGCGCTTCACGCTGCTGATCTCGCTGCTGGTCGCGGCGATCAACGCCGCGATGGGCACGCTCGTCGCGTGGGTGCTGGTCCGCGACGAGTTCCGCGGCAAGCGCATCGTCAACGCGATCATCGACCTCCCGTTCGCGCTGCCGACGATCGTCGCCGGGCTGACGCTGATGGCTGTCTACCCCGACGTGCGCTTCACGAAGTGGGCAGTGCTGCTGGCGCTGCTGTTCGTCACGCTGCCGTTCGTCGTGCGCGCGGTCCAGCCCGTCCTGATCGAGCTCGACCGTGAGATGGAGGAGGCCGCCGCATCGCTCGGCGCCTCGCCGGCGCACACGTTCCGGCGCGTCGTCCTGCCGAACCTGACGCCCGCGATCCTGTCGGGCAGCGCGCTCGCGTTCGCGCGCGCCGTCGGGGAGTTCGGGTCGGTGGTGCTGATCTCGGGCAACGTGCCGTTCGACACCCAGGTCGCGTCGGTGTACGTGTACAAGCGGCTCGAGAGCGACGACCCGGCGGGCGCCGCTGCCGTGGCGGTCGTGCTGCTGGCGCTCTCGCTGATCGTGCTGCTCGCGCTGCGGGCATTGGAGCGATGGCGCGCATGAGGCTCGGGCTCAGGACGGTGGCCCTCGGCTACTTGGTGGCGCTGCTGGTCGTGCCGCTGGTCGCGATCATGATCGAAACGTTCGAGCCCGGGGTCGGAGCGGTCTGGGACTCGGTGACGACGCCGGCGGCGATCAGCGCGTTCTGGCTGACGCTCACCGTTGCCGCCATCGCGGTCCCGCTCAACACCGTGCTCGGGATCGTGACCGCGCTCGTGCTCGAGCGCTCGAACGTGCGCGGGAAGGCGCTGATGGAGGCGCTGATCGACCTGCCGTTCGCGGTGTCGCCGGTCGTGGTCGGGCTAGCGCTGATCCTCGTCTACGGCCGTGGCGGCTGGCTCGAGGACCTGCCGTTCGAGGTCGTGTTCTCGCTGCCCGGCATCGTGCTCGCGACCGTGTTCGTCTGCCTGCCGTTCGTCGTGCGGGAGGTCGCGCCGGTCCTGCGGGAGATCGGCGACGAGCAGGAGCAGGCCGCCGCGACGCTCGGCGCGTCGCGCTGGCAGACGTTCTGGCGGATCACGCTGCCCGCGATCCGCTGGGGCGTCGCGTACGGAGTCGTGCTGTCGACCGCCCGGGCGATCGGAGAATTCGGGGCGGTCAGCATCGTGTCGGGGAAGGTCGCCGGCGAGACCGAGACGCTCACGCTGCTCGTCGAGAAGCGCTTTCAGAACTTCGATCTGGCCGGGGCGTTCGCCGCGTCGGCCCTGCTTGCCGTGATCGCGCTCGCGACACTGCTTGCGATGACCGCGGTCAAGCCGCGCAAGGAGGAGGCGACGTGATCACAGTCAGCGGAGCGTCGAAGGCGTTCGCCGACTTTCAGGCGCTTTCTGATGTGTCTCTCGAGGTGGAGCCGGGCTCGCTCACCGCCCTCCTGGGGCCGTCCGGCTCCGGGAAGTCGACGCTGCTGCGGGTCATCGCCGGGCTCGAGGCGCCGGACTCGGGACAAGTCTGCATCGAGGGCGACGACGTAACGGGTGTCCCTCCGCAGCGGCGCGGCATCGGGTTCGTCTTCCAGCATTACGCGGCGTTCAAGCACCTCGATGTGCGCGAGAACGTCGCGTTCGGCCTGCGCGTGCGCAAGCGGCCGAAGGACGAGGTGCGCGCGCGTGTCGACAAGCTGCTCGAGGTGGTGGGCCTGGCCGGCTACGCGTCGCGATATCCGTCGCAGCTGTCCGGCGGCCAGCGCCAGCGCATGGCGCTTGCCCGCGCGCTCGCGGTCGAGCCGCGCGTCCTGCTGCTCGACGAGCCGTTCGGCGCGCTCGACGCGAACGTCCGTGCCGAGCTGCGCGCATGGCTGCGGCGCCTGCACGACGAGGTCCACGTGACGACGGTGCTCGTGACGCACGACCAGGAAGAGGCGATGGAGATCGCCGACCGCATCGCCGTCCTGAACCATGGGCGCATCGAGCAGGCCGGCACGCCGCGCGAGCTTTACGACCGGCCGGCGAACGAGTTCGTCATGGGCTTCCTCGGGCCGGTGAGCCGGATCGGCGACGGGCTCGTGCGCCCGCACGACCTCGACGTCCTCGCCGAGCCGGCCGAGGGCGCCGTCGAGGCGATGGTCGGGCGCGTCGTGCATCTCGGCTTCGAGGTCCGGCTCGAGCTGGCGCTTGCGGACGGCGGCGCGATCTCGGTCCAGCTCGCCCGGCACGAGGCCGATCAGCTGGAACTGGCGGCCGGGGACATCGTCTGGGTGCGCGCGCCGGGCGCGCGCCCCGTCAGCGCGTGACCCAGGCGTCGGGGTCGTCGGCGAGGTCGCGGACGGCGGACGGCAGCTCGCCTGCAGCAAGGTCGGCAAGGGTCACTTGCTCCAGCACTCCGCGAAGGCTTCCGCGCACCGCGATCCAGACGCGCTGAAGCGGAGCGGACGCCCCGTTGTATGCAACCTCCTCGGGGCGCTCGCCGCGCACCGACGCCAGCGGCCCCTCCACCGCGCGGATCACATCGGCGACGGTCACCTCGGCGGCCGGGCGCGAGAGCCAGTAGCCGCCCTCGGCGCCGCGGCGGCTGCCGACCAGCCCGGCGTGACGCATGTCCGCGAGGATGTTCTCGAGGAACTTCAGCGGGATGTCCTGGGCGCGCGCGACGGCGTCGCCCTTGATCGGACGGCCCGGCTCGGCGGCGGCGAGCTCGATGGCCGCGCGCACGGCGTAGTCCGCTTTGGCGCTGATGCGCATCGGGGGATTGTCGCGGCTTGTTGCTCGTGGCGGTCCGCTCGGTACGTGCGCGTCGGACCGGCGTGGTCCGTCGGCACCGAGGGAGGGAGGCTTGCCACCGCCTGCGTTCTTCCGCGGGTCAAGGGGGTGTGCGATCTAAGGGTCCACCATGGGCCGAAAGTCCGCACACCCCCGCGGCCGTCGAGGCACTCCCTCCCTCGGTGCCGGCAAACCCCGCCGGCGCCCCGCAAACCCAAGAGCGGAACTCCACCCAGTCGCCGAGGGGCCCCGGCCGTGGGCCCCTCGCGACGGAGATGCGATCGCTACATGCCGTGGGCGTGGCGATCGCCGGTCATGTGCAGGTCCTCCATGAGGCGCGGCACGAACATCAGCGCGCCTACTCCGAAGAGGACATACACGACATCAGCGCCGGTGCCGGACCCGACCACCTCGGTGACGATGTTCGTGTCGAACAGCGCCACGATGGCCCAGGTCAGGCCGCCGAGGATGACGAGTGCGAGCCACAGCGGCTCGAGACGACGGATGAACTCCATCGCGTGACTCCTTGTCTGAAGTGCCACGCCATTCGTGGCAGACGTCACTAACTACCCCGCAAACTGCGAACGGTTACGCCAGGCAAATAGCGTGCCGACGATGGACTTCGTCGTCGTCGGTGCCGGCGTCGTCGGTTGTGCGGCGGCCGCGGAACTGGCGCATGCCGGCGCGCGCGTGACCGTGGTCGACCGGGAGGGCATCGCGGCCGGCGCGTCCGGTCGGAACTCCGGGTCGGTTCAGCACCCGATGGACCCTGTCACCGCCCCGTTGCACCTGGCGACTGTCGAGCTCTATCGCGAGCTCGGGGTCCTCGCGGGAGATCCGGACGGGGTGCTCGTCGTCGGAGACGACCCCGACCGGCTCGCCCGCACATCGGCGCCATCCGAGCTGCTGCCCGAGGTAGTCGCGCGTGCGGCCGACGTTGAGCCGGCGATCGCCGGCGACCTAGCCGCCCTCCGGCTCCACACGGGGTGGGCGGTGTCTCCCGCGACGGCGACGCAAGCCCTGGCGCAGCGGGCTCGCGACGCCGGCGCGCGATTCGCGATCACCGAGCAGCGACCCCCGGCAGACGTCACGCTGATCGCGACCGGCGCGTGGACCGCCGGCATGACGCCGGTGTGGGGCGTGACCGTGCTCGTCGACCTGGCGAACCCGCCGCGCCACATCCTGGAGGAGGAGAGCGTCGACGCGGTGAGTGCGGCGGCCCCACCTGAGAGCGTCTTCAGCCTCGTGCACTCGCCGGGCGCCACGATCGTGGGTTCCACGTTCGACGCGCAGCGACCGGAGCCGGACCGGGTGGCGCCTGCGTTGTTGCGCCGCGCGGCCCGCTTCGTCCCGGCCCTCGCGCAGGCGCCGGTGCGCGAGGCTCGCTCGTGCCCGCGGCCCGTGTCGCCGGACGGGCGCCCGGTCCTGGGCCGGCTCGACGACCGCACGTGGATTGCCACCGGCCATGGGCCCTGGGGCATCTCGCTGGGCCCCGCGTCGGCGGCGCTGGTCGCCCGCGCGATGCTGGGCGAGGCGACAATCGACCAGGCATTCGACCCCGGCCGCTTCGCGTGACTCAGAGGGTCGGCAGCTACTCGCCGCCGGCAGCTCCCGGGTTGCCGGTCGCCTGATCGGCCTCGCCGTCGTTTCCGCTCGACGTGTCGGGGGCGTCCTCGGCCTCGCGGTCGGCGTGCTCGCCGCCCGCCGGCGCGGCGTAGCCGTCGCCTGGCGACTGCTCGTTGTCGGGGTCGGCAGGGCGCTGCTCTTCGGATTCCATGTGCGGGTGCTACCCGCTGAACGCCAGCACCCCGCCTGCGTTCTCGCTCTCGAGCGCCTCCCTCGCTGCGCGCCGGCCGGCCTCCTTCGCAACGTCCATCTGATGAAACTCGAGGAAGCCGATGCCGCCGGCTTCCGGGACGATCAGCAGCTCGGCCTGTCCGCGCGCCTCGCGGGTTGCGTGGACACCCGCGAACAAGACAGTGCGAAACAGCGTCTCACCGATGCTCGGCAGGCGGTCGGGACCGTCGCCGTGCGCGGGGCCGTTGGAGGGCGGTTGTCCACCGCCGACCCGCCCCGCTGTCACGTCGACAGCAATGATTGGTCCCTCAGCCGGGGAGAGCAGGCCGACCGGGAGCGCGCTGATAAGCGCGCCGTCGACCAACAGGCGGCCGTTGGAGCGTTGCGGCGGCCCCAGGCCCGGCAGGCAGATGCTCGATGCCACCGCGTCCGCCAGCGACCCGCGGCGGAAGATCACCTCTTCACCGCTGCGCAGATCGGCGGACGAGCAGGCGAAGTCGATCGCGAGATCCTCGATGTTCCCGTGAAGGTTGCGATCGAGCATCGCGCGCGCACGCTCGCCACGGATCAGCGAGTGCCGCGGAATGCCGTAGTCCCCGAGCGGCTTGCGGCGGACCCACTCCTCGTAGCAGCAGGCGTCAATCTCTTCGGGCGTCATTCCCGAGGCGAACAGCGCCGCGATGAACGAGCCGATGCTTACGCTGGCCACACGGTCGACGACGACACCCGCATCCGCCAACTCCTCGATGACGCCGACGTGCGCGAGCGCCCGGGCGCCGCCGCCCGAAAGGACGAGGCCGACAGACCGGCCTGCGAGCCGCCGCGCGACCGACTCCACCCCGGGGCGCAGTGCGCCGGGGTCCAGGACCTGGCGCCGGGCAGGAGCGAGCGCGTCCAGCCAACCCGCCATCGTGCCCGGCTCGCCGCCGTAGAACAGCAGGTCGCAGCCGCGTAAGCGGTCGTCCGCTTGGACGCCGGCGGGGACCGGGCCGGCGGCCGCCAGGGCGAGAATCCGGTCTGCCTGCCGCAGGCAGAAGGCGCGCCACGCTCCCTCCGACGCGCCCTTCCCGGCGACAAGCAGCATGCGACTCCCGCTCCGCTCGCAGGACTCGACGATCGCCGCCGCCTCCGACTCGGTGGTCCCGCCCGAATCCAGGCGTACGAGCGGTCCTTCCCGGCTGAGCGCGTCCTCCAGCGTCGCGGCAACCTTCTGCAGCGGCGCCGCGTCGTTCACCGCGACGAGAGCAAGGATCACGGCTCGTTCGGAGGGCGCGCTGACCGACACGCTTTGGGCAAGTTGTGCCGCCATCGTGGCCATCAACGCGCGCTGCACCGCGGGCTCGTCCTCCAGCACACGCTCGAAGTCCGCCCGGCGTAGGCGCAGAAGGCGGCTGTCGCGCCGTGCACGCACCGACGCGGACCGCCCGGCACCGGACAGCAGCGCAAGCTCGCCGATCACACCGCCGGGGTGCTTGACATTGAGAAGCGTCTCCCGATCGCCCTCGAGCACGACCTCGAGGCGGCCCGCGACGAGCGCGTAGAGCGCATCCGCGGGCTCGCCCTGCCGGAAGAGCCACTCGCCCGCCTTCAACGACACGACGGAGGCGTGCGCCACCAGTCGCTCGAGGATCTCGGGGTCGAGCCCGGCGAACACGGGCGTGGAGCGCAGTGCGGCGACGGCGTTCAGGCGGCGCGGCGCGGCCTGCCGCGTTGGCGTCCGGATGGGAGCCCGAGCCTCGGTGGCCGGGCGGAGGGGCCGTTCGCGCGGCGGCAGCGTTGAATCCTCCTCGACGGCCGGCTCGATCCGCCCGAGTGTCAGCGCGCCCAGTGCCACGAACCCGAAGCACGCCCCCGCGAAGTACCAGCCGTCGTCGAACACGGCGGCGAGTTCGGCTGGGGCGGGGGTCCCGATGATCGCCACCAGCAAGGCGACGCCGAGGGCGGCGCCGAGCTGACGCGACACGGCGCTGAGGCCGCTCGCGGTGGCGAAGCGACCGCCGGGGGCCGGCGCGACCGTGACGCTTCCGAGCACGGGGAAGGTGATCCCAGCGCCGAGGCCGAGGATCACCATCCCGGCCAGCCACTCGCCGAGAAAGTCGGGCGTGGTGCCGACGACGCCCGCCATGTAGAGGACGCCTGACGACCAGATCGCGCAGCCCGCGGCCAGCACCCAGCGCTCGCCGACGCGCTCCGCGAAGCTTCCGGCGGGCCGCGCGACAGCAGCCGCCACGAACGGCCCCGGCGTGAGCGCCAGACCGGCTTCGAGCACCGAGTAGTCCCACACCGACGTCAGGAACAGGACGTTGCAGAGGATGTAGGCGAAGTAACCCGCGGCGGCCACGAACATCAGGCCGTTGGAGATCGCGATCGCCCTGATGCGCACGAGCTCGATATCGATCATGGGGGCGCGATGCCACGTGCAACGCCATGCGAAGATCGCCGAGAGCGCGGCGCCGACGGCGAACGTCCCGAGTGTGCGGGCGTCGGCCCAACCCCAGTGATTGCCGCGGACGATCGCGAGCGTGACCGCCGCGGTCCCGACCGCAAGCACCAGCGCCCCCTGCAGGTCGGGCATACGGCGGCGCCCGGGCACGCGGCTCTCGACGAGCACGCGTCCGGCGAGCACGAACGCCGCGACGCCGATTGGCAGGTTGACGAGGAACGCCAGCCGCCAGCCACCGAGCTCGACGAGCACGCCGCCGAGCGACGGCCCGATGCCGGCGGCAAGCGCCGCGCTTGCCGACCACAACGCGACCCCGTGGCTCTGGTCGGGCCCGCGGTAGGCCTCGATCACCAGCGCGAGCGAAGCGGGGACGATGATGGCGGCGCCGACGCCCTGAACGATGCGCGCGACGATCAGCAGCTCGATCGAGGGCGCAATCGCGCACAGCATCGAGGCCGCGGTGAAGAGCGCGACTCCGCCGGTGAAGAGCTTGCGCCGGCCGAGGAGATCGGCGAAGCGCCCGGCCGCGATCAGGAAGGCGGCGAAGACGATGTTGTAGGCATTCAGGATCCACGAGAGCTCGTCGAGGCCGGCGTTGTCGAAGTCCTCGCGGATGTCGGGGAACGCGACGTTGACGATCGTCGCGTCTACGAACGCGAGCACGACTCCGAGCGAGGCGACGCCCAGCACCGCGCTGCGACTTGCGACGCGCCGCCCTGCCCCCGCAACGGGCGCCGCCCCGGTGCTCGTCAGGACGGCACCTCGCTGACGGCTTCGGCCGCGGAAGCCTTGCCCGAGTCCTCGCTCCAGGGAATGAGGTAGAGCTGATGACGCCCGTGGAAGCCCTTGAACTCGACGGCGCGCTCCCCGTCGAAGCGAAACTCGCCCGTAGGCGCGACGAGGTCGCGCAGCACCGACGAGACCAGGATCTCGTTCGCGCTGGCCGAATCCGCCACGCGCGCTGCGAAGTTGACGTTGGTGCCGTAGAAGTCGCCTTCGTCGCGCATGACCTCGCCGGTGTGCAGCCCGATGCGCACGCGCAGCTGTTCCTCGGGGCGCCGCTCTCGGTGTGCGTGCAGCGTGCTTTGGATCTCGATCGCGCACAGGATCGCGTTGCGCGCGCTCGAGAACGCGAACATGAACCCGTCGCCCTGGATCCTCACCTCGAAGCCGCCGTGGCGGGCACAGGATTCGCGCACGAGCGCGTTGTGCGTGCGCAGCATCGCGAGCCATCCGTGATCGCCCAGCGACTGCGTCAGCACCGTCGAGTTCTCGATGTCCGAGAACATGATCGTCACGGTCCCGTCCGGCGCGGCGACCGGCCGCAGGTCCGGCCGGCTCTGATCGACCGATGCGGCGACCTGCTCGATGGAGGTCTTCACGTCGGCCGGCAGTGCGGTCGTGTGCTCGAGCTTCAGTGCCAGCAGCCGCTCACCCTCGCGTGGCTCGCCCAGCGCGGTGGCCTCCTCCAGGCCCCGCTCGATCTGGTCCAGGGCGCCCTCGCGGTCGTCGCCCGCGGCGCGCGTGAGGCGCGCGAACGCCAGATGCCGGCGGATCAGCGGCGCGAGGAACGCGGCGCCGATGCGGGCGTTCTCCTCGAGCGCGCGCTCGTAGCTCGCGATCGCATCGTCTAGGCGGCCCGCCGCATGGGCCGCAAAGCCGAGATAGGCGTGCGTGGATCCCATGCAGCCGACGCCGGACAGGATCGGGACGCAACCCTCCGCGTAAGGCAGCAGCAGCTCGTGCAGGCGGCTGCCGGCGGCGGCGTCCTCGAGCGCGACCGAGGCCACCGAAAGGCAGGCCATGGCGGTGAGCCAGTTGGAATCGCGACGGATCCCCGCGAAGCCACCGGCGGCCAGTGCCGCGAAGCGCTCGCGTGCCTCGTCGATCTCATCGATCTCGGTCAAGAGAAACGCGAAGGCCGCGGGCCAGGCCGAGTCGCGGTAGGTGGCGGCGAACATCTCGCCGCCCTCCTTGAGCTCGGCCAGACGGCCGTCCGCCCAGCGCAGCATGAAGGCGTGGGCGCCGAACACGACCATCGCGACCTCGCCCAGGCCCCGCTGGCCGATCGCAAATGCCGAATCGGCCAGGCGCTGGCCCTCGTCGAACCGACCCTGCATGACGGCCCGCATCGCACGGAACGAGGTGACCTGCCACTCGTACCGGGGCTGGCGAAGCTCGCGTGCGAGCCGCGCGCAGGCCCTGATCTCGGAATCGACGGCCTGCAGGTCGGCAAGCTCCATTAGCGCGATCAGGCGCAGGTGATGGCCGTGGAACGCCATCTCCTCGTCGTCGGCGAGCCGTGCGAGACGGATGATCTCCTCGCCGGCCGCGAGGCGCTCCTCGAGGCCGTCGGGACCCATCGTCGCCCACTGGCGGCTGTAGGTGGCGAGCAACAGGAGCCGCGCGTCACCGATCCGGTCGGCCATCTCGACGGCTTGGCGCGACAAGGCCTCGGGCTCACGCGGGTCCCCCGAGTAGTAGTGCAGCTCCACGGCCAGTCGCGCGGTCAGCCGCACGCGCAACACGCTGTCGCGCTCGGGCAACATCGCGAGCGCGGTACGCAACAGGCCGATCAGCTGCTCTTCGGCCTGGTTGGCGACGGAGAAGCCGCCCGCGCCGCCGCCGTAGCCGAGGGCCGCACGTCCGTACTGCTCGGGCAGGCTGAGCTCCTTTGCGAGGTCGGCCGCGGCCACGAACGTCTCGCGCGCCTTCTCCGTATCGCCGGCCCGCCACAGGGCATCTCCGAGCGCGAGCAGGAGCTCGCACCTACGGGTGAGGTCGTCGTCGCCGGCCGCGAACAGCGCAATCGCTCGTCGCAGATGCTCGACCGCGTCCTCATACGCGTAGACCTGGGCGGCTCGCTCGCCGGCCCACCAGGAGTAGTCGGCCGCCTTGTCGGCGACGCCCGCCTCCGCCGCCGCTGCGAAGTGGTGCGCCAGCTCGCCGAGATGGGACTCGATGCGGTCCTCGTAGATCTCCTCGAGGGTCTCGGCCACCTGGCGATGGAGCTCGATGCGGCGCTGACGCCCGGGCGCTTCGTACAGGGCGTCGCGAGTTGCACCGTGGGCGAACGTGTAGCGGCCGACCTCATCGGGCGCCGGCACGACGATCGCGGCGTCCAGCGCCTCTCCGAGGCGCTCCATCAGGACCGCATGCTCGAGCTCCGAGACTGGCTCGAGCACCGAGAGCCGGAACTCCCGGCCGATCACCGCCGCGGTGGTGAGAAGGGCCCGACAATCCTGCGAGAGCGCCTCGAGGCGACGGCTCACGGCAGCGCGGATGCCCTGCGGGATGCCGAGGTCCTCGATGCGCTTGGCATCGCTGATCCAGCGGTCGCCCTCCTGGTAGATGGTCCCGCTCTCGACCAGGTGCCGGATGATCTCCTGCGTGAAGTAGGGGTTGCCTTCGGACTGCGCGTAGACGGCCTTCACGAGGGCGAGCTCGTCCGGCATCTCGAGCGTCTGATGCGCCGCCTCTTCGACCAGGGCCTTGACGTGGCCCTCGGTCAGGCCGTGCAGGGCGATCCGCGCATAGCCGCGGTCACGTCGCACGGCCGCCTCGGTCTCGTGCAACGGATGGTCGGGTGCGAGATCGGTGTCGCGGTAGGTCCCGAGGACCAGCAGCCGGGCGTTGGCTATCTCCGCCGACAGGAACCGGAGCAGCAGGAGCGAGGGCGCATCCGCGACGTGCAGGTCGTCGAGGACGATCACGACCGGGGTGCGCCGAGCGGCGTTGATGAGAAACCCGGTGACCGAGTCGAACAGGCGAAAGCGGGCCTGCTCGACGTCCAGGGACTGCGGCTCGGGTGCATCGACACCGTCCGAGCTCGCGACCTCGGACACGATCTGCGCGATATCGCTGGCTCCGGAGCCGAGCTCGGACCGGACGATCTCGGGGTCCGTGGTCCGCACGTACGACCGGATCGCCTGGATCCACGGCCAGTACGAAGGGGCGCCCTCGCTCTCCGTGCAGCGTCCCCACAGGACGACTGCGCCGCGGAGCTCCGAGTATGTCTCGATCTCGCCGGCCAGGCGGGTCTTGCCGATGCCCTGCTCGCCTACCACCATCGCGATTCGCCCGCGTCCGGCGATCGCCCCATCGACGGTCGCGCGCAGCTCCTGTGTCTCGGCCTCGCGGCCGAGGAACGTGCCCTCGCTGAGCCGATCGAGCGCGGCGGCGGCGGTATCAGGCTCCGCCACGGACGCGCTTGATGTGATCGCTTCGAGGGTTGCCCGCACGTCCGCGGCACTCTCGGGCCGTTGCGCGGGGTCCTTCTCGAGCATCTTCAGGACGAGGTTCTCGAGTACCCGGGGCACGTCCTCCCGGTGCCACGTCGGCCGCACCGGCGTGCGGCTCACGTGCTGCGAGATCACGGCGGCCGAGTCCTCGCCGCTGAATGGGGGCCCGCCGCAGAGGAGCTCGTAGACGAGCGCGCCGAGCGAGTAGATGTCGGAGCGCGCGGTCGCCGGTCGCCCGAGACCCTGCTCGGGCGACATGTACGCGACGGTCCCGATCATCGTGCCTTCTTTAGTGAGCTGCTGGTTGTCGGAGGCCATCGCGAGCCCGAAGTCGCCGAGCTTGGCGGTGCCGTCCGGAGCCAGCCACACGTTCCCGGGCTTGACGTCGCGGTGCACGAATCGGTTCGCGTGCGCGTGCTCGAGCGCGCGTGCGACCTCGGTCGCGATCCTGACCGTGTCGGGGACGGGCAGCTGCCGGTTGTCCGTCGCGGCCAGGAGCCCATCGAGGTCGCCGCCGGGCATGTACTGGCTGACCAGGTAGAGCTCGTCGTCTTCGACGATGTCGTAGATCGGGACGATGTTCGGATGGTCCGACAGCCGGGCCATGGCCTCCGCCTCACGTCGCGTCCGCGCCAGCGCCGAGCGATCGAGGCCGTCGGACTTGCAGGCGGCGACCGCGACCTCCCGGTGGAGCTGGGTGTCCTCGGCCAGGTACACGAGCTTCCGGCCGCCTTCTCCGAGGAACCGCAGCACCCGATAGCGGCCGCCGCACAGAGTGCGCGCCTCCGGCTCCGGGGCGGGGCCGCCGACCGGCCGCCCGCACTCGTCGCAGTAGCGCTGGCCGGGCGGGTTGGAGGTCCCACAGGCCGTGCAACGCACATCTGCTGCGAGGCTCTCGCCGCACCCGCCGCAGAACTTCGCGTTGGCTCGGTTTTGCTTCCCGCAGCCTGGGCAGGTGACCGGCGGCTGTTCGGGAGCGGTGGCCATCAGTCCAGGAGCTGCGAAGGCATCGATCCGGCGATCATCGAGCCGGGGCCGGTGTGTGTGCCGATTGCGGGCCCGATCTCGGACAGGAACTCCGGCGGCCGCCAGAAGATCTCCTGGAGCCGGTCGGCCAGTGCGCGCGCCTCCTCCTCCGCGTCGGCGTGCTGGATGAACCACGCATCCGCGCCGGCCGTGGCCTGGCGGCGGCAGAACTCCACGAGGCGGTCGACGGCGCGGGCGCGCGTGCGCACGCGCTCGATTGCCTTGATCTCGGACTCCATGACCAGAATCGGCTTGACGCTGAGCGCGGAGCCCATCCACGCGGCGGCCGTGCCGATCCGCCCGCCCCGTCGCAGGAACTCGAGCGTGTCCACGAAGAAGCGGTGCCCGCTTTCCTGGCGTGCCCGCCGCGCTCGGTTCCCGACGGCCTCGAGGTCACCCGTGGCGGCGGCGCGGGCGGCGGCGAGCACGATCAGCCCGAGCGGCCCCGCGGCGGCCGCCGAGTCGATCACGTCGATGCGCTCACCGTCCGCGTCCGGCTCGGCGAGCTCCGCGGCCGCACGGCGCGCGTTCGTGCACGTCTCCGAAAGGCCGGAGGAGATGTGGATCGAAACGATGTCGCCGCCGGCGGCCAGCAGCGGCTCGTAGACAGCAACGAAGTCCTCAACCGATGGAGGCGAGGTGTGCGCGACGTCGTCGGCATCGACCAGCTCGCGGTAGAACGGATTGAACGAGTCGAGCGCGCCCTCGCGCCGCAGCCCGTCCTCACCGAACCCGTAGTACAGCGAGACGACGCCGACGCCAACGTCGCTGAGCAAGGTCTTCGGCAGGTAGCACGTGCTGTCGGTGACGACGTGGACCTTCATCGTCTCATATGCCCCTCTGCCTCCCTCCGTTACACCCTTCCGCGGCCGACGATAGCGCAGGGAGATCAGTCCGCGGGTGTGGCGTTGCCCTGGGACGTCTAGAGGATCCCGAGCGCCGAGCCCGCGTCGACCGCGAGGTCGAACAGCGGCGACGGGGCGATCCCGAAGAACAACGTCGCCAGGCCGGCCGCGGCCGCGACGGCGACGACCTCGAAGTGCGGCTCCTGTGGGTCGGCCGCCGGGTCGGCGCCCGCGAGCGCCGGGGTCGCGTCCGCAGGCACCGGCTCGTCGCCCGGGCGCATCCACATCGCCGCGACGACGCGCAGGTAATAGGCGAGCGAGATCATCGACCCGATCACGATCATCACGCCGAGCCACGCATAGTCGCCGTCCACGGCTGCGTCGATCAGATACACCTTGCCGACGAAGCCCGCGGTGGCGGGAATGCCAGCGAGCCCGAGCATCGCGAGCGTCATCGGCCAGGCCAGCACCGGCCGCGTGAAGCCGATGCCGCCGACCGACGCGATGTCGTCGCCGAGCCCCGTCTCTCGCTCGCGCGCGACGATCACCGCGAACGCCGCGAGGTTCATCATCAGGTAGACCGCGATGTAGAAGACAGTCGCCTGCGCGCCGAGCTTCGACGCGACGACGACCCCGGCGAGCATGTAGCCCGCCTGCGCGACGGACGACCATGCGAGCAGGCGCTTCAGCGACGACTGGCCGAGTGCGCCGACGTTGCCGACGACGATCGTCACGGCCGCCAGCGCCGCGGCCGCCGGCGCCCAGTCCACGGACGCGTCGATGAGCGCGACGTCGAACAGGCGCAGGAACGCGGCGAAAGCGGCGGCCTTCGTCGCGACGGCCATGAACGCCGTCACTGGGGTCGGCGCGCCTTCGTAGACGTCGGGCGTCCACTGGTGGAACGGCGCGACCGACGCCTTGAAGCCCAGCCCGACGAGTGTCAGCGCCACGCCGGTGAGGAAGAGGCCGTCCTTCGCTATCCCCTCGTTGCCGACCGCCTTCGCGATGCCCGCGAAGTCCGTGTCGCCCGTGGCGCCGTAGATGAGCGCGAGGCCGTAGAGCAGCGTCGCGGAGCCGAGCGAGCCGACGATCAGGTACTTGAGACCCGATTCGATCGACGCTGTCCGGCGCATCTCGGTCGCACAGAGGACGTAGAGCGGCACGGACAGCAGCTCCAGCCCGAGGAACACCGTGACCAGGTTCTGGGCGCCCGCGAGCGCGACCATGCCGGCCGACGACGTGAGGATGAGGCTGTAGTACTCGCCGTGAGCGGCCTCTCGCGGCGCCTCTGCGCGCCAGGAGAGAAGTACCGTCGCGATGCCCGCGACGCAGACGATGGCGGTGACGAGGTTCGTGAGGTCGTCGAGGCGCAGCGCGCCGGCGGTTCCCTCCGCTGCGAACAGGTTCACGGCCTCGCCCCACTGCCAGACGGTGAGCCCGAGCGCGGTGCCGAAGCCCGCGATCGCCAGCGCCGGAACGACCTGCTCGCGCACGAAGCGGCTGCGCATGAGCCCGACGAGCAGCACGATCGTGGCCGCGCCGAGCAGCGCGATCAGCGGCGACAGCCCCGCCCAGTCGATTGTCGGCGCCTGGGTCTTCACCGCGACTCCTGGGCGGCCGTCACGGCTCCGGTCACCGCGCGCTCACCCTTTTCGAGCGCGATCTGGGGATAGAACGCGAAGGCGAGGATCACCGCGACGAGCGGGACGAGCACGAGTCCCTCGCGCACGGAGATCTCGCGCGAGTCGACCTCCGGGCCGACGCGGTTGTGCACCGTGCGTATGAACAGCCGCAGCGTGTAGACCGACGCGAGCACCACTCCGGTGGACGCGACGATCGCGATCGCGATCTTGCTCTGGAACGCGCCGAGCAGGATCAGGAATTCTCCAACGAAGTTCGACGAGCCCGGCATCGCCAGGTTCGCGAGCGCCACAATCAAGAACAGCGCGGCGAGCACCGGCGCGCGGAACGCGATGCCGCCCATGTCGCGGATGTCCTCCGAGCCGCTCGCTCGCGTCGCGAGCAGCGCGACGATGAAGAACGCGGGCGCGACGACGAGCCCGTGGTTGACCGCCTGGATGATCGCGCCCTGGGCGCCGGTGTCGCGCAGCGCGAACACGCCGAGGGTGATGAAACCGAGCTGGGCGATCGACGAGTAGCCGAGCACCAGCCGCGCCTCGGTCGTCGTGAAGGCCATGACCGAGCCGTAGAGGATCGATGCCAGGGCGATCAGCATCATCAGCTCCTGGAACTGCACCGACGCGTCCGGGAAGAGCGGGACGACGACGCGTAGGAAGCCGTATGCCGCGACCTTTGACAGCACCGCGCTGAACACCGCCAGCACCGGCAGCGGCATCGCGCGGTAGCCGTCCGGCATCCAGCCGTGGACGGGGAACGCCGGCATCTTCACGAGGAACGCCGCCGCGAAGCACAGGAAGATCCAGTCCTGCGAGCCCTCGGGCAGCGTGGTCTTCGCAAGGTCGCTGAGGACGAACGTCAGGTCGCCGCCGGCGGCGTCCTTCGACAGCACCGCCGTCGCGACCGCCGCGGCCAGCATCAGCAACGACCCCACGAGCGTGTAGATGAAGAGCTTCGTGATCGCCGGGATGCGGTTGGCCCCGCCCCAGATGCCGGTGAGGAAGAAGAACGGCACCAGCATCAGGTCGAAGAAGACGACGAACAGCGCCAGGTCCTGCGCCATCAGCGCGCCTAGCACCGCGCTGTGCGCGAGCCCGAACATGCCGAAGAACAGCCGCGGCCGCTCCCAGTCCTGCTGCGCGGCCCACAGCAGCGAGGCCGTGAAGATCAGCGTCGTGAGCGCGATCAGGAACAGGTTCAGCCCATCGACGCCGAGCTTGTAATGGATGCCCAGCTCGGCGATCCACGTCTCGTCGGTGACGTACTGCAGCCCGTTCGCGCCGCTGTCGAAGTCGGCGATCAGCACCACCGCGTACGCCAGCGCCAAAGCACTGCCGATCAACGCGCCGGCACGCGGCGCGACGATCCCCGCCAGCGCGCCGGCGAGCGGGAGCCAGAGCATGATCGACAGGTGCAGGGTCATGCCTGGATCAGGAAGTAGAGGGCCACGACCGAGACGCCCAGCAGGAGCAACGCCGCATAGGCCCGCAGGAAGCCGGACTGCAGCGCCCGCACCGCCGCCGAGCCTGCCCGCACCAGGCCGCTGGTGCCGCCGACAAGCGCGGCGTTGACGACCAGCCGCTCGAACGTCTGCTGCGCGAAGCGCCCGAGCCATGCCGACGGCCGGACGAACAGCACTTCGAACAGCTCGTCGAAGTGCCACTTGTTCACGAAGAAGCGGTGCAGCGCGGGGAAGCGCTCGCGGATGCCCGTGGCCACGCCGGGTTGCTGGACCCAGATGCGGTAGGCGAGCGCGATGCCGGCGACGGCGATGACAGCCCCTACGACGAGCCCGATGAGCGTGAAGCCGTCGGACGGGTGCAGCGACTCGTAGTAGCGCGACTCGTGGAACGTCGGCTCAAGGAACTTGTGGATGGCCTCGGTGACGCCGAACGGCACCTGCAACAGCCCGCCGATCGTCGCGAGGACCGCGAGCGCGCCCATCGCGACCTTCATCGGCTGCGCGCGCTCGGCGATGTGGTGGTCCGGGCCGGGGAAGCCGACGTCGGTGTCCTCCTCCTCGCCGGTGGCGGGGTTGCGGTGCACCTCTGCGTGGGCGAGCTGGCCGACCTCGAGCTTGGCCGCCTCCGGCACCGGGGTCCCGTAGAAGGCGCGGAAGATCATCCGCCACGTGTAGACCGCGGTCATGAACGCGCCGATGTAGCCGGCGACGAACAGCACCCAGTGCCAGCCGCCGCGCTCGCCGACCAGCGCGAGGATCTCGTCCTTGGAGAAGAAGCCCGAGAACGGCGGGACGCCCGCCAGCGCCAGGCCGCCGACGACGAAGCAGCCGAAGGTGAACGGCATCGCCCTGCGAAAGCCGCCCATGCGGTCGAGGTTCTGCTCGCCGGCCATCGCCGCGATCAGCGAGCCGGCCGCCATGAACAGCAGCGCCTTGAAGAACGCGTGCGTCATGAGGTGGAAGAGGCCGGCCGCGTACGCCCCGGCGCTGACGCCCATGATCATGTAGCCGATCTGGGACATCGTCGAGTAGGCGATGACGCGCTTGAGGTCGGTGACGACGAGGCCGATCGTCGCCGCGATCAGCAGCGTCACGCAGCCGACGATCGCGCCGACGTCAGCGGCGGCCGGCGCCTGCTCGAACAGCGGGTGCATGCGCGCGATGAGATAGACGCCGGCTGTCACCATCGTCGCCGCGTGGATCAGTGCGGAGACGGGCGTCGGGCCCTCCATCGCGTCGGGCAACCACGTGTGCAGCGGCACCTGGGCGGACTTCGCGAACGCGCCGACCAGCAGCAGGATCATGCCGGCCGTCAGGTCGCCCTCGGGCAGCTCGCCCGCCTTCTCGAACGTCCCGAGGAAGTCGAGCGTGCCGGAGTGCTTGAAGATGAAGTACGTCCCGAGCACGAGCCCGACGTCGCCGATGACGTTGATGACGAAGGCCTTGATGCCCGCCGAGGTCGCGGTCGTCCGCCGGTACCAGAACGAGATCAACAGATACGACGCTGCGCCGACGAACGCCCACCCGACGATCAGGAGCAGGAAGTTGCCCGCCAGGACGAGCAGCAGCATCGAGAAGACGAAGAAGTTCAGGTACGCGAAGAAGCGCGCGTAGCCGCGGTCGCCGAACAGGTACGCGACGGAGTAGAGGTGGATCAGCGCGCTGACGCCGGAGACCACGAGGATCATGAAGACGCTCAGCGGGTCGACGAGGATCGAGAGCTTCGCGTCGACCCCCGCCGTGACCGCGTAGTCGTAGAGCGAGTCGACCAGCTGGCGCTCTTCCTCGCCGTGGTCCTGCAGGTCGATGAACGCGAGCACGGCAAAGAGGAACGAGCCGAAGATCGCGGCCGTCCCGATGATCCCCGCACTGCGTGCGGGCAGCGCCCGCCAGCCGAGCCCGATGACGACGGTCCCGACGAGCGGGCA
Organism: uncultured Conexibacteraceae bacterium; assembly: GCA_963832195.1. Classification (GTDB taxonomy): domain Bacteria; phylum Actinomycetota; class Thermoleophilia; order Solirubrobacterales; family Solirubrobacteraceae; genus Baekduia. The sequence goes on from CAWHTH010000001.1 coordinate 213,602, forward strand.
CAGCAGCACGAGCCAGCCGGCGGTGGTCGCGCTCATCCGTGCAGGTCCCGCATCTGGTCGACGTCGATCGGCAGCCGGCGCCTGTACATCGCGACGACGACACCGAGGCCGATGCACACCTCGCAGGCGGCGACGACCATGACGATGATCGCGAACACCTGGCCGTCGCCGTTGCCGTGCATGCGGCTGAAGGCGATCAGCGCCAGGTTCGCGGCGTTGAGCATCAGCTCGAGGCAGAGCAGGATGACGAGCGGGTTGCGCCGCGTGAGCACGCCGGCGGCCCCGATGGAGAACACGAGCGCCGAAACCGCCAGGTACCAGCCGATCGCCATCAGGCCCCTGCCTCCGGCTCCGTGTAGGCCGGGGCCGTCAGCTCGCCGCCGACGCCCTCGCGCATCGAGCCGGTGCCCGCCGGCAGCGGGCGGTCGAGCGACAGCCTCACCTGCTCGTCGGGGGCCGCGATGCCGCCGCGGCGCCGCGCGAGCACGACCGCGCCGACCGCGGCTATCAGCAGCAGGAACGACGCGGCCTCGAACGGGAACAGGAAGCGCGTCAGCAGCAGGCGGCCGATCTCCGCAGGAGTGCCGAACCCCTCGCCGCTAGGCGTGATGCCCGCGCCCTCGCTGTCGATCGCGTCCAGGCCCGAGCCGAGCGTAGCGATCGCCAGCTCGATGAACAGGACGGCCGCGAACAGCACCGAAACGGCCTTCATCGCCGGCCCGCCGGCAGGGCGCATGGGCTCGTCCTGGCCGCCGACGTAGGCGACGACGAAGACGTAGAGCACCATCACGGCGCCCGCGTAGACGACGACCTGCGCCGCGGCCACGAACTCCGCACGCAGCAGCAGGAACAGCGCCGCGAGCGCCAGCAGGTGGCAGACCAGCGCGAGCACCGCGTAGAAGGGATTGCGCACGACGACGACGCCGATGGCGCCCGCGATCGCTCCCAGCCCCGCGATGAAGAACAGGACCTCGGCCATGCCCACGCGGAAACCTATCCGCCTAGCACCCGCGCGCGTAGGCGTTCCAGTCGCGCGACGTGGCCACGCGCCGGAATCCCTCGGGTTGCCTGCGTATCTGCGGGTCTCGCAACGGGACGTGGAAGCGGCGCGCGCCCTCCGGGGAGGCAGGCACGACCCAGACCGCGCTCTTCGGGCCCCGGGGCGGGTCGGGAGCGATTGCGACCTTCTGCGGCGCGCGGTCGAGGTCGTACGACAGATAGGCGCGGACGCCGATGGCCGGCGCCGCCAGCACCTCGCACGCGCGAATGGCGGATCGCACCTCCGAGCGTGCGGCGAACGCGTCGAGAGCGAGCACCGTGCGGCGCTCCGCGCGGTAGAAGTCGAGCGTCGAGCGCACACCATCCAGATGGCTGGAGACGGTGTTGATCGCGTATCCGGCGAAAATCACGGCGACCGGCGCCCACAGCCAGCGCACGGTGCCGCGCACGTGCAGCCATCCCGTGAAGCCTGCGCCGGCCAAGACGCACAGGACCGCCTCCGGCGCGATCAGGTAGCGGGCCAGGAGGGACAGGCCGGCGGCGGCCAGGACCAAGAACGCCAGTACGAGCAGCGCGCCCAGCGCCAGCACGAGCGGCTGGCCCGGGCGGCGCAGGCGAGCGAAGGGCGCCGGGCGGCCCCAGAGGGCGGCGAGCGTGGCCGCGCCGCCGATCGCGGCAGCCGCAATCACGGGCTTGCCGAGGGCGTCCTGGACGTGGTTGGCGAACTCGGTCGGGCCGTTCTCGAGGCCGGTCGTGCGCCTGGCGGCCTCGGCTCCCGAGCGCGTGCGCGTGAGCGAATCGAGGGGATCGCCCGTGATGACCAGGTCGTAGGTCATCCAGATCACCGGCGCGATCGCTGCGAGCGCCGCGAGCCGCAGCCGCTCGGGCCAGGCCCGGCCGCGGGCATTCCACAGCCACCACACCGCGGCCAGCCCCCACGGCTCCGGCCGCAGCAGGCCCGCGAATGCCAACGCGATCAGCGGTCGCGCGGGCCGCTCGGGCGCGCTCACCGCCAGCCAAGCGGCGATCACGACGAGCCCCGCCGCGGATGCGTCCATGAACGCCGTCGGTGTGGTCTCCAGCGCCGGAACGCAGGTCGCGACGGCGGCTGCGGCGGGCAGCGCCGCCCAGCGCGAGAACGCCGCTGCAGCCAGGAGGCCGGTGCCGATGACAAGCGCCGCATATCCCAGGAAGGCGAACGCCCGCAGGACGTCGTCGGCGCTGTCGCCGACCAGGAGCTGCGCAACGGCGCCGACGAACGTCGTCAACGGGTGCGGCGTGGGTGCGCCGAGCGTGTCGTGCACCGGCAGCTCGCCGCGCAGGAAGCCGGCGCCCCAGTTCAACGCCCACTGGCTGTCGTATTGCAGCGCTGCGTCGCCCAGCGCCTGCCAGGCCACCAGGGCGCCCAGCGGGACGCCGATCAGCCAGAGCGCGCGCGTCACTCGCCCTCGGCGCGCAGCGGGGTGCGCTCGAAGGGCTCGGCGAGAAGCATCTCCTTGGTGAAGATCAGGTCGGAGCGGTTGTAGTCGCTCATCTCGAAGTCGTGCCCCATCGTGATCGCGTCGAACGGGCAGGCGACCTCGCAGTAGCCGCAGAAGATGCAGCGCGACAGATTGATCTCGTAGACCGCCGCGTAGCGCTCGCCGGCCGAGACGCGGTTCTCGGGGGTGTTCTCCGCCGCGACGACGCGGATGCAGTCGGCCGGGCACGCCGCGGCGCACAGCGAGCAGCCGACGCACTTCTCGAGGCCGGTGTCCTCGAAGCGGTGCAGCCTGTGGCGCCCGCGGAAGCGCGGGTAGACCGGCACCTTCTCCTCGGGGTACTGAATCGTGGTCGGCCCTTCGATGATGCGCGCAAACGTCGTCTTGAGGCCGCGCAGCGTCTCGCCGAACGCGCGGTACACACCACCGGCGCCGCCCGGGTCAGGCGCGCTGACGACGTGCAGCTCCTCGGGCGTCGGAGGCCAGGGGCTCATGAGTCGGTGACCACCACGATCACCGCGGTGACCATCGCATTGACCGTGGCCAGCGGCAGCAGGATCTTCCAGCCGAAGCTCATCAACTGGTCGTAGCGCAGCCGCGGCAGGGTCGCGCGGACCCAGAAGAAGAAGAACACGATCAGGAACATCTTCCCCAGCACCACGACGGGCTGCAGGGCGCCGGGGGTGTCGATGCCGAACGGGAGCAGCCACCCGCCGAGGAACACGGTCGTGACGATCCCCGCGACGACGAGGATGTTCAGGTACTCGGCGAAGAGGAACGCGGCCATGCGCGTGCCGCCGTATTCCGTCATGTAGCCCTGGACGAGCTCGGCGTCCGCCTCGACGAGGTCGAACGGCGCGCGGTTCGTCTCGGCGAACGAGGCCGTCAGGAACACGAGGAACCCGACGAACTGGGGCACGATGTACCACATGCCCTGCTGGTGCTCGACGATCTCGGTGAGCGACAGCGTGCCCGCCGTCATGACCACGCCGACCAGCGCGAGCCCCTGCGAAACCTCGTACGAGATCAGCTGCGCGGCGGCGCGCATCGCGCCCAGGAACGAGTATTTGGAGCCGGACGCCCAGCCGCCGAGCATGATCCCGTAGAACGCGATCGCGCCGAACGCGAACAGGAACAGCGGGCCGATCGAGACGTCGATCCCGTAGAGGCCCACGGTCGTGCCGAAGATGTCCTGCGGCTCGCCGAACGGGATCAGGCTGAACGCCGCCGCCGCGGTGAGGATCGAGATGACGGGCGCGATCGCGAACAGCCACCCGATCGACGTGCGCGGCCGGAACTGGGCCTTCGTCGCCAGCTTGATGATGTCCGCGATCGGCTGCCCGAGCCCGTACGGCCCGACGCGGTTCGGGCCGTAGCGCCCCTGCATGCGGCCGAGGATCTTGCGCTCGGCGATGATGATCAGCGGCAGGATCTGCAGGCCGACGAGGAAGATCACGAGGCCCTTGAGGACCTGCACATAGGCCGGCTCGTAGTAGGTGACCTCCGCGAGGATCACGCCCGGCGCACCTCCACGAGGCCGGGATCGACGCCGTTGCCGTCGAGGAACGCGCTGCCCTCGGGCACGGCGTCGCGCAGGACCACCGTCGCCTCGACGCCGTTGACCGCGGCACGCTGCCCGTCGAACAGCTCCAGCCGCTGGGCGTCCACGGGCGACAGCTCTACTCGCGTGCTCCGCGCAAGGAACTTGAGCGCGGGCGAGAGCTGCACCTCGGGCCCGGCCCAGATCGACCGGTACGTGCCGAGTCGCAGCCTGCCGTTGGCCGACGGCGCGGCGGCCGGCGGCTCCGCGGTGGGCGCGCCTTCGGATTTGGGCCACGCCGAAGCCTGCTCGCGTTCGGGCCAGCGCACGCCGCGGCCCCCGATGTCGTCGAGCGTGAGGCCGGCGTAGAACGGCAGCGACTCGAAAATCTGCCGCGACGCCATCGGACCGGTCAGCACGCCGAGCTCGAGCCCGAGGCGGCGACCGAGCTCGTTGAGCACCCACCAGCCCGCGCGCGTCTCACCCTGGCGGGCGATCGCCTGGCGCACGCGCTGGATGCGCCCGTCGGGATGCGTGATCGTCCCGTCCTTCTCGGCGTTGGACTCCAGCGGGAAGACGACCTGCGCATGCTCACGCACGCCGTCCGTGAGGAACGCGGTGTGCGCGACAACCGTGGCGCCCTCGAGCGCCGCCGCCCACCGGTCGCGGCCGGGGTGCGTGACGAGCGGGTCGACGCCGAGCAGCCACAGCGCGGGATGCCCGCCCTGGGCGATCTGTGCGGTCGTATGCCCGGGGGTCTCGTGATGGATCGGCAGGAAGCCCACCTCGCGCAAGCCGCGGCCGTTCGCCGACGAGGGGACGCCCAGCAGGCCGCTGCCGTCGCGGTCGCGCAGCCCGAGCGCATCGGCGAGCGCGAGCAGGGCGGCTCCGCCGGCTGGGTGCGCGAGGACGCGCTCTCCGTAGAGGATCACGATGTCGTCGCCCGTCCGCAGCAGCCGGCCTACGGCGGCGGCCTCCGGCGCGTCCTGCGCCAGCAGCGCCGCGAACCGCGCCTCCTCGCCGGGGGCGAAGCGGGCGACGACGCGCGCGTTGGGGTCCAGCGACGACGGGCGGGCGGTCGCTACCGCGAGCGTGACGCCGTTGCGGCGCACGCCCTTGCGGATGCGCAGGTCGAGGATCGGGATCTCGTCAACCGGCTCGACGCCGAGCACGAGCACCGTGTGCGCGAATTCGAGATCGCTCACGCGCGCCTGGAGCGCAGGGTCGTTGAGCGCGGCCACCGTGTCGCGGCCTGAAATGTCGTGGACACGTGAGTCCACGTGCGGCGAGCCGAGCGCCTCGCGCATGATGCGCGCTGCGAGCCAGCCCTCCTCGTTCGTCGTCTCGCCGCCGGCAAGCGCCGCCGCGTCCGCGCCGGCGCGCTTCAGCACCGCCGCGGCGTCATCGAGTGCGCGGTCCCAGTCGACCTCGCGCAGCTCGCCGCCGTCGCGGACCATCGGCGCGGTCACGCGCTCGTCGACGTGGATCGCCTGGTAGGCGAAGCGGCCCTTGTCGCAGAGCCAGCCGTCGTCGACCTCCTCGTGATCGCGCGCCAGCACACGCAGCACGCGCTCGTCGCGAACGGTGAAGCTGACGTTGCACTGCGCTGGGCACAGCGTGCAGATCGAGCCCGCCTGCTCGATGTCCCAGGGCCGCGCGCGGAAGCGGTAAGGCACCGACGTCAGCGCGCCGACGGGGCACAGCTCGATGATGTTGCCGCTGAACGGTGCGACGTACGGATGACCGTCGAACGTGCCGACGAACGTGTGCGCGCCGCGCTCGGTGAAGACCAGCTGGTGGTCCTCGGCGATCTCCTGCGAGAAGCGCACGCAGCGGTAACACAGGATGCAGCGCTCGCGGTCGATCGCGACCAACGGAGACAAGGAAAGCGGCTTCTCGAAGTGGCGCTTGGGCTCGATGAACCGTGAGCGGCCGCCGCCCCAGCCGAACGAGATGTCCTGGAGCGGGCACTCGCCGCCCTTGTCGCAGACCGGGCAGTCGAGCGGGTGGTTGATGAGCAGGAACTCGACGATCGCCTCCTGCGCCTCGCGCACCCGGTCCGTGCGCGTGTGGACGACCATGCCGTCCTTGACCTGCGTCGAGCACCCGGTCTGGAGCTTCGGGATGCCCTCGATCTCGACGAGGCACATGCGGCAGGCGCCGACCGGCTGGCCGAGCTTCGGCTCGTAGCAGAAGACCGGGATCTCGACGTCGCCGTTCTTGGCCGCGTCGACGAGCATCGTGTTCGCCGGCGCCTGCACCTCGCGGCCGTCGATCGAGAACGTGATCGTGCGGGGCTCGGGCCGCGGCATCAGGCCACCGCGCCCTGGATGATCGCGAGGTCCGGAGCGGGCTCCTCGCCGGCGTACGGGTTCGCCGCGCGTGCGGCCTCGATGTACGCCTCGAACTCGTCGCGGAACTTCTCGATCATCGAGCCGACCGGCATCGCCATCGCGTCGCCCAGCACGCAGAGGCAGTTGCCGATGATGCGGTCCTGGATCGAGGCCATGATGTCCAGGTCCATCGGGGTCGCGAGGCCGTCGCGCATTCGTTCCAGCATCGTCACGGTCCAGTTGGTGCCCTCGCGACAGGGCGTGCACTTCCCGCACGACTCGTGGCGGTAGAACTCGGCGAGCCAGAGGCAGACGTCGACGACGGAATTCGAGTCGTCGACGACGATGATCGCGCCCGAGCCGAGCATCGACCCGGCCTTGGCCATCGTGTCGAAGTCGTACGCGAGGTCGAGGTCGTCCTTTGTGAGCACAGGAGCGCTCGATCCGCCGGGGAACCAGAACTTGACCTCGCGCCCCTCGGGCGGCCCGCCGGCGAGGCCGTAGACGATCTCCCGCGACGAGACGCCGAGCTCGATCTCGTAGTTGCCCGGCCGCCGCACGTTGCCGGACACGCTGACGAGCTTCGTCCCAGTCGATCCCTGCACGCCGATCTTCGCGTACTCCTCGGCGCCCATCCGGATGATGTGCGGGATCGTCGCGAGCGTCTCGACGTTGTTGATCAGCGTCGGCCCCTGGTACAGGCCCTGGATCGCGGGGAACGGCGGCTTCAGCCGCGGGTTGCCGCGCTTGCCCTCGAGCGAGTCGAGCAGCCCGGTCTCCTCGCCGCAGATGTACGCGCCGGCGCCACGGTGCACCACAAGGTTCAGACCGCCGAGGATGCCCGCGTCCTTGGCCTCCTTCACCGCCCGCTCGAGGATCTCGGCCTGCTGCTCGTACTCGCCGCGGATGTAGATGAACGCGTACTCGGCGCCCACGGCGTAGGCGGCGATGATGATGCCCTCGATGAGCAGATGCGGGTTCTTCTGCATCAGCTCGCGGTCCTTGAACGTGCCGGGCTCCGACTCGTCGGCGTTGCAGACGACGTACTTGTGGGCCGGTCCCTTCGGGATGAACGAGGCCTTCTTGCCGGTCGAGAACCCGGCGCCGCCGCGGCCGCGCAGGCCCGAGGCCTCGAGCTCGTGGACGAGGTCGTCGCGCCGCATGTCGAGCGCCTGGCGCAGCGTGTCGCCGTAGCCGCCGATGCGGCGGTAGACCTCGAGCGTCGCCAGCCCCGGCTCGTCGATGCCGTCGAAGAAAAGCTTCACGCTCATGCGCCCGCGACCTTGCGCTTGATCAGCTGCTTGTCGGGCAGTGGCTCCGAGCCGTCCCGGATCTGCCCGACGAGCACGTCGAGGTCGCCGTCGTCGATCGGGCCCACGTAGACGCCGTCGACGGAGACCATCGGCGCGATGTCGCAGGCGCCGAGGCACTCGAAGCCGCGCACCTGCACGTCCTCGGCGCCGTCGAGGCGCTGCTGCAGCGTCTGCAGCAGGTCGCGGCCGCCGCACAGAGCGCACGAGATGTTCGTGCAGACGTAGACGCGCCGCCGGCCGGCGGGGCGCATGTCGAGCATGTCGTAGAAGGACGCCACGGCGACGAGCTCCGCCGGCGTGATTCGCATGACGCAGGCGACCTGCTCGATCGCCTCGGGCGAGCACCAGCCGTGGACGCGCTGGGCGGCGGCGAGCGAAGGGATGGTCGCGCTGTGGCGGTCCGGATAGCGCGCCATGTACTCCTCGATCTCGCGGCGCAGCTCCTCCGGCACCGGCGTCGTCGCCGGATCGGGGACCGGCGCCGGGTCCTTCTCGAGGTCGACCGCGTCGTCCCAGCCGGGAACGCGCGAGCCGTTCCAGCGGGGGATGGCGCTCACCGGTCGATACCTCCGAGGACCGGGTCGAGCATCGCGAGCGTCGCGATCAGGTCGGCGAGGTAGCTGTCCTTCACCATCGGCGCCGTCGCCTGGAGGTTCACGAAGCTCGGGTCACGCATGTGCACGCGCGCGGGCTTGGACGAGCCGTCCGAGCGGACGAAGCAGGCGAGCTCCCCGCGCGGCGACTCGATCGGGTAGTAGACCTCGCCCGGCGGCACGCGGAAGCCCTCCGTGACGAGCTTGAAGTGGTGGATCAACGCCTCCATCGAGGTGGCCAGCTCGTGGCGCGGCGGCAGCGCGACCTTGCGGTCCTCGGTGATGAACGGCCCCTCGGGCAGGCCGTCGAGTGCCTGCTCGATGATCCGCGTCGACTCCTTCATCTCCTGTAGGCGCACGGCGAAGCGGTCGTAGTTGTCGCCCTTAGTCCCGACCGGGATGCGGAAGTCGAAGTCCTCGTACGACGAGTACGGCATCGCCTTGCGCAGGTCCCACGGGTTGCCCGTGGCGCGCAACAGCGGGCCGGTGACGCCGAGGCCGAGCAGCGTCTGCTCGTCGAGCGCGCAGACGTTGCGCAGCCGGTTGAGGACGATCTCGTTGCGGTTGAGCAGGTCGCCGTACTGGTCGACGCGCTCCGGCATCGCGCGGCAGAAGTCGCGGCACTTGTCGACCCAGCCGCCGGGGAGGTCCTCGATGACGCCGCCGACCTGGATATAGCGCGTGTGCATGCGCTGGCCGGACGAGTACTCGAAGAGGTCGAGGATCGTCTCGCGCTCGCGGAAGCAGTACCAGAACATCGAGATCGCGCCGAGGTCGAGCGCGCTCGTCCCGAGCCACACGAGGTGGCTCATGATCCGGTTGAGCTCGAGGTGGATCACGCGCAGGTATTGCGCCCGCTTGGGCACCTCGACGTCCAGCAGCGTCTCGACGGCGCCGCAGAACGCCATCGCGTTGAAGTAGTAGGCGAGATAGTCCATCCGCTCGACGACCGGGATGGCCTTCCAGTAGCTCTTGTCCTCGGCCGTCTTCTCGATGCCCGTGTGGACGTAGCCGATGACGGGCTTGAGGTCGCGGACGATCTCCCCTTCGAGCGTGACCATCAGCCGCAGCACTCCGTGCGTCGCGGGATGGTGCGGCCCGATGTTCATCTCGAGCAGCTGCGTGTCGGGGTCGGTGCTGTGCGAGAGCTCGACCGACTCCTCGCGATCCCGATACGTCAAGTCGGTCATTTCGTATAGCCGGTCCCGCTGGCCTCGTTGTAGGTGAAGAAGACGGGCTCGCCGCCGAGCGGGAAGTCGCGGCGCTGCGGGAAGCCCTCGTAGTCCTCGGGCATCAGGATGCGGCGGAGGTCCGGGTGGCCGTCGAACACGACGCCGAACATGTCGTACACCTCGCGCTCCTGGTGATCGGCTGTCGGCCACGAGGGCGTCACCGACGGGACGTTCGGCGCGTCGGTGTGTACGCGCAGCTTGACCGTCAGGCGGTCCAGGGCGTTCATGTCCAGCAGCTCGTAATGGACGCCGAGGCGCGGCTCCTCCGGGTAGTAGTCCACGCCGTGCACGCTCGCCAGGAAGCCGAAGCCGCGGGTACGCAGGAATTCCAGCACCGCGTTGATCCGAGCGGGTTCGACGATCACCGTGCCCTTGCCGCGGAAGTGCAGCGTGTCGAGCACCGCCTCCGAGTCCTGCTCGCGCAGCTCGCGGGCCAGCAGCTCGAGGCCGGGGGCGTCAGGCACCTGCCGTGTCGCCTTCCTTTGCGACGTTGACCGACGCGGCCTGCATCAGCGTCTCGCCCTCCTCGGGGAGCACCTCGACCGTCCGCTCGGCGCCGTGCCGCTCGCGCCAGCCGGCCTGCGGGTCCTGTTGGATCATCGCGCGCAGCTTGAGAATCCCGTGCATCAGCGCCTCCGGCCGCGGGGGACAGCCGGGCACGTGCACGTCGACCGGCATGAACTTGTCGGCGGGCACGATCGCGTAGTTGTTGAAGACGCCCATCGACGAGCTGCACGCGCCCATCGCGATCGCCCACTTCGGATCGAGCATCTGGTCGTAGATGCGCCGAACGACGGGCGCCATCTTGATGCTGACGCGGCCGGAGAGGATCAGCAGGTCTGCCTGCCGCGGCGTTGCGCGGAACGCCTCGAACCCAAAGCGCGCGACGTCGACGCGTGCGGCGACGATCGACATCATCTCGATTGCGCAGCACGCCAGTCCGAACGTCGCGGGGAAGAGCGCGTTGCCGCGGGCCCATGCCACGGCCTTGTCGAGCGTCGTGGTGATGATGCGCTGCTGGACGTACTCCTCGAGCGCGTCGCCCTCGAGGTCGCCGCGGAGCATGTCGCGCGCGCGCAGCTGGCGGATGCGGAAGTCGCCGGCGCCGCTGTCGCCCGGCCGGCGGATCACCTCCATTCGAGTGCCCCTCTGCGCCATACGTAGACGAAGGCGACGAGCAGCAGCCCGATGAAGACTCCGGTCTCGATGAGGGCGAACGTCCCGAACTCCCGCAGCTGCACGGCCACCGGGTAGAGGAACACGACCTCGATGTCGAAGAGGATGAACAGCATCGCGATCAGGTAGAAGCTGATCCCGAAGCGGAAGCCCTGTTGGACGTCCGACGGCAGGCCGCACTCGTAGGGGTCGTCCCTGAAGGTCGTCGGGCGCAGTTGCTTGCGCGGTCCGAACCAGGTGTTGAGGAGGACGAAGGCGGTGCCGACCAGCGTGCCGAGACCGACGAAGACGATCGCTGGGAGATAGGTGCGGAGCACGCTCGGCCGGTTCTATCAGCTTCTTGTAACTCTCCGCTACAAAGTGGCGGGAGCAACGAGATGACCGATGTCGCCGAGGGATTTGCCCTCGCGACCGCGCTGTCGAACATGGCCGCCGGTGCGATCGGCGCGTGGCTGTGGTGGCGCGTCTCGACACCGCGCTGGGCGTGGTGGCCGATCCGGGCCGGCCAGGCGTGCGCGATCGCCCAGGCGCTGGCGGCCGGAGTGCTCGCGCTCGCCGGGTTCGATCCCGACGGTCTGTACTGGCTCTACGCGCTGTTGCCGGTCGCCGTCGGCTTCGTCGCGGAGCAGCTGCGCCTCGCAGCGGCGCAGGCCGTCCTCGACGCGCGGGGCCTCGAGAACGCACAGGCGGTGGGAACGTTGGACGCCGCGGAACAGCGGTCGGTTGTCGTGGCGATCCTTCGCCGCGAGCTCGGGGTCATGAGTACAGCCGCACTGGTGAGCGCGTTCTTGGCCTTGCGAGGGTTAGCGACCCTCTAGGGCGTGCACCATTTCGGCGGCTTGGGGTGGTGGCAGGGGTGGTTGTCGCCCGGCGGCGGCCCGGCGCCGTTGCCGTTGCCCGGCTTGGGCGGGTCGGCGGGCGGCGGAGGCGGCGGAGGCGGCGGCGGAGGCTCGTTGCTGCCGCACACCGCGGGCGCGAGGTCGAGGCCCCAGGACTCGATGCCGCCGGCGCCGCCGGGGCTCGTGTCGGCGACCTCGAGCCGCCACGTGCCGCGCAGTGGCGCTCCGTCGAGGACGCCGAGCGACTGCATCGGGCGGAAGCTGCCGGTGAACGGGGCGCTGCCCTCCCAGAGCGACATGGCCGCGTCGTCGCTGAAGACCGTGTTCGTGTAGCCGGTGCCGTCGGCGCCGCGGTTTGCGGAGAGGACGACGCGCGCGCCGTTCGGCGCGATCAGCGTCAGCACTAGGTCGCCCATGTAACCGTGGACGATGCTCCCGATCCGCACTCGTACGCCCTTCGCCAGGCCGTCGGCGTCGACCGTGAGCGTGCTCTCCTGCGTCGTCTGGTCGACGATCGCGCGCGGCACGTCGGTGCTGTCGTAGCTCGTGTGGCTGCCGGTGGCGCCGGTGGGGATCGACGAGCGCGACGTCGCGGCGCCCTGATCCGTCTGCAGCGCGACCTCGAATGCAACGGGCGCGCCGCACTGATGCGCGGCGGGGAGCGTGACCGCGAACGGGGTGAGGTTGCCGGCGGGCGTTCCGAACTCGAGGTTCGGCCACGCGGACTGGGAGCTCTCGACGACGACTCCCGCAGCCGTCGTCGTGAGCGTCCCATTGACGCCGGTAAGCGTTGAAAACTCTGCACTCAGAACGTTCTCCACGACGCTGAGCGCTTCGCCCGGCTCGGCGACGCCGTTGCCGTTGCCGGTGGTCTCGGTCACGAGCGTCGAGTCGTGCTCGACCCACAGTTGGGCCTGCGCCGGCGCGGCGAGCGCGAGCGCGAAAAGGGTTGCGATGAGCCATGTCCTCCCCGGCATGGCGAGCATGATGCTGGACGCGAAAAAGCGCCTCGATCAGGTGTCCAGTTGCGAATACCCGCCTTTGGTGAAGACGAGCGGGGATCCACTGGGGTCGGCGTCGACGTGCGTCACCGCACCGACGCCGATCGTGTGGTCGCCGCCGGGGTGCAGAGCCTGCAGGTCGCAGGCCAGCCATGCGAGGGCATCGTTGAGCACGGGCACCCCGTGCGCGACCTTATGGGTTGCCGCTTCGAACTTCTCGCGCGCGATGCGCTTCGACGCGAACACGCGCGCGAGGTCCTCTTGCCCGGCGCGCAGGACGTTGACCGCAAAGCGCCGCGACTCCTCCACGACGCGCAGCGTGCGCGAGTCGTTGTCGAAGCAGACGAGCACCAGGAGTGGGTCCAGCGAGAGCGCCGTGAACGCGTTCGTCGTAAGGCCGGCCGGGCCGTGCGGACCGCTCGCGGTGACGATCGCGACGCCGGTCGGGAAGTGGCCCATCACCTCTCTGAAGCGTGCCTGGTCGACCACGCGCTGCACCCTAGTCGTAGTTCCTGACCAGGTTGTTTCGGTGTTCGACCGCGGTTCCGCGGGACCGCGTTTGTGCCGGCGCTCACGCGCTTCCCCTAGTAGGCGCGCGCCAAGTCCAGAGGAATCACGTGCGCGAGAGCGAATCCCAGCGCGACCCGGCGCCGGCCCGCGAACGGTCGTCACGGGCTGGGCCTCTCGCCCTGCCTTTCTGCGATCGCTCTCGAAACGGCGGCAACCTGGCCGTGCGCCGGGTCTTTACCTCAGCCCATCACCTGCAGCTCGCCGAACTGGCCCAGGTCGTCGTGGTTGGCGATCGTGCAAACGAGGCGGTACTTGCCGGCCCTCAGTTCCAGCGTGCGCGAGACCGTCTCTCCCGGATGGGCCGTGTCGGTGCGGCCGAACGAGTACGGCGGCTCACCGGGATCGCGGTTCAGCGACTGGACTTCGAGGTTGTGCGTGAGCTGCCCGCGGTTGCGCGCGACGATGTGCAGGCGCCCGGCCCGGACGCGGATGTTCTCGGGCTCGAGCCGGTATTCGTCGAGCATGATCTGGAGCGTCCCGTCGCGGTCCGTGACGAATCCGGGCGTCCCGCCGCAGCCGGCGAGAGCAACGGCTGCGAGCAGCGCGAAGGTGGCGGGTGTCCGGAGGATCCTGCCCATGGAAGGTCACGTATGATGCCCGCCGCCATGCGCCGAGGCCCGCTGACCGCGATCGCAGTGCTCGCCGCAGCCGCCGGAGCGGGCGGATGCGGGTCCGAGAGCAACAAGGTCGACGACAGCGCGAACATCGAGCGCGGCGCGCGGCTCTTCGCCGAGCGCTGCTCCGGCTGCCATCAGCTGTCGGTGGTGGGGGCGCAGGGCGGCGCGCTGAAGGTCGGCGACCGCGAGCGCGTCGACGGCCCGAATTTCGACGTGCGTAAGGAGACCGCGGAGCAGGTCCTGTACGCCATCCGCAACGGTGGCTTCTCGGGCGCGATCATGCCCGAGAACATCGTCGTCGGCCGAGAGGCCGAGGACGTCGCCGCGTTCCTGGCGAAATACGCCGGCCGGTAGATGGTTGATTCCGCGACCCCACGTCCGCCCCGCGCACGCGCGGCCGCGGAATCAACCATCTAGGCGGCGGAGATGCTGGACCTGAAGCGCATCCGCCGCGAGCCGGACGTCGTCCGCGCGGCGCTCGCGCGCCGCGGCGGCGATGTGGCCGGCCAGATCGACGAGCTACTCGAGCTCGACACGGCATGGCGCGAGGCGACGGCCGGCGCCCAGGACGCGCGGGCCGAGCAGAAGCAGGCCGGCGAGGAGATCGCCGCCGCCAAGCAGCAGGGTCAGGACGCCGCGGCCGCGATCGCCGCCATGAAGGAGGTCGCCGATCACGTCAAGCAGCTCGTGGACAGCGCGCGCGAGGCGGAGGAGCGGCTGCAGGAGCTACTGCGCCGCCTCCCCAACCTGCCGGACGAGGACGCGGCGCCGCAGGACACGGTCATCCGCGAGTGGGGCGAGGCGGGGCGCACCGGCCGTGACCACCTCGAGCTGGCCGGCGAGCGCATCGACATGGAGCGCGGGGCACGGCTGTCCGGCGCGCGCTTCGCATACCTCCGCGGAGACCTCGCGCGGCTCGAGTTCGCGCTCGTCTCCTGGGCGCTCGACAAGCTCGCCGGCCACGGGTTCGAGCCGGTGATCCCACCGGTGCTCGTCCGCGAGGAGGCGCTGTACGGCACGGGCTTCCTGCCCGACACCGAGCAGCAGATCTACCGTCTCGCCGACGACGACCTCTACCTCGTCGGGACGTCCGAGGTGGCGCTAGCGGCGCTGCACCAGGATGAGATTCTCGACGCGCTCCCGCGCCGCTACGCCGGCTTCTCGACCTGCTTCCGGCGCGAGGCCGGCGCGGCGGGGAAGGACACGCGCGGCGTCTTCCGCGTGCACCAGTTCGACAAGGTCGAGATGTTCTGCTTCGTCGAGCCCGGCGCGTCGCACGACGAGCACGAGCGGCTGCTCGCGATCGAGGAGGAGCTGCTGCAGCAGCTGCAGATCCCCTACCGCGTGGTGAACATCGCCGTCGACGACCTCGGCGCCAGCGCGGCGAAGAAGTACGACTGCGAGGCGTGGCTGCCCGGTCAGGGCCGCTACCGCGAGCTGACGTCGTGCTCGAACACGACCGACTTCCAGGCCCGCCGGCTCGACATCCGCCACCGGACGGCCGACGGCCGCAACGAGGTGGCGCACACGCTCAACGGCACGGCGGTTGCGGTCGGCCGCACGCTGATCGCGCTGCTGGAGAACGGCCAGCGCGAGGACGGCACGATCGCGCTGCCGGAGGCTCTCGGGCCCTACGGCGCGCCGGCGTCGCTCACAGCCGCTGCATCCGGCTGAGCGCGTCTTCGCGCGTGGCCTCGATGTCGAACGTGGTGTCCAGGCGCGTGATCTCGAACAGCCGCAGCACCGTCGGGTTCGAGCACACCAGCATGAGCTGACCGCCGCGGCGGGTGACGCGCCGCAGTGCGTTGAGCAGGACGCTCAGCCCCGTCGAGTCGATGAAGTCGACCTGTGTCAAGTCGAGGACGAGGTGCACCCGGCCGCGGCCGATCGCGTCGGTCAGCAGCCGGCTGAACTCCGGCGCCGTGCTCACGTGCACGTCCCCGGACACCGTGATCACGGAGGTGCGATCGTCGACCTCGCTCTCGTCCAGACCGAAGCTGGGGGCGGCAAAGGACATGGTGTCCTGCCGACCCTAACCGGCTACGTCAACCCGACCGGGCAGCTGACCCCGGTGCCGCCGATGCCGCAATAGCCCCCGGGCACCTTGTGCAGGTACTGCTGGTGGTAGTCCTCGGCGTAGTAGAAGGGCGGCGCATCGAGGATCTCCGTGGAGATGTCGCCGTGCCCCGCCGCCTGGAGAGCGCGCTGGTACTCCTTCAGGCTCGCCTCGGCCGCCGCGCGCTGCTCCTCGGAGTAGACGTAGATGCCCGACCGATACTGCGTGCCGACGTCGTTGCCCTGGCGCATCCCCTGCGTCGGGTCGTGGCCCTCCCAGAACAGCTTCAGCACCTCGTCGTAGGAGATGCGCTCGGGCTCGAACACCACGAGCACGACCTCGTTGTGGCCGGTGCGGCCCGAGCAGACTTCCTCGTACGTCGGGTTCGGGGTGAGCCCGGCGGCGTAACCGACCGCGGTCGTGTAGACGCCGTCGGCCTCCCAGAACAGTCGCTCGGCGCCCCAGAAGCAGCCCATCCCGAACAGCGCCTGCGTCGTCGTCTCGGGGAACGGCGGTTGAAGAGGGGTATCGAGGACGGCGTGGCGGTTCGTGACCGGCAGCGGCGTGTCGCGACCGGGCAGCGCCTCCTCGGCGCCGGGCATGCGCAGCTTGTTGCGATTGAGGAAGAGCATCTCGGGCTTCAGTGTCGCAGCCTGCCGCCGCGTTACGCACGATCCTTTCCGCATGCGTGACGTCCTGCGACCCGCGCCCGGCGTGGCGATCCCGGTGACCGAGGTCGTCCTGCGCGCGTCGCGTTCGTCCGGCCCCGGCGGGCAGCACGCGAACGTCACCGCCAGCCGCATCGAGGCGGCGTTCGACGTCCACGCGTCAGAACAGCTGTCCGATGAGCAGAAGCGCCGGATCGTCGCCCGCTGGGGGCCGGTCGTGCGCGCCGTCAGCCAGGACGCGCGCAGCCAGCATCGCAACCGCGAGCTCGCGCTCGAGCGCCTCGAGGAGCGACTGGCACAGGCGCTGCACAGGCGCCGCACGCGCGTCGCGACGAAGCCGTCCGCCGCCGCGCGCGAGCGCCGGCTCACGGCCAAGCGGCGGCAGTCCGAGCGCAAGCGCACGCGGCGCGCGCCGCCGGACGAGGCATGATGCGCGGGATGCCCGCGGTCGAGATCCAGGATCTCCACAAGCGTTTCGGGTCCGTCCACGCGGTCCGCGGCGTCTCCTTCGAGGTCCAGGCCGGGCGCGTGACGGGCTTCCTCGGGCCCAACGGCGCGGGCAAGACGACCACGTTGCGCGCGCTGCTCGGGCTCATCCACCCGACGTCCGGGACGGCCACTTTCGACGGGCGCCCGTACGACGAGCTCGAGCGGCCGTCGTCGCAGGTCGGAGTGGTGCTCGAGGAGACCGCGTTCCATCCCGGGCGCACCGCGCGCAACCACCTGCGGGTGCTCGCGGCGGCCGGCGAGCATCCCGAGGAGCGGATCGACGACGTGCTCAACGTCGTCGGCCTCGCCGGCGCGCCGGCCGACCGTCGCGCGAAGACCTACTCGATGGGCATGCGCCAGCGGCTCGCGATCGCGTCGGCGCTGCTCGGCGATCCGCACGTGCTGATCCTCGACGAGCCGACGAACGGGCTCGACCCTCCGGGCATCAGCTGGATGCGGGCGCTGATGCGCGCCCAGGCCGACGCCGGGCGCGCCGTGCTGGTGTCCAGCCACCTCCTCGCCGAGGTCGCGCAGTCGGTCGACGACGTCGTCGTGGTCGCGCGCGGGGAACTGCGCGGGCGTGGGCCGCTCGAGGAGGTGCTGGGGGGCTCGGACGGGCCGGTGACAGAGGTCAGCGCGCGCGACGCCGCACGGCTCGCCGCCGCGCTCGACGAGGCCGGGCACGACATCCAACGCGACGGCGAGACGCTGCTCGTCCGCGACACGCTGCCCGAAGAGGTGGGGGAGGTGGCGCTCGAGGCCGGGGTCGCGCTCAAGGGACTGGGGCTGCGCGCGCGATCGCTGGAGGACGCGTTCTTCGAGCTGACCGGGGACAAGACGTGAGAGCGCTGCTGCACTCCGAACTGCTGAAGCTGAGCACGACCAGGACGTTCGCGGCGCTCACGGGCGCAGCGGTGGCGCTGTCGCTGCTCGTCGTGGGGCTGAGCGCGGGCCTCACCGATGACTTCACCGACAAGGAGGCGCGCGACCTGTTCGCCGCCAACTTCACCGGCCTCTTCATCCTCCTGCTCGGCGTGATGGGCCTCGCCGGTGAATTCCGTCACCGGACGATCTCCGGAACGGTCCTCGCGGCGCCCGATCGTGTGCGACTCGTGGCGGCCAAGGTGATCGCCTACGCCGCTGCCGGCGTGGTCGTCTCGCTCGTGGTGACGGTCGCGAGCATGGTGGTCGGCTGGCTGATCCTCACGATCGGGAACAAGAACACCGCGGACACCGCGGACTTGATCGACGTGCTCTGGCGCAACCTGGCCTCGGCCGCGTTGCTGGGCGCGTTCGGGGTTTGCGTCGGCGGGCTGATCCGCAACCAGGTCACGGCGATCGTGTCCCTGCTCGTGCTGGGGTTCATCGCCGAGCCCACGCTTGTCGCGCTCGTCCCCGAGGTCGGGCACTTCGGCCCCACGGCGGCGGCGCCGAGCGCGATCGTCGAGGCCGGCACGATCGAGGACGACCTGCTGCAGCCCGGGATCGCCGTGCTCGTCCTGGGCGGCTGGATCGCGTTGACGTTCGCGGCTGCCGCCGCGCTGTTACGCACGCGCGACCTGGTCGAATAGCCCGAAGAGTCCGCCGGTCCGCCTGGCACGATCGCGCCATGCGGATCGCGTTGATGGCTGTCATGGGAGCGCTGGGAGTACTGGCGGCGGTGGGGGTCGCCGCGGGCGACGACGACACGAAGGCATGCGTCGAGAAACGCAGCGGCGCGGTGCGCGAAGCGGGGGAGGTCGGCCACTGCACGGCGCGCGAGGCGGCGATCACGATCAGCGGCGACGCCTTCAAGGCGGGGCGCCGCGGGACGATCACGATCAATGGCGTGTCGTTCAAGCGCAGCAGCAGGGGCGGCACGCTGACGATCAACGGGGTGCCCTTCACCAAGGGGAGTCGCGGCAAGACGCTCACGATCAACGGGACTGCGTTCAGGACGGGAACTCTCCCCAACACGCTGACCATCAACGGCAACTCGTTCAGGACGGGAACGCTCCCGAACACGATCACGATCAACGGCAACTCGTTCAGGAAGGGCGCCGGCGGGACGCTCACGATTAACGGGACCGAGTTCGCGCCCGGGGCGGCGAAGGTTCAGGGCGAGCGCGGCCCGACCGGCCCGGCCGGCCCGCAGGGCCCGGCCGGCATCGCCGGCGGTCCGGCGAGCGAGGTCGCGGGCCCCGTTTCGGTCAACACTGGTGCGGGCGCGACGCAGCTGATCACGGCGGCGTTCACGAACAGCGACGGGCGTCCTCACCGGCTGCTGCTGGCAGGTGGCTTCAGCGTGGTATGCAATCCGTGCAGCTCTCCGGTGACCGCGAACTGGTCCTTGTCCCTGTCCGGCGCGGCCGACACGCTCGTCCGGCGGCGGATCTCCCGCCTCGAGGGCGCCGACAGCAGCACGGGTGCCACGGTCAGCGACGTCGTCGTCAGCCCCGACGTGTGCAATCCGTGCACCTACGCGCTCAGCCTCACCGCCAGCGGCGGCTCCGGCCAGGCGCAGACCGTCGACGCCACCGACATCCGGCTCGCGGTCGTCGACCTCGGCGCGGCGTAGAGTCCGCGCACATGGGAGCGAATGCGGAGACAATTCGCGAGCTCTTCGACGGCTTCGTCAGGGGCGACCTCGACGCTGCCTTTGCCAATGTGGCGCCGGACGCGCAGATCGTGACGCCGGAAACGCTTCCGTGGGGCGGCACCTACACCGGGCCCGATGGCTACAAGGAGCTCATCGGGAAGATCGCGGACCACTTCGAGGAATTCCATCCGGAGCCGCAGGCCGTCTGGGAGGTTGAGGGCGACCAGGTCCTCGTGGTCGTGAGCTTCAGCGGCACCACGAAATCCGGCAACCAGGTCGCGGGCGCGCGGATCCAGTGGCTCTACGAGATCAGGGACGGCCAGGTGGTCAGCGGTCGCGCGTGCACCGACACCGCGCTCTTCCTGCACGCGCTCGCCTGAGCCGCGACCGATTAGTTCCTGGCGCCGTCGCGGTCTAGATGGGTATGGGAGCTATTCACGTACACGAGTTCATGAGCCTCGACGGCGTCATCGACGCGCCGATCTGGACGTTCGACTACGGCTTCGATCCCAAGATGGGCGAGCGGATCGGGGCAGCGACGGAGCGCGCGAACGGGATCCTGCTCGGGCGCACGACATACGAGATGTTCGAGCCGGCGTGGTCCACCCGGACCGTGGAGGACGATCCCGGCGCGCCGTTCTTCAACGACACGACCAAGTACGTCGTGTCCGGCACGCTCACCGACGCGACCTGGCGCAACTCGCAGATCGTCGGGCCCTACGACCCCGACGCGATCCGCAGGCTCAAGGACGAAGTCGGCGACCTGTACGTCAGCGGCAGCGGCATGCTTGTGCGAGCGATGCTGGCCGACGGCCTCGTCGACGAACTGCACTTGTGCGTCTATCCGCTGACCCGCGGCTCGGGCCCGCGGCTGTTCGAAGACGGCGCCGCGCCGGTGACGCTCTCGCTGGTGGAGAGCGAGTCCTACGACAACGGCGTCCTCTACCTCCACTACCGCCACGCATGAGACGCGTCGTTTTACACACTCGCCCCTGCAACGTGGCCGGGATCACACAACGCGCCCCGCGCGCCCGCGAGGTTCCCCGCATGGCGAAGTACGGGGAGCACCTGCCGGCAATCTTCCTCTGGGCGCTGATCGCATTCGGCCCCAGCGCGGTTGCCGCGGGAGCTGTTCCGATCTAGACCAAAAGCGGGTCGTCGGAGGAGGCGGGACGGATGCTGAAGAACCTGGTCTGCGGGCAAGCGCCTTGGTCACCGCGATCGGCGCTACGGCGCTGGCGGCGCAGCCGGCGCAGGCACATCACAAGCCGTGCAACTGGGGCGTGGACGTCACCGTCTCGGCCGCGGAGCCGTCGGTGAGCTATGGCCCACCGCTGGCGATGTGGGGATGCCATGACCCCGTCGTCTGGGCGACGGTCATCGGGGCGGACGGGTCGGCGACGTTCGTGCCGGTGTACGGCGTGCCCGCCGAGTCGACGGCCGAAGCGCAAAGCGCGCCGGTCGCTGCCGAGGAGCCGTCGCGCTCACAGCCGGCCCGCAAGCCGGCCACCAAGGCCAAGAGCAAGTGCAAGCGCGTCAAGCGCTCTGCTCGCAAGTCCCAGAAGCGCTGCGCTTCGCGCGCGAAGCGCGCGAAGGTCCGGCGGCGCTAGCTGGGCGCACGCCCAAAGAGTGGGGTGCCTCCCGATTGACCACGGGCCGCTGTTTGATCGATGATCCGTCTAGGATCATCGACCCAACTCAGGCGGCAACGAAATACACGTCGGCCAGCGGTGGGAGGAAGCATGGTCCAGAATCGAGCGCTGCGAGCTTCGCACTCCGCCGGGATACTGCGCTACTGGTCGCGATCGGCGGTAGCGCCGTGGCGCGCCCGGCGACGAGGCACGAATCCGCGCCTGACTTGAGACCGACAGCCACATGCTGTCGGTGCTCGAGGATGGCGAGACCTGCTCGCCCAGGCGACGCCGCTGACCCATCGGCGTGCGACTCGGTCTGGCTACGGCCCCGCATGGCCACTGCCGGTCGATGGCCGACTGCGACGAAGCCTGACGCACACGTGCGACGCCGACATCGCGAGATCATCGAGCGCAGGGTCGCGAACGGCGTTCTCATCATCGGCCGCATCCGGGCGGTGGGGTCGCGCGAGCGCGTGTAGAGCTCGACGAGTGGGCGTGGTCCGCTACAGCGTTTCGCGGGGACCGGATCGCCCGTGTGGACGGCGCGATCGACCGCGATCGTCGCCGGGTGCTCGACGCACTGATCTGACACCACGGCTCCGGGTTTCATCCGCCCCGAAACGTACGATGCGAACGTGCGTTCGACGCAGCGAAAGGGTCGATGTGGCCACAGCTCGTGCGGTAGCACCTTCACCGCGCTCGGCTTCGACGTCCTCATTCCGCTGTACCGAGTCGGCCGCCTATGACCTTGTCGTAGCACCGAGGTCACCATCGCTCGGCGTCGGATGGGGGTGCCAAACATCGACCTCTACCCGGCTGAGCAGATGCCGTAAACGTCGTGACGATCCACACTAGGCGGGCGAGTCCAGGCGGGTTTCACGTCATCGTGGCGTGCGATCGCCTTGGTGCGGTCAACGCGGGCACCCGGGTGCCGGTCGCCGTCCCGTTCGAACGGCCCACGACGGCCACTGCCGTCCCGGTCGGATAGATGCGCAGTTACTAAGCGGAGGGGGAGGGATTCGAACCCCCGGTCGGGTTGCCCCGACTCCGGTTTTCAAGACCGGTGCATTCGACCAACTCTGCCACCCCTCCGGGAGGCAGAGGCTAGCCCCTGGCAGCCTCTACACTCGGCCCTCGCACCCGGAGAGGTGGCCGAGTGGCTGAAGGCACTCGCCTGCTAAGCGAGTATGGGGTTTAGAGCCCCATCGCGGGTTCGAATCCCGCCCTCTCCGTTCCGTAGCGAGGACGACGAGGAGGTCCGGCATGCTTCGCACCAGCTTCTGCGAACTGTTCGACATCGATGTTCCCGTTCTGCAGGCCGCGATCTGGCCGGCGACGTCACCGGAGCTGGTGGCAGCCGTCGCCGAGGCTGGGGCGATCGGCTCGATCGGCACGGTGTTTGGCTCTGCCGAATCCGTCCTCGAGCGGATCGACCGTGTGCGCGAGTTGACGGACGGCCCGTTCGTCGTCAACCACGTCGTGCCCCAGCTCGACGAGGACGCGTTCGAGGTCACACTGCAAGCGCAGCCGACCGCCGTGTCGCTGGCGCTGGGGGACCCCGGCGACCTCGTCGACCGCGCGCACGCCGCCGGCGTGAAGGTCATCCAGCAGGTGCACACAGTTGCTCAGGCGGTCGCGGTGGCCGAGCGCGGCGCCGACGTGATCATCGCCCAGGGCAGCGAGGCGGGCGGGCAGGGCATGGCCGCGGGCGTGGGCGCGATGGCCCTCACGCCGCAGGTCGTCGACGCCGTGGCGCCGATCCCGGTGCTCGTCGCGGGCGGGGTTGCCGACGGGCGCGGGCTCGCGGCGGCGCTGACGCTGGGCGCAGCCGGCGCGAACGTCGGCACGCGCTTCCTGGCTTCGGAGGAGGCCGGCGCGCCCGATGCCTGGAAGCAGCGCATCGTCGAGATCGAGGCCGAGGATGCCGTCCGCTTCGAGACCTGGGGCGCGATCATGCCGCCGAACCCGCGCAGCTGGAATGTCGTCCCGCGGGTGATCCGCACGGACTTCGTGACCGAGTGGGAGGGCCGCGCCGAGGAGGCGGGCGCCGAGGCCGAGCGCCTGCGCGGCGAGATCATGGGCTCGATCCAGCGCGGTACGCCGCACGAGCTCACACCGTTCACCGGCCAGACCGCCGGCCTGATCCGTGACGTGCTCCCTGCGGGCGAGATCGTGCGCCGCATGGTCGCCGAGGCGCAGGAGGCACTCACGCGGGTGGCCGAGCAGCGCGTCGACTGACGCGATGAGTTTCCCGGCTTCGGGCCGGTCTCACCGGTTAGACATCAGCCAGCAACCAAGGAGTGTCTTCCGATGGCCCGCTACGTCGACGGATTCGTGTTCGCAGTCCCGAAGGACAAGGTCGAGGACTACCGCAAGATCGCGCGCAAGGCGGGGAAGGTCTGGAAGGAGCACGGCGCGCTCGAGTACATCGAGTGCATCGGCGACGATGTCCCGAAGGGCAAAGTCACTGATTTCGCGACGAGCGTCAAGGCGAAGCGCAACGAGGTCGTCGGTTTCTCCTGGATCGTCTACAAGTCACGCAAGCACCGCGACGCCGTCAACAAGAAGGTCATGTCCGACCCGCGGATGATGGCCTCTTACGACCCCAAGGACATGCCGGCCGACCTGTCGCGGATGATCTACGGCGGCTTCAAGGCGATCGTCGAGCTCTGAGCTCGGACACGCGAGCGCCGGCGGCTACTCGTCGTCGGTGGTAGCCGTGTCCTGCTTCTTGAGCTCCTCGACGTCCGCCACGAGCGTGTCGATGCGCTTGTCGAGGTCGGTCAGCTGCTTCGTCGTGTCCTCGTCGGGCTTCTCGGCGTCCTTGACGTCGTCGCGCGTGGTGTCGAGCTGGCGGTCGAGCCGGCGCAGGTGGTCGGCCTGCCCGGCGATGCGGCTCTGGATCTGCCGCAGCTCGGTCGTGGACGACACGTTCGCCAGCTGGCGCTGCACGGTGTCGAGCCGATCCTCGAGCGTGGCGACGCGAGCGTTGTCGGCCGCGTCGCCGTCGACCTCGTCGGCGCGCATCAGCGCGTACACCGCGACTGCCAGGGCCGCGAGCGACAGCACGCCGAGAAGCGCGACCCAGCGCCGCAGCGAGCGCAGCCCTTCGGCGAGCTCGCCGAGGACAGGACTGGTAACGACCGACTCCACGACGCGCTCGCGCGGGGGCAGCGGCGGCCGCGGAGGCGGCGGCGGAACGGGCGGTCCAGAGGCTTCCACGGGGCGCAGTGTTGCCCCCCGGCCGGACGGAGACGCGGGGCGAACAGGGCTACACTGACTCGCCGCTGCGCCCGTAGCTCAGCTGGATAGAGCGTCGGTCTACGGAACCGAAGGTCAGAGGTTCGAATCCTCTCGGGCGCGTCCAGGGCTGTGCTGGCCCACACGTCGGAACCGCGGTCCTCTCGGAAGCGCTCGCGGTCGCCGGGCTATCGGCCTGCGGCGGACCTGGCGGCTCCCTACGGGCAGGGCGCCATGACGCAGACGATCAGGTCGTCGAGGATCTGCTTGACGTCTGGCGGCTTTGTCGCGGCCTGGGCGGGAGCCGACAGCGCGGCGGCGGTGGCGAGTACGGACAGCGTGATAGCGAGCTTGCGCACAGCGACCTCTCTGGGAGCCGACGGGACGCGAGCAACAACGACGGGACCTGGGCGAAACCTGCGCGAACGCCAGCCGGGTGCGATCTAAGTCCCACACCCACCCGCGGGCCTGCGAGGATGGCACCGGGAGGCGGCTTGACCCGATCCATCGTCGCACTGTTGGTGTTCGCGGTTCTCGCGCTCAGCGCGACCGCCCAGGCGTCGATCACCCTCACGAGCTCCGTGAACCCCGACACCGGCGCGGTGAGCGTCACGGTCGACGACCCGGACGACCGGCCCGACCAGCTGAGGTTCGAGACCCAGTCGACGCCGTCGACTTTCCGGATGGTGTCGCTCAACGAGACCATCCGCGACCAGGCCGCGGCCTGCACCGCGGGAGCCCATGCCGCCACCTGCTCGGGCTCGAAGCTCTCGGTCACGGTGAACGCCGGCGGCGGCAACGACATCGTGCACCTGTTCTCTTCGGAATTCGTCCGTTGGACGTTCCCGGCGCGCGTGAACGCCGAGGCCGGAACCGACCGGATCCTGCTCGACGGCGGCGCGTTCCTCGTGAACCCCCCCATCTCCCTGAGCGGCGGCGACGGGGCCGACACGTTCGACATCGGCCAGGCCATCGTGACCACCGACGGTGGGCCGGGCAACGACATCTTCAACGGAGGATTCGGACGGCACAACGGCTCGACCGGCGACGACCGCTTCAACCAGGGGACCGCCCGCGGCTCGCAGACGATCTCCGGCGGTCCGGGCGTCGACACTGTCGACTACCGCAGTCGCACGAACCCGCTGACCGTCACCCTCGACAACGCCGTCGGCGACGGCGAGGCGAGCGAAGGGGACAACATCTTCAACGACGTCGAGAACCTGGTCGGCGGCAGCGCCGGCGACACCCTGCGCATTCCGGCATCGAGCATCGTGGTCGCCAACAGCTTCCGTGGCGAGGGCGGAAACGACGTCGTCGAGACGAGCGGAGGACCCGACCTGGTCGAGGGGGGAACCGGCAACGATGTGCTCGTCGGCGGGCTCGGCGCGGACGTCCTGCGCGGCGGGCCGGGGGTCGACGAGGTCGCGTACACGGACCCAGGCCGCGGCGGGGTGGTTGTGACGCTGGACGCGCTGGCCGGCGACGGGTCGTCCGGCGAGAACGACGAGGTCGCGTTCGACGTCGAGAACGTCACCGGCACGGGGGCGGGCGACCGGCTTGTCGGCAACGACGGTGTCAACGTCCTGCGCGGCGGCCGCGGACCAGACGCGCTGGAGGGGCGACTCGGTAACGACCAGCTGGACGGCGGCAGCGAGGACGACGTCCTGGACGCGGGCGCGGGGAACGACCAGTTGACCGGGGGCAGCGGAATCGACGCGCTCGGCGGCGGCGACGGAAACGACCAGCTCGAAGGAGGCAGCGGGGGCGACACGCTCGATGCCGGCGACGGGGACGACCTTCTGATCGGCGGGACCGAGGGCGACGTCCTTGCCGGCGGCACCGGCGGCGACACCGTCAGCTACCGCGACCGGACGACCGTCGCGGTGACCGCGTCGATCGGCGACGGCGCCAACGATGGCGCATCGCCGGAGGGCGACGACGTGCGCGCCGACGTCGAGATCCTCGAGGGCGGGTTTGGCGCCGACACGCTGTCCGGCGATGGTGGGGCCAACCAGCTCTACGGCGACCCGCTGCAACAGTCCGGCACGGCGTCCTCGTTCGGCCCCGCCGACACACTTCACGGGGGTGACGGGCCCGACCTCCTGGACGGGCGTGGCGGCGCGGACGTGCTCGACGGGGGCGCAGGCGCCGATCAGATCATCACGGGCTTCTACGGCCTCGCCGGCTACGCGGACCGCACCGCGCCGGTGACCGTGACGCTCGACCACGTGGCCAACGACGGCGAGGCGGGCGAAGGCGACGACGTCGGCAGCCGGCACGTGATCACCGGTTTGCCCAATACGGGCGGCGGGGCGATCGGCGGGTCGGGCGACGACACGCTGATCGGAGACGAGTTCAGGAACAGCTTCCGCGGTGGCCCCGGCAACGACCGCATCGAGGCCGGCGACGGCATCGACAACGCGATGGGCGGCCCCGGCGCCGACCACATCGACCTGGGGGCGGGCTTCGTGAACTTCCCCGAGCAGGTCATCGACTACTCGGACCATGACGCGCCGGTGATCGTCGACCTCGACGGCGCAGGCGCCGACGACGGCGCCGACAGCAACGGCGACGGCGTCGCCGACGAGGGTGACACGATCCTGGGCGTTGTCGATGTGGTCGTCGGCGGCCGCGGAGCGGACCGGCTGACCGGCAACGCCCAGAAGAACGACCTCCGGGGCGGACCCGGTTCCGACGTCCTGGTCGGACTCGGCGGCGACGACAAGCTCGACGTCAACGATGGCGAGCCCGACGAGGCGCTGTGCGGCGACGGCGCGCTCGACCGCGTCGTGGCAGACCTCCAGGATCGGCCCGAGGGGTTCGCGGACTGCGAGGCGGTCGCGCAAGCGCCGGTCAACCAGCACCCGGTCGTGCAGATCCGGCCGGCGGCGGTGCTCGCCGCGGCGCAGCGAACCCTGCGGGTGAGGCTCCGCTGTCCGAAGGCGCACCAGCGCGACTGTCGCGGGCGCCTGACCGTCTCGGCGCGTGGCCGTGAGCTGGGCGCGCGCGGCTATCGGGCGCGGCGCGGGCGCACGATCGGCGTGACGATCAGGCTCAGCGCCGGCGAGGCGCGCATCGTTCGCCGGCTCCGGCGCCGCGGCGTGGTCGCGCGCGCCCGCGAGCAGGGCGTCGACGGTCGCGCCCACCGTGCGCGCGAGCCGCTGCGCGTGACATTGAGTCGCCTGCGCTGAGACGACTTAGAATCGCGGCCGTGCCGTTCACGCTCAGGAACCTCAAGGAGGACCTGGAGGACGTCGGGTCCAACTTCGACGGCGCGCCGGACCTGGAGTTCCGCCTCGCAACCAAGGGGCTCGAGCTCGAGCAATGCGGCCTCAGCTACCAGCGCATCCCGCCCGACTACCGCTTCCCGTACGGCCACACGCACAAGGAGCAGGAGGAGCTGTTCGTGGTGGTCCGCGGGAGCGGGCGGATGAAACTCGACGACGAGATCGTCGCGGTCAAGGAGTGGGACGCGGTGCGCATCCCGCCCGGCACGTGGCGAGGCTACGAGGCCGGGACGGAGGGTCTCGAGATCCTCGTCTTCGGCGCGCCCAATCTCGGCGAGGATCCGCGCGAAGACGTGGAGGGTCAGCGCGACTGGTGGGCTGACTAGCGGACCTGGTTTGCGGGTGGAGACCACATGCGGGGATGATTCCGGCCATGACGGAAGCGGAGCGGCCTGAGACGAACGTCGCTGTTGTCGGAGCGGGGGTCTCGGGCATGGCCATGGGACTGCGGCTGCTGGAGGCCGGCGTTCCGTTCACGATCTTCGAGAAGGGCTCCGAGGTCGGCGGAACGTGGCGCGAGAACCGCTACCCGGGCCTGACGATCGACGTTCCGTCGCCGCTGTACACGTTCACCGGCCACCGCCATCCGGGCTGGCGACGCTGGATGCCGGGCTGGAAGGAGATCCTCGACTACCACGCCGATGTCGCGACCCGGACCGGGCTGCGCGAGCGGATCCGCTTCGACACCGAGATCGTCGCAGCGAACTGGAACGGCACCGAGTGGGAGGTCGAGACAGCCGGGAACGAAATCGAGCGCTTCCGAGTGCTGGTGTGCGCGACGGGATTCCTGCACCACCCGAATGTCCCCGACTTCGAGGGGCTCGGGGACTTCGCCGGCGAGCTGGTGCATTCAGCGCGCTGGCGCGACGAGATCGTCACGTCGGGAAGACGCGTCGGGGTCGTCGGCAACGGCTCAACCGGGGTTCAGCTCGTCGGCGAGCTCGGCGGCGTCGCGTCGCACCTGACGATGTTCCAGCGCACGCCGCAGTGGATCTATCCGGTCATGAACTTCAACATGGCGCCGCGCGTCCGTCGCGCGCTCGCGCGCTACCCCCGCTCCAACGATGTCCTCGTCGAGGGGCTGCTGCGCTTCGCCGACTGGTTCGTCGGCGGGGCGTCCGTCAAGGAGGACTGGCGACGACGGGTGATCGATCGGGTCGCCCGTAGGAACCTGCGTACCGTCCGCGACCCGGAGCTGCGCGCGAAGCTGACGCCGCCCGACGCATCGCTCTGCAAGCGCCCGGTCGTCTCCACGCGCTTCTACGAAGTCGTTCAACGCGATGACGTCGACGTCGTCACGTCGAGGATCTCGCGCATCGTCCCGGAGGGCGTCGTCACCGAGGACGGCACGACACATGAGCTCGACGTCCTGATCCTCGCGACCGGTTTCGCGTCGCACAACTACATGCGACCGGTGGCGATGCGCGGCGAGGACGGCGTCACCCTGGACGAGATGTGGCGCAACGGGCCCTTCGGCTATCGCACGGTCTCGCTGCCCGGCTTCCCCAACATGTTCATGCTGCTCGGCCCGCACAGCCCGCTGAACACGATCTCGATCCACGAGAGCGCGGAGCTGCAGTCCAACTACGTGATGCAAATGCTGGAGATCCTGGATCGCGCGGACATCGCGTCGCTCGCGCCGACCGCCGAGGCGACGGCCCGCTGGCTGGACTACATCCGCGACGGCATGCCCGGGACCGTGTGGGCCAGCGGCTGCAACAGCTGGTACCTGGGCGACGGCGACACGCCGGTGCTCTGGCCCTATGACCGCCGCGCCTGGCATGCGGCCCTGCGGCGGCCCGAGCTGGCGGACTACGACGTCCGACCCGCCGTCGCCCCGGTCGCGGCCTGAGCGCGCACGCCCTAGGCGGCCGCCGAGTGAGGCTCGGCTTCCGACTCCAGCGACGCGATCAGCGCGACGGCTTGGCGTCGCTGGGCGCGCCAGTTGACGAAGGACCATCCGAACAGCCAGAGCGCGGACTTCTCCATGTCCGTCAGATCGAGGGCGTCGATGTCGTCCTCGACGCTGGAAAAGGAACGCCCGCGGCGCATCGCCGCATCGATCCCTTCCTGCAGCTCGATGAGCGTCGCCATCCCTACCTGCTTTCTGTGTCCGCCGGCGGAGCCTTTTAAGGAACCGGACGTCCACGTTTGTAGACGCGTCAGTGTGGAGCGCGAGCCGGCGCAACGTAAGGCCGGCGTCCGACAAAAGCCCGGAAGGTGCGTTCGTTTACCTCCGCTCGCATCTCCCGCCGCTGTTGACTTCGGCTCCTGGGGGCGTAGCGTCGGTGGTCCCGGATGTGCGGTCGCACCGCGGGTGGATGGGCCGGATCCGCCGTGGGAAGCCTCCTCGCTGACGCCGACAGGCCTACGTCGAGAGAGATGTTCATGGACTTCCCAGCGAGAGGAACGGGACAAATGCAACGGCTGCACGCGCTGGAGCGGGCGAACCGCGTGCGCACGGTTCGCTGCCAGCTCAAGCGGCAGATCGCCGCCGGCGAGTCGGTGGCTGCGGAAGCCCTTCTCAGCGACCGCTGGGAGATTCAGGGCATGCAGATCGCCGAGCTGCTGCGCAGTCAGCCGCAATGGGGAAGCGGGCGCTGCCACGACTTCCTCCACGCGCTGGCGATGACCGAGAGAAAGACGGTCGGTTCGATGACCGCGCGCCAGCGAATCGCGGCAGCTGCGTTGCTGAACCGCGACGCGGCGAGGCGCAGCGCCACGCGGGCCTGAGCGCTCGCCTAGGCGGCCGGTTCCAGTATGAACAACTCCACGCCCATGTCGGGATCGACGTGGTTCGCGCTCATGAACGCCTGCACGTTGCGCCCGGTGAGGGATTCGATCGCGTGCGTCAGCTCGCCGCGCATGGTCTCTTGAAATGCCCTGCGCATGTTCATGACCATGAGTGCTTCGCCTGAGTCGACGAGCGTGCGTTCGGCCTTCAGCAGTGCGTCGCGCAAGACGACGACCACGAGATCGTCGACGATCGTCGTGCGCGCGCGCGTCGGCCCTCGCCCCGTGTACTCGTGAAGCAGGCCCACGACGGCGTTGGAGATCTCCAACTGAATCCGCCCATTGTCGGTGCCGGCCATGGCCAGCCTCCGTTCTCGGCATCCCTCTCAAGTGTGGCCGGGCGCGAGGAGGAGAGATGCGGTGAGAACCCGACGCTCGGACCATCGAGTGTACGCCTGTCCGCCGCCCGCGTCAGGACAACTCGGTTAAGACGCGATGGTCGCCGCGCGCACCGCCGCCGTACGGTTGCTATAGGGCTCGAAGTCCCGGCACGGCTCGCCCCGGAGACCCGGACACGGCGGCAGCGGCGTCGGCACCTTCAGGTCCGGCACGACCGGCAGCAGGAGGCGGGAGGTCATCGGCCCGCCGGCACCGATCGCAACACGCGTCTGCCCCTGCGGGCGCACCTCGTCGAAGGCCCAGATCGGCTGGTCGCCGTTGGGCGCCGTGATGCGCAGGCGGATCTGCGAGCCCTTGCGGTAGGCGTGTGCCTGGTAGTAGAGGGGGATCGTCGCCGCCACGAAGCGGCCCTTCGGCATCCGCCGCCTGTCGGCCTTGCGCAGGCTCAAAATGGGAGCGAGCGGCGAGCTCTTGGCCTTGTCCAGCTTGCGCCACTGAGTGCGCAGCCAGCCGCCCTGCACGAACGTCTCCTTGCCGTCGGGACGCACCTCGCTCAGCGTGGCCTGCAGGTCGACTGTGGGCACGGACGCGCGCACCCAGACCTTCACCGCGCCGGCGCCGACGACGGTCGTGTCCTGCGTCAGCGGCGCCGTCAAATAGGACGCGGCGGACCCGGCGGGATCCTGCGCCCATTTGTAGGGCGGGGTGGCCGTCCACAGCCCGTTCTCGCCCGAGCCGGTGTCGCCGGTGAAGTTCGTCAGAGGCCGCGCCTTCGCGTCCCAGGTGAACAGCGATGCCCGCGCGCGACGCGCCTTCGTTTCCGTCAGGAGCCCGCCGGCGGTCAGGTACCACCGTCCCGCCTTCGTGCCCGGCACCGGGAAGGACGGGAACGACCGCTCGAACCCCGGATAGGGCTGGCCTGGCTCTCCGCCCGCCCCGTTGTCGAACAGGATCCGGATGTGGTCGAACTTCTCGAAGGCGGCCAGCGCGCCCTCGTACGTCGGCTCCTGCTGCACGGGGTCGGGCGGCAGCGTCACGTTGTCCTGCCCCATGGCCTCCTGGTAGACGAGCGGCGCCGACGCCTGCACCTGCGCGCTGTTGAGCACCGGGGCCTGGCGGGCGACGTACAGCGAGAGGAAGTCGTAGAGCCGGTTGTAGGTCTCGGGCGCGAGCGAGTCGACGTGCGTCCCATTCGTGAACGTCACCCAGAACTTGTCGGTGCCTGTCAGGCGGGAGGCGAGCGTCGGGCAGTGGCCGCCGGTCTGCTCGTCCGTGAACTGGCAGGCCATGAAGACCGGGACATTGATCTTGTGGACGAAGGTCACCGGGTCGAGCGGGTCGACGATTTCCGGCCGGTAATGGTCGTTTTCGCGCACCCGCTTGATCAGGTCGGGCGCCTCGGCGTGCAGGGCCTGGTTGTCCCGGCACACCTCGTCGCCGGCGGCGATCTGCTCAGCGGCATACGGCTGTCCGCCGTCCGGCCCGGACGGGCGCGCCTCCTTCGCGCGCTCCTTTGCCCAGTTGAACGCGAAGCCCGTGTTGAGGATGCCGCCGGGGTACAGCGTCGTCTGGTTGCGATCGATCAGAGATAGAGGGGTTATCGCGGCGAGGCTCGGGGGCTGGGTCGCTGCCGTGAACAGCTGAGAGATGCCGCCGTAGGAGATGCCGAGCATCCCGACCTTGCCGCCGCTGACCCACGGCTGGCGCGCGATCGTCTCGATGACGTCGTAGCCGTCGAGGCTCTGCAGCGGCTCGAAGAAGTCGAACGAGCCGCCCGAGCAGCCCGTGCCCCGCATGTTCACGTCGACGACCGCGAAGCCCATAATGTTCGCGACGGCCGCGATGCCGCTCGCGGGGCCGGAGGGCCGCGCGTAGGCGTAGCCCGAGTACTCGATCAGCGTCGGGTACGGACCGCCCGCGGGGTTGTGCGGCGGGTCGAATCCCAGCGCATTCAGCACGTCGTTCGGCGGGTGGACGGAGTACGCGAGCTTCGTGCCGTCGCGGGTCGTCAGGTAGCCGTAGCCGTCCGACGGGATCGACTGGTCGTAGACGGCTGTGCTCGGCGGTGCTGAGGACTTGGTCATCACCGTCAACGCGTCCGACGTCGCGCCCTCGGCGTTTACGCGGTACCCCTCGCCCGGGGCGACGCCCCGGAACACCGTGCCGCCCTCGGCGTTGGCCGTCCTTGTCGCCACCGTGCGCCCGTCGCGGTCGAGCAGCGCGACCTGCGCCTGCGGCGTGAGCCCCGTCGCGTAGACCTGCTCGACGCTGCCGCGCGCGGTGAACGCCTGCGCGACTGATGTGGACGACGCGAAGGCCACCACGATGACGCCTGCCAGCAGTTTCACATGACGGACCATGAAGCGGAGTCCTACCAGTCCCTGGCGATTCACAATGTCGGTTGATGCCTGCGCGACACGCTGGGGGCGGTCTTCTTGCCTGCGTGGCACTCGCCCTCGCGCCCGCGGTCGCGACCGCCCAGGATCCGGGCACGATCGTCGTCGAGGGAGCCCGCGAACAGAGCTGCCGCGCGCTCGCCGCGAGCACCGCCGGGGCACCGGATGAGGCGGCCGCAGACCCGGGGTCGACCGAGCTGCCGGCGACGTGGACCGAGGCCCCGGTGGGACTGCTTCCAGCCCGGATCGACCTGCGCACCTCGACGACGACGTTCAACCGCCTCTACGAGTGGGCGCTCGCGAGCGGGCGCCTCTACGGGCGCGGCCGCGGCTCCGCCACGCCTTGGCGCGAGGTCCCACTGCCGCCGTGCATCGACGGCAGGCTCATGGCGATCGCAGCGGACGACGACGAGCTCGTCGCGCTCGACGCCGGGCGGCGCGTCTACACGATGGACAACGCGCTCAAGGACGTGCTGCTGTGGAACTGGACGTCGCGCTGGGGGACGCCGTTCTGGCTCGGTCCGGGGTTTGCGGTCGGCGAGACGACCGCCTGGACCTGGAGCGTCATCTCCAAGGTCGAAGATGGCAGCTGGGTCGACCCCGCCGGCAACCGGACGGCGATCGGCGACGGCAAGGTCTCGCACATCTGGGGCCTGCGTCCCGGAGGTCAGCGCCTGACGTTCTGGGACCCATGGCTGCCGCTCGACGACAGCTATGAGATGTGCGGCCCGGAGCGCGGCCGCTTCCGCGCGGTGAACTTGTCGGCAAGCGGCTCGACGATCTTCGTCATCGGACACCGCGGCGACATGTTCACGCGGCTCTACGACTTCGACATCTCCGGCCACGACCCGGTCTTCTTCAGCTACTCGTACGAGGACCAGCGCGGCAAGGGTGACGGCGCGCCGATCCAGCTGCCCGCCGAGCCCTGGGCCGAGCAGCCGAAGATCCCCGGGACGATCACGTCGGCGATCTCGGTCCACAAGATGGGCTTCGGGTCGATCCACCGCATCCTCCGCGTCGAGGGGCGCCGAGACGGCGAGCCCGGCTACTGGGAGCGCGACGTCGCGAGCCCGCCGTCGGCCGGCTGGGTCTTCGTCGCGACGGGAACGCCGCTGAGCCGGCCCGTGCTGGCCAACCCCGCGCGCGACACCTCGGCCGTCGGGCTCGGCGCGTCGGAGGACGGGCGCTGGGCGATGAGCGCCGGCGGCGTCGACGCGGTGCTCGAGGACTTCAACGTCTACTGCTCCCCGGCGCGGCTGCGCGTCGTCGACCACGGCGTGGCGCGCACGGAGATCCTGCATTCGGTCGACGGCCTGCGCCAGCAGGTGCGCGGGCGCGGCCTCGACGACGTTCCGCGGCTGCAGGCCGGGGCGATCGAGGGGCCGAAGGGGACGTTCACGCCGACGGAGGTGTCGGCGACGCGAGCCGAGCTCGTCATCACGGCGCGCGACTGGCGCTTTACCCCGGCCCCGCCGGCACCCGCGGCGCGCTGCCTCCCGCGCCGCGGACGAGTCGGCGGGCGCTCGATCGGCGCGCTGCGCTTGGGGCAGACGGCGACCGCAACGCTTCGCGTGGCGCCGATCCCGACCCGGCGAACAGCGCGGGAGTGGCGCTGGTGCGTGACGGGCGGCGGTCGCGTGTCCGCCGCCGTAGTGGGCGGCCGGATCGCGCTGCTCGTGGTCACCGCACGCGGCTATCTCCCGACCCGGGCGCGCGGTCGCATCGCCGGTCCCGGCCTGCGCCGGATCGGGCCCGGCCGGGTCGCCGGAGTGCGCCGCGGACGGGTCCGGTTCGTCGCGGTTGCTCCCGCTGCGACGCTCGCAAGCGCAGCGCTCCTGCGGAAGCGGCTACATCAAGCCGACATCGGGTAGTTGGCGCAGCGACGGACCGCATCACGGTCCACGGACGGGCCTCCGTCCAGCGAGGAGAGCCGATGGGACACATCGTCCGCCGTGCAGCGCTGATGTCAGCGCTGGTCCTTTTGGTCGCCCCGGCCGCCCAGGCCCAGACGCCCCCGATCCCGAGCAGCATGGCGTCTATAGGCGACTCGATCACACGCGCGTTCAACGTGTGTGGCTACTACGTCGACTGCCCGAGCCGCTCGTGGTCCACCGGGAGCTCGACGGAGCTCAACAGCCACTATCGCCGGATCCTGGCGAAGAACGCCGCGATCTCGGGCCGCAATTACAACTGCGCGGAGACCGGGGCCGACAGTGCCGATCTGGCGACGCAGGTCTCGTGCGCCATCGGCGTCGGCGCGCAGTACGTGACGATCATGATGGGCGCCAACGACGCGTGTTCGAGCAGCGAGGCGAGCATGACGCCGATCACCACCTACCGGCAGCGCGTCGATGCCGCACTGGCCCAGCTGCGCGCGGGCTTGCCCAGCGCTTCTGTGTTCATCGCATCGGTGCCGAACGTGTACCGGCTCTGGTACGTGCTGCGCTTCAACGGCTATGCCCAGGGTGCCTGGGACGCGGCGGACATCTGTCAGTCGATGCTGTATCGGGCGTGGTCGTTCTCGTCGACCGACGAGGCCCGGCGCCGGCGCGTCGAGCAGAGGGTCCGCGACTACAACACGCAGCTCGCGCAGGCGTGTGCGGCGATCACGCTGTGCCGCTTCGACAACAACGCGGTGTTCAACTATCCGTTCCAGTCGGGACACGTCTCGACCTGGGATTACTTCCATCCGGACATCGACGGTCAGCGGGTGCTGGCCGACCAGACGTACGCGGTCGGCTGGAACTGGTGAGGTGACGGGACGGCGCGCCGCGGGGTAACCACGGCGCGTCGTCGCGGCTCCTGTTAGGTTCACCCGCGCCCAAACGAGCCCTTGCGGGAGGAGACTCAATGAAGCGTTGTCTTGCCGTGCTCTGCGCTGCGGCGGCCTCTCTGGCCCTTGCTGCGCCCGCCTCGGCGGTCAAGTACGTAGCCCTCGGTGATTCTTATTCGTCGGGGACCGGCACTCGCACCTACTTCGACAGCAATTGCCAGAAGTCGGTTTACGCGTATCCGTACCTGCTGCGCAACCTGCACCCGACGTGGACGTTCGTCTTCGCGGCGTGCTCGGGCGCGACGACGAGCAGCCTCCTCAGCAGCCAGGTCTCGAGCGTCACGTCCGACACCAACTGGGTGACCTACACGATCGGCGGCAACGACGCCGGCTTCTCGAGCGTCATCACCGAGTGCGCGCAGCCGTCGTGGTGGACCAACTGCGACGGTGCGATCAACAACGCCCAGAACTTCATCAACAACACGCTGCCCGGGCGGCTCGACCAGGTGAACAACGCGATCAAGTCGCGCGCGCCGAACGCGAAGGTGATCGTGCTCGACTACCCGCGGCTCTTCAACGGAACGGACTGCAACGCGGGCACGTGGTTCAGCTCGAGCGAGATGACGCGGCTCAACCAGACCGCTGACCTGCTGCGCACGAAGGTGAGCGCGGCGGCGACACGCGCGGGGGCGAACTTCATCTTCCGCGACGTGATCCCGCCGTTCATCGGCCACGCGGTCTGTGACGGCGGCGGCGGTTCGTCGACCGAGTGGATCAACGGGCTGTCCAACCCGGTCGGGGAGAGCTACCACCCGAAGACGACCGGGCACGCGAACGGCTACTTCCCGGTCGTGCGCGGGGTCACCGGCTGAAATCAGGTCTGACCGCCAGGGCCATGTTTTGTGCAGGTCACCTGCACGGAACATGGCCCGTTCGGCCGGTTGTGAGCGGGTTGCCCACAGCCGACAGTGACTACCAGGATGATGGATCATCGTTATCAGTACCCGGTGGTCAGGCCGGTGCCGGCACCGAAGCCGCCCGCCGCGCCGCCCCCCCACGGGCGCTAGCGGCCGGCCGGCCACCAAATTGATGCCCGCACGGCCGGCAGGGATCGCCTTGGCCGCGGCCGCCGCGGTCATCGTCGCCGGCGGCGGTCAGGCCGCCACGCCGCGCGGCCCGCAGATCGGCGGCTGCCCGGTATTTCCTCACTCCAACGCCTGGAACCGCGACGTTTCGCGCGCTCCGGTCGACCCGCGCTCGGCTCGCTACATCGCGGCCATCAACGCCGGCGGCAACCGCTTCCTGCATGCCGACTTCGGCGGCGGCGGCGCCTACGGCATCCCGTTCGTGGTCGTGCCGCGCTCGCAGCGCGCGGTCCGCGTGCGCTTCGACGACTACGCGGACGAGAGCGACCGCGGGCCCTACCCGATCCCGGCGGGAGCGCCCGTCGAAGGCGGCAGCGACAGGCATGTGCTGGTCGTCCGCCGCGGCGAGTGTCGCCTGTACGAGCTCTTCAACGCGCGCCGCTCCGGTGGTACCTGGACCGCCAGCTCCGGCGCCATCTTCAACCTGCGCTCCAATCGCCTGCGGCCCGCAGGCTGGACGTCGGCGGACGCCGCGGGCCTGCCGATCTTCCCGGGCCTGGCGCGCTACTCAGAGGTGCGTGCGGGGGCGATCCGGCACGCGCTGCGCTTCACCGTGCGGCGCTCGCAGCGCGGTTACGTCCACCCGGCGCGGCACCTCGCGTCGGCCTCCGGCGATCCCGACCTTCCGCCGATGGGCCTGCGCCTGCGGCTGCGCCGTGGCTACTCCGTGACGCGCTTCCGCGGCCAAGCGCTCGTGATCCTGCGCGCGCTCAAGCGCTACGGGATGATCGTCGCCGACAACGGGAGCAGCTGGTACATCACCGGCGCCGCGGACCGGCGCTGGAACGACGAGGACCTCAACCAGCTGAAGTCCGTCCCGGGAAGCGCGTTCGAGGTCGTCCGCAGCGGGCCGATCCGCCGAAGCTAGGCTGCTGGCACTCGTGGAGTCCGGCGCCAGTCGCATCCCGCTGTTCGACCTTCGCGTCGAGCCCGACGATCTCGCGGCCGTCGAGAAGGTGCTGCGCTCCGGGCGGCTCGCCGCCGGCGAGCGGACCGCCGCCTTCGAGCGCGTCTTCGCCGACCACGTCGGCACGCGCCATGCGATCGCGGTCGCGAACTGCACGGCCGCGCTGCACCTGGCCTATCTCGCCGCCGGCGTCGGGCCGGGCGACGAGGTGATCGTGCCCGCGTTCACGTTCGTCGCCACGGCGAGTGCAGTGGTGCACTGTGGCGCCACGCCGGTCTTCGCGGAGGTCGCCGGCACGCACGACCTCGGCATCGACCCCGACGACGTGGCGAGCCGGATCACGCCGCGCACGCGCGCCGTCACCGCGGTGCACTTCGCCGGCTACCCCGCCGCCGTCGACCGGCTCCGCGACCTGTGTGCGGATCGCGGCGTCGCGCTGATCGAGGACGCGGCGCACGCGCCGAGCGCGACGCTCGGCGGCCGCCACGTCGGCACGTTCGGCCTCGCGGCGACGTTCAGCCTCTACTCGAACAAGGTGCTCACCTCGGGCGAGGGCGGCGTCCTGACGACCGACGACGACGACGTCGCCGCACGCGTGCGCGGCATGCTCGCAGCGGGCTTCGAGTGGGACGGGGACCAGAGGGAAACGTGGCAACCGGCGGTGGTCGGCTTCGACTACCGCTTCGACGACCTGCGCGCCGCGCTCGTGCTGTCGCGGCTGGAACGCCTCGAGGCCGATCTCGAGCGCAGGCGGGCACTCGTCGTGAGCTACCGTCGCGCGCTCGCTGACGTCCCGGGCGTGATCGTCCCGTACACGGACGCCGAGGTGAAGCACTCATCGTGCTACGTGATGCCGGTGCTCGTCCGCGACCCCGAGCGCCGCGACGCGGTGCGCATCGCGATGCGGGAGCAGGGCATCGAGACCAGCGTCCTCTATCCGGCGATCCACGAGCTCGCGGCCTACCGCGGCCGCTACAGCGACGTGTCGCTGCCGCGCACCGAGCTGTGCGCGCGCAGCGAGATCACGCTCCCGCTCTACCCGGAGCTGGAAGAGACAGACCTCAACAGCGTGGTGGCCGCGCTGACGGCGGCGCTCGCCTGATGGCCGCCGGTTTCGAGACGCGACTCGGGGAGGCCGAGATCGAAGCCGTGCTCGCGGCCCTGCGCAGCGGCTGGCTGACGATGGGCCCGCGCGTGGCTGCGTTCGAAGAAGCGTTCGCGCAGTTCGCGGGCCCGGATGCGCACCCGGTCGCGCTGTCGGGCGGCACCGCCGCGCTGCACCTCGCGTGTGCGGTCGCACCGCTCGGCCACGGCGACGAGGTGCTCGTCTGCGCACCCGACATGCGCCCCGCGGCGCGCGCGGTCCGCTCGGCGGGCGCGGTGCCGGTGGCGGTCGACCTCCCGGCGGACGGGAGGCCGCTCGTCGCGGCCGAAGACCTCGAGGCCGCCGTGGGACCGCGGACCAAGGCGGTCGTGCTGCAGCACACCTGGGGGCTGCAGGCCCCGGCCGCGGCGGTCGCCGCCGTCTGCGCCGAGCGCGAGCTGTTGCTGATCGAGGACGTGACGCAGGCGCTGGGCGCCCGGACGGCGGAAGGAGAGCCCGCCGGCGGCGCCGGCGCCTTCGCCTGCTTCGACTTCTGCGGGCCGAGCCAGCTGCCCGTCGGCCAGGGCGGCGCGCTCGTGTGCCGGCGGCCCGATGACGCCCAGCAGGTGCGCCTGCTGCGGTCGCAGGGGATGACGACGCTCGCCTGGGACCGCTACCGCGGGCGTGGCGACAGCTACGAGGTCGAGGCGATCGGGTTCAACCTGCGCCTCGACGAGGCCCGGGCCGCGCTCGCGAACGCTCTGCTGGACCGGCTCGAGGAGGAGCTTTCGCATCGCCGCGCGCTCGTGGCCGCCTGGGAGGAGGGCCTGCGCGACACCGAAGGCATCACCATCACGCGCGGCGACCAACCCGGTTCGGCGCCATGGGTCGCGGCGCTGCGGGCAGCGGACCTCAGGCACGCGGACCAGCTGCGGTCAGGGCTGGATGAAGCCCAGCTGCCGTGGCTGAACATCGACCCGCGCGCCGCGTCGGGCCCGCGAGCCCGGGCGCTGGCCGCCGATCACTGCCTCGTGGCGGTGGGGTTGGCGGTCGAGTCGAGTGACGTCGAGCGCGCCTTGAGCTTCCTGCGCCGCTGAGTGAGCTGGTCGGGCTCCTCGTCGGGGAGCAGTTGACCGCGCATGCGCTGGAAGTCGGCGGTCGCGCGCTCGTAGTCTTCGATCCGGCCGATGTCGAGCCAGTAGTCGTCGGAGCGCCATGCGCGCACGGCCTCCTCCGCCTCGATCAGCCGCAGCACGAGCTCCGGGAAGTCGAGGTGCTCGCCGGGGCGCACGTACAGCGCCGCCGCCGGCGAGAAGCAGTACACGCCCATGCTCACGTCCTGCGCGAGCCGCGGCTTCTCGAGATAGCCGGTGACGAGGTCCGGGTCGGTCCCGCCGAACTGCAGGACGCCGAGCGAGATCTCGACCGAGCGCTCCTGCGTCGCGATCGTCGCGATCGCCTCGCTCTCGCGGTGGTCGCGCATCAGCGTGCTGTAGTCGAGCGACGTGAGGATGTCGCCGTTCATGACGAGCAGATCGCCGTCGACGTCGTCGAGCAGGCCGAGTACGCCGACGGTCCCGAGCGGCTCGGTCTCGCGGAAGTAGTCGATCTCGAGCCCGTAGCGGCTGCCGTCGCCGAGGAAGGCCTCGATCAGGCCACCGAGGTAGCCGATCGCAATCGTCACCCGCTCGAAGCCGTGGTGACGGAGCTGCCGGATGACGACGTCGAGGACGGGACGGTCACCGATCGGCATCAACGGCTTCGGGAGCACGGTCGTATATGGACGCATCCGTGTCCCTTGTCCCCCCGCCAGTACCAGCGCCCTGGCACCTGCCCCCGCTTGCGCCATCGACCGGATAGTACGGGTTAGTGCGCGGTTTTGTGGAGGTAAAGGCGCCGCTTAGTCGCAAATTCTCCACAAGCGTCCGTCAGCGGACGCGGCGCGCGTTGTCAGTCGGCGAGCTCGCCGACCAGCTCGGGCTCGAGATACGGCTCGATGTGGACGAGCGACTCGGGCAGGTAGTGACGCGTCGGAACACCCGCGGTCTCGACGACGACAGCGCCGCGTCGAGCGCGGCGGCCGCGGCGGCGCAGGCGCATCTTGCCCTGGCTGCGATCGACGGCGACAGGCAGGCCGACGATCACCGCGACGACCGTCCAGACCAGCACGCGCACGTCGGTGCGCAGGCCGCGCGTGACCGCGTAGGTGCGGTCGAGGCGGACCTTCTGCGGCAGGAGCTGCCGGCGGTAGTGCTCGATCGGGTCGTCGGCGTCGAGGACGTCGCCTTCGCGCGTGAACGCGATCTGCGAGAAGCCGGTGATGCCGGGGCGGACCTGCAGGATCGTGTCGTACTCCGGGTGCAGCGCCACGAACTCGGGGTCCTCCGGGCGCGGGCCGACAAGGCTCATCTCGCCCCGGATCACGTGCCAGAACTGCGGCAGCTCGTCGAGCTTCAACCGGGCGAGCAGTGAGCCGACGCGCGTGAGCCGGGCGTCGTCCACCGTCGTGAGCGGCAGGCCCTGGGCGTCGGGGTGCATCTTGCGGAACTTGAGCATCCGCAGCGGGCGCCCGCGGTAGCCGATGCGGTGCGCGCGGTAGAAGACCGGGCCAGGCGAGTCGAGGACGATCGCCAGCGCCACGAGCGCCATCAAGGGCGCCAGCAGTAGAAGGATCAGGCTGCCGGCGACGATGTCGAAGGCACGCTTCATCCACCCGCCGGGCCGGCCGGCCGGTGCTGCCTCACACTTTGACTTCTCGCTGATCCGAAGTCGCCTCCGATGACGGAGACGCCCCGAAACCCCGTCCTTCGTGATCACGCGAACCCCCTACCCGCTGATGCTACCTGTTCTCGGTGTCGGGATGCCTCAGAGGGCGCACCGATCCCTCCTGCCTGGCATCGTTCCCTGCGAAGCCAACGTTCAAGCACGATCATCCACAGGGGGCAGGACAGAAACCATGAGGGTTTTTGCCTTTGATCCAGCAGACCACAGCGACCACTACGCCCGCCACGGATGGGCGCACATCAAGGGCGGCGTCGACGCGGGGTTCCTCGAGTACCTCCGCGGCTTCGTCCAGCAGAAGTTCGACACCCACCATGTGAGCGGGCGCGGCATCGCCGGCGCCAAGGAGCAGGCGGTCTTCGAGTTCCCCTCCGAGGTC
Organism: uncultured Conexibacteraceae bacterium; assembly: GCA_963832195.1. Taxonomy (GTDB): domain Bacteria; phylum Actinomycetota; class Thermoleophilia; order Solirubrobacterales; family Solirubrobacteraceae; genus Baekduia. The sequence continues at coordinate 255,845 of CAWHTH010000001.1, forward strand.
GACCTCCGGGAGGACGTCGGAGCGCCGATCGCGGCCGTCGCCGGCCTCAACGCGGCGACGATGACCGTCTCCGAGCGGCACATCAAGGCCTACGACGACGACGCCCCGGCCGACCCGCCCGCGCACAAGGACCGGCTCTCGTCGCAGGTCTCGGTGGGCCTGTCGATCGCGATCCCGGAGGGGTCGCACCTGGTTCTCTACCCCGACGACGATCGCGGCGCCAACCCGTTCAACGTCAGCGCGGAGTTCCGTGACAGCCTGACCGAGGAAGAGCTGCCCGAGAACCGCCTGAAGAGCGCGCGCGAGGAGCTCATCCACGACGAGTCCGGCGACGTGACGCTGTTCGAGGGCTCGGCGATGTGGCACAAGCGCCGTAACGCCGCGAACGCGGTCAACCTCTATCTGAAGTTCAACGACTTCGGCTCGGACCCGCTCGGGGAGGACCCGGACACGGAGCGGCGCCGCGAGGCGACGCTGGCGGCGCTCAACGGCAAGCCCCTGACGAAGCTCGTAGTAGAACCTGCGCGCAGGCTCGACACGATCACGCGCCGGATCACGCGCGACCCGGGACGTGAGGTCATCCAGGCCGACGTCTGGGGCACGACGCCGGTGCTGCTCGACGAGCGCGAGGCGCGGCTCATCGAGTCGCTCGCGGCGGGGCGCACCGTCGGCGACCTCGGAGCGGACGAGGAGCTGGTGCGGCGCCTCGCGCAGCGCGGCGTGATCGACCTCGTCGGCGCGGGGCGCTAGCCGGCGACAGGCCCCGCATGGCACACCGCGCGACGCTGATCCCGGGCGACGGGATCGGCCCCGAGGTCGTAGCCGCGGCGCGCGCGGTGGTGGACGCGACCGGTGCCGCGATCGAGTGGGACATCCAGGAGGGCGGGGCGGCCGCGCACGCGGGTGGCGGGACCGCGCTCCCGGACGCGCTCGTCGACTCCGTCCGCGCGACCGGAGTGGCGCTCAAGGGGCCGCTCTCGACGCCACCGGGGACCGGCCGCGCGGTCAACATCGCGCTCCGCGACGAGCTGGGCCTGCACCTCGGGGTTCGCCCCTGCCGCGCGCTGCCCGGCGCCCCGGCGCCGCTCGGGCCGGTCGACGTGGTGGTCGCCCGCATGACCGACGGGGACCTCTACGCCGGGATCGAGTTCGCGGCCGGCGGCCCGGCGGCGGAGCAGGTGCGCGCGCTGGCGGCCGCAACGGGGGCGCGGATCGCTGCGGATGCCGGCATCGCCGTCAAGCCGATCTCGTACTCCGCGGCAGAGCGGGCGGCCCGTGCGCTGCTCGAGTGGGTGCGAACGCATGGGCGGCGCCGGGTCACCGTCGTGCACAAGGCATCGGTGATGCCGGCCACCGACGGCGTGTTCCTCGAGGCCGCGCGCGCCGCCGCGCACGATTTCGCGGACATCGAGCTGGACGACCGCCTCGTCGACGCCGTCTGTCACGACCTCGTCACGCGCCCTGGAGAAGCCGACGTCCTGTTCGCGCCGATGCTCTACGGGGATGTGCTGGCGGACCTATGCGCCGGGCTGGTCGGTGGGCTCGGGATGGTCCCGGGCGTCAACCTCGGAGACGATTGCGCCGTCTTCGAGCCGGTCCACGGGACGGCGCCCAGGCATGCGGGCGCCGGCCGCGCCAACCCGATCGCGATGATCCTCTGCGGCGCGCTGCTGCTCGACCACCTCGGCGAGGACGCCGCGGCACGATCGGTTCAGGACGCGGTGGCGAAGGTCGTCCGCGAGGGGACCACCGTGACGTACGACCTGCGGCCGGCCCGCTCGCTGGACGGTGCCGCAGGGACTGCCGCGGTGGCGGACGCGGTCATCGCCGCGCTCTGACGAAGCGCGACCACGACCGCAGGCTCGGCCCCGGGTCGCGCCAGTCCCAGAGCGGGAAATGCTGGCGATGCAGCAGGCTCCGCGCCCAGGCGCGGAACGTGAGCTGGCCCGCGCGCCGCATGCGCGCGAACGTGCGCGCGTCCTCGACGGGGTGCCACTGGCGAACCCCCGCGGTGTAGTCGGCCGGCGCCGTCCACGGGCGCCCGGCACGGCGGTCGTACGCCAGCCGGGGAAGGTCGATGCCGGCCCTGCGCACGATCTCGGTCCCCGCGGTGAAGCGCAGGTTGCACTCGATCAGCACGAGCCGCCCGTCGCGCGCGTCGCGCTTGAACTCCACGTTGCCCAGCCCCCGTAGGCCGGCGCGCTCGAAGAAGTCCAGCCCGAGCGCCGCAGTCTCCTCGTCGCGGTGGATCAGGTGATAGCTGCCCAGCCCGAAGCCGGGTGGGAACTGGCGCAGCTTGTGCTTGGTGATGTGCAGCAGCGGCGCGCCGTGCTCGTCGATGAACGTGTAGTAGCTGTGGTACGCGTCGTCAGGGCCCGGGATGACTTCGGTGGCGAGCATCTCGATGTTGAGCGCGCGCAGCCGGCCGATCTCGGTGGCCAGCTCGTCGTGGTCTTCGACGAGGACGATCTTGCGCGAGATGCCGAAGTGACGCGCGAACTCGTGCGAACGGCGTGGCTTGAGCGCGAGCGGGAAGCCGAGCTCCGTCGCCGCTGTCTCGACGGCCTCGTCGTCTTCGAGCGACAGCGTTTGCGGTGCCGCGACGCCGAGGTTGCGCGCCAGCTCGTAGGTCCGCTCTTTGTCGAGCATCGCCAGGACGAGGTCGTCGGCGGCCTCCATCGGCAGGTGCTCCGCCGCCTCGAGCGTGGCGCGATGGCGCGCGATCAGCTCGAGCGCGTCGTCGTTGCAGGGGAGCAGGACGCCGCGCGGCGCCTCCGGGCCGGTGAGCCACTCGAGCCAGCGCTCCTGGACGCCCTCGCCAGCGCCGAGGTCGACGAACTGGCTGCAAAGGCGCGATGCGCGGACGGGGTCCGTGCGGTGGCCGAGCGCGACGACCGGCACGCCGGCGCGGCGCAGGCTGCGGGCAACGGGCACGGCGATCGGGCCCCCGCCGAGCACCACGGCGGGGAGCGCCGAGCCACGGGTCATCCGGATTGGTCGTCGACGACGACGCCGCCCTCGGCGAGCAGCGTGTCGACCCATTCGTTCGTGAAGTCGCCGCGCGCCACCGCCGCGGTATAGCCCGCCTCGGCCTCGGCGCGGGTTCGCAGCCGCTCCATGAGCTCCTCCGCGGACGTGCGCGGTACCACGACGACGCCGTTGAGGTCGCCGACGATGATGTCGCCGGGATGGACGACGATGCCGCCGGCGCAGATCGGATAGTTGATCTCGCCCGGGCCGCGGTGCAGCGGGCCCACCGGCGTGATGCCATGGGCATAGACCGGGAAGTCGCCGAGCGCGAGGATCCCGGGCAGGTCGCGGATGAGCCCGTCCACGACGAACCCCGCGATGCCGCGATGGCGCGCCTTCGTCGACACGAGGTCGCCGAGCGCCGCTGTGCGCTGCGCGCCGCAGGTGTCCACCACCACGACGTCGCCGGGCTGGGCCAGGTCGAGGGCCTTGTGGACCATCAGGTTGTCGCCCGGATATGTCTTCACGGTGACAGCCGGACCGAGCAGCCGCAGCGACGGGCCGGTCAGCGCCCTGATGTCGGACTCCATCGTGTAGAGGCGGTTCATCAGGTCCGACACGGCCGGCGTGTCGAACTCGCCGAATGCCTTGACGAGCTCGGCGGGCGGCCGTTCGATCTTCGCCCGGACCCGGAACCCTGGGCCGGGATGCATCTCGGCTGTCTTGGGCTTACCGACCATCGCGGGCGCGAGCATTCCATACATTGGCCTGCGATGGCCGACCTACTGGTGCTCGCCTACCACGCGATCAGCGACAGCTGGCAGTCGTCGCTGGCCGTGCGCCGGGATGACTTTGCGCGCCAGCTGGAGACGCTGTTGGAGCGCGGCTACGAGCCGGCGACCGCCGGCGCCGCGCTGGACGGCCGCATGTCGCGCCGCCGCGTACTGGCTGTGACGTTCGACGACGCCTGTGCCTCGGTGTTCACCGTCGCCCTACCAGTCATGCGCGCGCTCGGGGTGCCGGGCACGGTCTTCGCACCGACCGCGTACATCGGCACCGGCCGGCCGATGTCGTGGCCGGGGATCGAGCGCTGGAGCGGCGGGCCGCACGAGCACGAGCTGCTGCCGCTGTCGTGGGAGCAGCTGGGCGAGCTGCGCGAGGCCGGTTGGGAGATCGGCTCGCACACCGTCAGCCATCCACGGCTGACCGCCGTCGCCGGCGACCGGCTGGATGAGGAGCTCGCGGACTCGCGCAAGACGCTGGAGCAGGCGCTCGGCGGGCCGTGCGAGTCGCTGGCCTATCCGTACGGCGACCACGACGACCGCGTGGTCGCGGCGGCGGGGCGCGCCGGCTACCGCTTCGCGTTCACGCTCCCGGAACGGCTGGCGCCGGCGGGGCCGCTGCGCTGGCCGCGGATCGGAATCTACGGCGGCGACAGCCCGCGCACCTACAGACTCAAGGTCTCGCGGGGGATCCGGCGCGCGCGTGCGTCGCGCGCATGGGGCGGCGTGGCCGCCGCCCGGCGATCGGTGCTGGCCACGGGTCGGCGGGGCGCCGCATGAGCGGTGCTGGTGACGGCGCCCGGATCGAATGGGTCGCCGACGAGCACGGATTCGCGGCGCTGGCGCCGGAGTGGGACGCGATGACCGCGGCGGCTTCGGACCCGTTCACCGATCACGCCTGGTTTCGCTGCTGGTGGGATGCGTTCGGTGCGGGCAGCCGATTGCGGATCGCGGTCGCCCGCGACGGCGACGGCACGCTCCTCGGGGCGCTGCCGCTTGCCGCCCGCCGCGGCCGTCTCGCGGCGCTCGCCAACTACCACTCTCCTGTGTTCCGGCCGCTCGCGCGCGACGCGGCGACACTGCGGCAACTGGCGGATGCGGCCGTGGCGGCGGGCCAGGTCCACCTCCACGCCCTGCCCGCGGGCGATGCCGCGCTCGATGCGGTCAGCGACGCGGCGCGCGACCGCGGCCGGCTCCTGCACGTCGAAGCCGTCCACCGCTCGCCGATCGTCGCGACCGGCGGGAGCGCGGAGGACTACCTGGCCGCCCGTCCTTCGACGCTGCGCCGCCGCCGCCGGAAGCTCGCGCGCGAGCACGAGCTGACGTTCAGGCTCGACGACGGCGGCGACGACCTCGACGGCGACCTCGACCGCGGGTTCGCCGTGGAGGCCGCGGGCTGGAAGGGCAGGGAGGGGACCGCGATCACCTCCGCGCCCCAGACGCTGCGCTTCTATCGCTGCCTGGCCCATGCCTACCGCGTCGGCGACCGGCTGCGCGTCGGGTGGCTGCTCGTCGACGGTCAGGCCGCGGCGTGGAGCTTCTGCCTGCTGCGGGGCCGCCGCCTGTACATGCTCAAGACCGGCTACGACGAGGCGCTGCGCGCGAGCGCGCCCGGGCTGATGCTGCACCTGCTCACAGTCGAGCGCTGCTTCGCCGAGGGCCTCGAGGCCTACGAGCTGCTCGGCGAGGCGGAGCGCTGGAAGCTCGACCTCTCGAACGAGGGCCGCGACCACGTGCGGCTGTGGAGCCGGCCGCGCACGCCCACCGGCCTCGCGCGCCACCTGGCACGAGCCCGTGCGGTCCCGCTGCTGCGTCGCATGCGGCACCGGGACGCCTAGACTGGTCGAGGAAGGCTGCAGCGATGAAGGGAGTGCACGGAGTGCGCGCACTTGTCACGGGGGCGGCAGGGTTCATTGGATCGCACTTGTCGGAGAAGCTGCTGGAAAGCGGCGCGACCATCCGTGCGATCGATGCGTTCACGCCGTTCTATGACCCCACGATCAAGCGTCGCAACGCCGCGCCGCTGCTCGAGCATGACCGCTTCGAGCTGACGACCGGTGAGTTGTCCGCGCTCGATCTCGAGCGTGCGCTCGACGGAGTCGACGTCGTCTACCACCTCGCCGGGCAACCGGGCGTCGGCGTCAGCTGGGGCCAGGGCTTCGACGAGTACCTGAATGCGAACGTCCTGGCGACGCAGCGGCTGCTCGAAGCGGCGCGCAAGCACGAGGGCGTGCGCCTCGTCGTGGCGTCGTCGTCCTCGGTGTACGGCGACGCCGATCGTTATCCCACGCGCGAGGACGCCGCGCCGCGCCCGACGTCGCCTTACGGGATCACGAAGCTCGCCGTCGAACACCTATGCCGTGCGTACGCCGAGGCATTCGGCGTGCGGAGCATCATGTTGCGCTACTTCTCGATCTTCGGTCCCCGCCAGCGCCCTGACATGGCTTTCAGCCGCTTCATCGCCGCCGCGTCGGAAGGCCGGCCGCTCCCGGTGGCCGGCGACGGGCGCCAGAGCCGCGACTTCACGTACGTCGGCGATGCCGCGGCTGCCACGATCGCCGCCGGCGAACGCGGCCTCGACGGGCGTGTCTACAACGTCGCGGGGGGTTGTCATGCGAGCGTGCTCGACGCCATCGCCGTCCTCGAGGAGGTGCTCGGCCGCCGGATCGAGCGCGAGCACCGCCCCGCGCCGCCGGGCGACATGAAGCGCACCGGGGCCGACGTCGAGCTGGCGCGCGCCGAGCTCGCGTGGGCGCCGGAGGTCGGCCTGCGCGAGGGTCTGAAGCGCCAGGTCCAGGCGAGCTTCGTAGGGGTCACATGATCGGGGTAGTCCCGTGCCGATGAGGGCGACTCGCGGCGAGCCGGCCCGTCAGAGCGGGGGGTCGGAGGGCTCGGCCTGGATCCGGCGCGCGCCGGACGTGCCGCTCGCGCGCCAGTACGTCGACGCTGTGCGCGGGGGCGTCTGGCTCATCCTTCTGACGGTGGCCCTGAGCCTGGGCGCGGCGGCGCTCTACCTCTCGGCGGCCGAGGAGCGCTACGAGGCCGACGTGGACCTGCTGGTGACGCCCGCCGGGAACGACGACCCCGCCCTCACGGGAATCCGTCTGATCAGGACTTCGGGCGACCCGACGCGCAACACGCAGACGGTCGCCCGGCTCGTCACGACCGCCGAGGTAGGCGCGCGCGCGGCGCGGATCCTCGGCGTCACGACCAGCGGCAAGGGCCTGCTGCGCGATGTCAAGGCGTCGCCCGTCGCCGACAGCGACATCGTCACCATCGAGGCCCGCGCGTCGGATCCGGAGCGTGCGCGCCAACTCGCGGACGCCGTCAGCCGCGCGGCCGTCGAGACGCGGACCGCGAAGCTCCACTTCCAGCTCGACCAGCTGCTGCCGCGGTTGCGTGCACGCCTGGCGCGCACCCAAGACGAGGAGCGGCGCCAGCTGCTGTCACGGATCGGCGAGCTCGAGACGCTGCGGCAACGACCCGACCCGACGGTGGCGGTCGAGACGCCGGCCTCGCTGCCGACGTCGCCGTCGTGGCCGAAGAAGGGGCTCAGCCTCGTGGTGGCGGGCATGACGGGATTGCTGCTCGGCCTCGGCCTCGTGTTCGCGATGCAGGTCTTCAGCCCTCGTTTACGTCGCGAGGAACAGCTGCGCGAGCTCTACCGGCTGCCCATCCTCGCGCGCGTCCCGCGCTTCGGTCGCTTCCGTGCGAGCGAGCAGCAGGCCCAGACGAGCTTCCGCGCCCTGCGGATGGCGCTGCTCGCGCGCGATGAGTCCGGCCGCTCCGTGCTGGTGACCGGCCCGTCGGCGTCCGAAGGCAAGACGACCACGGCGCTGAACCTCGCGCGTGTGCTGACGCTCGGCGGCGACGACGTCGTGCTCGTTGAAGCCGACCTGCACCGTCCGTCGCTCGCCCACAAGCTCGGTCTGCGCGCCAGGGAGGGAGTTCTCGGGGTGATCACCGGGTCCACCCCGATCGGCCAGGCGCTGGTCGATGTGAGCGACGGGACCGATGCCCACCTGCGCGTCCTGCTTGCCGACCAGCGCGGCGACTGGCTGCCCGACATCCTCACGCGCGCGACCGCCGACCGGCTACTGCACGAGCTCGAGCCGTACGGAAAGTGGGTGGTCCTCGACGCCCCGCCGCTGGGGCCTGTGCTCGACAGCCTGCCGCTCGCGCAGGAGGCCGACGAGGTGATCCTCGTCGTGCGCCTCGGGCGGACGCGCCTCTCCCAGCTCCAGGTGCTGGCGGACACGCTGGCCCAGCACCGCATCCGCCCGGCGGGCTTCGTCGTCGTGGGCGCCAGCCAGGACCGCGCCTACCCCTACTCGGCCTGAGGTCGAGGCCGGCGCGTGCTCGCGTCCAGTCTTCGGCGCGTCCAGCTGTGGCCGGTGGTTGCCGCCGCGGGGCTCGCGCTGCCACTCGGCGTGCTCGCGGTCCACGACCCGGCCCTGGGCGTCGCCGCCGCGATCGCGGTGCTCGCCGCCGGACTCGTCTTCGTCGACCTCGCCGCCGGGCTCTGCGTCTTCATCCTGCTGGCGTACTTCGAGGCGCTCCCGGGATTCGGCTCGGTGTCGCCGGCCAGGGCGGTTGGAGTCCTCCTGGTGGTGGGGTGGGCGGGTTCGGTCGCGCTGCGCCGGCGGCGGACCCGGCGGCCGCCCGCCGAGGGCGTTGCGGTGGGTTGGATCGTGTTGCTCTTCGTCGCGTGGGGCGGTGCGAGCGCCGTCTGGGCGGAGGACCTCGGCCGCAGCATCGACTCGCTGACGCGGTTCGCGCTGCTGTTCTCGCTGCTGGCGATCGTCCCCGTGGCGATTCGGACGGAGCGGCATGCGGTGGCGGTCATCGCGACGCTGATCGCAGGCGCGCTGCTGTCTGCGATCTACGGGCTCGCGACGGGGCTCGGCGAGGACACGGACCGCCTCGGCGGCGCCGGCATCAACCCAAACGTCCTCGGCCTCGTCCTGATGGCCGCGATCGTGCTCGGTGTCGGACTGGTCGGCGTCAGGAGCCTGCGGCCGGAGGCTCGCGTGGCCACCGCGCTGGCTGTCGGCGCATGCATCGCCGCGTTGTTTCTCACCGGGTCGCGCGGTGCGCTCGTCGGCTTCGCGGTCGCCGCCGTGGTCGGGGTCGCGTTCGGCGGCCGGGCGCGCGCACGCCTGATCCCGGTCCTGCTGTTCGTCGTCGCGCTGGGCGTGGCCTACGTCTCCCTGTTCGCAGCTCCCGCCGTCCGTGACCGCATCACGGACCCGGGCCGCGGCTCAGGCCGCGCCGACCTCTGGCGTCTCGGGTGGCGCATGATCGAGGACAAGCCGTTCAGCGGCGTGGGGCTCGGCAACTTCCGCGAGGTGTCGATCGATTACCTGCTCGCGCCAGGGCCGATTACGAATCCTTCCGTCGTCGTGTCTAAGCCGCGCCTCCCCCACAACATCTACGTCGAGGTGACGGCGGAACTCGGCGTGGTCGGCTTGCTCCTGTTCGCGGCGCTGCTGATCGCGCTGCTGCGCTGCGCGCTGGTCGCGGCGAGACGCTTCGAGCGCAGCGGCCAGGGCGACCTCGAGGCGTTGTCGCGCGCGTTGTTCGCCGCCATGTGTGGCCTGCTCGCGGCCGGGGCGTTCTCTTCCCAGACCTACAACAAGACCCTGTGGACGATCCTCGCGCTGGCGCCGGCGATGCTTGCGTTGAGCCGGCTGGGCCCGCGGCCCGTCGACCCCTCGGCGCGAAGTTGAAGCCGATGCTCACCACCGTCACCGCCTTCGTCGCGCTCGTGCTGGCAACGGCGGGAGGCCCCACCGCCTCCGCGGGCGGCTGCCACCGCGTCGCCGCGCCGGGCGGCTCGGATGCCGGGCCGGGGACCGCCGCACACCCCTACCGGACCGTGCAGCGGCTCGCCGACTCGCTGCTGCCGGGCATGGTCGGCTGCCTGCGCGGCGGGTCGTACCGCGTACCGCGGCGCGGTTACGTGCTGCGGGTGCTGCGCGGCGGCCGGCCCGGCGCGCCCGTCACGATCCGCAGCTGGCACGGCGCGCGCGCGCGGCTCTTCGGCACGGTGGTCGTCGAGCATCGCGCGGACCACGTGCACCTGGTCGGGCTCGACATCGAGGGCGACGGCGCGGAGAACACCGTCAAGGTCTACGGGGCGCGCACGCTGATCCGGTCGTCGCGGATCACGAACCGCGGCCGCGGCCGCAGCTGCGTGATCCTCGGCAGCGAGGAAGGTGGGGCGGCGCGCGAGCCCGTTCTGTTGCGCAACGAGCTCTACGAGTGCGGTGACAAGGGGGAGGGCAACAAGGACCACGCGATCTACGCGGCGATCGTCCGCGGCGGGCGGATCAGCCGCAACCTGATCACCGATCCCGCCGCGTACGCGATCCAGCTCTATCCGGCCGCCGTCGGCATGCGGATATCGCGCAACTTCATCGATGCCGGCGACTCGCTGAGGGGCGGGATCGTGGTCGGCGGCAGCGACGACGAGCGCGCTGCGCGCAACACGATCGATCACAACGTCATCGCGAACGCGCGCACCTACGGCATCGCGCTCGGTTGGTCCGGTCGCGCCGGCGCCGGCAACGTCGTGCGCCAGAACTGCATCGCAGGTGCTGCGGACGGCGCGATCCAAGAGGGACCCGGGCTGGAGGTCCTCGCCAACGACGTGCTCGACGTCAGCCCCGCACCGCTGACGAGGCCTTCTCGCCGTCTGGTTGCCAACCGGGACCCCGTAGGAGCAGCCCTGCGCGCGTGCGCCAGCCTCGTGCGCGGCGGAGATCCCGCCACAGCGCCGCGTACTCGTGGAAGGCCACGCGCATCGGGTTGAACGAGTCCACGTTCGTCGTCAGCCCGTAGCGGACGCGCTCGCCCTCCGGGGTGAACGAGCCGAAGAGGCGATCCCAGACGATCAGGATGCCGCCGTAGTTGCGGTCGAGGTAGACCTCGTTGGCGCCGTGGTGCACGCGGTGGTGGCTGGGCGTGTTGAGAAAAGACTCGAGCCAGCGCGGCAGCCGCCGGATGCGCTCCGTGTGGATCCAGAACTGGTAGATCAAGCTCCAGCTCTGCGCGAGCAGGATCATCCAGGGCTGGAAGCCGGCGAGAGCGAGCGGGAGCCAGAACGGGAAGTACGTCATCGGCACCCAGGTCTGCCGCAGCGCCGTCGACAGGTTGTAGTGCTCCGAGCTGTGATGCACGACGTGGCTCGCCCAGAAGACGCGGCTCTCGTGCGAGACGCGGTGGAACCAGTAGTAGGCGAGGTCGTCCGCGAAGAACAGCAGGACCCATGCCCACCACGCGTCGGCCGGGATGCGCAGCGGTGTCAGCTCGTACAACGCGGCGTAGGCCGCGACGACGGCGAACTTCCAGACTACGTTGATCGTGACGTTGCCCAGCCCCATCGCGAGGCTCGTGCGCGTGTCGCGCCGCTCGTAGCCGACGAGCTCGCCGTCGCGCACGTGGCGGAACGAGAGCCACTCCACAACGAGCAGCAGCACGAAGAACGGGATCGCGTAGTAGAGAACCTCGGCCATCAGGCCGCCGCCTCCTGCGCTGACATCACGGTCCGGCCGAGGAGGGTCTCGGCCACGGCCGCCGCGCGGGCCGGGTCGGTGCCGACGACGGCCTTGGCCAGGCGGCCGATCGCGGCGGGGTCGTCCACCTCGGCCGCGTAGACCTGCGGGTCGACACCGTGCCCGTGGCGGGCGCCGATGAGGCTGTTGAGCGCGAGCCGGTAGGCGAGGTTCCCGCTGCCGTCGACGATGCATTCCCAGAGCCGCTCGTACGCTTCGAGACGCTCCTCGTAGGACGCGCCGCCATCGATCCGGCCGAGGCGCGCGATCTCGTCGCGGGTCGGCGCGTCCGCGCGCAGGCAGCACAGGCGGGCCGCGTCCGCTCCGATCGTCGCGCGCATCTCGGCGGCCGCGAGGAGCAGTCCGGCGCGGCGCCCTTCGCGCGCCAGGTCGGCCAGCAGCTCGAGTCCGCCGAGCCGGCGCCAGTCGGCGACGCGCGTTGCGCCGCCCTGGGCGACGTGGACGAGCCCGGCCTGCTGCAGGCGCTTGAGCGCCTCGCGCACTGCATGGCGGTTGACACCGAACTGGTCGCTCAGCGCGCGTTCCGATGGCAGCGCGTCACCGGGCTGCAGCCGCTCGTCGAGGATGTCGGCTCGCAGCTGGTCGTGGACGGCGTCGGAGACGAGGCGGCGGGGGACGGGGTCGTAGGCTGCAGAACGCACTGGTTGGACCAGTGTACCAGTTCGCGCTTTGGGGCGGTTACGTACGGCTTTGCAAGGTCTCGGTCATCCGTCCAGATAAAGCCGCCGCGCCGGAAATCAGTTCGCGCCAATGGGCGCGCCGGCACTCGAAACAGTGCATTTTTGCCGTCGGCCGCCCGACTGGACTTGCCATTCGGGGGTCCGGAGGCTCATCATGACGCGCGTGGGAGGAGTGGCGACAAGCCTGTTTGGGCGGACCGCTACGGCGCTGATCGCGCTGCTGGTGGCGCTGTCCGTTGCGCTCTCGGCGTCCGCGCTCGCGGACCCGGGCGGCGGCAACGGCGACGGCGGCTCCCAGGCGAACTCGGCGCCGGGCCACAGCAAGCAGAACGGCAGCGGCCCGGACCAGGGCCAGGCGCCCGCCGACTCCTCGACCTCTGCGGCCCCCGGCACGCGCGCGTCCGACCAAGGCGGCGGTGCCGACAAGCAGGCGACGGCGGCACCGGCCGACCAGAGCACGCAGCAGTCGGCGCCGGCCGGCCGCTCGAAGTCGTCCGACACCGCCCAGGAAGCGCGCTCCGACGCGCCCGGGCAGGCGAAGAGGCCCCCGACCGCCACCGCGGCGCCGACGGCCGCGGCGACAACTGCGCCCGCCACAGCTCCGGCTCCCGCACCAGCCGCGACGCCGGCCCCGGCGCGCCCGGCCACCAACCGCCGCAGCGGCAGCTCCACGCGCACCCGCTCGCGCCCGATCGGCGCGTCGGGCGTCGCCTCTCCTCCGCCCCCACCGATTCTGGCTGGGCCGCTCGGCGCGACGCTCGGCGCCGACTCGGGCAGCGGTGGCTCACGCAGCACCGGCGACAGCGGCGCGGGTGATGAGGGCGGCAATGACGACAGCACGCCGCTGGCGCCTGTCGTGCGCACCGTGCGCGACGTCGTCGAGGTCGTGCCGACCGGCGTCTGGTTCGCGCTCGGAGCGGCCGGCCTGCTCGTGTTCCTGTTCGCGCTGCTGACCGCGATCGAAGCGCGGCGCGCGCGCCGCCTCGTCGCCAAGCAGCAGCTGCTGCTGGCCGATCTCGGCGCGCTGCAGGAGGCGATCCTGCCGGTGGTCCCCGAGGTCGTCGGCGGGCTCGAGCTCAGCACCGCGCACCGCCCGTCCGCCGGCCCCGCCGCCGGTGGCGACTTCCGCGACGTGGTCCCGCTGCGCGACGGTCGCGTGGCCGTCGTCGTCGGCGACATCGCCGGTCACGGTCCCGAGGGCCTGGGCAAGGCGGCGCTCGTGCGGTTCACGCTTCGTGCCCATCTCGAGGCCGGCGCGGACCCGCGCGAGGCGCTCGCGATCGCAGGCGCCGCGATGTCCGACCACTTCGACGACGACTTCGCGACGGTCGCGGTTGCCGTCCACGACCCGGTCGCCGCATCGCTGACGTACGCCACGGCCGCTCACGACGCGCCGCTCGTCCTGGGCCCCGGCGCGCACGAGCCGGTGTTCGCCTCGGCGACGCCGCCGCTCGGCGCCGGCGGGCGCACGGCGCGCCGTCAGACCGTCGTTCCCTTCCCGGCGAACTCGCTGGTCTGCCTGCTCACCGACGGGCTGCTCGAGGCGCGCACGCGCCGCGGGCTAGTCGGTCGCGACCGGCTCCAGCGCCTGCTGAGCGAGCTCGGCCCCAACGCAACCGCCGACGAGCTGTTCGAGCTGGTCAGCGCCCACGCCACCGTCCAGGACGACGTTGCGATCTGCATCGCGCGGGCGCGCCTCGGCGAAGACTCGGGACGCTGGCGCCAGGAGGAGCTGCACCTCTCCGGTGGTTACGACGCCACGGATGAAGCCGCGAGCTTCCTCATCGCCTGCGGCGTGGACGCCGGCGACAGGCTCGAGGCGCTGGCGGCGGTCCACGTGGCCGGCGGCCACGTAGTGGTTTCGGTGCGCATCCAGGACGGCCGCCCGGTCGACGTGACCGTGCGTCCGATTCCCGCGCAGACGCCGGTCGCGGCGTAGCTCAGCGCTTGCGCGGGCAGCGCTTGTAGGTGCGCTTCGCGCCGAGGCGCTCGCCCTTCGTCGTCACCGCCGCGATCCGGACCGCGACCTTGCCGCGCGGCAGCCGGAGCGACAGGCGCCGGTTGAGCGTGCGGCCGCGGAGTGTCGCCACGCGCCGCTTGCCGACGTAGACCTTCGCGAGCCGGAGCTTGACGTCCTTCGGGGACCTCACGCGGAAGCGCAGCCGCGCACCGGTGCGGCACGGCCGCGTCCGCGGGATCCCCAGGAAGCTCTTGCGCACCGGCTTGCCCGGGAGGACCGCCGGCACGTTCTCGCTCAGGCCCTCGAGCGCGTCGAGCCCGATCTTCCAGACCCCGCGGCCGAACGTGCCGACGAACAGCTGGTTGGAGCCCTTGTGCGTGCGCAGCTCGTACGACGGCGCGATCGGGAGGTTGCGGCCAACGCGGTACCAATGGACCGCGCCGCCCTGCGGGTTCGCGCCTTGCTTCGTGGCGAAGACGCCGAAGTCCGTCGCGACGACGAGCTTGTCGCCGACGATGTTGATGTCGTTGACAGGCGCCTTCGGGAGGTCGCCGGTGATGTTGTCCCAGGTCGCGCCCGCGTCCGCGGTGCGCAGCACATAGGCGGCGCCGTCGCCGCCCCGGTAACCGGAGTAGGTCACGTATGCAACCCGCCGGCGCACGACGTCCGGCTCGACGCGGGTGACGTACGCGATCGGAAGGTCGGGGTCGCTTAGCTTCTGGAAGTCGGTGGGCCCGACGTCGCCGCCGTCGTTGCTGGCGTACCAGAGGTTGCCGTCGTCGGTGCCGACGTAGAGCTGCTGGCCGCCGGGCAGCACCCCGATCGCCGAAGCCGCGCCGTTATTGATGTAGAGCGGGTTCGTCTCGCGCGACGGTCCGTTGGAGACGTCGCCGCTGATGACGCTGAACGAGTCGGCGCGATCATCCGAGCGGTTGACGACGTCGCCGCCGGTGAAGACGCGCTTCGGGTCGGACGGATCGAGCTCGATCGGCATGAAGAACAGCTTGCGCGTGGACACGACGCTGTTCTCGAAGCTCGTACCGGTGTCACCGCCGTCGTCCGAGCGCTCGCAGGCGCCGTTCTGGCCGCACGAGTAGATGATGTTCTGGTCGGTCGGGTCGATCAGCACGCGCTGACCGTCGCCGCCGGGGCCGAACGGCGTCCAGTCGCCGCTCTTTGCGCCCCACGAGCGCCACTGCGAGTTGTCCTGGGCGCCGATCACCACGCGGCGCGCGTCCTGTTCGCTGACGTCGATGCCGTCGGGCTGGGTGTACGGCTGGTACTTGGCCGGCTTCCAGCTCGCGCCGCCGTCGTCCGAGCGGTAGAGCCCGCCGTCGTTGCCGGCCCACATGCGCCCGTTGACGCGCTTGTCCCACATCAGCGCGTGCTGGTCGACGTGCATGCCCGCACCCGCGCCGCTGAACGTGATGCCGGCGTTGGTGCTCTTGTTGAGGTCGAGCCCGGCGACGTAGATGTTGCTCGAGCTCTTCGGGTCGACCCAGACGCGCCCGAACCACCAGCCGTAGACGAACGCGCCGCTGAGACCGGTGTTCTGAGCGTCGATCAACATCACCCAGGTCGTGCCGCCGTCGACGGACTTGAAGAACCCGGCGTTGCCGCCGACGTAGCCCGACGCGATCGCGTAGACGTTGTTCGGCGCCTGCGGGTCGATCGCGACGCCGAGCCGGCCGAGGCCGGGGTTCGGGCCGATCAGGCCCGTGCCGACGCGCGCCCAGGTCTTGCCGCCGTCGGTCGAGCGGTAGACGCCCGAGCCGAGGCCGTTGTAGCGCTTCTGGCCCGGGTCGCGCTGGTGGTCCCACATCGTCGCGAACACGCGCCGCGAGTCGGTCGGGTCGATCGCGATGTCGGCCGCGCCCGTCGTGTCGTTGTCACCCGCGAGGACCCGCTGCCAGGTCTGGCCGCCGTCCTCGGACAGATAGACGCCACGGTCCGTGGTCGGCTTGAAGAGGTTGCCGGTGGCCGCGACGAAGATGCGCTTCTCGTTGCGCTCGTCGATCACGATGCGCCCGATGCGGCTCGTCCTTTCGAGGCCGGGCAGGCGCTCCCACGTCTTGCCCTTGTCGCGCGAGCGGTAGAGGCCGTCGCCGCCGTAGGTGAGCGAGCCGCCGCCTGGCCCCGTCTCGCCCGTGCCCGCGTAGAGGATCCCGGAGGGCGACATCACCAGCGCGCCGATGGACTGCGGGTAGTCGGCGGGCCAGGTCGGCGTCAGCGTCGCGCCCTTGTCCGTGGACTTGAAGACGCCGCCGCCGGCGCTCGCGACGTACACGGTGTCGGGTGTGTCGGGGTCGAGCGCGATGTCGAGCAGGCGGCCCCCGACGTTGTTGGGCCCGATGTAGTCCCAGTTCTCGGAAGCGAGACGCGGCGCGTACAGCGCGGTGCGGCGGGCGATCGCGAGCGCCTCGCGGCGGGCGCGGAACAGGACGTCCGTCGGCGCCGTCCCCTTCGACCCGAACGCGACGCGGTCCAGCATCGCGTCGGCGGGTTCGAGCAGCTCTTTGGCCAGATCCTCGCACTCGCCGGCCTCTGCGCCCGACGGCGTCGGCTCGCCACACGCCCGCTCCACTTCGGCATGCGTGCGGCCCGCGCCCGGCGCTCCGGAAAGCAGGAGGACGGCGGCTGTGGCGAGACCGGCCAGCAGAAGCGTGGGCAGAACGAAGCGAAGACGCATGAGCGCTTGAACGATGCCACGCGGCGCCCCTTGCGGTAGGCGATACCTTTGTGTCGAGGTGGGGAAGCACTTGGGGAAGTTGGTGCTGGTCTGCGTGCTGACATGGTGCGCCCCGGGGACGGCGCACGCCGTGGCCCGGGCTCAGATCGTCGACGGGCCGGCTGCCGAGACGACCGCCACCGACGCCACGATGAGGTTCGAGGCGACCGAGCCTGCCGCCCTCGCGTTCTTCGAATGCCGGATCGACGGCTCGGCCTGGTCGACGTGCACGTCGCCGGTGACGTTTCCCGGGCTCGGCGGCGGCCCGCACGAGTTCGCGGTGCGGATGAGCGGCCTGCTCGTCGACTCCCAGCCCGCCGTCCGGGCGTGGACGATCGTGCGCCAGACGGTCACGCAACCGCCGCCGCTGCTGCCCGGGGCCCACCCCTCGGTCCCCAAGCACGCGCCCAAGCGCGACCGCTTCACCGCTCACGGCTGTCGCTGGGCGCTGGCCAGGCCAGGGCAGGCGTCGATCCTCCGCCTAGAGCGCGCCGCGATCTGCCTCGTCAACTACGAGCGACGCCGCCGCGGGCTGAGCGCGCTGCGCCGCAGCCCGCTGCTGACGGCGGCAGCGCGCCGTTACGCGCGCACGATGGTGTCGCACCGGTTCTTCGCCCACACGACGCCGCGCGGGACGACGTTCGCCCGTCGATTCGCGGGGTCCGGTTATCCCAGGACGGGCCCGTGGCGGGCGGGGGAGGTGCTGGCGTGGGTCGCCCCGGATCCCACGCCGCTGCGCGAGGTGCGGGCGCTGATGAACAGCGGGTCGCATCGCCGCGTGATGCTCGATCCGTCGTGGCGTGACGTCGGCTTCGGCGTCGCGGCGGGCGCCCCGCGCGGGCGAGTCCGCGGCGCCGGCACCTACGTCGGCCAGTTCGCGACGCGCAGCTAGTCGCTGAGCCGCCGCGTCACCGCGTCGGCGAGCAGGCGGCCGCGCAACGTCAGGACGGCCCGCTCGTCATGCAGATCAAGCAGGCCTTCGTCGGCAGCGGCCGCGGCTGCGGCGGAGCCGCGCGGGCTCAGCGCCGCGAGCGGCAGCCCCTCGGCCATGCGCAGCTCGAGCATCACGCGCTCGAGGCGGCGCTCATCCGGGCCCGGGGTCTCGCCGCCGGCCGCCGGCGACCGGCGCTCGGCCAGCGCTCGCGCCCAGCGCGTCGGATGGCGCGCGTTCCACCAGCGCCGGCCGCCGACGAACGAGTGCGCGCCGGGTCCGACGCCCAACCATTCGCCGCCGGTCCAGTAGCCGATGTTGTGATGGCAGCGGGCGACGGTGTCGCGGGCCCAGTTGGAGAGCTCGTACCACCGGAAGGCGGCGCTCTGCAGCGTGGCGTCGGCGATCTCGTAGCGGCGTGCCATCGCGTCGTCGTCGGTCGCCGGCAGCTCCCCGCGCCGTATGCGAGCCGCGAGCCGCGTGCCGGGCTCGACGATCAACCCGTACGCGCTCACGTGGTCGGGCTCGGCGGACAGCGCCGCCTCCAGCGATGTGCGCCAGTCGTCGTCGCTCTCGCCCGGCGTCCCGTAGATGAGGTCGAGCGAGACGTGGCCGAAGCCCGCCGCGCGCGCCTCGCGTGCCGCCGCGGCAGCGCGCCCCGGCGTGTGGGTGCGGTCCAGCACCCGCAGGACGTGCTCCGCCGCGCTCTGCATGCCGAGCGAGATCCGCGTCATGCCGCCGCGCCGCAGGGCCTCCAACGAGGCCGGGTCGACGGACTCCGGGTTGGCCTCGACGGTCACCTCGGCGTCCGCCGCGAGCCCGAAGCGCTCGTCGATCGCGCGCAGGACCGCCACGAGGTCCTCCGCGGCCAGCAGCGTCGGCGTGCCGCCGCCGAAGAAGACCGTGTCGACCGCTCGCTGCCCGAGCTGCTCACGCGCGTGGTCGAGCTCCGCGATCGCCAGCTCTGAATATCGCTCCCGCGTCGCGCCGTTGCCCAGCTCCTGCGCCGTGTAGGTGTTGAAGTCGCAGTAGCCGCAGCGTGTCGCGCAGAACGGCACGTGGACATAGATCCCGAAGGCCACTGGTGCAGAGGGTAGGCTCGTCGCGTGGCGCTGGTGACCGAGCTGGAGCTGCCGGTCTTCGACTACACGGACGAGTCGCTGCGCGGCGAGGCGTACCACGAGCTGCTCGAGGGCCTCGCTGCCCAGAGCTGGATCGTCACGTCGCCGCTCGCATACATCGTCCTCGACCACGAGGCCGGCGAGTTCTTCCTGCGCTCGAAGCACACGACGTTCCCCGGCCAGAAGATCGCCGAGCTGTTCGGCATCGAAGACGGAAAGCTGCGCGAGGAGATCGACCGCAACATCCTGCACCTCAACGGCGACGATCACCGCCGCCTGCGCAGCCTCGTCAATCCCTCGTTCACCCCGCGTGCCGCCGATCGCTGGCGCCCCGCGATGCGCGGATTCCTCGAGCAGCTGTGGGCCGGCGTCGCGGATGCGGGCGGTGAATGTGAATTCGTGGACGCGTTTGCGAAGCCGTATCCCTCGCTGACGATCGCGACCGTGATGGGCGCCCCGCTCGCGGATGCCGACCGGCTGCACCACTGGTCCAACTGGATCCAGCGCCAGTTCGACCCGCCGTCGCTGATGCGCGACCGCGCGCTGATCGAGGAGGCAGTCGCGGAGTTCTACGAGTACTGCCACGCGCTGCTGGACCGTCGCCGCGCCGAGCCCGGCGACGACCTCGTCTCGCAGCTGCTCGCCGCCGAGGCCGAGGGCGACCGCCTGTCGGATGTCGAGTGCGTGAACCTCGTCCTCAATGTCCTGATCGGCGGCGTCGACACGACGCAGAGCCAGCTGGCGCAGGGGATGCGGCTGTTCGCCGAGCACCCGGACCAGTGGGCGCTGCTGGGCGAGCGGCCGGAGCTCGTGCCCCAGGCGGTCGAGGAGATCCTGCGCTACGAGCCGATCACGCCGTTCACGTCGCGCATCTGCCTCGAGGAGCTGGAGTTCCGTGACGTGACGTTCCCGAAGGACACGATCGTCATGGTCTGCGCCGCGACCGGGAACCGCAACGTGCCGGACGGCGACTCGTTCGACATCACGGCGCAGCGCGGCGCGCGGCTGCTCACGTTCGGCGCCGGCATCCACTACTGCCTGGGCGCGAACCTCGCGCGGGCCGAGCTCGAGGAGGCGCTGACGTTCCTGGCGCCGCGCATGCCGAGGCTCGAGCTCTCTGGAGAGCCCGAGCTCGGTTCTATTCAGGGGATCTACGGCCTCGACGCGCTGTCGCTGCGCTGGGGCTGACGCCTCAGCGCGCGCTCACCTTGACCGTGCGCGTCACGCGCAGGGTCGAGCCCTTCGCCTGCGTGCCGCTGATGCGCAGCCGGTAGGTCGCGCGGCGCAGCCTGACACCGCGCTTGAGCTTCAAGGTGACGCGCTGCAGGTTCTGCAGCTTGGCGACGCGCGCCTCGCCCAGCACCTTGCTGCCGCGCCGCGCGAGCAGCTGCACGCGCGCCTTGGTCAGCGCGCCGCCCGTCACGCGGACGAGTACGACGGCGCGTCGCCGGCTGTTGATCAGGCGGAGCCTGCCCACGATCGCCCCGACCTTGACCTTCACGCCGGCCACGGCCTGCTCCGTCTCGGGCGGCAACGTGCCGCCGCACGGCAGGTCGATCTTCGCGGCCTCGTTGCGCGCCACGAAGAGCTCGGCCTTCTCGACCACCTTGCCGCCGTCCTCACAGGTCAGGAGGTAGGTCTCCTTCTTGTTGGACTTCACGGCCGACGGGCGCAGCGACGGGTTGATCCACCACGTGAAGCGCCCGTTGGCCGGGACGACCGTCGAGAACTCGATCTTCTCCGGCAGCTCCTGCACGGCACCGCTGCCGATGCACGAGGTGGGGTCCTCGCCTGTCGCGGCCACGCCCACCGGCAGCGGCTCGGCGATCTGGCAGACCGGGAAGGTGTGGGTCTTGAACTCCTTGACGATGTGCAGCGTGCGGCCCGCCGGCGCGCGGCCCGTCAGGCGCGACGTCCACTCAGGCTTGGTCGCGGCCTCGGCGGCGAGCAGGTATGCCTCGCGCAGGCCCTTGCCCTTGAGCTTGCCGGTGCCCTCGTACTGGTCGATGACGCTCGTCTGGTAGTTGCCGTGGAAGACGCCGCCGCTGGGGCCCATCTCGATCGTGTAGCCGAAGCCGTTGGACGCGGCGTAGGTGTAGTCGTCCGTCGTGCCGGTGGTGTCGTACAGCTGCCAGCCGTACTGCGACGTGTAGCCGGTCGCCTTCGCCATCGCGTCGCCGAGCGCCTTGAGCTGTGGCTCGTCGGGCGCGAGGCCCTCGCTCTTGAGCCCGGGCGGGCGCAGCACCAGCGCGGCGACGTTGTGGATCGTGAGCATCATCGTCGCGTTGAGCTTGAGGAACTGCTTGCGCACGGCCTGGCTCTCGGGCTCGGAGAACGGCCCCGAGCCGCGATAGGACTGGTCGTTCGGGTTGCTGCTCGCACCCGGGCCGCCCCACGACTCGCCGTAGTTGCGGTTGTTGTCGACGCCGAGCGCGAATTCACACGGGACCGCGCTGGACGGCACGACCGTCGTCACCGCCGTGTAGTTGCAGTTCTTGCGCTTGTAGCCGAGCGACCCCCCGAACAGGACGACCCCGCTCGCCGTGCTGTAAGCGGCACCGACGTTCTCCCCATCGGGATCGGGGTTCGGCGCGGCACGAGAGACGATGTAGCCGTCCGCGTTGGTGAACGGCATGAACACGATGCGCGTGTCGCGCAGGATCTTCGTGATCCGCGGGTCCTTGCCGTTGTTGTTGACGAGGTCGTGGGCGAACTCGAGAATCCCCTCGGGCGACGGCCACTCGCGCGCGTGGTGCATGCCGTTGAGGAAGAAGACCGGGCGCCCGTCGTCGGTGCGCTCCACGTCCTGGGCGATCTCGATCACCGGCAGGTCGCGGCCGAGCCACGTCTTGCCCGGGGAGGGAAGGGCGCGCACGAGGCCCTTGTTCTTCTCGACGAGCGCCTTGAGCTCAGTCTCGTAGTCGTCGTACTCGCGGTAGTCCGAGCGGCCGGTGGGCAGTGGCGAGCCGTTCGCGCCGACGCGCTGGGCGTAGCGGCGTTCCGCCTGGCGGTCCGCGAACTCCTGCGCCGCCATGTCGGAGATCAGCGTCTTGACCGCGAAGCCGGCGGCCTCGAGGATCCCGCGCTGCTCGTCGCCGTGGAGGAGCACGTTCGCGCGGCCGTCGCGGACGTCGTGCGTGATGTCGAGGCCGAGGCGCTCGAGCAGCTCGTATTGCATGCGCGACACGACGGGCACCTGGACCAGCGAGATCTTCGGTGCCTTCGTCGTCAGGGCCCGGTGAAGATCGAGCCGCGTGAACTGGGTCTGCAGCGGCATGGTGCGGTCCGCGCCCTTGCGGCGGCAGACCTGCAGGACCACGACTGCGTCCTTGCGCAGCGTTATGTCGGTGTACTCGCTGGAGCCAAAGCTCTGACCGGAGGCACGCAGGGTGCCGGCGCGGTCGAAGATCGCGACGTCCCAGTCGTCGCGGCTGTGGCTCGCGCCCTGCAGGCGAACGACGAGCGTGCCGTCGGCGGGCGCGACGAAGCGCTCGGTCCAGGTGCCGCGGGCGCCCTCGGCGACGCGCGCCGCGCATGTGCGCTTGGCAGCCTGGGCGACGTTCAGGACGCGCGTCTGCGCGGGATCCGAGCCCAGGATCGTGATGTCGGTGGCGGCGCCGGCCGGTGCCGCAAGAGCAAACGCCGCCGCAGCGGCGCCGATGACTGTGCGATACGTGTTGTGCATAACCCCTCCGCGGTCCAGTGTAGACGCGGGTCGCGGTAGCCTGCGGCACTCGATGAGGCGCGCTCGCGGTCCGGCCATTGCCCTTATAACGGCGCTCGTGCTCGGCGCATGCGGTACGGATACGGACACCAAGAACCGCTACGTCGACTCGGTGAACCGGACGCAGACGCAGCTGGCCGAGCGGTTCAACCGCCTCCAGAGCCAGATCACGGGTACGACGTCGCCCGATCAGGACCGCGCCACGCTCGGCGGCTTCGCGGACGCGGTGGACGACGCGGTGCGCGATCTGCGCGGAATCGAGGCGCCCGACGAGGTCTCCAGCCTGCATCGTGAGCTGATCGGGGAGATCAGCGAGTACAGCGCCGCAGTGGGCATCGCGCGCGACGCGCTGTCCAGCGGGAACAGCGAGCAGGTGCTCGACGCGCAGAAGGAGCTGATCGGCTCGGTCGGGCGCATCAGCGCGCGGATCAACCGCACGACCGCGGCGATCAACGACCAGCTGAAGGATTAGCGGTGTCCCCGTTCTGGGTCTGGACCCAGGCGCTGATCGTGGTGTTCGTGGTGGCCGGCATGGTCATCGCCGTCATCAAGCTGTGACGCTGCTCACACCGCCCGCGCCGGTGTGCCGTAGAGGCATATGATCAGCCGCATGTTCGGATCGATCGTGGTGGGCACTGACGGGTCGGACACGGCTAACAAGGCAGTCGCTCAGGCCGTGGAGCTCGCAAAGCAGATGGGCGCCAAGCTGCAGCTGGTCAGCGCCTACGAGCCGGTCTCGGACGCGCGCCTGCGCGAGGAGGCCCAGCAGGTCCCCGCGGACCTGCAGTGGATGGTCAATCCGCGCGAGGACGTCGACGCGACGCTGAAGGAGGCCGCCGGGGCCGCGGAAGAGGCCGGGGTGGAGGTCGAGATCTTCGCCCGTCAGGGCGACCCGGCCGACGCGATCCTCGACGTCGCCGAGGAGACCGACGCGGGTCTGATCATCGTCGGCAACAAGGGCATGACGGGCGCGAAGCGCTTCCTGCTGGGCTCGGTGCCCAACAAGGTCAGCCACCACGCGCCCTGCAGCGTCCTGATCATCCGGACCACCTGAAGACCCGGGGACTCAGTTCAGCGGCGGCTTGAGGTTCGGGTCCGTCGCGGCCCCGGCGTCGAGCAGGCCGGCGCCGTAGCGCGTGTCGGGCCCGGGCGGGCCGAGGTCGCGGGCGGTCGCCTGCAGGCGCCGCTCGATCGTGCGCGGGCCGGGATTGGGGCCGGCGACGCCGCTTGCCAGCACGAGCGCGGCGGCTGCGGCCACGTGCGGGACCGCCATCGACGTGCCCTGATACGTCCCCGGGATGCCGAAGCGCCGGCGGTCGCGCCCGATCAGCGTGACCTGCGAGATGTTGCCGCCGGGCGGCTCGTTGGGCCGGCAGTTGGGCTCGTCCAAGAACGCGTCGGCGCCGCCTCCCGGCGCGACGATGTCCAGGCCCGAGCCCTGGTTGGAGAAGTCCGACAGGCAGCCGTGCTCGGTGGTCGAGCCCACGGCGACCACGTGTCCCGCGCGCGCGGGGTACGCGAGCGTGCGGTGGGCCTCGTTGCCGGACGCGCCAACGATGAACGCGCCCTTCTTGTGCGCGTAGTCGATCGCGTCCAGCAGCTGCGGGATCTCCCTGGCCGTCACATCGGTGGAAAACTCAAGACTCAGATTGATCACGTCGGCGCCGCGCTTGGCGGCGAAGCGGACGCCGCGCGCGATGTCGGTCGAGTCGCCCTCGCCGTGATCGTCGAGCACACGGATCGGCATGATCTGGACGCCGTAGGCGAGGCCGGTGAGGCCGTAGGCGTTGCCGGTCCGCTCCGCGATCGTCGACGCGACGTGCGTTCCGTGGCCATTGCGGTCGTTCGGGTACGGGTCGTGGTCGACGAAGTCGTAGCCGCGCACGAACTGGCGCGGCAGCAGGTCGGGCGAGCGCAGGTACCCGGGGCGGCGCCGGTAGGCGACGCCGGTGTCCAGGACGGCCACGACGACGCCGTGCCCGCCCGGCCGGCCGAGGGCGATCATGTGCTCCCAGGCGGCGGGCGCGTTGATCCCGAACGGCCCCGCGAAGTTCCACTGGATCGCCTGCCAGCCGCTGCCGTTGCCCGGGTCGTTGGGCACGTACTGGGCGATGCGGGCGATCGGCTCGCCGCGGGCGTCGCGGGCGGGCAGCGGCTTCCCGCTCGCCGTCGCCGCCGCGGCGGCGGGCAGGCCGAGGCAGGCCGCGGCGGCGGTCAGCGCTACGAGGGGAAGGCGGCAGGCGGTCACTCGATGCTCAAACAGGCGCGGAGCCCAGTAGTTCCTCCATGATGACGTGCAATGGGCGCGGGCGAGGACGAGTTCATGGAACTTGCACTGGATCAGGCGCGCGCCGCGCTGCAGCATGACGATGTGCCGATCGGCGCCGTGGTCGTCGCCGGCGACGGCCGCCTGCTCGGCAGCGGGCGCAACGAGCGCGAGCTGCGAGCCGACCCCACGGCCCACGCCGAGGTCCTCGCCCTGCAGGACGCCGCCGCTGCCCTGGGGTCGTGGCGCGTGCTCGACGCGACCCTCTACGTGACGCTCGAGCCTTGCGCCATGTGCGCCGGCGCGATCGTGCTCGCCCGCGTGCCGCGCGTGGTCTACGGATGTGCCGACCCGAAGGCCGGCGCGGCCGGCAGCGTCCTCGACGTGCTCGGCGAGCCGCGGCTCAACCATCGCCCCCAGGTCGTCGGGGGAGTTCTCGCCGACGAGTGCGCCGAGCTGCTGCGTCAATTCTTCGCCGCGCGGCGTACGATCAACCGCGATCAGGGGTAATGAGGGTCGCGTTCATTGCAGCGGGGGCAACAATGGCGGCGCTGTCGGTCGCCGCGCCCGCAAGCGCCGACGTCAGCTGGCTCTGCAGGCCTGGTGTGGCAGACAACCCGTGCGACGTTTCCCAGACGACCACCGTCTTCAACGAGGACGGTTCCTCGCGCGTGGACAACCCCGCGGTGGCACTGCGCCCGGAGATCGACTGCTTCTACGTCTATCCGACCGTCAGCGGCCAGGCGGGCACGAACGCCGACAAGCGCAAGGACCCGGAGCTCTACGCGATCGCGCGGTATCAGGCGGCGCGTTACCGCCAGCACTGCCGCGTCTTCGCTCCCGTGTATCGGCAACTTACACTGGCGTCGATCGCGGTCGGCGACGTCGAGGCGCGCGCCGAGGGGGCCCGGATCGCGTACGCGGACGTGCGCGAGGCGTGGCTCGAGTACCTCGCGCGCGACAACGGGGGACGGCCGTTCGTGCTGATCGGCCACTCTCAGGGAACGCGCATGCTGCGCCGGCTGATCCGCGAAGAAGTCGACCCGCAGGCGCACGTGCGCAGCCGGCTCCTGAGCGCGATCCTGCTCGGCGGCAATGTCCTGGTCCGTAGGGGGCAGAAGGCCGGCGGCGACTTCCAGGACATCCCGGCCTGCGAGGTCCCCCGGCAGCTGGGATGCGTGATCGCTTTCTCGACGTTCAACCAGGAGCCGCCGGCCGACTCGCGCTACGGACGCCCGCCGCAAAGCGACACGGGCGGGGACGGCTTCCCCGTTGGGCCGGAGTACGAGGTGCTGTGCACGAACCCGGGGTCGCTGGGGATCAACGCCCGCGTCCCGTTGACCAGCATCAGTCGCACGGAGTTCTTCCCGGGCCTGCTCGGGCTCCTGATCACGTTCATGTACGAAGGCGCGCCGCCATACGCCCCGACGCCATGGGTGGTCCCTGACGAGCGCTACACCGGCCGCTGCGAGCGGGTGGCCGACGCCAACCTGTTCATGATCGAGCCGATCGGCGACGCGCGCACGTTGCGGCCGTCGCCCGACGACACATGGGGTCTGCATCTCGTCGACGCGAACATCGCGCTCGGCGAGCTGGTCGGCGTCGTCGGGTCGCAGGCGCAGGCCTTCGCGGCGCGCCGGGCCCGCGCGAAGCGGGCCCGGGCGCACCGTCTCAGGGCTGCGCGACGGGTTGGGGCGGGCGCACCTCGGCCTCGGTCGTGAGCAGGATCGCGCCCTCGCCCGTGGCGTAGGCCTCCTCGCCGTGCTCGCTGATGTCCAGGCCGATCGACTCGACCTGCTCGGTGACGCGCAGGGGCGCGACCGCGCCGACGATCTTGAGCAGCAGGAACGTCGCCGCGAACGCGTACAGCGGCGCGGTCAGCACCGCCAGCGCCTGGTCGCCGAGCTGCGCGCTGTTGCCGTAGACGAGGCCGTCCGAGATCCCGTTCCAGGACTCCTGCGCAAAGAAGCCGATGAACAGGATCCCCAGGAGGCCGGCGATGCCGTGGGCGGCCAGCACGTCGAGCGTCTCATCCAGCCGCGTGCGCGGGCGCCACACGATGAACGCCCAGCTCGGGATCGCGCCGAGCGCGCCCAGCGCCATCGCCCAACCCGGGCTGACGAAGCCGGCGGCGGGCGTGATGCTCACGCACCCGACGATGATCGCGGTCGCCGCGCCGATGGCCGTGATCCGCCGCGCGCGCAGCAGGTCCAGCGCGAACCAGACGACGAGCGTCGCCGCGGGCGCCAGCAGCGTGTTGACGAACGCGAGGATGCTCGCGTTGCCCGTTCCGATGCCGCTGCCGCCGTTGAAGCCGAACCAGCCGAACCACAGGAGGCTCGCTCCGAGCAGCGCGTAGACGGAGTTGTGCGGCAGCAGCGCCTGGCGCCCGTAGTCCTTGCGCGCGCCGACGACAACTGCCGCTGCCAGTGCCGAGAACCCGGAGGCCATCTCCACCGGGACGCCGCCCGCGAAGTCCAGCGTGCCGCCCTCGGCCAGGAAGCCGCCGCCGAAGACCCAGTGGGCCATGACCGGGTAGACGAGGATCGACCAGAGCGCGATGAACGCCAGATAGGTGCCGAAGCGCATCCGCTCGACGATTGCGCCTGACACCAGCGCCGCGGTGAGGATGCAGAACGTTCCCTGGTAGGCGAAGAACAGCAGGTGCGGGATCGTGCTTCCCTCGCGTGGCTCGAAGTCGACGCCGCTGAGGAACGCGTGGTCCAGCCCGCCGATGAACCCTACGCCCTCGTCGAAGGCGAGCGAGTAGCCGACGACGGTCCAGCTCACCGTCACGACGGCGATCGTGCCGATGCTCATCATGAACGTGTTCAGCGAGTTCTTGGAGCGCACGAGCCCTGCGTAGAACAGGCCCAGCGCCGGCGTCATCATCAGCACCAGCGCGGTGGCGACGATCATCCAGGCGGTATCGCCAGTGTTGATCTCGCTCATGATCCGGCCACCGGTGTCACGGCGAGCTTGTCGGCTTCGCCGGTGCGGATTCGGACCGCACGCTCGAGGGGAACGACGAAGATCTTGCCGTCGCCCACCTCTCCGGTGCGCGCGCCCTCGACGAGCGCGTCGATCGTCGGGTCGACGAAATCGTCGGACACCGCGATCTCGAAGCGGACCTTCTCGTTGAGGTCCATCTTCACCGTGGTTCCGCGGTAGGTCTCGACCCGCTCGGTCTCTCCGCCGTGCCCTTGCACCCGGCTGATCGAGAGGCCGTGGACCTCTGCTCGGTAAAGCGCCGCAAGAACGTCATTGGCCTTCTCGGGACGAACGATCCCGATCACCAGTTTCATGAACCAGCTCCCTCCTCGCCGTTGGCGCGCGGCAATCTATCGTCCAGGGCATGGCCAAGGTCTTTGAGGAGATCGACGCGACGATGCGGGAGTGGATCGCGCGCCAGCCGCTGTTCTTCGTCGCGAGCGCGCCGCTTAGCTCCGAGGGCCACGTCAACCTCTCACCGAAGGGCCCGATCGGGTCTCTCCGCGTGCTCGGGCCGCACGTCGTGGCATATCTGGACGTCCTCGGCAGCGGAGCCGAGACGATCGCTCACGTTCGCGAGAACGGGCGCATCGTGATCATGTTCTGCGCGTTCGAGGGGCCACCGCGGATCGTGCGGCTGCACGGCCGCGGAACCGTCGTGACCGCCGCCGATCCGGGATTTGACGAGCTCGCGGCGGAGTTCGAGCAGCCGCCGGTGACCGAGTCGCGGCGCGCGGTCATCGTTGTCGACGTCGAGCGGATCTCGGACTCCTGTGGCTACGGGGTGCCGCTGATGAGCTTCGAGGGCCTGCGTCCGCACCAGGAAGCCTCGTCGGCGAAGCGGCTGCGGGTCGGGGGCGCCGAAGCGTTTCTCGCCTACCAGCGCGAGAAGAACGCCGCGAGCATCGACGGCCTACCCGCGCTCGACGCCTAGCTCGTGGTCGCGGCTTTGGCGAGTAGCGCTCGCATAGCGCACACAACTCGCCTAAGCGGGCGGTTCGAGGTCAGACGGACAACAATGTCGCCAGCTCGGCGGCTACCGCAGCGGGTTCGAAGGCGACCTCCTCGTAGGTGAAGCGGACCGGTCGCCAGCCCAGCGCAGTCAGTTGTCGGTCGCGCCGATGGTCCCGCTGCTTGGCGCGCCTCGAGGTGTGGTAGCGGTAGCCGTCCGTCTCGACGACGAGGCGATGCGTGGGCCACACGAAATCACGCCTCCGGCTCGCGATGATCGCGTTGGTCTCGGGGAGCGGCAGGTGGGCCCTGCGCGCGAGCGCGAGGAAGAGCCGCTCGAGGTGGCTACGCGCTTTGTCGGCGTCGGGTTGCAGCAGCTCTATGAGGTCGGACAGCGCGCGGGCGCCAGGACGGTTGGGGCAGCGAGCGAGGACCGCGGCGATCTCGGGCGGGTCGAATCGGCGAAGGTCCTGCGCGCGCTCGACCAGCTCCCGGCGGCTCCGCGCGGTCAGGTCACCGGTCATGTCGACGATCGTGCGCGCCGGAGTAGTCACACGCAGGCTGTCGCGAACGAAGGTCTCCGAGACATCGAGCCGCATCCGATGAGTCTTGAGCCGCGGCTGCTCCCGTCCCCGTGCGCCCGTAGTGATGACCTCCACTGGGAGTACCACTCGCGGCCGAAACTGCCACAGCGCACCCGCGCTGTGATGGCTGAGAGCCGCACCATCGCCGCAGGTCAAGAGCGCGCCCATCCACCATCCCTTGTCGCTCAGTGCAATGTGGCCGACGGCGTAGACGCCGCGGTAGATCAGCCGCAGGCGACCCGCCCGGACCGCACGACCGATCGCGGAGGCGCTGAGACCGGCCGCGAGCAGCTGCGCGCGGCTGACGACACCGTGTTGACGATCGGCCAGCGCGCCGATCGTCCGATCCCGGTTGGCGACTTGTGCTCGCATATCGCACACAAGTCGCCAAAGCGCGCGAATTCGCCCCCGGGGTCGGCGCTACTCCGGCGTGATGATGTTCTCCGGGTTCGGCCGCCGCTCCGGCGGCGCCTGCGAATAGTCCGCAAACGGACCGTCGCGGTCGGCGATCGCGGCGCCGACGCCATCGGCCTGGGCCTTCTCGATCCAGCGCTCGGCGTCGGGCGTGTTGCGCATCAGGCCGTCGAGGATCGGGCCGAGCGTCTGCACGGCGCCGAGGCCCTGCTGCTCATAGGCGTGGTTGACGATCAGCTTCATCGCGGCCAGCTGCGAGGCGGGGAGGGCGGCAAGCTCCTCTGCCTGTTTCTGAACCGCTGCCTCCAGGTCTGCGAACGGCACGGCGCGGTTGATCAGCCCGGCCTCGACGGCCTCGGGCGCCGTCAGCGGCCGGCCCGTCAGCGCGAGCTCCTTCGCCTTCGTCAGGCCGAGCCGGTAGAGCCACATGCCGCTCAGGTAGCAGCCCCACATGCGCGCATAGGGCGTGCCGATGACCGCGTCGTCGCTCGCGATGACGAGGTCGGCGCACAGCGCCAGATCGCTGCCGCCGCCCACGCACCAGCCGTGGACCTGCGCGACGACCGGCTTGAGCGTGCGCCACAGCGACATGAACTTCGGGACCGGGCCGGTCGCCGCCTGCCAGCTCATCGCGAAGTCCTTGCCCGGGTCCCAGCGGCCGTCCGTCGCCAGGCCCTCGTCCCAGTGGTGAAAGCCGCCGCCGAAGTCGAACCCGGCGCAGAACGCACGGCCCGCGCCGCGCAGCACGATCACCTTCACCTCCGGGTCTCGCGTCGCCTCGGCGACGGCCGCCTCGAGCTCGTCGGGCATCGGCGGCACGATCGTGTTCAGCCGCTCGGGCCGGTTGAGCGTGATCGTCGCGATCGCGTGCGCGCGCGTGTATAGAAGCGTCTCGTACTGGGCCATCGCCCAACGCTACCCGCACGCTACGCTGCGCCCGCGCCCCGAGCGCGCCCGCGGAGGGGTGCCGGAGTGGTTGAACGGGGCGGTCTCGAAAACCGTTGTGGGCCTTTCGGTCCACCGAGGGTTCGAATCCCTCCCCCTCCGCTCAAAACAGTGATTTCCCAGCATCTGAGCCACTTTCAGCCACCGGACTGGCCCGCTGGGGACGCTGTCTTTGAGCCGGTGGAGGCCGCTGGAAACCGCCTGATCAGGGTGCCGATAGTCCCATGCCAGTCCCATGACGGGCGGGACATCTTCGGGCTGGTTGTCGCCTGGGGTGGGCGGTTTCCGGATTCGCGCCACGGTTGGGCGTGGGCGTCCTCCGCCAGGCAATCGATGACCAACGCGCACCTCGTGCAGACGCCGCGATCGGTCGTCTCGCCCTCTCGAAGGGTGAGGCGGCTGACGCCCTGGGCGTCAGCGTCGACTTCCTCGAGGAGCACGTCATGCACGAGCTGCGCATCGTCCGCTGTGGCCGGCGCCGGCTGATCCCGGTCCGCGAGCTCGAGCGCTGGCTCGACGAGCACGCGAACACGATCTTCGAGGAACCCGGCGCCGCCCGGGGTGAGCACCGCAATGCGAACCCCAGGAGGAAGCAGTGAGCGGCAACGGCAAGCGGCACGAGGGCATCGAGGTCCGACACGAGAGCGACTGCCGGTCCCGGCGAGGAGGCAGGTGCTCGTGCTCGCCCGGATACCGGGCGAAGGTCTACGACCTGCGGACCGACCGGTACGTGAAGAAGACGTTCCGCTCTCTTTCGGAGGCGAAGGTGTGGCGGACCGACGCGCTCGGCGCGCTTCGTGTCGGCACGATGAGCGCCGCGCTCGTGCCGACGTTGCAGCAGGCGGGTGAGGCGTGGGTGACTGGCGCCCGATCCGGGCTGATCCGAAACCGCTCAGGCGATCCCTACAAGCCGAGCGCGATTCGCGGCTATGAGCAGGCCCTGCGGCTGCGCGTGATCCCCCAGCTCGGGCGTCTCAAGCTGTCCGAGATCCGAAGGGCGGAGCTCCAGGCGTTCATCGATCGGCTGCTGGACGCGGGCCACGATCCGTCGACGATCCGGAACACCCTGTTGCCGGTGCGCGCGATTTTCCGGCGAGCGCTCGTGCGAGGCGAGGTTGCGCTCAACCCGACGACCGGACTTGAGCTTCCGGCGGTGCGTGGTCGCCGTGAGCGCACTGCGTCCCCTGAGGAGGCGGCGCGACTGCTCACTGTTCTCGATCGCGACCGGGCTCTCTGGGCAACCGCGATGTACGCCGGCCTCCGGCTCGGCGAGTTGCTTGCGCTGGAGTGGAGCGCCGTTGATCTCGACGCGGGCTTGATCCACGTTCGTCGGTCGTGGGACCCGAAGGCTGGCCCGGTCGCGCCCAAGTCGCGCGCCGGTCGTCGCTCTGTGCCACTGGCGCAGGTTCTACGAGGTCACCTCGCTGAGCACCGGCTGGCCCGTCCATGGTCTGAAGGGCTGGTCTTTGGCCGCACAGCGGAGGTCCCGTTTCTCGCCCAGACCCCCAGCAACCGCGCGCGGCGCGCATGGAAGAAGGCCGGCATGCCTGCGATCGGTCTGCACGAATGCCGGCACACGTTCGCCTCGTTCATGATCGCCGCGGGGGTCAACGCGAAGGCGCTGAGCGTGTACATGGGCCACTCCAGCGTGACGATCACGTTCGACCGTTATGGCCATCTCATGCCGGGGAATGAGGCTGAGGCGGCGGTGCTACTCGATACGTACCTCGATCAAGCGGCGGGTTAGGCGACGGGTACCACTCAGCCGGCGCTTAGTGCGCGCCGGGCTCTCCGGCCCGTGACGGTTATCGCAGCCGCGAGACGAGGTCGTCGAGCGCGCGAGCCAGGCGAATTGTCGGCCGGCGACCGCTGTCCTCCCGACCGCGGCGGGCGGTTTCCGCTACCGAATGCTGCCCAGAAGGCCGAAAGCGGTCGTGGGCGCCATCACCGGTCGCAATCGCGGCGCTATATGGGCACGTGGGGTTGCAGGTCGGCCGGGTCTGTTCAAGCTCCCCTGTCTTGAAGCGGTAACGCTGCAAGCCGTGGTTGCTCATACCGCCTGGCGCAACGACGAACGAAAAGAACTGGGAGACCGCCAGCGATGCGGCGCCGAGCGAGAAACCAAATACGTTTTCGCTCGCCCTCAGCGGGCTGTCGTGCGGGAGCCGCTCAATGTAATGCGGGTCGTCGAGTGACCCGTCGCGTTCGAGGGTTACATGTGCGGGGTCGTACTGCCCGCTGCAGGCTAGGCAACCACGCCCCGCCGTGGCAATGCTCGTGCGCCAGTCGGCTATGCGCAGGTTGCCATTGCGGGTCTTGCGCACGACGATTCCGATGTCGACGACGGGGATGAGATGGGCGTAGGCGAGGTAGTTCAGTGCGGCGCGTGGCCAGGGCCGATCGACGCAGCTGAAGATGACGTCGCAGTCCAGGGCGGCCGCGAGGCCGGCTGGCTCTACGACGCTGAGTTCGAGCGCGGTGAACTTGGTTCTATCCGCCGACGCACTGCGGTGTAGCGCGCGCCGAAGCACCTCAACCTTCGCCCGGGCCAGGGCGGCGTCGCGTCCTGTGGCGTGCAGGAGCCGGTCGAGATTGATTGCTTCGACGGTGTCGAAGTCGATCAGCACGAGGTCGGTCGCTCCGCTGCGAGCCAGGGCTTCGGCGATGAGCGCCCCCACGCTGCCTGCACCGACGATCCCGATGCGAAGGCGAGCCCATTTCTGCTGGGTCTGGTCGCCCCAGGCCGAGATGGTGCGCGTTTGCCGGTGGGTCAGGGGCGGTGGTGGGACAAGGGCGTCGTCCCACGTAAGTTCGAATTGCCTTCCCGTGACACGGACGTTGGCGCACGGCTGCCGCTCGTAGTGTTGCCGGTCGGTTCGTTGCCACACCCGAGCGCTCCAGGCGGAATCGCCGGCGAGGGTCATTCCGACCAACGGGAGGCCGGTCGCGGCGTATGCGCGAGGGGCGTGCCGGCGTTCCGTGTCGATGTCTGGATCACTCATGCCTTGCCACGCACGGCCGGTGGGGTGGCTGTGGAGCAGCGCAACGCCGCCACCGACGGACTGAGCCTGGGTGATCGCGCGCAGAAAGTACTGCGAACGAAAGCTGACGTTGCCGTGTACCTCCCGCTCGCCGGGCTCGGGTAGCAGCGGCTCGCTGATCAGCGCGGTGTGGCGAGTCGCTCCGGTACTGGAGTGCCAGACGGCGAAGCACAGATCCTCTTGGCCGTCGGGGCGTAGTAGGTGAGCCGCCATCGCGTCGTGAACCGCGGTGGCCAGTGCGATGCTACGCCGCATCGGCTTCGTCGTCGTCCGCTGGGGCCGGGAGTTCTTCGTTGAGGCGGCGGATGTGGCGCAGGTAGACACGAACCGTCTGCTCGCCCGACGCCCAGCTCGGGTGCGGCCTGCTCCAGTGGTCCCATTCGGGGCCTAGTTCGCGACCGACGTGCAAGCCGGCCACCATGCCGGCGCGCAGGATCGCGGGGCGGTAGTTGGGGCCGTGCGGAGGCTCTATCGGGAAGTTCTCCGGCACTACGAACCCTAGGTCGACTCGTTCGCCGCGGCGCGGTCCGTTCTCGATCGTGTACGAGAACCACACGCCGTTTTCGCCTTCGCGCTGGGGCTTGTATCCCAACGCCTTCAGCTCCGCTGCGAAACGATCGGCGCCCTGAAGCTCGTCCATGACACTCAGGCCATCGGCGCCGAGCCGATGTCTGCGCTGATGAAACGCATACGGCTGTGGAGCTTGATCGGCTCATCGAGCATGTCCCGCAGGGACACCTGCTGCTGGCCGCGCAGTTCGATGAGGAAGCTGATCTCAGGGTCAAGGCTCGCGAGTGTTAGCAACTCGCGCGGCGTCTGGCTGCGGTCTTCGACTTCGAAGTCCTCGCCATCGATACTGATTGTGATCCGCTTGGCCTTGTCGTCCTTGTCGTTACTTTGGGTCATCTTGGGATCGATCTCCACGGGGAAATGGCTGTACCGGGATTGAAACGCTGCACCAGTTCTGCAGCACCCCCAAAATGGTAGCAGAGGCTCTGCGCCAACCGTGACTCGGCGTTGCAGACCTGGTGCAGCCACTGCTACGCTCGCGGACGCGGTGCCCCCGTCTGATCCTCCTGTCTCCGAGCTGCTGATCGATCCGATGGCACTGGCGGAGCGGGTTCGCGCCCGCCGCCACGGGCTCGGGCTCAGTCTTCGCGCGGCAGCAAAGGAAGCCGACGTCTCGCCTGCGACGCTCTCTCGCGTGGAGCGAGGGGACTATTTGCCCGAGCGCGAGAACCTCCTCAAGCTGGCGCGCTGGGCGCACATCGCGATCGACCCACAGGTTCTCGGTAAGGCCCCGCGCAGGCGCGAGCCGCATCCGCCAAACGCGGAGCCGATCGAGGCTGTCGAACTGCACCTGCGCGCCGACAAGAATCTCCGCGACGACCAGGCCGAGACGCTGGTGCGAATGTTCCGCGCCGCCTACGAGGCGCTGCGCAAGGACAACTAGGGCGTGACCACGTGGCTTACGAACGCGCCCGCTACCAAGACAAGTGGCGGATCGAGCGCCAAGCTGCGGCGGTCCGCGCCCGTCTTGGTCTCGATCAGCTCCAGCCTGTTGACCCGTGGCGGTTGGCGGACGCAGTTCCGGCGCACGTCTTTTACCCCGAGGATCTCGTAGACGCGGCTCTGGCCGCGCAGCTGCGCAGCGTCCCGTGGGATGGCTTCGCCTTCTGCTACCCGGGCGAGCCGACGCTAATGGTGCTGCTCAACTCTGGGCGTCCGCGTACGCGCCAGATGGCGACCCTGATGGAGGAGCTTTCGCACCATCTCCTGGGTCACCCTGCCTGCCGGATCGAGTGCGATCCAGCTACCGGGCTTATGTGCCGTTCCTACACCAAGGCCCACGAGCACGAGGCCTACGACCTTGGGGCCGCAATCTTGCTGCCAAAGGAACGGATCCAACGCGACGTAAAAGCCGGGCTGCGGGCGCGCCAAATTGCCGCCGCCCACGGGTGCAGCCAGGACTTGGTTATCTATCGCATCCGTCGAATGCGGCTGTGGGGTACGTACCAACGCGCCGCTGCTTAGAGACGTGGCTTGCGTACTACGAGCACTTCACGCAGACGTCGAAGGCGGGTCGTGGTCGGACCTCCCAGCCGGTCGCGCAGGCGGTTGCTGAGCCCGGCGCGACGACTTCGGTGAGGCCTCGTCGTGCGCTGTTTCCACTCTGTGATCGTCAGTCCCGGCGGGATGTCGGTGTGCTCGTAACGGAATGCGTGCTGCGACAGCAGCTCACGCACTGTCGGCCTCCGCCCAGTCCGGGTCGTGCATCGCGATCCACGCGAGTTCCTCGCCGATCAGCGGAACCTCATGCGGTGCGCGAGCCGTCCATTCCCGTAGCTGCGACAGCGTGAGCTGACGCCGCCACATCGCCGAGACGCGCTCTTCCGGTGACATCGCCCAGAGACGGCGCGACAGCGGGCTTCGGCGAGCGCGTGCGCGGGCGAGGTGCTCGGCCAGCGTGCCCGCGGCGTCCGGTCGTTTGATCGCCATCGTGCTCGACAGCCCCTGTGGAGATCAGAACGGGATCGGTTCCTCGTCGCCGGAGTTCAGCGCGGATGACGAGCCATTCGAGCTCGGGCTGCGCAGAAACTGAACCGACCGGGCGACGATCACAACACGCTCGCGCGCGCGGTCGCCCTCCGCTCGCCACTCCCTCTGGTCCAGGCGGCCTTCGATCGCGACCTCCCGCCCGCGTCGCAGGTATTGCGAGCACGTCTCCGCGAGCCGCTGCCAGACCTCAACCGTGAAGAAGTCGGCGTCCTTCTCGCCGCCTTTCCGGCGCGGCACGGCGAGCCGGAACGTCGTGACGGAGCCGTGGTCGGTGGTGCGGAGCGGCTCGGGGTCAGAGGTGAGCCGGCCGATCTGCTGGACGCTGTTCATGGGTGCCTCCTGGGCGACTGGATGGCCCCGTGCCGCCGGCACCCTGCCCGCGTGCGGCAACCAGGCGGAGGATCCTGGCGCTATGGGCGCGCGGGGTGGCGCCGGCGACAGCTGGGGTGAGCGGCGACCCGATGCCATCCGCAGCGACCCATGAGGGAGCTGGATCAGTCACGGAACCTGAAAAGTCGGGCCACAGAGGGTTCGTGGCCCCATCCCCGGGGAATCCCCCTCTCGCAAAAACGGAGGAGGGGGTTGTTGATGGAGCTGGGCCACGGAAGCTGCGGGAGCCTCGAATCGAGCGGCTCCCTGCCCTTCGTGTCAGTCGCCCATCGTCTCTCGTCGGAGCAAGCCGAAGCGTCGGAGCGCGAGTACGTCGCCTGCCGCGAAGCCGTCGTCCGGATGCTGCGGCGCGAGTTTCCTCGCTTGCACGCTGAAGTCGACGAGCTCTACCAGCAGGCATGGATCGAGTTCCTCGAACTGCGCGCGACGGGAACAAGGATCGACAACCCGCGCGCGCTGTTGCAGAAGATCGCCTGGCGCGCAGCGAGGGCACGTCTGCGCCGAAAGAAGCCGGACCTCGTGGAGCCCGCAAGTTCGACACTTACCACGGCTCCGGACTTGTCGCCCCTGCCCGATGAGTACGCCCAGGTACGCCTGGATGCCGACGCACTCCGCGTCGTCGTCGAGTCGCTTGACCAACGCCAAGCCGCTGCGATCAAGCTTCGCTTCGATCACGGTCTCAATGCCAAGGAGATCCAACGCCGACTGAACGTCAGTCCAAAGCGGCTCGAGAAAATCGTCACCGAGGCTTACGCAGAACTCGCCGCGCAGCTGCATCAGGGGAGTGATGGGGAGTCGGCGTGGTTGCGCCGTCAGCGAAGTCTGCTGCTGGCTTGCGAAACTGGCCTGGCCTCGGCCAGGCAGCGTCGCAGAGCGCAACGGGTAATCGATGCGCATCCCGCTTGCCGCGCGATGCTGGCGGAGATGCGCGCGACGCTGAACGGAGCCGCAGCGCTACTTCCCGTTCCAGTTCTCGTCACGCCCGAGCGCGCCGACGCTCCGATCCAGTCGCTGCTCGATCGCCTGGCCGACGCGTGGGCCAGTGCGCGTCAGCTTCCCTACGAAATCGCCAACCGTGCCGCCCCTATTACGAATACGGCCGAGCAGGTCGGCGGCGCAGGCGGGGCGACCGTGGGCAGCGGCGCCGCGGCGAAGATCGTGGCGATGTGCATCGCAGCTGGTGGCACCGCAGCGTTGTGTGTCGACGGTGTGCGGAGGCTGGAGCCCGACCGAGCGCCTCGTGCAGCGGCCGCGCCCAACCCCATCGTCGAGCCCGCGCATCGATCGAGCCTCGCCTTCGCGCAGTCAGGAGGCGCTCTGGCGGGTCGCTCCGCGACGGCTAATCGGCCGATCACTTCGGTTAGCTCTCCGAACTCGAAGTCACCGGCTTCGGCCGCGCCGATTGGCAGCACCGAGTTTGGTCCTGGCGCCATCGGCAGCGCCGGCGCACCTACTGCTCCGGCAGCTGCTCCACGTGATGGGGGAGGGGAATTCGCTCCGTGATGACTAGAACCGACATGGGTATTGAGAGACCGCCGAAACTCGGGGACCGCTGAATAGATCATGCACGTGCAGCCAAAGGTAGGTAGGGGCTTGCTCAAGGCGATGGGGGTGCTTGCCGTCGCCACCGTCGCGGTCGGGATGGGTCCGTCGAGGCCGGCTCACGCCGGCGTTTACGACGTGCATGCCTGCGATGCGGCTGGTGGCATCAACAACTCGTGGGTGCCGAACACGACCCACACCGGCCTCGCCGCCTATGCCGAGTGTCCATCGGCGGGAAATCCGAACCGCGGGATCGTGACGCGAAACGTTGTGCAGCCCGCGTCATGGAGCGTGCCTGGCGGACTCGGGGCCCAAGCCTTCTTCTACGCGCCGGAAGGGACGGCCATCATCGGCATCCAGGCCTCGTACTGGTTCCACCGCGAGTACGCCGGATACATGGTCGGACTCTCGAACGGGTCGCAGCAGCTCAAGGGGTGCGGCACGGGGGGATCGCCTTGCGAAGTGAGATCCGCTGGCGAGTACATCCCGGTCCCGCCGAGCTGGGTGATCTATATCGAGACGTTCTGTGCCATGGGTCCCTGTCCGACCGACTCGACAGGAGACCCGACCCACAACTACCTGCGCGGCCGCGCAATCTTGTACTCAGCGAGCGTGCGCCTCGAGGATGGAGTCGCGCCCAGAATCACCTCACCGAGCGGTTCGCTGTGGTCGGACGGTTGGAAGCGCGGGACGCAGGCGGTCGCATTCGAGGCAGACGACAACACCGGCATCCAGTCCGCCCGGCTTCTGATTGGCGAGCGCGAAGTCGCGCAGCGCGCGAAGGCCTGCGACTACACCCGCACAGTCCCGTGCCCCCAAGGCGGGGACGAGCTACGCGTTGAGACTGACGCCCTGCGGTCTGACGGTGCCCATGTTGCACGCATCCAGGTCACCGATGCCGCGGGAAACGTGAGTGAGATCTCGCGAGCCGTGCTCATCGACAACGCGCCGCCGGACCCGCCGCAGGAGTTGACACTCGACGGCGGCGAAGCGTGGCGGTCTCTCAATGACTTCGACGTGCGATGGAAGCTGCCCGCGCAGAACACGGGCGCGCCTATCGCTGGCGCCGAGTACGAGCTGTGTCTGCCCAACGGCACCGCCTGCATTCGTGGTCATAAGGACGGCCGGGACTTGTCCAGTCTCTCTGACCTCAAGGTCCCCGCGCCGGGCGAGTACGTCCTCAAGCTGTGGTTGCGCGACGAAGCCGGGAATCAGGACGCGCGCCTCGCCGCTCCGGTGCTGCGGCTCCGCTACGACGATGCTAGCCCCGAGCTGGCCTTCGAGCCGATCTCTGTTGACGACCCGACGCTGGTGACGGTCAAGACCAACGACCGCGCGTCGGGTGTTCGCGGTGGTCAGATCGAAATGCGTCGCAACGGTGATGAGCGATGGCTTGCGCTGCCCACGGGTCTCGACGGCGCGCGTCTTGCGGCGCGCGTCGCTGATGAGCGCCTCCGCGATGGCATCTATGAGCTGCGGGCGCGCGCCGTTGATCACGCCGGCAACGAGCGCTCGACCGATGTCCGCGCCGACGGCTCAAAGGCGGAGATCAGGCTCCCGGTTCGGCTCAAGACGCGGCTACGCGCGGGAGTTGTAAGGCGGAGCGGGCGGCGCTCTCGCCTCGCGCGTAACGCGTACGTCCGCTATGGACAGCTGGTCCGCGTCCGCGGTCGGCTTGTAACGCCCGAGGGCAACCCGATGCAGGACGTGGAGGTCCAGGCGTTCACCCAGATACGTGATGGCATGACGCCGCCACGGCTGATCGCCACTGTGCGAACCAACCGTACGGGCCGCTTCTCGTTCCTGGTACGACGCGGGCCGAGCCGCACCATCCGCATCCGGTACGGCGGCACGAACCACATACGCAGCGCGACGAGGACGCTCGCGCTCAACGTACGCTCGCGGACGACCATCGCTCCCAGCCGGATCAGGCTGTCGAATGGCGAGACGGTCCGCTTCCGTGGGCGAATTCGGACCGGGCGCATTCCCGACCGTGGCAAGCTGGTCGAACTGCAGGTGTGGGTACGTGGTCGATGGCGCACCTTCGCGACTACACGAGCCGGTAGGCAAGGCCGCTGGCGCTACCCGTACCGTTTTGATGGAACGCGAGGCACGCAGACGTATCGGTTCCGTGCGAAGGTCCCGCCGGAGGCCGGCTATCCGTTTGCTACGGGGCGCTCGCGCGTCGTGCGCGTGCGGGTATCCGGCGCGTGAAACGGGGCGAACTCCGGCGCTCAGGCACTATCTGTCGCGGAGGCACACCCATGATCGACCGCATCAGACACCGACTGACCTATGCCAACGTCACCGCTACGGTGGCGCTCTTTGTGGCGCTTGGTGGAAGCTCGTATGCAGCCTTGACCCTGCCCCGCAACAGCGTTGGCTCGAAGCAGATTCGAACGAACGCTGTGACCTCGAGCGAACTCCGGGACCGCACCGTCCGGCTACGCGACATCAGCCGATCAGCGCGCACCGCGCTCACTGGTCAACAAGGGCCTCAAGGACCCCAGGGACCAGCTGGTCCACCCGCGGCCAGCTACTTCGCGGCTGTCGCCGCCAGCGGCGCCTTCCTGCGTGGAAATGCGACGCACGGAGGGCAAGGCGGATCTGCGGGGACCTACACCGTCGGATTCGCCCAGTCCGTCTCGGGCTGTGCCTATTCAGCCTCGCTCGGCACCACCGACAGCAGCTTGGCTCCCGCCGGCCGCATCACCGTCCGCGATAGTGGTGGCACCGTCGGTGTCTCCACCTACGACGCGTCTGGCAACCCTGCCGACCTGCCTTTCCATTTGATCGTCGCCTGCTGAGGCCGTCGGCTGGCGGTTGCGGCGGCCCTGACTGAGCGCCGCCTTGCCTGAAGGGGAGGGGAGCCGAGTGTTCGCGCCACGGACATGTCGCCAGCATGTTCGGCCCTCGGCAAACCACCTTCGAGCTCACTGACGAGACGCTCCCCTGGGGCCTCGCCGATGAGGCGGCGCCGAGCGCGGCGACCCTCGAGCTACCTCGCTCCGTGCCA
This sequence comes from uncultured Conexibacteraceae bacterium, assembly GCA_963832195.1. Lineage (GTDB taxonomy): Bacteria > Actinomycetota > Thermoleophilia > Solirubrobacterales > Solirubrobacteraceae > Baekduia. The sequence continues at coordinate 297,017 of CAWHTH010000001.1, forward strand.
ACAATGGTGGTGGCGCCCTCAGTCCTCGCTGCAGCGATTCTGGCCGTGGCCGTATCAGCCGCGCAGCGTGATGGAGGACCGCCGAAGCCGAAGCCGGAGGCGCGCCGCCAGGCAGTTCACGTCCAGCCGCGCATCGTGCCGCGCCCGCATCCCAGCCGGAGCCAGTCGTCCAGGCGCAAGGAAGCTACGCGCCGGCACCACCCACAGCGCAAGAGGAACGCTCCACGTGCGGGTTTTCGCGTCGCACGTTCGCGGCAGCAGGCGATGCCACGGCCGATCGAGCCTGCCAGACCGGCGTCGACCGAACCGGGCGAGTTCTTCTGATGGGGTCGGTCGAGGTCAAGCCACTCTGGCTTGTCAGATGGCGTGCGCGCGCCCCGCGGCTGGCATTTATCGCGGCCGCGTGCGTTCTGGCTGCGCTCGGTGCCCAGCGTCTCATTACGCCACTGCCTCCAGCCCGCGTGGCTGGGCCTCGCGCCCCGACCGAAGATCTCGCTGCGCGGGCCCTCGCCGAGGACTACGCGCGCGTGTATCTGACGGCAGCGCCCGACGCTCTTGGATCGGAACTCATATCCTGGCCTCGGGCTGACGGCCACGAGGCGAGAAGTAGCCCTCGCCGGCCGCTCAGCTGGACCTCGGTGGTGGCCGATCAGCCGAGCCGGAATGGCCTCCGGACGGTCACGGTCGCTGTCGGAGCGGAACGCTCGCTGACGTATCTCGCGGTGACGGTCGGCCGGGACACGAAACGGCGGCTCGTAATTGCGGGGCCGCCAGCAATCGTCGGACCCCCGCCGATGGCACGCGACGGGCTCTCCGAGCCGGAGCTCGAGGTCGAGGACCCCGCGGTCCGCGAGGTCGCGGCGCGCGTGGTGCGCCATTACCTCGCACGTCACCGCCAAGACCTCCGAGCTGACCTAGACCGCGGTGCCGCCGTGACGCTGCCCGCACAACCGCTTCGACTGACTGCCGTCGACGCCATCACTTGGGTGAGGCGGGCGCACCGAGTCGCGGTCGCCATCACTGCGCGGGACCAGTCGGGCTCGCGGTTGCCGCTCCGATACGAGCTGGCACTTGTCCGGCGAGTCGGCCGTTGGCTCGTGCACACCGTCCATGTCAATGCGCTCCCACAGGAGGGACACCGATGACTCTTCTAATGCGGCTGGTCCTCGTGGCTGGCCTGGCGGTGCTGGGGTTCGCCGAGCCCGCGCTGGCCGAGACCAGCCAAATCGGCAAGAACCTCGGGGACGAGGCGAAGTCGCTCTTGGTGGCTCTGTTTCTGACCGTTGCGGGCCTCGTCACGCTGCCGGTGCTAGGTCGGCGCGACGTCAACGGCGGACTGATCCTGGCCCTTCTCGTTGTGGTGCTTGGCGGGTTCGTCTTCGCGCAGGGCAGCGTCAAGGAGGTCATCGTCGACATCTGGCGGTCACTCGTCGGATGAGCGACGGCCGCGTGACTCTGCGCTCCTATCGACTCGCGTTCGAACTGGAGCGCCGTCTTCACCGCATCGATCGCTTCCGGATCCCCGTGCCGTACGGCGTACCGATCGTCGGGTTGGGATACGGGGCGGTCGCAGCCGTGGCGGTGGTCGTAGCCACGGGTCTGCCGGTGGCAGGCGAGTTGCTCGGGCTCATTCCGTGGCCGCTACGCCTCTTACTGCTCCCGGCCGGGGCGGCGTATGCCCTCTGTCGTACGGGCGTGGATGGACGACCCGCACACGAGGCGCTTGCCGCGAGGCTCCTCCGGCGGATCCGGCCCCACCGGCTGGCCGGGCTCGATCAGGCGTGTAACGAGTGCTCGGCGTGGCTCGCCGCGGTGACCGTCGTGCCCGACGAACGCGCCGACCGCTACCGGCGAGGATCCGTCTCCGGGCCAGCCACCGTGCTGCTTCGCATGCCCGGGCGGGCGGTCGTACGCCGACGAACGCTGACAGTCACGCAGATCGATGACGCGCCGCTGTACCGCGCTCGCGAGATCCGGCTGAAGGCAGGCCAGACGCTGCGAGTGAGATGAGGGCGCCGATCTCGTTCATCTCGCGCAACATCGTGTTCGGTCATGGGCTGGACGACGCGTGGGGCGTCTATCGCGTTCACATGCGGTCCTACGCAGGCCGGCCAGTCGCCGGGAAGGTGGAGATGCTCAGCGCGTTCGCGGCCTTCTGCTGCAGCATCGAGGCGGACTTCCAACTCCTTCGCGTCCAGCGTGCCTGGTCGGCGAAGGACTACGCCGAGGCGGCACGGGCTACGGCCGACTCGCGCTACGAGCACGCCTCCTGGCTTGAGTCACTCGTGGAAAGCCACGAGGAAGTCATCGCGGACGCCGAGCCCGGGCGCGCTGAGCTGTTCCTCGCGACCAGACTGACCTCCCCAGGACCGTCAATCGCGCGTGCGTTCGGGCGAGCCGTCAGCGAGGTTCGCCGCTCGCTTGGCCTAGAAGCTCCGCGAGCGGTCAGCCACCGCCGAATGGAGGAACTCTTCGACGTCGAAGCGCGGGCGCTTGGCCGAGTGGGCGACTTCCTCGATGTCGAGCGGGCAAGCACCGCGGAGTTGCAATGGCTCCTGCGACGAACAGCTTCCCGCGGGATCTGCGAGCCCTGGCTGGATCGTTTCTGGCGTCCGCAGGCGCTCGTGCTCGACGCGGACGAGGAGAACGGCGGACGAACTTATCGCCCGCTGGAAGCCGACACCTTGCGACTGCTCGACGCGCCTATCCGAGTGGCACGCGATCACTTGTGCGTGGGCGAGTCGGTCCAGTCAGTGCTCGTAGCTGGCGCTCTACCAGAGACGACCGTCTTCCCGGGCCACCAGGCCGAGCTGATGTTCGCACCGCTCGAGGCCCTTGATTTTCCGGTCGACGCCTGTCTCGCGGCCCGGTGGATCCCGAACGACCAAGCACTCGCGCTCGTGCGACGCAGGATTGTCGACGCCGATCATGCCTATACCGAGGAGAGTCACGGCGACCACGGGCCCACGGCCCAGGCCGCGGCGCGTCCGGATCTCGCGCGGGAACTCGAGGAGGAGCTGACCGGGTCGGACCGGCCGCCTCTGCTGCGAGCACAGCTGAGTCTCGTCGTGGGTGCGGAGAGCACGACGCAGCTCGAGGACCGCGTCAGGCGAACACGGCGTGAGTACGCGCCGATCGCGCTTCACCGCCCCAAGGACGTGCAGCTCGACCTGTGGCTTGCACACCTCCCCGGCCAACTACCGCCGGTTCGTCGCTACGACGACGTACTTCTCCCTGAGCAGATCGGGGCGATGGTGCCGGCCGCCACGCATGCAGTTGGCGCTCGCGTGGGGTTGCTCGTCGGCCACACCTTGTCGGGCTCGAGGCAGCCCGTGATGTTCGACGTGACGGAGGGATCGCGGACCTCGCGTCCGCCGGCGGTCCTGGTCACCGGCACGCTGGGATCAGGAAAGACAATGACGGCGCAACTGCTCGCCCTCCACGGGTTCGCCGGTGGGTCGCGAATCATCGATCTGGACCCCAAGGGGGACCACCGGCTCGCATCCGTGCTCGGCGACGAGCACGTCGAACAGATCCGGCTGACGGCCGACGAAGCCGACCGTGGAATGCTCGATCCCCTACGGATCGGACCGGAAGACCTCCGCGTCGAGCTCGCGTACTCGTTCCTGACCGAGTTGCTCCCTTCGCCGGTGCCCGCGGAGTGGCAAACGGAGATCCGGGCAGCTGTGGCAGAGGTGGTTCGGCGCGGCGGACGCAGCAGCGGGCTCGTTCTCGAACGGTTGCTCGAGGGCGACGACGAGGCGCGCGCCGCAGCACGCGCGATCGGCATCCACGCGGAGTCCGGTCTACTGCAGCTTGGGTTTGCTCCGCCGGATGCACCGGGCCCCGAGCCCGGCGAGCGACCGGTTCTCAGCCTGCGCATCGAGAACCTCACACTCCCAGTTCCAAGCACACCGAAGGCAGATCTAACCCAGGAGGAGCGAACCGGCCGCGCCCTTCTAAGGCTGCTCGCGGTCCAAGCGCTCCATTTCGCGAGCGCCGACTGGTCGCGGCACAAGCTCCTGATCATCGAAGAGCTCTCGCAGCTCGTGGGCGATGCGATCGGAATGGCCCTTGTGCAGCGGATCGTGCGCCTCTGCCGCAGTCAGAACGCGACCCCCGTGCTGGTTACCCAGGTCGTCGACGACGTCAGCGCTGTCAGCGATCTCGTCGGCTGCTTCTTCGCGTTCGGCGTTGAGACCGACGCGGAGGCGAGGCGGGTCTTGGCGCTGCTAGGGCTAGATCCGGAGGACCACGAGTTGCGCGGACAGCTGCGCTCCTTCCGGCGCGGCAGATGCCTTCTGCGCGACTACGAGGGCCGCATCTCCCCAGTCCAGGTGGATCTCGCCGACCACGCGCTCTTGGAGGCCCTGGACACGACACCCACCCGGTCCTCCGCACCAGCAACCAATGGGCACGCGCCGCATCGCTAACGCGCTCGTCGGCTGCGCAGTCCTCGCGCTGCCGGCGGCGGCCCTTGCGGACCCCGCCCCTGTGACACAACGGCCACCGCCGGCCGACTCGGCCTACGCCGATCCGTCACGCGATCTGGGGGCGACATCACCCTCGTGCCGGTATCAGCTGGACTTTCAGCGCAGGCGCAGCTGTCGCGCATCCGGTTCCGCGTTGCATCCGCACCCGCTCAGTTCCTACGGGCTGGATGTCCGCGTGGGGTTCTCGATCACCGACCCCGGTAAGAGCTTCCTCAGCGCCGTTCAGAGTCTCCTTGCTGGTCTTTGGATGGGTCTGCTCTACCTGGTCAAAGGCGTCCTGCTCCTGCTCGAGTGGTCCTTCTCCCTCGATCTCACAGGGCAGGCAATGCCGGCCGCGCGCGAGAGCCTCGCACGGCTGCACGCGCGCGCGTTCGGAGAGCCTTGGCTCCTACTGGGGATCTCCGTCGCCGGCATCTGGGGGATGTGGCGCGGTCTCGTGCAGCGGCGCGCAGCAGAAACATTCGGGGGACTTGCCGCAACCGTCGCGCTGATGGTCGTCGGGCTGGTTCTGATCTCGGAGCCGGCAGGCACGGTTGGGAGGGCCGCACGCATTGCCAACGACGCCGGGCTTGCGGTGCTGGGGGCGGCGACGACGGGCGAAGTAGAACGTCCGAGGCATGCCTTGGTCTCAGCGCTGGGTGGGGTTTTCGACGCGACGGTGCGCGAGCCGTGGTGCGCCATGCAATTCGGGTCGGCCGAGTACTGCGACCAAGCCACGGGCGACAACCGCCATCCGACGAACGCGGACGTGTGGCTCGCCTATCCCGCCCAGTCATGGCAGCGGGAGCGACTCTTCCGCGAGGTCAAGGGCGATGACAACGGTGGCTTTGACCCGATCGGAAGCGCGAAGGACCTGCTCGGCCTTACCGACGACCGCGAGCTGCCGCAACACGTCAAGCGGTTAGTCCACAAAGAACCCGAGCGGGCGAGGATGCAGCAGGCCGGCGGGACATTCCCGCGAGCTGCGCTCCTGGGACTGATCGCGATCGGGCTGCTGGGAGCCGTCGCCCTGTACGCATACCTCGGGGTCCGCCTCCTCCTGGCGGGTGCGATGACGCTGCTGCTCCTGCTGCTGGCGCCCGCGATGTTGATCGCGCCGGCGTTCGGCGACAGCGGCCGTGCCACTTTCCTGGCCTGGATCAAGCGCCTCATTGGTGCGCTAGCCGCCAAGCTCGTCTACGCGGTTTTCCTTGCCGTGGTGCTCGCCGCGAGCAAGACGTTTGCCGCGCTCGAGGTCGGCTGGTTCGGAACGTGGCTTCTCCTCGGGGCCTTCTGGTGGGGTGTCTTCGCGAAGCGCCAAGAGATCATCGGCTTCGTCTCAGCGGGCACGCCGCACTCCGAAGGGCGATCACTCGGACAGACGCTGTCGCATGGCTACTACGCCTGGCAGTTCGGACGTGCCGCGCGGCTCGCCGGCCGCAAGGCGCTAGGTCCACCGGGCCGGGCGGCCGGGCAGCTGAGTCAGGCGCGAGCTACCGGTCGGGAGGCGCGTACAGCCGCTACGACTGCCCTTGCCCGAGAGCACCTCGACGCTCAAGCCCGGGCGGCGATCTCTGCGGAACAGAGCAGGGCGCGAGAGGTCGTCGGTCGCCGGACTGCCGCGAGCCGCGAGCTACGGGCGCTCGATCGCCGGCTTCAGGGCTATGACGAGGCCTCGGCCGCCGCTCGTGCGAGAGGGGGCACTGCACCGGCGCCCACCTCGGACCAGCAAGCGCTATTGGCTCGTCGTCAAGCGCTTCGTGCCGCGCTCGAGTCATCCCAGGTGCGCCAGGCCTCCGAGATCGTCCGGCACGCGGATCGCAACCGTGCCCAGACGGGAGAGTCGGTGGCGGACCGCGACCTGGCGACCTATCGCAACCGGCGGCTGGCCGACCTGCGAGCCGCCCTCCCGCTCGATCACGAGCGCAATCTTCGCGCAGCCGGCATCGATCCTGCGGAGTACCAAGCGGCGCCGGCGCACCGACGCGATGAGCTTCTTCGTCGCGTTCGTGACTCGATCGCGACAGAACAGGAGCTGCTCGAGGCAGCCGACGGACGCAATGGGCATACGGCCCGGCGATGGCTGGATCCCGAAGAGCTTCGCCGCCGGACGGCCGAAGAGCGCCGTCGGTTGCGCGACGAGCGTCGCCGACGTCGGGCGCGCGAAGGGGTCTACCGCGTGCGATGAGTCGTCTGATCGCGATTGGCACAGCGTTGGTCCTCGGCGCTGTGTGCTCCTTTGTGTTGCTGTTCGCGGGCGTGCTACTGGGCGCCGCGGGAGGAAGCGACAGTCCGTGTGGCGCTGGGTCGCTTGCGAGCGACGGCGTTCCCGCGGAGCTAGTGCCGCTCTTCGAGGACGCTGCGGCGAGCTACGGGCTGGGCCCCGAAGGTCCGTCTGTTCTCGCCGCCCTGACGGATGTCGAGTCGGGCTTCGGCAGGAACATGGGTCCGTCTAGCGCGGGCGCAGTCGGATGGACGCAGTTCCTGCCCGCGACGTGGCGGCGGTTCGGAGTCGACGCCGATGGCGACGCGCGCCGCGACCCGATGAGCGCACCGGATGCGATTCACGCTGCCGCGCGCTACTTACGGTATCTCGGTGCACCCGCAGATTGGCGGCGCGCGCTGTTCGGCTACAACCACGCCGATTGGTACGTGGATCGTGTCCTGCGGCGCGCGCGCGAGCTCAGCGTTCAGGACGCGCTCGCACCACTGGAATGCGGCGCGCCGTTGCGGATGGACCCACAACGTCTCGTCGGCGGCGGTCGCATCGTGCCGATCCCGGGTGCTCCGGGCCAGTCCGTCGACGAGCGTGTTCTCCGCGATGTCCTATCCCTGATGCGCCGCTTCCGGGTTGCGGTAACTGATGGCTACGCATCCTCCGGTCACAAGGCCGGTGGGGAGCACCCGCTGGGGCTTGCGGTAGATCTAGTCCCTGGCCCAGGCGGTACGTGGGATGACGTAGACGAGCTGGCGCGCTGGGCAGAGCCACAGCAGGGCCGCCCGCGCGCTCCATTTCGCTGGGTGGGATACGACGGCGATGCCAACCACGGGCGCGGTGACCATCTCCACCTGTCGTGGCGGCATGGACCCGCAACTGGCCGGCGCCCGCCCGCGGCCTGGGTGGAAGTCATGTCGGAGACCTCGTGAAAGAGGCCTCGGGTAGGGAGCCGGATCCGGCCGACGTCGTGTGGATCGGTGGCGGACTCGCAGCGGCAGTGATCGTCAGCGCCGCCATGCCTAGCGTCGTCACGCTCTTGAGCTCAGGCGAACTACCTGACGCCGGCATCGCTCGACTGGCGCTGGGAACGGCACGAATCGTTGCCGAAGGCCGCTGGTCGGACCCGGCAAGTGCCTACCCCGAACAGGTCAGCGAGGAGATGCCCGCAGCGGGCTGGTGGTGGGTCACGTGTGCCGGTGGCCTCGTCAGTGGTGTCCTTCTCCTTTTCGGGCTCTTACGCCGCGCGGAGCCCGCTACTGCCCGCGAACGACTCGGACGACGGACAGGGGATCTTCGTGGCGCGCGGCCCAGAAGTTGGGCCAGGCCTCGCGACATTGTGGGTACGCGCAACGAAGCTGGCTTCACGATCGGCAGGCTCGACCGTCGCACGGTCACGACCTCCGACGAGGAGCACGTCGCCGTCGTGGCGCCGACGCGCTCGGGGAAGACGACGCGCTGCGTTATTCCCTGGCTCCTCGAACACCGGGGTCCGGCGATCGTCACCAGCACCAAGCGCGACGTGCTCGAAGCCACCCGGGATGTTCGCGAGCGCATCGGGAGGGTCTGGGTCTACGACCCGTTCAGGGAGGACTCTGCCCGTTGGACTCCGCTAGTCGGGTGCGAGCGCTGGTCGCAGGCGCTGCGTGTCGCGATGTGGCTGGCCGACGCGACACAGGACGGCGATTCAGAGATCGCGCGCTACTGGCGCGGCGAGGCGGCCAAGGTCCTGGCCCCAGTCCTACATGCGGCAGCGCTCGCCGGCGGTCATATCGCCGACGTCATCGCATGGCTCGATACGCAGGAGACCGCTGCGGTCTCTCGGGTTTTGGCGTCGCATGATGCCCAGCCAGCGCTACGCCAAATGGCCGCCGTGCTGAAGCTCGACGCCCGCAACAAGGGCACGACGCTTATGTCGGCGGGATCGGTTCTTGCCGCGTACCGGTTCCCAGAGGTTCTCCGCTCAGCCGAAGAGGACCTGAGCGCAGAGATGTTTGTCACGGGGCAGCCACATACCGTCTACGTCGTTGCTCCCGAGCGCCACCAGCGGCTGCTCGCCCCGCTCATCGTGGGGCTGCTCTCAAGCCTGCTCGACGAAAGCATCGAATCGAACCACTTCGTGGGCTCAGGCACGAGGCGGCTGCGTGTCTTGCTCGATGAAGCCGCGAATATTGCGCCGCTGACGGAATTGCCACGTCTTCTGTCTCAAGCGGCTGGTCACGGCATCCGTGTGGCCACTGTGTGGCAGTCGCTGGCCCAGATGCAGGATCGCTATGGCCGTGGCGCGGAAACGATCCTGGCCAACTCGACTTCCAAGCTGTTCATGGGACCTATCACCGACGAGGCGACGCGCTCGTACGTCGTCGAGTTGCTGGGGAGGACCCCGGACGGAGACGCTCGCAAGGCGTCGGCTGCTGCGTTGCAGCAGCTCGAGGGAGATCGTGCGCTGCTGATCCGCGGAGCATCCCTGCCAGCCGTCCTGACATTACGACCGTGGTGGGCTTCCGGACGGCTGACCCAGCACCGAAAGGCTGAAACCTGTTCCAGCCGATTCACGGCGTAGGATCGGCAAGTCGATATAGATCGGCAGACGTGGAGGCCCGCTTCGGCAGACGGCCGGGCTCGCCTTCACCGCGCTGAGTTCAATCCCTCGTCACTGGCACCCGGAGGGGCAGCGTGAGAACAGAGCGCCAGACCGCCTTGCATCCGTTGTCGGGCGGGCCGAGTTACCAATCACCTTGGTGTTCAAGTGACTAGCGACCTTCCTGGGGCCTGCCGCCCTCGCACACGTGACGTAGCAATAGCGATCATCACGGGCACCGTCGGCGGTGTCCTGACCGACCTGATCACCCGTCTTCTCTAGAAACTCCCGCGCCGTCGCGGGGCCGGCGCGTTCAATCCCTCCGGGCCGGTGGTCGCCGTTTGTGATCTCCGGACGCAGCTCGCCTCGACGTAAACCCAACCACCGGCTACGCGGCCGTCGTGGTAGCGCCAAGCGGGTTGGTCGTTGAAGTGGCTATCGCACATCGCACAGAAGCCGCTGACCCTGGGGATGAGTACGGGCCGAGGAAGGGGCATGTTCTTGGGAGTCCACAGCGGCTGAATCTCGCCCCTACAGGTCAAGGCCTAGGTCGTCGAGCTCTACTGGGAACGGAGGCCCGCTCTCCGGCGCGATTATGCCCCGGTGGAGAAGTGCGACCGCATCGCTTGCCCACTGCTCGCGGCCCAGAAGGCTCTCAGGGCGATGGCCAATGGCGTCTGTGAGCACCTCGGACGGGTCGATTAGCAGCGCGCGCAGGTCCTCGGCGCTGCGAGTGGACTCGAAGCGCACGTAATCGCGCTCCTGCCGCAGAGCGTCTGGCCGCGCCGCACGCGTGTCCCACGTCGCTGCAGCGCGATCATGCGTTTCGGCGACTTCCAGCAGCTGCGCACGATCACGGCGACGCCAGCGTGGTAGTGACATCGCCTGGGTCCGAAGCGACTCGGCGTGCGCACGTGCGTCTGCGGCCTCCCGTCGCGCACGGTCATCGGCGTTGCTGGCCGGCTTCGGCACCGGGTCGGCGGTCGGCAACCTCGCAGGCATCTCGCCGAAACCGCGGTCCAAGACCTCGGTGGCGAGCTTTTTTCGCCGGCTGTTGCCCAGCGACCTCGTTACGTCACGATCCAATGGATCCTCGTCAGGCTCGAGGCCCGGAAGGCATCGCTCGGTCGAACCTGGCGAGACGACGTAGAAACGGGCCTCGAGGCGATGCCGGCTGAGCGCGGTGTACGCCCACTCCCGATAAAGATCCTCCGAACCAAGGACGAAGGCTCGGTCCACGGTCGCCCCTTGCGCCGCGTGGGCCGTCAGCGCGTAGCCGTAGTCCAGATGACCTTCGTCCAAGTACCCGCCGTCCAGATCCACCGACGTTCCGTCGCGCAGCTCGACCCGTACGCTTGTTGTCTCGCGATCGATCGCTACCACCTTGCCGCGAGATCCGTTGACGACACCCAGGCGACGATCGTTGCGGCGGGCGATGACGGAGTCGCCGACCGCAAAGGCCCGCGAACCGGCGACCACGTCAACCTCGCCCAGCCGCACGTCGGCGCGCATGCGCTCACGGGCCAGCGCGTTGAGGTCCCTGACGTCGGAGCGGCGGTGCGCGATCATGATCGCGTCGCTGTCAGGCTCTCGGGCCGCCTGCCACCAGTCCGACACCAAAGCCTGGCGCGTTTGTTGCGCCGACGGCCGCGCAACGATGCGCCCGTTGTCGCGGTAGGCGTTCGCCCATTCGGCGACGCGTCCACGCCGGAGATGGTCCAGCGCGGCGCGGTCCCACTCCTCACGCTGCCGACGCACCTCACGTAGCTCGACCGTTCCGAGTTGTTCGGCCAGGCCCCGAAAAGCACCGCCGGCGTCGAGTTCCGGCAGCTGGCGGTCGTCACCAACGAGCACGAGCTTGCTACCAGTCTCCGCGGTGTGGTCGGCTAGCTCCGCTATCGCTCGTGTCCCGGCCATTCCGGCCTCGTCGACGACGAGAACGGACCCAGGCGCAAGTCCATATCCGCGCACCAGATCGGTCCGGAGCTGCGCGATGGTCGTGCTGTCGATCCCGGCAGTCGATTCAAGCTCGACCGCCGCACGCGCAGCGAGTGCGCAGCCGTACACATTCACTCCGCTCTGCTCCCAGAGGTCGCGTGCCCGGCCGAGCGCAAACGTCTTGCCAGTGCCTGCCGCGGCACGGACGATCTCAACGCCGGCACCCGAGGTTGTCAGCGACCGGATCACCGCGCTCTGCTCGGAAGAGATCTCCGGATGGGTCGACAGCATCTCGTCGACCGCACGGACATCCGCGAGACCGACACCCGCCGATCGACGCGCGCGCGCCTCATTCAGGAGACTCTGCTCGAGGCGGAGCATCTCGTGAGTCGAGTAGCGGCGCCCGCCAAGCCTGCGACCCTCGGCTCGTGGCTCCAGCGCAACGGCTGCGTCTGACGACAGCCAGAGATCAGCGAGCTCCTCTATCTCGCGAACGTTCGCGCCCTCCGGGTGAGCCTCGGCCCAATCCCGCAGCACATCGCGGCGGTCGAACGTGCTCGCCTCGCGCGTCACGCCGTCGACCCGCGCCATGCTCTGGCCGGTGATCGCCAGATCCGGCTGTGAAGGGAGTCCTGGGGGTCGGCGTTCGAGGAGGGCGTCGAGCGCGCCCTGATCGAGTCCCATCTCAGCGGCGCGAGCACGCCACTCCTCGCGCATTCGATGAACCGGCACGCCGTAGTCCTTCGCGCGGCGTGTCTCGAGTGTCGCTACGCGAGCCGCCTGTCGCGATCGTCCACCCCGTTTGGCCATGCGCTCGCGGATCTCCTCTGATCGGCGGGAGAAGTGGCGCAGGACCTCGTGCTCGATGCCGTGTATCTCGGCCACGCCGTTGTGGACCGGTTCCCACGCGAGCCCGATCTTGCGCGTCAGCTCGGCTCGCAGTGCGGCCTGATACAGGTAGCCCGCGGTCTTCGCGTGTGCATAGAGTGCGCGCCCGTCCAGCGCCGTCCACGTGCCCCGTGCTCGGGTGCTGTTCGCGACGACGCCATGTGTATGTAGCTGTGGGTCCCCTGCGCGAGAGGACCTGTGACGGAACGCGGCGACGATCAAGCCTTCGCCACGGAGTCGCTCCCGCCCAGCCCGGCCCCGGCGCGTCCAGCATGCCTCGCGCTCGAGGTATCCGATCGCCTGGCGGACGGCAGCATCGTGGGCGTCACGGACCTGCCGCGCCGTCGCAGCGTCGCCGACGCCGTATAGGACCGACACCGATTTGGGTGCGGAGAACGTCAGGTCGTACCCGCACACCGTTTTCCCCGGGACGTGGCCTGCAGCGAGGGCGCCGAGGAACTCATGTTCTTCGACTGTCCCTGCGAGCGACTGCTGCTGAGCACCCGATCCCAGCCATTCGCCTTCGGCTTCGCCGTGACCCGTGTAGTAGTCCTCCTGGCCCTTGGCGACCGTGTCGATGTAGTACCCCGGATCTCCCTGTCCACCACCGATCTTGCCGATCGAGAGCATCGCGGAGTCCGTGGCATCGGAGGCCCTCGCACCCCCGGTGCAACTGTGTGCGGCGTTTCTGCGGTACGCAGTGCCGGCACGCTTGAGCTCGGCGTCGTCAGCTGTTGCGGAGGCGCCGGACTGAGGCGCGGGCGCGGACGAGGTGCTTGTTGACGTTGGTGTACGTCGTGCCGGCGATAGCGACGATCTCGTCGTAGCGGTAGCCGGCGACCAGGAGTGAGAGATAGCGGGCCTGGCGTTCGGGCAGCTCGGCGAGCACCGCAAGCGCCTCGCGCGCCTCGAGCACGCGGTCCGGGTCTCTTGCCGTATGGGCATCGACCGCCTCCGGGTGGAGATCCTCGAGGTGGGCATCGCGCGTCTCGCGTCTGCTGAGCCGCCAGGCCTCGCGGATTGCGACCTGCTTTAGCCAGGCAAACGCCGTGCAGCGCTCCGGCTGATGGCGGACGAGCTGCACCCAGGCGAACGCGCATGCGTCTTCGATGACGGCGTCTGGCGCGTGCACGAAGCGCCCCACTGCGCGGAGCAGGCGATCGTTGTAGCGGCGGAAGAGCTGATCTTCGTCGCCGCGGAGTGGGACAGGAGTTGTCGCCACGTGGTCCTCCTGGGTCGGGCTGGTCGGTCGCCCATCGAGGGGCGCTCGCCCGTCGCCCGCCGCGCGCAGCCAGTGGCTCTAAGTCGCAGCTCGGTTGGCCGCCTTGCCGACGCGGCGGGCAGCGTGTGGCGGCGCCTGCGAGGGGCGACCGACGCCGCCGCACGTCATCGCGCGTCGTCACTCCGTAGCGCCTCGTAAAGACCCAGAACCGTTCGGAAGCTCTCGACGGCGCTCGGGCCGAACTCCGCCGCGGCGGCCAGGAGGTCGTGCACGCAGGGGGTCGCGTGGTGTTCGCGCCGCTCGATGTAGCGCCCGACGAGCGTGGCGATCGCGAGGTCTTCGCGGCTGAGCTCGAAGCGCTCCGCGGGGTCGAGGTACTCGGTCATCGATCCGGCGTCCCGTCGGAATCGACATCGAGGCCGCAGGGCTCCGCGGGGACGGCGTCCCAGCGCGAGGCTTGGCGGAGGTAGTCGTCGACGATCGCGCGGAGCTCCGTCATCGACGTGAGCTCGCGTTCGATGACGTAGTGGCGACCCTGCCCATTGGCAGGGACGTCGGTGAGCCGCACGACACCCATGACGCGCTGCCCGCGGATCACGCGCTCGCCCGCGCTGATGGCGTAGCGGGCCAGCTCGACGGCTTCGTTGGTCATCGCCACGGTCCGCGTGGGCGGAGTGATAGTGACGCTCACGAGCGAACCTCCTTCCAGGTCGCGCTCGCTCCGTAGCCGGTGACCTCGTCCTCACGTACGCGCGCGGCATCGCCACCTCTTGCCAGGGCGTCCTGCACCACGCGGCGGTCCCGCTGTCGGTCTGCGCGGGTGTCCGGCTGGCGGCGCCTGAGTCTGTCGATGAGGCGCGAGGCCTCTGCACGGTTGCGCGGCGGCGTGAAGCTGATACCGCGCTCGAGTGCGAGCTGGCGGATCAACCGCTGCTGCGCCGAGGTCGGTGTCGGCCCCTCCTGCTCGCTTGTGGCTCGGGGGTGATTGGACATGGCCGCGCCACGGCACGGCAAGCGGCGACGTCAAGTCCTGGTCCGTCAGGACTCGCGTCAGCGACGCGAAGCGCAGGACTTGACGTCGATCTAGCGAGCCGTGCCAGGCTTGGCGGACAGGTTCGATCACCCCCGAGCGAGGCCGGTGCGCTACGCCGCCAGGGATCCTGCTTCGTCGCCTGCCGTCAGGACCGCGTCTTCGATCCGCTTGGCAACCTCGTCGATCAGCGTGGCCGCCTGCTCGATGACCTTGAGCTCGGTGTCCTCGGACCAGCACGCGAGGTAAGGGATGGAGAAACTGGTCGTGTCGAGCCTGATCGTCCCGCACACCGTGTAGGCGACGGACTCGACGACGAGCTCCTCTTGGGAGTACGTAAGCCTGGTCTCGCCGAGCTCCACTTCCCGTGCCACCAGCGCGTGGCCGAGCTCGTGGACGAGCGTCTTGATCTGGTGGTTGACGCTGTTGCGCTCGTTGAGCGCGATCGTCCGGCTGGCCGGCTCGAAGTAGCCGCCGCGGCCGTCAGGCATGGGCTCGATCACAACCCGGCAGTTCAGCTGCCCGGCAAGCGCGACCAGAGGTTGAAACGCCCAAGCGAGCTGGCTTCCAACCGGCGGATGGATCGGCGGATCCAGGGGGACAGGCTCGGCCGGCGGTGGCAACGGATCGACCTGCGAGCGGTCGAAGACAGGGCCAAGCTTGAAACGCGTGACGGGCTTGAGGGCGAGATCCGCCCCGTCTGCGTCCCACTGCTGGATCGCGCGTTTCGAGGGTGGGATCGGGACCCAGATTCGCAGTGCCTGCTCGCCACGACGCACGCAGTAGCCGAGCTTGAGCCAGGAGCGAAAACCGGCGACTCGGGTGGCGTCCGGACACTGGAGAGCGATGAGCAACTGGTTCGCGAGGCTGTAGTTGTGGAAGTGACGGCGCGCGCCAAGCCACTGCCTCCAGCCGTCGCTGGTCTTCAGCGCCTCAACGGCCTGCAAGGACTTCATGCGGTCCGCCGCGCGCCGCTGCTGACGTTCGACATCCGTCGGTTGGGGAGGCATCGTCACTCCTGTCGTCGGCGGCCCGCTCGGTGCGGGCCGATCTCCGCCCTTCCGCGCGCGCAGCGTGCGATCGTCGGCGGGGTCGTGTCCCGCTAAACCGAGAGCGGGCGGCGTCGCGTCTGCAGCCAGCGCCGTATCGCGCGACGGAAGCCAATCACGCATCCGCTTCCGCCCACTCGGGCTCCAGCATCGCGATCCAAGCCCATTCCTCGCCGATGCGCGGGACCTCGTGCGGCGCCCGCGCGGTCCACTCCTGCAGCTGCGACCAGGCGAGCTCGCCTCTCCACATCGCCGAAACGCGCTCGTCGGTCGTCATGGCCCATAGGCGACGCTAGAGGGAAGCCCGTTGCTCTCGCCGGTCTGCGAGGCGCCGCGTCAGCTCGGCCGCTGCGTCTGACTCTCGGACGGCCATCTTCTGTCGTCTCCAAGAACTGGCGGACGTTCGAGCTCGATCACCGCTCAGAACGGAATGTCTTCGCGCTCCTGCTCGGCAGCGGCTGGCTCCGAGCCATTCCGATTCGAGCCCGGGCTGGACAAGAACCGGACACTGCGGGCCACGATCACGACCCGCTCCCGCGCCTCGTCATTCGCCATCCGCCACTCGCGCTGCTCGAGGCGCCCCTCAACGGCGACCTCACGGCCTCGCTCCAGATGCTCTGCGCAGACCTCCGCGAGCCGCTTCCAGACCTCGACGGTGAAGAAGTCGGCTTCCTTGCTCGCGCCTTTCGGACGCGCCACCGCCAGGCGGAAGGTGGTCACCGCGCCACGCTCGGTCGTCTTCAGCGGGTCCGGGTCGGCGGTGAGCCGGCCGATCTGCTGGATGCAATTCATCGTCGCCTCCTCGGCGGGTCGTAGGGCTTACGCGCCCGGATCGCCGGCGCGCCGCGCGCGGAAAACCACCGGCGATGGGGGAACACCTGAGGTGTTCGGATCTAGCACGCGGCGCGCCGGCGATACTCGGGCTGAGGAAGCCCTTCTCAACCCGCCGAGTGGCGGCGGGGGATAACCGCGTTCGTCAGGACGGGTCTCACGAAAGGCCACGCCCAAGACATCGCCTGGCGTGGCCGCATCCCCCTTCCCTCCGCTACTAGACGACTCGCAAGGTCACGCCGTGTGCGCTAGGTCCTGAACGCAGTGGCCGCCGGATTTGAGCACGCTCCATCCGCGACGCTCTCCATTTCTGGTTCTGGCGCGAATGGCAACCTCGTGGATGGGAAGCCCTGAAGCGCGTTGGAGTCGGCTGACGAGGTCGAAGGGGTGGCGCAGGCGCCGCGGGCGAGCGAAGAGCATGATCTCGTCCGCGAGGAACTCGGCGTGCACATCCTCGATAGCGCTTGTCGGGTCGGGGTCGCCGACCTGGGCGAGGGCCACCTCGAGCCCAGCGTGCGCCGCGAGTCGCCCGAGCATCTCGAGCTGGCGCGCGGCGCAAGGACGGCTGGCATACGGATCTCCGGCCCAATCGATGCCGTGTAGCCACGCCGGCATGACGAGACCGAACGCCGCGCGCGGCTCGGCGGCAGCGCGGCGCCGGCAGGCGGCTATCACTCCGTATGGATCGAGCGCCCAGTCGGCGACGACGAGGACGCGTGCGGCGGCGGTCTGATCAGTGGAGGGGCCGATGTCCATGGACGCTCCATTCCGTCGGGGGCTGTCACCAGATGTGCGCGTATGCCGCGGCGCTTCTTACGGCGTAAGAACTCAGGCTCCCGACGCGCGAACGTAGTACCCCTCGGGATCACCGACAGGAGTCGCCATGACGAGTTCGATGTCCGCCGAAGCTGAAGTTGCCGAGCGTCGGAAGGAGCTGGCGCCAGCGCCACACGCCGCCTTCCACGAGTTCAGTCGGCAGGTGTTCGCGGATGGCGCTCTGGACAAGAAAACGAAGCAGCTCATCGCCGTCGCGGTCGCCCACGTCACCCAGTGTCCGTACTGCATCGAGGCCCACACTCGGGCAGCGGTTCGCAAGGGCGCCTCCGAGCAGGAGCTCATGGAGGCGATCTGGGTGGCTGCGGAGATGCGTGCCGGCGGGGCGTATGCACACTCGGTATTGGCGCTCGAGACCGCAGCGAGGGTCCGGGAGTCCGCGGCATGACCTACGAGGCCGAGACCGCGCACATGTTTCGCAGGATCCTGGTCGCGATCGACGGCTCGACTCAGGCGCAGCAAGCGTTGGCGGACGCCGTCGACTTAGCGCTTGCGCACAATGCATGCCTGACGGTGATGACTGTGGTTCCGAGGCCGGCGGTTGTCGTGCTCGGGTACACCGAACCCATTTACGTCGAAGACCCATGGGACAAGATCGAGCGCGAGTGCGGCACGCTGCTCGACAGGTCTGTGGACAGCCTGCCGGACGGGGTATCGGTGACCAAGATCCTCAAGCACGGGGCGCCGGCTCGCGCGATCGTCCATGAAGCGGTCGCGGAGCACCATGACTTGATCGTCATGGGGTCGAGGGGCCGCAGCGAGTTGCGGTCAGTCGTCTTCGGGAGCGTGAGTCACGACGTGATCCAGAGGAGCCCCGTCCCGGTCCTCGTCTCGCCGGCATGAAGAGGGATCTGCGGCTCGAGTCGCTGTCTCGCGACCACCACCACGCACTTGTGATCGCGCAGGTGCTGCAGCGGGCGCTGCCGGAGACGACGGGGGTTGCGCGTGATGCGTTTCTCGCCTTCTGGGAAGAGTCAGGCCGAGCGCACTTCCGGCTCGAGGAGGAGGTGCTGCTCCCGGCGTACGCGGGGCATGGCGACCCGCATCATCCGCTGATCGCCCGCGCGCTCTGCGACCACGTCGAAATCCGAGGGCGGGCGTACGACCTTGCTAGAGATCCGCGCACCCCCGTCTCCGGTCTTCATGTCCTCGGAGCGCGCTTGGCGGATCATGTCCGGATGGAGGAGAGGGAACTGTTCCCTCTGATCGAGCAGGCGATGCCTGAGGACGCGCTGGCCGCACTAGCCGAGGCGCTCTTGCGAGCCGAGGACGCGGACCGTGGATGAGCTGTGGCTGGCCGTGCGCTGGCTGCACGTGCTCGCGATGGCGTTCTTCGTCGGGGGTCAGCTCGTTCTAGTTGCGGCGGTCGTGCCGGTCGAACGCGTAGCGCCAGATCGAGAGCGTCTGCGGGCGATCGCTCGGCGGTTCGGCTACGGAACGGTTGCGGCGATCGCGGTCCTGATCGCCACCGGCAGCGCGATGGCCTCGCGGTCGGACCTATGGGACGACGGCACCCTCCAGGTCAAGCTTGTCCTTGTCGCGACGGTTGCCGTCCTTGTCGTGTGGCACATGCGTCGGCCGACGATGCATGTCCTCGAGGCGGCCGTATTCGCGGTCTCGCTGGCGATTGTGTGGCTAGGGCTCAGCCTCGCGCACTGAAGAGACCCGACGCCCACTTCAGGCAGCCTGATCGCTGGCACCCGAGTCATCGCGAGCTTCAGCGTGATGCCGATGGACCCGCATGCGGATGGCTGGCCGGTCCTCTCCACCGCTGTCGAGGAACTTGCGCGCGTCGTCGAGCGCCAGGTCAATCAGCTCGTCGGCGTGGTTGAAGTCGATCGGCTGGGTTCGTAGGGGGCACGGCGGCGGAAGCACCACGAGCTGTGCGTTCGCGCGGTGCTGCTCGATGTCGTCGATCAGGCGACGTTGGGTGAGGAGGCTGACGGCGTGGAGCGCCAAGGCAAGCGCCCCTCTCGGAGACTCCTCCAGGGCACAGGCGTGGCCGGTGGGTAGCACGTAGATTCGCTGCGCCCCGAGTTCAACCGCATGCGAGATCGGCGTGTTGTTGGCCACGCCGCCGTCCATCAATGTGAGGTTGCCCCACTCGACCGGAGCGAGCACTCCGGGGATGGCTGCACTGCCCAGCACGGCATCGAGCAGCGGCCCACGAGAGAGGCGCAGCTCCTCGCCGGTGATGACGTCGACCGCGACGACGTGAAGCGGGATCGGCATCTCCTCGATCCGCTTGACCTCGGTATGGCGCTTGATCAGCCGCTCGAGGCCGGACGATGGCACCAGGTGATCACGGGTCCCGAGGAAGCCAAGCAGGCCCGTCAATGGGTTGAGTGGAAAGACCTGGCCACGACTCAGCGAACGCCAGACTTCCGCCAGCTCATCGGCGGTCGCGACCGTCTGCGGACGCGAGGCGATGAAGGCGCCGTTGAGCGCGCCCGCGGACGTTCCGATGATCAGGTCCGGCCGGATGTCGCGTTCGTACAGCGCGCGCAGCATCCCGACCTGGATCGCGCCGAGGGCGGCGCCTCCAGAGAGGACGAACGCCACGGTTGGTTTGGGCTTGCGGGCCATGTCTCGTTTGCGTCACGAGGAGGTCGATGCTTACGCGGCAGCGTCTGCATAGCGGCTGGCCCGAGGATGGTGGGCGATGCCCATAGCGGCCGAGCCCTAAGCGCGGAATCCTGGACTCACGATCCGTAAGAACGCCAGCGCGAGGGACGCAAACAGGCATATGACCCGTGACGAGACCATCAACCGCCGCCTGCAGGCGCTGCATGACGCCGGTGTTTCGATCTGGCTGGACACGCTCTCGCGCGAGTTGCTCGAGACCGGGGCGTTCGCCAAGTTGGTCGCCGACTACTCCGTGACCGGCGTGACGTCAAATCCCACGATTTTTGCCAAGGCGATCACGGCCTCCGACCGTTACGACGACCAGATCCGCGCCCTGGTCAACAGGGGTGCTCGTGATCCCAAGGAGCTCTTTTTCACCCTCGCACTTGACGACGTCCGCCAGGCTGCCGACTTGCTGCGCCCGACATACGCAGCATCTGAGCGACGGGACGGGTTCGTTTCCTTTGAGTGCACGCCGGACCTCGCCGACGACACTGCAGGCACGGTCGAGCAGGCGCTCGAGCTGTGGCGTCGGCTCGCGCGGCCCAATGTGATGATCAAGGTTCCGGCGACCGAGGCTGGGATCCCGGCGATCGAGGAGCTGACCGCGCGCGGGGTAAACGTCAATGTCACGCTTCTGTTTTCCGTCGCGCGTTACGAGCAGGTCATCGAGGCCTACATCAGGGGTCTCGAACGGCGCGTCAGGGCCGGCGACCGAGTGGACAACATCGCCTCGGTCGCGTCCTTCTTCGTCTCGCGCATCGACGCCAAGGTCGACGCTCAGCTGCCCGAGGATTCCGACGTGCGCGGCCGCGTCGCGATCGCCAACGCCCGCAACGCGTACTGGCGCTACCGCGCGCGCTTCACCGACGCACGCTGGATTCCGCTGCATGATGCCGGCGCCAGCCCTCAACGTCCCCTGTGGGCCAGCACCGGCACGAAGGACGCCGCGTACTCCGACGTGCTCTACGTCGACGAACTCGTCGTGCCCGATGCGATCAACACGATGCCGGAGCAGACGCTGCGCGCATTCGCCGACCACGGCGACGCCAGCGGGTCGTTCGACTGGAGCCCGGGCACGGCCGCGGAGACGCTCCGACGGGCTGAGGCCGCGGGCGTCGACCTCGACGGGATCACCGATGAGCTCGAACGGGCCGGTGTGGAGTCGTTCTGCCAGTCCTACGAGGAACTTCTCACCTGTATCGAGCACAAGCTCGCGGCGATCGCGGCGGAGGTGTACGACAGCCGCGCCGCCGACCGCTGGTGCGACGAGGGCGGCCCCGTCCCTGCCGAAGCGGGAACGCGCGACAGAACATGACCCGTTCGCCGGGACGGGTCGTCATCGCCGGCGCCGGGGTCGCCGGCCTCGAGACGCTGCTCGCGCTACGTGCGCTGGCAGCGGACCGCGTCGACGTGACAGTCCTTGCACCCGAGCTGAGCTTCACGAATCGTTCTATGGGCGTCGATCAGCCGTTCAAGCCGCGGCGCGTTCGCGGCCTCAGCCTCGCGAACGCGGTCACCGAGCTGGGCGCGCATTGGCGCAGAAGTGCGCTTGACCGCGTCGAGCACGACGAACGCCGCGTGATCACCAAGTCGGGCGAAGAGGTGCCCTACGACTTTCTCGTGCTTGCCGTCGGAGCTCGCTCCGTGCGTAGATGGGTCGCGCCCGGGGTGCTGACGTATCGCGACGGCCGCGACGGCCCCAGCTATCGACTGCTGCTTCGCCAGCTCTGCGAGGGGCGGGTGAACAGGGTGGGGTTCGTAAAGCCCCCGGGAGCCAGCTGGGCGTTGCCGCTATACGACCTGGCTCTGCTGACCGCCGCCGAACGCGACGCACACGATCGCTCGGACGTCGAGCTGTCCCTGATCACCCCAGAGGACCACCCCCTCGCCATGTTCGGTCCCACAGCGAGCGAGGCTGTTGGTCGGGTCCTGAGCGAGGCCGGAATCGCCGTCTATACGAGCAGCTACGGGACTCCGAGTGGGGCCGGATGGCTGGACGTCGCGCCCGGCCAGCGGCATTTGCGGGTGGATCGCATCGTGACGTTGCCCCGTCTCGTCGGTCCACGTCTGCGCGGCATCCCCTGCGGGCCCGAGGGGTTCATACAGACCGATGCGCATGGCCGGCTCGCCGGGATGGAGGGAGTGTTCGCGGCAGGTGACGCGACCGCCTTCCCGATCAAGCAGGGTGGCCTCGCCGCGCAGCAGGCCGACGCCGTCGCCGAGTCAATCGCGGCCTCCGTCGGAGCGGAGATCGATCCGCAGCCGTTCCGACCGATCTTGCGCGGCCTGCTGCTGACTGGCCGGTCCCCGCGCTTCATGCGCGCTGACGTGGGCGGAAGCGCAGGTGACGACTCCGCCATCGCGGACCGTGCGTTGTGGTGGCCGCCGAACAAGCTCTACGGGCGCTATCTCGCGCCCTACCTGAGCCGCCAGGTCGGAGACGCCTCCGACGTCATGGCGACGATCTCGGGAGGCCGGCGGTGAGCGGCGCGGACCCAGCGATCCAGCGACTTCTATTTGTGGTTGATGCCGCTGTAGCGGACGTGGACGAGCTGCCGCCTCAGGTGCGCGCCGTCATCGAGGCAGCGGTCGAGCTTTACGTGCTCACGCCCACCCTCCCCGGGCGACTGGCGTGGCTGGCCGACGACGTGGATCGCTGCCGACATGTGGCCGATGCGCGTCTGAACACCGTGTTGGAGCACATGCACGCCATCGATGCCAACGTCAGCGGAGGTGCCGCGTTTCGCGGCAGCGTCATGACCGTCATCGACGACGCGGTCGCAGAGTTCGACCCCGACCACATCCTTTTGGCGATGCGCAGCCCGGAGCACGCCAACTGGCAGGAGCGAGGTCTCGTCGAGCATGTCGAAAAGCGCTTCGGCCGGCCAGTGACGAGTTACACCGTCGACGAGCAGGGCCAGACAAACACCGCCGACGGCCCACTGCTCCTCTGCTACGACGGATCCAAGGACGCCAGGCACGCGGTCGAGCGCGCCGGCGCGCTGTTTCCCGCACGCAGTGCGCTCGTGCTCACCGTGTGGCAGCCGGCGGCGACGCTGGGAAGCTTCGCATGGGCCGGCGCCACCAACAGCATGGACGACTTCTTCGAGGTCGATCGGGCGGCGGCCGAGGTTGGTGGCAGGGTCGCCGACGAGGGCGCCCGGATCGCCCAAGCCGCAGGTCTGGATGCCGAACCGATCGCGGTGGAGGCCGCCGGTCGCGTTTGGGAGACCATCGTCACCACCGCCGAAGGCCACCACGTTTCGACGATTGTCATGGGCTCTCGAGGACTGACGGGCCTTCGCTCAACGCTGCTCGGAAGTGTTTCGCGTGCTGTGGTGCATCACGCGGATCGGCCGACACTCGTCGTGACGCCGACTCCGGGGACGTAACGATGAGCGGCCCCGAGCCGGCGGTGGCGGGCGACGGGCCGGCCGCGCGCGGCTATGTCCCGATCGGGGATTACGCCGCGATCGGGGACGGGCGGACCGTCGCGCTGGTCGCGCGGGACGGGTCGATCGACTGGCTGTGCGTGCCGGAGCTCGATTCTCCGAGCGTGTTCGGGTCGGTCCTCGACGCCGAACGCGGCGGTCGGTTCGAGCTCCAGCCCGTGATTCCGGCGCAGGTCGCGCGACGCTATCGGCCCGACAGCAACGTGCTGGAGACCACGTTCACAACCGCACACGGTGTGGTTCGCGTCACCGACGCGATGACGTTGCCGAACTCCGACCTGGGCCCGGCGCGCGAGCTGGTCCGGCGGATTGACGGCCTCGCCGGTGTGGTCCCGATGCGGTGGCGAATCGCGCCGAGGTTCGCCTACGGCGCCCGTCGGCCGCGCCTCGAGCTGCGCGCTGGGACGCCGGTCGCGCTGGACGGCCGCGACGCGCTCGCCGTCTGCTCGTGGGACGCCGGCGGGGCACAGATCCAGGACGAAGCCGTGTCGGGACGCTTCGAAGCACGAGCGTCCAGCTCCGCGCTGATCGCTCTGTGCATGGCTCATCAAGAGCCCTTGGTCCTTCCGGCGCGCGAGGCCGTCGACGCGCGACTCGCCGGCACCACCGCGTACTGGCAAGACTGGGCCGCGCGGCGCACATACGACGGTCCCTGGCGGGACGCCGTGATCCGTAGCGCGCTCGCGCTCAAGCTGCTTGTGCACGCCTCATCCGGAGCGATCGCCGCAGCCGCCACCACGTCTCTGCCGGAGGAGATCGGGGGCGGGCGCAACTGGGACTACCGCTACTCGTGGGTCCGCGACTCGGCCTTCACGCTTGACGCGCTGCTCGAGCTCGGCTGCCCGAGCGAGGCCGATGCGTTCTTCTGGTGGTTGCTGCACGCTTCGCAGCTGACCCACCCGCGCCTGGAGGTCCTCTACCGCCTCGATGGCCGCGAGCCCGAGCCGGAGCGCGCGCTCGACCTCGATGGCTACCGGGGCTCGCGGCCCGTGCGTGTCGGTAACGAAGCCGCGCGACAGACCCAGCTCGACATCTACGGCAGCCTGCTCCAGACCGCCCACATCTACGCGCGTGAGGGCGGGCGGCTGGATCGCGACACCGGCCGCCGACTCGCCGGCATCGCCGACCTCGTCTGCCGCACCTGGACCCAGCCCGACTCCGGGATCTGGGAAGTGCGGAGTGAGCCGACCCACTTCACCCACTCCAAGATGATGTGCTGGGTGGCGCTGGACCGCGCGCTTCGCCTGTCCCATGCCGGCCACGTCCCATCGAAGCACGCCGCTACGTGGCGACGGGAGAGGCGCGCCATCCGCGACTTCATCGAAACCCGATGCTGGTCGGTCGACCTGCGCAGCTACACGCGCCAGGCAGGTGGGGAGGAGCTGGACGCGAGCCTCCTGTTGGGAGTGCTGTTCGGCTACGAGAGTCCGGACCCGGAGCGGCTGCCGGCCACGGTCGACGCCATCCGGCGCGAGCTCGGACATGGCCCGCTGCTCGCGCGCTACGACGGCGACGACGGGCTCGAGGGCACGGACGGCGCCTTCCTGTGCTGCTCGTTCTGGCTCGCCGACGCGCTGGCACGGATCGGGCGCGTCGACGAGGCCACCGCGTTGATGGAACAGCTCCTCGCGCTCGCCAACGACGTCGGCCTCTATGCAGAGGAGCTCGACGCGCAGACCAACGAGCTGCTGGGGAACACGCCCCAAGCGCTGGTCCATCTCGCCCTCATCAATGCTGCGGTGTCAATCGGCAAGGCGAGACGATGACCATCTGGGGGGCGCTCGCTGGAGGCTTCCTGGGCACGCTCGTACTGACCACCGCCCTGCGGGCAGCCAACGAGCTCGGCCTCACGCGCGTCGACCTGCCCTTCCTGCTCGGAACAGCAGTCACGGGTGATCGGGGGCGCGCCAAGGCGTGGGGATACCTGATGCACCTCGTGGCCGGCGAGCTCTTCGCGCTCGTGTACTACGCGATCTTCACCGCCATCGACTCGAGCGGCTGGCCGCTTGGCGCGCTGTTCGGACTGCTGCACGGGATCGTCTCCACCACCGCGCTGGTGAACGTCCTGCTGCCGGTCGTCCACCCGCGGATGGGCTCCACCCTGACCGCCGCCGACAGCAGCCCGCTCCTCGAGCCGCCCGGCTTCCTCATGCGCAACTACGGCCGCGGCACTCCAACCGCGGCCCTGCTCGCCCACATCGCCTACGGCGCGATCGTCGGTGGCTTCGCCTCAATGGCGGGCTGACCGCCGCCGGCGAGACCGATTACATCGCGCTCGCGGCCGAGTTCAGCGCGGCCTTCACCGCCGAGGTCAGCCCAGCGATCGGCGGCCTCGCGGCCGAGAGCGTCGAGGAAGTCGTCGTCGTGCCCAGGGTCGTGGTGGACGAGCAGCGTGCGTCGCGCCTGGCAGCGCTGGGCAAAGGTCAGCGCATCGGGAAGGCTGGAGTGCCCCCAGCCGCGGTGCCCGGGGTATTCGCGCTCGGTGTACTGGCAGTCGTGGATCAGGAGCGACGCGTCGCGAGCGAGTGCGTGTCCGGAGATCCAGGCGGTGTCGGTGCTCGCCAGGTCCTGGCCGAGCGCGGGCTCGTGGTCGGGGAGATAGCAGAGGCTGGTCCCGTTCTCGCTGAGCCGGTATCCGAGCGTCGGACCGCGATGGGCGACGAGCGACGCCTTGACCTCCACCTCGCCGATGCGCCAGGGCTCGGCGGGCACGTCGCGGAAGGTCACGCGGGCCGGCAGCTCTCCGATCTCGATCGGCGACAGCGGGTTGGAGATGTAGCGGGCGAGGCGCTTGCGCAGGGCGCGCCCGGCCGCGGGCGGGCCCCAGACCGTGATCTCGACCTCGGGGTCGAAGAATGGGGCGAAGAACATCAGGCCCTGGATGTGGTCGAGGTGCAGGTGGGTGAGGAGAAGATCCAGTCGCCGGCACCGCCCAGCCATCTCCTTCCCAAGCTCGCGGATCCCGGTGCCCGCGTCGAGCACGAGCTGCGACCCGTCGCCAGCGGTGACCTGGACGCACGACGTGTTTCCTCCGAACCGTTCGGCGAGGTGTCCCGGGACCGGGACCGAGCCGCGTACGCCCCAGAGCTTGACGCGCATCAGCCCGACCCATCGATGTCCTCGCCGGCGACCCAGAAGAACACCATCGCGCCGTGATAGCCGGCCGGACCAAGCAGGGGAAGCGCCCCGGCCTCGACCTCCACGAGGCCGCCGGTCGCCGCGGACTCGCAGGCGCGCGAAGGCGGGCCGTCCTTCGCGGACCGCATTCGTCAGCGGGAGCTCGTCTGCCAACAGCGGTTTGCCGTGTGAGTCGAACGGCCCGTAGCGCGCTGTTCCACTCCTCCCGCGTCAAGCGTCCCGATCTCCTCGAAGGGGCTCCCCACGATCTCGGCCGCGGCCTCGTTGTAGAAGACGATCCGGCCTTCGACGTCGACGAGCAGGGCGGCCGAGCGAGACGATCGAGACGAGGTTTCGCGCGAGGATTAGCTCGAGCGGCTGCTCGTGATCGTCCGGCCGGCGCTGAATGCGGCGGCGCGCGGCCCTTGCCCCTGGGGCGATCAGATCCTGCGTCATCTGGATCTGCCGCCGACGCTTGGCGCGATCTGTGTCGACTTGGCCCATGCCGTCGCGCCGGGCTACGCCGCCACCGGCTCCTCGATCCGGCGCGGGATGAGCGTCTCGCGCGCGATCACGAGGCGCTGGATCTGCGACGTGCCCTCGTAGAGCTGCATGATCTTCGCGTCGCGCATGAGCTTCTCGACGGGGTAGTCCTTGATGAAGCCGTAGCCGCCGTAGACCTGTACGGCGTCGGTCGCGACGCGCATGGCGGCGTCCGCCGCGAAGCGCTTGGCGTGCGAGGACTCGACCGTGTTGGGTCGGCCCTGGTCCAGCAGCACGGCGGAATGCCAGACGAGCAGGCGCGACGCCTCGACGTCGGTCGCCATGTCGGCGATCATGAACTGGATCGCCTGGTGCATCGCGATCGGCACGCCGAACTGGACGCGCTCCTTGGAGTAGTCGATCGCGAACTCCATCGCCGCGCGTGCGATGCCGGTCGCCATCGCCGCCACGCCGGGGCGCGTGCGGTCCAGCGTCATCATCGCCAGCTTGAAGCCGTGGTTCTCCTCGCCGAGGAGGTTCTCCGCCGGCACCTCGGTCTCGTTGAACGTGATGGTCGCGGTGTTGGACGCCCGCAGGCCCATCTTGTCCTCTTTCTTGTCCACGCTGACCGTGTCGTCCTTCGGGACGAGGAAGCAGGAGATCCCGCGGTGGCCGGCGTCCTTGTCGGTCTTGGCGTAGACCGTGTACCACGAGGCGTGCCCGCCGTTGGTGATGAAGCACTTGGAGCCGTTGAGGACCCACTTGTCGCCGACCTTCTTGGCGGTCGTGCGCATGCCGGAGACGTCGGAGCCGGCGTCCGGTTCGGTCAGGCAGAAGGACGCAACGAGCGGCTCCTCGACGAGCTGGCCGAGGTACTGCCGCTTGAGTTCCTCGCTGCCGCCGAGCAGCAGCGGGCCGCACGCGAGGCCGTTCGCGCCGACAGTCGTGCCGATCCCCGCACAGCCCCAGGCCAGCTCCTCCGCGATCAGGCAGCCTTCGAGATAACTGGCGCCGGGGCCACCGTAGGCCTCGGGGATCTGGGAGTTCATCAGGCCTAGCTCCCAGGCCTTCTGGATGATGTCCTGGGGCCAGGTGCCGTCCTTGTCGTACTCCCAGGCGACGTGCCGGATCTCCTTCGCGGCGAAGTCGTGGGCCATCGCGCGCATGCTGTCCTGCTCTTCGGTGAGGGTGAGGTCAACCATTGAGGTGCCCTTCGGGTTGGTCTGTCCTGTTAGTGCTCGCGGTCGCGGCGGTCTTACGCGCCTCGCGCAGCGCGAACTTGGATGCCCACGTGGTGAAGCGGCTGACGCCGCGAAACTCGTCTAGGTTCGCCAGGACGATCGGGAGCGAGGCATCCGCTGCGCTCCTGGCCAGGTCCTCGAGCCGGCCGTCGCGCAGCTGGGAAATAGCCTGTCGCCGGGTCAGCTCGAAGCGGGATGCTCGGAGCAGCAGTTGGTGAAGGCTCCAACGGGCCTCCATGTGCGCAAGGCCGTCCGCGCGCAGCGCGGCGATCCAGGCGATCGAATCGGCGCGGTCACGCTCCAGGTGAGCAGGTGCGGCTGACACGATCATGAGCCGGCTCGAGCGGCGGGGACGATGAGCACAGGGACCAGGCTCTCGTGGAGTACGTAGTGGCTGACGCTGCCGAGCAGTAGCGACCGCAGCTCCCCGCGCCCGCGCGAGCCCATCACTACGAGATCATGCGCACCGGACTGGACCTCGGCGACGATCGCCGGGCCCGGTGAACCCCATCCGAGCAGCGGCGTCGCCGCGATGACTGGGGGCACGCGGTTCATGGCCTGCTGTAGGACCGTCTCGTACTGCCGCTCGACGTGTTCGTTGATCTTGGCGAGGTCGGTTGCCGCGCTATAGCCGTCGATGTCGCCAAAGCCCCAGCCGGAGACGTCGGGAGCAACCGCGAGCACTGTCAAGTGGGCGTTGCCGGCGCGGGCCAGTCCGATCGCCTCGTCGAGCGCGCGCTCGGCCTGCTCCGAGCCGTCGAAGGCCACTAGGAGGCGCCGGAACCCGGCGGTAGTCGCGTGCGCATCGCTGCGCGGCTCATCCCGCTCGGACGGCGGCCGCGCGGGCTCGAGCGCCTCTGCAGCCAGGACATGATCGGCGCGACCGGGCACAACCTGGGTGGACATCTGCGACGCTCCTTTTGGACGAGTCAGGACTTCTGTCTGCAGACTCCTCGGTCAGGGTTGGACCCGCCATCGGGAGAGGAGCCCATATTGGGGCTGGCGAGTACCTAGCCGGCGTCTACGGCCGAGGCGCGCGCGGCTAGGCGACGCCAGCCGGCTCGTGCGCCGGAGCGACCGGCCCGCGAGCAAGCTCTGGCGCCCCACGTACGGCTGCCGCCGGCAGCAACCCGCCGCTGGCGACGAGGCCGGCAGAGAAAATGCCGGTCTGCCAGCCGAAGACAGTGCCCACGAGCACGTCGAGCGGGAAGTGCGCCCCGAACAGGACGCGTGTCACTCCAACCAACCCGACATACACAAGGAGAGCGCGCCGCAGCCCCGGGGCGCTGGTGGCCGCGACTGCCGCAAGGGCGGCTGTGACGATCATGTGGCCTGACGGGAACGACGCGAGGGCCGCCCAACTGCGGTCTTGGGACAGCTGGACGCTGCTGCCGAGGATCTCCTCCGGCCGCGCGCGATCGACGAACAGCTTCAGGAACTCCAGGCCTGCGCCGGACAAGTAGCCCGCGAGCAGAAGAGCGAGTCCCGTCCCCACGACGTAGCGGGCCCGTCTGAGCCGCGCGGCGCAGAAGACGAGCGCCACGAGACTGATCAACAGGTAATTGCGCGTGTGCGGGTCCAACGCGTCGTAGAGAGGTGCGGGGCCGTCACCAAGCCCGTTGATGGCAGAGAAGGCTGCGTTGTCGAGCGGCTGGAGAGTTGGCAGCAGGGTGGCGATCGCGAGGGCGCCCGCGAGCGGAAGCGCCAAGCGCGGCCAGGCGCAGCGCAAAAAGCTGAGGACGACGTGCGCGGGCTCAAGGGCGGGCGTGTGTTCGCGCCTCAGAGTCGGCGCGAGCAACGCTCGAGCTACCCGCCGCGTGTCTGCGAACGGGCGGAAGTGGCTCGGCTCTCCTTCGTAGATCGTTGGGATCTCCACCGATGTGATCCGGCGACCGGTCGCAAGGAGCGCCCGCAGGTGGGCGCTTTCCGCCTCGTAGCCGCCGCTCGGCGGTGGCGTTTCGCGGAGCGCCTCGACCCAGTAGAGCCGCATGCCGTTTTGGGAGTCGGGCAGCCAAGTGCGCGTCGATGCGAGCAGCGCGAGGCTTGCGGCACGGTTGGCGATTCGTCGCGACAGTGGCATCCCGTGGCGATCGGTACGAGAGCCGATCACCACGTCTGCGCCGCGTGCGGCTTCGGCGAAGGCAGGGACGCGGCTCGGATCGTGCTGGCCGTCTGAGTCGACGACCACGATTGCCTCGGGCGGGTGCGTGTCGGCCATGAGGAGGCCGACTCCGGCCGCGACGGCGCTGCCCTTCCCGCCGTTGTGGCGGAGCCGGACGAGGCGGACGCGTTCGCCATCGGCCAGATCCTCGAGACCGTCGGCTATCGCGGGTGGCGAGCCGTCGTCGACGAGGACGATCTGGTCCACCTCTTCAAGCAAGGAGCGGGTGACCTCGCCCACGCGGGTCGAGCCATAGGCGGGCACGACCGCCGCGAGGGACGCCGGGCGTGGACGCAGCACACGGTTGGCGCCGACGACGCGTCGCTGAGCGAGTGCGAGGGGGAGGAGTGCGAGCAAGGCGCTCGCTCCGAGCCACAGCGCCGCGCGGTACGTGCCAGAGAGCTCGACTGCAACGCCGGCTGTCGGCAGAGCCAGGCCGGCCGCTATCGCCCTTCCTGCGAAGAAGAGGCCGCTGTAGCTGCCCGCCTGCCCGGCGGGTACGAAGCGCGCGAAGTAGGGGAAGCCGAGCGTCGTCACCATCCCTGCCCCTAGTGCCGCCGTCGCGAAGGGGATCGCGGCCGCCGCGAGGCTGGGAGCCAGGGCGGCGCCGAGCAGACCTGTCCCGAGCAACGCGGCACCCACGACCAACAGCGTGTAGACGCGCTCCTGCTTCGCGCGCCCGGCGAGCAGCATGCCGACCGCCGTGACCGCGCCGAAGCCAAGCGGAAGCAAGCCCGCCATCCCGATCGAGAGATCGAGCGTGTCGGTCGCATACAGGACGAAAAACGCCGGCAGGGCCGCATACGCGAAGACCCAGAGCGTTTGAGCAGCCAGTACCTCGCGGGCGCCAGGCTGGGCCAGCGCCGCGCGCAGCCGAGCGCTCGATCGCCGCGGCGCCGCCGGCTGGGAACCGGTGCCCAGACCGAGCCGCCGGGTCAGGAGCAACGTCGGTAGCGCGGATAGGGCAACCACCGCAGCCACGAGCGCGAAAGCGATCAACGGCGCAGGCTCGATCAGTGCGCCCCCGATGGCCACCGCGACCACCGCCCCGAGCAGTGCGGCGATCTCCTGGGCGCTGGTGGCGCGTGGCCGGTGCGCGTCGTCGAAGTCCTCGGCGATGAGCGCGCGGTGCGCAGTGGTGAGCGTGTTCAGGCCTGTGTAGGCGAGCGCGGCGGAAAGACCGAGTGCGAGGTAGGAGCTGCCTGTTCCTAGCGCGATCGCGATCAGCCCCCCGATCGTGAGGGCGGAGCCGGCGACCATGAACGGCAGCCGGCGGCCGAGTCCGCGGCCGTCGCGGCGGTCGGACCACAATCCGATCGCCAGCGGGACCGCGAAACCGGTCACGGCGTTGACCGTCATCAGGGCGCCGATCAACGCCGGTGCGTCGTCGATCCGCTCGAGCAGGAAGGGGACGTACGTGGTCGTCAGCGCTCGCCCGGCGCCGGCGCCGACCGCCGCGAGCGAGAAGACCAGCAGAAGCACACGACCGTCGACCGGCGTCGGACCGGGCCGAGCGATCGCCTCGCGCCGTCGCTGGTTGCACGCGGCGGATCGGATACGGCCCGCGCGGGCCGATCCAGCGCCGGCGACGAACCCGCGCTCAGTGCCGGGGGGCTTCATTTGGCGCGGACCCTGGCGGGGAGCGCGATGCGTACGCGCCCTCGCTCGATGCTCACGGCCGCCGTGGTCGTGCCGAGCGGGACCGAGTCCGCGACGAGTGGCAGTGGCCCGATCAACTCCGCGCGCCGGGCCGCCACTCGCTGGACGCCGCGTCGGCCGATGTGCCTGCCACCGTGCGCCGCGGCGAGCCGGGCCACCAGCGCGCGGCGGCTGCGGGCTTCGATCAATATCGCCTCGAAGCGCCCATCCGCTGGGTCGGCCCCAGGGTCAACCTCAAACCCGAAACCAAAGAACGGCAGGTTTGACAGGAACAGCTGCGCGGCCTCGCCGCCGATGACAGGCCCATCGTCGAGTCGCAGCTCTACTTCGTACGGCGCGTACTGCCACAGGGCGTTCGCGAGCGCATGCGCGCCCTGGCGCAGGTCGCTTGAGTTGTCGGCCGCGTAGTGGGCGCGAGCCTCCGCCTGGAAGCCCGCACTGAGCGCCTCGAGCGCGAACAGCGAGCGGTCCGGAGTTTTTACGCGCAGTGCATCGATCGGCCGCGCCGGCGCACACGCTGCGACTTCCGCCGCCCGCGCAGGGTCGGGCGGGATACCCAGAGCACGAGCGATGTTGTTCGCGCGTCCGGCCGGGACAAGCGCGAGCTCCGGCAGCTTCCGAAGTGGCGCGTTAGCCGCCGCGTGCAGCGACCCGTCGCCGCCGACGAGCACCACCCGGCGGCCGTCGGCTGCGGCCAGCGCAGAACCGAGCTCCTCTTCGGTGTGCGTGACCACGGTCTCGACGGGCAAACCGTGCCCGGCGAGACTGGCAGTGACCAGCCGCGTGCGTACCGCGGAGCCGCCGCTCGCCTTTCCGTTGACAAGGACCAGGAACGCCCGGGCGCCAGTGCTGCGGTCGTGAGCGCACGCAGGAAGTTCGCTTGCTCCAGTCACACATCCTTAGCGCCCGCGACGTTGGGCTCCTTACGCCTTCAGGGAGTCCCTCGAGCCGCGCCCCAAGGCGCCACGCTCCCGCGAAGTCGTCGGTAAGAGATCCGATCGCGCAGGCGCAAGGCATCGATGGATAGTCACGGCGTCGTCACGGACATTCGCCTGAAGCGCGCCTACGAATCGGCGAGGACGGATGACGGCTATCGCGTGCTGATCGACCGTCTATGGCCCCGCGGGGTGTCTCGCGCCGGTGCCCACCTCGACGCCTGGGAGAAAGCGCTCGCTCCGAGCGCCGAGCTAAGGCAATGGTTCGGCCACGACCCAGAGCGCTTCGCCGAGTTCCGTGGGCGCTACATCGAGGAGCTGCGAGGTCATCGTTCGCGGCTGGCGGAGTTGAGACGCCGCGCGCGGGAGGGGCGGCTCACACTCGTCTACTCCGCGCGCGACCCCGACCATAACGACGCGGTAATCCTGGCGGAGGTACTGAGGCGCGGTCTGCCAGCCCCGTCCGACCCGAGGTAAGACCTGCGCGATGCGCGACGCTAGGGCATGGCCTACGAAAGGACCCGATCATGCTCTGTTATTCCTGCGCTGAGCAGGGGATCGACCGCCAAGCCGTCGCGCTCTGTCGCAGCTGCAGCGCTGGCCTCTGCCTGGAGCACCTGCGCGCAACCGCGTCAGACCTTGCGTCGAGTCACATCCTCGATAGCTGTCACCACGACACCTGGCTCGCCGTCGAGCCGTTCTCGAGAAGCACGTCATGACCTCCGCTGCTGATGATCCCTCGAGCACCTCGACTGAGCCTTCGCCGCCAAGCCCAACCCACTGACCGACAGCATCTGCAGAGGCCGACGAGCGACGCATGCTTTGGCCGATGATCCGCGGTGATAAGCGCACACCTACCCGCCCGCGAGTGCCAGGCAGCCTCCGCGGACGAGATGACCGACATCGGGCCCGGGTCGACGGTCGCCGGCTTGGACGACCAGGAGCTTGCCGTCCTGCGCCGGGTAGGCGACCACTGGGGGCGCGCACTTGGGCCGCGACGAGCCTGGGTTGGGGCGCTGCCGGTCGATCCGGGTTTACATCGGTTTCCCACAGTGGCCCGCATGGGAAGCCGCGGACGCTTCGCGACGGTCGACTTCGTCGAGACTGCGGACTCGGCCGAGATCGTTGCGACTAGGCACGCCGCTGCCGGCACTTCGCGCCTGGGTCGAGCCGCGTCGACGTGGCGCCAGGTAGTGCTTGGCACGCCGCTGGCCGCCAGTGCGGTGACTCACGAGCGGATGCGCAAGCCGGTGGCGCTGGCCATCCTCTCGTCGGACGCTCTGTCGTCGGTCGCCTACGGCCCTGAGGCGATGCTTGCCGTGCTGGCGCTGGCGGGCACGGGCGCACTCGGCCTCTCGCTCTGGATCTCGGGAGCGATCGTCGTGCTGATGATCGCCGTCGGCTTCTCCTACCGCCAGCTCATCAGGGCCTACCCACATGGTGGGGGGTCCTACGTCGTGGCCGACAA
Source organism: uncultured Conexibacteraceae bacterium (assembly GCA_963832195.1). GTDB lineage: Bacteria > Actinomycetota > Thermoleophilia > Solirubrobacterales > Solirubrobacteraceae > Baekduia. The sequence goes on from CAWHTH010000001.1 coordinate 331,221, forward strand.
GAATCTCGGTGAGCTCCCGGCGCTGGTCGCAGCTGCGGGTCTGATGAGCGACTACGTGCTGACTGTGGCCGTGTCGATCTCCGCCGGTGTCGCGGCGATCACCTCTGCCGTCCCGAGCCTCGCTCACGACACGGTTCCGCTGGGGCTGGCGGCGATCGGGATCCTGTTGGCGGGCAACCTACGTGGCGTGCGCCAGGCCGGCACGATCTTCTCAGCGCCTACCTATGCGTTCGTGCTCGCCATCTTCGGGCTGTTGGCAGTCGGGCTGGTTGATGCTTCCGACCGCGGCGGCGCGCCCGACAGCACGACCGCGCTTGAGCCGATTGAGGGCCTCACCGTTCTGTTGGTGCTGCGGGCGTTCTCCTCCGGCGCGACGGCGATGACCGGCATCGAGGCCATATCCAATGCCGTGCCCGCCTTCGAGCCACCGTCCTCCGGCAACGCGCGCAAAGTGCTGACGGTCATGGTCGGCCTGCTGCTGGCAATGTTCGTCGGACTAGTCGTGCTGATGCATCTCGAGGGCATTGTCCCGCGCGAGGGCGACACGGCGCTCTCGCAGCTGGCCCATCACAGCTTCGGGACGGGACCGTTATACGTCTACGTCCAGGCCAGCACGGCGCTGGTCCTTCTGCTGGCCGCGAATACGGCATTCAATGGGTTCCCTCGGCTGCTGTCGTTCATGGCTCGCAATGGGCACGCGCCGCGCATGTTCCTGCGGCTCGGCGACCGCCTGGCGTTCAGCAACGGCACGATCGCGCTGGCTGTCGTCGCCGCGGCAGTGTTTGCCGGGTTCGCTGGCCGCACAGACTCGTTGATCCCCCTGTATGCCGTCGGAGTGTTCATCGCCTTCACGCTTTCCCAGTCCGGGATGGTGGTGCACTGGTGGCGCAGACGCGACGCACACTGGCGCAAGAGCATGCTGCTGAACGCGGTCGGCGCTGCGTTGTCAGCGATCGTCTTCGTGATCGCCGCCGCGACCAAGTTCAGCGAGGGTGCCTGGGTCGCACTGCTGTGCATCGCGCTGATCGTGATCGTCGCGTGGCGCATCCGCTGTCACTACGACAGCGTGCGTCGCGCCCTTGCTCTTTATCCGCTCGATTCCCCCGCGGCGGTCCACCCAATCGTGCCGGAGCGTGTGCGCACCTCCGGCCCCCGCACCGTCCGCCAGGCCGAGGACGACGAGAGTCCCGATCAGGTCGAGCACCTGGCGGTCGTGCCGATCGTGCGCCTCGATCTGGCCGGCCTGCGTGCCCTGGCGTATGCCGCCTCGCTTGGCCAGCCCGTACTGGCCGTACACATCAGTCCCGACGGCGACGAGGCCGAGCGCTTCAAGAGGTACTGGGCGGCCTGGGGCGATCACCTGCCGCTTGAGGTCGTCGACTCCCCCTACCGTGCGCTCGTCGCGCCGCTGGCGTGCTACATCGACGCGCTCCACACCCAGCGCTCCGAGATCACGCTGACCGTCGTCCTGCCGGAGCTGATCGTCAAGCACCGCTGGCAGCAGCCCCTCCACAACGGCACCGCTCGTCGGCTTCGACGCGCCCTGCGTCGGCAGTCCGGGGTCGTCGTCGCGTCGATCCCGCTGCACATGTCGGCATGAACTTGAGCCTGCCCAACGTCGTCGTATGGGGACGCGGCGAGCGCGTCGTTTGTGTCCACGGCAGCCTGTCCTGGGGGACGTTCGCGTTTCGCGCGCAGCGCCCGTTGGCCGATGATCGTCTGCTCGTGCTGCCGGACCGGCGTGGCTATGGCGCGAGCGCTGCGAGCGGTCCGGCTGACTTCGAGGTCGACGCCAAGGACGTCGCCGCGCTGCTCGGCGACGGTGCTCACCTCGTCGGCCATTCCTACGGCGCGGTCGTCGCGCTGCTCGCTACGGCGCACCGGCCCGATGCCGTGTGGACGCTGACCGTCGTGGAGCCCGCCGCACTTGCCATCGCCCGCGGCGACGCAGCCGTCGAGGAGCTGATCGAGGCGCTAACGAAGGTCAACGTAGCGGCCGCGAGCCTGACGCCGGCGGAGTTCGGCCTACGGTTTTTGGAGGCGCTCGGCTATCGGCGCGGCTTGGACATGCCCGCGAGCCCTCGGCTGACACCCGCGAGCAGCCGCGCGGCCAAGGCGACGATGACCGAGCGACCTCCGTGGCACGCCGAGATACCGCTCGAGGCACTGGCGAGCGCGGGCTGCCCGATGCTCGTCGTTTTAGGCCGCTGGGACAACCTCGCGGCCGGCGAGCGGGCCGTCGGACGCCGCGCTTTCGGCGCCGTCTACGACGCGCTGACCCAATCGCTGGCCGTGCGACGCGTGATCATCGACGGTTGGGCGCACGGCTGTCAGTACTCCGGCACGCCGTTCAACGACGCGCTGCGATGGTTTTGGGATGCCCCGAGACCGTAAGAACCAGCGCTCTCGCGACGCTGGACTGTCATGTCGGTTGACGATGCAGTGATCCTCGGGGGCGCGCGGACGCCCATCGGCCGCTATGGCGGCTCGCTGTCGCACATCCGCACCGACGACCTCCTCGGTATGGCCATGATGCATGCGTGTGAGCGCTCGGGTGTGACGCCGGATCAGGTGCAGGAGATCGGCGCGGGCTGCGTCAACGTGGCGCACGAGGGCATGGGCGACATCGCCCGCTGGGCCGCGCTAGCCGCCGGGTTCCCCGACCACGTCCCCGCCTACACGGTCAACCGCTTCTGCGCCTCGTCTCTGACCGCAACGATCACCATCGCCCACGCGATCGGCGCCGGTGAGGTCTCGCTAGCGGTGGCCGCCGGCGTGGAGTCGATGAGCCGCTCCGGTTGGGCCATGATGAAGGGCGATGCCGCGTTCATGCCACGCGGTCCAGTCTTCATGCTCGACACGATGTGGGCCGGGGCCGGCGGGCCGCCCAATTCGGCGCTGCTGGCGCGAGGCGCCTACGTCGAGATGATCAAGACGGCGCAGAACCTCGCGACGCGGTACGACATCCCCCGCCCGGAGATCGACGCGTTCGCGCTGCGCTCGCACCGCAACGCCGCTGCAGCTCGGGACAGCGGCCGCTTCGCGAAGGAGATCTTTCCCGTCGAGGTGCCGGCCGGGCGCAAGGGCGAGACGCGGACGTTTGAGCACGACGAGTCCATCCGCGACGACACGACGCTCGAGAGGCTGGCAGCGCTGACGGCGCAGCCTGGCACCGAGGACATGACGGCCGGCAACTCGAGCCCGCTCTCGGACGGCGCAAGTGGAGTCGTGCTCGCGAGCGCCAGCCATGCCGAACAGCTCGGCGCGACGCCGATCGCGCGCATTCTCGCCTCCGCTGCCATCGGCGTCGATCCGGCGATCATGGGCGTCGCGCCGGCCTACGCGCTCCCCCGTGCGATCCAAAAGGCGGGGCTGACCGCCGACCAGATCGACGTCTACGAGATCCACGAGGCCTTTGCCGCCCAGGTCCTCGCCGTGATCCGCGAGTTCCGCACGCAGACCGGCTTTGAGATCCCGGACGATCGCCTGAACCCCAACGGCGGGGCGGTCGCCCTCGGCCACCCGTTCGGCGACTCCGGCACGCGCTGCGTGCTCACGCTTGCCACCGAGCTGCGCGAGCGCGGCCTGCGCTACGGCGCGATCGGCGTCTGCGTCGGCTCAGGTCAGGGTGTCGCCCTGGTGATCGAGAACACGCAAATCGACTAGTAGTCCGCCTACTACCAGGAGGCAGCCCATGTCCACCGACAGCTTTGGTGCCCGCAGTGAGCTCGAGGTCGGCGAGCGGCGCTTCGAGGTCCATCGGCTCGACGCGCTGCCGTCGCACTTCGACGCCGGCCGGTTGCCGTACTCGCTGAAGATCCTGCTCGAGAACCTGCTCCGCACCGAGGGCAATGGATCGGTCACTCATGCGGACATCGAGGCGCTCGCGAGCTGGGACCCCGAGGCCGAGCCGGGCAAGGAAATCGCGTTCACGCCTGCGCGCGTGCTGCTGCAGGACTTCACAGGCGTCCCCGCCGTCGTCGACCTCGCAGCGATGCGCGACGCGATCGCGGCGCTGGGCGGCGACCCGGCCAAGATCAATCCGTTGGTGCCGGCCGAGCTCGTCATCGACCACTCGGTGCAGGTCGACGCGTTCGGCACGCGCGACGCCTTCCGCCGAAACGCCGAGAGGGAATTCGAACGCAACCAGGAACGCTACGCGTTCCTGCGCTGGGGCCAGGAAGCCTTCGACGACTTCAGCGTCGTGCCGCCGGACACCGGCATCGTCCACCAGGTCAACCTCGAGTACCTGGCCCGGGTCGTCTTCGTCGACGACAAGACCGGCCAGGCGTATCCCGACACGCTCGTCGGGACCGACTCACACACCACGATGGTCAACGGGCTTGGCGTCCTCGGCTGGGGTGTCGGGGGCATCGAAGCCGAGGCGGCCATGCTCGGCCAACCGATGTCGATGTTGATTCCACAGGTACTGGGGGTCGAGCTCCACGGCGAGCTGCCGCAGGGCGCCACGGCGACCGACCTCGTGCTGACGGTTACGCAGATGCTGCGCGAGAAGGGCGTCGTCGGCATGTTCGTCGAATTCCACGGCGCCGGCCTGGAGAAGCTTCCGCTCGCCGATCGGGCGACGATCGGCAACATGTCGCCGGAGTTCGGCTCGACGTGCGCGATCTTCCCGATCGACGCCGAGACGCTGCGCTACCTCGCGTTCACCGGTCGTCCGCCCGAACAGATCGAGTTGGTCGAGGCCTACGCCCGCGCCCAGGGGCTGTGGCACGACGCGGATTCCGAGCGGCCGGCTTACTCGGACATGCTCGCGCTCGACCTGTCCAGCATCAAACCGTCGCTCGCCGGTCCGAAACGGCCGCAGGACCGCGTGTCGCTGACCGACGCGCCGACCGCCTTCCGCGAGGCTCTCACGGGCCTTGTCCCCGACTACGACCGCTGCGACGAGTCCTCGGCCGCCAGCTTCCCCTCGAGCGATCCGCCGGCGAGCAACGCTCCCGGTCACTCGTCCCTTCCGTGCGAGTCCGATTACAGCCCGAGCTCCCACAACCGGGTCGCCGAGGAGTGGCAACCGCAGGGAACGCGGTCGGAGGCGCAGGGCGCGCGGGTCATCCTCGCCGACGGCACGGAGACGACCGTCGATCACGGGCACGTGGTGATCGCCGCGATCACGAGCTGCACGAACACCTCGAACCCGTCGGTGATGATCGGCGCGGGAATCCTGGCGCGCAACGCGGTTGCGCGCGGACTTATGAGCCGGCCGTGGGTGAAGACGTCGCTGGCGCCCGGCTCGAAGGTCGTAACCGAATATCTCGACCGCGCCGGTCTGACCGAGCCGCTCGAGCAGCTCGGCTTCAACCTCGTGGGCTATGGCTGCACGACCTGCATCGGCAACTCGGGGCCACTGCTGCCCGAGATCTCGCAGGTCGTGAACGAGAACGATCTCGCGGTCGTCTCGGTGCTTTCGGGCAACCGCAACTTCGAGGGCCGTATCAACCCCGACGTGAAGATGAACTACCTCGCATCACCGCCGTTGTGCGTCGCCTACGCGCTCATCGGGACGATGGACGCCGACATCGTGAACGATCCGCTCGGCGAGGACCGAGACGGCAACCCGGTCCACCTGCGCGACATCTGGCCCTCCGAGCAGGAAGTCGCCCAGACGGTCGAGCAGGCGGTGCAGTCGGACATGTTCCGCAAGAGCTACGCCGCGGTCTTCGACGGCGACGAGCGCTGGAACTCGCTCGCGGTCCCGACCGGAGATCGCTTCGCCTGGTCGGACTCGACGTACGTGCGCCAGCCGCCGTTCTTCAAGGACCTGTCGATCGAGCCGGAACCGGTCAGCGACGTGGAAGGGGCGCGCGTGCTCGCGGTGCTCGGCGACTCGATCACGACCGACCACATCTCGCCGGCCGGCTCGATCAAGCGCGACGGGCCCGCGGGCGCTTACCTGCAGGAGCGCGGCGTCGCGCCTTGCGACTTCAACTCCTATGGCTCGCGCCGTGGCAACCACGAGGTGATGATGCGCGGCACTTTCGCCAACATCCGCCTGCGTAATGAACTCGCACCAGGGACCGAGGGCGGCGTCACCCGGCATCTCCCCGACGGCGAGCAGATGACGATCTATGACGCTGCCATGCGCTATGCCGCGGAGAACGTGCCGCTCGTCGTCATCGGCGGCAACGAGTACGGCTCAGGTTCTTCGCGCGACTGGGCAGCCAAGGGCACCGTGCTCCTCGGCGTGCGCGCCGTTATCGCGCGCAGCTTCGAGCGTATCCATCGCTCCAACCTCGTCGGCATGGGGGTCCTCCCACTCCAGTTCGCCGACGGCGAGTCAGCCCAATCGCTGGGCCTGACCGGCGAGGAGGAGTACGTGATCGCCGGCGTGGCGGGACCGCTCAACGAAGGGCAGCTCCCGCCCGAGGCGACCGTGCGTGCGGGCGAGAAGCAGTTCACGGTGCGCGTGCGGATCGACACCCCTCGCGAAGCCGAGTACTTCCGCCACGGAGGCATCCTGCAGTACGTGCTCAGGCAGCTGCTGACGCCCGCGGACACTCGGTTGTCATGAGCACTAGGCCCGCGGCGCGGACAGCAACGCCCTCGTCTGGCGGGCGATCTCGAGGTCCTCGCGCGCGGCGATCACCAACGTCGCCACCGAGGCCGTCGGGGCGCTGACGTCGGCGTCGGGCGTGGCCGAGGCGTTGGCGCTGTCGTCTACCGCCACGCCGAGGAAGCCGAGCCCGGCGGCTGCTTCCCGGCGAACGACGACCGCGTGTTCGCCCACGCCGCCGGTGAACGCAAGGACATCGATGCCTCCCAGCGCGGCCGCCATGGCCGCGATTCCGGCGCGCAGGCGGTGCAGGTACACATCCAACGCCAGCTGTGCCGCCGGGTCGCTCCGCTGCGCTACCGCCAGCGCCTCTCGCATGTCAGGGGTCCCGGCCAGGCCTTGAAGACCGGACTCGTGCTCCAGACCGTCCGCGAGCTCGCGCTCGCTCATGTCGCCCCGCTCGAGCAGCCATAGCAGCAGCCCCGGGTCGACGCTCCCCGACCTGGTTGCCATCACCAGCCCCTCCAGGGGGGTGAAGCCCATCGTGGTGTCGATCGAGTCGCCATCGCGAATCGCGCACAACGACGCACCCGCGCCCAGGTGGCAGCTCACGATCCGCAGCTCCGTCGGCTTTCGTCCCAACAGCTCGGGAGCGCGGCGCGCCACCCAAGCGTGGGATAGGCCATGGAATCCGTAGCGCCGGAGGTCCCAGCGGTCACGCCATCTCTTCGGCAGCGCGTACGTAGCCGCGGCGGGAGGCAGAGTCGCATGAAACGCGGTGTCGAAGCAGGCCACGGCCGGCAGTCGCGGCAGGGCCGCGGAGACCGCGTCCAAGGCGGCCAACGACTTCGGCTGATGTAGCGGAGCCAGCTCGGTGAGGGCATCCAGCGCTGCGCGAACCTCGGGGTCCAAGCGGGTCGCGGCGCGAAAGCGGCGCCCACCGTGCACGATCCGATGGCCCACAGCGTCTGCCACGCCGAGCCCGTCTTCGAGCGCTAGACGGACCTCCACGACGTCGAGCTGCGCGCGCGGCGCTGCGAGCTCACGCTGCGCAAGCGTGGCGTCGGCCCCGTCAAGCAGCGTGAGCTTGAGGCTGCTCGAGCCGGCGTTGACGACAAGGACGCGCACCCGGCGGCTCAGCGGACGTCCGCGCCGCCGGGCCAGGTCCAATCGCGGATGTCCGGGCTGTCATCGCCCACCTCGCGCGTATACGCACGATGTCGCAGGCGCTCATCCACCATCCGCTGGCGCAGGCCGGTGGCCCGCTCGGTGAGCCCCGGGATCCGATCGATGACATCCATGACGAGGTGGTAACGGTCGAGGTCGTTGAGCATGACCATGTCGAACGGCGTCGTCGTGGTTCCCTCCTCTTTGTAGCCGCGCACGTGGAAGTTGTCGTGATTGGTGCGCCGGTAGGTCAGCCGGTGGATCAACCACGGGTAGCCGTGATAGGCGAAGATCACCGGCCTCGACGTGGTGAATAGGGCATCGAACTCGTGGTCGGGCAGGCCGTGGGGGTGCTCGCTCTCGGTCTGCAGACGCATGAGGTCGACGACGTTGACGACGCGGACCTTGAGATCGGGCAAGTGCTCGGCCAGCAGCGCCGCCGCCGCCACCGTCTCGAGCGTCGGGACGTCGCCGGCGCAGGCTAGGACGACATCGGGTTCGGCGCCCGCGTCGCTGCTCGCCCACTCCCAGATGCCGATCCCGCGCGTGCAGTGGGCGATGGCCTCGTCCATGCCGAGGTAGTTGAGCGCCGGCTGCTTGCCGGCGACGATCACATTGACGTAGTGGCGCGAGCGCAGGCAGTGGTCTGCGACCGACAGCAGGCAGTTCGCGTCCGGCGGCAGGTAGACCCGCACGACCTCGGCCTTCTTGTTGACGACGTGGTCGATGAAGCCGGGGTCCTGGTGGGAGAACCCGTTGTGGTCCTGGCGCCAGACGTGCGAGGACAAGAGGTAGTTGAGCGAGGCTACAGGCCGCCGCCAGGGGATGTCGCGCGTGACCTTCAGCCACTTCGCGTGCTGGTTGAACATCGAGTCGACGATGTGGATGAATGCCTCGTAGCAATTGAAGAGGCCGTGGCGCCCGGTGAGGAGATACCCCTCCAGCCATCCCTGGCAGAGGTGCTCGCTGAGGACCTCCATCACCCGACCATCGGGCGCCAGGTGATCGTCGGTGTCCAGCCTCTCCGCGTTCCACGTCCGATCCGTCGCCTCGAAGACGGCGCCGAGTCGGTTGGAGGCCGTCTCGTCGGGCCCCATCAACCGGAAGCGGTCGGGGTTGCGGCGAACGACGTCGCGCAGGAGCTCGCCGAGCATGCGAGTCGCCTCGCTCGTACTGCTCGCGGGCGCCGGGACGTCGACAGCGTAGTTGCGGAAGTCGGGAAGCTCGAGGTCGCGGAGGAGAAGCCCCCCGTTTGCGTGCGGGTTGGCGCCCATCCGACGCTCGCCCGCAGGCGCCAGCCGGGCGATCTCGGGCCGCAGCGTGCCGGTGTCGTCGAAGAGCTCCTCGGGACGGTATGAGCGCAGCCATGCCTCGAGCTGGGCGAGGTGCTCGGGTTTGCCGGCCAGGTCGGCGAGCGGGACCTGGTGGGAACGAAACGACCCCTCGGCCGGCAGCCCGTCGACCTCACGCGGTCCAGTCCAGCCCTTGGGCGTGCGCAGCACGATCATCGGCCACCGAGGACGACTCGCATCGCCGTCCTCGCGCGCGCGGCGCTGGATCTCCGCGATCTCCTCGACGACCTCGTCCAGCGTGCCCGCCATGGTCTGATGCATCGCCCGGTGCTCGCTGCCCTCGACGAAACGCGGCGCGTAGCCGTAGCCCTCCAGCAGCGCCCGCAGCTCCTCGTCGGGGATCCGAGCGAGCACGGTCGGGTTCGCGATCTTGTAGCCGTTGAGATGCAGGACCGGCAGCACCGCGCCGTCGCGCGCCGCGTCGAGGAACTTGTTGGAGTGCCAGCTAGCGGCGAGGGGACCGGTCTCCGCCTCCCCGTCGCCCACGACGCAGGCGACCAGCAGGTCGGGATTGTCGAATGCCGCCCCGAACGCGTGAACGAGGGCATAGCCGAGTTCCCCGCCTTCGTGGATCGAGCCCGGTGTCTCCGGCGCGACGTGACTCGGGATACCACCGGGGAACGAGAACTGGCGAAACAGCCTTCGCAGCCCCTCCTCGTCACGACCGATGTGCGGGTAGACCTCGCTGTAGGTGCCTTCGAGGTAGGTGTTGGCCACCAGCCCGGGTCCGCCGTGGCCGGGACCGGTCACGTAGATAGCGTTGAGACTCCGGGTGCGGATGACGCGGTTGAGGTGCGCGTAAACGAAATTCAGGCCCGGCGTCGTCCCCCAGTGACCCAGCAGCCTGGGCTTGACGTGCTCGATGCGCAACGGCTCGCGCAGAAGCGGGTTGTCGAGCAGGTAGATCTGCCCGACCGACAGGTAGTTCGCCGCGCGCCAGTAAGCGTCGATACGCGATAGCTCCTCATCGCTGAGGGGCTGACGTGCAGCGCCGATGGCTTGGTGCGCTCTGAGGGCAGGCGAGGTCATGATCGCTCCTTCGCGCCTGGGGGCTCGACAAGCCTACGAAGAGCTTGGCCCGAGCAGCCCGGGCCCGGCAGGTCTCTGTGTTCAGCGTCGCCGGTTAGCCCGGTCTTACCTGCCATCTCCGCGTGGCGCACCGCGGGGTCGCGCTGGGGCGACAAATGCGGCCACCACTCCAGGGGCGGGGACGCCAGCCAGTGCCAGTCTCGCACGAGACGCCTGAGGTACGTCTGGCGTCGCTGTTGCCCCCGATCAAAGGAGCATCACATGCCCGCCTCGCCAGTGACGATCCGCCCCGCCGCATCCCCGGTTGCAGCTGCCCCCGATGCGGGGCGCTCGTCCGCTGCCACTGCCGTGCGGCGCCTCGACCCGGAGTCACGCGCGTGGCTCGAGGCCCTCGACTCCGACGGTTTGCGCCGGGACGAGGCAATCGGGCGCCTGTACGCGCTGCTGCTCCGCGAGGCCCGTTTCGAAGTCAAGCGACGGACGGCCTCCTTGCCCCACCCGTCTGGCGGCGACCTTGACGATCTCGCCGTTCAGGCCGCGGACGACGCCGTCGTCGCGATCTTGGCCAAGCTCGGTCAGTTCCGCGGCGACAGTCTCTTCACGACCTGGGCACGCCGCTTCGCTCAGCGTGAGGCGCCGGCCAAGATCCGCCGGCGTCTGGGGCGCAATCGCGATCTGCCTATCGACCTCGACTTCGAGGGGTCGCAGATGTGGCATGACCCCGGGGAATCGGCGCACGAGCAGATTGTCGCCAAGCAGACCGCGCGAATGCTGGCGCACCTGATCGCCAACGAGTTGACCGCTCGACAGCGTGACGTCTTGATCGCGCTGATGATCGACGGCGTAACCACCGGGGAGCTCGCAAACCGTCTCGGGACCACGACCGGGGCTATCTACAAGACGCTTCACGACGCTCGGCGCAAGCTCAAGGCGAACCTGGGCGAGGACCTGACGACGAGCGCTCAGACAGGCGCGGGCATCAGGGCTCAAACCTGGGCCGCGGCGGCATGAACTCTTACGGCGCGACCCGACAGTAAGGCCTGGGGCGAGCGCAACGCTAAAGAACTATGAACAAACAGAATCCTGTCGTCGTAGCCGATGCCGAAGAACCCGGCCCGCCGCCCCCAGACTCGTGGTCGCCGTGGCCTCACAGCCGGCAGGAGGCGGAAGTGGAGAACATCGTCCACGCCCTTCGCGGATATCGAGTGCTGACTCGCGCAAGGCTCCGGGAGGTCTGCCGGGCGGCTCACTGGTCCGACTCGGGCTTTGAGCAAGCGCTCGCTCACGCCGTGTCCACCGGAAAGGTCAGGCGGCTGGGCGACGAGCTCTACGAGACCACCGAGCCGCCGGTCGGATGACGGCCTCACGGCGCGAGCTCGCGTCCGTGGACCGCAGGACGCCGCCGATCCCGCGCTCGACCGCGAGACGTCGACACCGCGCGTTCAGTGACCGGCGGCGGCGAGCGCTCGAGGCAGTAGTGCAGCAACTGCGGCGAGATCATCAGAGACGTGCAGCGCGTTGACATCGCCACCTATCGGTCGTGCTCGCCGGCGTTCGGCGGTACGTGATCAGGAGGGGTCAGGCACCGCAAAGATGCTCCGGGCCTCGCGGACCATCTGGTGAGTGAAGCCCCATTCGTTGTCGTACCAGGCCATCACCTTGACCAGTGTTCCGTCCACCACCTTGGTCAGCTCGAGGTCGATGACCGCGGCGCGCGGATCGCCGACGATGTCGGAGGACACCAGCGGATCCTCCGCGACGCCGAGGATGCCCCCGTAGCGTGCGGTCGCAGCTTCTTGACGGAATGCATCGTTGACGTCTTCGGCGGTGGTGGGCCGCGTGGCGACGAACACGATGTCCGCGATGGAGCCCACCGGGATGGGTGCACGGACCGCGACGCCGTCGAATCGCCCGACCAGCTCGGGCACGGCGCGCGTGGTCGCCGTCGCTGCGCCCGTCGACGTGGGTACCAGGTTGGCGGCCCCTGCCCGGCCGCGCCGGAAACTGCTGCTCGCACCGTCTACGAGCTGCTGGCCTGCGGTATAGGCGTGGATGGTCGTCATCACTGCTCGCTCGATCCCTATTCGCCGGTGGGCGACTTCGATCACGGGTGTGATGCAGTTCGTCGTGCAGCTGGCGCACGAGATGATCTGCGGTTGACCCTTCGGACGGTTGACGCCGTGCACCACGGTGGGAACGGTCTCCGACGTGGCGGGGGCGGACAGGATCACGTACGACGCGCCCGCATCGATGTGTCGCTCCAGGTCGTCGACGGTGGTGAACACGCCCGTGCATTCGAGCACCAGGTCGACACCGAGCTTGGCCCACGGCAGGTTCGCCGGGTCGCGCTCGGCGAGCACCGGGATCACTCTGCCGTTGATCCGCAACGCGCCCCTTTCGACACTGATCTCGCCTTGGTAACGCCCGTAGACGGTGTCGTGCTTGATGAGGTACGCCAGGTTGTCGGCGTCAGCGATGTCGTTGATCGCGACGAGATCGAGCCCGTCGGCGTCGAGCAGGATCCTCAGCGCCGCCCGTCCGATCCTGCCCAACCCGTTGATGGCAACAGCTGGCATGTCAGCTCCTCATGGTCGCGTCCGCTGCACGGTCGGTTCCCTAGCGTCGCTCGGGGACTGAGCTCTTACGTTGGGCCCGACTCCTGGGAGCTGCGGATCGTGGTCGGTCAGCCTGTATTTCGCAGCCCACCCGCGATGCCGTTGATCGTCAGCAGCATCGGACGCATGAGTTCCTCTGAGGCGCCCTCAGTGCGCAGGCGCCGGAGGAGCTCGACCTGGATGAACGAGAGGGGGTCGACGTACGGGTTGCGGCGGTCGATCGAGCGCTGAAGTACCGGGGTGCGGTCGAGAAGCCGCGCCTGACCGGTGACCGCAAGCACCAGCTGGTGCGTGCGCTCGTACTCCGCGCGGATGCACCCCCAAATCGCCTCGCGCAAAGCCTCGTCCTCCACAAGACCCGCGTAGAGCTCGCCGATTGTGAGGTCGGCCTTCGCCAAGGCCATCTCGGCATTGCTCATTACGGCCGTAAAGAACGGCCAGTCACGGTCCATCTCCTGGAGCACTTGGAGCCCGCCCTCGTCGCGCGCTTGCGCGAGTGCGCTGCCGAGCCCGTACCAGGCGGGCAGGATGATGCGGGCCTGAGTCCATGAGAACACCCAGGGAATCGCCCGCAGCTCCTGGATCCGCTGTGAGGCCCCGCGCCGTGCCGGACGTGAACCGAGGCGCAGCTGCGCGATTTCCCCGATCGGCGTCGCCTGCTCGAAGAAGCGATCGAAGCCGGGGTGGCCGTAGACCAGGTCGCGATAGACCTCGCGCGAGCGGCTCGCCATTCGTTCGAGAAGTTCCTCGAACACGTGCAGGCGCTCGGCGGTGGGCTCTGGTAGCAGACGCGACACGAGCGCGGCCCCGCCGACAAGCTCCAGCTCGCGGTGGGCGATTTCTGGAGTCGAGTACTTGGCGGCCACGACTTCGCCTTGTTCGGTGAGCTTGATGCGGCCGTCGACTGTTCCCGGCGGCTGGGCCAGAATCGCGACATTCGTGGGGCCGCCGCCGCGACCCAGCGCGCCGCCGCGGCCGTGAAAGAACGTGAATTGCACACCGTGCGCGCGCAGGAGGTCGGCGAGCGCCGTCTGCGCACGACGGACACCCCAGGTCGAAGCTAGATAGCCGACGTCCTTGTTTGAGTCCGAGTAGCCGATCATGACCTCCTGCCTGTCGCCCCACGAGCTGAGCGCGGCGCGGTATGCCGGCTGCTTGAGCAGCGTGGCCATCGTGGCGGCGGCATCCCGCAGCGATGGGCCGAACTCGAACAGCGGCGCGATCGGCAACGTCGCCTGGTCGCCGGGCACCGCCGCGAGCCCGGCCTCCTTCATCAGCAGCAACACCTCAAGCACGTCAGACGGCGCAGCGGCCCCCGAGATGATGTAACTGCCGAGGGCGCCGCGATATCCGCCGGAAAGTGCGTCGCGAAGCATCGTGAAGGTGCCAATGAGCTCTCTCGCGGTCGGCGACACGGACGCCGGGTCTGCACGGGACAGCGTCGCCGGATCGGCGAGCGCCTGGGCCAGCAGCGATTGGCGACGAGCCTCGTCGAGCCCCTGGTAGTTGTCCTGATCGCCCAGCCGCGCGAACAGGTCCCCCACCGCCTGCCTGTGGCGAGTTGCATGCTCGCGGATGTCCAGCTTCGCGATGTGAAAGCCAAAGACCTCGACCTGGCGAATCACGTCGTGCAGGTCACCGGCCGCGATCCAGTCAGCGCGCTGCGCCCGCAGCGCCCGCTCGGCGAGACGTAGGTCGGCCAGCAGCTCCGCCGCGTCGGCGTAACCCTCTGCCTCGCCCGTGCCGGTCGCGCGAAGGCGCTCGCGCGCCAGCGCGAAGAACTGTCGGTAGGGCTCTGCGGGGTTACGTCGTGCCAGCTCGCTCGCTAGCTGTGGGAAGCGCTCGGCGCCCGCCTGCAGCGCGGGCTCGAGCAGCTGCGCCCGACCGGTCACGACGCTGGACACCGACACGCGCTCGGCAAGCCGCCCGAGGCGCTGCGCCAAGAAGTCCAACGCCATCCGCCGCATGAGCCCGAGCGCTTGCAGCGTCACCGCTGACGTGACGTTGGGGTTCCCGTCACGGTCGCCGCCGATCCAGGAGCCGAAAGAAAGCAGCGGCGGGACCACGATGTCGGCGCCGGGGTACTCGTCCTCGACGGCATCCTCGAGCTCTCGGTAGAGGCGCGGAACGACCTCGAGCAGCGTCGAATGAAAATAGACGAGCCCGGCTCGCACTTCGTCGAGAGCGGTTGGTGAGACGGCGCGAATCTCATCCGAGCTCCAGAGCTCCTGGATCGTGCTCGCCAGTTGCGCGCGTGCACGCGCAAGCTCCTCGGGTTCGACCTCGCGATCGTCGAGCTGGCGAATCGCAGCGAACACGCGTGCCAGCTTGGCCACCGTCGTGCGGCGCCGCGCTTCCGTCGGATGCGCGGTTACCACCAGGCGGATCTCGGCCTGCGCGAGCAGCTCCTGCAGGCTGTCGGCGCCCGTGCCGCGAGCGGCGATGATCCCTATCGCCTCGCGCAGCGACCCGCGGCGCGGTGCGGGAAGGTCTTTACGTTCGCGCGCACGGATGCGGCGAACGCGCTCGTTGTCCTCGGCCAGATTCACAAGGCCGAAGTAGCTCGTGAATGCGCGCACCAACGCGGTCATTTCCTCGATCGATAGGTCCGCCACGAGGGCGGCCAGCTGCTCGGCGCCAGTCTCGTCACCCGAACGCAGCGCCTTGCCCAGGGTGCGGGCGCGCTCCTCTAGCACGAAGGCGTTCGCGGGCGCCTGCGCTTGGATCACGTCGCCGAGCAGACCCCCGAGCAGACCGATGTCGTCATGCAGCGTGCGCGGTGAAGTCATGCACATCTCTCGTTCCTGGACACCTCACTGCGGCGAGCGGACGTGTGGCCGGGCCCGGTGATCCGCACGAGTGTCTGGGTCTCTGCTTGCCACCCTTTGCACAGGCAGCGCGCCACCGCTGAACCGAGCTCACGCGATGCCGGCAAGTCCACTGTGGTCACGCTGGATCCCGATGTCGGCCCCATCGCCTCCGACGTCGAGGCCTTGCTTCGTCCCGACGTTCGGTGTCGTCGTCGCCCTGTCGCCGCAGCCGGTCCGCCAGATCGTCGGGCCGGGGGCCGTAGTCACGCGTGGCCCGCCGAGCCGGGTCGGAGACGATCATGACTGGCACTGGCGCGGTGGCCGCTAGCCGTGCGGAGACCGAGCCGAAGATCGCGGAGCGGAGAGGGCCTTGGCCGCGCGTGCCGACGACGAGGATCGCCGAAGGCTCACCGGAGGCGACCACAGCCAGCCGCGCCGCCACGGAGCCAGCCTCGATACGCATGCCGTCTGGGATGTCGGCATCGACTTGCGCCAGGGGACGCTGAAAGATCGTTGCGGCGCGCGCGTCGCCGCTTGATGCGCCAAACGGCTTCCGTACGGGCATCAGCGAAGTGGCGTCCGGCGCTAGCGCGTCGGCGCGCACGTGGACTGCAATCAGCCGGCCGCCCAGTGCGCGAGCGAGGGTTCCGGCGTGGTCCAGGGCGACGTTGGCGCCTACTGATCCGTCGATTCCGCATACGACAGTCAGCTGGTCTCTGATCTCGATGGCGGCCCCGGGAGGTACGACGATCACCGGGCAAGGGGAGGCATGGGCGATCGCGTTCGACACGCTGCCAAGAAGAGCGGCGCGTCCTGGCCCGCGGCCTCGCGAACCGATGACAGCCAGCGCTGCGCCGTCGTTGAGAGCCTGGAGCAGCAGCTCGATTGGATCGCCGAGTCCGACCACATGATCGTTGTCCACGCTGCCAGTGGTCCCAAGTGTTTCCAGAAGCGCTTCGCCCCGGCGTAGAGCATCGCGACGAGGCTCTCCGACCAGGAAGCGGTCGGGATCGACGCTGTGCACCAGGCGCACGCGCAGCTCCAGGCGATCGGCCAGGGCACGGGCGAACGCGACGACGTCGGCGGCATGCTGCGAGTCGTCGACGCCGCACACCAAAGTGGCGGGACGCGGGGTCGATGGCATGAATCGAGGGTCCCGGACGCTCCCACCCCGGGCGATGGGGTCCTAACCCGATCTCGGCAGCAGCCGGACCGCAGCCGAGAAGTCGGCGAGCTTCGCGCTGGCCGCCGACGCCTCGGCCGGCAGCGGTTAAGGCTCGATCAGGCCCCGGCGGATGGCGTACCGGGTCAGTTCGACGCGGTCGGTCATCCCGAGCTTCTCGAGCATGTTTGCGCGGTGGCGCTCGACCGTCTTCTTGCTGATCACCAGTAGGTCGGCGATTTCATCGTTGGTGTGCGCCTCGGCGATCAGCTTGACGATCTCCAACTCGCGCGGCGTGAGCGGGTCCTGCGATGCGAGTGTCTCGCCGCGCCGTGCACGTTCGAGGTAGTCGCGCACGAGAGCGCGCACGGCACCGGGATAGAGAAACGGCTGTCCACGCATCGCTGCCCGGCACGCGTCGACGACGTCGCGATCGGCGGCGGTCTTGAGCACGTACCCGGAGGCACCCGCCTCGAGCGCCTCGAAGAAGTAACGCTCGTTGTCGTGCATCGACAGCATCAGAACGCGGATCTCCGGGTTGCGCCGCGTGATCTCCCGGGCGGCCTGCAGGCCGGTCATCCGGGGCATGCTCACGTCGAGCAGCACGAGCTGTACATCGGCGTCGGCCGCCAGCGCCCGCTCGACCGCTTCGGTTCCGTCGGAGGCTTCGGCCACCACGCGCAGGTCCGGCTCCCGGGCCAGTACCTGACGCAGACCCTGACGGAACAGCGGGTGATCGTCGGCGAGCAGCACGTTCGTGACCAACGGGACGGGCATCAATCGTTGTCCTTTCGCGGCACAGTCAGCAGGACCTCAGTACCGCTCGCTGGCGCCGACTTGATCCGGATGCTCGCACCGATCAGCAGCGCGCGCTCGCGCATGCCCAGGACGCCGTAGGAAGCTGAGTGTCCCGCGACGTCGAATCCGCGACCGTCGTCCAGTACCCGCAGAACCACCCCGCCATTGCCGTCGAGGGCGAGCTCGAGCTCGGTCCGC
The DNA here is from genome assembly GCA_963832195.1 of uncultured Conexibacteraceae bacterium. Lineage (GTDB taxonomy): Bacteria > Actinomycetota > Thermoleophilia > Solirubrobacterales > Solirubrobacteraceae > Baekduia. The sequence goes on from CAWHTH010000001.1 coordinate 348,866, forward strand.
GACGCCTGTGCATGCCGCGCGATATTGGTCAGCGCCTCTTGGGCGACCCGGTAGACCACGAGCTCGTCTTGCTCGCGCAGTACGAGGCCGTGGGCGATGTGGCGCGTGATGGACACGCCAGTCTGCTCGGCGAACAGGTCGCACAGGACCACGAGCGCGCTGTGCAACCCGAGTTCCTCGAGCGCCTCAGGCCGTAGGCGCTGTGCGATCCTGCGCACGTCCTCCGCGCCGCTACGGGCCGTCTCGCGCAGCTCATTGAGCCGGCCGCGCAGCTCTGGCGGAGCGTCCGCGTAGAAGCTCTGGATCTGCAGGAGCATCGCGGTCAGCGTCTGGCCGACCTCGTCGTGCAGCTCGCGAGCGATCCGTTGGCGCTCGCCCTCCTGAACTGTCAGCGCCATCTCGGCGCTCTCCCAACGCTCGGTCTCGAGCCGCTCAAGCATCGCGTTGAACGAAGCCGCCAGGCGCCGCGTGTCGCGGCCGGCGTCACCGACCTCGACTCGCCGGCCGGGGGCGAGCAGGTCGACCTGAGCCATGGCGTCGGTCAGCGCGCGCAGCGGCCGCAGCATGCGTCGCAGAAACACGACGTTCAGCATCAGCATGCCCAGCAGGCCGCCGAGCAGCACCACGAGCTCGCCGAACGTGATCGGCACCGACACCCTCACCGGTGCGAGGGCAAGCACAAGCGTTGCCACGACGAGGACAGCGGCATTGACAAGGAACACACGCCAGAACAACGGCAACCTCTCGAAGCCACGCAACAGCGTCATGATCCTTCAACTAGTCGGCGGCGCGGCCAACGCCTCGAGGACGAGCGCCTGAAGATCGAGTGGATCGACGCGCATCGCGATAACATCCTCGGCCGAGCGCGGCCACTCGTCGCTCGGCTTGTCGAGCGTCAGCTCGATCCCGTTTCCGTCCGGGTCGCGCGAGTACACCGCAAGGTTGACGCCGTGATCCGTCGCGCCGAGCAGCGGATGGCCCGCACGGACCAGCCGGACAACCGCCTGCGCGAGGGCGATTCTGTCAGGAACCCGAATGGCGAAATGATGCAGGCCGGCGCTGCCCGGCGCCGGTGCATGTGCCTTGCCCTGCCACGTGTTCAGCGCGACATGGTGGTGGTAGCCCCCGGCCGCGAGGAACGCGGACTGCTCGTCCTTTTGCGTGACGCGCAGGCCGAGGACATCGCGATAGAAGCCCACCGACCGCCGGAGATCGGTCACGGTCAGGTTGACGTGCCCGACATCCGCACGCGGGTCGATTTCTCGCGGCGCTGCGTCTATGACCGCCAGATCCTCGGCCGCGGGCAAGCAGCTCGACGGATGCCCGCGCATCGGGTCATTCGGGCGCGGCAGTTGGTCCTGGGGCCTTTCCATCTCCGTGCGGTCCTATTTGGCTTCGACTCGACAGTACTCGGGTGGTGGAGCGCGGCCCACGGCGGCGAAGTACCCGCGGACCTGTCGGCGTCGTAGGGGCGGCTGCCGCTGCCGGGACAAGCCCTTGCCAAGAGCCCGTGGTGTTGCCGGTGCAGCGCGGCAAGCGTAGATTGGATTAGGCCCAACAAGCGATTGATGGGAGGTTGCGATGGCGACGGGAACGGCAGCGCGCACTAGCCCGGTGATCCCGACCGGCACATGGACAGTAGATCCGGCGCACTCGACCATCGGGTTCTCGGTCAAGCACATGGGCATCGCGAACGTGCGCGGCAAGTTCACCGAATTCGAGGGCACGCTCGAGATGGAAGCGTGCCTTGCCGATTGCCGAGCGCGCGGGACCGTCAAGGTGGCGTCGATCGATACAGATGAGGCCCAGCGGGACGACCACTTGCGCTCACCGGACTTCTTCGACGCCAAGCAGTTCCCGGAGATCATGTTCGAATCCACGCACGTGGAGGCGATCAATGACGAGTCCTCGCGCGTGACCGGTAACCTGACGATGCACGGCATCGCCCGGGAGATCAAGCTCGACGTGCAGATCCAGGGCACCGACACCGATCCTTGGGGCAACACGCGCGTCGGCCTGCAGGTCCTCGCCACGCTCAAGCGCAGCGACTTCGACATGAGGTTCAATCAGGCGCTCGGCAGTGGCAACGTGCTCGTCGGCGACAAGGTCGCAATGACGCTCGACATCTCAGCGGTACTCCAGGCCTCTTGATCCTCGGTGCGGCCGCCGCGGCGCGATCCGCCACGGCCTCGTCGAACCATGATCGAATGCGTATCCGGGCGACATTGCCTGCGCGATATGGGAGAGTCAGCCGGCACTCGCCATGCCCGTGATCACCGATGGAGAGCAGCGCGTTCGACAACTCGCGGAAGCGATTGTCGCGATCGGCTCGGAGACCTCGCTAGACGAGGTCCTCCAGCAGACTGTGGAAACTGCGGCACGGTTGGTCGGTGCGCGCTGGGCGGCGCTGGGCGTGCTCGACCGCACGGGGTCGCGTCTGGAGCGCTTCATCACGACGGGAATCGACGAGGAGACCCGAGCCCAGATCGGAAACCCGCCCGGCGGCCACGGCGTTCTGCGCATCCTGCTCCAGGATGGGCGTCCGCTGCGCCTTGCTGACGTGACAGAGGACCCGCATTTCACGGGCTTCCCGCCAGGGCATCCACGGATGCGGAGCTTCCTGGGTGTCCCGATCTTCGTGCGAGACGTCGTATATGGAGACCTCTACCTCGCAAAAAAGGAGGGCGGTCAGTTCACCGTCGGAGACGAGGAGATCGTGACGCTTCTGGCCGCCCAGACGGCGATCACGATCGAAAGGGTGCGCATTCACGAGGCAGTCGTCCACTGGGTTCGTCAGCTCGAGGCACTCAACGAGCTCACCCTCGGCGTCCTCGAGGAGCGGGACGTGTCCCGCCTCCTCAATCTCGTCGCCAATCGCGTTCGCGAGCTGATCCACGCTCGCCGAGTGCTCATCTCTGTCCCCGCGCCCTCTGGCGGCCTTCGCGTCGTCGCGGCGGACGGCGATGGTGTCGCCAACCTCCTGGGCTATGTCGTTCCGTCCGAATCCAAGGGCGCTCGGGTCCTAGCGCGCGGCAGGAGCGAGCGCATCGATTCCCTTCTGGAGGATCCCGAGGTCGATCAAGTCAGTGCCCGCAAAGCCGGCGGCCTAACGGCGCTCATGATCCCTCTCGTCTTTCAGCAGAAGGGCATCGGCGTCATTTCCGCCTTCAACAAGGATGGTCCCGATCCGCGCTTCACCGATGATGACCTTCGCCTCGCGGAGGCGTTCAGCACTCGCGCCGCGCTTGCGGTTCATCTCTCGGAACGCGTGGCGCGCGAAACGCTCGACGCGATTCTCGATGCCGAGGAGGCCGAGCGCAGCCGCGTCGCGCGGGAGCTGCACGACGAGACCGGCTCCGCGCTAAGTGCCGTCCTCCTCGGCCTCACTGCGATCGACCGAGCGGCGACGCTCCCGGAGGCGCGTCAAGCATCAGCGGCCGTGCGTGAAACAGCGAGGACCACGCTGGAGAACGTCGCCCGGCTGGCGTTTCAGCTTCGCCCACCGGCACTCGATGAGTTCGGTCTCGGCCCCGCTCTCAAAGACTTGGGTTGCGCTCTGGAGGAACGGGGCGGACCGAAGGTGGAGTTCAAGCTGGACGGCGTGGCCGTTGGGCGACTGCCGGCCAAAGTCGAAACTGCGCTCTTCCGGATCACACAAGAGGCCCTGACGAACGTCGTCAAGCACGCCGACGCGAAAACCGTGCACATCGCCTTCGCGCGGGAAGAGAGATCTGTGATTCTCACTGTTGACGACGACGGTCGCGGTTTTTCCGAAGCGCAGGTGCCCGGTGGCCAGTTCGGGCTTGTCGGGATGCGCGAGCGGACCACATCGGTGAACGGATCCCTCGATATCAAGTCGAAGCCGGGCGGCGGCACACGGCTCACGGTCAAGATCCCATTGTCATGAGTGGCTGCCGCGCGAGCAGCCGGTACTAGAAAAGATGGGGTGGACTACCGATAGCCGGAGACCGTCCCAGCGCGCACGCTTCGGATAGTGCGGGATACGCCGAAACCCGACACGCCGCCTCGCGACGGGCTGAATAAGACATCAAGACCGCGCGTTCATGCGCTTCTGCTGACCGCGATCCTCGCGGTGGTAGGGGCGACCAGACCTGCGAGCGCGCGGGCCGGCACGTTGCTTCCCGAGCGGGGCGGCTCTCCCAACGCCGATCGCATCGCGTCGCTATATACGGTCGTGCTGGTGCTTGCCGCGGTCGTCTTCGTGGCCGTCACCGCAACGCTGGTGTTCGCATTGGTCCGCTACCGGAAGTCCCGCAGCCCGGTGGCGGCCCAGATCCGGGGAAACACCCGCTTGGAGATTGCCTGGACCGGCGCGGCCGCGCTGCTGGTCGTCGTCCTTGCCGCGTTCTCGTTTACGAAGCTGCGCGCGATCGAGCATCCCGGCCCAGTGTCCGCGACGTCGCGGGCCGCTGCTGTGGCGGCGGGCATACCCGACGGCCGGGAAGGCGAGCTTCGCATCGACGTGATCGGACGGCAGTACGTCTGGATGTTCAAGTACCCGAACGGGGCCTACTCCTACGAGGAGATGGTCGCGCCGGTTGGCGTGACGGTGAAGCTCGACATCGTCTCCGTCGACGTTGCGCATTCGTGGTGGATTCCCAAGGTCGGAGGCAAGTTCGACGCGGTCCCCGGCTACGTCAACCACACTTGGTTTCGCCTCAAGCGGGCGGGCTTGTACCGCGGGCAGTGCGCCGAGCTGTGCGGGCGCAACCACGCCGACATGCTCGCCCAGGTGCGCGGCGTGTCGCCCGCCACCTACGCGCGCTGGGTGGCTCGTCAGAAGCGCCTGATCGACGCCGCCAACGCCACCGCAGCGCAGGACCGGGGAACGCAATGACCCCAACGCAAATCACAGCCGGCGCTCGCAGCGCTGTGGCGTTGCCGCAGATCGTCGCCGATCGTGTCACGCGCGAGCCAGGCCCTGGCTGGGTGAGCTGGGTCACGACAACCGATCACAAACGCGTGGGCGTCATGTACCTGGTGACGGCGATGGCGTTCATGGTGCTCGGCGGGGTCGAGGCGCTGCTGATGCGAACCCAGCTCGCGATGGCAGACAACACGCTGCTGACGCCTCAGGTCTACAACCAGCTGCTCACGATGCACGGCACGACGATGGTCTTCCTCGTCGTGATGCCGCTATGGGCGGGGTTGGCCAACTACCTCGTCCCGCTGCAGATCGGGGCGCGCGACATGGCGTTCCCGCGGCTCAATGCGCTGTCCTACTGGCTCTACCTCGCAGGTGGAGTCGTCTTCTACGCATCGCTGTTCTTCACCCCGCCCGAGGCCGGATGGACGGCTTACACACCGCTGTCGTCCGGGCCGTACATCCCCGGCAATGGCACCGACGCGTGGATCTTTCTAATCCACCTCACAGGCATCAGCTCGATCCTCGGTGCGCTGAACATCACGGTGACGATCGCGAACATGCGCGCAAAGGGGATGGGCTGGAGTCGTCTGCCGCTGTTCTGCTGGTCGATGATCGCCCAGGCGATCATGATCCTGCTGACGCTTCCCGTGATCGCCGGCGCGGTCACGATGATGCTCACCGACCGGCATTTCGGGACGTGCTTCTTTGACCCGGCGTGTGGTGGCTCGGCGCTGTTATGGCAGCACCTGTTCTGGTTCTTCGGGCACCCCGAGGTCTACATCATGATTCTGCCCGCCTTCGGCGTGATCTCGGAGGTGCTTCCGGTCTTCGCGCGCAAACCGATCTTCGGCTACAAGGCCATCGCCGCGTCGAGCCTCGCGATCGCGTTCCTGTCGATGCTCGTCTGGGCCCACCACATGTTCGCGACACCGCTGTCGGACGCGGTGCTCGTGTTCTTCATGTTGTCCTCGATGTTAATCGCCATCCCCACCGGGCTGTCGATCGTGTCGATCGTGCCGTCGAGCGCGAGCCGGCCGATCGCGTCGCCGCGGCCCTCGGTGAACCACAGGGCGCCGTCGGGACCGGCCGTGATGTCGATCGGGAACGCGCCGGTGTCGAGCGGGTAGCGGGTCGAGGAGCCGTCGGTCTCGACGCGGTGGATCGCGTCGCCGCCGGCGTCGGCGACCCACATCGAGCCGTGCGCGGTGACGATCCCGGCCGGCTGCTGGCCGAGCTCGTACGAGCGGATCTTGCCCTTCGAGGGGATCCGCCAGATCCGGCCGAGGCTTGAATCGGTGACCCAGACGGCGCCGTCAGGCCCGGTCGTGAGGTCGTTCGGCAGCGCGAACTCCGCGGGGAGCTTGTACTCGGTCACGCGGGGGGAGGCGGTCGCCGACGAGGCGACGGCGGCGAGGCAGCCGATCAGCGCCGCCGTGAGGGCGGCCATGATCCTGAGGAGGGGGAGCTTGTTCATGCAACTAGGCTCCCGCGGGCGGGTTGTTGCGCGCATCGGGGAAACCCCTGGTTGGTGGTAGCGTCGCTCCGTGGCGACGAAGTCGACGCCCACGTATCCGCACCTGAGCGAGTCGAAGTACGCGGTCTCCGAGCGCACGCGGCGCAAGCGGTTCTGGTACTCCGCCGGCCTGCCGCTGAACCAGGGCGAATCGGCCGGCGTCGTGGGCTTCGTGTGGGCGCACTGGTGCATGGATCGCGGGCTGCGGATACCGCCCGGCGGCATCGCAACTTCGCGCTCGAGCTCTACGGCGCGAGCCAGGAGGAGGCCGGCCTCGATCCCAACGACCAGACGCTCGGCTCGTGGGTGTGGGCGGGAGAGCGCGTCCTCGCCGGCGACACCCTCACCGGATTCCCGATGATCGAGCAGTCGTTCTCCTGCCCGGACATCGAGACGCTCATGTCCGCGCTGCTGGAACGCGGCCCCGTGGTCGCCGGCCTGGCCTGGCGCGACTCGATGTCGATACGCCGGAGGAGATCGACGGCCAGATGGTCTGCCGGGTCGAGGGCGAGACCACGGCGGCGGCCACGCGATCCTGTTCAACGGCGTCGACCTCGACCTCGAGCTCGGCGGCGTGCGCGGGTTCGTGCGGTTCAAGAACTCCTGGGGGCCGGAGTGGGGCGACAACGGCCACGCGCTCGTGAGCGTCGACGACCTCGCGACGCTGCTCGAGGGCGCCTCGGACGTGCTGCTGCCGATCCCCGCGCGCGGCGCGCTCGGCGCCGGCGGGCGGCAGGACGTCGCCGAGGAGGAGCCGGCGCCGGGCGGCTACGGCCCGCAGTCGATCGGCAGCGACCTGTGGACGGTCGTCGACACCGTCGGCTACGGCGCCTACGCCGAGGCGATCGCGCGCGGGATCCAGCACGAGCGAGACGCGGCCGCCGCTGACGATCGGCATCAAGGCGCCGTGGGGCGCCGGCAAGACCTCGCTGATGCGGATGATCCGCGACCGGCTGGAGTGGCCGTCCGGCAAGCCCGCGCGCCGAGCTGCGCGGGCTGCACCTGGTCGGCCGCGGCCCGGCGGCGGTGACCAACCGGACGGTGCTCGAGCGAGCCCGCTCGCACGAGCGGCCGGCGGCCGGAGACCTGACGGCGACGCCCGACGCCGCCGACGAGGACGAGCGCCGCTGGCGGCCGACCGTCTGGTTCAACCCGTGGATGTACCAGACCGGCGAGCAGGTCTGGGCCGGGCTGGCGCACGAGATCATCACCCAGGTCACCGAGCGGATGCCGCGCGCGGAGCGCGAGCGGTTCTGGCTCGAGCTGAACGTGCGGCGCGTCGACGAGCAGGCGGTCCGCCGGCGGATCTACGCGCTCGTGCTCGAGCGCGTGCTGCCGTGGGCGCTCGGCGGGCTGCTGGCGGTGATCGCCGGGCTCGGCCTGCTCGCGGTCGACGCGGCCGTGGGGGCGGGGCTGATCGCGCTCGGGCCCGGCGGCGTCGCGGTGCTGGCGGCGACCCAGCTGCGCCGCGTGCTCGCGGCGCCGCCGAGCGGCGTGCTCGCCGAGCTCGTCGCGCCCGCCGACCGAGCAGATGATCAACTCGCCCGACTACGGGAGCCGGACCGGCGTCTTCTACCTGCTCCAGGCCGACCTCCAGCGGGTGCTCGACCTCGTCGCCACGCCGCAGCGGCCGCTGATCGTGTTCGTCGACGACCTCGACCGCTGCTCGCCCGGCACGGTCGTGCAGGTGATCGAGGCGATCAACCTGTTCCTCGCCGGGCAGTACCCGAACTGCATCTTCGTGATCGCGATGGAGCCCGACATGGTGGCCGCCCACGTCGAGGCCGCCTACGGGAACCTCGCGCAGCGGCTCGAGCAGCACGGCGACGCGTTCGAGCTCGGGCTGGCGGTTCCTGGAGAAGATCGTGCAGCTGCCGCTGACGCTGCCGGCGCTCGAGCCCGAGCGTGCGGCCGGCTTCGCGGAGTCGCTGTTCGGCTATGGCATGGCTCCGGCGGTCGCGGAGGCGCCGAGCGAGGCGGCCGTGCAGGCGGCCGACGAGGCGCTGCGCGGCGAGGTTCTGTCGGGCGCGGTCAGGCAGGCAGCGGCGGTGTCCGAGGACGACGCCGCCGCCGTCGAGGCGGTCCGGCGCACCGTCGAGCGGCGGCTCACGATCGACGACCCCGAGGTGCGCGAGGCGATCGCCTACGGCGCGCGCTTCCTCGAGACCAACCCGCGCGAGATCAAGCGCTTCGTCAACGTCTTCCGGTTCCTGGTGATGATCCACACCGAGCGCGTGATCGGCGGGCTCGCGACGGCGGCGACGCTCGAGCAGATCGCCAAGCTCGCGCTGCTCAGCACCCGCTGGCCGTCGAGCATGTCGACGCTCGCCGCGGATGCCGGCGACGACGGACGGTGTTCGAGGTGCTCGAGGCGGGCGGCGGCGATCCGCCCGATCGCGTGCCGGGCCGCGTGCGTCGCCTTCCTGCGCGAGGAGCCGATGGTCGGCGCCGCCGCGCGGCACTACCTCTGACGCATGGAGGCGGTCATTCTCTGCGGGGTCCAGGGGAGCGGGAAGACGACGCTCTACGAGCACCGGTTCGCCGCCACGCACGTGCGCGTGAGCCTCGACGTGCTGCGCAGCCGCGAGCGCGAGGCCGAGCTCGTGCAGGAGTGCCTGCCGCCGGGCGGGCGTTCGTGGTCGACAACACGAACCCGACGCCGGCCGACCGGCAGCGGTACGTCGAGCCGGCGCGCGCCGCGGGCTTCCGCGTCGTCGGCTACCTGGTGGAGATCGGCGATGCCGAGGCGGTCGCGCGCAACGCGGCGCGCGCGGAGAGCGCGCGGGTGCCGGTGGCACGCGTCGTCGGCACCGCGCAGGCGGCTGCAGCGCCCGACGCCCGAGGAGGGCTTCGACGAGCTGTGGCACGCCACCACGGCCGCCGACGGCGGCTGGCGCATCGAGCCGCTGCTCACCACGCCGCCGCTGTTCTGATCAGCGGATCGCGACCGGGTCGAGCGCTTCGTCGATCGCGCTCAGCGTGTCGTCCGACAGCTGCACGCCGGCCGCCTTGACGTTCTCGTGCACCTGCTCGGGGCGGCTGGCGCCGATGATCGCCGCCGCGACGTTCTCCTGCCGCAGGATCCAGGCGAGCGCGAGCTGGGACATCGTCAGCCCGGCCTCGTCGGCGACCGGGCGCAGCCGCTGCACGGCCTCCAGGATCGCGGTCGTCAGCCACTGGTTGATGAAGCGGTTCATCTCGCTCGACCGCGCGCGCGAGTCCGCCGGCGGCGCCTCGCGCGCCCGGTACTTGCCGGTCAGCACGCCCTGCGCGAGCGGCGACCACACGACCTGCGAGATCCCGTTGCGCTCGCACAGCGGGATCACCTCCGCCTCCGGCCCGCGCCACAGCGCCGAGTACTGCGGCTGGCTGGAGACGAACTTCGCCACGCCCGGCATGTCGAGCGCCGCCTGGATCTTCTCCGGCGGCCACTCGCTGAACCCGATCCAGCGCGCCTTGCCGGCCTCGACGACCTCGGTCAGCGCCTGCATCGTCTCCTCGAGCGGCGTGTCGTCGTCGTAGCGGTGGCACTGGTAGAGGTCGACGTAGTCGGTCTGCAGCCGCTCCAGCGAGCCGTCGATCTGCTTGAGGATCTGCGCGCGCGAGAGGCCGCGGTCGCGGCCGCCCATCGAGAAGTAGACCTTGGTGGCGAGCGTGTACGACTCGCGCGGGTAGCCGCTCAGGATCTCGCCCCAGGCGCTCTCGGCGGCGCCGCGGCCGTAGACGTTGGCCGTGTCGAAGAACGTGATGCCGGCGTCGAACGCGGCGCGCGTGCACGCCTCCGTCTGCTCGCGCCCGACGCCGCCCGAGTAGGTCAGCCACGAGCCGAGCGCGATCACCGAGACCTTCAGCTCCGAGTCGCCGAGCGCGCGATGTTCCATGCCCGCATCCTTGCAGGCGTCAGCCTCCGCGCTCCCAGCGCTCCTGCTCCTCGGCGGTCCGCTCGGCCCACGGGATCAGCTCCAGGCGGGCGTCGGGGATCGGTTCGCCGCTCTCGATCGACAGCCCGTACGTGCCCTCCTCGAGCCGCTTCTCGGCGCGCTCGATCGCCTCGAGCTGGTCCCGGAGGTGCTCGGCGATGCCCTCCTCGATCTCGGTTTCGAACTGCTCGGTCGCGGTGTCCGTCGGATCCTGGTCGACGTTGGAGGGCTCGTCGGCGCCTTCACCCTCACCCTGGCCGGCGAGCGTGCGCTCGATCCGGGCGCGTTCGCGCGCCAGCAGCTCACGTGCGTGTTCTGGGTCCATGTGCCCAGGGTACGCAGCTTGACCTGACCGTGGGCGTGGCAGAGGATCGTCTGCGTGGCAGGCGAGCTGCACGTGACGGTCGAGCCGTGGGGACCGGACCCCGACCGCATCGAGGCGGCCGCGCGGGCGGCGCTCCAGCACGCCGACGTGCGCGACCGAGCTCGGCGGCTCGCAGGCACGGCTCGTCGCGCTCCAGCCGCTCGACCCGCCCGCCGAGCCCGAGCCCGCGCAGCGCTGTGCGCGCGACGGTCTACGACTACGCCGCCGAGCGGGCGCTGCTGCTCGACGTGCCGCTCGACGGCGACGGCGACGCCGACGGTGGCGTCGAGCGCGCGCCAGCCGCTGCCGAGCGCCGGAGGAGTCGACGAGGCGCGTTGCGGTCGTGAGCGAGCGATCCCGAGCTCGGGCCGGCGCTGCGCGACGGCCGGCTGGTCTCGTACCGGGCGATGCCGCCGCTCGCCGGCGAGGAGCGGCCGGACGGGACGGTCGAGCGGACGGTGACGGTCGGCCTGCGGCCCGCCGAGGGCGGCGACGGCCACGAGATCGTCGGCGTCCGCCTCGGCCGGCGCGAGGTCGTGCGCTACGACGAAAGGCGCCGCCGCGATCGCGCGCGGCGCCCCGGGTGTGCGGCCTCCCGAACGCCGGCCAGACGACGACGACGTCGGCGCCGGCGCGGCGCGCGTCACCGTCACGCGTGGCGGCGAGACGCTGTGGAGCCTGATCGTGGTGCGGCCGGCCGCGTCGTCGGGCTCGGAGGGCTCGGGCGTCGAGCTGCGCGGCGTGTCCTACCGCGGCCGGCGCGTGCTGCGGCGCGCGCACGTCCCGATCCTCAACGTCCGCTACGACGACGACGCGTGCGGCCCGTTCCGCGACTGGCAGAACGAGGAGGGCCGCTTCCAGGCGCAGGGCGCGGCGCCCGCCCCGGGGTTCCGGCTGTGCCCGAACCCCGCCACCACGGTGCTCGAGACCGGTGACGATCACGGGCAACTTCCGCGGCGTCGCCGTCTACGTCGACGGCGACGAGGTCGTGCTGGTCAGCGAGCTGGAGGCCGGCTGGTACCGCTACGTGAGCCGCTGGCGGCTGCACGCCGACGGGACGATCCGCGCCCGCTTCGGCTTCGGCGCCGTCGAGAACTCGTGCGTCTGCGAGCGCCACCACCACCACGCGTACTGGCGCCTGGACTTCGACATCGGCGGCGCCGGGCGACGACGTCGTGCTCGAGCACAACGACCCGCCGCTGCCCGGCCACGACGCGAGCTGGCACACCCTCAAGCACGAGATCCGGCGCAAGCGCAACGCCGGCGCAAGCGCCGCTGGCGGGTGCGCAACCGGGCGACCGACGAGGGCTACATCCTCGTCCCGGGCAGCGAACGACGGCGAGGCCGACGCCTACGGGGTCGGCGACTTCTGGGCGCTGCGCTACCGCAGCGGCCAGCTCGACGACAGCGCCGTCGCGACCGGCACCCGTGCGCACATCGACAGCTTCGTCAACCACGAGTCGATCGTCGGCACCAACGTCGTCGTCTGGTACGCCGCGCACTTCAGCCACGACGTCGCGCACGAGCACGACCGACGGCGACAGCCACATCGTCGGCCCGACGCTACGTCCGGACCGCTGGTAGCGCCGTCGGCACCCAGCCCTGGCCGGAGAAGCCGAGCTGGAAGCTCTCGCCGGAGCCCATGCCGATCAGTGACTTGGCCTGCATGTCGGTCTTCAGGTTCGTCGTCACGCCGCCCGACCAGGCGATCGCCGCTTGCGGGTCGGCGAACGTAGGAGCCTCGGAGACGTCGAGCCGCAGCGGCTCGCCGTCGGACACGAGCGCACCAGGCCCGTCCCGTGCAGGTTGATGTTGAACAGGCCGCTGGCCAGCATCCCGGCACGCCGCCTTTCACGTTCGTGACGTCCCAGTCGATGCCGTCTCGAACGCGAGGATGTTGGAGCCGTTGACGGTCAGCGCGTCGTTGGTGAGGCGCAGCACGTGGACGAGCATCGCCTGGTTCGCGAGGAACATCTCGCCGGAGCCCGACGCCTGCATCAGCCTGAGCGATTCTCCGGTGGCCGCCTTCTTCAGCAGCCGTCCCAGCCCGCCGCCCTTGTGCTCGAACCGCACGTCGCCCTGGTAGGCGACCATGTGGCTGGACGACGACGCGATCGCGGCCGGCCGCCTTGGCGGCGTACAGCGCGCGGTCAGCGCGCGCGATCAGCGATTCGAGGCTGTCGGCCGAGGTCGACAGGGCGATCCCGACGCTCGGCGTCACGGACACCGTGCCGCCGGCTCCGGTCGGGCACGCTGAGACCGCGGATGCGGTCGCTGATGCGCTCCGCCGATGCGGTCACGGCGCGCTCGTCCACGTCGGCGATCGCGATCAGGAACTCCTCGCCGCCGTAGCGCATCACGATGTCACCGACGCGCATCCCGGCCGCGATCGCCGCGCCCGTCGCGCGCAGCACATCGTCGCCGACCTGGTGACCGTGCTGGTCGTTGATCGTCTTGAAGTGGTCGAGGTCGAGCATCATCACGCCGACCGCCGGGCCGCCGTGCGTCGCGACGCGGGTCATCTGCGCCAGCCCTTCGAGCCCGGCGCGCCGGTTCAGGCAGCCGGTGAGCGCGTCGGTGGCCGCTTGGACCTCGGCCGCGGAGTGCGCGAGCGCGTTGCTCACCGCGAAGCCGAGCGCGCGCGCCAGCAGCGAAAGCAGCCGGCGCATCTCGCTGTCGATCTGGACGCCGGAGAGAAGAATCGCTCCGAGCGGACCGGAGTCGCCGTCGAACGGCACCGCCACGATCGGCGCGCCGTCCTGCGGCAGCTCGAGCTGCGGACGGTCCCGCGCCGTCGGGAGGCTCGCCATCACCGCGGCCAGCCGCTCGCCCTCGATCTCGAACTCGACGCTCGCGACGACATCGGGCGGACCATCGCCGACCAGCACCACCGCGCCGCCGCTCGCGCGCGTGTGGTCGATCACGCGATACAGCGCCTCACAGCTCAGATAGTCGAGCCGCAGGTGACTCGACAGCGCGTCGAACAGCTCGTGCACGGCCCCCTCGAACGCCTGCGAGCGCTGAACCGCTGCGAGCAGACGGTCGGCTGCGGCAACGACCTGCGCGACGTCGTCACCGGCCGGCAGCGCCACGAGATCCAGACCCGCGGCGTCCAGCGAGCGCCCCGCCGCGAGCCGGTCGGTCACGTCGTCGAGCGACCGCGCCAGCGCGGCGAGCGCCAGCGCGCGTGTCGACGGACCGAAAGGTCGGGGAGCCCATACAGCACGCCATCGACATCCCGGCCGCTGTCTTGAGCGAGCGCGCTGCCGAGCGGCTACGGTGTCGTCGTCGACAGCGTGAACGTCAGGGTCTTGGTGTAGGTGCCGGTGCGCAGCGGGTCGTTGGCGCCGATCGACTGCTTGAAGCCGATCGTCACCGCGCTGTTGCTGACCCGGGCGGTGTAGCTGAGCAGCGGCGTCGGGCGGCCGAGCCGCCGACCGGCGCGTAGCGCCGCCGCGTGCCGCCGGGTGGCGCTTGGCCTGCAGCGCCTGCGGGAGCGAGAACGCCCCGTTGACCAGCCGGCCGGTCGCGGTCGAGGACGGGTCCGCGACCGAAAGCGTCGCGTCGCCGGCCGTCGAGATCACGTTCGCCGTGGTCGACGCCGTGTACTCCGGGCGACGCCCGGGGTGAACGCGCCGAACGGCCGGGCCGCCGAGCGTGAGCGACAGCGTCGCCGGCACGGTGCCGCCGACGTCGCCGTCGTCCTCGTCGATCAGCGTGCACCGTGACGGCGAAGCGTGGCGCTCGACGTGTTGCCGTTGGCGTCCGTCGCCGTACAGGTGACCGTCGTGGTGCCGACCGCGAACTCGCTCCCGAGGGCGGCGTGCAGGTCGACGGCCGGGCTCGGGTCCTCGTTGTCGGTCGCCGTCGGGCGGCGGGTAGGAGACCGGCAGGCGCGCGGGGCTCGTCGGTCTCGACCGCGATGTCGGCCGGCATGCCGCCAACACCGGTGCCACGGTCTCGGCGCGAACGCGCCGGAGGCGACCCGGCCGCGTAGCCGCCGACGATCGGCAGGCGTCACCTTGCTCGCCTTCTGTCGAGCGTGACTCGCGCCCGTGGTGCCGTTGACCGAGCTGAGCTCGAGTAGTTGGCGACCAGGACGATCCCGATCTGGTGGCCGGCGGTGAACACGGTCGGCGGGAGCGTCGGCCACGTGAAGCGGTACTTCGTCCCGATCGTCGCCAGCGTCCGCGAACAGCGACTCGCGGTTCGAGGAGTCCAGGACGCCCTTCGGCACGCGCCACTGCGTGGCGTTGGTCGTGAGCATCGAGACCTCGCTGTAGCAGGCGTCGTCGTTCGCGCTCGACTCACCCCAGCTCTCCGCAGTCGCCGGCACTGGGCGGGGCGTCGACGATGCCGTCGCTCGTCCGCGACACCTGCGTGCTCGGGCCGTAGTCGACGAGCAGCGCGCCGAGGTTCGTCTGCGGGCTGAGCGACGCCTGCGATGTCGATGACCGGCGTGCCGGAGAGGCGCAAGGTCCGTGGGTCAGCACGGGCGAGAGGGACACGAGCCGGCTCGTCTGCGAGCCCGGCGGATCGTCATCGTCGTGTTCTCGTTCTGGTGGCCTGGTCGGTCCACGCAGCGTGTCGGTTGCCCCCGCCCGAGCTCGAGCGCGAGGTTGCCGGCGGCTGCCGGCGGCGGTGCCGCGCAGGAACACGTTCGTCGTCGGCCGAGCCCGGGACCGGCCAGTCGCGAGGCGGTCACAACGTGTTCGCGGCGACCTAACGCTGTCGACCTTGGGCTCGCCCATGATCCCGTTCGGGACGCCCTGGAGCCAGAAGGGGTCATCCTGCCAATTGTGGGCGGCAAAGATAACAGATTTATGCCTTTTTAAAGCTATGAAGTGAGCAAATATTGAAGCCGTTGCGCCACCTTTTCGCATCCGGCAACACCGCTTTTTCCAATCCCATATTCATAGGAATAGCCGGCACATTCAATGCTCCCAACACTTCAACAGGTGCATCAAGGGATTGAAAACAATTTTTCGAAATTCTTCCTGCCAATGCTTCGGCAAAAGAATTATTTTGTTGCTCTTCGGTCAGCACAAGACATTTTCCATGAAGCTTTACTCTTTCAAAAATCAATTCTTCATCCAATGGATATAAAGTTCGCAGATCAATCGATCTCAACTTGCTGCTTAAATTTCTTTGCAGCTGCTTTTGCCCAATACACACCCATGCCATAGGTAATGACCACACAACTTTCTCCATTATTCATTGCATTCTTGCATCTGCCTGCAGAACAATATTTGCTTTACCAAACGGAATAATATAATCCCTTGAAGGCTCAGGTGTTTTTGCATCTTCTGTTCCCGGCACTTTGCTCCAGTAAATCCTTTATGCTCAAGCATCACTACCGGATTGGGATCATAAAAAGCCGCTTTCATCAATCCTTTCATATCCGCAGCATTGGATGGATAAACACTTTAATTCCTTTATGGAAAGCAGGGTTGTTTCAACACAGCCGCTATGATAAGGTCCGCCGCCGCCATAGGCGCCGACCGGCACACGCAGGATCATTGATACCGGAAATTTACCGCAACTCAGATAACAGACTTTTCGAAATTTCGGTTACCAGTTGATTAAACCCGGGATAGATATAATCGCCAAACTGAACTTCCACAATAGGTTTTAATCCAACTGCACTCATACCCACAGTGGATCCAACAATATATGCTTCCTGTATCGCCGTATTAAATACCCGGTGATCGCCAAACTGTTCGGCCAGTGTAGCTGCTTCACGAAATACACCGCCCAAGTCTTCTTCCAACATCCTGTCCATACAATACTGCTTCCGGATGATCTTCCATCAATTCACGGATCGCAAACAAAGCCGCATCTACCATAATAACTTTTTCTGCGCCTTCAGGATTTCTTTCTCCTTTTTCTTCTGTAACCGGTGTAGGAGCAAATACATGATCATCTACTGTTGCTGGATCGGGTTCGGGAGCATGCAACGGCTTTTGCAAAATCGCTTGCAACTGATGCTGCCGCTTCTTTTTCTATTTGTAGTAATCTCATCTTCACTCACTCCTCTTTCCAATAATTTTTTCGAAGTTTTGGATTAGGATCATGTTGCAAATGTTTGGCCCAATCTTCATCGGTTCGGTAAAATTCTTTTCTTACCCCGCTTGTATGATGACCCAACAAAGGAACCTGTGCATGAACCAGGTAGGGTTTTCTTTCCTTTCGTAACGAAATCACAAACATATTTCATTACATCATAAGATGCTTCAAAATCGCTGCCATCAACCTGTATCCGGTTCATTCCTTTAAATCCTGCGGCAAATTCAAAAGCATTCATAGCCCTTGCTTCTTCTGCCGTCACACTGATACCCCAGTTATTATCCTGTACCAGGTAAATAACAGGTAATTGTTTTAATACAGCAAACTGAAAAGCTTCACTTACTTCGCCTTCTGTGATACTGGCATCACCCAATGAACAAATCACGACCGGCAATTCCCATTGCTGCCTTTTTTTAACTTGACGAATTTATTTTTTCCAGGAATTGAATTCCCTGCGCCAATCCTGTTGTAGGAATTGCCTGCATTCCG
>CAWHTH010000002.1:0-854076 GCA_963832195.1 uncultured Conexibacteraceae bacterium
GAACGACGAAAGCCCGCTGTCCATGCGGGCTTTCCGAGTACCGCCACGGGGATTCGAACCCCGGTTTCCGCCGTGAGAGGGCGGCGTCCTAGTCCCCTAGACGATGGCGGCTAGAGGGCGCTGAGGGTAGCAAGCGAGCCGCCCGCCTTCGGGTCACGGCGCGCGCCTCAAGGTTGGGCATTTCGACCCGCGGACCGGCGCTAGACTCAGCGCCGCCTGCGGCTGTGGCGGAATTGGCAGACGCGCGGCGTTCAGGTCGCCGTGGGCTAACGCCCGTGGAGGTTCGAGTCCTCTCAGCCGCATGAAAGGCCGCCCCGAGGCGGCCTTTCTGGTTGTGCAGCGGTCAGCGCTGCAGCCGCGCGACCCAGATCTCCTCGTACGGCCAGCGGCTCGCCCATGCGGGCGTCACCCAGTCAAACCGGGTCTGCTCCGCTCCGGCCGGCGCAAAGAGCTCGTGCAGCGCCTCAATCGCGAACCCGTGCGCGCGCAGCAGCGCGATCCACTCCCCATGGGCGAGATGGAACTCGACGCCCTCCTCCCCCGGCCACTCGAGCCGGTGGATCACACGCTGCCCCCGCTGGAGTCGCTCGGTTGCGGCACCCGACTCCGGCGCGCAAAGCGTGATCAGCAATGAGTTCGTCAGGAACACGAGGCGTCCGCCTGGCCGCAGCAGACGCGCGGCCTCGGCGACCCACGCGGACGGCTCGCACCAAAGGCTCGCGCCGTACTCCGACAGCACGAGGTCGCAGCACTCATCCGGCAGCGGCACGTCCTCCGCGCTCGCGTGCAGCAGCGGGAACTCGAGCCCGTGCTCCGCCCGCAGTTCCGTGGCGGTCGCGAGCTGCGCTTCGGACAGGTCGACGCCCGTCGGCCGCGCGCCGCGCCGCGCGAGCCACGCGGACCAGTACGCGGTCCCGCAGCCCAGCTCGACGACGTCGAGGCCCGCGACGTCGTCCAGCACGCGCAACTCGTCCTCCGGGATGTGCCAGATCCCCCACGGCGCGGCGTCCGCCTCCCAGTTGCGCTGGCCCTCCTCGGCGTACTCCGCCGCCGCTGCGTTCCATGCGGCGCGATTGCGCTCGGCGTGCTCGGGAAGCGGAGGATCCGTCGGCGTCAATCGGGGAGACAGGATTTGAACCTGCGACCGCCCGGCCCCCAGCCGGGTGCGCTACCAGACTGCGCCACTCCCCGTGGTCGATCTGAGCGTAGCGCAGCCACGGCTACGATTAGGCGTGTGCGGGTGTAGCTCAGTTGGTAGAGCGCCAGCCTTCCAAGCTGGAGGTCGCGGGTTCGACCCCCGTCGCCCGCTTGCCGTCAGCCGCCGGCGGCGCGCGGCCGGCGCTCCTCCGTCGGCACCGATCCCGTATCCGCCGTCAGCGTCGGCGGCGGCCATGCGCCCCACCAGTTGTCGCACGCGCCGTCGAGCGTCACGACGCTGCCGCTCAGCGCGCGCCCGAGCGGTGACGCGAGTAGCGCGACAAGCCACCCGAACTCCTCCATCCGCCCCAGCCGCTGCAGCGGGACGCTGCGCGCCGCCCCGCGCCAGACGGCCTCGGGGTACTTGCGCAGCGACTCGGTGTCGAAGCGGCCGATCGCCGCCGCGATCACCGCAATGTCACGGTCAGCCCAGTCGCTGGCCCACTGCCGCGTGAGCTCCTCGACCGCCGCGCGCGCCGCGCCGGTGTGCGCCATCGCCGGCATGCCGTGGTGCGGCGACACGGTCACGTTGACGACGCAGCCGCCGCCGTCGGCGGCGAGCGTGTCCGCCGCCGCGGCCGTCATCGTCATCGTCCCCTCGACGTTGAGCCGCATCACGGCGCGCCAGCCCTTCGCCGCGATCGCCTCCGCCGGCACGAAGTACTGCCCGCCGGCGTTGTTGACCAGCACGTCGAGGCGCCCGTGCCGCGAGATCGCCGCGTCGACGAGCCGGCGCGCGTCGCCTGGCTCGCGGATGTCGCCCGCCGCCCAGTCGCAGCCGATCTCCGCAGCGGCCTCCTGGAGGACGTCCTCGCGGCGGCCGGCGATAAGCACCTGCGCACCGCACGCCGCCAGCTCGGCGGCGGCGTGCTTGCCGAGGTTCGTGCCGCCGCCGGTGACGAGCGCCACGCGCCCGTCCAGCAACCCGGCCCGGAAGATCCGTGATTCCACGGAGGCGGACGGTACTGTGCGGCCGGAGCGGAGTGGTGGGATGACCGACCGGCGAGAGAGGGCAGCGGCGCGACTGCTGGCAGAGCTGCGCCCGGCGATCGCCAACCCGCGCGTGCTCGACGCGATCGCCGCGACGCCGCGCGAGCTCTTCGTCCCGCCCGACCTGCGCCGGCGCGCCTACGACAACGAGCCGCAGCCGATCGGCGGCGGCCAGACGATCTCGCAGCCGCTGGTCGTCGCTCGCATGGTCGATCTGCTCGAGCTGGAGCCGACGGACCTGGTGCTCGACGTCGGGACCGGTTCCGGCTGGCACGCGGCGGTGATCTCGCGCCTCGCGCGTCACGTGCACGGCATCGAGCGCGACGCCGCGCTCGCGGAGCTGGCGCGGCGCAACTTCGAAGCCGCCGGCATCGACCACGCCGACGTGGTCGTCGGTGACGCCTTCGGCGGCCTGCCGGAGCATGCGCCGTTCGACGCGATCAACGTCGCCGCCGCGGCGCCGCCCGCGGCGCTGGCGACACTCGAGCGGCAGCTGGTCGACGGCGGTCGCCTCGTCGCCCCCATTGCGGGCGCCGATCAGCGCCTTGTGCTCACGCGGCGCGCCGGCGACCGGTTCGTGCGCCGCGGCCTCGAGCCCGTGCGCTTCGTGCCGCTCGTGCCGGGGCTGGCCGAGTAGCGCGCCCCGGAAGCACGGCGTCGGTCCCCCGGAGCCCGCGCAGCGCGAGCGCCGTGCTGCGGTACGCGGCTTCCATCACCTCGGCGCGGCGGCCGCGTGCCATGAAGTTGACGCCCATCGTGGCGACGTCGTCCGCGGACGGCTGCAGGACAACCACGTCGGTGCCCTGGGCGCGCAGCTTGCGCACCTCTTCCCCGAGCCTGCGGCGCGACAGGCCGCGCACAAGGCCCGCGATCCGCTCTGCAGGCGACACCCCCGCCGCCACCGAAAGCGACGACGACGGGTTGAGCACGATCACGAGGTCCAGCTCGCGGCCGCGCAGCAGGTCGGCGTTGGAGAACGAGCAGACGCCGCCGTCGACGTAGCGCCGGCCCCCGATGCGGACCGGGTGGTAGAAGCCGGGGATCGCGCACGACGCGGCGACCGCCTCGGCGACGGTCGCGGACGGTGAATCGTCGCGGCCGAACACGACTCGCTTGCCGTCGTTGTAGTCGCAGGTGGCGGCCCAGTAGCTCGGATGGTCGGGCCAGTCGCCTGCGACGAAGCGATCCATCAGCTCGCCGATCGGCGCGGTCGAGATGAAGCCGCGCGGCAGCCAGCCCGCGAGCAGCGCGCCGGGCGGATGGCTCAGCGGCGAGCGCAGTGTGCGCAGCGCCATGCGCCACGAGCCGGGGCCGAGCGGCGGCAGTGCCGGATGCAGGCGATAGCGGTCGCCCTGCAGCCGCGCGCTGATGTCCTCGAAGTCGGGAGCGTCGCCGAAGCGCTCCATCAGGGCCTGCGCGCGCTGGTCGGCGTCGGCGAGCGAGTCGAGCGTGCGGCCGCCGGCATACGCGCTGAGATACGCAGGCGGGATCCCGTCGGCGACCAGCGCGCCGACCACGGCCCCGGCGGAGGTCCCGACGATGTGGTCGGCCTCGCGGCACTCCCAGCCCGTGTCCGCCTCGAGCGCCTCGAGCGCGCCGATCAGCCAGGAGGCGCCTACAACGCCGCCGGCTCCGAGCACGAGCCCTACCCGCATATTGCGGCCTTTCCCGAAAAACCCCTGGTCACACGAAGATCAGGAACTTGGATGACGACCTGTCAGCTCAGAACAGCGACAGGAACGCGTGCACGCTGGCCAGATCCTTGGCCCAGACGAAGTCGACCACCGAGAAATCACGGGCCGCGATGCGGCGTTTCAGCGCCTCGTAGTCGACGCCCGGAACGCGATGGTCACCCATCGACAGCAAGTTCCCGAGCGTCTCGTAGTCGAGCGTCTTGAGCACCGACTCATTGAAGAGGGTCTTGTCGCGCCGATCCAGGATGCTGTCGGGCACACGCCCGCGCAGAAGCTGTTGGACCAGGGCCTTGCGCGGTCCGTGCGGATGCTTGACCTCGGCGGGCAGGCTGAGGAAGAACTCCCACAGGTCGACGTCGGTCCACGGCCGCCGCGCACGCACGCCGCAAACCTGCTGGCAGATCTCCTCAGCCGCCATCGACGGACTCGTGCCGGCGAAGCTCGCCAACTGCAGTGCGGCCCAGCGCCCGCCGATCCAGCGCACGGAAGCTTGGCCACCGGCTCGTTGACCGCGCGACTGGTCCAGCCACGAGGGCACTCCGGAATGGTCCGCGCGGGCGCGTGCGATCGACACTCGTGCCGGGACAGCGGCGCGACGAGCTCGCGGCCGAGCTGCCGGATCCGCGCGCCCTCGCGCCGCTGCGCGCCCAGGTGCGCGGCGAGCGCGCCGACACGCCCGCGCGTCACGAGATACGGCAGCAGATAGTCGTTGAATGCCATGAGGAACTCGGCCAGCTCGCCCGTGAGGACCGTTCGCCCGCCCAGCGTCGCGGACGCGGCCGTAGGACTCCGCATAGAGCGGCAGCGCCGTCACCGGAATCGGCCCGTCGGTCAGCCGAGCCCACTCAGCCATGCCGTCGAGGGGCTTGGCCGACGGCTCGGCAAGATGCAGCTCGAGACCGAGGTAGTCCGCGACCTCCTCCGTGTAGCGGCGCTCGTCCACCGATGCGAAGCGGGGATAGACGTAGCTGAACGCCTTCAGCGGTCTGCCGCTAAGCGCGCGATGCGGCGTCGGCGGCGTACGCAGCGACCGCGGGCGAGTCGACGCCTCCGCTGAGCAGCACGACGTCGTCGCCGGCGACCATGCGCGTCGCGGCCTGGATCATCAGCTCGTCGAAGCGCTCCTGAATCTCGTCCGGGGTCAGGCGCGCCGTCTCCAGCATCCGCTCGGGATGCCAGTACCTGGCTCTCACTGTGCGACCGCCCGTCCGTGATCAGCAGTGACGCGAGCCTGACGCGGTCGACTCCGCGCAGCGCGGCGGGCAGGTGACCGCCGGTGTCGCGGAAGTAAGCGCGCTCGATAACGGCGAGGTCGGGCTCGAGCGCGATACTGCAGCGCCGGCGACAACCTGCTTGGCTTCGCTGGCCACGTAGGCGCCGCGCTGCGTCGTGGCGGTGGTAAACGCTCTTGTAGCCGACGTGGTCGCGGAAACACCAGAGACGGCGGCCGTCGGTGAAGGCGACCGCGTAGGTGCCGCGCAGGCGCAGCGGAACGTCCTCGCGCAGCGCACGCGCGGCGGCCAGCAGCACGACGGCAGGATCGGCCGGATCGGCATCCGGTGCGAACTCGCGGCGCAGCTCGTCGACGTTGTCGATTACGCCGCAGTAGGCGACGCCGAAACCGTCACCGGCCGCGATACCGGCGTCGAACCCGTTCGCCTCGTCCTGTACGCCCAGCGCGCACGCGCCGACCGTGATGACCTCGTGCCGCGGGCCGCGGTGCGGCGCCGCGGCAAGCATGCGTCGTGCAGCCGCGTCCGGAGAGCCGGCCCTCCGGGACGAATGCGGCTGCGAGTCCTCCCAACTGCTTCTACCGCCCGGTCGTCCCGGGCGGCGGACCTCAGCTGCCGTCCTGACCGGCGAGCTCCGTGTGAGCGTCGAAGTTCGCT
This sequence comes from uncultured Conexibacteraceae bacterium, assembly GCA_963832195.1. Classification (GTDB taxonomy): domain Bacteria; phylum Actinomycetota; class Thermoleophilia; order Solirubrobacterales; family Solirubrobacteraceae; genus Baekduia. Next base: position 5,771 of record CAWHTH010000002.1, read on the forward strand.
GCCGTTGAGCTTGAGGTGGCCACCGGGGTTCAGGAACGTGTTGTCCCAGAGCGACCCGAAGTCGTTGATCACAGGGCGCTCGTAAGCGCCGGCCTGAGCCTGCTTGTCCATCAAATCTCCCCCTGCGGAAATAAATCTGCGCCTCCGGCAGGCGCAGGTTTCGGGGACCGTAGCGATCTACCGAATCCAGGTCAACTTTGAAGCGCACCCCGATCTATAGTCGTCCGTCGATGGCAGCGCTCCGGCCTGCGGGCACCTGCTTCGGCTACGGCGTCCGCTCTGAGGTCGCGCTCGACTTCACCCGGCAGGGCCAAAGCCGCACGGACCTGACCGTCACGGAGGGCGACACGTCGGCGCTCGAGGGTGGCCGACGCCTTCTCGAGCGCCATCGTGATGGGCGCCCGTTCATCCGCGTCCACGACCACGGCGACCGGCTCGGCGTGTGGTTCGACGGCGTGGGCTGGTACGACGTCGATCGCGCAGGCGCCGCGATCCGGGTGCCGGCGACCGCGTCGGGGCCCGTCCGCGAGATGCGGCTGTGGGGCCTGCCCTCGGCGCTGTGCTTCATCGCCCGCGGCGACCACGCCCTGCACGGCGCGGCGGTCGCCACCCAGGACGGCGCCGTCGTGATGGGTGCTCCGGGCCGTTTCGGCAAGACGACGATGGCGGCCGGCTTCGTGCGCGCGGGCGCGCGCCTGTTGGCCGAGGACCTCTCGTGCTGCCGCCTCGGCGATGAGCCGTGTGTGCTGCCGGGCCCGGCCGTGCTGCGCGTGCGGCATGACGTTGTCGCCGGGCTCGAGCTGCCGCGCGCGCGCGCCGTCGGCGAGGACGACGAGCGCGTCTTCATGGCGATCGACGAGGACGCGCGCGGAGACGGGTCGCCGGTACCCCTGCGCGCCGTCGTCCTCCTGCGTGAGCACGATGGCCCACCGCGGATGGAGCTGGTCGAGTCCACCGCCGCGCTGCCGGACCTCATCGCGCTGAGCTCCAGACTCCCGGACGATGCCGACCGGGCGCGCTGCTTTCACGGCGTGGCCACGCTGGCCGCGACGGTCCCGGTGTGGAACGTCTACCGCCGCTTGACGCTCGCGGACCTGCCGGCGACCGTCGAGCTCGTGCGCCGCACGTGTCTGGAGCCCGCGCACGGCTGAGCAGCGGGGGAGCCGGGACTCGAACCCGGATTCACGGTTTTGGAGACCGCGCGCATAGCCATTAACTCACTCCCCCGGGGAGCGATCGCCGCTCAGGATAAGACGAGTGCGGGCGGAGGGACTCGAACCCCCACGACCTTCCGGCCACGAGGTCCTAAGCCTCGCGCGTCTACCAGTTCCGCCACGCCCGCTCGCCGCGTTCAGCGAAGTGCTGCACGGAGCCGTCACTGATTGTAGATTGCCCCTCGCGATGGCCGATCAAGACGACGTGATCATCGAGCACCCGAATCGCGACAAGGCGTCGAGCAAGGCGACGAAGGCGACGGTGATCCTGCTGCTCCTCGCCAGCGTCGGGCTGATGCTGATCGTGACCATCGGCGGCTGGGACGTCCTCGAGGGCGCGAAGATCGTGCAGGTCGCCTACATGATCATCTACATCGTGATGGCGTACTACGTCGCGCGCTGGAACCGCGGCGTGCTGCCGGTGGCCGCGGCGCTCGCGATCATCATGCTGATCTTCGCCGCTGTCGCCGCACCCGAGTGGTTCGACCGCGACAAGGAAGGGTTCACGGACCCGACGCTCAACGAGGACATCCTCGGCCTGATCACCGCGATCATCATCCCCGTGCAGGCGCTGCTGATCGCGTTCTCGATGCGCGGCTTCCAGCAGGCCTGGAACGTCGAGGTCGAGCGCCACCCGGACGGCTCGTCGACCACCAAGGACGGCACGCGGACGCCCGCGCCACAGGGCGCCTAGCGATCTACACTCAAGGCCGCCCGGCCCGGGTGGCGAAATTGGTCAGACGCGCGGCCCTCAAAAGGCCGTGTCCTTCGGGACATGTGGGTTCGAGTCCCACCCCGGGTACCTCCGGCGACCGGTACACGACCGGGGCCGGCTGCACGCTGCCGGCCCCGTTCGTGTTGCTCCTCCTCCGGGCTTAGGCGCCTGCCGGCGTCGCCTTGAGACGTGCGGGGGTGTCGTCGTCGGCCGTCGCGAAGAACTCGCTGACGGCGCTCTCCAGGTGGTCCATCGACTCGGCGCAGTAGAGGACCGGCTGGTACTTCGTGATGTCGTACTCGATCGTCCCCATCTCCGCGAAGTCGAACGGGCGGATCTCCATGTGGCCGAACTCCTCGATCTCGCCGTAGCTGGAGAGGATCCCGGCGCCGTAGGCCTTCAGCTCGCCGCCCTCCTTGAGGACGCCGAACTCGAGCGTGAACCAGAAGACGTCGGCGATGAACTGCAGCGCCTCGTCGGTCTCGACGCGGCGCGCGGCGTCGCCCGCGAGGCGCTTGATCTCCGCGAACCGCGCCGACCCGAGCATGTTCCCGTGCCCGATGACCTCGTGGATGATGTCCGGCTCGGGCGTGTACAGCGGCTCCGACGGGTGGCGCACGTACTGCGTCGAGTGGAACACGCGGTCCGCGAGCGACGAGTAGAACTCGCGCAGCTCGACGAGGCCCGGCGCGGGCCAGTACTCCCAGCCTGTCAACGGACGCACGCGGTCGGTCACCTCGTCCAGCTGTGGAACTCGGTCCTCCGGTAGACCGACCGCGGCCTTGGCCTCCAGGTACTCCGCACACGCGTAGCGCTCGTGCTTGGCGCGCAGCTCTCGCGACACGATGCGCCAGATCTCGTGCTCGCGCTCGGTGTATGCGATCTGCGGCATCGGCGCGCCCGGGGACCACGCCATCGCGCTCGCGGCGATCGCGTTGCGGCGGTCGCGGTACTCGGCGTCGTTGAACCCCGGGTGGTCCTTGCCGAGGTGCACCTCCACCTTGCCGTCCTCGTGCTGCGTGACCGGCGAGTAGAGCTGAGCCTCCTCGAACATGCTCAAAGGACACCACCGGGCGAAGCCGTTGCCAAGAGCGACCAGCAAAGTCGATCAATTTGTCCAGTCCTGCCCAGCGCTTAGGGCTATCCTCTGTGCACTTTGACCAGTTCCATCGACGAGCTGGACGCACGCCTGATCGACCTCCTGCGTCGCGAACCGCGCATCGGCCTGATGGAGGTCTCGCGCCGGCTCGGAGTTGCGCGGGGAACGGTTCAAGCTCGGCTGGCAAAGCTCGAGGAGCGCGGCGTAGTCACGGGCTTCGGCCCGGAGATCGAGCCGGCGCGGCTCGGCTATCCCGTCCTCGCGTTCGTGTTCCTGCAGATCGCCCAGGGCCGGCTCGAGGAGGCGATCTCGGTACTCGAAAGCGCGCCCGAAGTCTTAGAGGCGACCGCGACGAGCGGGCCCAGCGACCTGCTCTGCCGCGTCGTCGCGCGCGACACCGAGCACCTGCAGGAGATCGTGAACCGGTTGCTGTCCAACAACGCGATCCGCCGGTCGACGAGCTACATCGCGCTGTCGCGCCAGATCGCGTTCCGCACCGAGCCGCTCGTCAAGGCGGCCGCGCAGCTCAACGACTAGCGACGAGCTCGAGCAGCGCCGGCGCAATCGCCGGCGGCGCCGTGAGCACACCCGTCGGCAGCCCGCCGGCGGGCTCGAGGTGCTCCACGACCAGCCCCGCGCGTTCGCAGATCAACTCGCCCGCGGCGGTGTCCCAAACCTGCACGCCATGCTCGTAGTACGCGTCGTAGCGACCGGCTGCCGTCCATGCCATGTCGAGCGCGGCGCTGCCGAGGCGCCGCACGTCGCGCACATGTGGCAGCACCCGTGCGAGCACCGCTGCCTGCAGCGCGCGCCGGTCGGCGTCGTAGCCGAAGCCCGTGGCGACCATCGCCGTGGCGAGCTCGGAACGTGCCGGCCGCTCGAGCGGCGTGCCGTTCAGCGTCGCCGGCCCGTCGGCGGTCGCGGCGAACAGCTCGTCGCGGATCGGGTCGAGGATCACTGCCGCCTGGCCCGGGCACGCGACCGACACGCACCACTGCGGGATGCCGAACAGGTAGTTGACGGTGCCGTCGAGCGGGTCGACGAGCCAGCGCCGCCCGCTCGTGCCGGCAGTGTCTGCACCCTCCTCGCCGACGACCGCATCGTCCGGCACCCGCTCGGCGAGCACGGCGCGGATCGCCGCCTCTCCGGCGAGGTCGGCCTCGCTCACGAGGTCCGTGGGCGACGATTTCGTCGCGAGCACCCGCTCGTCGCCGAAGCGCTCGAGGAGCAGCGGCGCCGCCGCGCGCGCCGCCTCGGTCGCGACGGCGAGGACCTCGTCCGGGGTCACTGCAGCGCCGGGCGCTGGTCGCCCCAGCCCTGCTCCGCCTCGATCTGCGCGCCGAGCGCGAGCAGCGTCGCCTCGTCGCGCGGGCGGCCGACAAGCTGGACCCCGACCGGCATCCCGGCCTCGTCGCGCCCGGCGGGCACGGCGAGCGCCGGCTGTCCGGTGACGTTGAACGGCGCGAAGTAGGGGATCCGCTCCGCCGCCGTGAGGATGTAACGGGTGGTGCCGAAGTTCAGGAACTCCCCGGCGCGATACGGCCCGCGCGCGCAGCCAGGCGTGAGCAGCACGTCGGCATCCTCGAACAGGCGCACGATGCGCCTCGCCTGCTCGGCCTCGCGGCGCCGTGCACGCTGCACCAGCGCCCAGGGAATGCCGGCGCCGATCGCGGCGATGCGCTGCGTGCGCTGCTCGAGACGCTCGGCGTGCGGCATGTAATCGCGCACGTCGTCGGCGATCCCGCGCATGACGCGGATGTACGCGCTGCCCCAGAGATCCGCGGCGTAGTCGGGGTCCTGCTCGAAAACGTCGTGGCCGAGTGCCCGCAGGCGATCCGCCATCACCTGCACGGCACGGCGCTCGTCGGCGCCGATGCGCACGATCGCGCCCGGGGGAAGCTTGGTGCTGACGGCGACGCGCAGCGGCTTCGATTCAGCCTTCGCCGCCGCCACGAACCCGCCGTCCGGCGGGTCGTCGGCCGTCGCGTCCATGAACAGGGCGACGTCGGCGACCGTGCGGCCGAGCGGGCCGTTCACAGACATGCCCTGCCAGGCGTCGTCGTGCGGCGCGAGCGGCACGCGATCGCGCTGTGGCTTGAGGCCGACGAGCCCGCACCAGCACGCGGGCGCGCGGATCGAGCCCGCGCCGTCGGAGCCGAGCGCGACGCCGCAGAGCCCGGCCGCGACCGCGGACGCGCTGCCGCCGCTCGAGCCGCCGGGAGTGCGACCGACGTCCCACGGGTTGCGCGTCGCGCCGAACGTGATCGTCTCCGTGGCCGGCGACATCGTCAGCTCGGGCACGTTCGTCTTGCCGACGACGACCGCGCCGGCGCTGCGCAGCCGGCGCACGACCTCCGCGTCGGCGTCCTTCGGCCCGGCGTGTGCGGCGGTGCCCCACGCGGTCGCCTCGCCGGCGATGTCGACGTCGTCCTTGATCGCGACCGGCACGCCGAGCAGCGGGCGCTCCTCCCCCGCCTTGCGCCGCGCGTCGGCCTGATCGGCCTCCATCAGCGCGCGCTCCGCGAACACGACGCGGAACGCGTTGAGCTGCGGGTCGACCGACTCGATCCGCTTCAGCGTCGTCTCTACGACCTCGCGCGCCGAGACGTCGCCTGCTGCGATCAGCTCGGCCTGGCGCGCCGCCCCTGCGTAGACGAGTTCGTCGGCGTCCATCCGCGCGCACGCTACCGTCCCGGCCCGTGCCGGCCCCGGCTGACGACGTTCTCCTCGAGCAACTGGACGCGATCCCTGGCCGGAGCGCTGGCAGCGACGCCGAGCGACGCGCCGCGCGGCTGCTGGCCCGCGAGCTGCGGCGGGCGGGCCTGCGGCCGCGCACCGACACGTTCTGGGTGCGACCGGCGTGGCCCGCGGTGGCGGCCGCCTGCTGCGCCACCGCGGTGGCGGGAAGCGTGGCGAGCGTCGAGCATCCGCAGACCGGGCTCGCACTGGCGGTCGCCGCGCTGCTGGTGTTCGCCGCCGACACGACCGGCCTGCTCCGGCCGCTGCGGCGCCTGACGCCGGAGCGCGCCACGCAGAACGTGCTGGTTCCGGTGGCCGCAGGACCCGACGCGCACGTCCGCCTGGTCGTCACGGCCGCCATCGACGCGGGCCGCCTGTGGGCGGGGATCCGGGTGCGGTGGCCGCTGGCGTGGATCGCGGGCGCGCTGCTGCTCACCGTTGTCTTCGCGGGCGCGCGGGCGCTCGATGCCGAGGGCACCGCCCTCGGCGTTGCGCAGCTGCTGCCGACCGTCCTGCTGATCCTCGCGATCGGCGCGCTCGTGGAGGCCGCCGTCGCCAGTCCCGACATGAGGGCCGGCGCGGCCCCCGCCGCGGCGGTCGGGCTCGCAGCCGCGCTCGCCGCGCGGCCGCCACGCAACCTCGCGGTCGAGCTGCTGCTCGCCGGAGCCGGGTGGGATCACGCCGCGGGCGTCCGCCGCCACCTCCGCACGCTTCGCCGCGCGGGCACGCGCCCGGGCGACGCGATGCTCCTCGAAGTAGGGAGCGTCGCCGGCGCCCCGGTGTCGGGGACGGCCGTGGCGCAGTTGGCGCGCTGGCCGACGATCGCGACCGCGCCGGACGCCCGGGAAGCCCTCGAACACATCGCCCAACTCGACTCGGAACTAGGTAAACCGCCACCCAACGAGCGTCCAGCCTCGGACGTGCCGGCTCGCCGTCGCGCGCGGCGGCGCCGACGCTCCGAGATGTGACGCGCCTCCGGGCCCTCTTCGTGCTGCTCTGCCTGCTCCTGTCCACCGCCGGCGCGGTGGACGGCGCCGACGCGCGCAAGCGCGGGCGCCTGGCGGCGAGCAAGCAGAAGCGGTCGCGCGCTGTGCACGTCCCGCGGGCGCTGCTGCTCGCACCCCTCTTCCCCGCCTCGACGGTGCCCGGCACAGCGGCGACCCCGCAGGCTCCCGAGCAGCCGGCAGGCGGCGCGCCGCAGGGCTACGAGCCCACACCGGAGCCGCAGCCCACCCCCGTGACCGCGCTCGGCATCACCCACCGGGAGTTCTCGACGCTGCTCTCGCGCCAGTCCGTGCCGGCCGGTGAGGTCGTCGTACAGGTGCGCAACGCCGGCGAGGACCCCCACGACCTGCAGGTCATCGCGCTCGACGGCCAGGGCGGCGGCGGCGCGTTCGCGGCGGTCGAGCCCGGCGCGACGGCCACGCAGCGGATTCCGATGGGCGCCGGCAGCTACTACCTCTTCTGCTCGCTCGTGGACGCCGTGGACCACCAGCAGGCGGGCATGCACGCGACGCTGACGGTTACGCCCGCCTAGTCGCGCATAGAGTCCGCGCCATGGCGAAGCTGCTGTGGGAACCGGGACCGGAGCGGATCGAGCGGGCGACGATGACGCGCTTTGCGAGCTGGGTGCAGGAGCAGCGTGGCGCCGACGTGACCGGCTCGTACGACGCGCTCTGGCGCTGGTCAGTGGACGACCTCGAGGGCTTCTGGTCGGCGATCTGGGAGTTCTTCGAAGTGCGAGCCGAGCAGCCATACGAGCGCGTGCTCGGCTCGCGCGACATGCCGGGCGCGCAGTGGTTCCCGGGCGCTCGTTTGAGTTACGCCGAGCATCTCCTTCGCGGCAAGGATGACTCCGCTGTCGCGATCCGCCATGCGTCGGAGCTGCGCCCGCTGGACGAGTGGACGTGGGGCGACCTGCGCGCACAGGCGGCAGCAATCGCGGCCGGGCTGCGCGCCCGCGGCGTCGGCCCCGGCGACCGTGTCGCCGCGTACCTGCCCAACCTGCCGGAGACCGTCGCGGCGTTCATCGCCACCGCCTCGATCGGCGCGGTCTGGTCGTCGGCGGCGCCCGAGTTCGGCGCGCGCTCGGTGATCGACCGCTTCGCGCAGATCGAGCCAAAGGTGCTGCTGGCGATCGACGGCTATCGCTACGGCGGCAAGGATTTCGACAGGCGGGAAATCGTTGCCGGGATCGCGGACGAGATAGGCGCGGACGTCGTGCAGCTCGGCTACCTCGACGGCTCCGGCTGGGAGGACGGGTTTCTCGGCGAGGGCGAGCTGGAATTCGCGCAGCTGCCGTTCGACCACCCGCTCTGGGTGCTCTACAGCTCCGGCACGACCGGCCTGCCGAAGGCGATCGTCCACGGACAGGGCGGCATCCTGCTCGAGCACATCAAGAAGATGCATCTGCACCTCGACGCGCACGCCGAGGACCGCGTCTTCTGGTTCACGACGACCGGCTGGATGATGTGGAACTTCCTCGTCGGCGTACTGCTGACGGAGGCGTCGATCGTCCTCTACGACGGCAACCCGGCCGGCGATGTGCTCTGGGACCTCGCCGCCGAGTCCGGAATGACGGTGTTCGGCACGAGCGCCGCGTACATCGCCGCGTGCATGAAGGACGGGGTGGAGCCGCGCGCCGGGCGTGAGCTCGCGCTGCACGCCGTCGGGTCCACCGGCTCGCCGCTGTCGCCCGAGGGCTTCCAGTGGGTGTACGACCACGTCGGCGCCGACACGTGGCTGTTCTCGACGTCCGGTGGCACCGACATGTGCACGGCGTTCGTCGGCGGTGTGCCGACACTGCCCGTCCACCTTGGAGAAATACAGGCGCGCTGCCTCGGCGCGAAGGTCGAGTCCTGGGACGAGGAGGGCCGGCCGCTCGTGGACGAGGTCGGCGAGCTCGTGATCACGGAGCCGATGCCGTCGATGCCGGTCTTCTTCTGGAACGACGCGGACGGCGAGCGCTACCGCGACTCGTACTTCTCGATGTACCCGGGCGTCTGGCGCCACGGCGACTGGATCAAGATCACCGAGCTCGGCACCTCGGTCATCTACGGGCGATCGGACTCGACGATCAACCGCGGCGGCGTCCGCATGGGCACGAGCGAGATCTACCGGGCGGTGCTGGCGATCGACGAGATCGTCGACGCGCTCGTGGTCGACGTGCCGCGCGACGGCGAGGAGAACTGGATGCCGCTGTTCGTCGTGCTGCGCGAGGGCGCCGAGCTCGACGACGACCTCGATCGCGCGGATCCGCGCGCGGATCCGCGAGGACTGCTCGCCGCGGCACGTGCCCAACGAGGTGCATGAGATCGCAGAAGTTCCGCGCACGCTGAGCGGCAAGGTGCTCGAGGTGCCGGTCAAGCGGATCCTCATGGGTCAGCCGCCGGACCAGGCAGCGTCGCGCGACTCGCTGGCGAACCCGGCGGCGCTCGACTTCTTCTCGGAGCTCGCGCGAAGATCCTGAGCGTCAGCAGCCCTCGGCGCTGGGATCGTCGAGACAACGCTCAATGTCGTCGAACGCCTCGTCGACATCCTCCGCAGCATCGCCCACAATCGCGACGCCCACGACGCCCAGGGCTAGGGCGATGATGCCGAGAACAAGCCCGGCCGTGGCCATCCGTCCGCCCCGCAGCTTGCAGTCTCGCTGCCGCCGGCCGAGTACGTCGAAGACCACCGCAATGATGCCCAGGATCCAGGCTATGAAGAACGTCAGCGGGATCAGCCCAAAGACGGCGCCGATGATGCCGCAGACTAGGGCCGTAACGGCGAATCCGTTGGCGGCCTGGGCGACAGGAGGCGCATATGCCGCAGGCGCGCCGGGCGGAGGCGGCTGCGCGACGACGTGCCTCTGTTCTGTCCATTCCGCCGTCCCAGTAACACTGGGTTCCTGGGGCGTCGGGATCGGGGACCAACGGGCGGGGGTGTCTGCTGCTCGACCATGAAGCACTGTATTCCCGCAAGATGGCTTCCTCTAATTGCGACCAGAGGTTGCACGGACTAGGTTTGCGATTCATGACCTCGGAACCGCCGGGACCTGGTTCGACGCCGGACAGGCCAGATAGCGAGCCTGCTCCCCCGGCTCCTGCACCTCCGCCGTATCCAACGAGTCCTCAGCCGCCTCAGCACCCGACGGGCTCTCCTCCGCCGTACCAGTACCCGCCTCCGCCCCCACCCCCTGGTTACGGCTATCAGACCCCATATGCCCAACAGCCCTACCAGCCTGTCTCGCAAGCGAAAACCAATGGATTTGCCATCGCTTCGATGGTGCTGGGCATCCTGTGGCTGTACTGGATCCGCTCGATTCTCGCTCTCGTGTTCGGATATGTGGCCCTCAACCAGATCGCCGCTAGTGGCGGCACGCAGCAAGGCCGGGGGATGGCGATCGCAGGCGTGGCACTGGGCTGGGTAGGTATTGGCGTAGTCGGGCTGATACGGCTGATCGGCGTCAGCGTCGGCCTGTAATCCAAGTCCGCTGATGACTGAAGACCCCGTCAATGGACCACCTGGGGCTCCTGACCAATGGCGACCCCCAGAGCCCCCTCAGCCAGCGCCTCTAGGTAGTCCTCCACCACAACCCGGGGCCTGGCCACCCACATCGGCCCCCCTGCGAGGCTCAGTACAGCCAGCGGAAAGGCCCGGTTCCAGGTGCTGGGGATCATCGGCTCGTGGTCTGTCCGGTCATATGCTCGATCTTGGCGCTCGTATTCGGATACCAGGGCCGAGCGGAGATCGATCGGTCTGGCGGTCTGATCGGTGGGCGCGGTCAAGCGACCGCCGGTATTGCGATGGGATGGGTGGGCGTCGCCGTCGGGATTGCACTAGTTGCCCTCATCATCGTCCTGGCGGCAACAGGCGAGCTCGATGAAGACGACGATGTGTTCGACTCGCTCGACGAAGTTAGCCACGCGTTTGTCTTCGTTGGTCGCGCGCTGGGGGGCCTTGCCCGCCTCATAGGCCTCGCTTAGTTCGCCAGACCTCGCCGCGCCTAAGCGGCGAAGATCACGTCGCGCTGAACGTAGGCGTAGATCCACCCGCCGGCGAGGATGTACGCGATCGTCACGGCGGATCGTGTGGAATTCGATAGCAATGTGGCGCTTGCTCGAAAACCTGTCGGCGCATCGTGACCACCGCGACGCCGAGAAACAGCCAGAACGCGCTGTAGGAGACGAAACGCCAGTCGGCGTTAGCGGCGTAAAGCATCGCTCGAGTAGCCCCACAAAATGGACACGCGATACCTGTTATCGCGTGGAAAGGACACGGGAGATCAATTGGGGTGACCGGCCCCCTGGGTTTGGTCCAGTTGGTGTGTAGTTCTTCTGTTCCAAGTATTTGATGAAGCTGGGGATTTCCTTGGACCAGAGTGCGTGCGGAGGGGGTCGAAGCGTCTGTTCATGGCTCTGTGCGGGAGGACTGTCTCCCGTGCTTCCCGCTTTGAGGCTCTCAGAGAAGGCGCCGCGGGTCAGCATCCCGAGCCCGCGGTGGGGGCGGATCGGTGTTGAATTCTGGAACGAGGTAGGCATCGAAGAACGACCTGGGCCTCGAGCACCGAGCGGAAAGTCTCGCCGTTGAGCAGCTCGTCGCGCATCGTGCCGTTGAAGCGCTCGACGATAGGCGTTTTGCTGCGGGGCGCCCTTCTCGATGAACGCCTGCCCGACGCCTTGCGTGGCGAGCCAGTCGGCCAGCGTCGTGGCGATGAACTCGCGGCCGTTGTCAGAACGCAGCAGCTTGAGGGCGGCCGTGGCGCTCGAACAGCACGCTCAAGCTCGACGATGATGTCTGACGCCCCCAGGTGGCGTGCCGCCCGCGCGCCGATCGCGACGCGGGTGTATTCGTCGACGACGTTGAGGATCCGCATGGCTCTGCCCGTCGCTGGTGTGGGTGACGACGAAGTCATAGGACCAGATCTCGTTCGGGCCGGCGGCCATCAGGTTCCAGGCCGCGTTGCTGGCGGCGCCGACCGCTTTCTGACCCTGGCGGCGGCGCTGCGGCGGCACCCTGTGGCCCTCAAGTCGCCACAGCCGCTCGATCCGCTTGCGATTGACGGCGAACCCCTCGGCCCGCGCGGCGCCCAGATCCGCCGATAGCCAAGCGCGGATGCGCGCGCCGTCGAGCTCGTTCATGCGCGCCACGATCCGCAGCTCGAGCTCCGCCGGCACCGGCCGATAGCGATTGGTCGAGCGATGCTGACCAACGACCTTGCAGGCCCGTCGCTCCGACACGTTGTGACGCCGACACAGGTAGGTGACCGCGTCGCGCCGGCGCGACGGGCTCACCATTTTCCCCGCTGCAGATCCCTCAGCATCGAGATGTCCAACGCCTGCTCGGCAACGATCTTCTGCGCCGGAGGTGCCTAGACAGGAGTAACCGGGTTGTGCTTCGCCGGCCAGCCGCGCGGCTTGTGCACGGCGAAGGCGAAGCGGCGCACCAGCTCGGCGCGCAGGTCCTCGGGCTGGACGACCGCGTCGATCACCAGCTCCGAGGCGAGGTGGAGGATGTCGATGTCCTCGGCGTACTCGCGTCGCAGCTCCTCGGTCTTCGCGGCGCGCTCGTCCGCATCCTCGATCGCCTGCAGCTGGTTGAAGTAGACGGCATTGATCGCTGCCTGCGGCCCCATGACCGCGATCGATGCCGTCGGCAACGCGATGCAGGCGTCGGGCTCGAATGCGGGGCCCGCCATCGCGTAGAGGCCCGCGCCGTAGGCCTTGCGCACGATCACCGACAGCTTCGGGACCGTCGCCTCGCTGACGGCGCTGATCATCTTCGCGCCGTGGCGGATGATCCCCTGGCGCTCGACCTGCGTGCCGATCATGAACCCGGGCACGTCGGCGAGGAAGAGCAGCGGCACGTTGAACGCGTTGCAGTTCCAGATGAAGCGCGCGGCCTTGTCGGCGGAGTCGACGAACAGCACGCCGCCCTTCTGCTTGGGCTGGTTCGCCACGATCCCGATCACGTGACCCTCGAGCCGCGCGAAGCCGACGATGAGCTCCTTCGCCCAGCGCTTGTGCACTTCGAGGAACGAGCCGTCGTCGACGAGTGCCGCGAGCATCTCTTGCATGTCGAACGGCTTGTTCTCGTCGGCGGGGATGATCTCGCGCAGCGGCGTGTCCGACGCGGGCGCCGCGGGCGGCGCGGGCGGCGGCTGCTCCTGCCAGTTCGAGGGCAGGAACGACAGGTAGCGCTTCACGAGGTCGATGCCGTCCTCGTCGCTGTCGACGAGAAAGTGCCCGCAGCCCGAGTTCGTGGTGTGCATGCGGGCGCCGCCCATCTCCTCGAGCGTGACCTTCTCGCCGATGACCATCTCCGCCATCCGCGGTGACCCGAGGTACATCGAAGCGTTGCCTTCGCGCATGATCACGATGTCGCAGAACGCCGGGATGTAGGCGCCGCCGGCCGCCGACGGGCCGAACAGGGCGCAGATCTGCGGCACGACACCGCTCATCTGGACCTGCGTGTAGAAGATCCGGCCCGCGCCACGGCGGCCGGGGAACATCTGCACCTGGTCCGTGATCCGCGCGCCGGCGGAGTCGACGAGGTAGATCATCGGGATCCGCAGGTGCAGCGCGCGCTCCTGGATCCGGATGATCTTCTCGACGGTCTTCGGGCCCCACGAGCCGGCCTTCACCGTCGGGTCGTTGGCCATCAGCGCCACGGGCCGCCCGGCGATCGTCCCCTGACCGGTCACGACGCCGTCGGCGCCGAGGCCGTCCTGCTCCCAGTTGGCGAGCAGCGCCTCCTCCACGAACGACCCGTCGTCGAGCAGTCGCGCGATGCGCTCGCGCACGGGCAGCTTGCCCTGCTCGATCGACTTCTGGCGGTGACGCTCGGGCCCGCCGGAGCGCGCGCGCTCGATCGCGTCCTTGAGGTCGCTCATCGGACGACCAATCTAGTGACGGCGGGGCCGCAGCGCGTGCGCCGCGAAGACCGCGGAGGCGATCGCGATCGCGATCGGCCATCCGCGCAGGGTGGCGTCGCCGCTCCCGCCTTCCGGCAGCGCGAACGCGCTGTCGCCGAGTGCAGCGATGGCCGCGAACTGGAGGAGCACGATCGCGCCGAACGCGGCGGGGCCCGGCTCGTTCTCGCGCGCGCCGTACGCGACGAGCGCGATGCCTCCGAGGAGCGCAATCAGCTCCCAGCCCCAGCCGGCGTCGTCGAGGTGCACCGGCAGCAGCAGCTGAATCAGCTGCGGGACCCCGACCGACGTGTAGGTGACCATCAGGAAGCCCGCCGCCGAGACGAGGACCACGCCGCGCCGGCCGGGCGTGAGCAGGCCGGCGGCGAACAGCGTGGCGGCGCCGAGCACGAGCAGCGCGCGGAACACGTCGAGGTCAGACGTGCTGAAAATCCAATTCACGGCCTCGATCAGCAGCCCGACCGAGGCCACGGCAGCGAGCAGCAGGCAGGCGGCAGAGCCGCTGCGGCGGGCGCAGAACAGCGCCAGCACCACGAACGCGAGCAGCATCCACGTGAGCGTGCCGCCGTCGTTGAGGAAGTCGTCATCCGCGAGCACGTGGCCGAGTCGCAACAGCGCGCCGGCGGCGAGCAAGAGGCCGGCGATCAGGAGCGCCGAAGCGGCGCCGGGTGGCCGGCCGCCGCGGCGCGGCGCCGCGAGGCCGAGCCCGAGCACCGAGACCGCGGGGAGCGCGATCGCCACCAGCAGCAGGCCGTCCGACCACGGCCGCTGCATCCGCAGCTGCGCCATCCCGGCCACGAGCGCGATGCCCACGCCTGCGGCCGCCGTCGACGTGAGCCGATCGGTCAGCGCGCGGTGGTTCAAGGCTCGTCCTCGACGTGCAGTGGCGTCGTCGGCGCGACGACCGTGTCGGCGTCGGGTGCGGGCGGCAGCGGCTGCGCTGGGCGCAGGCCGGTGTAGAGCATCGCGGCCGCGGCCACGATCAGGACCAGCGGCCAGCCGATGAGCGAGGCGCCGTCGTCGGGCTCGGCGGCGATCAGCAGGAACGCGAGCAGCCCCGCCGCACCGAACCATCCGGGGCCGGACTCGCGCTCGACCGCGGAATAAGCGACCAGGCCGAACGAGGTCGCGAGGATGACGAGCTCCCAGCCCCAGCCGGCGCCGCCGGGTCGCAGCGACTCGGATGCAGGATCGAACGCCTCCTGGAAGACGTTGATGAATCCCTCGATCACGAAGGTGAACGCCAGGGCGAGCACGGCGAGGCCGACCGTGTCGACGAACGCGACGCCATGGCGCGGGCGCACGTCGCGCTGCGTCATCGCGGCGAGCGCGTAGCCGGCGAGCAGAAGGAGCAGGATCCAGCGGAACGTCCCGATCCCGTCGGGCGAGAACACCCAGTCGATGAACGACAGGAACGTGACGCCGAACGCCGCCGCGGCGAGCAGCGTGCACACGGGCGAGTTGCGCGCGCTCGCGAACCAGCCCGCCAAGAACGTCAGCAGCGCGCCGACCCAGGTGACCGTTCCCGAGGACTCGAGGCGATCGTCGGCGCCCAGGACGTCGGCCAGCCGCGACAGCGTCGCGACCGCGAGGACGAACGCGGCGACGTAGAGGATCGTCTGGTAGGCGCGCGGGTGCTCGGACTCCTGCGGCGCCTGCACCGCAAGCGCCATTACGAGCGCGAACGCGAGCGCGTCGATCACGAGGTGGATCCCGGTGCCCCACTCGCCGTCGAAGCGAATGTCGATGACGCCGATCAGCGTCACGAGCACGACGACGCCCGCGGCGATCACATCGCCGCGATGAGGCCGGGGACGCAGCAGAGCGAGTCCCATAGGGACTCCGCATTCGGCGCCTGCTCGTGCTTGTCCTGCCGCGGACGCCGGCTACAAGCCGGCGTTCATAGCCGGCTCTTCGCCCGAGTAGTCGTAGAAGCCCATCCCGGTCTTGCGCCCGTACCAGCCGGCGGACAGCATCTTGCGCAAGGTCGGCGGGCGCGCGAAGCGCTTCTCGCGGAACTCGTCGAACAGCACGTCGCAGATCGCGCCCATCGTGTCGAGACCGACGAAGTCGGCCAGGGTGAGCGGTCCCATCGGGTGGCCCGCCCCCGCCTTCATCGCCTCGTCGATCTCCTCGATCGAGCCGACGCCCTCCTCGTAGGCGCGAATCGCGTCGAGCATGTACGGCACGAGCAGGCGGTTGACGATGAAGCCGGCCTTGTCCTTGGTCGGGATCGCGAGCTTGCCCTGTGAGCGCGCGAACTTCAGACCGGTGTCGAACG
Source organism: uncultured Conexibacteraceae bacterium (assembly GCA_963832195.1). Classification (GTDB taxonomy): domain Bacteria; phylum Actinomycetota; class Thermoleophilia; order Solirubrobacterales; family Solirubrobacteraceae; genus Baekduia. The sequence continues at coordinate 21,734 of CAWHTH010000002.1, forward strand.
CGTCGTCGGCGGTCGTCACCGCCCGGATGACCTCGACCAGCTTCATGACCTGCGCGGGGTTGAAGTAGTGCAGCCCGACGAAGCGATCGGGGCGCGTGGTGGCCGCCGCCTGGTCGATGACGGCGAGCGAGGAGGTGTTCGTGGCGAAGACCGCCTCGGGCTTGACGATCCCGTCGACCTCCTTCCACATCTCGAGCTTGAGGCCGAGGTCCTCGGTGATCGCCTCGATCACGAGGTCGCAGTCGGCGAGGTCCTTGTAGTCGGTCGTGCCCGTGATCCGCCCGCGGACCGCGTCGGCGTCCTCCTGGCTCGACTTGCCCTTCTCGACGGCGCGCGCCAGCTGCTTCTCGATCTTGCCGATGCCCTTCTCGAGCGTGGCGTCGTCGACCTCGCGGACGACGACGTCGTAGCCGGCCTGCGCGCTGACCTGCGTGATCCCGTGGCCCATGAGGCCGCAGCCCAGGACCCCCACTTTCTTAATCGGCATGGCGCGGCACCCTAGCGGGCGATCTCGGGCGGAAGTCCCGCGGCGGCGACTGCGTCTGGCCAGGTGGCGAACTCACGCTGCTCGATCACGCGTCCGTCGCGAGCGAACCGAATGATGTGCCCTGCCTCCTTGCTGGTGGTGAGCCCCCGCACCGTGCCGGTCAGCAGCCACCTGCCGACGATCATGTCGCCGAGATCGATGAGCTCGACCTCGCGATAGTCGACGCTGTCGTAGATGTCGCTCCACTGCTCGACGTAGCGCCGAACCGCGTCGCGACCAGATACGTGCTCGGGCAGCCCGAACTGGGTCCACTCGGGCATGCCGTGGAACTCGATGTCGGGGTGATAGACCGCCAACCCCGCCTCGGCCTCCCCGCGGGCGAAGAGTGCGAGGTTCGTCAGCGCACCTTGCGCCCACAGTCGCGTGCGCAGCCGTCGCGGCAGCCGGCGATTCAGCCTCGGCAGAGGAGGAACGAGTCCGGGAGCATTGCGTGCGAGAAACACGTGCCAGCCGCCCCACCAGTGGCGCCGGCGGCTTGTCGATGCGGATGCGGACCGCGCGTGGCACGGGAGCGACGTTATCCCGCCGGTAGTGTCCCCCGCATGAGCCTCGTCCTCGCAGAAGACCGCGGCGCGGTGCGCCACCTGATCATGAACCGCGCCGAGAAGCGCAACGCGCTCAACGGCGACCTGCTGCTGACGCTGCGCGATGCGGTCAGCGAGGCGGCCGCGGCGCCGGGCGTCCACTGCGTCGTGCTGCGCGGCGATGGGCCGATCTTCTCGTCCGGCGCCGACTTCTCCGGGCTGTCGGCCCTGGCCGAGGACCCGTCGGGGTTGCGTACGTTCCGCCGCGTGTTTCTCGAGATCGCCAACCACCTCGAGGAGATGGCCAAGCCGACCGTGGCGCAGCTGCAGGGCGCCTGTATCGGTGGCGCGCTGGAGCTTGCGCTCGGCTGCGACCTGCGCGTCGCATCGGCCGACTGCGTCATGGGGCTGCCGGAGACGCGCATCGGCCTGATCCCCGACGTCGGTGGCTCGTCGCGGCTGCCGCAGGTCGTCGGCGTCGGCCGCGCGAAGGAGCTGATCCTGACCGGCAAGATGATCGACGGCGCCGAGGCCGAGCGGATCGGGCTCGTGAACCGCGTCGTGCCCGCCGAGGATCTCGACGGGGCCACGCAGCAGCTCGTCGACGAGCTCTTGGCGTGCGCCCCCGTCGCCGTCGGGCTCGCCAAGCGCGTCATCGACGCCTCGGCGCGGCCGGTGCTCGCGGCGACGCTCGAGCAGGAGGTCACGATCCAGCAGATCTGCGCGGCGACGGAGGACTTCGCCGAGGGTGCGCGCGCCTTCTCCGAGAAGCGCCTGCCCGAGTTCAGCGGCCGCTGAAACGAACCTGCTGAAACGAGTCTGACCCCGTTTCACGGAACGCTTCGGTCGTGCCGCGCGCGATCGCTACGCAGCGCTCGACGCTGTCCCAGTCGACGCGTTCGGGCGTGTCGGTCATGCGGTGGTAGTTCGTGAACATCCCCTGCGGGCCGCGCGACAGCAGCGAGATCGCGCGCAGCCCGGCGAAGCGGGCCAGGATCGGGTCGGTCCAGCCGCCGATGCGCCAGCGCTCGGGCGCCGGAAGGCCCGCGCGGTCCGCGCCGGTGTCGGCGAGATCGAGGTCTTCGAGGGCGTATTGGTGCGCGCGCAGGGTCCCCTCGGCGCGGCAGACGATCGGCGTGCCGGCACCGAGCGTGTCGAGCCCGAGCACGAGCGTGCGCGCCGGATCGAGCTGGTGCATCCGCAGGAACGAGGCCATCCCCCCCATCCCGGACTCCTCGCAGCCTGGGAAGACCAGCAGCAGCTCGACGCCCGGCGGCGGGTCCGCCGCCAGCGCCAGCGCGGCGGCCACGCCGGTCGCGTTGTCGCTCGCACCCGGAACCGTCGGCGACGTGGCGATGTCGATGTCGGCGGCGATCGACAGCGCCAGCAGTGCGCGCCCGAGCAGCCGCGGCGCGCGCCACGGCAGGGCGCACAGCGCGAGCGCCGCGCCAGTCGGCGCCATGAACGGGTCGACGCTGCGGCGCCGCAGCCGGCGCGCAGCGCCCGCCTCCATCAGCAGCGGATGCCACGCGAGCCCGGTGCGCGCGGCGTCGGTGTGGGCCACGACGACGACCGTGTGGTCGCCCGCGCCGACGCGCGCGACGACGTTCGTCCCCTCGCCCGCCGGCAGCAGCCGGCGCAGCCATTGCGACCTGCCGCTGGCTTCGAGCTCCAGCGAGACCAGCGCCGCCAGCGCAGCGATGCCCCCGCGCGCACCGGCGAGGGCGTGCAGCGCATGCGCCCACGCGTACGTGCCCTGGTAGCGAAACGTCTCGAGCGCGACGTCGTCGACACCGCTCTCGCGCAGGCGTCGCGCGACGTAATCCGCGGCGGCCCGCTCCCCCGGGCCCGCAGAGTCGCGCACGAGACCCGCGAGCGCCTCGACGTCGCTGCGCAATGTCACCAAAGGGACAGGCCCCTGAGTGACATTCACGCGTGCCAGTCGACCGGGCCGGCCACGAGCGTGTGGCTGCCCAGCGGGCGGCCGAGCACGTCGCGTGCCGCGCGCGCCGCCTCGAGCACCCGCTCGAGGTCGATGCCGGTCTCGTAGCTCATCTCGTGGAGCATCGAGACGAGGTCCTCCGTCGCGATGTTTCCGGTCGCGCCCGGCGGCACCGGGCAGCCGCCGAGCTCGCCGAAGCTCGACTCGAACGACGTGCAGCCGGCGCCGAGGGCCGCGACGACATTCGCGAGTCCCTGACCGCGCGTGTTGTGGAAGTGCGCCGTCAGCTGCACCTCCTCGCCGAGCGCGTCGCGCGCCTGCGCGAAGAACTCGCCCACCTGGCGCGGGTTCGCCATTCCCGTGGTGTCGCCGAACGCGATCTCCTCGGCGCCCGCGTCACGCAGCCGCGCGGCGATCGCGAAGACGCGCTCGGGCGGGACGTGACCCTCGTAGGGACAACCGAAGCTGACGCTGATCACGCCCTCGGCGCGCAGCCCGTCGTCGCGCGCGCGGCCGATCACGAGCTCGAGGCCCGACAGCGATTCCTCGATCGAGCGATTGACGTTGCGCTGGTTGTGCGTCTCGGACGCACTCAGGAAGCAGTTGACCTCGTGGAAGCGATCGCGCAGCTCCAGTGCGTTGTCGAGCCCCTTCTCGTTCGGGATCAGGACTGTGACCGAGACGTTGTCCGGGATCTGCGCCCGCTGCAGCACCTCGGCGCCGTCCGATAGCTGCGGGATCACGTCGGCTCGCACGAAGCTCGTCACTTCAAGGCGCGAAACCCCGGTGCGCGCCAGCATCTCGACGAGCCTGACCTTGTCGTCGGTCGCGATGATCTCGGGCTCGTTCTGGAACCCGTCGCGGGGCCCGACCTCCCGGATGAGGATGCGCGCGCCTGGGTCCGCGTTCACCGCGCGACCTTCGCGCGGATCTCGAAGTCCGAGAACGCGTAGGGGTAGTGCACGTTGAAGCCGAGCAGCGTTGTCGCGCGCGAGAGCCCGCGCGGCAGCTTCAGGCGCCAGGCCTTGAACGCCTTGCGCTTCGCGGGGCGCGCCTCGCCCGAGGCGAGCAGCTTCTCCTTGCCCTCGCCGTCGATGCGCACCGCGCGCCACGTGATGTACGACGCGTTGGCGCCGAGCAGCAGGTCGACGCGGCCGCCGCGCCTGACGGTGACGGTCGAGCCGGGATTGAGGGGATACGAAGCGATGTGGGATGTGACCTTGCCGTCGGCCGTCGGGTGGTAGTACGTGCCGATCAGCGCGGCGGCCCGGCGCTTGCCGAGCTTGACGATCAGCTTCCCGTAGTCGGGCGGCTTCGTGGCCGCGGTCGCCAGCGGACCGGCGACGAGCGCCGAGGCGAGTACGAAAACAACTGCGAAGCGCTTCATTGCGGCCCCCCTGCGCCGGCGGCATGGCCGGCGACATCGATCACCCGACGTTCATGGGTCCCAACGCCGATCGTGCGATCCCCGTCGCGCACCTCCACGTCGAAGCGCAGCTTACGGTCCTCGATCACTTCCCGAAGGGTTGCAGACACGGTGCACTTGGTGCCTTCAAGTGCCCCCGCGACGTGCTTGACGCAGACCTCGAAGCCGACCGTGGCCTTGCCTTCGGGCAGATGCTGGAGCGTGAGCAGGGCGGCGTTGCGCTCCATCATCGCGATCATGCCCGGGGTCGACAGGACCGACACACCGAGCGAGCCGCCGACGTCGGTCAGCAGCCGGTCCTCGACGACGAACTCGTCGCTGCGGGTTATGCCTGGCGCGAGCGGCACCACATCGAACTTATAGGCTGCGTCGCGTTGCCGCCCGCCGTCTCAATCATCGGCGCCAGCGGGGCGCTGGGCTTCGGGCTGGCGCTGCGCCTGGCGCGCGCGGATGTCGCGGTCGTGATCGGCTCGCGCGATCCCGACCGCGCCGCGGAGGCGGCGGCGAAGGCGCGCGAAGCGGTTCCCGGCGCAAGCGTCGACGGCCTCGGGAATGCCGACGCGGCTGCCGCCCACGAGATCGTTGTGCTGTCGGTGCCGTTCCGCTCGCAGTCCGAGACGCTCACGAACCTCAAAGAGGCGCTCAAGCCAGGACAGCTGGTGATCGACGCCACCGTGCCGCTCGCTGCCGCCGTCAGCGGGCGCGCGACGCGCATGCTCGGTGTCTGGCAGGGCTCGGCCGCGCAGCAGGCGGCGGAGATGGTCCCGGAGGGCGTCCGCGTCATCAGCGCGCTGCACACGGTCAGCGCCGCGTCGCTGCGCGACCTCGACGAGACGCTCGACGAGGACGTGCTCGTCTGCGGCGACCGCAAGGCCGACAAGGAGCAGGCGATCGAGCTGATCGAGCGCGTCGACGGGTTGCGCTGCGTCGACTGCGGGCGGCTCGAGAACTCGCGCACAACCGAGTCGCTGACCGCGCTGCTGATCGGGATCAACGCGCGCTACAAGACGCACGCGGGGATCCGCATTACAGGCCTGCCCTGATGCCGTCGCCAGTAGTGGTCCTCGCCGGCGGCACCGGCGGCGCGAAGCTCGCGCGCGGGATGCTCGACGTCGTCGGCGAGGATCTCGTCGTGATCGCGAACACCGCGGACGACATCGAGATCTACGGCGCGTATGTCTCGCCCGATCCCGACCTCGTGACGTTCTGGCTCGCCGACCGCATCGACGAGCGCGGGTGGGGTCTCGCGGGCGACACGTTCGCGGTGATGGACGGTCTGCGCGACATGGGAATCGACGTCTGGTTCAACCTCGGCGACCGCGACCTGGCGATCGGCCTCGTGCGGAGCGAGCGGCTGGCGCAGGGCGCGACGCTGACGGAGGCGATCGCGGAGCTGGGCACCGCGCTCGGCGTGCGCGCGCGCGTCTTGCCGATGACCGACGCCGCGGTGCGCACGTGGGTCCACGCGCGCGGCGAGTGGCTGCCGTTCCAGGAGTTCATGATCCGGGCGGGCGCGGAGGGCCCCGTCGACGGCGTCGAGATCCGTGGGGCGACGGAGGCCACGCCGTCGCCCGCCGTGCTGGATGCGATCGCCGTGGCGCGCGCCGTGGTGATCGGACCGTCGAACCCGGTGATCTCGATCGGGCCGATCCTCTCGGTCCCGGGTGTCGGCGACGCGCTGATCGCCACCGGGGCGCCGGTCGTCGCTGTATCGCCGATCGTTGGCGGCCAGGTCGTCAAGGGCCCGACCGAGCCGTTCATGGCGTGGGTGGGTCGCACGCTCGACGCCGACGGGATCGCCGGCTTCTACGACGGCCTGCTCGATGGCCTCGTCGCCGACGAGAAGGCGCCGGCCGCGGGTGTGCCGGTGCTTGTCACCGACACGCTGATGGCCGACGGCGCGAGTCGCTCCCGCGTCGCGGCCGAGACGCTGCGGTTCGCCGAGGGGCTGGCTGCATGACGACGATCGCGGTGCTCCCCGTCAAGCGCCTGGGGGCCGCGAAGCAGCGGCTGGTAGCGGGCGCGCTGCCCGAAGGCACGCGCCGGGCGCTGGTCGAGGCGATGGTCACCGACGTGCTCGTGGCGCTGCGGCGCGCGCAGCGCGTCGATGAGGTCCTAGTCGTCACCGGCGAGCCCGTCGCCGAGGCGCTGGCAGCCGGCTACGACGCGTCGGGGATCGTGAGCGACCCCGATGACGCGGGACACAACGACGCCGCGGTACGCGGCGTGCGCGCGGCGCTCGAGCGCGGGGCGCAGCGCGTGCTGCTGGTCCCCGGGGACTGTCCCGCGCTCGATCCGAAGGAGCTCGACGCGCTGCTCGAGCGCCGCGGGCCGGGGCCCGCAGTGATCGTTGTCCCGGACCGCCACGGCACCGGGACGAACGCGCTGCTGCTCACGCCGCCGGACGTGATCGAGCCGGCGTTCGGCCCCGGCAGCCGGGCACGCCACGAAGAGCTCGCGCGGGCCGCCGGAGCATCGTTCGAGCTGGCCGAGGTTCGCTCGCTGCTGCTCGACATCGACACGCCGGACGACATCGAGGTGCTGCGCGAGCTGCTGGCCGCGGCGACCGGCGGCGCGGCGCACACGCGCGGCCTGCTCGCCCGGCTGGGGCGCCAGTGAGGTTGGAGGCTGTCCCGCTCCCGCCGCTGCCAGAGGTTCGGGCGGGAGACGACCTGGCGGCGCTGCTCGTTTCGGCCCACGGCGGGTCCTTCGACGCCGGCGACGTGCTGGTGCTCGCTCACAAGATCGTCTCTAAGAGCGAGGGTCGGGTCGTCGCACTGAGGGAGGTGGAGCCGTCGGCGCGCGCGTTGGAGATCGCAGCCGGTCATGGCAAAGATCCGCGGCATGTCGAGGTGGTGCTCCGCGAGGCCGCTGAGGTCCTGCGTGCCGAGCGCGGCGTTGTCATCTGCCGCACGCGCCATGGGTTCGTGTGCGCGAACGCCGGGATCGACGCGTCGAACGCGCCCGACGGCCACCTGGTTCTGCTGCCGGAGGACCCCGACGCGTCCGCGCGGCGCCTGCGCGCCGCCCTCCCGGGCCGTCCCGCGGTCGTGATCGCCGACTCGTTCGGGCGCGCCTGGCGGCTGGGCCAGACCGACGTCGCGATCGGCGTTGCGGGCCTGGCGCCCCTCGACGACTGGCGCGGCCGCGCGGACGCGCACGGCCGCGAGCTGCAAGCGACCGTGATCGCGGTCGCGGATGCCGCGGCCGCCGCGGCGGACCTCGCACGCCCGGGGAAGGCCGCGCAGACGCCGGCGGTCCTGATCCGCGGGCTCGAGCGATTCGTCACCGCCGACGACGGCCCGGGCGCGGCGGCGCTCGTTCGCCCGCGTGCGGACGACCTGTTCATGTAGCGCTGTGGCGCTCCGCGCGCCCGCCTTTGGCCAACGAAGCGCCCGCTGTGTGCACCGAGGGAGGGCGAGCCCGTCGCGAATTGGCAAAGACGCAACCACCCCGCCCCGCCACCAGGTCCTCCCCCGCGCAAAACGTCTGTCCTGTGGGGCTATAGCCCATGAAACAGACGTTTTGCCCGGGCGGGCGCGGCGCGCAGGCGCGGAGTGCCACGGAAGCGCCAATCCGCAACACACTCCCTCTCCCTCGCTGCCAACCAACGCACGCCGGCGCCCAGAACAGCGCCAGAGCGGAACGCCCCTAAGACGTCAACCGCTCGACTCGCAGCCGCCGCTCTCCGCCCGGCGTCGGCACCTTCACCACGTCGCCCGGCGCAGCCCCGAGCAGCGCCTGCGCGACGGGCGACTCGGACGACAGGCGGCCCGCAGCGGCGTCAGCTTCCGTCGGCCCCACGATCGTGTAGGTCGAGCTGCGGCCGGCCTCCTCGTCGAGGACGTCAACCGTCGCGCCGAACGTCACCACGCCGGCGTCGGTGACGACTTCGGTGACACGCGCGTTGCGCAATCGCTCCGTCAGGCGCGCGATCTTCGTCTCGAGATGCGCCTGGTCGTCCTTCGCGGCGTGGTACTCGGCGTTCTCCGACAGGTCGCCGTGCTGCCGCGCCGCGAGGATCCGCGCCGCCATCTGCTGGCGACCGTCGCCCTCGAGCTCCGCGAGCTCCGCCTTCAGCGCCGCGAGGCCCTCGGGCGTGATCGACTCGCCGGCGCTCACGCGGCCACCCCGGCCGGCAGCGGGTAGCGGCGCCGGATCTCGTACAGCGTCGCGCGCTCCGCCGCCGGGCGCCCCGCGCGATGTGCTGCCGCGACGAGCTGATCCGGGTCGAGCTTGACGCCGTGGTAACTGCCCGCCAGCCGGCTGATGTTCTCCTCCATGAGGGTCCCTCCGAGGTCGTTGACACCGCAGCTGAGCGCCTCGGTGGCGGCGTCGAGGCCCATCTTCACCCACGACGCCTGAACGTTGCGGATCGAGCGGCCGAGCGCGAGCCGGAAGACGGCGGTGTGCTTCAGGTTCTCTTCGCGCGAAATCTCCTCGACACCGTGGGTGCGGCCGAGCAGCGTGTGGAACGGGATGAACGACAGCGGCACGAACTCGGTGATGCCGCCGGTGCGCTCCTGCACGCCGCGGATCACGCGCATGTGCTCGGCGAGCTCCCACGGCTCTTCGACGTGGCCGAACATGACCGTCGACGTCGAGCGCAGGCCGGAGCCGTGCGCCGCCTCGACGATCTCGACCCAGCGCGCGACCGGCAGCTTGTTGGGAGAGATGCGCTCGCGGACGCCGTCGTGGAGCACCTCGGCCGCGGTGCCCGGCACCGATCCGAGCCCGGCGTCGGCCAGCCGCGCGAACACCGCGCGCGGAGGAAGACCCGAGACGTCGCACATGTGCGCGACCTCCATCGGCGAGTACGCGTGCAGGTGCAGGTCGGGACCCTCGTCCTTGACGATCCGCAGCCAGCGCTCGTACTCCTCGAGCCCCCACTCGGGGTGGATGCCCGACTGCATGCAGATCTCCGTGGCGCCGTAGGCGAGCGCGTCGCGAACGCGCGCGCGCAGGTCCTCCTCGGAGTGCTCGTACGCGTCGGGGCTGCGACGGCCCTGCCCGAACCCGCAGAACGCGCAGCCGACGATGCAGATGTTCGAGACGTTGAGGTTGCGGTTGACTACGAACGTCACCTCGTCGCCCGCGAGCTCCGCGCGCAGCTCGTCGGCGGCGACCTTCATCGCCGCGATCGCCTCCGGCCGCGTCTCGGCGAAGAGCGCGGTCAGCTCCTCTGGGGACATCCACTCGCCGGCGCGGCCCTTCTCGATCGCCGGCCCGACGAGCTCCGCTTGGATCGCGAACGGCGGGTCCTGACGCCCGGAGCCGCGGCGCGGGATGAACGACCAGTACGACGTCTTCACCACGTCGAGCACACCCTGGTCCATCCACTCCGGATCGAGGTACTGCGGGTACACGCACAGCCGCTCCGTAAGCGCGACGCCGTCCGCTGCGAGCCGCTTGCGCACCTGATGCGGCGACGGGAACGGGTGCTCGGGCGAGATGTGGTCGCCGTTCGCGCTCAGCCCGCCGAGGTCCGTGGCACCGGCCGCGACGAGCTCCGGCCAGTAGTCGCTGAGGTTCGGCGGCACCTGGATCCCGACGCCCGGAAGCAGGTCGCGCGCGACCGCGACGAGGCGCTTCATGTCCTCGATCGTCACCGGCGTCGACCATTCCGGGGCAGGCACCGCGGCGCCGTTGCGCAGCCCGGTGCGCCAGTAGTCCTCCGCGGCCGCGGTCGCGATGTCCGCCGGCTCCTCGCCGTAGTAGCGGCGATGCGGCACGAAGTTCTGCAGGATCACTTCCTGGAGATGGCCGTGCTCGGCGTGCACCGCCGCGAGCGCGCTCAGCGCGGCAACGCGGTCCTCCTCGTCCTCGCCGATCCCGACGAGGATCCCCGACGTGAACGGGATCCGCAGCTCGCCCGCCGCCGCGATCGTGGCCAGCCGCAGCTGTGGGTCCTTCGTCGGCGAGCCCTGGTGGGCGACCAGGTCCGGACGCAGCGACTCGAGCATCAGGCCCTGCGATGCGGTGACGTCGCGCAACCGCAACAGGTCCGCGCGTGACAGGGCGCCGAGGTTCGTGTGCGGGAGCAGCCCGCGCTCGAGCGCGCGCTCGCAGCACCAGACCACGTATGCGACGAAGTCCTCGAACCCGAGCGCGGCAAGCCGCTCGCGGACGCCAGCATGGTGCGCGGGGTCGTCGCCGGTGAGCACCAGCAGCTCCTTCACCCCGCGCCGCGCGGCGCGGTCGATCAGCCGCTCGACCTCGTCGGGCGTGTGCAGATGCTGCCGATGTGTCGCGAACGCGCAGTACTTGCAGTGCGAGACGCACGTGCGCGACAGCGACAGCGTGACGTTGCGGGAGAACGTGACGCGGCGGCGCATCGCCTGGACAGACTACGCGCCGCCGCGTTGTCACTGAGGGGACAGTCCCCTCAGTGACACCGTCACGTCAGTCCAGCTTGTCCACTGGGCGCTCGCCGGGTCGGTCGACCAGACCCTCGGCCTGGCCGCCCGCGTGGCCCGGGAGCACTCCGGTGTCGACGAGGCGCCCGCCCGCCAGCTGCTCCTGGGGAGCCAGGACGATCGCGGTGTATGCGAACGCCGCCAGCAGCGCGCCGACGATCGGGCCGAGCGCGTATGCGGCGAGGAAGTTGCCCCAGCCGATGTCGTCGACGAGGCCGGCGACGATGTCCGGCCCGAAGGCGCGCGCGGGATTGAATCCCGCGCCGGTCAGCGGCCCGATCGCCATCACGCCCGCAGCGAGCGTGCCGCCGATGATCATCGGCGCCCAGCTGCGCTCAGCGCGGACGTTCACCGCGGTGGCCATGATCGCCCACATCAGCGCGAACGTCCCGATCACCTCGGCCAGCAGGCCGGCGCGCATCTTGCCGTCCAGGAACTGCTCCGAGATCTGGACGCTGCCGTACGCCGCGGCCTTGCCCTCGTCAGACAGCAGCAGCTTCACCACGAGCGCCGCGAGGACCGCGCCGATGAGCTGCATGAGGATGTAGATCGCGGCGTCCGCGCCGCGGATCTTGCGCAGCGCGGCAAGCGCAACCGTCACGGCCGGGTTGAAGTGAGCCCCGGACGTCCCGCCGAGCGAGGCGATCAGCATCGCGAGGATGAAGAAGTGCAGCAGCCCGATGACGGTGAAGTCCACGTAGCCGAGCCCCTCGGCGCCCTGCTGGTAGACGCTGAGCACCAAGCCGATGAACAGCACGAGCATGAACGTGCCGAGCAGCTCTGCGATATAGGCGGACGGTCCCTTTTCTTCCACGACGAACGCTCCTCTGGTCGAAGGGCCCTGAAAACGCGGCAAGCCTATAGAGCGGCCAGGAGGTCACCGGCCTCACGCATGAAGCGCGACCGGGGGACCACCTGGGAGAAGCCCGCGGCCAGCGCGCGATCGCGCACGTCCGGCGCGGTGTGCGCATACACGCCCAGCACCGGGATTCCCGCGGCGACGAGCTCCTCCTCGCCGCCAGGCACCGTGACCAGGTCGACGACGAGCGCCTCAGCGTCCACGGCGGCGGCAACCGCCCCGGCGCGATCGGCCAGCACCGTCACGTCGTGACCCGCTGCGCCGAGCAGCTCGCGCACGCGCGACGCGAACATCAGGTCGCCCGCGAGCGCCACGACCTTCATTGCGCGCGCAGCCGGCGGAACTCCTGGCGCACCGACTCAGGGCGGCCCCACATCTGGACCACCTCCGCGCGCCCGCTGCGGATCTCCCGCACCGCCAGCTCGCCGTCGATCCCGGTGTCGTCGAGCAGCTTGAGCGCGGCGTGGACCGGTTGCGGGGCCGCCGCGTGGCCGAAGCGGTGTGCGACGAGGATGCGCCAGTGCCAGTCGTGCTTGGAATATGGCTGCGCGTTGCAGGTCACCAGGTACACGGCGGCGTCGACGTAGCGCGACTCGTCGTGGATGCGCAGGTCGAGCTCGAGGTCGGTCCAGTCGTCCGGCAGCGAGTCGACGACTTCCTGGAACGTGTCCGCAAGGCCCATCGGGGCCAAGCCTAGATCACCGGACGCGCTTGACCCGCACGGGCTTGGCGCGCACGGTCCGCAGCGGCGGGCCCGTATCGAGCACCGTCACGCGGTACGTGCCGCGGCGCCGCACGCGCACGCGCAGCTGCGCGCGCCCGCGACGCGGCTTCACACGGCGATCTGAGACGAGCCGCTGGCCGCGCCGCACGACGACCTCGATCTCCTTTGCAACCGCGCCGCGCACGGAGATGACGAGGTATCGCCCCTTGCGCCGGGCGCTGACCGCGAGCCGCTCGACGACGAACGGCGCCGACGCCTGCGGGCCACACGACACCTGCTTGAGCTGGCGGTTGACCTCGGTCGGCGCCACGCGCGCACGTGAGTCGCGTTCGTATGCGTGTGCGAACGCCAGCAGGCGCGGCTCGCTGAACGCCGTGCCGGTGAACGCGAGGCCCACGGGCGTCCGGCCGCTGTCCTGGTAGCCGAGCGGGACGATCACGGTCGGATAGCCAGCCGCCGCACCGACGTTCACATGCGCCGAGTTGAGGCCGACGATCGCCTCGGCGCCGCCTTCGGTCAGCGCGCCCTCGATCGCTGCCCGCGCACCAGCGCGCGTCGGTGCGGCCTGCGCCGTGGCGAGCGGCGCCAGCCCGGGCGTCGCATCCGAGGCCTCGAGCAGGTTCTGGCCGTACTTGACCTTGTCGGGGTGCTGGCGGTTGAACTCGATGATCTCGGTCAGCGTGTGCGCCTTGGCGGTGGGGAGCTCATCCGCCAGAAACGCGTTGAGCGACCACTTGAAATCATTCGGGATCGCCGCGAGCTCGGTCACCCCGACGACCTCGGCGTCCAGCGCTCGCACGGCCGTCACCGTTGCGCCAAGTTTGCGCAGCCGGTCGAGTCCCGCGTCGAAGAGCAGCAGCTGCTCGTCGGACAGCCCCTCGCGTGACGACTCGGAGTACGCCAGCCGGACGCCGCGCAACGCGTCGGCCTTGAGTCCGGCGAGGTAGTCCACGGGCGCCGGCGGCCCGGTCGTCGCCGGGTCGCGCTCCGGGTCCGCCCCGGCGATCGCCTGCAGTACCGCTGCGGCGTCGGTCGTCGTGCGCACGATCGGGCCCGGAACGTCGAACTCCGGTGAGAGGGGGATGATCCCGGCACGGCTTGCAAGACCGAGCGTCGGCTTCACGCCGACGACGCCGTTGATGTACGACGGAGAGATGATCGACCCCGAGGTCTCGGTGCCGATCGTCACGGCGGACAGCGCCATCGAGGCAGCCACGCCTGAGCCCGCCGACGAGCCGAGCGGGTCGCCGAGGTCGTGCGCGTTGCGCACCTGGCCGCCGAGCGAGCTGTAGCCATTCGGCATGCCAAGTGCGACCCAGTTCGCGAACTCCGACAGGTTGGCCTTGCCGAGGATCACGGCGCCCGCGGCTCGCAGCTTGGCGGTGATCGTCGCGTCGTGGCGCGGGATCGCACCCTCCAACGCGATCGAGCCGGCCGTGGTCGGCTGGTCGAACGTCCCCACGTTGTCCTTGAGCAACACCGGGATGCCGTGCAGCGGGCCGCGCACCTGGCCCGCCCTGCGCTCGGCATCGAGTGTCTGTGCCTGCGTCTTTGCTGCGGGGTTGAGCTCGCGCACGGCGTTGAGCTTGGGCCCACCCGTGTCGTACGCGGCGATCCGCGCCAGGTAGGCATCGACCAGCGCCGCGCTGGTGATCGACCCCGTTTCCATCGCGGCCTGCAGGTCGAGAACCGTGGCTCGCTGAAGATCGAGGCCCTTGAGTCCGCGCAGGCAGTCCCGGTCGGCACCCACAGCTCCGGTCGTCGGCGCCTGGGCGCCCCCGGACGGGGCGGCGGCGAGCGCGGCGAACGCGGCCAGGACGAGTGTGTGGCGCCAGTAGCACATCATCAGCATTCAACGCCGCCCTCCGCCGGGACTGGCGGCGAGCGGTGTGGCGACATACTGATGGCAATGAGGCGTGCGCTCGGGCTGGTGACGCTGCTGCCTGCGGCGATCGTCGTGGGCATCTGGATCGCGATGATCCCGAACGAGGGCGGCTACTTCGCGCGGGACTGGTATCCGGCGGCGCTCACGCTCCTCGGACTGCTGGTGGCCAGCGCGTTCGGGAGCGGGCGCGTGCTGCCGGCGGTGCCGCGCGCGCGGGGGGCGCTGCTCCTGCTCGCCGGGCTGGTCGCGTTCAGCTACCTGTCGCTGCTATGGGCCGAGGCGGGCGGCGACGCGTGGGACGAGGCGAACCTGCTGCTCCTCTACCTCCTCGGCGCGTGGGTCCTCGCGCTCGTGCCGTGGGACGCGCACTCGGCTGCGGCCCTGCTCGGCGCCTGGGCGGTCGGCGTCGCCGTGATGTGCGCGCTCGCCCTGCTCGAGGTCCTCGACGCCGCGAATCTCGGGCCCTTCTTCTTCGAGACGCGCTACCAGCACCCCATCGGTTACCCCAATGCGCTGTCGGCGCTGGGCGCGGTCGGGCTGTGGCCGGCGCTGCTGCTCGCGTCGCGGCGCGGCGCGTCGATCCCGGCGCAGGCGCTGTTCATGGCGGTCGCCGTCTTCCTGGCGGAGGTCGCCCTGCTGCCGCAGAGCCGCGGCTTTATGGTCGGGACCGCGGTGGTCGCGGTCGTCGCGCTGGCGATCTTCGCCGACCGCGCCCGGCTGCTCGCGCGGCTGCTCGTCTGGGGCGGGCTGGTCGCCGTGGCGCTGGGGCCGATACTCGAGGTCGCGGATGCCGTACAGGACGAACGGCCCGTCAGCCCGGTTCTGCACGACGCCGCCGAGTGGATGGCGCTGACCGTCGGGCTGGCGATCGCCGCGACCGTCGCGCTCGCGCTCGTCGTCGAGCCGCGCGTACGGCTCCCCTCCGTCCCGACCCACACGCTGCGGCGCATCGGCGTGGCAGCCGCGGCGCTGACGGTCATCGCCGCGGGCGGCGTGGCAATCGCTAAGCACGATCGCATCAGCGACTCGGTTCAGTCGCGCTGGGACCAGTTCACGACCGGCGAGGGTCCTGACGACGAGGGCCCGCGCCTGTTCTCGAGCGAGCCCTACCAGCGCTACGACCTCTGGCAGGTCGCGCTGGACGCGTTCGCCGACGCGCCGCTCGGCGGTGTCGGGGCGGGCAACTTCGACCGCCGCTATTCGGCCGAGCGCCACTTCAAGACGCACTCGAACGACCCCCACAGCATCTGGATGCGGGCCCTGAGCGAAACCGGGATCGTGGGCGCCGCGCTGCTCGTCGGCTTCGTGCTCGTGGGGTTCGGCGGCGCGGTCCGGTTCGCCCGCCGCCTCGACGGGCGAACGGGTGCGGTGGCGGTGGGATGCGTCGCGGTAACGACCTATTACCTCGTTCACGGATCGCTGGACTGGCTCGAGAAATACCCGGTGCTGGCGGGACCGGCGATCGGGTTCGTGTTCGTCGCCTTGGCCCTAGGTGGGCGTCCCGACCCGCCGCGGTCGCCTCCGGGGTTGCCCGGAAGGCTCTTACACGGCCTCGCCGGCGCAGCCGTTATCGCCGCAGGCGTCGGGCTCGCGCTGCCGTACGTGTCCCTGCGCTATCTCGAGCGGGGACGCGACGCCTGGGCGGCAGCACCGGCCGCCGCGTTCAGCGACATCGGGCGCGCGCAGGACTGGAACCCGCTGGCCGTGGAGCCACTCCTGTCGGAGGGGCTGCTGGCGCTCGAGCTGCGCGACAACGACCGCGCACGCGCCACGTTCCGGGAAGTGCTCAAAAAAGAGGAGAACTGGGTGGCGTACTTCGAACTGGCGCTGATCGAGGCTTCCGAGCGGCGCTGGGGAGCGGCAGAACTGCTGCTCGCGCAGGCCTCGGCGCTGAACGAGCGCGATTCGCTGATCGTCGACGCCAAGCGCCGAATCTCCAAGCGGAGGGACATCGTGCCGGCCGAGATCAACCGCGAGGTCCTCTCGTTGAGCCTCCACAGGTTTCGACTTCTGAGCTAGCGTGTAAAACTTCTTGGCGCGGGAGCGCCCCCGGTAGGGGCTGGCTGAAACAGAGAGGCGTACGTGCAAGTAGCAACACCGAAGGCGATGGCGACGCTGAGCGTGCTCGGCGTCTTTGCGCTCGCGGCCCCGGCGGCGGCGCAGACACCCACGCAGAACACCTACGGTGGCCCGCTCGCGGAGCAGCTGCCCCCGGCCACGCAGCCCGTGGTCGTGCCGCCCGGCCCGACCACCCTGCCCGGCTCCGACCAGGGCTCGACCGAGACTCAGGGCAAGACGAAGGACGTCCTGGGCCGCCGCGTGACCGGCAAGAACCCGGTCGCCCCCGCGGCCGCGCCGCGTCCGGCGCCGCAGAAGGTCTCGGGCGACGAGCTGCCGTTCACCGGCTTCGAGATCGGCGTCGCCCTCGCGATCGCGTTCGCGCTGCTCGGCACCGGCTTCGCGCTGCGCCGCGCCACCCGCACGGGCTAGCTCCTCTACGCCGCAGCCGCAGGCTCGACGTGCATCGCGCGGGCGAGGTCGCCCCCGAGCACGATCGTGCGCTTGCCGAAGCGCACGAACAGCGGGCCTCCGAACGGATGCTTGTCGACGACCTCGAACGCGTCGCCGAGCCCGACGCCCTGCTCGGCCAGCCAGCGCAGCATGGACGGGTCCGAATCGGAAATGCGGACGAACGTCCCGCAGTCGCCGGGCTCCAGCGCCTCGAGGCCGACCGTCGGCGGCTCGTCGATCCGCAGGTCGGGGTCGGGGATCGGGTCACCGTGCGGATCGCGCGTCGGATGGCCGAGCTTGGCCGCGATCGCGGCCTCGAGCTCCTCGGACAGCACGTGCTCGAGCACCTCGGCCTCGTCGTGGACGCGATCCCATGGGACGCCGAGCTCCTGCGCGAGGTAGACCTCGAGCAGGCGGTGATGGCGCAGGACCTCGAGCGCGACCCGCTCCCCGTTGCTCGTCAGCGCAACGCCGTGGTAGGGCTCGTGGCGGACAAGCCCCAGCTCGTCCAGACGGCGCACCATCCCCGAGGCTGACGCGGGCGTGACGCCCATCCACTCGGCGAGCGCGTTCGTCGACACCGCCCCGGTCTCGCGGCGCTGCAGGGCGTAGATCGCCTTCGTGTAGTTCTCGACCGCCTCGCCGTGGCCGTCGCGCGGTGGGTGAGCGCCGTGTCCCGACATGGCTAGACGGTCACCAGCAGGCCGGTGGCGAACAGGGCGAGCATCCCGGCGGCGACGCCCGCGGCGGCGGCCGGGTGCAGCAGGCGCCCGGCGCCGTCGCGCATCGCAGGCGCGATCTGGACGATGACCTGTGCGATCGCGCCGACGCCCGCGCCGAAGAGGAACGCGGCAAGCGATGGGTTGAACGCCGAGGCGCCGATCCAGGCGCCGAGGATCGCGGGCGCGCCCGCCAGCAGGCCCAGGCCGACGAGCGTGCGCAGCCGGATGCGAGCGCCGGCGCTGCCGAGCGGGGCGACGATCGCGAGCCCCTCGGTCGTGTTGTGAAGCGCGAAGCCGACGACCAGGAACGCCCCCAGCGCCAGTGCTCCCGTGGCGTACGCGGAGCCAATCGCGAGGCCCTCGCCGAGGTTGTGCAGGCCGATGCCGAGCGCGATCAAGAACGCGACGCGGCCTGCCGCGCCGCCAGCGGCCCGCTCGCCCGCGGCCCGCGTGTCGAGCCAGCCGGTGACCGCGGTCAGCGCCAGATAGGACAGGACAGCCCCCAGGAACACGAGGCTCGTGCCGCCGAGCGACTGCGCGCCCTCGCCCGCGAGCTCGACGCCCTCGAGCGTCCCGTCGATCGCTAGGAACCCGAGCAGCCCGACGGTGACCGCCATCAGGACGCGGATCCAGCGCTCCCCGATCCGCCGGGCGAACGGAAGCCAAAGCATCCCGAGCGTGACCGGGATGACGCCGACGTAGAGGCCGAGCAGCGCCATCAGCCCGTAGAACGAGATGTCCGTCCCGGGCGTCTTTACCGCGATCGGGATCTCGTGGGCGATCGTGCCCCCGGTCGAGGTGAGGAGGCCGATCTCATAAGCCTCGCCTTCGAGCCAGGGGTAGGCGATCTCGATGCGCTCGCTCTCGAGACGGCCGATCTCCTCCTCGGCGCCGCTGAAGTCAGTGAACGCGTCGTTGACGAAGACCTGCGCGATCCGGACCGCGTCAGGGCCGTCGTTGCGCACGACCAGCTCGATGACGCCTTCGTCGAGGATCGTGCGCTCGATCGCGAGCTCCTCGGCGGGCGGCCCCGTGCGCTCGCCGAGCCCGGGCCCGTCGAGCGCGGCGAACGCGCCGACCGCGATCACGATCAGGGCGAGCGGGATCAGGCCGAGCGCCCACGCCGGGAGCGAGCGCCCCTTCGGCAGCCGCTCCGCGGCGCCGCGCGCTTCCATCACTCGACCACCTCGAAGAAGCCCATCCAGCCCAGCTCGGTGAACTCGGACTGGTGCGCGTGGAACATGAACTTGCCGACCTTGTCGAAGCGCAGCTCGAGGATCCCGCGCTGGCCCTGGCACTGCATGACCGTGTCCGTGAACTCGGCCGGCTCCAGCGCGGTACCCGTCGGGTAGTAGTGGAAGAAGTTCGCGTGGACGTGGAACGAGTTGATGAGGTCGAACTCGAGCACGTTGACGAGGTAAATCCGGACCAGCTCGCCGAGCTTCACACGGATCGGCTGCTGCATGTACGCGAACGGGATCGAGTTGGCCGCGTAGACCTCGTTCGACTTGTCGAAATTCGTGTCGAACCCGTTCATGACCATCACGAGCTCGTCGGCCGGCGGGCGGCCGTCCTTCGGGTCGATCACGAACGCGCCGTAGAGTCCCTTGGTGATGTGTGTCGCCAGCGGCGGCACGTGGCAGTGGTAGAGGTGCAGGCCGAACGGCTCGGCGTCGAACTCGTAGACGGTCCGGCTCCCCGGCGGGATCTGGCCCGCGCCGAGGCCCGCGACCCCGTCCACGAACGGCGAGTGCAGGCCGTGGAAGTGGATCGTGTGCGGGTGATCGGACCCGTTGATCAGCGTGACCCGGATGCGGTCGCCCTCGCGCGCCCGCAGCGTGGGGCCGGGAACGCGGCCGTTGAACGCCCAGGCCGCGAACGACACCCCCGGCGCGACCTCGATCTCCTTCTCGCCCGCGACCAGCGTCCACTCGCGCAGCGGCCGGCCGTCGGCGGTGCGGGACACGGTCCCCTCGTCGAAGTCGCGCAAAAGCTCGTGTGGGTCGAAGCCGTTGCGGGCGTGGTCGACGACGGCGTCGTCGCGGAAGCCGTGGCCCATCGTCAGGTGGGCGCGCTCGTGCGCGGTGCCGTGCGAGTCCGGCACGGCACCGTGGCCCTGGTGGCCGCCGCCGTGGGACCCGCTGGCCATCCGCGCGGCGGCCGGGGCACCGATCAGTGGCGCCAGCGCGGCGAGCGCATGTCTGCGAGTGAGCTTGGCCATCGATCTAATTATGGCATGCCTAAACCTAGATTTCGAGCCGCTGCGAATTCTGACGCGATCCCTACTCTGTGAGGCATGGACGCCTACGCGGCCGCCACCACGGATTGCGCGCTCGTCGACCGCTCGGAGCTGGGCAAGCTGGCGCTCGCGGGCCCGGACGCGAAGGAGTTCCTCAACGGCCAGGTCTCCAATGACGTCGAGGCGCTGGAGGGGGGCCAGGGTCTCTACGCCGCGCTGCTCACCCCCAAGGGCAAGATGCTCGGCGACCTGCGCGTCCTCGACACCGGCGACGAGCTCCTGCTGCTCACAGAGCGCGTGTCGCTGCAGGCACTGTTCGACCAGGTCCGGCGCGGCCTGATCGGCTGGCGCGCGACGCTCGAAAAGCGCACGCTCGAGCTCGGCCTACTCTCGCTTCTCGGCCCGCGCGCGGACGCGGTCGCGGAAGTGGAGCTGCCGGCGACCGAGCACGCCTCGGTCGGGTGGCGCAGCGGCTGGGCGGTGCGCACTGACGTCGGCGTCGACCTCGTCGTGCCGGTCGAGGGCATCGAGGAAGTGACACGGGAGTTAGTCGAGGGCGGCGCCGTTCGGGCGGACGAGGCGATTGCGGAGGTCGTCCGCGTCGAGCACGGGCGCCCTCGCTACGGCGTCGACCTCGACGAGTCCGTGATCCCGCAGGAGGCCGGCCTCAACGAGCGCGCAGTCAGCTTCACCAAGGGCTGCTACGTCGGCCAGGAGACCGTGGCCCGCCTGCACTACAGGGGCCGCCCGAACCGCGTCCTGCGCGGTATCGAGCTGTCCTCGACGGTGCCGAGCCGGACGCCTCTGCGGACCGCGGACCGCGACGTCGGCCACATCGGCAGCTCCGTCGTCTCCCCCCGCCTGGGCCCGATCGGGCTCGCGCTCGTCCGCAAGGAAGTCGAGCCCGGCGCGACGCTGTCAGCCGACGGCACTACGGCGCGCGTCGTCGAGCTGCCGTTCGCCTAGCCGGGCCCCGGTAGTTGCGACTATTGCCACTCCGAGGGCCCGGAGGTGGCGGTGGCGTTCCGCTCGCCGCGTCGCCGATCGACCGGCGCTTGCCGTCGGCACCGAGGGGATGGGGCTCATTCCCTCGATGCAAGCCTTCAGCGTCCGCGGCGCCCCGGCGCACGCACGGAACGCCGCAGCCACCTCTGGGCCCCCGTAGTTGCAACTATTGCCACTGCCGGGCCCAGGCCTCCGGTACAGATGCACCGCCCGCGTTACTCCGCCGGGAACGCCGCGCGCGCCGATGCCGCGAAGCGCGCGAGCGTCGCGGGATCGGGGCGCGGGGACAGAGGCAGCTCGGCGGCCTCGTGCGACGCGAGCCAGGTCGTCGCGATGCGCAGTTGACGCGCCTGCTCGGGCGTCGCGGACGCGGGGCCGTGGGTCCCGTCGCCGCCGCGCAGCGCTCGGGCCGTGCGCTCCGCGACCTCGGCGTCGTCGCCCAGCGGCCACCAGTCGGCGACGCGGCCGCCGATCAGGCAGAGCGCGTCGAAACGCCCGCCGCGCGGATGCGGGGCGAGCACGAGCCGCGGCCGGGCATGCGTCGCGGCGAGGACCCCGTCGAGGCGGTCGAGCAGCGTGCTCAGCCGCTCGCGCCGGCGCCGCAGCCACGACGCGCGCTCGAACCGCTGCTCCGCGGCCGCGGCGCGCATCTGCTCCTCGACGTGGCGCAGCAGCGCCGCGGCGCCGTCCGGGCCCGCGAACAGCCCGAGCGCCTCGTCGAGGCGGCGGCGGTACAGGTTGGGGTCGAGATCGCCGAGGCACGGCGACAGGCAGCGGCCCATCTGGCCGTAGGCGGACGGGAACTGGCGCTGCGGCAGCGCCCGGCCGCAGTGGCGCAGCGCGAACAGCGAAGTCAGCTGCTCGAGCAGTTCCGCCGCCGCGAGGCGCCCGAACAGCGGCCCGATGTTGACCGCGCGGCCCGACGCCGGCTCGGGCGCCAGCTCCAGCACCGGGAACGGGATGTCGAAGCGGCAGCGCAGGTAGAGCCAGCGGTCGCGGTGGCGCCCGCGCACATTGCCCGGCGGGCGCAGCTCCTGCAGCAGGCGCTCCTCTTCGAGCAGCGCCCCGAGCTCGCTGTTCGCCGGCACGTGGTCGACGATCTCGGCCTGCGCGATCCAGTCCGTGTCCGGCGACGACGGCGCGAAGTGGGCGCGCACGCGCGAGCGCAGCGCGACCGACTTGCCGACGTAGAGCGGCTGGCCGGCGGCGTTGCGCACGATGTACGCGCCCGGCTCGTCGGGCAGGCCGTCGAGCGCGATGCGGCGCTTGCGCGTGCCACGCAGCGAGGCGCCGCCGTCGGTGGCGCGCGGCCGCAGCGCGCGCCGGCGCAGCGGCCGCAGCAGCGCGACGGCCTCCCCCACCGTTGCCGCGTGCGCGCACAGCCGCCCGAACAGCGCGCAGAAGACACGCCCGCAGGTCTCAGCGTCCGCGAGCGCCCGGTGCGCCACCTCGACCTCGACCCCCAATGCCTGCGCGAGCGCGCCGAGCCGCCGCTGGCGCGCGAGCGGCGCCAGGCGTCGCGCCAGCGCGACGGTGCACAGCACCGGCGGCGCCGGCCACTCGACGCCGGCGCGCGCCATCGCCTGTTGCAACACGCGCACGTCGAACGACGCCGAGTGCGCGACGAGCACGCGTCCCTCCATCAGCTCAGCGAATTCGGGCAGCGTCGCGTCCGCCGGAGGCGCCTCGTCGACCATCGCCTGCGTGATGCCGGTGAAGCGCTGGATGCTGCGCGACAGCGGCGCGCGCACCTGCACCAGCGTCTCCCAGCGGTCGTGCAGCTCGCCGCCGCCGACCAACACCGCGCCGACCTCGGTGAGCTCGCATGCGTCGCCGCCGAGCCCGTTGGTCTCCGTGTCGACCGCCAGGAACTCGGCCGTGGCGAGCGGCGCTTCGAGGAGCTGCGGGGCGGCGGCGAGCATCGGCGGATTCCGTGTCGTATCGCGCGCGCAGGACGGCACGAATTCGGCAGTGCACGCCGGTTTGCTTTGCCGACCGCGTAGGCGGGTAGCTTGCGGCCATGGCCACGTTCGTCCCGCACGAGACCGACGCTCGGCTGGCCGAGCTCGAGGAGCGCACGCGCGACGCCTGGACCAGCTACAGCGACCGCCTGCGGGGCCTGGAGGGGGACCTCTACGAGCTCGAAGAACGGGACTGCTGGGCGGAGCTGCAGGCCCAACTGCGCCTCATCGACAACGAGCGCGGCCGGGTACTCGCGGCCGCGAGCGCCGCGCCCCGCTGAACCGCACGCTTGGCGCGGCAGCCGCCCCTTCGGTTAGGGTTGCGCCCTGCCACACAGTCGTGTGGCGCGGGTCGAGGATGAGAGGCACGTACCTAGCACCGCGCTGGTCATCTGTGGCGACGCTTGCATGCGTCGCCGTGGGCGCCGCGTCCGGTTGCGGGAGCGACGACGATTACGAGAACCGGCCGCGACCGCCGGCGCCGATCATCGTGACGGCATCGATCTCCGACGACAAGGTGTCGGTGTCGCCAAAGGAGTTCGGCGCCGGGCCCGTCACGCTCGTCATCACGAACCAGTCGAGCGCCTCGCAGCAGCTGACGCTCGATGGCCCCAGCCTCAAGCAGGAGACGGGTCCGATCAGCCCGCGCGAGACCGCGTCGCTGAAGGCCAACGTCCCGCAGGGCGAGTACTCGGTCAGTGTCGCCGGTGACGACATCGCGGCCGCCAACCTCGAGGTCGGCCCCGAGCGCCCGAGCGCCCAGAACGACCTCCTTCAGCCTTAGTATCAGCGCGATGCGCTTGCGCGCGCTTGCACTGGCGATCACGGCACTGCTGGCGCTTCCCTCTGCGACGACGTCGAAGCCGACTGAGTCGCAGACGTTCTTCGAGAAGGCGCTGCTCGCCGACGCCAAGACGACGACCGGGGTCAAGCGCCTCCTGCGCACCGACGCGGGCTTCGTCGATCCACGCAGCGGCTTCGTCGACGTCACCGGCGACGGGCGCAGCGACGCGCTCGTGCTCGTGTCGACCGGCGGCGCGGCCGGCAACGTCGCGCTGTACGTCTTCTCGACCCACGGCCAGGACGTCGGCGACGACGACCGCACAGCGCTGCGGATCATCTACCGCAACCAGTCGCTGCACCGCGGCACCCTGCGCCTGAGCGGGTCCACGATCACCGTCATCACGCCGAAGTGGGCTGCCGGCGAGGAGCTCTGCTGCCCGAAGACGCTGCTCGAGCGCGACTACGCGTTCAACGAGTCCAAGCGCACGTTCCTGCGCGTCGACTCCCGCGAAGTCCCGCGCGAGCAGCCGGAAGCGCCCCCGGCCTAACCCCTCGACGTGTGACCGACGTCACACGTCGGGTTCGTGCGCGCACGAAATACTTGCATGCGTGCAAGTAACTGATGTGAGCTCCAAGAAGCTGGCCGGAGAGCTGCTCGCCTTCTGGCACCACATCATGCGCGGCGGCGGGGGCCGGCGCGTGTTCGCCGAGCTATCTGAGCTGGGGCTCAACATCACGCATCTCAAGACGCTGCACGTGCTCAACGACTGCGAGGGCGAGCTGTCGGTCAAGGAGATCGCCGAGCAGCTGGGCATGTCGCTCCCGAACGCGAGCCGGACCGCCGACAGCCTCGCTCAGCGCGACCTGCTGGAGCGGCGCGAAGACCCGGCCGACCGGCGCCAGAAGCTCGTCGCCATCACGCCCGCCGGGCGGCGCGCGCTCGACCGCATCGAGGCAGCGCGCCTCGAGGGCCTGCAGGCCTTTGCCGACTCGCTCACCCCGGAGCAGCGCGGCACGCTCTTCGACGCGCTCTCCGACCTCCCGCATCGCGCCTCGTGACCGGGCGCCTGCGCTCCCGCTTCGTCACCGAGGAAAACCGCCGCTGGTGGACGCTCGGCGCCATGTGCTTCGCGCTGTTCATGGTGATGCTGGACAACACCGTCGTGAACGTCGCCCTGCCGTCGATCCAGGAGGACCTCGGCGCGACGATCTCGTCGCTCGAGTGGACCGTCAACGCGTACACGCTCAGCTTCGCCGTGCTGCTCGTGACCGGCGGGCGCCTCGGCGACCTGTTCGGGCGCCGGCGCATGTTCCTCTTCGGCGTCGTCATGTTCGCGTCCGCGAGCGCGTTCATCGGCTTCTCGCAGAGCGCGGCATGGCTCGTCGCGGGGCGCGCGCTCCAGGGGGTCGGCGCCGCGTTCATGATGCCGGGCACCCTCTCGATCATCTCGAACACGTTCCCGCCCGCCGAGCGCGGCAAGGCGATCGGCACGTGGGCGGGGGTATCGGCGCTGGCGCTCGCGATCGGGCCTGTCGTCGGCGGCTTCCTCGTCGAGCACGTCTCCTGGCAGTCGATCTTCTTCCTCAACCTGCCGGTCGCGGTCGGCGCGGTGCTCGTGACCCTGTTCGCGACGCCGGAGTCGCGCGACGAGACGGCGCCCCCCGGGGTCGACCTGCCGGGCGTGGCCGCGATCTCCGTCGGCCTGGCGTCGCTCGTGCTCGCGCTCGTCGAGGGCAACTCGTGGGGCTGGGCGTCGCCGTCGATCGTCTCGCTGTTGACGGTGTCCGTGCTGGCGCTCGCGGCGTTCGTCGTCATCGAGCTGCGCAGCGACCACCCGATGGTCGACTTCGACTTCTTCCGCTCGCGCTCGTTCCTCGGCGCGAACGTCGTGGCGTTCATCGTGTCGTTCGCGATGCTCGCGATGTTCTTCTTCATCGCGCTCTACATGCAGAACATCCGCGGCTACTCGCCGCTGGAGGCGGGTGTCCGCTTCCTGCCCACGACGGTGGTGATCATCTTCGCGGGCCCCATCGCAGGCCGCCTCGCGGACCGCATCGGCCCGCGGCCGTTGATGACGATCGGTCTTCTGCTCACGAGCGTGTCCCTGTTCTGGCAGGGCCATCTGGCGGCCGACACGCCGTTCGGCTTCCTGCTGACGCCGTTCATCCTCATGGGCCTCGGGATGGGAATGGTGATGTCGCCGATGAGCACGGCGGCGATGAACGCAGTCGAGGCCACGAAGGCCGGGGTCGCCTCCGGGATCCTCTCGATGAGCCGCATGGTCGGCGGGACGTTCGGCGTCGCCGCGATGGGCGCACTCGTCAGCGCGCTCGGTCGCGACAAGATCGACGAGCTGCTGCCGCAGCTCCCCGCCGGGCGCCGCGATGAGCTGGCCGAGAACCTCGGTGCCGGCGCGGGGACCGGCGCCGCCGGCGACGTCGGTCACGCGCTGAGCGAGGCGTTCCTGTACGCCCTCAACGACGGGCTGCGGCTCGCGGCGATGATCGCGGCGTTCGGCGCGCTGGTGGCGTGGCTGCTGATCGACCCGCGCGTGCCCGCGCACGCCACCGTGCACGGGCCGACCGGCGACGTCGGTGCGCCGGAGGCGGCCGAGGCCACCGTCGCGGCGTGATGTCACTGAGGGGTCAGGCCCCTCGGTGACGTTCCGTCCCCGCGCGGCGCGAGCATGCGGCGGCGATGCGGGTGCTCGACGCCGTCGACGAAGCGCAGATCGCCGAGCTGCGCGCGGACAGCCAATTCTTCTGGCTCGACCTCCAGGACCCGACGCCGGCACAGCTAGAGCACCTGGGCTCGCTGTTCTCGCTGCACGAGCTCGCGGTCGAGGACAGCCGTGAGTTCGGCCAGCGGCCCAAGCTCGACCGCTACGGCGACCAGGTGCTGCTCGTCGTCTATGGCATCGACGACGGCATGCCGGTCGAGGTCCACATGCACCTCAGCGGCGACTGGATGATCACCGTCCGCCGCGGGGTGTGCGGCTGCCTGGCAGAGGCGCGGCGCCGCATCGAGATCGGCGGGACGCGCACGGAGGAAGAGGCGATCTACCACGTCCTCGACTCGCTGACGGACAGCTTCTTCCCCCACATCGACAACCTCGACGAGGAGGTCGACACGCTGATCGACGCGATGCTCGATGAGCCGCGCCAGGGCCAGCGCCACGCGCTCTTCGACCTGCGCCGCCGGCTCGTCGAGCTGCGAAGAATCGTCGGGCCTCAGCGGGACGCGCTGAGCGCGGGCACGCTTTCGATCCAGACGCTCCCCGGCCTCGACGTCGACTCGGCGCACGACTACTTCCGCGACGTCGTCGACCATCTGATTCGCCTGACCGAGCTGATCGACGGCCTGCGCGACCTGCTCGGCGGCGCGCTCGACGTCTACCTCTCGACCGTCTCGAACCGCCTCAACGAGATCATGAAGCGGCTCACGCTGATCTCCGTGATCTTCCTGCCGCTCACGTTCGTCACGGGGTTCTTCGGCCAGAACTTCGGCTGGATGGTCGACCACGTGGACGGCCGCGAGGAGTTCCTGATCTTCGGCGGCGGCACGATCGTTGTGGTCCTGGCGGCCATGATGTGGGGGTTCCGCCGCTCGGGCTTCTTCGAGGCCTGACAGATAGAGTCCGGCCAATGGCCGTCGATCTCAAGCAGGTCTCCCAAGTCGACACAGAGCCGGGCGAGCTGCCCGCGACCATGGCCGCCTGGGTCATCCGCGAGGAGCGCCAGGGGCCGCCGAAGGACGCGTTCCAGATCGAAGAGATCGAGGTCCCCGAGCCCGGCGCGTTCGAGGTGATCGTGCGCGTCATGGCGGCCGGCGTGAACTACAACAACGTCTGGGCCGCGCTCGGCGAGCCGGTCGGCGTCTGGCGCTACGGCGACCACCCCGAGTTCGGGCATCACATCGGCGGGTCGGACGCCTCCGGCGTCGTGTGGAAGGTCGGCCCCGGCGTGACGCGCTGGAAGCCCGGCGACGAGGTCGTGATCCACTGCAACCAGGCGTCCTACGAGGACCCCGAGGTCCACGGCCTCGACCCGATGGCGGCGCCGTCGCAGATGATCTGGGGCTACGAGACGACCTGGGGCTCCTTCGCCCAGTTCACGAAGGTGCAAGCCCAGCAGCTGCTGCCCAAGCCGCAGGCCCTGACCTGGGAGGAGGCCGCGTCCTACGGCCTCGTCTACTTCACCGCCTGGCGCATGCTGATCACGCGCTGCGACATCCAGGCCGGCAACCGCGTGCTGATCTGGGGCGCGGCGGGCGGCCTGGGCGTCTTCGCGACGCAGCTGTGCGCGGCCACCGGCGCGGAGTGCGTGGGCGTCGTCTCCTCTGCGGAGAAGGGCGAGCTGGTCAAGAAACTCGGCGCCGTCGACTACATCGACCGCAACGAGTTTGCCGGCATGATGCGCACCGGCAAGGAGACACCCGACGAGGAGAAGGAGCGCTTCGGCGTGTCGCGCGCGTTCGACAAGCGCGTAAAGCAGATCCTCGGCGACAAGCCCGACATCGTCTTCGAGCACGTCGGCAAGGCGACATTCCCCACATCGGTGTTCACCGTCAAGCCGTTCGGCAAGGTCGTCATCTGCGCGGGGACCACGGGCTACAACCTCGATTTCGACGTGCGCTACCTCTGGATGAAGCAGAAGCAGATCGTGGGCTCGCACTTCGCCAACGCGTACGAGTGCCTCAAGGCCAACGAGCTGATCGAGTCGGGCCAGATCCGGCCGGTGCTGTGGAAGACGCTCGGCTTCGAGGGCGTCGCCGAGGCTCACCAGCTGATGCTGGAGAACAAGCACCTCGGCAAGATCTCGATCCTCGTCGGGGCCGAGGAGACCGGCCAGGGCAAGACCGCGGAAGGGCCGGGGGCGATCTACGCCGAAGTAGGCGCGTAACGATGGGCAGCGTCCACATCCCCTGGTACGCGACGGTCTTCCGCGGCGACAAGCTCGAGGCCGCGCTTGCGGACATCGCGCCGATGGCGCTGCGCTACGGCGCGACCGGCTACGCGGTCTACCGCTACCACGACGATCGCTACAAGTTCCTCCAGGTCGCCGAGTTCGACTCGAAGGACGACTGGGAGCGCTACTGGAACGGCACCGAGTTCATCGAGTTCCGGATCGCGAACCAGAGCTACTACCAGGTGCCGGTCGTCTACGGCTGGGCCGACCTGGTGACCGCCGGGACGCACGACCCCGCTGAGAGCCACACCGTTTAGCGCGGCAGCTGGCGGTGTTGCGGACGTGAGCGCTCGATGTCGAGGCGCAGCTTCGCGATCGACTGACGGATGATCCGCGAGATCTGCATCTGCGAGACGCCGATGCGCTTGGAGATCTCGGTTTGCGTCAAATCCTCGGCGAAGCGGAGCCGCAGCACCTCGCGGTCGCGCTCGCTGAGCACGTCCATCGCGTCGTCGAGCAGGATCCGCATCTCGGCGCGCTCTAGCTCGACGTCGCGCCCGCCGATCGAGTCGGCGAGCGTGACGTCCTCGCCCGTCGGCTCGTCGAGCGAGCGCGTGCGCCGCGCGCCGGCCGACTGGATCGTCGCAAGCACCTCCTCGAACGGCGCCTCGACCGCCGCGGCGATCTCCTGGACGGTCGGCGAGCGGCCGAGCTGGTTGGTCAGCTCGTCGCGGCGGCGGGCGACCTCGAGCTGGAGCTCCTGAAGGCCGCGCGGCACGCGCATGGCCCACGTGCGGTCGCGGAAATGCCGCTTGATCTCTCCGAGGACCGTCGGCGTGGCATAGGAGGAGAAGCGGACTTCCCGGGACAGGTCGAAGCCCTCGATCGCCTTCATGATCCCGACGCATGCGACCTGGACGAGGTCGTCGAGCGGCTCGCCACGCCCGGCGTAGCGCCCGGCCAGCGCCCGCGCCAGCGGCAGCATCTCCTCGGCGAGCGCGTCGCGGGCGCGCGTGTCGCCGTCGTGGTGATACCGGCGCAGCAGCTCCTGCTCGCGCGCCGCGCGGGCGGCGCTCTCGATGCGCTCGTCGGCCTCGTCCACGGCCTTGCCCGGCCCGGGGCCTACCCCTGCTCTAGGGGCGCCATCGTCAGGCCCGCGTCGGCCAGCTGCTCCCAGTAGTGCTCCGCGAGCTCGCGATGGCCCGACCAGACGACGGCCAGACCCTCGTTGTGGATCCGGTCCGCGATGGCATGGCCCTGGTTCGCCGTGACCCCCGGGATGCAGCGCGCGAGGGTCAGCGCGACGTGTTCGAACGTGTTGTGGTCGTCGTTGCGGACGATCACCCGCCACGCGCCTCCCTGTCCCTCGCCGGGACGGGCGGGGCGAACGCCGGGCAGCTCGATCGTGGACGTCATGACCCGGGAGAAGATACGCGCTTGGACCAGTAGCGGTCGAGCCCGCCGTAGAGGGTCTCAGGCGGCATCGCGTCCAGATAGGCGGCCGAGCTGCCGATCTCGTCGCGGACCGCGGCCTCGAACCCCGCGCGGTCCAACCGCTGCCCCAGCTCGCCCCAGCGCGCGAGGCTCTCCGTGAACCGGTCGAGGTGCGACCGGACGTCAGAGAACGTTCCGAAGTGCGTGATCGCCAGCGCCGACGGCTCCCAGCCTTCGACGAGCTCGACCGATGCGGCCCACTGCTCGAGGTCGATGTCGGGCGGCGGCGTGGGCGGCATGATCGGCCCCTCGCCGATGCGCACTCCGCCGACGTCGCCGACGCACGCGATGCCGCTGTCCTCGTGCAGATAGCAGACGTGGTGGGAGGCGTGGCCGGGCGTGTATTCGATGCGAAAGCCGTCGCGGCGCTCACCCCCTTCGAGCACGACGAGGCGCTCCTCGGGCACCGGGACGATGTCTCCCCACAGCGCGTCCATGCGGTCGCCGTAGATGCGCGTCGCGGACGCGATCAGCCGCGACGGGTCCACGAGGTGGCGCGCCCCGTTCGCGTGAACCCAGACCTCGACATCCGGCCAGCGTCGGACCAGCGCCCCGGTCGCCCCCGCGTGGTCGAGGTGGATATGCGTGAGCAGGATCGCGCGCGGCCGCTCGTCGCCGAGCCCGGTGAGCAGCCCTTCGATCGAGGACTCGGGGCCCGGGTCGACGATGACGTCACCGATCCGATGGCAGCAGATCGACCGCGCCGTGCCCTGGTGCAGGACGTCGATCTCCTCATGCACGGCGCGCCACCACGATGTCCTGGAAGCTCTTGGACTCCTCGCGGCCCGACCACAACCCCGGGTGCGTGCTCAGCAGCTCGAGGCCGTTGGCACCGAGCGTCTCGACGACCCAGTCCTGGCCGTACGCGACGGCCTCTTCGGGCACCGCGTCGCTGAGGACGGCGACGCGTTCGTGCGCCTCGAGAAACGGCAGCCCGGCCATCCCCTCCGCGATCATCGCGCGCGAGGCGTCGGTGAGCAGGAAGAACGTCGCCAAGACGCGACCCTCCGGGCGCAGGACGCGCGCGACCTCCTCGACGTAGTGGCGCGCCGCTCCCTCGAGCAGGTGCGTGAACACCGACGTCGCGATCACGAAGTCGAACGAGGAATCCGCGTACGGGAACCGGTACTCGGCGGCGCTGAGCGAGCCGTGCGGGTTGAAGCGCCGGCTGTGGACATCGGCGACGTGAAAGTGAAAATGCGGCCGACCGCGGTAGCGGCGCCGGCACCACCCGATCGCGGCGCGGTTCACGTCGAAGCCCGCGTACGAGCCGGGCCGGACGAGGTAGCGGCTCAGCGGGCGCGCCATCCGCCCCACCCCGCAGCCGATGTCGAGCACGCGCTCCTGGGGTCGCAGGCCGCCGAGCTCGACGAAGTGGGTCATGAACTCTTCGCCAGTCTCCACGAAGTCCGAGTGCGCGACGAACTCCAGCCGCCGCGGCGGCACCAGCCGGTCCGAGCGGCGGGTCACGCGGTCGCGCAGGTCGAGCGCACGCAGCCGCAGTGAGGTGCGGACCCGGTCGGGAAGGGGCTGAGGCAAGAGCCTGCGACCTTACAATCAGTGCATGGACCACCGTCTCCCTGAGCGGGACAAGCCCTGGATGATCCGCACATACGCGGGTCATTCGACGGCCGCGAAGTCCAACGAGCTCTACCGCAGCAACCTGGCGCACGGGCAGACGGGGCTGTCGATCGCGTTCGACCTGCCGACGCAGACCGGCTATGACGCCGATCACGAGCTGGCCAGAGGGGAAGTCGGCAAGGTCGGCGTGCCGATCGCCCACAAGGGCGATATGCACACGCTCCTCGACGGCATCCCGCTCGACGAGATGAACACGTCGATGACGATCAACGCGACGGCGGCCTGGCTGCTCGCGCTGTACGCGACCGTCGCCGAGGAGAACGACGTCGCCGCCGGGCAGCTCCAGGGGACGACGCAGAACGACATCATCAAGGAGTTCCTCGCGCGCGGGACCTACGCGTTCCCGCCCGGCCCCTCGATGCGGCTGATCGCGGACATGGTCGCGTACACGGTCGACCACATCCCGAAGTGGAACCCGATCAACATCTGCTCGTACCACCTGCAGGAGGCAGGCGCGACGCCGGTGCAGGAGATCGCGTACTCGATGGCCAACGCGATCGCCGTCCTCGACGCGGTGCGCGAGCGCGTCGACGAGGCGCTGATGCCGAAGGTGTTCGGCCGGATCTCTTTCTTCGTCAACGCCGGCGTCCGGTTCGTCGAGGAGCACGCGAAGCTGCGCGCGATGGCGCAGCTGTGGGAGGAGATCGGGCGTGACCGCTATGGCGTGGACGACGAGCGGCTGCTGCGCTTCCGCTACGGCGTCCAGGTCAACTCGCTCGGGCTGACCGAGTCGCAGCCGGAGAACAACGTGCAGCGCATCGTGCTCGAGGCGCTCGCGGTCACGATGGGCCGCAACGCCCGCGCCCGCGCTATGCAGCTGCCGGCCTGGAACGAGGCGCTCGGCCTGCCGCGGCCGTGGGACCAGCAGTGGTCGCTGCGCATCCAGCAGGTGCTCGCCTTCGAGACCGACGTCCTCGACTACCCCGACATCTTCGAGGGCTCGCACGTGATGGACGGCCTCGTCGCGGAGCTCGCCGACGGCGCGCGCGCCGAGATGGCGATCGTCGAGGAGCACGGCGGGGCCGTGAAGGCTGTCGACTACATGAAGGGGTCGCTGGTCGACTCGCACCGCGAGCGCATCCGCAGGATCGAGTCGGGCGACCAGGTCGTCGTCGGGCTCAACCGCTACACCGAGACCGAGCCGTCGCCACTCGTGCAGGGGGCCGACGGCGGCATCCTCGTCGTGGACCCCGAGGTCGAGGCCCAGCAGCGCGAGGCGGTCGTCAGCTGGCGCGAGCAGCGCGACCAGGCGGCGGTTGACGCGGCGCTCGAGGAGCTCGGCCGCATCGCGCGCTCGGACGAGAACATCATGCCCGCGACGCTCGCCGCCGCGAAGGCGGGCGCGACGACCGGCGAGTGGGCCGCCACGCTGCGCGACGCTTTTGGTGAGTATCGCGCGCCGACAGGCGTCGGCGAGGCGGCCGCCGGTGACGCCTCCGAGGAGGACCTGGCCGCGCTGCGCGAGGAGGTCGACCGCGTCAGCGAGGCGCTCGGCCGCAGAATCAAGATCCTCGTCGGCAAGCCGGGCCTGGACGGCCACTCCAACGGAGCGGAGCAGATCGCGGTGCGCGCACGCGACATCGGCATGGACGTCGTATACGAGGGCATCCGCCTGACGCCGTCGCAGATCGCTGCGTCGGCCGAGCAGGAGGGCGTCCACGTCGTGGGCCTGTCGATCCTGTCCGGCTCACATCGCGAGCTGATCCCGAGCGTCGTCGCGGCACTGCGCGAGCGCGGCGTCGAGGCGCCGGTCGTCGTCGGCGGGATCATCCCCGAGGGCGACGTCGCGCCGCTGAAGCAAGCCGGCGTGGCCGCCGTGTACACGCCGAAGGACTTCGAGCTCGACAAGATCATGAGCGACATCGTCGGGCTGGTTTCCACGCAGGTCACCACCAGCGCGTGAGCTTGGGTGCCGAGCTCGCCGCGCGACTGCGCGACGGGGACCTGAGCGCGGCACCGGCGGTGCTCAACCTCGTCGAGTCGCGCACCGCGCGCGACGACGTCGACGAGCTGCTCCGCGAGGTCGCCCCGGCCGCCCTGGGCGGCGAGGCGAACGCGCACGTGGTGGGCGTGACGGGGCCCCCCGGAGGGGGCAAGTCGTCGCTGCTGTCAGAGCTGGTGAAGGCCTGGCGCGAGGACGGGCGGACCGTGGCCGTGCTGGCGGTCGACCCCTCTTCGAAGCGCTCGGGCGGGTCGTTGCTCGGCGACCGCGCGCGGATCGCGTTCGACCCGTCGGACCGCGGCGTGTTCATCCGCTCCACTGCCGCAGGCGACCGCCTCGGCGGGCTGGCGCCGGCGACGCGCGCGGCCGCCCATGCGCTCGCGTCGGCGTTCGACGTCGTCGTCATCGAGACCGTCGGCGTCGGGCAGTCGGAGACCGAGGTCTCCGACGTCGCCGATACCGTCGCGGTCGTGGTGCAGCCAGGGTCCGGCGACGTGCTGCAGTTCTTGAAGGCCGGGATCATGGAGATCCCGGACGTGCTCGTCGTGACTAAGTCGGACCTCGGGGAGATCGCCCTGCGCGCACGGCGCGACCTGGCCGCGGCGCTCCGCTCCGCCGGGTCGCGCGACACGAAGGTCGTCAGCGTCTCGTCGGTGCCGCCACCGTCCGGGATCGACGAGCTCGTCGCCGCGCTCGACGAGCACCGCGCGGGACTCGATCTGGCCGTGCGGCGCGTCGCGGCCCGGCGCGCGGGCGCACTTGCCGACTTCATCGCCGAGCACGGCGAGCGCGGCCTGCGCGCGCTCGGCGGCAGGCGCGCTGCGCTCGAACTGCTCGCGGCCGAGGAGCCCGGCGCCGACGTGCCCACGCTCGTGGCCCGGCTGGCGGAGGCGGCACGATGACGCCGGGCTGGGCGGGCGACCTCGCGATCCTCGTCGCAGCGTCCGCGGCCGGGACGCTGGCGGCGGAGATCCTCGGCGCCGCGAACCTCGGCACCGCTCTGGCGTTCGGCCAGATCGCGTTCGCGTTCGCGCTCGTCTACGTGCTCGTCCGGCGCGACTAGCGCTCCCACATAGGATGCCGCGCCATGGCCATCGGGTGCTTCGTGTCCGCCGGGAAGTCGTTGCAGAGCGCGATCGATCGCGTGCGCAAGGCCGACTCGCTCGGCTACGAGTCGGCGTACGTCACGCACATCAGCGGCGCCGAGTCGCTCACGCTGCTCAGCTCATACGCAGCTGCCACGGAGCGCATCCGCCTCGGGACGGGCGTCGTGCCGATCTATACGCGCACCCCCGCGACGATGGCGCAAACCGCCGCGACGCTGCACCACTTGTCGGGCGGCCGCCATGTCCTCGGCCTAGGCGTCTCGCACCGGCCGGTCGTCGAGGGCTGGTACGGGGAGAAGATCGACAAGCCTGTAGCGGAGATGCGCGAGTACCTGGCGATCGTGCGCGCGATCCTGCGCGGCGAGCGACCGCCGGAGGGCGCGAAGTGGCGCACCGGGTTCGCGCTCCAACCTCACCTCCACGCGCCCGACCTGCCCATCTACGTCGCCGCGTTGTCGCCGGCGATGCTGCGCGCGGCGGGCGAGATCGCAGACGGCGTGGTCCTGTGGCTGTGCAACCCGGAGTACATCCGCGAGGTCGTCGTCCCCGAGGTGACGGCCGGCCGGGAGCGCGCGGGCAAGACGCTCGTCGGGTTCGACATCGTCCCCGCGGTCCCGTCGGCCGTGGTCGACGACGCCGCCGAAGCTCATGCCGTCATGCGCGCCGACCTGCTCACTTACTTCTCGCTGCCGTTCTACCGCGCGGCGATCGAGCGCTCGGGCTTCGGGGAGGACATCGCGGCCTTCGACGAGGCCGCTGCCCGCGGCGACGGCGAGGGGATGCAGGCGGCAATATCCACGGCGTTCCTCGACGTCCTTTGCGCGGTCGGCGACGAGGATGCGGTGCGCGCCGGGGTCCAGCGCTATCTGGATGCCGGCGCGACCTCGCCCTGCGTCGGTCCGATCCCGCGGACCGATTTCGAAAGGACGTTGACCGCCGCCGCACCCGGGTAGCTAGCCCGGCCGCGCGGCTCGGCGCTATTTGGTCGGGCGCGCCGGAGGCTGCGGCTGCGGCCGGGCGAGCGCGCTGATCCGCCACCGACCGTCCTTCTTGACGAGCTCGACCACGTCGTCGGAAGGCTCCTGGCCCGCCGCGGTCGAGTGCACGGTGGCGAGCGCGCGGTTCTTGCGCACTTGGACCTTGCGCACGGTCAGCTTCGGCCTGCGCACGTCCTCGAGGCCGCGCTTGAACGCGATCTCGCACGGAACCCCGATCTCCTCGACGTTTGCCGCGAGCTCCGGAGATATGAGGTCGTCGCAGATCTGCTGGTAGTCATGACGGGCGCTTGCGGCGCCGAAGCGCTCGACCGCGTCGCGGACCTGGTCGGTGTCGCTGTCGCCGCCGCAGGAGGCGACCACCAGGACGGCGAGCAGTGCCGGGGCGGGGCGCACGCGGCCGCAGGGTACCCTTGTGCGCATGGCGCGCGAGGCGCTCTTCGACGGTCACGGCCGCCAGATCGGCGATCTCCGCGTGTCCGTGACCGACCGCTGCAACTTCCGCTGCCAGTACTGCATGCCCGCGGAGGGCTTGCCCTGGCTGGACCGAGCCGGGGTGCTGACGTTCGAGGAGATCGAGCGCCTCGTCGCGCTGCTCGCCGACATGGGAGTGACCGATGTGCGTCTGACCGGCGGCGAGCCGCTCGTGCGCCGTCACTTTCCGATGCTGGCCGCGCGCCTGGCCGCCATCGGAAGTGTGCGCGACCTCAGTGTCACGACGAACGGCTATCTGCTGGAGCGCGACGCGCTCGCGCTCGTCGAAGCCGGCGTCAACCGCTTCAACGTGTCGATCGACTCGCTGCAGCGCGACCGCTTCTTCGCGATGACGCGCCGCGATGCGCTGCCGCAGGTCCTGCGCGGGCTCGACGCCCTCGCCGCGGCCGGCCCGGGGCTGCGCATCAAGGTCAACGCTGTCGCGATGCGCGGGTTCACCGAGGACGAGGTGGTTCCGTTCGCCCGCTTCGCGCGCGAGCAGCCGTACGAGGTGCGCTTCATCGAGTTCATGCCGCTCGACGCCGACCATGCCTGGTCGGCGGACAGCGTCCTCACCGGCGAGGAGATCCGCGCGGCCATCCACGCCCACTGGCCGCTCGCGGAGGAGCCGCGCGAGCCGCACGCCACCGCGCGGACGTTTGGCTTTGCCGACGGCCGTGGGCGGATCGGGTTCGTCAACCCCGTCTCGGAGCCGTTCTGCGGCGACTGCAACCGCATCCGTATCACGGCCGACGGCCGCCTGCGCACATGCCTGTTCTCGCTCAACGAGACCGATCTGCGCACCCCGCTGCGCACGGGCGCGAGCGACGACGAGCTCGACGCGATCATCCGCGCCGCTGTCTGGCGCAAGGAGCTCAAGCACCGCGTCAACGAGCCCGGCTTCGTGCAGCCCGCGCGCACCATGAGCGCGATCGGCGGCTGACTCTCAAGTTCGGGGTCGCGCGGACCGATGCTGCTCCCATGAGGGGGTGGCTGCAGGCTGATGAAGTCGTCGATCTCGTAATCGAGGGCGGATGGAGACAGCCCGCCCGCGTGACCAGGATCGGCGAGAACGCGGTGTCGCTCGCCATGACCGGTGCTCCGCTCGTCCTTCCCGGCGGGCTCACCGTCTGCGGAGGCTCGATCGAGTGGGCTTCGCCCAACGGGACCTTGAAGGTGCGCGGTGTCCTGCGCACCGAGGGCAGCGGCCTCTGCCTCGAGGCGGCGCCGGACTCGCCGGCACTGCAGCGGCGGCGCTTCAACCGGGTCCCCGCGCACGTCGGCGCCTCACTCACAGGTGGGCGCAACGCCCGCCGGACGCTGACGCGGACCGTCGACCTCAGCGTCGGCGGGATGCTCGTCGAGGCGGGACCGGGCATCAACGTCAACGACCGCGTGCAGTTCGCGCTCGACCTCGGCGGCGCCACGGTGACCGGCGACGGCGAGGTCGTTCGCTCGTCGGACGACGGCGCGCTGGCGGTCCGCTTCGGCCACCTTCCGCCGACCAGCGAGCGCGCGCTCTCCCACTTCGTCGCGGACCAGGGCTAGCGAACGCCCGCCCGCGCGGGCAAAGCGTCTGTCCTGTAGGGCTATAGCCCCACCAAACAGACGTATTGCGCCACGGAGGGGCCCGACGGCGGCTACGCGAAGGCCGTCGGGAGCCAGTCGCGCACGGCCGTGGCCACTCCGGCCAGGCCGCTCTTGAGGCTGTGGGTCCCGGGCAGCCTGACTACAGTGCGGTTCGGGCCGGGCGGCGGCATCCCGAACGGGTCGCTGTCTCCCTGGACGACGAGCACCGGCACGGTGACGCCGTCCAGCTCCGAGAGCCGCGACTTCTCCGGCGCGCCCGGCGGGTGGACCGGGAACGCCAGGCACAGCACACCGACGGGTCCCGTCGCGGCGGCGGTGCGACAGGCGACGCGCGCGCCGGCGGAGCGCCCGCCCGTGACGAGCGGCAGGCCGGCGAGCGCATCGGCACGCAGGTGGTCGACGACCGCCGTCCACGCGGCGTCGAGCTGAGCGGCCGGAGCGGGCGAGCGCCTGCCCGCGACGCGATACGGCTGCTCGAGCAGCACGACGCTAACCCGCTCCCCGAGCGCCGCCTTCCTCGCTGCCTCGAGGTCCGGCGCGCCGACACCGCCACCGGCGCCGTGCCCCAACAGCAGCGCACCGAGAGCGCCGTCCACCGCGTGGACGTGCGCCCGCGCCACACCATGCGGCGTCTCGATGTCGACCACGGTGACGCTCGCTGCGGCCACGGCTGAGACGATACGGCCGCCGCATGCGCCACGACCGGCACTACACGCTCGAGGAGGCTCGAGCCCTCCTGCCCTGGGTGCAGGAACGGATCGCCACCATGCGCTCGGCGCGCGAGCGACTCACCGACGCCGAGGCCCGCCAGGCGCTGACCGACAGCGCCGCCACGAACGGCGGCGGCCAGCCGGGCAAGCAGGTCGGCGAGGCGTTCCTGGAGCTGCGCGGCGCGGCCGGGGAGCTGGCGGCGGCCGAGGTCGTCATGCGCGACCTCGAACGGGGGCTGATCGACTTCCCGTCGATTCGCGACGGCGAGGAGGTGTACCTCTGCTGGATCGACGGCGAGGACGAGATTGGCTTCTGGCACGACCTCGACGCCGGCTTCGCCGGCCGTCAGGAGCTCTAGCCGAGCCGCACCCCGCCGTCGTCGGTGATCGTCCAGCGCGGGTTGTGCGCCACCTCCCACGGGTGGCCTTCGGGGTCGATGAACAGCGAGCTGTAGCCGCCCCAGAACGTCGCGGCCGGCTCGCGGCCGATCGTCGCGCCCGCAGCGCGCGCCTCCTCGGTGACGGCATCGACCTCCGCGGCCGACGCGACGTTGTACGCGAGCGTGACGCCGCCCCACCCGCCGGCGTCCTCGACGCAGCTGTCCTCGGCCAGGCGCGCGCGGTCCCACAGCGCGACGATCATGTCGCCGCATTGGAAGAAGACGACGTCGTCGCCGGGCGCCGCGCCGGTGGTCCATCCGAGCGCTTCGTAGAACGTCCGCGCCCGCCCGAGGTCGCGGACGCCGAGGGTGATCAGGCTGACCCGCTGCCGCATCTCAGTTCGCCTCTCCGCGCAGCACGGCCTGGGTCTGTGTCGTCTTCGCGACCAGGCGGCCGTCGGCGTTGCGCAGCTCGGTCTCCAGCACGATCACCGTCCTGCCGACGTGCAGCGGCGTCGTGCGGGCGGTGATGGTCCCTTCGCGGACCGCGGCAAGGAGGTTCGTCTTCGACTCGATCGTTGTCGTGCCCGCCGCGCCTTCCGGGAGATTCAGGAACGCGCACACCGCGCCGCCGGTGTCGGCGAGCGCCATCAGCGCACCGCCGTGCAGCACGCCTGCGGCCGTGCAGAGCTCGGGCTTCCAGTCCATCTCCAGCGTCACGCCGTCCGGCGCCCCTTCGGAGATGCTCATCCCGAGCGTCGCCGCGAGCGGGACAAGTGAATGCAGCTGTTCGGTCTTCATACACATAGGGTTCCTGAAGTGGCGCGTAGAGACTTCGCCGGCAAGATCGCCGTGGTCACGGGCGCGGCGTCCGGGATCGGGCGCTCGACGGCGCTGCTGCTCGGGCGGCTCGGCGCGACGGTCCATGCCGCTGACGTCGACGAGGCGGGCGCGCAGGCCGTCGCGGCCGAGATCGGCGCCGCGGGCGGGCGGGCGGCGGCCCACGCCGTCGATGTCAGCGATGCCGCGTCCGTACAGCAGCTGGCCGACGCGGTGTTCGCCGCGGAGGAAGCCGTCGACGTCCTCCACAACAACGCGGGCGTCGGCCACGCCGGGCCGGTCGACCAGACCAGCCTCGAGGAGTGGCAGCGCGTCCTCGGCGTGAACCTGATGGGCGTCGTCCACGGCGTCCATTTCTTCGTGCCGCGCATGCTGGCCCAGGGGCGCCCGGCGCACATCGTCAACACTGCCTCGCTCGCGGGCCTCGTCGCGACCGCGGAGATGGGGCCGTACGCGACCTCGAAGCACGCCGTCGTCGGCCTGAGCGAGTCGCTCAACGCGGAGCTCGCGCCGCGCGGGATCCGCGTCACCGCGATCTGCCCCGGCTTCATCAACACGCCGATCGTCGCCACGGCCCACCTCGACGGCGAGCACGCGCAGCGCCGCGACCGCATCCAGAAGTTCTACGCGCGCTTCGGGTCGTCGCCGGACGTCGTCGCCGAGGCCGTCGTCGACGTGATCGGCGGCAGGCAGCTGATCCGCACGGTGCCGCGCATCCACGTGATCCCGAGCTGGCTCGTCCGCCGGGTGTCGCCGCGGGCGGCGCAGGCGCTGGCGCGCGGCAGCACGCGCTTCATCTCGCGCGGCTAGTGGCGGTCTTCGGTCGCGGCGGGCGGCCGCGACTCCTCGGCGAGCGAGGTGATCGAGAGGTGGCCGCGGGATGACTCCTGCATCACCTCGGTCGCCTCCTCGGCCGAGCGCGCGTACAGCTCGACCAGCAGGTGCACGACGATGCGGTTGTCGTCCTCGTGCTTGTGGAAGCGCACGTGCGTGAAGAACTCGCGCGTGCCGTGCTCGCCGAAGGCGGCGTACGAGAGCGCGTCGCCGGCCTCGGGGCCCGAGCACGTCTCGACCTCGTCCCCGTCGACGGTGACCGTGCACGACGCAACCCACGGCGTCCCGGCGATCATGCGCTCCCAGCGGTCCTCGACCGGTTCGACGCGGCCGTTCATGAACTGGAGGTGCGGCTGGTCGTGCATGCACTCCAGGCATTGGACGACGGCCTCCTGGAGCTCGTCGACCGCCTCGGCGCGCTCGCCCGTCTGCGGATTGATCTTGTGGATGCCCTCGTAGTGGACCTGGACCTCGAGGTCCTGGGACCAGCAGCGGTAGCAGCGCAGCCAGGGACCGCCCTCGAGCGGGCTGTCGGTGGGGTCGGGCACGCCCTCGGACATCGGCCTGATTGTAGGGTTGGCCCGTGGCGGGCACCGTGCTCCATGAGGTCGACGGCGCCGTCTGCACGCTCACGCTCAACCGGCCGGAGCGGCTCAACGCGATCACGCCGGAGCTGATCGGCGACCTTCGTGAGGGGCTTCAGGCCGCCTGGGCGGACGACAGCGTGCACGCGATCCGCCTGCGCGGCGCCGGACGGGCGTTCTGCGCGGGCTACGACATCGGCTGGGGCGCGCA
Source organism: uncultured Conexibacteraceae bacterium (assembly GCA_963832195.1). Classification (GTDB taxonomy): domain Bacteria; phylum Actinomycetota; class Thermoleophilia; order Solirubrobacterales; family Solirubrobacteraceae; genus Baekduia. Next base: position 62,987 of record CAWHTH010000002.1, read on the forward strand.
GTCGATGGAGGAGATGGAAGGCACGCGGCCCTGGGACCCGATCGCCGACTACCAGAATATGACTCGCTTCGTGAGCGCCTACATGGACCTCTGGCGCTCGCCGAAGCCGGTCATCGCCCAGGTCCACGGCTACTGCGTGGGCGGCGGCACGGACTTCGCGCTGTGCTCCGATCTGATCGTGTGCGCCGAGGACTGCCGCATCGGCTACCCGCCCGCGCGCGTGTGGGGCTCGCCGACGACCGCGATGTGGATGTACCGGCTCGGGCTTGAGCGCTCCAAGCGCGTCCTGCTGACAGGAGACCCGCTCGACGGCCGGCGTGCCGTCGATTGGGGGCTCGCGAGCGAGTGCGCCCCGGCGGAGGAGCTCGACGACGCGGCGCTGGGACTGGCCCGGCGGGTCGCGCAGCTGCCCAAGAACCAGCTGCACATGATGAAGCTGCTCGTGAATCAGGCGTTCGAGCAAATGGGCCTTCACACCACACAGCTAGTCGGCACCCTGCTCGACGGCGCTGCGCGCCACACACCCGAGGGTGTGGACTTCACGAACGCCGCCATGCGCGACGTGCGTCAGGCAGTCCGCGACCGCGACACGCCTTTCGGCGACTATGGCGAGGAGCGCCGCTGACCGATGGTCCCGGTGGGGGCGATCCTCGCCGGCGGTGCGGGCCGCCGCATCGGCGGTGACAAGGCGGTCGTCGAGCTCGACAACCGCCCGCTGCTGCTCTATCCCCTCGATGCCCTGCGCGCTGTCACGCCGGAGGTCGCAGTGGTCGCCAAGCGCGAAACCGCGCTGCCTTCGCTCGCCGGCGAGGCCAACGTCTGGGTAGAGCCCGACGAGCCGCGTCATCCGCTGACCGGCATCGTGCACGCGCTCAGGCTCGCGGCGGGCAGGCCGGTGCTCGTCGTAGCCGCGGACATGGTGCTGCTCGACGAGCACACGCTGCTGACGCTGCTGGCGACACCGCTCGAGGGCGCACCCGCCGTCGTGCCGCGCGTCGACGGTCAGATCGAGCCGCTGTGCGCGCTGTACACCGCCGACGCGCTCGACGGGCTGGACGGCTTCGACCCCGGCGCCCGCGCGACCGATGCCGTGCTGGCGCTCGGCCCGCGGCTGGTCGACTTCGAGGACGCGACGCCGTTCCTCAACGTGAACGCACCGGAAGATTTGCTGACGGCGGCAGTACTCCTCCGCTCCCGTTGACCGGGGGCGAAACGTCTGTCCTGTGGCGCTATAGCCCCATGTGACAGACGTTTCATCGTTGAGGAACATCGCGGCCGCCCATGGGGGCGTGGTCGCCGCCTGGCAGCTGCGGGGGGCGGGGATGAGCGGCGAGGCTGTCCAACACCACACCGCTCACCTCCGTTCACTGCACGATGGGGTCTTCCTCACTGGGGAGGGGCCTCTGACTCGCCGACAGCGCTGGTGGGCCGCGGTGCTTTCGGCGCCGGGTAGAGCACTCGCGTTCGCGAGCGCCGGCGCCGCGTGGGGGTTCCGACCCTGGGAGGGCGACTACGAGGTCGTCGTGATGGTGGGCAGCGGCGGGCCACAACGCTTCGGCAACCTGCTCGTGTGCCGGGCCAAGCGAGTCGAGCCAACGACGCTCGACGGCGTTCCGATCACGACCCCCGAGCGGACGCTGGCCGATCTTTGGCGACGAGTTCACCCTGTCAGCGCTCGCCGCAAGATGCTCCGCGAGGCGTTGCGCCTGAAGCGAACGACGGCGCCGCGCCTACGCGAGCACCTCGGCAACGCGCCGCCGCGCAACCGCCCCGCCACGCTGGGCCGGATGCTCGCTCAGTACGAGCACCTCCGTCTCGATCGCTGTAAGTCGGACGCCGAGGCCCACGCCGTCGAGTTGCTCGCCACGGCCAGCGTGTCTCTCCCCGCGATCAACGAACGACGCGCTGGAGAGGAAGCCGACCTGTCCTGGGAGCGCGAGCGGCTGATCATCGAGATCGACGGCGGCCAGTTCCACCAGGACAAGGCCGAGGACGCGCGCAAGACGGCCATCTGGACGCAGGCGCGTTGGACCGTGCGCCGTGTGCCCACCGACGTCGTATTCGGCGATTCGCGTCGATTCGTTGCGCTCACGCGGCAGCACCTCGCGGAAAACGGCTGTTTGGTGGGGCTATAGCCCCGCAGGACGACGTTTTGCCTCCGGCGTGGGCCTAATCCGCCAGCGTCCGCAGGTGACGCACCGCGAGCGACAGGCCGGCAAGGTCGGTCGCGTTCTCCAGCGCGAGCGCCCGCATGAAGCCCGCGAGGCGCCGGTGCTCCTCCGCCCGCGCCTCGAGGAACGCCGGCACCGCCGCCGGCCCCGGCGCGTCCGGCGCCGCCGCGAGCGCGCGCTGCGTCAGCACGCGGCGCGCCGCGAGAATGTCGTCGCGGACGGAGTGCACGGCCCAGCGCTGCAGGCGCGTCTGCGCGGGTAGCGCATCGATCTGGTGCTCGAGCCACTCGAGCCGCAGGCCCTCGCCCAGCGCGAACGCCGCCCGCCCGACGTCGAGCACGTCGCGGCCGCTCTCTGCGGCGACCTCGATGATGTCCGGCGCGTGTACGAGCGCCGGCTGGAATCCGTGGCGCAGCGCGACATCCTCCGGAACGCCGCGGGCCGCGAGCTCGGCCGCGACCGCCGAGTGCTCCGCGCGCCATTCCTCAGAGCGCAGTTCCGGCATCGCAACGGCCAATCGCGCGAACGCCTCACGCCCGGCCTCGACCGTCGCCGCGATGTCCGCATCCGGCGTGCGCACGAGGTAGAAGCGCGCGACGTCCTCGACGAGCGTGTCCGCGCCGCGCATCAGCTCGAGGTAGACGTCGTACGGCACGCCCGCACCGAGCCCCTCGATGCCGGCCCACCGCGCGCGCGCATCGCTCACGTCGCGAGCAATCCGGTACGCACGCACGACCGCCGGAGCGTCAACGCCCAGCTCTGCCACCAGGCCCGCGACGTGCGTCGGCCCGAGCGCGTTGACAACATCGTTGGCAACGAGCGTCGCGACGAGCTCCCGCCGGAGCGGGTGGCGTGCGATGAAGTGGCCGAACCGCTCGACGACCGCCGCCGGGAAATATGCGCGCAGGTCGGTGTCGAACACCGGGTCGTCGATCAGGTCGGAGCCCAGGAGCGCGTCCGTGAGGCTGCGTTTCGCGTATGCGAGCAGCACCGCGAGCTCCGGCCGCTCGAGCCCGCGCCCCGCCCGCCGGCGCTCGCCGAGCTCCTCCGTCCCCGGCAGCGCCTCGACCGCGCGATCTAGCAGGCCCTCGTCCTCGAGCGCCTCCATGAGGTCCTCGTAGGCGAACAGGCGCGCCGCCGAGAGCTCGACCTCCTGGGCGAGGATCTGCGCCTGCAAGAACGAGTCGATGAGCACGTGGCGCACCACGTCGCCGGTGACGTCGCGCAGCAGCGCGTTGCGCGCGGGGCCGTCCAGCTCGCCCGCGCGTACCGCCAGGTCCAGCAACACCTTCAGGTTGACCTCGTGGTCGGAGCAGCCGACCCCGGCCGAGTTGTCGATGAAGTCCGCGTTGATCCGCCCGCCGCCGGCCGCCAACTCGATCCGCGCCCGCTGCGTGAAGCCGAGGTTCCCGCCCTCCCCCACGACGCGGCAGCGCAGGTCGCGCGCGTCGACGCGGATCGCGTCGCTCGAGCGATCGAGCGCATCCGCGTCGCTCTCGGTCGAGGCCTTCACGACCGTCCCGATGCCACCGTTCCAGAGCAGGTCCACCGGCGCGCGCAGGATCGCACTGATCACCTCGTTCGGGGTCAGCTCCGCCGCATCGACGCCGAGCGCGGTGCGCGCCTCGGGACCGAGCTCGATTCTCTTCGCCGTCCGCGGCCACACGCCCCCACCCGCCGAGATGAGTGACGGGTCGTAATCCGCCCAGCTCGACTGCGGTTGCTCGAACAGGCGCTTGCGCTCGGCCCACGATGCCTCCGGATCCGGGTCCGGATCGATGAACACGTGGCGGTGGTCGTAGGCCGCGACGAGCCTGAGCGTGCGGCTCAGCAGCATCCCGTTGCCGAAGACGTCGCCGGACATGTCGCCGATGCCGACCACCGTGATCACGTCGGCCTCCGGGTCCGCGTCGAGCTCGCGGAAGTGGCGCTTGACCGACTCCCAGGCGCCCCGCGCCGTGATGCCCAGCGCCTTGTGGTCATACCCCGTGGACCCACCCGAGGCGAACGCATCGCCGAGCCAGAAACCGCGGCGCAGCGCCAGCTCGTTGGCGGTGTCCGACATCGTCGCGGTGCCCTTGTCGGCCGCGACCACGAGGTAGGTGTCGTCCTCGTCGTGGACGCGCACACCCTCCGGATGGACGACCGCCCCCTCGACGAGGTTGTCGGTGACGTCGAGCAGCGCGTCGACGTAGCGCACGTAGTGGCGCTTGGGGTCGGCCGGCAGCTCCTTGATGAAGAACCCGCCCTTCGCGCCGGCCGGCACGATGATCGCGTTCTTCGTCATCTGCGCCCGCATCAGCCCATAGACCTCGGTGCGGTAGTCCATGCGGTCGGACCAGCGCAGGCCGCCGCGCGCGATGCGACCGCCGCGCAGGTGGATGCCCTCCATGTCGGGCGCGTAGACGTAGATCTCGAACAGCGGCGCCGGCTGCGGGATCGCGGGGACGTCGCCGGACCGCAGCTTGAACGCCATCGCGTCGCGCCCCTGCGCGTACACGTTCGTCCTGACCGTGGCCTCGATCGCGCCGAGCTGGTTGCGCAGGATGCGGTCGTGGTCGAGGAGCTCGACGTTCTCCAGGTCCTCGAGGATCTCTTCGCGCAGGGCCTCGCGGGCCGCCGGGTCGTCCGGGCGCGCCGGGTCGAACCGCAACTCGAACAGTCGCATGAGCTTCGCGGTCAGCGCGGGGTTCGCCGCGATGACGTCGTTCTGGAACGACTCCGTGTAGCGAGAGCCGATGCGCTGGCGGTAGCGCCGGTACGCCCGCAGGATGCCGACCTGGCGCCAGTCGAGACCAGCCGTGACGACCAGGCGGTTGAGGCTGTCCGACTCCGATGTGCCCGACCACACCGCGATGAGACCGTCGGACACGCGCCCGGCGCACTCGTCGAGGGCGAGCGGGGCGTCGTCGGCGCCGAGCACCGCGAACGCCTGGACCCATGTCTCCTCGTCACTGTCCTCGAGCCGGGTCGCGACCTCCTCGATCACGCGCAGGCCGAGGTCCTCCAGCATCCGTGTCGCCTGCGACAGCTCGACCTTGGGCCCGCGCGTGTAGAACGAAACCCGCGTGCGGCCGCCGCCGTCCTGCTGGAGGCCGACCGTGAAGCGGCCCGCCGCGGCGCGCAGCTCCTCGAGGCAGCACACGTCGCCGGAGGCGATCACCGGCGCGGCCGCCGCGCGATACGGCCCCGGAAAGCGCCCGAGCCAGCGTGCCGCCAGCACCCGGCCGCGCTCGCTCCCCAGTGCGCCGACGAGCTCGTCGCGCACGCGGTCGTCCCAGGTATGCGCGAGCGCGCGAAAATCGCTCTCGAGTGCCTGGCGGTCGATCGTGGGAAGCCCGCCCATGTTGTGGACCGAGAAGTGCAGCTGGGCGCGGTCGCCCTCGCCGAACACCTCGTGGACGTCGACGCGCGCCCCCTCCCCGAAGGCCCGCGTGACGAGCCCGCGCAGCTGCTCGCGCAGCGCCGCGCCGTAGCCGGCACCGGGCAGCGACGCGATCAGTGACGCCGACCGCCCGTCGCTCGGGCAGCGCAGCAACAGCCGCACCTCGTCCCCGTGGAGCCCGAGCAGCGCGACGATCGCCTCGCGCAGGTCCTGGACCGGCGCCGAGAACAGCTCGTCCTTCGGGAAGCTGTCGAAGAGCTGAACGGCGGCCTTGTAGTCGTGCGAGCCTTCGATCAGGTCCTCGGCCTCGAGGATCCGCGCGAGCTTGCGGTGCAGCAACGGAGTCGCGCTGGCCGGCTCGCTGTAGGCGCGGCTCGTGAACAGCCCCACGATCGTGTCGGTGCCGTTACCGCGGCGCAGTACGACGACGTCCATCCGCTCGCGCTTGTGAACCGTCGATACGTGTTCGGACTTGCCGACGGCGAGCAGCTCGCCCGGTTCCGGTTCGATCGCGATCGCGTTCGACCCGTCCCGGAGCAGGCCGTGGTCAGCCACCCTGCGGCCGCCGTCCTCGCTGCGATAGCCGAGGAACACGAAGTGCTCGTTGCGCAGCCAGCGCAGGAAGCCTGCAATTTCCGCCGCGTCCTGCGCCTCGAGCCCCGGCGTCGCGACAACGTCCGCCGCGAGTGTCTCGAGGCGCGCGAGCATCGCCGGGAAATCGCCCGTCACACAACGCACGTCGGCGAGCACGTCACGCACAACGTCCTCCAGCGCGGCCAGCTCCTCCGGAAGCAGACGGCGGTCGAGCTCGAAATGCATCACCGACTCGCGGAGCGCCGCCTCGCGCGGATGCCGGACGCCGACGATCCGGCCGGCCGCGTCGCGCTCGGTGCCGACGATCGGATGTACGACGCGCTGCACCCCGATCCCGCGGGCCCGAAGCACTGCCGTGACCGAATCCACCAGGAACGGAAGGTCGTCGGTGTTCGTCTCGAGCACCGATCCCGCTCCCTCGTACCCGTGCTCGTCGCGGCGCGGGGTGAACGCCCGCAGCGCCGCGGGCGCCCCGTTGCGCGAGGCCGCAAGGCGGAACGCGCCGACGACCTCGGCCGCGAGCACGCCGTCGTCCTCGTGCGGCGCGTGACCCGACCGCCGCAGGTACGCGCGCGCGAACGCTCGCACCGCTTCGGCATCAGCCCCACCGGCCCGCTCGCCGGCGAGGGTGACGATGCGGTCCAGCGCGTCGGGCTCGGACACGCCCTGACACTACCCCCGCCCCGCGCTCCTGGCCACCGGGGGGACCGTCCTTGCAGCAAACCTCGATTGGACGAATAGACGAGGGTGCAGAACGGTCCCGACAAACATCATTACCGACCATGCGCGCGCTCTCAGCACGGACGCGACGGTTGCGCGACCCTGTCGCCGGCGACCCGGTCGCAGCTTCCCGCATCGCGCGGGCGGGCCGGCGCGCGCGCGAACTGCTCGACTCCGAAGCGCTGGTCCATGCGCTGGTGGATGACATCCATGCTGCGTTGAGGCCGCAGGCAACGGCTCTGTGGCTGGCGCTCGAGGGCGAGCAGCCGGTGCTGGCCCACAGCCGCGGGCCGCGCGAGAGCGACGCCGTCCCCCAAGCCGTCGTGACGGCAGTGCTGCGCGGCACCACCGTCGAGACGGCGGGGACGCTGGCGCTTCCGCTCCTCGCCCCGCGCAGCGGGCTCGTCGGCGTGCTGCAGGTGGCGGGCATGCCGGCGGGCATCGACGTGCGCGAGGCGCTCGCCGAGGCCGCGCGCGAGGCCGCACTGGCACTCCAGGCCGCGGGCCTCTACGAGCGCGCGATCGCGGAGAAGGACAAGAGCGAGGCGATCCTCGCGCGCGTCGCGTCGGGCGTGATCGTCACGGACAGCCGCGGCGTGGTGCTCCAGTTCAACCCCGGCGCCGAGCGGATCTCGGGCACGCCGGCGGCCGACGCCGTCGGCCGGTCATGCGGCGAGCTGCTGGGCCTGCACACCGACGCCGGGCCGCTCGACTGCTCACGAAGCTGCGCGCTACTCGAGGCCTGCCGCAAGAGCGACGCGCCGGACGGGATCGAGGTCTGGCGCGAGCACGCCGACGGCCGACGCCAGCCGCTGCTCGCCGCCGCGTCGCCGGTCCTGGACGCCGATGGAGCCGTCTCGGAAGTCGTGCACTCCATGCGCGACATCACGCGCCTGAAGGAGGCCGACGAGGCCAAAACGCTGTTCCTCGCGACGGCGTCGCACGAGCTCAAGACGCCGCTCACCGTGATCCGAGGCTTCGCCCAGGGGCTGCGCGCCAACCCCGACTGGCCGGACTCGCACCGCGAGCGCGCGCTCGAGGCGATGGAGATCCGTGCGCAGCAGCTGACGCGGATCGTGGAGCGCATCCTGCTCTCGAGCCGGATCGAGAGCGGCAAGCTCAAGGTCGATCTGGTCCCGGTCGATCTGCGCGCCATGCTCACCGAACGCGCCGCCGCGCTGCGCGCGACGACCGGCCGCGAGGTCACCCTGCGCATCGACGACGACCTCCCCGAGGCGCTGTGCGACGAGGAGGCGATCGTCACGGTCGTCGACCATCTGCTCGACAACGCCGTCAAGTACTCGCCCGACGGTGGCGCCGTCGCGGTGACCGCGGCGGCCGATGACCATTCGATGCTGCTCACCGTCTCCGATTCCGGGATCGGAATGGACGACGAGCAGCTGCGCCACTGCTTCGACCGCTTCTGGCAAGCCGAGTCCGGCGACCGGCGCCGCTTCGGTGGCACCGGCATCGGGCTCTACATCGTGCGCTCGCTGGTCGAGGCCTGCCGCGGCTCGATTCAAGCCGCGAGCGAGCGCGGGCATGGGACGTCCTTCACCGTCCGGCTCCCCCGCAGCGGGGTCGCCACCGACGCCCCCGCGCCCGCCCCGGAGCCCGTCGGCGCCGCACTGTCGAACGAGCCCTCGATCGTGCGCGAGTTCATGCGCCAGATCGGCGTGCCGTCGAGGAGAACACCATGAGCACCGCAGTAGCCCTGCTGAACATCGCGCTGGGAGCCGTCTACCTCCAGTACGGGATCCTCACCGCCATCGAGATGCGCCGCGACTGGTCGCGGCTCGGCTTCACGCATTTCGGCGCCGCCTGGGTCTTCATGGCGTTCACGTGTGGCCCGCACCACATGACCCACGGCGTGCACGGGCTGTTCGAGGGACGCATGGGCGGCCCCGCCGACCTGATCGCCGTCGCGATCGGCGCGCCGGCCGGGATCATCTGGTGGCTGCTGCGCCTGGAGGCGTTCCGCGGCGGCGCGGGCGATCGCCACATCAAGGGCACGCCGCTGTGGATCATGGCGCTGCCGACGCTCGCGGGCGTCTACGTCACGGCGCTCGTCGCAATGGCGATCGCCGGGCCGTCGCTGGACGCCGACAACGCCTGGATCATCGTTGCGAACGTCCTGCTCGTGCCGATCTACGGCGCGATCGGCTACCTGCTCATGCGCACGCAGCTACGCAACCGCGCCGAGCTGCAGGGCTGGTCGGTGTCCGGCCTCTCGCTCGGGATCGTCTTCCCGACCTGCGCGCTGATGCACGGCGTGTACGCGTACTACACGCTCAACGGCCGCTACGGCTACGACACACACGGCTTCGTCATCGACTGGCTGTCGGTTCCGGCGGCGCTCTACTTCCTGTGGGTCGTACACGGGCTGTATCGCGAGACGATCGTCGACTGGAACCACACCACCGGCACGATCGACACCTCCACGGCGCGGGCGACGGCTGCATGAGGACCGCCCTGCTGGTCGACGACCAGGCGGACGTGCGGCTCCTGATGGAGCTTGCGCTCGGCGGCGACCTGGCGACGCTCGAGGCGCCCAGCGGCGTCGACGCGCTCAGGCTGCTGGACACGCTCGACGAGGTACCGGCGGTGATCGTCCTCGATGCACAGATGCCCGACATGGACGGCTGGGACACGCTGGCGCGGATCCGCGCCGACCCGCGTACGGCGCACGTGCCGGTGGTGCTGTGCACGGTCAAGACCCATCATCGCGACCTGATCCGCGGCTGGCAGCTCGGTTGCGACGGCTACGTCGTGAAGCCGTTCGACATCGACACGCTGCGCCAGGCCGTGCGCACGGCGCTCCAGCGCGATGCCGCGGAGCGGGTGCGCACGCGGATCGCGATGTGCGCGGAGCTCGAGCGGGCACGGGACGCCGCATGAGGCGCCAGGTTCTGATCGTGGACGACGGCGCCGACGTGCGCTTCATGCTGCGCATGGCCCTCGAGTGCTACGACGACCTCGAGGTCTCGGGCGAGGCCGCCTCCGGCGCACAGGGCGTGGAGGCCGCCGCAGCGCTCCGCCCGGACGCCGTGGCGCTCGACCTCAACCTCGGCGACCTGCCGTGGCAGGACGTCGCTGCCGAGATCAGGCGCGTCGCGCCCGACACACGGATCGTCGCCTGTACCGCGCACGTCGACGCAACGGTCAGGGAAGCCGTCGCGGCCGGCGGCCTCCACGGCTGCGTGACCAAGGACGACTTCGACGGCCTTGCGGCGGCGCTGCGCGGCTAGGCAGGCGCTTGGTCATGGAAGCAGCGCGGTGGGGTTGCGAAACGCCGCTGGCAGCGAACGACTGGGCACTAAGTGGGGGAACACATCGCGGCGCCCGCGGCCGGCACGGTGGGAGAAACGTCGATCGTGTGTCGCTATAGCGACATCGGATCGACGTATTGCGCCGGCTAGCCACCCGGGCGGACCCGCTGGGCCGCCGGCGACAGGCCCTCCCTCCTCGGTGCCAATCGTTCGCTGCCAGCGGCGTTCGACACGACACCGCGCTGCTTCCATGACAAACCAACCGAGCGCCGGCACAAACGCGGTTCCGCGGGACCGCGGGCGGCCGCGCTGCGCGGCTAGCTGCCGAGTCGCGCCTTCAGCGAGTCCAGCTGCGCGCGGACTTCGGCGGGCAGGCCGTCGCCGAAGCGCTGCAGGTGCTCCTCGACCTGCGGGAGCTCGGCGCGGAGCTTGGCCTCGTCGACGGTGAGCAGGTCCTCGAGCGCGCCCGCCTCGAGGCTGAGCCCGGCCGTGTTCAGGTCCTCCGTCCGCGGGACGTTGCCGATCGCCGTCTCGACAGCGTCGACCTCGCCGTCGCACCGGCGGAACACCCACTCGAGGACGCGCGAGTTCTCGCCGAACCCGGGCCAGAGGAAGTTGCCCTCGTCGTCCTTGCGGAACCAGTTCACGTAGAAGATGCGCGGCAGCTTCGCGATGTCGCCGCGGCGGCCCATCTCGAGCCAGTGCTCGAAGTACTCGCCCATGTTGTAGCCGCAGAAGGGCAGCATCGCGAACGGGTCGAAGCGCAGCTGGCCGACCGTGCCGAACGCGGCAGCGGTCATCTCCGAGCTCATCGTCGCGCCGAGGAAGACAGCGTGCTGCCAGTCGAACGCCTCGCGGACGAGCGGCACGACGGTCGCGCGGCGCCCGCCGAACAGGAACGCGTCGATCGGCACGCCCTCTGGGTCCTCCCATTCGGGCGCGATGCTCGGCGCCTGCGCCGCGGGGACGGTGAAGCGGGCGTTCGGGTGGGCGGCGGGCTCCTCGGAGGCGGGCGTCCAGTCCTGTCCCTTCCAGTCGATCGCGTGCGCGGGAGGCTCGCTCGTCATCCCCTCCCACCAGACGTCGCCGTCGTCGGTGAGGGCACAGTTCGTGAAGATCGCGTTCGCTCGGATCGACGCCATCGCGTTCGGGTTGGTCTCGTCGCCCGTCCCCGGCGCGACGCCGAAGAAGCCGGCCTCGGGGTTGATCGCGTACAGCCGGCCGTCGTCGCCGAACTTCATCCACGCGATGTCGTCGCCGATCGTCTCGACGGTCCAGCCCTCGAGCGTCGGGATCAGCATCGCGAGGTTCGTCTTGCCGCACGCGCTCGGGAACGCGCCGGTGACGTACTTGACGCGCCCCTCGGGCGACGTGAGCTTGAGGATCAGCATGTGCTCGGCCATCCAGCCCTCGTCGCGGGCCATGATCGAAGCGATCCGCAGCGCGAAGCACTTCTTGCCGAGCAGAGCGTTGCCGCCGTAGCCCGAGCCGTAGGACCAGATCTCGCGCGTCTCGGGGAAGTGGACGATGTACTTCGTCTCGGCGTTGGTCGGCCACGGCACGTCCTCGACGCCCTCGTCCAGTGGAGCGCCGATCGAGTGCACGCAAGGGACGAAGTCCCCGTCCTCGCCGAGCGCGTCGAGCGCCTTTGCGCCCATGCGGGTCATGATCCGCATCGAGACGACGACGTACGGTGAATCCGTCAGCTGGACGCCGACGTGCGACTTGTCGGAGCCCAGCGGGCCCATCGAGAACGGCACGACGTAGAGCGTGCGGCCGCGCATCGTGCCGGTGAAGAGAGCGTTCATCTCGGCGCGCATCTCCCGCGGGTCGCGCCAGTTGTTCGTCGGGCCCGCATCCTGCTCGCGCTCGGCGCAGATGAACGTGCGGTCCTCGACCCGCGCGACGTCGCTGGGGTCCGACCAGGCGAGGTAGCTGTTGGGGCGCTTGGCGTCGGACAAGCGCTTGAATGTCCCCGCGTCGACGAGCTGCTGGCAGAGCTGCTCGTACTCGTCTGCTGACCCGTCACACCAGACGATCTCGTCAGGTTGGGTGAGCGTCGCGATTTCCTCCACCCACGCCAGCAGCTTGGCGTTCTTGGTCGGCACGGTGATGCTCAAGGCCCTTCCTTCGTTCAAAACAATGACCCGGGAGCGGGCAAATCCCCCAGCGCCCGCTCGAAGAGGCTGGGAAATCTACCCGGTCCCGGGCCGGAACGACGCGGCCGTGCCGTTGTAGGACAGTCCGCTAGCGGCTGGCCTTGGCCCGCGTACGGGCGCCCTTCTTGGCTGCAGTGCTGCGTTTTGCCGCGTTGGCGCGACGCGTCCGCGCGGCCTTCTGGGCAGCCGCGCTGCGCTTCCGTGATCCACCGGTGACACGCGTCTCGAGGTCGTCCGCGACCGCGCGCAGGCGGGTGACCGTCTCGCGGACGGCGTCCTCGCCCTTGCCACCTGTGTCGCTGATGGTCTTGGCCACGCGCTTGCGCAGGCCGCTCGCGCGCAGCGTGTCGAATAGGTCTGCGTTTTTGTTGGCCATACGCTGGGGCTGCCCACCCGGGAAGCGTGTCAATCGCCGGATGGTGTGCCCGCGGACGCTTCGGCGTCGCCTTCACGGTCGGCGCCCGCGGGCTCGCCAGGCTCGCGCCGCGGGACGAGCACCAAACGCTTGAACTCGGCGACGAGCGTGCCCTCCTGGTTGAAGACACGCGTGTGCACCTTGACGGTGCCCCGGTCGGGCTTCGAGCGCGACTCGCGCTTCTCGAGGACCTCGGATTCCACGAACAGCGTGTCGCCGTGGAACACGGGCGCGGGGTGCGAGAGCTCCTCGGTTGCGAGGTTCGCGATCGCCTTGCCCGACACATCCGACACGCTCATGCCGAGCGCGAGCGAGTACACCAGCGGCCCGACAACGACGTTGCGCCCTTGCTGACTGGCGTGCGCATAGATGTCGTTGATGTGCAACGGGTGGTGGTTCATCGTGATCAGGCAGAACAGGTGGTCGTCCGCCTCGGTGACCGTCTTCGCCGGCCAGTGCTTGTAGACGGCGCCCTCCTCGAACTCCTCGAGGTAGCGGCCGTAGGAGTGCGCGCCCGACGCCTCGCGCGCGCGCTGGTCGGTGGTGAAGTCGTCGCTCATCAGGCGAGGAACGCTAGCGTTCGGTGCGATGCGCAGCCCTCGAGACTTCTTCAAGCCCCTTGCCGTCGGCGCCCCCGAGCCGATGCGCGAGATCCCATTCCCGCCCTCGCGGATGATCCATTTCTTCGACGCCTCGAACGAGAAGATGGCGGCGAAGGTGCCCGACATGGCGGCCGCGGCGGACATCCTGCTCGGCAACCTCGAGGATGCGATCCCGGTCGAGCGCAAGATCGCGGCACGCGAGGGGCTGGTGCGCGTGGCGAAGGAGGTCGACTTCGGCGACACGCAGCTGTGGACGCGCGTCAACGCGCTCGACTCTCCATGGTGCCTCGAGGACCTGACGACGCTCGTCACCGAGATCGGCCACAAGCTCAGCGTGATCATGATCCCGAAGGTCGAGGGGCCTTGGGACATCCACTACGTGGACCGGTTGCTGGCACAGCTGGAGGCGCGCGCCGGGCTCGAGCGGCCGCTCCTCGTCCACGCGATCCTCGAGACCGCACAGGGCGTGGTGCACGTCGAGGAGATCGCGGCGGCGTCGCCGCGCATGCAGGGCATGAGCTTCGGGCCGGCCGATCTGGCGGCCTCGCGCCGGATGAAGACGACGCGCGTCGGTGGTGGCCATCCGGGCTACCAGGTCATCGAGGACCCCCCGGGCGACGACGTCGACGCGCCGCGCGCGACCGCTCAGCAGGACCCCTGGCACTACTCGATCGCACGCATGGTCGACGCGTGCACGATGCACGGGATCCTCCCGTTCTACGGCCCGTTCGGGGACATCAAGGACACCGTCGCCTGCGAGACGCAGTTCCGGGCGGCGTTCCTCTTGGGCTGCGTCGGCGCGTGGTCGCTCCATCCGGCGCAGATCGAGATCGCCAAGAAGGTCTTCTCGCCCGATCCGGAGGAGGTCCGCTTCGCCAAGAAGGTCATCGAGGCGATCCCGGACGGCGCGGGCGTGCACATGATCGACGGCAAGATGCAGGACGACGCGACCTGGAAGCAGTGCCAGGTGATGGTGCAGCTGGCGGAGATGCTGGCCAAGAAGGACCCGGAGCTTGCGGAGGCGTACGGGTTCACGCCGGCCGGCGTCTGAGCTTGCTCGGGGTCCGGTGGTCGGCGGCGCGCTCGGACGCCGCCTAGACGACGACCCCGGCACCGCGCCTCTGTTGTCGCCGTGCCGGCACGCCACCCTCGGGGCCGCAGCACCACGCGTTCTTCGCGCCTGGGGTCCACGACTCCGTGATACTGGGCCACGCAATGGCGAAGGAGAACTCGGCGGTCGTCGCCGTGTGGTTGCGAGGCGTGAACGAGCAGGGGGAGCCGCCGCGCGAGCTCTGTGACGAACACATCGATATTGAGAACGTGGCGGATAGTCCCCTGCAGGGTCCGTACCGAGGTTACGACGGTGCGCAGCGGTGGGTCAGCGACATCTTCGACGTGCTGGACGGACCCCGCATCGAGATGGGCGAGAGCATCGAGGCGAGCGACGGCGAAACGGTCGTCACGAAGCTGCGGCTACTCGGTCGTGCACGGCATTCGCAGCTCGACATCGAATACCCCTGGACTGCCGTGTGGATTGTCCGCGACGGTGTGATCTTGCATGCCCACGGCTATGCGACCTGGATCGAAGCCCTCGAAGCCGTGGGGCTGCAGGAGTAGCGGCCAATGTCGCTCTGAGGCAAGAGCGGCGGTCAGCTCGACTGGCGCTCTTGGCGTGATACTGGGGCGGGCGATGCCGCAGGAGAACATCGAGTTGGTCCGCCTGGCGATCGAGCGTCACAACTGTGGCAACCTCGACGCGTTCCTGGAGCTCTGTGCCCCCGATCTTGAGTTTCGGGATGTGCCGGCACTTCCTGGCTCCGGCGTTTAC
Source organism: uncultured Conexibacteraceae bacterium (assembly GCA_963832195.1). GTDB lineage: Bacteria > Actinomycetota > Thermoleophilia > Solirubrobacterales > Solirubrobacteraceae > Baekduia. Next base: position 78,130 of record CAWHTH010000002.1, read on the forward strand.
GTCGGGCACGAGGCCTACCGCGGCTGGTACGCCCAGATGGACGACGCCTTCGAGGAGCTGCGATACGAGCCGGTCGAGTTCATCGACGCCGGCGATCAGGTGCTCGTCGTCAACCACGGCGTGGGAACCGGAAAGGGCAGCGGAGCGCGCGTCGAGATGGACTTCTCCAACGTCTGGACCGTGAACGACGGCAGGATCGTGAGAATCGCCGGCTACGACAGTCACGCCGAGGCCCTCGAAGCGGCGGGGCTACGGGAGTAGTCGGATGTCGCAGCAGAACGTCGAAGTGGTGCGGCGGATGTGGGAGGCGTTCCTGAGCGACGACTTCGAGACCGCGGTGGCCTCGGTCGACCCCGATGTCGAATGGGACGGCACGAACCTCCCGGACGGGAGGGTGGGTCGCGGTCTCGACGCGATCGCCGATCACGTCACCCGCTGGGCAGCCATGTGGGAGAACTGGCGCGTGGAGATCGAACAAATCATCGACGCCGGCGGCGACCAGGTAGTCATGATCATGCGTGAGACCGGGCGCAGCACAAGCGGCCTCGACATGGACGAGCGCCACGGCGAGCTCTACGCGGTGCGGGACGGCAGGATCGTCAGCCGCAAAGGGTTCTCCGATCCCAGAGAGGCCCTCGAAGCCGTAGGGCTGCGGGAGTAGAGCGATGTCGCAGGCGAACGTCGATCTCATGAGGGAGAGCATCGAGCGGTTCAACCGCAACGACATCGAGGGCGTCCTGGGAATGATGGATCGGGAGATCCGATTCGAGCATCGGATGGCGGACCTGGAGGGCGACTTCACGGGAGTGGGGCCGGTCAGGAACTGGTTCGCGGACATCGCCCAGCACTTCGCCGTGTGGACGATCGACTGCGACGACATCCGCGACCTCGGCGACCGCGTGCTGGCGCTTGGCACCATGAGGGCGATCGGGAAGGGAAGCGGTGTCGAGACCGAGGTGCCGTACGCGGTCGTGGCCGGGTTCGGCAACGGCCGGATGACCCGTTTCACCGACTACGGGGATCGGGCGAAGGCCCTCGAAGCCGCCGGGCTGCGGCAATAGCGATGTCGCCGGAGCACGTGCCGGACAAGTGCGCGCAGTACCGAGCGGTCGTCGATGCCCTGAACGCGCGTGATTTCGACGTCGTCGCCGGGCTGGTGGCCCCGGACACCGAGTTCCGGTCCACGCTTGCGATCGAGACCGAGGTGTACAGAGGCCTCGACGGGATCAAGCAATGGGCAGCCGAGGTCGACGCGACGTGGGAGGACTTTCGCATCGAGGTCGTGGAGTGCCACGACGTGGGACCCGAGCAGGCCGTGGTGGTCAACCGCAACACCGGTCGCGCGAGGACGAGCGGCGTACCACTGGACGACCTACGCGGAGCGGTCCTCACGTGGCGCAACGGCCAGGCCTGGCGCAACGTCGTCTACCAGCACCCCGAAGAAGCGTTCCGAGCGGTAGGCCTCACGGCCGGTCGAGCGCGTTCGGCAGGCCCGCCTTGAACAGCTCCGCGTCGATGCGCTTGAGCGGCTCGAACTCGGGCGGGTCGTAGAGCTTGTACATCGTCGCCCGCTCTGCGTTGGAGCCGGCCGCGTCGAGCAGCGCGTTGGTGGCGGCGCGGCCGGACTCGTTCGCACCCTCCATCGTCGCCAGGTCGACGTCGGTCTGGACATCCGGTCGCCGGCCCGCCCAGCGTCGCCGCGGCGCCCGCGACCGCAGCCTGGCCGAGCAGCTGCCGCCGGCTGATGCCACTGGTTGCATCGCTCATTGATTCACGCCTCGCCGCGCGGTCGTGACCGCCAGCGCAACGGTGGCGGCGATCACCAGGCAGCCGAAAAGGACGAGGCCGGGGGCGTCATCCGCCTCGCCCAACACCATCGCGGCGACGCCGATCGCGATGGCGGCGGCCCGATATGCGACGTTGCCAGGCCTCCTCGCTGCCAGCGCGAACAGAAGGCCGGTTCCCGCAAGCAGGGCTCCGGCGAAAACGAAGTCGCCCAGGCTCCAGTCCATCGCCCAAAGGACAGCACACGGCGGCGGAGGCGGCGCCGGAGATCGACGGGGGATAGGGTTCCCGGCCGCCTATGAGGTTCTTCGAGTACGAGGCGCGCGAGGTCGTCAAGCGCGCCGGCATCCCCGTCACCGACTACGGATTCACGAGCGACGCCACCGAGGCGCGCGCGATCGCCGAGCGGATCGGCGGCCCCGTCGTCATCAAGTCGCAGGTGCTCACCGGCGGCCGGATGAAGGCCGGCGGCGTCCAGTTCGCCGACACGCCCGAGGAAGCGGAGGCCCACGCCCGCGACGTGCTCGCGCTCGAGATCAACGGGCACATGCCGCGCGGCGTGCTCGTCGACCCGAAGGCCAGCCTCAAGCAGGAGTACTACGCCGGCGTCGTCTGGGACGGGATCCGCAAGCGCCCGGTGATGCTCTTCAGCGACATGGGCGGCATCGACATCGAGCAGGTCGCCGAGGAGCACCCCGACCACGTCGGGCGCCGCCACTTCTCCAACATCCTTCCGTTCGGCGACTTCGAGGCGAAGGAGTGCATCTCGCAGGTCGGGATCACGGGCTCGCGCCTCAACAAGCTCGTCCCGATCCTCTCCCGCCTGGCCATGCTCTTCGTGGAGCGCGACATGACGCTGGCAGAGATCAACCCGCTCGGCGAGCTCGAGGACGGCTCGTTCGTCGCGCTCGACGCGCACATGGACATGGAGAACGAGGCGCGCGGCCGCCAGAAGGCGCTCCTGAAGGACCTCGGCGTCGGCGACGAGGAGACGCGCCAGGCGCGCGAGGCGACGGAGTTCGAGATCGCGGGTGAGGCTGTCGACGCCATGGACCATCGCGGCGTCGCCGGCAACGTCACCGAATTCGACGGCGATCTCGGTCTCGTCATCGGCGCCGGCGGCGGCTCGCTGACGCTGTTCGACGCGGTGCGCAAGTACGGCGGCCGCCCCGCGAACTACTGCGAGATCGGGGGAAATCCCTCGGTCCGCAAGGCCAAGGGGCTCGCGAAGCTGGTCCTCGAGAAGCCGGGCGTCGACAAGATCGCGGTGATGATGTCAATCGTCTCGAACACCCGCGTGGACATCGTCGCGCGCGGTGTGATCGCCGCTTGCCTCGAGCTCGGCTATGACCCGGCCGAGAAGATCTCGATCTTCCGCATCCCCGGCGCCTGGGAGGAAGAGGGCTTCAAGATCTTGGAGAAGTACGGCGTCCGCTACGCCGACCGCTCGGTGTCCATGCACGAGGCGGCGCGCATGGCCGTGGGGGCGCAGGCATGAGCATCCTGGTCGACGAGAACACCACGTTCATCGTCCAGGGCATCACCGGCCGCGAGGCCGTGAACTTGACGCGCGAGTGCCTCGACTACGGCCAGGGCGCGAAGGTGGTCGGCGGCGTGACGCCCGGCCGGCTCGGCCGCGACGTCCACGGCGTGCCGGTGTTCGACACCGTTGCGCAGGCGGTCGAGCATCACGGCACTCCGATCGACGGCTCAGTCGTCACCGTCCCGCCCGCGTTCACGAAGGACGCGGTCTTCGAGGCGCTGGAGAACGGCGTCAAGTTGATCGTGATCGTCACCGAGCGGATCCCGCGCCGTGACGTGGCCGAGATGGTCGAGCTCGCGCAGCTGCGCGGCGCCCGCATCATCGGGCCCAACTGCCTCGGGATCATCGTCCCCGACGTGATCAAGATGGGCGGCATCGGCGGCCCGGCCAAGGACGCCGCGAAGGCCTACTCCCCCGGTCCGATCGGCGTGATCTCGCGCTCCGGCGGTATGACGACCGAGATGTCGTCGACGCTGACGGCCGCGGGCTTGGGCCAGTCGACGGCCGTCTCGATCGGCGGCGACGCGATCATCGGCTCGACCTACGCGGAGCTGATGCCGCTGTTCGAGGCCGACGAGCAGACACAGGGCATCGTCATCTACACAGAGCCCGGCGGGCGTATGGAGGCGGAGCTCGCACGGTGGGTCACCGAGCACCAGTCGCGGCTGCCGATCGTCGCGTTCATGGCCGGCCGCTTCATGGACGAGATGCCGGGGATGAGCTTCGGCCATGCCGGCACGATCGTGGAGGGCAAGGAGGACACGGCCAGCGAGAAGATCGCGCGGCTGGCCGAGGCCGGCATCACGGTCGCGGAGGAGATCTCCGAGATCCCGGAGATCATGAAGTCGAAGCTGGGAGCGGCCGTAGCGTGAGAAGCGACGGAGTGTTCATCGGGATCGAGGTGGATGACGCGCACGCGGGCGATGCGGAGCTCGCGGCCAAGCTCGAAGAGGTCTGCCCCGTCGACATCTACGCGAACGCCGGCGGCCGCGTCGACATCGTCGGCGAGAACCTCGACGAGTGCGTTCTGTGCCGCCTCTGCATCGACGCGTCGCCGCCCGGCGCCGTGACGGTGCTCAAGCTCTACGACAACGAAGCGGCGCTCGCCTAGCTTCCGGCCAACCTTCGCCCGTCCCCAGAGTTCATCCAAGAGAACTACGGGGGCGGCTGCGGCCGTCACGTGGGCAGTGGGCGCCGGATGCGCCGCTGCCCACCCGGCCGTGTCACTCAGGGGCCTGTCCCCTCAGTGACACTACGCGGGCGTCGTCGCGGCCTCGGCTTCGGCCGGAGCTAATCGCCGCGGCAGCCCGTAGCGCTCGACGATCGCGATCGTCGCCTCGGCGACGCGCGGGTCGAACTGGCCTCCGGCCCCGCCCTGCAGCTCGGCGATCGCCGTCTCGCGCGGGAGCGCCTTGCGGTACGCGCGATCGGTGGTCATCGCGCTGAAGGCGTCCGCGCAGGCAACGATCCTGGCCGCGAGCGGGATCTGCTCGCCGGTTAGCCCGTCGGGGTAGCCGCCGCCGTCCCAGTGCTCGTGGCTGGCACGCACGACTACACCGACGTCGCGCAGCGACCCGCCGACGCGATCGAGCATCCGCTGGCCCTCGATCGTGTGCGTGCGCATGATCCGCCACTCCTCGTCGTCGAGCGGGCCGGGCTTGTTGATGATCGCCTTCGGGATCGTGATCTTGCCGACGTCGTGCAGCAGCGCGCCGAACTCGACCAGCTGCCGGTCGCGCTCACCGACACGCAGCTCGTCGGCGATCGAGACGGCCAACGACACGACGCCCTGGCTGTGGGCGCCGGTGTACTCGTCGTCTTCGCCGATCACGTCGCCGAGCAGGAGCGCCGTGCGGCGATAGGTCGACGACAGTTCGAGCGCCTGGTCCAGTCGCGCCGTTCGCTCCTCGGCGAACAGCAACAGCAGCCCCGCGAGCGGCAGGACAAGCAGGAACGCGTAGGACCCCTCCGCCGCGGACACGAGAGCCGCGAGGAAGCCCAGCGGCGCGAGCAGCAGATCAACGATCCAGATGATGCGCAGCTCCGCGACCAGCTCCGTGAGTCGCATGCCCAACCCGATGCCGGCACGCACGGCGGAAGCGGCGAAATCGAACAGCAGCTGCGCCGCGAAGGCACAGGCGAGCACCCACCAGTCGCCGATGTCCGCGGCGCCGGGATCCGCCGCGATGAAGACGAGCGCAGGGCCGATGGCGAACCACGCATCGTTGACCGCCAGCAGCGCGCGCTCGCCGTGGCGCCGGCGGCGCCTGAACTCCGGCAGCAGGGCCACCAGCAACCCGATCGCGACGCAGCTCGGGACCACCGCGGGCGGAAGCAGGAACAGCATCGGGACGAACACGAGCTGCAGCGGCCGCGTGAACCCGGCCCCCACGACGAACTGCGCCCGGCACATGAAGGCGAAGGCGAGGACGAGCGTGCCGGCGAGTGGGCCCTCGAAGCCGTCGCTGTCGACCGCGGCCAGCGTCGTCGCCGCGACTCCGAAGAGCACCGCCATGACGAGCTCGACGATGAACTGGCGGTCCTCGATCGGCGCGGGCAGGCGCTCGTCGGCGGCCTTGATCTGCCGCTCGGTGTCCGGCGTGACGGGCGCCGCGACCGCATTGCGGCTCAAGAACCTGCCGATCCCTCGCAAGATCGAACCAGAGTACCGGCGACTCCTCGGTAAACCGCGTCGGCGGGCTGAAGCCAAAACCGCGCGATTGGACAGATGTCCTACTCAGTTTCGACGACGGATGACCGATCATTTCCTTGTCACACCGCCGGGGGAGGCGCTGAGACAACCTGAGGGGGAAGTCGATCATGTCTACCGTTTCGCGATGCCGGCATCTGCTAGTGCCGGTCGTCGTTCTGTTCGCCGTATCCGGTTTCTTCACAGCCTCCGCCAACGCCGGCGTCCTCGTGCAGTCGGCGGCCAATTGCGAGGAGCAGTCCCTTAGCCAGCCGTTCCTGCCCTGGGCAGACGTCGCCCAGTACACGCTCGCTCCCAACGGCTCGTTCGAGTCCGGCGCTGCCAGCTGGTCGCTCAACAACGCCGCCGTCGTGAACGGCAACGAGAGCTTCTACGTGACGTCGGCCTCCGACAGTCGCTCGCTGGCAGTCGGCACCGGCGGCTCCGCCACGAGCGGCGTCATGTGCGTCGGCGTGGAGCACCCCACGCTGCGCTTCTTCGCGCGGCGGGTCGGCGGCACCTTCCTGTCGACCCTGCGCGTCAACGTCCTGTACGAGAACGCGCTCGGCCTGGTCGAGTCACTCCCGATCGGCGTCGTTGCCGCCGGCTCGAACTGGTCCGTGACCCCCGTCTACGCGGTCGTCGCCAACCTGCTGCCGCTGCTGCCGGGCGAGCGCACGCCGGTCGCCTTCAAGTTCACGCCGCAGGGCGGCGCGAGCTGGACGATCGACGACGTCTACGTTGACCCTTGGGGTGGTCGCTGACCAACACCGCTCAAGTACCCCCAAAGGATGCGCGCGGGCCCGCCACACGGCGGGCCCGTCGCGCTTAATGACGGCCTCCCGCTCCCGTAGGCTCGCCGTGACGTGACGACGATCGACCCGCTCGACCGCTGGCGCGAACATGGCGAGAAGCCCGACTACGCGGGGCTCTTGTCGTTCGGGGGTGTTCCATACACCGAAGACGCGGCGGCGCTCGTGGATGCCGACGTGGCGATCGTCGGCGCGCCGATGGACGACCTCGTGTCTGACCGGCCCGGCGCGCGCTTCGCGCCGCGGGCGATCCGCGCGGCGGGCTGCCCGCCCGGGCCGCACCTCGAGGCCGGCGTCGACTGGTACCAAAAGCTGCGGATCGTGGACTTCGGCGACGCGCCCTGCGTGCCGGCCTCCCCGGCGGCGAGCCACGCGGCGATCGAGCGGACCGTCGGTGCGGTGCACGACGCGCGCGCGATCGCGATCGTGCTCGGCGGCGACCACTCGATCTCCGAGCCCGCGATCCGCGCGGCGGCGCGGCGTCACGGGCCGCTCGGCCTGATCCACTTCGACGCGCACACCGACACGGGCGACGTGGTGTTCGGCGCGACGGCATCGCACGGGACGCCGATGCGCCACCTGGTCGAGGACGGCCACGTGGACGGCGCCCGCTACGTCCAGATCGGGTTGCGCGGGTACTGGCCGGGCCCGGAGGTCTTCGCATGGCAGGACGAGCGCGGGATCACGGCGATCTTCATGCACGAGGTGGCGACTGGCGGGGTCGATGCGGCCGTGGCGCGGGCGCTCGCCGCCGTCGCCGACGGCCCCACCTATCTGTCCGTGGACATCGACGTGCTGGACCCGGCGTTCGTGGGCCCGGGCGGCACCGGCACGCCGGAGCCCGGCGGGATGGTCACCGCCGACCTGCTGGGCGCCGTGCGGCGCGTCGCACAGGACGCTTCGCTCGTCGGGGCGGACGTCGTCGAGGTGATCCCACAGGCGCCCGGCTCTGCCGACCTCGCGTCGCTCACCGCCGACCGCATCGTGCGCGAGGTCCTCACGGGCCTCGCGATGAAACAAACCCGGTGAAACGGGTCTGACCCCGTTTCACCGAGCGGCTAGTGACGCGCCTTCTTGGTGCGCGCGCGCTCTTCGGCCTTCTCGACGACGCGGCGGATCAGCTCGAGGTACTGCTCGACGCCGGTCGCCTTCGCCCGCCCTTCCAGGAACGCCATGCGCCAGTCCTGGATGCGCGCGCCGTGCTCGACCATCGCGTTGAAGAACTCGCGCCGCATCTCGACGCGGATGCGGGCGTCGGAACCGATGTCGCGGGTCACCGTCGCTTCGGGCATCTGCAGCCGGAACTGCTGCGTGTCGCCGCGGCCGTGGAGGTCGAACCCGACGACGAGCTTGAGCGGCTTGAGCGCGGGCACCTCCTCGAGCAGCTCGCGCGTGTGCCGCTCCAGCATCTGGATGGCGTCGCCCGCCAACTAAATCTTGTGCCGTTGTAGGAGCTTGCGCCCGATCACCATTCGCTGGATCTCGGAGGTGCCCTCGCCGATCAGCAGCAGCGGCGCGTCGCGGTAGAGGCGCTCGATCTCGTACTCCTTCGAGTACCCGTAGCCGCCGTGGATGCGGAAGGACTCCTCGACACAGAACCGCCCGGCTTCGGAGGCGAACAGCTTCGCCATGCCGGCCTCGAGGTCCGACCGCTCGCCCGCGTCCTTCATCCGCGCCGCCTTGTGCGTCAGCAGCCGCGCGGCCTCCACCTGCGTCGCCATGTCGGCGAGCTTGAACTGGATCGCCTGGTGCTCCGCGATCGGCTTGCCGAACGTCTTGCGCTCCTGCGAGTAACGCAGGGCCAGCTCGAGCGCACGCTGGGCGATGCCGACGCCGCGCGCCGCGACGTTCGCGCGGCCGACCTCGAGCGCGTCCATCATCTGCGGGAATCCCTTGTTGAGGCCGCCCTCCTCGCCGCCGAGGATGTTCTCGGCCGGGCACTTGTAGCCGTCGAACACGAGCTCGGTGGACTCCACGCCCTTGTACCCGAGCTTCTTGATCTTCGGGGGAACGTTGAGGCCCGCGTAGTCGCCGGTGTTCTCGCTGGCGCCCGGCTCCTTCTCGGCGATGAAGCAGGTAAAGCCCTTGTGGCGCGGATCGGCGTTCGGGTCGGTCTTGACGAGTACGAACACGAGCGCGGACAGGAGGCCGTTCGTGACCCACATCTTCTGGCCGTTGATCTCGTAGTTCCCGTCGTCGAGCTTCTTGGCCGACGTCTTGATCGCCTGCACGTCGGAGCCGAGCTCGGGCTCGGACAGGGAGAACGCCGCGCGGAGCTCCCCCGTCGCCATCCGCGGCAGGTACTTCTGCTTCTGCTCGTCGGTCCCGAACTTCATCAGCAGGTAGCTGCCGATGAAGTGCGTGTTGACGATGCCGGAGATCGAGATCCAGCCCCGCGAGAGCTCCTCGACGATCATCACGTACGTCGTCAGGTCGAGGCCCATCCCACCGTATTCCTCGGGGATCGTGACGCCGAAGAGACCGAGCTCCTTCATCTGCTCGACGATCGGCTCCGGGAACTCGTCGGCGCCGTCGTAATGCTCGGCGTTGGGAAGGATCTGCTCGTCCGCGAACTGGCGCACCATCTCGCAGATGGCCTGCTGCTCGTCGGTCTTTTCGATGTAGGGCGTGGCCACGGCCATGCCCGGACTCTAGTACGCGCGACTCGAACGTTCGTCTGTACCTCGTTTGAGGCTCCTTACTCTTCGGACCGTGGGAGCAAGTCTGGAAGGGACTCCACTGGGCGATGCGCTGGGAGGCTGCGAGCTGCCCGCTGCGATGCGCTCCGACGGCCGCTATGTCGCCGTCAACTCCGCGTTCGCCGACCTCGTCGGGCTGCCGTCCGACCGGCTTGTCGGCAAGCCCGAGAGTGCCCTGCAACCGCGCGACATCTGCGCCCGGTCGGCCGAGCTGGATGCGCTCGTCCTCGACGACGGCGGCCTCCTCGAGGCCGACGAGGCGATCCTCGCGTGGACCGGCAAGCGGCTCGTCCGGACGCTGCGATTTCCGATCTGGCGCCACGGCGAGCTATGGGCAGTGGGAGTGGTGATGGCCGATCGAGACGACCTCGTAGAAGCCCGGATCGCCCGGGACCGGCTGGCCTACCTGGCCGGCCACTCGGCACCGGCGACGGCCTCGGCCGCCCCGCGCGCGGCCGCGGACCTTCAGCACGAACGCGCCGAGCGGCGCGAGCTGCAGCAGCGTCTCGAAGAGCTCCAAAGCCACGCGGAGCGGCTTGCCGCTGAGGTGGAGAAGGCACAGGACGAGCGCGACACCGCGCTGGCGCAGCTGGACGCCGCCCAGGACAAGGTCGCGCGGCTCGAGGCGCTGCACCAGCAGAACAACCCGGAGCGCGCCGCGCTGGAGGCCCAGATTCGTGACCTGCGCGCCCGTATCGCGACACGCGATGCAGAGCTCGACCAGGCACGTTCCGCGCAAGCCGCTGCGGGCGCAGCGCTGGGTGAGCGTGACGCGGCCAATCACAGCCGCGATGCCGCTGTCGCCGCGCGCGACGCCGCACTCACCGAGCGCGACGCAGCGGTCAAGGCTCACGACGCGGCGCTGAAGGAGCGCGACTCCGCGCGCGCCGAGCTGGCGCTCGCCCGCGATGGCGCTGTCGTGTCAGCCGACCTTCCAGCCGAGCTGGCCGACAAGGAACGCGAGCTCGGCGAGCTGGTGGCCCGCGTCGAGGCTCTGGTCGGCGAGCGCGACGAGGCCCGCGCAGCCCTCGCCGCCGCACGGGAGGAGCTGAGCCGCGACCACTCGATCATCGAGGAGGCCCGCACGCAGGCCGCCGCTGTCGCTGCCATGGCGGCGCATGAGCCGCCTAATGCGACGCAATCGCTCTGGACGGCCGCGTCGCAGCGTCACCTGAGTGAGGCGCTCGGGCGCACCGACAGCCTGCAGTCCGCCGCACGCGCTGTCCTGCACGAGCTCAGCCACCTGGGCTGGGAAGCGGGCGCGCTCTGGCGCGCCGAGCGCGGCATCGGGCTGCGCTGCGTCGAGGCCTGGACCGCACCGGGCCTCGGCGGCAACAGCTGGGAGACGATGACGTGGCGCGGTCTGGTGCCCGAGGGCAAGGGCGTCGTCGCCGCGGCGCTCGACCACATGCGCCCGGAGTGGCTCACGCTGACCACGGACGGCGACGACGACTGCCCCCGCGTCCGCGCGGCCAACCGCGCACAGCTCGGCACCCTCGTGGCGGTTCCGGTGAGCGACGGTGAGGACACGATCGGCGTCCTCGAGGTCTGCCGCCGCGCCCCGCTCGGCCGCGACGACGAGCAGCTCGAGGTCCTATCGACCGTGGCGCTGCAGCTCGGCCAGCACGTGACGCTCCTGGAGCGCGCGAACCGGCCGAAGTGGTCGATGTTCACGCGCTGAGCGCCAATACACTGCGCGCGGATGAACTTCGCGCGCGACGTCGTCGACGCCGCCACCGGGGAGCGGCTCGCCCTCGTCGAGATCGCGCGCGACGGCGCGCGGCGCGAGTGGAACTTCAACGAGGTCTCCCACCGCAGCGCGCGGCTGGCCGGCACGCTCGCGGCGCAGGGCGTCGGGCGCGGGGACGTCGTGCTGACGCTGATCGGCAACCGGCCGGAGTGGGTGCTCACGGTCGTCGCCTGCCTGCGGATCGGCGCGGTCGTGCTGCCCTGCACCGAGCAGCTGCGCGCCAAGGACCTGCGCCTGCGACTGGACGTCGCACAGCCGCGGCTGATCCTCGCCGACGAGCGCAACCGCGCGGAGCTCGAGGCTGCCGGCCCGGCCTGCCCCGTGATCACGATCCCGGACGAGGCACTGTTTGCCGCCGACCCGGCGCCCGCGGTCGACCTCGAGCCCGCCGACCCGTGCGTGATCACGTTCACGTCGGGCACGGCAGGAGAGCCCAAGGCGGTGTTGCACGGCCAGCACTACGTCCTCGGTCAGCACGTGCAGGCCGAGCACTGGCTGGGCGCGCAGGCGGACGACATCGTCTGGTGCACGGCGGCGAGCGGCTGGAGCAAGAGCGCGCGCAACGTGTTCATCGCGCCCTGGATCCGCGGCGCGGCGGGCGTTCTGCACGACGCGCGCTTCGACCCCCACGAGCGGCTCGAGATCCTCCGGCGCGAGCGCATCGACGTACTTTGCATGGCGCCGACCGAGTACCGCGTGATCGCCAAGCGCGCCGAGCTGGGCGCGCTGGAGGGAGTGCGCGGCCTGGTCGCGGCGGGCGAGCCGCTCAACCCCGAGGTCGTGCGCGCGTGGGAGGAGGCGACCGGGCTGCAGATCCGCGACGGCTATGGGCAGACGGAGACCGGGCAGACGACCGGTAACCCGATCGGCGAGGCGGTCCGGCCGGGGTCGATGGGCCGCCCACTGCCCGGGATGCGCCTGTGGGTCGACGACGGCGAGCTCGTCGCGGATCCGCAGACGATTCCGACGTTCTTCCTCGGCTACCTCGGCCAGGCACGCCACGACCGGTCCGCCCCGTGGCGCACCGGCGACCGCGTCAGCGTGGACGAGGACGGCTTCCTCTGGTTCGAGGGCCGCTCCGACGACGTGATCATCAGCGCGGGCTATCGCATCGGCCCGTTCGAGGTTGAGTCGGCGCTCATCTCGCACCCGGCCGTCGCCGAGGCCGCGGTGGTGGCGGCACCCGACGACGAGCGCGGCTCAGTCGTCCGCGCGGTCATCGTGCTGCGCGACGGCCACGAGCCCTCGGACGTGCTCGCCAGCGCGCTGCAGGAGCACGTCAAGGGCGAGACGGCGCCCTACAAGTACCCCCGCATCGTCGAGTTCGCCGCCGAGCTTCCGAAGACCGCGAGCGGCAAGATCCGCCGCGCGGCCCTACGGGTACCCGCACCCTGAATCAGGGGCGAATCAGGGTCACTCCCCGATGGCGGAGCCGCCGGGCGCGCCGACACTGCGGGCATGCGCACCATCTTCGCCCTGGTCCTCGCAGCCGCCGCCCTGCTCCCCGCGTCCTCGGCCGTCGCGCTGAAGCCGGCCAACGACGATTTCGCGTCGGCGGCGACGCTCAGCGGGATGAGCGCCTCCGCCACCCGCGACACGACCGACGCCACATTCGAGCAGTACGAACCGTGGCACGCCCCGGTCACCCCGGGGGGTCACAGCGTCTGGTTCAAATGGACCGCCCCTGCTTCGGGCGCGGTCACGATCGACACGATCGGCTCCGCGTTCGACACCGTGCTGAGCGCCTACACCGGCAGCACCCTGACCGGAATCGACAGCACCCGCACGCAGTTCAGCGACGACATCAATCCGAACGTCATCGGCACCGACTCCGACAGCCGGATCCGCTTTGGGGTCATGATCGGGCAGGCGTACCGGATCGCCGTCGACGGCGATGGCGCCTACTCCGCCGGGATGGCGACGCTTCACCTCAGCCTGGACACGACGCCCCCGTACGGCCCCGCCAACGACGCGTTCGCCTCCGCCATCCCGCTGACGGGCACCAACACGACGGTCCAGACGACGAACGCGATGGCCACCGCGGAGCCCGGCGAAGCCGGGACCTTCGGCGGAGACAAAAAAACCGTCTGGTACACGTGGAAGCCCACTGCATCCGGCGGAGCCAGGTTCGGGACCTGTTCCGACCGCAGGCGCCACAAGGCCGTGGCCGTCTTCACGGGCGCGACCGTCGGAGCGCTCACGGAGGTCAGCAGCGCACTCACCTACTTCACCCCGGAGGAGCCCTGCCTCTGGGCGAAGTTCAAGGCCGTCGCCGGCGTCACATACCGCCTCGTGCTCGACGCCCGCGACGGCGATTGGGGCGACGGCACGGTCACCATCTTCCAGGACACCACGCCGCCGAACACGAGCCTCGACGCACCGCCCGCGATCACCGGCCCGACCGCTGAGCTGGCCTTCTCCAGCAACGAGGGCGCAGGCGACTTCCAGTGCCGCCTCGACGACGGCGGCTGGAGCTACTGCCGCGACCCGGAGCTGCTCGAGCATCTGACCGACGGGCCGCACACGTTCCAGGTCCGCGCGGTCGACGCGCTCGGGAACGTCGACCCGACGCCGGCGCAGCACGCGTGGACCGTCGACGCCGCGGGCCCCGTGATGACCGTGACGTCGGGCCCGCCTGCCGAGATCATGTCCGCCGAGAACTTCTCGTTCTCGTGGACGTCGGACGAGCCGGCGACGTCGGTCGAGTGCCAGCTCGACCAGGGGCTGTGGGAGCTGTGCAGCTCGCCGAAGTTCTACGGGCGGACATGGATCGGCGACCACGTCTTCCGCGTCCGCGGCAAGGACGAGTGGGGCAACCTCGGGGCGCCCGGGACGTGGACGTTCTCGACCTACGAGCCCGCCCGGCCGGTAATCGCTCCCGCGCCGGTCCCGACCGCACCCACCGCCAACCCGGCGCCCGCCCCGTTCACGGCCGGCATCGCCATGCGCACCGTTTCGAAGACCCGCGTCCTACGCCAGAAGTCGCTCACGGTGCGCCTGGCCTGCAGCGCGCGCTGCACCGGCAAGCTCGTGGTCAAGCTCGGCCGCCGCGTGCTCGCGCGCGCCACCACGGCGACCACGCCGCTGATGACGCGCAGCGTCCGCGTGCGGCTCGGCCGCACGGCCCTGAGCCGCCTGCGGCGAGTGCGCGGTAGTGCGCGCCTGCGGCTCGAGGCGTCGGCCGTGGACGTCGCCGCCCGCCGCGCCACTGCAAACACCCGACTCGTCCTCCGCTGACAAACAGGTGACCACAATGCGCAAGACACTCCTCGCCCTCACGCTCGCAGCCGTCCTGACGCCGGCCGCCGGCGCATCTGCCGCCGCGCCCGCCAATGACAACTTCGCGTCGGCCGAGGCACTGACCGGCGCGACCGCGAACGCCACGGGGAGCACCATCGGGGCCACGATGGAGCCGGACGAGCCCTGGCACTACCCGGAGACGCCCGGGGGCCACAGCATCTGGTTCAGGTGGACCGCCCCGCAGACGGGAGGAGTCGAGATCAGCACGAGCGGATCCTCGTTCGACACAGTGCTGAGCGCCTACAGCGGCCTTTCGCTGAGCGGAATCGACAGCAGCCGGATCCAGTTCAGCGACGACATCAACCCGGATGGATCCACTCTCGGCGCGATGGCAAGCGAGATCCAGTTCAGAGTCACGCAGGGCGTCACCTACCGCATCGCCGTCGACGGCGCGACGGCGTCCAGTGTCGGCTCGGTTGCGCTCGAGGTGTCGATGATCGCTCCCGACCCGCAGGAGTGGGATTTGTTTGCCGACGCGCGGGAGTTCCCGGCTGCCAACTACGGCATGGGTCTTTCGAATGCGTTTGCCACCCAGGAGCCGGGCGAGCCGAGCCACGGCCCGCTCGCCGACGGCCACTCCATCTGGATGAAGTGGACCGCCTCGGAGAGCGGCGGCGCGCGCTTTCGCGCGTGCTCCGACCGGCGCAGGCACAAGGTCCTCGCGGTCTACATAGGCGGCTCGCCCGCGACGCTTACGAAGATCAGCGCGGCTGCCTCCCCACAAAACCCGACCGAAGAATGCCTTGACACGACGTTCATGGCCTACGCGGGGAACGTCTATCGGCTCGTGCTCGACGGCGCCTACGGCGATTGGGGCTGGAACAGGCTCTGGCTGCACCAGGACACCACGCAGCCCAACACGACACTGACCGCGCCGTCCACGTCGGGGCCGACAGCAGAGATCTCGTTCGCGAGCTCCGAGGTCAAGTCCACGTTCCAGTGCCGTTTGGACAGCGGACCGTGGACCGCGTGCGCCACCCCACGGGGTCTCACGGGTCTGACTCATGGCCCGCACCTGTTCCGCGTGCGCGCCGTCGACGAGTTCGGCAACGTCGACGCATCGCCCGCCGAGGACGCCTGGATCGCCGACGCCACCGGGCCGGGAATCGCCGAGCTCGCGGGTCCGTCATCGATCACCGCCGGCGAGCACGCCACGTTCACGTGGACCTCGGAGGCTGGCGCGGCGTTCGAGTGCCAGCTGGACGACGGCGCCTGGGCCGCTTGCAGCTCGCCGCACACGACCGGGCCGATCGTCACCGGTGACCACACATTCCGCGTCCGCGGCAAGGACAAGTGGGGCAATCTCGGCCAGCCGGCGATGTGGGGGTTCCAGAGCTCCGGTCCGGCCGGTACGACGGGCGACCCCACGCTGCCGCCGGGCACGACCCCGACGGGCGCGCTGTTCGGCGTCGGCCTGGTGGCGCGTACGACCCGCAAGAGTCATGCCCTCCGCAAGAAGGCGCTGACGTTCCGGCTCACGTGCCCGGCGCCCTGCAGCGGCTCGATCACCGTCAAGCTCGGCCGGCGCGTGCTCGGAAAGGCCCGCGTCGCCAGGAGCAGCGCGACGGCCCGCACCATCCGGGTCAAGCTCGGGCGCAAGGCGATCAGCCGCCTCCGTCGCGCACGCGGGCGTGTTCGCCTCCGCGTTACCGCGATTGCCACCGACGCCAGCGGCCGCCGTGGGACGACCTCGATCCGGCCGATGCTGCGCTAGCCCGTCAGGTCGGACGCGAGCTCTTCGAAGACCTCGACGTAGTGGTCGATCGCCTCGTCGGTGTGCGTCACCGACAGCGTCCACTCTTCCTCGCGGCCCGGCGTCATGAAGATCCCGCGGTTCATGTTGAACAGCCACGCGAGATCGGAGAGCTCGGCGTCCTGCGAGCGCTTGAACGACGGGTAGTCGATCACCTTCTCGGCGGAAAACGTGACGCAGCCCTTCGAGCCGATGCCGACCGTGTATCCCGGCAGCCCGTACTCCTCGACCACCCGCTGGCAGCCGCTGACGATGCGGTCGTTCAGCTGGTCGAGGCGCGCATATGCATCGGGGGTCAGCACCTCGAGCAGGCTCGCGCGCGTCGCGGCCATCCCGAGCGGGTTCCCGTTGTAGGTACCGACCTGGTAGACGGTGCCGTCCTCGACGACCGCCATGACCTCTTCCGTCCCACCGATCGCGCCGGTCGGCAGGCCGCCGCCGAGCGCCTTCGCGAGCGTGACCATGTCTGGCCGCACGCCGAACTTCTCGGTGGCGCCGCCAGGGGCGATGCACAGGCCGGTCTTGACCTCGTCGAAGATCAGAACGATGCCGTGGCGAGCCGTGATGTCGCGGACGGCCTCGAGGTAGCCGGGCTCGGGGAGCACGACGCCGAGGTTCATCATCGCCGCTTCCATGATCACGCAGGCCGGCTTGCGGCCCTCGGCATCGAGCTCGGTGATGCGGCGCTCCATCCCCTCGGCGTCGTTGAAGTGGACCGCGTAGGTCATGTCGACGATCGCCTGCGGAATGCCGCCGCCGTACGGAAGCGACGCCGGCGCCTCGGGCGGGCCGATCTGGTCGTACTCGACGCCGATCGAGACCATCACCGTGTCGTGATGGCCGTGATAGGAGCCGAAGATCTTCAGAACGGTGTCGTTGCCCGTGAACCCGCGCGCGATGCGGATCGCGTCCATCGTCGACTCCGACCCGGAGTTCGTGTAGCGCCAGCGCGGTAGGCCGAAGCGGCGCGCCAGCTCCTCACCCACCACGACGGCGTCCTCGGTCGGCGCGGCGAAGTGCGTGCCATGCCCGTGGCGCGCACTGACCGCGGCGCCGATCGCGGGATGCGCGTGGCCCTGCACCATCGAGCCGAAGCCGTTGTGGAAGTCGAACATCTCGTTGCCGTCGACGTCCCACACGCGCGGGCCCTCGCCGCGCTCCAGGTAGATCGGCCACGGGTCCCGCAGCTGGTAGGACGACGCGACGCCACCGCTGAGTACCTGCTCCGCGCGACGGTAGAGCCCGGCCGAGCCCTGCGTGCGCTCGTTGAGGCGCTCCTCCTCACGCTTCGTAAGCGCGGCGATGCGCTCGCGGTCGAGCGTGGTCGTGTCGGTCGCCATGCTTTGATGCTAACCCTCGATGCCCTCTACGACCCAGACGCTGGAGACGGTATTCGCCCCGGTGCGATCGCAGACCGCGTTCGAGGAGACTCTTGAACGACTATCAACGGCGATCAAGCTCGGCCTGCTGCCACCCGGGTCGCGGCTGCCGGCCGAGCGCGAGCTCTGCACGCGCCTGGGGATCTCGCGCTCCACGCTGCGGCAGGCACTCACCGCGCTTGCACAGAGCGGCCATCTACATGCAACGCGCGGCCGTGGTGGAGGCACGTTCGTCGCCCAGCAGCAGCCACCGCACGCCGCGCCGTCGCGTGAGCTGCTCGCGAACTGGCGCGACGCGTGCGACGTGCGACTCGCCGTCGAGCTTGGCGTCGCGCACCTGGCGGCGCACCGCGCCGAGGAGTCGGCGCTCGCGCCGCTCGACGCGCTCGTCGTCCAGATGGACGACCTGATGGAGGACTTCCCGAGCTACCGCCAGGCCGACGTGCGCTTCCACATCGGCCTCGCGGAGTCGACGGGCAGTGCCCGGCTCGTGGCGGCGATGACAGACGCCCAGAGCGCGATGACCGACCTCATCGCCTACATCGCCCACCCGCCCGAGGTCCTCGAGCACGCGAATGCCCAGCACGCGCTCGTCCTGGCGGCGATCCGCGAGCGCGACTCCGCCCGCGCCGTGCAGATCACCACCGAGCACCTGCAGGGCACAGAGCACGTCCTCGCCGGGTTGCTGCCTGAAACTGCGCAATAACGCCGCCTCGTTGCAGCCTGTTCGCATACGGACCTGTGCAAAGTTGCACAACAGGCCGCAAATCCGCCGGAATCCGGCACGATCGCCGCCCGTGGGGGCTCTAATGAGTCATTTGCCCGACCTCGTGCTCGTGGTCGACGACGACCTACGCGTGCGTGGTCGCAGCGCGTCGGTCGAGCGGCTGCTCGGGCCGGTCGCCGAGCTGCTCGACGGCCAGGGCGTGCTCGCGCTCGTGGACCCCGGCGACCGCCCGCGCGCAGAGGAGTTCCTGCGCCGAGCCGCCGAGTCGCACGGAACCGAGGGCCCCGTGATGTGGCGCAGCAGCGACGGCAGCCGGTTGCTCGAGGTGCTCGCGGTCAACGCCCGTCACGACCCAGCGATCGGGGGCGTGATCGTCGTTGCGCGTACCGGCGGGCTGGCGCACCTCGTCGCGCATCTCGCGCACGAGATCAACAACGCGCTGGCGGTGGTACTGGCGGCCGGGCGCGAGCTCGCGTCCGCGCAGCTGCCTGGCCAGGCGAATGCAGACGTCGACCGCATCGTGCAGGCGGCCGAGCACGGCATGTCGGTCTCGCGCCAGGCCCTACAGGTCGGGCGCGGCGAGCCGGTGCCACCGATGCCGGTCATGCTCCCCGACGTCGTCGAGGAGGCGCTGCGACTGCTCGAGCGCTCGATTCCCAGCGGCATCACCGTTCAGCATCGCTTCGGCCGCCGCGTCGAGGTCGCGATGGATCGCACGCAGCTGCTCGAGGTCGTCCTCAACTTGATCCGCAACGCGTTTGACGCGATGGGCGCCGGCGGCGAGCTACGCGTCACGACCGACGGGACGCACGCCTGGGGCCTGCTGCGCGTCACGGACACCGGCGAAGGCATGGAGCCGGAGGTCCTGTCGCGCGCCCTGGACCCGCTGTTCACGACCAAGAGCGGCGGCCGCGGAACCGGCCTCGGGCTTGCAATCGCGGCCGGGATCGTTCACAAGGCGGGCGGCCGTCTGACGCTGCAGTCGCGGCGTGGACGCGGCACCCTCGCGGAGGTCGTCCTCCCTGCGGTCAGCACGCAGGTCGGGCGCGTCCTGCTCGTCGAGGACGACGACGGCATCCGCGACTTGACCAAGCGACTGCTGGTCGAGGAGGGCTTCGAGGTGCTCGAGGCCGGCGACGGCAACGAAGCGATGCGAGTGCACCGCAACCACGGGCCGTTCGACGTGCTCGTGACCGACCACGCCATGCCCGGATGCACGGGCGTCGAGCTCGCGGAGCGCCTATGCGCCAGCGAGTCCCGGCCGGGCGTGGTTCTGATGACAGGGTCGGTCGCGCCGCCGCCTGCCGGCGCGATCCACCTTCAGAAGCCGTTCGCCCGGCCGGAGCTCATCGGTGCCGTGCGCAGCGCGCTCGCTTCGCGCGAACGCTGACCTTGCGACGCGCGCTGCGCGCCGAACGGCCGCACTTGGAGCTCTTCCTCTCGACACACGGCACGCCGAGGTGGCCGCACGTCAGCTCGTAGGCCGCGTCGTGGCTCATCGGCTGCACCGGGTCGGCGCTCGCGCTCAGCGGGAACGCCAGCGACGCTGCAGCCAGCAGCGCGACAGCCCCGATCTTGATGTTGTGGGTGTAAGACATGTCAACAAGACGAACGTCCAGCCGCTCCGGGGGAGCCGCTGGACGCGCGTACGACGCTGCCCTACTCAGTTTTGGGGGGGCCGATCTCGCGGACGATCTCGCGCAGCGAGTCGCACGCGGCGCTGACGCTCGCCTCGATCTCCTGCAGCGCGGCCGCCAACGCGACGTCGTCGGTCCGCACGAGCTCCAGCTGGAGGCGCGCCGCGGTCAGATCCTGGACGGGGCCCTGGTGGAGGCGGTCTGCGAGGTCGGCGGGGTCCAGCACCCCGCCGACGCTATCGCTTGCAGCTCTGGGCGGTGACCGCCGGGCCGGCGACGTCGCCGGTCGGCGTGCTCCAGACGAGCCGGTAGGTGGCGCCCTGGCGCCACGGCGCGTAGCGCGCGACCGCCCCGCCGCCGCCGACCGGCACGCTGGCGGCGCGGGCCGCCCGCGGGCGCGGGCTGCGGCGCGTGGCCATCGTCGCGAACGGGGCGCCGGAGACGCTCGTCTCGACGCGCACCGCTGCGCCCGGGCCACCGCGCAGGCGGCCCCAGACCAGAACATGGCGGAGCTTGCCGGAGCGCTCGCAGGTCGCGAACGTCGGTGTCTTGTAGGCGTCGAACGCCGGCTTGGCGCTGCCGTCCTCGAACAGGAGGCCGGTCTGCCAGTCGCCGAACGCGCGCATCTGCGGGCCGGCCGGCGCGCCGGGCCTGTCGCGCAGCAGGAACTGCGGCCACATGCGGACCGCGGGCACCTTCGTCGCGAGGTACTCGGCCCACGCCAGCAGCTCGGCCTGGCGCTCGGGGCCGAACATCGCCTGCGGATCAGGCTTGTTGGTCTCGTAGCCGTACTCGGTCATGTAGATGCCCGCGTTGGCGCGCGCGAGGCGGCCGGACTCGACGAGCTTGCGCAGCGTCTTCGCGAGCAGCGCGGTGTTCGCCACGGGCAGCTTGTCCTTGTCGTTCGGCAGCTTGTTCGGCAGCGACTGCAGCGAGTAGGGATGGTGCGCCCAGCCGTCGCCGGGCAGCGTGGTGTAGCCCTCGCAGGCGCCGGTCGTGACCGGCTTGAGCTTGTCGTCGACGCACGTCAGCGCGCGCAGGAACTTCAGCGGCGTCACACCGCTCTTGCCCGGCTCGCTGGAGCCCATCGAGGCGAGGCCGCCGATCAGCACGCGGCTGGCGGGCACCTCGGCCTTGATCACCGGATATGCCGCGTTGACGAGCGCCCGGTACATCGTCGGCGAATGCGGGACCCACGCGCCGTCGCTGCCGCGGATCCACTGCGGCTGCATGAAGCCTGGGTGGTTCGGCTCGTTCCAGATCGTGAACATGTCGACGGCCGGGAGCGGCTCGGGCTGCGGCGGCTGCGCCACGGGCTTCGGCTGCGGCTTGGGCTGGCCGAGCAGGCCCGTGAGGAAGTTGCTGTCCGGGCTCGGCTCGGGCTGCGTCGAGGCGCCCAGGGGCGGGCGCGGCGGGCGGTAGCCGCCGGCGTAGCGGCGGGCGACAGCGCGGGCGAACTGCGCGTACGCGCTCGGGTCGATCTCGGTGCGCAGGCGAGCCGTCTCGGTCGCCGGGTCCTTCGTCGCCCAGCGCGGCGCCCAGAACGCGATGTCGATATCGAGCTTGAGGCCGGCCGCGGTCGTGAGCCGCACGATCCGGTCGAGGTTCATCCAGTTGCCATGGGGATACGCACCCGGATCGGCGGGATCGAAGTTGGAAGGCATCGTCGCGGAGTCCGGCTTGGGCGCGATGACCGACCAGCCCGCGGTGACACGGACGCGGTCGATGCCGAGCGCCTTGATCTGCACGAGCGCGTCGCGGATCTCGGCCTCGGGGCTGTGCAGCAGGACGGCGTCGTCCTGGATCACCGTTTCCACGGGCGCAGCCGTCGCCGGCGCGGCGAAAACGGCGCAGGCCAGGCCTACCGCCGTCGTGGCGGCCGCTGCGAGCAGTCGGTTGCGCATCATCGTGTTCCTCCTTGAATCCGTCCGTGCCGGATCCGTTCCGGCTCACGAGGAAGACGCGCAACGCCGCGCTTACGAGGACGTCTTGGCCAGATGGAGGGAGATCGCCGCGCGCACTCAAGTTCCGGTGCGCTGCTGCCGAAGGCGGCGTTCTAAGCGGCCGGCTTCAGTGCCGCCGCGGCGGCGGCCACGACCGGCTTCACAGCCTCGACGACAGGCGTGACGACTGCGTCCACGACGGGCGTCACGCCCGCGGTGATCTCATCCACGAGGCGGGCCGCGCCGGGCGCGCTGCGCTGCGTCACCGCGTGCACGATCGGCCGGACGACATCGCGTCCCAGCTGCTTGTCCTCAGCCGCCGGGGCGGCCGGCGCCGTCGCAGGGCCCGTCGCACCTGCGGCCGGACGGCGCGAGGCCGCCTGGCGGCGCGGCTTCTGCATCCGCACCGTCGCGCGCAGGACGACCGCCGAACCCGCAGATGACGCGGTGCGCGTGACCGGCGCCTGGCTCGCGGCGGCGCTCACCTGCACCGCCGCAACCGCGACAGGGTCGCGGTCCGCCGGCGCGCTGTTGTGCGCGGCCATGCCGCCGCCGGCCGCAAGCGCGGCGGCGCACAGCGCGGCTGCCGGCTTGATCGCTGCGACGGGCGCATCGCCCGCGGACCCGATCACGTGACCGAAGCGATCCATGGCTGCGCGCGCCTTCTCGGCGAGCACGCGGAACACCGGGACCGGGAAGAGGAAGCCGTGCAGGAGCTGCGGGCGCCGGCGCCGATGGAACTCGGCGCAGGGCGAACAGCGGTCGAGGTGCGCGCGCAGGCCGCGGCCGGGCATCCGCACGCGCGGCAGCTCGGAGCGGACCTCGGCGCAGGGCATCGCGCGGCCGGCGCGGCGCTCGAACAGGGCGGAGCGCGCATCCGAGACGAGGTAGGCGACGCGGTCGGGGGTGGTCTCGAGCGTCCCGGCGATCTCCTCGGCGCCCAGGCCCGCGATCTCGCTCAACACGAGCGCCGAGCGCTGACGCTCGGACAGCGTGTCGAGGTCCTCGAACAGCTCGCTCAACTCCTCGCGCCGCTCGTAGGCGTCGCACGGGCCGTCGACAGTCGCGACATCGAGCGCCTCGCACTCGGTGGGCTGCCAGCGCCGCCGCTCCCGCAGGCGATCGAGGCAGGCGTTGCGCGCGATCGCGAACAGCCAGCCGCGGACGTGTGACACGCCGAGCTTGCCCTCGGTCAGCGAGCCGAGCGCGCGCAGCCAGGTGTCCTGGACCGCGTCGGCCGCGTCCTCGGGGCGGCGCAGCAGCGAGAGGCAGTAGCGATGCAGCGCGGCGTCGTGGCGCCGGTGCAGCTCCGCGAGCGCGCCGCCGGCGTCGTCACGCACGCGGCGCGTGAGCGCGCGATCGTCGAGCTCGCCGAGCGAGCGAGCGCGCGGGCGCAGCGCCGGGGTGCGAGGCACCTCGACCTCCGCGAGCGGAGCACATGCGAGCGCTGCTGGAGTCACACTGAGGTCGTCGGGTCGGATGGCGTTTTATGACCACCTCACTTTTCGGACATCGCGCGCCTCGAATTCCCTAAGAGCTGTCCGCGCCGCGCCTAGACTTGGCCAGCGCGTGTCCGAAGACGAACCGAGGCAGATCACGTGCGTCGTCGGGGACGACCACGAGACGCTTCGGCGCGGGTTGGTCGCCCTGATCGACGCCGAGGACGACTTGACCGTAATCGGGCAGGCCGGCGACGGCGGTGAGGCGCTTGCGCTGACCCGGCGGCGGCGCCCGGACGTGACCGTCGTCGACGTGCGGATGCCGGTCATGGACGGCATCGCGCTGTGTCGCGAGATCACGGCGGAGGAGCTGCCGACCCGCGTGGTCCTCTACACCGCCTTCGACGACCTCGCGGCGCTCGAGCAGGCGCTCGAGGCGGGCGCGGCGGGCTACGTCCTCAAGAGCGGCCCGCCGCAGGAGCTGCTGCGCGCCGTGCGGGTCGTCAACGGGGGCCGGCCGTACGTGGACGCGACGCTCGCCCCCGACCTGCTGGAGCGCAAGGCGACCGCCGCGCGCAGCCTGCTGACGCCGCGCGAGATCGAGGTCCTGCAGCACCTGGCCGACGGCCTGACGAACGAGGCGACGGCGGCCGCGCTGTTCCTGAGCCCGACCACGGTGCGCTCCTACGCGGAGAACGCGATGGCCAAGCTCGAGGCCAACAACCGCCTGCACGCGGTCGTCAAGGCGCTGCGCCTCGGCCTGATCGACTAGCGGCTTGCCGAGAGGATGCGCGGCTCGTAGCCCGCGTCGGCAACGGCCTGCATCACGCGCTGGGCGTGCTCCTTGCCACGCGTCTCCAACACGAGCTCGACCGCGGTCTCGCGGATGTGCAGGTCGATCCCCTCGCGCAGGTGCTGGATGTCGACGATGTTGGCGCCCGCCTGGGCGACGCAGGCGAGCAGGCGCGCAAGCGCGCCCGGGCGGTCCGGCATCCGCGTGAGCAGCACCAGCCGGCGCCCGGCCTCGCTCTCGTAGCGCCGTGCGACGGCCGCGAGCAGCCCGGCGTCGACGTTGCCGCCGGAAAGCACGACGCACGTCGTGCCGTTCGCGGCCGGCTGCCGTGCGCCCCCCAGCAGCGCGGCGACGCCGACTGCGCCCGCGCCCTCGACGACGAGCTTGGCCTTCTCCAGCAGCAGGCCCATCGCCTCGGCGACGTCGTCCTCGGGCACGACGACGACCTCGTCGACCCACTCGCGGACCAGCGCAAGCGTCAGGTCGCCGGGGCGCTTGACCGCGATGCCGTCGGCGATCGTCAGCGCGGGGTCGATCGTGACGGGCTCGCCGCGCTCGAGTGAGGCGGGAAACGAAGCCACTGCCTCCACCTGGACGCCGACGACCTCAACCTCCGGACGCGCGCTCTTGACCGCGATCGCCACGCCACTTGCGAGCCCGCCGCCGCCGACCGGCACCACGACCTTCGCCAAGTCGCCCACGTCCTCGAGCAGCTCGAGGCCGAGCGTGCCTTGGCCCGCGACGACGTCGGGGTCGTCGAACGGGTGCACGAACGCCATCCCGGCCGCCTCGGCTCGCTCGCGCGCCGCAGCGAGGCAGTGCTCCACCGAGTCGCCCCCGAGGTGGACGCGCGCGCCCAGCTCCTCGGTGGCCTCGACCTTCGCGATCGGCGCCTCGGCGGGCATGAAGACCTCGCAGGGGACGCCGCGGGCCCGCGCCGCGTGCGCGAGCGCCTGTGCGTGGTTGCCCGCGCTGCCGCACACGACGCCGCGCGCGCAATCGGGGCCGAGCGCCGCGAGCTTGCTCAGCGCGCCGCGCAGCTTGAAGGAGCCCGTCCGCTGCAGCGTCTCGGCCTTCAGCACGATGTTGCCGCCGCAGCGCTCGCTGAGCGACAGAGACGGCAGCACGGGGGTATGGCGTGCGACGTCCGAGACCGCGGCGCGCGCACGCTCGACGTCGGCGGCGGTGACGCTCACGCGGCCAATGCCACGACCGCGTCGATCTCGACGAGCGCGCCCTTCGGCAGCTCGGCGACCCCGACCGTGACCCGCGCCGGCGGCCCTTGCTCGAAGAACGTCGCGTACACGTCGTTGACCTCGGTGAACGCGGCGAAGTCCGAGAGAAAGATGGTGACCCGCACAGCGTCGGCGAGGCGCGCGCCGGCGGCCGCGCAGACCGCCTCCAAGTTGTTCAGGCACTGGCGTGCCTGGTCGCCCGGCCCGCCGGCGACCAGCTCCATCGTCGCCGGGTCGAGCCCGACCTGCCCGGAGCAGAACAGCAGCCCGCCGCTGCGGACCGCGTGGCTGTAGGCCCCGATCGCCGCCGGCGCGGCCTCGGCGGTCACGATCTCGCGCTGGCCGGACATGGAGAGGACGCTACCGTCCCCGGCGCATGCCCGTCCGCCCCCGGAGCGCCGTCCTGGCCGCGTGCGCGATCGCGCTGCTCGCGCTCGCACCGGCCGCCGGCGCCGCGATCCCCTTCAGCCCTTGCGCGGAGCAGCAGGGCTATGAGTGCGGGGCGCTCGCTGTACCGCTCGACCCGGCCGGCAGCCGGCCCGACACGCTCACGCTGTCGGTGCGTCGGGTGCGCGCATCGCAGCCGGCTTCGACGGCGCTCGTGCCGCTGGCCGGCGGCCCCGGCCAGGCGGTGCTGCCGCTCGCCGCCGAGTTCGCCGAAGTGCTCGGGCCGGGCCTTGCGGCGCGTGACTACCTCGTCTTCGACCAGCGCGGCACCGGCGCCTCGTCGCCGCTGCGCTGCTCGGCCCGCGGACGCACGACGGTCGAGGCCTCCGCTTCCTGCGCGACGCAGATCGGCTCGCGCCGCGCGTTCTTCACGACGCGGGAGAGCGTCGCCGACATCGAGGCGGTGCGCCGCGAGGCGGGCTACGAGAAGCTCGTGCTCTACGGGGTCAGCTATGGCACGAAGGTCGCGCTCGCGTATGCGAGCGCCTACCCGGATCGCGTCGAGGCGCTGATCCTCGACTCGGTCGTGACGCCGGACGGGCCCGACCCGTTCAGGCGCTCGACCCAGGCGGCGGCGAGCCGCGCGCTCACCGAAGTCTGCGCCGGCGGCGCCTGCCGCGGGATCACCCCTGGCGCCGGGCGCGACCTGCGCGTCCTCGCCGGCCGGCTGCGACGGCGGTCGCTGCGCGGCCGCGTCGTCGACGATCGCGGCGTGCGGCGCGCGGCCACGCTCAGCGAGACCGGCCTGTTCGGGATCCTTGTGGCCGGCGACCTGAACCCCACGCTGCGGGCCGAGCTGCCCGGCGCGCTGCGGGCGGTGCTGCGCGGCGACCGTGTCCCGATCCTGCGGCTCAGCGTCCGCTCGTCGGGCCTGATCAACGGCGCACAGAGCAGTGTGTCGCAGTTCGGCCTCTTCATCACGACGAGCTGCGAAGAGATGCCGTTCGCCTGGACTCGCGGGGCGTCCGTGGCCCAGCGGTTGAGGGAAATCGTGCGCGCGGCGCAAGCGATTCCGTCGTCGCGGCGCGGCCCGTTCGGGCCCGAGGTGGCGTTCGCCGGCGGCGTGATCCCGATGTGCATCGGCTGGCCGGTGGCCTCCGCGGCGCCGCCGGCGCCCGCGCCGCCGCCGGCGCTGCCGACGCTGATCCTCGAGGGCCGCGCCGACATGCGCACGCCGCTGGAGGACGCGCAGCGGCTCGCCGCGGAGATCCCGGGCGCGCAGCTCGTCGACGTCGCACACGTCGGGCACTCGGTGCTCGGCAGCGACCTCTCGCCGTGCGCGCGGGAGGCCGTGGCACGCTTCTTCGCGGGTCAGCCGACCGGCCCGTGCGCGGCGAACGCGAACTTCTTCTCCCCCACCCCACGCCCGCCGCCGTCGCTGAGTGCGGTGCGGCCCGTCGCCGGGCAGCGCGGGCGGATCGGGCGCACGCTGAGCGCGGTCCGCGCGACGATCGTCGACGCCCGCCGCCAGGTCATCGGCGAGACGCTGGCACAGGGCCGGCGGCCGGCGCGCGTCGGCGGCCTGCGATCGGGACGCGCGACCGTCAGCGGCGCGACGGTCACGCTGCGCTCCTACGAGTACGTGCCGGGGGTCGTCGTCAGCGGCGCGATCGGCAGCGGCGGCGCCGGCACCGTGCGGGTGCGCGGTCGCAGCGCGGCACGCGGGACGCTGCGGATCGCCGCCAACGGCAGCGTCACCGGCACGCTTGCAGGCCGGCGCGTCGTCTCCTCGTTCGCCGCGCGCCGCCGCGCGGACAGACTGCCGAGCATGTCGTCCGTGCTCGCGCTGCCACGCTTCTGACCGATGGCCAACGCGCTCGCCAGCGAGACCTCCCCGTACCTGCGCCAGCACCAGGACAACCCGGTCCAATGGCTGCCGTGGGGCGAGGAGGCGTTGCGGCGCGCGGCCGAGCGCGACCGCCCATTGCTGGTCTCGATCGGCTACTCGGCCTGTCACTGGTGCCACGTCATGGAGCACGAGTCGTTCGAGGACCAAGAGACGGCGGCCGTCATGAACGAGCACTTCGTTTGCGTGAAGGTCGACCGGGAGGAGCGCCCCGACGTCGACGCGGTCTACATGGAGGCCGTGCAGGCGATGACCGGTCACGGCGGCTGGCCGCTGAACGTGTTCGTGACGCCCGAGCAGGTGCCGTTCTACGGCGGCACGTACTTCCCGCCCGAGCCTCGCCACGGCATGCCCGCGTGGCGCGACGTGCTGGCGGCGGTCGCCGAGGCCTGGGACCAGCGCCGCGACGAGATCCGCGCGCAGGGCTCGCGGATGGCGCAGCGGTTGAACACGTCGGCGACGCTCGCGCCGTCGAACAACCCGATGGACCCGCGCACGCTCGACGACGCCGTCCGTAACCTCGCGGCTCAGTTCGACGGCACCTGGGCCGGCTTCGGCGGTGCGCCCAAGTTCCCGCCGTCGAACGCGCTCGGGTTCCTGCTCGCGCGCACTGCCGGCTCGTCTTCGTGGTCGGCGCAGGCAGGCGAGATGGCGATCACGACGCTCCGCGCGATGGCGAGCGGCGGCATCTACGACCAGGTCGGCGGCGGCTTTGCGCGCTACGCGGTCGACCGCACCTGGACCGTGCCGCATTTCGAGAAGATGCTCTACGACAACGCGCTGTTGCTCCGCGCCTACCTGCGCGGCTTCCAAGTCAGCGGCGACCCGCTGCTGCGACGCGTGGTCGAGGAGACCGCGGCGTGGGTCCTGGATGAGATGCGCGGCCCGGAGGGCGCCTTCTATAGCGCGCTCGACGCCGACAGCGAGGGCGTCGAGGGCAAGTTCTACGTCTGGACCATCGACGAGCTGCACGCGGCGCTCGGTGACGACGCCGACGCGGCGATCGCCTGGTTCGGCGCGAGCCCGGAGGGCAACTTCGAGGGGACGAACGTGCTCGAGCCGCGCGGTCCCGAGCCGCCGTCGGAGCAGCGCGAGCGCATCCGGGCGCGGTTGCTCGAGGTGCGCGCACAGCGCGTACCGCCCGGGCTCGACGACAAGCGCCTAGCGGCGTGGAACGCGCTGATGATCGGCGCGCTCGCGGAGGCAGGCGGCGCGCTCGGGCGCCCGGACTGGGTCGATGCGGCGCGCGCCGCCGCGACGTTCGTGCTCGAACAGATGCGCGACGACCAGGGCCGCCTGCTGCGCACCTCGGATGGCAAGACGGCGAAGCTCAACGCGTACCTCGAGGACCACGCGTTCATGCTCGAGGCGCTGCTCGACCTCTACGAGGCGACGTTCGAGCCGCGCTGGTTCCACGCGGCGAGAGAGATCGCCGACACGATGATCGACCGCTTCGCCGACGACGAGCGCGGCGGCTTCTACGCCACATCCTCCGACCATGAGCAGCTCGTCGTGCGGCGCAAGGACATCGAGGACAACCCGATCCCGGCCGGCTCGTCGTCGGCGGCGCTCGGACTGCTGCGGCTCGCCGCTCTGACCGGAGAGCACGAGTACGAGCGCCACGCCGTCGGCGCACTGCGGCTGATCCACGAGCTCGCCCCGCGCCACCCACAGGCGTTCGGGCACGCGCTTCAGGCGCTCGACTTCCATCTCATCGCCGTGAAGGAAGTCGCACTCGCCGGCGATGACATACAAGAGCTGGCGGCGACGGTCCGCTCACGCCTCCGCCCGCACGTCGTGCTCGCGGGCCCACCCGGCGACGGAGTGCCGCTGATGGAAGGCCGCGAGCCCGTCGACGGCCGCGCAGCCGCCTACGTGTGCGAGCGCTTCGCCTGCCGTCAGCCGGTCACGGACGCGGCCGAACTAGAGGCGCTGTTGAGCTAGTCGTGCGCCTCCGCTCGTAGCCGCACTGCTTCGAGGGCTTCCGCCTCGGTCGGGCTCCTCCCAGGCGTGAAGGATGGCGCCGCAACCCTCGGTCATCCCACCCCGCCCAGTCCAGCTGCCTGGTGCAGGCCCGTCGGCGATCACGAACTGAATCTCGGGGTGTGCCCACTCGGCCGAGCTGTAGTCGCCACGCCCCCACTCTGAGCAGATCGACCGCACCAGCTCGATGTTTTCCTGCGGCATCGCCCGCCCAGTATTGCTCGCCATCACCCGGCATTTTTGCGCAGCGCCCCTGGTCGGCATGCAGGCGGAGCCGCACCAAAGAAACGTGCCGCTTCTGCTCGAAGCGACTCGCCTAGCTATTCCGACAGCCCGGCGGCTTCTAGGGCTTCCGCTCGGTCCTCGTGGTCATAGATGTAGATGACCTTGCCGTCCTGAACCTTGAACTGCGCGAAGAACCGAACGTCGACTTCGACTCCACTCCCCCTACCGCGAGCTGTGATGTGGACGTGCGCGACGACGGAGTCGCCCTCCTCGACCACCTCCTCCAGCTCGAAGCGGTGCTCGTCCCACGTGTCCAGCCACGTGTTCCTGTTCCACAGCGCCGCATCGACGCCGAGTGTCGGCGTCCGATTCTCCTCGATCGGATACCACTCGATATCCGAATGGAGCGTCTCACGGAAGGTCTCATCGTCGCTTTCGAAGGCCGCGAAGAACTTCCGAACCGCTTCGTTTCGTACCTCCACGCTCTCCCGCGACATCGCCCGCCCAGTATCGCGTTCGCGGCAGCTGCGCATCAGGTCCGATCAGCCGTCCGCTCCGGAGGAGGGCTGGGAGTTTGCGTCAGTCGTACACCTTGTTCACCGCGTACTCCGCCTGCGCACGGGTGAAACCGTCGGATCCCAGATGCTCGACGAGGGACCTCTTCGAATACCCGTCCTTGTCCATGCGGTCCCGCGCCTTCTCCACAGCCTCTTCCTGCCAGTCGGCGCCCACGTTGTTCGCGGCGAACGTCGCGTTAGCCCTGTCGTAACCCTCTGCCGTCAGATGCTGGATGAGGGCCTTCTTCGACAACCCTTCCGAGTCAATGCGGTACCGCGCCGACGCCAAAGGCAGTCTCCTGCGCGGAGGTCAACTGCGATTCCTCCTCCTGCGGAGCAGGCGTAGCGCTCTGCGATTCCTGCGAGTCGTTCTGCGACGCGGTGCGCTTGGAGTCCTGCGATGCCCCGCAGCCCGCAGCCCCGATGATCAGCACCGATACCCCCAAGGCCCACCAGTGCTTCCGCTTCCACCAAGGTCGCCTAATCATGGAACGGACTCGCCACCACCTGTGGTCAGAGTACGGGCAGGTACCGGTCCAGCTCCCACTGCGTGACCTGCACGCGGTAGTCCTCCCACTCCTGGCGCTTGATCTCGACGTAGCGGTTGAACATGTGCTCGCCGAGCGTGCGCAGCGCGAGCTCCGACTCCGCCGTCAGCTCGATCGCCTCGCCGAGCGTCTCCGGCAGCTGCTCGATGCCGAGCCGCCTGCGCTCGTCGGGCGACAGGTGGTAGAGGTTCTTCTCCATCGGCTCGGGCAGCTCGTAGCCCTTCTCGATTCCTTCGAGCCCCGCCTGCAGCAGCGCCGCGAACGTCAGGTACGGGTTGCACGCCGGGTCCGGGCAGCGCAGCTCCATGCGCGTCGCGCGCTCCTTGCCCGGGTGGTAGAGCGGGACCCGCACGAGCGCGCTGCGGTTGCGGCGTGACCACGCGACGTAGACCGGCGCCTCATAACCAGGGACGAGCCGCTTGTACGAGTTCACCCACTGGGCGAAGATCGAGCTGATCTCACGGGCGTGCTTGAGCTGGCCGGCGATGAACGCCTTGCCATCGGGGCTCAGGAAGTACGGGTCGTCGGCGTCGAAGAACGCGTTGGCGCCGTTGCGGAAGAGGCTCTGGTGCGTGTGCATGCCGGAGCCGTTCTCGCCGAAGAGCGGCTTGGGCATGAAGGTCGCATGCCAGCCGTACTTCATCGCGTACTCCTTGACGGTGATGCGGTACGTCATGCAGTCGTCGGCCATCTTCAGCGCGTCGGCGTAGCGCATGTCGACCTCGTGCTGCGACGGCCCGACCTCGTGGTGCGAGTACTCCACGTGGATGCCGAGCTGCTCGAGCGCGAGCACCGTCTCGCGGCGCACGTCCGATCCGGCGTCGAGCGTCGTCAGGTCGAAGTAGCCGCCCTCGTCGAGGACCTCCGTGGAGTCCTTGTCGCGAAACAGGAAGTACTCGAGCTCGGGACCGACGTTGAACGTGCTGAAGCCCATCGCGGTCATGCGCTCCAGCGCGCGCCGGAGCACCTGGCGCGGGTCGCCTTCGTATGGGGCGCGCTCTGGCGTGAGGATGTCGCAGAACATCCGCCCGACGCCCTGCTCCTCGGGACGCCACGGCAGCACGGCGAACGTCGCCGGGTCCGGCATCGCGATCATGTCCGACTCCTCGATCGCGTTGAAGCCGGTGATCGACGAGCCGTCGAAACCCATCCCGCCCTCGAACGCGTCGTCGAGCTCCGACGCGTTGATCGAGAACGACTTGAGCTGCCCGAGGATGTCCGTGAACCAGAGGCGGATGAAGCGGATCTCGCGCTCGTCGACGAACGCCTTGATGTCCTCGGCGGTGCGCGGCTGCTCGCTGGCCGTCATGGCTTGGACCCTAGAGGATCACCCTCCGACCTCCGGGCTAAAAGACCTGGACCGTCAGGCCAGCCAACGCCGCGCCCAGGTGCTCAGCTCGGCGACCGCGGGCTCGAGGCTGCGGCCCATCGGCGTCAACGAGTACGTGATGCGCGGCTGCGGGCCGGCCTGCACATCGCGCGCCACCATCCCGCGCGCCTCGAGGTCCTTGAGGCGCTCGCTGAGCAGGCGGTCCGACATGTGCGGCACGGCCTGGGCGATCTCTGTGAACCGCAGCGCGTCGCGCTGCATCAGGACCGCAACGATCGCGCCGGTCCAGCGGCGGCCGATCAGCTCGACGGCCTCGTGGTAGAGCGGACAGCAGGCGGGCCGGGAATGGGCCTCCACGCTCATGCTGGAGACCATACCCGGCCCACGGTGCTACGCCGCTTTGAGCCGTGTCGCTTCGAACGAGCCGTCGACCGGCACGTCGCCGGCCACGTTGATCATCGCGGTGAACGTCTCGAGCGCGACGAACGCGATCGCCTCGAGCAGCTCCTCGTCGGACCAGCCGATCTCGCGCGCCTCCTCGTGCAGGTGCGCGGGCGGCCGCGCCTGCTCTGTCACGAGCGCCTGGAGGAAGCGCAGCAGCGCGAGCTGCTTGTCGTCGGTGGAGTTCCACTCGCGCGCCAGCGCGATGTCGTCGAGCCCGACGCCCGCCTGGCGCGCGGTGCGCTGGTGCAGGGCGATGCCGGGCTCGGAGCCGTAGTGGCTTGCGACGGCGAGCGAGATGCGCTCGAGCGTCGGGCCGTCGAGCGTGCCCTGGCGCAGCTCGCTGCGAAAGCGCGCGAACGCGCGCAGCGCGGCGGGCGCCCCCGCCAGCACGCCGATGAAGTTCGGCAGCTGGCCGGCGGCGGCCAGGGCTCCTCGCAGCACCGGAAGCGAACCCTCCGGCGCCGTCAGGTCGTCATGGATGGGGAACCTGCTGATGGGGGTCTTCATGAGGGCGTCCTAGGAGAGGAGGAGTAGGACTTACTAGACATAAGTCTAGAAGTGCGGTCAAGCTGACCGCCCACCCTTGCTACGTCTCAGCGGCGAGTTCGGCTCAGCTAAATGCCGGTGAAAACGGCGGCCGACGCATCCGACGACGATGTGGCCGCGACGAGGATCAGGAAGAACCCCAGGATGGCGGCCCAAAGCGCTATGCGGTCGGGCCGGGCGTGGTGGAGCCGGTGCGAAACCGGGCGCAGGTCACGACGCTGGGGAGCGAGCGGCTGCGGCCGGCCGGTGATCGTGACCGTGCGCCGCCCCTCGACGGGCACAGGTGAGAGCGGCGGCTGCGCGGCGGGCGTGCTCTCGGCGTGCACGAAACGGCGCCGCGGCGTGAAGTCGATGATCTCCTCGTCGATCCACGAGTCGACGGCGCGCTCGCCGATCTCCTCGCGATCCTGCTGCACGTCGGCCCACCAAGCGGGGGCCTCGGGCGTAGCCATGACGGTTCGATTCTCTCTTTCGACGGCTTACGGGGTTAGCTGACGGGCTCGCGCCTAGAGAGTGGCGCTACGCGTGCTGCGATTCGCCCCAGTGAACGGGTCCCCCGCTTCCCCTCCGGTCAAGGATTGCCCCTACCCCGGACGGGAACTCAGCGGTTTTGAACGCGGGCATCGTATCAACGCACAAAAGTCCTGCATTTGCACGGTGTTATGACGCCCTCTGGGGCTAATTACCCCGCAGTTTGGGAGGAGTTTCAGCGCCCGGCGACGCGCGCGACGTACTCGGCCACGTTGACGGCGTCCTCCCCGTCCAGCAGCTCGGCGGGCATCTGGCCCTGGCCGCGGGCGCGTCCCTTCGCGATCGCGTCGAGCGACAGGTTCTTCGGCGGGCGAAGCTGATCGAGGTTCGGCCCGACCTTGCCGACCGCGTTCGCCGCGCTCAGCACATGGCAGGTCGAGCAGTTGCGGGCGAACAGCTCGCGGCCCTCGGCCTCGCCGGCGGTCAGCTTCGTGCCTCCGGGCCCGTCGCGGTCCTTGCTCTCGCTGTTGTCGACCAGGACCCACACCGGAAACGCCGCGCCCAGCACGACCAGCAGGATCGGCAGCACGACGGTGCTGAACCGGCGCCCGCGCTCGGTCTGTGTGTGCAGCGCATCGCGCGCCCCTCGCGGGCCGCCCCGCATCGCCAGGAACACGGTCCCCAGCCCGAGGAGCAGGAAGGTGAGGATCACAGCCAGGCTTGCGATCACGGGCGGGAACCCTACCCGCTGGTGCCCCCTTAACGCCGTCGGCCCGAGGCGAAGCTTTGGACAGCTGGAGCGACGGCGCGGAAGTCGTCGGCTTCGGTGGCCGGGAGCTCCACGACGTCCGCCGCGGGCGCCGCGGTGTCGAGGCGCTCGAGCCGCCGGACGAGGATGTTGATCGCGCCGCCGCCGGAGGCATGGCGCTCCATCACCCCGGTCGCGGCCACGAGCGGCTCGACCCTCACCGCCAGGCGGTCGCGCTCGTAGACCTGCGGCGGGACGATCAAATTCACCGTGCCGGTCTCGTCCTCGAGCAGCAGGAAGACGATCCCGCTCGCAGTCCCAGGCCGCTGGCGGGCGACGACGAGCCCGGGTACGCGCACCCGCGTGCCGTGCTCGAGCTGCTTGAGGTCGGCGCTGCACACCATCCCCTCCGCCCGCAGCCGCGGCCGCAGGAGGCCGAGCGGATGCGTGCCCGCGGTGAGGCCGGTGGTGGCGTAGTCGGCGATCATCGCGTCCCATGCGCCCAGCGCCGGCAGCGCCGGCGCCGCGCCGGCGCCGAGCGGCAAAGCGAGCTGGACGCCCGCGCCCGCCCCGCTCCGCGCACCCGCCTGCAGGCGCCGGCCTGGCGCAGCGACGCCGAGCGCCCACAGCGCCTTGCGCCGGTCGCCGCCGGCGAGCCCGTCGCAGGCACCCGACCACGCCAGCTGCTCGAGCGTCGCGCGGCCCGCACCGCAGCGCGACGCGAGGTCCTCGACGCTGCGAAACGGGCCGGCGGCCGAGCGCGCGGCGACCAGCGCGCGGACGTCGTCCTCGCGCACACCGAGCACGTATCCGAGCCCGATCTGCACCGCACCCTCCGGCGTGACCGTGCACCCCACCTGCGCTGCGTTGACGTCCGGCGCGCGCACCTCGATCCCGTGCCGCTGCGCGTCGTGCACGAGCGCGTCGGGCGGGTAGAAGCCCATCGGCTGCTCGTCCATCAGCGCGGCCAGGAACTCCTGCGAGTAGTGCACGCGCAGCCAGGTCGACTGGTAGGCGAGCAGGCCGAACGCCGCGCCGTGAGCCTTGGGGAAGCCGAAC
This sequence comes from uncultured Conexibacteraceae bacterium, assembly GCA_963832195.1. GTDB lineage: Bacteria > Actinomycetota > Thermoleophilia > Solirubrobacterales > Solirubrobacteraceae > Baekduia. The sequence continues at coordinate 113,818 of CAWHTH010000002.1, forward strand.
CCCGAGAAGCCCTTGACCATCGTCCACACGCGCTCGGCCAGCGCGTCGTCGACGTCGTCGAAGCGCGCCATCGCGCGCCGCACGAAGCGCTCGCGAAACGCGTCGATCGCCGCCGCCGAGCGCTTGCGGCTCATCGCGCGCCGCAAGCCCTCGGCCTCCCCCGCCGAGAAGCCCGCGAACGCCATAGCGACCTCGATGACCTGGTCCTGGAAGATGATCGTGCCGAGCGTCTCGCGCAGCGACTCCCGCAGCGACTCGTGCTCGAACGGGACCTCGTAGCCGGGGTCCTCGCGCAGGCGCTGGAGGCGCTCGATGTAGGGATTGACGGCACCGCCGACGATCGGGCCCGGCCGCACGATCGCGACTTGAATAGTTAGGTCCTGCAACGTCGCCGGGCGCGTGCGGAGAAGCGATCCCATCTGCGCGCGGCTCTCGATCTGGAAGACGCCGGTCGTATCGGCCTTCTGGATGCATTCGAACGTCGCGGAGTCGTCGTACGGGATCCGCGACAAGTCGATGTGCTCGTTGCGCCGCGCGGCGACCGACTCGACGCAGCGCTCGACCGCCGACAGCATCCCCAGCCCGAGCAGGTCGATCTTCAGGAAGCCCGCGTCCGCGCAGGAGTCCTTGTCCCACATGACCATCTGACGGCCCTCCATCGCCGCCGGCACGACCGCGCAGCAGTCGATCAGCGGGCGCGTGGAGACGATCATCCCGCCCGAGTGCTGCGACAAGTGGCGCGGCAGGCCGTGGGCCTCGCTCGCCAGGCTGTGCAGCCACGCCCAGCGGCCCTCGTGCTGGCGGCCGTCGCCGAGCGCGACCGCGATGTCCTGGTCGACGGACTGCGCCGACCACGCTTCGGAGCTGCGCGCGACTCGCTCTATCTCCCCGGGAGGCAGGCCCAGCGCCTTGCCGAGCTCGCGGATCGCGCCGCGCGCGCGGTATGTGGGAAACGCGGCCACCAGCGCCGAGCGCTCGCGCCCGTAGCGCTCGTGCACGCGCGGGATCAGCACCTCGCGGATGTCGCGCGGGAAGTCGAGGTCGATGTCCGGCAGGGCGCTGATCTCGTCGTTGAGGAAACGCCCCAGCAGCAGCTCGTTGGCGATCGGGTCGACGTGCGAGAGGCCGGTGAGGTAGCAGACGATCGACGAGACGCTCGAGCCGCGCCCGCGCCCCGGCGGCAGCAGCGCGCGGACGGTGTCGGGGCCGCGCACCTCGAGCGCGACCTCGCGCGCAAGCTCGAGCAGGTCGTGGTGCAACAGGAAGAACCCGGACAGGCCGAGCTGGCTGATCAGCCCGAGCTCCTCCTCGAGCCGCGCAGCCGCATCGGCGAGGTGGCGGTGCCCGGGCGGATAGCGATCGTCGAAGCGCGGTGCGCAGACCGCGGCCAGCTTCGCGTCCGCGGCCGGGTTCTCGGCGCCCGGGTACCGGTACCCGAGGTCCTGGAGGAGATCGAACGTCAGCGTCTCGGCCAGGCGGCGCGTCTCGGCGACCGCCTCCGGATGGTCCTCGAAGCGCGCGGTCATCGCAGCAGGCGTCGCGAGGACATGGGCGTGGTTGCCACGCCGTAGCGGCTCCGACGCGTCGAGCGTCGTGTGCTCGCGGATCGCGACGAACGCGTCCTGCAGGCGGGCGCGCTCGCGCGCGTGCGCGTGGACGTTGCCGGTGGCGACGGTCCCGATGCCCAGGCGCCTCGCCAGCGCCGCCAGCCCGCGATTCAGCGCGCGGTCGTGACGGGCGAACGGCCGCTGCAGCTCGATCCGCAGCGACTCGGTGCCGAACGCGTCGAGCAGCCGGCGGACCGTCGGCTCGTCGCGCACGCCGCGCTGCGCGCAGCCGGTCAGGCACACGAGCCCCGCGGCGTGCTCGCAGACGTCGTCGATGGTCAGGGTCGGCGCCACAACGCGCCGGCGGGTGGCGTCGCGTGTGTGCGCGTGCGCGCGCGTCAAGAGCCGGCAGAGGCTGCGCCATCCCCTCTGGTCGCGCACCAGCAGCGTCAGGTGGCGACCGTCTACATCCACCTCCGCCCCGTGGATCGCGCGCAGGCCGAGCGCATGTGCCGCCTGCGCGAACTCCATCGACCCCGAGATCGTGTTGTGATCCGTCAGCGCGAGCGTGTCGTGGCCGAGCTCCACCGCCGCCGCGACCAGCTCGTCGGGCAGCGACGCGCCGTCCAGGAACGAGAACGCGGAGTGGCAGTGGAGCTCGGCATACGACACGAACATATGTTCGCATACGAGGCGGCCGACTAACTAGGCCACGGCTGCGAGGGCCTCGTCGCGGCTCGGGTACCACTCGACGCGGGTCACTCGGCCATCGCGAAAGCTCCAGACGCCGAATTGAAGTGGCCCGTCGATCTCGACGCCGCTGCGCCGTCCCCGTGCGCGGTACTTCGAGACCGACACCACGCGCTCTCCCGCCTCGACCATCTCTTCGACCGTCGTCTCGAAATTGTCGAACGCTTCGCGTAGCTCGCGGTCGAACGTACGTAGACCCTCGTGCCCGCTGAGCGAGTTTGGGCTCGCGATGTGATCGGCCAGCGTTCCAGGGGCCCAGTGCACTTCGATGCCCGGGTCATAAAGCGTCAGGATCGCCGACGTGTCACGTCGTGCGACCGCGTCGTAGATGCGCCGGACGATCTCCACGTTCTCTCGTGACACGTCAGGGATTCTCGTCTAGTTGAGCCCCCAGCTGATCGGAGTCGAGGAACTCGGTGATCGTCTGCGGTTCGCTGGTGCGCACGAGCGCGCGCGAGCCGTCGGGGTTCAGCGCGGTGACGATCACGGCTTCCGGCACGCCGTCGGCGCCGAACGGCACCGTGTAGGCCTCGACCGTCGCGTCGCCCTTGTGGTCGGCCGTCGCGCGCCGCGGCTGCGGGGATTCGACGGCGGCGTTGGCGTCGATGTTGCGAAACGGCTGTGGCGGCGGTTTCGCCGAGTAGACGCCACAGGCGTGCTTGGACATGTACCAGCCCACACCGGTCGACATGCCGACCGCTTCCGGGTCCTCGCGCAGGCGCGTCGTGAGCGTCGCCAGCGCATGGCCGCAGTAGTTGTTGCCGGGTCCGCCCGCGAACGTGAGCCCGCCCGTCACCGTCAACGGGCGCTGCTGATCGTCGGTCCGCAGGCCGAGCTCGGCGGCGCTGATCTGCACGGCGGACGGGAAGCATGAGTAGAGGTCGACGTGCTCAACGTCGTCGATCGTCAACGCGCAGTGCTCGAGCGCGGCGCGGCCCATCGCCCGAATCGCGGGCGACAGAGCGAGCTCCGCGCGCTCGGACATGAACCACTCGTCGTGCGCGTGCGCGACGGCCCAGGGGAAGACCCAGCGGTCGCGCGGCACCCCGGCATCGTCCGCCGCCGCGGCGCTGCAGACGATCAGCGCCGACGCCAGATCGACCTGGATGTTGGCGGTCAGCAGCTTGAGATACGGCGCCGAGACCGGTCGGTTCGCCGGGCCGGGCTCGATCAGCTCGTCCGCACCCCTGGCGCCAGGCAGCCATGCGTACGGGTTCGCAGCCGCGACCGCTGAGAAGCGCGACCACAGGTCGCCGACGGCCTGCAGGTGCGCGTCGGGGGTCGCACCCGCACGCGCGCGCACGGCCGTCTCGAGCAGTGCGTAGTTGAAGATCGGCGCCGCCAGCCCGACCGCCAGCTCCGCGTCGGTGCTCGGAACGCGCGCGCTGCCGACGACGCGCGTCGGCTCGACGCCCTCGGGCTGCTCTGTCCAGGGCAGCGTCTCTGCCGTGCGCCGGGCGGCGAGGACCGAGGCAACCGCTTCCGCCCCCGATATGAGCGCGACATCGAGCGCGCCGTCGGCGATCTCCTGAGCGGTTTCACCGAGCAGGCGCAGCGGGCTTTCGCCACCGAACAACGTGGTGCGCACGTTCTCGCGCGGCGTGACATCGAGCGCCTGGGCGATCAATGCGGCCTCGTCGCGGTACTGCCAGCACACCGTTGCGACGTGCCGGACCGAGTCCGCGCGGCACAGCAGCGCGTCACCGGCGCCGCTGTCCCGCGCCGCCGCGCGCAGCGCATCCACGGCAAGCGCGATCGGGTCGCGCGCTTCGCCCTCCCCCGGGCGCTGCACGACCTGGCCGGCGCCGACGATCACTGGCGTACGCGGGTCGATCGGCAGAGCCTAGAGACAGTCGTCGCGTGTGACCCAGGGGGCGCCGGCGGCGCGGGTGAGCGCCGCGACGAGGCGGCTGGTGCGGCTGTGGCGCTCGACCGCGCCGGCCACCTTCACGCCGAGCGTCGTATGCCCGCCGAGGCCGCGACGGGACTCGGCTGTCTCATACACACGCGCGTGGGCGATGCCCGCCTCCCGCAGTCGCTCGTCGAGCGCGGCGGACACCGCGACCGCGTCGCCGAAGCGCGGCCGCGGATGCGTTGCCTGGCGCAGGAACTCGCGTGCGGCGGCGAGATTGCCCGACTGGGTCAGGTCGAGATGGCGCTCGACCTCGAAGACGCGCTTGCCCCTTCCCGCGCCGGCGGCGAGCAGGCCCGCGGCGTCCTGCACCTCACCGGGCAGGTCGCTCGTCCCGGTCAGCGCGCCGCTGACGACGATCGACAGGTCCACCGGTTTGCCGCGCTCGTCCACCTCGATGCCGTAGACGCGCTCGGTCGCGGCGCTCGCGGTGCGCCGCAGCAGCCGGCCACCGGGCCCGCCGCCGAGCGCGGCCTCGAAGCCCTGCGAGCGCCGCACGTAGAGGACGCGATGCCCCGAGCCGTGCAGCGTGCGCGCGCCGTACGCGTCACGGGCGCTCAGCGTCAGCGCTCCCTCGGCCACCTTTCCCACGGTGCCGACGCCCCCGAGCGTGACCGACCAACCGCGGTCGGAAGCCGACTCCGCCGGCGGCGGGACGCGCGGGCGCTGCTGCACCCAGGTCCAGCTGCCGTCGGGCCCGATCGCGCGCACAAGCCGCGTCCTCTCCCCGAGCCGCTGCAGCAATCGCCGCGCATCCCCTGCCGAGCGGACGTGCCAGGTTTTCGCAGAGAGTGCGTGCGCGAGCAGCGCTGCCCGCGCCTCGCCGCCGACCGCAAGCGCGACGTCGCCCGCGCGCAGCCCGGCGCCGAGGCCGACCCGCAGGTCCGCGCCGAGCTCCGACTCCTGCAGGCGCGTGACCGCGATCGTCCCGTCGCTGCGCTCCTCGACGAGCGCGACGGTGCCCGCGCCGAGCCGCACGGCCAACACATGCGCCTGCACGCGCGTCGCGGACTGCCGCGCCTGCGTCACGCATGGTGCCCGGTCGCGCTCGCAGTCGCCGCCGCGCACGACGCACAGCGCACGCTCCAGTTGCCGCACGACCGCTGCTCCGGCCTCGGTGCCGGGCCAGACCGCGCCCGCCGCCGCCAGCACTCCCGCCGCAACCGCGACCAGCGCGACGTAGTCGATGCCCGCCTGCCCGCGCTCCACGGCGCCAGCTTCGCGACCGCGCCGTGCCGGATCACGACGCGTTCGTGCCGTTTTGTCAGCGGCAGTGGCGCCCCACGCGGCACCTTGTTTGCGCGCGGGCGCTTGTTCGTCGGCACCGAGGGGGAGCAGGCCGAACGCCCGCGGTTTGGCTCTTTCGTAACCGCTTTCCGATTGGACGCTGCGCTGCCCGACACGCTGGCGAGTTTTGCTCGCATAGCGAACACAAATCGCCACGGCGGTCGCAACCCGGTACGGCCGCGCCTCAAAACCGGCTACGTCTTTGCCAATCCGCAACACCACCCTCCCTCGGTGCCGACGAACCACGCCCCGCGCTCCGACCACGTGCCGAGCGGAACGCCACAGGAGTCCAACGGCCTCATCGCTGCCGATACCACCCACCGCGCTCGAGCTCGCGGAACAGCACGACGAGCTCGCCGCGCGCGGTGACCACTTCCCAATAGCGACGGCGCACGGGCTCGGATGTCCACCAGCGGTCCTCGACGAGCCACGACTCGCGCACCGCGTCGACGCCGCGGCCGTCAACCGAGAGCGGCTGTCCGCGCTCGTCCGCGCGCACCGTTGCCGGCAGCGGCAGCGCGAGCCGGCGCGGACCCGGGCTCATCCCTCGAACGGGGTCAGCACAGCGCGGCGCTCCGGCACGCGCGAATCCGGGTCGACCTCGAGGACGCGCAGCGCCGCCTCCGGCCCGGCCGCCGCGCGGGCCTGGCGGACCGCTTCGCGCAGGCGCGCCCTGCGCGCGGCGCTGCCGTCGTCGAAGAGCGCGCGCGGGCCGGCGTGCGGCGGGCCGTAGCGCTCGACGGCGAGTTGCAGCGTCTCGGCCGGCGCGGGCAGCAGCATCAGGCGCTGGCCGAGCACCAGCCGCATCCGCTCTGGGTCGGCGAGCGGCTCGCGGAAGACGACGCGCTCGCGCCACGTCCCTCCTTCGACCAGCCGCGCGCCCAGCACCACCGCGCGCAGCGTCCGCGCGCGCCGCTCGCGGCGCGCCAGGAGGCGGTCGACCAGCAGCTCCAGCGCGCGCTGAAGCTGCGTACCGGCAGCCGACTCCGGAAGCTCGAGCGACTCCTCGAGCGTCTCGCCCGGCGCGCGTGGCCGCAGCGGCGTATCGCGCCCGCGCGCCAGGTCGTGCGCCAGCTCGCCGGCGCGACCGAAACGATCGGAGATCTGAGCTCGCCCAATCGCGGCGATCGCTCCCAGCGTCGTCAGCCCGAGGCGTTCGAGCTGCTCGACGAGCGCCGCCGCTTCCTCATGGTGGCGCAGCAGCGCCACGGGCTCGCCGGCCAGCGCGCGCTCGCCGTCGACCAGCTCGGCACGCCGCGAGCGCGCCCTGGAGGCCGCCGCCAGCGCGCAGAAGCGCGACGGCCCGAGGCCGATGCGCGCCGGCCGCCGCAGCGCGCCACGCACGGCGCTCACGACGCCGTCCACGTGACCGCCGTGCAGCCGCCGCAGCCCGCGCGCGTCGAAGAACGCGCGGCCCGGCTGCGGCGCCTCGACCGCAGCGCCAATCCCCTCGAGCGCGCCCACGAGCCGCTCCCACGCTTCGGCGACGCTCAGCGGATCGGGCGGAACCAGGATCAGCCCGGGGCAGCGGCCCAATGCCTCGCCGAGCCGCATGCCCGGGCGCACGCCGAAGACCTCGGCGGCGGCGGAGACCTCGCCCACGAGCTGCTCGCGCCCGGGCTCCGGCGCAAGCGCCGCGGGGCCGCGCGCCAGCGCCTCCCTGCCCCCCATCGCCACGACGAGCTCGAAGCGGGGGACGAGGACGCAGACGATCATCGAACATATGTTCGCATCCTGAGCCCGGCACTGCAACGGCGCTGCGCAAGAACGTCCGCCGGGCGACGTTCCCGCTGCAGATGCGCCGCCTCCTCCTCTCCCTCGCCGCCGCGTTCGCGCTCGTGGCCGCACCGGCGCAGGCGGCGCAGTCCTCCAACGTCAAGCTGCTGGCGAGCATCCCCGAGATGGCGGCGGCGATCTCCGTCAACTTCATCGACGACACGATGTTCGTCTCGACGGTCGCCGGCATCTACGCCTACGACATCAGCGACCCCGCGCAGCCGTCGATCATCGGGGCGCTGCCGATGTTCATCTGGGAGAACGAGGACGTCGACGTCGACCGCAAACGCAAGCTGCTGTTCGTCAGCCGCGACCCGCGCGGGTTCACGTCGCCCGCAGTCCCCGGCGACACGTTCCCGTACGGAGCGGTGCATGTCATCGACGTATCGGTCCCGCACCTGATGACGCAGGTCGCGTTCTTCACAGTGCCGGCGGGGCACACGACGACGTGCGTCCAGGACTGCAACGTCCTCTGGACCGCCGGCCCGTACGCGAATGCCGCGACCCAGCCGGACTTCGTCGGCCGCCCCGATGTACGGCACCGACATCACAGACCCGGCGGACCCGAAGCCCTGCCCCGCGCCGATCGACACCGAGCGCAACGACGGCGTGACCGACTACGCGCACGACGTCCAGGTCGACGCGCAGGGCGTCGCCTGGGTCTCCGGCGCCGGCGGCGTGCGCGGGTACTGGACCACGGGCACGCACCGCAACCCGCTGACCGGCAACGTCGAACAGGCGACCGGCTGCAAGCCGATCCCCTACGCGGGCAGCGGCACGCCCGACAGCGCGACCTCCTCGCGCTTCATGCACAACGCGTGGCGCGACTGGGCACCAGACGCGCCGTCGCTCGAGCCGCCCGCCGCCGCGGTTGCACCAGTCAAGGTCAAGCCGAAGGCCAAGAAAAAGAAGAAGGCCAAGAGCAAGCGCCGCTGCACGCGCAAGAAGGTGCGCGGAAAGACGCGCCGCGTCTGCCGCAAGGCCAAGAAGCGCAAGCCCCCGCGCCGCCGCGCCGCCGAGGCGCCGCTCACGCGCAACGACGTCCTCTTCGCGACCGAGGAGAACATCGTCAGCGACTGCAAGACCTCCGGCCGCTTCGTCGCCTACGACCTGCGCAACTCGTATGCGGCCGAGGGCTTCAAGGACATCAGGGCCACGAAGCACCGGATGCGCGTGCTCGACACGTGGACGCCCGAGGGCCAGGAGGGCGCGACCGCGTGCGACTCGTCGCACTACTTCACGTCGCGCGGCGACGGCATCACCGCGAACGCGTTCTATGGCCAGGGCGTCCGCTTCCTCGACACGTCAAAGCCGAAGGACATCCGCCAGGTCGGCTATTTCCTCGGCGACGGCGCGAACACCTGGGCCGCCTACTGGCGCGGCAAGGACATCGTGTTCGTGGCCGACTTCGGGCGCGGCATCGACGTGCTGCAGTTCACGGGCGGCACGACGTCGCGCACGGTGCGCGCCCCCGTCACCGCGACGACACGCCGCGAACTGCGCTTCAGCGGCGACGTGTTCGGCGGGCTGTGCCCGTTGCCCGTATCGCGCTAGAGGGCTAGTTGTAGGTCCTAGGGACGTTCGTCCGGGTAGGGAGTTCATCCGGGCCTCCTTGGAGGCTGGAGGTGTCTAACGCCACCAGTCCCAAGGAGGACACCGAATGAAGCTCCACGCTAACGCCCGGACCTGTCCGAAGAGCAGGCGCCTGCTTGTCGAGCGGATCGAGGCGGGGTGGTCGGTGATGGAGGCGGCCTCGGCCGCCGGAATCACCGACCGCACCGCCAGGCGCTGGTTGCGTCGCTGGCGGGATGAGGGCGCCGCCGGCTTGGTGGATCGCAGCTCAGCGCCAAAGCGAATCCCGCACAAGACGTCGCCTGCGCGCGTCGCACAGATCGTGCGGTTGCGGCGGTTGCGAATGACCGCAGCGCAGATCGCGATCGCGTTGGGGATGGCGCTGTCGACCGTCTCGGCGGTGCTCAAGCGCGTCGGGCTGGGCAAGCGCTCAAAGCTTGAGCCGCCCGAGCCCCCCAACCGCTACGAGCGACGGGCACCCGGTGAGCTCATCCACATCGACGTCAAAAAGCTCGGCCGGATTCTGCGCCCTGGCCACCGCGTCACCGGCAAGCGCACGCAGGCGCGCAACACCTACACCCCAGACGGTCGCCGGATCGGCGACGCCGGCTGGGAGTTTGTCCACGTCGCCATCGACGACCACAGCCGACTGGCCTACGCCGAGGTCCTGGGCGACGAGAAGGCGGTCACGGCCGGTGCGTTCTTGCAGCGCGCGATCGCGTTCTTCGCCAGCCACGGCATCAGCGTCGAGCGGGTGATGACCGATAACGGCGCGCCCTATCGCTCGATACTGCACGCGCAGCTGTGCCACCAGCTCGGCCTCAAGCACCTGCGCACCCAGCCCTACCGCCCGCGCACCAACGGCAAGGCCGAGCGCTTCATTCAGACGCTCCTACGCGAATGGGCCTACGGCCAACGCTTCCAGACCAGCATCCACCGCACCGCCGCCCTCAAGCCCTGGCTGCTGCACTACAACTTCACCCGAACCCACGGCGCCCTCGGCCACAAGCCGCCCGGCTCCCGCCTGACCAACGTGGCTAGGAACTACAGCTAGTAGGCGCTCGGCTGGCCGAACATCTCGCCGAGCTTGGCGGCGACGTTGAAGTCGCCCTCCAGGTCCATGCGGCCCTCGAGCAGCGCCTTGCCGGGCTCGAGGTCGCGCGCCGCGAGGCGCAGGAAGTCGGCGAGCGAGATCTTGATGCGCAGGCTCGGGTCCTGCGCGGCGCCGGGGCGCGTCCGGGCGCGCTGCGGGTCGACCGACACCGTCCACGGTCGCACCTCGCCGTCCTTGTCGCGCAGCTCGTAGACGATGTCGCCGGTGAACCCCGCCGCCGCGGTCGGGGCGGTACATGCGCTCCATGGCGGAGAAGATCACCTTCAGGCCGCGCTCCGAGCCCGCGAGGCGCTCGAGCCGGCGGTCGTCGACGCGGCGCGCGAACGCCTGGAACGCCTGCTCGCCCCGCTCCTCGATCGCGCGGCGCAGCGCGCGCCCCGCGCCGTTGCCGTCGCCGGTTGCTGCTCCCTGGGCACCCGCACCTGCCGTTCGTTTTCCGTGCGGCGGGCCCGACGCGGTCGGCGTGATCACGTACGCGGGGTCGACCTGGCGCGGCGGCGGCCGCCGCGACAGGGCAGCTGCGACCGCCCCTGCCAGCCGCTCGCGCTTCGCGGCCTCGCGCGCGGCGCGGCGTTCGGCGAACTCCGGCAGGACCTCCTTGCCGAACAGCTCGATCGCCTCGCAGACGTGCTCGTGGCGGTTCGTCCCCGCCTGCATGCAGAAGATCAGCTCGTCGACGCCGGCCTCCTCGTAGCGGCGCACGAGGTCGCGCACCTGGTCCGGCGTGCCGATCGCGCCGCGCAGCGAGCCGAGCCCGTCCTGCAGGATCTTGATGCCGAGCGGCCCTTCTCCCTGCGGAGTCACGATCGAGCGCGCGAAGCCGACCTCGTCGCGGCGGCGCTCGAACTCCTCGTGGATGTTCGTCGCCCCCGGACGATGCTCGCCGAAGATGTAGTAGTGCGCGAGCGAGTAGCCGAAGAAGTGCGCGCCGTCGATCCCGCGCTCGATCGCGGTCTGCTCGTCGGCGTGCATCATCATCGGCAGCACGACCGCGATGTTCGGGTTGACCGCGAAGCCAGCCGGGACGCAGCGCTCCGAGGCGATGATCCCGTAGTACTCGTCGACCCAGGCCCTGGCCTCCTCCGGCTCGACGAACGAGAAACTCAGCGCGCCGATGCCCTTCTCGGCGGCCAGCCGGATCGTCTCGCGCCGCGAGCACGCGACCCACAGCGGCGGGTGCGGCTTCTGCAGCGGCTTGGGCACGACGTTGCGCGGCGGCATCTTCACGAAGCGCCCCTCGTGACCGGCGAAGGGCTCCTCGACCATCATCCGCGTGACGACGTCGAGGCTCTCGTCCCACTGCGCGCGCTTGGTCTCGCGGTCGACGCCGAAGCCCTCCAGCTCGGCGCCGCTCGACGTCTCGCCGCTGCCGAACTCGACCCGGCCGCCCGATACGAGGTCGAGCATCGCGACCGTCTCGGCGACCCGCGCGGGGTGCTGGTAGCCGGGCGGCAGCGGCAGGATCCCGAAGCCGAGGCGAATGTTCTTCGTGCGCTGCGACGCCGCCGCGAGGAACACGTCGGACGCGCTCGAGTGCGAGTACTCCTCGAGGAAGTGGTGCTCGACCTCCCACACGCAGTCGAACCCGGCCCGGTCGGCGATCTCGACCTGCTCGAGCGCGTTCTGGATCAGGCGGTGCTCGCTGTCGGCGTCCCACGGGCGCGGCAGCTGGTGCTCGTAGAACGTCGAGAAGCGCATCGGAACGCAATGTACTGCCGGTACGCTCGGCGGCCATGCGACGCGCTTTCGGACTCGGCCTCGTCATTTCTGTGCTGGCGGCCGCGCCGGCCGGCGCCAAGATCGTGCGGGCGGAGGCGATCCTGCCGCCGGGCCAGAGCGGCCACGTTTCGATCACCGGCGTGACGAGCGGCACCGGCTCGCCGCATCTTTACGACCAGCAGCAGCCGTTCATCGAGTTCAAGCGCAAGCCGTTCGGGTTCACGACGGCCGGCGACAAGGAAGAGCCGCGCGACGGCGTCACGATCTTGCGCGACAACTACGGGGTCCCGGCGATCACCGGCCGCACCGACTACGACATGTGGTGGGGCGCCGGCTACGCGGTCGCCCAGGACCGGCTGTTCGAGCTGGAGCTTTTCCGGCGCGCCACCACCGGCAGGCTGGCCGAGATCCTCGGGCGCGGCTATCTCGACGACGACCTGATCGCGCGCCGCGACTACTACACGGCGGCCGAGCTCGACGACATGGCCGCGCGCCAGGCTTCCGGCGAGCTGCGGATGCGCGCCGAGGCCTATCGCGACGGGATCAACGCCTGGATCGCCCAGGTGCGCATGAATCCCGGCGACATGCCCGGGGAGTTCGTCGCGCTCGCCGTCAACCTCGTCGACTGGACCGTGCGCGACTCGATCGCCGTCGGCGTCTTCCTGGCGCGCACCGTGCCCTCCGGCGACGGGAACGAGCTCAACAACCTGCGCGCGCTGCAGAAGCGCGGCCCGGACGTGCTCGACGCGCTCCTGCCGCTGCGCATCAAGGGCCAGGTAGCGACGATCCCGCGCTCGGATGGTCTGTTCGCGCAGGGGCGGGCGCAGAGCCGCAAGGCAGAGCGCGCTGCCTTCCGGCGCTCGATCGCGTTCGCGAAGACGCTGCCGCCGGAGCGCATGACGGAGTCGCCGCCGGGCAGGGCCGAAGTGGCGCCGGGGATGATCGGGCGCACCGGCGGCTCCTACATGTTCGCCGTGCGCGGCAAGGGCCGCCGCGCCTGGCTGTTCAACGGGCCGCAGCTCGGCTTCGCGGTGCCGGAGCTGTTCGTGGAGCTCGAGCTCCACGGTCCCGGCTTCGACGTGCGCGGGGTAACCGCTCCCGGCGTCCCGGTGATCGGGATCGGCCACAACCAGCACGTCGCCTGGGGCTTCACGTCAGGGCTGTCGGACGAGGACGACCTGTACGCGGAGAAGCTCGTAGCCGGCCAGGACGAGAAGTACGTGTTCGAGGGAGCCGAGCGCGAAATGGAGTGCCGCGACGAGGTCTTCAACTTCCGCTCGGCGCCGACCGACCTGCTGGGTGGCGCCGCGCCGGAGCTGGGGTCGGTGACGGAGCGGATCTGCCGCACCGTTCACGGGCCCGTGCAGCACGCGCGACGAGGGCGTGGCGTACGCCCGCCGCTATGCGATCTGGGGCCGCGAGCTCGAGACGTTCACCGGCATCGCGAAGCTCAACGTCGCCGGCTCTGTTCGAGACGTGGACGCCGCGATGCGCGACGTCACCTGGAACGAGAACGTCATGGCCGCCGACGACGCCGGCAACATCGGCTACTGGCATCCCGGCCTCGTGCAGATCCGGCCCTCGGGGTGGGACCAGCGCCTGCCGCTGCCGGGCACCGGTGAGGCCGAGTGGCCGGGGCTCGTCGATCGCGCGCGGATGCCGCACGTCATCAACCCGAAGCAGCGCTGGCTCGCGAACTGGAACAACATCCCGTCGCAGGGTTGGACTACCGGCGACGGCGAGGCCACGGAAAGGGTCACCGGGCCGTACCACCGCAACGCGTTCTTCGAACGCCAGGTGCGACGGATGGCACGGGCACCTTCGTTCGAGGCCGCGCAGGGCGTCGTGCGGCGTACGGGGTCGGCGGCCCAGCAGCGGCCGCTGCTCGGCCCGCTGCTGCGCCGCGTCCGCCGCGGCACGACCGGTGACGCCAAGGTTGTGCTCGACACGATCCTCAGCTGGGACGGCGACTACCACCGCACCGACAAGGACGGCAAGGTCCACGAGGGTGTCGCGGCGTGGGTCGCCTATCGCCAGGTCGCGATGGACGACGCGCTCGCGCGCTTCGGCCCCGCGGGCAGGATGTTCGGGACCGGCACGAGCAGCTCGCACGTGTACGACTTCTCCAACGGGATGTCGTACGCGTTCCGCACGCTCGGGATCCGCCGCCTGCGCGCGCTCGCGAACGATGCGTTCACGGTCCTGCGCGACAAGTTCAAGTCGACGAACCCCGACGGCTGGCGCGAGCCACGCCGGATGTACAACGTCGCGGCCCAGGGGGCCGGCTCGGCGCCGCCGCTGCCGTTCTTCGACCGCGGGACGTGGGAGCAGATCATCGAGGTCGGTCCGTAGCGGACCGCGCGCGAATTTCGCCCCAAGAAGCGGTGCACAACGCGAATCTCGGCTTGTACAGCCGGTTTTCGTCGCTACGCTGAACGTGCACGCTGGACGGCCGCGGCGGGAGAGAAAACCCGTCGAGGAAAGTCCGGACACCACAGGGCGCGGTGGTCGGGGCAACCCGACCCGGGGAAACCCGCGGGAAAGTGCCACAGAAACAAACCGCCGATGGCGTGGATTCACGTGGTTCACGCACAGGCAAGGGTGAAAAGGTGCGGTAAGAGCGCACCGGCGTCACGGCGACGTGGCGGCCAGGCAAACCCCACCGGGTGCAAGGCCAAGCAGGACCGCTCGCAGGCTGCCCGCCGAGGTCCAGGTAGGTCGCATAGATGGATGGTCGTCCACGACAGAATCCGGCTTACAGGCGTGCTACCGCGAGGGCCCCTGAACAAGGGGCCCTCGTCAGTTAAGGCGCGTGGTTTGCGAGCGTTGGTGGTCGACGCCGGACTGCCGGCGGCTGACGGGCCTCCCTCCCTCGGTGCTCTCCGTCAGCGCTGCTCGCGGCGTTCATGGTGGACGGCTCTGTCGTGGGGCGCTCCGGCGCGACTCCTTCGGCGTGCTCGCCCGCTTGCGCCGAGGGCGCACGCGGTCTCGCATCGCTAGAGGGCAGACGCCTCCGCCGCGGCGATTGCCGAGTCCGCGTCGGGGAACAGGTCGGAGTGCACGATCTTGCCGTGCGGTCCGAACGTGTGGAGGAAGGCGAAGCGCTGATCGACTTCGATGCCGCTGCGCGTTCCCTTTCCCGAGATGCGGCAGTGGAGGACGTATCGCGAGTCGCCGACATCCAGCAATTCGATCGGGTCCAGCTGCATCCCGCCGCCCCAGGCCTCCTCCAATCGTTTCCAGTGCCGGATGAGGGCCTGATGCCCGCGGCCCGGCTCCTCGTCAGGGAAAACGGCTGACGTGTCGAACACGACGTCCTCGTCGTAGATCTCGAGCATCTGGTCGAGCTCGCCGCGGTTCCAGCAGTCGAACCGCTCTTGGAATCGCAGGCGCTCTAGGACTTCAGGAGGAACGGTCGTGGCGATGCCGCGAGCGTACTCCTGAGCGGAGGACTACCTAGCCCAGGACCGAGCCGCAGCTCGTGCAGCGGCCGCCGACCGCTCCTGGCCCGGAGCCGTAACGGGGAGCCATCCGTCCACGGCACACCGGGCAGGAGACGGTGCGGTCGGACGACAGGCCCTCCCAAGCGCTCGTCAGCACATCGTCGAGCGTCGGCCTGTCATCCATCTCGGAGAAGTTCGGTTTGAAGGTGGTGGGGCGAGCGAGGAGGAGGGTCGTCATGTCTAGGTGACCTTTCTGAACAGGCCCACGACTTGGCCGAGGACGCGGACTTCCTTGGAGCGGATCGGCTCCATAGTCGCGTTCTCCGGCTGCAACCTGACGTGGTCGTTCTCGCGGAAGTAGCGCTTGACGGTCGCCTCCTCCCCCACGAGGGCGACGACGATGTCGCCATCGGTCGCGTTCTCCTGCGGGCGAACGACGACGAAGTCGCCCTCGAGGATGCCGGCGTCCTTCATCGACTCGCCGCGGATGCGCAGGATGTACTCGCCCTGCTCGCGGCCGGCCTCGGGCGGCACGTCGATGTAGTCCTCGATGTTCTCCTCGGCGAGGATCGGCTGGCCCGCGGCCACCTGGCCGACGAGCGGCAGGCCCGACGGCTTTACGAGCTCGCGCACGCTCGCGGCCGCCTGGCCGACGGCGCGGTCGAACAGCTCGATCGCGCGCGGCTTCGACGGGTCGCGCCGCAGCAGGCCGAGCTTCTCGAGGTTCGCGAGGTGCGCATGGACCGTCGACGACGACGCCAGGCCCACGGCCTTGCCGATGTCGCGGACAGTCGGCGGATAGCCGTATTTGGCCGAGTACTTCTTGATGAAGTCGAAGATCTCTTGCTGGCGCTTGGTCAGGTCCATGATCGCTCGCTTCGGTTCGGGGGGAGAGAAGATACGAACACGTGTTCGACAAGGTAGCGGGGCCCGTGGACGGAATCAAGCGCCCCGTCCGCGCCCGCTGAGCGCCCCCTGAGCATGCCTATACTGGGCGCCCCTCACGCGCCGGTGGCGGAATTGGTAGACGCGCAAGGTTGAGGGCCTTGTGGGCCTTAGGGCCCGTGGAGGTTCGAGTCCTCTTCGGCGCACTCTCGAAACCCCCGCGGATGCGGGGGTTTCGCGCGTTCGGGGCTGTCGGTCACACCAGTCTCTAGGGGCACTGACCGTTGGTGCGCTCGTAGATTGCGCGCACGCCCTTCGACAAGCGGTCGGTGAGCCGGCCGGGACCCTGGTTCCCGAGAACGAACATGCACCGGCCCTGAACCCACAGCGCGTTGGCGACGTCGGGCTCGGATGCACTCCAGCCGCGCGCCCCCGGGACCCCCGGGACCGTGAAGAACCGCAGGCCCTCGACCGGGCCGAGTGATCGGATCACGCTCGGTCGCAGCTCGTGCGCCAGGTTGCGCTTCGCGCCTTCCGCGGTCTCGAACAGCTCGACGTTCGTGATGCCAGCCGTCCGAGGGCCGCTGATCGGCTGGGCCACGAACGCGACGTGCCCGTCGCTGCGCAACCGGCGCGCGTCCCCCTGTGAGAGCCGCATCTCGCTCACGAACGCGTCGACGCCGGTGGTGACGATCGGCTTGTCCACGCGACGGAACCCGGGCTCCTCGCCGTCGCGCATCAGGAACGGCGTGAGCTGAGACTCGGCCGCCTGCACCGGAGACGTCTTGGACTGCGACGTGTTCGCGGTCTTCTCCTCGTCGTCGTCCCCACACCCGGCACCGACGAGCGCGAGGCTCGCCGTGCCGATAGCCAGCAACGTCAGCTTCCTGGACAGTCGCTTCGCGCGCATGGCGCTCCCCCCTACACGTCGGGAATACAGGCTTCGACCGTATGTCACCCGGCGAGCCCGTTCCTCGTCCTTTGACACAGAAGCGCTACGCGTCAGGTGGCCCGTCGACCGCCGCAAGCGCCTGCTCGCGATCCGCGAAGCTCTGGTAGCCCCCGACCTTCCCGTTCGCCGTCCTCCAGATGACGAACATCTCGGTCTCGGTCACGACGCCGCTTGCGCGGCCGGTCCCGCGAAACCGCGTGCGGGTGAGCATGCGCGACGGGTCGAGCTCGGTGAACTCGACGGGCACGAGCTCGATGTCATCCCAGGGCTCCCGGAAGATCTCCCAGAACTGCTGGACCCCGGCATGTCCCTCGTAGACACCCCCGGAGTCGATGAAGCGCCCCGAGGGCTGCCACGTCACCTCGGGGTCGATCAGCTCCAGCGTGCCCTCCAGGTCCCCGCGATTCCAGCGCGCGCACGTCTCGCGGATCAATTCGATCTTCTGCTCCAGCATCAGCCTCAGTTTGACGCGACTTGGCAGACTCGGAGATGCTGACGTTCGACGCAGGACCCCACCCCGACTGGAGGCAAGATGGCGATTCTCATGACGGCCGAGGTTCCCGGCATGACGCAGGAGATGGTCGACGGCATGACACAGGCGCTGAACGAGCAGATGAAGACTCAGCCCGGGTTCGTCATACACACGAACGGACCCGTCGACGGCGGTTGGAGGGTGACCGAGGTCTGGGAGTCGCAGGACAACTTCAACTCGTGGTACGAGAGCCTGGTCAAGCCCAACCTCCCCGAGGGGATCGAGCCGCAGATCTCGAGCCGCGAGCTGAACGACGTCGTGCAGCCTTAGGCATCCCGCTAAGCGGCTGGAGAGACCTCGGTGAGGATCCGCGCGGTCGGCGTGCCGTCGACTGGCTGGTGCACCCGCGAGGAGCGGACACCAGCCTTCGTGCACGCGTCCTCGAACCGGTTGAACGCGCCTAGCCACGTCTCGAGGTCGCTGATCGGATGCTCGATGTGAAGGGTCGCCATTGGCGGGATACTCGCACCGGATGTCCCAGGAGAATGTGGAGATCGTGCGGCGGATCTACGACGCCGTCGCGCGCCGGGACACGGCAAGCATCCTCGAGTTGTACGACGCGTCTATCGAGATCCAGTTCTTCGGCGACACATTGGCCGAGCACATAACGGGCGAGACCGGAACCGTCTGGGAGGGCCATGACGGCCTGCGCACATTCGATCGCGAGTTGCGCGAAGCCTTCGCGGACTTCGAGACCAACTGCGAGGAGCTGATCGAGGTCGGCGATCAGGTCGTGTCGACGTCGAGATACCGAGGCCGAGGACTGCACAGCGGGGTCGAGATCGACGGCCCGCCCCAATTCGGCGTGTGGACCATCCGCGACGGGAAGGTAACGCGCGCGCGGTGGTTCGCCACTCGTGAAGAGGCGATCGAGGCAGCCGCGCGAGGCGACTAGCGGCCTGAGAGACTAGGCCGGCGATGTCGCGGGACAACGTCGACTTGGCATATCGGTTCTACGACACCGTCAATCGGCGTGACCGCGACGCGTTCTTGGGGCTTGCGGACGAAGACGCGGAGCTGATCTCGATCCTGGTGTCGGTGGACGGCGGCTACCACGGCCACGAGGGATTCCGGCGCTGGTGGGACGACGTGTTCGACACGTTCCCCGACTACACGATCGAGATCGAAGCGATAAAGGATCTCGACGACACGACGCTGGCCGCCATCCGGCTTCAGGGCTATGGCGCCGGCAGCGGTGCGCCGATCGACCAACCGCTCTCCCAGGCCATCGAATGGCGCGGCGGGAAGGCCGTCTGGGTGGAGTCCTTCCGGACCGAGGCCGATGCGCTTGAAGCCGTCGAACGGCGACAGACGGAGCGCGCGGGCTAGCTGCCGACGGCTTCGAGCGCCTGCTCGGGGTCGCTGAACGCGCGGAACAGGATCGCCCGGCTCTCGCGAAACTTGAAGACCCACCCCGCGGACCACTCGGAGTCGACGCCGCTTCCCCGGCCGCGGTAGTGGATGTGGCCCACCGCGACCACGAGCTCCCCGAGCGCGAGCGAGTCCTCGATCGTCGGATCGATCACGTCCCAGGCTTCTGCCATGTCGCGGACGTACTCGCGCAGGCCGTCGTGGCCGTGGTACTCGCCGCCCGTCGCGAAGGCGAAGAACGAGACCCACTTGATCTCCGGGTCCGTCAGCTCGAGCAACCGGTCGATGTCGCGCCGGCCGATTGCGTCCATGAGCGCGCGGACGGTGTCGGCGTTGTCCGGCATCAGTCGCGAACTCCGAGGCTCAGCAGCGTGCGCTCCGGATCGCTGAACGAATGTAAGGACAGCAGCTTCCCCGCCCGAAACCCGAACACCCACCCGGCGGTCGTCTCCGTGTCGACGCCGCTGCCCCTGCCGCGGTAGTGGAGCCGTCCGACCGCGACGCCCACGTCGCCGACCACCAGCGTGTCCTCGATCTGCGGCACGAGCGACTCCCAGGCCTCGTCGAGATCGCGCACGTACTCGCGCAGCCCCTCATGACCGCGGTACGCGCCCCCGGCGGCCATCGCGAAGAAGGACCGCAGCTCGGCTCGTATCTCGTCCACACGGGCGAGCAATTCGTCCGACACAGCCGCGCAGTATCCCGTTACGGAAACCGCGCTGCTGTGACCGGACTACACGGCGGCGTGCGCCAGGCTCGGCACGCGTCCTGTGGCGAACGAGCGCCGCAGGTAAGAACCAGGTCATCCCGGCGAAGACGAAGTACGAGTGGTTCCACGGGCCGGACGACGCATTTCGCCCGCTCGGGGACACGTGAGATATTGGGTCCGTGAGGGTCTTCGCGGCAGCAATCACGTGCCTAGCCGGCGTCACGCTCGCGCTCGCGCTCGCCGGTGGCCCAGCAGGCGCGCAGGACGAGACAGCGATCGAGACGATGACTGTTCCCGCCACCGCGGGCTCGAACGTGCTCTCGAACACAACGCTCGAGAGCGGCAAGCGCTACAAGCTCGTCGCGACCGAGACGTGGAGCGAGTCCAACGGCAACGACACCTACTACCACGACGCGATCTACTGCTTCGACGAGTTCCCCAAGCGCAACGACCTGTGCTCGGCGAAGCCGGAGCCGTTCGGCGGCAAGCTCTACGTCGGCTACGAGAACAGCGGCACGGTCACCGCGTTCCCCAGCTACCTCGGCGCAAGCAACCCGTCGTACACGATCACCCACCGGTACGAGGTGCCGTTCACCGCGGACAGGACCGCCAGGCTGAAGGCGTTCATCGTCCCGCAGCAGAACTTCTCGGAAGGCCAGGTCGTCCTCGAGCTCTACAAGCTGCCCGACCCGACAACCACCGAGACGACCAGCACCGGCTGCGGGTCGAGCAAGATCGCAAAGGCTGCGGCCTGCGAGATCACCTACGAGGGCAACACGATCACGATGAAGCTCACCGACCCGGGCAAGAGCCAGGTCGTCAGCTTCAAGAAGAAGATCGATTACCAGTTCGGCAAGGAGGTCATCACCGTCGACCTGACGCCGGACGAGATGAGGGCGCTCGACATCTTTCTGGACTTTCTCGCGGCGCGATCGAAGGGCGAAGGGGCGTTCTGCCTGACGATGGCGGCGGCGAAGGCCAAGCTCGACAAGTACGCGCGCAGCTACGGCAAGAATCCCAAGCCGTTCCCGAGTCCGGACCTGCAGGCCTGCGTCGACACCGTCGAGGTCTTCTTCGAGGCGGGCGGCGGCAGCACGCGCGCAACCGCGGCGGCGACCGGGTGCTACACCCGAACCGTCCGCCTCGGCCGCGCCAAGATCAAACGGCGGTCGCCGGTGACCGTGCGCTGCCGACGGCGGGGGCCTTTCACACAGATCGAGGTCACGGTGCGCAAAGGGTTCAGCGTCCGCCGCACGCTCGGCAGTCACTTCCGCATCGGCATGTACCGGCCGCCGAGCGCGCCGCGATCCTCGCGCAAGATCAGCCTCTCATTCGCGCAGCGCCGGCGCTGATCGCGGCTACGCGTCGGTAACGTCCGCCGCCATGCGCCTCGTGACTTTCACGGACCGCGCCGGCGGCGCACGCGTCGGGCGCATGGACGGAGACCGCGTCGTCGAGCTCGCGGCGCCGTCGATGCTCGAATGGCTGCGCGGCGAGGGTCACGAGGAGGCCGGGCGCGACCACGCGGTTGCCGACGTCGTCTTGTTGGCGCCGGTGCCGGACCCGCCGAGCGTGCGCGACTTCTTCGCGTTCGAGGACCACGTCGCGACCGGCTGGAAGCTACGCGGCAGCGAGATCCCCGAGGCCTGGCACGAGGCACCGGTCTTCTACTTCTCCAACCCGGCGTCGATTCGGGGCCCGGGCGAGCCGGTCAAGCGCCCCGAGGGTTGCGAGTGGCTCGACTTCGAGTTGGAGGTCGCCGCGGTCATCGGCGAGGAGGGCGCGATCGCAGGCTTCACGCTGCTCAACGACTGGAGCGCGCGCGACATACAGCGCAAGGAGATGACGGTCGGGCTCGGGCCGGCGAAGGGCAAGGACTTCGCGACGTCGCTGGGACCGTGGCTCGTCACGCCGGACGAACTCCCCTACGAGGAAGGCCGCCTGAACGTCTCGGCGCGCGTCTTCCTCAACGGCGAGGAGATCACCAGCGCGCAGTCCGTCGAGCAGCACTGGACCTGGCCGCAACTGGTGGCGCACGCCGCGCGCGAGACGCACCTGCGCCCAGGCGACATCCTCGGATCGGGGACGTTCAATCGCGGCTGCCTGCTAGAGCTCAACGCAACCGGCGGCGTCGGTGGCGAGCCGCGCTGGCTCCAGCCCGGCGACGTCGTGCGGCTCGAGGCCGACGGGCTAGGCGCCCTCGAAGCCCCCGTCGTCTAGGAGACCAGCGCGAGCTTGGTGCGCTTCTTCGCCCAGCCCTTGCTGACCTCGACGAGGATCTCGAGCATCGCCTCGCGCGCCGGCGAGCACCATGAGCCGGTCATCGTCGCGGCCACGATGTGCCGGACGGGGGGCTTGTGCGCGAGCTCGCGAATGACGACGTCGTCGCGGACGGCGACGAGCGCGAGGTCGGGGATCACGGACACGCCCAGCCCTGCGGCGACCATCCCCTGGATCGCCAGGTAGTCGTCGCTCTGCACGGCGATCCGCGGCTCGAAGCCGGCGGTCTGGCAGGCGCGCATGAAGATGCTTGTGTCGGGACACGAGCCACCGGATCCGAACATCCACGCGTCGTCGCGCAGATCGCCGAGCCGCAGCCGGGTCCGTTCGGCGAGGTGGTGGTCACGCGGCAGCGCGATGTACATCGGGTCCTCGAGCAGGAGCGTGCGGTCGATGTCGCCGTCCGCAGCGCAGCTGTCGAAGCCCGCCTCGACAGTGATCGCCACGTCGGCCTCACCGCTGCGCAGCGCGCTGAGCGACTCGGGCGGGTCCATGACGTCCATCGTCACGTCCACACCGGGATGGCGATCCTTGAACTCGGCGATTGCCAGCGGCCCGATCGAGGCCGCGGCCGTCGGAAACGCGATCAGGCGCACGCGCCCTCCACGCAGGCCGGCCATCGCAGCCAGCTCCTGCTCGGCGGCGTCGAGCCGGGCGAGGATCGCGTCGGCGTGCTTGACCAGTGCCACGCCGGCGTCGGTGAGCCGCACACCACGGGCGTTGCGCTCCACGAGGCGCGTTCCCGCCTCACGTTCCAGCGCCGCGATCTGTTGTGAGACGGCGGACTGCGTGTAGGCGAGCGCCTCGGCAGCGGCGGAGAACGAGCCCCGTGCCGCGACCTCTTTGAGGACCTTCATCCGGCGGACATCGAGCATAAGACGACCTTATCGCACATGGCACTCAATGTCATTTGAGTTGATGGCTTGTAGACGGCACCATATGCCCATGACCTCCTCCGCCCCCTCTCTCACGATCCGTCTCGCACGCCCCGACGACGCGCCCACCCTGGCAAAGCTCGCGACGCTCGACTCCAACCGGGTCCCGACCGGCCCGGCCCTGGTCGCCGAGCGTTGCGGAGCCGTCAAGGCCGCCCTCGGCATCGCCGACGGCCGCTTCATCTCGGACCCCTTCTCTCCGACCGCCGACCTCGCCGAGCTCCTGCGCGTGCGCGCCGCCGCCCTTCGTGGCGCCACCGCGAAGCGACGCGGCATCGGCATCCTCCGTCGCCGCCCGGTGCTCGCCGGGTAGGGCACGGAGTCAGTGAGCGCCGGCCACACCGCCACCACCTCCCCTCCTCCTCCGTGGCAGGTGTGGTCGGCGCTCGCCGCCATCTACATCATCTGGGGGTCCACCTACCTCGCAATCCGCGTGATGGTGGAGACGATGCCGCCGGCATTGGGCGCGGGCGCGCGCTTCCTGATCGCGGCGCTGTTGCTGCTCGGCTGGCTGGCGCTGCGCCGCGGGCCCGCCGCCCTGCGGATCACCCGGCAACAAGTCCTCTTCAGCGCAGTGGTCGGCACACTGCTGGTCGCCGGTGGCAACGGCCTCGTGACGGTCGCGGAGCGCGACGTCCCCTCGGGCCTCGCTGCCCTGCTCATCGCTTCGATGCCGCTGTGGATCGTGCTCTATCGAACCTTCGGCGGCGACCGGCCCGCCATGGCGACGGTCGTCGGAGTCCTGGTCGGCTTCTGCGGCGTCGCGATCCTGCTGCTCCCCGGCGCCCGCCCAGAGCACGTGCCGCTCGGGATGGCGCTCCTCGTCGTGCTCGCCGCCGCGCTCTGGGGCTTCGGCTCCGTGATCGCCCAGCGCCTCGACCTTCCGAGCGACGCACTGGTGACGACGGGCTGGCAGATGCTGTTCGGCGGGCTGTTCATGGCGGCCGCCGGGCTCCTCGCCGGCGAGGGCGGTCAGGTCGACTTCGGCGCGTTCTCGAGCGACTCGATACTCGCGTTCGCGTATCTGGTCTTCGTCGGCGCGATCGTCGCGTACTCCTCGTACGCGTTCCTGCTCAAGCACGCGCCCATCTCGCAGATCTCGACCTACGCGTATGTGAACCCGGTGATCGCCGTCGCGCTCGGCGCGCTGATCCTCGACGAGGAGATCGCGAGCGCAACGGTCATCGGGACCGGCCTCATCGTCGCCTCGGTCGCGACGATCGTGCGCCGCGAGGCACGAGCGAAGTCAGAGGCTCAAGAGCTCGCGCGCGCGCCGATTGCCGAACCACGCGCAGCGTGAGATAGTCGCCATGCCGTGGCCACGTTCGAAGAACAAGTGGCGGCAACGCAGACCTGGGCGCAGGCGTGGGAGCGTGGTGACGCCGACGCCGCGCTGGCCATCTCGACACCCGATATCGAGTTCAAGTCCAAGCTGGTCGGCATCGAGGGCGGGATCTATCGCGGCCACGACGGGCTGCGGGAGTACTTCGCCGACATCACCGACACGCTGACCGAGCGGCGGATGACCGTCGAGGCCGCCGACGACTACGGCGACGCGGTCGTCTTCCGGCTGGCGATGGGCGCGGTGGGCGCGGCCAGCGGGACGCCGCTCAGCTGGGAGGTCTACCCCGTCTCGCGCTACGACGGCGAGCTCGTGGCTTCGTCGACCGTGTATGCCTCGCGCGAGGAGGCATTGGCAACCGAAGGACTGGCCGGCCGCGAGCCACTGCGCTCTCTGACGCTCGTGGCCGACCAGCCCTAAGCCGCCTCGCTGTCCGCGGCTTCCTTCTCGGCCAGCAGTGCTTCGAGCCTGTCCTGGAGATCGCGGTGGATGTCCTGCGCCTCGCGGCGGCGCCGGAACAGCTCTTCGCGGACGGCCGTGGCAGCGGCCTCCGCGTCGTTCACACGCGCCTCGAGCTCGACGATGCGCTTGCGCGCGCGCTCGAGCTTCTCAGCCAGCTCGTCGCGCTCGATCTGCACCGGCCCGAGGGTGGCGCGTGCCTGCGTCAGCGCGGGCTCGATCGCATTGAGGCGCACGTCCATCTCGCGGATGCGCGCCTGGCCCCCGAGAGCAGTGGCAAGCCGGCGGTTGAGCTCCTCGACCTCCTTGCGCGCTGCCTCCAGCGCGTTGCCCAGTTCACGCTCCCTCACGGTCATCGCCTCGCGCGCCTCGGCGAGCTGCGCGCCCAGCTCGTTGCGGACCGCCTCGTAGCGTTCCGCGGCCTCGTCGGCGGCCTGCGCGGCACGACCCGCATCGAGCTCGAGCATCGAGCAGCGGCGCGCGGCCTCCGCCTCGACCGTCGCGGCATGCTCCAGCGCCTCCCCCAGGCGCTGCTCGAGATCCATGATGCGCTCCTCCGGCGTCAATACCGGCGGAGGTGAGGGGAGCGTGAAGTGGGTGTCGCTCATCGTCGGCGGATGGTGACTGCCGGCGCGCCAACCCACCATCGGCTTCCCGTCCAGCGCGCGCACCGCCATCACCGGACGTTCGTCCGAGTGGGCTGCGGAAGTGGCAACTATTCACACCTTTGCGCCCCACGGAGGGATGTGAGGATCGTCGCGGCCATCTGCGCGGGCGCGCCCGCGACCTCGACGTCGGCGAAACGCAACACGCTCCAGCCCTGCGCACGCAGCGCCGTGGTCTTTGCAGCGTCCTGGCGCCGCCGCCAGCGCGTGGAGTGGTAGCGCCCGCCGTCGACCTCGACGATCACACGCTCGCCGAACCACACGAAGTCGACCTCGACGAGCTTTTCGCCGTCCCAGACCCACCGGTTGCCCCGCGGCAGCGGCACTCCGAACTCGCGAAACACCGCCCACGACGCGATTTCCAGCCCGCTCCGCGAGAACGGTTGCTCCTCCCTCGCTGCCCTATCCAGCCTCGGCGCACCCGGCGCGCGAGGACTGCGCGCCAGCACGGCCCACACCGCGCGCATGTCGAGGACCTGCTGCACGGTGGCCTCGTGCAACAGCCGCCCGACGTTCATCCGATACGCCGGGGCCGCGAGATCGAGCAGTGTCTGGGCGACGGACGTGACCGGGATGCCTTCGAGCGTCGTGGTGTCCAGGGCGCCGAGGGAGAGAGGGCGGTGCAGGCGAATTCCGCGCTTGGGTCGAACCGAGCGCGGGGCCGTGACATCGATGCGATAGGTCCCACCGTTACCGATCCCCCAAAGGCGAGCCGCCGACCGGTGGCTCAACACTGCTCGCGGCCCACAGGCGAGAACAGCCGCCAGGAATTCACCGAACAGCGGAAGATCCGGACGCCCGACCGCGAACACGTCCGGATAGCGGCGATACACCCGACCGGTCCGCACGCGGTATGCGATGTCGGACTTCGTGAGGCCGACAGCGCGCAGACTCTTCCCCTCGATGACCCCGTGAACCGCCGCTGCCACGAGGTCCCCGTCCCGGACCGGGCTGCGAAGGTGTGAATAGTTCGTACTCTCGCGGCCCACCGGCCCAGGGTGGACGAAGGCGCGTTACGTGCGGCTCGTGGATTGCGCCGGAACTACGCCACCGGCCTCTCGAACAGCGTCGAGAGCACGACCTGCGTCTGCGTGCGGATGACGCCGGGGGCGTCGCGGATGCGCTCGAGCGCGACCTCGAGATGCGCCGTGTCCTGCGCGTGCACGTGCAGGATCGCGCTGGCCTCGCCCGCAAGCGTGTACGCGGCGCCGACCTCCGGGTGCGGTGCAACCGCGGCGCGGACCTCGTCGCCGCTCATGCGCCCCTCGCAGTAAAGGGCGACGAAGGCGTGCGTGTGCCAGCCCATCGCCGCGGGATCGACGACCGCCGCGTACGACCGGATCACGCCGGCCGACTCGAGCCTGTCGACCCGCCGCTTGACCGCCGGCGCGCTCAGCGCGACGCGCCCGCCGATGTCCTGGAACGAGCGGCGCGCGTTGGCCCGCAGCAGAGCAACGATCTGCTGGTCGATGTCGTCCATGGCGGCATACTACGAGCCCTCGACGCAACGAATCGCCCTTGCTAGGCCGATTGCAGCGGCGGATCATTCCATGCATGGCCCAACAGATCGCGACGAAGCCTGTCGTACCCCCAACTCCCGCCGACGACTTCATGCCGCTCAACGGCGTCGACCACGTCGAGCTGTACGTGGGCAACGCCCGCCAGGCCGCCTACTTCTACACGCGCGCGTTCGGATTCAGGACCGTCGCCTACCGCGGTCTCGAGACCGGCGACCGCGAATGCACGTCGTTCGTGCTCGAGCAGGGCCGCATCCGGCTCGTGCTCACCGGCGCGCTCCACTCCGACTCTCCGATCGCCGCGCATCAGCACCGCCACGGCGACGGCGTGAGAGTCATCGCGCTCAGCGTCAACGACGCCGAGCGCGCCTTCCGCGAGGCGACGAGCCGCGGCGCCCGCAGCGTCGCCGAGCCCCATGTCATCGAGGATGCCGGCGGCTCCGTGAAGCTCGCGACCATCGAGACCTACGGCGAGACGCTGCACACGTTCGTCGAGCGCGGCCGCTACAAGGGCGCGTTCCTGCCGGGCTTCGCGCCACTGGACGACGGAACCACCGACGCCGGCCGCCTGCTCGCGATCGACCACATCGTCGGCAACGTCGAGCTCGGCAAGATGGAGGACTGGGTGAAGTACTACGAGGACGTCTTCGGGATGACCGAGATGATCCACTTCACCGACGAGGCGATCTCGACCGAGTACTCCGCGCTGATGTCGAAGGTCGTCGCCGACGGCAAGGGCCGGATCAAGTTCCCGATCAACGAGCCGGCCGAGGGCAAGCGCAAGTCGCAGATCGACGAGTACCTCGAGTTCTACGAGGGCGCGGGCGCGCAGCACATCGCCGTAGCGACGCGCGACATCGTCGGCACGGTCACCGCGATGCGGGCCAACGGAGTCGAGTTCCTCACGATCCCGGACGAGTACTACGACGAGGTCCCGGCCCGTGTGCCCGAGGTCGAAGATCAGCTCGACGACCTGCGCGCGCAGGGCATCCTCGTCGACCACGACGACGAGGGCTACCTGCTGCAGATCTTCACCAAGCCGGTCGGCGACCGCCCGACGCTCTTCTTCGAGATCATCGAGCGCCACGGCGCGCGCGGCTTCGGCGAGGGCAACTTCAAGGCCCTGTTCGAGGCGATCGAGCGCGAGCAGGCCAGACGCGGCAACCTCTAGCAATGCGCTACGCCAGCCTCGGTGAAGTCCCCGCCAAGCGCCACGTCCAGGTGCGGCGGAACGGAGGGCCGCTGCTGACCGAGGAGGTCCTCGGCTACGAGGGCTTCTCGGGCAACGAGACGATCCTCTACCACCTGCATTCGCCGTGCCGGCTCGACCAGGTCGGCGGCTTCCGGCCGATCGTCCGCGAGGAGTGGGTGCCGGACGCGCACGTCCATCGCCTGGCGGACGCGAACCCGATCGAGGCCGGCGGCGACCCGGTCAACGGGCGCCGGCTCCTGATGTTCAACGGCGACATCGAGGTCTCGATCTGCAAGCCGACCGAGGCGCTCGACGGCTTCTACCGCAACGGTGAGGGCGACGAGGTCATCTACGTCCACCGCGGCAGCGGCGTGCTGCGCACCGTCTTCGGCCGCGTCCCGTTTCGCGAGAAGGACTACGTCGTTGTCCCGCGCGGCACGACGCACACGTTCGAGCTCGGCGACGGCGAGCAGTACTGGGTGTGCTTCCACACGCCCGGGGAAATCGAGACGCCGAACCGCTACCGCAACCGCTACGGCCAGCTGCTCGAGCATGCGCCGTACTCGCAGCGCGACTTCCATCCCCCGGCAGAGCTCGAGACGAGCGAGGAGACGGGCACGTGGAACGTCACGGTCCGCGTGCGCGACGGCTTCCAGGAGTACGTCCTCGACCGCCATCCGTTCGACGTCGTCGGCTGGGACGGCTACGTCTGGCCGTACACGTTCAACGCCGACGACTTCGAGCCGCGCGCCGGCCGCTTCCACCTCCCGCCACCCGCCCACCAGACGTTCCAGGGCCCGAACTTCGTGATCTGCACGTTCGCGCCACGGATGCTCGACTGGGACCCGCAGGCAGTGCCGCTGCCCTACCACCACTCGAACATCCAGTCCGAGGAGGTCATGTTCTACGCCGAGGGCGACTATGCCGCCCGCAAGGGCGTGGACATCGGCTGCCTGACGCTGCACCCGAGCGGCCTGCCGCACGGCCCGCAGCCCGGGACGGTCGAGAAGGCGCTCGGCGCCAAGCAGACGAACGAGCTGGCGGTGATGTGGGACACGTTCCGCCCGCTGCGTCTGACGACGCTCTGGCAGCAGGTCGACAACCCCGAGTACGCGTACTCGTGGAACGAGGACCGCAGCCCATCGCCCGCGGGCGCCGACGGGCAGGTCTCGGGCTCCACGGTCACCGGCCCGTCCGCGTAGGGTCCGCCTGCCTTGCGGGCACCTGACGGGTTCAACTGGATCGACGGCGAGCGCACCATCCGGTTCGGGCGCGGCGCCGCGGCGCGGTCCGACGACCTGCTCGGCGAGGGCTACGCGCTCCTCACCACCGAGCGTGCCCGGGGCGACGCGCCGGCGGTCGTGGAGCGCGCCCAGGACGTGCACATCGTCGGCCAGGGCCGCGTCGACGAGCTCTCAGCGGCACTCCTGCCGGGCGTCACCGCCGACCGCCTGGTCGCACTGGGCGGCGGCCGGGTCATCGACACGGCGAAGGCGATCGGCGCTGCGACGGGCGCCGAGGTCGCGGCGGTGCCGACGACCCTCAGCGCGGCCGAGATGACGCGCATCCACAGGCTGCCGACGGGCTTCGACTTCGCGACGACGCCGCTGATCCGGCCGAAGATCGTGGTCAACGACCCGCTGCTGTGCGCGTCGCAGCCGCCCGCCGACCTGGCCGCCAGCGCGGCCAACGCGCTCGCGCACGCGATCGAGGGCCGGCTGACCGTCATGACGAGCCCCGTGCCGGCACTCGTCGGCGAGGAGGCCGCGCGGCTGATCGACGTGGCGTTCTTCGGCGACGACCCGGAGGACGTGCAGCGCGATCAGCTCGCGCTCGCCGCCCTGTTGAGCGGCTACGTGATCGATGCGACCCGCTACGGGCTGCACCACGTGATGTCGCAGACGCTCGTGCGTGAGGGCGGTGCCGGTCACGGCCACGCGAATGCGGTGCTGCTGCCGCACACGATCGCCGCGCTGGAACGCCGCATGCCCGGCCGCGTCGACGCGGACGGCACGCTGCGCGACCTGGCGCGGAAGCTTGCGGCGCGCGCCGGCGCCGAGAAGATCAGCGACCTCGGCGTCGACGAGGACCGGTTGCAGGTGTGCGCCGAGGCCGCCGCGACGCGGCCGGAGCTGCACCTCACGCCGCCGCCCGCCGACGCCGAGGAGCTCCTCGCGATTTACCGCGAGGCCTGGTGAGCGAGCTCGGCCTGCTCGAGGACGTCGTCGGCCTCGCCGCGGGCCGGGCCGACTACGCCGAGGCCCGCCGGGTGCGCACCGAGCGCGAGTCGCTGGCGATCCGCAACGGACATGCCGACGAAGTAGATCGCCACAGCGAGGACGGCGTCGGCGTGCGGGTCCTGCGCGGGGGCGCGTGGGGGTTCGCGGCGACGCACGACTTGTCTGGGGACGGCGTGCGGCGCGCGCTCGAGCGGGCGCTAGCGCTCGCGGAGGCGCTGCCGAGCGCGGGTCCGCGGCCGCTCGCGGCCGTCGCGCCGGCGCGCGGCCACTGGGAGAGCAGCTGCGACGTCGACCCGCTCGAGCTGACGCCGGAGGAGCGGCTCGAGCATCTGGCGGCCGCCGAAACGCTGCTGCGCGGCGACGAGAGAATTGTGAGAAGCAGCGCGACGCTGCTGGCAGTGCGCACGGAGAAGGCACTCGTCACCTCCGACGGCGCCGCGTGCACGCAGCGTCTGGTCGAGTGCGGGGCGGCGCTCCAGGCAATCGCCGCGGCCGATGGTGAAGTGCAGACGCGGTCGTATCCGAGCGCGCACGGCGGGAGCGTCTCGGCGGCCGGCTGGGAGCACGTGCTCGCGCTCGACCTCGTCGGCCAGGCGCCGCGGGTCGCGGACGAGGCCGTCGCGCTCCTGACGGCGCCACCGTGTCCGGACGCGGTGACGACGCTCGTGCTCGGCGACGAGCAGCTCGCGCTTCAGATCCACGAGTCGATCGGGCACGCCCTCGAGCTCGACCGGATCCAGCTCGGCGAGGCGTCGTATGCCGGCACGAGCTGGGTGACCCCCAACGCGATCGGCCGCCTCCGCTACGGCTCGGACCAGCTCAACATCACGGCTGACGCGACGCTCCCGGGCGCGCTCGGGTCGTTCGGCTGGGACGACGAGGGCGTCGCCGCCGCGCGGGTGCCGCTGATCGTGGAAGGCAGTCTGCGCGGGGCCCTCTCCGACCGCCAGTCCGCCGCGGCGCTCGGCCTCGACCGCTCCGGTGGCTGCGCGCGCGCCGACGGCTTTGCGCGCCAGCCGATCGTGCGGATGACGAACGTATCGATCGAGCCCGGCACCGCCGGATCGCTCGCAGACTTACTCGCCGACACCGGCGCGGGCATGTTCATGGAGACCAACAAGTCGTGGTCGATCGACGACCGCCGCTGGCAGTTCCAGTTCGCGACGGAGGTCGCCTACGAGATCACCGGCGGCAAGCTCGGACGGCTGTACCGCAACCCGTCCTACGCGGGGATCACGCCGGAGTTCTGGGGGTCGCTCGACGCCGTCTGCAACGCCGGCGCGTGGCGGCTCCACGGGCTGACGAACTGCGGCAAGGGCGAGCCGGGCCAGCTGATGCACGTGTCGCACGGCGCGGCCCCGGCGCGCTTTCAGGGCGTGCAGGTGGGCGTCGCGTGACGCTCGAGCTCGCCGAGCGCGCGCTCGGCCACCTCGACGGCGACGGCCAGGCGACTGTGATCCGCGAGCGCTCGCTGCAGACCCGCTTCGCGCGCTCGGCCCCGACGCAGGCGACGGCTGTCGAGGACGTGACGGTGCAGCTGCTGGCCTGGCGGGGCGGGCACTGCGGCGCGGCGACGACGAACGTGACCGGCGACGAGGCGCTGCGCGCCGCCGCGGTGCGCGCGCAGGCCGCCGCCGCGGCCGCGGCAAGCGCCGGCCGCGGGCCACATCCGGGTCTCCCGGCGCCGGCCGCCTCCTATCCCGAGCACGGCGGGTTCGACGCCGAGACCGCCGAGCTACACCCGGCGCGGGCCGGGGCGGCTCTGCGCGCTGCCTTCGCCGCAGCTGCGGGCGCCGGCGCCGAGGCGTTCGGCTTCTGGACGGCGGGCGACGTCGAGTCGGCGATCGCCTCCTCGGCCGGCGTGCGGGCGGCCGACCGCGTCACCGACGCCTACCTGAAGGTCGTGCTGCGCGACGCCGGCGGGCGGTCGGGCTGGGGCGCGGGCGCCGCGAGCGCCGCGGGCGCGATCGACCCGGACGCAGTGGCCGCCCGCGCCGCCCGTCTGCTTCCGCGCGGCGACCTGGCCGAGCTCGTGCCGGGCGAGTATCCGGCGGTCCTCGCCCCCGACGCTGTCGGCGCGCTGCTCGACTTTCTCGGCGGCCTCGCGTTCGACGGGCTGGCCCACGCCGAGGGGCGCGGCGCGCTCGTCGACCGGCTCGGGACCCAGGTGGCGGCGCCGATCGTCGACCTGGCCGACGATCCGTCGTCGCCGGCGACGCTGCCGCGGGCGTTCGACTTCGAGGGCATTGCGAAGCGGCCGCTGCCGCTGATCGCCGGTGGTGTCGCCCAGCAGGTGACACACGACCTGCGCTCGGCGGCCGTTGCTGGTGGCGAGACGACCGGTCACGCGCTCGCGGCGGGCGGCTCGCCCTACGGCGTGCAGGCGACGAACCTCGTCCTCGCGGGTGGCGACGCCGCCGACGCCGCCGCGCTCGCCGCCCCGATCGAGCGCGGCATCTACGTGACGCGCCTCTGGTACATGAACGCGGTCCGGCCCAACGAGACCGTCGTGACGGCCACGACCCGCGACGGCACCTATCTGATCGAGGACGGCGCGATCACCAGGCCGCTGCGCGACGTCCGCATGACCGACTCGATCCTCGGCATTCTCGAGCGCACCGAGGCGCTCACGTCGACATGTGAGCTCGTCAGCGAGGCCGACTTCTACGGCCGCCGCTTCGCGACAGGCGTCGTCTGCCCCGCGCTGCGCACGGGCGCGCTGCGGATCACTGGGTGAAACGAACGTGGTGAAACGAGTCTGACCCCGTTTCACCCGCGGGGGGCTACTCCCAGGGCTTTTTCAGCAGCAGAATCGTGTTCGCCACAAAAACGAGCGCGAACGCGACCGTCCAGCGGTTGAGGTTGCGCTCGACCAGCGAGCCGCCGCCGAGCGGCCCCGCCCCGGTGCCGACGCCGAACGCGCCGGAGAGCCCCGCGTCCTTCCCCGAGTGCATGAGCACGAGGAAGATCAGCACGAGGCTGATGATCACCTGCAAGACCGAGAGAATCGTCTCGAGCATCGGCCCCCATCCTAGCCACCGAGCTCGTCGATCTCTCGCAGGAGGTTCACGGCCTCGGCGCGCAGTTCCCGGTCGAGCGATTTCCAGTCCGCTTCGGACAGCTTCCCCGTGCGGAAATCGAGCTCGGCTTCGCGGATCTCCCGGTACTTGTTCGCCTTCGCGGCCTCCAGGTCGGCGATTCGCCCGGCGTCGCGCCGCGCTCCGTCTGCCCTGACACCACGACGCAGCGGCGCCACCAGCACGACGACGACCGCGACCAGCGCAGCCGCCAGCAGCAGCACCGACAGGACGTCCACCCGCTACGCCCGTCCGAGGTCGCGCGCGACCCTGCCCGCATAGCCGGCGGTCGCGCGACGGCGCAGCGCGTCCGGCGCGGGCCACATCGCGATCGCCGCCCCGATGAAGACGATGATCCCGCCGAGCCAGATCCAGGCGACCATCGGCGAGGCGACGAACCGGAACGTCGCGGGCCGCGCGCGCATGAAGTTCGCGAGGTTGCCGGCGGCGCGGAAGACCGCCGCCTGGTCGGCGTCCCGCAGGCGCTGGTCGAGGCGCCGCACCACCTGGGCCAGGAACTGCCCGTCCGGAGCGACAGCGACCCAGTAGTCCTTCAGCAGCCCGGCGTCGAGCCCGACCTCCGTCACGGACTCGCTCTCGAAGAAGCGCCCGATCCGCCCGAGGCGCTCGTCCTGCGCCGGGTAGTACCCGCGCGACGTTGCCAGCCGGGTGACCACCTCGCCGTCTTTGAGCACGGTCACGCGCGCGCCCAGGTCGATCTTCTCGAGTCCGCCGCCGCGCTCGGAGGCGCCCGCGGTCGCGCGGTCGTAGCGCAGCTCGTATCCGCCCACGCGCGCGCTCTCGCCTGGCGCCAGCGAGACCGTGCGATTCGTCTCGAACGCCGATGACGCCGCGACGCCCACGAACAGCACCGCGATCCCGACATGGACTGTGTAGCCGCCGTAGCGGCGCCGGTTGCGCCGGACGAGGGCGACCAGCGCTGCCGGCGGTGACCCGCCGGCCATCGCCCGGCGCGCACCGATTCCGCGCCAGAACTCCTGACCCACGGCCGCGAGCACGAACGCGGCGCAGCAGAACATGACCAGCGCCAGCGGCCGGTCGGCGGCCCCGGCGGCTGCCGTCGCGACCAGCGCGACCGCCGCGGCGAGCAGCGGAATGAAGAAATTGCGCCGCGCGTTCGCCCGCGTCGCCCGGCGCCACGCGATCACGGGGCCGATGCCGCTCAGCAGGACGAGCAGCAGCGCGAGCGGCACGGTGTAGCGGTCGAACCACGGGGGCCCGATCGCCCGCTTCTCGCCGGTCAGCGCCTCCGCGATCAGCGGGAAGAACGTGCCCCAGAACACGACGAAGCAGAGCCCGACCAGCACGAGGTTGTTCCCGAGAAAGACGGATTCGCGCGACAGCAATGAGTCGAGCCGGTGCTCCGAGCGCAGGATGTCGCGGCGCGACGCCACGAGCCAGACCGACCCCGCGATCATCGCGGCGATCAGGCACACGAACGGCACGCCCAGCGTCGACGCCCCGAACGCGTGGATCGAGTCGAGGATCCCTGAGCGCACGAGGAACGTCCCGAGCACCGCGAGCGTGCCCGTGGCCAGGATCAGCGACGCGTTCCAGACCTTCAGCATCCCGCGCCGCTCCTGCAGCATGATCGAGTGCAGGAAGGCGGTGCCGGTGAGCCACGGCATCAGCGACGCGTTCTCGACCGGGTCCCAGGCCCAGTAGCCGCCCCAGCCGAGCTCAGCGTAGGACCAGCGTGCGCCGAGCAGGATCCCGACGCCGAGGAAGAACCACGCCCCGAGCGCGAAGCGCCGCGTCGCGCCGATCCACTCCGCGTCGACGCGCCGCACGATCAGCGCGCCGATCGCGAACGCGAACGGGATCGCGAACAGCGTGTACCCCGAGTACAGCATCGGGGGGTGGATCATCATCGAGGGATGGCGCAGCAGCGGGTTGAGGCCCGCACCCTCCGCGGGCGCCCGCGCCAGCGTGTCGAACGGCGACGCCGCGAAGACCAGCAGGCCGCAGAAGAACGCCGCCATCGCGAGCAGCACGGCGATCGCGTAGGGCTGCACGTCGCGCAGCCGCCGCCGCACGAGCACCAGCACCAGCGACGACCACAGCGACAGCAGCCACACCCACAGCAGCAGCGAGCCCTCCTGAGAGGACCACGCGGCGGCCGCCTTGTAGAACCCCGGCGTCGTGTCCGACGAGTGCGTCGCGACGACCGCGTAGGTCAGGTCGGTACGAAGGAACGCCGCCTCGAGGATCGCGAACGCCGCGGTGAGCAGCGCCGCCACGGCGAACACCGAGCGCCGCGCCGACAGCACGAGCTCCGGGCGACCGCGCCGCGCGCCGAGGAGCCCAGCGCCGATGCCGTAGCCGGCGACGCCGAGCGCGAGGACGATCAGCCAGTGGCCGAGCTCAGCCACGGGGCCGTCAGGCCGGCTGCTTCTCGGTGAACTTCGACGGGCACTTCGTCACCAGCGAGTCGCGTTCGCCGACGAACACCGTGCCTTCCTTGCGCACCGTGACGAGCACCTCGCGCCCCTCCCGGAACGGGTCCGGGATCGAACCCTTGTAGCTCACGGGCACCGAGGCGCGCCCGTCGCGGTCGCGCACCCGGAACGCCTTGCCGCCCGGGATATCGCGTACGGAGCCATCCACGACCTTCCCGACGAGCCGGTAGGACTCGCCCTTGCTCACGCCGGCCAGCAGCTGGCTCGGCGAGCGCGCCTCGCTGGACGCGCTGAAGCTCGTGTAGACGAGGGTGCCGGCCAGCAATAGCGCGGCGGTGAGCGCCACAACCAGCCTGACACGGCGCTTGCGTGCGGGGTCCATCTGCCGGGAAGTATCGCAAGGTGGCTCGAACCGCCCGTCCAGGCGCAGACGTACGAGTTCAAGCAATTGGCAGGAATTCCGATCCCACACAGTGAAACTTCGAAGGTCCTAATGCGTCTTCATGGATGAAGACCCCAATGCGAGCGCGACCCAAGCGACAGACAGACACCCGCAGGCCCTCCGGTATGACCCGGCGGCTGCACGTGCTGCCCGCGCCCGTCGACGCCGAGGAGTTGCAGGACCCGGCTCACCTGCGACATGAGCGTCGCGCCCGGGCGTCGGGTGGCCCGGAGGACGTCGCGCACTATCACTGCGCCTGCGGCTTCGCCTTCGAGGCGCGCGTCACGACCAGCGTGACGTGCCCGCACTGCGGCGCCGGTCAGGCCTGGTAGCTCGGCTCGTCGCTGCCGACCTGATCAGCGCACGCGCCGCAGCTTCGACCGCACCTTCGTGGTGCTGCCGGCCTCGCGCGCGCTCACGGTGACGCGGTAGCGGCCGGCGCGTCGCGCGCGGAACACCGCCCGCCAGACGTCGCCGGTGCGCGCGGTCACGCGCTTCGTGGCGACGGTCCGCCCGCCGCGGACGAGCTTGACGGTCAGCTTCAGGCCCCTGGGCGCGCGCCCCGATGCCACGAGGCGTCGGCTCTTGCCGCCGAGCTTCACGGTGAGCCTGCGGGGCTTGGAGGTCGCCCCCGGGAGCACGGCCGCGGGCGGAGTCGTCAGCTGCGGCGGCAGCGCGAACTCGACCTCGGTCTCCACGATCAGAGACTTGACGTCGAAGGGCGCCGGCCGCGAGGCCTCATCCGTGCCGGTCTTGCTCGGCAGGAAGCTCGACCGCAGGTAGCGCAGGAACGGCAGCTGCACGCTCCCCTTGTCGATCGCGACGCTGCCCGACTGCTGCGGGGCCAGGTACCACTCGTCGTCGCTCTGGGCGATCAGGAAACCGACGCGGTGGCCGGCGGCGAAGGTCCAGTCCTGCGGGTAGAGCTCGAACTTCTTCTGGCCCGCCGCCGTGACCGCGATCGCGCCGCGGCTCACGAGGCGGGCGAGCCCGTCCGCGTTGATGTCGTAGACGATCCCGTGGACATTGACGCGCGGTGGCGCGGGAGCGCCGGCGGTGAAGCTGAACACCGGGACGCCCGACATGTGCACGTCGTGCGGCAGCTTGCTCGACACCGACCAGATGCCGGCCCCTCGCGTCAGCCCGGGCTCCGGCACGACCTCGCCGTAGTTGCCGGACCGGTTGACGCTCGTGCCGCCGTTGACCTTCATCGCGTGCGGCGTCGCGTCGGCCGGTGGCCAGGCCGCCTCGGCGCGCCACTTCTTCGTCGCGCCGTCCTCGACCTCGACGACCGGGTCGTTCTCGACCGGGGCCTCGGCAGGCGGCAGCCCCTTCACGTAGCGGTCGAACCAGCGCATCGCCTCCTCGAGGAAGCCCTTGCGGCCGAGCTTCTCGACCTCGTTGCCGCGGCTGTGCAGGAACTGCCCGTACCACGCACGGTGCGGGCCCTTCAGGGTCTGCCACACGTCGAGGAAGTTGTCGGGCTTGGTGTTGGCGTCCAGGAGGCCGTGCGACCACAGCACCGCGACGTCGCTCCCGCGCGCGTTGGGCAGGTCGCGCTCCTTCCAGAACGCGGTCTCGCGGTCGAGCGTCGAGTTCTGCATCGCGATGTTCTGCGCGTAACAGGGCGGGTTCGTGCCCTGGGCGAAGCCGGCGACGTACTCGGGGTCGTCGTTGAGCGTCGGCGGCGTGGAGTCGATGCCCTGGTAGAGCGCGGGTGTCCCGTACCAGCCCGAGTCGTAGTGGACGCCGTTCATGTACAGCGTGCGGTAGCCGTCGATGATCGGCGACTGGATCACCGCCGCTGCCAGGCCCTTCGGCTTCTCGTCCAGCGCCATCACCTGGGTCCAGCCGTCGTAGCTCTTGCCCCACATGCCGACGCGCCCGTTGGACCAGTCCTGCGCGGCGGCCCACTCGACAGCCGCCTTCACGTCCATCTGCTCGCCGCTGCCGCCGAAGTCATTGCACCCCGCCGACGCGCCGAAGCCGCGCAGATCCGCCTGCACGAGGGCGTAGCCGCGCTGGAAGATCTTGCCGCCGTCGTACATGTCCTTGAAGCGCTCGTTCGGGCCCGCGCGCGTCGGATCGAAGTCGGTGAGCGCCTCCGCGGAATGCGCGAAATACGGCCCGATCGACAGGATCACCGGCAGCTTCTTGCCCTCGGAGCCGACCGGCTTGATCACGTCGGCGTGCAGCTGCGTCCCGTCGCCGGACTCGAAGTAGGCGTCCTCGCAGGTCGTGCCTTCGGGGCAGGCGGCCGAGGCGAGCGAGGGTGTGATCAGGGCTGCGAGCGCGACCGCGAACACGGGCGCCAGGCGGCGGAAGTGGGTCATGCGTGCTTGAACGGGTGCTCCGCGCCGATCTTGCGCACGCGACTGACCGCTTCAGAAACGCCGGCGCTGTTCTCGGAGCGCACCAAGCGCGCGTACGAGCTCGGCCGCCGTCAGGACCCGTCGCTTCCGAAGCTGCCCGACGACCTGTTCCTGCTCCACACCGGCGGCATGGACGAGCTCGTCCGCGAATGCCTGCGCACGAGCGGAGCCACCGCTCTGCCCAAGCTCGTCGACCGCGCGCACGCGGCGACGCTCGCACTGCTCACTTGAATTAAGCCTGCTCGAGCAGCTCGAGCCCGCCGCGCACGCCCTTTGCGACGGAGACCTCGTAGAACTCGCGCGTCGGGTGCTCGATGATCCGGTCCGCGAACTTCGCGATCTGTGTCTGGTAGAAGCCGTTACGCTCGTTCTCGCGCAGGTTCTCGAGGGTGTCGCAGAGGTCGATCGCGATGCCCCGGCCGTCTTCCCTCGTCAGCAGCAGCGTGCCCATGAAGCCGGCCTCCTCGCGAGCGGCAGGGACGACGGACTCGTCGAACAGCTTCACCGACTCCGCCACGTCCTGGGGCTTGACACGCACATGCGTCACTCGCGCAACCATCGCGACTCCTTGCTTGCTTGATGCCGTGCCAAACCTATTACGCACCGAGGACCGGCGCGATGAGGCCGCGTGCGACTTCGCGCAGGCGCTGCTCGTCGTCGACGGGGAGCACCGTGTCCTGGATCAGGACGAAGCTCACGCAGAGCCGTACGAGCAGCTCGGCGGCTGCGTCGAAGTCGATCGCCCCGACGACGCCCGCGCTGTGCGCCGCGCGCAACCGCTGCGCGGCGAACGCCCGCGCGAGCACGAAGAGCCCGCCGGCGTTGGCTGCGTCGAGGACGCTCTCCGGCTCGTGGCGCGCGAGCCGGTTCAGCAGCGGGTGCTCGCGCGCGAGCCGCAGGCTCGTGACGAAGCCCTCGGCGACCTGGTCGACGATCGGGGCGTCGGCGGGCGCGGCGGCATCGAGCGCGGCGATACAGCGCTGCGCCTCGCGCGTCTCGAGTGCGCTCACGAGCCGCGCCTTGTCGCCGAAGCGGCGGTAGACGGTCATGCGGCCGACGCCGGCGCGCCGGGCGACGTCGTCCATCGTCAGGTTGTGCACGCCTGAAGCCGCGCTCAGCGACAGCGCGGCGTCGAGGATGCGGTCGCTGATGGCGTCGGACGGCGCTGGCGCCTGAGGCGCGAACAGCGATGCGACCGCGGGCTGCATCGCCTACGCCGCCGGGGCGAGCTTCGCGCCGCGCGCGACGTCGCCGCGCTCGAGCGCCTCGCGGCGCCAGCGCAGGTAGGCAGGCCCACAGTTGCGCAGCGAGCGCGGCAGCAGCGGGGTCGTTGCGCGCGAAGCGGCGGCGAGCGCGCGGAAGCGCTGCTCGTGGCCGCGGCCCCAGGGCAGGCCGAAACGCTCTCTCAAAATGGGAGCCAGCAAGCCGGCGGTCACGAGCGGCATCGCGCGGGCGGCCGGGAACCGGGCGACGCGCCACGCGGTTTCGGGCAGCCGCGGCACGGGCGGCCGGGCGGGATCTCGCAGCGAGTCGAGCACGTCGCGGACGGCGTCGGTGTGCTCCAGCCTCTCGTTCACGACGCTCTCGAAGTACTGCCGGAACTCGTCCCACGTCTCGGGGAGCTCGCCGTCACGGACACCGACAACGCGGCCCATGCGCCGCCAATCGCGCCAGAAATCGTGTTCCTCGCTCGCCTCGAGCGGGCGGCCGAAGAGCCGGTTGCCGCTGACGATTGCCTCTGCGAGCGTGGCGTGCACCCACGCGTACGAGTCGGGCTCGAGCGCGTGGTAGGGCTCGCCGTTCGGCTTCTTGCCGCGGATCGGCTTGTGCATCTCGAAGACGCGCGCGCCGATCTCGCCGGCGAGCCGCGGGCCGCCGTAGACCATCGAGTACGAGTAGTCGAGCGTCCGGAAGAGACGCCCCCACGGGTCGGCCTTGAAGTTCGAGTGCTCGCTGACGCCGGCCCCGACCGTCGGGTGGGCGACCTGGAGCAGCAGCGCGTAGCCGGCCGTCGTGAGCAGTCGCGCGTCGCCGGCATAGCGCCAGACGACGGAGTCGCGGGCCGGAATGAGGGCCGGAACCTCGTCCGGCGCGGGAAGCGGCGTGGCGGACATGGTACGAATGATACTGGTTCTGTACCACACATCCAACCCTCCAAAGGGGTCAGACCCCTCGAGGGTTGGCGTGGTGGGATGCGCGGGTGGAGATCGTCGCGATCGTCGGGGTTGCGCTCGGCGCGGCGCTGCAGTCGGTCAGCGGGTTCGGGTTCGCGCTCGTGGCCGCGCCCGCGCTCGTCGCCGCCCACGGCGCCGCGGAGACCGTCACCGCGATCGCGATGCTCGGGACCGCGCTCTCGCTGCTCGTGCTGGCGGGCGAGGGGCGCCGGCCGCAGCCCGACAGGCGCGCCGTGAGCGCGCTCGCCGCCTGGGCGCTTCCGGGCCTGCCCACCGGCGCGGTCGCGCTTGGGGAGCTCCCCGACCGCTGGATCGAGGCGCTCGTCGGGGTGGCGGTGCTCGGCGCCGTCGCGCTGCGCGCCCGAACGCCCGCTCCGACCGGTGCGCCGCGCACGGTCGCCTTCGGCGACCCGGTGACCGCGGCCGCCGGGCTGATCTGCGGGGCCCTGACGACGACGACCGGCGTCAACGGCCCGCCGCTCGTCGTGCGCCTGCTCGCCGCGCGCACCCCACCGCTGGTCGCGCGCGACACGCTCGCCGTCCTCTTCGTGCTCACCGGGATCGGCGGCACGATCGCGCTGCTCGCGGCCGGGACGTTCGATCTTCCGCCGCGGATCGGGGTGCTGGCGGCCGCGATGGTCGTCGGTCAGTTGGCGGGCCGGCCACTGCTGGCCCGGCTGCACCCCGACCGGCACGAGACGCTCGTGCTCGCGGTGCTCGCGCTCTCCGGCATCGGCGCGCTCGTCAGCGCGGTGTCGTGATGGCGCCCGGCCGTGCGAGCGCTGCGGCGCCCAGCGCCGCCCATGCCGCTGCGACGGCGAAGCCACCGAGCACGTCGCTCGGGAAGTGGTCGGCCGAGAGGATCGCTGCTGCGCCGACGAGCAGCGCGTATGTCAGGCCGACCGCTGCCACCACCCGCGTGCGGCTGTGTGGCGCAACGAGCAACGCCACGAGCGCCACAGCCATCGCGCCGGTGGCGTGGCCGCTCGGGAACGTGTCGTGCGGGAACTGATCTTCGAAATACGGCCGGTCCCGGGACGTGGCGAGCAGTGGCTTGAGCACCTGAGTGGTGGCGTTGGCGCCGAGCAGCACGACCGCAGCGCTCGCGGTGACACGCCGGCCGCGAAACCGATGTGCGTACGCGAGCAGGACCGCGCCGAGCAGCACAGTGGCGAACGCGCCGCCGAGCCGCCTCACCGTCTCGCCATCGCGCTCCAAGTCCGCGCGCAGGATCCAGCGCGTGGTGTCGCCATCGAAGCGGAAACCGGGCCCCCAGCGGACGAGCAGCAGGTAGGAAGCGGCGGCGGCGCCCGCCGCAACGGCGGCCGCGAGCAGATACGTGCGGCGGCTCAAGCGCGGATGACTGTAGCCAGCGGTAACCCCGACCGCGAGTCAACCGTCAGCGCCGCAGGATTGGACAGCTGAGCAACGGCGGGAAGCGGGCGACGGGGATCGAACCCGCGACCTCCAGCTTGGGAAGCTGGCGCTCTACCAACTGAGCTACACCCGCGCGGCGGTGAATCGTAGCGCCGGGCGCAGGGCCCCCCGCTACTACGCTTGACGGGTGATCCGGCCCCCCGCCATGACCGCGATCGTCACCGTGCTCGCCGCCGCGCTGGTGGCGCTGCTGGCGTACGGGCTCGTCGCGCAGGGCGACGACGAGACGCTCGATGCGGCCGTCAAGCGCGGCGAGCGGCCCGCCGCGCCGGGCACGTCGATCGAGCGCCCGCGGCTCGACGGCGGCGGCACCACGTCCTTGGCCGACCTGCGCGGCAAGGTCGTCGTCCTCAACTTCTGGGCCTCTTGGTGCGAGCCGTGCCGCGACGAGGCGCCCGCGCTTCAGCGCGCGCACGAGCAACTCGTGAAGGACGGCGCGGGCACCGTGCTCGGCGCCACCTACGACGACGCGGCGGAGGATTCGCGCGCGTTCGCGCGCGAGGTCGGCATCCGCTACCCGTCCGTGCGTGACGTCGGCAAGAAGCTCGCAGACGAGTACGGCACGCACGGCCTCCCCGAGACGTTCGTCCTCGACCGCGAGGGCCGCGTCGTGGCGCTCTACCGCGGCCAGATCCCCGCCGACTTCC
Organism: uncultured Conexibacteraceae bacterium; assembly: GCA_963832195.1. Taxonomy (GTDB): domain Bacteria; phylum Actinomycetota; class Thermoleophilia; order Solirubrobacterales; family Solirubrobacteraceae; genus Baekduia. The sequence goes on from CAWHTH010000002.1 coordinate 156,586, forward strand.
TCGACCGCGCGCTGCGCAGCGCCCGCGCATGAGGCGCGCCGCCCTCGCCGCCGCGCTGCTGGCGCTCGCGACCCCCGTCGCCGCCGCGGCCGCCACCCCGCGCGCGACGTTCACCGACATCGAGGACGAGGTGATGTGCGTCTCGTGCAACGTGCCGCTGAACGTCGCCGAGTCGCCGCAGGCCGAAGCGCAGAAGGCGCAGATCCGGCGCCTGATCGATCGCGGCCTGACGAAGGAGCAGATCAAGGACCGGCTTGTCGCGGAGTACGGGCGCAACGTCCTCGCGCTCCCGGGTGACGACGGCATCGGCCTCGCCGCCTACCTGGTCCCGGCCGCCGTCGCCGCGCTGATGATCGCGGTGCTGGCGCTGCTGATCCCGCGCTGGCGGCGGCGTCCGCGCGAGGCCGCGATCGCAACGCCGGCCGCCGCGATCAGCCCTGCCGACGAACGCCGGCTGGACGAAGACCTCGCCCGCTACGACCCGTGATCCTCGCTGCCGACCAGGTCGATGTAACCGTCTTCGCGGCCTTCGCGGCCGGCGCGCTGTCGTTCGTCTCTCCCTGCGTCCTGCCGCTCGTCCCCGGCTACTTGTCCGCGATCAGCGGGTCCGCCGCGCACGAGGCCGGCGACCGTCGCGCGATCCTCGGGCCGGCGATCATCTTCTGCCTCTCGTTCAGCGCGATCTTCATCGCGCTCGGCATGTTCGCGACGGGGCTCAGCGCCCCGCTCAAGGAGGAGCGGCGCACGATCGAGGAGGTCGCTGGGATCCTGCTGATCGCGCTCGGGGCGTTCTTCGTTCTGACGCCGTTCGTCACGGTGCTCAACCGCGACTTCCGTCCCGAGGCGCTGATCCGGCGCGCGGGCAGCGGCGGCCCCGTGGTCGCCGGCGCGGCGTTCGCCGTCGCCTGGACTCCCTGCACCGGCCCGATCCTGGGAGCGATCCTCACCGCCGCCGCGGGTCGCGACGGGGTCGCCGGCGGCGCGTTCCTGCTGGCGTTCTACTCCGCCGGCCTGGCGATCCCGTTCCTGCTCTCGGCGGTCGCGTTCGACCGCTTCGCCGGCGCGTTCCGCTGGCTGCGCGACCACTACACGGTGATCACGGTCTTCAGCGGCGCGCTTCTGATTGTCATCGGCGTCCTCGTGTTCCGCCACGAAATGACACGCCTCGCGGCCGAGGCCCGCGAGCTGCTCGACTCGCTCGGCCTAGACCCGCTCGTAGACTGGGCCGAGCGCTAGCGCGGGCTGCGGTAGTGGCAACTATTCACACGTCCGCAGCCCAAAGGTGGCGGCGCGCCGCTCGAGCCCACCGGCACGCCTGCGCTTACGGCCGGCACCGAGGGAGGGCCAGCCACGCCAACGGTCACGGAGGAGCCACTCCGCCACACGACTCCCTCCCTCGGTGCCGACGGCAAACGACGGTGCGCCGAGCACACCCGCGCGGAGCTCCGCCACGCCTGGGCTGCGCGAGTGGGAACTATTCACACCTTCGCAGCCCAAGCTCTCGCTCAGTCCTCGTCCTGCTCGCCCAGCGGCGCCTCGCCGTAATGCTCGCCGCCCTGGGGCGCGTCGGCCGCCGCGCCGCCGGTCTGCGGCGTCTCGGGCTCGTCGTCGCGGTCCGCGTACCCCGGAGGGGTCTCGGCCTGCTCGTCTTGGTCGCTCATGCCCGCGGGCTACCCGCCGGGCGCCGCTACATCTCGTCGGGCGCGCTGACCCCGAGGAATTCGAGCGAGCGCGCAAGCACCTCCTGCGACGCCGCGCACAGCGCGAGCCGGAACGACTCCAGCGGCTCCGGCTCGGCGCCGACCACCAGGCAGTCGCGGTAGAAGGCCGTGAACGCCTGCGCGAGCTCGAGCGCGTAGGCGGAGATCCGGTGCGGGGCGCGGCGCTCGGCCGCCTCGGCCGCCTCGTCGCCGAACACGAGCAGCTTCAACACGAGCGCACGCTCCGAGGGGTGCAGCGCCGGCAGCCCGCCGCGGGCGCCTGCACGGAGCGCCCTCGCCACACGCTCCTCCCCCGCCTTGCGCCGCACCGACGCGATCCGCGCATGCGCGTACTGGACGTAGTAGACGGGGTTCTCGCTGCTCTCCTGCTTTGCCAGATCGAGGTCGAACTCGATCGTCGTGTCGTGCGAGCGGTTGAGCAGGAACCAGCGCGCCGCGTCGACGCCGACCGCCTCGACGAGGTCGTCGAGCGTCTCGAACGACCCCGTGCGCTTCGACATCGAGCCGCCCTCGGCTAGATGCACGAACTGCATGATCAGCAGCTCGAGGTCGTCCGGGTCGCCTCCGAGCGCCTCGTAGGAAGCCTTGTTGCGCACCACGTAGCCGTGGTGGTCGGCGCCCCACACCTTGATCATGCGCGCGAAACCGCGCTCGCGCATGTTCACCGCGTAGGCGATGTCGGAGCCGAAGTAGGTGTGCTCACCGGAGGAACGCACAACCACGCGGTCCTTGTCGTCGCCGAAGTCCGTCGTCCGCGCCCAGAGCGCGCCGTCGTTGTCGTAGAGCCGCCCCTGCTCGCGCAGCACGTCGAGCGCATGGTCGAGCTCCGACGGCGAGCCCTCGTGAAGGCTGCGCTCAGAGAACCACACGTCGTGGTGCACCCTGAAGGCCTCGAGCGACGCGCGGATGCGCTCGAGCATCCGCTCGACGGCGATCCGCCCCAGCTGCTCGAGGTCCATCGCCTCCGCGCCCTCGATCCCGGCGGCCAGCTCGGTCACATAGGCACCCTGATAGCCGTCTTCCGGCACCTCCTCGCCGCGTGCCCGCGCCTGCACCGACTTCGCGAAGTTCACGACCTGGCTGCCGTAGTCATTGACGTAGTACTCGCGCGTCACGTCCCAGCCGTCGAACGCGAGCAGGCGCGCCAGCGCGTCGCCGAACGCGCCGTTGCGCGCGTGCCCGAGGTGCAGCGGCCCGGTCGGGTTCGCCGACACGAACTCGACGTCGGCCTTTGCGCCCCGCGACGGGCGCGGCGCCACCTGCAACCGGTCGAGCGCGCCGGCGAACCAAGCATCCGCCAGGAACAGGTTCAGGAAGCCCGGGCCGGCTACCTCGACCTGTTCGAGCGTGGCGCCGAGGTCCTCGCGCAGCCGCGCCGCGAGCTCGTCGGCGATCTCGCGCGGCGGTCGGCCCAGCGACTTCGTCAAAAGCAGCGCCGCGTTCGTCGCGAAATCCCCGTGACCAGCCTGCTTGGGCCGCTCGAGCGTGGGCTCCACGGCCACATCCGACAACCCACCGACCGCGCGGTCGAGGGCAGCGCGTAAGTCGGCGACGCTCATCCGCGGGCCATCGTAATCGCGGCTCTCAATAGTGGTACGGCTCGCCGGCCAGGATCTTGTGCGCCCGGAAGATCTGCTCGAGCAGCACGACGCGTGCCAGCTGATGGGGAAGCGTGATCGGGCCAAGACTGAGCTTGTGGTCGCAATGCGGGAGCTCGGCCCCGTGCGGCCCGCCGATGACGAACCAGAGGTCGCGCCCGGCCTGGCGGCGGGCCTCGATCCAGCGGCTGAACGCGACCGAGTCCATCGACTCCCCCTCGCTCGTGAGCAGCGAAACGAACCCGCGATCGGGCAGGCGGCGCGCCACCTGCTCGTCGTCGCGGACCTCCACGAGCTCCACGCGGGCCAGGCCGGCGATCAGCTTCTGGTAATGGCCGACGTCGTCCACGAACGGCGGGCGCAGGCGACCAACGGCCAGGACGACGATCCGCATGACGCTGCGATACTGCCACCCATGGCCGACGAGGAACACGGGCAAGAGCGTCACATCAACATCCACTTCGCTCCCGAGCACATGGCTGGGCACTACGCGAACTTCGCGAACGTCAGCCACTCGGACTACGAGTTCACGCTCACGTTCGCGCGCGTGGACCACGAGGTGGAGGACGACGAGATCCCGGGCGTCGTCGTCACGCGCGTCAACCTGTCGCCGCGCTTCATGCGCGAGCTGATCGACGCGATGGAGGACAACTACTCGAAGTGGCGCACCCGCGAGGGCATCAAGAACCTGCCCGAGTACGGGGGCAGCGGCGAACCGCCTCAGGGCCCAGGCTTCGAAGCCGCATAGCTGCGCGCGATCCCGATCCGCTCGATCGTGGGCGGATGCGTGGCGAGCAGCCCGACGCGCCATTGCGGCGGGTCGGGATCGGCGACGTTGCGCAACGCGATGCGGCGCTCGAACGAGATGAACGCGTCGGGCAGGCCGGTCGCACGCAGGCTGAACGAGTCCGCGCGCGCCTCGATGCGGCGCGACAGCTGGTTGGAGACAACCGTCACCGGCGCGCCCACGATCGCAATGGCGAGCGCCAGCGCGGGCAGCGTCTGCGGCCCCGGCGCCTCGCCGCGATCGAGCCGCCGCACGACCAGCGCGACCGCCCAAAGCGCGGCCGGCGCCACGAATGCGAGGAACAGCAGCCCGCGCGGCACGTCGCGGTAATGGACGTGTGCGAGCTCGTGCGCCACCACGAGCCGCAGCTCGTCGCGGTCGAAGTTCTCGAGCAGCGTGTCGTAGAGCACCACGCGCTTCGTGTGGCCCAGGCCGGTCACATAGGCATTGGCGGCGGTCGTCCGGCGGCTGGCGTCGACTTCGTAGACCTCCCCCACGTCGACGCCCGCACGCTGCGCCAGTTCCAGCACGTCGCTGCGAGCCTGCCCCGCCGGCAGCTTCTTGAAGTCGTTGAAGAGCGGATCGAGCACGACCGGGCCGGCGTAGACCGTCGCGGCCCCGAACGCCACGATCACGGCCGAGCCCGGCACCCACCAGCCGCGGGGCAGCCGCCGCATCAGCGCGACGACGATCGCCGCGCCGGCACCCGCGAACAGGCCGCCGATCGCCGACGACTTCGCGACGTCGCCGGCCCACCCGGTCCAGGACTGCGTGACCAGGCCGACGTCCTTGGCGCGCTCGCGCATCCCCGCCTTCAGCGGCAGCGGCGCCGCGTCGAACGCGACCGACAGCGTGGCGCCCGCCAGCGCCGCGGCCATGATCGGGCGCCGGAACGGGCCGCGCAGCCGCCGCGGTGTCCGCGTGACCAGCCATACGAGCAGCGCTCCCTCCACCGCCAGCACGCCCCCGTACAGCCACAGCTGCGGGCCGCGGAAATCGCGCGCGCGGTCGAGCTCGGCCGCGCTGAAGTACTCTCTGGCGCTCACTTCGGCTGGGGCGATGACCCCGTCACGCGGCCGCAACAGGAGTACCGCGGCCTCTGCCACCGCCACGGCGGCGAGCACGGCGAGAGGGATGCGGAAGCGCCCGCGAGCCAAGGCCCCCACTGTCCCACATGAAGGTTGCCGTCCTTTCCGACGTCCACGGGAACCGCCACGCGCTCGAGGCGGTGCTCGCCGACGTCGAATCCGAGCGCGTCGCCGAGACCTGGTGCCTCGGCGACCTCGTCGGCTATGGCGCCGACCCGAACGACTGCGTAGAGATGACGATGGACGCCTGCGCCGTGGTACTCGCGGGCAACCACGACCTCGGCGTGACCGGCGACCTCTCGCTGGACGAGTTCTCGCGCGGCGCGGCCGTCGCGGCGCGGTGGACGCAGGAGGTCATCCGCCCCGAGGCGCTCGAGGCGCTGCGCAACCTCGAGGCGCAGGGCGCGGCGCACGACGTCGGCCTCTACCACGGCAGCCCGCGCGACCCGATCTGGGAGTACGTGCTCAGCGCGCTGCTGGCCGACCTGTGCCTGGACATCCAGAACCACCGGATCTGCCTGATCGGCCACTCCCACGTCGCGCTTTCGTTCGTGCGTCGCGAGGGCGAGCCGGCGACCGGCGAGCCACGCCGCGCCGGCGACCAGGTCTCGCTCGACGAGGGTGAATGGCTGCTCAACCCGGGGAGCGTCGGGCAGCCGCGCGACGGCGACCCGCGGGCGGCCTGGCTGCTGCTCGACCTCGGCGAGCAACGCGCCTCGTGGCGCCGCACCGAGTACGACATCGGCGGCGCCCAGGCGGCGATCCGCGCGGCGCGGCTGCCGGAGTCGCTGGCCGAGCGGCTGGAGTACGGTCAGTGAGAGTGCGCCCGTTCGTCTCCCTCGCCGCCGCGCTCGTGCTCGGCGCAGTCGCCGCGGGCCTGGTGGCCTGCGGCGACCGCTCGAATCTGATCCCGAGCGACGACGCCTCGCGCCTCGAGGAGCGCATATCCGCCGTCAAGTCCGCGCTGGCCGCAGGCGACTGCCAGCGCGCGATCGCGGATGCCGGCGCGCTGCAGGCCGCGGCGCGACTGCTGCCCGAGGACGTCGATCCGCGCCTGCGCAGGCGTGTGCGCCGCGGCACCGAGGCGCTCGCCAGCGAGGTGCCGGAGGACTGCGTCGCCCGGACGGAGACAGTCGAGACCACGACCGTCCCCACGCAGACCGAGACGACCGAGACCGTCGAGCCGCCGCCCACCGTGACCGTGCCGCCACCCACCGTGACCGAGACGACTCCCACGACGACGCCGCCCGAAACGGTGCCCGGCGGCGAGACCGGCGGCCAGTCCCCGGAGGAAGAGGAATGAGCCCGCCCAACACGATCGCGGAGCGCTACGAGCTCGGCGACCGCCTCGGGCTCGGCGGCATGTCGACGGTCCACCTCGCCTACGACCGCCGGCTCGAGCGCCACGTGGCCGTCAAGCTGCTGGCGGAGCACCTCGCCGACGACCCGCAGTTCGTCTCGCGCTTCCGCCGCGAGGCGCAGGCCGCGGCGGGGCTGGCGCATCCCAATGTGGTCCAGGTCTTCGACTTCGGCCTCGACGAGGCGAGCGACCGCTACTACATCGTGATGGAGCGGATCGTCGGCCTGTCGTGCGCGGAGATCCTGCGCGACCGCGGCCGGCTCCCGCTCGACGAGGTGCTGGAGATCGTGCAGCACGCCTGCCGCGGGCTCGGCTACGCGCACGACAACGGCGTCGTGCATCGCGACGTGAAGCCGGGCAACCTCCTGCGGGCGGACGAGAGCGGAGTCGTGAAGGTCGCGGACTTCGGCATCGCCAAGAACCTCGCGGACGAGTCGTCGATCACGCAGGTCGGCTCTGTTCTCGGGACGGCCGCGTACCTGGCGCCGGAGCAGGCGACCGGCGAGGAGGCCGGCCCGCGGGCGGACCTGTACGCGCTCGGCGTCGTCACCTACCAGCTCGTATCAGGCCGCCTCCCGTACGAGGCGCAGTCGCTGACCGAGCTCGCGCTGAAGCAGCAGCGCGAGGCGCCGCCGTTACTGCACGAGATCGTGACGGGCCTGCCGCCCGAGTTCGCCGCCGCGGTCGACCGCGCGCTCGCGCTCGACCCGCGCGACCGCCACCAGGACGCGGAGACGATGCGCATCGCGCTCGATCAGGGCGCGCACGGCATCGGCGATGCCACGGCGATGACCCAGCGGCTCGACGCCACCGGCGCGACGCGGGCGCTGCAGCCGGCGACCGCGCAGCACGGGCAGGCCCCGGTCGCTGCCCGCCAGCCGCTGCCGCCCCGCCACGCCCCGTCGGCCGCGCCGCCCGCCGCGCTGCCCGCGCCGCGGCGCCGCTCCGGCGCGCGACGAGCCCTGACGGTCTTGCTCCTACTGATCGTGGCTGGCGCCGCCGCCGCGGCGGTGATCGTGAGCACGTCCGACGACGAGGGTGCGGTGCGCCTGCGCAACGTCGTCTACGAGCAGGCGTCGCAGATCGCCGACGAGCTCGAGCAGCTCATCCAGGACAACACTCAGTAACGTCGCGGCATGTACGACGTCAGGGGGAAGGTCGTCCTCGTAACGGGTGCTGCCCGCGGCATCGGCGCGGAGGCGGCGCGGCAGCTGAGCGCGCGTGGCGCGCGCGTCGCGCTCGTTGGCCTCGAGCCCGAGGAGCTGGAAGCGCGCGCGGCCGAGCTGGGGCCCGAAGCCGCGGCGTTCTACGCCGATGTCACCGACGTCGACGCACTCGACGAAGCTGTCGCCGGCACGGTCGAGCGGTTCGGCGGGATCGACGTCGTGATCGCCAACGCCGGTGTCTCGGCGTTCGCCCCGGTGATCGCAATCCGGCCGGAGGACTTCGAGCGCACGATCGAGATCAACCTCCTCGGCGTCTGGCGCACCGTCCGCGCCACGCTCCCGCACGTGATCGAGCGACGTGGCTACGTGCTGCCGATCGCGTCGCTCGCGGCCGTGATCCACAGCCCGATGATGTCGGCGTATGCGGCGACGAAGGCCGGCGTCGAGGCGTTCTGCGACTGCCTGCGCTCGGAGGTCGCGCACACGGGCACAGCGGTCGGCTGCGCGTACTTCGGCTTCATCGAGACCGACCTCGTCCGCGAGGGCATGGCCCATCCGGCCACGGAAAAGATGCGCGCACAGGGCCCGCGCTTCATGGCCACCCCGATCCCGGTCGAAAGAGCCGGCGCAGCCATCGTGCGCGGGATCGAGCGCCGCTCACGGGTAGTCGTCGCGCCGGGCTGGGTGCGTGCCGCGCTCGTCGGCCGCGGGATCTTTCAGCCGGTCGTGGAGTGGGGGCTGCGCCGCCGCCCCGAGACCGCGGACGCGGTGCGGATCGCTGCGGACGTCGCCGGGTCCGAAGCGACGCCCGGCGCGACGCTCCCGTCGCGGGCCGAGCGCTAAGGAGCGGCGCCCGCGCGCAGCGCGGCGGCTTCGTCGGCGAGCGTCCCGGCCGCGATCGCCTCGCGCAGCCGCGTCATCAGGCGCGCGACGAACGCGAGGTTGTGCAGCGTGAGCAGCCGCAGGCCGGTGAGCTCGCGCGCGTGGACGAGGTAGCGCAGGTAGCCGCGCGTGAACCCCGCGGCGCAGCACGGGCACGTGCAGCCCTCCAGGACGGGCTCGTCCGCGTCGCGGAAACGCGCCTGTGTCAAATCGACGCGCCAGCGGTTGGCGGGGTCCGGCACCAGCGCCATTCCGTGCCTGCCGAGACGCGTCGGCATCGCGCAGTCGAACGTGTCGATACCGAGCTCGACTCCACGGATCAGGTCGTCGATCTCGCCGATGCCGAGGAGGTGACGCGGGCGCTCTTCCGGGAGCGCGGCGACTGTCCACTCGACGACCTCGTACATCTGGTCCTTCTCCGCGCCGAGCGACCCGCCGATCGCGACCCCGTCACACGGCGCGGCAGCGATGGTCTGAGCGGACTCCACCCGCAGGTCCTGGTGCACGCCGCCCTGGACGATGCCGAAGACGAGCTGGCCCTCGGGACCGTGTCGGTCGTGCCACTCCAGGCACCGCGCGAGCCAGCGGTGGGTCCGCTCCGTCGAGCGGGCGGTGTAGTCGCGGTCGACGTGGAACGGCGTGCACTCGTCGAAGACGAGCGCGAGGTCGGACCCGAGCGCGGCCTGGACCTCCATCGAGATCTCGGGGCTCATGAAGCGCTCCGAGCCGTCGAGATAGGAGCGAAACCGCACCCCCTCCTCTTCGATCGCCAGCACCTTGCCCCGGCGCTCGGCGCCGTGCGACGAGCGGCCCTTGACCTCGTCGGCGACGGTGCCATGCCCCATCGAGAACACCTGGAAGCCGCCGGAGTCGGTGACGATCGGGTGCTTCCAGCCCATGAACTCGTGCAGCCCGCCGAAGCGGCCGATCAACTCATGGCCCGGGTCGAGGAAGAGGTGGAAGGTGTTCCCGAGGACGATGTCGTAGCCGAGACCGCGCACTTCCTCGGGCACTAGCCCGCGGACGGAGCCCTTCGTCGCGAGCGGCACGAACGCCGGCGTGCGCACGTCCCCATGCGCAGTACGCAAAAGCCCGGCTCGCGCTCGCGAGCCTGGGTCTCGCGTCAGGACCTGGAACGGCGGCTCAGCGGGCTCCATCGGCGCCGCAGGCCGGGCCGGGCGCATGCGCGTCGGGAAGGACGCGCTCCCAGAGGTCGCCGAGCAGCTCCTGCTCGTCGCCGGAGAGGCGACCGAGAAAGCGTTCGCGGACACCGTCGAGGTAGACCTCGCGGGCGATGTCGAGCTTGCGGCGCCCGGCAGGCGTGAGCTTGGCGTAGGCGCCGCGCGCGTCTGCCTTGCAGGCCTCGCGCGTGAGCAGGCCGTCACGCTCCAGCCGGTCGACCAGCCGCGTGAGGCCGCTGCGGCTGAGCACGACCGAGGTGGCCAGGTCGCACATCCGCATCCGCTCATCCTCGGCGTCCGCGAGGAACATCAGCACCTCGAAGGAGCTCAGCGGTAGCCCGTGCGCGGCCTCGAGGTCGGCCTCCAGCGACTTCCACAGCGAGGCGTGGACCCGGAGCATCCCCCGCCACGCCCGCAGCTCGCGATCCGAGAGCGGGGTCGTGCCCGCGGTGGTTAGAGGGGTCGCCGACATTGTTTGACCGTGCAACGACAGTAGCAGCGTGATCCGTAGGCTGCACGTCATGAACGGCCTCGCCCGCCTCGAGCGGCCCGCCGCGTCCGAGCCGGCCGGCACGCTCGTGCTGCTGCACGGGCGCGGTGCCGACGAGCACGACCTGTTCGGGCTCTTCGACGTGCTCGATCCCGAGCGTCGCCTGCGGGGAATCACGCTCGGCGGGCCACTCAGCCTGCCGCCGGGCGGCCGCCATTGGTACGTGGTCCAGCGCGTCGGCTACCCCGACCCTGACACGTTCTGTCGCCGCGCTAGCCGCAATCGGCGCGGAGCTCGACGCCGATCCCGAGCTCGACTGGGACCGCACGGTCGTGGGCGGCTTCTCGCAGGGCGCGGTCATGTCCTACGCGGTCGGGTTGACGCCGGGCCGGCCGCGGCCGGCCGGCGTCATGGCGATGAGCGGCTTCATCCCGAGCGTCCCCGGCTGGGAGCCCGACCTGTCAACGCACGAGCGCCTCCCGGTGCTGATGACCCACGGCTCGCTCGACCCGGTGATCGCGGTCGACTTCGGCCGCGACGCCGCCCGCACGCTCTCCGCGGCGGGCCTCGACGTGCGGTTCCTGGAGTCGCCGATGGGCCACACGATCGACCCGCGGCTGATCCCCGAGCTGGCCGCGTGGCTGCAGGCGCGCGCGCCGGCCGCGCGGGCTAGCTGATCCGGCGCCGCAGCAGGGGCTCGGTGGCCTGCCACGCGCTCGCCACGCGTGCGGCGGCCGGCCCGACCTCGGTGCCGCCGTCGCGCGTCAGCTCTTCCAGCGCGCTGCACGCCCGCGTCAGTGCGCCGGCGCCGACGGCGAGACATCCGCCCCGAAGACGGTGTGCCACCTCGGCCGCGCCCGCGGCATCGCCGCTGCCCGCCGCGGCCGCGATCTGGTCGACGAGCTCCCCGGTCGTGTTCAGGAATGAGCCGACGACCTCGCGGACGACCTCCGGCGGGAAGTCACGCTCGAGCTCGCCGAAGCGCTCCTCGTCGATCGTGTCGCTCTCGTCGCCGTCTCCCGACGGCGGGAGCCAGCGCGCCAGGACGGCGTCGAGTTCCTCCGCGCGCAGCGGCTTGGCGAGGTAGTCGTCCATCCCGCACGCCAGGCAGCGCTCCCGGTCCCCAGCCATCGCATGGGCCGTCATCGCCACGATCGGCAGGCGCGGCGAGCCGATCGCCTCCTCGCGCGCGCGGATCCTCCGCGTGGCCTCGTAGCCGTCGAGCTCCGGCATCTGGCAGTCCATGAACACAAGGTCGACGTCCTCGTGCTCCAGCACGTCGAGCACCTCGAGCCCCGTCGCGGCGGCCACCCGGCGATGCCCGCGGCGCTCCAGCATGCGGTCGACGAGCAGCAGGTTCACGTCCTGGTCCTCCGCGATCAGGACGAGTGCACCCGCCATCGGCCTGCGGTCGCCGGGGCGCGCAGGTACGTCCTCGGGCCCCTGGCTGCGCGGGTCACCCTGCATCGCGGTGGCGATCGCATCGTAGAGACGGGACTGGCGCACCGGCTTGGTCAGCAGCTCGAGCACGCCGGCGGCACGCGCCCCCTCGTGGCCGGCGGCCGACGACCCCAGCATGATCAGGCGCGTCGTGCGCAGCGCCGGGGTAGCTGCGATCCGTTCAGCCAGCTCCACACCGTCCATCCGCGGCATGTTGAAGTCGAGGATCGCGACGTCGAACGGCTCGCCGCGCTCGGCACCGTCCTCCATCGCCTCGAGCGCCGCGCGCCCGCTCGTCACCAACGTCGGGCGCATCCCCCACGAGGAGACGTATGCCTCGAGGATGCGCAGGTTGGTGGCGTTGTCGTCCACGACGAGGATGCGCAGGCCGCGCAGCTCCGGCCGGGGCCCCGGGACCACGGGCTCGGACAGCGCCGGCCCGAACGGGATGCAGAACGAGAACGTGCTGCCGCGACCGGGCGTGCTCGCCGCCTCGATGCGCCCGCCCATCAGGTCGACGAGCTGGCGGCTGATCGCGAGGCCGAGGCCGCTGCCGCCGTACTCGCGGGTCGTCGAAGCATCGGCCTGCGTGAAGGGCTCGAACAGCCGCTCGAGCAGGTCGGGCTGGATCCCGATGCCGGTGTCCCGCACGGCGAAGCGCACCGCGGTCTGGGCACCGTCCTCAAGGCGGGCCTCCACGTCCACTTCCCCCTCGGGCGTGAACTTGACGGCGTTCGAGAGCAGGTTGGTCAGGACCTGTGCGACACGGGCACGGTCGCCGCGCAGAGCGCGTGGGACGTCGTCTGCCACGAACACCGTGAGCTCCACCCCCTTCGCGTGCGCGGCCCCCGCGACAAGGTCTGCGGCGCTCTCGACGGTCTCGCGCAGGTCGAAGTCGTGCGCGTCGATGCGCAGGCGGCCGGCCTCGATCTTCGACAGGTCGAGGATGTCGTTGATCACGAGCAGCAGCTGCTCACCGGACGCAAGCGCGGTCTGCGCGTACTCGCGCTGCTCGGCGTCCAGGGCGGTGTCGAGCAGCAGCTCGGTCATGCCCATCACGCCGTTCAGCGGTGTGCGGATCTCGTGGCTCATGTTGGCCAGGAAGGACGACTTCATCCGCGAGGCCTCCTCGGCCCGCTGGCGCGCGACCCAAAGCTCGCGCTCGCGCTCCACGAGTGCGTCGGCCATCGTGTTGAAGGCCTCCGCAAGCTGCGCGATCTCACCTCTGCCGGTAACCGGTACGCGCGCATCGCGATGACCGGCGGCCAGCTCACCGGAGGCGATCGTGACGCTGCGCACCGGCCGCAGGATGCGACTGAGCGTGTAGGCGGCGAGCGCAGCCAGCAGCGCGACAGTCAGCACGAGCCCGCCGACAGCGATCGCGACCGCCCGGTCCCCGGCCAGGTCCGCCTCCTCGCGGAAGGACTCGGCGATCGCGTCCGCGGCCCGCCGGAACTCCTCGAAGCGGCGACGGAGATCGTCGAGGATCAGCTTGCTCGTCGTCAGCAGCGATATGACGCGACCGCGCGGGGCGGGCAACGGGAGATTGGCGAGCTGCGTCGCAAGCCCGTCGCGGTACGACGTCACCCGCCGCGCGATCGCTTCTGCACGACGCACCTGCTGCGGTTCGCGCACCAGCGATTGGAGTTGCGCCAGCGCGCCGGGTAGCCGCCCGCGCGCGACGATGTAGGCGCCGATGTTGCGCTCGTCACCGGTGAGCAGCCGGGCCTGAACCGCGGCCTGGAGGCTGAACACGGTCGCGTCGATCTCGTTTACGGTCGTGAGGACCCGCTGCGTCCGGCGAGCATTGGCCGCGTCCTCGTTCTGCTTGTCGATCGCGAGCACGAAGACGACGAAGACCGCCGCCACCAGCGCCATCGCCAGCCCGAAGCCGGCGAGCGTCGGCGCGATCAGGCCCCGGCGGCCGCGACGCTTCATGCGCGCCAGTCTAGGTAGAGGCGATCAGCGACCGGCCCGTCATGGCGGGCGGTTGCTCGATGCCGAGCAGCTCCAGCACCGTCGGCGCGACGTCTGCGAGCACCCCGCCCTCCCTGACGGCGATCCCCGCGGCCGTGATGACCAGCGGAACAGGGTTGAGCGAGTGCGCGGTGTCGGGCGAGCCGTCGGGCTCGAGCATCTCGTCGGCGTTCCCGTGATCGGCGGTGACGATCAGCACGCCGCCGCTCCCCTGGACCGCCCCGACGACCCGGCCGAGGCAGGCGTCGACCGTCTCGACGGCCTTGACCGCGGCCGGGATCACGCCCGTGTGGCCGACCATGTCGGGGTTCGCGAAGTTTATGATCGCGAAGCGGAAGTCGTCCTCGTGCCAGGCGCCGACGAACGCGTCGGCGGCCTCCGGGGCGCTCATCTCGGGCTTGTGGTCGTAGGTGGGGACGTCGCGCGGCGACGGCACGAGCTCGCGCCGCTCGCCGCCGACCGGGTCCTCCTCGCCGCCACCGAAGAAGTACGTGACATGCGGGTACTTCTCGGTCTCGGCGACGTGCAGCTGCCGGCCACCGGTTTCGGCGATGACCTTCGGAAGCGTGGTCTCGGGGCGCAGCGGCGGGAACGCGACCGGCAGGTCCCAGTCCTCGTCGTATTCGGTCAGCGTCGTGTAGCGGGCGACGAGCGGCGCGAGCCGCTCACTCAATTGCCGCATCCGGTCGGGCCTGAAGTTGAACGCGATGACGGAGTCCTGCGGCCGGATCCGCGCCTCTTCGCCGACGAGCGTCGGCTCGATGAACTCGTCGCCGCGCGGGTCGCGCTCGTACGCCGCGCGACACGCGTCCGGCGCCCGGCCGACGTCGTACGGCGCGCGGCCCTCGACGAGCAGCTCCATGGCGCGCTGGGTGCGGTCCCAGCGCTGGTCGCGGTCCATCGCGAAGTAGCGCCCGATCACCGAGGCGATACGCGCGTTGCCCGCCTCGGCGCACCACTGCTCGACGGTGTCGAGGTGCTCGGCCCCCGACGTCGGCGAGGTGTCGCGGCCGTCGGTGAACGCGTGGACCACCAGTTCGGGAACACCCAGCTCCGTCCCGAGCTCGATGAGCGCCCGCAGGTGGCGCATGCTCGAGTGCACGCCCCCGTCGCTGACGAGCCCGATCAGGTGCACGCGCTCGCAGCCGGCCATCGCGGCTCGCAACGCCTCGGTCTCGGCCAGCGTCCCGTTCTCGACCGCCTCGTCGATTCTCGTCAAATCCTGCTTGACGACCGCGCCCGCGCCGAGGTTGAGGTGACCGACCTCGCTGTTTCCCATCTGGCCCTCCGGCAGGCCGACAGCGGGGCCTGACGCGTCGAGCTGTCCGTGCGGGTAGCGCGCCCAGAGGTCGTCGAAGACGGGCGTCGCGGCGAGGTCGACGGCATTGCCCGGCCCCGGCGGCGCGAGTCCCCAGCCGTCGAGGATCACGAGCGCGCAGCAGGGGAACGTCGCGGTCACCGCGGGGCGGCCTCGACGATCGTCGTGAACTTGGCGACGTCGAGCGACGCGCCGCCGACGAGGGCGCCGTCGACGTCGGGCAGCGCAAGCAGCTCCGCCGCGTTGTCCGGGCTGACGGACCCGCCATAGAGGATGCGCGCCCGCTGCGCCTGCTCGGGCGAGCGGTCGGCGACCAACGCGCGGACGAACGCGATCGCCTCCTGCGCCTGGTCGGGTGTCGCGACCTTCCCGGTCCCGATCGCCCAGATCGGCTCGTAGGCGATGACGACGTCGCCGAGGCGCTCTGTTTCAACCTTCTCGAGGCCCTCCTGGACCTGATGACGCAGGCGCCGCTCGGTCTCGTCGTTCTCGCGCTCGTCCTCGGTCTCGCCGACGCACAGGATCGGCTTGAGGCCCGCGGCTAGCGCGGCCGGCACCTTCAGCGCGAGCGCCTTGTCGGTCTCGCCGAACAGCTGCCGCCGCTCGGAGTGGCCGAGCACGGTGCCGTGGACGTCCAGCTCGGTGAGCATCTGCGGCGAAACCTCGCCGGTAAACGCGCCCTCTGCCTCGTGATGCATGTTCTGGGCGTAGACCTCGACACGCGATCCGCGCACCGACTCCACGACCGCCTGCAGCGCGGTGAAGGGCACGCACACGCCGACGTCGGCGTGGTCCGCCGTCGACACGCGCGGGAGCAGCGCCTGCACGAACGCCTCGGCCTCGGCGATCGTCTTGTGCATCTTCCAGTTGCCGGCGATCAGCGGCGTGCGGCTCATGCCAGCACCTCCACCCCGGGCAGCGGCTTGCCCTCGAGCAACTCCAGCGCCGCGCCGCCGCCGGTCGACAGGTGCGTGACCCGCTCGTCGAGCCCGAACTTGCGCAGCGCCGCCGCGCTGTCGCCGCCGCCGACGACCGTCGTGCCGGGAGCGTCCGCGACCGCCTCAGCCAGGGCTCGCGTGCCGGCCGCGAACGGCTCGAGCTCGAACGCGCCCATCGGCCCGTTCCAGAACACGGTGCCCGCGGCAGCGATGACCTCGCCGTACTCGCGCGCCGTCCGCGGGCCGATGTCCAGGCCCATCCATCCCTCCGGCACGTCTACGCCGTCCAGCTCGCGCGTCTCGGTCGCCGCGTCGAACGCGCGGCCCAGGCGCAGGTCGACCGGCAGCCGCAGCTTGCCGTCGTCCTCGGCGAGCACGCGCCGCGCCGGCTCCAGGCCCTCCTCCTCGCACAGCGAGTTGCCGACCTCGTGTCCCTGGGCGCGGAAGAACGGGAAGCACATCGCGCCGCCGATCAGCACCGTGTCGGCGCGGTCGAGGAACACGTCGAGGACGTCGATCTTGTCGGTCACCTTCGCGCCGCCGACGATCGTGACGAGCGGCCGTTGCGGCCGTTCGAGGATCCGGCGCAACGTCTCGACCTCACGCTGCAGCAGCCGCCCAGCCGCGGCGGGCAGCAGCTTCGCGACCGCATGGGTCGAGGCATGAGCGCGGTGAGCGGCGCCGAACGCGTCGTTGACGAACACGTCACCCGTTGCGGCGTAGCGGCGGGCGAGCGCCTCGTCGTCGCGCGTCTCGCCGTCGAAGAAGCGCACGTTCTCGATCATCGTGATCTCCTCGCCGGCGACCGCCTCGGGATCCTCGGCCAGCGCGACGTCGGCGCCCAGCAGCTCGCTCAGCCGCTGCGCGACCGGCCGCAGCGAGTAACGCGGGTCGGGTCCCTTCGGCCTGTCGAGGTGCGCGAGCAGCACGAGCCGGTCCGCGTCGCGGCCGCGCAGCTCCTCGAGCGTCGGCAGCGCCGCGCGGATGCGCGTGTCATCCGTGATCCGGCCTTCGTCGTCGAGCGGCACGTTGAAGTCGACCCGCGCGAGCACGCGCCGGCCGGCGACGTCGACGTCGTCGATCGTCCTCACAACACCCGCTGGACGACGTCGACCACGCGGTTCGAGTAGCCCCACTCGTTGTCGTACCAGCTCACGACCTTGACCAGCGTGCCGTCGATGACGCTCGTCAGCAAGCCGTCGACGATCGACGAGTACGGGTTGCCGACGATGTCCGTGGAGACGATCGGGTCCTCGGTGTACTGGAGGATTCCGGCGAGGTCGCCCTTGTCGGCGCGCGACCGGAACGCCTCGTTCACCTCGTCGACGCTGGTCTCGCGCTCGGCCTCGAACGTGAGGTCCACGACGGAGCCGGTGATCACGGGCGCCCGGATGGCGAAGCCGTGCAGCTTCCCGTTGAGCTCAGGCAGCACCAGGCCGACAGCCTTCGCGGCGCCGGTCGACGTCGGCACGAGGTTCGCGGCCGCGGCACGGGCGCGGCGCAGGTCCGAATGCGGCGCATCCTGCAGCCGCTGGTCCGCGGTGTAGGCGTGGATCGTGGTCATCAGGCCGTGCTTGATGCCGACCGCCTCATGGGCGACCTTCGCGAACGGCGCGAGGCAGTTCGTCGTGCACGAGGCGTTCGAGATGACGTCGTGCGACTCGCGGTCGTAGCGGTCGAAGTTCACCCCGAGCACGACGGTGATGTCCTCGCCCTTAGCGGGCGCGGAGATCACAACCTTCTTCGCGCCGGCATCGAGATGCTTCGCGGCGGCGTCGCGGTCGGTGAAGAAGCCAGTCGACTCGATCACGACGTCGACGCCGAGGTCGCCCCACGGCAGCGCGCCGGGGTCCTTCTCGGCGAGCACCTTCAGCTCGTCGCCGTCGACGTCGATCGCGCCGTCGCGCGCGCGGACCTCGCCCTTGTACGGCCCGAGGATCGAGTCGTACTTGAGCAGATGGGCGAGCGTCGCGGCATCGGTGAGGTCGTTGACCGCGACCCACTCGATGTCCGTTTCCTTCGCCTTCGCGGCGCGGAAGACGTTTCGGCCGATGCGACCGAATCCGTTGATTCCCACGCGTACGGGCATGGTTTCAGTCCCTTCCGGTTCAGAGTCAGAGCTACAGGCCGCGCGCGGGCGGCAGCGCGGCGGAGAAACCCAACCCTATCGGTCAGCCCGCTCCGGCGACGACCTCGACGCGCAGGCCGTCCGGGTCCAGAAGGTAGGCCGCGTAGTAGCTGGGGGCGTATTGGGGGCGTGGTCCCGGCTCGCCGTCCGCCCGGCCGCCGGCCGCCAGCGCCGCGGCGAACGCGGCGTCGACACCCTTACGACCCGCGGCCGTGACCGCGACGTGGCCGAAACCGGGCCCGGGGCCGCGGCCGCGGGACACGATCCAGAGCCGCGGCTCGTGCGAGCCGTAGGCGATCGCGGCCTCGGACTCGAACACGCGGCGGGCGCCGAGTGGCGCGAACAGCGCGTCGTAGAAGCGCGCGGAACGCTCCAGGTCCGTGACCTCCAGCCCGACGTGATCGATCACTCGGCGCCGCCGGGGGGCCGATCGGCGTCCCGGTGCTCGACCTCGACGATCACGTTCGCGCGATCGCCAAAGTGGCGCGCAAGGTGCTCCGCGATCGCGACCGAGCGGTGGCGGCCGCCCGTGCAGCCGATCGCGACGATCAGGTGTGCCTTGCCCTCCGAGTGGTACTCGGGCACGAGGAACTCCAGCATCGGCACGAGGTGGCCGTAGAACGCTTCGAGCTTGCCCTCGCGGCCGACGTATTCGACGACGCGCGAGTCGTGGCCGGTCAGCGGTCGCAGCTCGGCGACGTAGTGCGGGTTCGGCAGGAAGCGGCAGTCGAAGCACAGGTCGGCGTCACGCGGCGGCCCGTGCTTGAAGCCGAAGCTCTGGAACGTGAGCACCAGGCGGTGCGCGGCCTGGCGCGGCAGCAGCTCCTCGGCGATGCGGCGCCGGAGATGCGCCGCCTTCAGGCCGGAGGTGTCGATCACGACGTCGGCCCGCTCTTTGAGGGTCTCGAGCAGGGCGCGCTCGGCCGCGATGCCGGCGGCGATGTTGGACTCGGGCGCCAGCGGGTGGCGGCGGCGCGTTTCTTTGTAGCGATTGAGAAGCGTCTGGTCATCGGCGTCGAGGAACAGGACCTGGTGGCGCACGCCGAGCGCCTGGAGATCGTCGAGCACCGCTCGCAGCGCGTCGAAGTACTCGCCGCCGCGCACGTCCGACACGACCGCGGCGCGCTCAACCTTCGAGCCCTCGTGCATGAACAGCTCGACGAGCGCGCGGATCATCTCCGGCGGCAGGTTGTCCACGCAGAAGTACCCGGCGTCCTCGAACACGTTCATCGCGGTCGATTTCCCCGCGCCGGAAAACCCGGTGATCACCACGAGGTCCTCCAGGCGCGATCCCTCGAACGGAGCGGGGCGCGGCTCGCCGCGCTCACGCTTGCCCAGCCGCAGGCGCGGTCTGGTGGACGCCATGTCCACATTGTGGCGCGTGTCCCGGACCATCAGTGGCTTGTCCTGTGCAAGAAGGCGTAGAGGTCGCGCGCGGTTTTGCCCGGCAGGCCCGGGACGCCCTCGAGCTCCTCGCGCGATGCGGCCAGCACGGCCTCGGGCGAGCCGAAGTGGTTGAGCAGCGTGCGCTTGCGCGCCGGCCCGATGCCGGGGAGCGTGTCGAGCACCGACGTCTTCATCGCGCGGTCCCTGCGCATGCGGTGGTGGGTGATCGCGAACCGGTGCGCTTCGTCGCGCACGCGCTGCAGCAGCTGCAACGCCGGCGAGTCGCCGGGCAGCAGGATCGGCGCCGAGCGGCCCGGCACGAACACCTCCTCGATCCGCTTGGCGAGCGAAACGACCGCCACGCCGCGCTCGACGAAGCCCTGCAGGGCGGCGACACCCGTGGACAGCTGGCCCTTGCCGCCGTCGATCACGATCACGTTCGGCAGCGTCGCGAAGGACTCGTTGCGCGCAGGGTCGTGAGGAGACAGGTCCTGCTGGGACTCCCACTGCGCCAGCCGCCGGCTGAGCACCTCGCTCATCGCCGCGAAGTCGTCGGGGACGCCCTCGTCCGTGCCGCGGATCGTGAACCGGCGGTAGTCGGACTTCTTCGGCGCGCCGCCCTCGAACACGACCATCGAGGCAACGGTGTGCGTGCCCATCAGATTCGAGATGTCGAAGCATTCGACGCGCAGCGGCAGGACATCGAGGCCCAGCGTCTCCTGGAGCGCGTCGAGCGACTCGACCCGCTGCTGGCGCCGGCGCTCGGCCTTGAGCTTCTCCTGGTCGAGAGCAAGGCGGGCGTTGCGCTCCGCCAGCTCGAGGATCCGGCGCTTGTCGCCGCGCTCCGCGACGCGCACCTCGACCTTGGCTCCGCGTTTCTCGCCGAGCAACTCGCCGAGCGCCTCGCGGTCCGGCACCTCGGCCTGGACGATCACCTGCGGCGGGATCACCGGCGTGCCGCCGTAGTACTGGAGGAGGAACTCCTGCGCGACATCGCCGATGTCCTCCCCGGTCACGTTGTCGAGGTAGAAGGACTGGCGATCGCTGAGCACGCCGTCGCGGACCTGGAAGACCTGCGCGTTGGCGTCCGTGCCGTCGACGGCCACGGCGACCGCGTCGAGCGTCCCGACCGCCTCGTTCGCGACGCGCTGGCGCTCGAGCAGCGAGCGCACCGCGCGCAGCCGGTTGCGCTCGACCGCCGCCTGCTCGAAGTTCTCCTGGGCGGACGCCTCCTTCATCCGCTCTTCGAGGTCGCGCTCGATTTCGCGGTAGCGCCCGCTCAGGAACGCGATCACGCCCTCGATCGACTCCATGTACTCCTCGCGGTCGACGTAGCCGACGCAGGGCGCTCCACAGCGCTTGATGTAGTAGTCGAGGCAGGGCGAGCCCGATCGCCGCCCCGGCTCCGTCCCTTGGCAGGAGCGGAAGTTGAAGATCTTCCCGAGCAGGTCGAGCGTCCCGCGCGTGCGCTTGGCGCTCGAATAGGGCCCGAAGTAAACGCGCGTGCGGCGGTGCTTCTCGCGCGTGAAGTAGACGCGCGGGAACTGCTCTTCCATCGAGATCGCGATGTATGGATAAGACTTGTCGTCGCGCAGCCGGATGTTGAACCGCGGCTGGTACTGCTTGATGAAGTTCTGCTCGGCGAGCAGCGCCTCGGCCTCGGTGTTGACCTCGATGAAGTCCACAGAATCGATCGCGTCGGCCATCTCGTAGGCGCCGCGCGTCACCGGATTGGAGAAGTGGCTCGCGACGCGCTTCTTGATCGACTTCGCCTTGCCGACGTAGATCACCCGCCCGCGGGCGTCGCGGAACAGGTAGACACCGGGGGTGTCGGGAAGCGTCTTGCGCTGTTCGGCGAGGCGGGCCATCGATCGATTCGAGGATACGAGCGCGCATGATCAACCTCTTCTCCGACACCCAGACGCGGCCGACGGCCGCGATGCGCGAGGCGATGGCGGCGGCCGAGGTCGGCGACGAGCAGCTCGAGGCCGATCCGACCGTCAACGCCCTCCAGGAGCGGGTGGCCACGCTGCTCGGCCACGAGCGCGCGCTGTTCCTGCCCACGGGGACTATGTGCAACCTGATCGGCTTCCGGCTGCACCTGCGGCCTGGAGGCGACGTGGTGCTGCTCGGCGCCGATGCGCATCCGCTGCGCTACGAGGCCGCTGGAGCCGCACAGCTCTCGGGCGCGCTGCTGACGGTGATCGGGGACGAGGACGGCATGTTCGACGGTGACGACGTGCGTGTTGCCGGCGCGCCGGGGATGCCGCCGCGCCACGCGCCGCGGCCGCGACTCGTGTCCGTCGAGCAGCCGACGAACGTGACCGGCGGGCGCATCTGGCCGCTGGAGCGCATCGAGGAGGTGCTCGCCGCCGCGCGCGAGCGCGAGCTGCGAACGCACCTCGACGGGGCGCGGCTCCTGAACGCCGCCGTCGCCGCGGGCGTCGAGCCGGCCGCATTCGCGAGCGGCTTCGACACGGCCTGGATCGACTTCACGAAGGGCCTCGGCGCGCCGGTCGGCGCATGCCTGGCGGGCTCGGCTGACCTGATCGAGCAGGCCTGGCGCTGGAAGCACATGCTCGGCGGCGCGATGCGCCAGGCGGGGGTGATCGCCGCGGGTGCGCTGTACGCGCTCGACCACCACGTCGACCGGCTCGCGGACGACCACGAGCATGCGCGGCTGCTGGCCGAAGGACTCGCGGAGCTGCCCGGTGTGACGATCGACCTCGGCGCGGTGGAGACCAACATCGTCGTCTTCGAGGTGCCCGACGGGGGCACGTTCTGCGCCGCAATGCACGAGGCGGGCGTGATGCTGTCACCCCTAGGGGTGACACCCCAAGGTCGGGGTCGCGTGCGCGCGGTGACTCACCTGGATGTGGGCCGCTCCGATATAGAGCGCACACTCGAAGCCGCTGCGACCGTGCTCTAGGGTCCAGTCATGGACACCGCGTATCGGACCTGTCCCTTCTGCGAGGCCACGTGCGGCCTGGAGGTGACGGTCTCCGACGGGGTGGTCGAGCGCGTGCGCGGCGATGCCGACGACGTGTTCAGCCACGGGTTCCTGTGCCCGAAGGGGGTGTCCCTGAAGGAGCTGCACGAGGACCCCGACCGCCTGCGCACGCCGATGCGGCGCACGCCGGCGGGCGACTTCGAGCCGGTGTCGTGGGACGAGGCGTTCGACGAGATCGAGCGCCGCCTCGTGCCGATCATGGAAGAGCACGGCCGCGACGCCGTCGGCGCCTACATCGGCAACCCCGCCGCGCACGGCCTCAGCCCGCTCCTCTACGGCCGTGTGCTCTTCAAGGCGCTCGGGTCGAAGAACATCTTCTCGGCGAGCACCGTCGACCAGTTTCCGAAGCAGATGGCCTCGGCGCTGATGTTCGGCACCGGCCTGTCCGTGCCGGTGCCGGACTTGGACCGGACGGACTTCCTCCTCGTGCTCGGCGCCAACCCGCTGGCCTCCAACGGCAGCCTGATGACCGCCCCCGACGTGCGCGGCAGGCTGAAGGCGATCCGCGCGCGCGGCGGCAAGGTGGTCGTGGTCGACCCGCGCCGGACGCGAACGGCCCAGGAGGCCGACGAGCACCTGTTCATCCGCCCCGGGACCGACGCGCTGCTGCTGTTCGCGCTGGCCAACGTGCTCGTGGAAGAGGGCCTCGAGCAGCCCGGCCCGCTCGCCGATCTGGTCAACGGGCTCGACGAGGTCCGGGCGCTCGCCGCCGGCTTCCCGCCCGAGTCCGTCGCCGCGGCGACCGGGATCGAGGCCGACCGGATTCGCGCGCTCGCGCGCGAGCTGGCGGCGGCGCCGACCGCGGCCGTCTACGGCCGGATCGGGACGACGACGCAGGCGTTCGGGACGACCGCGAGCTGGCTCGTCGACGTCATCAACGTGCTCACCGGCAACCTCGACCGCCCCGGCGGCGCCATGTGGTCGCGGCCGGCCGCCGGCTCTTCGAACACGCGCGGAGAGCCCGGCCGCGGGCGCGGCGCGCGCTTCGGGCGCTGGACGTCGCGCGTGCGCGGCGCCGGTGAAATTTTCGGCGAGCTCCCGGTCGCATGCCTTGCGGAGGAGATCGAGACGCCGGGCGAGGGTCAGATCCGTGCCCTGCTCACGCTCGCCGGCAACCCGGCCGTGTCGACGCCGAACGCCGGCCGGCTCGACGCGGCGCTCGACTCGCTCGAGCTCATGGTGAGCATCGACATCTACATCAACGAGACCACCCGCCACGCCGACCTCATCCTGCCCGCGCCCTCACCGCTCGAGAAGTCGCACTACGACCTCGCGCTGTACGCGCTGGCAATCCGCAACGTCGCCAACTATTCGCCGCCGGTCTTCGAGCGCACGGACGACCAGCTGGAGGAGTGGGAGATCCTGCTCCGCCTGACCGGCATCGCGACCGGGCAGGGCGCGAACGCCGACGTCGCGGCGATCGACGACTTCGTCGCACACGAGGCAGTGCGCCGCGAGGTCGCGGACGAGCACTCACCGCTGCACGGGCGTGACGTCGGCGAGGTGATGGCGGAACTCGCGCCGCGCGTCGGCCCCGAGCGGCTGCTCGACCTGCTGCTGCGCAGCGGGCCGTATGGCCTCACGCTGGCCGATCTCGAGGCCGCACCCGCACGGCATCGACCTGGGGCCGCTCGAGCCGCGGCTGCCGGAGGTGCTGCGCACGCCCGACGGCCGCATCGACCTGGCGCCCGAGGCTGTCATCGCCGACGTCGACCGGTTGCACGAGGCGCTGAGCCAGCCGCCGCCGGACCTCGTGCTCATCGGACGCCGGCACCTGCGGTCCAACAACTCGTGGATGCACAACCTCCCGCTGCTGGTGCGCGGGCCGGAGCAGTGCACATTGCAGGTGAATCCCGTCGACGCGGAGCGCCTCGAGCTCCAGGACGGCAGCGCCGCCTGTGTCACCGCGCGGGCCGGCGCGGTCGAGGCGACGGTCGAGGTCACGGACGCCGTGATGCCGGGCGTCGTAAGCCTGCCGCACGGCTGGGGGCACGACGCCGCGGGAGTGGAGATGAACGTCGCCCGCGCGCACGCGGGAACGAACTCCAACGTGCTGACCGATGAGCTGACGCTGGAGCCGTTGTCGGGCACCGCGATCCTGAACGGGATCCCGGTGGAGGTGGCGCCGGTCGCCGCCGGCGCTCAGGTTGTCGCTGCCGCGGTCTAGGGAAAGACGCCGACGCTGAGGTCGACCGGGCCGACGCTGCCCTGGATCGTTTTACCCGCGCCGTCCTCGGTGCCCGCAACCCCGCTGGCGAGCGTCATGTTCACGAGGTCGCCATAGTCGACGACCTTCGGTGCCTTGTATTCCATGTGGTGTTTCCCCCTGGTGTTTCAGCGTTCAATCCCTGAACGCGGTCGCTCAGGGTAACGGAGCGTCTGGCTCCGGACAAGTCGAACCGCCTGACCCTCGGTCAGCGCGGACCGAACCGCGTCGTGTCCGTTTACTCCAGGAGCCTGACTATCAAGCCGGTAACAAGCTGGCCATCGCCGGCGCCGCCGAGAATCCCGAGGATGGCGTTGACGTAGGTCACCGTCTCGGCGATCGGCGGGACGCAGCCGCAGGCGGCAACGCGCGCCGGCCCGGCGTTGTAAGCCGCGAGCGCGAGCGCAACCGCCCCGAACCGGCGCAGGAGGTCGCGCATCAGGCGCGCCTGGGCATTGATCGCGGCTGCCGCGTCGAAGGGGTCGCGCAGCCCGTAGGCGCGTGCAGTCGGCGGCATGAACTGCGCGATGCCGAGCGCGCCCGCCGGCGAGCGCGCGCCGGCGTCGAAGCGCGACTCCTGCCACAGCTGCGCGGCCAACAGCGCCGCGGAGACGTTCCAGCGCATCGCCGCGCGTGCGATGACGCGCGCGTACGCGGGTGGCACGAACGCGGGCAGCGCGGCGCCGGCGAGCCCGTCGCCGCGCGGCCGCCTCCCCGCGCTCGCCGCGTTGAGCGCCCACCCCCAATGCCATGGTTCCCACGCGTAGCGCTTCACGAAGCCCAAGCGCGGCGCGTTGGCCGCGAGCCAGCGGTACGCGGACGGCGGGCCGAGGTCGAGCTCCGTGCCGAGGCGGTGCAGCGACGTTCCCGGCCGCGCCACCAAGTGCGGGTCGGGGTGGGCGGCGAAGAGGCGCGCCTGCTCTGCATCGCTGCGAAACGCGGATGCGATCACGAGGTCGACGCCGTCGCGACGGCCGGCGGCCGCAAGGCGGTCGAACGCGAGCGCGACGTCGGGTCGCATCGGCCGGCCCTGGCGATACGCGAATGGCCCGCGGTACTCCCCCGCGACCCCGCGTGGGCCGGAGGTGGCACCGACGCCCGGCACGAGCTCCGCGACCGCGCGGGCGCGACCGCCGAGGCGGGCGCCGGCGATCTCGAAGTCGTCATTCACGATGACCTCGATGCGCACGGGGGCGGCGCCGTCGTCGATGCGGGCGATCACGTCGCGCGCGCCGTTTCGGCGAGCGGTCGCGATCGCTGCAGCGCGCCCGCGAGCGACGTATTCGTTGAGGGACACCCGGACGGGATTGGGCCGGCCGGCGATCACCGTGGGCGCGAACAGCCGCGCGTAGATGGAACGCATCGCACGCGCGCCGGCGAGCGCTCCGAGGTCCGCGGCCCGCTGGCTGTCGGCACGGCTCCCGATCCCGCGCGCGACGCCACCGAGCACGAGCGCGCCGAGCAGGAGCGCCCACAGGAGCCCGACGACTAGGACCGCGGCCTGCCCGTCGTCGCTGCGCTGCGTCACGCGAGTGACGTGAGCGCCGTGGCCAGCGGACGGGCGATCCGCGGCGGCACGACGAGCCCGGCCGGCAGCAGCGCGCGCCCGGCGGCCGAGACGTCGAGCTCGACGCCGATGACTCTGTGGGCGACGCGTGCGGCGTCGGCGACGGCCTGCGCGTGCACGTCAGCCCGCGCCGCCGGCGACGCGACGACGATGACCGCGTCCTGCTTCCTGAGCAGGACGTCGAAAGCGCTCGGCCGGACCGCCCCGACGACCGTCACGCACGGCATTCCGCTCGGTCCGCCGGCGCGGGCGGCGAGGAGCGCCGCTGCGGCGGCGGCCGCCTGAGCCGCCGCTGGGAGTCGCACGTGCGCAAGCCGGCCCGCGGCCGCGGCGGCGAACCCGTCTGTGGCCGCGCGCTCGGCAAGCCGGCGCGCGGCGGGCGCCGCAGCGGCTCCGGCCAGCGGCTGCTCCTCAGTGCCGGACCACGTCGCCACGAGCGCGCAGGGCGCCCGGCTGACGCGCGCCAGGACCAGTGCGACGGCGCTGCCGACGGCGAGGGCGTCGCGAGGCTCGCATAGGACCGCGACGCGACCGGGCGGACGCGCGGCCGCGTCGGACGGCGCCCCCTCCGCGGCCACGACGGACCGCGCCTCGGAAGACGGCGCAACCAGGGCGCGCGGCGCGACGAACCACGACGCGATGCGAGCGGCGAAGCCCGTCATCGAGCGGGGCCGGCGTCGGCGACGGATTGTGCGACGAGCAGGCCGCTCAGGCCGGGGAGTACGCGCCGTGGTCGCACGCGCACGCGGACGCGGCGGCCGTCGAGCGCGACCGTGACCGCGCGCGTCGCCCAGCCCGGAACCGCGGCGCGTGCCGCGCGCACGGGCTCGCCGTCCTGGAGGAGCGCCATCGCCCCCGCCTGCGCGGCATGCGCGGCTGTCTCGCGCGCGGCGCCCGCCGCCAAAAGCTGCGCAGCCGCCATCACGGCGATGGCGACGATGGGAAGCAGCGCCACGAGTTCGACGGCCGCCTGACCGGCCGCCGCACGGACTACGCGGCTCAACGCTGCGGCTCCATGCGGGCCGTGGCGGTGACCGCCGTGCGGCCGCCGGCGCGCGGCGCAACGGCTGCGCGCACCGTCGCGATGCCGTCCTCGCCCGGCGTCACGCGGACGCCGACCTCGAGCTGTCGTGGCAGCGCCGTGCGCGCTGCGCGCGCAGGGTCGGCGCCGACGGCCTGCGCGCGGCTCGCGGACCGCGCCGCCGACGCCGTCAGCCAGAGCGCCTGGCCGGCCACCAGGGCGTGCCACATGAGCGCGGCGAGCAGCGCGACCAGCGGCAGGACGGCGACGAGCTCGACCGCCGCCTGTCCCGCCTCCGATTGCTTCACGCGCATGCGCGCGAGCATCGGGCGCGAGCCGTTGCAGCGCTACCGCGACTTCGTGCCGGAAGTGCTCAGTAGCCGTACTCGCCGTACTCGCGCGAGTGGCGCCAGACACGGTACAGCGCGTACGACGCGCCGCCGAGCGCCACGACCCAGACGAGCGTCCCGGCGTCGCTCTCGAACAGGCGCACGCGCGCCGCCATCGCGAGGATCGCCACGCCGACCGCCCCGTACATCAGCGCCCTGTAGGTGTCGCCGAGTGAGAAGAGCGCCACGCGGTGCTCTCGATAAAGCCGCACCGCGATCAGCACGAACGCAGCAAGGATCGACACCGATAGCACGTTGTTCACGAACTGCGCTGTGTCGCCGCCGCCCGGGACGAAATGGACAGCCGCGGCCAGCGCGAAGACGATCAGGACGTTGCGCAGCCCAGCGGGCACGCGGCTCAGCGTACCGGGCTGAGAACGGCCTCGGCCGCGGCCGGCGCCGGTGGCGCGTCGGCCGCCGGCATGTCGACGGCGGCCGTCGCGGCCGGCGTCGTGTGCGCCGCGGGCGCCGCCACGTCGGCGTTCTCGGCGGCGAACCGATAGCCGACGCCGAAGTGCGTATGGATGTAGCGCCAGTCGGGCGAAGCCTTCTCGAGCTTCAAGCGCAGCTTGCGCACGAACACGTCGACCGAGCGGTCGCCACGCGCCATCGCGTAGCCCCAAACGCGCTGGTAAATGTCCTCGCGCTCGAGCACGCGCCCGGCCGCACCGGCCAGCAGTTCGATCAGCTCGAACTCGCGCCGCGTCAACTCCACCGAGCGCCCGTCGACGTAGGCCTGGAAGCGATCGGAGCGGATCTCGAGCTCGCCCTCGAGGATCGGTCCGCTCTCGGTGCGCGCCTCCGCACGGCGCCGGCGTCGCACGACCGCCTCGACGCGCGCGATCAGTTCCTCCGGGTGGCATGGCTTCGACAGCCAGTCGTCTGCCCCGAGGCGGAGCCCGCGTACGCGCTGCGCCACGGTGGACTGTCCCGTGCAGACGACGACGCCGAGGCCGGGCAGCCCCGCGCAGACCTTCTCGAGGTAATCCCAGCCCTGGGGGCCGAGGACGGCGAGGTTCACGACCACTGCGTTGACACGCATCGCGACGAGCGTCTCGACCGGAATGGCACCGCCCACGATCCGCTGCTCCCAGCCCAAGCGCTCCATGCGCTTGACCAGGACTTGCAGGAACCCCGAGTCGGTGTCGATGACCGCGACCCTTAGAGGGGCGGTGGCCGGGTGCTCGGCGACTGGCGCCCCGGCGGAGATCCGGTCCATCATCGGGAATGATTGTACGGAGCGATCACGACGGCCCGGTATCCAGCCGCCGCGGCGGTCACAGGTTGTTCACAGCGGATTTCCCGCTCCCAGCGCCTTTTTGGGGTGCGAGGAGTCGGAGAATTCCCGGAACAGGCCGGTCACGACGAACGCCGTCTGCTCGCCGACGTCGACCGCGTTGTCGCCGATCCGCTCGAACGCGCGGGCAACCATGACCATGTGCATCGCCCACTCGCGCGTGTCGGGATCGGTCCCGATTTCGATCGCCAGCTGGAAGACCTCGCGGTTCAGGCGGTTGACCTCGCGGTCCTGGCGGACGAGGTCCTCCGCCAACTCGGCGTCGCGACTGGCGAACGCGGTCTTGGCCTGCGTGACCTCCGACCGCGCCGCGGCGCCCATCCGCAACAGTCGCGAGAGCACCTCCTCGCGGACCGGCGGCTCATGGCCCGAGAGCGGGAGCAGCTTGGCGATGTTCACGCACTGGTCGCCCATGCGCTCCACGTGCTTGATCACGTGCAGCAGCGCGGCCACGATGCGCAGGTCGCCGGCGACGGGCGCCTGCAGCGCCAGCAGCGACAGCACCGCCTGGTGGACCTCGAGATAGCGGCCGTCGACGAGGTCGTCGTTGGCCACGACCATCGCCGCGAGCTCGACGTCCTGGTGCTCCAGCGCCTCGAGTACGCGGTCGAGCTGGTCGACGACGAGATCGATGCCGCCGAGGGCGGCGGTCTCCACTCGCTCGAGCTCTTCGATGAAGTGCTGGCGCGCGCGGTCCGGCATCAGCCGAACTTGCCGGTGACGTAGGCCTCCGTGCGCTCGTCATCCGGGTTCGTGAAGATCTTCTGCGTCGGCGCGTATTCGACCAGCTTGCCGATGCGCTGGTCCTCGCCGGCGCTCAAATCCACAATGAAGAACGCTGTCCGGTCGCTCACCCGCGCCGCCTGCTGCATGTTGTGGGTGACGATGACGATCGAGTAGAGCTCCTTGAGCTCGAGCATGAGCTCCTCGATCTTGCCGGTCGAGATCGGGTCGAGGGCCGAGCAGGGCTCGTCCATCAGGATCACGTCGGGCTCGACCGCCAGGCAGCGCGCGATGCACAGGCGCTGCTGCTGGCCGCCGGACATGCCGAACGCGTTGTCTTTGAGACGGTCCTTGACGTCCTCCCACAGCGCCGCACGCCGCAGCGCCCGCTCGACGATCTCGTCCATCTCGCCCTTCATCCCGAGGACTTTGGGCCCGAACGCGATGTTGTCGTAGATCGACTTCGGGAACGGGTTGGGCTTCTGGAACACCATCCCGATGCGCTTGCGCACCTGGACCGGGTCCACCGACCCGGCGTACAGGTCCTGGCCGTGGTAGCGGACGCTCCCCTCGACCGTGGCCGACGGGATCAGGTCGTTCATCCGGTTGAGGCAGCGGATGATCGTCGACTTGCCGCAGCCCGACGGCCCGATGTAGGCCGTGATCTCGTTGCGGTACACCGGCATCGTCACCGCGTCGACGGCGAGCTTGCCGCCATAGCGCACCGACAGCGAGTCGAGCTCGAAGACGGCCTCGGTGGGCGTTTCCTCGACGACGGGCGCGGAGCGGGTTTCGGCCTGGGTGTGCAGTTCGATGCGACTGGTCGGCGGCGGCTGTGCGTGCTGCTGCTCCTGCTCGCGATCTGTCACGGAGCGCTCCATCAGTATCACCACTTGGACTCGTAGCGGTTGCGCAGGTAGATGGCCAGGCTGTTCATCAGCAGCAGCATCGCCATCAGGACGAGGATCGCGCCGGCCGCGAGGAGCTTGAACTCCGGCCGCGGCTGGGTGATCCAGTTGAAGATCTGAATCGGCAGGGCCGTGAAGGGATCGTTGACCCCCTCCGGGGCGAACGCGACAAACGTCGCCGCCCCGACCACGATCAGCGGCGCCGTCTCGCCGATCGCACGCGACAGGGCCAGGATCACGCCGGTCGCGATGCCGGGGATCGACGCGGGCAGGACCTGGCGCCAGATCGTCTGCCACTGCGTCGCTCCGAGCGCTAGCGAGCCCTCGCGAATCGACGGCGGCACCGCTCGGATCGCCTCGCGCGAGGCGATGATCACGACCGGCAGCACGAGCAGGCCGAGCGTGAGCGAGCCCGCAAGGACCACCCGGCCGAGATCCAGCGGGCCGCGGACGATGAACGCCAGGCCGAGGATGCCGTAGACGATCGAGGGCACCGCTGCGAGGTTCTGGATGTTGACCTCGATCCAGCGGTTCCACCACTTCGTGTTGTCGGCGTACTCCTCGAGGTAGACGGCGGTCGCCACGCCCACCGGCACGATGAACAGCGCCGTGACGCCCATCAGCCACAGCGTCCCCATGATCGCCGGGTAGATGCCGGCTTTCTCCGGGTTGAACGAGGCTGCGTTGTTGAGGAAGTTCCCGTCGACCTCGCCCAACCCGTCGCGCGCGATGTCGATGATCAACAGCGCGAGCACGAACATGCTCACGAGCAGGCTCGAAAGCAGCAGCAGGCGGAAGAGCCGCAGCTTCGTCCGCACCGACCCGCGCTCGGCCGGGATGACGGTCGCGTGGGCGCTCACTCGTACACCTGCCGGAAGCGGCGGACGAAACGGATCGAGATCGCGTTCATGATCAGCGTCATCACGAACAGCAGCATCCCGACCGCGAAGATCGTCTTGTAGGCAATCGTGCCCTGCGCGATGTCGCCCTTCGCCGTCGCGGCGATGAACGCCGTGATCGTCTCCATGCTCTCGCGCGGGTCGATGCCGAGGTTCGGCTGCTGCCCGGCGGCCACGAGCACGATCATCGTCTCGCCGATCGCGCGCGAGATCCCGAGGACGACCGCGGCGACGATGCCCGACAGCGCCGCCGGGAACACGACGCGCATCGACACCTGCAGCTTGTTCGCGCCGAGCCCGTAGGCGCCCTCGCGCAGCGCCTGCGGCACGGCCGACATCGCGTCCTCGGACAGCGACGCGACGGTGGGCAGGACCATGAACCCCATGATCAGCCCGGCGCTCAGCGCGTTGAACACCGGGACATCGAGCCCGAGCAGGTCGTTGAGGATCACCGGCGTGACGTAGGTGAGCGCGAAGTAGCCGAACACGATCGTGGGCACGCCGGCAAGGAGCTCCAGGATCGGCTTTAGCAGACGTCGGGTCCGCGGCGACGCGTACTCGCTGAGGTAGACGGCGGCCGCGAGCCCGAGCGGCACGGCCACCAGCAGCGCGATGCCGCTGATCACGAGCGTGCCGGTGATCAGCGGGATCACGCCGAACTGCGGGTCCTTGAACAGCGGCGACCAATGGGTCCCGAACAGGAAATCGCCGACCGGAACCGCGTCGAAGAAACGGATCGTCTCGCGGGCCAGCGACAGGACGATCCCGATCGTGGTCAGGATCGACACGAGCGCCGCCAGGAACAGCAGCGCCTTGATGACGTCCTCGTGGTAGCGGCGACGCGCGGCGCCCAGGACAGGAGTCCCGGGCGCCGCTGAATGACTCGCCGCTTCCATTGGCTTCCTAACCGAGGTCCGTCTTCGCCTTGGTGCCCTGCTCGGAGGTCATCGGGACGATCTGGGCGTTCCCGGCGATCTCCTCGTAGTTCGCGACCACGTAGTCCATGAACGCCTTCACGTGGGGCTTCGCCAGCGAAGCCTCCTTCGGATACATGAACAGCGGCCGCGCGAGCGGCTTGTACGAGCCGTCCTGGATCGACGCGGCGTCGGGCTTCTTGCAGCCGTCGCCCGAGTCGACGCCGACGAGGTTCAGCTTGTCCTTGTTCGCCTCGTAGTAGGAGAACCCGAAGTAGCCGAGGCCCTTCTCGTCGCCCGCGACGCCCTCTACCAGGACGTTGTCGTCCTCGGAGGGCTGGTAGTCGTCGCGCGACTCGCCCTTCTCACCGACGATCTCCTCGGTGAAGAACTCGAACGTGCCCGAGTCGGTGCCGGGGCCGTAGAGCGAGTAGTCCTTGTTCTTGGACTTCGGCTCCCACAGCGCCTTCAGATCGGCCACCTTCATGCAGTCGAGCTCGGCCGCCGGATTCGTGACGATCGCGATGCCGTCGTTGGCGACTTGGATCTCCTTGAACCCGACGCCCTTCTTCTCGCAGAGCGGCACCTCCTCGTCGTCCTTGATCGGTCGCGAGGCATTGGAGATGTCGGTCTCGCCGTTGCAGAACTTCTCGAAGCCGCCGCCGGTGCCGGACTCGCCGACGGTGATCTTCACGTCGGGGTTCTCGGCCTGGAACTGCTCCGCAGCGGCCTGCGCGAACGGATAGACGGTCGACGAGCCGTCGATCGCGATCGAGCCGGAGAGCTTCTGCCCGCTCGAGGCGGCGCCGCCGCCGTTCTCGTCCTCGTCATCGCCACAGGCGGCGACGCCGAAGGCGAGTACGCCTGCGCTCACGAGGGCCAAAACGCTACGAGTATTCACTGGTGCAACTCCTGTTCATTGGGAACGGCGGCAGGCTGTCCCAACGCGGGACAAAGCCTGTTACCCCTCTGTGTTCGAGTTGTGAAATGGGTGTGAAGGCTCGGGGGCGAAGCGGTAGCCGAAGCCGACGTGGGTGTGGATAAAGCTCCAGGCGGGCAGCGCCGCCTCGAGCTTCACGCGCAGCTTGTGGATGTAGACGTCGATCGAGCGGTCGCCGTCGCGCAACTCGGCGTTCCACACGATTCGATAGAGCTCCTCGCGCGCGACGACCCGGCCCGTGCGTCGGATGAGCGCACACAGAAGGTGGAACTCGCGCACGGAGACGTTGACGACGCGACCCGCGGCGCGCACAAGACCTTCGTCGGGGCAGACCTCCAGGTCTGCGGCGCGAAGCACCTCGGCGGACGGGGCTGCTTCCATCGCACGCAGCGTCGCGTGCCGGCACGGCGCGGCAGTTACCTTGCGGTGAACCCGTCGTGAAGAACCCGTGAACCGGCTCGGCGCGCGCAGCTCACCGCATTAGCGTCGTGCCGATGCCGCGTCTTTGGCCGCGGCGTGCCCATGACCAGGTGACGCTCGACCTCTTCGAGGAGGCGGGGCGAAACGTCCGGCGCGCCACGATCCTGCTCCGCGAACTGCTCGTCGAACATCCCGATCGCGCCGACCTCAGGCGCGACCTGGTCTCATGCGAGCGCGAGGGCGACCGCATCACACGCGCGGTCCTAGAGCGGCTCGACGGGGGCGGAGCCGGCCGCATCCCCTTCGACCCGGGCGACGGCCATGCGCTGGCGACAGCGCTCGACGACATCGTCGACCACGCCGAGCAGGCGGCGGACCAGCTGTCGATGTACAGCGTCGAGGCGACGATGGACCAGGCGATCGCACTCGGAGACGTGCTCGTCGGGGCGGCCGAGGAGGTCGCCGGCGGGTTGCAGTCGCTGCGTGCCGGGGCCGACCTCGCACCCCACCTCATGGAGATCCACAGACTCGAGGACGAGGGGGACCGGGTCAGCCGCGACGCCGTCGCCTCACTTTTCGCCAACGGCATCGACCCGATGGTCGTAATCCGTTGGAAGGACATCTTCGAGTCGCTCGGGGCGAGCGTCGACGCTTGCGGGAAGGTGGCGCACGTTCTCGAGGGCATCACGATCAAGCACGGCGCTAAGCGGTAACCGGCAGGTTTTTTACCTGCAAACCGCGAAAAAGCGACCAGATGACGTCCGCCGCGGCCTGCAGGGGTTAGGTAATCGGCCCCGAGCAGCCGATATACGTCGCAATGCTTGTGTCGCATGTTGGTGCCCGGAGGCCCTACGCTTTCTGCCTCTCCGTACAGGATGAGCGAGGAAACAGGGGGCTGAACACCGGGATGGGGCGCGTCCGTCTCAAGGACGAACGGCAGTGATCGTGCGGCGGAGAATCACCGCGCTGGTCGCCGTTGGCGTGCTCGGCGCGTTCTGCGGCGGAGTCGTCCCCGTCATCGCACAGGAGGACGCCGGCCCGGCGAACGGCGTGGAGGGAAGCACCGAGCCCGGCCGTCAGGCGCCCGCCGAGACGCAGCCCGCGCCGACCACCACCGCGGAGGCACCACCGGCAGCGGAGCAGCCTGCCGCCGAGGAGCCCGCGCCGCAGACGACTTCCACCGCCGCGACGCCCGCGCCCGCCCCCGCTCCGGAGGTCGTGCCCGAGGCCGAGGGCAACAGCACTTCGCAGGACGAGCCCACACGCGAGACCGACTCCGACGATGAGGCCGAGACGCACTCGCATGAGCGCGGCGCCGGCCACGCGCTCGACAGCTCGGACAAGGCGCCCGACCCCAACCTGCGCGAGCCGGATGGGACGCCGACCGACACGAACCCGACGTTCTCGTGGGCGCTTCCCGGCGCCGCGCCGATCGGCGTTCCGAACTTCTTCATCGACAAGTTCCGCATCCCGCCGTTCCTGCTGCCGATCTACCAGGCGGCCGGAATCGAGTACGGCGTGCGCTGGGAGATCCTCGCCGCGATCAACGAGATCGAGACCGACTACGGGCGCAACGTGAACGTGTCGTCCGCGGGCGCATTGGGTTGGATGCAGTTCATGCCCGCGACGTGGAGGGCGTACGGCGTCGACGCCAACCGCGACCGCAAGAAGGACCCGTACAACCCGGTCGACGCGATCTTTGCCGCCGCCCGGTATCTGAAGGCGGCGGGAGCCGAGACCGACATCCGGCGCGCGATCTTCGCCTACAACCACGCGGACTGGTACGTCGACTCCGTGCTGATGCGCGCGCAGGTGATCGGCGGCATGCCGGCGGATCTCGTCGGCTCGCTGACCGGCCTGACGCAGGGGCACTTCCCGGTGCATGCCGAAGCGCGCTACGCCGACGATCGTCGCGAGCGCGTCTCGCAGCAGGGCGTCCGCGTCTTCGCCCGCTCCGGCAGCCCGGTGATCGCGGTGCAGGACGGCAAGATCGTCAGCATGGGCTACACGAAGCGGCTCGGCCGCTTCATGCGGCTGCGCGACGCCTACGGCAACACGTACACGTACGGGCGCTTCGGCTCCGTCGCGCGCCTCCACCGTGTCCCGCGCCGCGGCACGTCGCGCCCGGAGACCGAGCCGGTCGTCGGTATCCCGACCGCTGAGACGGCTGTCGCGAACGTGACCAAAGAGCGCCTCTTCGCGAACCCGCGCCGGCCCGCCGCGGCGGCCGCGGGCGGCGAGGACCAGCTCGCGCTCGCGACCGCAGAGAGCGACGGCAACGTGCTGCTGAAGCTGCGCCCGCGCGACGTGGCCACGCGCCCGCTCAAGGTTGGTTCGAAGGTCGTCGCCGGCACGATTCTCGGCCGCGTCGGCCGCACGACGAAGAGCCGCGCCCCGCACCTGCTCTTCGAGATCCGCCCCGCCGGCCGCGGCGCCCCGCGCATCGACCCGAAGCCGGTGCTCGACGGCTGGAAGCTGCTCGAGTCGTCCGCTCTTTACCGCGCCGTCGGCAAGAACCCGTTCTTCGGCCGCGACGCCAAGAACCCGACGATCGGCCAGATCCTTCTGATGAGCAAGGAGGCGCTGGTCCGCCACGTGCTGGAGAACCGGCACATCGAGATCTACGACTGCGGCCGCCGCGACATCCGCGCGGGCATCATCGACCGGCGCATCCTGGCGACACTTTCGTTCCTCGCCGCCGGGGGCCTCGAGCCGACGGTGACATCGCTGCGCTGTGGGCACAGCTATTACACGAAGGGCGGCTCGGTCAGCCACCACAGCTCCGGCAACGCGATCGACATCGCGAAGGTCAACGGCATCCCGATCATCGGCCACCAGGGCCCGGGGTCGATCACAGACATCACGGTCCGCCGGCTGCTGACGCTCCAGGGCACGATGAAGCCGTCGCAGATCATCACGCTGATGACCTACGACGGCACCGACAACACCTACGCGATGGGCGACCACGCGGACCACATCCACGTCGGCTTCCGGCCCGAGGCCTCGAGCAAGCTGCAGGCCGTGCTCAAGCCCGGCCAGTGGACCGACCTGATCGATCGCCTCTCGCAGATCGAGAACCCGACGGTCCCGACGACGCCGTCGGACGCCGCGGTGCCGGTGCAGCCGACCGGCGCCCAGTCGGACTAGCGGTCTACGCCTCGATCTTCTGCAGGTGCGCCTCGAGCGCCTCGTAGGCCTGCTCGACCGCGCGCTTGGCGGCGGTGTGGCGCGCTGTCGCCTTCGCCGACTCGTACTTGTTCTGCCACAGCGCCGGGTCGGAGAGCGCGCGCTCGACCTCGACCAGCGCCGCCTCCGCCTCCTCGACCGCCCGCTCCAGCTCCTGCTGCCGCACGAGCGCATTCTTCGACGGCCCGGACGGCTTCGTCCGCTCGCGCTTCGACTTTGGGCTGTCACCCCTGGGGGTGTCACCCCTGGGGCCGTCACCCCTCGGGGTGTCACCCCTGGGGCTGTCACCCCTGGGGCCGTCACCCCTCGGGGTGTCAGTCGTGCGGGCGTCGCGGCGGCCCGCCGGGTCCGGCGGCGGGCCCGCCGGGTCCTCGCCCGCGGCCTTGCGCTCTTCGCGCACGCGCGCGTACTCGGCCCAGCCACCGAGGTAAGTGCGCAGCGTGCAGTGCTCGACCGCCACGGTTCTGGTCCCGACCGCGTCGAGCAGGGCGCGGTCGTGCGTGACCAGGAGGACCGCGCCGGCGAACGCGCGCAGCGCGTCCTCGAGCGCCTCGCGCGACTCGAGGTCGAGGTGGTTCGTCGGCTCGTCGAGGATCAGGACGTTGGCGCTCGAGTTGACGAGCATCGCGAGCGCGAGCCGCTTGCGCTCGCCGCCGCTGAGGCCGTCGAGCGGCTTGTCGGCCTCCTCCCCGCTGAAGAGGAACTGGCCGAGCAGCGCGCGCGCTGCGTTCGGCGGCAGCCCGGTCCGCTTGCCGCACGCCTCGAGCACGGTGCGCGCGCCGCCGAGCCCTTCGAGCTCGGAGTCATGCTGCGACAGGTACCCGATCTTGAGGTTGTGGCCCGAGCGCAGGCGGCCGCCGTCCAGCTCGCGCCGGCCGGCGAGCGCTTCGATCAACGTCGTCTTGCCGGTGCCGTTCGGCCCGACGAGCGAGATGTGCTCGCTGCGCTCGAGCCAGAGCTCGGCCTGGTCGAGCAGAACACGCCCCGGCACCTCGATGCGGCCGTCCTCGAGCTCGAAGATGACACGGCCGGTGCGCTCGGGCTTCGTGAAGTTGAAACCGAGCGCGCGCCCCTCGCGCGGGTCGCGCTCGACGCGCTCCATCTTCGCGAGCTTCTTGACGCGCGACTGCGCCTGGCGTGCCTTCGACGCCTTGTAGCGGAAGCGCTCGATGAACCGCTCCATGCGAGCGATCTCCGTCTGCTGGCGCTCGATCGCCTTGCCGAGCTGGATCTCGCGTGCAGCCTGCTCCTTGCGCCACGTGTGCCAGGTGCCCTTGAAGAAGCGCGCGCGCCCGGCCTCGAGCTCGAGCACGCTCGTGCCGACCGCCTCCAGGAACCAGCGATCGTGCGCGACGAGGAGGATCGCCGCATCGAGGCCGACGAGCGTCTGCTCCAGCCATTCGAGCGACTCGATGTCGAGGTGGTTCGTCGGCTCGTCGAGCAGCAGGAGGTCGGGCTCCGCCGCCAGCGCCCGTGCGAGCGACGCGCGGGTCAGCTGGCCGCCGGAGAACGTGCGCAGCTGGCGGTCCAGGTCGGGGTCGCGGAAACCGAGGCCGTGCACGTAGTACGAGGCGCGGTCGCGCCAGCCGTAGCCGCCCACGGCCTCGAAGCGGGCGTAGACGTCGGCGTAGCGATCGATCGCCTTCGGGTCGCCGTCCCCCATCGCCTGCTCGAGCTGAGCGAGCTCCGCCTCGAGCTCGAGCTGCGCGCGGCAGCCGGACAGGACGTAGTCGCGCAGGATCAGGTCGCGCTCGCGCGGTGGGCGCTGGTCGTGCAGCGCGACGCGCACGCCCTTCGTCAGCACAAGTTCGCCGCCGTCGACCGAGGTCTCCCCCGCGAGCATGCGCAGCAGCGTCGTCTTGCCGGCCCCGTTGCGGCCGGCGATCGTCATGCGGTCGCGGCGCTCGAGCTTGAACGAGACGCCGCGCAGCAGCGGATCGCCCGCGATGTCCTTGTCCAGGTCGGACGCGATGACGACGGCCATGGCGGTGCTCAGGATAGGAGCGGTGGTGCTTTGTCATGGAAGCGCGCTTGTGGTGTGTCGAAACGCGCTTGGCAGGGAACGATTGGCACTGAGGGAGGGAGGGCCTGTCGCCGGCGGCGCGACCCGACCGACGGCCGCCCGCCGGCCAGAAACGTCGATCCGATGTCGCTATAGCGACACACGATCGACGTTTCTGGCCGCGGGAGCTCGTTCTGCCTGTCCTAAGTGCCTAATCGTTCGCTGCCAGCGGCGATTCGTGCCGCGACAAGCGCGCTTCCGTGACAAAGCACGCGAGCGCCGGCACAAACGCGGTCCCGCGGAACCGCCCACGCCCGTCAGCCTCGCGCGCGCTAGCTGCCGAGGGCGGACTTGGCCATCGCGGGATCGTTCGTGATCAGCGCGTCGACTCCCGCCGCCGCGGCGGCCAGGACGTCGGCGGCGCGGTCGAGCGTGTACGGGACGATCTTGCGGCCGAGCGTCCGCGAGAGCGTGATCCCGAGCGCGTCGAACGGCCACTGCGGCGAGACCCACTCGTAGCCGCGCGCGAAGGCGAAGACCGGCCCGCCGTCGTTGAGCGCGCCGAGCGTCAGCAGCGAAGTCGGGACCTGAGGCATCAGCAGCTCGCTGACATCGAGGTTGATGGGCCAGAAGCTCTGGACGATCACCTGCGCGGGCGGGATCCCCGAGCGCTTGATCAGTCCCACGATGCGCTGCGCGAACAGCGTCGTCGGGTCGAACCCGGCCTCGGTCGGGATGTTCTTGATCTCGATGTTGAGCTTCGCCCCCGTGCGCTTCGCCCAGTTGAGCACGCGGTTCAGCGACGGCAGCGGCTCGCGGACCGTGGGCGACTGCACCCCGCCGGCGACGCTGCCGGGGCTGCCCAGGACGTCCGACGGGCAGTTGTCGATCAGGTCGCGCAGCGTCCTTGCGTCGACCCGCCCGCCGCAGACCGTCGTGCGGTCGAGCGTGGAGTCGTGGATGACGATCGGCCGCCGGTCTTTGGTCAGGAGCGCGTCCAGCTCCACGACGTGTCCCGCGGCGTGCGCGGCGCGGAACGCCGCCATCGTGTTCTCGGGGTAGGTCGGCACGCCGTTGACCACCGGCCCGCCGCGATGGGCGTGGATTTGCGGCGCAGCGGCATGCGCAGCCGCGGTGCCCGCCGACCAGGCGGCCGCGAACACGACCAACGCACGCATGATCCCCCTGACCCCCATGCCAGCCAGGAAATTAGCGCGCGCCGGACCCGAGGTGCGTCAGTCGCGCTCGCCCTGCGGCAGGCCGGCGCCGTGGCGTTGCCACTCGACGAGGATCTCGTTCTCGTGCTCGACGCGGTAGCGCGTGCCCTCGTACTCCCGGAACAGCTTCTTCATCGGGCGCAGGCTCGGAGACAGCTCGCGGGCGAGCGCGATCGCCGCGGCCTCCGCTTCAGCGGCCGGATGGACGCTCGTCAGCAGGCCGATCCGGTGCGCCTCCTCGGCGCTCAGCACGCGGCCCGTGAAGATCAGCTCCTTCGCACGCGCAAGCCCCACGAGCGGAACGAGCCGCGCCGGCCCGACCGGGACGCCGAGCTTGCCGCCGGGCCACGCGAGCTTGAGGTTGTCTCCGCCGACGCGGAGGTCGCAGCCGGCCGCCAGCTCGGCGCCGGCGCCGACGCAGTTCCCGACGCAGACCGCGATGGTCGGCGCGGGAAACGCCTCCACCGCCGCGTAGAGCCGCGCGAACGCCTCCATGCGGGCGACGCCGCCGGCCCCATCCAGCGGCTCGCGCGTGTCGGCGCCCGCCGACAGCGCGGTCACGTCGGTGGTCGAGAACACCAGCGCGCGGAGCGCGGCGTCGCCGGCCAGCTCGTCGAGCGCGCCGGTGAGAGCGGCCAGCAGCGCGGAATCCATCGCGTTGCGGGCGTCGGGCCGGTCGAGGCGGACGACCTCGACACCGTCGTCCAGACGCTGGCGGGTGACCGTCGGCATGGACGCGGGGTTCTATACGATCCCGGGCGATGCGCCGCGCAGTCACGACTCTTGGGACCAGCGCCGCCGTGCTGCTCGTCCTCGCGCCGGCCGCCCTCGCGCAGCTCAGCGGCGAGGGCACCTATGGCGAGACGAACGACAAGGTCGTCACGAACGCCGGCTTCATCCTCATCATCTTCTTCCCGGTGCTCATAACGGTCCTGTCGCTGGTGCAGTGGCGCCTGGACAAGCGCAAGGACCAGCGCAAGAAGGCCGCGAAGGCGCTCGGCGGCGACGACCGCTGGCGCGGCGGCTGGTAGTCAGCCGCCGCGCGCAACGGGCCGCTGTTTAGAGGTCCGCCTTCGTGAACTCGTACTCGCCCGCGGCGTCGGACTCGTACAGGTACTCGAGGCGCTTGAGGCCGAACGGCTTCTTCGGATCGATCTCGAAGATCGTCGTCTGCCGCGGCGGATTTCTGGTTTCCGCCGGCCCGTACTCGTAGTCGCCGGTGAGACCGCCGAACTCGACGGTGCCGAGCTCCGACAGGGCCTTGAGGATCCCGTCACGGGACAAGTCGCCCAGCTCGACGGCCTTCTCGAGCAGAGCGGTCATCGCCCGCGCCTGGTTGTAGCCGAACGCGAAGTAGTAGTCCGGCTCCTGGTCGGGCTTATGGGCCTTGAGGTCGGCCAGCATCTGCTTCATCCCGGCGACCTCGGTGTCGCCCCACTCCGTGCCCTCCGACGCGATCCACGTCGTCTTCGCCAGGTACTCCTTGAGCGGTGAGGTGCCGAGCTCGTCGATCCACACCGGCGACTGCCCGATCCAGCGCGGCGCGAAGCCGAGCTTGGCGGCCGTGCCCCAGATGGTCCCGGCGTCGCTTGGTGTCGAGACGAGGAAGACCGCGTCGCACTTCGTGCGGCTCAGGCGCTGTACCTGGCCGGTCACGTCCTTGTCGCCGACCTTGAAGCGCTGCGTGGTCCCCAGGTCGAAGCCGAGCTTCTCCTCCGCGAACTCGATGCCCGCCTGCCCGGCCTCGCCGTAGGCGTCGTCCTGGATCATCGAGCAGACGGTCTTGCCCTCGCCGCCGCCTTCCTTGACGTAGTAGTCGAGCGCGTTGATGGCCTGCGTCTGGTACGGCCCTCCGATCGGCAGCAGGTTCTCCTCACGCACCCAGGTCGCGTCCAGCGACGCCGGGGCGCCGACCATCTTGTCCCGCTTGAGCTGCGGCAGGACCGCAAGCGTCGAGGGCGTTCCCAGGATCTGCTGGAACGCGACGACGTTGTTCTTGAGCTTGTTGTACTTCTGGACCGCGACGTCCGGCTTGTACTGGCTGTCCTCCTGGACAAGCTCGATCTTGTACTTGCCGGCGATGCCGCCGCGGGCATTGACAGCGGCGATGCCGACCTCGTTGCCCGCCGTCAACGGGTTGCCGATCACCGCGACCGGCCCGGTCAGCGGTGTGATCACGCCGAGCTTGATCGTCGTGCCGTCGAACCCGGTGACGGCCTTGACCTCGCCGCCTCCGCCGCCGCCCTCATCCTCATCGTCGCCGCCGCCACAGGCGACGACGCCGAGGGACAGGGCGACCGCCGCGAGCACTGCGCTCCAGCGATGCACCTTCATATGAGCACTCTCCTCCGTGGGGTTTGTATGTCTAATCAATAGCTGAAAGGCCAGGATCGGAAGTACGCCTTGGTTCTGAGCCAGATCGCGGCCAGGCCGCGGGGCTCGAAGACGAGGAACGCCACGATGAGCGCGCCGAAGATCGCCTGGTTGAGCGAGAAGACGCTGATGAACCCATCGTCGGTCGCGCTGGTCTTGACGAACGGGATCGAGTCGCTGTAGCGCTCGATCAGGCCCGGCATCCCGCCGAGGAAGACCGCGCCGACGATCGCGCCGAAGATCGTGCCGACGCCGCCGACGATGATGATCGCGATGTACTGGATGCTGAGGAACAGCGACCACTCGTCCGGCGAGACGAACTGCTGGTAGCTCCCGAACAGCGCTCCGCCCATCGCGGCGAGCCCGCTCGACACCGCGAACGCGCCGACCTTGTAGGTCCCCAGCCGCACGCCGATGACCTCGGCGGCGACGTCGCGGTCGCGCACGGCCTGCATCGCGCGCCCGGGGCGCGTCCGCACGAGGTTCTTCGCCAGCAGCGCGGCGATGATCACGAGTCCCCAGATGAGCCAGAAGTAGCCCTGGTTGAGCGTGTAGTTCTCGCCCATCAGCTCGAGGTCCGCAAAGTCGAAGCCGAACACCGACACGTCCGCCTGGACCGACGTGCCCGAATTGCCGCCGGTCACGTCCTTGAGGTTGCGGAACAGGTGCTCGCCGAGGAACACGAGCCCGAGCGTCACGATCGCGAGGTAGTTCCCGCGCAGGCGCAGCGCGAACGGGCCGATGAGCGCGCCGACGGCAGCCCCCACCGCGCCCGCGGCGAACAGCCAGAACGGGAACGGCAGGTCGAGGTCCCCGCCCACCTGCG
Source organism: uncultured Conexibacteraceae bacterium (assembly GCA_963832195.1). Classification (GTDB taxonomy): domain Bacteria; phylum Actinomycetota; class Thermoleophilia; order Solirubrobacterales; family Solirubrobacteraceae; genus Baekduia. The sequence goes on from CAWHTH010000002.1 coordinate 199,944, forward strand.
CGGCCGTGTACGCACCTGCGCCGATGAAGAACGCATGCCCCAGCGAGACCTGGCCCGTGTAGCCGGTGAGCAGGTTGAGCCCGATCGCGCCGATCGCCGCGATGCCGGCGTAGTCCAGGACGCTGAGCCAGAACTCGTCGGTCACGAAGACCGGGAACAGCAGATAGACCGCCAGGCCCAGGGCCAGTCCGAACTTCTGCCACGGGCTGCGGAACAGCCGCAGCTCGTCCTCGTAGCGGCGCGTCATGCGGACGTACGGCCGCGCCACTAGATGCGCCTGACCTCGGGCGTCCCGAACAGCCCGTAGGGACGCACCATCAGGATCAGGATCATCACCACGTACGGCATGACCGCCGCGAGGTTCTGGCCCGCCCACGGCAGGATGTCGTCCTGGTAGCCCGAGGTCAGCGACTGCGTCAGCCCGATGATGATCCCGCCGAGCACCGCGCCGACCGGGGAGTCGAGCCCTCCGACGATCATCGCGGGGAACGCGACGAGGGCGACGGTGCCGATGCCTGGATTGAGCGCGGCGGGGCCGGACGCCAGCGTGAGCCCGGCGAGGGCCGCCAGCGCCCCCGAGATCGCCCATGACACGGCGAAAACGCGCCGGACGCTGATGCCCTGCGCGAGGGACGCCTCCTGGTCGAAGGCCACCGCCCGCATCGCGACGCCGAGCTTCGAGAGGCGGAAGAACAGGAAGAACCCGGCGAGCGCCACCGCCGCGAGGATGATCGTCCAGACGTCGCGCTCGGAGATGATCACGTCGCCGGCTTTGAACGTGTCGACGCCCCACGGGTCGGCGAGGTTCAGCGAGTCGAACCCCCAGATCGACGTGATGAGCTGCTCGATGATGAACAGCAGGCCGATCGTGATCATGATCACCGCGAAGACCGGCTGGCCCACCATCCGGCGCAGCACGATGCGCTCGGTCGCGGCGCCGACGAGCGCGCTGGCGACGATCGCGCCGAGCGCCGCGAGCGCGAACGGCCACGAAGCTGAATTTGCGAACGCGTAGGTGAAGTACGCGCCCAGCGCCAGCAGGCCGCCCTGCGCGAAGTTGATGACCCCGCTGGCGCGGTAGATGATCACGAAGCCGAGCGCGACGAGCGCATAGCGCGCGCCGAGGGCGAGCCCGGCGAAGCAGAGCTGTAGGAACTCGGTCACCGGTAGAGGCCCTCCACGACCTGCTCGAACTCCTTCGCGATCGCCGAGCGCTTGACCTTCTGCGTCGCCGTGAGCTCGCCCTCCTCGTGGTCGAGCTCCTTCTCGAGCAGCGCGAAGCGCTTGATCTGCTCGACCTGGGCGAGCTCGGTGTTGACCTCCTCGACCCACTCGTTGACGAGCCCCTGGACTTCTTCCTTGCGGGACAAGTCGGCGTAGGTCGTGAACGGGATCGAGCGCCGCGTCGCCCAGTCGGCGACGGTGTCGAGCTCGATCCCGATCAGCGCCGACAGGTACTTGCGCTCGTCGCCGATGACGATCGCCTCGCGCACGTAGGGCGAGACCTTGAGCTTGTTCTCGATCTCCGACGGCGAGATGTTCTTGCCGCCCGCCGTGATGATGATGTCCTTCTTGCGGTCGGTGATCGCGAGGAAGCCGTCCGCGTCGAGCTCACCGACGTCGCCGGTGTGCAGCCAGCCCTCGGCATCGACGGTCTCGGCAGTCGCCTCCTCGTTGCGGTAGTAGCCCTGAAAGACGCCGGGCGAGCGCACGAGGATCTCGCCGTCGTCCGCGATGCGGAGCTCGACGCTGTCCATCATCGTCTTGCCGACCTTGCCGATGCGGATGTCATCGGCCGGCGTACCGGTTGCGACGGCCGTTCCCTCGGTCTGCCCATAGCCCTCGCGCACGCGGACCCCGATGCGCGCGAAGAACTCGAGCACCTGCGGGGCGATCGGCGCCGCGCCCGAGATCGCGACGCGGACGCGAAGCAGGCCGAGCTTCTCGCGCAGCGCGCGGAACGCGAGCAGATGCCCGATCCGGCCGCCGCGCGCCAGCGCCGCGCGCCAGGCCCAGCGCTTGATGATGCTGGCGTCGGCCATGCGGACCTGCACGCCGGCGAGCATCTTCTCCCAGACGCGCGGCACGCCGAGGAAGACGGTCGGCTGGACCTCGCGCATGTCGGCGCCGAAGTTCTCGCCGCCCTCGCCGTAGTTGACGGTGTAGCCGGTGTCGAGCGCCGCGAGCACCGAGAACAGGCGCTCGGCGATGTGGCACAGCGGCAGGTACGAGAGCACGTCGTCGCCTGCGCGCGTGTCGTAGGCGGTACGGAACGCGTACGCCGCGAACATCAGGTTGGCGTGCGAGAGCATCGCGCCCTTCGGCGGCCCGGTGGTGCCCGAGGTGTAGACGATGATCGCGGTCGCTTCGGAGTCGAGCTCCTCGGCCGCAGCCGCGAGGTCGAGCGGCTCCGCAGCCTCGATCTCCTGCCACTCCCGCACGCCCTCGGCGCGCACGCCGCGCGGATCGATGACGACCATCTCGCGCAGGTCCGTCAGGCGCTCGCGCACGGCAAGCGCCTTGTCGAGCTGCTCCTCGTCCTCGGCGATGAGGACCACCGCGCCGCTGTGCGAGAGCAGGTACTCCACCTCGGCGGTGGGGCTGGTCGGGTAGATGCCGACCGCGATCGCACCGAGCGCCTGGACCGCGAGGTCGGCGACGACCCACTCGGGGCGGTTCTCGCTGTGGATCGCGACCTTCTCGCCCGGTCCGACGCCGAGCGCCTTCAACCCCGCGGCTGCGCGCGCCACGCGCTGCTCGTACTCGCTCCAGGTCCACTCGCGCCAGCGGCCGAGCTGCTTCTCGCGCATCCCCACTTCGCTTGCGGGTCGCTCGCGCGCGTTGCGCACGAGGCAGGCCGGGAGCGTGCGCGGCTCGCTCATGCCGCCGCCCCGCCGAGATAGGCGTCGATCACACGCTGGTCGGCCTGCACTTCCGCCGGCGTGCCGAGCGCGATCTGCTGGCCGAAGTCGAGCGCGAGCACGCGGTCGGCGAGGTCCATGACGAGCGCCATGTGGTGCTCGACCATGATCATCGCCAGGTTGAGGCGCTCGCGGACCTCGAAGATGTAGCGCGCCATGTCCTCGGTCTCCTCGAGGTTCATGCCCGCGACCGGCTCGTCGAGGAGCAGGAGCTTCGGCTCCATCGCGAGCGCGCGGCCGAGCTCGACGCGCTTCTGCACGCCGTACGGCAGCAGGCCGGCGTGCTGGTGGCGATAGGCCTCGAGCTCCAGCAGGTCGACGACGCGCTCCACCGCCTCGCGATGCTCGACCTCCTCGCGCTTCGCGCGCCCCCACCAGACCATTCCCGTGACGAAACCGGTGCGCATCAGGTGGTGGCGGCCGAGCATCAGGTTGTCGACCGTCGACAAGTTCGCGAACAGCCCGAGGTTCTGGAACGTTCGCGCAACCCCGAGCGCTGCGATCGCCGCCGGCGCCATCCTCGTCAACTCGGTGTCTTCGAGCTTGATCGAGCCACGCTGCGGCCGGTAGACGCCGTTCAGGCAGTTGAAGATCGACGTCTTGCCGGCGCCGTTGGGGCCGATCACTGCGAACAGCTCGCCGGGCTCCACGGTGAACGAGACGGCGTCGAGCGCTGTCACGCCCCCGAAACGCAGGACGACGTCGTCGACGCTGAGCAGCGTCACGCGGGCTCCCTATGCCCGCTCACGCGGCCCACCGCCGGCGGCGACGGTACGTCTTGATGTCGCGGAACGAGCGCCGGCCCTCTTCGCCGATGCCGAGGTAGAACTCGCGGATGTCCTTGTCTGCGAGCAGCTCCGGGGCCGGCGCCTCGCGGACGACCTTGCCGGTCTCCATCACGTAGCCGCGCGCCGAGATCTGGAGCGCCATCTGAGCGTTCTGCTCGACGAGCAAGACCGCCGTGCCGCGGCTGTTGATCTCCACGATGATCTCGCGGACCTGCTCCACGATCTTCGGCGCGAGCCCGAGCGACGGCTCGTCGAGCAGCAGGACCTTCGGCTTTGACATCAGCGCGCGACCGATCGCGAGCATCTGCTGCTCGCCGCCGGACAGATAGCCGGCGGTCTGGCCGCGGTAGCGCTCGAGGATCGGGAACAGCTGGTACACGTCGTCGCGCGAGCGCGCCACCTCTTCGCGCGAGCGACGCGTGAACGCCCCTGCGCGCAGGTTCTCCTCGACCGTCAGCTCGAAGAAGATGCGCCGCCCCTCCATCACCTGGGCCACACCGGCGCGGACGATCGCGGGCGCGTCGCGCGCCGTGATCGGCTCGCCCTCCAGCTGCACCGAGCCCTTGGTGACCTTCCCGCGATGGACCGGCAGGAGGCCCGTTATCGCGCGCAGCAGAGTCGTCTTGCCCGCGCCGTTGGCGCCGAGCAGCGCGACGATCTCGTTTGGGCGCACCTCGAGCGAGACGCCGCGCAGAACGAGCACGACGTCGTCGTAGACAACCTCCAGGTTGTTGACCGCCAGCGTGGGACCGGGCGACCCGCTGTCCGCCACATGCACTCCTCTCCGGGGGCGATCCTAACCCCGCGGCTAGGCGCGGCGTCTAGGACGACAGCGAAGTTGTCCGCGAGGATCTGGGCCGGAAAGCGGGATTTCCACCGAATCGCGCACTGACACGCAGCCGGCGCGGCGGGCGCCGCAGCGTGACGGTGGACGTGTAGCGGCAGTTCGGACGCAGCTTCGCGGCCCGCGCCGACAGGGTCCGGCCCCCTCCGCGCACGCGCACGAGGACGACGCCGCTGCACTCGGCCCCGCCGCGGGCGCCGTCGAGCCGGCCCGTCGTGCGTAGGCGCCGCGCGCCGCCGCGCAGGCGCCGCGCGGCGACTCGGATCGTGAGGCCGCGCGCCGCGCGCCGCGGCTGGCGGATGGTGACCGGGCCGACGACGGGCCCGGGCTCGTCGACCGCGAGAAACTCAAAGGCGATCGCCCAGGCCTCCGGCGAGTTGATGATCCCCACATGCGCGGTCCCGCTCCCCGGCGCCGCGTACTGCTCCTGGCCGCGCATGGCGATGTTGATCGCGCCGTCGAGCAGGGCACTGCGCGCGAAGCTGTGCGGGTTGCCCTCGCGGTCCTGCTCGGGCACCGGCGGGAACGGGCCGTCCTGGGCGGCGATGTACACGAAGCTGTGGTCGGCGTTGTAGAGCGCGAGGTAGTCCGTCGGCCCCGGCGTCTCGTCGCCGGCGTTGAGCGGCAGGTACAGAGGCGTGTGGTCGGACCCGACCTCCTGGCAGAGCGCGCTGGCGGGGGTGAACCCGCCCAGCGCCGGCAGCGAGTAGAAGTTCAGCGGCGACGGGGAGCAGTTGATGATCCCGTGGTTCGTGCCGTCGACGCTGACGAATCGGCGCACGCGCTCGTAGGCGTTCTCCTGCCGCATCCACTCGCGTACGAGCGGTGCGCCCAGCGAGTGCGCCACGATGTCGACCCGCGGCGCCTTCGTGTACTCGAAGAACGCGCTCATGAACGCGCGGATGTCGGGCATGTTCGCGGCGACCGTGTGCGCCTGCCCCGAGCGGTTCGGCGGGTTGGTCATGATGTCGCACTGCTCGCCCTGCCAGCCGAGGCCCCAGAGGTCGCTGCGCGGATAGCCGCGTTCATGCAGGTACTGCGCGAAGTTGTGGATGAACCCGTAGGAGCTGTTGCAGGTCGTCGGGTACGGCGTGTCGTTGTTGCCGTGGATGAAGACGACGGGTGTCCGCTTCACGGGGCCCGGGGCCCCGAACCCGAGGATCGGCGTGCCGAGCGCCTCGTCCTGGATCGCGGGAAAGCCGGCCGGGAACGTCGTCCCGACCGGCGCGTCCGCCGACGCGACGGGCGCGCCGAGCAGCGCCAGCGCAACCGCGATCGCCGTATGCCATCTCCTCCGCAGGCCCACGGGAGCGAGGGTACATTCCGGCGATGGCCACGGAGAGCAGGGCGGCGCTGGTCACCGGGGCGGCGAGCGGGATCGGCCGGGCGATCGCGGCGCGCCTCGAGGACGACGGCTGGCGGGTGCTCGCAGTCGACCGCGCGCCCGACGCGGACGGCCCGGGCGAGCCGTTCGAGGCCGATCTGATCTCGCGCGCCGGGAACGAGGCGGCGGTGGCGGCGGCGGTCGAGCGCTTCGGCCGCCTCGACGCGGTGATCCCCAACGCCGGGTTCCAGCACGTCGCGCCGGTCGACGAGTTCCCACAGGACACGTGGGACGCGATGGTGGCGCTGCTGCTGACGAGCCCGTTCCTGCTGGCGCGGGCCGCCTGGCCGGCGCTGAAGGCGAGCGACACGGGCCGCTTCGTGGCGATTGCATCGGCGCACGCGCTCGTCGCTTCGCCGTTCAAGTCCGCCTACGTGTCCGCCAAGCACGGCCTGCTCGGCCTGGTCAAGACGCTCGCGCTCGAGGGCGCCGAGCATGGGATCTCGTGCTGCGCGGTCTGCCCCGCGTACGTGCGCACGCCGCTCGTCGAGGGCCAGATCGCGCCGCAGGCGCAGGCGCACGGGATGTCCGAGGACCGCGTGCTCGAGGAAGTCATCCTCGCGCCGCAGGCCGTCAAGCGGCTGATCGAGCCGGAGGAGGTCGCCGCGACGGTGGCGTTCCTGCTCGGCCCGAACGGGCGCGCGTTCACCGGAGTTGCGGTAACCATGGACCAGGGATGGACCGCACGCTGACAGTACGCGCCGCGATCCTGGGGGCTCTCGCGCTAGCGGTCTGGGCTGCGCCCGCAAGCGCGCAGCAGGTCCAGAAGTGCGACACCGGCTCCGGGGAAGCCGAGAAGGTCCATTCGCCCGAGCGCTATGCGATCGGCCCGCAGGAGGTCGTCGAGATCGAGAGCAGCGTCGATGGCGTCGCGATCGAGATCGCGCTGTTCAGGCCGAAGGGCGCCGAGGGCGAGCGCTTCCCGGTGGTCGTCAACGGCACGCCGTACCACCACCCGCAGCGATCGCTCGACGTGACCAAGTGCAAGCCGGAGTTCGTCCAGTACGCGGCGCACGGCTACGTCGTCGCGTTCGTCGCGATCCGCGGAACGGGCGAAAGCGGCGGCTGCATGAACCTGTTCGGGCCGGACGAGCGCGCCGATTTGTCACAGGCGGTCGACTGGCTCGCGCAACAGCCGTGGAGCACCGGCGCCGTCGGGATGATCGGCAAGTCGTACGAGGGCTCGACGCCGTGGATGGTCGCGGCGCGCGGCAACAAGCACCTGAAGACGATCGTCTCGATGGCCGGCGTTCCGGACGTCTTCGAGCTGTTGTTCAAGTCGGGCAACATCGACTTCCGCGGGCCGCTGCTGCTCAACGACCTCTATTACGCCCCGAGCGTCGTCGTCTACTCGGAGGGCCGCCGTCCCGAGCGCACGATCGACGTCGCCGCGTGCCCGGAGTACGTGACCGGCAACGCCGCCTCGGTCTCCTCGTCGCTGACCGGCGAGATGGACCCGTTCGGCTACTGGGTCGAGCGGCGCTACAAGCGCCAGGTCGAGCGGCGCTACCGAGGCAGCGTCCTCGTCACGCAGGGGTTCGAGGACCTCAACGTGCCGGCGGACAACCAGTTCCCGTGGGTCGAGCGGCTGCGCAAGCGCGGCGTGCCGCTGAAGATGATGCTCGGGCAGTGGGGCCACGTGAACCCCGACGAAGCGAGCGAGGAGGCGCAGCGCAAGGACTGGCCCGACATCCTGCTGCGCTGGTTCGACCGCTGGCTGAAGGGCGCGGAGGTCGACACCGGGCCGGCGGTCGACGTGCAGGACAGCGAGGGGAAGTGGCGCACCGCATCCGCGTGGCCGCCGGCCGAGCCGGCCCGCACGCTCTGGCTCGGCGTGGACGGCACACTGCGCGACGACCCCGGCGACGGCAGCGCGAGCGAGCCGCTGCTCCCGGACCCGGTGCACATCCAGCCCGCCACGCTGTCGGTGCCGCCGACACCGCTCGACGCGCTTTGCTCCTTGCCGACGTGCACCGCGTTCGCGCTGGGCCCCATCGCCGAGCCGCTGCGCTTCGCCGGGCGCCCGCTGCTCGACATGACCGTGACGCCCGTCGCGCCCGCGGGTCACGTGAGCGCGTACTTGTACGCCGACAACGGCACGGAGGCGCAGCGGATCGGCTGGGGCCAGGCGGACCTGCGCTTCCCTAACGGCCAGGAGCACGCGCGGACCGTCGAGCCCGGCGCGCCGATGCGCCTGCGGCTCTCGTTCCAGCCGCTCGACAGCGTCGTGCCGCAGGGCTCGCGGCTCGTGCTCGTCGTCAGCCAGGGCGCGGCCTACAACCGCATCCCGTCGGTCCCGACGGCGCCCGCGCTGCTGACCGTCGGCGGGCGCGCGAGCTCGCTGCGCCTGGCGCTCGTCACCCCTGAGGCGGCGCCGCCGGCTCCCCTCGTCCAGGTAGCGCCTTCGCGCACCGAGGGCAAGCGGGGCCTTCGCTTCTCCGAGGTTGTGCGGGTGCGCACGTTGCGTCGCTGTGGCGCCCGCGGCCGGCTGCGGATCACATTCCGGCGCGGTACGAAGGTCGCGGCGGTCGTGGTGCGCGTGAGCGGCCGCAAGATCGTGCGCCGCAACAGCGGGCGAGCGATCGTGCTGCGCGCGCCGCGCGGGCGCTTCCGGCTGGACGTCGCGGTGACGCTCGCGGACGGCGGCGTCGTGGCGGGCCAGCGGCGGTCCGCGGCCTGCCGTCGGCGTTCGTAGAGGGCGCGAACAGCGGCATTGAGGGCGAACGAGCCAGGCCGTCGCGCCAGCGCGCGCGCCTAATTAGGCGCCGGGTCGGGCTCGTGATCGGCCTAGGGGTCATGTAGCAACCCCCAGTCCGATCACACGGTGTCAAACGCGAGCTGCCCGAAGGAACGCCGCCGCGCTCGCTCGCTCTCCTCCCTCGGTGCCGACGGCAAGCGCCCGCGCACCGCAAACGCCCCGACCGGAACGCCGCTAGCAGGTGCGAACGACGCGCGACACGGTGTAGGCGACGCGGCGGCCGGCGCGCCTCGCGGTGACGCGCAGCCGCAGCTTCGCCTTCCCGCGCGGCAGGCCGCGCAGCGCGACTCGCACCACCCGCGATTTCGAGCTCGCGACGCGGCGCTTGCCCGCGTAGGCGTTGACGCGCAGCACACGCACCCCGGCGCGGCGTGCGACGCGCACCGCGATCCGGCGGCGGCTCGCGCAGGCTTGCGGAGCAAGGCCCGCGGTCGCCGGGAGCGCCGCGGCGCCGGGCGCGTCCGGCGACGTCGCGATGTCGAGGTAGCTGTAGCGGCCGGCGAACCCGTCGTCGCTGCGGAGCTCGCACTCGTCGCGCAGGTTCTCGCAGGTGAACCGCCCGCCGCCCGTCAGCCCGACGTCGAGCCGCGAGCGGAAATAGAAGCTGAACATGTTCCCGTCGCCGACCGGATCCACCGCGGCCTCGTCCGCGTCGTTGCGCCAGCGCGCCGTGAGCACGCGCGCGTCGGCGGTCGGATCGCCCTTGACGTACTTGTCGAACCAGGCGGTCGTGTACCAGGCGATCAGGTCCGCGCCGCGCAGCGTGGCCCCGAACGCGGGATTGGGGATGAACGACGACTCGAGGTGGGTCCCGCCGCGGATGACGATCTCGCCGCTGTCGACGCCGGCCTTGCTGTACTCGCGCGAGGCGCCGGCCTTGCCGAGCGGGTCGGGGTCCTCCGTGAACGGCTGCGGGGTGATGCCGTAGTCGTTGGAGATGCCGAGCGCGGGCTTGGTGATCGCGGCGGCGGCGCGCTGCGTCGGGTCGGCCGGGCAGGGCTGCTCCTGGTCGGTGCTCGGTGTGCGCAGGTTGTCCCAGCCGACGATCGCCTTCACGCGCGGGTCCGCCTGGCCCACGTAGGAGACGCCGCTCGCGCCGTAGGAGTGGCCGGCGACGCCGACGCGGCTCGTGTCGAGCAGCCCCCAGAACGGGTTGAAGCCGGCGTTGAGCCCGGCCTTGACCCGCCGCTCCTGCTTGGGCGCGTGGCTGGTCCCGCTCTCACAGGACTTGATCGGGGCGTACGGGCTTGCCGCCGCCGAGAAGAAGAAGTTCAGCGCGTCCACCGTGCCGTCGAAGAACGGGCGGCCGTCGCTCTGCGAAGGCGTCCCCTCCTGCTCGTCCGGGGCGGCGCCCTGCGTGTCGCTGCGCCCCTGCCCCTGCGGGTCCCACGTGAGCACTACGTAGCCCGCCTTGGCCAGCACCTGGGCCTCGTACCAGTACAGCTCCTCGGTCGCCTGGACCGAGCCGTTCGTGATCACGATCCCCGGCCGCTTCGCCGGCCCTGCCTTCGTGGCCCACACGTGGCCGGAGAGCGTCGCGCCGTTGCGGGCGGTGAACAGGACGGGCTGCACGACGCCGTGGCCGTTGGCTTGCCAGTCGTAGAGGCGCACGTCGCCGGCGCAGCCGTCCCAGTGGCTCCAGCAGAGGTCGGTGAGGAACTGGCGCTCCGGGTCGGCGGCGGTGATCGCCAGGGCGTCGAGCCCTTCCTGCGTCTGTCGCTGCACCAGCTGCGCGCGGAACTCGGGCGCGTTGTAAACGGCTTGGCGCTCGTTGACCTTTTGAAAATTCTGCAGCTCGGTCTGGGGGTCCCAGGCCGAGGCGGCCGGTGCACCCGCGGCGAGCATCGCGACCGCCAGCAGCGGCGCGCGAAATCTTGCGCGACCCATGCCGGAAAATTGACAGACGCGCGCTCGGCGCGCGTCGGCTCAGACCGGCTTCGTGGTCATCGCCCACACCGCGACGAGCGAGAGCGCGAGCATGACGCCGGTCAACCCCGTGACCCAGCGCGGGGTCGCGTTGCCGCGGCGTGCGGCGATCCCGGCGATCACGAGCGAAGCGATGAGCAGAACCGCGGCGGGGTCGGTGGCGATGAAGCCGATGTCGATCCAGGCGAGCTCGGCGTCCTCGAGATTCTCCTCGGAGAGCAGCCATTGCGCCGCGATGCGCATCACCAGGAAGGACGGCAGCACGCCCCACAGCAGCGCCCGGTACGTCGTCCGCGACGGCGTACCGGCGCCGACCAGGACAAGCGTGAGGATCAGCGAGCCCACGAACGCCAGCGCGCCGGCGACGTGCAGAAACAGCGGCAGCTCCCACGAGTCGGGTCGGACGATCGCGAGCATCCGCTACGCCCCCGGCTTGAAGATCATGAGGACGAGGATCGCGAGCGACGCGCCGCAGGCGATCGCAAAGGGAAGCCGTGACTCCGGGCCTACGACGCGCGGGCCGGCGATGCTCGAGATGGCCCAGAGGATCAGCGACGCGATGATCCACCCTTCGAAGAAGCGGTAGTCGCGGTCGGCGACGAGCCAGAGCCCGAAGACCACGGCAATCATGGCGCCGCCGCCGGCGAGCGCGGCGCCGAGCCGGAGCAGGCGCCGCTGGGCGACTTCGCCCACCTGCGCGCGGAACATGATCGGGACCAGGAGCGCGACTCCGGTGAACAGCGTGAACGCCCCGACCAGGTGCAGCAGCAGGAGAGTCTCGTAGCCCGACATCGGCGCGAGATCCTATTCGCGCCTCCGGACCGCGGCCCTGCCCACGGCATAGGCTCCTGCCATGCCCGTCCACTACGAACGCCAGGGCGCCGCCGCGGTGCTCACGATCGATCGCCAGGAGCGGCGCAACGCCGTCGACGGCCCGACCGCCGTGGAGCTCGCGGCCGGCTACGAGCAGTTCGTCGCCGACGACGACGCGCGCGTGCTGATCCTGACGGGCGCGGGCGGCGTCGCGTTCTGCGCGGGCGCCGACCTGAAGGCGATCGACACCCTCGGCGACCGCCTGCAGGACCCGGCCGGACCGCTCGGGTTCACACGGCTGACTCCGCCGAAGCCGACGATCGCCGCGATCGACGGCTGGTGTCTGGCCGGCGGGCTCGAGCTGGCGCTGTGGTGCGACCTGCGAATCGCCGGTGATACCTCCACGCTCGGTTTCCCCGAGCGCCGCTGGGGCGTGCCGCTGATCGACGGCGGGACGCAGCGCCTGCCGCGGATCGTGGGCATGGGGCGCGCGCTGGACATCATTCTCACCGGTCGCATGGTCCCGGTCGCCGAGGCGGCTGCGATTGGGCTCGTGACCGAGGTCGTCCCGGCGGGACGGGCACTGGATCGTGCGCTGGAGTACGCCGAGGCGCTCGCCGCCTTCCCGCAGCGCACGATGCTGGCCGATCGCCACGCGGCGATCGAAGGCTTCGGGATGACCCTGGAAGAAGGCATCGCGCTCGAGGCTCAGGCCCCGCCGGAGGTGCACCTCGACGCGGTGGCCGGCGCCGGGCGCTTCGCCGCGGGCGCGGGCCGCGGCGGCGCCGGCGCAGGCGTTTAGTGCCCGAGGGTTAGGATCGGGCCATGGCCTACTTCGTCACCGGCGCCACCGGCTTCATCGGCCGGCACCTCGTCGAGGAGCTGCTGAGCAACCGCGAGGGCGACATCCACGTGCTGGTGCGCGAGGGCTCGCGCGGCAAGCTCGAGGAGCTGATCGCCGGGTGGGACGGCGGCGAGCGCGTCAAGCCCGTCGTCGGCGACCTGGCGGAGGAGCGCCTCGGCGTCGACGCGGCCTGGGTCGACGAGCACAAGGGCAAGATCGACCACTTCTTCCACCTCGCCGCGATCTACGACATGACCGCCGACGAGGAGCGCAACGAGCGCATGAACGTCGCCGGCACCCGCAACGCCGTCGCGCTGGCGAACGCGCTCGAGGCGGGGATCCTGCACCACACGTCGTCGGTCGCCGCGGCGGGCTCGTACAAGGGCATGTTCCGCGAGGACATGTTCGACGAGGGCCAGAAGCTGCCCGTCGCCCTATCACCGCACGAAGTTCGAGTCGGAGAAGATCGCGCGCGAGGAGTCCAGCGTGCCGTGGCGCGTCTACCGCCCGGCCGTCGTCGTCGGCCATTCCGAGACCGGCGAGATGGACAAGATCGACGGCCCCTATTACTTCTTCAAGGCGATCCAGAAGCTGCGCGGCTGGATCCCGGAGTGGATGCCGCTGATCGGGCCGGAGATCGGCTGGACCAACGTCGTCCCGGTCGACTTCGTCGCGAAGGCCATGGACCACATCGCCCACCAGCCGGGGCTCGACGGCCAGGCCTTCCACCTCATCCACCCGAAGGGCCAGCGCTCGGGCGACGTGCTCAACGCGTTCGCACGCGCGGGGCATGCGCCGCACATGGCCATGCGCATCGACAAGCGCCTGCTCGACGCGCTGCCCAAGGGCACGATCTCGATGGTCCTGAAGCTGCCCGCGCTGCGCGGCGTGCGCGACTCGGTCCTGGCGGACTTCGGGATCCCGCCCGAGGTGATCGGCCACATCGGGTTCACCTGCCAGTTCGACTCGCGCGATACGGAACGCGCGCTGGAGGGCAGCGGCATCGCGGTCCCGGAGCTGGACGACTACGCCTGGCGCCTCTGGGACTACTGGGAGCGCAACCTCGACCCGGACCTGTACAAGGACCGCTCGTTCGAGCACGCCGTCAACGGCAAGACCGTCGTCATCACCGGCGCCTCGTCGGGCATCGGCCTCGCCGCGGCGATGAAGATCGCGGCGGCCGGAGGCATCCCGATCCTGGTAGCGCGGTCGCTGGACAAGCTCGAGGCGGCCAAGGCGGAGATCGAGGAGGCCGGCGGAACCGCGTACGCCTACAGCGCCGACCTCTCCGACCTGGAGTCGATCGAGAGCCTCATCGAGCAGATGCTCAGCGATCACGCCGCGATCGACATGCTCGTCAACAACGCCGGCCGCTCGATCCGGCGCTCGATCGCGCTGAGCACCGACCGCTTCCACGACTTCGAGCGCACGATCCAGCTCAACTACCTCGGCGCGATCAAGCTCATAACGATGCTGCTGCCGCACATGCGCGAGCGCGGCTCGGGCCACATCGTGAACGTGAGCTCGATCGGCGTGCAGACGAACCCGCCGCGGTTCAGCGCCTACGTCGCGTCGAAGGCGGCGCTCGACGCGTTCACGCGCGTGGTGTCGTCGGAAGTCGTCGGCGACGGCGTCACGTTCACCACAATTCACATGCCGCTCGTCCGCACGCCGATGATCGCGCCGACGAAGATCTACGACTCGTTCCCGACGATCTCGCCGGACGAGGCCGCCGACATCGTCTGCGAGGCGATCCGCGCGAAGCCCAAGCAGATCAACACGCGCCTGGGCACTTTTGGAGAAGTTGCGTACGCGCTCGCGCCGAAGGCCGTCGACCAGATCCTGCACATGGCCTACAAGGTGTTCCCGGACTCGGCTGCGGCGAAGGGCGAGAAGGACCCGAGCGAGAAGGCCAACATGGAGCAGGTCGCGATGGCCAACATCCTCAAGGGCGTGCACTGGTAGTCGCGTGAGCGACTACGAGTTTTTGAAGTACGAGAAGGACGACCACGTCGTCGTCCTCACGTACAACCGGCCCGATCAGCGCAACGCGATCTCGCATGCGATGAACCTCGAGCTGCACGACGCGTGGCAGCGCTTCCGCGACGACGAGGACGCGTTCGTGCTCGTGATCACCGGCGCCGGCAGCGCGTTCTGCGCCGGCTGGGACCTCGCCGACGCCGCGGCGATCCAGCAGCCCGAGTGGGACTCGTACCGCCAGCACATCTACAACGAGCCGGGCGCGTGCGGCTACACGCGCCGCGTCGACGTCTTCAAGCCGGTGATCGGCGCGATCAACGGCTGGGCGGTCGCCGCGGGGCTGGAGAACGCGCTGCTCGCCGACATCCGGATCGTCGCGGAGAACGCGGTCTTCGGCGCGCTCGAGCGGCGCTGGAACATCGTCGGCGGCGATGGGATGACCGTCCGCCTGCCGTTGGTCGTCGGCTTCGCGAAGGCGATGGAGCTGATCATCACCGGGCGGCCGGTGGACGCTCAGGAGGCGCTTCAAATAGGGCTCGCGAACGAGGTCGTGCCCGAGGGCAAGGCTTTGGAGCGCGCGCTCGAGCTCGCGCACGAGATCGCCGCGCTGCCGCAGGGCGCGATCCGCACCGACAAGGAGTCGGTCCTGCGCCACGTCGGCCGGACGCTCGAGGAGCAACTGCGCATGGAGGCCGAGCTGACGATGTCGATGTTCCTGCGCCGTGACTCGCAGGCCATCGGGGCGAGCGCCTTCAAGGAGCGGCGCCCGCCCGAGTGGCCGCACCATGGGCTCTAGGCCGCTACCGCGCCGGTGTACTTCAGTTCAGCGGGCCGGCGATGATCTCGCAGCGCCCGCTGGTGAGCACTCCGACCGGCAGCGTGTAGCGACAGCGCGCCACGTGCTCTGAGTGGGGCCATATGCCGGACAGCCCCGACGGGGTGTTGCGCTGAGTGGTGACCGCATCCGCGTCGCAGCTCGGCATCTTGGGTCCGCATGTGTTGGAGCCAGCGAGCCGCAGCTCGCTGCAGGGGTCGAACACCGTGCAGCCCTCGCGTTTGAAGCTCTCGACCACCGCGGCGACGGGACCTGTGCCCCTGACGTACACGTAGGCGGTGATAAGGCAGCGGGTGCTCAGGCAAGTCGCCGGCGCCGTCGTGCAGCCGGGCTGAGCGATCACCGAGACCGTGCCGCCGAACGTGCAGCTCGCATGCCAGGCCTGTGCGGCCGCGGTCGCCGGCGCGACCGCCGTAAGTGTGGTGAACGCCAGCACGGCGACCATCGCCGTCCCGACCGCGGCCCTGCGTCTCGTCCTTGTTCGTATGGGCATATCGCCTCCCTTCCGAAGCAGCTCAACGTGTCCGCACCAGAATCACCCGGGCCGCATCCCCTGCCATCGGGGGGACCCCCTGAACTTTTCGTAGCCAGCGCTCTGGCACGCGCCTTTTCGATTGCCGCTTGACACCAGTTATGGGGACGACAACGCTCGCCGCATGCCTGGAGCGGTTGCGGAGGGGCTGCTGGAGCGCGAGGGCGAGATCGCACGCCTCGACCTCCTCCTGGGCGAAGCCGCGAACGGCACTGGTGCAGCCGTGATCGTGGAAGGCGCGCCGGGGATCGGCAAGACCTCACTGCTCGACGCAGCGGCCACCCTTGCGTCCAGCCACGGGCTGAGCGTCCTGCGCGCGCGCGGCGGTGAACTGGAGCGCGCGCTGGCGTTCGGCGTCGCGCGCGATCTCCTCGCTCGAAGAGTGGTAGACGCCGAGGAGGAGTTACGCGCGCGAATCGAAGCCGGCGTATCCCGCACCGCCCTGCCCGCGCTCGGCCTCGGCACGCCTCAGTTCCCGCCCCCGGACGAGGCCGCGATCCATCATGGCCTCACCTGGCTCGTCGCGGACTTGGCCGACGAGCACCCGCTGGCGCTGATCGTCGACGACGTGCAGTGGGCGGACGACGCTTCTGCCGCCTGGCTGGCACATCTCGCGCGGCGGATCGCCGACCTGCCCGCGGCGCTCGTCCTTGCGGCGCGCCCGCCGGATCGCGGCGAGCTGGCGGCTCTGGTCGCGCTTCGTGACCTGCCGGAGCTGGAGCGCGTGCGCCCCGCGCCCCTCGAGCACGCCTCTGTGGCGGCGCTGGTGCGCAGCTTCTACGCGGCGGACGCCGACGACGACTTCATCACGGCGTGCCACACCGCCGCGGGCGGCAATCCGTTCCACACCCATGCCCTGCTCGACTCCGCCGCCGAACAGGCGATCCCCGCCACCCCCGCCGGCGTCGACGCCCTCCGGCTCCTCGCGCCTGAGGCGGTCCGCCGGTCCGTAGCGGCGGCGCTGCGGCGCTGCGGCGCCGAGGCCACTGCGCTCGCACAGGCATGCGCCACGCTCGGCGAGACGGTGGAGTTGCGCCACGCCGCTGAGCTCGCCGGCCTCGGCGCCTCCGCTGCGTCGACTGCCGCGGACCGACTTGCCGACCAGAACCTCCTGGCGCCGTCCCGCCCGCTGCGCTTCGCCCACCCCGTGCTGCTCGCGGCCGTCCGCGACAGTCTTGCCATCGGCGAGCGCAACGAGCGCCACCGCCACGCGGCTGACCTCTTCCTACGCGACGGCGACACGCGCCGCGCGGCCGCACACCTGCTCGAAGTCGAACCCGCCGGCGACGGCGCCGTGGTCGACACCCTGATGGCCGCCGTCGGCCAAGCGGTCGCCGAAGGGGCCGTCGCGCACGCCGCGCGGCTGCTCGAACGCGCGCTGGCGGAACCGCCCCCTTCCGATCAGCGGGCGCTGCTGCTCGGGCTGCTCGGCAAAGCAAAGTTCCAGTCCCACGGGGCCGGAGCGCCGGAGACGCTGCTGGCTGCGGCCGAGGTGGCCACCGATTCCCACGAGCGGGCCGAGCTGTTCGCGTACGCCGGCTATAGCCAGATCTTCGAAACGGGCAGCGGGGTCGCCGAGGTCGCCCGCCGGATCGACGCGAACCCACCCACGACGCGCGAGGGCCGGCTTCGCGTCGACGGGATGCTCGGGACGATGACTCGCCTCACGGGAGCTCTGCCGTACCGTCCGTCGACCCCCGAGCTGATCGCGCGTGCCGAGCCGCTCAGCGGTGCCACGATCGCCGAGCGCGAGTTCATCGCCGCCACGGTCGTTGCGGCCGACTGGGACGTGGCGCTGCCGGCTGCGCGCCTCGCCGACCTGGCCCTGCGCGGCCTGGCACACCCGGAGACCCCGGACTCCGGCGCCGTCTTCAACGGGGGACATGTCGTGGTCGGCGCGCCGCACGAGATCCTCGCCGGCATCGACGATTACCTTGCGGCCTGTGAGCAGGGCGGCCTGTTGGCCTCGGGTGCCGCCTGCCTGCAGGCGCGAGCGGGGGCCTATTACATGCTGGGCCGGCTCCGCGAGGCGGAGGCGGACGCCCGGCTCCTCTGGGAGCGCAGTGCCTACGAGAAATCGTTCGTTTGGGCAGGAGCACTCTCGCTGCTGCTGATGGTTCTGGCTGCGCGTGGCCTGATCGACGAGGGCCGTGACCTGATCGAGCGCCATTCGCCCTTTCCCCAAGGCGAGCTGGTCTATGAGGGGTTGAAGTACGGCACGGCTCTGATTGCACTCGAAGCCGGCGATCCGGCGGCTGCCATGAGCGCGCTGCTTGCTTACGAAGCCATGCTCGAGCAACGCGGGCTGCGGGATGCCCCGGCGCTTCCCATCTCCCACCTCACGGCGCTGGTCGAGGCGCTTGTCCGCAGCGGACAACCCGAACGCGCGCTCGGCTTCGCCGAGAAGGAGCTGGCCGTGGCGCGTGCCCGCGAGGCGCCGGGCCGAATCGGCTTCGCGCTGCGCTGTGTCGGCCTCGCTCGTGGCGGAGCCGAGGGGCGGGCGCTGATCGAGGAGGGCATCGAGCTGCTCGAGGCGTCGCCCGAGCGCGCCCATCTCGCTCGCGGACTGCTCGACCTCGGCCGCGCCCTACGCCACGAGGGCCGGCCGACCGAGGCGCGCGAGCCACTGCGACGTGCGCTCGAGCTGGCGGGGCAGTGCGGCGCCGAGCTGGTCGCTGATGGCGCGTTCGACGAGCTGCGCGCAACCGGTGCGAAGCCCCGGCGACGCGCTCTCAGCGGTCCCGATTCGCTCACCGCCAGCGAGGCACGCGTAGCACGACTAGCTGCCGAAGGACGGACCAACCGCGAGATCGCACAGGCGTTGTACGTGAGCGCCAAGACCGTGGAGACCCACCTCGGCCACATCTACGCCAAGCTCGACATCAAGGGCCGCGGCGAACTCGCCGCGGGCCTCGCCGCTCAGCCGGGCTGAGCCGCTTCGCAGGGATTCCCGGTCCGGACATCTGGCACGCTCGCGCTATTGGTCGTCGCGATGGTCGAGGCGCGCCCGCTCGATCGCGGCCGCCAGCTCGAGCCACCCGCGGAACGGGATGACGCTGTCCTCTCCGGCGACCACGGCCCCCGCGAGGGGCTGATGGCCGGCCAAGAGCTCGATGACGATGCGGATTTGGGGCGGTGCGGTCTCCACGAGCGGAGGATCGCCCACGCCGAAGGCGCTGCCATCAGGAGGGCCCCCCGAACTTTTGGCGCCGCCCCCGAAAAGTTCGGGGTGTCCCCCCGATGGCAAGTCCTCGTCTCGCTGGCAGGCTCGATCGAGGCATGCGATCACGACCACTGGAGGAGACATGTCCGTCATCAGCTCTCAGAGGGACGCACTGAACATCGGGCGCCGGGCTGGTACGGCAGCCTGCGTGCTCGCGGTCGCCGCGGCTGTCGGCTCGTTCGCGGGCCCCGCGTCAGCCGACATCCCGCAGTTCTCGCCGCGGTGCTTCTTCACCGGGGGAGGCGCGTCCGATGGCGACAGCTTCGGCGGCAATGCGGCGTCCTACCGCAACGAGCCGGTGGAGGGCCAGCAGACCGTCGATGGGACCTGGACGCACACCACCCGGGACGGGCGCACGTTGCAGGGAGAGGTGGAGTCGCTGCTCTGCCGGCGCGATGGCGGCCAACCGGGGCATCCGTTCAATGAGTTCTCGATCGCGACCTTCGAAGGCACCGGAACCTTCGACGGCCAGGTTGTGTCGTTCTCGGTGTCGGCACAGGATCACGGCGAGCCCGGCACCGACGCCTACCGCATCGTCATCAGCGACCTCGACGGGAACACGATCTACTCGAGCGGAGGGCTCGTGGACTCCGGCAACGTCCAGATCCACGCGACGAACTTCGGTCACCCGTAGGGGGCGGCGATGAGATAGTCGCCGGCACGGCGGTTCTTCTGTGGACGAGGCTTTGAGTCGGGGCACGCTGATCAGCCGTTTGGCTGCCGTGTCGGCGCTGGTCATCGCGCTCTCGTTCGCCGCGATCTGGTTCGTCGGCGCACAGGGCGGCGAGTACCGCGTGACCGCCCGCCTTCAGAACGCCAGCCTGCTCGTCAAGGGCAACGAGATTCGCTCCGCCGGCCGCACCGTCGGGCTTGTGGAGGACATCCGTTTGACGCGCGACGGGCAGGCGGGCATCGACCTGCGCATCGACGACGCGGACATCACACCGCTGCGCGAGGGAACGCAGGCGATCGTCCGGCAGGCCTCGCTTGCGGGCATCGCCAATCGCTATGTCGATCTGCGGCTCGGGCCGGCGACCGCGCCCGCCATCGCCGACGGCGGTGAGATCGACAGCAAGGACACCGCCGCCGCGGTCGAGCTCGACCAGATCTTCAGCGTCTTCGACGAGCGCACGCGGCGGGCGCTGGGGGGCGTGGTCGCCGGGTCCGCCCGCATGTGGCGCGGTCGCCCCCGCCAGGCGAGGGAAGGGCTCCTCTACCTCAACCCCGCGCTCGCGGCATCCGAGCGGCTCCTGGGTGAGCTGGAGGGCGACACCGTCGCGCTGGAGCGATTCCTCAACGCGACCGGGCGCCTCGTCACCGACGTCGCCGCCGAACGCGACCAGCTCGCGCCACTCGTCGCAGACCTGTCGACGGTCGCCGGCGCCCTCAGCGACCGCAGGCGGGACGTCGGCGACGCGATCGACCAGCTGCCGGGTGTGCTGCGCCGCTCCAACACGACGTTCGTGAACCTGCGCGCGGCGCTCGACGACCTCGATCCGCTCGTGGACGACGCGCGCCCGGCGGCCCGTGCGCTCGCGCCGCTGGCTCGCGAGCTGCGCACGCTCGGCGCGCAACGCGGGACCGACGCTGCGCGACCTCGCGCGGCTGAGCCGCACGACCGGGGCGGACAACGACCTCGTCGACCTGTTCACGGTGCTGCGCCCACTGCGTGACGTGGCGGTAGGCCCCACAGAGGTAGACGGGCGGCCCCGACCGGGCGCCTTCCCCGCGGCGGCCGCGGCTTCGGAGGGCTATCGCGCACCAGTGGGATTCCTGCGCCCGTACTCCGTCGAGGCGACGGGCTGGTTCGACGACTTCGGGCACTCGGGCGTCTATGACGCGCTCGGTGGGACCGCTCGCATCGCTGCCCTGACCGGCGCGTTCGCCAACCTCGGCGGCGCCGGTCTGGCCTACGTCCCGCCCGAGCTGCGCGATGCGGTCTTCCGCGAGGTCGCCGTGCGCAACCAGCGCCGCCGCTGCCCGGGCGCGCTGGAGCGTGGCGCGGTCTGGCGCCCCACGCCCGATCACCCCTGCGACCCCTCGCAGGTACCGGTGGGGCCGTGAAGCGGCTGATCGCCATCGCTGCCGTCGGTGCCGCGCTCGTGGCCGCAGGCGCCGGGTCGGAGTCCGGCGACGCGGCCCGCTACACGGTCGAGCTGGACAGCGCCTTCGGGCTTGTCGACGGCGGCGACCTGAAGCTCGCGGGCGTGCGCGCCGGCGTCATCGAGAGCGTGCGGCTCGACCGCCGCAGCAAGCGCGCACTGGTGGGCATCCGCATCGACGAGCCGGGCTTCGGCGAGCTGCGCTCGGACGCTCGCTGCGAGGTGCGTCCGCAGTCACTCCTGGGCGAGTACTTCCTCGACTGCCTCCCCGGGACGGCCTCCCGCGTGCTCGCACGCGGGTCGCGGATCGGCGTCGAGCAAACCGCGTCGACGATCGCGCCCGACCTCGTGACCAGCATCGTCCGCCGGCCATACGCGGAGCGGCTGCGCCTGATCGTCTCGTCGCTCGGAGCGGGGCTGGCCGGCAACGGCGAGCGCTTGAACGACGCGCTGCGCCGAGCGGTCCCCGCCCTGCGCCAGACGGACCGCGTGCTCGGACTGCTGGCGCGGCAGGAGCGCGTCATCGACGCCCTCGTGCGCGACGCCGATGAGGTCTTCGTCCGGATCGACCGGCGCCGCGCCGACGTCGGTCGCTTCGTCGACGAGACGGAGAAGGCCAGCCGCACCACCGCCGAGAGGCGTCGCGAGCTGCGCGCCGCGCTCGCGGCGGCCCCGGAGTTCGTGCGCGAGCTGGCGCCGACCATGCGAGCGCTCGGCAGCGCCGCGGCACGCGGTGAGCCCGCGCTGCGCGCCTTGCGCGGCAGCGCCGAGGAGCTGCGCCGCCTGCTGCGCAACCTCCCGCCGCTCGGGGCCGCGGCCGCCCCCGCGCTGACCGCACTCGGGCGGGCCGCAGAGACAGGGCGGCCCGCCCTGCGGCCGGCTCACGAGCGTGTCCGCGAGCTCGCACCGGTCGCCGCCGGGGCACCCGAGCTGCTGAGCAACCTCGCGATCGTGCTCGGCCACCTGGATAACCGCGACAACGCCGTCGAGGACGATCCGCGCTCACCCGGCGGCCAGGGCTACACCGGGCTCGAGGCGGTGCTGCGCTACCTCGTCTACCAGACGCTGGTGGCCAACAGCTTCGACGCGGAGATGCACATCGTCAACGCCGCGTTCTTCGAGTCACGGTGCCTCTTCTACACCGATCTCGACGCGCTCAAGGCCGACCCGACGCTGGAGCGCGAGTGCGCCTCCCGCCTCGGGCCCAACCAGGCCGGGATCACCGTCGCGGACCCCACCGCTCCGCCCGCGCGCCGGCGGCGCGCAGCGGGGACCGAGCGGAGCGCGCTCCCGCCGCCTGGTGCGCCGGTCGCCCCGGCGCCGCTGCTTCACGACGCTCCGCCGCTGCCCCTCCCCGCCCTCCGGCCGACGGGCCCAGTGCTCGAGTCGGTGGACCGCATCGCGGACGCAGTCACTCAGCTCGGCAAGGGCCTGGTTTCGCCACCTCCCGGCCCGCGCATGGACCTCCTCGACTTCCTCCTCGGGCGATGACGCGACGCGGCGCCCGCTCTCTCGGCAGCAGCCCCGTTCTCGTCGGCGCGGTCACGGTGCTCGTGGTCGTCGTCGCGGTGTTCCTCGCGTACAACGCGAACAACGGCCTTCCGTTCGTGCCGACCTCGCGGCTCGTGCTCCAGCTGCCGAACGGCGCGACCGTCGGAACCGCGAGCGAGGTTCGCGAGGGCGGCTATCGCATCGGAGTCGTGGACGAGATGCGCGTCGTGAGGCTGGACGACGGGCGCGTGGGTGCCGCGGCGGTGCTGAAGCTCGACGACAGCGCCGGCCGCCTACCGGTCGACACCACGTTCGCCGTGCGCCTGCGCGGTGCGATCGGAGCCAAGTACGTCGATGTGCAGCGCGGCCGGTCGCACGCAAAGCTCGCGGACGGCGCCACGGTACCCCTCGGTCGCACGACGGTTCCCGTGGAGCTCGACGAGATCCTGTCCGCGTTCGACGCGCCGACGCGGGCGGGCATCCGGCGTTCGCTGCGCGGCAGCGGTGACGGGGTTGCCGGCCGCGGGCCGGAGCTCAACCGCGCGCTCGCCGAGCTCCCGGACATGCTCGGGCAGCTCGCACCCGTGATGGCGAACCTGGCCGACCGCCGCACCCGGCTGAGCGAGTCGGTCCGCGCCACCGGAGCCCTCTTTCGCGCGATCGCGCCGGTCGCCGCCGAGCAGGCCGATCTCTTCGGAGCCATGGCCGACACGTTCGGCGCGCTGGCCCGTCACCCCGCAGCGCTGCGGGCGACGATCGAGCAGGCGGCGCCAACGCTGCGCGACGGAGCGCGCGACCTGCGGGCGCAGCGACCGTTCCTCACGCGTGTGGCCGCGCTGCTGGGCGACGCCGAGGCGACCGCGCGCCGGCTGCGGACGGCGCTCCCGGCTCTGAACGACGGAGTCGAGGCGTCGATCGGCCCGCTGCGCCGCACCCCGCCCCTGGCGGACGAGCTGCGCGCGACGCTGGGCGAACTCGACCTCCTGGCCCGCGATCCCGCCAGCGGCATCGCGCTGCGCGGCCTGCGGGCGACTGTCGACAGCGTGCAACCACAGGCGAGCTTCTACGGGCCGTTCATCACGGTCTGCAACGCGCTCAACCTGTGGATGACGTTCTTCACGAACCACATCAGCGTCCCGAGTCCCACTGGAACGGCGCAGTACGCACTCGTGCAGCTCGGGGGCCCGCAGGACGACGCGCTCAATCAGACGGGCGCCAATGAGTTCGCGGTCGGACGCAACGCCCTCCCCGGCTTCTCTGCCCAGCACCTGCATTCCGATCCCTTCCCGTCCGCGGTCCGCGCGGACGGCAGCGCCGACTGCGAATGGGGCCAGGCCGGCTACCGCTACGGCGCTAATGCCAACGACGACACGCCCGACCGGTATTACCGCCGCGCGGTGGTCGACGCCTTCGCACCGGGGACCGGCGAAGGGCCGGTCTACGGGCGCTTCGACCGCGAGGGCAAGGGCGTGCGGCTGGGGCCCGCCCGCGTCCCGCCCGGACAGACATTCACCCGGCGACCCGGCGGCCGCGCCGCTCCGGAGCGATGAGCCGTCGCCGCTCCCGCATCTCGAACACCGCGACCGGCCTGCTGGTCATGGCACTCGCTGCGATCAGCTGCTGGTGGCTGTTCGGCGGGCGCCTGCCGCGCGACCACTACGAGGTCGTCGCCACCTTCAGCGACGCCCTCGACATCAAGCCCGGGTGCGCCGGTCCGCATCGCCGGCGTGAACGTCGGCGAGGTCCAAGCCGTCGAGTCGATCGCGCACGGAAGAGCGGCCCGCGTGCGCCTGCGGGTCGAAGACCGCGGGCGGCCGCTGCACCGCGACGCGCGCTTCGTGATCCGGCCCCGGATCTTCCTCGAGGGCAACCAGTTCGTGGAGGCCCAGCCGGGGTCACCCAGCGCGCCGGAGCTCGACGACGGCTCGATGGTGCCGGTGACGCAGACGGCGACGTACGTCCCGTTCTCCGATGTCACGCGCACGCTGACCGCGGACACGCGGCGCAGCCTGCAGGACGTCCTGTACGAACTGGACCGGGGCCTGACGGGCGCGGGCGCGCGCGGGTTCAACCGCTCGATCGAGTGGTGGGCACCGGCGTACCGGGACACCGCGCTCGTCGCGGACGGCCTCGGCGGTGCGCGCGGTGACCTGAGCGGATTCCTGCGCTCCGGGGGTATCGCGGCGGCAGCGCTGGACCACGATCCCGCTGCGCTGCGGGCACTCGTCGTGAACCTCCGTCGCACCGCCGGGGCGTTCGCCCGTGAAGGCGCGGCGCTCGAGGCGGCGCTCGCCGAGGCTCCGCGCCTGCTGCGCAGCGCCCGCCCGGCGCTCGGGGCCCTCAACGAGGCGTTTCCCGCCGTCCGCCGGCTCGCTCGCGCTGCACGGCCCGCCGTGCGAGCGGCTGCGCCGGCGTTCCGCGAGGCGAGCCCGTTCGTGCACGAGCTCGGTGGTCTGCTGTCGCGGCGCGAGCTCGGCGGGCTGTCCGCGGAGCTGCGCCGCGCCGTGCCGCCACTCGCACGCACGGTGCGCCGCATCCTGCCCGCGCTGCGCGAGCTGCGGGCGCTCGCCGCCTGCCAGAACGAGGTCGTCCTGCCGACGATCACCGGCAAGGTGGACGACCCCGACTTCCCGGCGACCGGCCGCGTCTATGAAGAGCTGGGCATGGGACTTCCTGGACTCGCCGGCGAGAGCCGCTCCGGTGACGCGAACGGGCAGTGGATCCGGGTGCTGGCCACAGCCGGGAACTACGCCTATCCCACAACGGGCGACCAGTTCCTGATCACCAGCCGCCCGCTTGCCGGCGCCAACCCGCCGGTTCCCGCTCGCGGCGTCCCTCCCTTCGAGCCCGACGTTCCCTGCGAGACCCAGCGCGCCCCGGACGTGCGCTCCGATCCCGCTCCCCCGCCGCCGGGGTTCAAGATCGCGGGCGCCGCCGGTTCCCGCAGCGCACTGGAAGCGAGCGGGCTCGGAGTCGCGCAGCGGTGGATGCGCCGCCAGCTGCGTCGTTCCGGCCTCGACGGCCGCTTCCGGCTGCGCCGTCAACCGTTGCGCACCACCGAGCTGCATCGACTCGTGAGGCCGCGGCGATGAGCCCGCGCATCCGTCGCCAGGTGCGTCCACTGGTCGCTTTGGCGGCGCTCGTCGTGGTCGCCACCGCCGTCGGGGGCTACATCCTGTCCAACCAGCGTCTGCGCTTTCCGCTGCTGGAGCCGGCCGCGTTCGAGCTTCGCGCCGAGCTGTCGACGGCGCAGGCCGTGATGCCCGGGCAGGGTCAGACGGTGCGGGTCAGCGGCGTGCGCATCGGCGACATCGGCGACGTCGAGCTGCGCGACGGCCGCGCCATCGTGCACCTCGACATCGATCCCGAGTTCGACGATCTGGTGCACACCGATGCGACCGCCGTGCTGCGCCCCAGGACCGGGTTGAAGGACATGTTCCTCGAGCTCGACCCCGGGTCGGACGCCGCACCCGTCGCACACGAGGGCTGGACGATCCCCGTCTCCAACACGCTGCCCGACGTCGACCTCGACGAGATCACGCAGCAGCTCGACACCGACACGCGCGCATATCTCCAGCAGCTCCTGGGCGGCGCCGGGGAAGGACTGCGTGGCAACGGCGACGTGCTCAACGAAGTCCTGCGGCGCTTCGAGCCGACGCACCGCGACCTCGCCCGCGTCACGTCACGGGTCGCGCGGCGCCGCGATTCTCTGCGGCGCCTCGTGCGCTCGCTGCGGCGGATCAGCGACGTCGTCGCGGCGCGCCGGGCGGACGTCTCGTCGCTCGTGAGCAGCTCGGCCGCGGCGCTGGACTCCTTTGCGCGCGAGGAGTCGGCGGTGTCCGATGCGGTCGCGCAGCTGCCGCGGGCGCTGCGCGACACCAGGGTCGCCCTCGATCGCGTCGGAGCGCTCGGCCGGGAGCTCGGTCCAGCGAGCGATGCGCTGCGGCCGGTCGTACGCGAGCTACCCGCGGCCGCCATGGCGCTGCGCGAGCTGGCACGCGAGGCGACGCCGCCGCTGCGCGAGCAGCTCCGGCCGTTCGCGCGAGAGGCGCGGCCGCTCGCGCGGGCGCTGCGCCGGCCGGCGGCCGATCTTGCCGCCGCAGCCAAGCCCGCACACGAGACAGGACGCGTGGCCAACCGCTTCTTCAACATGCTCGGCCACAACCGCGACGGGCGCGAGGCTCCCGAGGACCCCGATCGCGACGAGGGCTTTCTCTTCTGGGCGGCCTGGGTGGCCCACCTCGGCTCAACGGCCTTCACCGGTGCCGATGCGCATGGCCCGTTCCGGTCTACGGCCGAGCAGGGCAACTGCGCGTCGCTGCAGGGATTTGCGGAGATGCTCGGCCAGGGCGATCCACTGCTGGGGACGATCCTCGGCGGGCTGCAGGGCGTGTTCTCCGACCCGCGCGTGTGCGGCGGCAGCGTCACGCGCGCGACGCCGTTCGGGCAGCGCATGCTGGGCGGCCGGCTCGATCGCAAAGCGCTGCGCGCCGCGCACAGAGGGGGACGCTGAGCGATGCAGAAGCAGGCGCCCAGCTTCGGCCGGCTGTTGACGATGTGCCTCTTCGCGCTCTCGTGCTTCGGCCTGCTGCTGTACCTGTGGGCGTCGTTCGGCGGGCCCCTGCCGCTGCGGCCCGCCGGCTATCGCGTCCAGGTCGCGTTCCCGGAGGCGGCTCAGCTCGGCGTGGAGGCCGACGTCCGGATCGCCGGCGTGCCGATCGGCAAGGTGCAGGCCAAGCGGGCGGCGCCGAGCGGCAACCGGACGCTGGTCACGCTCGAAATCGACGACGAGCATGCCCCGCTGCGCAGCGATACGCGCGCGATGCTGCGCCAGAAGACCTTCTTCGGCGAGACCTACGTCGAGCTCACCCCGGGTTCGCCGCGGGCGCCGGACCTGCGCGAGGGAGCGCGACTGCCCGACGGCCGCGTCCGGTCGACCGTGGAGCTGGACGAGGTGTTCTCGGCACTGGACGAGCCGACCCGCGACGCGTTCTCGACCTGGCAGCGCGAGTTCGGCCGCGCCGTCCATCACCGCGGGCGCGACATCAACGACGCGGCTGGGACGCTCCCCGTGTTCCTCGACACGTCCGAGCGGTTCCTGCGCGTGCTCGACCGCAATGAGCTAACCGTCCGCCGGCTCATCCGCAACAGCGGCACGGTGTTCGACGAGATCAGCAGCGACGAAGAGGAGCTGCGGTCGCTGGTCGCCGACGCCGATGCCGCGTTCGCCCAGATCGGCCGGCGGCACGAGCGCCTGGCCGAGACGATCCGCGTGCTGCCGACGTTCCTGGCCGAGTCCCGCCTGACGTTGCGGCGCACGGCGCGCTTCGCGCAGCGCGCCGACCCGCTCGTGCGCGAGCTGCGTCCGGCGCTCGCCGCGCTGCGACCGGCCGCGGGCGACCTCGCGGCGGCGGCGCCGTCGTTGAAGCGCTTTGCGCGCGGCCTCGATCCTT
The DNA here is from genome assembly GCA_963832195.1 of uncultured Conexibacteraceae bacterium. GTDB lineage: Bacteria > Actinomycetota > Thermoleophilia > Solirubrobacterales > Solirubrobacteraceae > Baekduia. Next base: position 227,838 of record CAWHTH010000002.1, read on the forward strand.
TGATCCGCGCCGGCCGCAGTGGCCTGCCCGCCGGATCGCAGGTGCTGAGTGGGCTGCGCCCCGTCCTGGGTGCTGTCGGTCCGCTGCTGAGCGAGCTCAACCCGATCCTCGAATGGCTGGAGTACAACCAGGCGCAGGTCGTCGCGCTCTTGAACGGCTCGGTCGCCTTCGCCGACACAGCCAATGCCCCGACACCGAGAGGCCGCGAGCACTATCTCCGGCTGCTCGGCCTGGGCGGGCTCGAGACCGCGGCGTTCTGGCCGCAGCGCCTGCCGGCCAATCGCGGCAACGCGTACATCTCGCCGCGAGCCCTCACCGATCCGCGCCGCGGCCGCATGATGGGGCCGCCGAGCTGGGACTGCGACAACACGGGTCGCGGGGAGTTCACGACCAGCAAGGGCGGCACCAACGACGATCCATCTTGCTGGCGGATGGGCTTCCCCGGTTGGCTCGATCAGCCGGGCCGCTACCCGCGGATCGAGCGCGCCGACTACTCGCGCGGGCGCTGAGCCTGTTTGACAGGCTCGCCGGGCGGCGGGCAAGGTCTGCGCATGGCGGCGCTCGCCGAACAGCTGCTGGAGCGCGAGCACGAGATCGCGCTGCTCACCAATGCTCTCGAACGGGCGGCCCGGGGACAGGGCGCCGGCGTCGTTGTGGAAGGAGCGCCCGGAATCGGCAAGACATCGCTGCTCGAGGTCACCGCCGAGATCGCCGCGCAGCAGGGGCTGGCTGTGCTGCGCGCGCGCGGCGGCGAGCTCGAGCAGGCACTCGCCTTCGGGATCGCCCGTGATCTGCTCGCACGTCGGCTCGCGGAGATGCCCGAGCGGGACCGGTCGCGGCTATTGACCGGCGCGGCGCTGGCGGCCGTGCCCGCCCTCGGCCTAGGTGAGGCTCCGGGCGTTCCGGCAGACGAGGCGGCCGTGAACCACGGGCTCACCTGGCTGGTCACCGACCTCGCCGATTCGCAGCCCCTCGCGCTGATCGTCGATGACGTCCAGTGGGCGGATCCGGCATCGGCCACGTGGCTGGCGCATCTCGCGCGCCGTGTCGGGGACCTGCCCGTGGCGCTGCTACTCGGCGCGCGGCCCCCTGCCGGCGGGATGGAACCACCAGGGGTCGTCGCGCTGCGCGAGCTCCCGGACCTCGAGCGACTGCGCCCTGAGCCGCTGGCCCAGCCGGCCGTCGCCGCACTGGTGCGCAGCTTCTACGCCGCGGACGCCGACGACGAGTTCGTGACCGCCTGCCACGAGGCAGCGGGCGGCAACCCGTTCCACACCCACGCCCTGCTCGACGCGGCCGCCGCTCAGGAGGTCCCGGCCAACTCGCTCGGAAGCTCGGACATCGCGCGATTGGCCCCCGAGGCGGTTCGGCGCTCCGTCGCCGCGGCGCTGAGGCGTGCCGGTCCGGAAGCGGCGGCTCTGGCGAAGGCGTGTTCGGTGCTGGGCGAGAGCGTCGCCCTAGGCGAGGCCGGCGCTCTGGCAGGGCTGGATCCCTCCACTGCGAGCGGGGCGGCCGATCGCCTTATGGAGCAGAACCTCCTCGTGCGCGAGCGACCGCTGCGGTTCGTGCACCCGATCCTGCTCGCGGCCGTCCGGGAGAGCGTCGCTCCCGGGGAGCGCCTCGAGCTGCATCGCGCCGCGGTCGATCTCTTCGTCGCAAATGGAGACCATCGGCGCGCCGCAGCCCACCTCCTCGAGGTCGAGCCCGCCGGGGACCCGGCGGTTGTCGCGACGCTTGGGAGCGCGGCACGCGCCGCGGCACGCGAGGGGGCGATGGAGCACGCTGTGCGCCTGTTGGAGCGTGTGCTCGCCGAGCCTCCGCCGGCCCACCTGCGGCCGGCGCTGCTCAGCTATTACGGGCAGGCGCGCGTGTTCGCGCGGATGGACGGGGGCGTCGAGGCACTGCTCGCCGCGGCGGATGCAGTGGACGACCCGGAACACGGCGCCCAGATGCTCACGGGCGCAGTCTGGGGCGCAATGTACGGCGCCCAGCAGCTGCTGCCCGAGGTCATCAGCCGGATCGACACGCTCCCGATAAGCGCCGGTGAAGGGATCATGCGCGCGCAGGCGGCCCGGGCACTGGCGGCGCAGTTCGCAGGCATCCCAGCGCAGCCCCCGACCGCGGAGCTGATCGCGCGCGCAGAGCAACTCGCGGGCGACACGCCGGCCGAGTGCGAGCTCATCGCGGCGGCCTCGTTCAGCGCGTTCGTCGAGGGCACGCTGTCTGCTGGCCGCCTGGCGTCTCTTACGCAACGCGCAATACGGCCGGACTCACCGGGCGCGTTCATCGCGGCGATGGTCGCTGCGACATCCAGTCCCTCGGATGAGGTCCTTGCTGCGATCGACTCGATGCTGGCGGCGGTCCGGGAGCTCGGCTACGGCACGAACGTGGACGGACTCGTGGTCGCGCGCTGCCTCGCATTCCTGTCGCTGGGCCGGCTGCGTGAGGCGGAGGCGGAGGCACGGATGCTGTTCCGGGTCACGGGCGAGGCCTCATACCGGAGCGCGATGTGGTCGGCCAGCGTCTTCGCGATGGTCCAGACGCTCGCGGTTCGCGGCGGGATCGCCGAGGCCGACCAGATCCTCGCGCAGCATGCAGCCTCCCAGCACCACTTGGCGCCATACATGGACCAATCGCTGGAGGGGACCGCCGGTGTGCTCGCCCTCGAATGCGGCGATCTGACGCGCGGTATCGAGCTGCTCCTCGCGTTCGAGAGCGACCTCGAAAGCGCCGGCCACCTGCGTAGCTGGTCCGGCGAGTGGCATCGCGCGCCGCTCGTGGATGCCCTGGTGCGCACGGGCGATTTGGATACCGCGCGAGAGCTCGCCGGGAAGGACCTTCAGCTGGCGCGCACTTTGGATGCTCCCCGACCGATCGGTTGCGCGCTGCGCGGCATGGGCCTTGTCGCCGGCGGCGGGGAGGGGCGCGCGCTGCTCGAGGAGTCCGCGACGCTGCTCGAGCAGGCCGACGACCCCAACAGCCTCGCCCGCACCCTGCTCGACCTCGGCAGGATGCTGCGCCGAGATGGAATGCCGCGCGAGGCGCGCGACCCGTTGCGACGGGCGCTCGAGCTCGCCGACGGATGCGGTGCCGAGCTCGTCGCCCAGCGCGCGCTCGACGAGCTGCGCGCCGCCGGCGGCAGGCCGCGACGGCGCGTGCTGAGCGGGCCGGAGTCGCTCACCGCGGGCGAAGCCCGTGTAGCGCGACTGGCTGCAGAAGGACGCACCAACCGCGAGATCGCCCAGGAGCTGTTCCTGTCGACCAAGACGGTCGAGACGCATCTGGGGCACATCTACGGCAAGCTCGCCATCAGCGGGCGCGGCGGCTTGGCCGAGGCGCTCGCTGACGGCTGAGCACGGGACAGCTCGATCAGCAGTCGAGAACTTTCGGGGTACCGGCCCAAAAGTTCAGGGTCCGCGCCCGATGTAACGGCGGCTCCCGCCCCCGAAGCTGCGCGGCATGGAACAGCCACGCATCACAAAGAACATCGCGACATGCGTCGTCGCCCTGTCGATGGTCGGGGCGGCCATCTCGGCAGCGCCGGCAGTCGCACACCACAACACGTGCACATGGGGTGTCGACGTCGAGGCATCCCTGGCCGAGGGCGATCCAGCGGTCCGCTACGGCCCGCCGCTGGCGATGTGGGGCTGCCACGGCCCGGTCGTGTGGGCCACGGTCGTTGACGGAAACGGCAACGAGACGTTCGTGCCGGTTTACGGACAGCGGCCGGCGCCACGCGAGAACACCACTCAGGCGCCGCCGGCCAGCGAGCCGCAGCCGTCCGCACGCTCGCCCAAGCGCACGAAGCGCGCGAAGCGGTCGTGCAAGACCCGCCGCGCGCGTTCCGCGGGGCGCGCGAAGGCGCGCTGCCGGCCGCGGTCGCGAAGTGGCCGGACCCGCCGCTGAGCCGCGTTCGTCTCTAGCACCCTCCGGCTTGACACCACTTACCGGTGACAGCAATGTCAGCCCATGGCAGGGGCCGTCGCCGAAAGTCTGCTCGAGCGGGAGCACGAAATCGCGCGGCTGACCGCTGTCATCGAAGGGGCGGCGCGGGGCGTGGGCACCGCAGTACTCGTGGAAGGGCCGCCTGGTATCGGCAAGACGTCGCTTCTGGACGCGGGGGCAGCCCTCGCGGCAGAGCGTGCTCTCAGCGTCCTGCGAGCCCGCGGCGGCGAGCTCGAGCGCGGGCTGCCGTTCGGTATCGCGCGCGACCTGCTCGCGCGGCGCGTCGCGCGAGCGCCCGACGACGAACGGTCGCGGCTCCTGAGCGGCGCAGCAGCTGTCGCGGCGCCGGCGCTGGGACTGAGCGAAGCACATGGACTGCCCGCGGAGGAGCCCGCGATCAACCACGGTCTCACCTGGCTGCTCGCCGACCTCGCGGAGCAGCAGCCACTCGCCGTCATCGTCGACGACATCCAGTGGGCGGATGCCGCCTCCGCGGCGTGGCTGCTACATCTCGCCCGACGCATCGGCGACCTCCCGGTCGTGCTGCTGCTCGGGGCGCGCTCACGCTCCGGCGAGCCGGAGCCGCCCGGGCTGGGCGCGCTGCGGCAGTTGGTCGAGGTCGAGCGGATTCGCCCTGGTCCACTCGGCGGTCCAGCCGTTGCAGCGCTCGTTCGAAGCTTCTATTTCCCCGACGCCGATGACGACTTCATCGCCGCATGCCATCGGGCCGCCGGCGGCAACCCGTTTCATACGCAGGCCTTGCTGGACGCCGCGGCCGCGCGCGAGATCCCCGCTACGGGTGCCGGCGCCACCGCGCTTGAACAACTGGCACCGGAGGCCATCCAGCACTCGGTGTCGGCGGCATTGCGCCGCGCGGGGCCGGAAGCCGTGGCGGTCGCAGACGCCTGCGCCATCCTGGGCGAGGCAGCTGAGTCACGGCACGTCGCGCTACTTGCCGAACTCGACCCCGTCGCCGCTGCCGCGGCCGCAGACCGCTTGACCGAGGAGACGCTGCTCGCCGCAGGCCACCCCCTCCGGTTCGTGCATCCGTTGCTGCTCGCGGTCGTCCGGGAGGCGATGCCGCGGGCGCGCCGTGCGGAGCTTCACCGTCGCGCCGCGCACCTGCTCGCGGAGGAAGGCGATCACCGTCTAGCCGCCGCACACTTGCTGGAAGTTGAGCCGGAGGGCGACCAAGCCGTGGTGCGGACGCTGCTCGCGGCCGCTAGTGAGGCGGCAAGCGAGGGCGCGATGAGACACGCGGCCGAATTGCTCGAGCGCGTCTTGGCCGAGCCTCCGCCTCCGGATGAGAGGCCGCGACTGCTCGGGTTTCTCGGCCGCGCGCGCCTCCACGGCCGCCTCCCCGGCGCCGTCGAACCGCTGCTGACTGCCGCGGACGCCGCGCCCTCGCCGGGGGAGCGCGGCGACCTGCTCGCCACCGCAGCCTGGTCCGCGATCCTGCAAAGCCCGCAGCACATCGACGAGGTCGTGCGCCGCGTGGTCGCGCTTCCGCCGGATGCCGGCGACGGACGACTGCGAGCGCTGGGCGCGGCGGCGGTAGCGCAGCGCTGGGCGGGCCTTCCAGCCGATCCTCCGACCGCGGAGTTGATCGCGATCGCCGACACGCTCAGCGGCGCCACACCCGGCGAGCGGGAACTCCTGGGGGCGGCTGCGATGGCCGCCTCATCCGCCTCTGCCCTGCCGGCGGACAAGCTTCGTGACCTCATCTTCCGGGCGCTGCGCGAGCCTGGACAGACACTCGCTCCGGCCGCGATCTCAGCCTGCCAGGCCGCGGGAGTCGCGGGAGCAAGCGCCGCGGTCTTGCCGGCGCTGTCGGAAGCGATCAGCGCGTGTGAACGGCGTGGCAACCAGTTCGGGCTCTTCGGACTTACCACCGCACGCGCGCTCGTGAATGTCTGGTTGGGCCGGCTGCGCGAGGCGGAAGCCGACGCGCGGGTCATGTGGGCGTACGGGCGCGAAGACCAGCTGTTCACGTTGCGGCTCTACGCGATGGTCTGTGTGCTCGCGGCTCGCGGGCTCATCGACGAAGGCAAGCAGCTGCTAGCTGAGAATCGGCACGTTCAAATCGGACAGAACAGCTTCCAAGATTCGCTCGTGCAGTTCGCGGCCGGCTGGTTGGCCGTCGAAGCCGGGGACCTGGACGACGATGCAGTGGCGTCGATAGTCGGACTGGACGAAACGATGGCGGCGCACGGCATCGATCACCTCGGCTGGGGGCTGCTGCACCGGCCGCTTGCCGTCGAGGCGCTGGTCCGGACGGGCGAGACCGAGCGCGCACGCACGCTCGCGGAGAAGGAGCTCCGTTTCGCGCGGCAGCTCGGCAGCCCGGGTGTCGTCGGCTACGCGTTGCGCTGCATGGGCTTGGTGGAAGGCGGCGAAAAGGGACGTCGGCTGCTGGAAGAAGCGGTCCCGCTCCTCGACGAGGCCGACGAGCGCGATCGCCTCGCCCGCACGCTCATCGACCTCGGCCGCGCGATCAGGCTCGAGGGTAAGCCGACCGAGGCACGTGACCCGCTGCGCCGCGCGCTTGAACTCGCGGAGGAGTGTGGCGCCGAGCTTGTCGCGCAGCGCGCGCTCGAAGAGCTGCGCGCGACCGGCGCCAAGCCGCGCCGGCGCGCGCTCAGCGGACCCGAGTCGCTGACTCCGAGCGAGGCGCGCGTGGCCCAACTCGCGGCCGACGGTCGTACCAATCGCGAGGTCGCCCAAGCCCTGTTCGTCTCGACCAAGACCGTCGAGACCCACCTCGGGCACATCTACGCCAAACTCGACATCCCCGGCCGCAGCGGCCTCGCGCAGGCCCTCGCCAGGTCGGCGTGACGGTTGCATCGCCGAAGCACCTGCTCGAACGCGAGCACGAGATCGCACGGCTGACCGCCGTGATCGAACAAGCGGCGGCGGGCGCCGGTGGTGCGGTAATGGTCGAGGGCGCCGCCGGGATCGGAAAGACATCGCTGCTCGACGTGGCCGCCGCAATCGCCGCCGATCGGGACTTGCGCGTGCTGCGGGCACGCGGTGGCGAGCTCGAGGCTGCGCTCGCCTTCGGTGTGACGCGCGATCTCCTGGCCCGCCGGATCGCCGCCGCCCCCAAGCAGTTGCGCGCACGCCTCGTCACCGGTGCAGCCGCGGTCGCTCTCCCCGCCCTCGGCCTGGCCCAGGCGGAAGGGCTTCCGGCCGAGGAAGCCGCGATCAATCACGGTCTCACCTGGCTCGTGAGCGACCTCGCCGAGGAAGAGCCGCTCGCACTGATCGTCGACGACGTGCAGTGGGCGGACGCGGCGTCGGTCGCGTGGCTGGCGCACCTCGCGCGCCGCCTCGCCGACCTGCCGATCGTGCTCCTCCTGGGTGCGCGACCGCCTGGAAGCGAGCCGGAAGCCCCAGGCATGTCGGCCCTGCGCGAGCAGACGGATCTCGAACGGATGCAGCCGTCGCCGCTGGGACTGCCGTCAGTGGCGGCGCTGGTCCGCAGTTTCTATGCGGCTGACGCGGACGATGCATTCGTCACCGCGTGCCACGGTGCCGCGGGCGGCAACCCGTTCAGCACGCAGGCTTTGCTGGACGCGGCCGCCGCACAGGAGATCTCGCCGACGGCCGCGGGAGCCGATGCGCTGGCGGAACTCGCACCGGACGCCGTCCGGCGCTTCGTGGCTGCCGCCCTGCGACGCGCGGGCGCTGCCGCGGCGAAGCTCGCGAAGGCCAGCGCGATCCTCGGGGAGATGACGGAGCCGCGACACGCCGCCGCACTCGCCGAACTCGACATGCCGATGGCAGAGGCGACCGCCGACCGGCTCGCCGACCAGGGCCTTCTGGAGCCCGGCCGACCGCTGCGCTTCGTCCATCCTGTGCTGCTTGCGGCCGTCCGGGGGGGAACGCCGGCCGGAGAGCGGGCGCGCCTGCACCGCGGCGCTGCGGCGATGTTTCAGCGCGAGGGCGACGCGCGCCGCGCCGCCGCACATCTCCTCGAGGTCGCGCCTGCCGGGGACCAGGACGTCGTTGCAACGCTGCTCGCGGCGGCACGCGAGGCGGCCGCCGAGGGCGCCGTCGTCCACGCGTCGAGGCTGCTCGACCGCGCACTAGCCGAGCCCCCGCCCGCGGGGGGCCGCCCCGCCCTGCTCGGGTTGCTCGGACGCGCGCGTATGTGGGGACACACAGGTGATGCGGTGCGGCCTCTGCTCGCGGCGGCGGACGCGGCCACCACGGTCGAGGAGCGTGCACAGCTGCTCGCAACCGCCGCCTGGGCAACGCTCTGGGAGGAACCCGAGCTGATCGGCGAGGTCGCACGGCGCGTTGCCGAGCTTCCGCCCGATCCGGGCGAGGGACGGATGCGCGCCGATGCGACGATGGCCACGACCCTCAGGCTCAGCGGGTTGCCGCCGGATCCGCCGACTCCAGAGCTACTCGCTCGCGCCGAGACGCTCCCGGGCAACACGCCCGCCCAGCGAGAACTGCTCGCCGCGGCTGCATTCACCGGCCTCGTGGAGGGAGCGGCGCCGGCGTCGCTCCTCGTGGAGCTGGCGCGGCGCGCGATGCTCGATCCGGAACAGACGCCCGCGCCGGCGGCGATGAACGCGAGCCAGGTGATCGCCTTCGCCGGCTTCCCCGATGAGGCGCTCGCAATGGTCGACCTCGCGATGGCCGGCTGCCAGCGGCGGGGCAACCAGACCGGCCTAGCCGGGCTCTATGTCGGCCGCTGCTTCAGCAACTGGTGGCCCGGCCGCTTCCGCGAGGCGGAAGTGGATGCGCGCACGGTGTGGGCGATGACGCGTGACGTACGCGTCGCTCGCATCTGGTCAGTTGGCAGGTTCGCGATGCTGCTGACGTTCGCGGCGCGAGGGCTGGTCGACGAAGCAGCTCGGTTCATCGAATCGAATCCTCCTAGCGCAGCGCTCGCGGGCTGGGACCTCGCACTGACCCACTGGATGGAGGCATCGATCGCGCTCGAAGCGGGTGAGACCGGGCGCGCCGTCGAGTTGAGCATGAGAGTCGAGACGGGGCTGACCACCGCCGGCCTGCAGGCGACTACCTGGGGCATGCCCCACCGCCCCACAGCGATCGAGGCGCTGGTGCGCAGCGGTGATCCGGAGCGTGCGCGTCCGTTCGCGGAGGAGGAGCTTCGTCTGGCCCGGACGCTCGAGGCGCCGGGCACGCTCGGCTATGCACTGCGGTGCATGGGACTGGTCGTCGGCGGCGATGAGGGGCGTGCGCTGTTGGAGGAGGCAGTGGCGTTGCTCGAGCGATCGGGCGAGCGTGACCGCCTCGCGCGCACGCTGATCGACCTCGGCCGCGCGATCCGGGTCGGCGGCGAGCCGACCGAGGCGCGCGAGCCGCTCCGGCGAGCGTCGGAGCTGGCGGAGGCTTGTGGTGCCGAGCTGGTCGCGAAGCGTGCGGCCGACGAGTTGCGGGCAGCGGGGGCGAAGCCGCGCAGACGTGCACTCAGCGGGCCCGAGTCCCTGACGCCCAGCGAAGCCCGCGTCGCGCAGCGGGCCGCCGAGGGCCTGACCAATCGCGAGATCGCCCAGGAGCTGTTCGTCTCGACCAAGACAGTCGAGACCCACCTCGGGCACATCTACGGGAAGCTCGACATCCGCGGCCGCAGCGAGCTCGCCGCCGCCCTCACCGAGCCGCGACCGGCCGGCTGACGTCCGAGCGCACGACCTTCGTCTTGGCGCCGTGGCCACCGCTGCGCGGGATCTCGTCGACCAGCTCGACGCGCAACCCTACGTCGGCGCCGCCCTCCTTCAGCGCGGTCGCGAGCGCAGCAGTTACCGAGCGCTCGACCTCCGCGCGGTCCGCCGCCCCGCGCGGAACCACGAGCGCCCGCAACCCGTCGTGCTCGTGGACGACTTGATATTGCAAGACCCCTGACTGAGCCGCCATCGGAGAGCGGATCGTGAGCGGATGCAGCTGCACGGTCCCGCCGCCGCGCCCCGGCAGTTGCAGCACGTCGTCGCTGCGGCCGGCCACGCTCAGCACGCGGCGCGTGGTGCGCCCGCACGGGCAGGGCTCGCTGGTAAGGACGACGGCGTCTGCCACCGCGTAGCGGATCTTGGGCTGTGCACGCGCGTAGAGATCGGTGAGGAGCAGCGCCGCGCCGACCTCTCCGTCGGGGACGGGATCCCCGACCTCGTCGACGTTCTCGAAGATGAGGCTGTCCTCGAAGAGGTGCATGCCGTCCCGGCGCTCGCAGTTCGCGGCGATGACGCCGCCCTCCGTGGTGGCGTACACGTCGTAGAGCCGCGCCTCCGGCCATGCGGCACGGATCGCAGCCTCCATGCCCTCCGTCCGCAACTCGCTCGTCGTGATCAGTACCGTCGGTGCGATGCGCAGGCGCCCGGCGACCCTCTCCTCGGCGAGCATCGCAAGCGCCGACGGGTAGCTGAGCACCACTTCGGGTTGATGCGCGCTGAGCGCAGCGACCGTCTCATCGAGCGGATCACGGACGTCGCAGCGGATCAACGGATGTACGCCGATGTCCGCGCTCAGCGAGAACCGCCCGCCGATGTGCAGAGGCGTCGTCGCCTGAACCGCCGCCACACGCCGCCGGGGCCAAAGGCCGCCAATGCCGGAGTACGCGTTCATCCGTGCTGCGTTTGCGAACTTCACCCGCCACTCGGCGCGCGAGTACACGAACACGCCGCGCTCGCCGGTCGTCCCCGACGTAGCCATGACGCGGAAGTCGCCGACGAAGAACTCGTCCTTCGTCGTCAACCTCGCCAGATGCTCCTCGAGCTGAGCCAGACGCAGCCGCGGATCGGAGACCGCGTCGTCGAAGTGCGCCATCAAGGTCGATTTGTCGAGCACCGGCGGCGGGTCGCTTGCGAGCCGGTCGCGCCAGAACGGCGAGTGTGTCGTCGCGTGACGCTTGAGCTCCGCGAGCTCTCGCCGCTGGTGAGCCTCACGTTGCGCGGGCGACCACGCGTCTCGAGCCTGGAGCCGCTTGCTGAGCCGGAACGCCCTCAGGCCGTCCGCGAGCCTGATCGCCGTGTAGGGGATCTCCACACAGCGATCTGTACCACCTACGCGGTCGCGGCTGAGTAACTGCGCACGAACTCGGTCAGCTCCGGCCCCGCCTTCTCAGGCGAGCCCGCGTCGAACGGCGGCTGCGGGTCGTACTCGATGCCGAGCTGGATCGCCCTCGCGATGTCGTCGCCGAGCTCGAGCCCAGTCAGCGTCAGCGCCATGTCGATGCCCGCCGACACGCCGGCCGCCGTGATGAACGGCGCGTCGACGTGAACGCGTTCTGAGATCGGCTCCGCGCCGAGCTCGGCCAGGCGCTCGCGGTAGCCCCAGTGCGTGGTCGCCTTGCGGCCCTCGAGCAGGCCTGCCGCGGCGAGGATGCCCGCGCCGGTGCACACGGACGTCGTCCACTTGGCCTTCGGCGACACCTCGCGGAACCAGTTCAGCAGCGCGTCGTCCTGGATCGGCTGCTCGGCCTTGCTGCTGCCGCCCACGACGATGATGTCGGGGTCGGGCAGCTCGTCGAGCGAGTGCGTCGGCGACAGCACGAGGCCCATGTCCGCGCGCTTCGGCCCCGGAGTCGACGCGACGAAGCAGACCTCCGACCCCGGCCACTGGGCCAGCACCTCGTACGGGCCCACCAGATCGAGGGCGGTCATGTCCTCGTAGAGGACGAATGCGAGCTTCACGCTGCCTCCTTCGTTGTGGTTGCAAAGCGCGCGCGGTACTGCGCGGGCGCGACGCCGAGGACGCGCAGGAACGCGCGGCGCATCACTTCGGCGGAAGAGAAGCCGCAGCGACGAGCGACGACCTCGACGCCGTCGTAACCGTGCTCGAGCGCCTCGCGCGCGGCCTCGACGCGCACGCGCTCGACGAAGCGCGCGGGCGTCGTGCGCAGTTCCGCTGCGAAGACGCGTGACAAGTGGCGCTCGCTCATCGCGGCCAGGGCGGCAAGCGTCTCGAGACGATGGTCTGCCGCAGGCTCGGCTACGACCGCGTCGAGGACGGCACGCAGCGTCGGATGGCGCGGCGCCGGCATCGCGAGCCGCTCGCTGAACTGCGACTGGCCGCCGGGGCGCTGGACGAACATCACAAGGTGGCGCGCCACGGTTCGGGCGACCTTCGGCCCGTGGTCGTCCTCGACGAGCGCGAGCGCGAGGTCCATGCCGGCGGTGACGCCGGCAGACGTGATCAGGTCGCCGTCGCGGACGTAGATGCGATCGGGCTCGACGTCGACCTGCGGGTGGCGCTGCGCGAGGTCGTCGGTCCATGCCCAGTGCGTCGTCGCGCGGCGGCCGTCGAGGAGACCCGCGGCAGCGAGGATCTGAGCGCCGGTGCAAACAGAAGCGATGCGACGAGCCCGCATGGCGGCGCGGCGCACGGCGTCGAGGATGCGGTCGTCCTCGCGGATCACGCGCGCGCCCCGGCCGCCGACGACGAGGAGCGTGTCGATCGCAGCGCCGGATGCGGCGAGGGGGACGTCGGCCTGAAGCGTCAGGCCGGACGCGCTCTGTGCCGGCCCGCCATCCGGAGTCGCGATCTGAAGTCGATAGCCCTCGTCGCCGCCGACCGCCCGGCTCGCCCCGTCGAACACGTCGACCGGACCGGCCAGGTCGAGCAGCTGAAAACCGTCGAAGGCGAAGACGACGATGCGGCGCATGTGCGCAGAGTGGCGTGTCGGTCGGATGTCCGCAAGGACCTTCACCCCACGATTCACGCCATCCCGCTTGCCGCTCTATGCTCCGGATTGGTGCAGATCGCAGTGGGGAGGCGACGATCGGCTGCCGCTACGGCGGTCGTTTCTCTGTGCCTAATCCCGGCGGGCGCAGTGGCGGACGAAGGCACCGCTCAGCTGCTGGCGGGCAATCACGTCGCCGGCGTCCCGCAGGTCGGCTATCCCGAGTGGCTTGGAAACATCGCCCTCGACGGCCGCGGCGTGCGCATCGCCGTCGTCGACACCGGTATCGATCCGACACATCCCGATCTCGACGACCGCGTCGTCCAGGAGATCAACTACGACCCGACTCCCAACCAGGCCGGCGACGTCGACGAGGTCGGGCACGGGACGCACGTGGCAGGCATCGTCGCCGGCCATCCCGACGGCCCGACTGCGCTGCGCGATCTCGAGGGCCTTCTCTATGGCCAGGGAATCGCGCCCGGGGCCGAGCTGGTGGCGATGAACGGCCTCGCCCTCGCGGGGACCGCCGACGGTGCGGGTTCGACGATCAGCCACCTCGTGCCCGCGTTCGCACTCGACGCGGTCAAAGCGGGAGCGTTCGCGATGAACGGCTCGTGGCAGACCGGTGAAGGCGAGGGAGTCGGCTACGTGGAGGTCGCGCGGGTCGTCGACGGGCTCGTGCGCGACGCGGACCCCGGCACGCCCGGCGAGCAGCCGCTGGTGATCGTCTTCTCGGCGGGCAACAGCGGCGACGACAAGCACACGCTCACGGCTCCCCATGAGGCGAAGAACATCATCGTCGTCGCCGCATCGCGAGGACAGCGCGCAGGTGACACCGAGGAGATCGGGCAGTTCTCGTCGCGCGGCCCGGCGCGCGACGGGCGCATCGTGCCGACGGTCGCCGCGCCCGGGGAGGTCGTTGCCTCGGCTCGCTCGAAGCCGCTCGGCGGCCTGTGCTTCGAGCCCGCGGATGTCTCTCCGCTGCACTCGACCTGCAGCGGCACCTCGATGGCCGCGCCGCATGTGACGGGCGCCACCGCCCTGGTCGGACAGTGGTGGAAGCAGAGCCACGGCGGGCGGTTGCCCTCGCCCGAGATGGTCAAGGCGCTGCTGGTCAACACCGCCAAGGACCTCGGGAAGGCCGACGTCCCCAACGGAGACGAGGGCTGGGGACGCGTTGATCTCGGCGCGCTGTTCGTCGCCCCTCCCCCGCGCGTGCTCGCCGATCGCGAACGCGTCTTGACCGAGCCGACTGAGGCGGAGCGCCTGCGAGTCGCTGCCGTTGACCCGGCCAAGCCGCTGCGGATCACGCTCGCCTGGGCCGACGTGCCCGGCCCCGCCGTCACCGGGGAAGCGGACCATGCGCGCCCCGCGCTCGTCAACGACCTCGACCTCGCCGTGCGCTCGGAGGGAGGCCCTCTGTACCTCGGGAATGCGTTCACGAAGGGCGTCTCCGTTCCCGGCGTGAAGGCCGACCGCCTCAACAACGTGGAGAACGTCTGGATCCCCGCGGCCGGCGCCGGCCGCTACGTCGTCGACGTGAGCGCGCACGCGCTGCCCGGCGACGGCGCCCCTGGCGGCGATGCGACCGACCAGGACTACGCGCTGGTCATCTCCAACGCGCAGGTGGTCCCGTGTCTGAGCAAGCGCAAGGTCACCTTCACCGTCCGGGTCCCACGCAGGGCACGCGTGCGCGCGGCGACGGCGCTGGTGGGCGACCTTCCCCGGCGGGTCACCCTCGTGGGCCGCGGGCGCAGCCGCAGGGTCACCGTCGACCTGACGGGCCTCGGTGCCGGCGCCCACAGGGTTCGCGTGACGCTCAGGACCCGCGACGGCCGGCGCATCCGCGCCGCCCGCACCTACCAGACCTGCGTGCCGCGGTCCTAGCTCGACGCAAGCGACTCCGCGTGGGCGAGGTACTCCTCCGCCTTCGCCGTCATCCGGACCAGGCCGTAGGCGTCGAGCACCGCCCGCGGTAATGCGCCGGCGCCGCCCGCGCGCAGCCTCCGCATCAGCTCGGCTACCTCGCCGAGCGGTACCTCGCCCAGAGCCCGTGGCCCCAGCTCGCGGACCCGAATCGCGGGCGTGCCGGCGGGGCGCAGGACCGCGTCGTCCCCCTCCCCCTCCATCTCGATCGCGCCCGCCATGCGCAGGCGGTGCGCAGCGCCGGACAGCGGCGCGCGGGAGATGGAGGTCAGCGCCTTGCCGCCGCTCGCCTTCACGTAGAGGCGGTAGGCGCGACCGGCCAGCACCGGACCCTCCGCGGCGACGATCTCCAGCAGGACGGGCCCGATCGTCTCGCGACCCGGCGCTGCGCGGGTCGGGCAGCGGCCGCGACGGCCACGCCTCGTAGGGCTCGAGGTCCACCTGGACGGTGCCGCGGCGCGCGCCCGCGGCGGACGGGAACGTGCCGACGGTCTGGCGCGCGATCCGCTCGCCGCGCAGCTCCAGCGTGCCGTGGATGCGGCGGTCCTCGTCGCCGCCGAGCGCGACGACGGCCTGGTAGCTGATCAGCCCGTCGGCCTCCGCGTACTGCAACAGCTCGAGCATCCGCGGCTGCTGCGCGAGGTGCGCCGCGAGCATCGACCGGATCTCCTCGTGGCCGCGAAAGACACGGTCGAACCGCAGCACGACGGCGTCGGCGTGGTACTGGCCGACCAGCCCCTCGAGGTCGCCCGCGCCGATCAGCCGGTAGTGGCGGTCGAACAGTTCGCGTGCGTCGCTCACAGCCTGAAAACGGGCACCAGTCGCTTCTCGTGCTCCGCCTCGATGCGAGCCACGACCTCGATGTGCTCCGCGAGCGGCGTCCCGCGCAGCTTCGTCCCGAGCCCCTCGTCCACCTGGAAGATCCCCGCGCTGTTCGACATCGAGATCTCGACGCGCACGGCGGTATCGCGGCCGGCGGAGATCTTGACCTCGTCGATCGCGTACGCCGACAGCGAGTGGATGTTCGGAGCATCCCTCTCGAACGGCACGCGCGAGCGGCCGCGCGCCATGTCGAGCGCGTCCGCGACGCGCACGATCGCGCCCTCGATCGTGAACGGCTTGCCCTTCGAGCGGTGGCTGATGATCGCGTGCATCGCCTCCGCGACGATCACCGAGCGCTCCGGCTCGTCGTAGGCGCCCTCGAGCAGGCCGTTGAGCTTGTCCGCCGTCAGGAACAGCGAGTACGCCTCGTGATCGGCGCGGTGGATCGACATCCCGACGCAGTGGAACAGCGCGCCCGCGGCGATCACGACCTCCGCGTCACGCTCGGTGAGCCCGTGATCGGTCACCGTCGCCGGCTCGACGCCGCGGCGAAACAGGAGCCGCGCCAGCCTCAGCGCGATGTTCGTGACGACCTGGATGTGGACCCAGGAATGGTCCGACATGCCCAGCCGGTCGGCGTTTACGCCCGCCACGTGCCACCAGGCCTTGACCTGCTCGTCCCCGTTGACGGCGTCCACCAGGTGCGCAAGGCACCGGTTGCCGCGCGTCGGCACCCGGATGCGGGCGGCGTCGATGCGTTCGGCGAGGCTGGCTGGGTCGGCCATCAGCCTGAAACCTAACTGGCGCCCGGGCACGGCTCTTCTAGGTAGATTCGCTCGGCTGGGTCGAGGGTCAATGGAAGAGCAGCAGAGCGAAGAACAGGGCCTCAGCCCGATAGGGCGCGCTGCCGCTATCGGCGCGCTGCTTCTGGCCGTCGTGATCGTCGGCTGGCTGCTGATGGGCGGCGGCGAGGACTACAGGGTCCGCGCCCGGTTCCAGGCGGCCACCCAGATCGTCAAGGGCAACGTCGTCCAGATCGCCGGCAAGCCCGTCGGCCTGGTCAAGAGCATCGACCTCGTAGAGAACGGCCAGGCGGAGCTGGAGCTGGCGATCGACGACGAGTTCGCGCCCCTGCGCGAAGGGACGCAGGTCTCGCTGCGGCTGCCGTCGCTGTCGAGCGCCGCGGGTCGCTACGTCGACCTGCAGATGCCCGACGGCCGCGTCAAGGAGACCATCCCCGACGGCGGCCTGATCGAGGTCCAGGACACGAACTCCGCGATCGACCTCGACCACCTCTTCAACCTCTTCGACCGCAAGACGCGCAAGGGGCTGCAGCAGTTCTTCCGCGGCCAGGGCGAGGCCTACGCGGGCCGCGGCGAGGACGCCAACGCCGGCTGGAAGTACCTCAGTCCGTCGCTCGTCGCGGCGCGCCGGCTCTTCGACGAGATCAACTACGACACGCCGATGCTCGAGCGCTTCCTGGTCGCTCAGTCGAAGCTCGTCACCGACGTCGCCGAACGCCGCAACGACCTCGCGATGCTGGTCGACCGGCTTGCCACCGCAACCGGGGCGATCGCCCGCGAGGAGAGCTCGCTGTCGCGGGCCGTAGGCGCGCTGCCGACGTTCCTGCGCCGCGCGAACACCACGTTCGTGAACCTGCGCTCCACGCTGGACCACGTCGACCCGCTCGTCGAGGAGTCCAAGCCGGTCGCCCCGCGGCTGCGCAAGGTGCTGGCCGAGCTGCGCCCGTTCGCGCGCGACGCCGTGCCGACGTTCAAGGGGCTTGCCGATCTCGCCCGCCGCCCCGGCAAGGACAACGACCTGCTACGAGCTGGCCCAGGCAACGCTCCCGTTCCACGAAGTCGCGGTCGGTCCGGTTCAGCGCAACGGCGCCGAGCGCAGGGGCTCGTTCGCGGTCACCACTGAGTCGCTGCGCCGCCAGACGCCCATCTGGGCGTTCTTCCGGCCCTACTCGGTCGACTTCACCGGCTGGCTGGACGACTTCAGCCACTCGGGCGCGTATGACGCCAACGGCTCGTTCAGCCGCAACGCGTTCACCGTCAACGCCTTCTCGACGATCAACGGCCAGCTGGCACCGATCCCGCCGGAGCTGCGCGCCGAGTTCTTCAGCACGCTCAACGGCATCGGCCAGAACAGCCGCTGCCCGGGCGCCATGGAGCGCGGCGCGCTGTGGAAGCCCTCGCCGGACTTCAACTGCGACGAGTCGCAGGGACCGGTCGGGCCATGAGGCGGCTGCTCGCCATCCTCGCGGTGCTCGCCGTCGCGGTCGTGCTGGTCGCCGGCACCGGCGCCTCCGACGGCGACGACGGCGGCAGGACCTACAAGGTCAAGCTCGACAACGCGTTCGGCCTGATCGAGGGCGCCGACGTGAAGGTCGCCGGCGTTCGCGCTGGCAAGATCGACACGCTCGACCTCGACGAGTCCGACATGCGCGCCGTCGTCGGGATCACGATCACCGAGACGGGCTTCGAGGACCTGCGCAAGGACGTCTTCTGCGAGACCCGTCCGCAGTCGCTGATCGGCGAGTACTTCCTGGACTGCAAGCCCGGCAAGTCGCCCCAGAAGCTCGACGAGGACGCCACGATCCCGGTCGAGCAGACGGCGACCACGATCGCGCCCGACCTGATCCAGAACATCATGCGCCGGCCGTATCGCGAGCGCCTGACGATCATCTACCACGAGCTCGGCGCCGCCCTCGCCGCGCGCGGCGCCCGACCTCAACGAGACGATCCGCCGCGCCAGCCCGGCGCTGCGCGAGACCGACCGCGTGCTGAAGATCCTGCGCGAGCAGCGGCGCACGATCCGCGACCTCTACGACGACGCGGACAAGGTCGTCGGCCGGCTCGCCGACAACCGCGACGACGTCCTGCGCTTCGTTCGCGAGGCGCGCGACACCGCGCGCGTGTCCGCCGAGCGCACGCGCTACGTGGCGCGCAACTTCCAGCTGCTGCCCGACTTCCTGCACGAGCTGCGGCAAGACGTCCAACCTGCTGGGCCAGTCGGCGGAGCGCCAGGAGGGCGCGCTGCGCAACCTCGACAGCAACCGCTTCCGGCTGACCGCGTTCCTCGAAGAGCCTGAGCAACTTCGCCGACGGCGTCGCGGCCGGCGTTCCGCACGCTCGGCGATGCGGCCGAGCAGGGCCGGCATGCCGCGAAGGCCGCGCTGCCGCGCATCGAGGAGCTGCAGCGTCGCGGCCAAGCCGCTGCCGGAGGCGGCCCAGAACCTCGCGATCACGCTCGAGCACCTCGACGACCCGAAGTACGCGGTCGAGAAGGACCCGCGCTCGCCGCGCGGCGGCCAGGGCTACACCGGCCTCGAGGCGTTCCTGCGCTACCTGTTCGCGCAGTCGCTGGCGATCAACCTGTACGACGGCAACAACTACATGCTCAAGGTCGCGCTGTTCCTGGACAACAACTGCGCGCCGTACCGCGACGCGGCGGCGGTCCGGGGCAACCAGGCGCTCGCGTACTGCCGCGCGATCCTCGGCCCCAACCAGCCCGGGCATCGACCAGCCCGACCCGACCGCGCCCGCCGCGCGCCGCGCGAAGCAGCGCCGCGAGGGCAAGGCCGAGCAGCCGGCGCAGCAGGCGCCCACGACGGCCAAGCCCGGCGAGCAGGCCAAGCCGGCGCCGCCCGTCCAGATCCCCGAAGAGATCAAGCAGCTGCTCCAGGACATCCTGCCCCGACGCCCGCCTTGACGAGATCCTGCCCGGCCTCGGCGGCCTGCAGGGCGACGACCCGGAGCGCGCGAACACCATCTCGCTCCTCGACTTCCTGCTCGGCTCATGAACCGCCGCCCCGCCGCATCGATCATGGCCAACCCCGTCCTCGTCGGGGCAGTCACCACGCTCGTGGTCGCGGTGGCGGTCTTCCTCGCCTACAACGCCAACCGCGGGCTGCCGTTCGTGCCCACGACCTCGCTGAAGTTCCAGATCGCCAACGGCGCGAACCTCCTGCCCGGCAACGAGGTGCGCGAGGGCGGTCAGCGCATCGGCGTCGTGGACGAGATGCGGCCGGTGCGCCTGCCGAACGGCGAGACCGGGTGCCGAGGCGACGATGAAGCTCGACAAGGAAGGCGGCGAGCTGCCCGTCGACTCCACGATCAACCTGCGGCCGCGGTCGGTGCTCGGCCTCAAGTACGTGGAAATCACGCGCGGGCGCGCGACGGAGACTTTCGAAGACGGCGACCTGCTGCCGGCGGACCAGACGCGCTACCCGGTCGACCTCGAGGACTTCTACCGCATCTACGACAAGCGCACGCGCGACGCGATGCGCACCAATCTCAAGGGCTTCGGCGACGCGTTCAACCAGCGCGGCTACGCGCTCAACCGCACGATCGAAGGGCTGCCGCGCCTGCTGCGCCACCTCGAGCCCGTGGCCCGTTCGCTCGCGGCCCCCAACACCGGGCTGGGGCGCTTCTTCAAGGAGCTCGGCGACGCCGCGCGGATCATCCGACCCGTCGCCGATCGCTACAGCCACTCGTTCACCTCCGGCGCCGACACTTTCGAGGCGTGGTCGCGCTATCCGGACCGCCTCGGCCTCGCGATCGAGCGCCAGAGCCGCACGCTGGAGGCCGGCATCAAGTCGTTCCGTGTCCAGCAGCCGTTCCTGCGCGACTTCCGCGACCTCAACGGCGCGCTCGAGCGCGCGACCGCGACGTTCCCGCGCACGTTGCCGCGCATCACCGACGCGCTCCGGGTCGGCGCGCGCGTCCAGGCGCGCACCCCGCTGCTGAACCGGCCCCTGCGCGGGGCGCTGCAGTCGCTGCGCGAGCTGATGGAGGACCCGGCCACCGGCTACGCGCTGCGCGGCCTCGGGCGCCTCACCGGCCCGATCCTCAACCCGTTGATCAAGTTCGTCGGGCCCTACATCACGGTCTGCAACTACTTCAACTACGCGTGGACGCACGCCGGCGAGCACGTCTCGGAGCCGGACCTCACCGGTTACTCACAGCGCTCGCTGTCCGTGCAGGCGCCGCGCACGATCAACCCGACCGACCCGAGCCTCGGGTCGATCGGCGCCGCCACGCCTTCCAACGGCCAGCCGACGAGCGGCGCACCGATGAACCTGCACGTCAACACGTACACGGCAGCGGTCGACCGCCAGGGCAACGCCGACTGTGAGGCCGGGCAGCGCGGCTACATGCGCCGGTCCAACACCTACGGCGCCGCCGACATGCTGACCGTCGTCGACCCGCACATACCGGGCAACTCCGGCCCGACGTTCACCGGCCGCGCGCGCGTGCCGGAGGGCCAGACGTTCTCGCGCGAGACGACGATGGGGCCGAAGATCCCGCGGGAGCTGGACCCATGAGGCGCCACCGCGACCGCTTCACCGACGTCCAGGCCGGCGCGATCGCGCTCGTCCTCGTCGTGCTGTTCACGTACGCGGGCTTCACCAAGTTCCGCAACCCGTTCGCCGATCCCTACGAGCTGAAGGCGGCGTTCGTCACCGCCAACCAGCTCAAGCCCAACTCGCCCGTGCGCATCGCCGGCGTGAACGTCGGCAAGGTCAAGCAGGTCAAGGCGCTCGGCGAGAAGGGCGCGATGGTGACGATGAAGCTCGAGGCCAAGGGGCTTCCGATCCACGCGGACGCCACCGCCAAGATCCGGCCGCGCATCTTCCTCGAGGGCAACTACTTCGTCGACATCGAGCCCGGCTCGCCCTCCGCGAAGACGCTCGCCGACGGCCACACGCTGCCGATCACCCAGACCGCGGCGCCGGTCGGCTTCGGGCGCGTGCTCGAGATCCTCCAGAAGGACACCCGCGAGGACCTGCGCACGCTCCTCCAGGAGCTGGGCAAGGGCCTGTCCAACGGTGGCGCACGCGGGTTCAATCGCTCGATCCCGTACTGGGAGGGCGCCTTCCGCGACGGTTCCGTCGTCGCCGATTCGACGCGCGGGATCCTCGAGCACGACCTGTCTCAGTTCATCGAGCATGCCGGCACCGTCGCCGAAGCGCTCGACCGCGACCCGCGCGCCCTGAAGTCCCTGGTGACGGGCTTTGCGCAGACCGCCGACGCGCTCGCGGACGAGGAGGTCGCGCTCCAGCGCGCGATCGGAGTACTTGACGACACGCTGATCCAGGGCATCTCCGCGTTCGGCGCGCTCAACAGCGCATTCCCGCCGCTGCGCCGCCTGGTCGACGAGCTGCGGCCCGCCACGCGCGCCGCCAAGCCCGCGCTCGACGCACAGCTAGTGCTCATCCCGCAGCTGCGCAAGCTCGTCTCCAAGAAGGAGATGCTGGGCCTGGTCGGCGAGCTGCGGCCGCTCGTGCCCGAGCTCGTGCACCTCAACCGCGGCGGCGTCCCGCTGCAGGAGCAGGCACGGCTCCTGAACAACTGCCAGGTCGAGGTCGGCCTGCCGGTCGCCGAGTCCGAGGTCCCCGACGCCGCCCATCCCCCGACCGGCAAGGTCTACGAGGAGGGCATCAAGTGGTTCCCCGGGATCGCGTCGGAGTCGCGGTCCTTCGACGCCAACGGCCAGTACGTCAAGGTGCTGGCGCAGACCGCGAACTACGCGTACGCGGTCGGCGGTGGCCGCTTCCTCCTCACCGAGTCGCCGGTACAGGGCGTCAATCCGCCGCCTCCCGCATCGGGCACGCACACGCCGATGCGGCCCGACGTCCCGTGCGAGACCCAGCAGGCGCCCGACCTGCGCACGAACGTGCTCGCGCCGCCGAAGGCGATCAAGGTCAACCGCGACACGGCCGCCTACCGCACGCGCTCCGCGAAGGCGCTGACCCGCTCGCTGCGCTGGCTGCGCGGGCAGCTCAAGCGCGAGGGCCTCACCGGCAAGCTCGGTGTCCGTGACACGCCGCTGACCAAGGCCGAGATCAAGAAGGCGCTGCGATGAAGCTCATCCTCCGCCGCCGCCTGAAGGACTTCATCGCGATCATCGTGCTCTGCGGGCTGGGCTCGCTGGTCACCTACTACATCCTTCAGAAGCAGCGGCTGCGCATCCCGTTCCTGGAGGACAAGGCCTTCATCGTCAACGCGGAGTTCTCGACCGCGCAGGCTGTCGTGCCCGGCCAGGGGCAGACGGTGCGCGTGGCCGGCGTGCGCGTGGGCGACATCGGCGGGACCGAGCTGCGCGAGGGCAAGGCGATCATCAAGCTCGAGCTCGACAAGAAGTTCGAGGACCTCGTCCACGCCGACGCCACCGCGTTCCTGCGGCCGAAGACCGGCCTCAAGGACATGTTCGTCGAGCTCAACCCGGGCACGAAGGCCGCGCCGCTGATCGACGACGGCGGGACGCTGCCGCTGGCAAACACGCTGCCCGACGTCAACCCCGACGAGGTCCTCTCCGCGCTCGACTCCGACACGCGCGACTACCTCAAGCTGCTGATCCAGGGCGCCGGCCAGGGATTGCGCGGGCGCGGCACAGACCTGCGCGACGTGCTCAAGCGCTTCGAGCCGACGTATCGCGACCTGGCGCTCGTCCAAGGCGAGGTCGTCAAGCGCCGCAAGGAGCTGCGCCGGCTGATCAACTCGCTGCAGCGGCTCAACACCCGCCTGGCCGGCGGCGACGACGACCTCGCCGAGCTCGTGCAGGTCGCCAGCCGCGTGTTCGAGACCCTCGCCTCTGAGAAGACGAACGTCTCCAAGACGATCCACGAGCTTCCCGACGCGCTCGAGCAGACCCGGGTGGGCCTGGCGAAGGTCGAGTCGATGGCCAACGTGCTGCGCCCAGCGGCGGACCACCTGATCCCCGTCGTCCGCCAGCTGCGCAAGACGAACGAGACGACCACTCCGTTTGCCCGCGAGGCGGGCCCAATCGTGCGCGACAAGATCCGGCCCTTCGTGCGCGAGATGCGCCCGCTCGCGCGCCGGATGCTGCCCACGCTCCGCGA
The DNA here is from genome assembly GCA_963832195.1 of uncultured Conexibacteraceae bacterium. Lineage (GTDB taxonomy): Bacteria > Actinomycetota > Thermoleophilia > Solirubrobacterales > Solirubrobacteraceae > Baekduia. Next base: position 251,054 of record CAWHTH010000002.1, read on the forward strand.
CCTAGTGAAGTCGGAGCCCGGGCTGACGCGCTCGTTCACGGTGCTCAACCACCTCTTCAACATGCTGGCCTACAACCCGAACGGGAAGGAGGGCCCGGACAAGCTCGACCGCGACGAGGGGCTCTTCTTCTGGGTGTCCTGGCTGGCGCACCAGACGAACTCGATCTTCTCCAACCAGGACGCGCACGGCGTGATGCGCGCGCTGACACTCGGCGGAACGTGCACCACGATCGCGGGCACGGCGAAGACGAACCCGGCGATCGAGCAGCTCTTCGGCCTGACCGGTGTGCTCACCGACCCGGCCATCTGCGGCGGCCAGCCGACCTCGGCCAAGGCGATGCGCAAGACCCGCGTCGGAGGCAACCGCTGATGGTCAAGCAGGCTCCGACACTCGGCCGGCTGCTGACGATGGTGCTGTTCGCGATGTCGTGCTTCGGCCTGCTGCTGTTCCTGTGGCTCAGCTTCGGCGGGCCCTCGCCGCTCAAGCCGAAGGGTTACCGCTTCGAGGTCGCGTTCCCCGAGGCGGCCCAGCTGGCGCCGGAAGCCGACGTCCGCGTGGCCGGCGTCGAGATCGGCAAGGTGCGCGCCAAGCGGCGCGACCCGCAGGGCAACCGCACGCTGGCGACGATCGAAGTCGAGCCGCAGTACGCCCCGATCTCACGCGACGCGCAGGCGATGCTGCGCACGAAGGCGATCCTCGGCGAGACCTACGTCGAGCTCACGCTCGGGTCGAACGACGGGCCGATGCTGCGCGAGGGCGAGCGGCTGCCGAACCGGCGCGTCGGCGAGGCCGTTCAGCTCGACGAGATCCTCAACTCGCTCGACCCCTACACGCGGCGCGCGTTCCGCACCTGGCAGCAGGAGTTGTCGAAGGGGATCGACAACCGCTCGCGCGACCTCAACGACGCGTTCGGCAACCTGCCGTCGTTCGTCGACGAGACGGGTGACCTGCTGGAGGTCCTGGACGAGCAGCGCGCGGCGCTGCGCGGCCTGGTGCGCAACACCGGCGTCGTGTTCGGGGCGATCACCGAGCGCGAGGACCAGCTGAAGGCGCTCGTCGAGAACACCGACACGGTGTTCACTGCGATCCAGTCACAGAAGGACTCGTGGGCCAACACTTGGCGGATCATGCCGACGTTCCTCGAGGAGTCGCGGCTGACGTTCAACCGCCTCGAGCGCTTCTCGCGCGACACCCATCCGCTGGTGCGCGAGCTCAAGCCCGCGATCCAGAACCTCGGGCCCACGCTGGAGTCGGTCGGCGACCTCGCGCCGCACCTCAAGCGCTTCTACACGAACCTCGACCCGCTGATCACGATTTCGCAGCGGTCGCTGCCCGCGACGAAGGAGATCCTCGACGGCCTGAGGCCGCTGCTCGGTGAGCTCGGGCCGTTCCTCTCGCAGATCAATCCGATCCTCGACTGGATCGGCCAGCACCAGCACACGCTCACGGACGTGTTCGCGAACCTCGGCGTGGCCACGGCCGCCAAGACCGCCTCCAGCATCCCCGGCGCCCCCGGTCACTACCTGCGCTCGCTCGGCCCGACCGGCGTCGAGACCGTCGCGATGCACCCGCGGCGGCTGCCGGGGAACCGCGGTAACGCGTACCTGAACCCGCTCGGCGTGCTGGCCTCGCCGGAGGGCGCGAAGCGCGGCCTCCCGGCATACGACTGCGACAACGTCCCGGGCGAGAAGGACCCCGGCGGCGGGCCGCCGGCGAGCCCGGGCTGCCGCGTCCAGCAGCCCTACGCGCGCCGGCCCGGCGAGCCGCCGGCGCGGTTCCCGCACGTCGAGCGCGACGACTACTCCAAGTAGCCTGCCGCGCGTGGTCCGCGCCCTGCCGGCAGCCGTCTTCGCGATCCCGGTCGTGGCGCTGCTGCTCGGGGCGCTGCACGAGCCCGACGCGCTGATCCCCACCGGCTGGGCGTTCATCCCCGACGCGCCCACGTTTGCGAGCTTCGAGCGCGCGTTCGAGCTCGTGGACCTCGACCGCCAGCTCGCGAACTCCGCGCTCGTGGTCGTCGTTGCGGTCCCGCTGTCCGTCGTGGTCGCGTCTTGGGCGGGCTTTGCGATGACGCTGCTGGAGCCGCGCGCACGACGCTGGGCGATCGGCCTGACGCTCGTGCTGCTCGTCGTCCCTGCGTCGGCGGTCTGGGCGCCGCGGTTCGTGCTGTTCAGCCGGCTCGGGCTGACGGACTCCCCCGCGGTACTGATGATCCCCGCGCTGATGGGAACAACGCCGTTCGCGGTGCTGCTGTTCCACTGGAGCTTCAGGCGCATTCCGCGCGACCTGATCGACGCGGCGCGCCTCGCCGGCCTCGGCCCGTGGGCGATCTGGCGGCGCGTCGCGATGCCGCTGGCCCGCCCCACCACCGCAGCCGTCGCGGCGATCGTGTTCGCCATTCATTGGGGCGACTTCGTCGAACGCTCTGCTCTACCTCTACTCGCCGGGCGACTACACGTTGCCCCTCGGGATCCGTCATCTCGCGCAGCTGCCGGCGACCCAGGAGGCCGTCGTGCTGGCCGGCGCCGCATTCGCCACGATCCCGGCGCTGATCGCGTTCGCGCTCGTGCAGCGGCGGTTCCTCGACGCGACGAGGGCGGGTGGATGGCTCGCTCGTTGATCGTCCTGGTTGTTCTCGCGCTCGCGCTCGTGCTCGCCGCGTGCGGCGGCGATGACGACAAGTCGCGGCCGATCAGCTTCCAGGTCAGCGGCGACCCCGAGGAGATCGCGGTCTATCACGACCTGATCAAGCGGTCCGGCCAGGAAGTGCGGTTGATCGAGGTCGGCGACCGCAAGGACCACCTCACGAAGCTCACGACGTCGTTCGCCGCGCGCCGGCCGCCCGACGTCTTCCTGATCAACTACCGCAACCTCGGCGGGTTCGCTTCACGCGGGGTGATCGAGACCGTCGGCGACCGCGTCGACGTGTCGGGCTTCTACCCGATCACGGTCCAGGCGTTCACGGTCGGCGGGAAGCTGCAGTGCGTCGCCGCAGAACGCCTCGTCGCTCGTCGTCTATCTCAACCTCGACCTGCTGCGCGCGGCTGGCGTGCGGGCGCCGGCAGGAACCTGGTCGTACTCGGAGTTCCTCGCCGCCGCGCGCAAGCTGCGGCGCGACGGCCGCTTCGGTGTCGCGATCGATCCCAACGCGATCCGCGCCACCGCGTTCGTCCTCAGCGCGGGCGGGCGGCTGGTGGAAGACGGCCGCGCGCCTCGCCCTCGACACGGCGGCCGCGCGCCGCGGTTTGCGGGCGCTGCTCGACCTCCGGCGCCTGAACCTCGCTCCGGATGCTCGCGCCGCGGCGGCGCTGCCGGCCGACGAGCGGTTCGTCCAGGGGGAAGTCGCGATGTTCCTGTCGTCGCGCCGCGACGTGCCGGTGCTGCGCACGATCAAGGCCTTCGAGTGGGACGTCGCGCCGTTCCCGGCCATCGAGCACCCCGCGTCCGTCCTGCACTCGCGACGGGTTCTGCGTCGCACGCGGCGCAACAGGCGCCGGTCTGGGAATTTGTCCGCTACGCGACCGGCGCGGAGGGGCAGCGGCTGCTCGCCCGCGGCGGGCGCACGGTGCCTTCGCTGCGCAGCGTCGCGGAGTCGCCGGCGTTCCTCGAGTCGACGCCGCCGGAGGGCAACCAGGTTTTCCTCGACCAGATCCCGACGATGGGCCGGATGCCGACGACGCGCGAACTGGACGCGCGTCGAAGAGACCATCGACCTGGCCGTCGAGGAGGCGTACTACGGCCGGATCTCGCTCGACGCCGCGCTGCGGCGGATCCGCAGCGAGACCGGCGGGCGGCCTTGAGCGCGACGCTCGCGGTCGCCGGCCTCGAGAAGCGCTACGACGGGGCCGCGGCCGTCGCAGGGGTCACGGTCGAGGTCGCGGAGGGCGAGCTGCTGGCCGTCGTCGGGCCGTCGGGGTCCGGGAAATCGACGCTCCTGCGGCTGATCGCCGGCCTCGAGACGCCCGACGCGGGCACCGTCGTGATCGGCGGACGCGACGTGACCGGCGATCCGCCCGCGCGCCGTGACGTCGCGATGGTGTTCCAGTCGTTCGCGCTGTTCCCGCACCTCGACATCGAAGCGAACATCGGGTTCGGCCTGGAGGCGCGCGGCGTGCCCGCGGCGCAGCGCGCGGAGCGCGTGCGCGCGGTCGCCGAGCGCCTGGAGCTCGATGACCTCCTCGTGCGCCGCCCCGCGCAGCTCAGCGGCGGCGAGCGCCAGCGCGTCGCGCTCGCGCGCGGGCTCGTCGGCGAGCCGCGCGTGCTGCTGCTCGACGAGCCGCTCTCGAACCTGGATGCCCAGCTGCGTGGCCGCGCGCGGGCCGAGCTGCGGCGGATCCAGCGCGCCACCGGCGTGACGATGGTCCACGTCACCCACGACCAGGCCGAGGCGCTCACCCTCGGCGATCGCGTCGCCGTCCTCGAGGCCGGGAGGCTTGCCCAGGTCGGCAAGCCGGACGCGCTCTACGACCATCCCGCCGACGTCTTCGTCGCGCGCTTCCTCGGAACGCCGCCAATGAACCTTGTCCCGGGCACGGACGCCGCGCCACTCGGCATCACCGCCCTACCCGACGAGATCGTCGGCTTCCGCCCCGAGCACGTCCGTGTCACTGAGGGGACTGTCCCCCCAGTGACAGCCCGGGTCGAGCTCGTCGAGCGCGCCGGGCACGACGTCGTGACCCATCTGGTCATCGGCGAGCTGCGCGTCGCGGCACGGGACCTCGGGCTGCGCGAAGGCGCGACCACGCAGGTCCGGGTCCTCGCGGGGGGCGTGCGACGCTTCGACGCCGCCACCGGGAAGGCGCGTTGAGCGAGGCGGCGCAGCGGCGACTCCTGCTCGCCCCGTTCGTCGCGGGGGCGCTCGTGCTGGTCGTCTTCCCGGCGGTGGTCACGTTCGGGCTAGCGTTCACCGAGTACGACAGCCTCACCCCCGCGCGCTGGGTCGGGCTCGACAACCTGCGCGCTCTCGACGACGACGCGTTCCTGCGCGACGCGCTGAAGGCGTCCGCGATCTTCGTCGCACTCGCGGTGCCGCTGCGGCTCGCCGTCGCGACGAGCATGGCGCTGCTGCTGCACCGGCGCTTTCGCGGCGCCGGCGCCGCGCGCACCGCGACGTACCTGCCGACCGTCATGCCCGAGGCGGCGTACGTGCTGGTCTGGGCGTTTCTGCTCAACCCGGTCACCGGGCCGGTGAACGCGCTGCTTGGCTCGCTCGGCATCGCGGAGCCGGACTGGTTCGCGAGCTCGTCGGGCGCGATGGCGATGTACGTGATCATGGCCGCCTTCACGATCGGCGAGGGGTTCGTGGTCGCACTCGCCGCGCGCCAGGAGCTGCCCGCCGAGCTGCACGACCTGGCCGAGGTCGAGGGCGCTTCGTCACTGCACATCCTGCGGCGCGTGACGCTGCCGCTGATGGCGCCGACCCTCGGGCTGCTCGCGTGCCGCGACATCGCGCTCGCGCTGCAGTCGACGTTCGCCGGCGTGTACCTGATCACCGACGGCGGCCCTGACCGCGACACGCTCTTCCTGCCGGTCCTGATCTACGACTACGCGTTCGAGCAGCTCCGCTACGGCTACGCGGCGGCGGTCAGCCTGGTGATGTTCGCGGTGACCGCGCTGCTCGTGCTGTTGCTGCACCGCCTGATGCGGCGCTACCGCTTCGGGCTGATCGCCTAGCTGGGCTCGTCTGCGTCGCGCGCCTCGAGCGCACGCGCGGAATGGCCGATCATCAGCTCGCGCTGGAGGTTGCGCGGCTCGCCGGCGGGCTCGGCGCGCACCCAGGCGCCGTCGGGGCTCAGCTCCCAGGAGTTCGTGTCGTCGGCGAAGGCGCGCTCGAGCGTGTCCATCAGGTCCTCGGCCAGCACCGGGTCCTCGACCGGGGCGAGCAGCTCGACGCGCGTGTCGAGGTTGCGCGGCATCAGGTCCGCGGACCCGATGTACACGTGCCGCTCCTCGCCGCACAGGAACGCGTAGACGCGCGAGTGCTCGAGGAAGCGGCCGACGACCGAGACCACGCGGATGTTCTCGCTCACGCCCTCGACGCCGGGGACCAGGCAGCAGATCCCGCGCACGTTCAGGTCGATCTTCACGCCGGCCTGCGAGGCGCGGTAGAGCGCCTTGATGCAGCGCCGGTCGACGAGCGAGTTCATCTTCATCTCGATCCGCGCGTTCTCGCCGCGCTCGTGGGCAGCGATCGTGCGCTCGATCTGCTCGATGATCGCGTCGCGCAGGTGGTTCGGCGCGACGAGCGCCTTGCGGTAGTTGCGCGGCCGCGCGTAGCCGGTCAGGAAGTTGAACATGTCGGCGACGTCGGTGCCGAGCCTGGGGTCGGCGGTGAACAGGCCGAAGTCCGTATATAGGCGCGCGGTCTCCGGGTTGTAGTTGCCGGTGCCGACGTGGACGTAGTGACGCACGCCGTCGCCCTCGCGGCGCACGACGAGGATGCACTTCGCGTGGGTCTTGAGCGAGGGGTGGCCGTAGACGACGTGGACGCCCGCCTCTTCGAGCTTGCGCGCCCACTCGATGTTCGCCTGCTCGTCGAAGCGGGCCTTCAGCTCCACCAGGCAGACCGCCTGCTTGCCGCGCTCGCTGGCGCGGATCAGCGCCGGCAGCAGCGGCGTGTCGTCGGACGTGCGGTAGATCGTGAGCTTGATCGCGAGCACGGCCGGGTCCGCGACGGCCTGCTCGACGAAGCGCTCGACCGACGTTGCGAACGAGTCGTAGGGATGGTGGACGACCACGTCGCCGTTGCGGATCACGCCGAACATGTCCGTCCGCTCGCGCTCGTCGGCCTGCAGCCGCGGCTGCGTCACCGGCGTCCACGGCTGGTCGCGCTGGTCGTTGAGGTTGGGCAGCTTGTACAGCTGCCAGAGGTCTTCGAGATCCAGCAGGCCGTCGACGTCGTAGACCTGCCTGTCCTCGACTTCCAGCGCTTCCACCAGACGCGAGCGCAGCTCGTCGCTCATCCCGCGCTGAACCTCGACGCGCACGACCTCCCCGAAGCGACGCCGGCGCAGCTCGGTCTCGACGGCGCGCAGGAGATCATCGGCCTCGTCGGAGACGTCGAAGTCGGCGTCGCGGGTGACGCGGAAGGGGCCGTGATCGACGATCTCCATGCCCGGGAAGAGCGCGTCGAGGTGGTGTTCGATCACGTCCTCGAGCGGGACGAACGTCGCCTCCTCGTCCTCGAGCGCGACGAACCGCGGCAGCATCTCCTTCGGCACCTTCACGCGCGCGAACGTCGTCGTGTGCGTGACGGGGTCGCGCACGAGCACGGCGAGGCTCAGCGACAGGTTCGAGATGTACGGGAACGGGCGCCCGAGGCCCACCGCCAGCGGCGTAAGGACCGGGAAGATCTGGCGCCGGTAGCGCTCGGCCAGCTCCTCGCGCTGCTCGGGCGAGACGTCGTCGATGCCCGCGATGCGCACGCCGTGCTCGGACAGCGCGGGCCGCAGCTGCTTGTCCACACAGCGCGACAGGCGTTCCTGTAGGGCCAGCACGCGCTCGCGGATGGCGTCGATCGTCTCCGACGGAGTACGACCGTCGAGCTTGCGCTCGGTCAGCCCCGCGTCGACCTGGTCGTGCAGGCCGGCGACCCGGATCATGAAGAACTCGTCGAGGTTGGAGCAGAAGATCGCCGCGAACTTCACCCGTTCGAGCAGCGGGACCGAAGTGTCCTCGGCAAGCTGCAGCACGCGGTCGTTGAAGTCTGCCCACGACAACTCGCGGTTGAAGTACAGCCGTGGGTCGTCCAGGTCGGACTGCCGCTCGGTCGCCGGCGGCGCCGGAGGCTCGACCGCACGGATCGACTCCTGCGCAAGCTGCTGTTCGGGGTTCATGGCGTCTGTAATGACGAGGGTAGGGCCTGCGGCGGGACGGCCCCGTTGCCTTCCTGTGAAGCCTCTGTCAACGGCGCCCGCTCGCTGACCGCGAACTCCAGGCGGGCGCGGAACCCGTCACGAGACAATTGGGTCCAGAGATCCAGGAAGCGCTCGAACAACAGTCGCCGGCGCGCCTCCAGGTAGACGGCCATGCTCTCGAGGCCGCGGTACGCGTCTGCGTTCGGCGCGTCCGCGACGAGCCGCGGCTCGAGGTCCTTCGCGTCGCCCGCGCGGGCACGCACGTCGGCGGCCGCCTCGCTGCGCAGCTCCGCCGCGAGCGCGAGGACGCGCGGCAGCGCCACGTCGCAGTCGTGGATCTCCCCGACGAGATCCTGCACGTCGCGCGCCCGCTTCGTGCCGGTCGCGGCATAGGGCCCGAAGCAGTGCTCGGTGTGCTCGAGGATGTAACGCAGGCGCTTGGCGGCGATGCGCATGTCGTGGAGCTCTTCGACGTTGGCGGGGTCGAGCGCCGCGGGGACAAAGGAGTGCAGCTCGTCGATGCGGACGCGGACGATGCGCTCGACGTTGTCGGCGAGCGTGCCGTCCGGGTCGAGGCTCTTGACCCTACGGGCCTTCATGGCCGTCCTCGGTCAGCGCCCTGAGCTTGCCGCGCAGGTCCGATTCGACGGCGTGTGTGAGCGCGGCCGCCAGTGTCGCGTTGCCGGCCGTCTGCTGCGCGCGCAGGCGCTCGGCGAACACGTGGATCCCGGGCCAGTCCGCCTCGGGCACGGACGCCGCGAAGTCCTGGACGGCCGCGAGCTGCACGTCGGGGTCGCGGCGGGCGCCGAGCGCGTCCGCGAGCTGTTTGACCTCGCGCAGCACTTCTTTGTGGGCAGCCTTCTCGAAGCAGGGCGCGTAGATCTCGAGCACGGCACGCAATCGGCGGGTCGCCACGCGCATGTCGTGCACGCGCTCGATGTCGCTCGTGTCGAGGACACCCGCGGCGTGCTCGAACAGCTCGTCTGCTCGCACGGACACGGTTGCGCGCGCGGCGTCGGCGTAGCGCACCTGTGGAGTGAGCCCGGGGATCTCGCGTGCCTTCGCCATCACCCTGATTGTCCCAGCCCGGCGAGCTCTTCAAGCACGATTCCTTCCCGCAGCCCGCCGTGGCCGACGTGCAGCGGGCAGTCGAGCGCGCGAGCGGCCTCTCGCAGCAGCAACAGCCCGGCCGGCAGCAGGATCGCGCGTTCGACCGGGATCTCGAAGACTGCCGCGACCGTCGCCGCGCGGTCGGTGGAAAGCACGGCCAGCGCGTGATCGAGGGCCTCGGTCGACAGGGCCGCGCCGACGAGGCGCTGCAGCGACTGCGCGCTGCCGCCGACCGCCCAGGCGCCTGCCGCCGCCGGGCAGCGCATGTCGGCGAATTCCCGCGAAGCGAGCATCGCCGCGCGCGCCAGCTCGGGCGCAGCGGGTGGATCGCTGGTGAGCTCCACGGCCAGCGTGCCCGAGCCGACCGGGAGCGAGCGCCACCAGGCGACGCCGTCCTTCACCGTGCCGACGGCGAGCTCGGTCGAGCCGCCGCCGACGTCGACGACGGCTACTTCTCCTTCAGGCGGATCGACGAGCATCCGCGTGGCGCCCGCGAACGCGAGCCGCGCCTCCTGCTCGGGATCGAGCAGCTCGACCCGGATCGCCGCGGCGTGCGAGAGGCGCGCGATGACGCCGTCGCGGTTGGCGGCGGCGCGGATCACGCCGGTGGCGACGGCGCGCAGCGCGTCGGTTCCCAGGTCGCGCGCGAGGCGCGCCTGCGCCGCCACTATGCCCGTCAGCTCGGTGATCTTCGCCTCGGGCAGGACGCCACGGGTGAGCGTCAGCCGCGTGAACGCGCGGTCGCCGACGACCTCGCTCAGGCGCCCGTCGTCAGAAGGCTCAGCGACCAGCAGCCGCGACGTGTTCGACCCGATGTCGATGCAGGCGGCGCGCACGCTGACGGCGATCCTATGCGGCCGCTGCTTAACATCCGGCCCCCTTGTCCCCGTCGGCCCCCGCGATCCTGGTCCGTGACCTGCGCAAGTCCTACCCCGGCGTCGAGGCGCTGCGCGGGCTCGACTTCGAGGTCGCGGCCGGCGAGGTGTTCGGGCTGCTGGGGCCGAACGGCGCCGGCAAGACGACCACGGTCGAGATCCTCGAGGGCTATCGCGAGCGCACCAGCGGGATCGTCTCGGTGCTCGGGCACGACCCGCAGCGACGGCCGCGCGAGCTGCGGGCGCGGGTCGGGATCGTGCTGCAGTCGTGCGGGATGTACCGCCACGTCACGGTGCGCGAGGCGCTCGCGCACTGGGCGCGGCTGTATCCGCGCCCGCGCGACGTGAACGAGGTGCTCACGCTGGCCGGGCTGGCCGAGAAGGCCGACGCGCGGGTACGGACCCTGAGCGGCGGGCAGCTGCGCCGTCTTGATTTCGCGCTCGCTCTCGTCGGCGACCCGGAGCTCGTGTTCCTCGACGAGCCGACGACCGGCTTCGACCCGGCGGCGCGGCGTGCGGCGTGGGATGTGGTGCGCTCGCTGCAGCTGCTGGGAAAGACGATCCTGCTGACGACGCACTATCTAGACGAGGCTCAAGCCCTTTGCGACCGCGTCGCGATCGTCAAGGAGGGGAGGATCCTCGCGGAGGGCCCGCCGGCCGAGCTCGGGCCCGCGTCGTCGCGCTACCGCGTGACATGGCGTGCCCAGGACGGCGAGCTCGAGGCAAGAGAGACCGAGGACCCGACGGCGCTGCTGCACCAATTGACTTCGGCGGCGCTGGCGCGCGGCGAGCAGCTGCAGGACCTGCACGTGACGCGCCCGACGCTCGAGGACATCTATCTGGAGCTGACCGCCGATGTCTGAGGCCGTCGCACTCGCCTGGCACCAGTACCGGCTGGAGCGCCGGATGTTCTGGCGCAATCCGACGGCCGCGTTCTTCAACTTCCTGCTGCCGCTGCTGTTCCTGGCGCTGTTCGGCGCGATCTTCCACGGCTCGCAGGACGACCTCGACGTGATCGTGCCCGGCATCGCCGGGATGAGCGTCATGTCGACAACGTTCAGCGCGCTCGCGCACAACGTCACGTTCCTGCGCGAGCAGGGCGTGCTGAAGCGCATGCGCGGGACGCCGCTGCCGGAGAGCAGCTATCTCGTAGGCGTTCTGGCGAACGCCGTCACCAACGCGGTGATCCAGGTGGCGGTTGTCGTCGTGGCCGGCCGCGCGTTCTTCGGCGTCGGCTGGCCTGCGGACTGGGTCGAGCTCGCGATCTTCGTCGCCGCCGGTGTGGTCTGCCTCGCGTCGCTGGGAGTCGCCTGGGCGCACGTGATCCCGAACTTCGACGCCGCGCCTGCGTACGTGAACATCGTCTTCCTGCCGGCGATCTTCATCTCCGGCGTGTTCTTCGACGCCGACGACGCCCCGCAATTCCTGCACGACATCGCGCTGGCGCTACCGCTGACGCACCTGATCGAAGGACTGCGGGGCGCGATGGTCACGGGCGCGTCGCTGGCCGACAACGCCGACGAGCTCGCGGTGGTGGCGATCTGGGCGGCGTTCGGGATCTTCTTCGCGGTGCGCGGATTCCGCTGGGAGTCGCGGCGGGCGTAGGGGCGCTCCGGGGGGTGGCGCTCCGCCCTCGCGTTTGCGGCGTGTGGGCGCTTGCGGATTCGCACTTAGGGAAGGGAGTCGCGCCAGTTCGTGGCAAAGGCGTGACCAGTTCGGGTGCCGGACCGCCAACGGGTCGGATCGCTCGCTTTCCGACGGTAAACCGACCCTGTTGGGGCGATCGCGGCCAACTGACTGGGTTTGGCGTCGGAATCCGACGCCGAACGCAGTCAGTTCGCGATCCGGCGGCCGAAACGGTCACGCCTTCGCCGACAACTGCGGCGACTCCCTCCCCTCAGTGCCAATCCGCAAGCGCAAGTCGGCCGCAAGCGAATTGGACTGGGCGCCACTCAGCCCACGAGCCAAGCGGACGGCGGCGCGCCCTCAACCTCCACGGCCACGCGAGCCGGCGGCGACCCCTCCCACTCCTCCCGCAGCAGCCCGAACACGTGGACGTCGCGCGGCTCGCCACCGTGCCGGTGCCACTGGCGGAGCGTGCCCTCGCGCACGAAGCCGAGCCGCTCGAGCGCGGCGGTCGAGCGCTCGTTCGCCGGGTTGGAGTAGGCGCCGACCCGCCCGAGGCCGCAGACCGCAAAGGCCAGGTGGGCGATGAGCGCCTTACTGTCGGCGTTCGCGCCGCTCCCCCAGTGCTCGCGGCCCAGCCAGGTGCCGACCATCGCCCGGCGGTCGCGCGGGCTGAGCTCGCCCAGGCCGGTCACGCCGACGACCCCGTGCGTCGCGTGGTCGATGACGAAGTCGAGCTGGTCGCCGGCCTGGCGGCGCGCCTCCTGGGCCGCGATCCAGTCGGCCGGCTCGTCCGCCGACTGGTACGGCCCCCACGAGAACCAGCGCGTGACCTCAGGGTCGCGCGCGAGCTCGAACAGGCGCGGCGCGTCGTCCGGGACGGGGTAACGGAGCGTCAGCGTGGGTCCACGTAGGATCACCGCCGAGCATGATCGCGCTCGTCTACGACGTTCACGCGAATCTGCCCGCGCTGGAGGCGGTTCTCGACGATGCGGCACACCGCGGCGCGACGGAGTATCTCCTGGGCGGTGACTACACCTCCTTCGGTGCCTGGCCTGCGGAGACCGTGCAGCGACTCGACCAACTCCAAGGCTCCACCTGGATCCGCGGCAACTGGGACCGCTGGCTCCAGCACGACCCGCCCGACGACGCGGACGACCCGATCGGCGGCGCCGCACGCTTTGCCCGCGCGCATCTCGACGCGGCGACGATCGCCCGCCTGGGCGACCTGCAGGATTCACACCGGGCCGGCGAGACCCTCTACTGCCACGGCTCGCCGCACTCCGACATGCAGTCGTTCCTGCCCGAGCCACGTGATGAGGATGCGCAGCTGCTCGAAGGCGTCGACGCCGCACGCGTGATCTTCGGGCACTTCCACCTCCAGTTCCGCCGCACCACAACCGACGGCGTCGAGCTCTGCAACCCGGGCAGTGTCGGGCTGCCACTCGACGGCGACACGCGGGCGGCGTATGCGCTCGTCTCGGATGACGGCCGGATCGAGCTGCGTCGCGTCGACTACGACCACGCGCGCGCGGTCGACGCGCTGCGCGTGATCGGCGAGCCGTGGGCCGAGCCGATCGCCGGCTGGCTCGAGCGCGGCCGGCGCGACTAACGATCAGCGCGCAGGAGGGCGTCCAGCGCCGACGCCGGTACCGGGCGCGCGAAGTGGAAGCCCTGCGCGATGTCGCAGCCGAGCGCGCGCAGGCGCTCCGCCTGCCCGGCGGTCTCGACCCCTTCGGCGACCGCGGTCAAACCGAGCGCGTGCGCGAGGCTGATCACAGCCGCAACGATCGCGGCCTCCTGCTCCTTGCGCTCGATGCCCTCCACGAACGAGCGGTCGATCTTCACGATGTCGAACGGGTAGCGCTGGAGGGCCTGCAGCGACGAATAGCCGGTCCCGAAGTCGTCGATCGCGAGCGACACGCCGAGCTCCTTGAGCCGCGTGAGCACGTGCAGCGACGCCGTCTCGTCGGCCATGACCGCGGTCTCGGTGACCTCGAGGCAGAAGCGCGCCGGGTCGACCCCGGTGCGGCCGAGGATCGCGCTGACGACGTCGACGAAGTCCGGATGCGCGCACTGGCGAGCCGACACGTTCACCGCGATCTCGGCGGGCCACTGCGTCGCCTGGCGCGCGGCGGTCTCGACGACCCAGGCGCCCAGCTCGACCACGAGGCCGGTCTCCTCGGCCGTGGCGATGAAGTCGTCCGGCGCGACGAGCCCGCGCTCGGGATGATTCCAGCGCACGAGCGCTTCGACGCCCGCCACAGCGCCCGTCGCCAGGTGGTACTGCGGCTGGTAGTAAAGCTCGAACTCGCCCCGCTCGAGCGCCCGGTGGAGCGCGTTCTCCGTGTCCAGCCGGCGTACCGCCCGCGCACGCATCGCGTCGTCGAACACCTCGTAGCCACCGCCGCCGCGCTCCTTCGCGCGGTACATCGCCGCGTCCGCGTCGCGGATCAGTGCCTCGGGCCGGTGGTTGGGGCTAGCGGCCAGCGCGATGCCGACGCTCGTGCGGACGAAGACCTCCTCGTCGCCGAGCAGGAACGGCTCGCCGAGCGTCTCCGCGATCCGCTCGGCCACGGCGATCGCGTGCCGCTCGCCGGCGATCTCCTCGCACAGGATCACGAACTCGTCGCCGCCGAAGCGAGCGGCTGTGTCGCCCGCGCGCAGCACGCCGGCAAGGCGTTCGGCGACCATCACGAGCAGGCGGTCGCCGGCGTCGTGGCCGAGCGAGTCGTTGACGAGCTTGAAGCGGTCGAGGTCGAGGAACAGCACGCCCAGCGTGGTGCTGTGACGGCTCAGGCGGGTGAGCGCCTGACCGAGGCGGTCGAGGAACAGAGCGCGATTCGGAAGCCCGGTCAGCGCGTCGTGAAGCGCCTGGTGCGCGAGCTCGACCTCGGCGCGCTTGCGCTGGACGGCGTAGCTGATCGCGCGCCCGAGCAGCCGCGCGTCGACCTGGCCCTTGATCAGGTAGTCCTGCGCGCCCTCCTGCACCGCGCGGACCGCGATGGTCTCGTCGCTGCGGCCCGAGAACACGATGATCGGCACGTCGATCGCGACGGTGCGCACCTGGGCCAGCGCGTCGAGCCCGTCGGCATCCGGGAGAGACAAATCGAGGAGCACGCAGTCCGCGCCGTTCTCGAGCAGCTCCTCGATACCGGCGGCGAGGCGGTCCGAGTGCACGAGCGTGAAGCCGATCGGGTCGGCGTCGAACAGCATCTCGCGAACGAGGATCGCGTCGCCGGGGTTGTCCTCGATCGCCAGCACGCGCAGCGCCCGGCGGTCGACAACGGGTGTGAGCGGGGCTTCGGCGACGCTCATGCCGCGTCCTCGTCCGGCAGGTGAACGGTGAACGTCGCGCCCTCGCCGGGAACCGACTCCAGCTCGATCGTGCCCCCGTGGCGCTCGACGATCCGGCGGCAGACCGCGAGGCCGATTCCCGAGCCCGCGTAGTCGTCGGGGCCGTGCAGGCGGGCGAACATCTTGAAGATGCGGTCGTGGTCCCGTGAAGAAATCCCGATGCCGTTGTCGGCGACCGCGATGTCCCAGCCGTCCTGCGCGCGTCGCGCGCTGACGGTGACCCGTCCCGGGCGATCGGCCGCGCGGAACTTGACCGCGTTGGCGATCAGGTTCTGAAGCAGCTGCACCATCTGCGTGGGCTCCGCCTGCACGAGGGGCAGCTCGCCGATCTCGACGGTCGTGCCGGCGGCCTCGATCGGCGCCTGGAGCGTGCGCACGACTTCCACTGCGACCGCGCCGAGGTCGACCGGCTGGCGCTCGACGTCGCGATTGGCGACGCGCGAGTAGATCAGCAGGTCGTCGATCATCGCCATCATCCGGCGCGAACCGTCGACGGCGTAGCCCATGAACTCGCGGGCCTGCTCGTCGAGGCCCTCTCCGTAGCGGCGCTCGAGCAGCTGCAGATAGCTCGTGACCATCCGCAGCGGCTCGGTCAGGTCGTGCGACGCGACGTACGCGAACTCCTGCAGCTCGGCGTTCGTCTGCTCGAGGCGCTCGGCGCGCCGCGTCAGCTCGTGCTCCATCGCGAGCTGCTCGGTGATGTCGCGGCCGACCACGTAGAAGACCCCGTCGCCCGGCGTCGCGGTCCAGGCGAACGTACGGATCTGGTTGTCCGAGCACGGCAACTGGCACTCGTAGCCGGCGAGCGCCTCGCCGGCCTGCAGGCGCCCGATGATGGCCGCCGTGGCCTCGGAGTCCTCGCCGAGCAGGCGCGCCCAGGCCGGGTTGATGTGCCTGACCTCGCCGTCCGTGCCGATCACGCCCAGCAGGTCGAGCGAGAGCGCGAAGAAATGCGCCTCGTGGGAGGCGCTCGCCGCGCTCGCGGCAGCGCTAGCCGAGTCGACAGCCGTCATCCAGAGGGTTCATCGGCATTTTGAGGCTTCCGGTCAAGCTCAAAACGGCTCATTGCTAGGGTCGTTGCATGAGCAACGTCCTCTTCGTGGGGGCGCGCGCAGCCGACGCGCCCTACGGCGATTCCGGCCCCACCGACGCAGAGGCGCTCGACGCCTACTCGCAGGTCGTCACCCGCGTCGCGCGCGCGCTGGCTCCCGCGGTCGCCAGCCTGCGCGTGACGCGGCGCGTGCGCGGTGGTCGCACCGCGGTCGGCGGCGGTAGCGCGGTCGTCATAACCCCGGACGGCTTCCTACTCACCTCCGCCCACGTGGTCGACGGCTCCGGCCGCGGCAGCGCCACGTTCGTCGACGGCCGCGAGGCGCGCTTCGAGGTCGCCGGCGCCGACCCCCTCAGTGACCTCGCGGTGCTGCGCACCGACGCACCGGACCTACACCCGGCGACGCTCGGCGACGCCTCCGAGCTGCAGGTCGGCCAGCTCGTCGTTGCGATCGGCAACCCGAACGGCTTCGGCGGCTCGGTCACGGCGGGCGTCGTGAGCGCGCTCGGCCGCTCGCTGCCGGTCGGCTCGCGTGGCGGACCGCGGCGCATCGTGGAGAACGTCGTCCAGACGGATGCGGCGCTGAATCCGGGCAACAGCGGCGGCGCGCTCGTCGACGGCCGCGCGCGCGTGGTCGGCGTCAGCACGGCCGTCGCGGGGATCGGGCTCGGCCTCGCGGTCCCGATCAACGACGCCACGCGCCTGATCGTCGGGACGCTGATGCGCGAGGGGCGCGTCCGGCGCGCCTACCTCGGCATCGCGGGCGGGTCGCGTCCGCTGCCGCCGCGCGCGGCCGCGCGGCTCGGCCGCCGCGCGGCGGTCGAGGTGATCGAGGTCGTTCAGGATTCGCCGGCCGCCGCCGCGGGAGTGCGCCCCGAGGACCTGATCGTCGAGCTCGACGGCGTGCCCATCGAGGGCGTCGACGACGTCCAGCGCCTGATGAGCGCCGAGCGGATCGAGCGCGAGCTGCCGCTGACCGTGATCCGGGGCGGGGAGAGCCGGGAGCTCACGGTCCGCCCGAGCGAGCTGGGCGGGTAGCGTGGCGCCGGTGCAGGCCGGCGACGACCCGATCGACCTCGTCGCATCCGCGGGCGCCCTCGACCCCGTGGTCGCGACGCTGCGCGAGCTGCTGCACCGCAGCGGCGCCGTGCGCGCCGTCGCGGTCGTCGACACGCCGCAGCCGGCGATCGTCGACGTCGGGCGGCTCGCGCCGATCGAGGTCCAGCTCCACGAGCGGCTGCTCCATCTCCCCCACGCGATCGAGCTCGACGCGCAGCCGCTCGTCCTCCCGGACGTCGATCAGCTTCCGCGCTTCGAGGTCGATCCGAGCGCCGGGACGGTGACCGGGATGGTCGGCGGGCTCGACAGCATCATCGAAGCCGTGCGCGCGGTGGCCGCGGCGTTCGGCGGCGTCAGCGTCGCGATGCTGCAGCTGGAGACGACGACACCCGACGTGCTGCTGTCGGTCAGCGTGCGCGGCGACGAGCCCGCCGTCGTGGCGATCGGCGACACGACGTTCGAGCGCTGAGCTAGAGCGTCGCCAGGAACTCGACGACGGCGCGGGCGGCCTCGTCCGGCGCGTCGTCGAACACGAAGTGGCCGGTGCCCTCGACTACGTGCAGGCGCGTGTCCGGCAGCTCGCGCTGGAAGCGGTGCGCACCCGCGATCGGCGCGAACGGGTCGTCGGCGCCCCAGAGCAGGAGGACCGGCACGCCGAGGGCGGCCAGGTCGTGGCCTTCGAGCTTCTCGAAGTCGCCCGAGCGGTACATCTCGAGATGGCCGCGGCGGCGATCCTCGCCCTCGTAGCCCCTCCAATACTCAGCGATCGCGGCGTCGTCGATCCCCGGCGACACCGACCGCATCATCGCCGCGAACCCGTCGCGGTCGATCGCGGCGAGCGCCGCCTCCCCGTCGCCTTCGGTGCGCAGCACCTTGGCCATGCCGTGCCACTTGCCGTCCGGGAAGAACCCGGAGTCGGAGATGATCAATGCCCGCACGCGGTCCTGGCCGAGCTCCGTCGCCCAGCGCAGCCCGATCAGGCCGCCCCAGTCGTGGACGCAGAGCACGACCTCGTCCTCGTCCAGCCGCGCGACGAACTCGTCGAGGTCCGCGACGTGCCGTTCCCATGTCGCAGGACCGTCGTATGGACTGTCTCCGTAGCCGTTGAAGTCGGGCGCCACGGCCCGCCACCCCGCCTGCGCCGCGGCCTCGAGCACGTGGCGCCACATGTACGACGACTCCGGGTAGCCGTGCAGGCACACCAGCGTTCCGGCGGGCGCGCCGGCCGGCCGCGCCTCGCGATGAACGAGCGGGCTCACGCGAGCTCCCGCAGCAGGCGCCGGTAGCGCCCGAAGGCCGGCTTGCGCGTGTAGTCGTCGCGCAGCAGCCCGTAACGGACCTGGAAGTTCGGCGACGTCGAGTCGCCGTCGCGGAGGTTGAACCAGCGGTAGTCGCTGACGTTGTAGGTGCCGCGGAAGTCGTGCGTGGCGCGGATCATCGTCTCCAGCACCTGCGCCTGGCGCGCCTCGGTGCGGAGCTGGTTCGTCGGCCACCCGTTCTCCTCGAGATGAACCGGCACGGTCGCGGGGACACCGGCTCCAGCCGCGTAACAGCGCAGCGCGCTGAGCGCGTTGACGATGCCGTCGCGCTCGCCGCCGGGAGTCAGCGTGGGCGGCAGGAACGTGCCCGGATAGACGTCGAGCCCGATCCAGTCCAGCGCGTCGTCGAACGCCTGCGGCGCCGCGCGAATCGCGTCCCAGAACGCCTTGTCGTCCTGCGGCGGCGCACGGTAGGCCCAGTTGAAGCCGATCTCGAGCTGCGTGTAGCCGCGCGCGATCGCCTCGTCCTTCGCGGCGATGACGCCTTGTATCAACGCATCTTGGGCGCGGTCGTAGCTGCCGTCCGACGAGTCCGGCGAGAACGTCAGGTTGACCTCGTTCGTGACCTGGATCGCGATCACGCGCGGGTCGGCGCCGAAACGGCGCACGACATCGCGCACGTGCGCGGTCCACGCCGCGATGTCGCCCTCCTGGGCGGCCGACGGGTGGTAGCGCAGCTGCAGCTCGACCTCGTAGCCGCGCGACGTGTAGCGGTCCTTGAGCGCCAGGAAGCGGCGGACGCCGGCTTCGCCGTCCGACCAGAAGAAGCGATGCAGGCGCAGCACGAACGGGCGGTCGGGTGGGCGCAACCGGTTCAGTGCGCGCAGGTGGCGGCGCGGGCTCTCCGGCGTGCGCGGCGGCTGGGCGCCGAGGACGAGCTGCCCGGTCTGGACGCCCGGCGTGATGCCGAAGCGCAGCGGCGCACCCGCGGGCCTCTGCTCGACGGAGCCCGCGTCGAGGTCACCGAGGCAGAACCCGCTCGGCGCCTGAGCCGCGGCGGGCGCGACGGGCGCGAGCAGCGCGGCAGCAAGCAATACCGCCCGCCTCATAGGAGCTCGAGCACCTTCTCGACCGGGCGCGCCAGCACCGCGCGGTCGCCGCGCACGACGATCGGGCGCTGCACGAGCTGCGGGTGCTCCACCATCAGGGCGATCAGCTCGTCGTCGCCGCGGTCGCCCGGCAGGCCGAGCTCCGCGACCAGCGGCTCGCGCGTGCGCAGCACGTCGCGCGGGCCGAGCCCGGCCTTGCGCAGCAGCTCGCGCAGCTCGTCGTCGGCGAGGCCGTCGACGTGGTAGTCGACCGTGTCGAACTCGACTCCGCGCGCAACCAGGAGGTCGTGCAGCTTGCGGCACGTCGTGCACGTCGGCTTCTCGTAGACCGTCAGCATCCCCCTGGGGGAATTGTCCCAGAGGTGGTCTGTAAGGATCCCCGGATGCTCAGGCGGCTGTGCGGGCTGTTCTTCATCGGGGCCGGGACGCTGCACTTCACACACACGCGGTTGTATGTCCGGATCATGCCGCCGTACATCCCTGCCCATCGCGAGCTCGTTTACGCCAGCGGCGTGGCCGAGATCGCGGGCGGCGCCGGCCTGCTGGCCCCGTCGCAGCCGGTGCGCCGCGCGGCCGGCTGGTGGCTGATCGCAACGTTGCTGGCGGTCTTCCCCGCCAATGTCCACATGGCGCTCAACGCGGATGACTTCCCGGAGGTGCCGGGCGGGCAGGCGGCGTTGTGGGCGCGCTTGCCGGTGCAGGGCGTGTTCCTCGCGTGGGTCGCGGCCGCGATGCGCCGCTGATGGCGTGGAGCACGACGATCGCCCTGCGGGGCTCCGGCGGCGAGCCGGTGGACCTGCGCCGCTGTGTCATGTCGCACGGCCTGACACACCTGCCGCCGATGACTGTGCACGACGACGACAGCGGCTTCGACGTCGTCCTGGCGATGCCGAGGGGCCGGCCGTTGCGCACGACCGTGCGGCCGGCCGGCAAGCAGCGCGCGCGCATCACCGCGCAGCCGTCCCCGCGGTCGGCCGCGCAGAAGGACGCCGTCACCGCGGGGGTGCGTCACCTGCTGCGGCTCGACGTCGACCTCTCGGCCCTTTACGCGCTGCTCGGCGAGGACCCTGACCTCGCCTGGGCGGTCCAGGGCGCCGGCCGCATGCTGCGCGGGCAGACCGTCTTCGAGGACGTCGTCAAGACGATCTGCACGACGAACTGCGCGTGGTCGGGAACGGTCCGGATGGTGAGCGCGCTCGTCGCCCATCTCGGCGAGCCGGCGCTCGGCGAGCCGCCGGACACGCTGCACCGTGCGTTCCCCACGCCGGGCGCGATGGCCGCGGCCGACGACGAGTTCTACGCCGGCGTCGTGCGCGCGGGCTACCGCGGGCCGTACCTGCGGACGCTGGCGGCGGCGGTGGCCGACGGCGCGCTCGACCTCGAGGCGCTCGCGACGACGAGCGCCGAGGACCTCTCCGACAGCGAGCTAGAGGAGCTGCTGCTGTCGCTACAGGGCGTCGGGCCCTACGCGGCGGCCCACATCATGATGCTGCTCGGCCGCCACTCGCGGCTCGTGCTGGACTCGTGGACACGGCCGACGTACGCGCGTCTCGTGGGTCGCAAGACGAAGGACACCACGATCGAGCGCCGCTTCCGTCGCTACGGCCCGTGGGCGGGCCTGGCGTTCTGGCTCATGCTGACGCGCGACTGGGTCCCCGAGCCCGGATGATGTAAGACGGCCCTCTTTACTTCATACGGAAGACGATGCGGCCCCGGTCGAGGTCGTAGGCCGAGACCTCGACGCGGACGCGGTCGCCCGGAAGCACGCGGATGCGGTGCCGGCGCATCTTGCCGGCCAGGTGACCCAGCACCTCGTGTCCGTTGTCCAGCTTGACCCGGAACTTCAGGTTCTTCAGCGCCTCGATTACCTCGCCCTCTAGGGCGATTTTCTCTTCAACTGCCATTGGCGTGCACCTCCATAAGTCGTGGCGTAGCGGCGCGCAGCGTTGGCGCCGCTGGCCGTGTCCCTGCGGGCGCGGCGGCGACCGGAGCCCGAATTCCGGCCGGGGTGCCATGCCCAGGAGCTACTCCATTGTACGAACTCAGGCGGCGGTGGTTACCGGTTCCAGCGCAGCACGAGCGTCGGGTCCGCGCTGTCCGTGCCCGTACGCCGCTCGCGGGCCAGCGCGACGCGCACGCGGCTGGTCCCGAGCACGCGCCGCAGCGTCGTGCCGCGCCGCGCGACCATCAGCACCGACAGCCGGCCGGTCCTGCTCGCCGAGCAGGTGATCGAAACGCGGGCACGCGTCCTGGCGAGCGCGCGCGCCCGCTGTCGGGCCGTGACGCGCGTGCCCTTCCGCCGCACTGGCACGAAGCGCGTCCGGCACCCTGCTTGCGCGGCCCTCGCCGCGCCGCTCGTCGCTTTTGGCCGCAGCAGCTTCTTGCAGGCGAGGTAGATCCCGACGAACTTCCCGATCACGACCTCGCTCTCGTTGAGGCGGTCGAGCGCCCACTCCACACAGAAGATGAGTAGCTCCTGCTCTTCGCTAAGCCCCGCGACAGGAATCGGGGCAACAGCCTTGACTGGGCCCTCGGCCGCGCCCTTGAGCTCCGCCTCCAGCGTGACCTGCTTCGCCGCCTTCGGCAGGATGGGCGACTGGACGTCCAGCGTCTTGCCGGGCTCCGGCGCGTCGTGGACCAGGTCCTTGTTGAACGCCGGCGCCGGCTTCGGATGGGCGGCGGGCGCCTTCTCGGCGAGGCGAAGCTCGAGGTTGTCCGCGTAACCGTCGTTGGAGTCGCCAAGCGTGCGTGTGGACAGCATCCGCACGATGGCGTGGGTCGTGCCTGCGGGCACCGCCTTCGCTGTCTGCCGCAACACGAACTTGGTCTGGTTTTCGCGGTCGGCGGCGCTGACCGGCCCGAGCGTCATTTGTCCGACGTCGTTGCCGATCTCGTTGCGGAAGAAGACGTCGATGGTGATGGAGTCGTTCTGACCGAGAAAGCCGCCGAACCAGGCGCTCACGATCGCCTCGGCCCGCTGGGCGTCGATCACCTTCGAGTAGGGCCCGAGGTCGACGAACTGGTGCGCGGACGACTCCGCGTTGTTGTTGCCGCCCGCAAAGAAGTTCGCGCCGCCCCCGGGCGCGGCCTCGGTGGAGGTCGGATAGCCGCCGGGAGCGTCGTACTTGACGGCAGTGAAGTTAGGACCCACTTCCCACTCCGGAATCGCAACCACCTCGCCGCCGCCGCCCGGGCCGGCCTCGGCATCCGCGTTGCGGATCAGGTTCCCCGTCGCGAGCTCCTGCCGCAGCGACGACGGCGGGCTCCCCTGCGCCAAGCCGATCGAGGCGAACGCCCCAGCCGTCACAGCGACGACAACCGGCCGGGCCCCGCGCATGACGACTACACCGTCGCTCCGGGCGCGCGGCGCATCGCGGTCAGCGTCGGCGCGCCCTTGCCGGGGGCGATCTCGCCGACGACCTCGAACCCCTGCCGTTCATAGACGGGCCGGTTGCGCGGGTTCGTCGACTCGAGGTATGCGTCCATCCCCTCCTCGTCGCAGCGGCGCAGCACCGGCTGCATCAGCGCGGTGCCGATTCCCCGGCCGCGCCACTCCGGCACGAGCGCGACGAACGGCAGGTAGTAGTGGTCGTCGTGCGGATGGTTCTTCTCCATCGCGTTCAGCACCCTCAGCGCGGCGAAGATGCGCCTCTTGTAAACAGCGATCGAGGGTGGCATCAGCGCCAGCTGGTGCAGGATGCTCGTCTTCCAACCGCCCGGCGGGGCCCACACCGACGCGCCGACGAAGCCGTCCGTCGTGTAGGTCAGGCCGTACTCCATGTACTCCTTGCGCAGATACAGCGCGAAGGCCTTCTCCAGCGTGGCGACCCGGGTTGCGTCGTCCGGCAGGATCCAGCTCGTGACGGGGTCGTCTCCGAAGCCGCGGGCGAGCGCCTTCGCGACCTGCGGCACCTCGTCCGCCGTTGCGACACGAACCGACTGCGCCTCCCTGACGGCAGCCCCGATCTCGGGGACCTGCGTCGTACCGTCCATATAGCGACTCTACGCCTGTTCAGAGTCGCCGAGCAAAAAGAAGACGCGAGTCCGGGCCACGTTTCGAGGAACCCTCCTCCGGTGCACTCCGGCGGCACAAGGCCGCCTTCGGCTCCGGGATCTGGGTGGCGCGGCCTCACACCTCGGTGGCCTCGCTCTTTCGTGGGATCCGGTCTCGCGTCTTGAGATGAACTTATTCAGGGGGCCTCGCTTCTGTCTAGGGCGCGACGCACATTCACACCGCATCCTCCGAAAAAACGTGGGCCTGAAAGGATCCGCGCATGAATCTCTACGTTTGCTACGGCACGTTCACGTCGACCCCGCGGCCCGGCGGGCATCCCTGCGGCAACGCGTACAAGGCGCTCAAGGACTCCGGCCACGCGCCCGAGGTCGTGCGTTCCTACGGCCTCGGCATGCTCCCCGATGTCCCCTTCAACCAGACCAAGGGCCGCAAGCGCGCCAAGGAGCTGACCGGCAGCACCATGGTGCCCGTGCTCGAACTCGACGACGGCACCGCGATCGGCGGCTCGAAGAAGATCGTGGCGTGGGCCAAGGCGAACCCGGCCGGCGCGGCCTGACGGTCAGCCCGGCGCCCGCGCCGTCACGATCCAGGTCGACGACGCCGCGACGATCCCGTCGGGCGTCTCGAACTCGGAGAGCCCCTCGCGCAGCGCCGCTTCGATCTGGGGCCGCAGCTGCGCGGAGCGTGCCGGCGCGAGCCGCAGCGCCTCGGCCCCGGGGCCGAGCGACATGTTGTACGCGACGGCCTCGTCGAGGTCGCGGCCGATCCGGAACGGCATGTCGCAACGCTCGAACGCGATGTCGACAAAACCGGCGATCGTGAGCATCTCGCTGACGGTGTCCGCGTTGGCCATCGCGAACGGCCCCGGCCCGCACGTCGGCTGGTCGGTGTCCTCCCGCTCGGTGATGAACCGCTCGACCACCGTCTCCGTGCGGTGGACCCACGGGTTGTCGAGCTTGCGCCGCCACACCACGTTGCACAGGCGCCCTCCGGGCGCCAGCGCATCGCGGACGTTGCGCAGCGCGGCGACCGGGTTGGTGATGAACATCGTCCCGAAGCGCGAGAACGCATAGTCGAACGTCTCGTCGAAGCGCACGGTCTGGAGGTCCGCCACGGTGAAGCGGAGGGTGGCGATGCCAGCCTCCTCCGCCTCGGCGATCGCTGTCTCGATGAAGCGCGGCGCGACGTCGACACCCAGGACCGAGCCGTCGGCCCCGACCATCCCCGCCAGCCGCTGCGCGGTGTCGCCGAACCCGCAGCCGATGTCCAGGACGCGGTCCCCGGCACGCGGGGGATGACGGCGCAACGCCTCCTCCCCGTGCGGCGTCAGGCCGTCCAGAACCAAGTCGCGGAACTGAACGAACGTGTCGAACAGGACGCCGTCCCATGCATCGCGAACCTCGACGTTCTCCGGTGCGACGTCGGTCATGCGCGCAGCTTAGACCCGCGCCGGGTGGCTCCTGCACCATTCGCGCACCGCGGAGTTGAACGCCGCCGGGCGCTCGAGGTTGCTGACGTGGCCGGCGCCGGGGATCACGACCAGCTTGGTTTCCGGGATCGCCTGCTCGAACGCGTGCGCGACCGACAGTGGTGAGCGTGCGTCGAGCTCGCCCCACAGCAGCAGCGTGGGCACGGAGATCGTTGGCAGGACGTCGCGCTGATCTGCCGCGCCCATCACCTCCGCCTCGTTGACCATCGTCTTGCGGCGTACGGCCGCGGCCACTTCCGCGAGCAGCGGCACGTACTCGGCGGGCGGGTCGCCTGCGAACAGCCCCGGCAGCATCGGCGCAAACTGACCTTCCCCAGCGGCGGCGAGCTGGCGGGCGAGGGCGACGCGCACCTCGACCTCCTCCGCGGGCAGCGAGCCCTTCCACCCGGCGTACGTGTCGATCAGCAGCAGCGTCGCGACGAGCTCTGGGTGACGGCGGTAGTGCTCGAGGACGATCGTTCCGCCCCACGAAAGGCCGCCGACATGGGCAGGGCCGAGCCGCACGTCATCGATCACCGCGGCCAGGCAGCGCGCGTAGTCGGCCAGCCCGAAGCTCGCCGGCAGGTCCGACGATTCTCCGCAGCCCGGCTCATCCCACGCCACGACGGTGAACTCGTCGCTCAGCGCCTCCAGCTGCGGCTCCCACAGACGGCTGTTTCCGAGCGCGCCGTGCACCAGGACCAGCGGAGGACCCGAGCCCTCGCGACGATAGGCGACCTCGAGCCCGTCGACCGCGATCCGCTCCAGGCTCACTTGTAGGCGATACCGGCGCTGGCCGGGCCCGCCAGGGGCACGATCTCCACGTCGCGGAAGCCCACTTCCCGACACCAGCCGGCGAAGTCGCTGCCGGTGTAGTCGAACGCGTCGCCGAACTCGATGAGCATGTTCAGCGACATCAGCAGGCCGAACACGTTCTGCCGGCGGGCGTCGTCGATCAGGCTCTCGATGACAATGAATGCCCCGCCTTCCGGAAGCGCCTCGTAGGCAGTTCGGATGAGGTGCATCTTCCGCTCGAGATTCCAGTCATGGAGGATCAGGCCCATCGTCACGACGTCGGCCTTCGGGATCGGGTCCGCGAAGAAGTCGCCCGCTGCGGTTGTCACGCGGTCGGCGACGCCGGCGGCCTCGATGGCCCGCTTCGCGATCGGCTCGACCATCGGAAGGTCGTAGCTGGTGCACCGCAGGTGCGGGTGGTGCTGGGCGAGAATCGTGCAGAGCAGCCCGGTGGCGCCTCCGACGTCACAGACCGTCTCGTACTTGGAGAAGTCGAACTTCTGCGCGAGTGCGTGGGCGTTCCCGAGCGAGATTCCTTTCATGGCGTTCATGAACTGCTCGAGTCGCGCCGGATCGCTGTACAGCTCCGCGAACATCGAGGTACCGGTGTGCTTGACCTCGTTCTGGGGCTCCCCGGTCCGCAGTGCCTCTGTCAGGTCGCCCCAGAATCGATACAACCGGGCGTTCAGCATCTCGAGGAGCCCGCCGACGTACGTCGGGCTGTTCTTGTCGAGGAAGGTGGCCGTCTCCGGCGTGTTGCGATAGACGGCGTCCGCGCCGTCGCCGTCGCGCGCCAGCAACCCGAGCGCGACGAGCGTGTCCGGGAAGTCGGGGATCGCGCGCGCGTGCAGACCGAGCCGTTCGGCGAGCTGCGCACCGGTCATCCCCTCGTCACCGAGCTTCGTGTACAGCTCCAGCTCGACTGCCGAGAGGAGGGTCTTGGAGGGCCAGAACCCCGTCCCGATCTGCAGGATGTGGCCGGGATCGAGATGTTGCTCAGACATGGTGGCCACCCTACCCCCGCGTGATAGGACTGCGCGGTCAGGTCGCACCAACCAAGGAGGAGCGGTATGCGTGTCGGGAAGCGCAGGATCCTGCTGGCGGCAGTCGTATTGGCGACGAGCGTTGCGGTCGTCGTCACCGTCGCGGTCGGCGCCGGCGGCGACAAGCTCGCCGTCTCGCTGAGCGGCTTCGAGGAGGTCCCGGCCATATCCAGCGCCGGCACCGCCAGCTTCGAGGCGGACGTCGCGGGCGACGAGAGCTCGATCAACTGGAAGCTGAGCTATCAGGACGTCGCGGACGTCACGCAGGCGCACATCCACTTCGCGCAGACGGGTGTCAACGGCGCCATCGCGATCTACCTCTGTTCGAACGTCGGCGGCGGCCCGGACGGCACCCCGGCCTGCCCCGCTGCGCCGGCGACGATCACAGGCACGATCGACGCCGCCGACGTGATCGGCCCGGCCGCCCAGGGCATCGCGGCCGGTGAGCTCAATGAAGTCATGCGCGCCCTCGACGCCGGGCGGACCTACGTGAACCTCCACAGCGCGGCACGCCCTGGCGGCGAGCTCCGCGCGCAGCTCAAGCCGCCCCCCAACCCGCCCGGGCCACAGGGTCCGCAGGGGACGCCTGGGGCCTCCGGCGGAAACGGCCCGACCGGCCCGAGAGGCCGCCGCGGGCTCCGCGGCCGCAGCGGCAAGATCAGCTGCCGGGTCACCTCGCCCAAGCGGGTGCGGTGCACGGTCAAGCGCGGTAAGTAGCCCGCGCGGAAAGACTCAACGACGGAGGGCCGCCGGCCTGGGCGGCCCTCCAAAGTTGCTAGCGCCGGATCTCCTTGCCCATCTTTACGAGCGGGACCGGCACGCCACCGGAAGCGTCCGTCACCTCTTCGATGGCCTCGAACCCGGCGGCGGCGTACAGCGGCCGGCCCGAGAGCGTCGACATCAGCTCCAGCCGGGTGAATCCTTCGGCTGCCGCCGCGGACTCGCAGAGCGCGAGGATCAGCGAGCCCACACCGCGCCGTGTGAAGCCCGGGCGTGTGTACATGGCGCGGATACGCGCAGCGTCCTTCGAGGGATCGAGCTCCTTGCTGTCCCGCCCACCGCTGTGGTCGCCGCCGTAGAGCGTGGCGCGGCGGCTCCAGCCGCCGCACCCGATCGCCAGCCCGTCTGACTCGATCACGAAGTACGTCCCGTCGTCGATGAGCTGCCGATCGAGGCCCATGACCGCGTGGCTCGACCGGATCTGAGCCTCGTCGAGGAAGCCCTTCTGCAACTCGTCGATCGCAGCCTGCATCAGCGGGTCGAGCACGGGAACGTCCTCGCGCGTGGCCAGGCGACTCGTCAGCGCGTCTTTTGCGAGGCGCTCGCGCGCCTGCGGAATATCGGGCGAGAGCGTTTGCATGGGACGACGGTACGACTCGTTATCGTTCGAGTCCAAGACTTATTTACTCGTGATTGATAGCTGATGGCTATTACTCCAGAGCTGCGTCTCATCCGCTACTTCGTCGCCGTGGCGGAGGAGCTCCATTTCGGACGGGCGGCCGTGCGCCTGCACATCAGCCAGCCGTCGCTCAGTCGCGCGATCCGCGAGCTGGAACGCACGCTCGGGACCGATCTGCTCTCGCGCACGAAGCGAAGCGTTCGCCTGACGGAGGCCGGCCGTGCCCTCCTCGACGAGGCACCGCACGCGCTCGCGGAGGTCGAGCGGGCGTGCGAGCTGGCTCGCCGTGTCGGTCGCGGCGAGGCTGGTCAGCTGCGGCTCGGCTTTCTGCCGTCAACGAACGTGGAGCTCGTGCCCGCGCTCGTGCGCGAATCGCGGAAGGCGTATCCCGACCTACGGCTGCGCTTGCACGAGCTCTTCGACGACCCACAGCTCGACGCCTTGAGCGAGCGGCGTCTGGACCTCGGACTCCTGCGAGATCCTCGGCCGGACGATCAGCTCACCTTCGAGCCGCTCTTGCGCGAGCGTTTGTCGCTCGCGGTCGCTCACGACCATCGGCTGGCGAGCCGCCGCCGCGTCAGTTATGCGGACATCCGCGACGAAGGGCTGATCATCTGGCACCGCTCGCTGGCCGCGCAGACATACGACACCGTCATCGAGGCGTGCAGAAACGCCGGGTTCAGCCCGCGGGTTGTCCAAGAGGCGGGCTCCGCCCATACGATCCTCGGGCTTGTCGCGGCCGACATAGGGGTCGCCGTTTTGGCCAGCTCCTATGGCGCGCGCAGTGGCCCGGATGTGGTCTTCGTCCCGATCACCGGCAGCGAGAGCACCCTCTATCTCGCCTGGCGCTCGGACGATGTGTCAACGGCGCGCGACCACGTGATCGCGATCGCGCACCAGGTGGCGGCGGGTCATGAAGGCGCTGCCGGCCAGCCCGGAAGCTCGCGCAGCGGCGCCAGCAGCTCGTCGCGCTCGGCCATCCCGTAGATGCGCGGGTTGATCTCGAGCGCCCTGCGCAGCTCCGCCAGAGCACGGTCGTGCTCACCGAGCTGGGCGTGGCAGCATGCGAGCCGGAGCTGGACGATCGCCGTGTCGGCGTGCTCGCCGGCTTCGCGTTCCAGCGTCGCGGCCGCCTCGGCCCAGTCGTTACGGCGCATCGCATCCTGCGCCAGGTAGATCGGCTCCCACGGCAACGAGTGGTAAGCCTGGTCGGGCCAGCCGCCGACCGCGAGCACGACCGTGTCGTCCTCCAGCGCAACGGCACTTCGGGTGACGTCCGGGCCGGGCACGAACACCACGCCGCCACCGGCGACCTCGACCTCGTCGCCGTCGGCGACGAAGCGCATCCGGCCGGCGATGACGACGTACATCTCCTCCTGCCCCGGCGACTCCACGTGCTCCTCGATCACGTTGTCGCCGGCGCGCGCGGCCCGATAGGCGTTCGTGCCGAACGCGCCGATGCCGAGCCTTCGCCGCACGGGCACCCAGTTGAGCCCACCGGAAGCCGGCACGGCCTCCTCGTCGAGGATCGAGAGGACTCGGAACGCGCGCTCGCCTTCAGTCATGATTTGACCAGGCTGCGAGCGCACTCCTCGATCGAGTCCTCGACCGGCCGTGTCGTCCACCCCAGCCGCGTGCGCGCCTTCTCGCTGGAGAACCAGGACTGCTTGCCGAGGTCGGAGACAACGGAGCGGACGCCTCCGTCGAACATGCCCATCATGCGGACGAGCACGTTCGGCGCGACCCGCTTGGGGACCTTCCCGGCAGCGTCGCCAAGGCGCTCGCGCAGGACCGCAGCGACGTCGGCCAGCCAGAGGAACCGGTCGGTCGCGATGAACCGCTCGCCCGCGGCGCCCGGGTCTGCCAGCGCGCGAACGTGCAGGTCGGCGACATCGCGGACGTCGACGAACGTGAATCCGAGCCGGGGCGCCGCCGGCATGCCGTCGAGCAGCCGTTGGATCGCCTGAAGCGAGTAGGAGTGGTCGTCGTTGAGCGCCGGGCCGATGATCGCCCCAGGGTTGACCGTCGCCAGCCGATCCTCGGCACCGGCGTCGCGCACGTGCTGCCAGGCGGCCTGTTCGGCGAGCGTCTTCGAGCGCACGTACGGCGTGCGCGACGTGTCGTTGCCGTCGGTCCAGTCGGCCTCGGTGTACGGCGTCGCCTGCGAGCTGCTCCGCCCGGAGCGGACCGCCGCGATCGAGGACGTCATGACGACGCGCTCGACCCCCGCATCGAGGGCGGCGCGCAGCACGCGCAGCGCACCATCGCGGGCCGGGACGATCAGCTCATCGGGGTCTTTCGGCTGCACCGGCGGGAACGGCGAGGCCACGTGCAACACGTACCGGCAGCCCGCCACCGCCTCCGTCCAGCCGTCGTCGCCGTTGAGGTCGGCCGCGAGAACCGTGAGCCGCGACCCCGGGTCGACGCCCGCCTTCTCGAGGGCGTCGCGCACCGCTCCCTCGCGCGCGAGGTCGCGGACCGTGGTGCGCACGTCGTGACCGCGCTCCAGCAGCGCGGCGATGCACCATCCGCCGAGGAATCCCGTCCCGCCGGTGACGAGCACCGTCCCAGCTGTATCTGTCATGCGCCGACGCTAACCGAAGTCCCGTGTCGGACCGCCCGCGGCCGCGATCGAGCGCGCCGATCATGTCCATCTCCCGCTCATCGAGGTCGAAGTCGATTCGCTCGGGCGTGACCGACTTCGGGATCACGATGTTGCCGAGCTGAACGTGCCAGCGGACGATCGTGGCAAACGGCGAGCGATTCTCGACCGAGTCGTCAACCGCTCGCTTCGACGGGATCGCCGTCTTCGTTGATCCGTACGCGATGAGGGCGGGCGAGGCGTGAGGCGGCCACGCGGCGATCCTGCGCCGATCGGCTGGCTGTGGCGAATGCGCTCCAGGTGAACCAGTGGCCGAATCCGCGTTGCAGCGTCTGCGGGCCTCTCATCGTCAGCTGCCCGGCCCGAATCGCGCCGCCCAGCTCGGCTCGTCCCAGGTAGACGCGGTAGAGCGTGGCGGTATCGACGGTGAGCTCGAGGTCGACGTCGAAACCGGGATAGTGGAGGCAGACCGAGACCTCCGAAGGCTCGAGGACCATCCAGAACCGCCGTTTGGGGGCGCGAAAGTCGAACTGCACCACGGTTCGGTCGCGTGGGAGCCGCCGGTAATCGACGTGGCGAGCCATCCAGACGATCAGGAGGGAGGGATCGAGTTCGTCGGCGCGCGGCTCGGTGAACGACCACGTCGCCCCCCACTCGCCGATCGCCTGCACGACCGGCTCGAGGTCGCGGCCGCCGGGCGTGAGGAGATACTCGAGAGTGCGGCCTTTGGGGCCCGTCCTGCGCTCGATGACCTCGGCCCGTTCGAGGGCGCGCATGCGCTCGGTGAGGACCGAGCGCGAGATCCCCGGGAGGCCGCGTTGGAGCTCGTTGAAGCCGCTCGCGCCCCCGAGCATTTCGCGCACGATTAGCAGCGTCCAGCGGTCCCCGAGAACCTCGGATGCCTTGGCGACGGGGCAGTACTGCGCATAGCTGCGCATCGCACGACGATGCTAACCCGGATTTCGCGGTAGGTCTGCGATCCGCACCGGTTGGTTCGAAAGTCGGACTAGCCAGGCGGGGCTGCCGGGTGGACGCTGGGCTCATCAAGCGCACCTGGGAGGACGCGATGACCGCGATCCATGCACCACAGCCTTCGCCCCCGGCGACCGCCGCGTCCGACGAGCTCGCCGGATCGTTCCGCGGCGAGCTGCTCCTGCCGACAAGCCGCGGCTACGACACTGCCCGCAGAATCTGGAATGGCGCGATCGACCGCCGTCCGGTCTATATCGCCCGTTGCGCGGGCACTGCCGACGTGGCCGCAGCGGTGCGCTTCGCGCGCGACCGCAACCTCGAGATCGCCGTACGAGGCGGAGGCCACAACGTGGCCGGCACCGCGGTATGCGACGAAGGAATCGTGATCGACCTCTCGGCGATGCGCGCCGTCTCGGTCGATCCCATCGAGCGCACAGCACGCGTGCAAGGAGGAGCCCTGTGGGGCGACGTCGACCACGAGACGCAGGCCCACGGTCTGGCTACCACTGGCGGCATCGTGGGCCACACCGGCGTCGCAGGGCTCAGCCTGGGTGGCGGCATCGGCTGGCTCATGCGCAAGCACGGGCTCACCGTCGACAACCTCGTAGAGGCCGAGGTGGTCACCGCCGAGGGCGAGATCATCCGGGCGACCGCCGACGATCACCCCGACCTGTTCTGGGCGCTTCGGGGCGGAGGCGGAAACTTCGGCGTCGTCACCTCGTTCCGGTTTGCACTGCACGCGGTGGGGCCCACCGTCGTGGCCGGACCGGTGTTCTGGGCGGCCGAGGACACCGCCAATGTTCTGCGCTACTACCGCGACTTCGTCGCAGATGCACCCGACGAGCTAGGCAACGTCGTCCGGCTCGGCACGATCCCGCCGCTGCCCGTCATCGACGAGGACCTGCACTTCCGGCCGGCCATCGCGGTGGCCAGCTGCTACGCCGGATCAGTCGAGGACGGTGAGCGTGCCGTCCGCCCGCTCCGCCAGTTCGGCACGCCGCTCGTCGACCTCGTCGGGCCGACGCGATACGTCGACCACCAGAGCGTCCTCGACGACACCGTCCCGCACGGCTGGCACTACTACTGGAAGGCCGCGAACCTCACCGGCCTATCCGACCAGGTCATCGACGTCGTCGCCGCACACGCCTACGCCGCCACCTCCCCGAGGTCGTACGCGGCGATGTTCCACATGGGCGGCGCAGTAGCCCGAGCCCCGCGTGACGCCACGGCCTACGCGGGACGCGACACGGAGCACAACATCATCGTCGACGCAGCCTGGCTGCCCACCGAGGACGACACCGTCCGCGCTGCGGAGACCGCGTGGGCACGAGGATTCATCGCCGCGCTGGAGCCATACCGTGCCGGCGTCTACGTGAACTTCCTCGACTCCGACGACGACGCGAGCCGCGTCCACGAGGCCTACGGCGACGACACGTATCGGCGGCTCGCCGAGGTCAAGGCCACGTACGACCCCGAGAACGTGTTCCGCAACAACAAGAACATCCAGCCCGGCTGAGGCCCCGCGCCGAGCGACTACGCGGAAAGACGGCTCGCCCGCGGGTTCAGCCCACGAGCCAGCGCTATCTCGGGATCCACGAGACTCCGGCGCGAGCATGGATCGATCGGACGCGACGATCAGCACCCAGGCCCTCTACCACGGCGGGTCCGGGCCACCTCTCCTGCTGCTCCACAGCGGCTTCTGCACGATCCTCGAGGCCCGAACGACCGAGGACCGCCCAAGCGGGCGGTCCTCGAATTAGGTGGAGACGGTGGGAATCGAACCCACGTCCGCAATCGCGACGAGATGGCTTCTACGAGCGTATCCGGTGCTCTGATCTCGTCCCGGGTTCGCCACACCGGCAGGGTTGCCCGGGACCAGCCTCACTTTGAGATTTCCCCGGTTTGGCGGAGGCGGTCCTCCCCGGGTGAGCCGGCGTTCTGATCGAGCGACCTCCGCGGCCGGCAGGCGGAGGGCCCGAACTCACTGCTTAGCTATTGACTAAGCGGCGAGCGCGTACTCGTGAGAGTCCGCACGTATTGGTTTCCCGGTGTTTTACGAGGCCTCCGGGAACCTCGACTCGCGACCATCCCGGCGGAATCGACCACGTCGAAGCCTGTCGTCCCCAGGATGTATGTCCTCCCCATTGTAGCTGCGGTTCGTGCGCCCTCA
The DNA here is from genome assembly GCA_963832195.1 of uncultured Conexibacteraceae bacterium. Lineage (GTDB taxonomy): Bacteria > Actinomycetota > Thermoleophilia > Solirubrobacterales > Solirubrobacteraceae > Baekduia. Next base: position 284,821 of record CAWHTH010000002.1, read on the forward strand.
GCGCCGCTGCCAGCGCGGCGTCGTGAGAAAGTCGCTGCGGCCCGTGCAGCCCTTCGTCTCGCGGCGGACGAGCGTGAGGACGAGCTGGTCGCCCGTGACCTTCCAGCTGTAGACGCTGCGCGAGCCCTCGAAGTTGCCGTTGAAGTCACATCCGCTGTCCTGCTTGAAGACCAATGTGCTGCCCGGAGCAGCCGCATAGCGGCCCTTGATCTTGCCGTCGAGCTCAGAGGCCGTGCTGTAGGTGCCGTCGGCGCGCAGCTCGAGCCCCATGGTCCCGGCGAGCCGCGGATCAGCGGCACCCTCCGCCAATTGATCGGCTGTCAGCTCGACGCCCCACTTGCCCACGTACGGGCCGCTCGTCTTGAGCTTGCCGTCCGTCGGCTTCGGCGCCTTGTCGCTCAGGGCCGTCCGCTGGTTGATCGGCACCACCAGCGCGGTGTCCTCCTTCGCGGGCGCCGCAGGCCTGGCGGCCGTCGGTGCCTCGTCGTCATCGTCGCCGCACGCCGCCAGCAGCAGCGCGGCGGTCCCTACCAGTGCGAGTGCGTTCTTCATGGCCCCTCTCTCGCACCACTCCCGCGCTTTGTGACCGTCACATTTCGGCCCGCTCGCGCGAGAGACTGCGCAGAGCCATGGATGCCCAGGGCGGACGTACCGACGAGGAGCTGCTGTGCTCGGGCAATCCCGAGGACTTCGGCCTCTTCTACCGCCGCCACGCCCGCGAGATCCTCGGCTACTTCGCGCGCCGCACCGACAGCGCAGACGCCGCGGCCGATCTGACTTCTGAGACGTTCGCAGCCGCGATCGTCGCGCGCCGCCGCTTCCGCCCCGGAGCCGTCCCCGCTATCGGCTGGCTCTATGGCATCGCCGCGCACAAGCTGGCCGACTACCACCGCCGCGGCCGCGCCGAGGAGAGCGCGCGCAAGCGGCTCGGGATGGAGCGCCGCACGCTCAGCTCGCAGGACGTCGAGATGATCCACGCGGCGGCGCTCGAGGTGACGGTCCAGATCATCGAGGAGCTTCCGCCCGACCAGGCGCAGGCGGTGCGAGCGCACGTGATCGACGACCGCTCGTATGAAGACATCGCGGCGGAGCAGCAGACGTCGGAGCAGGTGATCCGCAAGCGCGTCAGCCGCGGGCTGGCGGCGCTGCGATCGCGAGCCGGAGGCCAAAGATGAGCGACTTCCTGGATGGACTCGAGCGCGACCTCGTGGAGGCGATGCGCCGCCACGAGGCACGGCCGCAGATCGCACGGCGCCTGCCGTTGCCGACGCGCGTCGCGTGGCCGCGCGTTGCGGCCGTCGCCGTGGCGGTCGCCCTCCTCGCGCTCGTCGCCGTAAGCGGCGTGCCGTCGATCATCGGCGGCGGGACTCGTAACGAAACTGCGGTGCGCGTCCCGCTCCTGACCGGCGGCACCTACGAGCGGGCCGGCTACCGGCTGATTGTCGGCAAGGATCGATATTCGGTGGTGCGGAGCCCCGACGATGTCCGCACCGGCGTGGTCAGCATCAAGGGCAATGAGGCGGCGTTTACACAGGACCAGACGTGCCTGTCCGGCGGGCTCGACCACGGCGGGACGTATCGCCTGCGCCAGACCGGCCGCGCGCTGGCGATCGAGCTCGTCAACGACATCTGCACGAGCCGTGCCCAGGCGCTGCGCGGGGCCTGGACGCTGCGCCGTTAACGAAAGCGACGCGGGAGCCGGGCCACGTTTTGAGGACCGTCCCCGGATGCGCCCGAGGGCGCTTCCGGCTGGGTGGCGCGGCCTCACACCTCATGGCCTCGCTCTTTCGTGGGATCCGGTCCCGCGTCTAAGAGCACCATGCCATCCGCGCTCGGCGGCCGTCAAGAGTCGCTTCGCGACGTCCCCGCATCCTCCGAAAAAATGGCGTTCCGCGCCTGGGCGGTGGAGCTCCGCGCGGCCTGTCGCGGCGGACAAACGCGGCCTGTCGGCACCGAGGAGGGCGGCCCGTGCCAGATTGGCAAAGACGCAACGCGCCCGGCCGGCCGGCCGGTGAAACGTCTGTTTGGTGGGGCTATAGCCCCATGAAACGGACGTTTTGCGTGGAGGCGGCGAGGCCAGAGCTCGGAAACGGTGACGAAAGAGCCACCGCGTAACGATCTCCCCTCCCTCGGTGCAATCCGCGCGCGTGAGCGGGCCGCGAAGCGCCCGGGCGGAACGCCAGCGCACACAAAAACGCGCCGGCCAGAGAACCTGACCGGCGCGAAGAGCGACCGTTGACAAGAAGCGACGCGGGAGCCGGGCCACGTTTTGAGGACCGTCCCCGGATGCGCCCGAGAGCGCTTCCGGCTGGGTGGCGCGGCCTCACACCTCATGGCCTCGCTCTTTCGTGGGATCCGGTCCCCGCGTCTGCAATCACCTTGCCATCAGGCCTCCGCGCCCGTCAAGAGTGTCTGGACGAAGAGGCCGCATCTTCCGACGAAATAACGTGTGGGGCATGGCCACCACCGCCCTGGAAGAAGTCGCCTGGGACCTCGAGCCGCTCGTGGAGGGCGACGGAGAGCAGGGCGTCGACCGCCAGCTCGCCGATGCGAAGGAGCGCGCCGCGGCGTTCGCCGACATCCACGCCGGCCATCTCGCTGAGCTCGACGGGCCCGGACTGGCCGCCGCGATGGACGAGCTGGCCCAGATCGCGGACCTGGTCGGCCGCGCCGCGTCCTACGCCAGCCTGCGCTTCTCGGCCGACACCGAGGACCCCGCGAACGGCGCGCTGCTCCAGAAGGTCCAGGAGGAGGCGACCGTGGTCGAGACGCAGCTCCTGTTCTTCGAGCTCGAATGGGCGGCGCTCGACGACGACCGCGTGGACGAGCTGCTGGCGGCCGACGGCCTGGAGAAGAGCCGGCACCACCTTCGCACGCTGCGCCGCTACCGCCCGCACCAGCTGACCGAGCCCGAGGAGCGTGTGCTGGCCGAGAAGTCCGTCACCGGGCGCGACGCCTGGTCGCGGCTGTTCTCCGAGGTCACATCCGCGATCCGCGTGGACCTGCCCGGTGGCGACAGCCAGGTCCCGCTCGACGTCGCGCTGTCGAAGCTCACCGCCCCCGACCGCGACCTGCGCCGGGGCGTCGCGGAGGCCGTCACCGAGGCGCTCCAGCCCGGCTTGCGCGTGCGGGCGTTCATCTTCAACACGTTGCTCCACGACAAGGCCGTCGACGACCGCCTGCGCAAATACCCGACGTGGATCTCGAGCCGGAACCTGTCGAACGAGGCCTCGGACGAGTCCGTCCAGGCGCTCGTGGAAGCCGTCCGCGCGTCGTACGAGATCCCACGCCGGTGGTATCGCCTCAAGGCCCAGCTGCTGGGCTTGGACCGGCTCGCCGACTACGACCGCATGGCGGCCGTCGCCGGCGACGAGCCGGAGGTCGGCTGGGACGAGGCCAGGGACATCGTCCTCGGCTCCTTCAGCGACTTCTCGCCGGTGCTAGCCGACACGGCCCGGCGCTTCTTCGACGAGCGCTGGATCGACGCGCCCCCCCGGCCCTCGAAGCGCGGCGGCGCGTTCTGCGCGTACACCGTGCCGAGCGTCCACCCGTACGTGATGCTCAACTACACGTCCAAGCGCCGCGACGTGCTCGTCCTCGCGCACGAGCTAGGCCACGGGCTGCACGCCGCGCTCGCGATCCCGCGCGGGGTGTTCGAGCAGCACACGCCGCTGACGGTCTGCGAGACGGCCTCGGTGTTCGGCGAGACGCTCGTGTTCCGCCGCCTGCTGGACGAAGTCCAGTCGCCCGAGTCACGGCTCGGCCTATTGGCCGAGAACATCGAGGGGTCGATCGCGACGGTGTTCCGGCAGGTCGCCATGAACCGCTTCGAGGACCTCGCCCACAGCGCGCGCCGCGAGCAGGGCGAGCTGAGCGTCGAGCGCATCGGAGAACTGTGGGCCGAGTCGCAGGAGGAGCTCCTCGGCGACGCGGTCGAGGTGACCGATGGCTACCGCACGTGGTGGTCCTACGTCCCCCACTTCATCGGCTCGCCCGGCTACGTCTACGCATACGCCTACGGGCAGCTGCTCGCGCTGTCCGTATACGCGTGCTACCTCGACGAGGGCGATGACTTCGTGCCGCGCTACATCGAGCTGCTGGCCGCCGGCGGCTCGCGCTCGCCCGAGGACCTGGCGGCGATCGCCGGCCTCGATCTCGTCGACCCCGGCTTCTGGCAGCGCGGCCTCGACCTCGTCGGCGACCAGCTGGCGATGGCCGAGCAGGCCGCCCAGGAGGTGCTCGCCGCGCGATGAGCGACCGCTGGCTTCCCCCGGCCGCGCCGGCCTACGAACCGCCCCCGCCCGCGCCGGCGCCCGAGCCGCCGCGCGAGCACTGGCTGCGGCGCCTGTTCGGCCCGCTGCTGGTCGCCGGCGCGCTGCTGCTGAAGTTCGGCAAGGCCGCGATCCTGCTTCTGACGAAGGGCAAGTTCTTCGGGACCGCGCTCTCGATGCTGATCTCGATCGGCGTCTACGCGGTGTTCTGGGGCTGGCCGTTCGCCGTCGGGATCGTCGCCCTGCTGCTGATCCACGAGTGCGGCCACGCCCTACAGATGAAGCGCGAGGGCATCGAGGTCGGGGGGATGGCGTTCATCCCGTTCCTCGGCGCCGCGGTGTGGTCGAAGGAGCTCGAGCGCGACGCGCTGGCGGAGGCGCGCGTCGGCCTCGCGGGCCCGGTGATCGGCTCGCTCGCGGCCGCCGCGGCGCTGCCGCTCTACGCGGTGACCGACGACGAGTTCTGGCGCGCGCTCGCGTACTTCGGCTTCTTCATCAACCTCTTCAACCTGATCCCGGTGACACCGTTCGACGGCGGTCGCGCGTTTGCGGCGATGGCACCGTGGATGTGGTTCGTCGGCCTCGCGATGATGGCCGCGCTGCTCGTCGTCCGGCCGAACCCGTTCGTGATCCTGTTCCTGGTGCTCGGCGTGCTCGACGTCTCGCGGCGCTGGAAGGCCCGCCACGAGCAGCGCGAGTACTACCGCGTCAAAACCGGCCACCGGCTGGCGGTCGGCGCCGTCTACGTGTCGCTCGCGGTCGCGCTCGTCGCCGGCATGAACGCGACCTACATCGACCCCGACACGCTGGACTAGCGGTTCGCGTCCCGCAGCGCGCGATCCATGTCGCGCTGCTGCTCGCGCGCCTTTATGGATTCGCGCTTGTCGAAGCGGTCCTTGCCGCGCGCCACCGCGATCTCCACCTTTGCGCGAGCCCCCGAGAAGTAGAGCCGCGTCGGCACCAGCGTGAGGCCCTTCTCGGCCGACTTGCCGATCAGCCGCTCGAGCTCGCGGCGGTGTACGAGCAGCTTGCGCGGGCGCTCCGGGTCGTGGTTCTCGCGCGCCGCCGGGCCGTAAGGCGGGATGTGGACGTTGTAGAGCCAGAGCTCGCCGTCGTGGATCCCCGCATAGCCGTCCTTGAGCTGCGCCGTACCGTCGCGCAGCGCCTTGACCTCGGTGCCCTGCAGCACGAGCCCGCACTCCAGCCGGTCGAGCAGCTCGAACCGGTGGGCGGCCTGCCTGTTCGTCGCGACGTCGCCCGGCGCCGCTTTGCGCTTGCCCTTCTTCGCCATTGAAGGGGACCGACGTTAGCGGTCGGGCGGCGTGACGAGGTCGAGGTCGACGCGCCCGCGCGGCGCGTCGATCTGCCGCACCACGACGCGCACCCGGTCACCGATACGCAGGGTCTGGCCGCTGCGCGTCCCCTCCAGGATCGTGCCCGGCTCGTTGAGCTCCCACCAGTCACCGCGCATCCGCCGCACCGGGAGCATGCCCTCCTGGTTGTCGCCGAACGCGACGAACGCTCCGGCGCCGATCACGCTCGTGACCTCGCCATCGAACTCCTGCTCGAACCCGGTCTCGAACAGCTCGCGCTCGAGCAGGAAGCAGCGCGCGACGTCGTCGGCGTCACGCTCGATCTTCATCGCGTCGCGCTCGCGCGCCGATGTCCAGGTCCCGCCCTCCTCGAGCGACGAGGCCCGCGGCGCGCTCTCGCCGCCGCCGACAACGCTGAGCAGCGCGCGGTGGCAGATCAGGTCGGGGTAGCGCCGGATCGGCGAGGTGAAATGGCAATAGTGGCTCAGGCTCAGGCCCGCGTGGCCGCGGTTGACCGGCGTGTAATGAGCCTGCTTGAGCGACCGCAGGACCAGGAACGTCAGGCCCCGGCGCCCGCCGCCGGTACGGCGCACGTGCTGGTCCACCAGCCGTGACGCCTGCGCGACGACCTCGGCAGCCTGCGTCGAGCTCATCCGCTCCGGCGCCGGCGGCGTCGCAACGCCGAGCGAGGCGAGCTGTTCGAGCAGGCGCTCGACCGCGACCGGGTCGGGGTTCTCGTGCACGCGGTACAGCGCCGGGACGCCGCGGTCGCTGAGCAGGCGCGCGACCTGGGAGTTGGCGGCGATCATCAGGTGCTCGATCACCCGGTGCGACTCCGTTTGCTCGGTCGCCTCGGACGACACGACGTGCCCGCGGCGGTCGAACGCGAACTCGGGCTCGACCTGCTCGACGGCGAGCGCGCCCTCGTCCTCGCGCCGCCCCTGGAGCGCCGCCGCCGCCGCACGCGCCGCCGCCAGCGGCGCGCCGAGATCCGCGCCGGTCCCGAACAGCTCGTCGACCTCTTCGTAGGAGTAGCGGCGGTCGGAGCGGATCAGCGAGCGGTAGAACGCCGCGCGGCGCACCTGGGCTCCATGCAGGTCCATCTCCGCGGTGACCGCGAGGCGGTCCTGGCCCGGCACGAGCGAGCATGCGTTGTTCGACAGGGTCTCGGGGAGCATCGGCTCCACGGCTCCCGGGACATACACGGAGGTCGCGCGCCGGTAGGCCTCGCGGTCGACGGGCGAGCCCGGCTTCACGTAGGCGCTGACGTCGGCGACGTGCACCCAGATCCGCCACGCGCCGTCCTCGAGCTGCTCCGCGCTGATCGCGTCGTCGAAGTCCTTCGCCGTGACCGGGTCGATGGTGAACGTGTAGTTGTCGCGCAGGTCGCGGCGCGACGAGTCCTCTACCTCCTCGACGGCCTCCTGCGCGGCGCGCTCGACGCCAGGCGGAAACGACCGCCGCAGCCCGCGGTCGAGCATCAGCGCCTCGATCACGTCGCGCGCGACGTCGGGCTTGCCGAGCATCCGCACGACCTTCGCCTTGCCCCGCTTGCCGTGGGAGACGAGCGCAAGGCGGCCCGGCTTCGCGTCTCGGTGGCGCTCGACGACGACACGGGGCCCCCGCTCGAAGAACGGCTCTGCCACTAGGAAGCGCCCGCGCGTCTCCAGCAGTGCGACGCTGGTGTCGCTGGTCCTCACGTCAGCTCGTCTGCGAGCTCGCGCAGCGCGACCACAAGCGCCTCGTCGCGCGGCGTCTTCGGGTTGTCGCGCGCCTCCACGTCGGGCGTCAGGCCGCCGCCGCGGCGCGTGCCGGCGCCGCCGAGGTTGCGTCCCTTCGGCGTGAAGTACTGGCCGGCGGTGATGTCCAGCGCTCCGCCGTTGGAGAGCTCGATGATCTCCTGGAACACGCCCTTGCCGAACGTGCGCGTGCCGACGACCGTCGCGCGGTCGTGGTCCTGCAGCGCGCCGGCCACGATTTCGGCCGCGGACGCGCTGTTGCGGTCGACCAGCACGACGAGCGGCTCGTCGGCCGAGACAGGGTCGCCGGTCGCGCTGAGCGTTCGCGTCGGCACCGAACGGCCGCGAGTCGTGACGATCTTGCCCTCCTCGAGGAACGTGCTGGCGACCAGCCGCGCCTCGGTGACCAGCCCGCCGCCGTTGCCGCGCAGGTCGAGGACGATGCCCTTCGCGCCGCGGCCGAGCGCGCGGCGCAGCGCGATCCGCAACTCGCCGTGGGCGCCGGAGCTGAACTGGGCCAGCTTGATGGTGGCCACGTCGCGGCCCCCCGCGGTGCGCATGCGCGAGGCCACCACGGGTACGTCGATGGTCGCGCGCGTCAGCGTCGCGTCGCGCTCCCCGGCGCGCGACCGGATGCGCAGCCTGACGTCGGTGCCCGGCGCGCCCTTGATTAGCGCGACCGACTGGTTGATGTTGAGGCCCCGCAATGATTTTCCGTCGGCGGCGACGATCACGTTGTTCGGCTTGAGGCCCCCACGCTCAGCCGGCGAGCCGTCGTAGACGTCCGTGATCCGTAGTCCGCGAGGATGCTCGAGCACCGCGATGCCGACGCCGGTGAACTCGCTGTCCTGCTGCTGGCGGAAGCGCTCGTACTGCTCCTTGTTGAAGTACGCGGAGAACGGGTCGCCCAGCGCGCGCACCATGCCGTCGATCGCCGAGTCCGCAAGGCGCCGGGCCGGCACCTCGCGGTAGTACTCGTCGCGCACGTCCTCGATCGCCTCGCGGACGACGCGGGTGTCCTCGTCATCGACCAGCGCGTCGCGCGCGAATTCGGGCAGCGCGTCGGGGTGGCCGCCGAGCCAGATCCCGAGCACGAGCACGGGAACGAGGAAGAGAGGAGCGATGGGGCGCCGCATCGGAGGCCCGACAGGCTACGCGGCCCGCCTGAAACGGGGTCAGACTCGTTTCAGCGGGTTTGTTTCAGACCCGCAGGAAACGCCGCAGCGAGAGGCCGGAGCCTGCCGCCGACACCAGCACCGCCGCCCCGAGCAGCAGGATCGCGAGGACGCCGAAGTTGATCGTCTCGGGCGCCGCGATCAGCGCGAAGTCCGCGGCGAGCGGATCGATGAACGCGACCTTCCCGACGAGCAGCAGCAGGATCGCGACGACTCCGCCGAGCGCGCCGAGCGCGACGCCCTCGATCATGAACGGCCAGCGGATGAACCAGTCGGTAGCGCCGACGAGCTTCATCACCTCGACCTCGCGGCGGCGCGCGAACAGGCTGAGCCGAATCGTGTTGGAGATCAGCAGCACCGATGCGATGACCAGCAGGATCGCCAGCAGCGCCATCGACAGCTTCACGACGCGCGTGGCGGTGAGGATCTTGTCGGTCTCGTCCTCGCGGTTGCGAACTGAGTCGATCGCGTCGTCGACCGGGGTCGGCGTGCCGCCGGCGACGCTGGGGGGCGCGAGCGCGCTGGCGATCGCCGGCGCGTCGTCGGGGTCGCGCGGCGTGATGCGGAACGCGCCGCCGAGCGGGTTGTGCGCGCCGGGCAGCAGCTCGTAGAGCTCCGGGTACTTCTTGCGCTCGGCCGAGTACGCCTGCTCCTTGCTGACGAACTCGACCTTGCCGACGCCGTCCGTCGCGATCACCTTCTGGCGCACGCGCTCGACCTCGTCGTCGGTGGCGGCCGGCTTCAGGAACACGTTCACGAGCACACGCCCGCGCACCTCGTTGGCGGCGCCGGTCGTCGCCTGCACAACCGGGATGAAGACACCGAGCACGAGCACGGTGACGAGCACGGATGCCATCGCCGCGAAGCTAGGGATCGCGTTGCGGCCGATCGACCGGAACGCCTCCTTGGTGAAGAAGCCGGGTCTCATTCCTCGTCGTCTTCGTCGAACCAGTCGCCGTCGTCCTTCTCGATCCGCTTGGGAGCGGGCGCCGGCTCGTCGCGCATCAGCGCAGCGAACTCGGCCGTCGAGACCTCGCGCTTGCTGTAGCCGCCGGCGTGCTCGTCGCGGACGATGGCGCCGTCGCGCAGCTCCAGCACGCGCCGGCGCATGCGGTCGACCATGTGGCTGTCGTGCGTGGCGACGACGACCGTGGTGCCGGTCCGGTTGATGCGGTACAGCAGCTGCATGATCCCGATCGACGTCTCGGGGTCGAGGTTGCCGGTCGGCTCGTCGGCGAGTAGGAGCGGCGGGTGGTTGACGAATGCGCGCGCAACCGCGACGCGCTGCTGCTCGCCGCCCGACAGCTGATCGGGGAAGTTGTGGAGCTTCGTCGACAGCCCTGTCAGACGCAGGATGTCCGGGACCTTCGCGCGGATCTCCTTGCGACCGGCGCCGGTCACCTGCAGCGCGTAGGCGACGTTGTCGTGGACCGTGCGGTCCGGCAGCAGCTTGAAGTCCTGGAAGACGATCCCGATGTTGCGCCTGTAGTACGGGACCTTCTTCGTGTCGATCTCGGGCAGGTCGCGGCCGGCAACGCGGATCGACCCCTCGGTCGGGTCGACCTCCTTGATCAGCAGGCGCATGATCGTGGACTTGCCGGAGCCGGTCGCGCCGACCAGGAACACGAATTCGCCTCTAGCGACCGAGAACGTGGCCTTGTCCAGGCCAAGGCCGCCACTGTCGTAGCGCTTGGAAACACCCCGGAAGTCGATGACCGCGGGCGCGCGGTCACGCGCGGGCGCAGCCCGCTCGAGGTCGGCCTTGTGCCGCTCGACGATCGCCATTGCCCGTCCGAGGTTAGCCAGAGGCCTCTGCGTACCTCCCCGCGCAAGACCCTTTGCAGCCACCGCAACCTCTGCCCTGCGCGTAGCGTTGTGAGCGTGATGAAGCGTGTTTTCCTCGGTTTCGCGGCGCTTGCGGCGCTGGTGGTGCCGGCCTCGGCCTGGGCGGGGCCTGCTGGGTTCTCGGACCCGGTGCGGGTTGGCAGCTTCCCGGCGGGCCAGACGGCCGCGGCGATCAACTCCAGCGGTCGCGCAGTAGTGGCGTGGACGGTGCAGGACGGACCAAACGCTGCGCTCGGCGTCGCGATCCGTGAGGCGCCGGGACGGCCGTGGCAGGCTTTCGTGGGCACCACCGCGTACCTCGTTCGCGAGCCCCAGGCGGTCGTGACCGCGACCGGTGACGTCGTGGTGGCGTGGTCGGAGCTGCGTCGCAACGCCAGAGAGCAGTACGTCGTGACCGCTTCCGCGCCGCCCGGCCTGCCGACCTCGGTGACGCGCCGCTTCCGGGTGCCGAACGCATTCTCGGCTTCGCCGCGGCTCGCCGTCATACGCTCGGGGGGCGTGCTGCTGGCGTACCGGCATGCGCCGCGCACCGGCTCGGTGCAGGTACGAACCGCATTCCGGCAGGCGGGCACGGACCGGTTCCGCGCGCCCAAGATCGTCGGCCGCAGCGCAGCAAACGTCGCGCTCGCCGCCGAAGGGTCCGGCGCGATCGCGGCGTGGCCGTCGCCCGCGCCGCGCGGCGGCCGCCGCGCACGCAACCTTTACGCGCAGCGCCTCCGCAACGACGGCTCGCCGTTGGGCACGCGGATCCTCGTCTCGCGGCTGGCCGGCGCGAGCGTGCGCCTTGCCGGCGCGCCCGGCGACCGCGCGATCGTCTCTTGGGTGCGCCCCGCGCGCGGGACGGAGCAGCCGCCGGCGTTGTTCACGCGCTCGCTGACCCCGTTCACGCGGCCCGCCCGGCCGCTCGTCCCGCCGGTGGGGCGGGTGCTCGACCGCCGGCCGGCCGCGGTCGTGATGGACGGCGGTGAGGCGCTGGCCGCCGCCGCCGCGATCAGCGATGCGCCGCAGGCCCCGTTCGGCTTCCGCGTGTTCGCCGCGCGATCGCTCTTCGGGGGCGTCTGGGCCGCCCGGCGCGACGTCAGCGTCTCACCGAATCCGATGGCCGGCGATCCGCGGCCGCTGCTGCCCGGCGGCGGCGAGGGTCTGGTCGTCTGGTCGCAGGTGGCGAATGCGACGCCCGGACAGGTCTCGTACGAGGTATTGGTCGCCCGGCGGGCCACCGCAACCGGCTCGTTCGGCGCGCCCGAGCGGCTCGGAGGCGACCTGGCGACGAACGACGGCCGCGGCGTGATCGCGGCGAACGCGGGCGCCCGCGTCCTCGTCGCCTGGCCGGCGAGCGGCGGCGGCATGTATGTAGCCGAGCGCGGCTGACTACCCTCTCCGGGTGGCCCGCATCAGCAGCCAGCCGCTCCCGAACGGCCTCCCCCTGCATCGCGTATCGCTAGACGGCACGCGCGCCGTCACCGTGCTCGTCGCGTTCGACGCCGGCGCGCGCACCGAGCGCGCGGACGAGAACGGCATGGCGCACTTCCTCGAGCACCTCGTCTTCAAGGGCGGCCAGAAGTACGACCACTACCGCAAGGTCAACGAGACCGCGGAGCGGATGGGCGGCACGCTCAACGCCTACACGTCCCACGATCTGGTCGCGTTCCACATCACGGTGCGAGCCGAGGCGGCGATGCAGGCGATCGACCTGCTGACCGACTTCGTCGGGCGGCCGAAGCTCGACGCCGAGGAGCTCGACCGCGAGCGCGGCGTCGTGATCCAGGAGATCCAGCGCTACAAGGACCAGCCGTCGGCGGTCGCGGAGAACCTGATCGATGCCGCGGCGTTCGGCGACCACCCGCTCGGCCGGACGGTTCTCGGGCCCGAGGAGCACCTGCGCACATTTACTCGCGACGGGATTGTCGAGTTCCGCAACCGGCGCTGGGCGGGCCAGCGCGGCGGCGCGTTCGTGGTCGGCAACATCGACCACGTCCCGGCCAACGGCGCGGTCGCGGAGCTGTTCGATCGCTTCCCGGCGCTCCCGGCACCCGAGCCGTACGACCCGGTGCCGGACCTGCAGGTACGCGCCATGGTCGAGCAGCGCGACACGAACCAGTCCCACCTGCGGCTGATCTACCGCCCCGCGGTCGAGGCGGCCGACCAGAAGGCGCGTGCCGCGCTGACGATCTACGCGACGCTGCTCGGCGGCTCGATGGGCTCGCGCCTGTTCGACGAGATCCGCGAGCAGCGCGGGCTCTGCTACTCGGTCTGGGCCTCCGACCACGCCTACGCCGACGCGACCGTGCTCTCGATCGGCTCGGGCCTGGAGTCGGGGAAGTGCGCGGAGGCATATACACGCATGAGGGAAATTGTGCGGGAGCTCCACGACAACGGGCCCACAGAGGAAGAGGTGGCCCGCGCACGCGCGTACGCGGCGGGCCGCCGCGTGCTCGCGTTCGAGAACACGAACGCGGTCGCCCGCCACGCCGCAAACCAGGCGATCGTCCACGACGAGCCGATCGACCCCGACGCGTCGATCGCGGCGCTCGACGCGGTCACGTTCGACGAGGTGGCAGAGGTCGCCCGCGCGGTGGACCCGGCGTCTGCGGCGATCGCCTGCGTCGGTCCGCACGAGCCCGAAGAATTCATCTGATGCCCATCCGCGAAGCGATCGACGAGCGCGAGCTGGCGCGGTACGTGCGGCGCGTCGCCGACCGCTGGGCGCTGCAGGCGGCGTATGTCGGCGGGGCGCGCGTCGAGGACGCCCGCGGCGCCGGCGCCCAGCGCGAGCGCGGGCCCGAATTCGTGGTCGTGCTCGTCTCGGAGGCGTTCGGCGGCGTGCCGTGGCTGGAGCGCGTCCACCAGACCGCCAGCCTGTGGGACGCCGCCGAGATGGGCGGCGCCGCGGACGTGCACTGCTACACGCCGGTCGAGCTCGAGCGCAAGCGCGAACAGCTGGCACGGGTGCGCGCAGCGGTCGAATCCGGCCTAAAACTGGCCATCTGATCGACCCCCTCAGTGCGCCGTTCAAGAGCCCGAACAAGCGCGCCGAACACACACCCGGGGACCACACCCCGGGGGCAGGCCATAGCGACGGTCCGTGCGAGGCGCTCGGGCCGTCGCTTCTTTAACGGGTGCTTCAGCCGATCGCGACCATGCGGTCGATCGGCACCCGGGCGCGCTCGGCGATCTCCGCGGGGACCTTCACCTCGCCGCTCAAGTCGCGCAGGCAGTCGCGCAGCTTCGGCAGCGTGATCATCTTCATGTAGCGGCAGCTGGCGGCCTCGTTGGCCGCGATGAAGTCGACGTCCGGCGCGGCGATCCGCAGCGGGTGCAGCATGCCAGTCTCGGTCGCCATGATCGCCGTGCCGCCGTGGCCGGCGTGCTCCTCGGCGTACTTGACCATCCCGCCCGTCGAGAGCATGTGGACGCCCTCGGAGTCCACGTCGCCGGCCGCGACGTACTCCATGACCTGGGTCGAGCAGCCGCACTCCGGATGAATGAGGAAGTCGGCGTCCGGATGCTCGGAACGCATGCGCGTGATGTCGGCCGGGCGGATGCCCGCGTGGACGTGGCACTCGCCGTTCCAGACGTGCATCCGCACGCCGAGCTTCTTCTCGACGTACGCGCCTAGCCACATGTCGGGGCCGAACAGGATCGGCGTGTCGGGGCCGTGCTCGCGCAGGATGTGCTCGACGACCTTGACCGCGTTGGACGACGTGACGCAGTAGTCGGTCAGCGCCTTGATCTCCGCGGTCGTGTTGACGTACATCACGGTGACCGCGCCCGGATGGTCCGCCTGCCACGCGCGCAGCTCGTCCGTCGTGATCGAGTCCGCCAGCGAGCAGCCGGCGTCCGGGTCCGGGATCAACACCTTCTTGTCCGGGCACAGGATCGACGCCGTCTCGGCCATGAAGTGCACGCCGCAAAACGCGATCACCGAAGCGTCTGTCTGCGCGGCCTGGCGGCTCAGGCCGAGCGAGTCGCCGACGTAGTCGGCCAGGTCCTGGATCTCGGGCAGCTGGTAGTTGTGGGCCAGGATCACGGCGTCGCGCTCGCGGGCGAGCGCGCGCACCTCTTCCGTCAGGACGGTGATGTCCTGCGGGGTGAGCGCTGGGGCCGTGCCGGCCATTGGCAGGGTCTGCATTCAGATCGCCTCGAGGAGGAGGGAGAGGTCGAGGGCAGGAGCGGAGTGGGTGAGAGCACCCACCGAGACAAATTGTAGCCCTGCCGCAGCGGCCGCCCTGACCGTGTCGAGCGTGATCCCGCCGCTGGCCTCGAGCACCGCGCGACCCCCCACGTCGGCGCTTATCGCCTGCATCTCCGCGGGTGTCATGTTGTCGAGCAGGATCCGTGGAGCGCCCGCCGCGAGCGCCTCGGCGACGTCGTCCGCGGTCCGACATTCCACCTCGAGCGGAACATCGGGAAAGCGCTCGCGCGCCAGTCTGACCGCCTCCCCCACCCCACCCGCGAGCGCGATGTGGTTCTCCTTGATCAGGATCTCGTCGAAGAGGCCGAAGCGGTGCGACGTCCCGCCGCCGGCCACGACGGCCGCCTTCTCGAGCGCGCGCAGGCCCGGCGTCGTCTTGCGCGTGTCCAGGACGCGGCAGCCCGTGCCCTCGACCGCCGTGACGTAGCGAGCGGTCAGCGTCGCGATGCCGCTGAGGCGCTGCAGGAAGTTCAGCGCGGTGCGCTCGGCGGCGAGGATGCCGGCGGCCGGCCCCGTCGCGACCAGCACCTCGCCGTCCTCGCGCCAGACACCCTCCTCGCAGCGCCGCTCCGTCGCGACGTCCAGCTGCGCGAACGCCTCCTCGGCGACCTGCAGGCCGAAGATCACGCCCGGCTCCTTCTGTCGCACGGTGGCGCGCCCGCGTGCCTCATCGGGAACGGTTGCCTGCGTCGTCAGGTCGCCCGCGCCGACGTCCTCGCGCAGGGCGCGCGCGACGACGTCAGCCACGTACTGCTGCTCGAGCGGCATCGCGCGATGGTAGGCGCGTTTGCGCGACGGCGATGCCCAGCGCCACGAGCGCGGCCCCGACGACCGACAGCCCGGTGATCGTCTCGTCCTCGATCGCAGCGCCCAGGCCCAGCGCGCCGAACGGGATCAGCATCGCGATGTACGCCAGCGTGACCGCCGGCAGGTGGCGCAGCAGGATCGTCAGCGCGACGAACGGGATCGCCGAGCCGACGATCGCCAGGTACGCCATCGACCCGATCGCCTGCGCGGTCCAAGCGACGGCGCCCCAGTCCTCTGTGAGCGTTCCGGCGGCGAGCAGCAAACCGCCGGCACCGAGCATCGCCCAGCCGTTTAGCGCCAACGGGTCCAGCCGCTCCCCGCGCAGCTTGATCCCCATGTTCCCCGCGGACGCGAACACGGGTGCGATGACGATCGCCAGCGCGCCCAGGAGCGCGCGGTCCTCATCGCCGAGCGACAGGCTCTCCCCGAACGCGAGCACGAGACCGCCGAGCGCGATCGCGATACCCGCGAACAGGCGCCGCGTCGGCTGCTCAGCGGGCAGGAACACGCTCGACAGCAGCGCCACGTAGAGCGGCATGCAGCCGAACAGGACCGCCGTCAGCCCGGACGGGACATATTGCTCGCCCCAGTAGATGAGCCCGTAGCTCGCCGCGAACGGAAGCAGCGCCAGGAGCGCCGCGAGCACACGGTCCGTTCTGAGGCTCCGGCGCGTCACCGCGCACGCCGCCAGCAGGACGAGCCCTGCCGCGGCGAAGCGCATCCCGGCGCCGAGCAGCGGTGGCAGGTCGTCCAGGCCGAGCTTGATGGCGACCCAGGTGGAGGACCAGATCACGACGAGGGCGGCGTATGTCGTCCACAGGACGGCGGCAGGCACGAATCAGACAGGATGGCGGTTGCGATGCGCGCGCTCGTTCTCCACGAGCTGTCGGGGCCGCCGGGGCTGCGGTTCGAGCCCGACTGGCCCGAGCCCCAGAGCGCCGACGGGCTCGTCCTGATCGACGTCCACTCGGCCGGCGCGGGGTTCGTCGACTGGCTGGTCACTCGCGGCGAGTACCAGGTCCGTCCCGATCTGCCCTTCGTGCCCGGGATCGAGGTCGCCGGAGTGGTTCGCGAGGCCGCCGACGGCGCCGCCGTGGCAGCCGGCGACCGCGTGGTGGCGACCGTGGCCTTCGGCGGCTTCGCCGAGGTCGCCGCCGCGCCCGCATTCCTCGTCTTCCCGCTGCCGGACGGCGTCGGGATGGATGCCGGCGGCGGGTTCGTCATCAACTACCAGACCGCGCACCTCGCGCTCGCGCGCCGCGGGCGGCTCGCGCCCGGGGAAACCGTGCTCGTCCACGGCGCCGCCGGCGGCGTCGGCACGGCGGCGATCCAGGTTGCCAAGGCGCTCGGCGCCGGCGCAGTCATCGCCATCGCGAGCGACGAGGCGAAGGGCAAGGCCGCCGTGACGGCGGGAGCGGACCACTTCCTCGCCAGCCACGGCGACTGGGTCAGCGGCGTGCGCGAGCTGACGCAGGGTCGCGGCGCCGACCTCGTGGTCGACCCGGTCGGCGGCGACGCCTTCGGCCGCAGCCTCAAGTGCATGGCGCCGTTCGGCCGCCTGCTCGTCATCGGCTTCGCGTCGGGCGCGATCCCGCAGCTGCCCGTGAACAGGCTGCTGCTGCGCCATCTCGACGTGATCGGCGTCAACTACGGCGGCATGCTGCCGTTCGACCAGGGCTTCGCCGCCGCGGCCTGGAACGACCTCGGCCGCTGGCTCGCGGATGGCACGCTGCGCCCGCTGGTGGGGAGGCGTTACGCGCTGGCCGACGGCGCCCAGTGCCTCGAGGACTTCGCCGCGCGGCGCGTGATCGGGAAGCCCGTACTGATCGTGAAGGAGGAGATGTGATCGACCAGCTGCTGCTGCGCCGCTTCGACAACCCGGACGAGGTTCGCGAGTTCGCAAAGGGCCGCCTCGAGCTCGTCCATGTCGGCGGCATGACGATCGGCCGCGCGAGCTACGAGCCCGGGTGGAGGTGGACCGAGCACGTGGGCCCGACGGTCGGGGCCGACAGCTGCGAGGTCGAGCACCTGGGCCTCGTCGTCGAAGGGCGCGCAGCGGTGCGCATGGACGACGGCACCGAAATCGTGATGGAGCCCGGCGACGTCTTCGCCGTGCCGAGCGGCCACGACTCGTGGGTGGTCGGCGACGAGCCTTACGTATCGCTCCACTTCCTGGGTGCGGCGGCATACGCCAAGTAGCGGTGGGGTAGGTCAGGCAGTGAGATGACCACCGTCAACGAGATCACGCCCGCCCGCCTCCGCGAGCTCGCCGCCGCGCGCGAGGGTCACGGCAAACTGCTCAGCCTGTATGTGAACCTCGACCCCACGGCGTTCGCCACGCGGCCGGCGCGGGCGACCGAGATCAACTCCGTGCTCGACGAGGCCGAGCGCGCGGTGCGCGACGACGATCGCCTCACGCACGAGGAGCGGGTGGGACTGCGCTCCGACCTGGTGCTGGCGCGCGAGGCGCTCACCCGCAACCTCAACTTCGACGGCGCCCGCGGGCTGGCGCTGTTCAGCGGCAGCGGCCTGTTCGAAATGCTGCGGCTGCCGCGCCCCGTCCCGCATCACGTCGCGATCGGCGACGCGCCGCACGTCGAGCCGCTCACGCGGCTCGGGACCGGCGGGCTCTGGTGGATCGCGTTGGTCGACCGGCGCCGTGCGCGCCTGCTCGCCGGGACGCCCGACGGTCTCGTCGAGCTCTGGCGCGTCGACGACGAGATTCACGGCCAGCACGATCAGGGCGGCTGGTCGCAGGCCCGCTATCAGCGCAGCGTCGAAAAGGAGGCCGACGACCACCTGCGCGGTGTCGCCGACGAGCTTGCGCGACGCGTGCGGAATGTGAAGATCGACGGCCTCCTGCTCGCCGGATCGCACGAGACGCTCGCGCACTTCGACGAGCTGCTGCACAACGACGTCGCACGCTGGGTCAAGGGCAAGTTCGAAGTCGACGTCTGGAACTCGACGGCGGACGAGGTGCTCGCTGCCGCGGGACCGGTGCTCGAGGACCTGCGCCGCGGGGCCGACGCGGAGCTGCTCGAGCGGCTGGCGTCCGCGCTCGGAACCGAAGGCCGCGCGACGGCCGGCCTCGCGGCGACGCTCGCGGCGGTGCACGAGCGCCGCATCGACACGCTGCTAGTCGACGAGGGGCTCACGGCTGCGGGCGTGCGCTGCCCGCGGTGCGGCTGGCTCGGGATCACCGCTGGGGCGGCCTGCCCCGCCGACGGCAGCGTCACGGAGCCGGAGCCGAACGTGGTCGAGGCGGCGATCCAGGCCACGCTGCTCCAGGACGCGCAGGTGCGCACGCTGCGGCGCGAGCGCCAGGACGACCCCCAGCCGCTTGTGGAGCACGAGGGCATCGCCGCGATCACGCGCTTCTGAGCGATACTCGCGGCCATGGGAGCGCGCAACGTGGAGGCGGTGCGGAGCTTCTTCGAGGAGCTCAACCGCGTGCTTGCCGGCGAGGGGGACATGCGCGAGCTGGCCGAGCGCTACACCGAGCCGGACTGCGTGTCCGAGCTTGGTGCGATGGAGGGCGACGTCGTCGGCCCCGAAGGGATGGCGCGCTATTTCGAAGGCCAGCTCGCCGTGGTCGAAGGGATGCAGATCGAGCCCGAAGAGCTGATCGAGGTCGGCGAGTTCGTGGTCATGCCTTTTCACTTGACGGGCCGCGCGCCGGCAACAGGCCTGCCGATCGACTTCCGCTACACGCAGCTCTTCACGATGCGCGACGGGCGCTTCGCGCACGCGCGCATGTACGCGGGCAAAGAGCACGCGCTCGCAGCAGCCGGCGCAGCGCATTAGCGTGGGCGCCATGCACGAGGCGAAGATCGACGAGACCGAGCATGGGCTGGTCCCGGCCGACAACGGCTGGTTCATCCTCAACCTGCGCGACATCGCCTGGGAGTCCGTTCCCGGCGGTGGCATCTGGTGCGGGTTCGAGTCGCCGGCACCGCCCCGCAACCCGCTCGGCATCGGGGTCCACGTCCTCTACCCCGGCGACACGCCCGGCTTCTACCACTCCGAGAGCGACCAGGAGGGCTTCCTGGTGCTCTCCGGCGAGTGCATCGCAGTCGTCGAGGGCGAGGAACGGCGCATGGGCCCGTGGGACTACCTGCACTCGCCGCCCGGCACCGCGCACATCACCGTCGGCGCCGGCGACGGGCCGTGCGCGATCCTGATGGTCGGCGGACGCTCGCCCGAGCATTCGACGCGCTACATCCCCGACCCGGCCGCCGCGCGTCACGGGGCGGCCGTGGACGTCGAGTCGGACTCACCGCGCGAGGTCTATGCGGATCGCCCGCCGATCGTGCCGGCCCGTTCCCCCTGGCCCCTGGAGGAGTCATGAAGATCCACGCGTTGAACACCGGCAGGGTCCGCCTCAAGGACGCCTTCCTGCACGCGCGCCCCGGCCCGCGGCGGCAGCCCGCCCTGTTCTTCCCGGGCGAGTGGTCCGAGCCGATGCCGATCCACTGCTGGGCGGTCGAGCACGACGGCCGCCTGCTGCTCGTCGACACCGGCGAGACGGCCGCGATCGGCAACCTGCCGTTCGCGCGCTTCGAGGTGAAGCCCGAGGACGAGCTGCCGAGCGCTCTGACCGCGGCCGGCCTGTCGCTCGACGAGGTGGACACCGTCGTGCTCACGCACCTGCACAGCGACCACATGGACGGCGCGGTGCACGTCCGCGGCCCGGTGCTGGTCCACGACCGCGAGATCGCGTTCTCGCGCACTCTGACGTCACGCGTGTTCCAGCGCGTCCTGCGCCAGCCGGTCCCCAGCGGCGTGGACTTCCAGCCGCTGACGCTCGACGGCGGGCCGTTCGGAGCCTTCTCGCACAGCCGCGCGCTGACGGCCGACGAGCGCATCGTCGCCGTGTCTACCCCCGGGCACACGCCCGGCCACATGTCGATCGTGTGCGTCGATGACGACGGTCGTCACGTGCTGCTCGCCGGCGACACGACCGACTCGCTCGAGCAGCTCCTCGACCGCCGCTCGGATGCGGTGAGCCCGAAGCCGAAGGTCACGGTCGCGACGATCGACGCGATCCTCGCGCACGGGCGTGAACACCCGACCGTGTACCTGCCCGCGCACGACCCCGACTCGGCCTCCCGGCTGGCAACCGGCGAGACGCTGGCCGCTACGGCGAGCGCAGCACGCTGACGGTCGCGAACGACGGGTCGCTTGCGCCGTGCAGGCGCGCGCCGCTCTGCACCAGCTCGCGCAGATAGGCGACGACCTCCGCGGTGATGCGCTCGCCCGGGAGCAGCGCGGGGATCCCCGGCGGATAGCCCGCGATCGACTCGCACGAGATGCGCCCGACGGCTTCGCCGCAGGGAACGACCTCGGCGTCGCCGAGGAACGCGTCGCGGGGCGAGACGACCATCTCGTTCTCGAGGAATCCGGAGGCGCGCACGAGCGCCTCGCTCGTGCCGGGGCGCGCGATCTTCTTGACGATCTCGTCAATGTCGCCGGCGACGCGCTCGAGCGCTTCCGGGCGCTCCGCGATGCCCACCAGCAGCACCAGGATCGCGTGCGTCGCGAGCTCGGGCTGGACGTCGTAGGCGTTGCGCAGCGCGTCCGCCATCTCGTAGCCGGTCACGCCCGTCCCGCGCACGTCGAGCACCAGCCGCAGCGGGTCCCACGCCGCGACGCCGGGGCGGCCCACGAATTCGCCATCGAGCACCGCAATCCCGGAAACGCCCGCGAGCTTCTCGCGCGTACGCGCGGTGGCCGCGAGCGTCTCGTGGAGCACGCCCTCGCCGTGGACAGCGAGCTGGCGGCGCGCGGCGTCGAGCGACGCGAGCAACAGCGACGACGGCGACGTCGAGCGGACGAGCCGCACAGCACGGCTCACCATCCGCGCGTCGATGCGGCCGGTGCCGGCGACGTGCAGCATCGCGCTCTGCGTCAGCGATCCCACGACCTTGTGCGTGCTCGTCAGCACAGCGTCCGCCCCGAGCGCGAGCGCCGAGGGCGGCAGGTCCGGATGGAAGCCGAAGTGCGGTCCCCAGGCCTGGTCGACTACGAGCGGCACGTCGCGCGCGTGCGCGATCTCCGAAAGGGCCGCAACGTCCGCCGCCATCCCGTAATAGGTCGGCGAGACGACGAACGCGGCGCGCGCCGCCGGCGTCCCATCCAGCGCCGTCGCCAGCGCGTCCGGCGTCACGCCGTGCGCGAGCCCCAGCTCGGCGTCGTACTCCGGCGCGACGAATGACGGCAGCCCGCCCGACAGGACCAGCCCGTCGACGAGCGATGCGTGCGCGTTGCGCTGCGCGACGACGCGCGCGCCGAGCGGCGCCAGCGCAAGGCAGAGCGCGTGGTTGCCCTGCGTCGCCCCGTTCGTGAGGAACCAGGTCCGCTGGGCCCCGTAGGCCTCAGCCGCGAGCGCCTCGGCGCGCTCGTAAGGGGTCGGCGACGGCCCCAGGTCGATCCCGAACAGGTCCTGCGGGACGTCGATCCCGAGCGCGCCGTCGCCCATCGCCTGCCGTAGCCCCGGATCGGCGCCCGGGCCGCCCTTGTGGCCCGGCACGTGGAAGCGCCCCGGCCCGCGGAAGCCATACGCGACCACCGCGTCCAGGTACGGCGCGGTGGGCTGCTCGCCCGAGCCCATCAGCGTGCGGCCGCCCGCAGCAGGTATGCCCGCACGAAGCCGTCGAGGTCGCCGTCGAGCACGCGCTGCGCGTCGCCCATCTCGTGGTCCGTGCGGTGGTCCTTGACCATCGTGTACGGGTGCAGCACGTAGGAGCGGATCTGCGATCCGAAGTTCACGTCCTGCGCCTCACCCTTCTCGCGCGCGATCTCCTCGCGCCGCTCCTGCTCCTGGCGCTCGAGCAGCTTCGAGCGCAGCATCAGCAGCGCCATCGCGCGGTTCTGCGTCTGCGAGCGCTCGTTCTGGCACTGCACGACGATCCCGCTCGGCCTGTGCGTGATGCGCACCGCGGAGTCCGTCTTGTTGACGTGCTGGCCGCCTGCGCCCGAGGCACGGTACGTGTCGACCTGCAGGTCGTCCTCGTCGATCTCCAACTCGCCGGAGTCTTCGATCAGCGGGGCCACCTCCACCCCCGCGAACGCGGTGTGGCGCCGCGACTGCGCGTCGAACGGGGAGATTCGAACCAGCCGGTGGACGCCCTTCTCGGCCGAGAAGAGCCCGTACGCGTTCTCGCCTGACGCCTTGAACGTGGCGGACTTGATGCCGGCCTCCTCCCCCGCGCCGGCTTCGAGCAGCTCGACCTTGAAGCCGCGCGCCTCGGCCCAGCGCATCAGCATCCGCAGCACCATCTCCGCCCAGTCTTGGGCATCCGTCCCGCCGGCGCCGGCGTTGACCGTCACGAACGCGTCGCCGGAGTCGTACTGGCCGGAGAACAGGCGCTGCTCTTCGAGCTCCGCGAGCCGCGCCTCGACAGAGGCGAGCTGCTCGCCCATCTCGGCGGCGATGTCGGCGTCCTCGTCGGCGAGCTCCGCGAGCCCTTCGAGGTCGTCGATGTCGCGCTCCAGCGAGCGGAACGTGTCCAGCCGCCGCGACGCGCGCGCGTGCTCGGCGCTCGTGCCGGCCGCGCGCTCCTGGTCGTCCCAGAAGCCGGGCGCGCCCATGTCCTTCTCTAGCGCGCCGACGCGCGCCGCCAGTGCATCCGGGTCAAAGGTAGTCCGCGAGGAGCTGGAGCTGCGCGCGGATAGCCGCAAGCCGCTGCGGCGTCGGAATGTCGGCGGCGGTCGCCATTGCGGCCACGCTAGCAATCAACCAACTTTGGGGATACCTGAAGCGTTCATCGCATTGCACGGGGTACGTGCAGTTCCCACATTCCAGGAGGGGCGAAAGATGACTCACGAACGAGTCGGGAGAACTCGTGCGCGGGCGCTCGTCACTGTGCTCGCCGCGACCACGCTTGCCATGGCGCTACCGGCGGTCTCGCCGGGTCAGGGCAAGTCAGATCAGGCGCCAGGCCATGATCCGGCCGGGCCCGGCAACTCGGAGAACGCGCCGCCGGCGGCGGCGCCTGTTCAGCAGGCGCACGAGGGCAACGCGCGCGGCCGCGACGGCGGCGAGCCGGGGCGCGACGACCGCCCGGTCGCGAAGGGCAAGGCGAAGAAGCACGCCAAGTCCAATACCAACAAGGCGGGCCACGCGAACAACGGCGTGCCGCACCAGAAGGTCACGCTCTGCCACGCGACGGGCTCGGCGACGAACCCATTCGTGAAGATCACGATCTCGGTGCGGGCGGTCGCGGCGCACAAGCGCCATCAGGACGGCCGCGACATCATCCCGGCGCCCGCCGGCGGCTGCCCGGGAGCCCAGCGTCGGTCAGCGGGCGCGATGTGACGCCGCCGAACGAGAACCGGGCGCAGCCGGCGACGGCGAGCGACACCGCACCCGCCATCACCGGCGGCATCGCGCCGACGGTGCTGGCGCAGACGCCGGCGGGCGTCCAGGTGCTCGGCGTACGGGCGGGCTCCGCGCCGCGGGCCGCGCGTCGCGTCGCCGCGGCACGGGCGAGCGCTCCGCGCACGCTCACTCGCGCGGCGGCCGGCAGGCTGCCGTTCACCGGCTGGGACGCCGTCTTCATCGCGATCCTCGGCGCAGCGGCGATGCTCACGGGCTTCGCGCTGTACCGCGCGGGGGTCGTCAGAGACGGCGATGCATGACATGTAGCCCGACGTAACCCTGCGTCGGGTGGAGGAAGCCCTCTGGCAGCGTGCCGACGATTTCGAATCCGAGCGACTGCCAGAGGGCGATCGCCGCGGCGTTGGTCTCGACGACTGCGTTGAACTGCAGCGCCCGGTAGCCCTCAACGCGCGCCTGCTCGATCACGTGTTCGCCGAGCGCGCGGCCGATGCCCTGCCCCGAGCGGTCTGCGGCGACGATGAAGCTCGCGTTCGCGACGTGCGCGGCGGGGCCGCTGTAGTTGGGGCCCATCTTCGCGCTGCCGGCCACCTGCTCACCGGCGTCGACCGCGACGAGCGTGCGCCAGGGCGTCGGGGGAAACCACATCGCGTGCGCGCCTTCCTCGCCGATGTCGCGATCGACCGTGTAGGTCTCGCCGGCGCGCACCACGTCGCGCAGGATCGGCCAGATCCCTGGCCAATCGTCCGCCGTCGCCTCGCGGATTGTCACTGAGGGGACTGGCCCCTCAGTGACACGTCAGGCGCCGTGGCACTTCTTGAATTTCTTGCCGGACCCGCACCAGCACGGGTCGTTGCGGCCGATCTGTTCGTTTTCGTCCACGCGGCGCTGCTCGACGACGGGCATCTCCTCCGGCACCTCGGCGTAGCCCCCTTCGGCAGCGACGCCCGCGCCGGTGCCCGCGGCGGCCGCCGCAAGCGCGCTCGGCTGCGTCGTCCCGACGCCGCCGGAGTAGGACACGCGCCCCGACCGCGTCTGCGAGCCGCCCGCCGGCTGGTACTGCGCCGCGCTGCCGCCGTTCGGCCCCTCGAGCTCGACCTCGACGTGGTAGATCATCCGCGCGAAGTCCGACCAGATCGTGTTCATCAGATCGGTGAAGAGGTCGAACGCCTCGTTCTTGTAGGCCACGAGCGGATCGATCTGGGCGAACCCGCGCAGGTGGATGCCCTCGCGCAGGTAGTCCATGTCGTAGAGGTGCTCGCGCCAGCGCTGGTCGATGATCTGCAGCAGCAGGTAGCGCTCGAGCGCGCGCATCAGCTCGCCGCCCAACTCGTTCTCGCGCTGGTCGTAGAGCTCGAGCGCGTCGTCGGTGAGCAGCCGTACGAGCTCCTCGCGGTCCGTCGCCTGCCAGTCGATCTGGTCGGGCCCGAACCCGAGCGGGAAGATGTCCTCGAGCGCGGTGAAGAGGCCGTCGAGGTCCCAGTCCTCGACGTAGTCGCCGCCCGTGTACTCGTCCGCCAGGCGCCGGATGACGTTCGCGATCTCGTCGCGCGACGGCTCGCCCATGTCGCGGCCCTCGAGCACCTGATCGCGGTACTCGTACACGATCCGCCGCTGCTCGTTCATGACATCGTCGTACTCGAGCACGCGCTTGCGGATCAGGAAGTTCTGCTCCTCGACCTTCTTCTGGGCCTTCTCGATCTGCTTCGTCAGCATCCCGGCCTCGATCGGCTCCTCGTTGCCCTCCTTGTCGGTGGTGCCGAGGCGGTCGAGGATCTTGTAGATGCGGTCGCCGGCGAAGAGGCGGACCAAGTCGTCCTCGGCGGAGAGGAAGAACCGCGACTCCCCGGGGTCGCCCTGGCGGCCGGAACGGCCGCGCAGCTGGTTGTCGATCCGCCGTGACTCGTGGCGCTCGGTGCCGCAGATGAACAGGCCGCCGGCCTCCACGACCTTCTCGCGCCCCTCCTCGACGCGCGCCTCCACCGTCGGCAGGACCTCCTCGAAACGGGCGTCGTAATCGGGGTCGCCGGGCTTCAGGCCGAGCTTGGCGAGCTCGAGCTGGGTCAGGTGCTCGGGGTTGCCGCCGAGCTTGATGTCGACCCCGCGGCCCGCCATGTTCGTCGCGATCGTGACGGCGCCGGGCTGACCTGCCTCGGCCACAATCGAGCCCTCGCGCTCGGCGTGTTCGGGCTTTGCGTTGAGCACCGTGTGCTCGATGCCCCGGCGCCGCAGCTCTTCCGACAGCAGCTCCGAGACCTCGACCGAGATCGTGCCGACGAGGACCGGCTGACCGCGCTCGTGGCGCTCCGCGATTTCCCTGGCGACGGCGCTCCACTTGCCGTCCTTGGTCTTGTAGACCTGATCGTTGCGGTCGTTGCGGACCATCGGCCGGTTCGTCGGGATCTGGACGACGGGCAGCTTGTAGATCTTCATGAACTCCGTCGCCTCGGTCAGCGCCGTGCCGGTCATCCCGGCGAGCTTGGAGTACATGCGGAAGTAGTTCTGGAGCGTGACCGTGGCGAGCGTCTGGTTCTCCTCCTGGATCGCCACGCCCTCCTTCGCCTCGACGGCCTGGTGCAGCCCCTCCGACCAGCGCCGGCCCTCGAGGATGCGGCCGGTGAACTCGTCGATGATCTTCACCTCGTCGTCGATCACCGCGTAGTCGACGTCCCGCTTGTAGAGGGACTCGGCCTTGAGCGCCTGCTGTAGGTGGTTGACGAGGTGGCCGTTCTCGGCCCGGTAGAGGTGCTCGATGCCGAGGAACTTCTCGGCCTTCGCGACGCCCTGCTCGCTCACCGACACCGTCTTGTGCTTCTCGTCGAACTCGTAGTCGAACTCGGCGACGAACTCTTTGCGCGTGCGCGGGTCCATCCCCTCGGGCCGCTTGCCCGCCTCCAGCACGCGCGCGAGTTTGGCGAACTTGACGTAGAAGTCGGCGGCCTTCTCGGGGGCACCGGAGATGATCAGCGGCGTGCGCGCCTCGTCGATGAGGATGTTGTCGACCTCGTCGACGATGCCGAAGTAGTGCATCGCCAGCGGGCGGCCGTCCTCGCCGATGCGCCCCCCGTGCTGGACCTTCTCCTCCAGCGACTGCGCCATGTTGTCGCGCAGGTAGTCGAACCCGAATTCCGAGTTGGTGCCGTAGGTGACGTCTGACGCGTACGCCCGGATCTTGTCCTCGTAGGGCTGCATGTTCTGCAGCACGCCCACGGTGACGCCGCAGGCCTCGTAGATCGGGCCCATCCAGTCGGCGTCGCGCCGCGCGAGGTAGTCGTTGACGGTGATGAGGTGCACGCCCTTGCCGGCGAGCGAGTTGAGGACGACAGCGAGCGTGGCGGTCAGCGTCTTGCCCTCGCCGGTCTTCATCTCGGCGATCTGGCCACCGTGCAGGACCATGCCGCCGATCATCTGGACGTCGAAGTGGCGCATGCCCATCGTCCGCTTGCCGGTCTCGCGGACGATCGCGAAGCACTCGGGCAGCACCTCCTCGAGCTCATCGGCCTGCTTGTCGCCGGGGACCGAGCGGACGCGCTCGCGCAGCGCGTCCATCCGCTCGCGCAGCTCCTCGTCGGTCTCGAGCTCCAGCTCGGGCTCGTAGGCGTTGATGCGTTCGACGCGCTTCTCGTACTGCCGGAACTGCTTCGACTCGCCGACGTTCAGCGCACGGTCAAGTAGGCCCATGGAGGCTGAGTGTAGAGGCTGGCCCCCGGCGCCTTCGCGTGGCCGATTTGCCGGTCAGGCGGCGGGCGAAGCCCCCTCCGCAGCTGGTCCGCCGGAGGCCCGCGCCTCGCGCCGGCGCCGGCGCTTCTCGCGGTCCCGCTTGACCTGGCGGGCCAGCTCGTCGGCACACAGGTTGATCGAGTGGACCATGTCGCGGGACGCGTCGCGCGCGCGCAGGATCTTGCCCTTCAGGTGCAGCGTCACCTCCGCGACCTGCGAGTCCGGGTTGGCCGGGTTGCGCTCCTCCCAGATCTCCACCTCGAGGCGCGCAAGCTCGGAAACCTGCTTGTCCACCTTCCCGAAGCGCTTCTCCACGTGCTCGCGGAGCTCGTCGGTCACCGGGGTGTTGCGTCCCTTGACCTCGATCTGCATGCGGCCTCCTATGCGGGCGCTTGACGTGGTGTCTGGACATTACGCCCGGGCTCGGCGTAGGGCAACGTCCGCGCATATGTCACCGCCCTGACAGCGGTGGCGCCCGCCTCCAGAAGGGTCTGCGCGCATGCGTGGAGGGTGGCTCCGGTCGTGTGGACGTCGTCCACGAGGAGGGCGGTCGCCGGCACCGCGCCGCATGCGTGCACCGGGACGCGCTCCGGTTTGCTGCGCTCCTGCCGCGACGCCGCCGCCTGGCGCGGGCCCTTTCCCGCTCGCTGCAGCGCGGGCACGGAGGGAAGGTCTAGCCGGGCCGCGAGGCGGGCTGCGAGCAGGGCGGTGTGGTCAAGGCCGCGTCTGCGTCGGCGCCACGGGTCGGCGGGGACCGGGACGAGTGTCGCGCCGTCTTTCAGGCGGTCGGGTAGGCGGGCGGCGATCTGCGCCGCCATGACATCGGCGACCGCGGGCGCACCGCGGAACTTCAGCGCCATCACGAGCCGCCTTGCGGGCCCGCTGTGGCCGAGTGGTGCCCACGCGGCCGCGAACGCGTGGCGGGTGGCGGGGCAGGGCGGGCCGCAGGCACCCGGCAGCGCGCAGCGCGCGCAGGTCGGGCCGAGCCAGGGCATCTGCGCGAGGCATTGAGGGCAGAGCGGCACGTCGCGGGTGGCGGGCCCACCGCACGCGGCGCATGTGGGTGGGAGGAGGTAGCGGAGGATCCGTCCGACGATGGCGGCGGCCGCGTTGCGCCGCAACGCGCGTTTGGGTCGAAACGGCGGCATCGAGGGCGGGCAGCCGGCCACCGCCACCCGTGGGCCGCGAAAGTATGAATTATTCGCACTGCCGCAGCCCACCGCCGATCTTGACCGACGCTTCTTGGACCATCGCGCCCGGGCCGATCGCTCTGTGCGTCGTGCTCGCCGGCGCCTATCTCGCCGGCTGGCGCCGCGCGCGGCGCGCCGCCGGCGCCCGTGGCGCCGACCCGTGGCGGGCGGCGGGGTTCGCGGCGGGCGTCCTGATCCTCGCCGCGACGCTCGTGTCGCCGCTGGACCGCCTCGGCGAGCAGGTCTTCGCTATGCACATGGTCCAGCACGTGCTGCTGCTGGACCTCGTGCCGATCCTGCTGATCGCCGGGCTGACGAAGGTGCTCCTGCGCCCGGTCACTCCGCGCGTGCACCGGATCGAGCAGGCCGTCGGACCGCTCGCGCATCCCGGCTTCGCGATCGCGGCCTACGTGGCACTGATGTGGCTCTGGCACGTGCCGGCGCTCTACGGCGCGGCGCTGGAGAACGCCGCCGTGCACGTCCTCGAGCACGTCACGTTCCTCAGCGCGGGCCTCCTCTACTGGTGGCACCTGCTGTCCCCGCTGCGCAGCCGGTTGCGCTTCGGCGGCCTGGCGCCGGTCGCCTACATGGCGGCGACGAAGGTCCTCGTCGGCTTGCTCGGCATCGTCCTCACGTTCGCCCCCGACGCGCTCTACGACTTCTATGCGGACGGCCGGCGCCACTGGAGCCTCAGCGCCGAGGACGACCAGGCGCTGGCCGGCGCGATCATGGCGCTCGAGCAGGCGATCGTCATGGGCATCGCGCTTGCGTACCTGTTCGTGCGCGCGCTTGGAGAATCTGAGCGCGAGGAGGAGCGCGCAGAGCGGCTCGGTCCCTAGCCCTCGAGCACCGAGCCCGCCGGAATGATCCGCCGCTCGGTGCCGTCGTTGGAGAGGCGCACGGCTCCGCGGACCACGACGCCGCCCTCGAACCCGACGTCACCCACCACGGTCAATCGCTCGCAGTCGATCAGCGACGGCGCGCCCGCCGGGAAGCGCTCGTCGAACTGGCCGACGAGCCTGAAGTGGGCGGAGTCCAGCTCCACGTTGGGCGGCACGTCGTTGCGCTCGGGCGCGAGCTCGACGCGCGCGTCCGGGTGGAGCACGAACGCGTCGGAGCGCAGCGACAGGAGCTGGTCCGTCGTCTTGACCGGCGCGAACCGCCGCCGCGGGACGTGCAGCGCCCGCGCCCCCTCGAAGACCGCGATCGCGGCCCCCATGGCCGTCTCGAGCTGGATCACCGCCGGCGAGCCGGAGTCGGTCGGGTCGACGGTCTTGCGGTTCACGATCATCGGCAGCTCGAGCACGCTGTGCTCGGCGAGCTTGGCCTGCAGCGCGTGCAGGTCGATCCAGAGCGTGTTCGAGTTGAAGAACTGGTGGCGGCCGATGTCCTGGAAGACGCCCTGGTCCTCCTGCGGCGCCTGCGCGATCTCCCTCAACAGGAGCCCGCCGCCACGCAGCGCGAGATGACCGCCCTTGCGGTCGGACGCCGTGCGCCGCGCCGCCTCCATCACGAACGGGATCCGCTCCGCCGCCATCCAGCTGAGGATTCGTGGCTCGAGGACCGCGCCGAGGTTGTCCGAGTTGGAAACGAACGCGTAGCGATAGCCGCGTTCCAGCAGCAGCTCGAGCATCCCGGACGTGACGAGCGCGACGTAGAGGTCGCCGTGGCCGGGCGGCGCCCATTCAAGCTCCGGGTCGGCGGGCCACTCGACCGGCCGCAGGTCACCGGCGCGCAGCTTGGGCACCTTGTTCTGGACGAAGTCCGGCGGCAGGTCCACCGGCAGGTCCGCGTAGCGCGCGAGCAAGGCCAGCGAGTCGTCGCGGGTGGCGAAGCTGTTCATCAGCAGCAGCGGCAACCGCGCCCCGGTGGCGCCGCGCAGCGCGAGCACCTGGCGGGCGATCAGGTCCAGGAACGTCAGGCCGTCCTTGACCTCCAGCAGCGACTTCGCCTGCGTCATCCCCATGCCGGTGCCGAGCCCGCCGTTGAGCTTGAGGACGACCGCCTGGTCGAGCGCCTCGCGGTCGACGCGGTCCGGAAGATCGTCGAACGCCGGCAGCTCGGGGACGGGCTCGAGCTCGGCCTCCGGCAGCAGACCCTGCTCGCCCGCCTGCAGACGCTCGTAGTAGCGGCTGAACGTCTCGATCGCCGCCTCGCCGACGTCCGCGGCGCGCATCTTCTCCACGGCCGCGCTGAGCCCGTCAGGGGTCACGCGGGCGGATGCTAGGGGGCGACGCTCCATTGCCGCCTTAGAACGGATGTCTACTCCCGACATACAGCATTCACACACTCGCCCCAGACGGGCGATTGGGAGGGTGAACCGACCATGGAGGCGGAAGGTGAATGCGCGGACTAGCGCTGTAGGGAGGCTCCTGCGGGACTCGCTCTACGTCGTAGATGAGACAGCGGTGGCCGAGGCCATGATCATGCGGGCGCGAGCCCGCTGGGTCGTGCCCGAGGTGTCCTTCCGCAGCGAATCCCGGGCGGTCGTGCGCTCGTTCCGGCGTGACGGCAACGCGCGCTCGTTCAAGCTGGCACGCTCGCGCGAGCGGACGCTGCAGCACTAAGGGCGGCGCGTAACGCGCCGTCGCGGCGCTGAGACAATCGCTGCGTGGGGCTGCTGATCCCGTTCGCGTTGCTCGCCGGCGCCGCCACGGCCCTGTCGCCGTGCGCGCTCCCTGTGCTGCCGGCGCTGCTGAGCGCGACGGCGGACGGCGGGCGTCGCCGGCCGCTCGGCGTGGTCGCCGGGCTCGCTGCGACTTTCTTCGTGACGATCGCGGGTTTGGCGACCGTCGTCGACGGCGTCGGCCTGGGCGATGGCATCACGCGCTCCCTGGGAATCGGTGTCCTTGCCGCGTTCGGATTGGCGCTGGCCGTCCCGCGCCTGCGGCATGCGCTGGAGGAGCGGCTCGCGTGGCTCTCGCGCCTGGGCCCGCGGCGACTCGGCGACGGCTTCGGGTCGGGGCTCGGCGTCGGCGCGGCTCTGGGGTTCGTGTACGCCCCGTGCGCCGGTCCGATTCTCGCCGGCGTGATCTCGGTCGGGGCGACGCAGGGCGCGACCGGGGACACGCTCGTGGTGGCGGCCGCATACGCACTCGGCACGGCGGCGGTGCTGCTCGCGGTCGCACTCGGCGGCCGGCAGCTCCTCGGGCGGCTGGGTCGCGGGGCGCGGCGCGGGGCGCTCCAGCGCGCATTCGGAGTGGTCATGTGCGTCACCGCCGGGCTCATGGCGTTCGAGGTCGACGTTCGCTTCCAGGCGGCACTGGCCGACGACCTCCCCGCCTTCGTGACCAATCCGACCCGGGCCCTCGAGCGCTCGGACGCGGTCGAGCGGCGGCTGCGCGCGCTGCGCGGCCAGTCGCGTTTCGACAGCGCCGCATCGCCGCGGCGGGGCGGCCGCGCCGCGAACCTCCCCGTACTCGGCGAGGCGCCGGAGTTCGCGGACACGCAGCGCTGGTTCAACTCGCGGCCGTTGAGCATCAAGGGGCTGCGCGGCCGCGTGGTCCTGATCGACTTCTGGACCTACACCTGCATCAACTGCCTGCGCACCTTGCCCGCGCTCAAGGCGCTCGACAGCCGCTACCGCGAGGCGGGGCTCACGATCGTCGGCGTACACACGCCCGAGTTCTCTTTCGAGCGCGACGCCGGCAACGTCGCCGCGGCGATCCGCGACAACGAGCTTCGATATCCGATCGTCCAGGACAACGAGTTCGGCACCTGGAGCGCATGGGGCAACCAGTACTGGCCCGCCAAGTACCTGATCGATGCCCGCGGCCGCGTGCGCTACACCCACTTCGGCGAGGGCGCCTACGAGGAGACCGAGGCGGCGGTCAGGGCGCTGTTGCGCGAGGCCGGGGCGGCGCGCTTGCGGGCGTCGCGGCCCGTCGCAGTCGAGACCGTGGCGGATCCTCACATCTCGCCCGAGACGTATCTGGGCTCGCGGCGCGCGGAGGGCTTCGCCGGGACGCCGCCGACCGACGGGACGCACGCCTACCCGGTGGTCCCGGCGGCCGAGCTGCCGTTCGGCTCGTTCGCGCTCGGAGGGAACTGGTCGGTCGACGCCGAGTCCGCAGCGGCCGGACCGGGTGCCCGGATCGATGCGCGCGTGCGCGCGCAGAAGGTCTTCCTGGTGCTGAGCTCGGACGGCGGCACCGCACGGCGCGTGCGCGTGCTTGTCGACGGGCGCTCGATCGGCGCCGGGCGCGCCGCCGACGATGTCCGCGGCGGCGCCGTCACGGTGCGGCGACAGCGGCTCTACCGGCTCGTGTCACTGCCCAGCGCCCGCCGGTTCCGGCTGACGCTGCTCCCGGAGACCGGCGTGAGCGCGTTCGCGTTCACGTTCGGCTGAAAGACCGCAGGTACTCGCGCTGCTCTTCGGTCAAGGTGTCGATCTCGACGCCGAGCGACTCGAGTTTGAGGCGCGCCACCTCGCGGTCGACGCCCTCCGGCACCGGGTGGACGCCGGGCGCGAGCCGTCCTGGGTGCAGCGCGAGCTGCTCCACCGCCAGCGCCTGCACCGCGAACGAGATGTCCATGATCTCCGCCGGATGGCCCTGGCCCGCGGCGAGGTTCACCACGCGGCCCGAGGCCAGCAGGTGCAGCCGGCGGCCGTCGAGGACGTACTGCTCGACCAGCGGCAGGACCTGTGTCGGGCCCTCGGCGACCGTCCGCAGCGCGTCGAGATCGATCTCGACGTCGAAATGGCCCGCGTTGGCCAGCACGGCGCCGTCCTTCATGCGCGCGAAGTGGTCGCCGCCGAGCACGCCGCGGACCCCGGTGACCGTGATGAACACGTCCCCGCGGTCGGCCGCGGCGAGCGCCGGCAGCACTTCAAAGCCCTCCATCCGAGCCTCTAGGGCGCGCAGCGGGTCGACTTCACAAACCACCACGTGGGCCCCCGCACCGCGCGCGCGGATTGCGACACCCTTGCCCGTGAACCCGTAGCCGAGCACGACGACGGTCTTGCCGGCAAGCAGCAGGTTGGTCGCGCGCAGCAGGCCGTCGAGCGTCGACTGGCCGGTCCCGTAGTGGTCGTTGAAGACGCGCTCGGTGTGGGCCTCGTTGACCGCCAGAACCGGGCAACGCAACTCGAGGCCGCGCAGGCGCGCAAGACCGGTGGTCGTCTCCTCGGTGCCGCCGAGGAACCCCTCCGGCAGGTCCGACTCGTGTAACGCCACGAGCAGGTCGGCGCCGTCATCGAGCGTGATCCGCGGTCCCCCCTCGAGAACCGCGCGGATGTTCGCCGCCATCGCCGGCGCGTCCTCCCCTCGCCGCGCGTGGACTTCGACGCCCGCTTCGGCGCCGAGCGCCTCGGCCACGTCGTCCTGCGTGGAGAGCGGGTTGGCCGCGCAGAGGGCGACCTCGGCGCCGCCGGCGACGAGCGCGCGCACGAGCGCCGCCGTCTCGGCCGTCACGTGCAGGCAGGCGCCGACGACCAGACCGGCGAGCGGCCGCTCGGCGGCGAAACGGTCACGGACCGAGCCCAGGACGGGCATCTGCCCGTCCGCCCACTCGATCCGGGCTAGGCCTTCGGTTGCGCTAGTAGCGATAGTGATCCGGCTTGTACGGCCCCTCGACCGGCACGCCGATGTAGGCCGCCTGCTCGTCGTTGAGCTTGGTGAGCTTCACCCCGACCGCGTCGAGGTGCAGGCGCGCGACCTTCTCGTCGAGGTGCTTGGGCAGGACATAGACCTGCTTCTCGTACTCGTCGTTCTTCGTGAACAGCTCGATCTGGGCGATCGTCTGGTTCGAGAACGAGTTCGACATGACGAACGACGGGTGACCCGTCGCATTGCCGAGGTTCAGCAGCCGGCCCTCGGACAGCACGATGATCGAGTGCCCATCGGGGTAGCGCCACTCGTCGACCTGCGGCTTGATGTTGATGCGCTCGATGCCGGGGTACTTCTCGAGGCCGGCGATGTCGATCTCGTTGTCGAAGTGGCCGATGTTGCCCACGATCGCCTGATGCTTCATCCGCGCCATGTGGTCGGCGGTGATGATGTCCTTGTTGCCGGTGGCCGTGATGAACACGTCCGCGGTCTCGATGACGTCCTCGAGCGTCAGCACCGGGTAGCCCTGCATCGACGCCTGCAGCGCGCAGATCGGGTCGATCTCGGTGACGATCACCTTCGCGCCCTGGGCGCGAAGCGACTCCGCGCTGCCCTTGCCGACGTCGCCGAAGCCGCAGATGACGGCGGTCTTGCCGGCGAGCATCACGTCGACCGCGCGGTTGATGCCGTCGACGAGCGAGTGGCGGCAGCCGTAGAGGTTGTCGAACTTCGACTTGGTGACCGAGTCGTTGACGTTGATCGCCGGGAACAGCAGGTCGCCGGTTTCGGCGAACTGGTAGAGCCGGTGCACGCCGGTCGTGGTCTCCTCGGTCACGCCCTTGATGTCCGCGGCGATGCGCGTCCAGCGCTGCGGGTCGGCCTCGAGTGAGCGCTGCAGCGTCTCGAGGATGATCCGGAACTCGTCCGAGTCGGCGCCCGCGGGATCCGGCACCGCGCCGGCCTTCTCGAACTCGACGCCCTTGTGCACGAGCAGCGTGGCGTCGCCGCCGTCGTCGAGGATCATGTTCGGGCCGCCGCCGTCGGGCCACGCGAGCACCTGCTCGGTGCACCACCAGTACTCCTCGAGCGTCTCGCCCTTCCACGCGTAGACCGGGATGCCGGCGGCGGCCATCGCGGCGGCGGCGTGATCCTGGGTCGAGAAGATGTTGCACGACGCCCAGCGGACCTCCGCGCCGAGGGCGACGAGCGTCTCGATCAGCACGGCGGTCTGGATCGTCATGTGCAGCGAGCCGGTGATGCGCGCGCCCTTGAGGGGCTGCGCATCGGCGAACTCGCGGCGGATCGACATCAGGCCGGGCATCTCGTGCTCGGCGAGCCTGATCTCCTTGCGGCCGAAGTCGGCGAGGGAGATGTCGGCGACCTTGTAGTCGGTCGCGGTGGTGGTCTCGGTGGCGCTCAAGGTGTGCGGTCTCCAGTCGTGGTCAGTGTTGTCTCGGGTTCGCGCGTCACCGCGAGCAGCCTCTGGTGCTTGGCCTGCTCCCAATCCAGCCAGTCGTCAGCGGCGACGTGCTCCGGACGCTCCGGCTCGGCCTCGAACCACGCCTCCACCGCGGTGCGCAACGGCTCGTCGCGGCGCAGGCGTAGCGCGAAGCCCACTTCCCCGAGGCCGAGCTCATGCTCTGCAAGCAGCTCATTGAGCGTGCGCAGGCGCTGCAGCTCCTCCGCGCCGTACAGGCGGTAGCCCGCCTCCGAGCGCCGCGGCTCGATGAGCCCGGCGTTCTCGATGTAGCGCAGCATTCGCGGCGACCAACCGGTCGTCCGCGCAGCCTCGTGGATCGTCAGGGCGTCCATCGCCGACAAACCCTAACACAGTTGT
This sequence comes from uncultured Conexibacteraceae bacterium, assembly GCA_963832195.1. Taxonomy (GTDB): domain Bacteria; phylum Actinomycetota; class Thermoleophilia; order Solirubrobacterales; family Solirubrobacteraceae; genus Baekduia. The sequence continues at coordinate 320,800 of CAWHTH010000002.1, forward strand.
GTCAAGGTTTCCGCGCCTGCCGACGGCGCTCCGCTCAGGCGCTTGCGGCCTACCGGCGTGGTTCGTCGGCACCGAGGGAGGGTGAGTGTTGCGGAGTGGCAAAGAGGCAACACGTCCGCGGCGCGACGTGCGGGTGACGAACCGTCGTGGCGATTTGTGCTCGCTATGCGAGCGAAACTCGCCACAGCGCCGGGCCAATGCATCGGGTGCGCTCCGGAAACGGTTGCGAAAGAGCCAAACCAGCGGCGTTCGGCCTGCTCCCCCTCGGTGCCGACGAACAAGCGCCGGCGCAGCACAAGGGTGCCGCGTGGGGCGCCGCCGAGCCCTAGGCGCCCGAAGAAGCCGCGGCGAGCACCGTCGACCGCCCCTTGTGCCGCGCCTCGTAAAGGGCCACGGCCGCCTTTACGGCCGCGTCCCCGTCGCGGACGCGGGCGATCACTTCGGATGCCGGGAGCGAGTCGTAGTCGTCCCACGGTGCGGCAACCTCGATTGTGGCGCTCGGCTCAGAGGCCGGCCCGACCGAGGCCACTTCTACGGGCTCGCTGTCGACGTGGATCTCCCCGCGAGGCGGTGCGGGCGGCACCGGCGCCTGCGGGACCACGGTGGCCGTCCCCGAGCGAACCGCGGCCTCCGGCGCAGAGTCGGCGGAGGGCTGCGCCGTGGAGGCCGGCCGTCCGCTCTCCTCGCCAACCCCGGTGACGTGGTCGACCCCCCACTTCGCGAGCGCCAGCGTCTGGCGCGCCGTGAAGGAGGCGATGGTCAAGGGCAGGCGTAGGAGTGCAGGCATGGGTGCGCACTTCCCGCTGCGCGGGCCCAGCGAACGCCTAGCTGCCCGCGAGGTCGGTCTTCAGCCGCTCGATGATCTCGACCGGCGTGGGGTTCACGCCGCGCAGAACGGCGAGGTACAGCGACACGAGGTCGCCGAGCAGGATGAGCGAGAAGACCCGTTCGAACGACGTCTGGCCGCGCGTCTGGACGCGGAACGTCGCCACGGCGCCGTCCTTGATCAGCGACTCCGTCAGCCGTACGCGCTCTTGGATCCGCGGATGGGTGTCGTCGTCCTCGAGGAAGACGGCGGTGAAGCGGCCCAGCTCCGCTGCGCCCTCCCACCCCACGATCTCGTTGTGATCGAGCTCCGGCAGCTCGTGGCAGAACGCGGGCATCTTGGCGTTCTCGTTGATCTGCGTCTTCCAGCGATACGCGATCGGCGTCGTGAGCCCCGCTCCCGCAATGCAGGGGACGGTGCCGTGCAGGCCGCGCGCGAGGAGCTTCGACTCCGCATCGTCCGGGCCGTCCGGACCCCACGACACGACGAGCTCCTCGAGATGCTCAGCGGCGACGTCGACCTCCGACGCGATCCGCGGGGCGGCGCCGCAGGCGGCGGCTACCTCGAGCGCGGCCACGGTCATGTAGGCGACCGCCGCGCGCGGCTGCAGCCCGCCGGCGAGCGGGATCACCGGAACGTCGTCGGCCCGCGCCAGCTCCGCGAGCTTGCCGCCGCTCGTCGCGACCACGCGCGTGGCGCCGAGCGCGCCCGCGGCCTCGTAGCAAGCGAGCGCTTCCTCGGTGTCGCCCGAGTACGACGAGCACAGGACGGTCGTGTCGGGCGTCGTCCACGGCGGCAGCCCGTACGCGCGCGCAGAGAGAATCGGCCGCGAGGCGGTGTCGCCGAGCGCTGCGCGGGCGAGCGCCCCACCGATGCCCGAGCCGCCCATGCCCGCGACGATCAGCCCGGCCGGGCTTTCCCACGAGCCGAGGTTCGCCGACTGCGCCTTCCACTGCGCGTCGCGCAGGTGCTCGGGGATCGCGAGGATGTCTGTCAGCAGGTCCGAGGAGTCGCTCTTCGCGATCGCCCCGCGGTCGAGTGCGAGGTTCTGAGTGGTCGTCATTGCTCCCCCGGAACCCTAGATGGAACTAGAACTTGACCGTCCCCTCGGCGAGCTCGGTGCCCGGGAACACCTTCACGCCGCGAGTCAGGACGTTGCCGGGCCCTACGACGACGCCCTCACCGAGGACCGCGCCATCGCTGATGACTGTGTGTGCGCCGACGCGCGCGCGCGGGCCCACGACGCAGTTCGTCAGCTCGCACCCGTCGCCGATCTCGGCGCCGTCGAGCACGACAGCGCGCTCGACCCGGGAACCGGCACCGACGCTGACGCCGGGGCCGAGCACGACGAGCGCGCCGACGTGCGCGCCGCGGCCGATCGCGCAGTCGCGGCCGACTACCGCGGGCGGGATGATCCGCCCCTCCGCGCGCACGCCCTCGCCGACCGCCAGGAACCCCGCGCCGAGGCGCTCGAGGACGGCGGTGCGCACGTTGCCCTCGAGGATGTCGAACGTCCCCTGCAGGTAGCGCTCGGGCGTCCCGATGTCCATCCAGTAGGCGTCGCGGGCGACGTGCCCGTAGAGCCCGTTGCCGACCAGCGCCGGCCAGATCTCGCGCTCGATCGACACGTTGCGATCAGGCGGGATGCGGTCGAGCACGGCACGCTCGAGCACGTAGATGCCCGCGGAGATCAGGTAGTCGGAGACGCCGGCGAGCTCGTCCGGGCCGGGCTTCTCCAGGAAGCCGCGGACCGAGTCGTCGTCGTCGAGCAGCACCAGCCCGTATGCGGACGGGTCCTCGACCCCGACCAGCGCGAGCGTGCCGACGGCGCCGCTGTCCTCGTGCTGGCGCAGCTGGCGCTCGAGGTCGATATCCGTGAGGACGTCGCCGTTGAGCAGCAGGAAGCGGTCGTCGAGCAGGTCCTCCGCGTACTTCAGCGCGCCGGCGGTGCCGCGCGGGTCGGGCTCCGTGACGTAGCGCAGGCGGATGCCGAGCGACGACCCGTCCCCCAGCGTCTCCTCGATCTTCGTGGGCAGGAACCCGCACGACAGGATCACGTCCTCGATGCCGTGGCCGCGCAGCCACTCGAGCATGTACGCCATGAACGGCCGGTCGACGAGCGTGATGACCGGCTTGGGGTGAAGCGACGTGAGCGGCCGCAGGCGCGTCCCCTCGCCGCCGACGAGGATCACCGCCTGGTTCGTCCTCACCTGCGCCCGACGCCTTCGTAAGTGAGGCCGGCCGCGGTGACCGCGCCGGGATCGAGTGCGTTACGACCGTCGATGACGAGCGTGCCGTCCATCGCCTCGGCCACGGCCTTCCAGTCGAGGTTCTGGAACTCGTCCCACTCGGTGACCAGCACGATCGCGTCGGCTCCGCGGACGGCGCCGAGCGCGTCGTCCGCGAAGTCGATCCCGGTGATCAGCTTGCGCGCCTCGTCCTCGGCGATCGGATCGAAGGCCTGCACGTGCGCGCCCGCGGCCTGCAGCCGCGCGCTGAGCACGAGCGACGTCGCCTCGCGCATGTCGTCGGTGTTCGGCTTGAACGCGAGCCCGAGCAGGCCGATCCTGCGGTCCACCAGCGACCCGAGGTGCTTGTGCAGCTTGCCGACGACGCGCCGCTTCTGCAGCTCGTTGACCTCGATGACCGAGCTCAGCAGCTGGAAGTGGTAGCCCGAGTTACCGGCGAGCTGCTTGAGGGCCTGGACATCCTTGGGAAAGCACGAGCCCCCGAAGCCAAGGCCCGCCTGCAGGAACTTCGGGCCGATGCGGTCGTCGAGGCCCATGCCCTTCGCGACCTCGACCACGTCCGCGCCCGTCTCCTCGCACACGTTCGCGATCTCGTTGATGAACGAGATCTTCGTGGCGAGAAACGCGTTGGAAGCGAGCTTGACCATCTCCGCGCTGGCGATGTCCGTGCGCACGAGCGGCGCGTTCAGCGGCGCGTAGAGCTCCACGACCGCGTCGCCGGCCCAATCGCCGTCGTCGCCTACGACGACGCGATCCGGTGCGAGGAAGTCCGCGACCGCGGTGCCCTCCTTGAGGAACTCCGGGCACGAGACGTAGCGGAACTCCTCCTTGCCGGTCTGCTTGAACAGGCGCTTGATCGCCGCGCCGGTCCCCACGGGCACCGTCGACTTCATGACCAGCGCGTGGTGGTCCGACACGGGCATCGAGTTCACCACGGCGTGCACCGCACTGAGGTCGGCGTCGCCGGAGTACGTCGGCGGCGTTCCGACCGCCACGAACAGCAGTCGCGCGGCCTCGAGCGCCTCGGAGATCGCCGTCGAGAAGTGCATGCGGTCGCGGTTCTTCTCGACGAGCTCCTTCAGCCCGGGCTCGTAAATCGGGATCTCGCCGCGGTTGAGTGCCTCGATCTTCTCGGCGTCGATGTCAATGCACCAGACCTCGTTGCCGAGCTCTGCAAAGCCGGCAGCGGTGACCAGGCCGACGTAGCCGGTTCCGATGACTCCGATGGGCTCACGGGGCGCCATTCGAGGCGCCGGAGGCTAGCGCCTCCGCCCGCGCCTACTTCTGGCCGATCCGGCTCAGCGAGGTCGCCAGCGCGAGCATCTGGCGGTTGCGCACGGTCTGCAGGAGTGAGTTCGAGACCCAGTAGACCGCCCGCTTCGTGCGCCACGCGACGAGCCGCAGGCGGTCGCCGTCGAAGAACAGCTCGTACGTGCGCCCGCGGATGCGGCGGCGCTCGGACGGGTTGTCGAGGATCGACGGCGCCTTCCAGGTCGTGCCCTGGACCCCGTAGTACTGGCCGCGGAGGTTTGTCTCGACGACGATCCGGTACGCGCGGTAGCGGTGGTGGCCGCGGTCGTAGAGGTCGTAGGCGCGTGCGTGGTTGGGGAGATACTGGCCACCGGCCAGGATCGCCTTCGGGTAGTACACCGGGAAGCTGACCTTGGTCGCCAACCGGATCGCCTGGTCCTCACCGATGCGTTTTGCCAGCAACATTCCCGGCGGGAGCGTCGACGACCGGCGTGCACCCTTGCGCCGCTTTGCCGACCGGCCCTTCTTGGCCGTGCCGCGCGGCCCGGGCGAGCCCTTCGCGTTGAGGAATTGGTCGACCGCTCGTCGCAGTCTCGTGTCGGAGACCTGCACGTACGTGCCGGTCACCTCGCCGGGGAACTGGACCTCTCGCACCGGGTGCTGGGCCGACTCAACGGCGAGCTTGATCAGCCGGAGGATCGCGGTCGTGCCGCGGATGTCGGTCTGCGTGTAGCGCGCGAAGATCCGCAGCAGCTCCCTGCGGTCGTTGAAGAGCTTCGAGACGCCTACCTGCTCCTTGGCCTGACGCAGGAACTCCTGCTGGCGCGCCGCGCGCACTAGGTCGGAGTCGAAGTGGCGGTAGCGCACGAAGTCGAGCGCGTCCTGGCCGCAGAGCTTCTGGTAGCCCGCTTTGACGTCGATCGTCGCGTAGTTCGGCCCGCCCCCGAACGGCGGGTTGTTGTCGTTGAAGTACTTGCGATCGACGTCGACGTACACGCAGCCGAGACGATTCACGGCGCGCTTGAAGCCGCCGAAGTTCACGTTCACGACGTGATGGATCGGAAAGCTGCCGGTCGGCGACACCGCAGCCAGCATGCTGCGGATCGTGCGGACCGACAGCTTCGGCCCGCCGTACGCGTAGGCGGCGTTGATCTTGTCGGTCCCGTGTCCCGGGATCTCCACCTTCAGGTCGCGCGGCAGCGACATGACCGCTGTCGCACCCTTCGACGGGTCGAGGCGCACGAGGATGATCGTGTCCGAGCGCGTCGGGTTCTTCTGCTTGATGTCGATGTAGCGGCGGTCGGAGCCGAGCACGAGCAGCGTCTGCGGCCCGCCCGGGTCGACGTCGTCAAGGATCCCCTCCTCGTTGATGCCGGGGATCGGGATCGACGCGCGGTCGAAGATCTGCGCGGCGCCCTTGACCTCCAGCAGCAGCGCCGTCGCGGTCGACGCCGCCGCGAGCGCGAACACGATCACGGCGCCCAGGGCGAAGCGCTTGTACATCACCCACGCCAGCCGCGGGGCAGGCTCTTCGTGCGGCAGCGCGCTCACGCAAGCCCACCTTCGACGGCGCGCAGGTCGGGTCCTTCGCCGTCGTGTCGCTCGAGCCAGGCGGGGAGACCGTGCACGAAGTCGCCGAGCGCCTTGCGGTAGCGCGCGAGCGACGAGACGGAAACCCACTCCCCCGGCCCGTGGTGGCCGCCGCCGATCGGCCCGAACTCGACCGCCGGGATGCCGGCCTCGAGGAACGAGATCGCGTCGGACGCACCGTCGCGGCCGATGCTGAGCGCCTCGCCCTCGATCGCCTGGCCGACGGCGTCGCGCAGCGCGCCGACGTGCGGGTTGCGGCGCGAGACGACGGCCGGCGCGCGCGTGAAGCACTTGACGACCTCGACGTCGGGGATCGCGCGGATCTGCGCGAGCAGGTCGCCGGGGTCCTGCGTCGGCAGGAAGCGGATGTCGACATCCATCAGGCAGCGGTCGGGGACCTTGTTGAACGCGTCGCCGCCCTGGATGCGCGCGAGGTTGATCGACGGCCTGTCGAAGAGGTCGGAGGACTCGCGCGAGAACGGCAGCGTCTCGATGCGCCGGAACGCGTCGTGCGCCTTGAGGATTGCGTTGTCGCCGAGCCACGGCGTCGAGCCGTGGGCCGCGATGCCCTGGACCTCGACGCGGACCGCGAGCACGCCCTTCGCCTGGACGCCGATGTGGAGGTCGGTCGGCTCGCCGGTGATCGCGAAGTCGGCGCGCAGACCTTCGGCGACGAGCGTGTCCGTCGAGCGCTTAGTGACGTCCTCGGCCTCCTCGTCAGGAACGCACACGAAGCGCACGCGCACCTTGTCCTGCTCGGCGACGTCGCGGACAGCGCACATCATCGCCGCGAGCGCGCCCTTCATGTCATATGCGCCACGCCCGATCAGGCGGTCGCCCTCCACGCGCGGCTCGAACTGGTTTGGGAAGGCCGGGACGACGTCGAGGTGGCCGTGGAAGATCACCGAGTGGCCGTCGGCCGGGCCCACGTCGACGAGGATCACCGGCAGGCCCTCGTGATCGCGGTCGCGGACGTCGAGCTCGCGCGACTCGAGCCAGCCCTTCACGAATCCGGCGGCGGCGCGGAGCCCGTCGAGCGTCGAGGTGTCGTAGGTGATCAGGCGCTCGGCCAGGACGCGTTCGTCCATCCCCTTCTAGGCTAGCGGGCCATGCCCGGGCGCATCGTCCTGTTCGGAGCCACCGGCTACACCGGTGAGCTGACGGCGCGCGCCCTTGCGGGCCGTGGCGCGCGGCCCGTCCTGGCGGCCCGCAGCGAGGCGAAGGTCAGCGCGCTGGCCGACGAGCTCGGGGGCCTGGACTGGGCGATCGCCGACGTCGAACGGCCGCAGACCGTGCGCGCGCTGGTCGACCCGGGCGACGTGCTGGTCACCACCGTCGGGCCGTTCGCGCGCTGGGGCGGCCCCGCGCTCGAGGCGGCGATAGGCGCCGGAGCGAACTACCTCGACTCCACGGGCGAGACGCAGTTCATCCGCGACGTCTTCGAATCGTTCGGCCCGCGCGCCGAGCGCGCCGGCTGTGCGCTGCTCACGGCGATGGGCTTCGACTGGGTGCCGGGGAACCTGGCCGCAGCGCTCGCGCTGCGCGAGGCCGGCGAGCCGGCACGAGCAGTGGAGATCGGCTACTTCGCCACCGGGCGCAACCGACCGAGTGGAGGGACGGCTGCCTCGCTGGCCGGCGCGTTGACCGAGCCGGCGTTCGCGTGGCGCGACGGGCGCATCGTGACGGAGCGCCCGGCTCGGCGGTTGCGCCGGTTCGAGGTCCGCGGCCGCGAGCGCGAAGCGGTCAGCGTCGGCACCTCCGAGCACTTCGCGCTCCCCAGCATCTACAGCGGCCTGCGCGACGTCGGCGTCTACCTCGGCTGGTTCGGCTCGGCGTCGCGCCCGATGCAGGCGTTCTCGATGACGACCGCGCTCGCCTTCAAGGTGCCGGGCGCCAAGGCCGTCGCGCAGACGCTGGCGAACAGGTTCGTGAAGGGCTCGACCGGCGGGCCCGACGCCGAGGAGCGCGCGCAGTCCGGCTCGTACGTCCTCGCCGAAGCGCTGGACCCCTCGGGGCGCGTGCTCGCCGAGGTGCGCCTCGCGGGCGCCGACGGCTACAGCTTCACCGCCGAGATGCTGGCGTGGGCCGCGATGCGGACGTGCGATCACGGCATCGCCGGCAGCGGCGCGCTCGGCCCGGTGGAGGCGTTCGGGCTCGACATCCTCGAGCAGGGCGTCGCCTCAGCGGGCATCACGCGTGCCTGAACCTCTTCATCCCTCGTCAGGAGTCGCTCCGTAAACCAGAGCGCATTCGCGCGACACACTGGTTTGTAGCCGCAAACTGTGCGAACGTTGCCCGTTGGAGGGGGCATGGGGGAGGAAAGGACTCCGCTCAGGGAGCGCTCGGGGCTCCACGTGTGTCCGGTCTGCGACCGGCCTTTCGTGGCGCCGTGCGCGATGCTGGACTCGCATCCCGACGGGGCGTGTCTGCTCGACCTGGAGTGCGCCAACTGCGGCTGTCATCGCCTGGATTGGCTGACCGGCGGCGAGATGGAGCTCCTGGACCGCGAACTCGACCGCCAGTCGGCGTCGATCAACACGGCCCTGGAGATCTGCGAGCTGTCGCGCTTCATGGACGAAATCGACGCGTTCGTCGAGGCGCTGGATTCAGACCTGCTGCTGCCAGAAGACTTCTAGAGGGCTCCGCCGGGCGCGGGGGGCGCTCGGCGGCGGCGGCCGGCGGGCCCACACGCCCGCCGGTCCCGCCATGCTCGCGGTCGTGGCGCCCAGTCCGTTGCTTGCGGAGTGCGAGCGCTCGCGGAATGGCACCGAGGGAGGGCGAGCCTGTTGCGAATTGGCTAAGTCGCAACCAGTTCCCGCGCGCGGTCGCGCCGCCCGCGAGTCGCAATGGCGATTTGTGTTCGCTATGCGAGCGTTACTCGCCACGGCGCCCGCCGGCACCGGCCGCCGCCGGAAAGCGGTTGCGAAAGAGCCAAACCGCGCGCGTTAGGGCGCACTCCCTCCCTCGGTGCCGACGAGCAAGCGCCGGTGCACCACAAGGGCGCCGAGCGGAACGCCACCGCGCCGGTCTAGTGCTCAGAGCCGCCCGACGCGATCGCCAGGAACGTCTCCCAGCGGCGCTTGTCGCGTTCCGCGACGCGGCGCTCCTCGCTGCCGGGCTCGCAGCTGGAGATGCGCTCCTCGGCGGAGCGCAGCTTGTCCTGGAGGTCGCCGCTGTCCAGCTCCGAGGGGTCGACGGCCTCTTCGACCAGGATCAGGACGCCGGAGTCGGCGACCTGGATGTAGCCCTCGCCCTGGGCGTACGAGACGACGTCGGATTCGCTGCGGTACAGGCGCAGCTCGGCGGGCTCGGCCAGGCCGAGCAGCGGCTGATGGCGCGCGAGGATGCCGATCGAGCCGACGGCGGTACGCGTCGAGATCTGCTCGACCTCGTCGTCGAAGACCTTCCCCTCCGGGGTCAGGACTTCCGCGCGGAACTTCTCGTGGGCCACGCTGCGCTCCTAGCCCTTCGCCGCCTCGACGACGTCCTCGATCGTGCCCTTGAGCAGGAACGCCGACTCGGGCAGCTCGTCGTGCTTGCCCTCGAGGATCTCCTTGAACGAGCGCACGGTCTCGCCGATCGGGACGTAGGCGCCCGGCGTGCCCGTGAACTGCTCGGCGACGTTGAACGGCTGCGACAGGAAACGCTCGATCTTGCGCGCCCGCTGAACGGTGACCTTGTCCTCGTCCGAGAGCTCGTCGATGCCGAGGATCGCGATGATGTCCTGCAGCTCCTTGTAGCGCTGCAGCACGCTCTTGACCTCGTTGGCGACGTTGTAGTGCTCCTCGCCGAGGATGTCGGCCTTGAGGATGGTGGACGTGGAGTCGAGGGGGTCGACGGCGGGGTAGATGCCCTTCTCCGAGATGGAGCGCGACAACACCGTCGTCGCGTTGAGGTGCGCGAACACGGATGCAGGGGCCGGGTCGGTGAGGTCGTCCGCAGGCACGTAGATCGCCTGCACCGAGGTCACCGAGCCCTTGCGCGTCGACGTGATGCGCTCCTGCAGCTGGCCCATCTCGGACTCGAGCGTCGGCTGGTAGCCGACCTGCGACGGCATCCGGCCCAGCAGCGCCGAGACCTCGGAGCCCGCCTGGACGAAGCGGAAGATGTTGTCGATGAACAGCAGCACGTCCTGGCCGGCGACGTCGCGGAAGTACTCCGCCATCGTCAGGCCCGAGAGCGCGACGCGCATGCGCGCGCCGGGCGGCTCGTTCATCTGGCCGAAGACGAGCATCGTCTTCTCGAGGACGCCCGACTCCTTCATCTCGAGCCACAGGTCGTTGCCCTCGCGCGAGCGCTCGCCGACGCCACAGAAGGCGCTCAGGCCGCCGTGCTCCTTGGCGAGGTTGTGGATCAGCTCCTGGATCAGCACGGTCTTGCCGACGCCGGCGCCGCCGAACAAGCCGACCTTGCCGCCCTTCGCGTAGGGCGCGAGCAGGTCGATGACCTTGATGCCGGTCTCGAACATCTCGGTCGTCGGGGTGAGGTTCTCTACATCGGGCGCGTCGCGGTGGATCGGCCAGCGCTCCTCGACCTCGATCTCGTCGCCCTCGTCGATCGGCTCGCCGAGCAGGTTGAAGATGCGGCCGAGCGTGATCTCGCCGACCGGGACCGTGATCGGCCCGCCGGTGTCGGTGATCTCGGTGCCGCGCGCAATGCCGTCGGTGGAGTCCATCGCCACTGCGCGGATGCGGTCGTCGCCGAGGTGCTGCTGCACCTCGCAGACCAGGCGATGCTGGTCGCCGCGGTCGATCTCGAGCGCGTTGTAGATCGCGGGCAGCCCGTCGGCGAACACGGCCTCGATCACGACGCCCTGGATCTCCTCGACGCGGCCAACGCTCTTGGTCTCGCCGTTGTCGTTGTCCTTGCCCTTGGCGTCGGTCTTGGTCTCTTCGGTTGCAGCCATGTTTGGTTCTCCTAGCTCAGTGCCTCTGCACCGGCGACGACTTCCATGATCTCTTGGGTGATCTCGGCCTGGCGGGCCCGGTTCATCTCCAGCGTCAGGTCGGAGATGACATCGGCCGCGTTCTCCGACGCGTTGCGCATCGCCGTCATGCGCGCCCCGTGCTCGGAGGCCGTTGACTCCAGCAGGGCGCGGTAAATGGAGATTTCGACGTAGTCCGGGACGAGGCGCTGGAGAATGACCTCGGGGTCGGGCTCGTACTCGACGAGCGCGCTGTGCCCCGTGTCCTCCCCGTCCTCTTCGTCCTCGTCCTCGTCGCTCTCGAGGATCGTGGCCTCCTGGAGCGGGAGCAGCGTCTCGCGGCGCACCTCCTGCACCAGCGGCGAGACGTAGCCGTTGTAGAAGAGCTCGACGCGGTCGACCTTGCCATCCACATAGGCCGCCATTACGTCCTCCGCGATTTCCCGCGCGTTGGCGTACGCCGGACGGTCGGTGAAGCCGACGTACGCGCCGGTGGGCTCGCGCTTGCGGAACGTGAGCGACGAGACGCCGCGCCGCCCGGTCGCGTAATAGAGGAGGTTCTTGCCGTCACCGCTGTACTCGTCCGCGGCGCGCACGCCGGCGCGGATGATCTGCGAGTTGAACGCGCCCGCGAGGCCGCGGTCGGCCGTGATCATCAGCACGCCGACGGTGCTCTCCGACTCGTGTTGCTGGAGGATCGGCAGGCTCGAGATCGAGCCGCCGGCCGCCTCCGCCGCCTGGCGGGTCATGCGCCTGATCGCGCCCGCGTAAGGGCGCAGCGCCTCGATGCGCTGTTCCGCGCGGCGTAGCCGTGCGGCGGCGACCATCTCCATCGCGCGCGTGATCTTGCGGATGTTCTGGACCGACGAGATGCGGTTGCGGATGTCCCGCTCTGACATGGGTTAGGCGGAGGCCTTCGCGGTCTCGGACTCCTCGGACTCTTCGTCCTCGTCGTCGCTGTCGTCCTTGGACTTGCCCTCGCTGTCGTCGTCGGCCTCGCCCTCGGGCTCGCCGCCGTTGCGCGACGCGTCGTCGTCGTCCTCGGAGTCGTCGTCCTTGTCCTTGTCCTTGTCGCGCGACTTGACGCGCTCGGACTCGCCCTCGGCGAGCGGGTCGCCGTCCTCGTCGAGGTCGTAGCCGAAGTCGTCTGCGAATTCGCCGATGATCGAGCGCACGCGCTCGACCGTCTCGTCCTCCCAGCTGCCCTCACCGATCGTCTTGAGGACGTCGTCGCCCTCGGAGTGCACGCGCTGGGTCAGGCCCTCGAGGAACTCGTCGACGCGGTCGACGTTGATGCGGTCCAAGAACCCGTTGGTCGCGGCGAACACCTGGATGACCTGATCGGCGACCGCCATCGGCGAGCGCTCGTCCTGGTTGAGCGTCTTGACCAGCCGCTCGCCGCGGGCCAGCGTGCGCCGCGTGTCCTGGTCGAGGTCCGACCCGAACTGCGCGAACGCCTCCAGCTCGCGGTACTGGGACAGCTCGAGGCGCAGGCGGCCCGCGACCTTCTTCATCGACGCGATCTGAGCGTTCCCGCCGACGCGCGACACCGAGATGCCGACGTTGATGGCCGGGCGCACGCCCGCGTTGAACAGCTTGTTCTCGAGGAAGATCTGGCCGTCGGTGATCGAGATGACGTTCGTCGGGATGTAGGCCGACACGTCGCCCGCCTGCGTCTCGATGATCGGCAGCGCCGTCAGCGATCCCGCGTCCTGCTCGTCGGACAGCTTCACTGCGCGCTCGAGCAGGCGGCTGTGCAGGTAGAAGACGTCGCCCGGGTAGGCCTCGCGACCCGGCGGCCGGCGCAGCAGCAGCGACATCTGCCGGTACGCGTACGCGTGCTTTGTCAGGTCGTCGTAGACGCACAGCGCATGCCCGCCGTTGTAGAGGAAATGCTCGCCCATCGCGCAGCCGGCGTACGGCGCGAGGAACTTGATCGGCGCCGCCTCGTCTGCCGGGGCGGCGACGATGATCGTGCGGTCCAGCGCGTTGGCGTCGGCAAGCGTCTCGGCGATGCCGACGACGGTCGACATCCGCTGCCCGATCGCGACGTAGATCGAGATCAGGTCCGAGTCCTTGTTGTTGATGATCGTGTCGATCGCGATCGCCGTCTTGCCTGTCTGGCGGTCGCCGATGATCAGCTCGCGCTGGCCGCGGCCGATCGGGATCATCGAGTCGATCGCCTTGAGGCCGGTCTGCATCGGCTCCTTCACCGGCTGCCGGTGCACGACGCCGGGAGCCTTGAACTCGATCGGCCGGGTCTCCTCCATGTTGATGTCGCCCTTGCCGTCGAGCGGGATGCCGAGCGGGTCGACGATCCGGCCCAGCAGCTGCTCCCCGACGGGGATCTCGAGCAGGCGGTTCGTGCGCTTGACGACGTCGCCCTCGGCGATCTTCTGCCACGGGCCGAAGAGCACCGCGCCGACGTTGTCGGACTCGAGGTTGAGCGCCAGCCCGGTCACGTCGTGCGGCAGCTCGAGCATCTCGAACGCCATGCAGTTCTCGAGCCCGTGGATGCGGGCGATGCCGTCGCCGACGGACAGCACGGTGCCGACCTCGGTCAGCTCGGCCTGTCCCTCGTCCAGCCCTTCGATGCGGGACTTGAGGATGGAAGTGATCTCGTCGGGCTTGATCTGCATTCGCTTTCAGTCCTTTATGCGGCCTTTGCCACGCTCTTGCGAAGTTGTTCGAGGCGGTTGCGGATGGACGCGTCGAGGATCGAGTTCCCGACGCGCAGCACCAGTCCGCCGATCACGTCGGGGTCGACGGTCGTCGTCAGCTCGACCTTGCGGCCGGTCTGCTCGCCGATCTCGTCGCCGATCTTCTTGACGACCTTCTCGTCGAGCTCCACTGCGCTCGTGATCTGCACGGGTAGCAGCTTGTTCTCCTCGCGCCACAAGCGGTCGAGCTCGCGCCGGATGCGGAACAGCGCGGGCATACGGTGCTTCTCCACCAGCAGCTCGAGGAAGTTGGCGACGCTGTCCTCGGCGCCGGTGATCGCCTTGTCCAGGCCCTCCTTCTTCTCCTCGGTCGAGAAGTACGGCGAGAAGAAGAACGTCTGCAGCTCCCTGCTGGAGGCGATCGCGTCCGCGACCTCGCCGAGCTGGTCGCGCACGCGGTCGAGCTTGCCGCTCGCCTGAGCGACCTCGAACAGCGACCGCGCGTAGACCTGGGCGATCTCTTCCATCGACTAGTTCCTACGGCCCTCGCCGGAGAGCGCTGAGAAGTCGAGCTCCGCGAGCGCCTCTTCGACCAACTTGGCCTGGTCCTTCTCGCTGAGCGTCTTGCGCGTGACCTTCTCCGTGGCCGCGATCGTCAGGTCCGCGACCTCGTTGCGGATCTCCTGGATCGCGCGCCGCGTCTCGGCCTCGATGTCGCGGCGCGTCTGCTCCATCAGCTCGTCGCGCTGGACCTTGCCCTTCTCGACGGCCTCGCGCTGGTGCTCCTCGCCGGCCTTGCGCGCGCGGGCGACGATCTCCTCGGCCTGCACGCGGGCCTCCTTGAGGCGCTCGCGGTACTCCTCGAGCAGGTCCTCGGCGTCGGCCTTCGTCCGCGCGGCGGTGTCGATCGCGTCCTCGATCATCGTCTGGCGCTTGTCCAGGGCCTCTGCGATTCGCGGGAACGCGAGCTTCTTGAGGAGGTACATCGAGGTCCCGAACACCAGCAGCGTCCACACCATCAGGCCGAGGCCGGGCTCGACGAGGAAGCTTCCGCCTTCCTCCTCGGCGCCCGCCGCGCCGCCGTGCTCGGCCTGCGCCAGTACAAGGACGTTTGCCAGGTTCGCGAGCATCGTGCCGACCTAGAGGAAGAACGCGATCAGGCCCGCGACCAGCCCATAGAAGAAGCAGGCCTCGGTGAGGGCGAACCCGAGCCACTGAAGGCTCGTGAGCTCGTCGCGCAGCTCTGGCTGACGGGCGACCGACTCGATCATCTTGCCGAAGACGAGGCCGATGCCGACACCGGCGCCCACGGCGCCGAGGCCGCCGCCGACCCCGAGCGCGATCGCCTTGCCGGCGTCCGCACCCGTGCCCTCGGCGGCCGCTGCGTCTGCGGCTCCCTGGGCGAGGATGGAGATGACAGAGAGATCCATTTGGAGTGCTCCTTGGAATCAGTGACTCTCGGCGACGGCGCCGCCGAGGTAGATGGCGGTCAGGGTGGCGAAGATGAATGCCTGCAGCGTCGCGACCAGGCCGACCTCGAAGAGGAACAGCGCGATCGCCAGCGGGAACGTGACGATGCCGAGCGCCTCGATCCCGAGCAGGACGACCATCGCCCCGCCCATGAAAAGGATGATCAGGTGGCCGGCGAGGATGTTGGCGAAGAGTCGAACGGAGAGCGACAGCAGCCGCATGAAGTTCGACGCGATCTCGAGCACGAAGATGAACGGCCGCAGGAAGCCGGGCACACCCGCCGGGACGAAGCTCTTGAGATAGCCGACGAAGCCCTTCTGACGGATGCCGACCGTGTTGAAGACGATGAACACCACCAGCGCGAGGACGAGCGGGATCGACAGGTTCGCGGTGGCGGCGAACAGGGCAAGTGCCGGCACGTCGATCCCGAAGATGTCGACCTTGTGCTCGGTGTTCGTCGGCACCGGGATGTACCCGATCAGGTTCGAGAACCAGATGAAGAGGAAGAGCGCGCCGATGAACGGGAACCACTTGGCCGCCATCTGCGGGTCGAGGTTCCCGCGCGTGATGTTGTCGCGCATCAGCCCGTAGAGCGCCTCGACCGCTGTCTGCACGCGGTTGGGCCGCGTCTCCATGCGCTTGGCGATCCAGATCATCGTCACGCAAGTGAGGATCCCGGCGACGATGACGTAGACGACGGCCTTGTTGATGTCGAACGGTCCCGGAAGGGCCAGCCAGGTGTCGAGCTTGAACTCGTTCTGCGGCTGGAACTCGTCGTTGTCGTTGCGCGTCCAGCCGAAGATCACCGCGAACGCGATGATCATGGCGACGTAGCCGCCGAGACCCAGGAACACCTTCTGGCGCATGGTCATGAGCGGCTCTCACCCTTCTCCAGCGAGCGCAGGATCATGTGCATGGCGAAGTAGACCGTGAAGGCGAACAGCACCAGAACGGCCGCGGTCAGGCCGTCTTCCCGCTCCGCCGCGAGGCCGACCGCGAGGATCGCGAGCGCCAGGACCCAGGAGCGCACCATCATCGAGGCGACGCCGAAGCCGATTGCCTTGCGGTAGTCGCCGGTCGCCTTCGCGGCGTGCTCGACGGCCACCGCGACTACACGCTGCAGCGTCCACATCCCCGCTCCCACCGCGTAGCCGAGCACCGGCAGGCCGGCGATCAGCACGAACGGCGCCGCCGCCAGCACCAGCACGACGTCCAGCCAGCGCAGGGCGGCGAGTGGGTCGGAGGATCTCAGCGCGTGAACCGACACCGGTAGTTCCTGCGGCGGCTCCGGAGAACGGGAACGCGTCCGTGCACGGACCCGCGCAGGCGCATCCGGGTCAGCCTCGCGGGTCGCGGCCTGCGGCCGCGCCCGAACCGCCCGCGGGGGACGGAATCGTCGAACGAGTCGTGATCGAGGTGATCGAAATGGGCCATGGCGGCGGGGTCCAGCCTGGCTGGGCAACGAACGCTAGACGCCCGGGCGAAACGGTGCCGGACGACCCTTCCGGAGACGAGGAACGGTGTCTCCTTGGCGGCGGGTCCAGCCTACCGGAAACCGCGAGCTTGTAACAACTTTGTGACAGTCGGCGCGAGGTCGCAGAAGGCCATCCGCACCGCCGTCTACGTTGCGGGCAATCGCGACCCGTCCGGGTCGTCCCTGCCAGCCGGAGGAGGTGGCGTACCGATGTTCCGCACGCCCTTGACGGGCATTCTGTTCATCCTCGTATTGGTGGCATCGTTCCTGATCGGGGGCGAGCCGCCCGACACCGACGAGCCCGTTCAGAAGATCGTCGACCACTACGTCGACAACAAGGACGAGATCGCGGTGGGCGCGCTGATGGGCGGCGTCGGCGTGATCCTGTTCCTCTTCTTCGCGAACCATCTGCGGAGCCTCTTCCGGCGTGCCGCGCCCGACTCGGAGCTTCCGACCATGGTCCTCGTCGGCGCGATCGTCCTGGGGTCCGGCGTGCTGTTCGACGCGACGCTGTCGTTCGCGATGTCGGAAGCGGTGGAGGACGTGGAGCCCGGCACGATGCAGACGATGCAAGCGATGTGGGACAACGACTTCATCCCGATGGCCGCGGGGATGGCGATCCTGCTGCTCTCGAGCGGCCTGTGCACAATCCGTTACGGCGTGCTGCCGAAGTGGCTCGGCTGGCTGGCGATCGCCCTCGGCCTCGTGGTCTTCACGCCCGCGGGCTTCGTCGGGTTCATCGGCTCGCTGGTCTGGGTCCTGATCACCAGCGTGCTGCTGTTCGCGCGCGGTGGCGGGGCGACGCCGGCGGCGCCCGCGGCACCGACGCCGCCGCCGGCCGGCGTCGCGTAAGCGCTCACCCCGGCTGGAACAGGACCGTCTCCCCGGCGGGGCTCGTAGCAGCCCTGCCGGGGCCCGGTCCTGTCCGCTTCGCCAGGACGGAATAGGTGTCGGTCGTCCGCTCGACGACGATGCGCTCGCCCGGGCCGAGGCCGACCGCCGGGATGACCAGGACGCGGTCGTCGCCGGCCCGCTCCGAGACGGCCAAGTACGCGGTCTCCTGCACCCGCTCGCCACGGGCAATGCGCGCGCCGGGCAGGTAGTACTCGGCCGCGACGCGGCCGCCCGGCGGGTACACGACAACCGCGCGCGGGACGGCGGGCGGCCCGAGCGCCTCGGCGGCGCCGCGCCAGTCCTCGCGCTGGTACTCCGCGCCGGCCTGAACGGAGAGCGAAGTCGCGGTCCAGAGCACGGCGAGCGCGCCCAGCGCCGGCAGCGCGCGCTGCCCGGCCGCTGCGAACCCCAAGGCCAGCAGGACGAGCGCGACGACAAGCGAGGGCAGCAGGTTGCGCGTGATCACGTAGTCGTTGTCGACGGCGACCAGCAGCAGCGGTATCAGCAGCGATGCGCCCAGCGCGGCGAGCAGGGCGAGCGTGTTGCGGCGCAGGCGGCCGACGCCGGTGACGCCGACGAGGCCGATCGGGGTGAGCAGGCTGCCGCGCAGGCGCCAGAGCCCCGCCACGCCGATCAGCGCGAGCAGCCCGGCGATCAGAGCGAGGGCTGTCTCGGATGGCGCGTCGTAGCCGGCCAGCCACTGCTTCGGGACTTGCGCGACGCGGCGGCTCAGCGAGTCCTCGCGGATGAACGCGGCGCGGTCCCCCGCCCGCTGGTCAAGCGCCATCGGCAGCAGCGCCAGGCCGGCTGCCACAGGCGCGGCGAGCGTCCCGAGAGCAGCGCGACGACGCCGCGGCCCGAGCGCGAACAGCAGCCACGCCGCTTCGCCGGCCAGCACGAACAGCGCGAAGTAGTGCGTTGCCAGTGCGGCCGCGGCGACCACCGCCCACAGCGCGAGGCGGCGGCCCGACGGCTGCTCGAGCGCCCGCAGCAGCGCGAGCAGCGACAACGCCGTGAGCAGCACGAGCAGCGCATACGCGCGCGCCTCCTGCCCGAACCAGACCAGCAGCGGGTTGACGGCCGCGAGCAGCGCCGCAACGAGACCGGCACGCACGCCGGCGAGACGCGCTCCGACCGCGTAGACCGCGGGCACGGCCGCGACGCCGAAGAGCGCCGACAGCGAGCGCAGGCCGGTTTCGCCGACGCCGAACGGCTGCGCCCACAACCATGCGAGCACGTAGTACAGCGGCGGCGCCGACTCGTCATCGCCGACGCCGTCGAGCATGTCGCCGAACGACCCGTCAAGCAGCTGGGCGGTCGCGGCCTCGTCGACCCAGAAGCTCTGGACGTCGAGCGTGGGGAAGCGGAGCGCGGCCGCCAGCACGACGATCGCGGCGAGGCCCAGGCGGTCGCGGCGGGTCACGGCGGCGCAGGGTACCCTCGACGATCCCCCATGCGCCGCGCCCTGCTCGCAGCCGTCGTGCTACTCGTCACCGCCGCACCGGCGGGCGCCTCGACGACGCAGGAGTCGACGTTCCAGGACGACAAGCTCATCGTCTATGGCAACCGGGAGACGCTGATCCGCACGCTCGACCAGCTGCGCAGCCTCGGCGTCGATCGCATCCGCGTCTCGCTGTTCTGGAAGCTGGTCGCGCCCTATCCGACGAACAACGAGCGCCCCGAGTTCGACGCCGCGGACCCCGGCGCGTACCCGCCGTTCGCGTGGGACCGCTACGACCAGATCATCTACCAGGCATCGCTGCGCGGGATCGGCGTCAACCTGAACGTCACCTCCCCCGCGCCGCACTGGGCCACGGGAACGCCGCCCGCCGACCGGCCGGACATCGACGAGACGTTTGCGCCGGACCCGAACGAGTTTCAGCAGTTCGTGCGCGCCGCCGGGATCCGCTACAGCGGCAGCTACGGGCCGCTGCCGCGCGTCGACTACTGGTCGATCTGGAACGAGCCCAACCAGGGCGCGTGGCTGACGCCGCAGTGGCTCGCCGATCCCCGCGACGGCGCGTTCCACGAGGCGGCGCCCGGCATCTACCGCGGTCTCGTCGACGCCGCCTACAAGGCGCTGGTCGAGACCGGGCACGGCGACGACACGATCCTGGTCGGCGAGACTGCGCCGAAGGGGCTTGACGTCCTCGGGGTCACGAGGGCCATGAAGCCGCGGCGCTTCATCCTGCGCCTCTACTGCCTCGACGACACCGCTCAGTTCCTCACCGGGGAGACGGCCGTCAGCCAGGGCTGCCCCACGACGGATCAGGGCAACCAGTTCGTCGCGGCCCACCAGGGGCTGTTTCGCATCAGCGGGTACGCCCACCATCCGTACGAGCTGACGCAGCCGCCGTCGCGCCGGCCCGTGGACCCGGACTTCTTCACGATCGCGAACATCAACGACCTCTCGTCGCTGATGCGGCGCGTGTTCGGCCGCTACAACCAGCCGTTCCCGCACAACGAGCGGCGCATGCCGCTCTACCTGACGGAGTTCGGCTACCAGACCAACCCGCCCGACCCGCTCGGCGTGACGCGCACGAACCAGGCCGCGTACCTCAACGAGTCCGAATGGCTCGCGTGGCGCAACCCGGGCGTGCGCACGCTGACGCAGTTCCTGCTCGTCGACGACCGCCCGGGCGCCGGCAGCACGCGCATCGAGCGCTACGGGGCGACGTTCCAGAGCGGGCTTGAGACCGTGCACCGCAAGCGCAAGCCGGCCTACTACGCGTACCGGCTCCCGATCCACATCCGCAACCGCGCAGTCCGCCGCGGCAGGCGGATGGCGGTGTGGGGCTTCATCCGCCCCGGCCGCAACGGCGTGCGCCAGCGCGTTCGCATCGAGCTGCGCCAGGACGGCCGCCGCCGCTGGCGACGGCTCGCGAGCGTCCTGACCGAGCCGCGCCGCGGCTACCTGGAAGCACGCGTGCGCCCACGCCGCTCCGGCTTGGTGCGACTCGCGTGGCGCTCGCCGGGCGGGCGCGTGCTGCACAGCCGCGCAGTCCACATCCGCGTGACCTGAATAGCCTGCGCCAATGGGTGACGGCGAGCAGATCCTCGTTGCAGGAGCGCTGCTCGCCACGGGTCTGCTCGCGTCGCTCGCGGCCGGCCGCCTGCGCATACCGGGCCTCGTCCTGTTCCTCGCGATCGGCATGGCCATCGGCTCGGACGGCACCGGCTGGATCCACTTCGACGACTACGAGCTCGCGCGCACGATCGGGATCATCGCGCTCGCGCTGATCTTGTTCGAGGGCGGCCTGACGGCGGGGCTGCCCGAGATCCGCCCCACGCTCGTGCCGGCGCTCGCGCTGGCCACCGTCGGCACGCTCGTAACCGCCGTGATCGCCGGCTTCGCGGCGTCGTGGCTGTTCGACCTCTCGACGGTCGAGGGGATGCTGATCGGCTCGATCGTGGCGTCCACCGACGGCGCGGCGGTCTTCGCACTGCTGCGCGAGTCGACGCTGCGCCGCCGGCTGGCCCGCACGCTCGAGGGCGAGTCCGGCTTCAACGACCCCGTCGCGATCCTGCTCGTGCTCGGGTTCATCGACTGGGTGCAGAAGCCGGACTACGGCATCGGCGACATGGCGGTGCTGTTCGTCGAGCAGCTCGCGGTCGGTCTCGCGGCCGGTCTCGCCGTGGGCTGGCTCGCAGTCCAGGGCTTGCGGCGTGCGCGGCTGGCGACCGGCGGGCTGTACCCCGTGGCCTCGTTGGCCACGGCGGCGCTCGCGTTCGGGCTCGCCGACTCACTCGGTGGCTCGGGCTTCCTGGCCGTCTATATCGTGGGCCTGGCGCTCGGCACCGCTCCGCTGCCGGCGCAGCAGACCGTCGCGACGTTCCACCAAGGGCTTGCATGGGTCGCGCAGCTCGCCATGTTCCTGACCCTGGGCCTGCTCGTCTTCCCGTCCGAGCTCGGCGATGTGGCGGTCGAGGGCACGGTGCTCGCGATCGTGGTGATGTTCATCGCGCGGCCGGTCGCGACGTTCCTGGCGACGCTGCCGTTCCGGTTCTCGAGCGCGGAGCGCCTGGTGCTCGGCTGGGCGGGCATGCGCGGCGCGGTGCCCGTCGTGCTGGCGACGTTCCCCGTCATCGAGGGGGTGCCGGAGAGCCTCACGTTCTTCAACATCGTGTTCTTCGCCGTGCTGCTGTCGACGCTGCTGCAGGGCTCGACGTTCGAGCCGCTGGCGGACCGGCTCGGCGTCACGACCGACGAGCCCGCCCTGCCCCGGCCGCTCGCCGAGGCCGGCACGATCCGCCGTCTCGGCGCCGAGGTCCTCGAGTTCCCGGTCGCGCCGAGCGATGCGATCGTCGGCCTGCGGGTCCGCGACCTCGGCCTCCCCCGCGAGGCGGTAGTCAACGTGATCGTCCGCGAGGGCCAGGCGGTGCCACCGCGCGGGTCGACGGTCGTGCGCGCGGATGACCGGCTGCATGTCCTTTATCGCGAGGAGGCGGCGCGGGAGGTGACCGAGCTCGCGTTCCGCTGGCGCTCCGGCCCCGTCGGCCCGGCGTTGCGGCGGCGCACCACGCGGCGCGGGGCGACGCCGGTGCTCACCGTGAGGCCGTGGCTGGATGACGACGGCGATCCCACGCGACCCGAGCGCGTGCGCGAACTGGAGGTAGTCGACCAGCTGCGCATCCGGCGCGACGTGGCGGGCTCACTCGTCGTGCTCGAGGACGGGCGCTACGCGATCTGCGGGCCGCTGCTGGCGGTCGGAAGCCGGCGCGCGCTCGCGCGCTGGGCGGAGGCGCGGATGGCGGTGGCCTCGGACGAGGAGCGCGCGTGGCTGCGCACCGTGGTCGGCGCGCTCGCGGCCGACGTCTACGAGGTGATCCGCCCGCGCGGGAGCAAGGCGTCCGGCGTCACGCCTCCGCACCTGCCTGAGCCCTAATCGAGCTCGATCAGCGCGAGCCGCACGCGGCTTAGCGGCTGCGGGCCACGCCGGCGCCCGCGCGGCGCGCGGCGGACTGCGCGAGGAGCTCGCGGCGCAGCACACGCATGGCGGGCCGCGGGCGCCCGTACTTGTCGATCAGCGCGGAGTCCCAGTTCTCCGCCTTGCGCGGCGCGTTCCAGTGGTAGAGGTAGACGCGTGTGATGCGGGTGCTGAGCGGCACGAGCCGGTCGAACACCCACCGCGTCGCCTCCGCCGCGTGACGTGGCGACTCCTCGAATGCGACCTTGTGCGGGTTGCGGCGGCGGCGCTTGACGATGCCGCCGGTCTCCGTGAACCAGATGCGCCCGGTCGTCAGCTCCAGCAGCGTGCGCGTCCCGCTCGTGCGGAAGCGGTTGGCGTCGAGGTAGTTGTGCAGGCCCCAGTACGCCGGCTGGACCTTCGCGGCGCGCAGGAACTCCTTGACCCACCACTTCATGTTGGGCATGTCGAGCAGCTCGGCCGGGAGGATCTTGCAGACGTACGGGCACTCCTTGCGCAACGCCTTGTAATAGGAGGCGACCAGCCGCGGGCGATGGCAGGTCGGCTCGCCGCAGTGGTTGGCCTCGTTCCACACCGCGAAGTTCCGCACCCAGGGGTAGCGCGCGCGGAAGCGGCGGAACTCGTACTTGAAGCGCTCGGGCGTGGGCAGCACGCGGCGGCGGTCACCCTTGGCGTGCCAGAAGCCGACCAGCGGCTCGACGCCCGCCTGCTTGGCGCCCTCTAGCCAGTGGTCGAGCGCGTCGCGCTGCCACCGATGCCCGAGCACGTCCCAGCTCACCGCGATGCGCGCGTGGCGGATCTCCAGCGACCGGAACAGCGGGTCGCCGAACATGTCGGTCTTCTGGTCGCCGATCCCGAGCTGGAGTGCGGGCGCAGCCGCAGGCGCCGAGGCGAACAGCGCCACGGTCAGCAGCGACACTTTTACGAGCCGGCCAATCATCGATTCCCAGGTGTTTCGGCAGCGGGCGCGCTTTCCTTCAGCGCCGCCGCCGCTCTGCCTTCCTGCCTAAGCCCCCAGCGGGCGAGCGGAGATGGTAGAGCCAGCGCGACGATCCGGGCGCAGGCTCGCTGTCGGGATCCGGTATGAACGGCGCCCCATGCGCAAGGTCAGCGCCCATCACCCCCACTGCGTCGGCTGCGGCGAGGAGAACACCGGCTCGCACGGGCTGCGGTTCGAGATCGACGACGAGCGCGCCTACGCGACCTGCCGGCTGGACGAGCGCCACCAGGGCGCGCCCGGCTTTGCGCACGGCGGCGCGGTCGCGACGGTCCTCGACGACACGATCGGCACGCTGCTCGTCGTCCTGCGGCGACCGGCCGTCACGGCCAAGCTCGAGGTCAACTACCGCGCGCCCGCGTTCCTGGGCCGCGACTTCGCGATCGAGGCGTGGATCGATCGCGTCGAAGGCCGCAAGCTCTTTCTGTCATGCGAGATGCGCGAGGACGGCAAGCTGATCGCCGACGCGACCGCCCTCTTCCTCGAGGTCGACATCGAGCACTTCGCCCAGGGCGGCAACGAGCTGCCCGACCGGATCCGCGAGCACTGGGGCCGCGGGAAGCCGGATCTGCCGTACTAGGCGGCGGTGGCGCTCAGCGCGCGTGCTCGCGCGCCGCGGCGCGCTTACGGATGGCACTTAGGGAGGGAGGCCGCCACGGGTTGTGGGTCTTTCGTCCCCGCCGTTCGTGCCCGACGAGGGGGTGTGCGGACTTTCGGGCCATGGTGGCCCGTTTCTCCGCAGACCCCCAGCGCGCGGGGCGCCTCAACCGGCGTACGGCACGAAGTCGCGCTTGCGCGCGCCGCACACGGGGCAGCTCCAGCTGTCCGGGATGTCTTCGAACGCGGTTCCGGGTGGGATGCCGCCGTCGAGGTCGCCCTCGGCCGGGTCGTAGACCACGCCGCAGGCCTCGCAGATCCAGAGTTGTGCGACGGCTGTCGTCATGCGGCGACCGCCGCCGGCAGCGGGATCCCGATCACCTTCAGGCGCCGGCTGAGGGCCGTGAACGCGTACTGGTTCACCTCGTCGCTCGGGATGCCGAGGATCTCGTATTGGTCGCCGAGCGAGAATCCGGGCGGCACCAGAACGCCGGCGGCGACCGGCAGCAGCTCCATCAGCTTGTCCTGGACGCGCTTGCGGTTGGCCTCGTCGTCGCGGCACTTGGTCTGCAGGAACCAGGTGCCGTAGGCGACGTGACGGTGCTCGTCCTGGGAGATCTTGCGAAAGCCCTCGAGGAAGCCCGGAAAGATCCCCCGCTCTTCGAGGACCTGCGTGATGAAGTTCTGCCCGGTCAGCGCGAGCGTGCCCTCGATGACCATGTGGTACGTCGTGACGAAGTCGATCTTCGCGTTGATGTCCTTCGGGTCCGCGAGCAGGCGCTCCTGCGCGTCGACCAGGTGCTGGTCGAACAGCACTAGGAAGGCGTCGTTGAGGTCCTCGCGAGCGCGCTCGAGGCGCGCTTCGAACGTCCCGTCGTAGCCCACGACCTGCTCGTAGAAGCGGTTGAAGTGCTGGGCATGGCGCGCCTCGTCGACCTGCTGCGTCGTCAGGAACGCCTCTTCGCCCTGCGACTCGTACGCGCGCACGAGCCCCGAAAACTGTGTCGTCACGCGCTCCTCGCCGATGAAGAACGACGACAGGTTCCAGGCGATGTGGTCGCGCTCGGCGGGGTCGAGCGCCTGCCAGTCGGCAATGTCCTGCTCGAACGAAATCGAGTGCGCCTGCCACGGCTGGCGCTCCCACAGCTCGTAGAGCTGCTGCGGGTTCATCAACTTGACCTTGCTGAGCTGGGATTCGTCGCTGATTGTGCCGACGTCGCCCTGCGACGTGAGCTCTAGGAGATGGGGCATGCGGGAATCGTACGGCAAAATTTGACAGAGTGTCAAGTCGGTAACCTGAGGGCGATGAACGTGTCCGCACGGGAGGGTGCGCCGACAGCGAAGCGAGCGCAGATCCAGGCGACGACGCAGCGAGCGCTCGAGGAGCTGCTCGCCGAGGGCGCATCCTTCGCCGATCTCAACGTCGAGCGGATCGCGACGCGTGCGGGCATCAGCCGCACCGCGTTCTACTTTTACTTCCGCGACAAGCGGGACCTGCTGATGCAGCTCGCCGGCGACGTGAGCGACCTGCTCTACCAGCAGGCCGACATCTGGTGGCACGGCGCCGGCGACCCCGAGGAAGACATCCGCGCGGCGCTGGGCAACGTCGCCGCCATGTACCGCGAGCACGGGACGCTGCTGCGCGCGATCGTCGAGGTGTCCACATACGACGAGGAGATAGCCGCGTTCTGGCGCGGCCTGCTCGACCGCTACGTCGAGGCCACGCAGCGGCGCATCGAGACCGAGCAGGCGGCCGGCAGGGCGCCCCAGATGCCGGCGCGATCGGTGGCGTTCGCGCTGACGTGGATGGCGGAGCGCACCTTCTACCAGCAGCTCGTCCAGGACGAGGCGCTGCCGCTCGACGAGGTCGTCGAGGCGATGGCCGGCATCTACACGCGCGCCGTCTACGGACGCGTCTAGCGGCCCTCACGCCGCCCGAGCGCCTCGAACTCCTCGGTTTCGCGCCGGACGGCCTCGAACTCACCGGTCTCCATCCGCAGCTCCACGTCCGCGTCGATTTCTTCATCGGTCGTCTCGGGACGCAACCGGCGCAGGCGCGTGGCGTCCAGCCGCCTGAACTTGAGGATCTCGAGGACGTAGACCAGGTAGATGCTGGCGGCGACCACGAGCAGCCCGAGCGCGGCGATCACCAGCGACCAGCCGGCGTGCAGATTGCCGCTGTTGTCCGAGTAGGGAACGAAGCGGAGCGCCACCGCGAACGCGGCGAGCGTTACGGTCCAGGCGTAGAGGTAGCCCACGGTACGCCGCTGGCTGAACCCGATGCGGCTGAAGCGGTGGTGGAAGTGGTTGGCATCCCCCTGGTAGATCGGGCGCCGGTACTTCATCCGCTTGAGCAGGACGAACGTCGTGTCGAGGAAGGGCACGGCCAGGACTACGAGCGGGAACAGCAGGGCGAGGATCGCCTGGGTCTTGACCGCGCCCTCGACGGCGATGCACCCCAACAACAGCCCCAGCAGATTCGAGCCGCAGTCCCCCATGTAGACGCTCGCCGGATGGAAGTTGTGGATCAGGAAGCCGAGCGCCGCCCCGGCCGTGATCGCGGCCAGGACGCCCGCGTAGTTGCGGTCGAGGTCGAACGCTATGACCGCGAACGCGATCGCGGCGATCCCGCAGACGCCCGCGGCGAGCCCGTCGACGCCGTCCGACAGGTTGACGACGTTCATGATCGCCACGAGGCCGGCCACGGTCAGCGGGCCACCCGCATCGCCGAAGTCGACCGCGCCGACGAACGGGAACGTGATGTTCTCGACCTCGACCCCTTTCGCGACGGGGATGGTCGCAGCGGCGGCCTGGCCCAGGAGCTTGAGCCACGGCGGCAGGTCGAAGCGGTCGTCGAGTCCGCCGATCGCGGCGATCGCCACCGCGCCAAGCAGGATCCCCTCGATGCGGTCGTCGACGCGCGGTGTCGGATCGAGCAGCAGGGCCGCCGCAAGGAGGACGGCCGCGAGCATGGCGAGGCCGCCGAGCAGCGGCGTCGAACCGGCGCCGAGCCCGCGCGCCTTCGGTTGATCGACAGCACCGACGCGCCTGGCGAAGCGCGCGGTGAGCGGCGTCAGCACCGCCGTCGTCGCGAAGGCGACGGCGAATGCGAAGACGGCATCGCGCTCGTCCATGCGCGACGCAGCCTACGCCGCGGGGCGGTCTACACGGGCGTGGGCGCGGCCAGCTGCTCGTAGAGCGGGTAGCGGTCGGCGATCGCGCTGACCCGTTCGGCGAGCTGCGCCTTCTCGGCCTCGAACGCCGGCGTCAGGGCGGTGGCGATGATCTTGCCCACCTCCCTGAAGTCGTCCGCCTGGAGCCCGCGCGTCGCGAGCGCGCTCGCGCCGACGCGCAGGCCGCTCGTGACCATCGGCGGGCGCGGATCGAACGGAACCGCGTTGCGGTTGACGGTGATGCCGACTTCGTGCAGCCGGTCCTCCGACTGCTTGCCGTCGATCTCGCTGTCCCGCAGGTCGACGAGCACGAGGTGCACGTCGGTGCCGCCCGTCAGCACGTTGACACCGTGACCGGCCTCGAGCAGCGCTTCCGCGACCAGCTTCGCGCCCTCCACCGTCCTGCGCTGGCGCTCCTTGAACGCCTCGGTCTGCGCGATCCGTAGCGCCACCGCCTTGCCCGCGATCACGTGCATCAGCGGCCCGCCCTGCTGGCCCGGGAACACGGCCGAGTTGATGGCCTTCGCGTGCTCCTCACGGCAAAGGATCATGCCGCCGCGTGCGCCGCCAAGCGTCTTGTGAATCGTGGTCGTGACGACGTCGGCGTGCGGGACCGGGTTCGGGTGCTCATCCGCCGCGACGAGGCCGGCGAAGTGCGCCATGTCGACGACCAGCAGCGCGCCGACCTCGTCGGCGATCGCGCGGAAGCGCTCGAAGTCCAGGAAGCGCGGATACGCGCTCCAGCCCGCCAGCAGCACCTTCGGCCGGCGTTCCTTCGCGATCCGCTCCACCTCGTCCATGTCGATGCGATACGTGTCGGGCGAGACCTCGTAGGCCGCGATGTCGTACAGGCGGCCGGAGACGTTGATCTTCATGCCGTGCGTCAGATGGCCGCCGTGCGGCAGCGCGAGCCCCATCAGGACGTCGCCGGGCGCCATCAGCGCGTGGTAGACGGCGGAGTTGGCCTGAGCGCCGGCGTGCGGCTGCACGTTGACGTGCTCGGCGCCGAAGATCTCCTTCGCGCGGTCGATCGCGAGCTGCTCGGCGACGTCGACGTGCTCGCAGCCGCCGTAGTAGCGCTTGCCGGGGTAACCCTCGGCGTACTTGTTCGTGAGCACACTGCCCTGGCACTCGAGCACTGCCTGCGGGACGAAGTTCTCGCTGGCGATCATCTCCAGCGTGCGCTGCTGGCGCTCGAGCTCGTTGCCGAGCACCGCGGCGATCTCGGGGTCCACCTCGGCGAGCGGGCGGGAGAAGAAGTCGGCGGGCAGGTCGGGCATGGCGTCTCCTTGGACGGCGGCGGTGACGATCGGTGCCCAGGCGCGCGGCTGTTGTACTGCTGGTCGCTCCCCGGAGGTTGATTCCCCCTCTGCGGCGCCAGTTGCGACGCCACCGAGGGTACCACTCAGCCGGAGCCGTCGAGGCGCGTTATCTGACCCACCCGGCGGGCGTGCCTGCCCCCCTCGAACTCGGTTCGCAGGAACGCCTTGACGATCGCGTCGGCCTCCCCCGGCCCGAGCCGCGAGCCGGACAGCGTCACGACGTTCGCGTCGTTGTGGCGGCGGGACATCTCGGCCTCCTGCGCGTCGTGCGCGTTGACGGCGCGCACGCCGGCGACCTTGTTCGCCACGATCGACACGCCGACGCCGCTGCCGCAGGCAATGACCGCCCGCTGCGCCTCGCCGTCCGCGACGAGCCGCGCCGCCGTCTCCGCGAACCCGGGGTAGTCGACCGAGTCGGCTGAGTCCGTCCCCACGTCGACGATCTCGTGGCCGTGCTTCTGGAGCACGCTCTTGACGTGCTCTTTGAGGTGGAACCCGGCGTGATCCGACCCGACGGCGATTCGCACGGCGCGAAGCTACCTCAAGCGATCGGACCGTGTGCGGCCAGCTCGGCCATGCCCTGGTCGATCGTCTTGATGGGCTCGTATCCGAGCTCGCTGCGGGCGCGGCTGATGTCGATCGTCGTCTCCAGCGCCGAGAGCCAGACCGCCAGGCGCGTGATCGGCGGCTGACCGGGCAGTGGCAGGAAGCGCCACGCGGTCTCGCCGGCGCGCGCGATGCCGCGCGCCACCGGCGCGGGCAGGTTGCGGTTCGGGACCTCGAGGCCCTGCGTCTGCAGCAGCCGCGTGACGAACCCCCGGAACTGCACCGGCTTGCCGTCGGTGACGAAGTACACGCCACCGGACGCGCCCTGCGTCGCGCCGAGGACGAGCCCCTCGACGACGTTGTCGACGTGGGTCGTCGACGTCAGGTGACTGCCGCCGCCGATCCAGGCGAACCGGCCCTTGCGCACGGCTTCCGCGATCGCCGGCAGGATCGTCGTGTCGCCGACACCCCACACGAGCCGCGGGCGGACGACCACTGTCTCGAAGCCGTTGCCGCCTGCCTCGACGACGGCCTCCTCGGCGCGCGCCTTCGTGCGCGAGTAGAGCGCGGGCGAGTCGAACCGCAGCGGCGCGCGCTCGTCGACCTCCACGAGCGGCTTGCCCGCGAGCAGCGCCGCCTCGGTGCCGACGTGCACGAAACGCCGCACGCCCGCCTCGCGCGCGGCCTGCAGCGCGTTCTTCGTGCCCTGCACGTTGCCGCGCTCGAAGTCGGCCGGCTTGCCCCAGTCGCCGAGCTGCGCGGCCGCGTGGAACGCGTACTCGCTGCCCTCGGCGCCGGCGCGCATCGCCGCGACGTCGTCGAGATCGCCTGTCACCGGCTCGGCGCCGCGCTCGCGCACCGTCTGCGCCGAGCGCTCGCTGCGCGCCAGCGCGTTCACTTGCCAGCCCTCGGCGACCAGGCGCCGCGTCAGCGCCCCGCCGATGAACCCCGAGGCGCCGGTGACGAATGCGGTCGGCACGGCGTCAGGCCGTCGTGGCCGGCGCGCGCAGCTCGAGCTCGTCGAGGTCGGGCTCGCGCAGCATCTCCGTGTGGCGCTCGGGGATCCACGGCCACAGCTCGGGCAGGCCGTCCTTGCCGAGATACCAGCTGTTGCAGCCGGCGACCCAGACGGTGTCGGTCATCGCGCCGCGCATCTCATCGTTGAACCGCTGCGTGGCCTCCGCGCTCGGCGCCACCGCCGACGCGCGACCGCTGCGGACAAGGTCGATGCAGCGCATGATGTAGTCCGACTGGTTCTCGGCGACCGTGATCAGCGACTGGTTGCCGTAGGGGCCGTGCGGGCCCATGAGCATGAAGAAGTTCGGGAAGCCGGGCAGCGCCACGCTGCGGTAGGCGCGCACGCTGTCGCGCCAGGCGTCGTCCAGCGTGATGCCGTCCTCGCCCACGAGCTCGATCGGGCGCAGGTAGGCGTGCGCGTCAAAGCCCGTCGCGAGCACGAGCACGTCGAGCTCGTGCAGCTTGCCGTCGGTCGTCACGATGCCGCGCGGCTCGACGCGATCGATCACGTCGGCGACGACGTGGACGTTCGGCCTCTGCACGGCGCGGTAGAAGCCGCCGGACACGATCAGCCGCTTGCACATCGGGTCGTAGGCGGGTGTGAGCCTGCGCCGCAGCTCAGGGTCTCGCACGGTCAGCAGGTGCAGGCGGCAGAGACCCGCGAACACCACGCGCTGCCAGCCCGGCTGGACGACGGCGCGCCCGAACCCGAACTCCACGTAGCGCTGCCAGCCGCGGTAGGAGATGCGGCTCAGCGCCGGGAAGCGCTTCATCAGCAGCGCGCCGAGGCCGCGGTAGCGGAGGTTGGGCGTCGGATAGACCCACTGCGCGGTGCGCTGGAAGAGCGTGAACTGGCCCGCGACGTCCGCCAGCGCACAGGTGATCTGCACGCCGGTCGAACCGGTGCCGATCACGCCCACCCGGCGGCCCTGCAGCGGGACCGACTGGTCCCACCGCGCCGAATGGAACGCGGCGCCCTCGAAGCTGTCGAGGCCCGGGATGTCCGGCGTGCGCGGGTGATGGAGGATCCCGCAGGCGGAGATCAAGAAGTCGGCCTCGATCTCCTGACCGTCATCGGCGCTAATGCGCCAGCGGCTGTCCTCGTAAGCCGCGCTCTTGATCTGGGTGTTGAGCCGAATGTGCGGCCGCAGCCCGTACTTGTCGGCGACGTGAGCGAGATAGCCGTGGATCTCCGGGCCCGGCGAGAGCAGCCGGCTCCAATCCGGGTTCGGCTCGAACGAGAACTGGTAGTAGCGCGAGGGGACGTCGCACACGAGCCCCGGGTAGCGGTTGTCGCGCCACGTGCCGCCGAGGTCCGCGGCCTTCTCGTAGATCGTGAACGAGTCGATGCCGGCCTGCTTGAGCTTGATGCCCATGCACAGGCCCGACATCCCCGCGCCGACGATCGCGACCGTCGGTGCCGGCCGGTGCCCGTTTCCTGAAGTCGCCGCCATCAGCTCTCTCCCCGCACGCTATCCCGCCAGCGCAGTCTCGATGTCCTCAGCCGCCAGCGCACCCTCGCGAAGTATGGCCCACTCGCCGCCGCGCTCGTAGGCGCGCAGGTCGATGACGGTCGACGCGATCCCGGGCAGCTCGCCGGCGTCGAGCACGAGGTCCGCGCCCGCGCGTATTGCTTCGGGCACGTCCTCGACGCGACGCGGGTCGACGCCGCCGGCCTGATTTGCCGACGACTGCAGCACCGGCCAGCGCACGGCCTCGAGCGCCTCGGCGGCGGGCGGCAGCGCGGGCACGCGCAGGCCGAGGCTGTCCGCGACGGGCCCGCGGGCCAGCGGGAAGCGCCCGTCCGGATTGGGGAGCACCACGGTGAGCGGGCCGGGCAGCAGCGTCTCGAGCGCCGCGACGGTGCGCTGCCCGAGCTCGGGCAGCGCCGCGAGCGCGAGCTCAAGGGCGAAGAACATCACCGCGGCCGGCTTGTCCGGCCGGCGCTCCTTCAGGTCGTAGAGCCGGTCGACTGCCTCGCGGTTGCCGGGCTCGCAAGCGAGCCCGTAGACGGTGTCCGCCGGGAACACTGCGACGCCGCCGACGCTCATGCAGCGCTCGAACGTCGCCGCCTGCTCGTGCGTGATCAGTCCCGCCACGCGACCACCACGCGCTCGATGCGGGCCAGGTCGCGGTCCACGCGCACGGTGCGCTCCGGGAACAGGGCGGCGACGGCGGCCGCCTGGCCCTCCCCGACCTCCAGCGCGACCCATGCGACGTCGCCCGCCGCGGCGGCGAAACGCCGCAACAGGGCGAGGCCGTCGGCACCGGCATACAGCGCGACCGCCGGCTCGTGGCGCGCGATCTCCGGCGCCAGCGGCGCGTCGTCGGCGACGTACGGGAGGTTGGCGACGACGGCATCGACAGGGCCCACGCCGTCGAGGAGGTCGGCCACTGCGAACGTCACGTCGAGGCCGAGCCGCGCCGCGTTGGCGTGCGCGACCGTGACCGCTTCCGGAGAAACGTCGGAGCCGCTCACGACCAGGTCGGGGCGCTCCTCCTTGAGCGCGAGCGCAACCGCGCCCGAGCCGGTGCCGACGTCGTGGACGCGCGCGCCGTGCGGCAGCGCGAGCGCTGCCTCGACGAGGTGCTCCGTCTCGGGCCGCGGGATCAGGACGCGCTCGTCGACCTCCAGCTCGATGCGCCGGAACGCCTTGCGGCCGACCAGATAGGCGACGGGCACGCGGTCGAAGGCGCGCCGCCGTACCGCGTCGCGAAACCAGCGTGCCGCGTCGCCCGCCACAGGGCGGTCGGGGTCGAGCGCCAGCGCGGTGCGCTCCACTGCCAGCGCGTGCGCGAGCAGGATCTCGGCGTCGAGCCGCGGGGTGTCGACGCTCACGCCCCGCAACGCGACGAGCGCGGAGTCGATCGCGTCGCGGACCGCTACGCCGGTGACCGTCACTCGGTCTGGGCCTCGAGCCGCCGGCGCTTCTCGTCGTCCATGAGCGCCCCCGTGAACTCGTCGAGCTCGCCTTCGAGCACCTGGTCGAGGTTGTGCGCCGTCAGCTTGATGCGGTGGTCGGTGACGCGGC
The DNA here is from genome assembly GCA_963832195.1 of uncultured Conexibacteraceae bacterium. Classification (GTDB taxonomy): domain Bacteria; phylum Actinomycetota; class Thermoleophilia; order Solirubrobacterales; family Solirubrobacteraceae; genus Baekduia. Next base: position 353,750 of record CAWHTH010000002.1, read on the forward strand.
GCTCGCCGTAGTTGTAGGTCCGGATCTTCTCGGCACGGTCGCCGGTGCCGACCTGCGCGCGGCGGTCGGCGGCGGCAGCCGCCTGCTGCTCGGCGAGCGCGCGCTCGTACAGGCGCGCGCGCAGCACGCGCATCGCCTTCTCGCGGTTCTGCAGCTGGCTCTTCTCGTCCTGCATCGAGACCACGATCCCCGACGGCTTGTGCGTGATGCGCACCGCGGAGTCAGTGGTGTTGACCGACTGGCCGCCGGGCCCGGACGAGCGGTAGACGTCGACCTGGAGGTCGTTGGCGTCGACCGCGATGTCGACGTCCTCGGCCTCGGGGAGCACCGCCACGGTCGCCGTCGACGTGTGGATCCGCCCCTGCGACTCGGTGGCCGGCACGCGCTGGACGCGATGCGTGCCGCCCTCGAACTTGAACACGGAATACGCGCCGTCGCCCTTGACGGCGAACGTGTACTTGCCCTCGCTGGTGTCGAGCGGCTCCGTCGAGAACCCGCGCCGCTCGGCGTACTTCGTGAGCATCCGGTGCAGGTCGCCGGCCCACAGCGCGGCCTCGTCGCCCCCGGCGCCGCCCTGGATCTCGACGATGACGTTCTTGTCGTCGTTCGGATCGGTCTCGACCATCGCGAGCCGGATCTCCTCCTCGAGCTCCTCAAGGCGCTCGCGACCCACGGCCAGCATCTCTCGCACCTCGGGATCGTCGCCGTCCTCCGCGAGCAGCTCCTGCGCGCCGGCGACGTCGCCGTGCGCGCGCCGCCACTCCTCGGCGAGCTTGGCGGCGGGCTCGAGGCGGCTGTACTCGCGCCCGGCCTCGGCGTAGCGGCGGCGGTCGCCGATCACGTCGGGGTCGACCATCTGGTCGGCGAGCTCCGCGAAGCGCGCCTCGACCTGCTCGACGAGCTTCTCGATCACCCGGCCGAGTCTAGTTCGTGTCTGCGCGCAGCCAGACCCACAGCTGCCACGCGAGCAGCGCCCAGAGGAGCACGCTCGCGGGCACATAGACCGCGTTGACGAACCACTCCTCCCAGACGCCGTTGGGGCCGCCGAACGGAGAGCGTTCGATCCACGAGACCGGCGCGTACTTGAACGGCAGCAGCGCCAGCGACACGACGCTCGCCGCCAGGGCGAAGCGCCACCACCCCGCCAGCAGCGCGAACGGCAGCAGCCAGATGAGATACGGCGTCAGGAAGTTCGGGCTCGCGACGAACACGGCGAGCACCAGCGCAGCGACGGTGGTCGCGGTGTCCGGCTTGCGCCGCCAGGCCACGAGCGCGACGAGGCCTGCCAGGGCGGCGACGAGCAGCGGTGCGATGTCCTGGAGCACGTCGTTAGCGGCGTTGAAACCCTCGAACGGCGTCGCGGCGAAGCGCACCGCCGCGAGCCCGGGCTGGACGAGCAGCGAGAGCCCGCCCTGCCCCGGCAGGCTCTGGTAGTCGAGGACGCTCGCCACGCCATCGGGGTCGGCCAGGAGGAACGGGAGCGCGACCAGCACCGGCACGACTGTGCCCGCCGCCACGAGCAGCACCCGCTCGCGCAGCCCCCCCGCCAGCACGAAGAGGGCGAGGCCGACGAGCACGGCGGGCGGCTTGATCGCGATGCCGACGCCGACCAGCGCGCCTGCGACCAGCGCGCGGCGCTCGCTTCCCAGGCGGTCCCACACCACGACGGCGAGCACTGCCGGCAGCCACTGAACCGGCTCGACCTGACCGTGTGCGCCGGTGACGAGCAACCCGATCGGGCCGAGCGTCAGGAGCGCGACGGCGACGAGGCGCTGCTGCAGGGTTGCGCCGCGCCAGCCCATGTGCCATTGGACGACCCATGCGATCGCGAGGTCGGCCGCGATCGCCGGGAGGCGGATCAGGCGGTCGAAGCTGATCCCCGTCGCGTCGGCGAGCCTGAAGATCGCCTCCATGACGGGCAGGAAGCCAGGCAGGTACGGCCACGCGAACCCGCCGTCGTCGGGGTTCGCGCGGGAGTAGAAGTTCCAGGTGTCGTCGTCGAGCAGTTCGTGGACGTGGCGAAACGCGGCGAGGTCGGGCAGCGACCCGGTGGTGGTCGCCGTCAGCAGCAGCCTGAGCCCGAGGCCGAGGCCGAGCAGCGCCCACACGAGCCTGCGCAGCGCGTTCTCGTCCGCGGGACGCAGCAGCTCGGCCATCGATCCGCTCAGGCCACGACTTCCATGCCGACCCGCTCCTCCTCCGTGGCGCCCATCGGGTTCTCCACGTCGAGGACAGCCTGCATGGCGGCGATCGACACTGCGAGCTGGTCGTAGTCGGGCTCGCGCGTCGTCAGCTTCTGCAACATGAGCCCCGGCCACATGATCGCTCGCACCCAGCGATAGCGCCGGTTGCGCCCCGCGAACTTGATGATCTCGAACGAGATGCCGGCGATCAGCGGCACGCCGAGGATGCGCGACAGCACCAGCCAGTACCACGCCGGCAGGCCGAGCGGCGCGAACACGAAGATCGCGACGATCATGACGATCAGGAGGAAGCTGGTCCCGCAGCGCGGATGCAGGCGCGAGAAGCGCTTGGCGTTCGCGGTCGTCAGCGGGAGCCCGGCCTCGTAGCACGAGATCACCTTGTGCTCGGCCCCGTGGTACTCGAAGACGCGGCGCAGATCGCGCAGGCGCGAGATCAGCACCAGGTACGCGAGGAAGATCGCCGTGCGCAGCACTCCCTCGACGAGCCAGAACAGGAACGAGGAGTTCAGCTCGTCCTTGATCAGGCTCGTCAGGCCGACGGGAAGGACGAAGAACAGGCCGATCGCAAGCGCGAGCGCGAGGACGACCGTGCCGGCCCACATCCCGCCTGAGATCTCCGGCTCGTCCTCGGGCAGCTGCGCGTTGGCCGAGATGCCCAGGGCCTTGAAGCCGATCGCCAGAGATTCGCCCAGCGCGACGACGCCGCGGATGATCGGCAGGCGCAGGATCCGGTGCTTCTTGAGCACCGAGGTCAGCGGGAACGACTGGACGTCGATTTCCCCGAGCGCGGCCTCCTCCGGGTCCAGGCCCTTCTCGGTGATCTGCTCGGGCAGCGGCTTGCGGACCGCGACCGCCCACGTCGAGACGCCGCGCATCATCACGCCCTCGAGGACGGCCTGGCCGCCTACGGGGGCGTCGCGCTGCGCGACCAGTCCATCCTTGAAGGCGCCGTCGCCCTCGGCGACCGCAGCCGTGCGGACCGCCTCGTCCACGGGCTACTTCCCGCGCGACGACTTCGCCTGGCGGCGCTTGAAGCGCTCCACCCGGCCGCCGGTGTCGACGAGCTTCTGCCGGCCCGTGTAGAAGGGGTGACAGTTGGAGCAGATCTCGACGTGGATCTCGGATTGCGTCGAGCGGGTCCAGAACTCGTTGCCGCAGGTGCAGCGAACGTGAGCGGCGACGTAGTCGGGGTGGATTTCGGTCTTCATGGGCGGTCTCGCAGTGTAGCCACCAGGCGATCGACCAAGGCCGCCTGGGCAGGCACGAGCTTGCGGCGCGCCTCTGCGGGCCCGAACCACGCCGCCCTGTCGACCTCCGGGAACGCCTGGATCCGCCCCGAGCGCGGCGGCCACTCGAGCTCGAACGTGTTGCTCGTGAGCGCAGTCGGGTCGAGATCGCCAAAGCAGGCGAACGCCCGCACGGTCTTGTTGCCCGCCTGCTTGACGGAGCCGAGGTCGACGAGACCGCCGGGGTCAACTTCCAGGCCTGTCTCCTCCTCCAGCTCGCGCACGGCGCACGCCCGCGGGTCCTCGTCAGGACCGTGCTCGCCCTTTGGGATCGACCACGCGCCTTCGTCCTTCTTGGCCCAGAACGGCCCGCCGGGGTGAACGAGCAGCACCTCGGGCTCGCCGGCGAGGCCGTCGCGATACAGGAGGACGCCGGCGCTCGTCCGCGGCACCGACCGGAGGCTAGATCAGCGGCGCTCGAACGGGCACGGCCGCGTCAGGGCGTTGTCGCGCTCGCGCGACTCGTCGACCGCGTCACCCGTGTCGAGCGACACCTTGATCGTGCTTCCCGGCGCGCAGCGCGGGGCGTCGATGCGCGCGATCTCGCTCGTGCCCGCTGCGAGGGGGCCGACGGTGACCGGCGCCTGCTGCTCGCCGTTGATCGTGAGCGTCACGAGGAACGTAGGCGCCGCCGTCACGCCGGCGTTGAGGACGGTGACGAAGTACGCGAACCCCTCTGCCACGCGCCGTCCCGCGAGCTGCCCGAGCACGAGGTTCGGCCGCGGATCCGGCTGCCGGCAGACGCGCGTGGTGCGCTTCGTCTGGCGCAGCACTTCCCCGTCGGCGTCGTACCAGCGGAAGCGGACCACGGCGCGGTAGGACGCCGGTGCGAGCAGGCGCTCCACGCGCTTCTCGAACACGAAGCCCGGCCGGCCCGGCTCCGAACGCTCCCAGACGCCCCAGTTGGGCGCCGTGAGACGGTGGAACTCCTGCTGGCCCGCGCGCCGCTGCAAGAGGTCGAAGCGCATGCCGAGGCGACGTGTCCCCGGGACGGTGCGCATCGACCCGACGAACGTCGCGGCCCGCGACGCCGCGTCAGCACCCGTCGTGCAGCTGACGAGCCTCGCGCCCGAGTGGGGACGCGCGGCCTGCGCCGCCGGGGCGGCGACGAGCATGGCCAGGCAGATCAAGACAACCCTCCGCATACACCCTCCGAAACAGCTTCGGAGAGCCATTGTTGCGCCCTAGTCGCGCTGTGCGAGCCAGCGGTCGAACCCCGCCGGCGCATGGATGTTGAGCATCCGCACGGTCGTCGAGGTGTCGTTGCGAAAACCGTGGAGGACATCGGGCGGCGCGAGCACGAACGTGCCCGGCCCGGCGACAACGTCGTCATCGGCGCTGAGAAACGTCATCTCGCCTTCGAGGACGTAGAACGCGTCGTCCTCGCCGTCGTGCGTGTGCGGCTCGACGCCGCTGCCGGGGTCGATCTCGAGAATCCCGACGTTCAGGCGCGGCGTGTCGTCGCTCGTCGCCAGGAACTCGACGCCCCGGACGCGCTTGCCTTCTCCGGGTCGGACGACGATGTGCCGGTCGGTCATGACCGGCGAGCCTAGCGTGGGCTCAGCTGGCAAGGAGCATGCGAGGGACAGTGCTTTGCACGGCCCGAGCATCGCGACGCCGCCAGCCGCGTCGAGACGCGCTCAGGTGATCTGGTAGAGCGGGCCGTCGCCGCCTTCGGGCGTCGTCAGACGGCCGCCCTTCGCAGTGATCGCGCCGCACTGGACGCAGTTCGTGTAGTTGACGATCACGTCGACGTTGCCGTGCTCCGGCGCGTCGTCGGGGAGCTCGTAGACGCCGGCCGGGCACATCCACGCCCACGTCTCGGCCACTTCCCGTGGAACGTTCTTCTGGATGCGGATGTGATTCGGCGCGTCGTCGCGCGTCGCGTTGCCCGTGATGAAGACGCTCGAGAGCTTGTCGAAGGTGTACTTGCCATCGGGCTTCGGATAGCGCTTGTACGTGTCGCCCCGGAACACAGGCCTGGCGTCGTTGCGGTGCCACGGCCAGCGCCCACCGGGGAAGCGGCCCTTCGTCGCGATCATCATGTTCACCAGCGGGCCCCCGCGCAGGAAGCCCTTCTGGAACGGCTGGCGCGTGTTGCGCACCTGCCACAGCTCCTTGCCGACCTGGGACTCCTCGAGCGTGTCCTCGTAGGACGAGAAGTCGGTCGACCCGCGCTTGAGCGACTCGTAGATCGCCTCGGCCGCGAGCATCCCGGACTTGATCGAGTGGTGCACGCCCTTGAGCGCGACCGTGTCGACGAGCCCGGCGGCGTCGCCGACGAGCACGGCACCCGGCATCGAGACCTTCGGCATCGACCAATAGCCGCCGCCCGGCAGCGCCTTCGCACCCCAGGCGACACGCTCGCCGCCCTCGAGGATCTTGCGGACGAGCGGGTGGGTCTTGAAGAGCTGGAGCAGGTCGTGGGCAGACGTAGTCGCGTCCGCGTACTCGAGGTCGATCACGAAGCCGATCGAGACGAGGTCGTCCCCGTTCTTGTCCTTCATCGGGTAGATCCAGGTGCCGCCGATCTGCCCGTACTTCGCGGAGATCTTCAGCGGCCAAGGACCGACGGTGTGGATCAGCCGGTTCAGGGGCTTCGGGACCTTCCAGACCTCCTTGACGCCGAGCTCCCAGACCTGCGGCTCATTGCCCTCGGCCAGGTTGAACTCGCGGATCGCGGCGCCGGTCAGATGGCCCCAGCAGCCCTCGGCCAGGACGGTCGCCTGCGCGACGATGTCCGTGCCCGGCTCGAAGTTGCCGAGCGGCTCGCCGTCCTTGCCGCGGCCCTTGTCGCCCGAGCGGACGCCGCGCACGGCGCCGTCCTCGACCAGCAGCTGCGTGGCCGAGGTCTCGGTGAGGATGTAGGCGCCGCCCTCCTCCGCCTTGCCCTGCTGGAAGCGCGCCAGTGCCGCCACGGACATGACCTCGTTGCCGTGGTTCTTGAACGGCGGCGGCGGCGGGATGCGCAGCGCGATCTTCGAGGTCGGGGTGAGGTAGACGGCCTCCTTCTTGACCTCGCCGAACGCGAAGCCCGCGGTGCGCCAGTCCTCGCGGGTCAAATCGGGGAAGAGCTCCTGCAGAGGGCCGGGGCGCACGACGGCGCCGGACAGGTTGTGCCCACCGCACGTCTTGGCCTTCTCGATCACCGCGACCGGAACTTCTCCCAGGCGCTCCATCGTGTCGGGGTCGTCGCCGAGCAGTTGCAGCAGCCGGTTGGCGCACGCCAGCCCGGCGGTGCCGCCGCCGACGATCGCGACGCCGACCTCGATGCGCTCGTCCTCGGCGTCGATCTCGCGCTTGACGAATTCCTTCTGAGGGTCGACAGGCGGCGGGAACGCCGCCGGCGCCACCTTCCCGTTCACGGACCCGGCCATCGCGGTCAGCCGCCCTTCTTCGCCTTCACTGCCTCGGTGAGCTTGGGCAGGATCTTGTTGAGGTCGCCGACGATCCCGAGATCGGAGAACTCGAAGATCGGCGCGTTCGCGTCCTTGTTGATCGCGACGATGTTCTCCGAGGACTGCATGCCGACCTTGTGCTGGATCGCGCCGGAGATGCCGGCGGCCAGGTAGAGCTTCGGCGCGACGGTCTTGCCCGTCTGCCCGATCTGGGCGGCGTACGGGTACCAGCCCGCGTCGACCACCGCACGCGTCGCCGCGACGGCGGAGTTGCCGCCGAACGCCCCGGCGAGGTCCTCGCAGAGCTGGAAGCCCTCGGCCTTGCCGAGGCCACGGCCGCCGGCGACGAGGATGCTCGCGCCCTCGATGTCGACGTCCGCGCCGCGCTGCTCACCGCGCTGGAGCATCGTCGCCTGCTGAGCGTGCTGGCTCAGCTCGACGTCCACGTCCTCGACCGCGGCGGCGCCCGAGCCGGACTCCTTCAGCTCGAACGCGTTGAGGCGGCCGATGATGATCCCGCGGTCCTTGTAGCGCGACGTCGAGATCGACGAGTCGCCCAGGATCGGGCGCTCGGCCGCCAGCTTGCCGTCCTCGACGGCGACCGCGGTGACCTCCATCGTCACGCCGGCGTTGAGGCGCGCGGCGAGGCCGGCACCGACCTCGAAGCCGAGCAGGCCGCCGCCGAACAGCGCGTACTGGTGGCCGTTGTCCTCCATGATCTTCCCCATCGCGTCGACGACCGGCTGGGCCAGGCCGTCGGGCGCGGCGACACGGAAGACCTTGCTGACGCCGTAGTTGCCGAGGCTGCCGGCGAGATCGTCGGAGATACCTTCGCCGACGACGACGGCATGCGCCTCGCCACCCAGCTCGCCCGCGAGGCGTGCCGCCTCAGAAACGGCGCCGAGCGAGTTCTTGTTGATCGCGTTCTCGTAATGGAGCGCGTAGACCAGGATGTCGGGCATCTAGAGCAGCTTCCTCTCGTCGAGCCAGGCGACGATCTTCTCGACCGTCTCGTTCGTGTCCTCGTCTTCGATGATCTCGCCGGCGGCCTTCTGCGGCGGAGCCTTGAAGTCGCCGCAGACGACCTTCGAGCCGGCCTCGCCGACCTTGTCGGCCTCGGCCCCGATGTCGCCGGTGCCGACCTTGTCGAGCGGCTTCTTCTTGGCGCCCATGATCGCCTTGAGCGAGGGGTAGCGCGGCTCGTTGATCGCGTCGCCGACCGAGATGACGGCGGGCAGCTTGACCTGCACGGTGTCGTAGCCGTACTCGGCCTGGCGCTCGCAGCGCAGCGCGTCGGAGCCCTCGACGTCCATCTTGATCACCTGCGTCAGCGACGGCATGCCGAGATGCTCGGCCACGACCGCGCCGATCGTGTAGCACTCGCCGTCGTCCGACTGCTGGCCGAGTAGGACGAGGTCCGGCTTCTCGCGCTCGAGCGCCTTCGCGAGCGCGTAGCCCGTCGCGGCGACATCCGAGCCCGCGAGCGCGTCGTCGCACAGGTGCAGCGAGCGGTCGGCGCCGAGCGAGACGGCCTTGTGGAGCGCGCGCACGGCGCTCTCCGGGCCCATGCTCACGGCGACGATCTCCTCGACCTCGACGGAGCCGCCCTCCTTGACCTGCATGGCCGCCTCGATCGCGTGTGTGTCGTAGGGGTTGAGGTTCTTCTCGCCGCTGCGGTCCATGCGCCCCGAGTTGGAGTCGATGCGCTTCTGGACGGCGGCGTCCGGGACCTCTTTGACCAGGACGCAAATCTTCAAGTTCAAGTCCTCCTGTGGTGAGGGCGCACATTTTACCCGTTGACTGACGAGTCAATCGGGCGGTTGGGGCGCCATCCGGCACCTACCCGGTGGCCGGCCTTTTGGTTACTCGCGCGGGGCCTTCTCGACCGCGTCGCGGATGAAGTCGATGATTGCCTGGGTGGGCGCGCCGGGCGTGAATACCTCCGCCACGCCGAGGCGCTTGAGCTCGGGGATGTCGTCGGCCGGGATCGTCCCGCCGACCGTCACAAGCACGTCGTCGACGCCCTGCTGGGACAGCAGCTCGACCACCCGCGGGACGAGCGTCATGTGCGCGCCGGAGAGGATCGACAGGCCGACCGCGTCGGCGTCCTCCTGGATCACGGTCTCCACGATCTGCTCGGGCGTCTGGTGCAGACCCGTGTAGATGACCTCCATCCCAGCGTCGCGCAGGGCGCGCGCGATGATCTTTGCCCCGCGATCGTGGCCGTCCAAGCCGGGCTTGGCGACCACTACACGAATTTTCTTTGTGGCCGAAGCCGTCATGGCGGCGCGGGATCCTATCGACTGATTCTTATCTGAACCTTGACGTTCGGTCGATTGACCGCCAGAGTTTGCGTGCTTCCGCGTTGGGGAAGCGGAAGCGGATTCAAGCGGGGATGGCTTGTTCGGAACGGTGGCCTGCTCCCTCGTCGCGCTGATGTTGAGTGGCGACGGTCAGGGAGCCAAGTACATGGAGACGACGCTGCAGGATGACGCTGAATTCCTGCATCGCTCGCCTGCCCAGGTTCAACGCAACGCGCTCAAGGCTGCGGAGCTCGGCGCCGACCGCCTGCGCCTCACGGCCGGGTGGTCTTCACTGGCCCCCTCGCCGCGCGCGCGGCGCCAGCCGCCGGCGCCGTTCGACGCCAAGCAGTCCGAGACTTATCCGGACGGTGCCTGGAAGAAGCTCGACACCGCCGTGAAGGCCGCTCAGGCGGCCGGGCTGGCGATCCAGATCGACCTTGCGTTCTGGGCGCCGCGCTGGGCCGTCCGGCGCCCGTCGCCGAACCCCACCCGCGAGCGGTTGTTCCCCAAGGCCGAGTCGTTCGCCGAGTTCGCGACCGCGGCCGCGCGCCGCTACAACGGCAACCACTCGGACCCAGCTGCGCCCGAGCAGAAGCTGCCGGCCGTCCGGATGTGGACGACCTGGAACGAGCCGAACCACCCGTCCTTCCTGCAGCCGCAGTGGGCGCGCACCGGTGACGGCACGTACCGGCCGATGTCCCCGCACGTCTACCGCGCGATGCACAACGCCGCCTACGACGCGCTCAAGCGCGTCAGCCACGACAACCAGGTGCTGATGGGCGCCACCGCGTCGATGGGCTCTGACACGCCCGGCAAGGGCGGCGTCCCCCCGCTCAAGTTCCTGCGCACGCTGGCCTGCCTCGACGACAAGCTGGCGCCGCTGCGCGTGCCGGAGTGCGCGAACTTCCATGCTCTGCGTGCCGACGGCTGGTCGCATCACCCGTACTCCCGCTACACGACCCCTGGCACGCCCGCGCAGAACCCGGACGATGCGCCGATCGCGGACACCGCCCGCCTTTCCGCGCTGCTCGAGGACCTCCGCCGGCGTGGCCGCATCGCCTCCAGACTGCAGCTCTTCCACACCGAGTACGGCTACGAGTCCAAGCAGGACGACCCGTTCCACGCCCCGTTCACGCGCGAGCAGCAGGCCGCGTTCCTCGGATGGTCGACGTTCCTGGCCTGGAAGGACCCCGACACGCGCATGTTCGCCCAGTTCCTGCTGCGCGACATCGACCCGAAGGAGTCGGGCCGCTCGGCGAAGAGCCGCTCCTACTACCGCGACTGGCAGTCGGGGCTCTTCGACTCGGAGGGAAAGCCGAAGCCCGCGGCGCAGGCGTTCAAGATGCCGTTCTGGGCGCAGACCGAGGGGCAGGACGACCACAAGGCGGTCCTGCTGTTCGGCGAGGTGCGTCCCGCCCGCAAGCCGCAGATCGTCCGCGTGGAGATGCTCGACAAGCAGACGGGCGCCTGGGCGCCGATCCACACTTACGGCCCCTCGTGCGATGAGGACAACTTCGAGTTCCTGACCGACCACGCAGGGTTCTTCCTGCGTTCGGCACCCGCGGTCGGCGACTCGACCTATCGCTTCTCGTGGAGTCACGACGACGGCACCTGGGAGTCGTCGGTCGCGATCCCCGTGTCCGCGGAGCCCGGCGGCGCTCCGCCGGTCGCGTTGCGGTGAACCGGCCGCTGCGGGCGGTCATAGGCATCCCATACGGGACCCGCAAAGCGGGCGCCGAGGGCATGCTGTGGACGCTCCTGCGCCACCGCGAGGCCGCGAACCTCGAGCCGCACGTCGTGTTCTTCGCGGACGGGCCGTTCCGCAGCGAGGTGGCGGCGCTCGGCATCCCGACATCGGTGATCGACCCCGGGCGCTACCGCCAGCCGTGGCGGCTGGCGGGCGCGATCGCCCGGATGGCCCGGCTGCTGCGCAGTGAGCAGCCCGACGTGTGCGTGTCCTGGCTCAACCGCGTGCAGACCGTGATGGCGCCCGCGGCGGCGCTGACCGGCAACCGTCGCCGCGTCGTCCTGTTCGAGCACGAGGTCCCGACTCCGAACCTGATCCGCAGGGCCGCCGTCGGGCTGCCGTGCGCGTTCGTAGTCGCGAGCTCGCGCGGGGGCAGCGAGGCCAGCCGCCGCATCTGGCCGCACCGCGACGGCACTCACGTCTGGCCCGGCATCGAGCCGCCGCCCCAGCCGCCCGCCGGCGCGGTCTCGGCGCTGCGCGAGCAGCTGCGGCTACCCGCTGAGTACCCGGTCCTGGGGATCGTGGGGCGGCTCGTGGACTGGAAGGGCCAGGACAGGCTGATCGAGGCGGTCGGCCTGCTGCGCGACCGTGGGATCGACGTGACGCTACTGGTGGTCGGCGGCGAGACCTATGGCGTCGACGCCGGCATCGAGCAGCGCCTCCGGGAGCTGGTGGCCGGGCTCCAGCTCGAAGACCGTGTCGTGTTCTGCGGCCACGTGGCCGAGCCGTGGGCACACATGGGGCTTCTGGATGTGCTCGTGTCGGGGTCCGACGGAGAGCCTTTCGGGATCGTCCTGCTCGAGGCGATGGCGATGGGAATTCCGGTCGTCGCGGTCGATCGCCACGGCCCCAGCGAGATCCTCACCGAGGGGACCGGCATCCTCGTCCCGACGCCAGCGCCGCACGACTTGGCCGTGGGCATCGAGGAGCTGCTCGCCGACCCGGAGCGCGCGCGGCGTTTGACGCAGGCTGCGCGCGAGCGCCAGGCTGCCTTCTTCACGCCCGAGCGCATGGCGCGCGAGATCGGCGCCGCGCTCGCCGGTGTGGCGAGCCGCGCCGCTTGAGTTTGGACCGCCGGTCGGTGTGAAGGCCGCCGGCCGTTGGCCACGATCTTGTCGTGGCGAGGACAAGGCTGACGGCGCTGGACGCGAGCTTCCTGGCGGTGGAATCGCCGACGGCGCACATGCACGTCGCCTGGAAGGGGCGCTTTGCGCCGCGCGGCGACGGCGGACGTCCTTCGGTGGTGGACGTCCGCCGTTGCGTCGGCGGCAGGCTGCGCCACGCGCCGCGCTTTCGCCAGCGGCTTGCGCCCACACCCGCGGCAATCGCCGAGCCGGTCTGGACCGACGACGAACGGTTCGACCTCGGCTACCACGTCGTCGGCTTCGAGGGCACCGAGGAGCCGCTGGCGCGCAGGCGCTTCGACGAGCTCGCCGATGCGGTGTTGTCCGAGCCGCTGGACCGGTCGCGCTCGCTATGGCGCCTCTTCGTCGCTCCGCGGCTCGACGACGACTCGGTCGGGGTCGTGATGAAGGTCCACCACTCGATGGTCGACGGCAAGTCGGCGGTCGAGCTCGCGCTGCTCCTTCTGGATCTCGAACCCGATGCGGCTCCTGGAGAGGACGAGGACGGCTGGGCGCCGGCGCCTGCTCCCGGCGCCGCGCGCCTAGCCGTCGACGCGCTCGCGGACCGCTCGACCGAGACGCTGCGCGCGGCGGCGAGCGTCGCACGGCTCGCGGCGTCGCCGCGGCGCGGCGTCCGGCTCGCCGAGACGCTGCGGCGCACAGCGCTCGCGGTTGGAGAGGACGTGTTGCGCCCGGCGCCCTCGTCGTACGTCAACGCACCGATAGGGCCGGCCCGCACGCTTGTGCACCACACCGCCAGGCTGCCGCCCCTCCTTCGCCTCAAGGACAACCTCGGCGTGACGCTCAACGACGTCGCGCTGACAGGGGTCGCTGGCGCCCTGCGGACGTTGGCCGTCCAGAAGGGAACGCTGCCGACCCTGCTGAAGACGATGGTGCCCGTCTCCACCCGCGCGCCGGAGGAGGCCGCCGACCTCGGCAACCGCATCTCGTTCGTGTTCATCGACCTTCCGTTGCACCTCCAGCGTGCGGAGGACCGTCTCGAGGCCGTGCATGCGCAGAGCCTGCGGTTCAAGCGCGACGGGCGCGCCGCGGGGACCGAGAGCCTGCTCGGCGCCCTCGGCCTACTGCCGGCACCGCTCAAGGACGCTGCCGCGCGACTCGCGGCTGGCCCGCGCGCGTACAACCTCACGGTGTCGAACGTGCCCGGCCCGCGCTTCCCGGTTTACCTGCTCGGGTGCGAGCTGCTCGAGGCGGTGCCGGTGATCCCGCTCAGCGACGGACACAAGCTGGCGGTGGGCATCTTCAGCCACTGCGACAAGATCACGTTCGGCGCGCACGCGGACCCGGATGCGCTGCCGGCCGTGCGGCAATTCCCCGCCGCCCTGAGTGCCTCCCTGCTCGAGCTCGTAGGACTCGCCGCGCGGCGGCGCGGGCGCCGCGCCGCCGCGTGAGGGCTTCTACTTGACGACCAGCTTCATCCTCATGCCGGGCAGGTGGATCGTGCACACGATCGTGTACGTCCCTCTGCGCGTCACCTTCTTCGAGTAGCGCCCCGACCGCTTCGTCGTCGACTTGAACTTCACGGGGCCCTTGGTAACCGTGACGTTGTGTGGGTTGTCGTCGCGCCACACCCATCTCACCGTCGTGTCCTTGCGCACGCTCGTCGACTTGGGCGAGAAGAAGTCGTCCCTCACCGACACCGTCTTTGTTGCGCCAAACGCTGGAATGGCGAGCGCGGCGCCGACCGCCAGCCCGGCCAACAGGATCATGAGCCTCTTCATGCGCTTGACACTACCTCCGCGCCGTGGTCCGCTAAACGACAAGTTCACACCGACTTAACCGTTGGAGCAGGGGCATGACGCGACGAGGTGGGGTCATCCTCGCCGCGCTCGTGACGGCGGGGCTTGCAGTTCCCGCCGGGGCGAGCGCACAGGCGATCTGGGACGAGGCGCAGTGCCGCGAGGCCGGCAATCCGCGCTCACTGTGCGTCGGCGTCGCCAAGCTCGGCGAGCGCGCGTCCGCCGAGTGCCGGCGGCTCGGCATCGTGGACGACGAGACCTGCTGGTCGCGCGTGGGCCGGCGCGTCGTACGCGCGGAGGTCGCCGCTTACGAGGACTCGTGGCTGCATCGCACGCTCGCGTTCCAGCGCGGGCTCGGTGACGCCCTCCCCTTCCGCGACGCGCCGTGGCTCGGCACCCACAACTCGTTCAACTCGACCGACGAGCTGCCGACGGTCTCGCATACGGACTCCAACCAGCAGCTGTCGCTGACCGACCAGCTGCGACTGGACATGCGCACGCTCGAGATCGACATGCACTGGTTGCCGAGCCTCTGGGCGGGCGGGGCGTTTGCGCCGGTCGTCTGCCACGGCCAGGGCCCGGTGGGCTGCACGATCGAGCGGCTGCTGAGCGACCGCCTCGCGGAAGTAGCCGGCTGGCTGCGGGCACATCCCGGGGAGGTGCTCCTGCTCTACCTCGAAGACCAGCTCGACGACCCGGCCGGCTACGCGGCGGCCGCCAAGAACGTGCAGGACATCCTCGGCGACCGGCTGTACCGGCCGCAGGGCGGCTGCCAGAACCTCGCGCTTGATTTGTCGCGCGACGCCGTGCGCGCAGCGGGCAAGCAGGTCGTCGTCGTCGGCGATTGTGGGCAGGGGGCCTGGCAGGGGATTTCGTTCGCGTGGCCGGGTGACATCCGCTTCGAGAAGCGCCCAGACGAAGCCGGCTTCGCGGGTTATCCCGCCTGCGGCGGTGTGGCGCGCGACATCTGGCAGGGCAAGCTCGTGCGCTTCTACGAGGACAGCACCTGGCTCACCGCGACCGCCGGCGGGCCGGACGACGGACTGACGCCCGCCACGACGCGCGAGCTCATGCGCTGCGGCGTCGACGTGCTCGGCTTCGATCAGCTGCTGCCCGGCGACGGCCGCCTCGCGGCCGCGGCGTGGAGCTGGGCAACGGGCGAGCCCGGCGCCGGCACCTGCACGATCCAGCGCCCCGACGGCCGCTGGGAGTCGCGCTCGTGCGCGGAGCTTCACCCGCCGGCGTGCATGGCGGCCGACGGCTCGTGGACGGTGCTCACCGAGCCCGTCGTACAGGCGCAGGCTGCGGCGGCGTGCTCGGCCGTAGGCCTCGTGCACGCAACGCCGCGGACCGGCTACGAGAACCAGCTGCTGGACGACGCGCACGCTGGCGTGGCGTGGATCGCCTTCAGGCAGGCCGCGACGCTAAGAAGAAGATCGGGCCGAGCCCGAGCCGGTACCGCTCACGGTCGCGCTCTGAGATCGCATCGGCGGGGCGCTCGACGCTGACCTCGAAGCCGGCCTCTCCGAGGCGGTCGGCGATGTCCATCCCGTACAGGCGGACGTGATCCTCCTGCCAGAACACGCGGCGCCGGTCCTCGGGCGCGGTGACCGACGGATCCTCGAGCGTCGGCGCCTCGGTGTTGATCGGAACCGCGATCAGCGCCCACCCGCCCGGCCGCAGCACGCGCCGCATCTCGCTCATCGCGCGGCGGTCGTCGGGGATGTGCTCGAGTACGTGTGAGCAGACGATCGCGTCGTAGGACGCGTCCTCGAGCGCAAGGCGGTTGAGGTCCAGCACGAGGTCGGCGCGGCCTTCCACCAGATCGGCCGTGACGTAACGCCGGCCCAACAGCGCCCGCAGATGACCTCCGATCCCGGGCTCGGGAGCAAAGTGCAGGAGCGACCGCGTCTGCGCGAGCAGCTCGGGGTGCTGGCTGTTGAGGAGTAGCCAGAGCGCGCGGTGGCGCTCATGGGACCCGCATGTCCAGCAGATCACGTTGGGCGTGTTCCAGCGCGCCATGAAGTGCCGAAACCGCGAACCGCAGATCGGGCATTGCACCCTGTCGCCACGGTGCAACGCGCGGCGATAGCGCCGTAGCAGCCGCTCGCGCACGGGCGGAGGCGCTGCGCGGGAGAGGACCGCAACTCCGATCCGGTGGGCTCTGGAAATCAGCCGCGAGTCGGACTGGGCCCAGTGCGCACCCTCGACTGTGGACCCCGGCTCGGCGACGCCGATCAGATGAGCGTCTGGGTCGGACACCGCTGACTAGAAGACGGGCGTCTCGGTGTAGTCGCCCCACACGTCCTGCAGGGCGCGCACGATCTCGCCTTCGGAGCAGTGGGCGCGCGCGCAGTCCAGCAGGACGGGCATCAGGTTGACGTCCTTCTTTGCGGCCGCCTCGCGCAGCGCGGCCAGCGTGCTCTCCACCCCGGAGCCGTCGCGGCGCGCACGGACGGCCTGAACGCGCCCGATCTGCTTGCCCTCGAGCGACGGGTCGATGCGCAGGATCTTGAGCGGCTCCTCGTCATCGACCGTGTGCGCGTTGACGCCGACGACGATTCGCCTGCCCTCGTCGATGCGCCGCTGCAGCTCGAAGCTCGCGTCCGCGATCTCGCGCTGCGGGAAGTTCTGCTTGACGGCCTCGACCATCCCGCCGAGCTCGTCGATGCGCGCGAAGTACGCGTAGGCCTGGCGCTCGAGCTCGTCGGTGAGCGACTCGATGAAGTAGGAGCCCCCGAGCGGGTCGATCGTGTTTGCGACGCCGGTCTCGTCGGCGATGATCTGCTGTGTGCGCAGCGCGATGCGCACCGCCTCCTCGGTCGGCAGCGCGAGCGCCTCGTCGTAGGAGTTCGTGTGCAGCGACTGGGTTCCGCCGAGCACGCCCGCGAGCGCCTCGATCGCGGTCCGCACGATGTTGTTCAGCGGCTGCTGCGCTGTCAGCGACACGCCGGCGGTCTGAGTGTGGAAGCGCATCAGCAGCGACCGGTCGTCGCGCGCGCCGAACGTGTCGCGCAGCTCGCGCGCCCAGATCCGGCGCGCGGCGCGGTACTTGGCGATCTCCTCGAAGAAGTCGATCTGCGCGTTGAAGAAGAACGACAGGCGCGGCGCGAAGTCGTCGACATCGAGACCGCGATCGACCGCCTGGCGCACGTAGGTGAGGCCATCCTTGAGCGTGAACGCAAGCTCCTGCGCCGCGGTCGAGCCGGCCTCGCGGATGTGGTAGCCGGAGATCGACACGGGGTGCCAGCGCGGCATCGTGGTGCTGCACCACTCGACCATGTCGCCCATCAGGCGCATCGCCTCGTCGATCGGGAAGCACCACTCCTTCTGGGCGATGTACTCCTTGAGGATGTCGGCCTGGATCGTGCCGCTGAGGTGCTCGGGCGCGATGCCCTTGTCCTCCGCCGTCACGACGTAGAAGGCGAGCATGATCGCCGCGGGCGCGTTGATCGTCATCGAGACGCTCACGTCCGCCACGTCGATGCCGGCGAACAGGTCCTCCATGTCGTCGAGCGTGTCGACCGCGACGCCCTCGCGCCCGACTTCGCCCAGGGACATCGCGTGGTCGGAGTCGTGGCCCATCAGCGACGGCATGTCGAACGCCGTCGAGAGCCCCGTCTGGCCGTGATCGAGCAGGTAGTGGAAGCGCTCGTTCGTCTCCTCGGCGGTGCCGAACCCCGCAAACTGGCGGAACGTCCAGAGGCGCCCGCGGTACATGCTCGGGTATACGCCGCGCGTGAACGGATACTCGCCGGGGAAGCCGATCGCGTCGGCCGGCGGCAGGTCGCGCTCGGTGTAGAGCGGCTTGACCGGCTCGCCGGAGAGCGTCGTGAACTCGCTGTCGTCGCGCTCGGGCGTGGAGGCATACGCCTCCTCCCAGGACTCTTCGGACGAAGCCGCGCGCTCCTCGGTGGCCATCCCGAAAGGGTACCCGCCGCGCCTACGTGTTCTCGCGGGCGACGTCGCCTAGCAGCGCCCGCGCGATCACGAGCCTCTGGATCTCGCTCGTGCCCTCGTAGATCTCGGTCACCTTCGCGTCCCGGTAGTAGCGCTCGACCGGGAACTCCTTCGTATAGCCGTAGCCACCGAGGACCTGGATCGCCTCGCCGGTGTGGTGGCGCGCGACGCGCGAGGCAAAGAGCTTGGCCTGCGCACCCTCGACCGTGTGCGGCCGGTCGGCCTGCCTGAGTCGCGCGGCGCGCCAGGTGAGCGCGCGCGCCGCCTCGATCTCGGTCTGCATCTCGGCCAGCTTGTGCTGGATCGCCTGGAAGCCGCCGATCGGGCGGCCGAACGCATGGCGCTCCTTTGAGTACGAGACCGCGACGTCGAGCGCCGCCTGCGCGATGCCGACCGCCTGCGCCGCGATTCCGATGCGGCCGCCGTCGAGCGTCGACAGCGCGATCCGCATGCCGGCGCCCGGCTCGCCCAAGCGCTCGGCCGGAGTGCTCTCGAACACAAGGTCCGCGGTCGAGCTCGAGTTCTGGCCGAGCTTCTCCTCCTCGCGCGTGACCTGAAAGCCGTCCGCGCCCTTGCGCACGAGGTAAGCGCTGATGCGTCCGCCGTCGCGGGCGAACACGTTGAACGTCGTCGCATACGAGCCGTTCGTGATCCATTGCTTGGTGCCGGTGATGAGCGGCGGGTCGCCCTCGGCGCGCGTGCGCATCGCCGCGGCGTCGCTGCCGCTGCCGGCCTCGGTCAGCGCGAACGCGAACAACTCGTGTCCCTGGGCCGCCGGCGGCACGAGGCGCTCGACCTGCTCCTGGGTCCCGTGTGTCAGCACGGGCAGCTGCCCGGCGCCGATGTGGACGCCGAGGGTGGTCCCGACGCCCGCGTCGCCGCGGGAGATCTCCTCCATGACGAGGATGTAGCTGAGGAAGTCCGCGCCCGCCCCGCCGTGCTCGACCGGGATGCAGACGCCCATCAGGCCGAGCTCGCCGAGCTCATCGAATAGCTCGCGCGGGAAGCGGTGCTCGCGGTCCCACTCGGCGGCCGACGGCGCGATCCGCTCGTCGGCGACGCGCCGCGCGAGGTCGCGGATCTCGCGCTGCTCGTGACTCAACTCGTGGAGGCTCATCGCGGGGCGAGCCTGCGACCCGCGACGCCGAGCACCGAGGCGGCGACCAGCGCCCCGATCATCTTCAGGTGCCCGCCGAGCCGCTCGAAGCGCAGCACCTCCCAGTCCTCGTCGCGCGCGACCTTCAGCAGCGGGCCGTCGGGGTTGACGGCCACTGGATGACCCACCGCGCGCAGCATCGGCAGGTCGGACTCCGAGTCGCTGTATGCCCAGGACTTGTCCAGGACGATGCCCTCGCGCTGTGCCAGCGTGCGCATCACCTCCGCCTTGCCCTCGCGGTATGCCATCGGGCCGGAGAGACGGCCCGTGTAGATCCCGTCGACAGCCTCGAGCGGCGTGCCGATGCCGCCGTCGAAGCCGACCACGTGCGCGATCAGCTCGGCCGTGTCCTGCGACGCCGCGGTGACGATGTACACCCGCCGCCCCGCGTCCTGGTGCTCCCACGCGATCTCGAGCATCTGCGGGTAGAGCCGCGGTAGCACACCCGCCAGGACCTGCGGCCCGAGCCGCGCGAAGTCCTTGCGCGCCTTTCCGCGCAGCAGGTCGCCGACGCGGCGCATGACCTTGTCCGTGCTCTCGTCGGTGGAGCCGCGCAGGCGGAAGCGGACGTTCTCGAACGCGTCGGCGGCCAGGCGGCGGCGCGAGATCAGCCCGGCGCCGGCCGCTGCCCGCGCCCAGTGAAACCCGCTCGACCCCGACATCAGGGTGCGATCGAGATCGAAGAAGGCTGCTTCGCGGCCCGGCTGGTTACGCGCCGTTGCCATGCACGCGCAGGATCACTGCGTCGCCCTGGCCGCCGCCGCTGCAGATGGCGGCGCAGCCGAGCCCGCCCCCGCGGCGGCGCAGCTCGTGCACGAGCACACCGAGGATGCGCGCGCCCGAGGCGCCGATCGGATGACCAAGCGCGACGGCGCCACCGTTGACGTTCACGCGGTCCTCCTCGATCCCGAGCATCCGGATCGAGTTGAGCGCGACCGACGCGAATGCCTCGTTGATCTCCCAGAGGTCGATGTCCCCCGGCTGCAGCCCGGCCTTCTCGAGCGCCTTGAGCGCGGCGCTGCCGGGAGTGGTCGCGAGGTACGCGAAGTCGTTCGCGCTCTGAGCGTGCGCGACCACCTCGGCCAGCACCTGCTTGCCGTTGCTTTCGGCCCACTCGTCGCTGGCGACTACCAGCGCACCGCCGCCGTCGTTGACCCCGGGGGAATTTCCGGCGGTGTGCGAGCCCTCCTTGCCCACGAGACCCGGCAGCGACGCGAGCTTCTCGAGCGACGTGTCGGGGCGCGGCCCCTCGTCGACCTCGACCGTCGTGTCGCCCTTCTTGCCCTTGACGGTGACCGCGGCGATCTCGTCGGCCATCCGGCCTTCCTCGGTGGCCTTGAGCGCGAGCTGGTGTGAGCGCAGCGCCCAGCGGTCGAGGTCGGGGCGCGTGATCTCGAGCTCGTCGCCGATCTCCGTGGCCTCGTCGAACATCTGGCGGCCCGAGAACGGGTTGGTCAGCCCGTCGTGGACCATCGCGTCGAGCATCTTCGCGTCGCCCATGCGATAGCCGAAGCGCGCCTGCCCCAGCAGATACGGCGCGCGCGACATGGACTCCATCCCACCGCCGACGCCGACCTCGACGTCGCCAGCGCGGATCGCCTGGTCGAGGATCACCGTCGAGCGCAGGCCCGACGCGCAGACCTTGTTGATCGTCTCGGAGGAGACCTCCTTCGGGATGCCTGCAGCGATCTGCGCCTGACGCGACGGGATCTGGCCCTGGCCCGCCTGCAGGACCTGGCCCATCACGACGTGGTCGACTTCGCCGGGCGCGACGTCCGCGCGCTCGAGCGCGGCGCGGATCGCGGTCGCGCCGAGCTCGGTGGCGTCGACGGTTGACAGGCCGCCGCCCATCTTCCCGATCGGGGTGCGGGCAGCGCCGAGGATAACTGTCTTGGGCATCGTTGCGACTCCAGGTGAAGGAAGAGGAGGCCCGTAGATTACGGGGATGCTCGCCCGCGCCACGACCGACCTCGCTGTCGATACGAACGCCGACACGGTCGTCGTCGGCGTCCTGGAGGGCGAGAAGATCCACCACGACCCCGAGGGCGCGATCGCCGCGCTCGTCGCCTCCGGTGAGGCGAAGGGGCGTTTCAAGCACCTCGCGACGACCCACGCGGCCGGCAAGCGCTGGGTATTGGTCGGCCTGGGCGAGCGCGAGCGGCTCGACGACGAGCGGTTGCGGGTTGCGGCTGCCGTGGCGCACGGGCGCGCCCGTGAGATCGGCGCGAGCAAGCTGTGCTGGGAGCTGCCCCACAAGTACGACGGCCACGCCGCCCGCGCGGTCGTGGAGGGCACTGCGATGGCGGCGTACCGCTTCAGCCTGAAGTCGGCGGACGACGACGGCGCCGCCGGCATCGAGGAGCTGATCGTCTCCGACCACGACGATCGCGCAGCCGCTGTCGAGCGTGCCGTGACGGTCGTGGCCGCGGTCAACGCCGCACGCGATCTGCAGAACGCGCCTGCGAACCTGATGACGCCGACGCACCTCGCCGAGCGGGCACGCGCGCTGCCGGGCGTGAGCTGTGAGGTGATCGGCCGCGACGGGATCGAGGGCCTGGGAATGGGCGCGTTCGCGGCCGTCGCGCGCGGCAGCTACGAGGAGCCGGCGCTGATCGTCCTGCGCTACGAGCCCGATGCCGCGACCGGCCCCGTGCTCGGCCTAGTCGGCAAGGCAGTGACGTTCGACAGCGGCGGGATCTCGATCAAGCCCGCGTCGAAGATGCACGAGATGAAGTTCGACATGTCGGGCGGCGCCGCGGTGATCGAGGCCGTCGGCGCGATCGCAAGCCTCGCCTTGCCCGTGCGCGTGGTCGGCGTCGTCGGCGCTGCGGAGAACATGCCGTCGGGGCGCTCGGTCAAGCCCGGGGATGTCGTGACGGCGTGCAACGGCACGACGATCGAGGTCAACAACACGGATGCCGAGGGCCGCCTGATCCTGGGTGACTGCCTCGCACACGCCGTCAGCCTCGGCGCCGAGCGTCTCGTCGACGTCGCAACACTCACCGGGGGCATCGTGATCGCGCTCGGCTCCACGTACGCGGGCATGTTCGCGAACGACGACGCCTGGGCTGATGAGATCGCGGCGGCCGCCGTCGACGCCGGTGAGCTGCTGTGGCGGATGCCGCTGCACGAGGAGTACGCCGAGGCCGTCAAGGGCGCGGTGGCCGATCTCCTCAACGCGCCGGAGGCGCGCAAGGCCAGCGCGGCGATGGGCGCGGAGTTCCTGCGGCCGTTCGCGGACCAACTGCCGTGGGCGCACCTGGACATCGCCGGTACGGCCTGGGATGTCGGGCGGCCGTACGCGCCGAAGGGCGGCAACGGCGTCATGGTGCGCACGCTGGTGGCGCTCGCCGAACGCCTCGCTCAATAGCCTCCCGCGCCGTGCTCTTCGACCTCGACGACGACACCCAGCTGCTGCAGCGCACGGTCCGGGACTTCGCCGTGCAGGAAGTCGCGCCGGCGGCGGAGGAGCTCGACCGGACCAAGTCGTTCCCCTACGAGATCGTCGCCAAGATGGGCGAGCTCGGCTGGATGGGGATCCCGTTCCCGGAAGAGCTCGGCGGGTCCGGCGGCAGCTCGCTCCAGTACGTGATCGCCGTCGAGGAGCTGACGCGGGTCGACTCCTCTGTCGCGATCACGATGTGCGCGCACACGTCGCTCGGCACGCAGCCGATCTACCTGTTCGGCTCCGACGAGCAGAAGCAGCGCTACATGCCCGACTTGTGCGCCGGCCGCAAGCTCGGGGCGTTCGGCCTGACCGAGCCGGAGGCAGGAAGCGACGCCGGGAACACGCGCACGCGCGCGCGGCTCGAGGACGGCGACTGGGTCGTCGACGGCGCCAAGCAGTTCATCACCAACGCCGGGACCGACATCTCCGGCCACGTCGCGATCACCGCCGTGACGGGCGAGAACGAGATCTCGAATCTGATCGTGGAAAACGGCACGCCCGGTTACGAAATCGGGGAGGCCTACCGCAAGATGGGGTGGAACGCGTCGGACACCCGCCCCCTCGCTTTCAGCGAGTGCCGCGTTCCCGAGGAGAACCTCCTCGGCCCGCGCGGGAACGGCTACAAACAGTTCCTGGCCGTGCTGTCGATCGGGCGCCTGGGCGTCGCGTCGATGGGCGTCGGCCTCGCCCAAGGAGCGCTCGATGAGGCGCTGCGCTACGCGCAGGAGCGGCGCGCGTTCGGCCAGCCGATCTCGAAGTTCCAGGCGATCCAGATCAAGCTCGCCGACCTGGCGACCGAGATCGAGGCCGCGCGGCTGCTGACGTACAAGGCGGCGTGGATGAAGGACGAGGGGCGCAACTTCGCGCTGACCGCGGCCCAGGCGAAGCTCAAGACCGGCCGGCTCGCGGTCCGCGCCGCGGAGGAGGCCGTGCAGATCCACGGCGGCTACGGCTACATCGAGGAGTACCCCGTCTGCCGCTTCTACCGCGACGCGAAGATCCTCACGATCGGCGAGGGGACCGATGAGGTCCAGCAGATGATCATCGCGCGCGCGCTCGGTGCGTAGCGGCAGCCGCGGCCGCATAGGGCTTTTCCTCGTACTCCTGGCCGCGTATGCCGCGACGCTCGGACTCGACGCGACGCCTGGCGAGCGGTACTCGACGCCCGAGGCCCACAACCTGCTGGTCGCGGAGTCGATCGTCTCCGATGCGGACCTCGACCTCCGCGACGAGTACCGCGAGCGCGAATGGCGCGAATGGCGGGACGCCGCGCTCGAGCCGCGCGGCGGGCGCGTCGACGGCCGCCTGCATGAGCCGCAGGGCATCGGCTTTCCGCTGCTGATCGCGCCGGCCTATGCGCTCGCCGGGCCGACAGGGGTGGAGCTGTTCCTCGCCGCGCTGTTCGCCCTCGGGTTCTGCCTCGCGGCGGCGCTGGGGCGACGGCTCGTGCCGGAGCCCTGGGCGACACGCGCGGCGCTGGTGATCGGCCTGTCGCCGCCGGCGCTGGGCGCAGCGACTGCGATCGGCCCCGAGGGCGCGGGTGCGACGCTGCTGGCAGGCGCAGCGCTGCTCGCACTGCGGGTGCGCGACGAGCCGCGGACGGCGACGGCGTTCTGGTGTGCCGCGCTGGTCGCGGCGCTCCCGTGGCTGTCGGTCAAGCTCGCCTTGCCGGCTACGGTCGTCGCGCTCGCGCTCGCGCGCTGGCTGCGGCGTCGCCAGCGTGGCCTGGCGGGCTTCGTCTCGCTCGAGGTGGTGCTGGTGAGCGCCGTCGTGTTCGTCACCGTCAACGACCGTGTGTTCGGTGGGTACACGCCCTTTGACGTCGTCACGACGGACGCGCCGGGACCGACGGGCACCGAGGGAGTCGGAGAGCATCTCGAGCGCGCGACGCGGCTTGTCGGCCTATGGCTCGACCGCGACGCGGGGCTGTTGGTCTGGGCGCCGTTCCTCGCGCTCGCGTTCGTGGCGCTCTGGGCGCTGTGGCGCTCGCGGCGCGACCGGCTTGCGGTGGCGGTCGCCGACCAAGTCCACGTCGAGGTCGCGGCGACGTTCCTCGCGCTGATCTGCGCCGCGACCGTGGTCGTCGCCGCGTTCCTGGCGCCGGCACTGGTCGGCGACTGGTTCCCGGGCCACAACGTCGTTCCGGCCCTGCCCGCGGGGGCGGCGCTGGCGGCGTGGGGATTGCGCCTCACGCCGGCGCGGGTCGCGGGCGTGCTCGCGGTGCTGACGCTCGCCGCGAGCGCCTGGCTGCTGATCGGCGCACGGGTCGACGACGGCGCCGCGCTGCAGCCACCCCGCGGGGCGCTGCCGTGGGGCGTCGTTGGGGAGGTGCTGCCGCGCATTCGCTAGCCCTCCCCCCCTTTGCGGCGTTCCGCTCGACGCGTTTCGCGGGCCGCAAACGCGCGCGGATTGGCACCGAGGGGGGCGCGAAGTGTCACGGAAGCGCCAATCCGCAACACACTCCTCCTCCCTCGCTGCCAATCCGCGGGCGTCTCACAACGAAGCGACGCCCGGGCGGAACGCCGCCGCGACTAGGGGTTCGTGTCGAGGCGCTCGAGGATCTGCGACGCCGCGCTCGCCGGGTCCAGCCGTCGCGCGACCACTTCGTCCAGCAGTCGCGCGAACTCGGCGTCCTCTTGCAGCTGCTCCTCGAGCCGCGCGCGTAGCCGTGAACTGCAAATCGCGAGCACCTCGTTGCGCAGGTTGCGGCGGCGGCGCTCGCTCAGCGTCCCCTCCGCCTCGATGTGCGCGTGGTGCTCGTCGAGCTGCGTGATCAGCTCCTCGACTCCCTCTCCACGCGCCGCCTCGGTCTTGATGATCGGCACGCGCCAGCCGCGCTGCGGCGCGAGTGAGAGCACGCCGCGGATCTCGCGCACCATCGTGTCGGTCAGCGGGTGATCGGCCTTGTTGATGACGATGATGTCGGGGATCTCCATGATCCCGGCCTTCAGCGCCTGGATCGAGTCGCCCGAGCCCGGCATCAGCACGAGCACGATCGTGTCGGCATGATCGATCACGTCGACCTCGGCCTGCCCCACGCCGACGGTCTCGAGGAAGACGTCGTCCTTGCCGGCGGCGTCCATCAGCAGAGCGGCCTGGAGCGCCGCCTCGCTGAGGCCGCCGAGCGCGCCCCGGTTGGCCATCGAGCGGATGAACACGCCCGGATCGAGGAAGTGATCCGTGAGGCGGATCCGGTCGCCGAGCAGCGCGCCCTGGGTGAACGGCGACGACGGATCGATCGACAGGACCGCGACCTGGTGGTCCTGCTCGCGGCGCAGCTTCGTGAGCGCCCCGATCAGCGTCGACTTGCCGGCGCCGGGGGCGCCGGTCAATCCGACGATCCGCGCGCGGCCGGTCTGCGGGTAGACCTCGCGCACGAGCTCCCACCCCGCCGGGTCGTCGCTCTCGACAAGCGTGATCGCGCGCGCCAGCGCGCGCTTGTCTCCCGCCAGAACGCGCTCCGCAAGGCTCTTTTCGGAGGCCGTCGGCATGGGGCGGGGACGGTACCCTGATCGCGCGATGAAGCCCGCGCTCGCCCCCGCGCCGTCCGGTGTGCCGCCCCAGCAGCTCGAGATCCGCGGCGAGCCCGCACCGCTGCACGGCGGGCCGCTGACGCTGCTGCGCTTCATGCGCCGCAACCGGATGCTGAACGCCAACTACTTCCGGCTGATCGCGCGACTCGGGTGGCTGAAGCTGCGCTGGCGCAAACGACTGCAACTGGATGGGCTTGCGTTCGTGTGCCCGCGGGTCACGCTCGAGATCGGCAAGGGCGCGGTGCTGCACCTCGGCCGCTGGTCATGGCTCGGCCACGGCACCAAGATCCGCGTGCACGAGGGCGAGGTCGCAATCGGCGCCAAGACGGTGGTGGGCCAGGACTGCACGATCTCCTGTTATCAGCACGTCTCGATCGGCCGCGAGTGCATCGTGGCCGACCGCGTGATGCTGATCGACTTCGACCACGGCGTGGTCGAAGTCGAGCGCCCGATCCGCCTACAGGGCATCTACAAGCGCGACGTCCGCGTGGGCCACAACGTGTGGATCGGTTACGGCGCGTGCTTCCTGCGCGGTGTGACCGTCGGTGACAACTGCGTCGTCGGCACGAACTCGGTCGTCACGAAGGACGTGCCCGACAACGCGGTCGTCGCCGGCACCCCGGCGCGCGTGATCCGGTCGCGCGACGCGCCGCAGACGTTGCGCTGGGCGCCCTGATCAACTGACCGCGAGCGCCGCCGGGTCTGCGTAGGGAGCAAGGTTGCGCAGCGACTGCTCCGGTCCCCCGGGAGCCCCAAGCGCCGCGTCGAGTGCCGCGAGATGCGCCGCGGCGCGCTCGCGCGGGTAGGAGCCGGCGAGGTCGCGCGTGACGAGGAACGTCCAGTCCGACGATTGCAGTGCGAGCAGCTCACGGACGGCGCGTGCGTCGGTGCGCGGTCCCGCGGCGACGACGCGCAGCTCTGCGTTGCGCGCCTGCCAGGCGAGCTCGGCGACATGCGGGCCGCTCCAGGTCGAGAGGTCGCGCGGCGTGCCCCAGCTCGTCACGGGCAGATCGCGCGCCGGCGCCGGGTCGGCGTCGACGACAGCGTCGTCGAGCCTGACGAGCTCGAGCCCCGCACGCTGTGCCTCGGCCAGCACCGCTCGCAGCCACACGGGCCCCTCGTACCACCAGTGACCGAGCAGCTCGGTGTCGAGCGCGCACACGCACAGGCCACCCCTGCCCACGCGATCGGCGACCTCCGCGACGAACGCCGCAGCATCCGCGCGCGCCTGCTCGCAGGCGCGATCGTGGTCGTAGACCGACCCGTCGTTGGCCCACGCGTTGTGGTGGTGGATCGTGTGGCGGTGGTAGTCGCGGTAGGCGGCCTGTGCGGGGTATCCGTGATCGCTCCACACGAGCTCCACGACCGCGCGGTCGATCGGCACCAGGAGCGGCCCGGCGGTCGTGGCGAGCGGGCGCAGGTGCTCCGCGGCGCCGAGGCCGTAGACGTCCGTGAGGTCGACGCACGTCGCGTGCACGCCGGCCTCTTCCAGGAGCGGGTCGAGCCACGGCGCATGGGCGCACTCGGGCAGCCAGAAGCCGCCTGCCCACTCGCCGTCGCGCTCGCGATGCGCGGTGATGCCGGCCCTGAGCTGGAGCCGCACGCCTGCATCGGTGGCAAGTAGAGGCAGGACCGCGTGCGTCGCAGTGCTCGTCCACGTCGCGTGCTGCATCAGCGCGGCGAGCAACCCGCCCGCGCCGAGTGCCGCCACGCGGTCGGCGGCACGCACGTAGTCGCCGGCGGCGCGCTCGACCTCGTCGGCGAGCCGCGGCTCGCCCGCTGCGCGGCACCCCTCGGCGTCGAGCGCGTGCGTTTGCGCGCGCAGCTCGCCGAGGAACGCGAGCAGGCGCTCATGGACACCCGGCGCCTCGAGCTGGTCGGCCAGCACGGGGGTCAGCGACAGCGTCACCGGCGCCCCGTCCGCGAGCACGTCGAGCAGCGGGACGTAGGAGCCGGCGACTGCCTCCCACAGCCATTCCTCGCCGAACGGCCACGTGCCGAAGCCCTCCACGTAGGGCATGTGCGTGTGCAGGACGAGCGCGAGCCGCCCGGACGGGGTCACGGCCGGCAGACCGCGATCAGGTCGAGTGCGCGCTCGAGCGGGCGGTCCGCCCGCAGTGAGAAGTCGCTCGTCGAGATCGCCGGCGTGAAGCGGTCGTAGAAGCGCTTCGTAAGGCCCAGCCGGGCGTGCACGCGATCCCAGGCCAGGCGCTCGAGCGCGAACTGGTGGAGCGCCAGCTTGCGGGCGTGGAAGAGGCCGAGCAGCTCCACGTGCGCGAAGTGCGCCTCGCAGAGCGCCCGGAACTCCTCAGGGCGGTATTCCTTGACGTGCCAGGGGTTGCCCGACTTCGCTGCGCCGGGAGGCGCGAGCGTCAGCACGTTCGGCGTCGAGACGTAGGCGACGCCGGCGACCTCCTTGAAGTGCTCGAGCAGGGCGCCGGGGTCCTGGACGTGCTCGATCGTCTGCAGGAACACGATCGCGTCGCACGGCTCGGCAAACGTCTCGACGAGCGCGCGCTCGAAGCGCAGGTTCGGCTGCACGTAGCGCAGCCGCGCGTGCTCGTGGGCCTCGGGGTTGGCGTCGACGCCGACCACCCCGGCCGCCGTCCGCGCGAGCACCGCCGAGCCGTACCCCTCGCCACAGGCCAGGTCGGCGACCCGCAGGCCTCGGACCCGCTGCGCGATCCACTCGTACACCACGAGGTGGCGGCGGTACCAGTAGTTCTCCTCGGGGACGTCGGGCAGCGTGCGCTCCCCGGTGAGCGCGAGCGGCGGCACGCCCGGGGGCTGGTCGCGCTGGAGGTAGAGCTGCTCGGTCGCCATGAGCGGCCGGGCACGCTACCGGTTCGCTGGCGAACGCCATCGTTCAGATACGCTGCCGCGCCGATGCCGGCGCCCGCCACAGCGAAGGAGATCCGCGACGTCAACACCCGCTACCACGACGGCGCTGCCGCGGGCTACGACGCCAAGTGGGGAATCGACTTCGGCCCGATCGGAGAGGGCCAGGTGCTGGGCAAGCTGCGCAAGGCGCTCGGCGCCGAGCCGCCGCGGTTCGACCGCTCGCTCGAGATCGGCGCCGGCACGGGCTACTTCTCCCTGAACCTCCTGCGCGCCGGCGTCGTCGGCGAGGCCGTCTGCACGGACATCTCGCCGGGGATGCTCACGACGCTCGAGGCCAACGCGGCACGGCTCGGCCTGTCGGTCACGACGCGCGCCTGCGACGCCTCGCAGCTTCCCTTCCCCGACCAGTCGTTCGACCTCGTCGTGGGTCACGCGGTCCTTCACCACCTGCCCGACCTCGACGCTGCGTTCGCGGAGTTCCATCGCGTTCTGCGCCCTGGCGGCCGCGTCGCCTTCGCGGGCGAGCCGTCGCGCTACGGCGACCGCATCGCCTCGCTGCCGAAGCGCGCTGCCCACGCGGGGGCGCCCGTATGGCGCGCGCTGTTGCGGGCCCGCCCCGGGCCGGCCGGCCATGCCGACGGTGGCGCCCACAACCACCGGCTCGAACGCCTCGTCGACGTGCACGCGTTCACCCCCGACGAGCTGGCGCAGTGGGCGCGCGACACGGGCTTCGCCGACGTGCACGTCCGCGGCGAGGAGCTCCTCGCGAACTGGTTCGGGTGGGCCAACCGTGCGCTGGAGGCCACCGCAGATCCCGACACCGTCCCGATGGCCTGGAAGCAGTACGCCTACCGCGGCTACATCGCGCTGCAGCGCGTGGACCAGGCCCTGCTCGAGCCACGCCTGCCGGCTGCCCTCTTCTACAACCTCATGCTGTCGGCGCGGCGCCCGTAGCGCTGCGCGCCGCGAGGTACTCGGCGCGGGCCGAGAACGTCGTGCGCATCTCCTCCGTGACCTCGGAGAGGAACTCCTCGCGGTAGGTGTCGTCCGTCAGCACCGCGATCGCGTAGTACAGCCCGCTGATCACGGCGATGCCGCCGCAGACGTGCAGCAGCTCCGCCGTCAGCACGGCGCTCTCGCCGAACAGCCGCAGCGTGACCAGGGTCTCCGCATTGCCACCGGTCCACTCGGCGACGGTCTCGCGGTCGATCGCAAGCAGTCCGAACGCGATGAAGAACGCGCCGATCGCGATGCTCACGATGAGGACCTGAAGCGCCTGGCTGACGAACATCACCAGACCGACGTTGAAGCGCTGCGCCGTGCTCAACGGCGGGCCGGTCCCGGCGGCGTGCTCGAGCTCGGCGACCTCGCGCGGCAGCCGCGCGACGAGGAACAGCACGCCGACGACGACGAACAGCAGCGCCAACGCGACCAGGAACGGCGCCGGCGGGCGCGTCGCAACTTCCCACACCTCGACCGTCATGAAGAGCACGACAGCGAAGATGAAGAGCAGCGGGATCGCGCGCGCGAGCAGCCGCAGCGAGGCCGCGAGCTGCCCGAGCATCCTGCTGCCGGCCCAGCGCACGATCGACAGCAGCCCGAAGCCGACGACCGCGTACACGGCGACCAGCAGTGTCGAGTTCCCGGCCGCCGTGACGAGCGCACTGGTCAGCTGCCCGCCGAAGACAGCGGGCAGCAGCGCCGGCAGAAACACGAAGCCGGTCAGCTCCAGCGCGTCCACGCGCTGCGGCTGGGCGAGCGCCGGCTGACCGCGCCGGCGGTTGGCAAGCGCCACGCCGCCGAGCAGGATCGCCAGCCCGCCCGCGACGGCGGCGACGTTCGCGGCCAGCGACCACTCGAGGTTCAGCGCACCGAAGAGCTCGGCGAGGAACACCAGCGCCAGCAACGGGTAGGCGCGGGTGAACACGTCGTCGCGCGCCGAGTAGTCCTCGATCAGGAGCGGCAGCCCCGCGCGGCGGAAGCGCTCCTCGTAGGCGGCCTGGTCCCGCACGCCGCAATGACACACCGCGCGCCGGACGGCGGTTCGGCCTTGCCTGCCCATACCGATTTCCGGTACAACGAGCGACAGGGGTGGGGACCCCGATGTGGTGAGGAGGTCAGGATGGGCAAGGGGATGCTGGTCGCGACGGTCGTCGCGGCAGCGGTGGCGGTGACGGCACCCGCCGCCCAGGCGCAGTTGCCGGCGTTGCTGGACACGGTGGGCGCGTGCACCACGACGCCGTACCCCGGGCCCGACTCGTATGACCGCAGGTGTTACGCAGGGGTCGGCGCCGCGAACGTGCACTGCAGCGACTACTACCACTTCCAAGGCTTCTTGCATTACTCGCAGGACACGTATGAGAGCTGCGGGCTCTCGACGCCGATCCTGGCGCTGGGCTACACCTGCGGCTCCCACACATCGGCCGGCGGCGGGTTCTACACCCAGTACGAAGGCTGCGACTACGGCCCGGTCGACACCTATTGCAACACGAACCCCGGGAAGTGCTGGGTGACGATCCTGGCGCCGGGGGTGATCCGCATCACCGTCGCGGGGCCGTACGTGCTCTGAGCGACTCTAGACTCGGCCACGGATGGCCGCGTCGCAGGACCTGCCGCTGTTCCCGCTCGACCTCGTCGCGCTGCCGACCGAGCTCGTGCCGCTGCACATCTTCGAAGAGCGCTACAAGCTGCTCGTCGGCGAGTGCCTCGAGCACGGCAAGGAGTTCGGGATCGTGTGGGAGGACGACGAGGGGGTGCGCGGCGTCGGCTGCGCCGTCGAGATCACCGAGGTGCTGGACCAGCTCGACGACGGGCGCCTGAACATCCTCTGCCGCGGCACGCGCCCGTTCAGGCTGATCGAGGAGCGCAGCGAGCACCCGTACCGCTCCGGCGCGGTGGAGTTCCTAGACGACAAGCCGGAACCGCGCGACGGCGCGACCGCTGCCGAGGCGCACTCCGCCTATGGCGACCTCGTCGAGCGCGCCACCGACTCCCAGCCCGACGCGGTCGAGCTCGACCGGATGACCGCGTACGAGATGGCTGCGACCGTCGAGTTCGGGCTCGACGCGAAGCAGGGGCTGCTCGACCTACGATCGGAGAACGCCCGGCTGCGGCTGCTGACGCGCCTGCTCCGGGCTGCGCAGAAGCGGCTTGACTTCGCGGAGCTGGCCCAGACCCGGGCGCACTCCAACGGCAAGGTCCGCTTCGGCTGAGGTTCCCGAGAACAGTCGCGGCAGGCGGCCCTCGGCACCCAGCCACGAGCCGACGAGGATGAGCACGAGGCCGGCGACCGTCGCGGCGCTGAGACTTTCTCCGAGGATCGTCACGCCGTAGCCGACTGAGAACGCCGGCGCCACGTAGGCGATGATCGCGCCGCGAGCGGGCCCTACTTCGTCGAGGAGCGCGTAGTAGAAGAGGAATGCGAGACCGGTGCCGCCCGCGCCGAGCGCGAACAGCGACGCCGCGGCGTCGAGGCCCGGCGCCTGGGTCGGCGCGGTCGCGGCGGCCAGCGGCAGGTATGCGAGCGCGCTCAGCACCATCGTCGAAGCGGCCGCACCGACCGGCGGCACGCCGCGGAAGCGATGCTTGACGATGAACGACGCGCCCGCGTAGCTCGCCGCGGCGCCGAGGATCATCACGCCGCCGATCAGCGTCTCGGTCTTGCCGCCGAGGTCCGCGCCGAACAGGAGCGCTACGCCGGCCAGGCCGGTGAAGACGCCAACCAGGCCCCAGCCGTGCGAGCGCTCGTCCTGGTCGATGCGCAGGGCGAGCAGCGCGACGAAGATCGGCGCCGTGGCCACGAGGATTCCGGCGAGGCCGGAGTCGACCCAGCGCTCGCCGTAGGTGATGAGCCCGAACGGGACGATCACCTGCGTCGCGGCGAGCGCGAGCGTCCAGCGACCGCGCTCCACGAGCGCGCGGACCGCGCCGGCGCGCAGCGCGAGCGGGACGAGGATGGCCGCGCCGAGCAGCGTCCGGACGAACACGATCACGCCCTCCGACAAGTCCTCGAGAGCGACCTTGATGAACATGTACGACGCGCCCCAGAGGAACGCGGCGCCTGCGAGATTGAGCCATGCCCGGCGTGACATCGATCCCAGTCTCGCAACGATCTGCCTTGAGTGGAAGCGATCGTTGCTCAGGGCATCGATAAGCCTGGCTTATGGTCAGCGTGGAAGGCCGCAGACCTGGCGCGCCACGTCGCGCGTGAGCTTGACGAGGCGGGGAAACGCCGCCGGCGCCGCGCGCGAGTTGTCGCTGAACTCCACCACCCCGTCCTCGGTTCGAACGCGGTAGGAGAAGATCGCCCCACGTCCCGCCGGCAGCCGCAGGCCCTCGTCGGCCGGCCCGCGGTCCTCCTGCTGCTCACCGTTGAGCCCGCGCCGGATCTCGCGCGCCTCGAGCAGCTGCTCGCTCGTCAGCTCGCGGCGGCCCAGGCCGTTGCAGTAGGCGCCCCCGTCGTCGGTGAGGCGCAGCGTCAGCTTTGCGCCCGCGACGCTCCCGTCGCGCTGCGCGACGAAGAGGTCCGCGGGCGGGCCGCCGCCGCAGCCGGCCACCACGAGCGTGGCCGGTAAGCACGCGCGCCGCACTACGCCGCGACCGCCGCGCCGCCGCGCCGCGGGTCGCCGGCGCCCGTCAGGCGGCCGGTCGCCGGGTCGCGCTCGACCGCCTGCACGCCGCCGAAGAAGAGGTTGAGGCCGCGGAACGGCGACAGCGTGCGGCCGGCGGCCCGTAGCGCGTCGAGGTCGACGCCGGGCTCGGCGTAGACCACGCCCTGCTCGAAGTGGACGCGCGGCGCCGCGACCGCAGCGACGGCCTCGAGCCCGTGGTCGACGACGCCGACGATCGTCTGGAGGATCGCCGAGCGGATCCGGTTGGAACCCGCGCTGCCGACGACGAGCTCGACGCCTTCGTCGCCGAGCACGACGGTCGGGGCCATCATCGAGGGCATCCGCCGCCCGCGCGGCGCCGCGAAGAAGCCCTGCGGGTTGAGGTCCTCCTCCCCCATGATGTTGTTGACGTGGATGCCCGTGCCGGGCACGACCACGCCCGCGCCTTCGCCGTTAGTGCAGGTGACCGAACAGGCGCGGCCCTCGTCGTCGAGCACCGAGATGTGCGTCGTCGAACCGAGGTTCGCGCCAAGGAAGCGGTCGAGGAACCCCTCCTCGCCGAGGCCGGCGTCGAAGTCCTCGGTACGGGCCGCCTGCGCCTCCTCCATCACATCGACGATCTCGGTCACCGCCGGCGGCCCGGGCCGGCAGTCGAGCTTCGCCATCGCCAGGGCGAGCAGGATGCCGCCGGCCGAGGGCGGCGGGTTGGTGAGGATCTGCCGGCTTCGATAGGAGACGCGGGCGGGCTTGCGCTGCACTGCCATGTAGTCGGCGAGGTCCGACGCGTTGAGCGTCCCCCCGCCGGCGCCGACGTGCTCCACCACCGCGGCGGCGAGGTCGCCGACGTAGAACGGCGCCGACCCCTCGCGCCCGAACCGCTCGATCGTGTCGCCGAGCTCCGGGCAGCGGAAGATTTCGCCGTCGCGCAACGGCCTGCCCTCCGGCGCGAAGACGGCCCGCGCCTCGTCACCCGCCGTGAGGATCGGCTCGAGGATCTCGAAGACATAGGCCTGCTGCGCGTTGAGCGGCACGCCTGCGCGCGCCAGTGCCGCCGCCGGTGCCGCGAGATCTTCGAGCGGCAGGCTTCCCCATATGTGCATCGCGCGCTGGAGACCCGACGGGTTGCCGTACGCGCCGCACGACGAGGGCCCGACGTTGAACATCTGGACGGCATCGCCGAACGAGACGCTGACCGGGACGAGGTCCGCGCGCTCGCCCTCGCTCGGGGCGGCCACGAAGAAGTCGAGCAGCGTCGGCTCCTCCCCCGCACCGGCGACGAGCATGTATCCGCCCGCGCCGGGGCCGGTGAGCAGCGGCTCGCAGACCCAGGACATGAGGCAGGCCGCGACAGCGGCGTCGACGGCGTTGCCGCCCGCCCGCAGGGCGTTCGCGCCGGCC
This sequence comes from uncultured Conexibacteraceae bacterium, assembly GCA_963832195.1. Lineage (GTDB taxonomy): Bacteria > Actinomycetota > Thermoleophilia > Solirubrobacterales > Solirubrobacteraceae > Baekduia. The sequence goes on from CAWHTH010000002.1 coordinate 388,518, forward strand.
TCCGCCGTAAGCGGGTGACCGGCGGCGACTACACCACCGGCCATCGCGTCAGCCTCTAGGGATGAACTCCGGGACGTCGAGCTCCGTGACGCCCAGGCCCGTACGCCGGATCGAAGTCTCTGCGGGGCGACGGCGCTCGATCCGCGGCTCGCCGGCCGGCTCCTCGAGCCGACGCCTGGGCGCGCCGCTGCGCGCGCCGTAGCGCGTCGCGACGACAGTCACCCAGACCTGGTCGGACAGCTTCTCGTCGACCATCGCGCCGAAGATGATGTTCGCGTCCGGGTGGGCGGCCTCGGCCACTGCCTTGGCGGCCTCGTTGACCTCCCACAGCGAGAGGTCGTTGCCGCCCGTGATCGAGAGCAGGATCGACTTCGCGCCCTCGAGCGTCGTCTCGAGCAGCGGAGACGAGACGGCCGTCTCGGCCGCGTCGATCGCGCGCCGCTCCCCGACGCCCATGCCGATGCCCAGCAGTGCCGGGCCGGCCTCGGACATGATCGTCCGCACGTCTGCGAAGTCGAGGTTGATGATCCCGGGCAGCGTCACGAGGTCGCTGACCCCCTGCACTCCCTGTCGCAGAACGTCGTCGGCCACGCGGAACGCATCGACCATCGACGTGTGCTTGTCGAGCACGCTCAGCAGGCGGTTGTTGGGCACCACGATCAGCGTGTCGACCTCGTCGCCGAGAGCCTGGATCCCGACATCGGCGGCCTGAGACCGCCGCGAGCCCTCGAACCCGAACGGCTTCGTGATGATCCCGACGGTCAGCGCGCCGACCTCACGTGCGATGCGCGCGATGATCGGGGCCGCACCGGTCCCGGTGCCGCCGCCTGCACCGGCCGCGATGAAGATCATGTCGCTGCCCTTCAGCAGCGCCTTGACCTTGTCGTATTCCTCCATCGCGGACTGACGGCCGAGCTCGGGGTTCGAGCCGGCGCCGAGGCCGCGCGTGACCTGCGGGCCGATGTGCAGCGTGATGTCCGCGGTCGACTGCTGAAGCGACTGCAGGTCGGTGTTGATCGCGACGAACTCGACGCCCTCGACCTCGGCCTCGACCATGCGGTTGACGGCGTTGACGCCGGCGCCGCCGACGCCGACGACGCGGATGACGGCGCGCCCCGGGGACGCGGTCCCGCGCCAGGAGGCCGGGCGCTCGTACGGGTCGGCCTCGAGCGGCTCGGCATGGCGCTCGACGCGTGCCGGCGGCGACATGACGTCCTCGGGGATGTCCGAGGAGAAGGCGTGGCGCAGGCGTTCCTGCGGCGTCGGCGGGCGGCGTGTCACTGCGGGGTCTGTCCCCTCAGTGACGTCGGACGGCGCCAGCCCGGGGTGCGGATAGCCGGTCTCGCGCGGGTGCGGAGGCGGCGGCGCGGGCCGCTGCTGCTCGCCGGCGGGGGTCGCCGGCGGAGGCGTCTGCTCCTGCTCGCCTTCCCGGCCGCCCTCTTCGGTGCGGCGGAAGAGCGCCGCGAGCGGACCCTCCCTCATGCTCGCGCGCTTACCGCTGGCCATGGGCAAGAACCTCCTTCGCGAGGTCGCGATACGACTGGGCCGCCACTCCGTGCGGATCGTACTTCAGCACGGACATCCCCTTCACGGGAGCTTCCGCGAAGCGGATCGTCTTGCGGATCCGGGAGGCGAAGACGCGGTCCCCGAAGTTCTCTTCGAGGATCTCGATCGCTTCCTTGGCGTGAACGGTGCGGGTGTCCATCAGGGTCGGGAGGATGCCTTCGATCTCAATGTCCGGGTTCAGGTTCTCCCGGATCATCTGCATCGTGTTCTGCAGCTGGATCAGGCCCCTCATCGAGAGATACTCGCACTGAACGGGGACGATCACTTTGTTGGCCGCCGTGAGCGCGTTGATCGTCAGCAGCCCGAGGCTCGGCGGAGTGTCGATGCAGATGAAGTCGTAGTCGCCGAGGATCGGCGCAAACGCCTTCTGCAGCGAGCGCTCGCGGCCGATCTGGGTCGACATCGCGATCTCGGCGCCGGCGAGGTCGATCGACGAGCAGGCGACGTCGATCTCGCGCTTGCGGATGACCTCGCGGATCGAGAGCCCGTGAACGAGGACGTCGTACATCGACTTGTCGACCGTGTCCGGGTCGATCCCCTGCGACATGGTCAGGTTCCCCTGGGGATCCATGTCGACGCACAGGACGCGGTTGCCGCGCTCCGCGAACGCGACTGCGAGGTTCAAGGTGGTGGTGGTCTTGGCCACGCCGCCCTTCTGGTTGGCGAAGGCGATGACCTTGGCAGTGCTTTCCACGGGAAGCTCCGGTGTGGTCGACTGGGGACCCATCGGGGCGACATTCGCCTGTGGGCTGGGGATTCCTCCCGCGTCCCATACCATCGACCGCGGATGTCCGTCGCCCACTGGGATGACCTGAAGCCGCGCACGTTCGAGCTGGGCGACCTGCACGGCACCTGGTGGGACCTCGGCAGCGCGGCTGGGTCCACCATCGATGCAGGCATACGCAGGGCGGACCTGCCGCCAGGAGGCCGCTCGACCCCGCTGCACGTGCACGCCGACGAGGAGGAGATCTTCTACATACGCGAGGGCAGCGGCCTGAGCATCCAGGACGACCGCGCCTACGAGGTGTCCGCCGGCGACGTCCTGCTCCACCGCGTGCACGAGGAGGCGCACACGCTGATCGCCGGACGCGACGGGATGTCGTTCCTCACGTTCGGCCCGAACGCCGCCCACAACGTCACCTACCTCCCCCGCGCCGGTGTCTTCTGGCTCGGCCCGCGCTGGATCCCCGTCGATGTCGAGCACCCGTTCGCCGCGGAGGCGGCAGTCGGGCCGCTCGAGCCGCCTGCGCCGACCGCCGAGCGGCCGGCCACGATCAGCGCGCTGGACGCGATCCCCGCCCAGACGACCGAACGCGGGCCGACGCACCACACCGTCCGCAACGTCGGCGAGGCGCTGGGGTCGCACTCGACCGGCATGCGCCATATCCGGATCGCCTCCGGCGCGCGCTCCTACCCCCACCACTGCCACGGCGCCGAGGAGGAGCTGTTCGTGGTCCTCTCGGGGGCGGGCGAGCTGCGACTCGGCGACGATCGCCATCCGGTCCGCGGCGGCAGCGTCGTCGCCCGGCCGCCGGGCACGCGTGTCGCGCATTCGTTCTGGGCGGGCGAGGAGGAGCTGGAGCTGCTGGCCTGGGGGACGCGGGTCCCGAACGACATCGCCTACTACCCGGACAGCGGCAAGGTGTTCCTGCGCGGCGTCGGCGTCATCGGCCGCCTGGAGCCCAGTGACCATTGGGAAGGTGAGTACTGACCTCGACGGCTTGCTGGCCCGCCCCCTGGTCGTCGTCACGGGCAAGGGCGGGGTCGGCAAGTCGACGGTCGCGGCGGCGCTGGGGCTCGCGGCTGCGCGCCGTGGGCTGCGGACGATCATCGCCGAGGTGGCCGCCCGCGACGACGTGTCGCGGACGCTGGCCGGCAGCGGCGCGGACCCGTTCGTCGAGCGCGCGGTCGGTGACGGGCTCCATCACATCTCGATCGACCCGGAGAACGCGCTCGAGGAGTACCTCGTCGACCAGCTGCCGCTCAAGCCGCTCGCCGACGCGCTCGCCTCGAGCCGGACCTTCGGGCTCCTGGCCGCCGGAACGCCCGGCCTGCGCGAGCTGCTCACGATCGGCAAGGCCTGGGAGCTCGCGCAGCCCGCGCGACGCACGCCGGGTGCCCGCGCCTACGACCTGGTGATCCTCGACGCGCCCGCGACGGGGCATGGCGTCGCGATCCTCGCCGCGCCGCAGGCGTTCGCAGGCGCCGCGCGCCTCGGCCCGGTCCATCGCCAGGCCACGAAGATCGCCACGATGCTCGCGGACCCCGCCCGCACCGCGGTGGTGGCCGTCGCGTCGCCCGAGGAGATGGCCGTCAACGAGACGCTCGTGCTGCGCGACGAGCTGGCCGCGCGGCTCGGGCAGCAGCTCGCGCGGACGATCGTCAACGGCGTGCTGCCGGGCCGCTTCTCGGCGCCCGAAGTTGCCCGGCTGCGCGCCGCGCCGCTGTCACCCGCGGCACATGCGGGGCTCGCGCTCGCAGCGCGGGTGCGCGAGCAGCACAACCAGATCGCGCGCCTGCGCCGCGGACTGCGCGGCATCAAGACCTGCTCGCTGCCGTTCGTGTTCGCCGAGGAGCTCGGCCCGGCCGGCGTCGAGCTCCTGTCGAGGGCGCTGGAGCGATGAGCATCGAGCGCCACATCGGCGACGCCAAGGTCGTGATCTGCGCGGGCTCGGGCGGTGTCGGCAAGACGACGACGTCGGCGGCAATCGCGATCGGCCTCGCCGAGCGTGGCCGTCATGTGGCGCTGGTGACGATCGACCCGGCCCGGCGGCTGGCCGACGCGCTTGGCATCGCCGACCTCGGTAATGAGCCGCAGCGCGTCGCGCTCGAGGGCGACGGCGAGCTGTGGGCGATGATGCTCGACCCGAAGCGCACGCTGGACGAGCTGATCGGGACGCTGTCCAGCGACGAGTCCCAGCGCGACGAGATCCTGGCCAACCCGATCTACCGCGAGCTGTCGCAGGCCGTGGCCGGCTCGCAGGAGTTCACGGCGGTCGCGAAGCTGCACGAGCTGCACCGGTCGGGGCGCTTCGATGCGATCGTGCTCGACACGCCGCCCTCGCGCAACGCGCTGGACTTCCTAGACGCGCCCGACCGCCTGACGGGCTTCCTCGAGGGGCGCGCACTGCGCGCGTTCCTGGCGCCGGCCGGCATCGCGGGCCGGATCGCGGCGCGCGGGACAGGGGTCGTCTTCGCGGTCCTCGAGCGGGTGACCGGCGTGGACCTCCTGCGCGACCTGTCCACCTTCTTCGGCGCGCTCGGCGGTGTGCTGGACGGCTTCCGCGAGCGCGCCGCGGCGGTGAAGGCGCTGCTCGCCGATCCTGCGACGACGTTCCTGATCGTGACCTCGCCGCAACGGGAGGCCGTCGAGGAGGCGATCTTCTTCCGCGGCAAGCTGCGTGAGGCCGGGCTGCCGTTCGGCGGGCTTGTCGTCAACCGGCTGCACCCGCTGGCAGCGCGGCCGGACGACCGCACGCCCGGGCTCGATGACGCGCTCGCACGCAAGGCGCGCAGGACGCTGGAGGAATTCCGCGTGCTCGCCACGCGCGACGCCGCCGCGATAGAACGCCTACGCAAGGAGATCGACGGCGGCGAGGACCCGCTGCTCGTGCCGCAGCTCGACGGGGACGTCCACGACGTGCCGGCGCTCCATGCGGTGCGCGACTGGCTGTTCGCCGATAGCGGCGAGCGCGACCGGCGCCTTGACGAGATCGCCTATTAGGTCTTGATCTGCAGCAGGTCGGGGCGCTCGTGCTCGACCTGGAGCGTCGTGTGCTCGATCGCGTAGCGCTCGCGCAACAGGTCCTCGAGCTCGTAGCGGATGTCGTGGCAGTCCTGGTGCTCCTTGACGATCACATGCGCCGAGAGGGCCGGGAAGCCGGCGGTGACCTCCCAGATGTGCAGGTCGTGGATCTCGACGACGCGCGGATGCGCGGCCAAGGAGCGGCCGATGTCCTGGACGTCCATGCCCTCGGGCACGGCCTCGAGGAACACGCGGCCTGACGCGCGCAGCAGGCCGTACGCGGAGCGCAGCATCAGCGCCGCGACGAGCAGCGACGCGATCCCGTCCGCCTCGCGAAAGCCGGCGGTGAGGATCAGGATGCCGGCGACAGCGGTGAGGACGAACGCCGCGAGGTCGGTCAGCACGTGCTGGAACGCGCCCTCCACGTTGAGGCTGCGGCGCTCGGCGCCCGCGAGCAGGCGCAGGGCCGCGAGGTTCACCGGGATGCCCACGAGCGCGACCACGAGCACAACGGTGCCCTCTACCGCCGGCGGGTCGGCCAGCCGGTTGACGCCCTCGATGACGATCAGCGTGCCGAGCACCAGCAGCGTCGCCCCGTTGACCTGCGCGGCGAGCACCTCGGCGCGCCCGAGCCCGAACGTCATCGCGCCCGCGGCGGGGCGCCGCGCGAGCCGCGCCGCGACCAGGGCGAGGGCGATCGCCGCCGCGTCGGTGAGCATGTGGGCCGCGTCGGAGAGCAGCGCCAGCGACGACGCCAGGATCCCCGCCACCACCTCGGCGGCCATGAACACCACAATCAAGGCGAGCGCCAGCGCGAGCCGTCGCTGGTCGGCCTCCGGCGAGACGTGGTGGTGATGGTGGTGGGCGTGGGAGGTGCCCACGAGGCCAGGTTAAGGCCTAGGCCAGCGTCTCTTGGCCGGCCGCCGACTCCTCGATCATCGCGTCGGCGAGCGAGCGCAGGTCGGAGTCCAGGTGGCCGCAGAGGACGTCGCGCAGGAGCGATCGCAGCCAGCCCGCGAGCTCGTCGACCATCGGGTCGATCGTCTCCTCCTCGGGCGCCACTCCCGCGACGACGGCGCGCTCGAGCGACATCAGGTGTGCGATCCGCTCGGCCACGGCCGCATGGCGCTCGCGGACCGCGCACAGGACCGCGAGGCGCCCCGGCAGGCGCCCGCTGTGCGGCCCTTCCGGCTCCAGCAGCGCGCGCAGCGCGAGCAGGACGTCCGTGATCGCCTCGGAGGGACGCGCGCGCTCACAGGCCAGCTCGAAGCGGCGCAGCGCCCAGGCCAGTTCGCCGCTGCGCGGGGTGCGCCGCGCGACGAGGTTGCAGAACGCCCGCAGCTCGTCCTCCTGCGCGGGCGGGATCGCGAAGACGTCATGCGGCGGCGACCCGCCGGAGCCCAGCGCGAACGGATGCCAGCTGCCGCCGCCGGTGCGCGTCCAGGCCGTGCGCCCGAGCGCGACGCCCGCGCCGTCGTACAGGCGCAGCGCGGTCAGCAGGCGGCGCAGCCTGATCTGCGCATGGCGCAGCGGGGCCTCGTCGCCGGGCGCCGCCTCCCAGCGCAGCCGCGCCAGGACCGGGACGTACTCGTCCGATCGCGGGCGGACGGCGTCGGCGGGCCCGTCCGTCGCGTGGTCGGCGCGCACGAGAACGAGGCCTTCGCCGAGGTCGAGCTCGGCGGATGCGAGCGCGAGGCCGAGGACCAGCGCGACAACCTCGGTCTCGGCGCGCCCCTCCATCACGATCGTCTCGAGCTCGCCGTACGCGCGCTCGAAGCGCTCGGGCGAGAGGACGAAGTCCGTCGAGTCCTCGAAGACCCGTGCGAGGAAGCAGCGCAGCGTCTCCTCGGCGCGTCCGCGCGGCTCGGGCGGGATCCGCGCCTCGCCGCGCGCCACCAGGTACGCATCGAGCCCGCCGCAGCCGGCGAGCGCGTGCACCGCGGGCAGATAAGTCGGCAGCTGGCCGAGGATCGAGTTGCGGCGGTCGATGAAGTCGGCCGTCAGGGGCGTGTAGCAGTACAGCGGCGCCTCACGGCGCCCACCGCCGAGCTCGACGACCTCGAAGTGGACCTCCTCGCCGCCGGCGGCGTCGGAGGCCAGCTGCCACGCAGCTTCCTCCGCGAACGCGCCCAGCGCAGCATGCAGCCGTCGATTGCGCATCGTCGGGGTTCGTTCGCTCGCGGCGTGCGCGGTCCTTTACGGCGCAGGCGCGGTTGCAGTGGCGACTTGGCCAAGAGACAACCAGCGGCCGCTTGCGCGCACCGTAAAACGTCCGTCCTATGGGGCTATAGCCCCATGAAACAGACGTTATGCGCGATGTGCCAATCCGCGAGCGCCGGTCAGACGCGAGCCAAAGGACTGGACGCCACGACCTCAGGCCGCGCCTGCGCCGCCCGTCGGATTCGGCGCGGGGCGCAGTGGGCGGCCGCTGCGGACGGCGCGCACGTAGAGAGCGCTCGCCGCTGCCGCGCGCGGGCCGGAGCCGGCACGCGGGGTGAGGCGGTAAAGGCCCGCGGTGCGCAGGCGCACCCTCGTGCTGAACGTGGAACGGCGCGCGCGGATCGGCACGTTGCGGACGAAGCGCCAGCGGCCGAGGCGGTCCTGGCGCTCGACGACCACATGCAGCGCGGAGGCGGGGCGAACCGACCCTTGAACCGTCACCGCGCTGCCCGCGCGCACGCGGCGGGTGCGCGTACGCGCCTCGAGCACCGGCACGCAGTCCAGCGTGATCCCGGGCGAGACCGCGACCGGTAGCCCCGGGACGGCGGCGCGGGCGCGCAGGCGACCGGTCTTGCGCCAGCGCAGCCCGGTGTACCAGGCGCCGGTGGCGTCCGTCGTTGCCCGGGCGACCGTCACCCATCCCCCTGTGCCCTGCTTCTGTATCGACACCGGCTGCGAGACGACCGGAGTCCCGTCGCCACGGCGCACCTCGCCACCGAGCGCGACCGTGTCGTCGTAGGGCACCGATGTCTCCGCGGGCGGATCGAGCGTCACGCGCACCGCGGCCGCCAGCTGCGGCGCGAGCTCGGCCGCGCGCCGGCGCAGCTCCGGCAGCTGCACGTAAAGCGCTGCGCCGGGGCACGCCGTCGCGCACCCGTCGCGATGCCCGCTGATGCGCTCGAAGTCGACCGCAGTGCCCGCGGGGTAGCGGTTGCTGTCGCCGCCGCCCGACACGACGGTCACCTGGCCCTCGATGGGCGCGCCGTGCAACGAGAGCTTCCACGCGATCAATCGCGCGAGCGCCTCCATCGCCTCGGGCGTCTGCGGCACGTCCTCGTGCGTCCCGATGTTCGCGACGCCCGTCGAGACGCGGTTCCAGCCCTGCGCCTGGGCGCCCATCACCGCCTGGTCGATGCCGCCCGCGCGCCCCTCGAACACCTGCCCGTAGCGGTCGACGAGGAAGTTGTAGCCGATGTCGTTCCAGCCGTTCGTGTTGCGGTGGTACTTGAGGATCGCCAGCACGATCGAGGGCGACTCCTCGGGCGTGTAGTCGTTCGCGTTGACCGTGTGGTGCACGAAGCAGAGCTGGACCTCGCCGTAGCTCGGGGAAGAGCGCGGCGGATACTGGCCGGCGCCCCATTGGTCACGCGTGATCAACGCAGGCGGCCCGCCCTGCGCCGCCTGCGCGCGGGCGGCGGCAACCGCGCGCGCGCCGCGCCGGCGCGCCGCCCGCGGCACCGTGACCAGCTCGACCGACGCGTCGCGCGGCCGCGGCCCGCGACAGCGCAGCTCCAGCTGGTCGGCACCCCCGGCCCAGACGGGGTCCGAGGCGTGCAGCCCGGTACCGGTGTCGGGGCGATGGTCCCCGCCCGCGAACAGCGGGGCCCAGCGACTCCACGACCCGCCGCGACGCCGCACGCGCACCTCCACCCTCGCTGCCTCGAGCCCACGCCCGCGCAGGCCCACCAGATCGAAGCGCCGCACGCGCAGCACGCGCCCGAACTGCGCGCGAACGCGGCGCGCACGTGGCGCCGCGACGGCACGCGGGACGGCGCGGCCAAAGACGGACCCGAGGCCGGCGGCCGCGCCCACGGCGAGCGCACGCCGCCGCGTCATGCGTGAGGCGGGCACCGCTCCCACACTAGCCACGGGCGCGAGCGGTGCAACGGGTGCACGACGACGTGCCACGCCCGTTCTCAACAGCGGCGACGACGCGGGGTTGCGCTACGCGGCGGCTACTTCGATCGGCTCGGCGGCGCAGTCCGCCCCGAGCCAGGAGCGCCCGTAGGTGCGCATGTCGTCGATGATCGGCAGCAACGCGCGGCCCTTCTCGGTCAGCGCGTACTCCACGCGCGGCGGCACCTCGGCGAACGTGTGACGCTCGACGATGCCCTCCTCTTCGAGCGCGCGCAGGCGCAGCGAGAGCGTGCGCGGCGAGATGCCTTCGAGCGATCGCTCGAGCTCGCAGAAGCGCGAGCGGCCCTCCGACAGGTCACGGACCAGCAGGAGCGTCCACTTGCCGCAGATGATCTCGGCCGTGCGGCAGACCGGGCAGGTCTCGTCCATACGCCAAAACTTTACCAAGTGAAGTGCGTCGGGACGGCTAATTGCCGCCGAGGATGTTGCCGAGGCCGCCGCCGCTGCCGCCGGCCGGCGCCGACACGCGTCCCTCGGACGGCTGCACGAGCACCCAGCCCTGGCCGCTGAACGCCATCTGGATCGCCTCGCCGGACCCGCGGCCGATCAGGTTCTTCATCTTGAAATCGGTCTTGATCGAGCTCGTGACCCCTGCCGACCAGGTGATCGCGGCCTGTGCGTCGGCGAATGTAGGCGCCGAGGCCACGTCGAGCAGGACCGGTGGCCCGTCGGACAGCACCGCGACCCAGCCGCTGCCCGACAGCGACGTGTTGAACAGCCCGCCACCGAGCATGCCGCTCGCGCCCTGCACGCGCTCGATGTCCCAGTCGATCCCCGCCTCGAATGCGAGCAGGTTGCGCGCGTTGACGGTGATCTTCTCGCTCTCGAGATAGAGCAGGTGGATGTTCTGCGCGCTGTCCGCGAGGAAGACCTCGCCGCTGCCGTCGATCTTCATGACGCTCGCGCCCTCGCCGGTGACCGCCTTCTTGAGAAAGCGGCTCATGCCGCCGGAGCCCGCGTGCTCGAACGTGACATCGCCCTGGTAGGCGACCATCGAGCCGAGCTTGGCGTTGATCGTGACCTTGTCGAGCTTGACCTTGAGCAGCCAGGGGTTCTGCAGCGAGAACGCCTCGGTCGACTCGACCTCGTTGTACTGCTCGAGCGTCGTCTTCATGACCCTCACCCTTTCGGAGCGCGGGCCTCTGCGTCAAGAGGATCAGCGCAGGGCGGCCGCGGCGGACGCGCCGTTGGGAGCGCCGCGCTGGTCCTCGGCCTGGGCGAGGTCGTCCATCGTGGTGCCCTTGCGACCGTCGGCTGCCACGAGCAGCTTGAAGTCGTGCGGGCTCGTCGCGGCCTGCAGCGCCTGCTCCATCGTGATGCGCCCCGCCTTGAGGTGGTGGAACAGCGCCTGGTCGAAGGTCTGCATCCCGTAGTAGCCGCCCTCCTCGATGACCTCCGGGAGGCGACCGGTCTGCTGGGGGTCCATGATCAGGTCGCGTACGCGGCCGGTCATGCGCAGCACCTCGCACACGGCGACGCGACCGCGGCCCTCGGCGGCCGGCACGAGGCGCTGCGAGACCGCGCCCTTCAGCGTGCCGGCGATCATCGCGCGGACCTGGCCGTGCATGTGCGGCGGGAAGAACTCGATCAGGCGGTTGACGGTCTCCGCCGCGTCGACGGAGTGGACCGTCGAGAACACGAGGTGGCCGGTCTCCGCGGCGCTCAGCGCCGTCTGGACCGTCTCCTCGTCGCGCATCTCACCGATCAGGATCACGTCCGGGTCCTGGCGCAGCACGCGCCGCAGCGCGCGCTTGAACGAAGTCGTGTCGAGGCCGACCTCGCGCTGGTTGATGACCGAGCGCTTGTCGGTGTGCAGGAACTCGATCGGGTCCTCGATCGTCACGACGTGGCGCGACCGCGTCGAGTTGATGTGGTCGACCATCGCGGCCAGCGTCGTGGACTTGCCGGAGCCGGTCGTGCCGGTGAGCAGGACTATGCCGCGCTCCTCCTCGGCCAGCTCGCGGATCACCGGCGGCAGGTTGAGCTCCTCGATCGTGCGGATCGAGACCGGGATCGCGCGGCACACAATTGAAACCGACCCGCGCTGGCGGAACGCGTTGACGCGGAACCGCGCCAGGCCGGGGATCTGGTACGAGAAGTCGACCTCGTTCTCGTCGCGGAACTCCTCCAGCTTCACCTGGTCGTGGAGGACCTGGTGCAGCGCCTCCTCGGTGTCGTGGTCCGTGAGGGGGTCGGTGCCGTCGAGAGCGCGCAGCTCGCCGTCCACGCGGACCATCGGCTGCGAGGGCACCTTGAGGTGGAGGTCGGACCCGCCCAGGGAGACAAGGCGTCCGAGAGCGTCCTGGATATCGAAGGCCACGAGGTCCGAATCGGCCGCTCGCGGCCGATCCTTGAGCCTCGGTGGACGCTATGGACTAGGCGACGTCGCGCAGCTTCTGGGCCTCGGCGAGGCTTTGAAGCTTCTTGAGCGACTGATTCTCGATCTGGCGGATGCGCTCACGCGTGACGTTGAACGTGCGGCCGACCTCGTCGAGCGTGCGCGGATGCTCGCCGCCGAGGCCGTAGCGCAGCTCCAGCACGCGCCGCTCGCGGTAGGACAAATTCTCGAGGGCCTCGCGCAGCGCTTCCTTCGTGAGGATCTCTGCGGCACGCTCGTACGGCGACTCCGCGCGCTCGTCGGCGATGAACTGGCCGAACTCCGACTCCTCCTCGTCGCCGACCGGCTTCTCGAGCGACACCGGCGCCTGCGCCGAGCGCTTGATCGAGTCGACCTCCTCGGGGTCGATCCCGGTCACCTCGGCGATCTCGTCGGCCGTGGGCTCACGGCCGAGCTCGGTGACGAGCTTGCGCTCCGCGCGGCCGATCTTGTTGAGCTTCTCGACGACGTGGACCGGGATGCGGATCGTGCGCGCCTTGTCGGCTAGGGCGCGGGCGATCGCCTGGCGGATCCACCAGGTCGCGTAGGTCGAGAACTTGAAGCCCTTGCGGTAGTCGAACTTCTCCGCGGCGCGGACCAGGCCGAGCGTGCCCTCCTGGATCAGGTCGAGGAACGGCAGCCCCTGGTTGCGGTAGTTCTTGGCGATCGAGACGACCAGGCGCAGGTTCGACTCGACCATCTTCTGCTTCGCGTCGAGGTCGCCGCGCTCGATGCGCTTGGCGAGGTCGACCTCCTCCTGGGCGGTGAGCAGCCGCACCTTGCCGATGTCCTTCAGGAACAGCTGAAGGGAGTCGGTCGTCATGTCGGGCCGCAGGTCGAGCGCGGTCTTGGCCTTGCGACGCTGGCGCTTGTCCGGCGCGCGCTCGACCTCGTTGGCGGCCGCGGTGGCGGGATCGATCTCCTCGACGAGCTCGATCTCCGTGCGCTCGAAGAATCCGTGCAGCTCCTCGATATCGGCCTCGTCGAGATCCAGCTCGGAGACGGCGTCGGCGATCTCGGCGTACGTGAGCACGCCGGCCGCTTGGCCGCGGGCCACCAGGCCCTTGATCTCTTCCAATTCCTGCAGGTCCACTACTGACATGAACGTCCGTTCTTCGGTCGCCCTGCGCCTACTGAGGGAGAGAGGAGGTCACCCGGCGTGGCGAGGTTCGGCGGAGGGGGCAAGCCCATCGATCGAGGCGGTATTTCCCCCGACGATAGTGCTCAATGAGGAGGTTTTTACTCTAGGCGCTTTACTTTCTGAAGTCAACTTGTGTGAGCCCGCGTCACACTTCGTTGCCGCTCCTTGCGGAAACCGCTGCGGCTGTCTTAGTACGTGGAACGAAGGCGTTCGTTTCAGGTTTCGGCGCGTGAGCGCGTCGTCTTGAGAACATGTGCGTCATGAGCGCCGACGGCGACGAGCGGGACGTCCTGCGCAGCCTCCCCCGCACGCGCCCCGCGCGCCGGAGCACGAAGCGCGATGCCCCGGCCGCCAAGCCGGCGGCGAAGGCCAAGCCGAAGGCGGCGGCCAAGCCGCGCGCAAAGAAGCCGGTGGCGAAGAAGACCGCCGCCAAGCCGCGGGCCCAGGCCAAGCCGAAGGCGACCGCGGGCGCGGCCGCCAAGCCGCCGCCGGCGGGCTGGGCGACGCCCAACACCGACGCCGCGCCCAGCGGCGGCGAGCTCGTGACGACCGCGATCCGCGCCGCCGGCGAGCTGGCCGAGATCGGCGCCACGTACGGGCTTCAGGCGGTCCGCCGGGCGCTGGGACGCCTGCCGCGGCCGTAAAGCCGGTTTCCGGTTGACAGAGCTCCATCCGGCGAAGGCTGCTAGCTTTCCCGGCCGTCTGCCGAGCTTCCGCGTGCCTCGCATCGCGGAAGGCGGGGGAACCATTGCGAGCCCACCCCGGCTCGCTGGGGCGAATCGGCCATTCCCGGCCGTAGCGCCGTCGTCCGGCGCGAGCCCGTCAGCTCACCCCGTAGGCCACAGGACGAGGAATGACAACGTTGCGCCCGCATCTCGCGAAGCTTGCCGCCGCATTGCTCGGCGGCGCCCTGCTGCTGCCCGGCGGCGGCTCGGCGCTGGCCGGAAACGGCGGTGTCGAGTACCAGCAGGGCGGCGGCGTCGAGTACGGCTCGACAAGTGCGGACGGCTCGTTCCTGTCCTCGCGCCGCGGCGGCCTCGCAGGCCGGACGCTGCGCGTCCGCGGGACGCTCGCCGGCACCCAGCCGGGGCAGACGGTCCAGCTCCAGCGCCTCGACCGCCGCACCGGCTGGAGCACCGTGGCGACCGCAGTCGTAGGCGATGACGGGTTTTTCGAGACCAAATGGACTCCGCGCAACAGCGGTCGGACCGCCCTGCGAGCCGTCGCGGCCTCCGAGAGCGGCTCCGCACAGGCCGCCGCCTCCGGCCCCGTGCGCGAGCTGACCGTCTTCAAGCCCGCGATCGCGACCTGGTACGGCCCGGGCTTCTACGGCCGCCGCACCGCCTGCGGGCGGCGCATGACCCGCACCCTTGTCGGCGTCGCGCACCGCTCCCTCCCTTGCGGCACCCTGGTCGACGTCTATTACAAGGGCCGCACCCTCAGGATCCCGGTCGTCGACCGCGGGCCGTACGACAACGGCGCGTCGTGGGATCTGACTGCCGCCGCCGCCGAGACGCTCGGCTTCACGCACACCGCCACGATCGGTGCGCTGCGCGTCGCACGCGGATAGGTTCGCGGCATGACGCCGCGGCAAGACCGGCTCAACACGTGGCTGTCGCACGCGATCGGCCCGGCCGGGCTGCGCACGTGGGGCAAGCTCAACACACGGATCTACCGCGCCACCCGAGGGCGGCTGGGCGCGAAGCTGGGCAAGGCCCCGGTCCTGCTGCTCACGACGACGGGGCGCAAATCGGGGCAGGAGCGAACCGCCCCGGTGCTGTATCTACGCGACGGCGACCGCTACGTCGTGATCGGCTCCAACGCGGGCAACAAGAACACGCCCGCGTGGGCGCTGAACCTCGAGGCGAACCCCGACGCTGAGGTCGAGGTCGGCCGCGACCGTCACCCGGTGCGGGCGCGCGCCGCGCAGGGCGAGGAGCGCGAGGGGCTCTGGAACCGCATGAACGACCAGTACGACGGCTTCGACGTCTACAAGACGCAGACGGATCGCAACATCCGCCTGTTCGTGCTCGAGCCGCGCTAGGGCGCTCAGCGCCGTGTCTTGTGGCGCGCCACGCGGCGTGTTCGCGGCCGGCGAGCGTCCGCGGATTGGCAGCGAGGCAAGGGAAGTGTCACAGCCGTGGCTCTTCCGTAACCGTTTCCGCCCCTCGCGTCGGGCCGCCGCGCAAAACGTCGATTAGATGTCGCTATAGCGACACAGGATCGACGTTTTGCCGGCGCGGCGGGCGGCCGAGGCGGCCGAGTGGTTGCGTTGTTGCCAATTCGCAACCGGATCGCCCTCCCTCGTTGCCAATCCGCGGGCGCCGGCGACGCCGCGGCGCGCCGAGCGGCGCTCCAGTGGGACGGCGCGACGCGGGCGAGGTCCTACGCCACGGGCACGCCGGCGGCGCGCGCGGCGAAGACGCCCTCGTCCGCGTGCGTGGCGAGTTGGTCGGCGGTCGCGCCGTCGGTCGGGCAGCTCGCCAGCCCGATCGAGGCCGTCAGCGGCGGCAGGCCGAGCGGAACCGCCCCCGCCACCGAGCCGGCGAGCCGCTCGCCGAGGTCGCGGGCGGTGGGCTCGTCGGTGTCCGGGGCGATCAGCCAGTAGCGGCCGAGCCGCTCGCGCACGATCACGTCGGCGGGCGCGAGCTCGCCAGTGAGCGCGCGCTCGGCCGCCTCGAGCGCCTCCTCGACCTCCGTATCGGTCTGGGCCGCGAGGAGCCTGTCGAGGTCGTCCACCTCGAGCGCGAGGACCGCGAAGGGCCTGCCGTCCTCGGCATGGCGCTCCAGCCGGCGCGCGATCGCGGCGCGCCAGGGCTCGAGGGCGGCGTGCTCGGCGCGCTCGCCGGCGTCGGCGATGCGCGGCCGGCGGCCGAACCGCTCCGCCCTCGGGACGACCTCGGGCGCGCCGACGGCGTCCACGGGATCGTGGCCGGCGGTCGCGGGTGTGCCGTCCGACACCGCGAGCGCGGCCTCCAGAACGGCGGCGCAGACGTGCGCCAGCCGGTCGGACACCGCGGCCCCCAGCTCGGGGTCGTCGCGGACGCGGCGGTTGAGCTCGTTCCAGATCGCCGTGCGCAGCGACTCGATCGCCGCCGCGGCGTCCGCCGGCGCGCCTGCGCCGGCCAGCGCCGCGGCGCGCCCCGTCGCCGGCGCGGCGGTCAGCCGGTCCAGATCGGCGTCGGAGGACAGCGCGGCGAGGATCGCCGCACAGAGGCCGGGCGCCTCCTGCGCGAGCCGCCCCGCCGGCACGGCCGCGGCAGCGTCCAGCGGAGCTGCAGCGAGCAGCTCAAGCAGCCACGCCTTGGCCAGTGCGACTCCGTCCCCGAGCCCCTCGGTCGGAACTCCAGCGACGGGTCGCGGACGCCGACGCTCATAAACCCCCATCTAGGCCTGATCATGTCACCGCAGCCAGACGGCGACAATGGGGTGAGTGACGTCTCCCCTCTCGATCGACGACGCCCGCGCCGCCGTGCTCGCGAACGCCCGCCCGCTCGGGGACGAGGATGTCCCGCTCGACGCGGCGCTCGGACGGGTGCTGGCCGCGGAGGTCGTCGCCGCGTACGACGTCCCGGGTTTCGACAACAGCGCGATGGACGGCTTTGCCGCAGCGGCGGGCCCGGCGCGGCTGCTGCGGCTAGTCGGTGAATCGCGCGCCGGAGCGCCGTTCGCCGGGACGCTCGCCGCGGGCGAGGCCGCGCGCATCTCGACGGGCGCGGCACTGCCCGCCGGCGCCGACGCGGTCGTCCAGCTGGAGCGCGCCGAGGAGCGCGACGGGCATGTGGAGCTGCTCGAGGACGCCCAGCCCGGCCGCAACATCCGCCGCGCCGGTGAGGACGTGCGCGCCGGCGCGGTCGTCCTGCCCGCCGGCACGCTTCTGGGAGCCGCGGAGCTGGGCGCCGCCGTCAACGCGGGCGTCGCCTCGCTGCTCTGCGCGCGGCGCCCGCGCGTTGCCGTCCTCGCCACCGGCGACGAGCTCGTCGCACCCGGCGTGCCCCTCGGCCCCGGCCAGGTCCACGACTCCAACCTGACGACGCTGGTCGCGCTCGCGCGCGCGGCGGGCGCCGAGGTCGTCATCGCGCGGCACGTGACCGACGACGAGGACGCCACGCGCGCGGCGCTCACCGATGCCCTCGACGGCGCGGACGTCGTCGTCGTCTCGGGCGGCGTGTCGGTCGGCCCGCACGACCACGTGAAGCCGGCGCTCGCGGCGCTCGGCGTCGAGGAGGTGTTCTGGCGCGTCGCGCTGCGCCCAGGCCGGCCGACCTGGTTCGGCGTGAAGCGACCGGACGCGATGGTCTTCGGCCTCCCCGGCAACCCGGTCTCGTCATACGTGACGTTCGTGCTGTTCGTGCGACCCGCGCTCGCCGCGCTGCAGGGAGCGGATCCGCGCGTGCCGCGGAGCAGTGCACCGCTCGCCGTGGCGGTCGCGCGCCATCGCGACCGCGACGAGTGCATCCGCGTCCGGCTCGACGACGAGGGGCGCGCCCATCCGACCGGCCCGCAGGGCTCGCACGTGCTGACATCGCTCGTTGGCGCCGACGCGCTGGCGATCGTCCCACGCGGGGAGGGCGAGCTGGCCGCGGGCGCCGACGTCGCGCTCGAGCCGCTCGGGTAGGGTCGCAGGCGCGATGTCCACCACCGCCGTGGTCGCAGCGGCACTGGCCGTTCTTGTCGGCATCGTCGCGCTCGCGCGCCGGCTGCTGCGCCGGCCACAGACCGTCGCCGGCGCGGTCATCCGCACGCCGACCGACGACACGCAGATCGACCCCGACGGCGCGGTCCGGTCGATCCAGTCGGCGGACATCGTGCTGCCGGAGCGGACGCTGGAGGAGCTCTGGTTGCCCGTCAACCTCGAGCGGCTCGCGCGCACCTACTGGGCGTACTTGTCGCGCTGCACGCTCGGCCTGATCCGCATCCACTACACGGAGGGCGAGCGCTACGTCTGCCTGCTCACGCGCCGCCTGCCGATGCTCACGTTCGCCGCGCCCGAGTACGAGATGGGCGGCGGGCGCGGCATCGTGCGCTGGCGGATCGCCAAGGGCCTGCTGGTGGCGCCCAAAGGCCGCGCCGCGGACGGTTACCTCGAGATCGAGGTGCAGCGCCTGCCCTGCGACGACCAGGGCATGGCGCGGATCAACGTCGAGGTCGAGGTGGCGAACTTCTACCCCGCGATCGCCTATCGCCTCAGCCGCTTCATCTACACGCACACGCAGTCGCGGATCCACGTGATCGTCACGCACGGCTTCCTGCGCAGGCTCGTGCGCCGCGACCTCGACGAATCGGTCACCGGCCGCTTTGCGCTGCAGCCCGAGGACACGCCTGAGCCGCGTCGCGAGCGCGAGCGGACGACCGCCTAGGACGTTCTAGATGCGGTCGCCCAGCAGCGCGCGCATCTTCTCGCGGTTGTGCCGGGCCTGGATCCGTCGCACGGTGTGCGACCGCGAGCGCATCACGAGCGACTCCGTGGTCGCCGCCTTCGCGCCCACATAGCGCACGCCCTGGAGCACGTCGCCGTCGGTGACGCCGGTCGCGGCGAAGAAGCAGTTCTCGCCCTTGACGAGATCGTCCTGGGTCAGCTGTCGTTGAAGGTCGTAGCCGGCATCCAGCACACGCTGACGTTCGTCGTCGTCGCGCGGCCAGAGCCGGCCGACGAACGCGCCGCCGACGCACTTGATCGCCGCCGCCGAGATGACGCCCTCCGGCGTGCCGCCGATCCCCCAGAGGAGGGCCACCGGCGAGTTGTCGGATACCGCGAGCAGCGCCGCGCTGACGTCGCCGTGTGCGATCAGGCGCACGCGCGCGCCGACCGACCGGATCGCCGCGAGCGTCTCCTCGTGGCGCGGGCGGTCGAGCATGATCACCATCACGTCGCGGATGTCCACCTTGCGCCGCTCCGCGACGAGCCCGAGCGTGTCGACGAGCGGCCGGTCGAGGTCGAGCAGGTCGCCGATGTCCTCGGCGCCGGCGAGCTTCTCCATGTAGACGGCCGGCCCGGGGTCGAACATCGTCCCTCGCTCCGAGAGCGCGATCACGGCGAGCGCGTTCGGCTGGCCCTTCGCCGTCAGGTCGGTGCCCTCGAGCGGGTCGACGGCGATGTCGACCTCCGGCGGCGAGCCGTCGCCGATGCGCTCGCCGTTGAACAGCATCGGCGCCTCGTCCTTCTCGCCCTCGCCGATGACGACGACGCCGTCCATCCGAACGGTGTCGAGCACGTAGCGCATCGCGTCGACGGCGGCCTGGTCGGCGGCGATCTTGTCGCCCGCGCCGACCAACCGGGCCGCGGACAGCGCGGCGGCCTCGGTCGTGCGGACGAGCTCGAGCGCCAGGTTGCGATCGGGATGGCTCTCGGCCGCCACCGCCGCTCCGTTCGCCGGTTGGGCGGACGAAGCCATCAGATGGTGCCCGGTGGCTTGCGCGCGCGCTCGACTTCGCTCGATCTGATCGCCGCCCCGACGAACATCAGGATCGCCCCCAGCATCAGGCCGTACCAGCCGAGCTCGAGCTCGATTTCGCCACTGGGCTCACCGGGCCGGTCGATGATCCCGTTGTAGAAGATCAGGCCGCCGGCGGCGACGGCGACGACCGCCGTCATCTCGCCGCGCGCCCAGGACAGCTGCTGCCCGGTCGCGATGATGTAGGCGAGGATGAACGGCGCGATCGCGGCGAGCAGCAGGAGCCAGCGCAGGATGCCGTGCGCCTCCCACACCGACAGCGTGCCTCGTTCTCCGTCGATGTTCGCGTTGGGGTTCTCGGGCCGCGCCTCGTAGGACTTCACGAAGATCGAGATCGCAATCAGCAGCCCACCGACCATCGCGATCCACTCGTTGCGCTGGAGCTTGTCCATGCGCGCGACCCTAACCGACGAGCACGCGCACCGCGAGACTCGCGACCGGGGCCGGCGCGGGGGCCGGCTGTTGGCCCTCAAAGCCGGAGAAGAGCGAGGGCGGCGGCGGCGCGGGCGCCGCCGGCGTCCACGTGAAGCGCCAGGTCCCCGTGCCCTGCGGCTGGACCTCGGCCGTGAACGCGTTGCTCGGGTCGGTCACGTGGATCCGGTCCCCGACAGCCGTGAACGTGTCGGAGCCCGCAGGGGCGAACTCGACCTGCACGTCGGTCGCCTCCCCGCGCGCGGGCCGCACGAGCCCCCACAGCTGCAGCGTCTGGCCCTCGCGGACGCGGCGCGGGGCGGTCAGCGGCAGGCGGTACGCGTCGTAGGCGGGCTTGCGCGCGCCGTCCTCGAACAGCAGCCCCGTCTGATAGGTGGTCCAGCGGCGGCGGTCGCGGGGGCCGAAGCGCGTCCAGGGCTCGTCGTCCCGCAGCAGGAACTGCGCGTGCGCAGCGACGCGGCGGTCCTGGAACGTGATCCGCTCGGCGTCGGCGAGCCAGCGCGCCTGGGCGGACAGCGACACGCCGCGGTAGGGATCGGGCGGCTTGGTCTGGTAGCCGTACTCCGTGAACCACACCGGCAGCCCGCGCGGCACGCGGCGCGCCGCGAACGCCGCGTCGAGGATCCGGTAGAGGCGCTTGCGATCGGCGAGCGCGATCTCGCGCAGGCTGCGGCGCGAGCGGTTGGGCGCCGACGTGACGCTGTAGGGGTGATGGGCGAAGCCGTCGACGCGCAGCGCGCCGCCGCAGTCGCCGCGCCGCGGGCGCAGACGCCCCGGCTCGAGGCAGAACAGCGAGCTCAGGAACGTCCGCGGGTCCATCGCGCGCGAGCGCCCGCGCCGCTCCGCGCCGAGCGGCGCGGTCTCACCGAGGAGGATCAGGTCGTCGCCGTGGCCGCTTGACTCCAGGCCCTTGATCGCCGCACGCACGAGCGCCCGGTAGATGCGCGGCGACGCCGGGACCCAGCTCTTGCCGCGGCGCACCCATTGCGGCTGCAGGAACGCGCCCTGGTTGGGCTCGTTCCACAGCGACCACGCTTCGACGCGCGGCAGCGGTCGGCGACCCTCGTTCTCGTCTCGGTACTGGCCGTCGTAGCGGCGCCCGAGCATGTGGAGGAACGCGCCGAACGCGGGCGCGCTGGGACGGAACAGGCCGCCGTCGCGCCCGGCCCAGCGCGGCGCCGGCCCGGTCACGTTGAACAAGATGCGGACGCCGTGGTCGCTCGCGCTGCGCACGAGGTGGTCGTACTTGTCGAACGCCGCGGCCTCGTACTGCGCGGGGTCCTGCGCGTCGGCGGGCGCCTGGCGCCGCGGCGCCAGGGAGCGCCAGTGCACGGAGACGCGCACGCGGTCGACGCCGAGCTCCACCAGCTCACGCAGCGTCGCGTCGGTTCTGGACGGGCCCGAGTAGAGCAGCAGGTCGTCGTCCATGAAGACCGACTCCTGCTCGCTGGAGGCAGCCGCGGGCGCCGCCGTGACGCCGAGCACCACGAGCACGAGCAAGCCGAATGAGAGTCCCCGACCCACGAGCCATACAAGGTAGGGCGTCAGGCGATGCTAGTCACGAGCTCGAGTAGGTCCTCGAGGCGCCATGGTCCCTGTGCGGTCAGGCGGAAGTGCAGTCCATCCTCCGTCCATACCAATTCGTTCACCGGCCGCAGCGCCTCGTCGGCGTGCGCCAGCGGCGCCGTGCGATGCGTGAGTGCGCGGCCGCCGGCGTCGAGCTGCGTCCCCTGCGACGCCTCCTGGAGGTCGCGTTCGGCCGCCGGCCCGCGACCGGCGTAGAGCGCGAGCCGCCCGGGCGTTCCCGGCCGCGAGCAGTCGAGGTTCCACTGCACTTCGACGGCCCCCTCGCCGTGAGCGACGATCTCGACCCAGCGCGCCAGCGGCAGGACCGCCCGCGGCAGCGGCACCGGGCGGCCGAGGTGGGCGTCGGCGGTGAGCAGGTCCTCCAGCGGCTCCATCGCCCGGATGGTGGCGGATAGGGTCCCGCAGCGATGCCCGACCTGCGCTGGGGCCTGACGGTCCCGTTCCCCGGAGTGTCGCTCGGCGACCATCCCGACCTGTATCGCCGCGCCGAGGCGGCCGGCTACGACGACTTCTGGACCGGCGAGACCAACGGGCCCGACGGCTTCACGCCGCTGGCCATGGCCGCGGCGGTCACCGAGCGCGTACGGCTCGGCACCGGGATCGTGAACCCATACACGCGCGGGCTCCCCGTCCTGGCCCAGCACGCGGCCGCTCTCGCCGACGGCAGCGGCGGGCGCTTCGTCCTCGGCATCGGCTCCTCGTCGAACGTGATCGTCGAGCGCTGGAACGGCGTCCCGTTCGTCAAACCGTTGTCGAAGGTGCGCGAGGCGGTCGAGACGCTGCGGCCGGTGCTCGCGGGCGAGCGCGGCCCCGGCGGCTTCAAGCTGGAGACGGCGCCAGCACACGAGATCCCGATCGTCGTGGCGGCGCTGCGCGGCAAGATGCTCGCGCTTGCGGCGGAGCTCGCCGACGGCGCGTTCACGAACTTCCTGCCGCTGTCCGGAGCGAAGCAGGTGGCCGACGCGTTCGGCGCCCCGGACAAGGAGCTCGTCTGCCGGTTCTTCCTGATCCCGCAGCCCGCCGACGTGGGCATCGGGATGGCGCGGTTCATGTTCGCGGCCTACGCGACGGTGCCGGTGTACACGGAGTTCTTCCGCTGGCTCGGGTGGGCCGAGCGCATCGACCCGATGGTCGCCGCGTGGCACGAGGGCGACCGCCAGCGGGCGGTCGAGCTCGTCCCGGATGAGCTGGTGCGCGAGATCTTCATCTTCGGGTCGCCGGAGGAGCAGCGCTCACGCCTGGAGGAGTTCGCCGCGGCGGGCATCACGACGTTCGTCCTCACGCTGATCACCGCGCCGGACGACCTGCCGCGGATGCTGGACGCGCTGTCGCGCGGGTAACACCGCTGCGTGCAGCTCCCGCTACCGCGACGGATCCGCGTGCCGGTGCTGGGCGTCATCGACCCGCGGACCGTTGCGCGGGAGGTCGTCGACGGCTTTCGCGAGCACCGGCTGCTCGTGTACGCCAGCGCGATCGCGTTTCGCTGGGTGACCCTGCTGGTGCCGTTCCTGTGCCTGTTGCTGGCGCTCGCGGGCGTCCTCAATGCCGAGTCGCTTTGGCGCGACGACGTCGAGCCGTGGCTGGAGGACCAGGTATCGCTCGCCGTCTTCCAGGTGATCCGCGAGTCGGTCGAGCGCATCCTGAGCGAGGGGCAGGCGTTCTGGCTGACGGTCGGCCTCGTGCTCGTCATCCACGAGGTGGCCGCGGCGATGCGCGTCACGATGCGGGCGCTCGACGCGATCTACGGGACCCGCAAGCAACGGCCGCTGCGCAATCTCGTCGTCCGCTCGGTGTGGCTGGGTGCCGCGGTGCTCGCGCTCGTGCTCGGCGCGCTCGCCGTCCTCGCCCTCGGACC
This sequence comes from uncultured Conexibacteraceae bacterium, assembly GCA_963832195.1. Classification (GTDB taxonomy): domain Bacteria; phylum Actinomycetota; class Thermoleophilia; order Solirubrobacterales; family Solirubrobacteraceae; genus Baekduia. The sequence goes on from CAWHTH010000002.1 coordinate 411,813, forward strand.
GCTCGCCATCGGGTCCGGCGCACTGTCGCTGCTGGTGCGCGTGCCGCTCGCGGCGGCACTGCTGCTGCTGGCTGTCGGTCTGATCGTGCGCTGGGCGCCGCTCAAGCCGCGGCCGCTGGGCTGGGTCTCGTTCGGCTCGGGGCTGTCGGTCGCGCTGTGGCTGGCGATGGGCAGCGCCTACGCCTTCTACGCGACGACGATCGCGTCGTACGGCTCGGTCTTCGGCAGCCTCGCCGTGATCTTCGTGTTCACCATCTTCATGTACCTCTCGGCGATCGCGTTCCTGGTCGGGGTGCTCGTGGACGCGTCCGTGCGCGAGGCGCACTCCACGTCGGGAACCCGGCGGCGCTGACAGGTGTATATGGGGGTAGCTTTCGCGACCCAAGGAGATCCCGTGCGCCGCCTTGCCCTGTCCATGCTGCTCCTGCTCCTCGTTCCGGCATCTGCCTCCGCCGGCGGCTGGGCGACCGCGGAGATCCTGTCCGGGGGACCGCCCGCGAACCCGCGCGCCGGCGACCCGTGGGTGATGGACATCAGGGTCCTGCAGCACGGCGTGACGCCCGCCGAGGGCTTGGCGCCGACGGTCACGATCGCGGGTGACGGCGGCACGCGGACGTTCACAGGCGCGGCCGGCCGCGAGCCCGGTGTCTACAGGGTCAGGGTCGTGTTCCCGGCGGCAGGCGACTGGCGCTGGTCGATCGACAACGACTTCGGCGGCCGGATGGACATGGAGCCCGTCCGAGTCGCGCCCGCCGCGCCCGCGGCCGGTGGCGGCAGTGCCGACAACGCGAAGTGGTGGGCGCTCGGTGTCGGCGGCGCGGCGGTCCTCCTGGTGTGCACGGTGGCGGCGGTCGCGCTGTGGCGTGACCGGCGGCCGGGCCTGGCGCCACCGCCCACGGCGGCGTAGCGCCAGCCACCGCGCTCGCTCTCCCGCACGGATAGGGTCGGCGCCATGAGCGGGACTGTGGTTGTGACGGGTGCGTCGACGGGGATCGGGCGGGCAACCGCGGAGCTGCTCGCCCAGAGAGGCTTCGACGTGCTGGCGGGCGTTCGCCGGCCCGGCGACGCGCCGGCGGGCGAGCGCATCGAAGAGGTGATCGTCGACATCACGAACGGCGAGCAGGTGGCGGCGCTCGCAGCGCGCTTCGACGGGCAACCTCTGGCCGGGCTCGTTAACAACGCGGGGATGCCCGTGGCCGGGCCTGTCGAGTTCGTCCCGGTCGACGAGATGAAGCGGCTCTATGAGACGAACCTCTTCGGTCACGTCGCCGTGACACAGGCGCTGCTGCCGGCCCTGCGCCGCGCGCAGGGCCGGATCGTCAACACCGGTTCGATCGGCGGCCGCATGGCGCTGCCGTTCGGCAGCGCGTACACGTCGTCGAAGTTCGCGATGCGCGGCCTCACCGACTCGCTGCGGCAGGAGGTGGCGCCGTTCGGGATCCGCGTCGTGCTGATCCAGCCGGGGTCGATCAAGACGGAGATCTGGCGCAAGACGGATGCCCAGGTCGACGACCTGGAGCAGCGGTTCGGCAGCGAGGCGGTGCGGCTCTACGGCGACCGGATGCAGAGCGGGCTCAGGGCGACGCACCGCGCAGCGCGGCTGGCGATCCCGCCGAGACGCGTCGCGAAGGTCATCGCCCGCGCCCTGACGGCGCGGCGGCCGCGCGCGCACTACCTGGTCGGGCCCGACGCGCGCCTGCAGGCGCTCGTGGCGCGGGCGCCCGCGTCTGTCAACGACGGGTTCCTGCGCCTGATGACGCGCTAGAGCAGGTCTTCTAGGAGGTTGAGCCAGACCTCGCTGCGCGTGGGGAACGAGGGGATCGCGAACCAGAGGTCGTCGATCGGCACCTCCCCCACCACCGCGATCGTCGCCGCGTGGAGGAAGTCCTGGACGTCGACGCCCGTGAACGTTGCGCCGACGATCACGCGGCGGGCGTTGTCGACGATCAGGCGTGCGGTGCCGGGCGCGCCGCGACCGTAGAAGCTGCCCCCGGCGTTCCCCGAGGTCTCCGCCTCGAGGATGCGGAAGTCGAGGCCGGCGCTGCGGGCCGACTCCTCGGTGTGGCCGACGGCCGCGACCTGCGGCTCTGTGAACGTGACGCGCGGCGACGCGGGACCGTCGGCCACTGGCCGCAGCCGCCCGCCTTTGCCGAGGATTACGTCGGCGGCGATGCGGGCCTGGTGCTTGCCCATGTGCGTGAGCAGGACCCGCCCGTTGACGTCGCCGATCGCGAACAGCCACGGATGGCCTTCGACGCGCAGCTGGTCGTCTACCGGCAGCGGCTTGCCTGGCTCGAAGCCGAGCGCCTCGACGCCGATGCCGGTCGTGTTCGGCCGCCGGCCGGCCGCGACCAGCAGCTCGTCGGCTTCGATTTCATCGCCACCCTCTAGTACGACCGTCACCGGGCCGTCGCCCTCCCTGCGCACCTCGTGTGCTTTGGTCCCACAGCGCACGTCGACGCCCGCCTCGTTCAACGCAGCCATCACCTGCTTCGAGGCGAACGGCTCCTCGCGTGCGAGTACACGCGGGCCCGGCTCCACCAGCGTCACCTGCGACCCGAGCGAGGCGTACGCCTGCGCCATCTCGGCGCCGACGACGCCGGCGCCCAGGATCGCGAGGCGCGCGGGGACGTGCCGCGCGGTGGTGATCTCGCGGTTGGTCCACGGCTTGGCCTCCGCAAGCCCGGGGACCGGCGGGATCGCGGCCGCGCTGCCGGTCGCGACGATCACCGCGCTGCGCGCACGCAGCGTCTCGTCGCCGGCCCGCACGACGCGCTCGCCGTCGATGCGACCCGCGGCCCTGACCAGCGCGATCCCGCGCTTCTCGATCCACGGCATCTGGGAGTCGTCGGAGAGGGAGTGGATGATCTCGTCGCGGCGATCGAGCACCGCCTGTACGTCGAGCGCCCCCGTGGCGGCCTCCGCGGCGCCCGGGATCCTGCGCGTCTCGGCCAGCGCCTGCGCGGGGCGCAGCAGGCCCTTTGAAGGCATGCACGCGTAGTACGAGCACTCACCGCCGACCAGGTGCGGCTCGATCAGCGCGACGTCGAGACCGGCTTCTCCGAGTCGGCCCGCGGCTACTTCCCCGGCCGGGCCGGCGCCCAGCACCACGACGTCGAATTCACGCTCGGTCATGGGGGGAGGCTCGCAGATTGGTGGCGCTCCGCTCGGGCGCTGCGGAGGTGCTCGCGCTCGTCGTTGGCACTGAGGGCGGCGAGGAGATCGGCGATCGTGTTCTCCGCGTCTCCGTCGATTTGCGCGGTGCCGTATCTGAGGACTTCGTATGCGTGCCGGCGCAGCCAGAGGTCGCGCTCGCGGTCGACGTTGGCCTGGTGCGGCCGATCGTGCTGGCCGCCGTCCAGCTCGACGACGACGCGCTGTGCGCGCCACACGCAGTCGACTTGGTACGGGCCGAGCGGCTGGTTGCGCTCGGGGAGCTCGACCTTGTATGCGATCAGCAGCGTGCGGAAGCGGCGCTCGAGCCCGCTCTTCATCTCGCCGTAGCCGGGAACGTGGAGCTTCAGGGCCTTGCGCAGCGCCGCGCTGCCCGGGTGCCCGCGACGTAGGACGGCTTCGATGTCCTCGGGCCGTGTGTCGTGGTGGAACTCGGCTTCCGCGAGCACCTTCAGCAGCGGATGCTGCTCGTAGCGGACGGCGAGGTCGAGGATGGTGCGGGTGACCGAGGTGGACGGGAAGTCGCCTTTGCGCGTCACGTCGCCGGGGCGCAGGCGCCTGGTTTCGTGAAGCGCGCACGCCGCGGCGCTTCGATCCGGCGGTAAGGGACGATGAGCTCGATCGCGATGGGCGGTGCCGGTATCAGCCTCCACCGCCAGGCTGCTGTGCCATGACCCAGCAGCGCGCCGTCGCCCGCGGCCATCACAGCCGCATGCAGAGCGCCATCCTCGCTGAGCAGCTCTGAGGGAACGACCGAGTAGACGCCGGGGTACAGCTGGTGCACGCGCCCGCTCCGCAGTGCGCGGTCGATTGCGGAGGCCGACACGCCCGCGGCGAGCAACTCGTCGCGGTTCACGACGCCCACGCGGCGAGCCGCCAACGCGCGAACTGACTGTGTTAGCCGTCGGTTTCCGACGCTAATCGCAGTCAGTTCGGGCATGACGGCGAGATTCGCAGCGCTTGTGCCCCGCCTCGACACGCCATTGCGGCGAAGGACGCGCAAACGTGCCGGCAACCTCCGCGCCCGTTCCCCTCGGTGCCAACCCGCCAGCGAACGCGGCACCGCGAACGCCCGAGCCGAACGCCACTGTGAGAGGGTGAGCCACGATGGCTGAGCGGCTGATCGGCGTCGATGTCGGCGGGACCAAGGTCGCCGTCGCGCTGCTCGAAGGAACGACGCTGTCCGAGCCGATCCTGCGGCCGACCGTGCTGTCGAGCGGCGATGCGCTGGTGAAGCAGCTCGAGGGCCTGATCCGCGAGGCCGGACAGGCCGACGCGGTCGGGATCGGGATCCCGTCGGTGGTCGACTTCGCGAGCGGGACCGCGCGCAGCTCGGTGAACATCCCGCTCGAGAACGTCCCGCTGCGCAACCTGCTCACCGACCGTCTGCGGGTGCCGGTGTTCGTCGACAACGACGCGACGTGCGCCGCGCTGTGCGAGGCCTACGACGACGAGCTGCGGCCCGTCGCCGGCAGCCTTGTCATGTTCACGGTCGGAACCGGCGTCGGCGGCGGCATCGTGATCGGCGGGCGCGTCTACCGCGGCGCGACCGGCGGCGCGGCGGAGATGGGCCACCAGCTGATCGGCGCCGACCTCCTCCAGGGCGCACCTCCCGCCCACGACAAGTTCCCCCAGCAGGGCTCGCTGGAGCAGCTGGCGTCGGGGCGCGCGCTCGATGCCCTTGGCAAAGACCGCGGCTTCACAGACGGCGGCAAGGCCGTCGTGCAAGCCGCACAACAAGGCGACGCGTCCGCGCTCGAAGCCATGAACATCCTCGGCGAGCGGCTCGGCATCGGCATCGCCAACGCGATCAACATCTTCGACCCCGAGCAGGTCGTCATCGGCGGCGGGGTCAGCGCTGCCGGCGACCTGCTGCTCGAGCCGGCCGAAACGGGCCGCGCTTCGCTACGTGCTTCCGGGCGTCGGCACCAAGACGCAGATCAGGCTCGCGCGCTACGGCCCGAGCGCAGGCGTCCGCGGCGCGGCGCTGCTCGCCGGCCAGGAGGTCGCGCGCGTATGAAGATCGCCGTCGCCTTCGACCACGCCGGCATCCCCCTCAAGGACACAGTCCTCGATGCCATCCGGGAAGTGGGCCACGACGCCACGGACCTCGGCACCGCGGACGACTACCCCGACAGCGCCCTCACGGTCGGCCGAGCGATCACGGAAGGCGACTACGACCGCGGCATCATCGTCTGCGGCTCCGGCGCCGGCGTCGCTGTCGCCGCCTGCAAGGTGCACGGCGTCCGCGCCGCCGTCGGGCACGACACGTACACGGCTGCGCAGTGCGTCGAGCACGACGACTGCAACGTCCTGTGCCTCGGCGCGCGCGTCATCGGGCCGGCGATCGCGGCCGCCTGCGTCACGGCGTTCTGCGGCGCGGACTTCACCGGAGAGGAGCGCCACGTGCGGCGCCTGCAGAAAGTCAGCGAGATGGAGAGGATTGGACCATGAGCACCGCGGCATCCGTCAACGAGCGCCTCGCGCGCATCACCGAGCTTGGGACGAGCGTGTGGCTGGACCAGATCCGCCGCTCGCTGGTCGAGACCGGCGAGCTGCAGCGGCTCGTCGAAGAGGACTCCCTGCGCGGCGTGACCTCCAACCCCGCGATCTTCGAGAAGGCGATCCTCGGCTCACCCGAGTACGACGAGCAGATCGAGGAGCTGTCCGCCGCCGGCGCCGACGCCCGCGAGCTGTACCGCCAGATCGCCATCCGCGACGTCCAGGAAGCCTGTGACGTCCTGCGCAAGGTCTACGACGCGACCGACGGCTACGACGGCTACGTCTCGCTCGAGGTCGACCCGGACCTCGCCGACGACACCGAGCGCACGATCGAGCAGGCGCGCGAGTACTGGGGGCTCGTCGACCGCCCGAACCTGATGATCAAGATCCCGGGCACCGACGCCGGCCTGCCCGCGATCGAGCAGATGCTCTACGAGGGCGTCAACGTCAACGTCACGCTGCTGTTCAGCGTCGAGAAGTACGCCAAGGTGATCGACGCCTTCCTCGCGGCGATGGAGCGCCGCCACAAGGAGGGCAGCTCGCTCGACATCCACTCGGTCGCCTCGTTCTTCGTGTCGCGGGTGGACACCGAGGTCGACAAGCGCCTCGATGCGATCGGCAACACCGAGCTGCAGGGGCGCGCCGGCCTCGCGAACGCGCGCGCCGCGTACCAGCGCTTCCTGGACGTCTTCGAGGGCGAGCGCTTCGCCGCACTGAGCGACGCCGGCTGCCCGGTGCAGCGTCCGCTGTGGGCGTCGACCGGCGTCAAGAACCCGAACTACAGCGACGTGCTCTACGTCGACGGGCTCGTCGGGCCGAACAGCGTCAACACGATGCCGATGGCGACGCTGATCGCCGCCTCCGAGCAGTCGCAGGCGACGGTCACGGTGACGGAGGACCCGACTTCGGACCTCGAGGCGCTCGCCGCCGCAGGCATCGACCTCGGCGACGTGACGGACCAGCTACTGCGCGAGGGCATCGCCGCGTTCGTGACGCCGATGGAGAAGCTGCTCGCCGGCATCGAGGCCAAGCGCGAGGCGATCGTCACCGAGCGCCCGCCGACGATCGAGGCCTCACTGCCCGACGCGGCGGAGCCGGGAGTCGTCGAGCGGCTGCGTGCCGCCACCGACCAGGATGTGACGCGCCGGATCTGGCACCGCGACGACACGCTCTGGGGAGAGGCGGGAGCGCCCGAGGTCGCCGATCGCCTCGGCTGGCTGACGATCGCCGACAAGATGCTCGAGGAGGTCGACGAGCTCAACGGCTTCGCGCGCGGGTGCGCCGAGGAGGGGCTCACCGACTGCGTGCTGCTCGGCATGGGCGGCTCGTCGCTGGCGCCCGAGGTGTTCCGGCGCTCGTTCGGCGAGCGCGACGGCTTTCTGCGCCTGCACGTCCTTGACTCCACCGACGCGTCGGCGGTGCGCGCGGCCCCGACCGACGACGCCCTGTATCTGGTGTCGTCGAAGTCCGGCGGCACGATCGAGACGCTGAGCGCGTTCCACTACTTCTGGGAGGCGACGGGAGGCGACGGCTCGCGCTTCGCCGCGATCACGGACCCGGGCACGTCGCTGCAGGAGCTCGCGCGGGAGCGCGGCTTCAGGCGCGTGTTCTGCAACGACCCCGAGATCGGCGGCCGCTACAGCGCGCTGTCGTACTTCGGCCTCGTGCCGGCGGCGCTGATCGGCGCCGACGTCGGCGCGCTGCTAGAGGGCGCGCAGGTCGCCGAGGCCGGGTGCCAGGCGTTCGACTCGTCGCGCAACAACTCCGGCCTCTGGCTCGGGGTGACTCTGGGCGAGCTCGCCGCGCAGGGCCGCGACAAGCTGACCTTCATCGTCGACCCACCGATCGACAGCTTCGGGCTGTGGGTGGAGCAGCTGGTCGCGGAGTCGCTGGGCAAGCACGGCAAGGGCGCGTTGCCGATCGCGGACGAGCCGGTCGGCGCACCCGGCAGCTACGGCGAGGACCGGGTGTTCATCCATCTGCGCAACGCCGGCGACCCGGCGCAGGACGACGCGGTGCAGGCGCTCGCCGGCGCCGGGCACCCGGTTGTGACGCTCGAGGTCAACGGCGCCGCGGACCTCGGCCGCGTCATGTTTTTCTCGGAGTTCGCCACCGCCGTCGCCGGCTGGGCCTTGGGCGTGAACCCGTTCGACCAGCCCAACGTCCAGTCCGCCAAGGACAAGACGAAGGCGGTGCTCGAGGGCGGCGCTCCGGCGATCGAGGAGGCAAGCGACGACGCGCTGCGCGCCCTGCTCGACACGGGGCCGCCCTCGTACCTGGCCATCCAGGCATACATCGCGCCGGACGACGCGGCCGATGCGGCGATCAACGGCATGCGCGGCGTCATCCGCGACGCGCGCGGCGGGCTCACGACGACGTTCGGCTACGGCCCGCGCTACCTGCACTCCACCGGTCAGTTCCACAAGGGCGGGCCGAAGACCGGCCGCTTCCTGCAGATCGTGGGCGAGGGCGCCGGCGATCTGCCGATCCCCGGCGCGAGCTTCTCGTTCGAGACGCTCAAGCGCGCGCAGGCCGACGGCGACCTGCTGGCCCTGCGCGAGAACGGCTTCCCGGTCGAGCGCATCGTCGTGCGCGGCGACGTGGGCGAAGCGGTCAAGCGGATCGAGGAGATTCTGTAATGGCCCAGATCGGGTTCGTCGGGCTAGGACGGATGGGCGGCAACATGGTCGCCCGCATCCGCCGCGACTCCGACCACGACGTGGTCGCGTTCGACTTCGACGAGAAGGCGGTCGGCCGCGCGAAGAAGACCGGCGCCTCAGGCGCCAAGAGCCTGCGCGACCTCGTCAAGCAGCTCGAGCCGCCGCGGATCGTGTGGATCATGGTGCCCGCGGGCGACCCGACCACGAAGACGGTCAACGAGCTGGCCAAGGTCTGGACCGCGACGACACGATCGTCGACGGCGGCAACTCGCGCTGGACCGACGACCAGGAGCGCGCCGCTGCGCTGAAGAAGCACGGCATCCACTACGTCGACGTCGGCACGTCCGGCGGCGTCTGGGGCCTGCAGGTCGGCTACTGCATGATGGTCGGCGGGCCACAGAAGGCGGTGAAGCGGCTGGCGCCGTTCCTCGACGTGCTCGCGCCGCCTGCCGACGACGAGCACGGGCCGGGCTGGGGCCACTTCGGGCCGACCGGCGCGGGCCACTACGTGAAGATGGTCCACAACGGGATCGAGTACGGGATGATGCAGGCCTACGCCGAGGGCTTCGGGCTCTTCGACGCGTCTGAGTACGAGCTCGACAACGCGAAGATCGCCCACCTCTGGATGCAGGGCTCGGTCGTGCGGTCGTGGCTGTGCGAGCTGCTCGCGAACGCATTCGAGCAGGAGGGCAACGACCTCGCGGCGCTCGAGCCGTACGTCGAGGACTCGGGCGAGGGCCGCTGGACGGTCGAGGACGCGATCGACAAGCGGATCCCGATGCCGGTCATCACGACGTCGCTGTTCGAGCGCTTCAGCTCGCGCGGCCAGGGCGCGTTCGCCGCCAAGGTCAACGCGGCGCTGCGCAGCCAGTTCGGCGGACACGCGGTGCGCAAGAAATGACCGAGGTCCTCGAGAACCCGCTGGTGGAAGGGCTCGAGCGGCTGCCCGTCCACCCCACGACGCTGGTCATCTTCGGCGCCACGGGCGACCTGTCGAAGCGCAAGCTGCTGCCCGCGCTCTACAACCTCGCCCACGAGGGCGCGCTGCCGGAGCGCTTCAACCTGATCGGCTCGTCGCGCAGCGACATGAGCGACGACGAGTTCCGGACGCTCGCGACCGAGGCGATCAACCAGTTCAGCCGCCGCCCGCCGGACGACAAGGTGCTCGCCGCGCTGCTCGAGAACGTCCGCTACGTCCCGGGGTCGTTCGACGACCCCAACGTGTACAGCGGACTGGTTGACGCGCTCGGGGCATTCGACGAGGACGCCGGGCAGGCGCTGAACCGCTGCTTCTACCTGTCGACCGCGCCGGAGTTCTTCCCGGTGATCGTGGAGCAGCTCGGGACCCACGACCTGCACCGTCACGAGCACGTCGAGGTCCGCGCGGTCATCGAGAAGCCGTTCGGCACCACGCTGGCGGAGGCGCGCGAGCTCAACCGCCAGGTCCTCGACGTGTTCCGCGAGCGCCAGGTCTTCCGCATCGACCACTACCTCGGCAAGGAGACCGTCCAGAACGTCCTGGCGTTCCGCTTCGCCAACTCGATGTTCGAGCCGGTGTGGAACCGCAACGCGATCGACTCCGTGCAGATCACCGCCGCGGAGGACATCGGGATCGGCACGCGCGCGGGCTACTACGACCAGGCGGGCGCGCTGCGCGACCTGGTCCAGAACCACATGCTGCAGCTGCTGTGCCTGCTCGCGATGGAGCCGCCGGTGCACTTCGAGGCCGACGAGATCCGCGACGAGAAGGTCAAGGTGCTGCGCTCGATCGAGGCGCCGACCGAGGAGGACATCGACCGCATCGCCGTGCGAGCGCAGTACGGCCCGGGCACGGTCGCCGGCGAGGACGTGCCGGGCTATCTCCAGGAACCGGGCGTCCCTCCCGACTCCAACACCGAGACGTATGCATCGCTGCGTCTCGAGGTCGACAACTGGCGCTGGGCCGGCGTGCCGTTCTACCTGCGCACCGGCAAGCGGCTCGCAAGCAAGGTCACCGAGATCGCCATCACGCTCAAGCCGGTCCCCCACCTCGCGTTCCAGCAGCAGGGCTCGGTCGGCGTGCGGCCCAACCAGCTCGTGCTCACGATGCAGCCCAACGAGGGCGTGTCGCTGTCGCTGAGCGCAAAGATCCCCGGCACGCGGATGCGGATCCGCCCCGTGAACATGGAGTTCCTCTACGGGACGTCGTTCATGTCGCAGTCCCCGGAGGCCTACGAGCGCCTGATCCTCGACGCGATGCGCGGCGACGCGACGCTGTTCACCCGCAACGACGAGGTCGAGGCGCAGTGGTGCATCTGCGACCCGATCGTCGCCAAGTGCGAGGCCACGCCGGGGCCGCTGCCGCAGTACGAGGCCGGCACGCAGGGGCCCGCGGAGGCGGACGCCCTGATGCACGACGGAGCGAACTGGCGCGCGATCTAGATGAGCCCCGGGACGGTCGACAGGGTGTGGCGCGGGACCGCCACCTCGCCTGGGGAAATCGAGGCGGCGATGCGCTCGCTGCTCACGGACATCCACCGCGAGGACGCGTCGTACGTGCCTGCGCGCGTCCTCAACCTCGTCTGCATCGTCGACAAGGAGTGGAGCGGAGAGGTCGCCAACCGCCTGCGCCAGGTCGGCCGCTACCACCCGTCCAGAACCGTCGTGTGCGCGGTCGAGCGCGGCCGCCGCGAGCTGGACGCGGTCGCGACGATCGCGGCTCCCGAGGAGGTCAAGCAGGATCAGGTCGCGCTTCTGCGCGAGACGATCATCGTCACCTGCGGCGAGCACCACCTCGCCCACCTCGACGGCATCGTCGACCCGCTCGTCGTCACTGACCTGATCACGTGCGTGTGGTCGCCGCACGGCCATCCCGAGGGCGTCGACTCGCTCCTGCGGCTGGCGCAGGTCGTGCTGATGGACTCCGTCGACGAGCCGGCGCTCGAGGACGCGATCCGGCGGGCGCGCTCGCTGTCGGCCGAGGCCTACGTCGTCGATCTCGCGTGGTTGCGATCGACCCCCTGGCGCGAGCGGATCGCCGCGACGTTCGACCCGCCGCAGCTGCGCGCCGACCTCAACACGATCTCGAAGGTGATCGTGCGGCACCACGCGGACTCGGCCGCCGCCGCCCTCCTGCTAGTCGGCTGGCTAGGCGCGCGCCTGGGCTGGCAGTGCAGCCCGCTGATCCGGCGCAACGGAACGCTGACCGGCGCGGCCCACGGACGGCGGCAGGACGTCGCGCTGACGCTCGAGCAGGCGCCGGAGCAGCAGGTGCGCGGCCTGGCCGGGCTCGAGCTCGAGACGGCGTCGGGCCGCTGGCTGCGGCTGGATCGCGGCGACGGCGGCCTGCGCGCCCGCTACCGCAACCAGCGCGGCGCCGACCGCGAGTGGACGGTGCTCGGCGCGTCGCGCGGCGAGGCCGGCATCCTCGGCGAGGGCATCCGCCAGGCGCTGCTGCGGGACCCGACCTATTCGGCCGCACTCGAGGCGGCGGAGGCGCTGCTGCCATGAAGCAGATCGTCGGCGACGTGCCGCTCGGCGGCAGCCCCTTCCCGCCGATCGCCGAGTACGCGTTCCTGAGCGACTGCGAGACCACCGCGCTCGTGGCGCCGTCGGGGAACGTCGAGTGGCTGTGCCTGCCGCGGATGGACTCGCCGTCGGTGTTCGGCTCGATCCTCGATCGAGACGCCGGGAGCTTCCGGCTGGGCCCGGCCGACACGACCGTGCCCGCCGGCCGGCGCTACCTGCCCGGCACGATGATCATGGAGACGACGTGGGGCACGCGCAACGGCTGGGTCATCGAGCGCGACGTGCTCCTGATCGGGCCCTGGCATCACGAGACGGAGCGCTCGCACACGCACCGCCGCTCGCCGTCGGACTACGACGCGGAGCACGTGCTTCTGCGCACGCTGCGCTGCGTCAACGGCAGCGTCGAGATCTCGATGGAGTGCAACCCGGTGTTCGACTACGGCTTGTCGCGGCCGTCCTGGGAATACACGACCGACGGCTATCACCAGGCCACCGCGTCGCACCCCGATCACGAGCTGCAGCTCAGGCTCACGACCGACATGCGGCTGGGCTTCGAGGGCCATCGCGCGCGGGCGCGCACGACGATGCGCGACGGCGACTTCTCGTTCGTGGCGCTGTCCTGGTCCGAGCACGGCGGCCCCGAGACCTACGAGGACGCCTACAAGCGGCTCGTTTTCACCGCGGACTTCTGGCACGAGTGGCTGTCGCACGGAGAATTCCCGGACCATCCGTGGCGCGGCTACCTGCAGCGCAGCGCGCTGACGCTCAAGGGCCTGAGCTACTCGCCCACGGGCGCGATGATCGCCGCCGCCACGACGTCGCTGCCCGAGACGCCCGGGGGCGAGCGCAACTGGGACTACCGCTACTCGTGGATCCGCGACTCCACGTTCATGCTCTGGGGGCTGTACACGCTCGGCTTCGACTGGGAGGCCAACGACTTCTTCTACTTCATCGCCGATGTCGCCGGGCGCCAGGACGGCGACGACCTCCAGATCATGTACGGCATCCAGGGTGAGCGCGACCTCACACGAGCGCGTGCTCGACCACCTCGACGGCTACGAGGGCGCCCGGCCGGTGCGGATCGGCAACGGCGCATGGAACCAGAAGCAGCACGACGTCTGGGGAGCGGTGCTCGACTCGGTATACCTGCACACGAAGTCCCGCGACGAACTGCCCGAGGACATCTGGCCCGTGCTCACGCGACAGGTCGAGGCCGCGATCAGCAACTGGCGCGAGCCCGATCGCGGGATCTGGGAGGTCCGCGGCGAGCCCAAGCACTTCACGTCGTCGAAGGTCATGTGCTGGGTCGCGTGCGATCGCGGCGCGCGGCTCGCACGGCTGCGCGAGGACCCAGACTCCGAGGAGCGCTGGCAGGCCGCCGCCGACGAGATCCACGCCGACATCTGTGCCAACGCCGTCGATGCGCGCGGCGTGTTCTGCCAGCACTACGAGACGACAGCGCTCGACGCGTCGTGTCTGCTGATGCCGCTGGTGCGCTTTCTGCCGGCCAAAGACGACCGCATCCGCAACACCGTCCTTGCCATCGCCGAAGAGCTGACCATCGACGGTCTCGTGCTGCGCTATCGCGTCGAGGAGACCGACGACGGCCTGTCCGGCGAGGAGGGCACGTTCGCGATCTGCTCGTTCTGGCTCGTCAGCGCGCTGGCGGAGATCGGTGAAACCCGGAAGGCCCGGGAACTCTGCGAGAAGATGCTCAGCTACGCCTCGCCGCTGCTCCTCTACGCGGAGGAGATCGACCCGAAGTCGGGTCGCCACCTCGGCAACTTCCCGCAGGCGTTCACGCACCTGGCGCTGATAAATGCCGTGATGCATGTGATCCGCGCGGACCATGAGCTCGCCGCGCAGCAGCAGCCGCTCGACGCACGCCGGCGCGAGGGCCCGTCGCTTGCCCCGCTCGGCAAGCTGATCACCGGCGACGCGCACTCGTGAGCGAGCCGCAGGTCACGCGCGTCGCGGATCCGGAGGAGGCGGCGGCGCGCGCCGCGCAGGTGATCGCCGAGGCGGCCGCGGCAGCCCGCACCGTGCGCGGCCAGGCACACGTCTGCCTCGCCGGCGGCTCGACGCCGATGCGTGCCTACCAGCTGCTCGGCCCGCAGCTCGACGACTGGGAGTTCATCCACTTCTGGTACGGCGACGAGCGCTGCGTGCGGTTCGACGACTCGGACTCGAATCACGGCCAGGCTCTTGCCCGGCTGCAGGTGCCGGGCGCCACGGTGCACCCGATGCCCGCGGAGCTGGGGCCCGTCGACGGCGCGCGGGCTTACTCCGCGGAGCTCGGCAGCGCTGTTCTCGACGTGACCCTGCTGGGGATGGGGCCCGATGGCCATACCGCGTCGCTGTTCCCCGACCATCCGCTGCTCGACGCGACCGGCGTCGCCGTCGGCATCGAGGACTCACCGAAGCCGCCGCCGCAGCGGATCACGCTCACGCTGCCGAAGCTCAACGAGTCGCGGCGCATCGTGCTGCTCGTGACGGGCGCCGACAAGGCGGACGCGCTCGCGCGCGTGCTCGCCGGTCCCGACCGGGCGACGCCCGCCTCGCTGCTGGACCGCTCGAAGCTCGAGATCGTGGCCGACGAAGCCGCGTTGGCAGCCGGCTGACGTGGAGCTCTGGCTCGTCCGCCACGCTGAGACCGAGTGGTCGCTGTCAAAGAGGCACACGGGGCGTACCGACATCCCGCTCACCGACGCAGGGCGCCGGCGTGCGCGCGCACTGGGTCCACGGCTCAGCTCGCGCGAGTGGGCCCTGGTGCTGACCAGTCCGCTCGGGCGCGCCCGTGAGACTTGCGAGCTCGCCGGCCTCGGCGACCGCGCCCAGCTGCGCGACGACCTGCTCGAGTGGGACTACGGGGAATACGAGGGCGTCACGACGGCGGCGATCCGGGAAAGCGATCCCGACTGGTTCCTCTGGCGCGACGGGTGCCCGGGCGGCGAGGCGCCGGCCGACGTCGAGGCGCGCGTCGACCGCGTGATCGCGGAGGCTCTGGAGGTCGACGCCGACGTGGTCGTGTTCGCACACGGCCACGTGCTGCGCGCGCTGGGCGCGCGCTGGCTCGAGCAACCAATGGCGATCGGCGGTCGGCTGGCGCTGTCGACCGGCGCGATCTGCGTGCTGGGCTTCGAGCGCGATGTCCGCGTCGTGTGGCGCTGGAACGAGGCCTAGAAGGTGGTTATCCGCACGCGGCGGCTGTAGCCCGTTGCGTGGTCGGCATGGCCGTTGACCTTGACGCGGTAGACCCCGGTGCGCCGCACCCTGATGCGCCGCGTGTAGCGCGAGCTGGTGGCGTTGTACGCCCGCAGCGTCGGGCGCGCCACGGTTACCCAGCGTCCGGTCGGGCTGCGGCGCTGAATGTACGCCCGCCGGCCGTTGTGTCGTGGGAACACCAAGCCCCGGAAACGCACCAGGCTCCCCGCGCGCACGACGCTGCGGCTCGTGCGTACGCCCACCCGCATGCGCACGCGCACCAGGAGCTCGACGCTCCCGCCGACGGGTTGCGTGTCGGTCAGCGCCCGGTAGACCGTGTTGGCGCGCGGCTTGGGAACGAAGCGGTAGTCGCCGCGGCGGTCGGTCGTGGTGCTCGAGATGTTCGCGAACTCGCCGCGGGGCGAGAACGTCCGCGACTGCAGGATGATGCGCACGTTCGCGGTGTTCGAGCGCAGCGAGCCGGTCAGCGTGGTCGTGCTCGCGAAGACGACGGGGTTCGGCCGCGCGGCGATGGTCAGCGTCGGAACCGTGCCATAGGGCCCGGTCCCGGACTGGCCGGGGGGCGGTTTCTTCGGTGGCTTCTGCGCGCCGGCACTCGCGATCGGCAACGCCACGACGAGCGCGACCAGGGTCAGCTTGAGCAATCGCATGGTGCCCGGGTTACCCGGTGCACCACTAGCCGACCCAGCGCTGTCGACTCAGCTTCCCTGCGACTTGATGTGGTTCACCACTTCCGCCATCTCGCGGCTCGGTGAGAACTCGACGAGGTCTGTGTCCTCGAGCATCTCGGGGGCGTGGCCCGGGGCCCAGTAGTAGGCCTGTCCCGCCTCGTAGATGTGCTCTCCGTCGTCGGTGTGCATCTTCAGGCGGCCGTTGATCACGTAGCCCCAGTGCGGGCACTGGCACTTGTCGCCCGGAAGGCCGGCGAGGCCAGGCCGGAAGTCCGCGCCCGCAGGCGCGTGGATGAACGCGACGCTGAGGTCGCCGCCGATGTCCTGCAGGCGGAACTCGAGGCCGTCGCCCTCGATCGCGACCGGCACTTCCTCACGTGTAACTCCACGCATTGTGTGCTCCTCTCGATTGACCGCCCCACCCTCTCAGGATTCGGGGGTCACCGCCGTCCTCGGCGAGGTCCGCGCACTGACAATGCACCGCTTTTGCCGGACGTTCGTCCGCTGAGAGGCCGCCAGACGCGCCTGGCGGTGCCAAACGCCGATCTGACCGGGGATGTCCGCCTCGGCTGCCAGCACGAAGCGCCGGCGCCGCCGCAAGGCGGTCAAGAAGCGCTGCCGTTACAAGACCGTTGTCCGCAAGGGGCGGCGCAAGAAGATCCGCGTCTGCAAGCCGGTGCGGCGCAAGGCGCCCGTCCGCAAGCCGTCGGTCCCGCAGATCACGTACACCCCGAGCCCGACCGCTTTCCCGCCTGAGGTCCCGCTCGACCCGCCGCCCGGCCCCGCGATCGACCCCGCGCCCGACCCGAACACCGGCGGCGACCCGCAGCCCGGGGGTGGCGGCGACGCGCAGCCGAGCACCGGCTCCGATCCCAACTCGCAGCAGCCGCAGTTCGATCCCGGCCCGGTGGAGTTCGGCGCGCGCGAGGCGGAGCGGCTGCTCTGGCGCGCCGGCTTCGGCCCGCGGGCCGGCGACGTGCAGCGTCTGGTCAATCTGGGCCTCGACGGCGCCGTGCGGTCGCTCGTCTACCCGGAGGGCGCGCCGCAGTTCAGCGGCCCCGCTCCCCGCGACGAGGACGGCACCGCGCTCGCGCCGTACGACCTCTGGGGCCACGACCACGTGTGGTGGCTGGACCGCATGGTCCGCTCCAGCCATCAGCTCGTCGAGCGCATGACGCTCATCTGGCACGACTGGTTCGCCACCAGCAAGGCCAGCGTGCAGACCAACCTGATGCTCGATCAGAACGAGCTGCTGCGCTCGCGCGCGCTCGGCTCGTTCGCCGACCTATTGCGCGACATCACCATCAACCCGGCGATGCTCCAGTGGCTCGACGGCATCCGGAACACGCGCTGGGACCCGAACGAGAACTACGGGCGCGAGGTCATGGAGCTGTTCACGCTCGGCGCCAACCGCGGGGCCTACACCGAGCAGGACATTCGCGAAGCCGCGCGCGCGCTGACCGGTTGGCGCGCCGATTGGGACGGGAACGGTGGCCTCGTCAACTTCCGCTTCGACTCCAACCGCCACGACGCCGGGACCAAGACGATCTTCGGGCAGACCGGCGCCTGGGGCTGGGCCGACGTCGTGCGGCTGACCCTCGAGAACCCGCTCCATCGGTCGTTCTTCGTTCGCAAGCTTTGGAGCTACTTCGTGGCCGGCGAGCCCAACGCGCCGACGCTCGCCGCGCTCGAGGAGCTCTACGTGTCGGGCGGGCATCAGATCGCGCCGGTCCTGGAGGCGATCCTCAAGCACCCGCAGCTCTATCGCGGGGGGACCGTGGTCAAGCCGCCGGTCGTGCTGCTCGCGGGCGTCCTGCGGGCCCTCGGCCGCCCGATCGACACGGACGCCTGGTGGTGGTACTGCAGCAACGCCGGCCAGGCGCTGTTCCAGCCGCCGAACGTCGCCGGATGGGACGACTCCCGCTGGCTCGACACCTCCACGTGGCGCAGCCGCTGGGACATGATGGCCTACGCGCTTCACCCCTCGCGGATCGACGCGTGGAACGCTAACTACGACCCGACGGAAGCGCCGGCGCCCGCGGTCGAGCGCGCGCTCGACCACGTCGGCAACCCGACGCTTACGACGGAGACGCGCGCGGCACTCGAGTCGTACGCCGCCTCGTGCATCCCCGCGTCGACGCCGAGCTGGAACGCGGGTCCCTACCGCGCCTACCGCCAGAACGCGCTGCGGATGCTGATCCTGACCTCCTCCGATCACCAGACCTCCTGATGGCCGCCTGCAACGAGTTCAATCGCGCAAAGCTGCTCCGGGACGGCGCTGCCGCGGTCGCGGGCCGCGGGCTGCCCGCGATCGAGCGCGGGATGCCCGCCCCCGCCGGCACGGGCCTCACACGGCGCGCGGTGCTGCTGCGCGGGCTGGGCGGCGTCGCCGCCGTGTACGGCGCGCAGAAGCTGATGCCCGCCGCGTTCGAGGCCGGCATCGCCGCGGCGCAGGAGGGCGCGGGCTCGCAGCGCGTGCTCGTGAGCATCTTCATGGACGGCGGCGTCGACTCGCTCAGCGTCCTCGCTCCCACCGGTGACAGCAACTACGCCTCGCTGCGCCCGACGCTCGCGCTGGCACCGAACGCCGGCCAGGCGTTCTCCGAGGACACGCGCCTGCGCTGGGCCCCGTCGGTATCGCCGCTGCGCACCCTGCACTCCGAGGGCAAGGTCAGCGTGATGCCGGCGGTCGGCTACGCGCACCCGGACCAGTCGCACTTCACCAGCCGTCATTTCTGGGAGGTCGGCGCCACCGACATCGGCGGGCGTTGGGGCTGGCTGGGCCGTTACCTCGATCGGCACGGCGTTGCGGACAACCCACTTCAGGGGCTCGCCTTGAACTGGTCGCTGAGCCCCGCGCTAGCGGCGTCGCAGGTCCCGGTCGCGGCGGTCCCATATCCGGACGACTTCGGTCTCTGGACGCCGGGCGTAGCCGACCCGATCCTCGGCCCCACTTACGCCGCCATCGGCACGCTGGGCGGGCTGCCGACCGAGGACCAGGCGCAGCTCGGCGCGCGGCTCGTCGCGTCGCAGGTCGACCACATCCGCCGCGACCTCCAGCCCTACCAGGACACGACCAGCTCACCGGTGTCGTACCCCGACACGGACTTCGGGCGGCGGCTGCGCTCGCTCGCGGCGATGCTGGGCGGCGGCGTTCCCGTCCGCGTCGCGACGCTCGTCGCCCCCGGCGGCTACGACACACACTCCAACCAGGCCGCGACGCTCGCCGGGGACCTCTCGGAGACTGCGACCGCTGTCCTCGCATTCCAGCGTGACCTCGAGGCCCGTGGCCTCGCCGACCGCGTGCTGACGCACCTGTGGTCCGAGTTCGGCCGCCGTCCCGAGCAGAACGACACGGGCACCGACCACGGGGCCGCGGGCGTCGGGTTCCTGATCGGGACCCGCGCGCGCGGGACGCAGATCGGAGAGTTCCCCGGGCTCGCCACGCTCGACGCCCAGGACAACCTGCGCGCCACGTCGGACTTCCGCGGCGTCTACTGCGCCCTGCTCGAGCAGTGGTTCGGTGTGGACGCGGCGCCGTTGATTCCCGACGCCGCGTCCTTCACCAGGCCGCAGATCCTGAAGAGCTAGCCGTTACGCGCGGCTGGGCTCCACGCCCGCCTCGTGTGCGCCGACGCGCGGCAGCCACTCGAGGCGCTTGGGCAGGTACCAGTTCCAGTCGCCCAGGAGCTTCATCGTGGCGGGCAGCAGCACCGCCCGCACGATCGTCGCGTCGAGCAGGATCGCCGTCGCGAGCCCGACGCCCATCATCTTGAAGTCGAGGTTGCTCAGGGTCGCGAAGATCGCGAACACAGCGACCATCACGAACGCCGCGCTCGTGACGACGCCCGCTGTGGCCCTGATGCCGTAGCTGACCGCATCCTCGGTGCTCCGGCCGGCGTCGTAGGCCTCGCGGATCCGGCTGAGGATGAACACGTGGTAGTCCATCGACAGGCCGAACAGCATCACGAACAGGAAGATCGGCAGCCACGACGTGATCGCGCCCATCGACTCGTATCCGAGCAGGCTCTCGAACCGGCCGTCCTGGAACACCAGCTTCAGGACGCCATAGGCGGCGCCTACCGAGAGCAGGTTCATGACGATCGCCTTGATCGGGATCACGATCGAGCGGAACGTGACCAGCAGCAGGATGAACGCCAGCGTGAGCACGAACGCGAACACCAGCGGCGCATTGCTCTTCATCAGGTCGTTCCAGTCCTGCGACTCGGCCGTCATGCCCGCCACGTAGGCCTGCGCTCCCGCTGCGTTCTCGAAGTCGGGCACGAGCTTGTCGCGCACGAGCGCGAGCGCCCGGTAGGACTGGTCGTCCGTGCCGCTGCCGACGATCGGGAGCTGCAGGTCGATCAGCTTGCGGTCCGGGCTGACGTTGACCTCGATCGGCTCCTTGATCAGGCCGCTCGCTAGCGCCTGCTCGCGCAGCTGGGCGGCCGCCTGCTGAACTTGCGGAGCGGTGACGTCATCGGCCTTCAGGACGACGATCGCCGGGATCTGGCCACCCGGGAACGCGGCCTGCATGCGGTCGTAGACCTGCATGACCTCGAGCTTGCGCGGCAGGTCGTCGACCCCGGTGGACGAGGTTTGCATCGACAGCGCCGGGATCGCGAGAGCGACGAGGACGCCGGCCGCGAGCGTCGCGCTCACCAGCGGGCGCCGCAGGACCCGGTCGAGGATCCATGACCAGCCGCGGCCGCCCTGCGCCGCGGCGGCGCCGCGGCCGAGCAGCTGCGGGATCCGGGATTCCACACGTCCAAGGCGAATCTTGCGCAGCAGCCAGCGCAGCACCTTCGTGTCGACGCGATCGCCGAGCTTGGACAGCAGCGCCGGCACGACTGTCACGGACCCGACCATCGCCACGGCGACCACGAAGATCGCGCCGATCCCGAGCGCGACGAACGTGCGGTCGCCCGCGAACAGCATGCCCGCCATCGCCGTCATGACCGTGAACCCGGACACGAGGATCGCGCGGCCGGAGGTGGCGGCCGCGATCTCGATCGCATCATGCGAATCGGCGCCCTTCGCCTTCTCCTCGCGTTCGCGGCGGATGTAGAACAGCGCGTAGTCGACCCCGACGGCCATGCCGATCAGGAGCACGATCGAGCCGATCATCTCGTCGAGGGGTATGAGCTGGCTGATCGGGCCGAGCACGCCGAGCGTGCCGGCCACGGCGGTCAGGCCGAGCAGCACCGGCACGCCGGCGGCGATCAGCGAGCCGAACGCCAGGATCAGGATCAGGAGCGTGATCGGCAGCGACAGCTGCCCGGCCTTCTCGAAGTCGTCCTGGAACGACTGCATCAGGGCCTTCATCGCGCTGGCCTCGCCGAACTGCCCGACGGTCACCTGCGGATGACGCGCAGCCGCGCCATCGACGGCGTCCTGCACCGCCACGACACGATCCTCGGTCTGCTTCTCGTCACCGACGATGTCGAACTGCACGAGCACCGACCGGCCGTCGGCCGAGATCTGGCCGCGGTTGGCCTTCACGTACGGCGAGCGGATGTCGCGCACGTGCCGGTTGCGCGAGACGGACGCAATGACGTCGTCGACGGCGGTGCGGAACTTGAAGTCCTTGTAGCCGGCCGTCCGCGACTGGATCAGCACGGACTCGCCGGCCTTGTCCGGATAAGCGTCGTCGTAGAGCTCGAGCGCCGTGCCGGAGTCGCCGACCCGGGAGCTGTTCGAGTCGGGCGTGTTCTGCCCGACCAGGCCCATGCCGATGACGACGGCGGCGATGACGAAAGCGAGCCAGCCGCCGATGGCGGCCTTACGGTGCTCGGCGCTCCAGCGGCCAGCGCGGGCCGCAAGCGAGTTGCGATGCATGAGGTGGGACTCCCGAGGGTGGAGGAGGAAGGAGAGAGGTAGGCCGCATCCTTCCTCCCCACGCGCGGACGCGCGGTGGGGTTATCCACACAGTTGTGTCAATGCTGACACCACCGGTCAGCCCCGCGGGTCCTTCACGAGCAGCTCGACATTGCGGTCCTCCGGCTTGCCCTCGCCGCCGGGTGGCCCGCCCTGCGGGTCGTTGTAGGCGAGCTCGCGGGCGATCGACGCCATCGTCTCCGGCGCGAACGCACTCGCCGTCGTCCCACTCGGCGGCGTCCCGACCGCGGCTCCGTGATCGAGAATCGTGCCGAAGATCGAGAGCGTGCCGTCGCGGTTGTCGAAGATCTCGAGCAGGCGCGAGTGGATCGGCCAGTCGACCTCGGATGCGGTCTCGATGCCCCAGAACCCGCCGCCGCCCTGGCGCTTGAACGCGGTGATCCTGTGCTCGTGCGTGTGGCCCGCGACGAAGGCGATCACGTGCGGGTTGTCGATCAGCAGCTGCTGCAGGTCGCCTCCGAAGTGCAACGGCGTCGAGCTGCGCGGATCGCCGTCGCAGCCCGGCCCGCTCGTGGGGTCCGAGCAGGGGCGGGCGTCCTCGTCGGCGTCGCGGTTCACGAGCGTCCGGATCGGGTGATGGCCGAACAGGACGATCAGCTCGTTGCGCGCCGTCGCCGCCTTGATCTCCTTCCTCAGCCACTCGAACTGCGGATGGTCGATGTTGCCGTCGGAGCCGGGGAGGTTCGAGCCCTCGCCGACGGTGTTGACCGAGATGAACCGCAGCCCCGGCTTCGGCGTGAACGCGTAGTACGTCGCGAAGCCCGCCGATGCGGTCGTCTCGGCGGAGTCGACGTACCCGAACCCGTGCGCGTCGGCCTGCGCGCCGGTGCGGTGGAGCTCCATGTATTTGGGGCGCGAGGCGAAGGCACGTGCCGGATCGGGTGGGACGGCGATCGCCTGCAGCGGCGTCGTCAGCAGCGCGGTGGGATCAAGCCCGGAGATGGTGAGCGGCTTGACGCACGACACGGCGAGCGCGTCATAGACGGCGTTGGCGGCGACGTTGCCCTGCACGCTGCCGTCGTGGTTGCCGAGCGAGGTGTAGGACGGCACGCGCAGCCCGGCCACGTCGAACGGCTGCTGGGCGTGATCCATGAGGCCGGGGTAGCTCGGGAACGCGGCCCACGACCCGGCCGGCGCGTCGGGGTCGTAGAAGCGGCCGCTGTCGATCACGTCGTCGTTGTCCTGCACGCCCGTGTAGCGCTTGCCCTCCCCCTCGGGAATGGGACCGGCGGCGCAGGGCGGCGCCGGGTCGACGCCGGAGTTCGGGTCGAGGCGGCCGCCCTCGAGCAGCCGCACCACCCACTGCGTCTCGTTGATCTGCTGGTTGTCGGCGTTGTCGCCGGTGAGGACCGCGAAGTCCAGCGTGGCGTGCACGGGCGTGCGGCGCGGGCCGCGCTTGACGCGCCGGCGCCGCTGCGTGCGGAGCGGGCTGCGCGTGAAGCGGTTGACCTGGCGTATGACCTGGTCGACCGTGTGCGGGCCGAGCGCCTCCTGCGGGCGCCAGGCAGCGGTGAACGGCGTCGAGGCCAGGTCGAGCGCCTCGACCCGCACCGGTGACTCCTCGTCGGCGAGCTGGAAGTCGCTCAGCTGCGCGAAGTACGCGAGCGTGGTGCGGCGGACGCTGCGCCCGCGCTGCGCGTCGGCCAGGTCGGTGCGGATCACCCGCTTCCACCCCGGCAGCAGCTTCAGGCGCGAGTAGGCGGCGCCGGGGTCGCCGCCGATCGTCGCGTACGAGGTCGTCGTGGGCGCGAGCGACTGCGCATGCGCCGCCGGCGCGACAAGACAGAGCGCCAGCACCGCCCCCACGCGTGAACGCCACGTCATCAGGATGTGACCGTACACCGGCCGGCCTACGGGCCCAAGATCCGTAACGGCTAGGGTCCAGCCAGGACGGGAAAGCGCACCCCGATGCCGCCGAGCACCGCCATCCCACGCCGTGCCGCCCCCAGCGACCAGGTGCTGGAGGACCTCGCCACCGTCCGCGCGGGCACCTTGCGGCTCATCGAGCACCTCGACCCGGAGGAGCTCGAGCGCCAGATCGATCCGCTGATGAGCCCGCTCGTCTGGGACCTCGGGCACATCGCGGCCTACGAGGACCTGTGGCTCGTCCATCGCCACGCCGGCCGGCCGCTGCTGCACCCCGAGCTCGCCGCGTACTACGACGCCTTCGAGACGCCGCGCTCCGTCCGCGCGGACATCGAGATCCTCGCGCGCGACGAAGCCCTCGCCTACATGGAGGCCGTGCGCGCGCGCACGCACGAGGCGATCGCCACGCACGGCATCGACCCTGTGCTGCACGAGCTGGTTTTGCGCCACGAGCTGCAGCACACCGAGACGATGCGCCAGGCGATGCGGCTGGGCGGCTGCCTGCCGCCGGCCGAGCCGTCGCCGCACACGGTCCACGGTCGCGACGGCTGGCTGGAGGTGCCTGCCGGCCCGCACGCGCTCGGCGCCTTCGACGACGGCTTCGCGTACGACAACGAGCGGCCGCGTCACCTCGTCGACCTTGCGGCGTACCGCATCGCGCGCCGGCCGGTGACCAACGCCACCTGGATGCACTTCGTCGAGGGCGGCGGCTACGTGCGCCGCGAGTGGTGGTCCGACGAGGGCTGGGCCTGGAAGCAGGATTACGACATCGTGGACTGTGCCGACGTGGCCGACGGGCCGCCCGACGCCCCCGTCTGCCACGTGTCCTGGTTCGAGGCCGACGCCTTCGCCCGCTGGAGCGGCGCGCGGCTCCCCACCGAGGCGGAGTGGGAGAAGGCGGCAGGCGACCTCGACGGCGTCGGTGCAGTCTGGGAATGGACCGCCTCGGAGTTCACCGGTTACCCGGGCTTCCGCGCACATCCCTACCGCGAGTACTCGGAGGTCTTCTTCGACGCCGGCTACCGCGTGCTGCGTGGGGGTTCCTGGGCCACGCATCCGCGCGTGGCGACCACGACCTTCCGCAATTGGGACCGTCCCCAGCGCCGGCAGATATTCGCCGGGTTACGTCTGGCCGCCGACGGGGAGGACTGACCGCTTGGAACCGCTGCTCGCCCCCGTCGCTCAACGCATCGTCGTCGAGTCGTTCCTGCGCCCCGAGGACGAGCGGTCGCTGGCCGACGACGTCCTCGACGGCCTCACACGGCCGTTCAAAGAGCTGCCCCCGAAGCACTTCTACGACGCCCGTGGAGCGGAGCTCTTCGACCAGATCTGCGAGCTGCCCGAGTATTACCCGACGCGCTGCGAGCGCACGATCCTCGAGCTGCACGCCGGCGACATCGCGGCGGCCACCGGCGCTGCTGAGCTCGTCGAGCTCGGGTCGGGGACGGCCGCCAAGACGCGGATCCTGCTGGCCGCGATGTCGGAGGCCGGGCTGCTCGAGCGCTATGTCCCGATCGACGTGACGGAGTCGATGGTCCGCGACTGCGCCGCGATGTTGTGCGAGCGGTTCGCCGAGCTGCGCGTGCACGGGATCGTGGGCGACTTCGAGCGCCATCTGGCGCACGTCCCGCCGCCGGCCGGTCGTCGCGTCGTCGCGTTCCTCGGCGGCACGATCGGCAACTTCACACCGGGCAGCCGGCGCCGCTTCCTGCGCCGCATCGCTCGCCTGCTGGGCCCCGAGGACCACCTGCTGCTGGGCACCGACCTCGTGAAGGACGCCGGCGTGCTCGAGGCCGCATACGACGACGCGCTCGGCGTGACGGCCGAGTTCAACCGCAACGTGCTGCACGTGATCAACCGCGAGCTCGATGCCGACTTCGTCCCCGAGGCCTTCGAGCACGTGGCGTTCTTCGACCGCGAGCGCGAGTGGATCGAGATGCGGCTGCGGGCGACACGGCCGATGCGCGTCCGGATCCGCGCGCTCGCTCTCACGGTCCGGTTCGCCGCCGGCGAAGAGCTGCGCACCGAGGTCAGCGCGAAGTTCACCGACGAGCGCCTGGCGGGTGACCTGGCGGCCGCCGGACTGGTGGGCGCCGAGCGCTACTTCGACCCCGACAGGCTCTTCGCGCTGACGCTCGCGCGGCCGGATTCATAGGCTGCGGGCCATGAACATCGCAGGCAGTGGAGCATTGGTGGTCGGCGGCGCGTCCGGCCTGGGCGAGGCGAGCGTGCGACGGCTGGCCGCGCAGGGCGCGGTCGTGACCGTCGCGGACATCAACGCCGATCGAGGAAACGAGCTCGCCGAGGAGCTCGGCCTCGAGTTCGTCGCAGTCGACGTGCGCGAGGAAGGGCAGGTCGAGGCGGCGGTGGCCAAGGCGGCCGAGGCCGACGGCGGCCTGCGGATCGCGGTGACCTGCGCGGGCACCGGGTGGGCGCAGAAGATCGCCGGGTCGAAGGGCCCGCACCCGCTGCAGCCGTTCGAGATCATCCTCGGCATCAACCTGATCGGGACGTTCAACGTCATGCGCTTCGCCGCGGCGGCCATGGTCGGCAACGACCCCGACGAGAACGGCGAGCGCGGCGTCCTCGTGAACACCGCCTCGATCGCGGCGTTCGACGGGCAGGTCGGTCAGGTCGCCTACAGCGCGTCGAAGGGCGGCGTCGTCGGCATGACGCTTCCCGTCGCGCGCGACCTCGCGCAGTACGGCATCCGCTGCGTGACGATCGCCCCGGGGCTGTTCGACACGCAGCTGCTGGCGGCGCTGCCGGAAGAGGCGCGCCAGAAGCTTGGTGAGCAGATCCCGTTCCCCCCGCGCCTGGGCCAGCCGGCCGAGTACGCGCAGCTCGTCTCGCAGATCGCCGAGAACACGATGCTCAACGGCGAGACGATCCGGCTCGACGGCGCGCTGCGGATGGCGCCGCGTTGATCACCCGCGCCTGAACGTCAGCGTCCGCGCCCCGGTACCGGCATTGCCGGCGCCGTCGCGCACCTGCACTGTCAGCCGCGCCGTGAAGCGCCCGCGGCGCGCGAGCAGGCGCCGGCCCGCGGCGTTGAGGCGCAGCCGCAGCGTGCGCCGGCCGGCGAACAGCGACAGCCGGCGCGAGACGATCGTCGTCGTGCCGCGTCGCAGCCGGACCGTGGCGGACCCCGCCTCGCTCAGCCTGATCTGCATTCGCGCCACGCCGCGCCGAACGGTCAGCGTGCGGCTCAGGAACCTGACCACGGGCGCGGTGCGGTCCTGGGCGACCGCGGGCGGCGTCGGCGGCGGCGGGGTGTCACCCCCGGGACTGTCACCCCCAGGGGTGACAGTCACTGTGCGTGTTGTCGTCGACGACTCGCCGTCGACCTCGGGCTCGGGATTGCTGTCCGTGACACGCAGCCGCACCGTGATCGTCTGGTTGCTCGTGCCGGCGTTCGTGTAGGTGCGCTTCGGCGCCGCCTCCGTGCTGTCGTTGAGCGCGCCGTCGCCGTCGAGGTCCCACGAGTAGGTGAGCGTCTGGCCCGGATCCGGGTCGCTGGACTCGTTCGTGAACTGGACCTCGGTGCCGGAGGCGATCGTCTCCGGCGCGGTGAAGGCGGCCGTGGGCGGTGTGTTCGCCGAGACGACGACCTCACCGGACATGCCGCTGACCTGGTTGTCACCCGTCTTGGAGCCGTGCATTGCGCAGTAGAACCGGTAACGCCCGGCCGCTGCAAAGGTGTACGAGTAGTCCGCCGTGCCGCTCTCCTGCCCGAACGGCTCGCTCGAGGCGGACCTGAGCGGGTGCGTGCCGAAGTCGCACTTCCACGTGACCTGCTCACTCGGCAGGACCCGCACGCCCGCGGGCGAGTACGACGTGCCGACACAGTTGACGGTCTGGTCCGCGGCGCCCGCCGCGACGGCGATGGCGATGAAGAGAGCGGCTGTCGCAAGCCCGACGCGGAGCACGCCTCAACCCTGCCACAGCGTTCCGCCGCGCTCAATAGGCTCGGCCCGTGGCCGAACGCCTGTCGCCCGCAGATCGCTCCTCGCTCGCGGCCGAGCAGGGGCCGGTGAGCATGGCGGTCGGCGGCGTGCTGCTGTTCGAGGACGGTCCCGGGCTGCGGCACGAGGCGGTCCTCGAGCGCCTTCAGTCGCGGCTGCACCTGATCCCGCGCTATCGCCAGAAGCTGGCCCAGCCCGCACCCGGCGTGACGAACCCCGTGTGGGTCGACGACGAGAGCTTCGAGCTCGGCTGGCACGTGCGGCGCGCGTCGTTGTCCAAGCCCGGCAGCGATGCACAGCTCTCCGAGCTCATCGGCCACGAGTTCTCGCGGCGGCTCGACCGCTCGCGACCGCTATGGGAGATGACAGTCGTCGACGGCCTCGCGGGCGACCGCGTCGCGCTCGTGCCGAAGATGCACCACGCGCTCGTCGACGGCGTCGCGGCGATCGACGTCGGCACGGTCCTGCTCGATCCCGGCCCCGAGCCGCTCGACATCCCGCCGCCGGACGGCCCGTGGGAGCCGCGGCCCTACGACCGCAAGGGCCACCTCGCCCGGCTGTCGCTGACGCCGATGGTGCGTGGGCAGAAACTCATGTGGGAGTCGGCGCAGCGCGCACTGTCGCGGTCCGACCCGCGGGTGGCCTTCGACGACCTGCGCAAGGCGACGGACCTCCTCACCGAGCTTGCGCGCCAGCGGCCGCAGGCGCCGATGACGCCCCTCAACGAGAGCATCGGCCCGAACCGCCGCTACGCGATGGCACGCGTCCCGCTCGCCGACCTCAAGCGCGCCGGCAAGGACGCGGGCGGGACAGTCAACGACGCCCTGCTGGCGGCGGTGGCCGGCGCGCTGCGCCGCTACCTGGACGCCGCGGGCGTGGCGCTGAAAAGCTCGCCGGTCGCGCTCGTGCCGGTGTCCGTGCGCAAGGAGGGCGAGGAGGGCGGTAACCGCATCTCGACCGTGCTCGTCGACCTGCCGGCCGACGAGCCCGACCCCGTCGCGCGTGTGCGCGCCGATCTCGGCGACGATGCAGAAGATCAAGGACTCGTCCGCCGTGCGCGCGGGCGCGCTGCTCGTCGGGGCGAGCGGCTGGGCGCCCCCGCTCGTCTCGTCGACGCTGGCACGCGCGATGAGCGGGGTGCGGGCCTTCAACCTGGTCGTGTCGAACGTTCCCGGCCCGCAGCAGCCGTTCTATCTCAACGGCCAGCGCATGCTCGGAGCCCACCCGGTCGTGCCGCTCAACCCCGCCAACCAGGGCCTGACGATCGGGATCCTCAGCTACGACGGCCACGTCTGCTTCGGGCTGCTGGCCGACCGCGACCTCGACCCGCCGCTGCAGGTCGCAGCCGACGCGCTGCGCGACGCGCTCGCGGAGCAACTCGCGACCGTCGCCTGACCGGCGCGCGCTACCGTCGGGTGCGTGCGCGTCGTCATCGCCGCCGTCCTGCTCGCACTCGCCGCAGCACCCGCTGCAGACGCGCACTCGCTCGTGCGGCCGGCTGGAGCGGTGATCTCCTACTTGTCCGAAGACGCGACGTCGTTGAACACGCTCACGGTCGCGCGCGACGGCGAGCGAATCGTGTTTCGCGACCCGACTGTCGACGGCGGGATGGACACGGGCTCGTGCACTCCCGGTGACACCTCCGACGACGCGAACGCGTGGATCATCGAGGCGTTCTGCCCCGCAGCCGGGGTGACGCGCCTGCGGATCGAGCTGCGCGAGCGCGAGGACAGCGCGATCGTCTCCGCGCCGGTCAGCGCCACGATCCTCGGCGGCGCCGGCGCCGACCGCCTCGAGGCCGCCGCGGCGGCCGATCAGCTCGACGGCGGCAGCGGCGGCGACCGGCTGCTCGGGGGCGGCGGCGACGACCTGCTGATCGGCGGGCTCGGCGGCGACGAGATCGACGGCGGCCAGGGCGCGGACGACGTCCGCGCCCGCGACGGGATCGCCGATCAGGTCCGCTGCGGCGACGGCGACGATCGCGTCGACGCCGACACGCTGGACGTCGTCGACGGCGACTGCGAGCGCGTCGAGCGAACACCGACCACGGCACCGCCGGGCAGCGAGGGCGACGACGGCATCGCGCCGCAGCTCGAAGCGGACGCGGCGCGGGTCCAGCGCATCCGCGCGCGCCGGACGATCCGCGTGCTCGCGGCGTCGAGCGAGCGCGGCACGGTCGCGACGTCGGGACAGCTCGAGGTCGGCGACGTGAACCTCCCGATCCGCACCGTCCGGCGCACGGTCCGCGTGGCCGGCGAAGGGATCGAGCTGCGC
Organism: uncultured Conexibacteraceae bacterium; assembly: GCA_963832195.1. Taxonomy (GTDB): domain Bacteria; phylum Actinomycetota; class Thermoleophilia; order Solirubrobacterales; family Solirubrobacteraceae; genus Baekduia. Next base: position 441,555 of record CAWHTH010000002.1, read on the forward strand.
GTGGTGCTGACCCGCGCCCACTGGCGCAGCGCCCTGCGCGCCCTGCGCCGCGGGCGGCGCGTGCGCGTACGGCTCGGCGTCGTGGCCACGGACCTCGCCGGCAACTCACGCCTGCGCCGGTTGCGGGCGATCACGCTTCACCGCTGATCGAATCGCTCGATACACCGCGATTTCGGTGTACGTCCTGCACACCCGGTGATCGGGTAGGTTCACATGGGTTTCGCCAGTCCCCCGAGGGGGGAATGAGAAACCGCCATTCCGCCGCGCGTGTGCGCTGGGATACAGGCAGGCGGTGGGCAGTCCCACACTGGATCCATCGGAGGAGGAGGAGGACAAGTTGAGTGCATCGTTGAGGCGCGGCGCGTTCGTCGCCGTGCTCGCAGCGCTCACGCTGACGGCCGGCGTCGCATCGGCCGCGCAGCGCGCAACCGGCGTGGCCCCCGGTCCCGCCCGCCAGCACGACGGCACGCAGGACCACCTGCCGCCCGCGCGAGAGAACATCGACGTCGTCGGCAAGCTGGAAGTGAGCGGCAAGTTCGGCGACGTGGTGCCGGGGCAGATCGCCGACCTCTCCGTCTACAAGGGGTTCGCCTACCTGAACTCTTGGAACGAGCCGTCGTGCACGCGCGGTGGCTTCTATGTCGCGGACATCCGCGATCCGTCGAGCCCCAAGGAGATCGGGTTCGTCCCTGCGAAGGCGGGCTACTACCACGGCGAGGGCGCCCACGTGGTCACGCTCAACACGCCGGCGTTCCAGGGCGATCTACTGGCCGTCAACGACGAGGCGTGCACTAACGACGCCACGCGCCCGGCCGACGTCCCGCGCACCGCGGGCGGCTTCGACCTCTACGACGTCACGAATCCGGCCAACCCGCAGATGCTCGTCCAGAACGCCGGCGACCAGTCACCGGACGATGGCTCGCTGTTGCAGGATCCGGCCGCGCTCCCGAACTCCAATCACAGCACCTTCGTCTGGCAGGACGGACCCAAGGCCTATGTGGTCACCGTCGACAACACGGAGCTGCACGACGTCGACATCTTCGACATCACCGATCCGCGCAACCCGGTCTTCATCGCCGACCTTGACCTCCTGGAGATGTTCCCGGAGATCCAGGCGAACGGCGCGAACGGGGACACGATCTTCCATCACGACACCGTGGTGAAGCGGATCGACGGCAAGCCGGTGATGCTCGTGAACTACTGGGACGCGGGCTACGTCCAACTCGATGTCACCGACCCGGCGAATCCAACCCTCATCACGGATACCGATTTCCCGAGTGTCGAGCCGCTCATCGACCTCGAGACGCCCGACGATCGTCCGGAGGGGAACGCGCACCAGTCCGAGTTTTCGCACGACAACCAGTTCATCCTGGCTGCCGACGAGGACTTCTCCCAGTTCCGGTTCACCGGCGTGATCACGAGCGGACCGAACAACGGGTTCTTCTGGACCGCGGTCGGAACGCCCGACGAGGGCCCGCTCGTGACGCCCGACGAGCCGCTGATCGGCCCGACCGAGTTCGTCGGTGAGGGCTGCGGTCCGGATGACCCAGCACCGTCGGCGGATCACATCGCCGTAGCCGTGCGCGGCACATGCACGTTCCAGGCGAAGACGGAGGCCGCCGAGGCCGCCGGCTACAAGGGGATCATCATCTACAACAACGGCGCCGCGGGAGCGGGCCGCTGTGACGACATCCTCAACATGGATTTCACCAACTACACCGGTGACATCCAGGCGGTGTTCGTCCCGCGGTCGGTCGGTATGCGGATCGTCAACGCGTTCGATCAGGAGACGTACAAGTGCGTGGCCGGCGCTGGCGACAACACGCCGGATCCGGCAATCGGGACGGATGGCGCGAGCGTCTCTCTCACCGTCGAATTCGACGGCTGGGGCTACGCGCACCTGTACGACGCCAAGACGAGCGAGCTGATCGACGACTACGCGATTCCGGAAGGCATCGACTCGCGGTACGCCGTCGGGTTCGGCGACCTGTCGATCCATGAGTTCGCCACCGATCCGGCGACGAACCTGGCCTACAGCGCCTACTACAGCGGAGGGATCCGGGTCTTCCGGTTCAGTCGCGCGAGTGGCCTGGAGCCGATGGGCAAGTTCATCGACGAGGGCGGCTCGAACTTCTGGGGCGTGGAGCAATTCACCGCCGCGGACGGCAGCCGTCTGATTGCCGGCTCGGACCGCGACTACGGGCTCTACATCCTCAGGTATACGGGCCCGGGCGCCGTTGGGCCGACCCCCGTGACGCAAACGACGACGACCCCCACCACCACTACAACCACCACCACCACCACCACGACCCCCGTGGTGAAGCCGTCGTCGTTCTTCGCATTCGGCTCGATCAAGCGGCTGACGATCCGCGATGGCCGTGCGCGGCTGACGATCCGCGTGCGTAACCCGGGGCGGGCGACAGGAACGCTGAAGGCGCGCATCGGGCTGACGATGCTCACACTCGGCACAGCGCGTGCGACAGCGACACGTGCAGGCAACCTGACGCTGACGTTCCGCGTCTCCAACGCGGCGCAGCGCTCGCTGCGGCGTGCGCTGCGGCGCAGGCCGTCGCGCCTGACCAGCGGCGTGGTGCGGGTCTCGCACACCGCAACAGGCGGCGTCAAGCGGACGCGCAACCGCTCGCTGGCGATCGGTCTCGCGCCCTGATCATCGACGCCTCCGGCCGGGCCCGTCGCGAGCGGGCTCGGCCGGACGGCGGCGCTACCGTGAAGGCATGCTCGTCCGGCGACTCCTGATCGCCCTGGCGATCCTCGCTGCCGCTGCAATCGCGGTCGCACCGGCAGCCACGACCCTCGTGTCGGCCGTCGCGATCGCGCACCCGGAGCCCAACGACGTCGACGGCGACAGCGTGCTCAACGAAAACGACAACTGCCCGAACACGCCGAACGGCAACCAGATCGACACCGACGGCGACGGCCAGGGCGACGCGTGCGACGGTGACGACGACAACGACGGCTTCGCGGACGACGCCGACAACTGTCGCCTGGTCCCGAACGACCAGGCGGACAGCGACGGCGACGGCCGCGGGGACGCCTGCCCGCCCACCGACCGCGACAGCGACGGGATCCTCGACGAGAACGACAACTGTCCCGACGCCGTCAACCCGAACCAGGCCGACATGGAGCCCGATGGGATCGGTGACCCGTGCGACCGCGACGACGACAACGACCGCGTCGACGACGCCTACGACAACTGCCCGACCATCTGGAATCCCCCGCCCGAAGACGATCCGGCCCACCAGCCCGATGCAGACGGCGACGGGATCGGGACGGCGTGCGACCCCGAGGAGCCGATCGCGCCGCCGCCCGGTGGCGGTGGGACGACCGGCGGCACGACGGGCGGCACAACAGGCGGCACCACGGGCGATCGCACCGCGCCGCGCATCACGGCATCGGTGCGGGCGAAGGTCTCCCGCGCGCTCGTGGTCTCGGTGCGCTGCTCGGAGGCGTGCGCGCTCACGGCGACGCTGCGCCGGCGCGGCACGGTGCTGGGCCGCGGGCGCTGGGCGCTCGGCGGCAGCGGCCGCGCGTTCGTGTTCGTGCGCTGGACCGCCGCGGGCCGCCGAGCGCGCGGCCGGGCAACGCTCGAGGTGAAGGCGCGCGACGCGGCGGGCAACGAGTCCGTCGCCCGCCGCACCGTGTCACTGAGGGGACAGTCCCCTCAGTGACAGTCACGCTGAGGCGCTAGTTCAGCCGCTCGACGATCATCGCCTCGCCCTGTCCCTGGGCGACGCACATCGTCTCGAGCCCGATCGTCCCGTTGAGCGTGTCGAGGTCGTTGAGCAGCGTCGTCATGATCCGCACGCCGGTCATCCCGAACGGGTGACCGAGCGCGATCGCGCCGCCGTGCGGGTTCAGCTTGTCCATGTCGATGCCGACCTCGTCGGCGATCGGAAGGACCTGGGCTGCGAACGCCTCGTTGAGCTCCACGACGTCGACGTCGCCGATCGACATGCCGGCGCGCTCGAGCGCCTTCTTGATCGCGCCGATCGGGGCGACGCCCATGTACTCGGGCTCGTTGCCCCACGTGGCCGCGGTGACGATCCGTGCGCGCGGCTTGAGGCCGAGCTCAGCGGCCTTGTCGGCGCTCATCACGAGCGCCGCCGCGGCGCCGTCGTTGAGCGGGCACGAGTTGCCCGCGGTAACGGTGCCGCCGGGCTTGAACGCCGGCTCCAGCGACCCGAGCTTCTCGAGCGTCGAGCTCGCCCGCGGACCGTCGTCCTTCGTCACCTCGGTCCCGTCCTCGAGCTTCACGGGGACGATCTCGCGGTCGAAGATGCCCTTCTCCTGCGCCGCAACCGCCCGCTCCTGCGAGCGCTGGGCGTACTTGTCCTGGTCCTCGCGCGACACGCCGTACTTCTCGGCGACGTTCTCCGCCGTCAGGCCCATCGCGATGTAGGCGTCGGGCTGGCCATTGTTCCCCTTGAGGTTCTCGTTCTGGTCCTCGGGGTGCGCGGCCTCCTGCGCGGCGTTGTAGCGCGAGACGAACTCCACTCCCGCGGCGATGTACGTGTCGCCCTGGCCCGCCGCGACGTTGTTCGCGGCGATCCGGATCGCGTCGAGGCCGGAGGCGCAGTAGCGCGACACGGTGGACCCATTCGTGTTCTGCGAGAGCTTGTCGCTCAGCAGGACCGCGATCCGCGCGATGTTGTTGGCCTGCAGGCCCTGTGGCAGGCCGCAGCCCGCGATGACCTCCTCGATGCTGTCGGGCGACACGCCCTGGTTGCGCTCGAGGAGCTGGTCGATGACGAACGCCGTGGTCTCGTCCGGGCGCAGTGAGGCGAGCGAGCCCTTGAAGGCGCGGCCGACCGGCGTCCGGATGGCGTCGACGATGACGGCGTCAGGCATATGGATCCTTTCGGTGAGAGGCCCGGCGGTCGCACACCACGGGCTTCAGTTTTCCCCGGCGGTCGCACTCCACGGGGCCTGTAAGCAGTCTAACGGCAGCGTTTCAGAACGCGCCGCGAGATGTCCGCAAGATCCTCGGGGAGTGCGTCGAGCGCGTACCAGCGCACGTCCGCGATCTCCCCGTGGTCGGGGCGCGGCTGAGGGTCGGCGAGGCGCGTCACGAAGGCGTGGAGCGTGTCGCGCTTGCCGCCCTCGACCGCCTCGAACGGCCCGAGGGCCTCGAGTGGGCCGGCCTCGAGGCCCAGCTCTTCGGCCAGCTCGCGGCGCGCGACGCCCTCGAAGTCCTCGCCCGGCCTTGCGCCGCCGCCGGGCAGGTCCCAGCCACGGCGCCCGTAGCTGTGACGCACGAGCAGCACCTCGCTGCCGCGCAGCACGACCACCTTCACGCCGACGCCCTGCGGTTTCGTGACGCGCCAGAGCAGCTGCAGCGCGACGTACCCGACGCGGTAGCCGAGGCGGACGACGGCGACCGGCGCATAGCGCCGCAGGAGGCGCTCGATCGCCTCCGCGACGCGTAACGACGGGGGCATGATCCAGAGTATCCCTGCCCTCGGCCATGAGCTCACCGCGTCAGATCGTCTTCATCGCCGCCCTCAGCGTTGCGGCGACAGCCGTGATCGCCCTGGTCCCGGGGCTGCACTTCGCGTACCGCAACCCGGACCTGCACGTCGCGCTGGTGACGACCGAGGCGCTGATCGCCCTGCTCGCCGCATTCCTCGTGGCCGGCCGCTACGACCGCGTCCGTCACCTCAACGACCTGGTCCTGAGCGTCGCGCTCCTGCTCATGGCGCTGTCGAACCTGCTGTTCGCGGCAGCTCCGGCGGTGTTCGGCAGCGACACGTCGCGGTTCTCGACCTGGTCCGCCCTGTCCGGCCGCCTGATCGGGGCGATCGTGTTCGCGGCCGCGGCGCTGGTCCCGGTTGTGCGCGTGCGCGCCTGGCGCCAGTGGGCGCTCACGAGCGCGGTCGCGGTGACGATCGTGCTCGCGGCCATCGCCCTGACCGTCGCCGCGCTCGGGGACTCGCTGCCGCGCGGCGTGGTCGAAGCGGACGCCGAGGCATCCGGCCGCGTCCGCCTCGAAGGGCACTGGGCCGTGATCGGCAACGAGATCCTGGCGCTGATCGCGTACGTGATCGCGGCCGTCGGGTTCACGGTGCGGGCACGGCGCACTGGCGACCGCCTGCTGGGTTGGCTCGCCATCGGCGCGGCGCTCGCGGCCGCGAGCCGCCTCAACTACACCCTCTACCCCTCCTCGTTCAGCGAGCTCGTCTACACCGGCGACATGTTCCGGCTCGCGTTCTACCTGGTGGTCCTCGGCGGCGCGGTCAGCGAGATCCAGTCCTACTGGTCGTCGATGGCAGCCAACGCGGCGTTCGAGGAGCGTCGCCGCATCGCCCGCGACCTCCACGACAGCGTGGCGCAGGAGCTGCACAGCATCCATCGCAACCTGTACTGGCTCGATCGCGAGGACGAGGTCGTGGACCGGCTGCGGGCGAGCACGCGCCGCGGCCTCGCTGCGTCGCGCCGCGCGATCTCGGCGCTGGGCCAAGGCCCCGACCGGCCGCTCGCCGAAGCGCTCGCGGACGCGGCTCGCACCGTGGCCGAGCGCGAGCGCGCCCAGGTCGTGCTGGACCTGGTCGACGACGTGGAGCTCGGCCCCGCCGAGGGCGAGGCGCTCGTCCAGATCGTCTCGGAGGCGGTCGCCAACGCCGCGCGCCACGCCCGCGGCGCGACGATCCGCGTCGAGCTCCGCGGCGGCGACCGTGTGACGCTGCGCGTGTCGGATGAAGGCCCGGGCTTCGAAGTCGCCGGCGACGGCCCGCCCGCGATGGGAGGCTACGGCCTGGTGACGATGCGCGAGCGTGCCGAGAGCATCGGAGGGCAGCTGGAGATCCGGTCGCAGCCGGGTGCCGGGACCAGCGTGGAGGTCGTCCTGTGAGCGCTAACCGCAGGCGCCCGCGCATCCTCCTCGCCGACGACCACGCGCCCACGCGCGAGGACATCCGCTACGCGCTCGAGCGCGAGGGCGCGTTCGAGGTCGTGGCCGAGGCCGCGGATGCCCCGGGTGCCATCGACCAGGCGCTGCGCGAACGCCCGGATCTGGTCTTGCTCGACATCAGGATGCCGGGTGGCGGCGTCTCCGCGGCATGGGAGATCCACGCCCGCCTGCCGCGCGCGAAGATCGTGATGCTGACCGCGTCTGACGACGACACGGACCTGTTCGGAGCGCTGCGGGCAGGCGCGGTCGGATACCTGCTCAAGGACATCGACCCGCGCACGCTCCCCGGCGAGCTCGACTCCGCGCTCGCGGGCGAGACCGTGCTGTCGCGGCGGCTGATCGGGAGGGTCGTCGAGGAGTTCCGCGACCGGTCGGCGCGACGCCGCTCGACCGAGCTCGAGGGGCGCGAGGCTCAGCTGACGAGCCGCGAGTGGCAGGTGCTCGACATGCTGCGCCAGGGCCTGACGCCGCCGCAGATCGCCGAGCGGCTGGTGCTTTCGCCGGTCACGGTCAGGACTCACGTGCAGTCGATTCTCCGCAAGCTCGAGTTCTCGAGCCGCGAGGAGCTCCTGAAGGAGTTCGGCGACGGGCGATGAGCGATCTCATCGCCGCCGCCGCGACGGCGCTGCGATGACGGAGGACGATTCGTGCATGCCGCGTTTCGGGACCGGCCGGACGCCGGCCGTAGTGGATGCCGTTGTCGCTGCGAGGGACGGGTCCACAGGGGCTTGGATCGACGACGCGCTTGCCGGGGCGGGCCTGCGCACGATGGCCCGCGCCCGTGACCTGGTTTCGCTCGAAGAGCTGGCCGCCACCTGCAACTCGCGGCTGTGGATCGTCGACGCGGAGCTCGACGGCGACGCGATCGCCGCGGCGCGCGTCGTGCTCGAGCACCAGCCCGGCACGCGCATCATGCTGATCTGCGACGCGGCGGCCGAGCAGGCCTGCCTCGAGGCGCTCAGCGCCGGGGTCGCCGGCGTCACGGAGCGCAGCGCTTCGGCCGCCGCCCTCGGCGAGGACCTGAACGACGTGATGGCCGGGCAGTGCGTCGTGCCGCGTCGCCTTGTCGGGTACCTCGTCACCGAGCTCGACCGGCTCTAGAACGACTACGGCCGGCTCTTGCGAGCCGGCCGTAGGCAACGGGGTACTTGTCCTTCTCGCGTCACCCTCGCAAGCGCTGAAGTCGAATGGGAGGATGGCTGAGCGCACCCGTTTCAGGCCCGCCCGAGCGATGAGATGCCTCATCGGTCAGGCCAGGCGCTTGCCGAGCAGCGAGGCGTGAGCCGCGACGTCGCCGGCGTATTGGGCGAAGCCGGCCGCATACAGCGCCTGCGGGCCGTCGCAGAGAGCGTGCTCCGGGTCATGGTGCACCTCGACGAGGATGCCGTCCGCGCCCACGGCGGCCGCCGCGCGACTGAGCGGCTCGACAAGGCGCCGGTCCCCGGCGGCGTGCGACGGGTCCACCACCACCGGCAGGTGGCTGTGGAGCTTCAGCCACGGCACTGCGCCGAGGTCGAGCGTGAAGCGGGTCGCCGTCTCGAAGGTCCGGATGCCGCGCTCGCAGAGGATCACGTCGTCGTTGCCCTCCTTGAGCACGTAGTCCGCGGCCATCAGGAGCTCGTCGAGCGAAGAGCTCAAGCCGCGCTTCAGCAGGACGGGCTTGCCGAGCTTGCCGGCGACCTCGAGCAGCGCGTAGTTCTGCATGTTGCGGGCGCCGATCTGCACGACGTCGGCGTGCTCGTGGATCGCGTCCGCGTGATTCGTGTCAAGCAGCTCGGTGACGACGGGGAGCCCCGTCTGCGCACGCGCCTCGCTGAGGATCTCCAGGCCTGCGAGCCCGAGCCCTTTGAACGCGAACGGCGAGGTGCGCGGCTTGAACGCACCGCCGCGCAGCATCGAGCCGCCGCCGTCCTTGACGGCCTGCGCGACGGCGAGCGTCTGCTCCCTTGATTCGACCGTACAGGGCCCGGCGATCAGACAGAACGTGTCGCCGCCGCCGACCCGCCGGCCGTCCACCTCCACGACGGTCGGCGTCTGGTGGCTCAGCTCGCTCGACGCGAGCTTGTACGGCCGCGAGATCGGGACGACGCGGTCGACGCCGCTCATCCCCTCCAGCCCGAGCTCCGCGACGCCCTCCGGGTCGCCGATGGCGCCGATCGCCGTCGTCAACTCGCCTGGCATCACCACGACGTGGACGCCCGTCGCCTCCAGCCGCGCGACGACCGCATCGATCTCGGCCTGCTCGGCCTGCGGTGTCATCACGATCATCACGGCAGGCTCGCGCGGCTCTACAGCCCTAGGTCCCGTACGCCGAGCTCGTCGAACCCGATGTGGTGTGCGAGCTCGTGGCGAACCGTGATCGTCACCTGCTCGCGGAGGCGGTCGGCGTCGTGGCCGAAGTCGCGGCGGAGCGTGTCGCGGTAGATGACGATGCGGTCGGGGTGGTTGTCGCGCGCGAAGCCGTCGCCGTGGTAGAGGCCATAGGCGCCGCGGCGCCTGCCACCGTCGGAGATGACCACCGCGACGTTGCGGTCCAGCGTGGCGCGAAGCAGGTCGGGCAGGTCGTCGAGTGCCTCGCGGACGAGCTCCTCGAAGTCCTCGTCGTCGTACGGGTCGAGGTCGAGGAACTCCATCTCGTCCGGCTCCGCCGCTACGCCATCGCGCGCCAAGCGCTCGCTGCGCAACACGATGCGCTCGAACTCGGCTTCGCTCTCGGGATTCCAGCCCGCCATGCGATGAGCGATGAACGACATCGCGCCGAAGAGGGCGAACGCGGCGATCACGACCACGCCAAGGGTCTCGGCGATGCGGATCCAGGTGACGTCGCTGAACTCTCCCCGCAGCACGACGATCGACGTGAGCCCGATGCTCAACGCGATGGCCGCCGAGAACAAGATCCGCCGGACGCTCACGGTCATCCCTTCATGTGACGGGCTATCACCACGCGCTGGATCTCGTTCGTGCCCTCGTAGATCTGCGTGATCTTGGCATCTCGCATGTAGCGCTCGACCGGGTACTCGGTCACGTAGCCGTAGCCGCCGAGGACCTGGACGGCCTCGACGGTCACGTACATCGCCGTGTCCGTAGCGAACAGCTTCGCCATCGACGTGTAGAAGCCCAGGCCGGGCTCGTCGCGGTCGGCCATCGACGCCGCCTTGTAGAGGAGCTCGCGCGCGGCCGCGGTCCGCGTCTGCATGTCCGCGAGCTTGAACTGCAGCCCCTGCAGCTCGATGATCGGTTTGCCGAACGCGATGCGCTCCTTCGCGTAGCCCACCGCGTAGTCGATCGCTCCCTGCGCGATCCCGACCCCCTGCGCCGCCGCGCTCAGGCGCGTGCGCTCCAGCGTCGCGAGCGCGACCGCGAGGCCGCGCCCCACCTCGCCGATCACGTTCTCCTGCGGCACGCGGACGTCCTCGAAGACCGGCGTGCCGGTCGGCGACCCCTTGATGCCCATCTTGTGCTCGAGCTTGGGGACGCTGAAGCCCGGCCGGTCCTTCTCGACGATGAACGCCGTTATCCGTCGCGACTCGCGGTCCGTCGTCGCGAACACGAGGTAGAAGTCCGCGATCGTCGCGTTCGTGATCCAGTTCTTGGTCCCGTTGATCACCCACTCGTCGCCGTCCTGGACGGCGGTCGTGCGCATCGCGCCGGGGTCGCTGCCGGCCTCGGGTTCAGAGAGGCAGAACGCGGGCGACCACTCGCCGGACGCGCACGGCGGCAGGAAGCGCTCCTTCTGCGCGTCGGTGCCGAACATCTGAATCGGCAGCGTGCCGAGCTCCTGGACCATCAGGATCAACGCGCTCGAGGCACACGCCTTCGCGATCTCCTCGACCGCGATCTCGAGCATCAGCGTGCCCGTTCCCGTGCCGCCGTACTGCTCCTCGAACGGCAGGCCGAGGATGTCGTGCTCGGCGAACAGCTTGCGGACGTCCCACGGGTACTCGCCCGTCGCGTCGATCTCGGCAGCGCGTGGAGCAACCTTCTCGCGCACGAGCTGGCGGATCGTGTCGCGGAAGTCCTTGTACTCCTGGGGAATGTCGTAGACGTCGCTGAGCGCCGTAGTCATGGGTGAAGCCTACGACGAGCGGGTAACCCGCCCGGCATGGGTATCGGAACATCCATATTTCTAATCGCTGTCGGCGCCATCCTGAAGTGGGCGGTCACGGATACGATCGCGGGCGTCGAGCTTGCGACGATCGGGGTCATCCTCATGGTCGCCGGCGTCATCGGATTGCTGGTCTCCCTGCTGGTCGCTGACCGCTGGGGTCGCCGTGACGACGTAGTCGTCCGCGACCGCGTGGTCGAGCGCGACCCAGTGGCGTAACCGCCGGCGACACCACATAAATTGGCGGGCGTGGCAGCGCCACCGGCCGCCCTTATCCGTCCTGCACGCGACCGCGAGCTTCCGCTTGCGGTCGCCGTGCTGCGCGCGGCGGGCTTCCACGCGAACGTCGGGCGTCTGCTCGAGTTCCCGCGGCACTCGCCGCACGGCGTGGTGCTCATCGCCGAGGACGGCGACCGCCCGCTGGGTGTCGGCTGCGCCGCCTCGTTCGGGGCGACCGGATGGATCGGCGCCCTCGGCGTCGTGCCGGGGGCTCGTGGCCGCGGGCTGGGAACCGCGCTGACCCAGGAGGCGACGGCCTGGCTGCACGAGCGCGGCGCCCGAACCGTGCTGCTCTACGCAACCGAGCTCGGCCGGCCCGTCTACGAGCGGCTCGGCTTCGAGGCCGAGGGGATCGCCACCGCGTGGCGCGGGCGGCCCGGCCGCATCCGGACTGTGGCCGCGCGGCGCCTGCACGAGGCCGACCGCGCCGCGATGGCCGCGCTCGACAGCGCCGCGACCGGGGAACAACGCGGCGCCGTGCTCGACGAGCTGCGCCCGTTGAGCGGCATGGCCGTCGAGTCCGAGGGCCGCCTGCGCGGCTGGGCAGTCGCCTCGCCGTGGGGCGCCGGCGTGGCGATCACGGCCGACGACCCGGCCGCCGGCACGACGCTGATGGCCGAGGCGCTGGGGACGGAGGCCGGCACGCTCGTCGTGCCGCGCGCCAACGGCGCGGCCGTGAAGGCGCTCGAGAGCTGGCGCTTCATGCGCCTGAACGACGCGGAGCGGATGCGGCTCGGCCCGGCGCCGGCCTGGTCGCCGGAGCGCCAGTTCGGGCTGTTCAACCTCTTTTGGGGATAGGCTCGGGCCGTGGCGACGGAGCGGGCCGACGTAGTCATCATCGGCGCCGGCCTGGCCGGGCTCGTGGCAGCCCGCGATGTCCGGGCGGCCGGACATCGCGCGATCGTGCTCGAGGCGCGCGACCGCGTCGGCGGGCGGCTGCTCAACGCGGATCTCGGCGGTGGCAAGGTGGTCGAGGTCGGCGGCCAGTGGGTCGGCCCGACCCAGACCGCCATGCTGGAGCTGGCGCGCGATGTCGGCGTCGAGACGTTCACGACCTACAACGAGGGCCAGAACGTCATCGAATGGAAGGGCGAGCTCAAGCGCTACCGGGGGGCGATCCCGCGCATCAGCCCGGTGATCCTGGCCGACACCCTGCGCGTGCAGCGCAAGCTGGAGCGCCTGGCCAAGACCGTGCCGACCGAGACGCCGTGGACGGCCCCGGACGCGCGCCGGCTCGACTCGATGACGTTCCAGACATGGCTGGACGCGAACGCCGTGACGGAGGGCGCGCGCACGCTGTTCGAGATCGGCTGCGAGGCCGTCTGGGCCGCCGAGCCCGCAGATTTGTCGCTGCTGCACGTGCTCTTCTACACGCATGCCGCCGGCGGGTTCGACGCGCTGGTCGACACCGAGGGCGGCGCGCAGGACAGCCGCTTTGTCGGCGGGTCGCAGCTCGTAGCGCTGCGGCTGGCAGAGCAGCTCGGCGACGCGGTCGTCCTGAGCGCGCCCGTCCGCCGGATCACCTGGGGCGACCGCGGCGTGAAGGTCAAAGGCGACAGCCGGATCCTGGCCGAGGGGCAGCGCGCGATCGTCGCGCTGCCGCCCGCGCTCACGTGCCGGATCGTGTACGACCCGGCGCTGCCGGGCCTGCGCGACCAGGCGGTCCAGCACATGCCGCAGGGCACGGTGTGGAAGTGCTTCGGCATCTACGACGAGCCGTTCTGGCGCACGGCGGGGTTCACCGGCCAGGCGACGAGTGACCGCGGGCCGATCCGCACGACGTTCGACAACTCGCCGCCGGACGGCTCGCCCGGGATCCTCCTCGGCTTCCTCGAGGGTGACTTCGCCCGGCACGCGCTGCGCATGAGCGCCGACGAGCGGCGCGATGCGGTCCTCGACTGCTTCGCGCGCTTCTTCGGCGAGCGCGCGCGCACGCCCGAGCGCTACCTCGAGCGCTCCTGGGCGGACGAGGAGTACACGCGCGGCTGCTACGGCTGCGGGATGACGACCGGCGCATGGACGTCGTACGGCGACGCGCTGCGGGCGCCGATCGGGCCGCTGTTCTGGGCCGGCGCGGAGACGGCCACGGTCTGGAGCGGCTACATGGACGGCGCCGTCCGGTCCGGGCAGCGTGCCGCGGCCGAGGCGCTCGCGAGCCTCTAAGCCTCGTTCGGCCCCGGGTCGATGCGGGCGTTCGGCGGGCGCCGGTCGTCGGCCTCGTAGAGCCTGTACCACTCGCGGATCTTGCCGTTGGCCACGCGGATCGCGCCGCCGGTGGTCTCCCCCGTCCCGCGCCCGCAGTCGCCGCCCCGCCGCTCGGTCAGCCGGAACGTGACGATCGTGAACGCTCCGGCGCCGCGGGCGCTGCTGGACCACCGCGCCGCACGGCAGCGACAAGTTGACCGCCACGACTTCACCGGGGGAGTCGAGCGTCAGCACCGGCGTCGCGTTCTGGAACGTGCTCGGGATCGCGAAGTACGACGCCGCACGCTCGACGTCGCCCCGGCGCAGTGCGGCGGTCCAACGCTTGATGACGCGGACCGCGGCGGGATCGGCGGGCGCGGCGCCGCGGCGCGGCACCGCCGCCGGCGGCAGCAGCTCGGCATCGATCCCGTTCGGCGCCGCTTCGCCCTGGCGCGCCGCGCCCGCGGCGGGCGTGCCGGCGTCCGCTGGGCGCCGCTCGTCGTCGCCGCACCCGGCCGCCGCCGCCGCGGTTGCCGCCAGCGCGATGGCGAGCGCCCGCCTCATGACGCCGATCATCCTCCCCGGTGCGCGCGAAGTCGAGAAGATCCGCGCATGGAAGAGCTGCGCGCGCGCCTCGACTCGGCGACAGCGAACCTCGATCCGCCGCTCGCGGTCGTCGACGTCGACGCGTTCGACGCCAACGCAGCCGACCTCGAGCGCCGGGCCGGCGGGACGCCGATCCGGCTTGCAAGCAAATCCGTTCGCTGCCGCGCGCTGATCGACCGCGCGCTCGGGCGCGACGGCTTCAGAGGAGTCATGTCGTTCACGCTGCCGGAGGCGCTGTGGCTGGCGAACCTCGGCTACGAGGACCTGCTCGTCGCCTATCCGACGGCGGACCGGGACGCCCTGCGATCGCTGACCCACGACGCGCGCGCGGCCGGAGCGATCACGATCATGGTCGACGACGAGTCCCACCTCGACTTCGTGGACGCGGCCACGGGTGAGCGGCCCTTCGCCGTCCGCGTGTGCATCGACCTCGACGCCTCGTGGCGCCCGTTCGGCGGCCGTGTCCGCATCGGCGCGCGCCGGTCGCCACTGCACGACCCAGGCGCGGCGGCGGAGCTCGCGCGGCGAATCGTGTCGCGCCGCGGGTTCCAGCTCGTCGGGCTGATGGCCTATGAGGCGCAGATCGCCGGCGTCGGCGACCGGCCACCGGGCCGGCCGCTGATGGGCGCCGCGATCCGCTGGTTCCAGCCGCGGTCGGCGGCCGAGCTCGCCGAGCGGCGCGCGCAGACGGTGGCGGCCGTCAAGGCGGTAGCCGAGCTCGAGTTCGTCAACGGGGGCGGCACGGGCTCGCTCGAGCGCACGTCGGCCGAGAGCGCGGTCACCGAGTGCGCCGCCGGGTCTGGGCTCTACGGCCCGACACTGTTCGATGCGTACGGCCACTTCCAGCCGCGGCCCGCCGCGCTGTTCGCGCTGCCGGTAGTGCGCCGGCCCGGGCGCGGGGTCGCCACCGTTCTCGGCGGCGGCTATCTGGCATCCGGGGCCGGCAACAGCACACGGTTGCCGCAGCCGTTCCTGCCCGCAGGGCTCGAGCTCGACGAACAGGAGGGCGCGGGCGAGGTGCAGACGCCGCTGCTCGGCGCCCCCGCGGACGACCTGCGCGTCGGCGACCGCGTGTGGTTCCGCCACGCCAAGGCGGGCGAGCTCTGCGAGCGCTTCGAGCAGCTCCACCTCATCAGCGGCGACACGATCGCCACGACGGCTCCCACCTACCGGGGCGAGGGCCGCACGTTCCTGTGACCGGGGCTGAGTAGCCTCTCGCCGATGTCCTGGGAGCCCGAGCTCGAGGAGCTGCGCCGGCGCGAGGAGCTCGCGCAGCGCATGGGCGGCGAGGAGCGCGTCGCCCGCCAGCGCGAGAGCGGACGGCTGACCGTGCGCGAGCGCGTGGACCGCCTCTTCGATGCGGGCACGTTCCACGAGACCGGCGCCCTCGCCGGCCGCGGGACATACGACGACGAGGGCAACCTCGTCGACTTCCTGCCGGCGAACGTAGTCGTCGGGCGCGGGCGGATCGACGGCCGCCGCGCGGTCGTGCAGGCCGACGACTTCACGGTGCGCGGCGGCGCCGCTGACGCCGCGATCTGGGCGAAGGCGGTTTGGGCGGAGCAGGCCGCGCACGACCTCCGCCTGCCGCTCGTGCGGCTCGTCGACGGCACCGGCGGCGGCGGCAGCGTCAAGTCGCTGCTCGACATGGGGTTCTCCTACGTGCCGCCGCTCCCGGGTTTCGAGCTGGTCGCCGCGAACTTGTCGCGAGTGCCCGTTGTCGCAGCGGCGCTCGGCCCGTGCGCCGGGCTCGGCGCCGCGCGCGTCGTCATGAGCCACTTCAGCGTGATCGTGCGCGACACCGCCCAGCTCTTCGTCGCCGGGCCGCCGCTGGTCGCGGCCGCGATGGGCGAGTCGCCGGACAAGGAGGAGCTCGGTGGCGCGCGCCTGCAGACGCGCGCCGGCGCGGTCGACAACGAGGCCGACGACGAGGACGACGCGCTCGACCAGCTCAAGCGCTTCCTCTCCTATCTCCCGACGTCCGTCTGGGAGCCGGCGCCCGTCACGGCGGCGACCGACCCCGCCGACCGCCGCGAGGAGGAGCTGCTGTCGATCGTGCCACGCGAGCCGCGGCAGGCGTACGACATGCGGCGGATCATGGAGCTGGTCCTCGACCGCGGATCGATCTTCGAGCTCGGGCGCCGCTTCGGCGGGTCGGTCATCACCGCGCTCGCGCGGCTCGACGGGAGGCCGGTGGGAGTGCTGGCGTCCGACCCCAAGCACTACGGCGGCGGTGTCACGGGCGACGCCGCGGACAAGACGACGCGCTTCGTCGACCTCTGCGACCAGTTCGGCCTGCCGGTGGTCAACTTCGTCGACGTGCCCGGGTTCGTGATCGGCACCGACGCGGAGAAGGCGAATACGATCCGCCGCGGCGCGCGCACGCTGTGCAGCGTGTACCAGGCGCAGACGCCATGGGTCTCGGTGCTCGTGCGGAAGGTCTACGGGATCGCCGGCGCGGCGCACGGCGACGGCTCGCGGCTGAACCTGCGCTTCGCGTGGCCTTCGGGCGACTGGGGATCGCTGCCGCTCGCCGGCGGGATCGAGGCTGCGTTCAAGCGCCAGATCGCGGGCGCCGAGGACCCGGTGGCGGCGCACGCCGAGCTCGAGCAGGCGCTGCAGCCGCTGCGCGACCCTTTCCGCACCGCCGAGCACTTCAGCGTCGAGGAGATAATCGACCCGCGCGCCACGCGCCCGATCCTGTGCGAGTGGGCCGGCCGCGCGCACGAGCTTGCCACGACCCAGCGCCAGGAAGGACCGCGCACGCGCGGTTTGCGACCATGAACCAACACCCCTTGTCCGATCCAGACCTGGAGATCACGCCCGCGGAAGCGGCACGCCGGCTGCGCGAAGACGACGTGCAGCTGATCGACGTCCGCGAGACGTACGAATGGGAGGCGGGCCGCATCGACGGCGCGCGCCACGTCGAGATCGAACGCCTCAGCGGGCAGGCCGCCACGATCGACAAAGACCGGCCGGTGATCTTCCAGTGCCGGCTCGGCAACCGCTCGCTGATGGCCGCGCAGGCGTTCAGCCGCGCGGGCTACGACGCGTACTCGATGGCCGGCGGCCTCGAGGCTTGGCACGAGCAGGGCCTGCCGCTCGAGCCCGCCGACGGCCACGTTGCACCGCACTGAAGCCGCCGCGTGACGGGCGGAATGTCCGGGTACACCGCCGGCATGTACATCGGACTCGGCACACTTCTGCTGATCATCATCCTCGTCGTCCTGCTCGCGTAGCGGACGCTCGGAGGAACGCAAGGACGCGCAAGGCCCGCCAGTGGCGGGCCTTCCGTGTCTGCAGAGCAGCGAAAGCGTCGTAGGATCACCGCCATGGGTGTCACGAATGGTGAGGGTTGGGCCGCGGCACATCTCGACGACCTGGGTGAGGGCCACGGCTTTCGCAAGGTGCGCAGGGAGCTCGGCGTCACGGCGTTCGGCGTGAACGCGATCGTGATGCCCGCCGGCTATGCGACGGGTCGCCACTGGCACGAGGAGCAGGAAGAGGTCTACTTCGTGCACCAGGGTCGCATCCGCTTCGACTTCGGCGACGGCTCTCAGCAGGAGCTGGGCCCCGGCGGTGTCGTCCGCGTGGACGCCGCGACGGTGCGCATGGTCACCAACATCGGCGACGAGGACGCCGCCTACATCGTCTTCGGCGGCAAGGACGGCTACGTCGGCCGCGACGGCCGCGCGCCCGAGGACGAGGCGCGCGTGCAGCCGGCCGGCTAGCGCAGCTCTCGCTCGCCGATGCCCACCGCGCGCACGGCGGGGGCGCCCCGGACCACGCGTACCGGCAACGAAGATCCATCGAGCCAACGGCTGAGGCGATCCTCGTCGCCGGCGAGCTCGAGCCAGGTGATCCCGCCGGCGTCGCCGGCTGCACCGGGGTCGGCTACTCCTGGATCGCGCTCGATGAAGAACGGCAGGCACGGCTCGCGCAGCGAATCCGCTACGCCGGTCAGCCGCGCCGTCAGTCCTGCGCGCCCGATCGGCACGATCGGCGTACCTAGTCGCTTCGCGACGGCGTCCACGTCGTCTGTGGCGACCGCCCAACCGAGCAGGCCTTCACCGATCCGCTCGATGTGGTCCCGCACCCCGCTGCCGAACGGCGACGACGCCGCCTCGTCGGCGTCAGCGACCGCGATCAACTCGAGATAGCCGCTCCCAAGCGGGACGATGCGGTTCTCGGTCCCCATCCCCTCGTGGCGGCCGCCACCATCCACCACGAGCCCCAGCTCCGTCTCCATCCGGTGGGCCGCGGCGCCGAGATCGCGCGTGCCGTAGATGACGTGGTCGATGTGCACCGTCACGCAGATGCTGCGCCGACCTCCGAGGGCACCTCGATCTCGCGCTTGAGGATCTTGCCGGTCGGGCCCTTCGGCAGGTCGTCGACGAACCAGACGTGGCGCGGGTACTTGTACGCGGCGACGCGCTCTTTGACGAACGCCTTGAGCTCGTCGGCGTCGGCCTCCTGGCCCTCCTTGAGCGCGACCGCGGCCCCGACCTCTTCACCGAGGTCGTCGTGCGGCACGCCGATCACCGCAGCCTCGCGCACGGCGGCGTGCTCGTAGAGGATCTCCTCGATCTCGCGCGGATAGATGTTGTAGCCGCCGCGGATGATCAGGTCCTTCTTGCGGTCGACGATGAAGAAGTAGCCGTCCTCGTCGATCTTCGCCATGTCGCCGGTGTAGAACCACCCGTCGCGGATCGACTCCTCCGTCGCGTCGGGCTTGTTCCAGTAGCCCTTCATCACGTTGTGGCCGCGGATGACGATCTCGCCCACCTCGCCGGCGTCGACCTCCTTGCCGTCCTCGTCGACGACCTTCATCTCGACGCCGTCGATCGGCGTGCCGATGGACCCGGGCTTGCGCTCGCGGTCGGGGTGGTTGAAGGACGCGATCGGGGAGGTCTCGGACAGGCCGTAGCCCTCGAGGATCTTGCAGCCGAACGCCTCCTCGAACCCCTTCAGGAGCTCGACGGGCAACGACGCGCCGCCGGAGGCGCAGACCGTGAGCGTCGACGTGTCGAACTGCTCGCGCTCGGCGCAGTTGAGCATCGCGCCGTACATGGTCGGGACGCCCTCGAAGACGTTGACCTTGTCGCGCTGGATGATCTCGAGCGCCTTTGCGGGATCGAAGCGCGGGATCAGCGTGAGCGTGCCGCCGGCGCGGATGCAGGCGTTGAGCCCGCACGTCTGGCCGAACGAGTGAAACAGCGGCAGCGCGCCGAGCACGACGACCGCGCCGTCCTCCATGCCGAGCAGGCTGAGCGCGACCTCGACGTTGCGGCGCAGGTTCGAGTGCGTGAGCTCCGCGCCCTTCGGCTTGCCGGTCGTCCCCGACGTGTAGAGGATCACCGCCGTGTCGGTGTCGTCGCGATCGACGACATCGCTGTCGCGCTCCTCGGGCAGCTCGATGCCCGCCGGCTGCACGACGATCGCGTCGTCGGGAGCCTCGCCCGCGAAGTCCTCCCACACGAACAGGTGCTCGGCGCCGGAGTCGCCGAGGTAATAGTCGACCTCGCGGCGCTTCAAGAGGACGTTCATGGGCACGACGACGCCGCCGGCCCGGAGCGTGCCGTAATAGGCCATCGGGAAGTGCGGGACGTTCGGAAGCATGATCCCGACGCGGTCGCCGGGCTCGAGGCCCCGGTCGCGCAGGAGCTTCGCGACCTTCGCGGTCGCGCTGTCCAGAATCGGCGTACGTGAGCTCGAGGTCGTCGAGCTTGAGGGCGACGCGATCGGGGTTCTCCGCCGCCGCGTCGACGAGGTTCAGGGCGAGGTTGGCGCTCATGCAGCGAGGGTACCCCGAACCGCATGGCTGAGGAGAAAGATCAAGAGAGAGACCCCTACACGACGGGCAAGGCGAAGCTCGAAGAGCTCGAGGACGATCCGCCGAAGAACCTCGAGGACTGGCCGGATGACGAGGCCAAGTACGTGACGCTGGGCGGCCGCGAGGGCGACCACAGCTACGACGAAGGGCCCGAGAAGAACCTCGGCCCGTCGGGGCTGCGCCACCACGAGGACGGCAGCGTCACGATCGACGGCGAGAAGGTCGACAACCCCGAGGACTACAAGGGCGAGCCGATCCCCGGCGGCCCCACCGACCCCAACGCGCCGAACCTCAAGCAGGAAGAGAAGAAGCACGGCTCCGGAAACGGAGCGGCGCAGCGCGACGACAGCGGCGACGCCGACGACGACAACAAGGACGACGACGACTAGCTAGCGGCGCGGTGCGAGCAGCGTGAACGTCACGCGCTGCCGCGCGCTGTTGCGCGCCTGGTCGCGCGCGGTCACCGTCGCGGTGACGCGCACGCGCCGCAGGCGCCGCACGATCCTGAAGTTGGACGTCGTGAGCCGCCTGGTCACCCGTACCGCGCGGTTGAGCGCGGCGGTGTAGCTCACGGTGCCGAGCCTGAGCACGCGCGGCCTGGCCCCACGCCGCGGCCGCACGCGGCTCGCCGTCGAGTAGCTGATCGTCCCGGTGACGTTCTCGTCGAACGGGCCGAGCGGGAACCCGAACGAGCCCCGCCGGGTGAGCCGCACGGTGCGAATGCGCCCGATCACCACGCGCGGGGCGGTCGTGTCCGCCGTCGTCGGCGGGACCGGCGCCGGCGGCGTAGTGGTCGTCGGCGGGACCGGCGCCGGCGGGTCGCAGCGAACCGGGACCGGCAGCTGGACCTGGTTCGACGCCGCGGTTGAAGTGTCAGCGCGCGTTCCTGCCACGTTCAACGTCACGGCCGGGTTCTCGCCGCAGGCGACGCCGGGATCGACCGCGCCGACGACGTCGGCGGACCCGGCGCTCTCCCCTGCCGGGCCCAGGTTGCCGTAGTCGATCGACGCCGGTGACGCGGACAGCCCGCCGGGCGCCGCGACCGTGGCCCCGACGCCGGTCGCGCCGACGGTGCCGGCGTTGACGATCGGGACGTGCACGCGGTACGGCTCGCCCGGCTCGATCCGCCCGTCGCCGTCCGCGCCGCCATCCTCCACGGCGGCGGTCGTCACCGCCGGACGGAAGAACGCGCCGGGCGTGAACGTGAACACCTCGCCGTCACCGCCGCTGTTGTCGGTCCAGACGGGCCACACCGTCTCTGCGGCCGCCGCCACCTGCGTGTAGTCGCCGTAGTCGTCGCGGAAGTCGCAGCACGACGTGCTCGCGTAGTTCGAGGCGGCGTTGCTGAGCTGGGCGAGCCCGCTGAGCGACGCGCCCGACCCACCCTGCGGGCCGACCGCGCGGTAGTAGAAGTGCGCTGTCCGGCGGGTGGCGTCGTCACGCGTGGAGTAGAAGCCGGCGTACGCCTGGCCGTCGTCGTGGTCGACCGCGAGCCCGGCGAACCAGTCGTCCGCTCCGGACCCTCCTTCGTCGTCGCGGACGAGCCGCGTGCCGGCCTGGGTGGACGACTGACCGGCGCCGCCCGGCAGCGCGCCGGCGGCGGACCCTACGAAGACGTCCCAGTTCTGCAGCGACGTGGTCGGGAACAGAGCGCCAGCGCACCGCTGCCCGCCGGGACGCAGGTCGCCCCACGAGACGTACACGCGCCCGTTCTGTGCGCCGCCCGAGCGGTCGACGGCGACGTACGGAGCCGGCCCTACCCGGCCGCCCGGCTGCGCGACGATCGGGCATTCGAACGGGATCGGCTGGCCGCCCGTGCTGTCCAACAGCGCGATCGTCTGCGCCACCGACCATCCGCCGGCCGTGTGGCAGTCGGCGGAGCACGAGACGCCCGCAATGCGGTTGTTGTTCGAGTAGTCCCACCACGTGACGTACACGCGGCCGTCCGGCCCCGCGGCGACCGAGGCGTAGATGAAGCTGCCGAAGCTGGCACCGGATACGACGACCGGGTCCGACCATTTCGTCGGGTCGTCGCACTCGGACGCGGTCGGCTCCGTGTCGCACTGCGAGATCACGACCTTGACGCCGCCGTTTGGCTCCTGCGCGTTCCAGACGACGTACAACCGCCCGGACACGCGGTCGATGGTCATCATCGGCTTGTCGACCTCGGTGCCGGGCAGCTGCTTGAGCGCGGTTGTCGTCGACTGCGCGTAGTTGTCCGACCCGGCCGGGATGCGCGCGACGACCACCCAGCTGCTCGGCTCCGTGAGACACGAGTCGAAGTCCGGCCCTTCGATGCAGGCGATGCCGCCGTACCAGATGCTGCCCAGCTCGTCGGCCGCCGCCATCGGGTCGCAGCAGACGTTGCCCTCGCCCACCAGGCCGCTCGGCTTGAGCGTCGTCTGGGGCAGCTGGCGCGCCGGCGACCACGACTGGCCGGCGTTGCTCGTGACCCATGCCGCCATCCCCGCGGCGTGCCAGTTGCTGCCGACCAGCACGCGATCCCGGTCGTTCGGCGCAACCGCGACGTAGGTCTCGGACTCCTCGGTCGAGTCGTTGGTGACGTTGCTCTCCAGGCGCCCGAACACCGGGTCCGGCTCACTCTCCCGCTCCGGCGCACGGAAGGACACGCGCAGCGGCGGCGCGGCCTGAATTTCTCCTCCCGGGGTGCGCCAGCGGACCGGCAGCTCGTAGCTGCCCGCCGGAATGCCGTTGTCGACGAGCTCGAACGCGGCGCGCGCATCGCGACCCAGCGCGAGCGCGATCGTCCGGCCGTCCCTGTCGAGATCGTCGCCGGCGACGAGCCGCGGGCCGCGCACCGCGCGCAGGCCCGAAGACGGCAGCGTCACCCAGCGCGCCGGCAGCGTCAGCAGCAGCTGCGATCCCGGACGCGCGCGGCCGACCGCGACCGCGAACCCGATCCGCTGGCCGGGGCGCCCGGCCGCGAACCGGCTCGGCGAGACCGTCACCATGCCGCCCGGCACCGCAACGGCGTGCTCGGAGTAGCCGCGCAGCGACTCGTTCTCCTTCTCGGCCGCGGCCGCGTGCGCAGGCGCCGCCAGCGCGGCCAGCAGCGCGATCTCCCCGAGACGCTTGAGCACGCGCCCAGGGTAGCCGCGCCCAGGCGCGGCAAGGTTCATCAGGCGGACCAGCGGTAGCCGAAGCCGCGCACGGTCTCAATCGGCGACGGCGCGCTCTCGTCCATCGCCTGGGCGAGCTTCTTGCGCAGGTAGCCGATGTAGAGCTTGACCTGGTCGCTCGCCACGCCGGTGTCGCCCCAGACGAGCTCGAGCAGGCGCTCGCGCCCGAGCACCTCGCCGGGGTTGCGCACGAACGCCATCAGCAGCCGGAACTCCAGCGGCGTCAGCCTGACCTCGTGGCCGTTCACGTCGACGCGCGCGTTGCGGAGGTCGATCTTCACCGGGCCGTGCTCGAACTCTTTCTGGTCGGGCTCCTGCGACCTGCGCGGCGCGCGGCGCAGCAGCGCATCGACGCGCGCCAGCAGCTCCTGACGTCCGAACGGCTTCACGACATAGTCGTCGGCGCCGGCGCGCAGGCCGCGGACGCGCTCCAGCTCGCCGCCGTGCGCGGTCAGCATCAGCACCGGCACGTCCGTGAAGTCGCGGATCCGCGCGAGCGTCTGCCAGCCGTCCATCCCGGGCATCGAGACGTCGAGCACGATCAGGTCCGGCTCCGCCTCGTGCAGGCAGTCCAGCCCCTCCTGCCCGCTCGTTGCCTCCACGACCCCATGCCCTGCGCGGGCGAGCAGCTCCTGTACCAGCCGCCGCACTTCGGGCTCGTCGTCGACGACGAGGATCCGCCTCGGAGGGTTCATACCGTTTTCATACCAGACCGGAGGCCGAAGTCCTGCCGGTTCCCCTGCGCGTCAGCGGCGAACGTCCTCGCAATCCTTCGCGATCCGGTCGCCGCCGTCGGCGAACACGATGTCGCGCCCGGAGCCGCAGCGGACGCTGTCACGCTCGCCGCGAACCACGTTGATGCGGTCGTTCCCCGAGCCGCCGGAGACGGTGTCGGGCCCGAGGTTGCCGAAGATCGCGTCGTGGCCGCCGCCGCCGGCGATGCGATCCGCGCCGCGGTCGCCGGTGATCCGGTCGTCGCCGTCGTCGCCGAAGATGCGGTCGTCGTTCGAGCGCCCGGCGATCGTGTCGTCGCCGGCGCCGCCGTGAAGCTCGTCGGGCCCCCACTCGCCGTCGACGTAGTCGTCGCCGCCGCCGCCGAAGATCCGGTCCGCGCCGGCCTTTCCGAACAGCGAGTCCGGGCCCGCCGTCCCGCGCAGCAGGTCGTTGCGCGCGGTGCCGCTGATGACCGACGGCGGGTCCGTGTCCGTCGCGGTCTCCGCGGGCACAGGGATGACGGTCTCGCAGTCGACGAGGTGGTCCTGCACGGGCGCGTGGTCCTCGACGTAGACGGAGTCCTGGCCCTCGCCGCAGTTGATCGAGTCGATCGAGATGTCCGCCGCGCGAATCGTGTCGTCGCCCGCGCCGCCCTCGACGATGTCCGGCTCCGGGCCCGCGACGATGATGTCGTCGCCGTCGTCGCCGTACACCTCGTCCGCGCCGGATCCGCCGTCGACCGTGTCGGCATCGGCGCCGCCCTCGAGCGTGTCGTCGCCGCTGTCGCCCTTGACGGTGTCGCGCCCGTTGTTGCCGCCGAGGATGTCGCGCGCGCGGCCGCCGTCGATCGTGTCGTTGCCGTCCCCGCCGGTGATGTTCTCCGTGCCGGACTCGCCGAACAGGAGGTCGTCGCCGTCGCCGCCCTTGATCTGGTGATCCGAGCCGCGCCCGCCGTGGATCTCGTCGTTGCCCGGCCCGCCGAACAGCCGCGCGTCGTTGCCGAACACGCCGCCGTCGATGCGGTCGTTGCCCTCCTCGCCGAAGATCCGGTCGTCGCCGGCACCGCCGTCGAGCACGTCGTCCCCGTCACTGCCGTGGATGCTGTCGTCGCCGGTGCCGGCGGTCGCGGTGTCGATGCCGGGGCCGCCCTCGACGCGGTCGTTGCCCGCGCCGCCGATCAGCTTGT
Source organism: uncultured Conexibacteraceae bacterium (assembly GCA_963832195.1). Taxonomy (GTDB): domain Bacteria; phylum Actinomycetota; class Thermoleophilia; order Solirubrobacterales; family Solirubrobacteraceae; genus Baekduia. Next base: position 466,530 of record CAWHTH010000002.1, read on the forward strand.
CGTCGCCGCCCTCGCCGCGCAGCAGGTCGTCATAGGGCCCGCCGTCGAGCGTGTCGTTGCCCTCGCCGCCGCGCAGCGTGTCGTTCTCGCGCCCGCCCTGGAGCGTGTCGTCGCCGCCGAAGCCCTCGAGCAGGTCGCGCCCGCGCGTGCCGAGCAGGACGTCGGCAGCATCGGTTCCCGCGACGCGGGCGAGGCCGGGCTGCACGACGACACCCGCCGGCTGCGTGCCGGGCAGCGCGATCTCTCCGATCCGGCGGTGCGCAAAGGGGCTCACGAGCGAGACGACGCCGGAGCCAGCGTCGGCCAGGTACACGCGCGTGCCGTCGGGCGACCAGCCCGGGGCGCCGGGCCCGCGACCGGAACGGAACCCGCGCACGCGGCGCGTGCCGACATCGACGATCGCGGCGCGCGCGCCGCCGGGCTTGGCGCCGACGGCGAGGCGTCCCCCGTCGGGCGAGGCGGCCACATGGCCGCCGACGCCGCTGCCGAGGCGCGTCGGCTTGCCGGCCTTCTTGCGGCCGGGCACGATCGGATAGAGGCCGCGCCGACCGGTGATCCACGCGCGCCCGCCGGCGAACGCAGCCCCGAACGGGCGCGGGACCTTGACGCGTCGCAGCAGGCGCCCGCGGCCGAGAGCGACGATCGCGACGCGGTTCTTTGCAAGGGGAACAGCCGCGAGCGTGCCGTCGCGGGAGATGGCGAGCGCGCTGCCCGCGCGGCGCAGGCCGACGGCCTTGATCGTGCGCAGCGAACGGCTGTCGAGGATCAGCAGGCGCTTGCCGGCGAGCGCGTAGAGGCGGCCGCCACCGGGCGAGACCGCCAGACTGGCGACGGCGGCGCCGACATCGCGCGTCCGCGTCGCGACCGGGCCGCCGGGTGCCGGGGCGGCGCCACCGGTGTCGGTCCCGCCCGACGCGGCCGAGCGGCCGTCGAGGGGGATCGCCGCGATCGTCGTGCCACCCGCCGCGAACGCGAGCCTCCCGTCACGCGTGACGGCCACCGCGGTGGCGGGCCCGGGCAGCCCGACACGCCCGGTCACCGAGTTCGTCGCCACGTCCAGCAACACGGCCTCGGGCGTGCCGGTGGCCACGACGGCGACCCGTGCGGCGGCGGGCGGCGCTGTCATGGCGAGCACGAGCAGCCCGAGTAACGCTCTGCGGCGCATCATCGGGTGGTTTCAACACACCGGGTGGTGCCCCTGCTGCGGCGCCCGCAAAACGTCGGTCCTGTGGGGCTATAGCCCCATGAAACAGACGTTTTACCTGCCGGCCGGGGTCGGGCGGCGGCAACTGTCGCCCCACCGCAAGTGAGTGGACTGGGCGCCACCGCCAATATCCACAGCGATGGCGGACCAGATCGAGCTCCGAACCCTCACCGACGGCGGTCAGACCGCCGACTCGGTCGCGGATGCGCTCGTCGACTACCTCGGCGCCGCGCGCGCCAGCCTCGACCTCGCGCTCTACGACGTGCGGCTGCCGGGCGCGATCGGCGATCGCGTCGCCGGCGCGCTGCTCGCCGCGCAGCAGCGGGGCGTCGCCGTGCGGGTGCTCTACAACCTCGACGACATGCGGCGGGTGCCGGTGCCTCCGCCGCCGAAGACGGAGCCGGAGATCCTCGAGGCGCTCGACCTCCCGACGCGCGGCGTCCCAGGCGTGCCCGACCTCATGCACCACAAGTACGCCGTGCGCGACGGGGCCGCGGTCTGGACGGGCTCGATGAACTGGACGTTGGACTCGTGGACGCGACAGGAGAACATCACCGCGATCGTCCACAGCGAGCGGGTCGCCGCGTCTTATTCACGCAACTTCGAGGAGCTGTGGAAGCGCCAGCGGGTCGAGGACAGCGGGCGCTGGGACGCACCCGCGGCGCGTGTCGGCGCCACGACGGTGCGCCCCTGGTTCACGCCCGGGCGCGGCGAGGCGCTGTCGCAACGGATCGCCGATGCGATCGGGCGCGCGCGCCGGCGCGTGCGAATCGCCTCCCCCGTCCTGACCGCCGGCCCGATTCTCGGCACGCTCGCCGAGGTCTGCGCGGAGCGACGCGTCGAGGTCCTCGGGGTCTGCGACTGGACGCAGCTGCGAGAGGTGTTCGACCAGTGGGCCCAGAACCCGCGCTCGGCGTGGAAGGGCCCGGTGCTCGCGCGCGTGCTCGAGGGCGCGCAGTTCACGGGCAAGCGCTCGACGCCCTACGCGCCGGGCTCGCTCCACGACTTCATGCACGCGAAGGTCACCGTGGCCGACGACACGGTGTTCCTCGGCTCGTTCAACCTGTCGCGCTCGGGCGAGCGCAACGCGGAGAACGTGATCGAAGTCGCCGATGCCGCGCTGGCGGAGCGACTCGCCGCGTACATCGACGCGGTGCGCGCCCGCTACGCGGACGTAGAGCCGCCCGCGCTCTCCTGAAGCTCGCGCCCGCGCCGCGCGGCCGCGACGACGACGTCGGGGTCGCTCGTCACCGCGAACAGGTCAGGGTCGTCCGCCGAGATGACCTCGTCGGCCACGAGCCGCTCCTGCACCCACTCGACCATGCCGGCCCAGAAGTCGGCGCCCACCAGCACGAGCGGGAAGTGCCGGATCTTGTCGGTCTGCTTGAGCAGCAGCGCCTCGAAGACCTCGTCGAGCGTGCCGTAGCCGCCGCGGAACGCCGCGAACCCGGTCGCGTAGCGCACGAACATCAGCTTGCGCGTGAAGAAGAAATGGAAGTGCAGCTCGATGTCCTGGTAGGGGTTCGGCGCCTGCTCGAACGGAAGCTCGATGTTCAGGCCGACCGACGTCGTCCCCGCCTCCTGCGCGCCCAGGTTGGCAGCCTCCATGATCCCGGGGCCGCCGCCGGTGATCACCGCGAAGCCCGCCTCGCCGAGGCGCCGCGCGGTCTCGCGCGCGAGCGCGTAGTCGGGGTGGTCCGCTGGGGTACGTGCCGATCCGAAGATCGAGATCGCCGGCCCGATGTCCGCCAGCGCGCTGAAACCCGCCTCGAGCTCCGACACGATCCGCTCGATCCGCTGCGCCTCGGTGCGCGTGGCCAGCACGGAGCGCCGCTTGGTACCGAGGATCTCCTCGTCGGAAGTGGCCGGGCGGCGCTCCATGCGCCGAGGTTCTACCCGGCCGAGCGGGCGATGCGCAACGCGGCGGCCTTCGGCAGCGCCGTCTCGAGCCTGTGCGTGACGCCGTCGGGCGTCATCCAGAACAGCGTGTTGGCCGCCAGGCGCGGCGGCTGCTCGCCGACGCGCTCAGCGCCGCTGGGTTGCACGAACAGCACCGCGTGCGGGCCGCCGATCCAGTACCCCTGCGCACCGTTGACGTCCACGGGCTCGGCGATGCGGTCGCGCTCGAGGATCTTCTTGACGAAGATCCCGGAGTCGCCGCGGAACACGCTCAGCAGCAGGCCGAGGCCGCCGGTCGCCGCGGGCAGCCCGCGGCGCGCGCGGTAGGCGAGCGTCACGACGCCGTCCTCGGCCTCGCGGGACAAGAACACGGCGTCCGGCCGGCCGAGCGCCCGCGGTGGCGTCACCTCGAGCCCCGTCGACAGCTCGGCCTCGGCGAGGGAGCTCGCCTTGCCCAGACTCGGGGCCCCGCGCTCGAGGCGCGGCAGCTCGCGCACGTGCTCGACCCGCACGCCGCCGATCCCGAACAAGCGCGCGATGTCGGCGCGCACGTCCGGCGAGGCGGCGAGCACCGCAGCGACGAGCAGCAGAGCGATCACCGCCACGGTGCCGACGGCCGGCTGCAGCGCCCAGCCCGCGAACGGGCGGCGCCGCCCGCCGCGGCGCGGCTCGGCGGCGATCCGCGCTGCCACGGCCGCGTCGATCCGCGGCGTCGGCGGCCAGTCGATGTCGGCGCGCAGCGCGGCGAGCCTGTCCTCGATCGTGCTCACGCCGTCACCCCCTCGCCGATCGCGTCGCGCAGGCGCTCGAGCGCACGCGACGTCCGCGACTTGACGGTGCCGCGCCGGCAACCGAGGGCGGCCGCCGTCTCGGCCTCGTCGAGCTCGAGCAGGAAGCGGTAGGCCAGGACCTCGCGGTCGCGCTCGCCGAGGGCCTCCAGCCCGCGCACGAGCTGCTCGCGGTCCTCTCCGGCGAGGAGCGCGGCCTCAGGGGACGGAGCCGCGTCCCCCGAGGGCCGCGCCGCGGCCGCGCGCAGCACCAGCCCGGCCCGCCGGCCGGCGGCCCGGCGGCGATTGCGCGCCTCGTTGGCCACGATCGTGAGCAGCCAGGGCCGGAACGGCGCACCGGGCCTGAACCGGTTCAGCGCCCGCCACGCCTTTACGAACGCCTCCTGCGCGGCGTCCTCGGCATCGGCGGCCGACCCGGCCATGAGCCAGGCGGTGCGAAAGGCGATGTCCTGATGCATGCGCACAAGGGCGGAAAACGCGTCGGCGTCCCCGCCGCGCGCTCGCTCGACGAGGCCCGCCTCGCTGTCCAGTGGCCGGCTCACCACTGCCTTTCCTACACCCGCGCGCGGCGGGAGGTTCCGCTTGGCTCAGAGGCCGGCGATGTGGCGCGCCGTGTAGCCGCTGGTGGAGCGGCGCGACGTGTGCCAGCGCGTCCCCTTTTTGCTGCGCCCGCTCGTGTCGAAGCGCAGGCCGGCGACGAGCATGTAGGCATGGCCGCCGTGGGCGTAGATCGTCACCCAGCGGCCGGGGCCGGCGACGCCGAAGCGCTTGAAGCCCGTCGAGTCCCGGGCGCGCTCGAGCAGGCCAGCGCCGTGCAGCGCATATGAGATCGAGCCCGAGCAGTCGTACCCGCTGTCCTGGAAGCGCCCGTGGCCACCGCCGTACTTGTACGGCTTTGTCGCGATCGCGTTGCCCGCCGCGATGATCTGCTTGACGGGCTCCGGCGCAGTCGCAGGAGCAACCGCCAGGCCGTCGGGCCCGATCGTCGCGCGCTCCTCGGGCGCGAGCGGAGCCGGGCTCGCGGAGCGCGTGCTCGCGGGCTTCCCGCCGCCGCGCTCGACCAGTGCTCGCAGCGCCACGACGTCCTCGCGGTCGACCACGCCGTTGACGACGCGCGCGGCCCGGCTCTCGAAGCGGCGCACGCTGCGCCATGTGCGGCGGCCGAAGTGCCCGTCGGCCCCGGTACGGATCCCCGCGCGGGTCAAGTAGTCCTGCAGCACCTTGACGTCATGACCTCGCATGCCCTTGCGCAGCGGGACGCGGTCGCCGAGATGATGGTTGGCGGGCGCCGCTTCCGACGCGGCGGGCGCGTACAGGAGGGCTGCACCGGTCGAGATCGACGCAAGGGCAACGACAAGCGAGCGCAACTGCTGTTGGGGCACGACAACCTTTCTCTCTTCGTGCCTACGGGGTTAGCTGTCGGGCTCGCGCCAAGAGAGTGGCACTACACCGCGCGATTGCGGCGATTCGCCCCGGGCCGGACAAGCCGGCCTTTGGGTCCCCCGCTCCCCGCCGCTGCGCGACGAGGACTCGGCTTGGTCAAAACGACCGCGGCAGCTTAGCGAAGAGTTATGACGACCAGCGGCGACGTGCCGAGACGTCGTACGCGCGCCGCCTGAAGTGCAACACGGGGTCGCCGGACAATTCGATGCCGTCGCACACCCGTGTCGGGTCGAAGACGTGGATGTCTGCCGGCGTCTCGGGGTCGTCGATCGTGCGTTCGATCACAAGCTCCGCCACGGGCACCGCCTCGCGCTCCTCGGGCCACGCGGCGCTGGGGTCGTCGGTGGGGTCGCCCTCGCCGGCGATCCGCGCCAGCAGCGTGAACCGCGCCGGCCCGACCGCGAGACGCTCGTTCAGGTCGTCGGTCAAGTAATTGCGCGGCTTGGCCCGGGCCTCGTCGTCCTCGAGCGGGTCGATTTCCGCGTGCGGTGCAAAACGGGTCCGGACGAACCGCTCCGTGCCGTCGGGGGCGATCCACCGGTACGCGTGGAGGCTGTTGTAGACAAGGCCGAGGAAGCTCGCCGGCGGCGGCGTGCCGAGCGCGTGCTGGATCGACGGCAGCGCCTCCGGATGCTGCTCGAGGAACGCGCCGATCTTCGCCATGTCGCGCTCGCCCGTGTCGGGATCCGGGCGCGCGGCCCGCATCAGCTCGATGAAGTCCTCCGGCGTGCGCGAGCTGAACACCACGCTCGTGACGGTCACCAGGTCGGTGACGCTGCCATCGGGAAGGAACAGCTTGACCGCCATGCCGCGCGCTTCGCGGTGGCCGTCGTGCGCCTCGGGGTTGCCGCTGCCGTTCGAGTAGCGCACGAGCGCACGGATCGGCTCGCCCGTCAGGAACGGCGCTCGCGAGATCGCCTTGGCGGCGGGCGTGCCCGTCAGCGTCGCCTCGCACCAGGTGCCCCTTGCGTGTGCCGTGCGGTGGCCGTCGTGGCGGCCGAAGATGCCGTTCATCGCCTCGACCGCGTCCAGGGCGAGCTGGTCGGTTGCCGCTTCTGTCGCCATGTGCCGACCCTACCTCTGCAGTACCGCCAAAGCGACCGCAAGCGCCACCTCGGCGCGCGATCGCAGCGAGGACGTCAGCACGTGCTCGTGCGGCGCGTGCGCGCCGCCGCCGCGCGGGCCCAGGCCGTCGATCGTCAGCGGCATCGTGGCGGCGAAATGGCTCGCGTCAGACGCGCCGCCGCGCGCGCCCGCGCGCAGTGGCCGCCCGAGCAGCGCCGACGCGCCGGCCAGCACCGGCGCCGTCGCCTCCCGCGAATCCATGCCCGGCCAGCAGCGGAGCAGCTGCGCTTCGAGCGTCGCGCCGCCGATCTCGCTGGGCACCGCCGCGACGACGGCTTCGAACGCCGTCAGCGTGTCGGCGCGCAGGTCGCAGACGAGCTGCGCGGCGGCGGGCACGACATTGAAGGCCTCGCCGGAGCGCGCAACGGTCGGCACGGCCGTCAGGTGATCCGGGCCGTCGGGGTCGTGACAGGCGGCGACCGCCTGCGCGGCCTGCGCCATCGCGAGCAGCGCGTTGATGCCGCGGTCGGGCGCGGAGCCCGAGTGCGCGGAGCGCCCGTGGGCGTGCACCTCCAGCGTTCCGGCTGCCTTGCGCTTCACGACGACCTCGTCCTCGCCGTCGCCGTTGACCTGCCCGGCCTCGAAGCACAGGCAGGCATCGAAGCCCGGGAACTGGTCGGCGTGCGTGAACTGCCCGACGCGCCATTCCTCGTCGCAGACGAGCAGCAGCGCTACTTCTTCGAACAGCTCCGGTCGCTGCGCGAGGGCCCGCAGCACGCCGAGCGCGAGCACCACGCCGCCCTTCATGTCAACGCTCCCGGACCCCAGCAGGCGCTCTCCGTGCCGCGTCAGCGGCCGGTGCTCGGCGTGCGCGACGACGGTGTCGACGTGGCCCAGCAGCAGAATCCGAGCGCGACCTTCTCCCGCCACGCGCGCGATCAGATCCGGCGCATGGTCGGGCGTCGAGCACGGCACGCGCTCGACGCACGCCCCGTCGGGCAGCAGCGCGGCGCACACGGCCGCCGCCTCCTCGGCGCCGTGGATGTCGCCCGACGGCGACGACACCGCGACCAGCGCCTCGAGCTCGCGCTCGGCACGCGCAGCGATCGCCGCTGCTCGCTCCTCGATCCAGGGATCCACCGACCGCGTAGGGTGTCAGGCATGGCAGCCGCACCGCAGGTCGGCGACGTTGCCCCCGACTTCGAGCTCGACGGGACCGACGGGCGCTTCTCCCTCTCACAGCAGCGCGGGCGCCGCGTCGTGCTGCTCTTCTACCCGGGCGACGAGACACTCGCATGCACGCGCCAGTTCTGCTCGTATCGCGACGACGGCGACGAACTCGCGGCACTCGACGCGGTCGTGGTCGGGATCTCGCACCAGAGCGTGTCCAGCCACGAGCGCTTCACGCAGCACCACGGCCTCAACGTGCCGCTGCTCGCCGATGTGGGCAAGAAGGTCGCGAAGGCCTACGGCGTCAACGCGCCGATGGTCGGCACGCGCCGCGCGACGTTCATCGTCGACGAGGACGGCGTCGTGCGCTTCCGCCACGTCCACATGCTCGGCCTGGACTTCCTCGACGCAGCCGATCTGCGCGAGGCGCTCGCGGCAGCTGCCGCGGGCGGCCGCACGCCTAGTCCGCGAGGATCAGCTCGAGCCGCTCGCCGAGCGCGGCCGTGATGGCATCACGGGTCGGGCCCTCGTCGTAGCGCTCGGCGATCGCACCGAGGAAGCCCTCGACCACCAGACGCTCCGCCACGGTCGTCGGCAGGCCGTGCGTCCGCAGGTAGAAGATCTGCTCTGGATCGACCTTTGCGATCGCCGCCGCGTGCGTGCAGCGCACGTCGTCCGCGAGGATCTCGAGCCCGGGGATCGCGTCGGCATGGGCCTTGCCGCCGAGCAGCAGGTTGCGCGCCTCCTGGAACGCGTCCGTCTGCTGCGCGCCCTCGTCGACCTTGATCATCCCGCGCCAGACGGCGCTCGATCGGCCGCTGACGATTCCACGGAATGCCAGGTCCGAGCTCGTGTGCGGCGCGGCGTGCTCCTGCAGCGTGTCGTAGTCGACGTGCTGGCGGCCGTGCGTCGCGTAGGCGCCCGTCACCTTCGCGTCCGAGCCCGGGCCGGCGAGCGTCGTCTCCTGGAACACCTTGCCGTTGGCGCCGCCGAAGCCGAGCGTCGTCCAGTCCAGTGTCCCGTCCCGCGCGACGACAGCGCGCTGCGCGCCGAACAGCCACGTGCGCTCGTTGAGCCGCTGCTCCGCGACGTAGCGCAGCTTGGCGTCCTGGCCGACGTGGATCTCGAGCACCGAGTTGACGACCGCGGCCTCGTCGTGATCGCTGGCGAGCGAGTCCCAGATCTCGGCCTCCGCGCCGTCCTCGACCACGATGAGCGTGCGCTGGTGCATCGTCGTGCCCGGCTCTGTATGGCGCGCGCCGATGCGGATCGGCTTGCCGGGGCGCGTGCCCGCGGGCACGCGCACGAGCGTCCCCTCGGTCCAGCCGTCGTCGTTGCGCGCGACGAAAAAGGACGGGCGCGCGACTGTGCCCAGGTGCTCGGCGCCGCGCTCGAGCGCGGTCGCGCCGTCACCGCGCTCGTACGCGCCGGCAGCGGCCGGGAACGCGTCGAGCTCGAGGCCCTTCAGCGGCGTGAACTCCCAGCCCGGCTCCCCTTTGAATGTGGGGAACTCGAGCGTGGCCTCAGCCAATTGACCCTTCCATCTGCAGCTCGATGAGGCGGTTCATCTCGACCGCGTACTCCATCGGGAGCTCCTTGACGATCGGCTCGACGAAGCCGTTGACGATCAGCTTGCCGGCCTCCTCCTCGGAGAGCCCGTGCGACATCAGGTAGAAGAGCTGCTCGTCGCCGACCTTCGAGACGGTCGCCTCGTGGCCGACGTCGACGTCGTCCTCGCCGATCCTGATGGTGGGGTAGGTGTCGGAGCGCGACTTCTCGTCGAGCAGCAGCGCGTCGCACACGACCTTCGACTTCGAGCCGTGTGCGCCCTTCGCGACCTCGAGCAGGCCGCGGTACGACGAGCGCCCGCCGTCCTTCGAGATCGACTTGGCGAAGATGTTCGAGGTCGTGTTCGGCGCCGCGTGGATGATCTTGCCGCCCGCGTCCTGGTGCTGGCCGTGGCCGGCGAACGCGATCGACAGAATTTCTCCATGGGCGCGCTCGCCCATCAGGTACACGCTCGGGTACTTCATCGTCAGCTTCGAACCGAGGTTGCAGTCGACCCACTCGACCGTCGCGTCGGCCTCGGCGATCGCGCGCTTGGTGACCAGGTTGTAGACGTTGGTCGACCAGTTCTGGACCGTCGTGTAGCGGATCCGCGCGCCCGGCTTGGCGATCAGCTCGACGACCGCGGAGTGCAGCGAGTCGCTCGAGTACGTCGGCGCGGTGCAGCCCTCGACGTAGTGCACGTACGAGCCCTCGTCGGCGATGATCAGCGTGCGCTCGAACTGGCCCATGTTCTCCGTGTTGATGCGGAAGTAGGCCTGCAGCGGCATCTCGACGTGGACGCCCGGCGGCACGTAGACGAACGAGCCGCCCGACCACACGGCGCTGTTGAGCGCGGCGAGCTTGTTGTCGTTCGCGGGGATGATCGTGGAGAAGTACTCGCGCACGAGATCCTCGTGCTCGCGCAGCGCGGTGTCCATGTCGGTGAAGATGACGCCCTGCTTCTCGAGGTCCTCGTGGACCTGGTGGTAAACCACCTCAGACTCGTATTGCGCGCCCACGCCGGCGAGGAACTTGCGCTCGGCCTCCGGGATGCCGAGGCGGTCGAACGTCTTCTTGACGTCCTCGGGGACGTCGTCCCACGAGCGCTCGGCACGCTCCGAGGCGCGCACGAAGTAGTGGATGTCGTCGAAGTCGACCGTCTGGAGGATCGGCGAGCCCCAGGTCGGCATCGGGCGCGCGTTGAAGTGGTCCAGCGCCTTGAGCCGGAAGTCGCGCATCCACTGCGGCTCGGACTTGAACTCCGAGATCTTCTCCACGAGCTCGAGCGAAAGGCCCTTCGGAGCCTTGTAGAGGTAGTTCTCGGCGTCGTGGAACCCGTAGCGCTCCGTGTAGTCGGAGCCGAGCGACTTCAGCGCCGCCTCGGCGGGCGTCAGCTGCTTGGAAGTCTCGGGGGTGGCGGCCATGGGGAAAACCTACTCTCGTAGTAGGTATTGGAGTCTAGCGCGCGGTGGGGCCGGTTCCCTGCTGCTCCAGCAGCCCGAGGCGGTCGTAGTGGCCCCAGTACTCAGCGATGCGGCCATCCTCGACGCGGAAGACGATGATGCCGCTCACCACCACCGCCTTGCCGGTCGGCGCGTGCGTCGCGCCCAGCGTCCAGCGCCAGGCCGCGCGGTCGCCCTGCTCGAACAAGTCGTCGGTGGTGAGCCGCAGGTCCGGATAGGCCGAGAACCAACCCTCGATGTTGGCCTGGAAGGCCTCGAATCCGACTACATCTCCCATCTGCTCGTGACCGACGACGTCGGCGTCCACGAGCTCGCGCAGAGCGCCTGCATCCTGGTCGTTGAGTGCGCTCGCATAGGCCTCGACCGTCTTCGCAGCGCTGCGCGCCACGCCTACTCCACCTCGACGCGAATCACGCCGTCCACGACGCTCACAGGGAACGTCTCGACCGGCACGTAGGCGGGCAGCGACTTCGGCGCCCCCGTACGCAGATCGAACAGCGAGCCGTGGCGGGGGCACTCGATCGCGCAGGTGTCGGCGTGGAGCTCGCCCTCGACCAGCGTGCCGTTGTCGTGGGAGCAGCGGTCCTCGATCGCGAACAGCTCGCCGTTGCAGTTGATCACGGCGATCTCGAGGTCCTCCCACATCACGACCCGCATCGCGCCCGGTCCGAGCTCGTCCACGGGACAGACGTCGATGGTCTCCACGCGAACGCAGGCTACCCTCGCCAGGTGCCCGCCGTTGCCCGCCAGGACCTGCGCAACGTCGCGATCGTCGCCCACGTCGATCACGGCAAGACCACGCTGGTCGACGCCATGCTGTGGCAGTCGGGCGCGTTCAGGGCGAACCAGGACGTCGCCGACCGCGTGCTCGACTCGATGGACCTCGAGCGCGAGAAGGGCATCACGATCCTCGCCAAGAACACCGCGGTGCGCTTCGGCGACGTGAAGATCAACATCGTCGACACCCCCGGGCACGCGGACTTCGGGGGCGAGGTCGAGCGCGCGCTCACGATGGTCGACGGCGTCCTCCTGCTCGTCGACGCCAGTGAAGGACCGCTGCCCCAGACGCGCTTCGTGCTGCGCAAGACGCTCGAGAGCCACCTGCCGGTCGTGCTGGTGATCAACAAGGTCGACCGGCCGGACGCGCGCGTCGAGGAGGTCATCCACGAGGTCGAGGAGCTGTTCCTGGACCTCGACCCGCACGAGGACCACCTCGACTTCCCGATCGTCCTGTGCAACGCCCGTTCAGGCCAGGCAGGCCTGCGCGGAGAAGAGTTGGCGGCCGACCTGCGTCCGCTGCTCGACCTGCTGGTCGAGCACGTCCCGGCGCCGATGTTCGAGCCGGGCGTGCCGCTCCAGGCCCATGTGACGAACCTCGACGCCTCTCCCTATGTCGGCCGGCTCGCGCTGTGCCGGGTGCGCAATGGCACGATTCGCCGCGGCCAGGAGGTCGCGTGGTGCCGCGCCGACGGCACGGTCGAGAGCGCGAAGGTCGGCGAGCTCTACGTCACTGAAGCACTGGAACGGATGGCGGCCGACGAGGCGGGAGCCGGCGAGCTGATCGCCGTCGCCGGGATTCCCGAGGTCACCATCGGCGAGACCCTGGCCGACCCCGACGATCCCCGGCCGCTCCCGGTGATCACGGTCGACGAGCCCTCGCTGAGCGTGACGATCGGCATCAACACATCTCCGCTCGCCGGCCAGGGCGGGGACCGCCTGACCGCGCGGCAGGTGCGCAGCCGCCTCGACGCCGAGCTCGTCGGCAACGTCTCGCTGCGCGTGCTGGACACGGAGCGCCCCGACGCCTGGGAGGTGCAGGGGCGCGGCGAGCTGCAGCTCGCGGTGCTCGTCGAGCTCATGCGGCGCGAGGGCTTCGAGCTGACGGTGGGCAAGCCGCACGTCGTAACGCGCCGGATCGACGACAAGGTGCACGAGCCCGTCGAGCGGTTGACCGTCGACGTCCCCGAGGAGCACGTCGGCACGGTCACCCAGCTGCTCGCCGAGCGCCGCGGCCGCATGGAGCACATGGCAAACCACGGCAGCGGCTGGGTGCGCGTCGACTTCCGGATCCCCGCCCGTGGACTGATCGGCCTGCGCAACGAGTTCCTGACGCAGACGCGCGGCACCGGCATCCTGCACCACGTCTTCGACACGTGGGAGCCGTGGCAGGGGGAGATCCGGGGCCGCGCCAACGGCTCGCTCGTCTCGGACCGCCGCGGCACGGTGACCGCATTCGCCTGTCTCGCGCTGCAGGACCGCGGCGCGCTCTATGTCGAGCCGGGCGATGAGGTGTATGAGGGCATGGTCGTCGGCGAGCACGTCCGCGCGGACGACCTCGATGTCAACATCGTCCGTGAGAAACATCTGACAAACATCCGCTCTTCGACCGCCGACGAGCTCGTGCGGCTCACGCCCGCGCGCCCGCTCACCCTCGACGGCGCACTGGAGCTGCTGCGCGAGGACGAGTGCCTCGAGGTGACGCCCGCGATCGTCCGGCTGCGCAAGGTGGAGCTCGCGGCGGTCGACCGGGTCAAGGCCGCGCGCCGAGCTCGCGCGGCGGGCGGGCGGGCCTGAGGTGCCGACGCTCTTGGAGCGCATCGGCGTCGAGCTGCCGATCGTCCAGGCGGGCATGGGTGGCGGTGTGGCATCGCACGAGCTGGCGGCCGCGGTCAGCGAGGCCGGCGGCCTGGGGACGATCGCGGTGCGCGGCGCGGAACCAATCGCGCGCGAGCTCGCCGCGGCGCGCAAGCTGACCGCGCGACCGGTCGCCGTCAACGTCCTGCTCCCGTTCGCGCCGGCAGCGGCGCTGCGCGCGGCGGCAGAGGCGGATGTCGTCGTGACGTTCTGGGGTCGGCCACGAAGGCTGGGAGCCACAACCTGGCTGCATCAGGTCGGCTCGGTGGACGAGGCCCGCGCCGCCCACGCCGCGAGTGCCGACGGCGTCATTGTGCAGGGCGTCGAGGCGGGCGGCCACGTGCGCGGCACCACACCGGGCCTGGAGCTCCTCGCGCAGGTGCGTGCCGCACTCCCCGCTCTTTTTCCAATCTGGCTGGCCGGCGGCATCGCGACATCCGTAGACGTGTGCGCCGCGCTCGGCGCCGGCGCCGAGGCGGCGGTGGCGGGAACGCGTTTCCTGATGTCCGACGAGAGCTGCGCCCACCCCGACTACAAGGCCCGGCTCCGCACCGCGGACCACACGATCCTCACCGAGCTGTTCGGCGCCGGGTGGCCGGCTGCGCCGCACCGCGTCGTCCCCAACGCGGCCACCGAGCACTGGCTCGGTGAAGGAACACGAGTCCCGCGCGCGCTGCGGGTCATGCACGCCCTTTCCGCAGCGGTTGCCCGCGCGCCGCTGTCCTGGCAGCAACGGGCGATGCAGGTCGGCCGCCCACCGACGAGCCCGTTCCTCGCGCCGGCGCCGCCGATCGCGACGACACCGGCGTCGCTGGTCGACGCGGGACCCCTCTATGCCGGCGAGACCGTCGAGCGCATCGGCGACATCCGCCCCGCGGGCGAGCTCGTCCGCGCGTTGACGAGCTAGAGGGCGTCCGCGCCCTCGGCGGGCCGGACCGCCTCAGGCGTCTCGGGCTCCCAATCGGCCTGGGCGCCCAGCCCCGCTGACTTCAGGACCTTCAAAGACAGGAGCGCGCACTTCATGCGCGTCGCCGAGATCTTGATGCCGAGCAACTCGAGGATGAACTCGCGGTCGAGGCGCAGCAGGTCGTCGACGTGCATGCCGACGATCTCGTCAGACGCCATCGAGGCCGCCGCCTGCGAGATCGCGCAGCCGTGGCCATCGAAGCGGATGTCCTCGATGCGGCGGTCGTCGCCGACCCGCAGCATCACCTTGAGCTGGTCGCCGCAGAGCGGGTTGTAGTCCTCGAACTCGAGATCCGGGTCCTCCATCGGCCCCCAATGATGGGGCCGCTTGTAGTGCTGGAGGATCTCCTCGCGATAGAGGTCGTCCATCAGCCGAACACCCGCCGCACCTCGAGCAGGCCGTCGACGAGCGCGTCGACCTCCTCGCGCGTGGAGTGAACGGCGAACGATGCGCGCGCGGTCGCCGCGACGCCGAGGACGTCCATCAGCACCTGCGCGCAGTGATGCCCGGCGCGCACGCACACACCGCGACGGCCCAGAATTTCTGCAACATCGTGCGGGTGCGCGACGTCGAGCGCGAACGACACCAGCGCGCCGCGGTCGGCGGCATCGGCGGGCCCGTGGATCGTCAGCCCCGGCACTTCGGGCAGGCGCTCGAGCGCATAGGCGACGATTTCGGCCTCGTGCGCGCGCACCTGCTCGATCCCGATCGCGTCGAGCCAGTCCACCGCCGCGCCGAGCCCGATGACCTCCGCGATCGCGCTCGTGCCGGCCTCGAACTTCTCGGGGACCGGACCCCACGTCGACGACTCGCGCTCGACGCGGGCGATCATGTGCCCGCCGCCCAGCAGCGGCTCCATCTCCGTCAGCAGCTCGTGCCGGCCGTGCAGCACGCCGACGCCGGTCGGGCCATAGGCCTTGTGCCCGGTCCAGGCGTAGAAGTCCGCATCGATCGCCGCCAGGTCAACGGGGATCTGCGGCACGGCCTGGGAGCCGTCGATCACAGTCAGCGCGCCCGCCTCACGCGCGCGCCGGGCGATCTCGGCGACCGGGTTGATCGTGCCGAGGACGTTCGAGACGTGGACGACCGCGACCGCCTTGACCGGGCCGAGCTTGAGGATCCCCTCGAACGCGTCGAGCGCCAGCCGCCCGTCGCCGTCGACCGGGATGTACTCCAGCCGCGCGCCTGTGCGCGCGCACGCCATCTGCCACGGGACGAGGCTGGAGTGGTGCTCCATCTCGGTGACGACGACGCGGTCGCCGGCGCGGAGGTTGGCGTCCCCCCACGAGCGCGCGACGAGGTTCAGGGCCTCGGTCGCGTTGCGGGTGAAGATCGTGTCGCGAGCCGGCCAGCCCAGCCACGCGGCGACGCGGGCGCGCGCGGCCTCGAACCGCTCGGTCGCCTCGACCGCGAGCGGGTAGACGCCGCGGTGCACCGACGCGCGGTACGAGCCGTAGTAGTCGGCCATCACGTCGAGGACGGCCTGCGGCGTCTGCGACGTCGCGGACGAGTCCAGATAGGCGAGGCCCTCCCGCGCGAGCGTCGGGAACTCGGTGCGGACGTCGACGAGGGCGCCGGCCGTCATGCCGTCGCCCCGACCTCCTGCTTGAAGCCCGCGTAGCCCTCGCGCTCGAGCACCGCGACGAGCTCCGGCCCGCCCTGCTTGACGATCCGGCCCTCGTACATCACCGAGACACGGGTCGGCTCGACCAAATGCAGGATCCGCTGGTAGTGCGTGATGATCAGGACGCCCATCCCGGACTCCTGCACGACGCTGTTGACGCCGGCGGCGACGACGTTGAGCGCGTCGATGTCGAGGCCCGAGTCGGTCTCGTCCAGCACGGCCATCTCGGGGCGCTGGAGCGCCAGCTGGAGGATCTCCAGGCGCTTCTTCTCGCCACCGGAGAACCCGTCGTTGAGATAGCGCGAGGCGAACTCCTTCGGGACATGCACCAGCTCCATCGCCTGCTCGACGGTCTTGCGGAAGTCCTTGAGCTTGATCTCGTCCTCGCCGCGCGCGTGGCGGTGCGCGTTCATGACCATCCGCAAGTACTTCGTGATCGTCACGCCCGGGATCGCGACCGGATACTGGAACGCCATGAACAGCCCGAGGCGCGCGCGCTCGTCCGGCTCGGCCGCGGTGATGTCCTCGCCCTTGAAGAGGATCTGGCCCTCGGTGACCTCGAGGCCGGGGTGACCCATGATCACGTTGGCGAGCGTCGACTTGCCGGACCCGTTGGGGCCCATCAGCGCGTGGATCTCGTTCGGGGCGACCGCGAGCTCGAGGCCCTTCAGGATCTGCTTGCCGTCGGCCTCGACGTGGAGGTTCTTGATCTCGAGCATTCGTTCCTGTCTCAGGCGTGGACGGCGGTCTGCGGGTGGCGTTCGGAGAACGCGACGAGCTCCGCCAGGGTGGTCTGCGAAAGCTTCTCCATCACTCCGCCCTGCACGCGCATCCACAGCAGCTTGGTGGCGCAGCCATGGCCGCGATCGGCCTCGTGCGAGCACAGGACGCGTTGGCCTCCGGAGTCGTCGATGAAGCACGTCATCGGGGCGACGACGCCCTCGAGCGCAACGACGACCTCGTCCATGCGGATCTCGCCGGCCGCGCGCGCGAGACGGTATCCGCCGTGCGCGCCGCGCGTGCTCTCGACGAGCCCGGACTTCTTCAGCAGCGCGACGATGCGCTCCAGGTAGGCGAGCGGCAGGCCCTCGGCTTCGGCGATCGCCTTCAGCGATATCGGCTGTCCCTCGTGGTGGCGGCCTAGCTCGACCAGCAGCCGCACCCCGTATTCCGCCTTCGTCGTGAAGATCATCGCGGGCCTAATCCTACCAACGAGGTCGGAATGAGCTCGATGAGTTGTACGATGAAACCCAGTCCGTGTAGGGTGCCGCGCATGCCGATGATCGAATTAGTTATCCCCGAAGGCGCGATCGCCCCGGACGCGACCGACACGCTGGCCGACACCCTCACCGCGACGCTACTGCGCATCGAGGGCGCGCCCGACAACGAGCTGTTCCGCTCGATCGCCTGGGTCTACGTCTCCGAGCGCCCCGCCGGGCGCGTGTACGTGGGCGGCAAGCCGGGCGCCGACCCGGTCTACCGCGCCATCATCACGATCCCCGAGGGCGCTCTGAACGACGAGCGCAAGAGCAAGCTCGTCGAGGAGATGACCGCGCAGATCCTCGAGGCGGCCGGCGAGGACCCGGGCGCGACGATGCGCGTGTGGGTGATCATCAACGAGGTCACCGACGGCAACTGGGGCGGCGCCGGGCGCGTGATCCGCTTCAAGGACCTCGTCGCGATGGCGAAGGCCGCGCGCGACGCCGAGCGCGAGCCCGCAACAGCCTGACCGCAGGCAATGTCACTGAGGGGCCAGTCCCCTCAGTGACAGACTGCCGCGCGATGGCGGTCCGGCGGCCTCTTCTCCTGGCGCTCGCGTGCGCGCTTTTCGCGGCGCCCACCGCCGCTGGGCAGCGACCGGACTGCGCGCTGGACCAGACGCTGCTGTGCCCGGACCTGACGATGACCGCGCCGTCGGGGATGGACGTCGACGAGACGCGCAGCGGGCGCCTGATCCTGCGCGCGCGCAACCGCATCATCAATGTCGGCGACGGCCCGCTCGAGGTGCGCGGGACGCGTGGGGCCGAGCCGGACGAGATGGCGGCGCGCCAGGTCATCCGCCGCCGCGGCGCGGCGCCGCTGATTGTGTCCGACGCGGGCGAGATCTACTTCAAGTTCGTCGACCGCCGGCGCGGCAGCTACTGGAAGTACGCCCAGGCCGCGCGCTTCGAGCTGTGGTCGCTCGATCAGGAGGGCAATCGCATCGCGCGCTACCGCACCGGCCCGAAGCTCGCGTACTGCTTCCGCGACCTGCGCCGCCTGCCGACGTATCCACTGGGGCCGACGCGGCGCGTCTTCCCCGCTTGCAACCAGCGCGGGACGCTCATCAACGCGCGCCTCGGCACGTCGGTCGGCTGGGCGGACGTCTACCCGACCGCGTACCCGGACAACTGGATCGACGTCACCGGGCTCAGTGGCTGCTTTGCGTTCGTGCACCGCGCGGACCCGAACAACCACCTCGTCGAGCGCCACGAGGACAACAACATCGGCATGCGCACGATCAGGCTGCCGCCGCGCAACGGCCGCGTGCGACCAACGAATTGCCCGTGACTACTCCGGCCCGCCCGTCTTGGGCGGCGGCCCGACCGGGAACGCGTCCTTGTAGTACTTCGGCGAGTCGACCTGCGGCAGCTTCAGCACCGTGCCGTCGTCGCCGCCAAGCACCTCGATCCGCGCGTCCACCGCGCCGAACGGAAGATGGTCGTCGTCGCTGGCTGACACCCGCAGCATCAGGCGGTGGCCCGGGCGCCACTTGTGCGCGATGAACCAGGACGCGGCCTTCATCCGCATCGGCAGCAGCGGCACGACCGGCGACGGGCTCTCGTAGCTGTCGCGCAGCAGTGGGTTGATCGCGAACGTGGATATGCGGCGCTTCTCCCCGCTCGGCGCGACGTCGAAGAGGTTGGCGACGATGTCCGGCCGCTGGCCGACGGTCGAGACCACCAGGTCCAGCTGCGGCTCGCCGATGAACAGCATCTCCTGGGTGGCCGGCGGTGTGACGAACTCCGCCCGGCCGGTGTCGTCGGTGCTGGTGGCGTAGCCCTGCGGGTCACCCTGGAAGCTGATGCTCCCCTCGGGCCCCGGCTTGCCCTGCACGAGCGTGCCGTCCCCGCCCGCGCCGAAGTCGATCAGCTTCTGCGGCCCCGGCCAGCCCTCGGACGTGTAGATCTCCTGGCGCTTGGGGATCGCGCCGGGCTCGGTCACCTGGTCGTTCAGATAGATCTCGACTGGCGGGCCGGTGTCGACGTCGCGCTGCAGCAGCTGGCGATCGAACCAGGCGTGCAGCGCCTCGGTCCACTGCATCCCGCGCTGGTTCGGGCAGCAGCCGATCCCGTGGTCCCACTGGCCCATCCAGAGCTTGTCGCCCGGACGCGCGCCGCGGCCGCCGAACCAGAGCATCGAGGTGACGCGCGCCGCCTGGTCGTTGACGCCGTGGACCAGGAAGACGTGCCCGGGCCATTCGGCCGCCGCCTTCGCGTGGTCGCGCGCCTTGTGCCAGGCCTCGACCTGGCCCCAGTACTGGCTGGGCCCCGCGTTGAGCGCGGTGTTCGTGAACCCGCAGCCCGTGTCGTCCAGGTTGGCGCCGAAGCCGTCGCCGGTGGGGCCGTTGCCGGAGACCTCGCTGACCGGGCTGAACTGCTCGGGCAGGTCCGACTGCGCGGCGAGCTGCGCGTAGGCCTCGATCGGCCCGAGGAACTGAGCGTTCCACGGCACGCCGCCGTGGAACTGGTGGTCCCAGATCTTCGCGAGCCCCGCAGAGGGCACGATCGTCACCAGTCCCTTCGGGTTGCCCGCGGCGGCGACCTGCGGCGTCGAGCCGACGTACGAATGACCGACAAGGCCGACGCGGCCGTTGGACCACGGCTGCGTCGCGGCCCATTCCACGACCGCCTTGATGTCTGACTTGTCGTTGGGCCCGAGGTGGTCGAGGCAGCCGCCGGACTTGCCGGTGCCGCGCAGGTCCATCATCAGCACCGCGTAGCCGAACTGCGGGAAGTAGCCCTTGAGGCCGAGCGGCTCCTTGTTCTTGTTGAGCGGCAGCGGCAGGATGCGCGTGCCCTCGCGGCCGTAGAGCGTGCCGTGGTAGCCGCTGGCCTCCATGATCACGCCGACGTTCGTGGCGCCCTTCGGCTTGGTGACCTCGACGTACATCGTCTCCCCGCCCGGCACCGGCAGATTGAGCGAGATCGTCTCGAACTCCTTGAACTTCGGGACCGTGAGGTTGAGGTTCTTGAGGTAGTCGAACGGCTCGAGCCGCGGCCGCCCGGGCGCCGGCGTGCCGGGCTTGCCGGGGATCGGAATGCAGCGCCCTGTCTTCTTGCTGCGCCGCTTGCCCTTCGCGCACTTCTTCTTCTTGGTCTTGACGCACTTACCCGACTTGTGCGAGCGCTTCTTGCCCTTGCCGCAGCGTTTCTTGCCCTTGTGCTTGGCGGCCTGGGCCGGCGTGTCGCCGGAGGAGGCGGCCGGGAGCTGAGCGGGAGCGGCGAGAGCCGCGCACAGCAGCACGGCGATGAAGATCGTGAAGAAGCGGCGCATGTCCCCTACCTAAACGTTGACGCGCCAGAAGTCTTGCGTACGTCTGCGGACGACGTCTACGGACCGGTCCAGCCGTCCGCGCGGCACGGGAGGCCGCCGCAGACGTCGATCACGCCGCCTCCGACGCGCAGGAACGCGGCCTTCTGGCGCCGGCCGTCCACGCTGTTGCGCGGGGCCGAGTGCGGGTCGCGGCCCTCGCGCGGCGGGGTGTTGTTGACCGGAGGGTCGCCGGTGCCGCGGGTCTGGCCGCCCTCGCTGCGAACAGGGCCGATGTCCCAGTAGACCGACGCCGACCCGCCGAACGGGAAGCTCGCGATGCCCGGGATGTTCTCCCCCAGGTACTGCGGGCGCACGGGATAGAGCATCGGCCGGTACATGCTCGCGCCGATCGTGCGCGCCTGGACGTCGGCGGAGACATTCGCGACCTGGTGGTCGCCGTACGCGACGTGCAACAGGACCTCGTGCGGCGGGGTGTTCGGCAGCGGGTCGCCGGTCATGTGCTGTGCGTAGCCGTTGGCCTCGGCGCGGTCCCACATCAGCTGCATGAGCGACAGGACCAATGGCCGCTCGAGCTCATTCGGATACGCCGCGTAGAGGAACTGCGCGTACGTGTCGAAGTCGATGCTGCGCCGCAGCAGCGTCGAGTAGTTCATGCCCGGCACGCCGAGGACCGCGCGGTCGAAGTCGACCGCCAGCGCCGTGAGCGCGCCACCCATGATCCCGCCCTGGCTGTTGCCGTCGTAGTAGAGGCGAGTCGTGTCGATGATCGGCGAGCCGTCGGGGCGCCGGAACGCAGGGTGCTTCGCGAACCCGTCCGGATGGATCATCGCCCTCCCGACCTGCAGGAAGTTGACGAAGCCCTGCTGCGCGCGGTCCGCGAGCTGCGGGAAGTTCGAGAGGTCGACGAGGATGGTGGCGATCGACGGCAGGTCGTAGGTCGACATGCCGGCCCAGTCGGTCGCGCAGAACAGGTAGCCGTGCTCCTGCGCCATCCGCTGCACGTTGCCCGCGCCCACCTCCCCGGCGCCGCCGAGCAGGCCATGGCCGTACAGCGACGGCCGCAGCAACTCGGTATTAGGCCCGTCCAGGGCGCGCCGCGGGATCACGCACATGACGTTCGCGAGCGCGACGTTGCCCGGGATCGCGAGCGGCGTCGTGCTGCCGGGCGCAAACGCGAACCGCGCGCCCGGCGGGCACGCGGGGAGGTTGAGGTAGCACGGCACCACGACCTGGCCGACGACGCGACGCGCGATCGTGTCGTTCTCCCCTTCCTCGCAGCCGGGCGACGCACCCGCCGAGCACGGGGCGTAGTTGCGCAGCCCGTCGATCTCCTCGAGGTTCACCAGGTCGAGCGCGTCGCCCGCGTCGGCCGGAAGGCCGAGATCGGGCTCGTCGATCGGCAGGCTGACGTCCGGCAGGTCGTCGGGCAGGTCCGGGTTCTGCAGGAACAGCGGCGCCTTGCCCTCGACCTTCAGGTTCGCCAGGTCGGTGTCGCCGAGCTTGCGGAAGCTGTCGTCGCGGATCGCGAGCGCACGGCCCGCCAGCGACTTCCCGGAAGCGACCGTGAAGTCCCAGGCGAGGTAGAGGCTCGAGCGCTGGATGCCGGCGCCCGCCAGCTTCGCGAACAGCGACTCCATGTGCGCGCGCCGGGCGGGATCGGGCCCGAAGCCGTCGCGGTAGGCGCGGAACGCGCTCTGCGCGGCGATCGGCCCGCCCTCGGCGGTGCGCAGGTGACGCAGCGCGACGATGTAGCGACGGCCCTCGAGGAAGTTTCGCGCCGGGCGCACGATCAGCGTGCGGTCGGCGTCGGCGGCCGGGTTCGCGTCCATCTCGGCCCAGACCGGATGGCGTTCGCCCGACGCGGCGTCGATCACGACCACCGGCTGCTCGGGGTCCGCGTAGCGGTCGAGATCCGTCAGCGGCACCAGGCCCGTCGCGTCGAACGCCGCCTGGCTCTGGAGGCCCGGGATCTTCGTGATGATCATCGAGCCCGGGCTGAAGCCGTCGGCGCGGTTGATGTCGCTCGGGTCGATCGGCTTGAGGGCGACGTTGCGCGGCATCTGCAGGAGCCCCAGCGCGAGCCGCTTGCCCGTCGGCGTCGACGGATCCGGCACCGTGAAGCGGTCGTTCGGCCAGGGGTAGAAGCAGACGCTCGGGTCGAAGGAGTCGCACGAGCCGGTGAGCGTGGTCGCGAGCTCGAGCTTGAGCGGCACCCCGGCGACCGTGGTGTCGACGCGCAGCAGCGCGTGCGCCGGCGCGGCCAGCGCAAGCGCCAGCGTGCCGACCACAACCGCGAGCGATCCCCGCCCGATCATCCTCCCGCCACCCACTACTCGCAGGTGTATCAGATAAACGCAGGCGTTCGCGCCGCTTCAGAGGCCCTTCCGGGTAATGTGCGGCACGTGGAAGCGCTGCTCGCCCTCTCCGACTTCAAGGCGACATTCGGCCTCGTCGTCGTCTTCTTCGTGGTCTTCCCCGCTCTGGTCACGGGCCTGATCGTGTTCGCGGTCGGCCAGGCACTCGGCGAGCGCGCCGAGAACCAGGAGCACGCCGAGGGCCTCGACCGGCCCAAGCGCTAGACGCGCAGCTCCGCGCCCGCGGCGTCGAGGTCGGCGTGACCGCCGACCGACAGGCACGCGACGAGCCGCCCCTCCTGCAGATAGCGGATCGCGAACTTGTCCTCGTCGGGCGAGCCGTCGAGCACTTCCTCGTCCCACGCGAGCGCCGGGCCGACGTATTCCAGCGTCGTCCAGTCGCTCAAGTCCGACCAGAAGTACGGCACGACGTCGTGCGCCGAGTCAGCTCCGAGCATGTTGCGGGCAGCCGTGGCGCCGTGGTCGGCAGCCACCTGGAAATGCTCGATCCGCACCATCCGGCCGTGCACGACGCTGTCGTACTCGCAGATATCGCCGGCGGCGTACAGGCCCTCCGCCGAGGTCCGCAGCGCCGCGTCACAGCGCACCCCACCGAGCTCGCCGAGGTCCAGTCCCGATTTCTTCGCGAGCATGACGTCGGGTAGCGCGCCTGTGCCGCAAACCACGGCATCGGCCGGGAACGTGCGCCCACCCGCGGCGACGACACCCTCGACTCGCTCGCCCTCACCGGCGAAGCTCTCGATCTCCACACCGCCCACGATTTCGATCCCGTGCTGCTCGAGCACGCGGCGCACGTAGCCTCCGGCCTGCCGGCCGAAGCCACGCTCCAGCGGCTCGTCCTCGAGCATCACGATCGTGCAGCGCTTGCCCAGCGCCGTCAGCGACGCGGCTACCTCGCAGCCGATGTACGAGCCGCCGACGCAGACGACCTGCTCGGCGGCCTCGACGTCTCGGCGGATCGCGTCGGCGTTGCCCAGCGCGCGCAGGTAATGGATGCCCTCGAGCTGCGCGCCCTCGACGTTGAGCCGCCGGACCATCGCCCCCGTCGCGATCAGCGCCGTTGCGTACCGGACCTCCTCCTTGCTCGACAGCTTCGCCGTCCGCGCCGCCGGGTCGAGCTCCATCACGCTCGTGCGGGTGAGCACCTCGACGTCGTCGGGCAGGGCGATGAAGGTGTCCTCGCGGGACTCGCGCCCCTGGAGATAGCCCTTCGAGCAGGGCGGGCGCTCGTAGGGCGGGTCGGGCTCGCGCCCGACCAGCAGGACTGAACCATCGGCGCCCTCCTCGCGCAGCTTCTGCGCGCAGCTGGCCGCCGCGATCCCGCCGCCGATGAGCAGATGGTCGACGCTGCGGTCCGGCACTGCGCGTCAGGCTACCGGCGCTTGGGTGAGCGCAGGCGCCTGACCTTCAGCTTCTTGTCGCGCCGTATTTCCTTCTCGCAGGTGCGCATCGGGACCCAGCGCTTCTGCGAGAACAGCTTCGTCTGGTCGGAGAAGTGCGGCGACTCCGGGTTTTCCGACAGCGAGTAGGTGAGGATCGCCTCCGACTGCGGGCAGCTGTCGCCGTCGAAGCGCACGGTCATGATGAAGCTCGAGCCGTGCTCGATGTTGCGGTAGCCGTCCTTGCCGCGCCAGCTGCTGTTGATCGCGTTGAAGACGCCGACGGTGCCGGGGCCGCCGTGGATCGGGATGTTCTCGCCGCTGCGCGGCTCGGTCTGCCAGTCGCGCAGCGTCGCGTCCAGCGGGATGCCGGCGCCGTTGAGGTCCGCGACGGCGTCGGCGAGCGCGCGCCACACGATCGGGCTGCCGGTGTCGAGGTCGCGCGGTGTGTTGACGGGGTCGTTGGCATCGAACGGCGTCTGCCACACGCCCGCCGCCGGCACCCCCGGCGCCGTCGTGGCGAGCACGCGCGACGCGAAGCGCCTGAACAGCACGGCGCCGGAGCTGTCGAGGTCGTCACGACCATCCCAGCGCTCGAGGATCGGGCAGGCGCCGCTCACGTCGACCGGCCCGCTCGACCCGGGCATCGTCGGGTTGGCCTTGCACATGTCGACGAGCGCGCCACGCGAGATCTCGGCCATGTACTGGCGATTGGAGAGCAGCAGGTTCTGCAGTTCCTTCAGCGAGCCGAAGCGCCCGCCGTCGCGCAGCTTCTCCTCGACCATCACGAGCCCCGAGCGCGTGCGCAGCGCACGCGCGGTGCGCTCGGCGCCGATGATGCGCGCGAAGCCCTCCAGCGGCTGGCGCGGGTTGGAGAGCCAGTAGCTGTCGTTGGAGTTTGTGACGTAGTCGTCGCGGAAGAGGTGCGGCAGGTGCGACGGCCCGAAGGTCCCCTTCTGCAGGGCGTCCGGATCCGTCAGCCACTCGCACGCGGCCGTCGAGCCGTCCAGCACGGGCAGCCCGAGCAGCGCGGGCGCCGCGAGTCCGAGCGGCCCGGCGACGCAGGCGTCGCGATGCGCATCGGGCACGTTCGGGACGACCGAGATATCCGCGTAGAACGCACGGCCGTCGGCATCGGCGGCGATCGTGTTGACCCACGGGATGCCCTGGTTGCGGCGCAGGATCTCGAAGACGTCGTTCGTGGTGCGCGCCTGGTTGATCTCGAAGAAGTGGTTGAGGTAGCGGAAGTTGCTCTCGTTCGCGTCGCCCATCGCGTACGCGCCCACGGGCGTCCAGGGGAACAGCGGCAACCCGAGGATCGAGGTCAGGATCGAGCCGTGGTGCGTCGAGTACAGCGTCCGCGACGCGGTCTTGCCGCCGCCCACGTCGACCGTGACCTTCTCGGCCTTCATGTCGCGGACCTCGCCGTCGTACATGTACTTCGTGGGCTGGCCCGGCACGAGCCGGAGCTCGAACGGCGTGAAGCGGTAGCCGGTCGAGACCGTGTGGCTCCAGGCCACCGTGGGCGTGTGCCCGATCAGCACGACGGGAACGCCGTGGAGCATCGCGCCGGCGGCGTTCAGCTTCCCCGGGATCCGCAGGTGCGCCTGGTGGAATCGCTCCGGCCCGTCCCACGGGAAGTGCGGGTTGCCGAGCAGCATTCCGCGGCCGTTGCTCGTCGCGGTCTTGCCGAGCGCGACCGCGTTCGAGCCGATCGCGCCGAGCGGCAGCCGCTCGCCGAGCTCGCGCAGCATGTCCATCTGCTCGGGCAGCGACGGGACCGGTGTGCTGGCCGCCGCACCGCCGGGGGGCTGGGACGAGGCGATGCCGTCGATCGCCACGCCCTGGCTCGCGAGCAGCGCGAGCGAGTAGAAGCGGCGGTAGGCGTCGATCTCGGCGATCGGCTTGACCCAGTCGCGCCCGCGACAGCGCGGGTCGGGCAGGCGGTCGACCGGCGTCCGCCGCAGGTACTCGTTGTAGCCGGCGACATAGCCGCGGACAGCCGCGATGACCTCGCGGCGCGGCCCGAGCGGCGGTGCCTGAGCCATCAGCTTCTCGATCGTTCCTCGATCGATGATGCGCTTGTAGAAGAAGTCCGAGTTGAGGTTGTTGACCGTCGACCCGTTGCCACGCGCCACGTAGCCCTTGTCCTGGCCGAAGTAGCGGCTGCGCTCCGCTCTGACCGTGACGTAGCTCTCTGCGACCGTGCAGAGGTTGTCCTGGGCGAGCGCGAACCCGTAGCCCCAGCCGAGCGAGCCCCACGTACGGGCCTTGATGTGCGGGATGCCGTAGGAGGTGCGGCTGATCGTGGCGTCGAACGCCTGAGCCGAGGTGCCTCCGACCCCCAGCAAGGCGAGGAGGGCTAACGTGATCGTGCGTCGCATCTACCGCTCTGAAGACTAGTGCGACAAGGGCGCTAAAGCGCCGGGCCGATGCGGCCGTTAGGAGTTGAAGTGCGTCTGATCCTGCGTCTGTCCATCACCGCCCTGTTCAGCCTCGTCCTGGCCGCACCCGCCGGCGCCGATTCCCGCATCGTCGGCGGCGTCGCCACGACGATCGAGACCGTGCCCTGGCAGGTCGCGATCGTGAGCCACAACCAGTCGGCCCTGCAGGGCCAGTTCTGCGGCGGGACGATCCGCGACGCGACCCACGTGATGACCGCCGCGCACTGCGTCTTCGAGCAGAACGGCCAGCAGGTCCAGCCGTCGCAGATCGACGTGCTCGCCGGCGTGTCGCTGCTGAGCGACGAGGACAACGGCCAGCGCGTCGGCGTCAAGACGATCACGGTCCACTCGAGCTGGGACGACGTCTCGTTCGGGTACGACGCGACGCTGCTGGAGCTCGAGTCCGCGCTCGACCTGAGCGGCACGAAGGCGAAGGCGCTGACCCCGATCACCGCGGCGGAGGCGGCGGCGATCAACGACGCCTCCGACACGCTGCTCGTGAGCGGCTGGGGCAGCACCGTGCAGTACGCGCCGGACGACGAGACGACGCCGCCGTCCTATCCGGACGAGCTGCGTTCCGTCGAGGTCCCGTTCGTGGCCGACGGCGCCTGCTACGCCGACACGAACTGGATCATCGCGACGCTGATGCTCTGCGCCGGCACGGGCGGGAAGGACTCCTGCCAGGGCGACAGCGGCGGCCCGCTCGTATATGACGTCGACACGAGCGCCGCGCGCGCGTGGCGCCTGGCGGGCATCGTCAGCTGGGGCCTCGGCTGCGCCTGGCCCGGCAACCCCGGCGTCTACACGGAGGTCTGGCAGAGCTCGATCCGCCAGTTCCTGACCGGCAGCACCACCGTCGAGCCCCCGGTCAACGTGCAGTTGCCCGGCATCAGCGGCAGCCCGCAGATCGGCACGTCGCTCAACTGCGCCCCCGGAACGTGGACGGGCTCGCCGAGCTACAGCTTCCAGTTCGAGCGCTACGCCGGCGACGCGAAGACCGTCGTGCGCACCTACGCGGCGGGCAGCACCTACACGGTCCAGACCGCCGACGAGGGCACGACGATCGCGTGCCGCGTCAAGGCGACGAACAATGGCGGCTCCGCCGAGGCAGTGAGCGCGCGCACCGCCGCCGTCACCGCTCCCGCCGCGGCGCCGCCCGGCGAGCAGCCGACCGACCCGGCGCCCGCACCCGCGCCCGATCCGATCGCCCCGAGGACGGACGTCCCCGTCGCCGCGGCGGACACCACGGGCCCGGCGATCGCGCTCCGCTCGCGCGCGTGCTCGCGGACCACCTGCAAGCTCACGCTCGTGCTGACGGACGCCTCCGGCGTGCGCGCGCTGGAGGCCAAGCTGCGCACGCGCGTGCGCCGCAGCTGCCGCCGCAACGGGCGCCGCACGACCTGCGTGAAGACCGTGACGCGGACGCTCACGCCGCGGTTCTACGGCGGCGGCGTCTTCGTCGTCACGGCCGCGCGCCTGCGCCGCGGAGCCCACACGGTGGCGCTGAGGGCGTACGACGTCGCGGACTACTCCACGAAGCGCAACATCATCATCCGCACGCGCGGCTCCTGAGGCCTAGCGCAGGGCGATAGCGCGCGACCGCGCGTTCAGCCGGCGCCCGCCGATCAGTCGCGCGCTCACGACCGCGCGCACGCGCCCTGCCCCGCGTGCGCGCATCCGTAGCGACCAGCGTCCGGAGCGCGGCACGGTCGCCCGGCGGATCGCAAGCGAGCGCTCGCCACGGCGCAGGCGGACAGTGAGCCGGGCCCGCGCCGGCGCGCGCCCGAAGACCCGGATCAGGCCCGCACGCACGCGTCGGACCGCGACGGTCAGCCGGGCGCGCGGGCGCACAGGCGCGACCGGCCGGCTCGGCCCGGCGACGGGATCGGGGACCGGGCCGACGAGCGGGAGCTCGAGCCGCGACCCGGAGTGCATGACCGTGACCTCGCGGCGCTCCCGCGGCGCCAGCGCCCACACGGTGTTCGACGAGGCGACGAGCAACCCGATGCGGTGACCCTCGGCCACGACCTGGTCCTGGGGCGCGAAACGCACACCGGCCTCGATCTGCTCCCCGGCCGGCACCGGCACGCTGCGTGCCAGCCCGCCGCGGTAGAGCAGGTTCAGGAAGCCGCGCGTGATCGGCACGGCGACGTCGTCGGGTCCGATGTCCATCAGCGTCGGCGCCAGGTGCCCGCCGGCGCCGTCCAGCTTCACGCGCGCGCGCAGAACCGCGGTCCCGGCCAGGCGCACTTCCTCTTCGAGCGGCTTCGTCACGTACACGAGCTGGCCCGGGAGCGTCTGCGGGAACGCCGCCAGCGCGGCCTCCTCGGTCGCGGTCCCGGGGTCGGTGAACGAGGACTCGGCCGCCCCGCCGGCCACGTCGGGTTCGAGGATGCCGCTGCCGTCGCGCTCGCCTAGTTGCAGCGACACCGCGCGCGTCCCCGGCGGCGGCCAGCTCGAGGTTCGTGTGAATTTCCCGGCCATGCCCTCGCGGCGGCCCTGGCTGCGGACCGCGTCCTGGTACTCGACGTCGTTGGCCTCGCCCTTCAGCGTGCGCGCGAAGAAGTCATCCAGCCGCTTGGTGTACTCGTCCCCGGCGCCGTCGCTGTGAGGCGCCTGGTGCATGTGCAGCAGCTTGAACGGCACGCCCTCGAGCGTCGCCGTCGCCGGCTTGTCGACCGGCAGCTGCTCGAACAGGTCGACGCCCTCGCTCTGCTTGACGTTGTAGTCCTGCCAGCCGTGGACGACCATCACCGGGACGCGGAAGCGCGCCGCGTCCTTGCGGTAATCGCGCTGGAGCCAGAACTCGTCGTAGTCCGGCGTCTCGCTGTAGCCGTGCATCGTGTGGTCCAGCGCGTCGCACGGGTTGAGGCGGTCGATGAACGCCGCGGCGCTGTCCGGCCGGTCCGGCGGCGTGCGGCCGAAGCCGAAGTCGAAGCCGAGCGGCGTGTCGATCCCCTCGTCGGTGACCTCCTCGCTGTTGAGCGCGTAGCGCACGCCGTCCTGGTAGGCGTAGCCGTACCAGCGGCTGATCCCCGCCACCGGCACGATCGCGGCCAGGCCCGGCGCCTCGGTGCCCGCGGCAGCGACCATCGTCGCGGTCGTGCCCTCGTAGCTCACGCCGGTCATCGCGACCTTGCCGTTGGACCACGGCTGCTTCGCGAGCGCGTTGACCACATCCACGCCCGAGCGCTGTTCCCGGAGCCCGCCGTAGTCCCAGCAGCCGGTCGAGTTGCGCGTGCCGATCACGTCCGCGTAGGCCCGCGCGTACCCCTTCTCGATCCACGCGCTGCCCGACCCGAGGTTGCCCAGGGGGTTGCCTGCGAGCGTGTTGTACGGCGAGTACGTGAGGATGATCGGCACCTTCTCGCCGCCGTCCGGTCGCGCGATCTCGACGTGGACGGTGTCGCCGTCGCGGGTCGGCAGCTCGAGCTCCTCGAGCTGCTCGGCGCTCGCCGGCGGCGCGGCGGCGAGCGCGAGGACTGCGATCAGCAGGGCGGGGGCGCGCATCGCAGCCTTCAACGTGGCCGGGCGGCGAAACCGTCGACCAAAACGCAAAGCGGCCGGGCTAGCCCGGCCGCTTCGCTGTCAGCCGTCGTCAGCTGTTACGGCGTGGGGTCCGGATCGTTGTCGTTGCCCTCACAGTCGTCGTTCGTGTCCTCGTCGACGTCCTGCGGCGTCGTGCTGTCCTCGCCGTCCTCGTCACCGGCGCCGATGGTCTCGTTGCCGTAGGTCGCCGTCGTGTCCTCGCCGCTCGGGTTGACCCAGATGTAGCCGGTCAGGTCGTCGCCCGCGGGCGTGGCCTCGTTCTCGTTGCAGGCGCGCACGAGATTGCCCGAGCCGTCGTCGGACGCCACCTCGACGTAGCCCTGGTTGCCGCCGTTGTCGGACGTGTCACTGAACACCTGGTTCGGCGTGGGATCGGCGACCTTCAGCGCAACGGCCGGCGCGGCCGCCGCGAGCATGAGCGCGCAGATGGCGCAGGGAAGCACGACTCGCTTCATGAGACTCCTCACTCGTTGATTGCGGAGACGCCCGCTCCCGAGCCCCTTGCGGCCCGCTTCCCCTGAGCGAAGACGCTCTTCTATCCGGTGCGACGGGTTATTGCAAGCGCGAGACGGTCGCGCGCTCCAGCAGCGACTCGTAGGTCGCCGCCGTGCGGCGCGCGACGTCGCCCCAGTCGAAGCGCAGCACGTGCTCGGATGCCTGGGCGACGAGCCGGTCGCGCAGGCCGTCGTCCGTGAGGACGCGCTCGATCAGCCGCGCGAGCGAGCGCGCATCGCGCGCGGGGAACCGCAACCCGACGCGCTCGTCCGGGACGACCTCGCGCAGGCCGCCGGTGTCGGCCACGATGCACGGGCAGTCGCTCGCCATCGCCTCGAGCGCTACGAGGCCGAACGGCTCGTAGATCGACGGGACCACGACCAGATTGGCGATCCTGTACAGCGAGTGCAGCACGTCGTCGCCGATCCAACCCAGGAACGTGCCGTGGCGATCTAGCCCCAGGAGCGTCGCCTGGCGCTTGAGCTCGGCCTCGTGGGTGCCCGACCCGGCGACTAGGAAGCGAACGCCGCCGACGCGATCGATGACGCCCGGGAGCGCGTCGAGGGCGAGCTGGAACCCCTTCTCGTAGACGAGCCGCCCGACCAGAAGCACCAGCTTCTCGTCCGGCGCCGCGAAGCGGGACCGCAGCGCATC
Source organism: uncultured Conexibacteraceae bacterium (assembly GCA_963832195.1). Classification (GTDB taxonomy): domain Bacteria; phylum Actinomycetota; class Thermoleophilia; order Solirubrobacterales; family Solirubrobacteraceae; genus Baekduia. The sequence goes on from CAWHTH010000002.1 coordinate 497,767, forward strand.
GAGATCGCCCACGGGCTGGAGGTCGTCGGGATCGATGCCGTTCGGGATCACCTCGACCCGCGCCTCGTCCAGCTCGTAGATGTCGGCGACGTGGCCGCGCATGTAGTGGCTGCAGACGATCACCTGGTCGGCCGCGTGCGCCATCCAGCGCTCGGTGCGGTGGATGTCCGATTGCGGTGGCTTGTCGACCCAGCCCTGGTGGCGCCCGTACTCGGTTGCGTGGATGGTGGTCACGAACGGGCAGCCGATCCCATCGGCCAACCGCTTGCCGGCGACCGCGACTAGCCAGTCGTGCCCGTGGACCAGGTCGAAGCTGTGCTCGTCCGCGAGCTCGCGGCCGCGCACGAGCAGGTCGTCGTTCATGCGGTGCACCCAGGCGACGAACTCGCGCAGCTCGCGCGGGTACTCCGGCTCGCGCACGCGGTGCACGATCACGCCGTGGCGCTCCTCCTCGAGCGTGCGGCTGCGCTCCGCGCCGCGCGTCAGCACGTGGACCTCGATGTCGTCCTCGCGCACGAGCGCCTCCGAGAGCTTGCGCACGTGCCGCGCGAGGCCGCCCTCGATCACGGGCGGGTACTCCCAGGAGAGGATCAGGATCCGGCGGGGCACGAGGGGCGCCGAATGCTAGAGGGATGGCCCTCTCAGTCGAGCTCTACGCGCTCAGCCTCGCCGGCGGCGACCATCTCGTCGGCGAGCGGGCGCGGGAGGGTGACGTGCTCACCCGGCCCGTAGGCCTGACCCGCATCGACGAACAGGACGCGCAGCTCCACCGTGGTCGAGTCGCGCAGCTCGCTCGCCCAGCGCGCCAGGCGACGGGCGCCCGGCTGGTTGGGGTCGAACCCGAATGAGACCATCTGCTGAGAGTAGCCCCTCGGGGCGGGGGCGGCGGTAGTGCAACAGGATCCCCGCCGTCAGACAGTGCAAAGGGACCGCGACTTAGGGCTCGAACCCGCGTTCTGGGTAACCAAGACCGGCGCGCCACCAGGTGGAAGTTGCTCAGACAACGTTTTCGTCTATAATTCCTACTACTCGCATCGGGTTTGCCCCGATCGAGGTTCCCCTCCCCCCTGAAAGGACCTCTTGAAGACCCAGAATCACCTGACGCCTGACTACGTGCTCGCGGATCCGCTCGACCTGCTCCTGCGCCGCGCGAGTCGCTACCGCCTGCTCATGCCCGCCGAGGAGATCGAGCTCTCGCAGCGGATCGAGCGCGGCGACCTCGCCGCCAAGGACCTCCTGGTCAACTCCAACCTGCGCCTCGTGGTGTCGGTCGCGCGCCACTACGTCGGCCAGGGCCTCTCGCTCGAGGACCTCGTCCAGGAAGGCATGCTCGGGCTGATCCGCGCCGCCGAGAAGTTCGACTACCGCAAGGGCTTCCGCTTCTCGACCTACGCCACGATCTGGATCCGCCAGGCGCTGCAGCGCGGCCTCGACAACTCCGGCCGCACGATCCGCCTGCCCGCGAACGTCGCGCAGCGCGCCCGCAAGATCGCCCGGATCGAGCGCGAGCTGACCGCCAAGCTCGGCGAGGAGCCGACGCTGGAGCAGATCGCCGCGGAGGCCGACCTGACCGTCGACGAGATCGAACTGCTCAAGGAGCGCGACCGCGCGCTCGCCAGCCTTGATTCGCCCGTGAGCGAGGACGGCGAGACCACGCTCGGCGCCCTGCTGCCCGTCCAGGGCGAGGGCGTCGAAGAGGAAGTCGTGCGCGCCGGCGCAGCAGCCGCGCTGCGCAATGCCGTCGCCCGCCTCCCGGAGACCGAGCGCAACGTGATCCAGCTGCGCTTCGGGACCACCGGCGAGGGCGAGCACACCATCACGCAGGCCGCCCGTGCGCTGGGCCTCGCCCCGCGCGCGGCTCGCGAGGCCGAGGAGCGTGCCCTGCGCAAGCTCGCGGCCGACGACAGCGTCCTCGCAGTGCGCGAAGCCGCCTAGTCGGCTGAAACGGGGTCAGACTCGTTTCACAGGAGGCGTTTCAGCTCCGCCTGCCCCAGCGGGTGAAACGAGTCTGACCCCGTTGCAGCCCTTCGACGTCGCGGCCGAGTCTCGCGCTCTGCTCGAGCGCAACTGGCGTGAGGGCGAGTACCGCGGCCACCGCTACGCCTTCTCAGTCCCGTCGCCGCGCTCGTATCCGTGGCAGTGGTACTGGGACTCCTGCTTTCACGCGATCGTACGCCGCCGCTTCGACCCGGCGGGGGCGCGCCGCGAGCTCGAGACGCTGCTGGAGGCGATGGAGCCCGACGGCTTCATCGGCCACACCATCCTCTGGGGCGCACCGCTGAACTGGGAGCGCGCGCGGCGCTACAACATCGCGTCGCGCGACGACCTGATGACGCGGACGATCCAGCCCCCGCTGCTGGCGTGGGCGTGGTCGCTGGTCGTCGGCGACCCGACGGCCGAGCCGCGCCTCGCGCGCCATCGTGACTGGCTGCTCGCCAACCGCGACCTCGAGGGCGACGGCCTGCTGTGGCTGATCCAGCCCGACGAGTCGGGCATGGACGCGCTGCCGAAGTTCGACCACGTGTGGGGCCGCCTCGCCCAGGGGCGCCCGCTGTTCCCGCTGCTGATCCGCCGCAACCGGCGGCTCGGCTTCGACGCCCGCCGCATCGCCGCGGGCGGCGGCGCCGTCGTCTGCGAGGTGCTCACGAACGTGCTCTGGGCACTCAGCGAGCAGGCGCTCGGCCATCCGTCGCCTACGCCGGCCCTGCTCGATCGCTTCTACGACGAGCGCCGCGGACGCTTCCACGACGACGTGCGCAACGCGGCGCGGCCGACGGCCCCGAAGCAGCGGCCCGTCACCTGGGACACGCTCGCGCCGCTCGCGCTGCCGGACCTCCCTGACGAGATCGGCCATCGCCTCGTGGACGAGGTGCTGACGGCGCCGCGCTTCGACGACGGCGTGCCGCTCCCGGCCGTCGCGCTCGACGACCCGTCGCATTCGGATCGCGAGACGTTTTGGGGCCGCCACCGCCACTGGCGCGGCCCGTCGTGGGTCAACTCCGCATGGCTCGTCTCACTCGGCCTGCGCCGCCTGGACCGCGTCGACGAGGCGGACCGGATGGCGCAGCGCCTGGAGGCGGTCGTCGCCCGCGAGGGATTTCGCGAGTACTACGAGGCGCGCAGCGGCCGCGGCATGGGCGCCCACGACTTCGGCTGGTCGACGCTCCTTTGCGAGCTGGTCGACCCTACGACTGGATCACCGGCAGCGTGACTGCGCCGGCCGCGCCGCCCGCGAGGCGCTGCTCGAGCGACGCGACCTCTTCGCGCCAGCGCTCGACGTTGCCGAGCTTGATCTCCTCGTAGCCGCGGATCGTGTCCGGCGAGTCGGCGAGCCGGGCGACGATCTCATGCCGCGACGGGTCGAGGTGCTCGAGCGCGCGGTCCATCAGCTCGCGGTACTCGCCGATCAGCGCCCGCTCCACGCGGCGGACCTTCGGCCAGCCGAAGGCGTCGACGGGCTTGCCGCGCAGCCCGCGGAAGCGGTACATGACGGCGAACATCGGGCGCATCCACCACGCGCCGAGCTTGATCTTGCGCTTGAGGCCCAGCGCGCGCAGCAGCGGCGGGTGGAGCGCGAACTTCACGCGCGCGCCACGCCCGAATTCCTCCTCGATTCGGGCCCGCTCAGACGCGTCGAGGTGCAGGCGCGCGACCTCGTACTCGTCCTTGTATGCCATGAGCTTGTAGAGCTGGCGCGCATACGCCTCGACGACGGCGGTCTCGCCCGGCGCGCCGCGCTCACCTTCCAGGCGCGCCACGGCCGCAACGGCCTCCGCGTACTCGCGGGCGTAGCGGGCGTTCTGGTAGGCGATCAGCTCGGGCACGCGCAGCTCGAGCAGCCGCCGCAGCTCGCCCTCGGCGCCGGTGGCGTCGACGATCTCGACGGCTGCGCCGTCGAGCACCGGCGGCGGCGGCGGCGCGCCCTCGAGCACCTCGCGCACGAGCTCCGGCGCGGCGACCGCCGCGCGGCCCCAGGCGAACGCAGCGAGGTTCTTCTCAACCGCCGCGCCGTTGAGACGGATCGCCTGCTCCACTGCGGCGGCCGAGACCGGCAGGCAACCCTGCTGGTAGGCGGCGCCGAGCATCACGGTGTTCGTCGGCATGTGGTCGTCGAACAGCGTCTCCGACAGCCGCTGCGCGTCGAGGTAGACGTTCTCGCCGGCGCGCGTGACGCGGTCGATCGCCTCGCGGTTACGGCGCTGCGCCGGGAAGCGCACCTGCGTGTCAGTGACCATCGCCGCCGTCGGCACGGCCGCCGTGTTCACGACGGCAACCGTCCGCTCGGGATCGGCGACGAGGAGGTTCTTCGGGTTCGCGGCGCCCAGCACGTCGAAGCCGAGCAGCAGGTCGGCGCCCCCGGCCGACGACTTGTTCGAGCCCTCGATGCGCTCGCGCGCGATTCGCACGTCGGACACGACCGGGCCGCCCTTCTGCGAGAGGCCGGTCTGGTCGAGCCCGAAGCAGTGGTTGCCGTCGAGCATCGACGCCATCTGCAGGATCTGGGACACGGTGACCACGCCCGTGCCGCCAACGCCGGGCATGCGCACGAGGAAGTCGTCGCGCGGCACGCGCAAGGTGGGCGTCGGCAGGTCGACCTCGGGGAAACGGACCGGCGGCGCGGAGTCCCGCCGCGCCTTGGGGACCACGACCAGGAACGAAGGGCAGTCGCCCTTGAGGCACGAGTAGTCCTTGTTGCACGAGGCCTGGTGGATCTGCGTCTTGCGCCCGAACTCGGTGTCGACGGGCAGCACGCTGAGGCACGAGGACTTCTTGCCGCAGTCGCCGCAGCCCTCGCACACGCGCTCGTTGATGTGGATCTGCTGCGGCGGGTCGGGTGCCTTGCCGCGCTTGCGCAGGCGCCGCGCCTCGGCGGCGCACTGCTGGTCGTGGATCAGCACCGTGACGCCCTTGACCGCGGCGAGCTGGGCCTGCGACTCCGCGAGCTGCTCGCGCGGCCTGACCTCGGCGATCTGCGGCAGCGCGACACCGCGATAGCGACCGGTGTCCTCGGTCGTGACGATGATCCGCTTGACGCCCTCGATCTCGAACTCGCGGCACAGCTTGGCCACCGACAGGCCACCGACGACGTCCTGACCGCCGGTCATCGCAACCGTCTGGTTGTAGAGGACCTTGTAGGTGACGTTGAGCTTGGCCGCGATCGCGAAGCGGATCGCGAGCGACGCGGAGTGATGCAGCGTGCCGTCACCGACGTTCTGCACGAAGTGCTCGGAGTCGGTGAACGGCTGGATGCCCGCGAACTGGGCGCCCTCCCCGCCCATCTGCGTGATGCCGGTGACGACGCCGCGGCCCTCCGGCGCGAGCAGGATCATCGTGTGGCAGCCGATGCCCGCACCAAGCAGCGTGTCGTCGGGGTTCACCGTCGACGTGTTGTGCGGGCAGCCGGAGCAGAAGTAGGGAGTGCGGGCGATCGGCAGCGGCCCGCCGCGAACCGCGTTGCGCCGCGCCTCGATTGCCTCCGCGCGCGCCCGCACGGAGTCGATGTGCACGCGGCGGCCGAGGCGGTCGGCGACCGCAAGCGCGATCGCGTCGGCGTCGAGGTCGAGCTCCGCCGGCAGGAGCCGGCGATCCTCCTCGTCGCACTTGCCGACGATTCTGGGCGCGTCGGCGGTGCCGTAGAGCGCGTCGCGCACCGCCGTCTCGAGGAACGGCAGCTTCTCCTCGACGACGAGGATCTCGTCGAGGCCGCGCGCGAATTCTCTGAACGCCCGGCGGTCGTGCGGGTACAGCATCCCGACCTTCATGAGCCGCACGCCGTGATGCTCGACGTCGCGCTGGTCGAGGCCGAGGTCGCGCAGCGCCTGCAGCAGCTCGTAGTAGACCTTCCCGGGCGCGACGATCCCCAGCCAGGCGTCGCGCGTCGGCAGGCTGACCGGGTTGAGCCCGTTGAGGGACGCGTACTCGCGCGCGAGCGCAATTCGCGGGCCGAAGAGCGTTCGTTCCAGGTCCAGCGACGCCGGCGCCAGGAGATGGCCCGACGGCTGGTGGCGGTAGGGCTTGCCCTCGAACTCGACGGTCGGCATGACGGGCACCACGCGCTCTGGCCAGACCTGAGCGGTCCCGGCGGCATCGGCCACGTTGGTCACGATCTTCACCGCGCTCCAGAGCCCGGAGGCGCGCGAGCAGGCGATCGCGTGCAACCCGAGGTCCAGCACCTCTTGAAGCGTGCCGGGGAAGAACGTCGGCATGTTCAGCGCGGCGAGCGTCGCGTCGGCCGAGCTCGGCAGCGTCGAGGACTTGCACGAGGGGTCGTCGCCGACGAGCGCGACCGCGCCGCCGCTCGGATGCGTCCCCGCGAAGTTCGCGTGGCGCAGCGCGTCCATCGCGCGATCGAGGCCGGGGTTCTTCCCGTACCAGAAGCCCACCACGCCGTCGTAGCGCGGGCCCGGGAGCGACTGCACGAGCTGCGAGCCGTAGACCGCGGTCGCCGCCAGCTCCTCGTTGAGGCCGGCGGTGAGGAGCAGGTGATGCTCCGTCGCGACGTCGCGCAGCCGCATGATCTCCTTGTCCAGGCCGCCGAGCGGCGAGCCCTGGTAGCCGGACGCGAAGATCGCGGTGCGCAGCCCGGTGCGGCGATCCGCGCGGTGCTGGTCGAGCATCACGCGGACGAGCGCCTGGATGCCCGAGAGGAAGATCGTGCCCTGCTCGAGCAGGTACTTGTCCTGGATGCTGACGCCGGGACGGCTCAGCTTCACTGGCGCCGAGGACTGGCCCGCGGGCGCCGCGGGCGTGGTTCTCGTCTCGGTCGTCTGCTCGGTGTCAGGCACTGCGGCTCCCTTGCGTCAGGGGGATCAAAAACTCAGGGAGCGGGCGCACGAGGGCCCGCTCGGTCTCTTGTTCCCAGACCTGCTCCATCTTGTTCAGGTGCTCGTCCATCACGGCCTCGACTTCCGCCAGATCGCCGGAGCGGACCGCGCCAAGCGTGCGCTCGTGGATCGCGATCGTCCACTCGGGGACGAGCGGCATGTGCATCGCCATGTCGCGCGCGATCTCCAGCCGTCGCAGCAGCAGGCGCATGAGCGACTCCACCGTCGGGTTGCCCGACGCGCGCGCGAGCGCCAGGTGGAACTGCACGTCGAGCGCGAGGAAGCGGTCCTCGTGCTCGGGCCTCCAGCCGCCGGCGACGAGCTCGCGCATTGCGGCGATCGTACGCGCGATCGCCTCGAGCTCCTCGTCCGTGGCGCGCACGGCGGCCAGCTGCGCGACGCGCGGCTCGATCATCCGGCGCGCCTCGAGCACGCCCGCGACCTCGGTCAGCCGCATCGACTGGCGCTCGCGCACGAGCTCGACCGGCACGATGTCGGTCGCGACGAACATGCCGCCGCCGGGGCCGCTGCGAACCTCGAGCACGCCTGCGTCGGCGAGCACCTTGACGGCCTCGCGCAGGGTCGGGCGGCTGATCTGCATCTGCGCGGCCAGCGCGCGCTCGCCCGGCAGCTTTTCGCCCACGCCGAGCTGGCCGGTGCGGATGTGGTCGGCGATCTGCTCGGCGGCCTCCTCGAATGTCCGCCGTGTCCGCACGGGCGTGAACACGCCTAGAGTGTAGTCGCTTTACCGGATGTGGTCAGCCCGCTTGACCAAAGAAGTCCCGCGGGTTCCCGACGAGCATCTGCTCGATGTCGTCCTCGGAGACGCCGCGCTCGCGCAAAGCCGGCAGGACGTCGTCGTGGATGTGGTGGTAGTGCCAGTTCGGCAGCACCATCGGGATCGCCTCGTTCGGCAGCCAATCGATGAAGCACGCGGCGTCGTGGCTGAGCACCATCCGGTTCGCGTGCCCGCGCCGGCACATCTCGGCGACGGTCTCGGTCCGCTCTTGGGTCGGCAGCTGGACGTCGATGCCGAAGCGGTCCATCCCGATGTAGGAGCCGTTCGCGATCAGCTCCTCCAGGTAGTCGCAGTCGGTCGTGTCGCCGGAGTGGCCGATGATCACGCGGCCCAGGTCGACGCCCTCTTCCTTGAAGACCTGCTGCTGTTCGAGGCCGCGCCGCGTCGGCGCATGCGTGTGCGTCGAGATCGGGACGCCCGTGCGCAGGTGCGCCTGGGCGACGGCGCGCAGCACGCGCTCGACGCCTGGCGTCATCCCGGGCTCGTCGGTGGCGCACTTGAGGATCCCGGCCTTGATCGACGTGCCCTGGATCCCCTCCTCGATGTCACGCACGAAGAGCGAGATCATCAGCTCGTCGTCCCCGCCGAGCTCCGTGCCGGGGCCGCGGAAGTGGAAGAACTTCGGGACCGCGTCGTACGTGTAGATCCCGGTGGCGACGACGACGTTGAGGCCGGTGCCCTCGAGCGCGCGCTGGACCAGCTTCACGTCGCGGCCGGTGCCGACAACCGTCAGGTCGACGATGGTGTCCACGCCGCGCTCCTTGAGCGCGCGCAGCTTCTCGCGGGCCTTCGCGACCTCGCGTTCTTCATCCCAGCCCTCCGCGCCTGGATAGGCGGTCTGGATCTCGGGGCTGAGCACGAAGATGTGCTCGTGCATGAGGGTGGTGCCGAGCGACGCTACGTCGATCGGCCCACCGATCGTCTCGACTGTGGGCACCCCGCGACACTAACGGGGTGCCGCAGCGGCGACTACTCCTCGGGGACGTTCAGCCGCTCCCAGTCCTCCTGCTTGACGAACTTCGTCAGGTTCGTCCCCTGGTACGTGGCACGCAAGGCGTAGCGCACACTCGAGGAACCTTCCTTCGTGTACGTCGTCTTGCGAATCTCGGACTCGGGGATCTCGACCTTCTGGCGCGACTTGACGTCGTAGAACTCGATGCCCATACGGGTCACCTCCTGGACGGATGGCGCGGCGACCTTCGCAAACCCACCGGACAGAACCGTGCCCGTAGGGTGCAGGCTCGATGCGCCTGTCCGCCTACGGGCTCTGCGTAGACCTCGACGTGCCGATGCCGGCAGCCCTGGCGGGGGCCGCAAGCCCGGGGACGGGGGAGGCGCAGCTGCGCGCGGTTCTCGCCCCGCGCGAAGAAGCAGCAGCGGGCTTCAGCGGCCCGGCTGAGCCGCGCCGCGTGGGCGAGCGCCGTGTCGACGGGCGGGCCGTGCGCTACGAGTCCGGCGCCGCCGGCGACCTGCTGATCGAATGGGAGGACGCGGGCGTCTTTCACCTAGACCAGGAAGGCGGGCTCCTGCGCTGCTGGGGCCCGGATCCCGAGGACCCCGCCTGGCAGCGGTTCGTGCTCGACAGCGCGCTCGGCAGCGCGGCGCTGCGGCACGGGGCCGAAGCGCTGCACGCGGGCGCCGTGGCGCACGACGACGGCGCGACCGCCGTCGCAGCGGGGATGGGCGGCGGCAAGACGTCGCTCGTCGCCGAGCTGCTGGCGCGCGGCGCGAGCCTGGTCGCGGACGACATCGTCGCGGTGCAGACCGGCGCGGCCGGTCCGCTCGCCCACCCCGGGCCGCCGGTGATGAACCTCGCGCGGCAGCGCGCGTTCGGCCCGGCGCCGGAGGAGCTGGGCACCGTCGTCGCCGACATCGGGGGCGAAGCGTGGGTCGTCGCGCGCAACGGCGCGGTCGGCCCGGTCCCGCTGCGCGTGGTGGTGCTGCTGGACCGCGGCGATCACCCCGCGGTGGAGCTCGAGCGCGTGACGAGCCCGGTCCCGCTCCTCGCCCATGTCCTCCACAGCGGGTCCGCGCCCGGACGCGAGGCCGCGCGCTTCGACATGGTGTCGAGCCTTGTGCAGCAGGCCGAAGTGCTCGCTCTGCGCGCGCCGCTGGATGTGTCGCCGGCGGCGCTGGCCGAAGCGATTGCTAGCCGGTAGGCGCCTCATCTGTGCATACTTCCGCGCGTGAGCGACCAGGAACGCGCTACGGAGGGACTTCCGAGCGGCCGGATCGTCGTGCCCGAGCACGTCGTCCATCGCGCGTTCGAGGCCGAGACGGTCCTGCTGAACCTGCGCACCGGGCAGTACCACGGCCTGAACACGACGGCCGGGCGGATGCTGGAGCTGCTCGAGGAAACGCACGACGCGCGCGCGACGGCCGAGCAGATGGCCACGGAGTTCGACGTCGACGTCGAGATGGTCACGCGCGATCTCGAAGGCCTGTGCAACTCGCTGCTGGAGCGGGGGCTCATCGAAATCGATGAACGCCCCGCCGCCTGACCGACGGCGGGCGTTCGGGCTCGATCTCGAAGGGGACGTGTCGGTGCCGGGCACCGAGGTGCCGGCCGACGAGGTGCGCGACGGGCCACCGTTGCGGATGGGGCGCGAGCCGCGCAGCGCGCTGCTGCAGGCCTGGCCGCGCGACGGCGCGGTGCGGATCTCGGACCGCCGTCCCTACTCGACGGTTGACCACCATCCGCACGCCGGGCTGCTGCTGCGCGCGCGCGGCTGGGGCACGTACCTGCTCGACGCCGCGGCCACGACGGCCCGCTGCGCCCCGGTGCGCCAGGCCGAATGGCGCTGGCAGCGCTACCTCGTCGCACAGGTGCTCCCGTTCGCGGCGTTGCTGCGGGGCCGCGAGGTGTTCCATGCCGCCGCGGTGGAGGTCGGCGAGCGTGCCGTTGCGATCACGGGGCCGTCGCGCGCGGGCAAGAGCACACTCACCGCCGAGCTCCTGGCCCGTGGCCACCGTCTCGTCGCCGACGACGTCGCTGCGATCGACCCCGAGCTGACCGTCCACCCCGGGCCCGGGCTGCTGACACTGCGCGCAGACGTCGCCTCCGCGGTGGACGTCGAGCGGCTTGGCGCGGTTCTCGGCGCGAACGCCGACGAGGTCCGCATCGCGGTCCCGCGGCGGGCGACGGCCCTCCCGCTCGGGGCACTGGCCGTCCTGCAGCGCACCGGCGCCGGCAGCCGTCCGCGCGTCACACGCGTGCAGGCGCCGGACCCGCGCGTGCTCCTGGCCAGCACGTTCAACCTCGCCTGGCAGGAGCCCCGCCGGTTGACTCGCCAGCTCGACGTCTGCGCGCGCCTCGCCCGCTCGGTGCCGGTCTTCGACGTGCGCATCCCGAGCGGGGCGACGCCGCGGGCGACCGCCGCGGCGATCGAACGGGCGGTGAGCACATGATCCGGCCGTTCGCCGGCTGCGTGGACCGCCGCGGCCGCCCGGACACGGCCCCGCTCGAGGCGGCGGTCGCACCCGAGGCCGGCGGCCTCCCCGTGTCCTCGATCGTGCTCGGGCCGCTGGCGCTGGCGTTCGCAGGCCCCGAGCCCGCACGCGGCGCGGACGGGCTGTGCCTGATCGACGGTGACGTGTACGCGCCGTGGCCGCACGAGCCGGAGGCGCAGCTGCTCGCGGCCTGGCGGCGGGACGGCGAGGAGGCGCTACTGCCGCTGCGCGCGGACCTCGCGGCGGTGCTGTGGGACGGCGAGCGCGAGCGGGGCCTGCTCGTGCGCGACCAGATGGGTGGGCGGACGATCGTCTTCCATTTCGACGGGTCCGCGCTGCGCTTTGCGACCGAGGTCGCGCTGCTGCTGCGGATGCTGCCGCGCCGGCCGGAGCCGGACGAGACCGCGCTGGCGCACTGGCTCGGCGTGAGCGGGATGCCGGGCGACAAGACGCTCTTCGCCGGCGTCCACCGTCTGCCCGCCGCTCACGTGCTGACGCTCGGAACGAGGACCCCGTCGCCGCGGCGCTGGTGGTCGCCGCGCTACCGCCGTCCGCGCAAGGCGGATCCCGCCGAGCAGGCGGAGCGCCTGCGGGACACGCTGCGAGTGGCAGTCCAGCGCCGGGCTTCGACGGCCGCCGACAGCGGCGTGCTGCTCTCGGGTGGGCTCGACTCTTCGACGATCGGGGCGGTGGCGACGAAGCTGCTCCCCGATGACCGGCGGCCGGCGCGCTCGTACTCCGCGACGTTCCCCGACCATCCGACCGTCGACGAGACCGAGCTGATCGCGCACCTCAACGAGAGCTACGGGCTCCGGTCGACGCGCATCGTCGTGCGACGCGGGACGCTGCTGACCGGCGTGCTGCCGTACATCGAGCGCTGGGCGCTGCCGCCCGTCTCGCCCAACCTGTTCTTCTGGTTGCCGTTGTTCGAGCGCGCCGCCGCCGACGGCACGAGCGTGATGCTCGACGGCGAGGGCGGCGACGAGATCTTCGGACTCTCGCCGTACCTCATCGCCGACTACGTGCGTCGCGGCCGCGTTCGCGGCGCCGCCGAGCTGGTGACCCGCGTCCCGGGCGGCGGCAACGTGACCCCGCGGGTGACGCGCCGCTGGCTGCGCTACTACGGGGCGCGCGCGCTCGCGCCGGCCTGGGCGCACGCGCTGTCGCGCCGCGTGCGGCCCAACGAGCGCCACGTGCAACCGTGGTTCCCGCCGCGGCTCGCGCGGACGTTCGTGGACAGCAGCGATGCCGCCGCCTGGAAGCGCATCGGCGGCCCGCGCTGGTGGGCGTACCTCGTCAACGCCACGACGCGGGGCATGGGCCCCGCGCTCGCCTACGACCACATCCGCCGCCGCGGCGCCCTGAGCGGGGTGCGGTCGCGCCATCCGATCGTCGACGTGGACGTGATCGAGCTGATCCTGTCGCTGCCGCCGGAGCTCGCGTTCCATCCCGAGCACAGCCGGCCGCTGGTGCGCGAGGCGATGCGCGGCCTGATGCCGGAGCAGGTGCGGCTGCGCCCGACCAAGAGCTCATTCGACGCCGTGTTCCACGCCGCGCTGGCAGGCCCGGACCTGCCGCTCGCACGCGCGATCCTCTGCGATCCGGCCGCGCGGGTCGGGGCCTACGTCGACCTCGACGTCCTGCGCCGCGAGCTGCTCGACCCGGAGCCGCCACCAGCCGGTCCCGCACGTCAGACGTGGGCGCTCTGGCTCTGGCGAACGCTTACGGCGGAGTGCTGGCTGCGCGCCCAGGAGGACCGGGACGAGCCGCGCCGCACGCTCGAGCGGGTCGGCGTGCAGGACGGCGACTGGACGCTGGTCACCGCTTGACCGGTTTTCGGCGTAACCCATACCCTGCCTAATCGCAAGGGGCCGGACCGGGCAGGGGTTCGTGCCGGCCATCAACCACAGGGAGGACCATCCACGATGACTTACGTGGCCCCCGAGGTCGTGGACCTCGGGAACCTCGTCGACCTCACGGCGGCGATCACGATCACCGGCGTGGAGGACGGCGCCTCGAAGAATCAGAACAACCACCACGACTTGCCGTTCCCCGGGCCGTCCGGCCCGATGGGCTAGCGGGCACGGCGAACTAAAGACGGCGCGGCGGTCTCTTCTCTCCGCGCGACGCTCGCAGCGCGATGACGCCCGTCATCGGCTCTACTGAACGCTGCCGTTTGACCGGTTGTCTGTCTATTGCTTATAGTGCCCGCCGCAGGGCGCCCTGGGCGCCACAGGCAGGGGACACACAGGGGAGACACAGCGCAGCATGCATGATTCCGGGCAGTACACGGCACCCGTGATCGAGGACTACGGCGACCTCGTCGCGGTTACGGCGGCGATCGACTTCGCCGGCCCCGAGGACGGCGGCAACAAGATGCTCGCCCATCACGACGAGATGTTGAGCGGTCCGCTCAGCAACGTCGCCGTGCCGATGATGTGAGGGAGCGGCAGTAGCTGCGAAGAGGGCGCCTGCGGGCGCCCTCTTTCGTGAGCGCAAGCTGGCCGCCGCAGCGGCGTTTGTGCAGGCATGCCCTCCCGTCTGCTGCTGCCCTGCGCAGCCATCGCCGTCGCGCTAGCCGCCGCGCTGCCGGCCGGCGCGCACTTCGACCACCCCGCCCCCGCGTTCATGCCGCCCGCGGACGCCCCCCTGTCGTCGGAGCTCAACGCCGGCGGGACGAACGCCAGCTGGGAGCTGCTGGCGACGATCGCCACAGGCAACCCGCACTCGGACCTCGACTTCTTCACGTCGAAGGGCGAGATGTACGCCTCCGCCGGGACGCTCGGCGTCGGCCCGAACGCCGGCGGCCAGAGCATCGTGCGACTGACGAACGGCAACGAGATCGCGCCGCAGCTAGTCGGCTCGCACCCGTCAGCGGCGTGCCCGTCCGCGACAACCTCCGCCACCGGCCTCCAGCACGACGTCGAGGCCACGCCGAAGGGCAACGTGATCTTCAACAGCCCGACGACCGTCGCGGACCGTCGCGACGCGCAGCTGCTGCTGGACGCCACCGATGCAACAGGACGTTGCCACGACAACGGCACCCTGGGCGCGCAGTCGGCACCGAACGGCGGCATCGAGATCATCGACATCACCGACCCCACGGCGCCGAAGGAGCTGGGCCTGATCAGCCACATCGGCAACGCGCACACAGTGAACGTCGACCCGAAGCGGCCGCACATCGCGTTCGACGTCACGCAGGACGGCGTCGCCGTCGGCGCGGACGGCAAGCGCGCGAACGAGGCTTCGGGCAACGCGCTCGACGGCTTCGAGGTGATCGACCTCAAATCGTGCATGGACTTCCCGGCCGGGACGTCGCTCGAGGAGAAGCGCGCGCGCTGTCGGCCGCAGGTCTACCGCTTCCGCTATCCGCAGGCGGAGTGGGCGCTGTCGCACACGTTCCGCAGCAATCTCCAGAGCTGCCACGAGGTCGAGATCTACCCCGACGACAAGCTCGCCTGCGCCTCGATCACCGCGACGCTGCTGCTCGACTTGTCCAACGCGTTCGACGACAACGGCACGCCGGCCGACTTCCGCGACGACAAGCCGCGCGGCACCCCGTTGCCGTGCGCCGTGCGCGACTCGAGCAGCGCGGAGTTCGGCACCGGCGCCAAGATCACGGACTGCGTCAACGGCATCCGCGACGGCCAGCCGCAGCCGCTGACGGTCTCGGAATGGCTGAAGATCGGCTCGCCGTCGCTGGAGGGAGTGCGGCGGATCGGCACCGTTCACCACATGGGCTTCAGTGCGACGCAGGACCTTGCGACGGCACCGTTCGACGCGACGCAGGACATCGTCGCGGCGCACGAGTCGGAGTTGACCGAGTCGGGGCGCTTCGTACTGACGACCGACGAGCGCGGCGGCGGCGTCGTGCCGGTCAGCGCCGGCTGCAGCCCGGGGGCTGACAATGTGCGCGGAAACGGCGGCATCCACGCGTTCCCGGTCGCGAACTTCTCGACGACGTTCCCGAAGGACGCGGCGGAGGCGCAGAAGGCCTGGGGCAAGACGTCCACGGGCGAGCGCGCGATCTACCGAGCACCGACGCGCACAGGGCCGCAGGGCTCGTTCTGCACGTCACACGTGTTCCAGCTGATCCCCGGCCAGAACCGCATCTTCATGGGCTGGTACTCGCAGGGCACCCAGGTCGTGGACTTCACGGAGAACATCGACGGGACGATCGACTTCAAGGAAGCCGCGTGGTTCACGCCCGAGAACGCGAACACGTGGACGTCCGCGATCTTCCGGGTCGACCGCAACGACGATGGAACGTTCACGTACTACGGCGCGACGGGTGACGGGATCCTCCCGGGCTCGGGCCGCGGCGCCGTGGACGTGTACAAGGTCACGCTGCCGGCGCCGCCGCTCCCGGCGGGCGGTCCGCGGGCGGGCGGTGCGCCGGCCGGCGGCGGCCAGAGCGCGCCGTGCGCGCGGGCGGCGGCGTTCACCGCCGTGCGCGCGGCCGGTCGTGGGCGCGACCTCGCCCTCTCATTCGCCCGCAGCGGCACCGCCAGGGTCCAGGTGGACGTGCTCGACGCGGTCAGCGGCCGGCGCGTGGCGCGGCTCGGGAGGCGGACGCGGGCCTTCCGCTACCGCGGCCGCCTGCGCGACGGCTACTACGTCGTGCGCTTCTCCGCGCGTGCGCCGAACGGGATCGTCGACGCGCGCCGCGTCGCGGTGCGGCGCGTGAACGGCCGCTGGCGCCCACTGCCCGCGTTCGAGCGCCGCGCGTCGTGCGACCTTGTGACCGCGTTCGCGCTCGACCGACCGGTGTTCGGCCGCGGGCGCGCGCGCCGCCTCGGGATCTCGTTCCGGCTCGCGCATCCGGCAAGGGTGACTGTCGAGGTGCGCCGTGGCGCGCGGCTCGTCAAGCGCTTCGCGGCGCGCGCGTACCCGGCGGACGGGACGCGGCGCCTGAGCCTCGCTGCGCGCGGCGTGGGCCGCGGGAACCTGCGCGTCAAGCTCGTCGCCTCGCGACCGGGCAAGACGACGAGCGCGACGCTGACGGCGCGACGGCTCTAGCGGCTATAGCTGCAGCGACTTATCCCCTCGCGCTGCTCCGGCGCTAGGAGAGCGAAGACCTCCTCGGCGGCTTCGGGCACGCCCAGGTCGCTTGCCGAGCGCGCCCAGAACCACTCATGACCGAACCTTCTCGCTCCCCGCGTCCGCGCGCGGGCGCCACGCTTGAGCGGCGGTCGCACGGGTAGTCCTTGGTCATGCCACGCCTCAAGACGATGGTCTTCGCCGCCGGCGCGCTCGCCGCCGTGCCGCGCCTCCTGCGGCGACTGCGCGCTGCGCCCGGGCCCCCGCGCACCGACGGGCTCGACGCTCGCCCCGCGCCGACCGCGGTGCCGGCGGAGCAGCCGTCCAAGGGCGACAAACTGGTCGCCCGCGAGGAGGCGGCGGCCGCAGCGGCCGCGGCGGCCGTAGGCGGCCCCGGCGGCCCTTCGAGCGGAGACCCGGCGATGGACCCGGTGCTGGAGGCGGGCGGCGGCGAGGCCGAGGGCTTCGAGGCCGCGGAGGCCGAGCTGATCGAGAGCGCATCGCACGGCAACGGCGGCCGTGACCCGATCGCGGACGCTTTCCCGCCTGAAGAGGCGGCCGCCGAGAAGGCGGTCTACGGCGAGGCCGACGAGATCGACACGAGCGACAGCTAAGCCGCGCGCCGCACGCCGCGCGCGACGCCGAGGCGCTCCTCGGCCATGCGCGTGTAGTCCTCGTCGTGGTCGCACAGCAGCGCGCGCCGGCCGAGGCGCCCCGCGACCGCGCCGACCGTGCCCGACCCGCACATCGGGTCGATGACGAGGTCGCCGGGGACCGTCGTCATCTGCAACAGCGGCTCGATCACCGCCTCCGGCTTCTGCGCGGGATGCCCGGTCTGCTCGGCGCGACCGACGAAGCCGACCAGGAGCGCTGCTTCGATCACGCTCGTCGGGCCGGGCATGTAGCGCAGGCGGCCCTCGGCTCGTAGGCGTTCCTGCGCCTCGTTGAGGAAGTGCTCCGGATGGAGCGCGTGGTCCGGCCGGGCCAGATGCAGGCACGCCATCTGACTCGAGCGCCAGCCGCGGATGACCGACGGGTTGTTCTTGTAGAACCAGGTGAGCCAGGCGACGAGCTCGAGCCGCGCCGGCAGCCGCTCCACGAACGCGGCCACGATCTCCGGGAAGCCCCAGAGGAAGACGTGCTCGCCGACGTCCGCCGCGAGCGCGAGCACCTCGCCCACCCACTCCCTGTAGTCGTCGCGCACGCCGCCGGTCCCGCGGTTGTACCAGGGGTCGAGGTGCACGACGCGCGCATCGACGCCATCGGCAGCGAGCGCGCGCAGCGTGTCCTGCACGTCAGCTGGCGGCAGGATCTCGACGGCGCCGGTCATGCGGCCCG
This sequence comes from uncultured Conexibacteraceae bacterium, assembly GCA_963832195.1. Lineage (GTDB taxonomy): Bacteria > Actinomycetota > Thermoleophilia > Solirubrobacterales > Solirubrobacteraceae > Baekduia. Next base: position 515,218 of record CAWHTH010000002.1, read on the forward strand.
CGACGCTAGCGCGGGCCGCCGACGGCGTCGCTTAGAGGTCGATCTTGCGGCTCGACTTCTGCTTCTTGACGCAGGTGCGGTAGTGGCGCGTGCCGTTGTAGGTCTTGCCGTCGTCGCCGAGCCCGCGGATGTCGACCCGCACGCGGCCCTTCGGCAGGCCTACCAGGTGCACCAGGGCGGTCAGGCGCTTGCCGGTGACGACCTTGACCTGCTTGCCGTTGACCAGGACACGCGCCCTGACGATCTTCACGCCCTGCGGCTTGCGCACGCGGATCCGGAAGCTGCGGCGGCTCGTGCAGGTGCCACAGCGCTTGAAGGTGCGCTTCACCGTCCGCGGCTTGACGCCCGCGCGCTTGCTGATGAGCACGGCCACGATGGTGTGCGACCCGTTCGCCAGCTTGCGCGGGTCGATCTTCGCGACGAAGTTGAACTGACCGTCGCGGCGCTTCGAGGAGGCGACGCGCTTGCCGTCGACCTTGAAGTCGACGCGCTTGAGCTTGAGGCCCTTGTCGTTGATGAACGTGCTGAACGGCTTGCCCACGCAGTCCTGCGGAGTCGGCAGCTGCGATGTGCTGCCCCCGTGCGTCCCGGAGTCGGGCGTCGGCTCGAGCGTGATCGTCGTGATCGGCGCCGGCGTCTCGGTCACGATCGGAGTGACCGTCGGCGGCGTCGTCGGCGGGTCCTGGGCGGGCGGCGTGGTGACCGTTGCCGTGCGCTGACCATCGGCGCCGGGGTTGCAGCCGTCGCTCGCAGACGCGGTGTACAGGTGGTTGCCCGCAGGCACCGAGTCGAGGTGCAGCGTCCAGTCCCCGTCGCCGTCGGCGACCGGCGTCCCGACGACCGTGCCGCCGTCACGAACCGTCACGGTCGTGCCCGGCTCGGCCTTGCCCGCGAGATCGAGCGGCCCAGGCGTCAGCGACGCGCCGGCTGCCGGCGTTGAGATCGTGGTCGCGGCATCCGGTGACGTGTCCACCGTCACCGAGACGGACGCTGCGTCGGCGGACTCGCCAACCGCGTTGGAGGAGCGGGCCGTATACGTGTGATCGCCGTCGGCGACATCGGTCAGCGACGCGGACCAGTCGCCCTCGGAGTCGGCGCTAGTCGTCGCAACCGTCGCGCCGCTCTCGCGCACCAGCACGTCGACGCCCTGCTCAGCCGTTCCCGAGACCGTGACGGAATCGGCGGTCGCGCAGCCGGGCACCGAGATCGTCGGCGTCGCCGGCGGCGGCATCACCGTCACCGTGCTCGCGCCGTCCGAGCCCGCGTTGCAGCCGTCGTTCGCGGAGGCTGCGAAGGCATGCGTGCCCGCGTCGACAGAGTCCAGGTGCAGCGTCCAGTCGCCGTCACCGTCGGCGACCGGGGTCCCGATGACCGTGCCACCATCGCGGACTGTCACCGTCGTGCCCGGCTCGGCCTTGCCCGCAAGATCCAGCTCGCCCGTGGTCACGTTCGAGCCGTTGGCGGGCGACGTGATCGTCGTCGCGGCATCCGGCGACGTGTCGACCGTCACCGAAACGCTGTCGGAGTCGGGGGACTGGCCGCCCGGGCCCGACGCGCGCGCCCTGTACGTGTGGTTGCCGTCGGCGACGCTCGTGAGCGAGGTCGACCAGTCGCCCTCGGAGTCGGCGCTGGTCGTGTCGACCGTCGCGCCGCTCTCGCGCACGAGGATGTTGACGTTCGGCTCAGCGGTGCCCGAGACCGTCACGGAGTCCGCCGTCGCGCAGCCGGGCGCGGAGATCGTCGGCGTGTCCGCCGGCGGGACGACCGTCACAGTGCTCGCCCCATCGGAGCCGGCGTTGCAGCCGTCGCTCGCGGAAGCCGTGTAGGCGTGAGTGCCGAGGTCGACGGAGTCGAGGTGCAGCGTCCAGTGCCCGTCGCCGTCCGCGACCGCGGTCCCGACGACGTCGCCGCCGTCGCGCACGGTGACGGTGGTGCCGGGCTCGGCCTTGCCCTCGAGGTCGAGCGACCCCTCGGCCAGGCTCGCGCCGTTGGCGGGCGACGTGATCGTGGTCGCCGCATCCGGAGTCGTGTCGACCGTCACCGAGACGCCCGTCGCGTCACCGGACTGACCGCCCGGGCCCGACGCGCGCGCCGTGTACGTGTGGTCGCCGTCGCTGACGTTCGGTGAGCGTGGTCGACCAGTCGCCTTCGGAGTCGGCGCTCGTCGTCTCGACCGTCGCGCCGCTCTCGCGCACCAGCACGGTCACGCCCGGATCTGCCGTTCCCGACACCGTCACCGAGTCCGCGGTCGCGCAGCCCGGTGCCGAGATCGTCGGCGTCGCCGGCGGCGGGACGACCGTCACAGTGCTGGCTCCGTCGGCGCCGGCGTTGCAGCCATCGCTCGCCGAAGCCGTGAACGCGTGCGAACCAAGGTCGACAGAGTCGAGATGCAGCGTCCAGTCGCCGTCGCCGTCCGCGACCGCGGTCCCGACGACGGTCCCGCCGTCGCGCACCGTCACCGTCGTGCCCGGCTCGGCCTTGCCGGCCAGGTCGAGCGACCCCTCGGCCAGGCTCGCGCCGTCGGCGGGCGAAGTGATCGTGGTCGCCACATCCGGCGAGGTGTCGACCGTCACCGAGACGCCCGTCGCGTCACCGGACTGACCGTTCGCGTTGGATGCACGCGCCGTGTACGTGTGGTCGCCGTCGGCGACGCTGTTGAGCGTCGTCGACCAGTCGCCGTCACCGTCAGCAGCGGTCGTCGCGATCGTCGCGCCGCTCTCGCGCACCAGCACATCGACGCCCGGCTCGGCCGTACCCGACACCGTCACCGAGCTCGCGGTCACGCACCCCGGCGCGGAGATCGTCGGCGTCGCCGGTGGCGGCGGTGTGGTCACCGTCACCGTGCTGGCTCCGTCGGCGCCGGCGTTGCAGCCGTCGCTCGCCGAAGCCGTGTAGGCGTGAGTGCCCGCGGAGACCGAGTTCAGGTGCAGCGTCCAGTCGCCGTCGCCGTCGGCAACCGCGGTCCCGACGACGGTCCCGCCGTCACGGACCGTCACGGTCGTGCCCGGCTCGGCCTTGCCCGCGAGGTCGAGGGGTCCCTCCAGCATGCTGGAGCCGTCGGCCGGCGAAGTGATCGTCGTGGCGGCATCCGGCGAGGTGTCAACCGTCACCGACACCGGCGCGGTGTCGCCGGACTGGTCGCCGCCGGACCCGACCGCCCGCGCCGTGTACGAGTGCGCACCGTTGCTGACGCCATTGAGCGTGGCCGACCATGCGCCCGTGACGGGGTCGGCGTCGGCCAGCGCCACCGTCGTGCCGTTCTCGCGAACGAGCACCTGGACGCCCGGCGCAGCGGTGCCGGAGACCGTCACCGAGCCGGACGTCGCGCAGCCCGGCACGCTGATCGTCGGCGTCGGCGGCGGCGTCCCGCCCGAGGCCGGCTTGCACGCGGGAAGCTTGACCGTCGACTGGCCGAGGACGTGGTCCTGCATCTTCGAGCTGAAGCTCGACGAGGCCCGCGTGTGCGCCCACACCGACTGGAAGTACTGGCACGGTTTCGTGAAGTTCAGCGCGCTCGCAAGCTGCGGCATCCTCAGCACCGCCTCGCCGAACGTGCCGGGCTCGAGCGTCGAGCCGAGCGGCAGGCCCGGCAGCGTGTTGGTGATCGCCGCGTCGGCGTTGACGGAGCCCTCGTGGTCCGGCATCACGACGAGGCCGGGCACCCACGTTCCGGTGGCGCCGTCCGGGCAGGAGGCCGGACCGCCGCTGCCGTCCCACTTGTAGAGCTTCAAGGTCACCTGGGTCCCCGTCGAGGGAACCTCGTAGCTGATGAGCCCGTCGCCGTCGCTGCGGCACGGGACTACCGACCCGTTGCCGTTCGTCCACGTGTTCGTGGCCTGGTTGAGCTCGAAGCTGGCGAACGCATTGCCCTCGCCGCCGGTGCGGGCGAACGCGAGGTACAGGTAGCTGGAGGCGTCCGGGTTCTCGACGAAGCCGCGCCACATGGCGCGGATGTCGGCCTTGGCCTGAGTGCCGTCGGGGCTGTACACCCAGGACCCGGGCTCCTCCTCCTTCGAACCTTCGGCGAACACGTCGTCGACGTTCAGCGTGCCGTCGTCGGCGCGCGAGAGGTTGATGGCCGTGCAGGCCCAGTCCTCGGCGCCGTCGCACGACTGGTTGCCGTCGCCGGCCTCGAAGCCGTTGACGTTCGCAGCCGCCGGCGACGCGGCGAGCGCGAGCATGGCGATGAGCGCGACAAGCACGCCGAAAAATCGATGGCTCCGTACGGAGCCGTTGAACGCCTGCATCCTGGACCTTCCTGCTCAGTGTGTGGGTGAGTGCGACCGCCCCCGGTACGCACGACTACTTGTCGGCACGCCGGAGCCGCTCCGACATCCGTCGAGCGGCCAGATGTCCGAAAAGGAACGTCCGCTATTGGGCCAGGAGGGGGGTCCCCACTTCTGGGGCCCGGGCGCTCAGTCGCGCGAGATCAGGAAGAAGTAGACGAGCTGGCCGAGCGCCGCGACGAACCCCGCTACGTAGGTCAGCGCGGCGGCGTTGAGGACCGCCTTCGCACCGCCGAGCTCATCCTCGGCGAGCATGCCGCCCTCGTTCAATGCGACGAGCGCACGCTTCGAGGCATCGAACTCGACCGGCAGCGTCACGAGCTGGAAGAGCACGACGGCCGCGAACAGCACCAGGCCGACCGTCACGAGGCCGGTGGAGCTGACGATGAACCCGATCACGACGGGCAGGAACCACAGCGACGAGCCGAACTGCGCCGCCGGCACGAGCGTCTGGCGGATGCGCATCGGCGCATACGAGCGCGCGTCCTGGATCGCGTGGCCCGCCTCGTGGGCGGCGACGCCCATCGCGGCGACGGAGGACGCCTGCCCGACGTCCGGGGACAGGTTGAGGGTCTTGTTCCGCGGGTCGTAGTGGTCGGTGAGCCGACCCTCGACGAAGCGGATCTCGATCTCCGGCATGCCCGCGGCGCGCACAACCGCCGCCGCCGCGTCGGCGCCCGTCATGCCGTTGCGCGGCCTGACATCGCTGTAGCGGCGAAACGTCCTCGACACCTTCCACTGCGCCCAGAAGCCGAACAGCAGCGGCACACCGGCGCAGACGAGCCAAAGCGTCAGAGATTCCATGCCCTCAGGGTAGCCGTCAGCGCAGCGGTGGCGGCGATGCGACGGCGTCGCCCGGCTGCGGCTGCTCGGGCGCCGGCGGCACCGGGAACGGCACCCACGCCACGTCGGCGAGCTTGGCCAGGGTGCTCGAGCGCACCCCGCGGTCGGAGATCGTGTACACGCGCTCGCCCGCGACCACGGTGCGGCGAACCGGCGGCGCGTAGTCGTTCTCGGACGGGTGCGTGACGCGGCCGACCTCTTCGACGCCGGCCGTCTTGTCGACGCTGAACCCGATCGCGCCGCTGAACGCGGCGTTCTTGTCCTGGCTGTATTGCTGGACCGGGATCACGGTCAGCTTCGTGGCGGGCCAGTACAGGAATGCGTGATGGTCGTACTCGACCTCGCTGCTCGAGCCGGTGCCGAGCACGCGCTGGTGCAGGCGCTTCGGCGCGCGCGCGTCGGAGACGTCGAAGAGGTTGAGCTGCGTGCCCTTCAGCCGGCCCTCCTCGGTCGCGTCCTGGCCGACGCCGAGCAGCAGGTCGCGCCCGACGGGGTGCAGGTAGGCGGAGTAGCCGAGGATCTTCAGCTCTCCGGTGACCCTCGGCGCGGAGGGCGTCGAGAGGTCGACCGTGTAGAGCGGGTCGACCTGACGGAACGTCACGACGTAACCGAGCTCGTCGATGAAGCGCACCGAGTAGATGCGCTCGCCCTTGCCGAGCCCGGATACGCGACCGATCGGCACCATGACGCCACCGTCGCGATCGTCGAGGACGGTCACGAAGCTCTCGCTCTCGCGGACCTGGCCGCCGCCCCACCAGCCCGGCTGCTCGGTGCTGGCGACGCGCAGGACGCCCTTGTACTCCGACAGCGAGAACTGGTTGAGCAGGTAGCCGGTCACCTGCCCGCTCGCACGGTAGATCGTGTGATCGGGATCGGAGATGTTGAAGCGGTGGATCGCGGTGGTCGTCGCCGGCAGCTGGTCGGCGGTCGTCTGCGGGTCGATCCAGCGCTGCGTCGCGACATAGAGGTTGTTGGGAGACGCGTAGATCGTCTGCGCGTCGCTCATGATGCCGTCGGAGTCGACCGGCGCCAGCCCCTTCGCGAGGTCGATCGTCAGCACCGTGAGCATCTCGGTCCCTGAGAAGCGGACCGGGTGACGGACGTGACGGCAGGCGACGATCGCGCGCCGGCGGCGCTGGCCGGTGCGCTTGTTGACGAGGACCGAGGACGGCAGCCAGCTCGCTGTCCGCGAGCTGCGGATCGCGGCGCGCTCCTCGTCCTGGGGCGCGTCGTACACGCGCGGGTACGAGACGAGCACGACGCGCGCCCGCGACCCCGTCAGGCGCGCGCTCACGTAGCGGCCGTCGAGCCGCAGCGTGCGCACGACCTTCATGTTCGCGGGATCGCTGACATCGATCTCGCTCATCTGGGTCTCGTTGCCGAAGTAGGCGACGACGCTCGCCGCCCGCGCCGGCAGCGGCCGCGCGATGCCGACGGGCGCGTTGGACACCACGAGCAGCCGGTTGCCGTGCAACAGCAGCTCGTGGCTATAGCCACCCTCGACCTCCACTGACCCGACGAGCTTCGGGGCGCCCTCGCCCGTGATCGCGACGGCGTGCACGCTGTTGCCGACGACGGTGAAGATCCGCGACCCGTCGGTCTTGACGATGTCGGGCTCGTCGACGCCCGCTTCCTGGACGTTCGTGCCCGAGAAGTCGACGCCCTCCCGCCCGGCCTGGGGCGCGGCCACCGGCTGAGCCGTGGTGGTGTCGCCCATCGGCATGGGCCGTGCGGGCTGCGGCGTCGGCGCGCCCATCGCGACCGGCCGCGGCCCGTCCCCGAAGTTGTCGAGCGCGTGATGGCGTGCGTAACTCACCAGCCCGTTGCATGACGCGAACGCCTTCAGCCGCACCTTCGACGGCCGCTTGCCAGCGGCTTCGACGCCCGGCGCCACGGCTCCAACCGCCACCAGCGCGGCGAGCCCGGCAACCACAAGCGCGCGCAGCCTCATGCGTTCAGGGTACCGTCCTGCTGATGCGGGGCGCCACAGTCCTTGCTGCATTCCTCGCCATTGCCGGAGCGCAAGCGGCGCAGGCGCAGACACCGCCGCCGGTCAGCGTGCCGGTGCTCGGCGACTTCCGCTCGGTGCTCGCGCAGGGCGAGGGTCAGTCGGTCAATGCCCTTGACCTCGCGGCAAACCAGTTGACGGGCGAGCCGCCCGCGCGGTTCGTCGACCAGCAGCCGCTCTACGTCGGCGTGATGCCGAAGGCCGCCGCGCTCCAGGCGCCGGACCTCGACGTGTTCTACAAGCGCACGGACTTCGGGCAGATGCCGGGCGGCGTCGAGTCGGTGATCGAGCCGCGGCCAGGCGTGCAGGTCTTCCGCGACGCGCGCTTCGGGATGGCGCACATCTACGCGGCCGACCGCGACGACCTGATGTTCGGCGCCGGCTACGCGACCGCGCAGGAGCGGCTGTTCCTGATGGACGCGATCCGGCGCACCGCGAAGGGCACCCTCGCCGGGCTCCTCGGCGCGACCGCGGCGGAGGGGGACGCCGCGCAGCTCACGGATCAGGACTTCTCGAACGAGGAGCTGGAGAAGCAGTTCAACGACCTGCCGCAGCGGCTCGGGCCCGAGGGCGACCGCGGCCGCCGCGACGTGCTCGCCTACGTCGACGGGATCAACGAGCGCATCCGCGAGGTCAACGCGGACCCGGCGCAGCTGCCCGCCGAGTACCCCGCGCTGGGCGCGCGGCCGGAGCCGTGGACCGTGTCCGACAGCGTCGCGATGGCCGTGCTGCTCGTCACGCAGTTCACGGTCTCCAACGGCGGCGAGGAGCGCAACGCGGAGCTGCAGCACGCGTTCAAGCAGCGGTTCGGGCGCCGTTGGCGGGCGCCGTACGACGACCTGCGGACCGCCCAGGACCCGGAGGCGCTCACCGTCGCGAAGCGCACGTACGCGTCCGACGACCCCGGTCGCGTCCGCCCCGGCCCGAACCTCGTGCCGGACCCGGGGTCGATCAAGCCGCGCAACCCGCTCGTCTCGGGCCCGCCGCCGCAGAGCGTGGCGCGGGCCCGCGCCGGCGCGCCCGACTGGGTGAAGTCGGTCGCCGGGATCAAGGCCGCACTCCCGCACACGATGTCCAACGCCGTGCTCGTGTCCGGCAGGCTCACGGCCAGCGGCCGCCCGCTCGCCGCGATGGGGCCGCAGGTCGACTACTGGTCGCCGCAGATCTTCGTCGAGTACGAGCTGCACGGCGGCGGCCTCGACGTGCAGGGCGTCACGTTCCCCGGCGCGAGCCCCTGGCCGCTGATCGGCCACGGGATCGACTTCGTCTGGAGCGGGACGAGCGCGAACGGCGACAACCAGGACACCTTCGTGGAGCTGCTGTGCAACCCCGACGGCTCGCCGCCGACGGACAAGAGCACGCACTACCAGTACCGCGGCCGCTGCATCCCGTTCCTGATGCGCGACCAGACGGTCACGACGCCGGTCTCCCCGGTCGACCCGCAGCCGTCGCAGCAGATCACCTACCGGACGATGCGCTCGGTGCATGGCCCGGTGTTCGCGTTCGCGACGGCGGGCGGTGCGCCGGTCGCGCTGACCAAGGCGAAGGCGGTCAACTTCCACGAGCTCGACGGCGTGATCCCGTTCAAACGGCTCGCGGAGAACCAGCCGACCGACGCGCGGTCCTTCATGGCGATCATGAGCCACTTCCCGGGAACCGAGAACTGGTTCTACGTGGACGACCGCAGCTCGGCGTTCCTGCAGTCCGGCCGCTATCCGCGACACGCGCGCGGCAGCGACGTCGACCTTCCGTTCCGCGGCGACGGGCGCGGGGACTGGCAGGGCTTCGACCCCGACACGTACACGTTCCGCGCGATCCCGGCGTCGCACCGGCCGCGCGCGCTGGACCCGCCGCACGGCTGGATCATCTCCTGGAACAACAAGGAGGCGCCCGGCTGGCGCAAGGGCCCGACGGAGTGGAGCAACGGCTCGGTGCACCACGCGCTGCTGCTCGAGCGCCGCCTGCAGGAGGAGCTCGCCGCGCACAAGAAGGTGGACCTCGTCGGCCTGACGCGCAGCGTGAACCGCGCCGCGACCGGCGACCTGCGCGGCGAGGAGAACCTGCGCTGGATGCGGCGCGTGATCGGCGCCGGCGGCGCCCAGGAGGAGCCCTTCCTGGCGCTCCTCGACGCGTGGCGGCGGTCGGGCTCCAACCGCCTGGACGGCAACGGCGACAACGTGTACGACCACAGCCCGGCCGTCGCGCTCATGGACGCCTGGTGGCCGCGGCTCGTGCGCGCGCAGTTCGAGCCCGGGCTCGGCCACGAGCTCTTCGAGACCGTGCGCACGTCGGTGCTCGGGCTCGGGGGCTTCGGCTGGTCGTGGGCCACGCACTCGCAGAAGGACCTGCGCGCGCTCCTCGGGCGCCGCGTCCGCGGTCGTTACTCGCGCATCTACTGCGGCGGCCCGCTGCGGCTGCCTGCCAAGCACACTGCGCTGCGCGCCGCCCGCGCGCGCTGCCGCACGCTGCTGCTGCGCGCGCTGCGCGAGGCCGTCGCGGAAGTGGGCGGCCGGATGGGCTCCGACCCCGCTGGGTGGAAGGTGCCCGCCACCTGTCCCGACACGTCCCCGCCGTCTTGCGACCAGAACGTCCCGGCGACCGCCGGCGCCGTCGCGACGCCGCCGTTCCCGTGGCAGAACCGCGGCACGTTCCATCAGGTCACAGAGGTCAACGGAAGGCGCTGAGCATGTCCACGGTCGCAGAGCTCGACCTGCCGATGCTCGACGTCGCCGACCCGACGCTCACCGGCGAGCGCTTCCACGACGTGATGCGCGACCTGGCGTCAACCAGTTGGATCGCGCGCGTCGGCGACATCGCCTACGTCGTGCTCGATCGCGAGGCGACGACGTTCTTCCTGCGCACCCCGAGCGCGAAGTTCCCGGGCCGGCTGATGCTCGAGGTCCAGGGCGTCCGCGACGGGCCGCTGTACGAGCGCCTGAAGAACAACCTTCTCGACCTCGACGGCGACGACCACCGGCGGCTGCGCAAGCTCGTCCAGCCCGCGTTCACGCCGCCCGCCGCCGACGCGCACCGGCCCACCATGCGCGCGCTGCTCGAGGAGCTGTGGGAGCCCGTGGCCGGCGCCGACCGCTGCGACGCCGTGAACGCGTTCGCGAAGCCCTACCCCGCGCGCATGATCGCCGCGGTCATGGGCGCGCCGGCCGCGGACGCCGAGCGCCTGCACGAGTGGGCGAACCTGATCCAGGGCCAGTTCGACCCGATCAAGGTGGCGACCCAGCGCGCGGAACTCGAGCGCGCAGCCGAGGAGTTCCAGGAGTACACGAGGGCGCTCATCGAGGCGCGGCGGGCGGACCCCGGCGACGACCTCATCTCGACGCTGACGACGCTCGAGGAAGAGGGCGATTCCTTGTCAGAGCAGGAGGTCGTCGATCTGGTCTCCGCGGTCCTCGTGGGCGGCGTCGACACGACGCAGAGCCAGCTCGGCCACGGGCTGCGGCTGTTCGCTTCGCATCCGGAGCAGTGGGCGGCCCTCGCCGACAATCCCGATCTGGCTCCGGCGGCGGTCGAGGAGGTTCTGCGCTTCGAGCCGATCACCCCGTTCACCGCGCGGATCACACGCGAGGACGTCGACTTTCGCGACGTTCGCTTCCCGGCGGGGACGATCGTGCTCGCGGCAGCCGTCACGGCCAACCGCGACCCCGCCGCACACGAGGAGCCGGAGACCTTCGACATCACCGCCCCGCGTGCGCGCGAGCGACCGCTCACGTTCGGCGCGGGCCCGCATTTTTGTGTCGGGGCGAACCTCGCCCGCGCCGAGCTCCAGGAGGCATTCACGTTCCTCGCGCCGCGAATGCGCAACCTGGAGCTCGACGGCGAGCCCGTCTATGACACGCCGATCGGCGTCTACGGCCTGACGAGCCTGCCTGTTCGCTGGCGCGGCTAGGCGCCGCCTCCGGTGATCGCGATCTGGAAGCCCTTGTCCTCGGGAGCGCCTGCGCTGTTGTACGTCCGAACGATGATCTCGACGTTGGCGTCGGGACAGTTCGCGTGGGAGTTCGTGGTCGTGTCCGAGGAGATCTCCCCGGGGACCCCGTCCAGCGTCACCTGCGCGTTCTTGGGCCGCGAGCTCAGCGCGTAGAAGCAGTAAACGCCCGGCGTGGTGTGCTTGATGTTCGCGTCGACCACGCCCTGCGACCGGCTCGCATCGACCGTGCCGTTCGTGAGCACGCGCGCGAACGCGAACGAAGGCGCGCTGGCCGCCGGGTTCGCCTGCCGGGCCTCGGTGACGATCTCAGCGGCGTCCTTGCCGTCGAGCTTGTCCGCGTTCAAGCCCGTCGCCACGTCCGTCGCGTTCGTGACGAACGGCTTGGCCGCCGGATTCGGGACCGATAGGGCAGGACCGGCCTGGATCACCCCGACGAGCGGGCCGTTGAGGCTGACGAACTGGAACGCCTCGCCGTTGCTGAGGTTGTTGATCCGCACGCACGGCGTCGTGACCTTCGGGTTGCCGGCGTCGGCGCCCAGCGCGGCGCGGCAGCCGTAGATGGCACCGCCGCCGGCGCCGAGGTTCGACTGCCGCGTGCCGTAGGTGTTCACCGGACTGCGCGCGATGACCTGCGTCTCGCGACTCGCGGCGCCCGCCGACGGGTTGCGCTCGCCGATTTCGATCGGCCTACCCTCGCCCGCGGCCAGAGCCAGCGGCGCAACGAGCACCCCGAGCGCGACGGCAGTACCAAGGATCCAGGGTCCTTGACCGGACCTGCGCCGGTCAGTCCGCGGGCGGGTTGTCATCGGGGAGCCTCCTCGTTTGGGATCCCCAGTCGGGTTCCCGCTCGGGGCGGCCGTCAACCTCCGCCGGTCAGCCGGAGTCGTCGAACGTACGCTCGGGCGCCGGGCGCGGCCGCGACTGGGTGCGCCGCGTAGTGCTGCGGCGCGGCTGCGTCGGGCGGCGCACCGGTGCCGCCGGGACGGGTGCCGGCGTCGCCACCGTCTCGACCGCCGAAGCCGGCGCGGGCCGTGCCTGCCTGGCGCGCGCCGCCGCTCGCTCGCGATCGCGCCGGGCACGGCGGGCGGCCGCCTCGCGCGCACGGGCACGCGCACGCGCGCGGGCGTCGCGCTTGGCGTTCGCCTGTTCGAGGGCGTCGCTGAGCGACGACTCCACCTGGGCGCCGAGCACAGCCCCGCGTGGCTCGGCCTTGGTCGTGACCCATGCGCCGTCTCCGGCGCTGCCCGGGGCCAGCACCCAGGAGCTGCCGTACCCGAGCGCGACCGCCGCCAGAGCGATCGCGACGACGCGGACCGGCCGCGGGCTCACCCGGCTCTGCCTCCCGGGCAGGTGACGCGCCGGATCGAGCCTGGCCGCGCGCAACCGTCGAGCCGCGCCGGCGCGCGCCCCGCGCGCGCCCGGAAGCGCGTGTACTTGCCGATCAGGTCACCCTGCGTGACCGCCACCTCGATGATCGCCCCGGCGCGGAAGCCGCGCTCGAGGCTCACGAGGCGCAGGCTGGACCCGCTGACATTGAGCGTGGTGCGGCGCTCGACGCAGCCGCGGCCGCGGCAGCGGACGATCACGGTCGAGCCGCGAGGCGCTGTGACGCGGAACAGCGTCACGCGCATCCCGCGCCGCGTCACCCGCCCGCGGATGCGCACGACCGGGAACGGGCTCACGACCAGGCCGGCAGCGGCCGTCCCTGGCTCGGACACCTGGGTGCCGAGGACTTCGATCGTGGGCGCCGGCTGCGCCGTCGTCGACGTGGAACCACCGGACCCGCCGCTCGAAGGCGCGTTCGTCTCGTCGTTGTCCGACGCCGCCGTGCAGCCCGGGTCGGCCATGTCGACCTTGCCGTCGTCGTCGTTGTCCTTGCCGTCGGCGCACAGCGCCGGTGGCGGCGGAGGCGGCGGAGGCGGCGGCGGATCGGTCTCGTCGTTGTCCGATGACCCCGAGCAGCCCGGATCGGCCAGGTCGACCTTGCCGTCGCCGTCGTTGTCGTTGTCGTCGTCACACGCGGCCGGCGGCGGCGGGGGCGGCGGGTTCGTCTCGTTGTTGTCCGACGTCCCCGAACAGCCCGGATCGGCCGGGTAGTCCACCTTGCCGTCGCCGTCGTTGTCCTGGCCGTCGGAGCACTGCGGCAGCACCGGGTCAGTCTCGTTGTTGTCCGACGTCCCCGAACAGCCCGGATCGGCCGGGTAGTCCACCTTGCCGTCGCCGTCGTTGTCCTGGCCATCGGAGCAGAGCGGCGGCGGAGGCGGAGGCGGCGGATCGGTCTCGTCGTCGTCCGAACTGCCCGAACAACCCGGATCGGCCAGGTCGACTTTTCCGTCGCCGTCGTTGTCGGCCAGGTCTTCGCAGGCGGCAAGCTCGACCGGATCACCCGCCTCGCTGTTGTCGTTGACCGAGCCGCAGTCTGGGTCGGCGGGGTAGTCGACGTGCCCGTCACCGTCGTTGTCGACGGTGTCCGCGCACTGCTTCACCGGCGGCATCGCGTCGTCCGCCACCCGCGCCGAGGCGGCGGGGGCGACCACGAACGCCAGTGCGAGGGCGAGCGTCAGCGCCAGCCCCCCGCGGCTGTGAACTCCAGAACCTACCCAGCGGCCTATCGCGGCCATCCCCGCATGGATCACGTGAACCCTGATCACCCCTTCCCGGGTTCAGTAGACAGTTTCAATGTAGCGCGGTCCAGCGCCTGTGTCAGCGCACAACCAGCGTTCCACGCATGCCCGGATGAAGGCTGCAGTAGAACCCGTAGGACTGCCCCGCGCTCACGCGGTCCAGGCCCTCGACCGGGACGACCTCGCCAAGGCCGCCCAGGCGGCTCGAGAACAGCGCCGTCCCGTCGGGCGCCTTGGCGTCGGCGACGACGTCGTGCGCCGGGAGGTCGAGGTTCACGAACGAGAGCGGGCCGCCCACGTTCGTCACCATGACCGGGGTGCCGTAGGTGGAGTACACCGAGCCGGGAATCGCGACGATCGCGGAGCCCGCGGGAGCAGCGCCACCGCCACCGCCACCGCCACCGCCCAGCCCGGTGAGCGTCTGCTGGGCGTCCGCGACGGTCTCGTCTACGCCTCCGGGGCGGAACGCCACGATGTAGCCCTCCGGGAGCCCGGTGATCCCCACGGTCGCGTAGATCGTGTTGCGCGCGACGCTGACCCCGCCCCAGGACAGCGACGGGATGCCGCTGCCGCCCAGCACAAGCGGCCGCTTGGCGATCAGCGCGCCGTTACGCGCGTCGTACGCGTCGAGGGTCCCCATCAGGTCGACGGTGTAGACGACGCCGTTCGCGACGGCCACCGGGGGACCCCAGTGCGCGCCGTCGGCGACCGGCCCGACCCAGCGGTAGCCGCCGGTGGCCGCGTCGATGGACCAGACGTAGCCCGGGACCGTGATCGGGCCGTAGATCGCCTGCCCGTCGTACGCCGTCGACCCCACGATGCCGCCGAGCGATCCGGGCGGGCCGACGATCTGAGTCCAGACCGGCTTCATCGTCTCGGCGTCGATCAGGTGGTAGACGCCGGACTTCTGCCCCGCGCCGACGACCTTGCGGCCGTTGAGCGTGAACAGGTTCGGCGACGCGCCGAAGTCGAGGTCTATGTCGCCGCACGCGCCGAGCCCCTGCGGGTAGTACGGCGCCGGGTTGCCTGGGATGTCGTAGCAGGGAACCTGCGACAACCCCGGCAGGTATTCGTCGACGAGGCCCTTGTAAGAGCCAATGATGTTCCCGAACGTCGGGCGCGACCGGTCGACGTCGTACTTGAGGATCGAGTTGGCGTACTGGTGCTCCGCCTGCGGCTTGAACGGATTCGCCGTGCCGATGTAGGCGACCTTCGCCTCGGGGTCGATCGCGGGCGTGGACCAGATGCCGGCGCCGGCGAACTCGTCGTCGGGGGCCATCGGCGGATGGATCGTCCACGTCTTGAGCCGTTCCTTGCCGTTCCCGGCGTCGAGCAGGGACAGCGAGCCCTGGAACGCGTAGCGGTCGGCCTCGTCGCCGAGTTCGGCCGAGCCGCCCGACGTCCCGATCAGCAGCGTGTCCTCAAAGATGACGGGGCTGCCGTACACGTCGGCGCCCGCCTGGGAGTCGAGCGAGCGCGTGGCCCATTCCAGCCGGCCGGTGCGCTGATCGAACGCCGCGATGTACGGCCCGACACACGGGTCACCCTCGGGGCAGCCGGTGGCCTTCGCCGTGCGCGACACCGCGACGTAGACGGTCGCGCACCTGACGTACGTGACCTTGGTGCGGCGCTTGCGCTTCTTCGGCTTGGCCTTCTTGCGCTTGCGTGTCGCGCTGCTGCGCGCCTTGCGCTTGCGCTTGGACTTCGTCTTCTTCTTCTTCGCCTTCTTCGCCTTGCTCTTGGCGGCGACGCGCTTGGTGCCGCACACGCGATCCGCGAGGCCCGGCGTCGAGTTGATGGAGCCGCCGTAGGGCACCTGCGCCTTCCACACCAGCTCGCCTGTGTCCGCGTTGACGGCGAAGACCCAGCCACGGGCGGTGGCGGTGTACAGGCAGCCATCGGCGACGACCGGCGTGCCGGTGATGTCGCCCTCGCCGCCGGCGCGCCCCGTCGCGAACGTCCACACCGGCGACAGGAGCGGCGCGTCGCCAACGGACAGGACCTTCTCCTTGTCCTGATGACGCGTGTTGGCGTAGTCGTGACCGAACGAGCGCCAGTCCCCGCCGGGGGTGGATGTCTGCGCGCACTCGGCCGCGCTCGCGGGGGTGGCGCCGCCTGCCAGCACAGCGGCGAGCGCCAGGGCCGCCGGGAGCAAACGGCGTGTCCAGGTCACGGGGACCACGGCTCGTTGAGCAGGGCGTGCATGACCTCGCGCCGCGTTCGCGGGCCGGGCGCCATGTGCGAGGCCAGCGGAGCGGACTCGCGCTCGGTGCCGGCGTTGTGCAGGTAGAAGTTGTCGCGCAGGCCGTTGACGGCGTCGCACGAGATCTCGCCGAAGCGCTGGTCGGGATCGAAGTTGTAGGCACGCGCCGCGTTGCGCCCGAGGATCGCGTTGCGGATCGTCCGGTGTGGCCGCCGCGCCTTGCGCGTCGGGTCCTCGACGTCGCCCTCGAGCCCGTAGGGCAGGTTGTAGAGCTCCTTGCCCTGCTCCGTGAACTCGAAGCGGCGCAGCGCGACGATCTCGGGTTGCGGCGAGCCGTACCAGAGGCTGTCGGTCCCCCACGCGATGCGCTTCGGCCCGACGTACGTGATCAGCTTGCCGAGCAGGTGCGCCGCCTCGTCCGGGTCGCTCATCACGCTGCGCCAGACCGACCCGAGCTCGGCGTAGACGTTCGGGACGTTGCCGAACGTCTTGCCCTTCCTTACAAATTTGGTCGCGTCGTAATCGTTCTCGCGCAGGCTTTTGATCAGCCCGTCGACGGTGTTCGTGGTCGAGTCGGCCTCGGCGTCACCGCGGTAGGGCCGCTGGACGTCGCCCGTGTCGTAGCCCGAGTGGTAGACGATGAAGCGCACGCCGCGGTTCTGCTTTGCGGCCGGTCCGACGTCGCGCGGCGCGGCGGCGCGCTGGTCGAAGCCCGGTAGCGCGAAGCCCTTGTGCGTCGCAACGACGGGCGGCACCTCCGGGTACTTCTCGCTCACCTTCACGATCTGCTCGAGGAACTCCATGCCGGTCGGGCTGTCGAGGAACCAGCCGCTCGCGTTCGGCACGTCGCCCCACGCGCAGTACGTCTTCCAGCCGCGCAGGTCCTTCCGGTACTGGCCGGCGCGCTCCATCATCAGCTGGAGCTCCTCGTCGAGGTATGCCGGCCGCATGTTCGGCGTGCTCATGCCGCCGGACCCGCGGTTGGGCATCACGAACGCGTGCATCACGGTGCGCTTCGCGCCGCTGAGGCCGTTGACGGTCTGGACCGTCAGGTTCGCCTCGGCGAGCGGCAGCGGGTTGTCCGTGTCGGGCGAGGTCGGGACGACCGAGAGAACGCTCGCGGTCGTCGCGGAGTCGAGGAAGACCTCCTTGAGGTAGTGGTATCTCGAGAGATTCTCGATCGGGTCGACCTCGCCCGCACCGCCGCCGCGGACGGAGCCGTCCTCGCGCACGCCCGGCTCACCGCCCAGGGCCGCCGACGACTGCGGCCACACCACCGCGAAGAACGCGTGGATCGCCGGGTTCGTCACGCGCCACAGCCCGTCCGGGTCCACATGGTGGGACTGGACGTCGAAGATGAACTCGCCGGGCAGGTTCTTGAGCGTCTCGGTGCCGGGCTTGCCGTCCCACGCCAGGTCGCAGGCATCGGTCGTCGCCGTGTCGTCGGCCCAGCCGTAGTTGCCGTACCGGCCGAGGCGCACGGCGTCGATCGCCCAGAAGCCGATCGTGGTCGCCGCCGCCGTGCGCACGAAGCTGCGCCTGTTCATCCCGAACTTGCGCCGCATGCGCTCGGTCTCGCGATTCGCCAGCCGCGTGATCGCGATCTGCTCGGGCGTCGCCGCCGGCGGGAAGTACTCCATGTTCGAGCAGGGCATGACGTCGACCGGAAGGGCCTCGGACATGTCCGCCCACGAGTGTCGGTAGGGCCTGGAAGTGAGCGACGGCCCCGTCCGTCGCCAGTCGATCAATCTGTCACCTCGAAGGCGCCGCGCATCGACGGATGGATCCGGCAGAAGTAGGTCACGATCTCGTTGGCCTTGAAGCCGGCCTCGGGCGTGACGGGAAGCTCGTATTCGAGCGACTGCTTGGCGGGCCCGACGTATGGGATGCCGAAGCCCATCTCCGAAGAGTCGAAGTCGAGATCGCGGCCGAGGCTGGTCTGGCCGTCACCGAGCGGGAAGGCTGCGCCGGTCGGGCCGAGGCACGGGAACTTGCACGAAGTGACCGTGTGGTAGATCACCGCGCCCTCGAGGTTCGTGAACCGCAGCGTGCTGCCCAGCTTCACGGTCGGCACACCGGTCATCGAGATCATCGAGAGATCACCTGGCGCGTATACGAAACCGCCGACGCCGATGTCGTTGGTCTGGCTCCCGCGGCCGGCCGTCCACTTGCCCGCGGAACCGCCATAGTTGCCGTTCTCCTTCAGGTGCCCGTGTGTCACGACGCCCTTGTCGCACAGCTTCGGCGTCTTCGCGGTGATCCCGCCGGACTTGCAGCCGTCGGACTCGTCCTTCGGCGCCTGGAACGGGTTGACGCCCGGGGCCTGTGGGGTCCCGTCCGCCTTGTCCGGCACGAGCAGCGAGACCGCAATGCCCATGTTCTCGTAGGTCGACTGGATCTTCGTGTCGTACACGGCGTTGCTCCGCAGCATGTCACCGGGCTTGACCCGGACGCCCCAATACGGCAGGCCTGTCACCTTCATCGAGAAGTCCCACGACGTGGGCGGGCCGCCGCCCTTCGTGTGCGTCTCGCGGTCCCAGTAGTTCGCCTTGCCCGTGTAGATGCGCACCGTGTCGATGCGCTTGTCGACCCAGCGATAGCGGGTCTTGGCCGACTTCTTCTTTGCGCGCGTCTTGCGCTTGCCCTTCGCGCTCGACTTCTTCTTGGCGCTCTTCTTCTTCGCGCGCGACTTGCGTTTCGTGGCGATCTTCTCCTTGACCCTGACGATCTCGCCGCCGGGTCGCACGAGGTCGATCTCGTTTTGCACGCCACCCGGGTGCAGGTGGCCGCCGATGCCGATCAGCGTGCCGCCCTTGAAGTTCGTGATCTGCCCGACCGACGCGCCTTCCTTGGGCAGCGTCAGGTCGGCGCCCTTGCCGTTGCCCGGCGTCCCCTGGCCCACGAACTGAGCGCCGAACGGGTCATGGGCGGCGCAGTTCTCCTTCGGCCAGGTGCACGTGCCGTCCGCGCCACCAAAGTCGCGCTGCACGTTGAACACCGGATAGCCGGACGGTCGCACGTCGAGCCACACAGGGAAGGCCGGCTTTAGCCCGAGCGCGTCGCCCTTCGCCTTCGGCACGAAGTCGATCTCGTAGGTGATGTAAGCCTCCAGCGGCTGCGTCACGGCCGAGTGGACCATGTACAGCAGCAGCCACATGTCGGTCGCCTTGACCGGCATGCCGTAGCCGCGCGGGAACGGCGCGATCGTCTTCTCTTCGCCTGCCGCGAAGAACGGTCCGCTGCCGTAGTCCGGCACCGAGAGCCAGGTCCCATGGTGCAGATGGACCTGCTCGACCGGCGGAACCGACCCGTCGGGCATGACGAGGTTCGGACGGAAGCGCGTGATGTAGCCGTCCTGCCACGGCTTCTGGATCGTCACCGGCTCGACGAGGACGTCGTTCTGCCCCGGCTTGACGTGGATCGGGCCGTAGGAGAAGCGAAGGCGCTGGCACGCGCCCGGATAGCGCTCGTATTCAGGACCCTTCCAGCCTTCGAGCTCGTAGAAGAGGCGCTCGTACTCGTCCTTGCCCTCGTACGCGCACGGCCGTGGGGTGATCGTCCCGGCGAAGTTCACCTCCGGAAGCGGCTCCTGGCCCTGTCCCTGGGCATTTGCGACCGCCGGCAACGCACCGGTAATCAGCAGGACCAACGCAACAGCACACGACCCTCGGGACATGCAGTACCCCTCCTCGCCTCGCGTGGATGATAAACGCGAGCGTTCAGGAAGCAACCATACCCCTGTACCCTTGCGGCCGTATGGCTAAGAGCAGGTGGCCGCAGGCGGGGATCGGAGTTGTCGCGCTGGCGCTCATGAGCGCGCCGGCAACGGCCGAGGGGCCGAGCGCGGGCGCGGCCCAGGCGGACGCAACGACGCCCCCAGCGATCAGCTCGCTGCGGGTCAGCCCGAAGCGCTTCTGCAGCCGTCGCACGCGCGCCTGCCCGCGGCCCGGCGCCCGCGTCCGCCTCACGCTCTCGGAAGGCGCGCGCCTCGCGGGGTACATCGACCCGGTCGGCAAGCCCGCCGGCCGGCTCGGCGACGAAGTCGAGTTCGCGGGCCAGCGTGGCTCGAACTCGTTCGCGCTCTCGGGGCGTGGCCTCAAGCGTGGCAGCTATCGCCTGACGCTCAGCGCGGAGGATCCCGACGGCAACGAGTCGGACCCCGCGTCGACGACGTTCCGGCTCGCGCGCTCCCGCAAATAGGCGTTAAAGCGACGAGACCGCCCGGGTGCAGGGCGGCCTCGTCACGTTGCGCGATGTGCGCTTTGCGTCTTCGGCGAGCGGGCCGTGCGGGTGTAGCGGCCCGCCCGCCGGTGACGCCGCCCCTTACCCGCGCGGCTTGCGGGAACCGGCCCGGGGCTTCTTCGTGCAGGTCCGGTAGGTCCGCGTATCACTCACCTTGCGGCCTGCGAGGGTGACCGCGGTGATCTTGACCTTGAACCGGCCCTTCGGAAGACCTGTCAGCACGACCGGGGCACGCAGGCGCTTGCCGCGGACCACCTTGACGCGCTTGCCGTTGACGAACACCGTCGCGCTGCGGATGCCCTCGCCGCCCTTGAGCTTCTTCACGCGGATGCGGAAGGCCCGGCGGCTGACGCACGTGGCGCAGCGGCGGAAGTTCTGCTTGACCACGAACGCCTTGCCCTTGACCGGGAGGACGGTGGCGGTCAGCCGGTGCTGGCCGGCGGAGAACTTGCGCGGGTTGATCGTCGCGACGAAGTGCAGCTGGCGGTTGCGCTTGCGCGCCGTCTTGACCGCCTTGCCGTCGACCTTGAAGACGACGCGCTTGTACCTGCGCTTCGGGTCGGCGATGAAGGTGCCGAAGCTGCGGACCGTGCAGTCCTTCGGCACGCCGCCGAGCTGCAGCGGCGCGACGCCCTGGATGGGCGCGGCCTCCACCGACAGCACGCCGAAGTCGACCGGGGTCGTCTCGTCGACGGAGCTGACCACGTTCGCCGCGGTGACGGTGACCGTGACCTGGGCGGACGATGCGTTGCAGCCGTCGCTCGCTGTCGCGCGGTAGGTGTGCGTGCCCTCGCCGATCGCGACCGGAAGCGTCCAGGCGCCCGTCACATCGGCCGTCGTGGCGCCGATGACCTGCGCGCCCTCGGTGACGGTGATGGCGCTGCCCGGCTCGGCGGTGCCGGTGATCACGTGCGCTCCCGGGGCGACGTTCGAGCCGTTGCTCGGGCTCGTGATCGTGGTCGCGGCGTCGGGTGTGGTGTCGACGAAGACCGAGACCGGGGCACTGTCACCCGACAGCTGACCGTCGGTGCCGACCGCGCGGGCGACGAGGCTGTGGGCGCCGTCGGTGAGGTCGATGACCGTCGCCGACCAGGTGCCGTCCACTGTGGTGTCCGCCAGCGCGTGGGTGGTGCTGCCTTCGCGGACCAGCACCTGCGTGCCGGGCTGCGCGGTGCCGCGCACGACGACCGAAGTCGACGGCGAGCAGCTCGCGGCAGCGCTCAGCGTCGGGGTGGTGGGCGGATCGATCTCGGGATCGGGATCGACCGGCTTGCACGCGGGAACGGTGATCTTGGTGGTGCCGACGATGTCCGACAGCGAGGAGTTCGTCGCCGCCGCGTTGCGGGTGTGAGCGGACAGGCCCTCGAAGAACTCGCAGCCCTTGACGAAGTCGAGCTCGGCCGCGATCGCGCGCAGGTCCAGGCCGGCTTCACCGAAGGTGCCCGCGGCGAAGGACGTGCCGGCCGCGAACCCGCTCAGCGAGTTCGTGAGCGGCGTGTCCCAGTTCATTCCCCCCTCGGGATCGGCCAGCGCGCCGGACCCAGTCGACCACGTGCCCGTTCCCCCGTCCGGGCACGTGGCCGGTCCCCCGGAGCCCACCCACTTGTAAAGCTTGAAGTCGACGACGCCGGTTGTCGCGATCTCGTAGCTGACCAGCACGTCGTTGTTGGTGCGGCACGGAACCTCCATCCCCTGCGCGTTCGTCCAGCGCGCGCGGGTCTGGTTGAGCTCGAAGCTGTAGAACCCGTCGCCCGTGCCGGCCTCGCGCTTGAAGGCCAGGTACAGGTACGCGTCGGCGCTCGGCGTCTCGCTGAACGCGCTCCAGAGTGCGCGCACGTCGGACTTCCCGTTGGCGCTGTTGGTGGTGAGGCTCCATCCGGCGGGCTCGTTCTCCTTCGAGCCGCTCGTGAAGACGTCGTCGCCGCTGACCGCGGCGTCGTCGACGCGCGCGATCGGCACCTCGGTCGTGGACCAGTCGGTGCCCCCGTTGTTGGCGACCTGGTCGCCGTCGCCGGCTTCGAAGCCGTTGATGTTCGCGGCTGCGGGCGCCGCGAAGGCGAGCAGCCCGATGGTCATCGACGTCAACAGTGACCTGCGCATGTGGGTGTGTCCCTTCCGTGGAAACGCGCGCCTTGCCTGAGGCCCCAGCACTGTCCACGCTGTGCCGCGTCGCCGGTATGGGTCCGCGGGTCGCACAGCGACCTGCACAAACTGCACGCCACCTCGGCCAGTCGGCCTATTCTTGCTGCGTGGCGCGCCCGGGACGCGCACTGGCGGCGATCGCAATGACGGCGGCTGTGCTGCCGGCCGCGGCGCGCGCGGCAACGCTCGAGCAGGTCGGCCACACGCCGCTGGGCAACCGCGGCATGAACTCCGCCCTGGCGATCCACGGCGACTACGCCTACGTCGGCTCGCGCTCCGACGGCGGGCCGCCGAAGGGCGGCGTCGCGGTGGTCGACATCTCCGATCCGCGACAGCCCCGGCTGGTGCATACGATCGGCACGCCCGGCGAGGGTGCGGCGGGCCTGTCTTCGCGCGAGCTGCGCGTGTGGCCGGATGCCGGCCTCTTGATGGTCTTGCACTTCGCGTGCGAGGCACCGCAGACGTGCCTGGACTACGGCGCGCCGGCCAACTACGCCTTCTATGACATCCGCGACGACCATGCCGCGCGGCCCGAGCTGATCGCCTCATACAAGCCATCCCGTGTCCCGCACGAGTTCTTCCTCTGGCAGGACCCGCGCCGCCCCGGGCGCGCGCTGCTGTACATGTCCACCCTGACGGCGAGCGGCGGCGACGACCTGCTCGTAACCGACGTCTCGCGGGCGCGCGAGGGCGTCTTCGACGAAGTCGCGAACTGGGCCGCGGGGATCCGCAACCCCGACGGCAGCGAGGTAGACCTGCACTCATTGAGCATCTCCCCGGACGGGCGGCGCGGTTATCTCGCCCACCTCGCGGCGGGCTTCCTGATGATCGACACGTCGCAGCTCGCCGACGCGCGGCCGCGACCCGAGATCCGGCTGCTGACGCCGGTTGGCCAGCGCGCGTCGTGGGGCGCGCCCGGCGCGCATTCCGCGCTGCCGCTGCCGGGGCGCGCGGCGGTGCTGACCACCGACGAGGTCTACGGGGCCACGTTCGGCGTCGCCCCGGCGCTCGGCGTCAGCGTTGCGATCGGCTGCCCGTGGGGTTGGACCCGCGTCCTGGACGTCTCCGATCCGGCCAGGCCGCGCGTGCACGGCGAGTACAAGCTGCGGCCCTACAACGACCAGACGCACTGCACCCCCGAGAACCGCCTGCAGAGCGAGCAGGCGACGTTCTCGTCGCACAACCCGACGGTCACGCGCGACCTCGCATTCATCACGTGGCACTCCGCGGGACTGCAGGCGATCGACATCTCCAATCCGATGCGGCCCATGCAGGTCGCGGAGTTCCGCCCGCAGCCGCTTGCCGCCGTAGTGACCGAGGACCCGACGTTCTCGACGGGCCCCGACAAGCTCGTCTTCTGGAGCTACCCGATCGTCAAGGACGGGCTCGTCTACGTCGTCGACATCCGCAACGGGCTCTACGTGCTGCGCTATCGCGGTCCGTTCGCGGGACAGGTCTCGTGCGTGGCGTTCCTCGAGGGCAACTCGAATCTCGTCAACGGGCACACGCCTTGCCCGCTCGCGATCGACGCGCGACGCGCACGCGTGGATCGCCGTGGCCGCGTCGCGATCCCGGTCGTCTGCTCGACTCGCGACAGCGCCGGTTGCAGCGGGTCGCTGCGCCTCCTCGCCGGCGGGCGACGCGTCGGCGGCGCCCGCTACCGGCTCTCGCCCGGAGCGGCGGGCGTGCGGCTCCGGATCGCCGCTCGCTGGCGGCAGCGGCTGGCGAAGCGTGGCACGCTGCGCGTCACCGCAACAGCGGTCACCGCCGTGCCCGACGCCGACGCGGAGCGGACAACCGCCCCGCTCACGCTGTACGCACCGGGGCGCCGGATGGGGCGCGCCGCCGCTGTACGTGCGGCGGCGCGGCCCCGCGACCGCCGGCTCCCGGCGCAGCGGCCGCCCACGCTCGAGCAGCTCGCCCGCAGCGGACTCGTATGCCTCGTACGTTGATGGAACCCATGGTCTGCATCATCGGCGCAGGAGGCTCGGGTCTCGCCGCGGCCCATGCGCTTGCCGAGCGGGAGATCCCGTTCGTGATCCACGAGGCGCGCGAGGGACTCGGCGGCAACTGGCGCTATGACCCGGAGCCGGGACGCTCGTCGTCGTACGCATCGCTGCACACCAACACGTCACGCTGTGAGATCAGCCGGGTCGCGAAGTCCGTGACGATCTCCTATCGCGCCACACGTACGGTGACCGCACGTCGCATCGGCCCCATCCCTGTCGACCTCTTCGACACGGAGCTGAGCCATCTCCTCTTGCCGTGGTCCATCCGCCGCCGGCTGACACGCCTGATCGTGCGGCTCGCCACCGGTGATCAGCGCCGTGCAGGCCTACCCCACGAACGCCGGGTGGGCGACATCCGCCTCAGCCCGAGCGACGACCTCGTGCGGCTCCTCCGGCGCGGCCGCGTCGGCCTCGCGCCGCCGATCACGGAGCTGCGCGGCGACCGCGTCCTGGTCCGCGACGGCCGCGAGCTCCCGGCGCAGGCTCTGCTGCTCGCCACGGGATACGAGGTCGTCTTCCCGTTTCTGCCGCACGATCTCGAGCTGCCCAGCTACGAGCACGGCCGGCTCTATCGCGGCATCGCGTCGACCGCCGCACCGAACCTGTTCTTCATCGGCGTGGTGAACGGGCACCGCGCGCTGATCCCGGCGGCCGAGGCACAGGCCGCGTGGGTGGCGGAGGTGCTCTCCGGGCGCCTGACGCTCCCCGCTGTCGAGACTCAGCGTGCCTCGGTCGCCGCGGATGCCGCCGTGCGGGCCCGCGCGTTCGATCCCCGCTGCGGGCTGATGTACGACGCCGGGCCGTACACGCGCGCGCTGCGCCGCGAGGCGCGCAGGGCGCAGCGCCGGCCCGGCGAGGCGCGCCGGGCCGGTTCCGCGACTGTTGTCACCCGCTGACCTACTGCAGGCCCATCTTGGGCTCGCCCTGCTGGTTGAGCCCGTTCTGGGTTCGCACGCACAGCCCGCCGCGGGGGGCGCCGCCGTTGTAGGCCAGCCGCAGGCAGTTGCGCATCGCCTTCTGGCCCCAGTAGCTGGCGTGGCCGTCCTCCTGGAGCTGGTAGGGGCCGCCGATCGTCGAGGTCGTGCGGATCTGCGCGACCCACTCGGTCTTGTCGACTGCGCCCTTGCTCTGCCAGGTGTTGACGTTCTTCTCCTCGAGCAGGCCGACCGTGTTCTCGCACAGCCGCCGGCCGACGAGCGAGCTGACCAGGTCGAGCGTCCTGACGTTCGGGAGGCCGCTCTGCGCGGCGCCGTTCTTGACGCTGTTGTTCATCGCCGTGACGACCGTGTTGTTGGCCCAGTCGGCGTCGCGGTTCCAGGTCCCGCAGCCGCCGATCGACTGGCGGTCCCAGCCGCTCTCGGGATAGCGGAAGCCCGACCCGTACGGGATCGGCGACCAGTACGTCTGCGCGAGGATCGTGTACTGGCTCGTCGAGTAGCCCGCGTTGGCCATCGCCTGCGCAACGTTCAGGAACGCCCCGCGGACCTGGTCCGTGATCAGGGCCTGGTTGGAGGCCGTGAAGCGGGAGGTCATGTCGGAGTCGTCGCTGCAGTAGTTCGGCCACCACGACGGCGACGTGATCCAGTTCGTCACGCAGCGCTCGACGATCGCGGCGAACCCGTAGTTGTTGGCGCCGATCATGAGGTCGACGACCTTGACGTTGTGCGTCGCCGCGTACTCCTGCAACGTGACAGCCTGGCCCTTGCGGCCCTGCGCGTCGGTGTAGAAGTCGATGCCCGGCTTGAAGTCCTCGTCCTCACCGGTCCCGTGCGTGTAGGTGCGCGCGCCGGAGCACGCGAGGTTGGCGCTCAGCACGCCGCCGCCGATATGCGCCTGGGCGGCCTTCGAGCGATGGCAGCCCGCGATCGACTCGCCGGTCGGCGTGTCCCAGTACGCCGTCGAGCCGAGCGCGTCGACGCGCGACGGGCTGTCGTTGCTGTTGCCCGCCCAGCGGCCGGCCTCACCCGAGATCGCCGAGTCGCCCATCGTCACGACCGCGGGAGTACCGACCCCCGGACCGTCGGCGACGGCGCCCGTCGCAGGCACCAACACGACCACCAGCGCCGCCATGGCGGCACGAAGCATCAACCTCATGGGATCTCCTCCCGTCTGGACCCTTGCCCGGCGCGCGCATCCTGCCACACCGCGCGGTGGCCCGTCTAGATTTCTGTCGGTGTCCGATCCACCCGCCGGCCCGCTGCTCGCCCTGTTCTATGACTACCCGGGAGACGTGCTCGAGCGCCGCGCGCCTCACCGCGAAAGCCATCTGTCCCTCGCGCGTGAATGGAAGGAGTCGGGGCGGCTGCTGATGGGCGGCGCGCTCGGCGACCCGCCGCACGGCGCCCTGCTCGTCTTCCGAGCAGACCTGAACGAGGTCGAGGAGTTCGTGGCACAGGACCCCTACGTCGCGCGCGGCATCGCGACCGGCTGGCGGATCGAGCCCTGGAACGTCGTCGTCTGAAGATCAGATCGGGGCGCGCGCGAGCAGCAGCAGGCGCTCGCTGCGTGCGACGACCTGCCACCCGTCCGCGCCGGCCCACGTCGCCTCGCGTGGCGTTGCGCCCGGCCGCGGGAACAGCCCGCGGCCGACGATCAACAGGTCCGGTCGCTCACGACCCAGCGCCTGGCTGAACCGCGTCGAATCGGCGAAGTTCATGAGAAAGCCGTCAGCGTCGTAGCCGATGACGCGCACGTCGTTGTCGATGCGCCGGCCGAACGACGGCCACACCGGCGAGATGCCGCGGGCGTTCCAGTCGCCGGCGATCGCCACCCGCAGCGACCGCCGCTCGCTCAGACGCTCGACGGCCGACACCACCTTGTCGCCGCCACCGGCGAAGCGGGTGTCGTTCACGCGCTCCTCCGTGCGCCGGCCGTAGGCGACCGCGGCCAGCAGAACCACACCTGCGCCCGCGACCAGCGCCACCCGGCGGCGCTCCGGCGTTGCGACGAGTCGCCAGAGCGCGAACGCGGCCGCTGCGACGACGGCGATCGCCAACCCCGCCAGGACCGTGCGGCGAACCGACCACGGCAGGAACGTGTCGGGCACATAGACCAGCGCGGCCAACGCCAGCGCCGCCTCCACCGCGATCGCGCGCGGGCCGAGGCGGCCGGCCCACCACTGCAGCGCGCCGACGCCCGCAATCAAGGCGGGGATCGCGTAGCGGGTGTTGAAGTTCGCCTCGTTCGGGTCGCCCTCGAAGCCGAGCGCCGTGTTCGGCGTGACCGTGTAGGCCAGCGCGAGGCCGAGCGCCGCGACCGCGAACGCGATCGCGCGGCCCTCGCGGCTGCGGAAGGCCACCACCAGCGCGGCCACGACGGCGACGAGCACGACCGCCGGCAGCAGGCCGATCCCGTCGGCGATCTCCCTGGGCAGGTCGCCGAACAGGACGTCGGGGTCCGTGAAGTAGTCGGAGATCGAGAACCCGACCCGCTCACTGACGACGTCACGCGGCGCGTCGAACAGCGGGCTGTCGAGCGGGAAGAACGGGTTGCCGACCTCGACGACGTTGCGCACCAGCCAGATTCCCCCGGCCGCGAGCGCGGTTCCGCCGAGCAGCAGCGTGTCACCCGTCGCGCGGCGCAGCCCGTCGCGGCGCCAGTGCGCGACTCCGAACACGCCGGCCGTGACGACCGCCGCCGGCAGCCCGTACCACTTGGTTCCGAGCGCCAGGCCGAGTCCCAGCGCCGCGAGCAGGAGGTCGCTGCGCAGCCCGGTGCGCGCGTGGCGCGCGAGGAACAGCGCGGCGACGGCCAGCGAGAAGACGAGCAGGATGTCCGGCATCCCCGACCGGATCGTCGCCAGGACCAGGATCGGCAGCACGCAGAGCGCCGCCGCGCTCACAACGCGCGTGGCCGGCTGCGCTCCCAGCTCGCGGCCGAGCGCCCAGACGGCGAGCGGAAACAGCGCGAAGAGCACGAGCATCGGCACGCGGAAGAACGCGTCGTTGTCCCATGGCAGGAGGGTCGCCAGGAGCAGCACGTCGCCGTGGTTCGGGTAGTAGCCCTGGGCCTGCAGCGGGATGAACTGGTCGATCTGCCACAGCGAGCCCGACTCGATCCAGCGGGCGGCGTTCGGCAGATGGAACGTGAGCGTGTCGACGCCGATCGGCGGCTCGGACAGCCAGTGGCGCGCCGTGGCCGCCGCCGCCGCCAGGGCGACGAACGCGGTGATGCCGGCCACGACCCACGACACCGTGCTCGAGGGCGGCGCGTACGGCCGGCCGCTCAGCCCGGCGCTGCCGCCCGCCGACGACCGGATCGCGAAAGCGGCGGCGAGCGCAACTGCGGCGGCGACGAGCACCGTCGCCTGCGACAGGATGCCCAGCGCGAGCGGAGCCAGGTGGATCGCGATCAGCGCAGCGAAGCCGATCAGCGCGCCCGCGAGCAACCGCTCGACGCGATCGAGGTGCGCGAGCCGCCGCCCGACCACGATCCACGCTGCGCCGCCGGCTGCAAGGACCACCAATCCGAACAGGACGGCGCCCTCGAGGTAGTCCCCCAGCGTCATCGGGGGATGAGTCTACGAGCCGTCCCAGCCGTCCAAATAGCAGGGCTTGTCGCCGCACGCGTTGAGGATCAGCGACTCGGCATCCGGTCGCAGGAACGCGCTCACCTGCGCGCGCGCGCTCGCCTGCTCCGAGGCGTCGGGGCCGTGCGGGTCCACCCCCTCGCGGTTGGGCACGTTTCCGACCGGCGGCCGCGGCGTGCCCTTCGTCGCGCCCCCGACCTGGCGCAGCGGCCCGACGTCCCAGACGCCGAACAGCGAGCCGGTCGCAGGGAACGACGGGATCACTGGGATTCCGAAGAACTCGTTGTCGTAGCCGCGCGACGGCTCCAGCGCGGGCCCGCGCAGCCGCGCGCCGATCGTCCGTGCCTCGACCAGCGTGGCCCAGTTCGTGACCTGATGGTCGCCCCACGCCATGTTGAGGATCACCTCGTGGGCGGGCGTGTCGCGATACGGGTCGCGCGTCATGTGGTGCGCGTAGCCGTTGGCCTCCGCGCGATCCCACAGCAGCTGAACGAGCGACAGGACGAGCGGGCGCTCGAGCTCGTTCGGGTAGGCGTTGTACATCACCTGCGCATACGTGTCGAAGTCGATCGACCGCTGCAGCAGGATCGAGTAGTTCATCGCCGGCACCCCGAGCGCGGCGCGCGTGAAGTCGGGCGCCACGGCGGTCAGCGCGCCGCCCATGATCCCGCCCTGGCTGCCGCCCGTGTAATAGAGGCGGCTGGTGTCGATGGCCGGCTTGCCGTCGACGATGAACGCCGGGTTCTTCACGAACCCATCGGGGTGGATCAGCGTGCGGCCGAGGAAGAGGAAGTTGAGCATCCCCTGTTGCCCGCGGTCGGCGAGCGACGCAAAACGGGACAAGTCGACGAGCAGGGTCGCGACGTTCGGCAGGTCCTCCTGCGACATCCCGCTCCAGTCGGTGCCGCAGGACAGGATGTTGTGCTCGCTCGCCAGGTCCTGGTTGGCCCCGCCTGTCGCCTGCTCGCCCTGGCCGAGCAGGCCGTGCCCGTAGAGGCTCGGCCGCGCGGGACCTCGCGAGAGAACGGCGCGCGGGATGATGCACGTGAACGGAGCGGCCGCCACGTTGCCGGGGATCCGCTTCGGCAGGCCGTAGCGGTCGTAGCGAAACGTCCCGCCTTCCACGCACAGCGGCGTCGAGAGGAAGCACGGCACGAGCACGCGGCCGCGCACGATCCGCACCAAGCGGTCGCTCTCGCCCGTCTCGCAGCGCGCCGGGTCGCCCGCCGAGCAGGGCGCGAAGTTGACAAGCCCGTCGAGCTGGCGGACCTGCGACGGGATCTCCGATGGCAGGTTGTCGGGCAGATCCGGGTTGATGACGAACGTGGGCGCCTTGCCCGCGACCTGGACGTCGGCCATGTTCGTGTCGCCGAGCTCGGCGAACGCGCGGTCGCGGATCGACAGCATCCGCTCGGACAAGTTGCGCTCGCTCGCGACGGTGAAGTCCCACGCCAGGTACAGGTCGTCGCGCGCGATGCCGGCCTTGCCGAGCGCGCGGAATAGCCGGTTCATGTGGCGTGCGCGGGCGCCACGCGCCTCGCCGTCGCGATACGCGCGGAACGCGTCACCTGCGGGAATGACCGAGCCGTCCGCGCGGCGCAGGTTGCGCAGCGCCACGATGTAGCGCCGCCCCTCTCGCAAGTTGCGAGCGGGGTGCAGCACGAGCGTCTGGACCGCCGGGTCCTTCTGCAGCTCCGGCGGGTACTCGAGCTCGGCCCAGATCAGCTGGCGCTCGCGCGTCTTCGCATCGATCAGGACCGCGGGCTGATCGGGCGCGAACGACCGCGCCGGGTCCGTGATCGGGACGAGCCCTGTGCGGTCGAATGCGGCCTGATCGTCGAGCCCCGGGACGCGCGTGATGATCAGCGACCCGGGGCTGAAGCCGTCGTTGCGATTGAACGAGCGTGGCGTGATCGGCTTGCCGGCGACGTTGCGCGGCGTCTGCAGCAGGCCGAGGTTCAGGCGGCGGCCGGTGTCCGTGGTCGGGTCGCGCTTCGTGAAGCGGTCGTTCGGCCACGGATACAGACACGCCGACGGGTCGAACTCGTCACAAGATGCGGCCGGTGCGGCCCCGGGCGCGAGCAGCCCGAGCGCGACGGCGGCGATGACCCCTCGGCCCAAGCGACCCATGCAGAAGAGAACGCGACCGGCGCGGAAAGCTTGCCCGGCCGCGCTCAGCTGACTTCGCTCTGCGACCCGTCGCCCGAGGGCGCGAGCTGGTCGAGGTCGACGGCGCCCTTGGGCGCGCTGATCCGGACCGGCTCGTCAAACCGGCTCAGTGCGATGTCGGATTCCTTCGTCTCGTTGTCGTCCTGGCACTTGGGATCCGAGCTCTTGCCCGAGCGCTGTGGCCCGGTCTGCACCGCTCGCAACGGGAACGGCTTGCCGGTCGTGGCCACGTGCAGGTCGCCGGGCGCGCCGCCGGGGGCGTCGCCGTCGTCGTGCAGGACGATCGTGTCCTGGTCACCCACTTTTCCACTGCCCTTGTTCGAGAGCTTGCCGTGCTCCTTCGTCAGGCAGTTCGCGAGCGTGCGCGGCGAGAGCTCGTCGAAGACCTCGCGCAGGTCGCCGGCGCGCGCCCGCGACTTGACCCACTTGTCGGCCAGCAGCCGCACGACCTGCCCGCTGCCACCGGCCTGTTTGCGCCAGAACGCGCCGTTCGCGCGCATGTACGTGTCGGCGCCGATGACGATGATCTGGAAGCGCTGGCCGCCCTGCTCGAAGCGCAGCTGCGACGGCCCCGACGTCGAGATGTCGCCGGCGAAGCTGCCCGGCCCGTCCTCGTCGACCACGCGCCCTTCGACGTGGTAGCTGCGCACGCCGCGCAGGGCCGCAACCACCTCGTCAAGGATCTGCTCGGGCGACTTGCCGGCGAACGCGGACGCGCTGCCGCCGGCGGACCCGCCGCCGCCGTTTGAACCGCCGTTTCCGTTCCCCCCGCCATCGTCGCCGCAGGCCGGCAGCGCGAAAGCGGCACCGAGGAGGAACGTTGCGAGAAGCGCGCGCATGAGTCGCGAGCCTACCCCGCCCGCGCGCGCTTATCCGGTCATCGCGTGCAGGCCGCGGCGGTGCGCCGCAACACGACGGTGCGGCCGCCCGGTGTGCGGGCGGTGATGCGGATCGCGTAGCGGCCGCGCCTGCGGCCCGCGACGCGGAGGCGAACGTCGCGGCCGCTGCGGCGCACGCTCGCGCGCCTGCCGTCGACGCTCACGCGGACGACGCGGCGCACGCTACGCGGCAGGCGCAGCCGCACCGTCCGGCTTGCGCCGCAGCGCCGCGCCGCGGCCTGGGCCGGCAGCGGCGCCGGGGCGCCCTCCGGCACCGGCACCTGTCCGCGCCGCGCGTCGGCCAGGCGGCGGCAGACCGCGTCGTCGGGGCCGGCGCAGTGCAGCAGGCGGACGTTCTGGAACCAGAACGCGCCGAGCTCGTTGGGCTGCGTGACGTCCGGGAAGCCCTCGTTGCCGAACCCGGCCTCGGCGCCGACGCGGTACGACCACTGCGGCTGCGCCACGAGCTGCAGCGTGAACGGCTCCGGCGGGCCGCCCTCGCGCATCACGTCGGTGACGGTGCGGCCGTTGACGGTCACGACATGGCGCGCCCCCAACTGGATCACCTCGATCTCGCTCCAGTCCGGGAACTTGTTGAGCTTCTGCCAGCGGGCGGCGAACTGGCCGAAGTAGCCGCCAGGGAGGTACTCGCCGACCGAGCGCAGCTGGATCTCCTGCGCGCTCAGGTAGATGCCCGCGTTGTCGTAGATGTGCTCGCGGCGCATCCGGAAGCGCAGCACGACGTCGCGCAGAGGCTCGGGGTACGTGAGCGTGCAGCCCGAGATGTCGGGGCTGTCGCCGGTGCGCGCGTTGACGGCGGCCCCGTCGCGCAGCACGCAGTTCTGCTCCTCCCAGCCCGCGAACGAGCGGCCGTCGAAGATCGTCCGCATGCCTTCCGGCGCGGGCGGCGCCGCTGTCGGCACCTTCGCGCCGGTGCCCGCGACGTCGATCGAGTTGACCCGCAAAACCCCGTCGGCGCCCTGCTCGCCGCGCAGGAACAGCTCCGGCGCGTCCTCGAGCAGGCGCCCGGTGATCGGCAGCACGACGAGCCGGTAGCAGCCGCCGAAACCCATCGTCGTCAAACGAGACAACTCCTGCGGGTCGGACGCGACGTCGATCGGCCCGATCAGCGCCGGCCCGCTCGGGCCGTCCTGGCGGATCGAGATGAACGTCGGCGGCTCGAGCCGCTGCGGCGTCAGGAACGGGCCCACGGTCGGCGGCGCCGACGACGTGTCGATGCCCTCGATGCACAGCCGCAGCGCCAGCGCCTCCGCACGGCGGAGGTCGACGCGTCCAAGCGAAACAGCATCGCCCGGGTCCAGCGCGACGGCGCGGTCGCGGCTCCCGGTGTCCTGATCGCCGGCATCCGCGACCTCGGGAGTGCCGGCGGCGGGCAGCCCCTGGTCGGCCTCGATGCGCGCGTAGCGCAGCGGAACCGTCCCGTCCGACGAGGTCAGCTCGATCGCGATCGGATCACCCGGCTCCCAGCCGGTGGAGCGCACATCGTTGAAGTCGGGCAGCTGCGCGACGCCGGCGCACTCGTCGTCGTCGGCCGTCGGCCGCCCCGTCGACGCCGGCCCGGTCACAACGCGTGAATCGGGACCGGCGGCGACGCGCGCCGTCACCTCCACGCGCTCGCAGTTCGCGCCGCTGACGCGGTAGGGCACGCGGTCGCCGATGTCGACCGGGCCGCGCGCGGGGCCCGTCAGCGTCGCGGCGTGCGCTGCGCCGCTGAAAAGGCCGAGCGCGGCGAGCGTGATGGCGGCCACGTGCCTCATGAGCGCGCGATCCCGCGCGCGACCCGCAGCGCGTTGGCCATGATCGTGTTCGTCGGGTTGAAGCCGGGGAACGTCGGGAACGTCGAGGCGTCCGCCACGTAGACACCCGCTACGCCGTGCAGGCGGCCGGCCGCGTTGCAGACCGATCGCTCAGGGTCCGTGCCCATGCGCGCGGTGCCGGCGAGGTGAGCGGTCTGCGGCACGCCCCCCGAGATGATCGGGTACGGGATCACGGCGGCGCCGATCGCCCCGCGCACGCGCGCGTGGAGCAGCTCGAGGCGCGGCGCGAGGACCGCTGCCGCGACCTGCTCGTGCATGTGCGGGCTGTAGGTGATCCGGGCCGCGGGAAATCCGTGGAAGTCCTTGACGCGCGGGTCGAGGTCGACGCGGTTGGCGGCCTGTGGCAGATCCTCGCCGACGAGCTGTGAGCCCGCGATGCGCCGATGCAGCACGCCGAGCCGCATCAGCTCCTTGTGGACGCGCCCGTACCCGACCATCGAGTAGATCCCGGACTCGGAGAACAGCGGGAGCCCGCCGCCGACCTGCACGAGCCCGCCTTTCACCCACGGCAACCCGAGCGCCTGCACCTCGGGTCCCGTGAACGGCCCGATCAGGTCGTCGAGCTGCAGCGGGTTGCTCTGCGCGCGGTTGGGATGGACGTCCTCGGGCAGGACGGCCGTGGCGAGCGTGAAGTTGTGGAACATCATGTTGCGCCCGACCTGGCCGGACCAGTTGCCCACGCCGTCCGGATGCGCCGCGTTCGCCGACATCAGCAGCAGCCGCGCGGTGTTGATCGGGCTGCCCGCGAGGATCACGGTCTTCGCAGCGAGGCGCTTGCGCTTGCCGTTGCGGTCGACGTAGCGCACGCCCGTGACGCGACGCCCGTTGCGCGTCGTGTCGAGGCGGTACGCGAACGCGCGCGCGATGACGCGCACCCGTCCCGTCCTCAGGGCGGGGTTCAGCCACGACACGAGCGCGTCGCCGCGCGCGTTGATCGGGCAGCCGAAACCGGAGCACAGGCCGCACGACACGCAGGCGGGCCGGCCGGCGTACTGCTGTGAGTTGACTGCGGCGGGCTGCGGGTAGGCGCTGTAGCCGACCTCGTCCGCGGCGTCGCGCAGCAGCTGCCCGACATAGGAGATCGGGTTCGGCGGCATGTCGAAGGGCCGCGAGCGCGGCGACTGCTCCCTCGTGCGCGCGGGCATCGCGGCCATGTCGCCCTGCACGCCGACGCGCCGCTCGACCTCGTCGTAGTAGGGCGCGAGGTCGTCGTAGGAGATCGGCCAGTCGGCGACCTGAGCGCCCTCGATCGGCCCCAGCTCGCTGAGCATGTGGAAGTCCTGCTTCCAGAAGCGTGGGAACTTCGCGTTGTAGTGCAGCGACGTCCCGCCGACCGCCGAGCCGAGCTGGCCGAGCGCGCCCTGCGCCGAGCGGCCGATCCCGTCGTCGGCCTCGCCCTGCGTGCGCGTCGTGTACGGCTCGAGCAGCCCATCCGGGAAGCCGAGCTTGCGCGCGGTCTTGACCTCGTCGCTGCTGTAGAAGGTGCCGAGCTCGTGGCTCGGGCGCTTTCCGAAGCCGGGCCGCAGGTTGCGACCGCGCTCCAGCACGGTCACCGACCAGCCCCGGCGGGCCAGCTCGTGCGCGACGACGCTTCCGGCGGCGCCGGAGCCGACGACGATCGCCTCACGTGCCACGACGCGCCTTCCTGACGTGCTCCAGGGCGGGCAGCAGGTGCGCGCGCAGCGCCGCCGGGTTGCCGTCGGTGGAGGCGAGCAGGTTGTGGACGAGCTCGGCGGAGCCGCCCAGCGCCGCCAGCGCCAGGATGTCGTCGAGCGGCAGCGGGGCCGCGTCGAGGTCGACGGCGCTGCCAGGCTCCGGGCCGCCCTCGATCTGCTCGCGGCTCCAGCCACGCGGCTGAACGTCGCCCTGCCAGGCCGTGTAGCGCCAGCCGAGCAGGTCCTTGTTGCCGCCGTACTCCGGCGGGCCGTACATCAGCTCCCACGTGTGCGGCCACGCGATGTCGACGAGCGCGGTGATCGCGGCGTCGGACGTCGTGCGCAGGACCAGCTCGCGCTCGAGCTCGGAGCGGTCCGCGAAGCCCT
Source organism: uncultured Conexibacteraceae bacterium (assembly GCA_963832195.1). Taxonomy (GTDB): domain Bacteria; phylum Actinomycetota; class Thermoleophilia; order Solirubrobacterales; family Solirubrobacteraceae; genus Baekduia. The sequence goes on from CAWHTH010000002.1 coordinate 550,976, forward strand.
CGCCGGCGAGCGCCGCGAGACCGTCGCGATAGACCTTCTGCCAGCCGGGGACCGGGCCGTTGCGCTCGAGCTCCGCTTTGCCCTTCGAGCCCTCGATCCGCAGCCGCCATGCCTTCTCCTCATATGCGTCGAGCTTGAGGAAGCGCGTGAACTCGTTGCGCGGGTGGCCCGCGCGATCGGAGAACGGCGCGCCGGCGTAGATCCGCGGCGGCGTGAAGCTGAAGGCGCCCAGCAGCGCGTCGATCGCCTCGGGGCAGCCGCCCTCGACGGCGCCGCCGTCGGCGTCGGCGGGGATGAACACGCCGACGAGTGCGCGCAGCGTGCGCAGCTCCTCCTCGCTGAGGAAGACCCGGTGGCCCGGCTCGACCGCGATGGCGATGCCCCCGTGGCCGAGCGCGCTGCCCGCCATGACGGCGACGCTGAGCGCGCCCGCATCGCGCAGCACCTCGCGGCGCGTCGATCCCCCTGCGCTCATGGTGTGATTAAACGCCGCGCGGCGCGCGGCCGCGCCGCCTCCGCGCTAGCGGCCGTTGGAGGAGAAGTGCATGTAGTCCTTCGTGTTCCCGGTCCAGGCCCCGCCCCACTTCCAGCCCGCCGACCGAAACGCCGCCACGGCGCGACCGGTGGTCATCCCCTTGCGGTGCTTCGACCGGTCGCGATAGCGCCGCGCGGCGGGGTCGTGGCTCTGGCCACAGCCGACGTACGGGTTCTCGCGCGGGTTGACGTCGATCGCCAGCCCGTAGGCGTGCATCGACCAGCCGGTCCTACGGCCGGGGTTGCACGGCGACGGAACGGCGCGCCGGCAATGGAACGACGCGGTGACGTCGTTCGGCTGCCGGCCGCGCCCGTAGGCGTCGTCGAACCGCATGTGGCGGATCGGGAAGTTGAGCGCGTACAGGCGCCGGAACGCGACCCGCAGCGCCGGCGCGGCGCTGCGGTTGACAACCAATTGCCCGTTCTGCGTGCGGCCCTCGAAGTCGTGGTACGAGACCGTCAGCAGGCGCAGCCCCGACAGCGGGACCGGGCAGCCGCGACTCCAGTAGTCGCCCGCCTTGAGGCGCTGCACCATCGGCCCGGGCAGCGGCTCGATCGAGGACTCGAACGGCGCGGCTGCAGCCAGTACGGCGGCAGAGGCAGCTAGGAAGTGCACGGCCGCGCCGCCCGCGATTACTTGCGCGTGCCGACCACGACCAGGTACTCCTGCTCGAAGCGCGCCGCGTCTCCGTTGCCGCGGTTCCACTCATCGCAGAACTCGTCGAGCACCTTGTCGAATTCGGCCTCCTGCCCATTGGCGACCGCGTTCTTGCGCGCCGCGATCGTCGGCCCGTAGTAGGCCTTGAAGTGCTCGCCGTAGTCACGCGCCTGCTTGAAGGCCGTGATGGTGAGGTCCTCGCGAACCAGGGTGTGGACGTCCACGCGGTCACCGAACAGCTCGCGCACGTGGTCCTCGCTGCCCCACCGTGGCGGCGGCGTCGCGCCCGGCGGCGGCGATGGCGCGAACGGGCCCATGTACTTGAAGAGCGCGCCGATCTGGCCCTCCGGCGTCCAGTTGAGCATGCCGATTGTCCCGCCCGGCTTGCAGACGCGCACGAGCTCGTCGGCCACGGCCTCGTGGCGCGGCGCGAACATCGCGCCAATCGACGACATCACGACGTCGAAGGACTCGTCCTCGAACGGCAGGTTCTCGGCGTCGGCCTCGACCCACTCCAGCTCCACGCGCGCCACCTGCGCACGCGCGCGGCCGGCGTCGAAGAGCTCGGGCGTGAGGTCGCTCGCGACCACGCTGGCGCCGCGCTCGGCCGCGGGAATCGCCGCGTTGCCGGTGCCAGTCGCGACGTCGAGGACGCGCATCCCTTCCTGGACGCCGCAGGCCTCCACGAGTCGCGGGCCGAGTGACGTCAGGAACGTCTCGACCATCTGCGGGTAGTCGCCCGATGCCCACATCGCGCGATGACGGGCCTTCAGCTCAGCGTCCGACACTGCCGCCTCCTTTCGGGTTTGAGGCGCCGACGCTACCGCGCCGCGGCGCTCAGCGCGCGGCGGCGACGATCATGTCGGCCATCGCCAGCATGCCGCCTAGTGCCGACCCGCCCTCATGGCCGCATCCGCCCGTTGTATCAGCTGCTCCAGGGTGTCATCGCCCCGCCGCTCTGCCAGGCCGACGGCGATCGTGGGCCCGCTCCCCGCGGACAGCCCGGCGGAGATCTGCTCGAAGCGCTCACGGGCGCCCGGCGTCTTCTGTCCAGTCAGCGAGCACAGGAACTCGTCACCGCCGAAGCGTGTGATCAGGTCGTACGACCGCAGGTTCTCAATGATTGCCCCCGCGACCCTTCTCAGTATCTCGTCGCCGGCGAGATGGCTGATCTCGTCGTTGACCCGCTTGAGCCCATCGACGTCGACGAACGCGACGACGAGAGGCTCGCCGCTGCGGCGGGTGCGATCCATCTCCCGCTGGATCGCACCCAGACCCACCCCGCGGCGCATCGTGCCGGTGAGGTGATCGATGCCCTCCAGAGTGAGCGCCACGGCGGCTTCCCGCCGGTCCAAAGCCGCTTGCCCGCGGTCCCTGGCGGCCAGCTGCCGGTCGTGCGCAGCTGCCTCGCGCTGCGCCGCTGCCCGCGCCCGACTCGCCGCGGCGCGTTTGCGATCGCCGGCGGCGCGCACGAGGACGTCGAGTCCGACGCTCTGCGGCCGGCCGCCACTCTCGAGCCGCTCGATCTCGGCATCGAGCGCCGCCGCCAACTGATCGCGTGCCAGCGCCGCGGCGTCGCGATCGGCGGCCACGCGATCACGTCTGTCGGCGGCCTCGTCGCGCATGCGGGCCGTCTCCAACCGCGAGCGGGTGGTCCGATCGCGCTCCAGGGCGCTCTGCCCGCGAGCGCGCCGGCTGCGGGCATGCGCCAGGTCGTCTGCGCCGTTGCCCTGCGCGGTACCGCGGCCGGCGAACGTCTGGTCGAGATCGGAGGCGCGCTGGTCGGCGTCCGCGAAAGTCTGGTCGCTCTCGGCGAGGGTCTGATCCTCGTCGGAGTGATTCATCGACCGGTCCACAGGACGGCCCGCCGTGGCTCACCGTCCCCGGACCAGGGGGGGAAATCGTCCTGGCCCGGGGAGGTGGGAGCCGGGGCGCGCGGCGGCTTCGTCGATTGCGAACCGGAAGTTCGCCCACCGACCGGTTCCGGCCTGCCACGCTCGTCGAGCATCCGTGCGCTCACTTGTCCGACTCGTGGGGGGACACACGCGGGAGCGGCTCTGCCTCGAGGCCGAAGTACGCCCAGCCGCACCCAGCGAGGGAGCTGCCGGATGCTGTCTGTGGACATCTGGGACGCCATTTCCTCTCGGTATGGACCGCTACCGAGCCAATGACGCAGCCCCGTGGGGTCGGGATCGCGCCGGCGTCTCGTGTGGTGAGGTCCCAGCCGCACCCGTCATCGGAATGCTGAGCACAAGCGGGACGAACTCAGGATACGCCGTCCGGAGTCGAACCCCAAATGAGTGCGTCACAAACGACGAAGGCCCTCTCCGGAGAGAGGGCCTTCGATGCTCGGCGACGGCGTCAGCGGACGCTGAGCCGTCAGTCGCGACGGCTGTCCATCTGCGGGTAGCGGATCTCGCAGTTGTGCAGGCTGCGCCGCTCGTTCTGGTTGAACCGCACCTTGTCCCGCCCGCTGCCGCAATGCACGGTCGCACGCCGGCCCGCGGTGGCAACGTTGATGAAGTCGTTGCCCGCGCCACCGAACACGCGATCGGCGCCGAACGCAGCGTTGATCGTGTCGTTGCCGGTGCCAGCGCTGAGGTAGTCCCGGCCGGGGCCGCCGTTGAGGTGGTCCTTGCCCGACAGCCCGAACACCCGGTCGTTCCCGATCGCGCCATTGAGGTTGTCGCCTCCGACGCCACCGTCAAGGCAGTCGTCGCTGCGGCCACCGTCGATCGCGTCGTTGCCGCCGCGCCCGAGGATCCGGTCGCGCTTGTTGGTGCCGGTGATCCGATCGGCGCCGTTGGTGCCGATGATCGCGTACTGCGGGCCGGCTCCCTTGAGGCACTCGCTCGTGTAGAGCTTGCGCGCATCGACCAGCGCTACGACGGTGCCGCCGCTGGGGCCCTGGAACGGGCGTCCGATCACGATCAGGCCGTGCGTATTGGTCGCGCGGATCACGCACAGCTCACTGTCGAGGTCGAGCACTGCGCCCGACGGGCACGGCTTGATCTCCTTCGATCCCTGAGTCGTCGTCCCGGCCACGCGGTTGGTCAGGCTCTGGCAGACGCCGGGCGCCGCTGCGACCTTGGACTCGGCGACGATCAGGTCGACCAGCGGCTCTGTCCCCGCTGCGGACAGGAGCTTCACGTGCAGGGCGCGGACCGTCAGCGACGTCGCGTCCTGGATGCGCTCGTTGACCTTGATCTCGACCAGCGGCGCCAGGGGCGCCAGTGCCTCGGTCAGGGCGGTGAGGCCCTCGTCGAGGACGATGTCCTGGCCACCGAGCGTGACACCCGCAAGCGTGCTCGCGCCCTCCAGCTTCGGCACGCCACCGACGCAGGAAGCCGTCGCGAACGCGTTGGCTGCCGTCACACCGAGAATCGTGTCGCCGGTGCCCAGCGGGACCGTCAGCTTCTCGACCTTCGCCCAGGAGGCGATCTTCTCGTCGATGGTGGCGCCCGAGGGGGCATCCACACCGGTGATAGCGGAGAGGCTCTGCGCGCGCAGGATGTCGGTGGGAACACCCAGCGGGGTGGCGAGGTTGTCGGCGCCCGCGTTTCCGTTCCCGCAGAACAAGAAGTCGGGATTGATGCCTGCGGCCGTGTTCGGATTGCCGTTGGCAACCACCGGCTCGACTCGGTTTCCGCCGCTTACCGAGGCGAAGACCGCACTCGCGCGACAATTGAACTGCGGCCCTGACCTGTCGGCCATGGCGGCGGGCGCAAAGGAAAGCGCGCCCACTGCGATCGATGACACGGCGAGTACGCCGCGTAGCGTGCTGTTCATGCTTAAACCCTTCGATGAGGAGTAATCCTGGGCATCCCGCCCTGCACCCCATCCAACGCACGAACAGACTGCGACAAGAACACCGTAGCGCCTTCTTGGAGCGCTGAACCGCCGAGTGTCCATCAATCGGTCCCGACCGCCGCGGCGGCTAGCTTGGCAAACGTGCTGGCCGCCGCCCGCCGTCACCCCTCCGCGGTCCTGCTGGTAGCGCAGCTCCTGGCCGTCCTGGCCTACCCGTTCATGGTGGACAGCGACGTCGGCCGCTCCCTGTTCAGCGTGATCGGCATCGGCCTGCTCGGGCTAGTCGTCATGGCCGTCCGCAGCTCGCCGGGCCTCACGTGGGTCGGCGTTTTGCTGGCCGCGCCCGCCACGGTGCTGCTGTTGATCCAGGCGGTCACCGGCGACGACGAACTGCTGCCCTACTCCTCTGCTCTCGAGGCGGTCCTCTACCTCTACGCCGCGGGCGCGCTGATCGCGTACATGCTGGCCGACCACGAGGTCACGCGCGACGAGCTGTTCGCGATCGGCGCGACGTTCACGCTGCTCGCGTGGGCGTTCGCCTACATGTACACGGTCTGCCAGGCGATCGAGCCGCGCAGCTTCACGGCCGCGGTCGAGCCGGGCGCAGAGCGCGACTGGATGGAGTTCCTGTTCCTCAGCTTCACGACGCTGTCCAGCACCGGCCTCAGCGACGTCGCGCCCGTCAAGCCGTTCGCGCGCAGCCTCGTGATGGTGGAGATGCTGGCGGGCATCTCGTACGTGGCGATGCTGGTGTCGCGCCTCGTGGGGCTCACGGTCATCGGCCGCGCCGGCGGCCTGCGGGCCGAGGACTAGCTGTAGAGCTGCCGCACCCGCGCCGCCTGCCGGACGCAGTGGTCGCGCTCCGCGGCACTGGGCGCCGTGCGGGCCGCCTCGGCGTAGAGGTCCGCCGCACGGGAAAGGTCGCCCGTGCGCTCGTGCAGGTGTGCGGCGACCGCGGCGTAGCGCGGCAGGCCGGGGTCGAGCTCGGCGATGGCGGCCAGCCCGGCGCGCGGCCCGTCGGCCTCCCCGACGGCGACCGCGCGGTTGAGGCGCACCACCGGGCTGTCGGCCAGCCGGACCAGCTCGTCGTACCACTCGACGATCTGGATCCAGTCGGTCTCCTGGGCCGCGGGCGCATCGGCGTGCAGAGCGGCGATCGCGGCCTGCGCCTGGTACTGCCCGAGCCGGTCGCGGGCGAGCGCGGCCTGCAGGAGGCCGACGCCCTCGGCGATCAGAGCGGTGTCCCACGTGGCGCGGTCCTGCTCGTCCAGCGGCACCAGCCGGCCGCCCGGCCCGGTGCGCGAGGCGCGCCGCGCGTGGTGCAGGAGCATGAGCGCGAGCAGGCCGGACACCTCGGGCTCGTCGGTGAGCGCGGCGAGCTGCCGCGTGATCCGGATCGCCTCGGCCGCGAGGTCGACGTCGCCGCCGTAGCCCTCGTTGAAGAGCAGGTAGAGCACGCGCAGCACGGTCCCCACGTCGCCCGCCCGGTCGAGCGGCTCCCCGGCGATGCGGCGCTTGGCGCGGCTGATGCGCTGGGCCATGGTCGCCTCGGGGACGAGGTACACCGCCGCGATCTGCTCGGTGGTGAGGCCGCCGACGGCGCGCAGCGTGAGGGCGACGGCCGCCGCCGGCGGCAGCGACGGGTGCGCGCAGAGGAAGTAGAGCTGCAGTGTGTCGTCGGCGTCCGCTACGGGCCCGGACGGCGGCTCGGCATGCACCGCCAGCTCGCGCGCCCTGCGCGACGAGCCGGCCCGCATCTCGTCCAGGACCTTGCGCCACGCGGTGGTGATGAGCCAGCCCTTGGGATCGCGCGGCGGGTCCTGGGGCCAGCTGGCGAGCGCGCTCACCAGCGCCTCCTGCACCGCGTCCTCGGCCGACGCGAAATCCGCTCCGCGCCGGACGAGGACAGCGATCACCGCGGGGACGAGCTCCCGCAGCAGCGCGTCGTTCACTCGCTGATCGTGGGTGGTGCGGAGGTCAGGCACGGGCGCACCTCGAGCCACTCGTGGATCGGCTCGCCGCCGGGGCCGGGAGCAGCCGAGAGCTCGCCGGCGAGCTCGACCGCGCGGTCCCAGGACTCGACGTCGATGATCATCCAGCCGGCGATCAGGTCCTTCGTCTCGGCGAACGGGCCGTCGACGACGGGGGCGCGCCCGTCGCCGGTGGAGCGGACGAACGCGCCGTCGGGCGTCAGCGCCTGTTCGTACACGTACTCGCCGGTGCCCTTCAGGCGGGCGGCGAAGTCGCGCATGTAACTGATGTGGGCGTCGACCTCCTCCGGCGTCCAGCGATCCATCGGCGGCAGGTCGGTGACCGGGGCCGGGCCATCCGGCGCGCGGTAGTGCTTGAGCAGCAGGTACTTCATAACTGGTCTCCTTTCATGCCCGCCCCCGCTGGGCGGTCGTGCCCCAGGGACGGAGCCGGCGGAGCCCGCTCGACACACCGCCAGCGGATAGCGCGGGCGAGATTCGAACCCGCGACCTTCGGGTTATGAGGGAACCTAGAGTCCGGCACTTCAACGCGACTGTTGCCGATACAGCGCTGCTTAGCTAAGCTCCTAGCTATGCGGGTGAACATGCACGATGCGAAGACGAAGCTGAGTGAGCTGGTCGCTGCGGCCGAGAACGGCGAAGAGGTCATCATCGCTCGAAACGGAACGCCTGCCGCCAAGCTGGTGGCCCTCGAGGTCCAGCATCCTCCCGTCCGCCTAGGCGCGCTGGCCGGCGAGATCGAGCTGGGACCCGACTTCGACGAGCCGCTGCCGGAGTTCGAGCCGTACACGAAGTGAAGGCCCTCCTGGTCGATACGCACATCGCCCTGTGGGCGCTCGGCGACCCGGACCGTCTCACGCGAGCGGAGCGCGAGCTCCTAATCGATCCCCACATCGACCGCTGCTTGAGCCCGATGTCGGTATGGGAAGCGGCGATCAAGCGCGAGGCTGGCCGCCTGCGTGCCCCGCGGAACCTGAGCGCCGCGCTCGGCGCCGAATTCCGAATGCTGGCGATCGATGCGGTTCTGTTCGAGCGAGCGGCCGAGCTACCGCGCTTGCACGCAGATCCCTTCGATCGCGTGTTGATTGCGCACGCTCTCCACGATGACCTCGATGTCCTGACGCGCGACGGCTCGTTCGCGGACTACGGCGTGCGCATCGCTGCGTGAAAGCCGAGGTACTTCCGCGGTCTACGACGGACTCGCAGCACGAATGCCCCAAACACGAAGGCCCTCCCATTCGGGAGGGCCTTCGGCCGTCGACGCAGGCGTTTTACCGTCGTCGTCGGCGGATAGCGGGGGCGGGATTCGAACCCGCGACCTTCGGGTTATGAGCCCGACGAGCTACCAGACTGCTCCACCCCGCGACGAGGGCGAACATTGTATCGCTTTCGGCCTTTTTCGCTCAAGCGACGCGTCCCGCGATGAGCGGCCGGGGTAACCGTCCGGACGGTGCTTCTGTGGGTGTTTCTCGCGGTGCTCGTGGCGCTCTGCGCGCTCGCGATCTGGGCGCTGTGGATCGAGCCACGCCGCGGCGTCGTTCGCCGCCGGACGCTGCGCCTGCCGCACTGGCCGGCGACCCTCGACGGGCTCATCGTCGCGCTCGTCGGAGACCTGCATGCCGGCGCGCCGCACGTCGACGCCGATCGCGTGCGGCGGCTCGTGGCCGCGGTGAACCGGCGGCGGCCCGAGCTGGTACTGCTCGCCGGCGACTTCGTCGACGACGAGGTCGCGGGCGCCGAGCGGGTGCCGCCCGAGGACGTGGGGGCCGCGCTCGCGGCGCTGCGCGCGCCGCTCGGCGTCTACGCCGTGCTCGGCAACCACGACCGCGCGTTCGGGGCCGGGCGCGTCGCCGCTGCGCTGCGCGAACAGGGCATCGACGTGCTGGACGGCGACAAGCGACAGCTCTCGCGCCGCCTGCAGCCGCTCTGGCTCGCGGGCGTCGCGGGCATGGACGACGAGCCGCGCAGCGCGGATGCGGCGCTCGCCGGCATCCCGGAGGGCGCCCCGGTCATCCTGCTCGCGCACGAGCCCGACCTGTTCCCGCGCGTGCCGGAGCGCGTCTCGCTGACGGTGGCCGGCCACACCCACGGCGGCCAGGTCGCGCTGCCCGGGCTACGCTCGCGCTGGATCCCGTCGCGCTTCGGCGAGCGCTATGCCGGCGGCCACGTCATCGAGGGCGGGCGCCACCTGTACATCACGACGGGCGTCGGCACGAGCCGCTGGCCCGTCCGCGTCGGCGCACCCCCAGAAGTGGTGCTCCTGAAGCTCAGACCTGCTCGGCCGGACGCTCGCCGAGGGGGAGCTCGACGGCATCGTCCGGCCGGCACTCGGTGATCGTCAGGTAGAGCATCGCGATCGTCGCGACGAGCACGACGGCGCCGACGACGTAATAGACGACCATGCTCGGCCAATACCCCGGCGCGGCAGAATCCATCCCTCGATGGCCCGAGTTGCCGTGACCCGCAGGCTCCCTGGCGACGCCCTCGACCGGCTCGCGGCCGCGCACGCCGTCGAGGTCTGGCCCGGCGAGCTGCCGCCATCGCGGGAGGAGTTGCTCGCGCTGGTCGCGGCAGCGGAGGGCCTGCTCTGCCTGCTCACCGACCGCATCGACGCCGAGCTGCTCGACGCCGCGCCGGGCCTGCGCGCGATCGCCAACTACGCGGTCGGCACCGACAACATCGACCTCGGGGAGACGGGGCGCCGTGGGATCCCGGTCGGCGTCACCCCGGACGTCCTGACCGCTGCCACCGCCGACCTGGCGCTGGCACTGATCCTCGCCGCCGCACGGCGGCTTCCCGAAGCCCAGCGCGCGGTGCACGAGGGCGAGTGGCGCACGTGGGACCCGAACGGATGGCTCGGCCTCGAGCTCGACGGCGCGACGCTCGCGGTCGTGGGCCCGGGACGCATCGGCGAGGCGGTGGCGCAGCGGGCGGCGGCATTCGGCATGGAGATCGAGCGTGTCGGGCGCGACGACGACCTGCACACCGCGCTGCGCCGCGCCGACGTCGTCACGCTGCACACGCCTCTGTCCGCCGCTACTCGCCATCTGATCGACGACGCGGCGCTGCGCGCGATGCGCCCGACCGCGGTGCTCGTGAATACCGCCCGCGGCGCCGATCGTCGACCAGGCCGCGCTGCGCCGCGCGCTCCAGGAGGGCTGGATCGCCGCGGCCGCGCTCGACGTCACCGATCCCGAGCCGCTGCCGCCCGACGACCCACTGCTCGAAGCACCGAACCTCGTCGTCGTCCCGCACATCGGGTCGGCGACGCGCACCGCGCGCGCACGCATGGCCGACCTCGCTGTGGACAACCTGCTCGCGGCGCTCGACGGGCGGCCGATGCCGAACCCGGCAGGCGCCTAGGCTCAACGCCCGTGCGCGTCGCCGTCGTCGACATCGGGTCGAACTCGACCCGGCTCCTGATCGCAGACGTCGACGCCGACCACGCTTTCACCGAGCTCGTGCGCCGCTCGGAGGTGACGCGCCTCGGCCAGGGCGTCGACCGCACCGGCGTGCTCGCGGACGAGGCGATGGCGCGCGTGTACGCGGTGCTGGACGCCTACCGCGACGCGATCGACGAGCACCGCGCCGCGGGCGACGATCGCCGTGCTGACCTCGGCGGTGCGCGACGCGCGCAACGGCGCCGAGTTCACCGCGCGCGTGCGCGACCACTACCACCTCGACGCGCGCACGCTCAGCGGCGACGAGGAGGCGAGGATGTCGTTCCTGGGCGCGGTCAGCGACCGGTCGCCCGACGACCGCTCGACCGTCGTGATCGACATCGGCGGCGGGTCGACCGAGCTCGTCGTCGGCAGCGGCCAGGACGTGCAGTTCCACACCTCCACGCAGGCCGGCGTCGTGCGCCAGAGCGAGCGCCACATCCGCCACGACCCGCCCGAGCCAAGCGAGCTGCAGGCGCTCGCCGACGAGGTCGCCGAGATCTACACGGCCGCCGTCCCGGCCGACGTGCGCGAGCGCACGACGGCGGCGATCGCGGTGGCCGGGACCGCGACCTCGTGCGCCGCGATGGCGCAGGAGCTCGAGCCCTACGACCCCGCGCGCGTCCACGGCTACCGCCTCTCCCTGGCCGAGACCGAGATGCTGCTCGCCCGGCTAGCCGCGATGACCGAGGCGCGCCGCCGCCAGGTCCCCGGCCTGCACCCCGACCGCGCGCCGACGATCGTCGCCGGCGTGATCATGCTCGCCGAGGCGCTGCGCGCGTTCTGGCTCGAGGAGGCGGAGGTCTCCGAGAACGACATCCTGCGCGGGGCGGCCCTGGTGCGAGCGGCCGAGGAAAGTGCGAGCGGCGGGACGGGCTTCGGCTGAGGACGACGCCCGCCCACGCCGCGCGCAGGTCGAACCCGAAAGCAGTGTTACCGGTCATCCCCACTTTTGGGGACGGGGTGGACAAACGTGTGATTGCTAGACCACTAGACCTACCCGATACTTCCGCCACCGGGTCAGAGGGCGAGCGTGCCGAACAGGCCGTTCGTACCTCGACCCCGGCTCATAGGTCGGAGCGAAGCCGCATCGAATCGGCGCCTCCCGCCGTTCCGACCGTCGAACCCGGCCCTTTCATGGCACGTACCCCTGCCCGTCCTGACGGGGCCAAGTTTGGAAGCCGCCTCCGGATGAGGCGGCTTCCATCTTTAACGACTCAGGCCAGGTTGCTGCGGCGTGGATAGACGACCTGCGGGTCGGTCAGGACGTTGACGAGCGCCGGCCTGCCCGCCTCGAACGCGCGCGCTAGCGCCGGCTTGACGTCCTCGGGACGCTCCACGAGCTCGCCGTGGCAGCCGAGCGCCTCGACCATCTGGTCATAGCGCGTCCCGGGTCGCAGGTCGGCGGCCACCGAGTACCCGTAGAGGAACTTCATCGGGTGCTTCTCGAGCGCCCAGATGCCGTTGTTGCCCATCACTCCGACCACATTCACACCGTGGCGCGCGAGCGTGTCGAACTCCATGCCCGCAAAGCCGAACGCGCCGTCGCCCAGCAGCAGGACGACCTGGCGCTCCGGGTGGGCGAGCTTGGCGGCTAGCGCATAGCCCGGCCCACAGCCGAGGCACCCGTACGGCCCGGGATCCAGCCAGCAGCCGGGCTCGTAGGAGTCGATGACCCGCCCCGCGTAGGAGACGAAGTCGCCGCCGTCGCCGATGACGATCGCGTTGCGGTCGATCACCTCGCCGAGCTCCTTGTAGAGCCGCATCGGATGCAGCGGGGCGCGCCCGTCCTCGAGCTCTTCGCGCTCGGCGGCGCGCTTGGCGTCCTCGGCCGCGCGCAGCGTCGCCACCCAGTCGCCCGCGCCGGCCGGCCCGGCCGCGCGGAGCGCGTCGAGGATCGCGGGCAGCGAGCCGTAGAGCTCGGCGGCGACGGGCCGCGGGTGGTCGCGCAACGGCTCCGCGCGATCGATCACCACGAGCTCCGTCTCCTCGCCGAACGAGGCCGCCGAAGCCGAGCCGGAAGTCCATCGGCACGCCGATCACCAGCGCGACGTCCGCGCCCTTGAGCCCGTCCCCGCGCGCGCGCGAGAAGAAGAGCTCGTGGTCGGCCGGCACGCAGCCGCGCGCGAGGCCGTTGAGGAACACGGGGATCCGCAGCTCCTCGGCGAGCGCGAGCAGCGCGCCCTCGCCGCGACCCCAGTACAGGTTCGTGCCGGCCATGATCACCGGCCGCTCCGCGCCGCGCAGCAGCGCGATCGCGCGCTCGAGCGCGGCGCCATCGGGCTCCGGGCCGTCCTCGAGCGCCGGCAACTCCGAGGGTGTGCCCGGGTCGTCGCCCTCCATGAACACGTGGTCGAGCGGGAAGTCGACGAACGTCGGGCCGGAGTGGGCGGTGACGGCTGCGGCGAGCGCGTCGTCGACCAGGCCGGGAATCTCCGCGGTCGCATCTGGCGTCGCGGCGAACTTCGTCAGCGGGCGAACGAACGGGACGTGGTCGATCTCCTGCAGGGAGCCCTGGCCCCAGCGCATCGCGGGCGCGCGGCCGCCCAGGACCAGCATCGGCGAGCAGTTCTGCAGCGCGGATGCGATCGCGCTCATGCCGTTCGTCACGCCCGGGCCCGCGGTGAGGGCGCAAACACCCGGCGTGCGCGTGACCTTCGCCCACCCCTCTGCCGCGAACGCGGCGGTCTGCTCGTGGCGCACGTCGACCAAGCGAATGTCTTCGGCCCGACACCCGTCGAAGATCGAGAACAAATGGCCGCCTGACAGTGTGAACAGCGTGTCCACCCCGTGGGCCTTGAGGCGCCTGGCAACCAGCAATCCGCCGTGCACCTGAGTGCCCTGCTCGGTCTCGATGCTCATACGCGAACCCTATTCGTCACCAGATGTTTTCTCTGCGCCTTAGGTGGTAGGGCTAATGTGAGCCCTGCCCCCCAACCAGCAGGAGGTCAACCCGCATGGACGAGATCCTCCCGTTGGGCGCGAAGCTCGACGAGGACACCCACACCCCCGCAACGCCGGACCTCGAGACGCTCGTCACCGAGCTCGGAGCCACCTACCCGCTGATGCTGTTCGCAGCTGACGCCGAGGAGGCCGAGGAGTCGATGAACGAGCAGATCCTGGCAGGGTTGGTCAGAAGCTGAGAGCAATGGGACCGCGTCAGCGGCGCGCGCGCGGACCCACTCGACAAACGTTCTAACCGGTTCCGGGGATGCGGTGCCGATGTTGTGGGCCATGAGCCCACGTCCGGTCCGCATCCTCGTCCTGGCGCTGATCTGCGCCTCGTTCACCGCGACCCAGGCTTCCGCCGCCGAGATCAAGGGTCAGGTCGTCGGTACGCCCTACGTCGCGAGCGCCACGCGCACAGCGATCCCGGTGCTGATCTCGAAGGAGTCCGCGCGCCGCGCGAAGCTCAAGTCGCAGATCGGCGTGGTCATCGCCGCGCGTAAGAAGGCCGTCAACGCACCCGGGGGCAGCGTGCTTCCGGGCCGGCTGCGTCTCGGTGACCGCTTCAAGGCCGTCACGCGCGTCGGCAGCTCGGCGCGCAGCGCCCTGTACCCGCGGCTGACGCTCAGCTCGCTCTCCGTCACGCGCCGCTCGAGGCAGCTTTCGGTGGACGAGCTCGAGGAGCTCATCAACTCCACGCGCCGCGACCTCGCCCGCCTGACCGAGAGCGTCACGGGGCTCGCTCGCTACACGCAGAACTCCCTCAACGCCCTCACCGGCCGCGTCGACGGCCTGCGCACGGACGTCGACGCGCTCACGAAGGACCTCGCGTCCCTCAAGGACCAGGTCGGCGCCCTGGCGCTGAGCCTCGACAGCGCCTCCAACCTCCTGCGCGCCCGCATCGACCAGGTGCGCGCGGACCTGCAGCCGCAGGTCGACGAGCTCGCCGACGCGCTCGACGCACTCTCCGCGCTGCTCGGCAGCTGCGCGTCCCCCAGCAGCATCGTGGGGCGGATCTGCGGCCTGGAGACGCTGCTCGGCGGACTCGACGCGGGCGCCGTGGCGAGCCTGATCGACCGCGTCGACGACCTGTCGTCCGCGCTGACCGGCGTCGTGTCGCACCTGACCGGCCTCTCGCTGGTGGGCGACCTTCCCGCCGCGCTGACGAGCCAGATCACGACCGCGCTGGGCGAGCTCGCCGGCCTCCAAAGCACGGTCGCGGGCCTCGGCGGGACCGTCGGGACCATGAGCGCCACGCTCGGAAACCTCGAGGGCACGGTCGGCGGACTCACGGACCAGCTCGGCGGCATCGACGTGGGCAACCTGTCGTCGACCGTGGGCAACCTGCTCTCGACGCTCGGGACGGACCCCACCGGCCTGAACTCATCCGTGCTGACCGGCCTGACCGGACAGGTCGGGTCGCTCCAGACCCAGGTCACCGGCATCCTCGGCAACCTCGGCGCGGTCGACGTCGCGAATCTCGCCTCCAGCGTCACGTCGCTGCAGGGCCAGCTCTCGACGGTGACCGGCACGGTCAACGGCCTGTGCTCGACGATCAACGGCCAGTCGATCCCGGTGCTCGGCTCGCTGCCGCTGCTCGGAAGCGTCACGGGGCTGCTCACCGCCACGCTCCCCGACGCCTGCCCGTGAACGGGGTCAGATTCGTTTCACCCGCTCACGCAGGCGGAGATGAAACGGCTCCTGTGAAACGAGTCTGACCCCGTTTCACCGCGGCGGTTTCGGCCGGCGCGTAGACCAGGACGGGCTCGCTCTTGCCCTTGAGCTCGACGGTGCCGCGCTCGACGAACCCGCCGTGGTCGTGGCGCAGCAGGCAGCGCGTGGCGTCGGTGATCAGGATCGTGTCGCCGGTCTCTCGCGTTAGCTCCTCGACCCGCGCCGCCGTGTTGACGGCGTCGCCGATGACGGTGAAGTCGATGCGACCGCCGCCGCCGACGGACCCGGCCACCACCTGGCCGGAGTTGACGCCGATCCCGATCCGCAGCTCGTCGCCGTAGCGGTCGCGCACCTGGCGCGCCGTCTCACACCCTGCGGCGACGGCGCGGTCGGCGTGGTCGCCGAGGCGCTCGGGCGCGCCGAAGACCGCCAGCAGCCCGTCGCCGACAAACTTGTTCGCGTGCCCGCCGTAGCGCGACACGATGGGTACGACGAGCTCGTAGAACTCGTTCAGGCGCGTCACGACCTCGCGCGCCGACGCCCGCTCCGCGAACGAGGTGAAGTCGCGGATGTCCAGGAAGAGGATGCTGACCTCGGCCT
This sequence comes from uncultured Conexibacteraceae bacterium, assembly GCA_963832195.1. GTDB lineage: Bacteria > Actinomycetota > Thermoleophilia > Solirubrobacterales > Solirubrobacteraceae > Baekduia. The sequence continues at coordinate 566,629 of CAWHTH010000002.1, forward strand.
CGTCGCCCTCGAGCATCGCGCCCTCCGCCAGGACGCGATCGGCGAGCTCCGGGTCGACGTAGGCGCCGAACGCCTCGCGCAGCCGCTCGCGCTCCTCGAGGCCGGCGACCATCTGGTTGAACGAGCCGGCGACCTCCCCCGCCTCGTCGCTGCCGAGAACCGGCACCCGCGTCGTGAAGTCGCCCTGGGCGACCCGCCGCGTCCCGTCGCGGATGTCGCGCAACGGCTCCGCGATCGACCGCAGGACGAGTACGGACAGCTCGAGCGAGATCGTGAACGCGACGGCGAACGTCACCAGGATGCCGAGCCCGAGCGTGTCGAGGCCCGATTCCGGGGCAGCGAACCCCACGATCGTCACGCCGCTGATGATGTTTATGGCCGGCAGCGCCACGAGCAGGCGCCAGCGCAGCGGCAGCGTCGCCTTGCCGAGCTCGGTCCCGTCCGGGATGTCGCCCGAGATCTGCTCGAGGACCGGCCGCATGATCAACTCGAGCGCGAAGAAGCGCAGGAACACGCCGTACAGCAACACGATCCCAGCGCCCGCCGCGAGCACTAGGAACCAGGGGAAGAACTCCTCCTCCAGCTCGACCGTCACGTAGATCGCGATCGGGACGGTGTTGGCGATCAGCGGCAGGAAACGCCGGTAGCGCAGGAAGTTCAGCGGCAGCCCGGCCAGCGCGCGCCAGGCCTCGATCGCGGCCTGCGGGCTGCGGTCGCCGCGCAGCCACGGGTCCGCCGGCCGCACGAGCCGCGACGCGACCCAGTACGCCGCCAGGTTCTCGAACACGACGAGCACCTGCGAGACGACCATGATCCGCACGAAGTCCGCGGTGCTCATCTCGACGTACAGCCGCAGCAGCCCGACCCCGCCGGCGACGACGAAATGCGCCAGCTGGAACTGCATCGCCATGGCGACGCGCGGGTACCGGCGGCCCAGCCGGCGGAATGCCCAGCGCAGCGGCGTGCGCAGCATTCCTGGAGTTTGACTGGTTTTGGCTTAGCCGACCGTCGGCGTGGACTGCGCGTCGGCCGGGCCCAGCGAACGCGCTAGCGCGGCGGCTTCGGCGATCCGGTGCTCACCGGCGAACAGGATGCGGCCGACGCAGACGACCGGCAGCCGGTCCGCGCCCTGGGCGAGGAGCCGCAGCGCGTGGCGCTCCATCGGGTCGTCGAGCGCGCGGTCCTTCGCGGCCTTGAGGCAGCGGTCGAGCGGCAGGCTCGCGGCCGCCGCGGCCTCCGCCAGCGTCTCGGGGTCGTCGAGGTCGAAGCCGCCGCAGAACGCCAGCCGGCTGGCGGCCAGCACGAACGGCGCCGCGCGCCGCTCCTCGGCGGCCACCGCCGCGACGCGCATCGCGGCCCGGCCGGCGGCCGGGTAGCGCTCGGGCCAGACCAGCGGCATCCCGAGCTGCACGGCGCGCGACTCGGCCGTGGCTAGGGCGCGCTCGCGCTCACCGACCTCGGCGATCGGATCGCCGCCGTGCAGGGCATCGCCGATCGCGGGGCACCAGTCGATGTCGCCGAAGAGGCGGTCGACGCGCTCGGCCGCGAGATACGTGTAGGGAGACGCGAGGTCGAAGTAGAACGTCAGACGCCGCGGGCCCGGGCCCGCCGCCGCTGCCGCCTGCCGCCGTGCCCGACGCTCCGCCAGCACGATCACGTCACCCATCCGCAACCCCTTCTTGGCCCGGGCGGACCCGCTCCGCCCTCTGCGATACACCAACGAACGTGCTCAGCGAATCTGGCGCTCGTGTTGAGATTTGATTAGCCCGACCGAACAAGCGTCCAAAAGTGCCGCTTTTTGGCACGTAAAGCACCGGTCCTGGGTAAAGTTCAGAAAGGCTGAGAGGTCACACAACGTCCCACGAGTGTGAGAGGGGAGAACAGCCATCTCTACGGTCCCACCCCCGAAGCGTCATCCGTACAACCAGTGGGCGCCCGATGCCCGGGCGCTCGACCTAGTAGGCGACAAGTGGACGCTGCTGATCGTCCGCGATCTGGCCGCCGGCCCTAGGCGATTCGTCGAGCTCCAGCGGGTCCTGCCCGGGATCTCGACCGAGCAGCTGCGCTCGCGACTGAACCGCATGGTCGCCGACGGCCTGCTCACGAGGCAGCGCTACCGCGAGGTGCCGCCGCGCGTGGATTACGAGCTCACCGACCGCGCCCGGGATCTGCTCCCGGTCGTCGGCGCGCTCACCCGCTGGGGTGCGCGCTGGGCCTGGAGCCCGCCGCGCCCGGACGAGGCGATCGACGTCGGCGCGATCCTGCGCACGCTGCCAGGGCTCACCATGCCGCGCGCCGTCGACGGCGTAGTCGAGGTCACGGTCACGCGCCGCGCCGGCGACATGAAGCGGTACACGCTCACCGCCGAGCACGGCCGTATGTCGATCACCGAGCGCTCCGCGCCCGAGGCCGACGCCAAGATCGCCGGCCCCGAGCGTGCGTGGGTCGAGGCCCTCGGGCCCGACGCCTCGCGCACGGAGCTCGAGGTGTCCGGCAGCCGCGCCCTGGCCGACGCGTTCCTTGACGCGCTGGCCCCGGTCGCGGTGCGGGTCGCAGCAGTCGCCTAGCCAGGTCAACCGGTCGCAGGATGTGGGAGCGGCTCCGCCGGAGCCGCTTCGACGTCGTGCGCGATCGGCTCGGGCTCACCGCTGCGGCGGTAGAACGCCAGGCCGATGAGTGCCGCAACCAGCGCGACGCCGCCGGCGAGCGCGAGCGTGACGCGGCCCCCCACGAGAGCCACCAGCACGCCGCCGCCGGCCAGCGCGATCAGCTCGGCCCCGTTGCGCAGGCCGTTGTACGCCGCAAACGCGCGGCCATGTAGGTGGTCGGGGACGCGCTCCTGGATCAGCGTGCGTGCGAGGACGTTTTTCGTGCCATGGCCGAGGCCGCCGATGAACCACATCGCCGCGCCGAACCAGACCACCAGCCAGACGGTCGGCAGGCCGAGCCCCGCCCCCTGAACCGCCGTGGCGATCAGCGCCCCGGCCGCGATCGTGGCCGCCGCCACACGCCTGGCGACAACCAGCGCGCCGAGCACCATCCCCACCGTCCAGGCGGCGAACACGAGGCCGTAGACCGCGTCGCCGACCTCCAGATCCTCCTTGAGGAAGAACACCTCGGCGGTGGCTGAGGCGGTCATGAAGAGCAGCGACACGAACAGCACCGTCATCACGACGGCCAGCATGCGGTCACGGAACAGGAAGACGATGCCGTCGCGTGCCCGTGGACTGTCCTCGCCGTCGGCGACGACCGCCGGATGGCGTCGCGCACGGAGCGCGAGGCCGGCGAGCGCGACAAGGAGGAACGTGCAGGCATTGACGACGAGCGCCACCTCGGTGCCACCCGCGGCCGCGAGCAGGCCGCCGATGACCGGCCCGGCGGTCATGCCCGTGTAGCGCGACGCCTCGACATACCCGTTGATGTCCCCCAGTCGGCGGTCGCCCGCGATCACGGGCACAAGCGCGAACTCCGCGGGCTGGGCGAGCGCGAACCCGGTACCCAGCAGCGCGGACAAGACCAGGATCGCCGCGACCGAGTCCAGCGCGAACGCCAGCGCCGCCGCGACGACCGCCTGTGCGAGCGAAGCGGCGATCAGGATGCCGCGGGCCTCCCTGCGGTCCACGAGCAGCCCGGCGACGGGAGCGAGCAGCACGACCGGGCCCCAGAGCGCGATGAACACCGCGGCGATTGCGATCCCTGAGCCGGTCTTCTCCTGCAGGTGCAGCGTCAGCGGGACCCACAGCAGGAAGTCGCCGAGGGCGGACACCCCGACAGCCCCCACGATGAGCCGCACGTCGCGCTTCATCGCCGATCAGTCTCGCGAACGCGGCGGGCGTTGCGAGGGCCGGTTACTTCTTCGAGTAGTCGGCGCGCTCGATGTGCGGGAACTTGCGCGTGTTGCCCGCGGGGAACGGGAACACGCCGCCCTCGAAGCAGGAAGGCGCGCCGTCCGAGTCCGGAGTCGGCGTGAGGAACGGCGTCGCCTGGCCGCTGTTCTTGCAGTCGAACGACGGCAGGACCATGTACTTCGCGTGGTCGGGGCCGGCCCCGGCGTTCGGGCTCAGGTACGCGTTTCCGCGGTTCGTACCGGTGCGGTTCGGGTGGATGGCGACCGACTCGACGCCGGTCGGGCCCCACTGCCGCAGGTAGTGCCCCATCTCGTTGGGCGTGCGGGTCGGCACGGTGTCGACCAAGGCGCCCGCGCCGTTGGAGAAGAAGTCGCTGGTCTGCGACTGGTAGTACTCGAGCCACTCGAGGATCGGGTTGAGCTCCTCGAGGAACGGCTGCAGCTGGCCCAGCAGCGGCGTTGTGCCCTTGAGGATGTCGCGCAGCGCCGGCAGGCCCTTCTCGGAAGCGGTGATCAGCGGCCCGAGGCTGCGGAAGAACCGCTCGAGGTCGGGCGCCAGCGCGCGAACGTCCTTGACCGTCGGAGCGAGGTCGCGAGCAGCGGGTCGCAGGTCCTCGATCAGCGGATCGGTGTTCTTGGCGAAGCCCTCGAGCTTGCGGAACGTGAGCCGCGACTCGTCGAGGAACGTCGGGAAGATCTTGAACGTCTCGGCCAGCGCGTCGTTCTGCCTCGCGGTCGCCTCGAACACGCCGTCGGCGCCGGTGATCAGGTTGCGCAGCTGATCCTCGCGCTCCGTGAGCGCGCCGAAGACGGCCCCGGTGCCGCGCACCAGCCGCCGCACCGCCGTCTCCTGGTTGTCGAGCACCTCGAGCACGTCCGTCGCGTCGGCCGCGAACTCCGGCAGGCTGCCGAACGCCTCGTTGAGGTCGCGGCCGCGGCCGCGCACCGCCACGGCCAGATCCTGCTGCCAGTTCTGCAACGCCTTGCGCGTGACCGGGTCGAGCGCCTGGTAGACCTCGTCGAGCTCGACGGTCGGCTCGATCTGCGACGCACCGAGCCTGCCGCCCTCCTTGATCCGCGCCCCGCCGGGCGTGCCGGGCGTCAGCTCGACGTAGGTCTCGCCGAGCAGCGTCTTCTGGCGCAGGATCGCCTTCGCGTCCTGGGCGATCGGCGCGTAGCGCGGGTCGACCTCGATCGTGGCGATCGTGCGGTTGGCGCGCTCGTCGATGTCCTTCTTGCGGACCTTGCCGACGCTCACGCCGGCGACCCGGACATCGGCCTCGAGCGCGAGCTGCGTCGCCTCGGGGAACGCCACGTCGAAGCGGTAGCCCTTCGGCTTGAGCGGGGTCGGGCCACCGAAGCTGAGCCACAGGAACAGGATCAGGCCGAAGCACGACAGCGCGAACAGGACCATCGTCAGGAGCCGGCCGAGTGTGGGTGCCTGCTTCTGCATGGTCTAGGTGTTGTCCCCGCAGATCGCTTCGTCCTCGAGCACCGGCTGGAGCAGCATCGTCAGCTGTGACGCGCCCTCCTCGTCGAGGATCTGCTTGAAAACGGAGCAGGGTGCGCCGAGCGTGACCGGGCGGAACGGGCCATTGGCGTCGGAGCTCGAGAAGACGGTGCCACCGTTATGGCCCAGCCAGGCGAGCCAGAACAGATAGCCCTCGTCGCGCGACTGCTTCTCCGGCGGCTCGCGGCCCTCCTTGTTGTAGCCGACCATGTTGAACAGGCGGTTGAGGACGGTGAAGGTCCGCGTCAGGTCGGGCGTGGACCGGGCGAGCCGGTCCGCCGGCCCCTTCAGGTCGCGGACGACCGGGCGCGCGCCGCGCACGAACGGCCGCACCTGGTTGCGCAGGATCGGCGCGGCCTCACGCACGAACGGGGTGATCGCCTCGTTGGCGGCGTCGAGCTTGCGAACCGCCGGCCGCAGCTTGTCGGCCGTCGGGCCAAGGACGCGCCCGAACGCCTCGACCTTGCGCAGCGTGTCGGTCGTCGTGGCCAGCGTGCCGGGCAGGCGCTTCACGGCCTCGGACACGTTGCGCTCCTCGGACGCGAACGCGCGGAAGACGGCGGCCGAGGAGTCGACGAGCTGCGCCAGCTCGTCGTCCTTGCCGGCCAGCTCGTCGTTGAGGACGTTGAGGTTGTGGATCAGGCGCCGCAGGTGCTGATGGCGCTCGGCGACCTTCCCGGTGACGCGCGCGAGGTCGCGGTGCGTCGGCTCGAAGCGGCGGAAGACCTCCTGCAGGTCGCCGCCACGGCCCTCGAGGCCCTTGCCGGCGCCGCTCACGAGCAGCTTGAGGTAGTCGCGCGTGTCGGAGTCGAGCAGCGCCAGGACCTCGTCCGGGTTCGTGTCCGGCAGCGTGCTGCGCACGGGGATCGTGAAGCCCTCGTCGGCGACGGGGGCCGTGTTCGAGCCCGGGTTGAGTTCGACGAACATGTCCTTGAGGCCCGTCTTGGGCCGCAGCAGCGCCGTGGCGTCGGTGTGGACCAGGTCCTTGTACTCCGGGTCGACGGCCATGCTCACGATGGCGCGGCCTTCCTTGAGGTCGACCTTTGAGATGTCGCCGATCCGCACGCCCGACACGCGGACCGTCTGACCCTGGCCGGGAATGACGGCCTGCGCGGTCGAGAACTCCGCCTTGAGCTCGAACGGCGCCTTCTGGATGATCGGGAAGCGCACCCGCTGGTTGGAGAGGATGTATCCGCCGACCGCAGCGGCGATCACGCCCAGGACGATGATCGCGATGAAGTCGCGCAGGTATTTGCGAATCGCGAGGATCACCGGCCGCCTCGCTTCTTGAGCAGCCGCGGCAGCATCTCGCGCGTGAGCTTCTGGGTCGACACCTTCAGATCGAGGCCTGTGCGCTTGATCTCGTCGTTGAGCTGCTTGCGCACCTTCGCGACTGTCGAGCGGTAGGACTTCGAGGTGCTCGGCTTGACGCGGAAGCCCTTCGGCGCCTGCCCGGGGATCGTGCGCAGGTCGGGCTGCTGCTGGGTCTCACACGGCACATCGGGCACCAGCGGGCTGCGCTCCTCGGGCTTCGGCGGGTTGACGCCGAGCAGCGGCTCGGGGGTGAGGTAGAAGGCCTCGCCGCCGAGCGGGTACGCGTAGCTCGCGCCGAGCAGCACCCGGAACCACTGGCCGTTCGCGTCGCCCGAGCGGCTCTCGCCGGCAAGGCCGCCGAGCGGCTTGGTCTGCTCCTCGTAGACCTTGCCGACGGCGGGGAAGTGCGGGTCCTGGATCTTGTCCTTGCTCCAGGGCAGGATGACCTCGTTCTGGCAGCTGGACGCGAGCCGGACCTGCTCGTACAGCGGGAGGGCCGCCTTGTTCAGCCGCGCCAGCGACGGGACCGTCGGGCGCAGGTCGCGGACGAGGCCACGCAGCTCGCTGTCAGCGACGAGCTTGCGAGCCTCGCGCGCGAACGGCGTCGAGGCCTCGAGCGCGGGCCCGCTGGAGCGCACGGCCGGCCGGAAGTCGTCGATGAAGCGCCGCAGCGGCGGGAACGAGGAGTTCAGCGCTGCGAGGGCGGGCTTGCCGGCCCGCAGCGTGCGCGGCAGCTCGGCGACCGCGCGCGTGAGGGCGCCGTCCTCGCGGGCGAACGCCCGCGCGGTGATGTTGAAGGTGGTGATCAGGTCCTTGAGTTGGACCGCGTTGCGATCCAGCGCCTCGGCGACGACCGCGGCGTGCTTGAAGTAGTTCGTGAGGTCGTGCTCGACGGTCCCGAGCTGGGCGTCGGCCACGATCGCGCCGTCGCGGTAGGCGCCCTCCCAGTACTTGATCGAGCGGTTGAAGCCGCCACCGCCCTCGCCGTCGAGGCCGGTCGACAACTCGTCGAGCAGCGTGCGCAGGTCCTTGCGGGTGTCCGTCTGCAGCGTCGTCAGGACCTGGTCGATCTGGACCGGCGACGAGGTCTGGTTGATCGCGATCGTGTCGCCGTCGCCGAGCTCGGGCTGTGACGGCGACCCGGGCTTGAGGTCCACGAAGAAGTTGCCCTCGAGGAAGATGCGCGGGCGGATCGCGACGCGCGCGTCCTTGTGGATCGGCGTGCCCTTCTTGTCGATCCGCATCTCGACGATCGCGGACTCCTCGCCGGCGTGCATGTGGTCGACCTTCGTGACCTTGCCGACGTTGACGCCGGCGATCCGGACGAGCGACCCCGGCTTGATGTTGTTGGCCGACTTGAACGCCGCGTTGACCGTGTAGTGGTCGCGGAACGGGATCGCCTTCGCGAACCCGAAGTACGTCGCGACCACGAGCAGAATGATCGTGAAGATCCCGATCTGGACGTTGCTGAAGCGATCCGTGTGACGCCTCACGGGTTCACTCCCTTGCCGCCCGGCTGCGCCGTGAACGTCTGGCCTTCGGGGACGCGGTCGCGCGTGAGGCCCGAGCCCTTGCCTTCCTTGTCGAACGTACGGAAGTGCGGGCCGATCCGGGGGAACGTCGGGTAGTCGGCGAGCGTGGGCGTGTCCACCACGGCGCGCTCGTAGTGGTCGCCGTACGGGGAGTACTTGTTCGCCCGCTCGAGGTAGCCGGCCTGCCCGGTCTGGCAGTCGGCATTGCCGTCGTCGCGGATCGCGCTGTTGCCCCAGGTGTTGCCGTGCAGGTGCTGCCGGACGCCGCCGTTGTTGGGGAGCACGTCTCCGTGGCCGTGGACGAACTCGTTCGCGCCCATCGACGTGACGTTGTCGGGCTGGGTGGCACCGTTGTTGAGCAAGGCGCGCTCGGAGCCGCCGGTGCTGTCGGGAGCGGTGAAGTGCTCAGCCGTGAACGTCCAGAACAGGTTCCATGTGTTGCACACCGTCACGAACGGCCCGAGGTAGCGCAGCTGCGGCTGGATCGTCGTGACCGTCGCCGTCAGGCCGCGTAGGGCGCCGTTGGTGGTCGGCGCCGATGCGAGCTCGTTGAGCGCGCCGAGCGCCTCGCGCAGCGGCTCGTAGAGCTTGACCGACCGGCGCGTCACGGGCGTGCCGACCTCGAGCGCGCTGTTGAGCGTCGGCAGTGCGCCCCGCAGCTCATGCGTTGCGAGGCGCAGGTCACGCGAGAAGTCGGCCGTGTGCTGGAGGAACGGCGTCTGGGTCGCGAACGAGCTGATCCCCGCGTCGTACGTCGCCGGCGCCTTTTCGATCGTGGCCTTGAGGGCATCGGTGTCGCGCGAGAAGGCCTCGAACGTGTCGGCCATCGTCGTGAAGAGGCGCGCGTTGACCTTGCTGACGGGGGCGACGATGCGGACCGTGTCGCCGAGCTCCTTGAAGAAGTCCTTCAGACGCGTCTCGGGAGCGGCGAGATTGCGGGCGACCGGCGCGAGGTAGCCGAACAGCCGCGGCAGGTCCTCGATGGTGCGGTGGAGGTCGTAGCCGCGCGACGTGAACGCGTCGCCGAAGCCGCGCAGGTTCTCGCGCGCGCCATCGCGCGTCGGCTCGTCGAAGATGTTGTAGAACTCGTCGAGCTCGACCGGGACCTTCGACTGCCGCAGCGGCAGCGTGCCGCCGTCGGGGACCAAGCGGTCGGACGTCCCCTTGTTGAGCTCGACGTACTTGAGGCCGAGCGCGGAGCGGGGGCGGACGACGACGGTGGTGTCCACCGGGATGTCGCCGATCTTGCGGTCCAGCTTCAGCGACAGCTCGGCGCCGATCTCGCCGTTGGCCATCTTCACCGGCACCATGTCCTCGATGACGCCGAGGCGGAAGCCGCCCGACCGGACCTCGTTGCCCTTGACGAGGTTGGCGCCGTTCGCCATCTGCACCTTCAGGTGCTTGGTCGGGACGAACGGCAGGCCGTTGTTCGCGTTGTAGGCGAGGAACACCGCGACCACCACGACGAGCGTGGTGACCGCCCCGACGAGGACGGGGTTGGCGACGATGGATGCTTGCGGCCGCCTCATCCGCCCAGGAGGTAGTCGAGGAGCCGGTTCTGCGACTCCGAGCTTGCGTTGCGGTTGCTGCCGAGCGGCCTGATCCGGTCGAGGGGCCCGTCACCGTCACCGAGCTTCGGCAGCGTCGGCAGCTCGATCGGTGGCAGGTCCGGCAGACCCGGGAGCAGCGGCGGCAGGTCGAGCTTCGGGGTGTTCGGCAGGAGCTGCTTGCCCTGCTGCGGAGCTGCCGGAGCCGTGGGCTGCGGCGCGACCGGCGCCGGATTGCGGTCGGTCTGCTGCTGGGCGCGCCTGCGGGCGACAGCCTTCTTCGTCGGGTCCGGGAAGTTGATGCCGATCGCGTTCGGGCCGACGCGGGCGCCGCACTGCGCCTCGAGGGTCTTGGCCCGCTCGATGTCGGCGTAGTTCGCACAGTCGCTCTCGAAGACCGCGACCTTCAGGTAGTGCACGTTGTGATCGAAGATGTTGGTCGAGAGCGTCTGGTCGTAGACGTACGAGAGCAGCGCCTCGAGGCCGGTGTAGCCCTGGCCACCGGGGCTCCGCGGGTCCTTCTCGACCGCGAAGCTGCGGTCGTCGAGGTGTTCGAGCACGATCGCGAGGTTCTTGCCCAGCTCCGGCGCGCCCTTGGTGAAGCGGTCGAGCTCGGCGACCGTTTCGGGGAGCTTGCGCACCGCCTCCCTGCCCTGCTCGGACGCCTCGCCCAGCGCCTTGAAAGCCGGGCGCGAGGCCTCGGCGAACGGCTCGAGGTTGCCGAACAGGCGCTCGAGCTGGCCGGCGGAGACATTCAGGTCGCGCAGGGCCGGCGTCTGCTCGCTCGCCACGCGCCCGAGCGCGGCCATCGCCGGCTGGAGCTCCGCGAGGAAGCGCGGCAGCTTGCGGAAGCCCTCGGCCAGCTCCTGGCGGCGCTCGGCCGAGGCCTGCGCCGTGTCACGCGCCTCGTCGACCCAGCGCGTGACGTCCTTGCGATTCTCGGTCAGGTCGCCGATCACCTCGTCGCCGTCGCGGACGAGGTCACCGAGGATCTTGTTCTGACGCCCGAGGACCGCGAGCACCTTGTTCGTCTCGCGCAGCGCCGGGACAGCGCGGCGGACGGCGTCGTTGAGGTTCTCCGCGTTACCGGCGACCGCCGCGCCCAGCTCGTTGAGGATGATGCTGAACCGCTCGCGGTAGGGGCGCCGCAGGACGTTGTTGACGAGGTCGGGCGCCACGGTGGACGACGTGCGCTCGACGGGGATCGTGGCGTCCTGCTCGAGCTCCTGGGCGGCGGTTCCCGGCAGGCAGTCGATGAAGTACTCGCCGATCAGCGACTGCGGGCGGGCGGAGCAAGTGGTGTCGGTGCGCAGGGAGCCGAACCCGGTCTGCGTGACCTCGATGCCGACCAGCGCGCGCTTCGTCGCGCGGTCGATCTTCATCTCGGTGATCTTCCCGGCGCGCACGCCTGCCACCTTGAGGTCGCCGCCCTCGATCAGGCCGAACGCGTTGTCGAGCTCGACCCAGTACTTCTTGGCGCCGTTGTCGCCATCGGACGCTCCGCCCGCGAAGAGGACGAAGGCACCGAGGCCGACGAGCAGCGTGAGCGTTGTCAGCAGGCGCCTCATGATCCCTTGGGCACCTGCGTCTCGTCGCACGGGAAGTCCTTGCTCGGCTTCCACGCGGCGTCGCGCTCGATCGCGCCCGGGCAACGGTTGCGCTGGTTGAGCGAGGCCAGCTCGGCGAAGATCGTCTGCCGGATCGAGGGGTCGAGCAGGTCCAGCTCGTAGAGAACGCCGTTGAGGTTCGCGAACGCGTTCACGTGGGGAGCCGCGCGGCTGCCGCCGCCGAGCGCGTCGTAGACGCCGGAGTGGGAGAAGTCGTCGAACCAGCCGGTCAGGTCGACCGCGTAGGGGCGCGCCGTGGCGAGCTCGGGATGAGCCTCGGCCAGCGCCTTCGTCGACGCTGGCAGCGCGCCCTCGCGCTCCTTGCCGTTGCGGGTGACGGGGCCGACCGCGACCTCGCCCAGCGGGACGGTGGAGTTCGTCAGCTCGATCAGGTCGTTGTCAGGGCCGCGCTTGCGCGTGATCGCGACCAGATCGCGCAGCGTCGGGCGGGCGCCTCGGGCCAGTGGACGCAGCTCGCTCAGGAACGGGCGCAGCTTCTTGGCGACCGGCTTCGAGTCGTCGACGAGCGGCTTGAGGTCGTCGACCGTCGCGCGCAGGTTCACGAACGTCGTGTTCGCGCGGCGCATGAAGGACGGGAACTCGGCGATCGCGTCGCTCAGGGCGTCCTTCTCCTTGGCGATCGCGGTCGTCGTCGTCGCGAGGCCGTCGATCAGGCCGGCGAGGTCGTCACGGCGCTCGGCGACGTCGGTCACGAGCTTGGAGGACGCGACCACGAAGCGGTCGAACAGGGCCGTGTCGTAGTTGATCTCGTCGAACAGGCGGCTCGTCGCTGCCAGCGACGGGTTCAGGTACATCCAGCCCTTGTTGGCCTGGTCGCCGCGCCCGCCGTACGAGGTCGAGTAGCCGCGGATCAGGCGCGTAAGGGCCTTGCGGGTCTTCGGGTCGAAGACGTTGAAGAGCTGGTCGAGGTCGACGGCCGTTGTCGTCTTGTCGGCCTGGATCATCCCGTTCTCGGGGATCGTCTCGCCGCCGCTGCCCGACGGCAGCTGGAGGTCGAGATAGCGGTTCGCCACACCGGAGAGCGACGCCTGGCGGACGACGACCTTCGTGCCCTCGCGCAGCGGCGAGTAGCCGTCCTCGGTGATCTCCATCGTCACCTCGGCCTCGCCGTCGTCGGTCAGCTCGATCTTCTTGACGCTGCCCACGGGCGCGCCCGCGACCTGGACGAGGTTGCCCTTGACGAGCTGGCTCGCGTTCTGGAACCGCGCCTTCACGTTGTAGGAGTCGCCGCCGTCGCCCAACAGGACGACGGCGACCGCGGCCACGGCAACCAATACCGCACCAACGGCCAGGACCCTGCCGAGCATCGACGATCTACGCACGCATCTCCCGTGGGGTGGCGCGCCGGGGTCTCCCCACCCCGACAGGCCGCCCGACGCTAGCAATGGACGGCTCAGGGGGTCAATTTGGAACCGTCAGGTGCAAATACGCGCTTAATGGAGCGTTGATGCCCGGGGAGGGATTCGAACCCCCAAGTCCCGAAGGACAGATGGGTTTAAGCCATCGGCGTTTACCAGTTTCGCCACCCGGGCCCTAGCCTCAAATGTAGCCGCCACTCCGCAACCTAGGGGCCACTGCGGAGTTACTACCGTCGGATCCACCCTATCTTCACGCGCGCGTGGAAACAACAGCACTGAGACATCCCGGGCATGCGGTCCTCCGCGGCCCCACGCCGCTCCTGCGTCTGCAGGGCGACGAGCGCCTGGTCGCGTTGTCGCGGCGCGGCAACCAGGCCGCGTACGAGACGCTCGTCGCCCGCTACCAGGCGCGGCTGCTCGCGTTCTGCCGGCACATGCTCAGCTCCCGCGAGGACGCCGAGGATGTTCTGCAGGAGGTCTTCGCCGCGGCGTTCAACGCCCTGATGGCCGATGAGCGCCACATCAACGTGCGCCCGTGGCTGTACCGGATCGCGCGCAACCGCTGCCTCAACCACCTGCGCAAGCAGACGGCGATCGGCGTCGACTCGATGGACGTCCACTTCGCGGACAACGGGACCACGACCGCGGACCGCGTCCACAAGCGCGAGGAGTTCCGCGAGCTGATCGCCGACGTGCAGACATTGGCCGAGACGCAGCGCACCGCGCTGCTGCTGCGCGAGATCGACGCGCTCAGCTACGAGCAGATCGCCGAGGCGATGGAGACCACGGTTCCCGCCGTCAAGTCTCTTCTCGTGCGCGCGCGTGTGGCGCTCGCGGAGGCCGCCGAGGCCCGCCAGCTCACATGTGACGACGTCCGCGCGGAGCTCGGCGAGGTCGCGGAGGGACTGCGCTCGATCAGCCCGCCGGCGCGCCGCCACCTGCGCACCTGCCAGCGCTGCTCCGCGTTCCGCAAGCAGCTGCGCAACACGAACAAGGCCCTGGCGGCGATGTTCCCCGTCGGCCCGCTGCTGCTGTTCAAGAAGTTCCTGCTCGCCCAGGCCGGCGCCGCCACGTCGGCCGGAGCATCCGGCGCTGCCGCCACGGGCGCCTCGGCCGCCGGCTCGGCAGCCGCAGGAAGCGCGCTCAGCGCCGGCATGAGCGCCCTCGCCACGAAGACCGCCGCCGGCCTCGCTGCCGCGGCGATCGTGACCGCGGGCGCAGTCGAGGTCGACCATGCGCGCACGCAGCGCGCGAAGCGCCAGGCAGCGCCGGCCGTCGTCGCCGCCGCGCAGCCGGTCGCGGCACCTGTTGTCGTCGAGTCGACGTCGCAGCCGGTCGCGCCGGCGACAGCGCCGAAGCGCAAGCCGGTCGCAGAGAAGCCCGCCGCCGAAGAGGCGCCCGCGCCCGCGGCGACGGTCCCGACCCCATCGCCTGCCCCCGCCGAGCCGACGCCGCAGGTCGAGCAGGACAACACGATCCTGCCCGCTCAGCCGGCGCCCGCGCCCGCCGAGCAGCCCGCCGCCGAGCAGCCCCAGCAGCCACCGGCGCAAGAGCCGCCGGCCGAGCAGCCGCCGGCCGAGCAGCCGCCCGTCGTCGAACAGCCCGTCGCCGAGCAGCCGCCGGCGGTCGAGCCCCCGCCGCAGCCCCAGACCGAGCCGCCGCCCCGCTAGCCGAGCCGGTCGCCGGGCTGAGCGCTGGGCTCGGGGCTGATCAGCAGCACCGTGTCGCCGCGGTACGTCCCGAGCGTCAGGACCTCGGACATGAACGGGCCGATCTGTCGCGGCGGGAAGTTGACGACGCCGAGGACGAGGCGGCCCTCGAGCTCCTCGCGCGAGTAGTTCGCGATCTGCGCCGACGACCGCTTGTGCCCGATCTCAGGGCCGAAGTCGATCGTCAGCTTCCAGGCCGGGTTGCGCGCCTCGGGGAAGTCGTCGACCGCGACGACCCGCCCGACGCGGACGTCGACGCGCATGAAGTCGTCGAAGGTGATCTGCCCGCTCACGGCCGGTCCGTCCCGAAGCGGAACGACCGCAGCGGCTTTTTGAGCGCGCCGTTGCGGCCGATCGCATCTGCGCGCGGCACCGCCTGCGAGCGGTCCTCGAGCAGCAGCACGTCGGCGCCGTCGCGCACGCCGGGCTGCTCGGGGAACAGCAGCACGCGGCGGCCGTAGGCGATCCGGCCGTCGCGGCGGTACTGGAAGACCAGCTCGTAGCCCGGGCTGTCGTTGACGCGCGTGCGGCCCTCGTAGCGGACCGCGAAGCCGGGGTAGCGCGGCGCCATCGCGTCGGCGAGGCCCGTCGAATAGATCGGCAGCAGCCCGTTGACGTCGCCCTTGT
Organism: uncultured Conexibacteraceae bacterium; assembly: GCA_963832195.1. Lineage (GTDB taxonomy): Bacteria > Actinomycetota > Thermoleophilia > Solirubrobacterales > Solirubrobacteraceae > Baekduia. The sequence continues at coordinate 581,701 of CAWHTH010000002.1, forward strand.
ACGGGGGCAGGTGCAGCGGCGCCACGGTGAGGAGCCTGCCGGCGCCGCCGACGAGGCGGAGCTGCTCTCCGTCCCGGGGCGCGACCCGCCGCAGCTCGTCGCCGTAGAGGACGTTGAACGTGAGGTCTCCGCGGACGACGGCGACGGTCCCGTCCTCGCCGCGCAGCACCAGCGCCCACAGCACGACCGCGACGAGCACGAAGGCGATCGCCGCCAGACCGAGTCGCACCACCCGCGGCAGCGGCGCGAGCAGCTCGGGAAGCGTGGGACCGAACTCGGGGCGAACGGCGGACAGACGCGGCAGTCTAGGAGGACGGCACGAGCCCGATGACCTTCATGCGCCGGGTCAGGCACTGCATCGCGAACTGGCGCGTCTCGGTCACGGACACGCCGAACAGCGACGCGTCTTCGTCGCTCATGCCGGCGTCGCGCATCCACTTCGGCTTGAGCACCGCGTCCGCAACCGGCAACACCTCGTTGATCGCGCGCTGGATCGCGGCGCCGTAGCGCTCGTCGCGGCGCGCCATGTCGCGCAGGAAGCGCGCGCCGAACGCGACGTGGCGGTGCTCGTCGCGGGCGACATTGGTGAAGCCCTCGACGAAGCCCGGCAACGTCCCGACCTGCTCGTTGTAGTCGATGATGTAGTGCTGGCCGGTCAGGGCGAGCATGCCCTCGATGACCATGTGGTAGATCGCCACGAACTCCACGCACGTCTCGAGGTCCTCGGGCTCGCGCGCCAGGCGATCCGCCTTGCCCTTGAGGATCTCGTCGAAGAGCGTGTGGAACTCGGGGTTGACGTGACGGCTCGTCTCGGCCAGACGCTCCTGCAGCGACTCGGATTCGAGGACGCCGACCTCGGCGTAGAAGCGGTCGAAGAACGCGACATGGCGCGCCTCGTCGGCGATCTGCGTCGAGAGGAAGACGCGCATGTCCTCGTCCGGGATCGCGCGCAGCAGCGGCGCGAGCTCGCTCTCCACGCGCTGCTCGCCGAGGAAGAACGACGAGAGGCCGTACATCCGCTGCACGCGCTCCTCCTCAGGGATCCGCTCGTGCCAGTCGATGCGGTCCTGGGTGAAGTCGAGGTCCTGCGTCGCCCACTGCTGGCGCTCCCACAGCAGGTAGAGCTCGCGGTAGCTGAGGAGCTGCGACTCGCCGCGGTCCGCGGCGCTGCTCAGCGCGGGATCACTTGTCTCAATGAAGTCCTCGCGCCCGGCCCGCGACGGGGCATCGGCCGCGCTTGGCGGGGTGGCTTGCTCGGTCACGCCAGGCAGGCTACCGCGCGGACTGGCTGGCTGGCCAGTCGAGGGCGCGATAGCTGCTCGCAGCGCCCCACGCAAGCGATCTGGACGGACGGACGAGTGCCGGCCGCGCAAAGAACAGCCGCGGTCGCTCGCGTCCGATTAATGACCCAACGATGGACCGCTTCCCGGCCCTACCGCGATGGACACCATCCGACGACATCCAGTGCTGCACTACGACCCTCTGCGCCGCCGCCTTTGGATCGCCGGGCAGCGGTGCCATCACGGGTCCGCCGGCGCCGTCCTCGCGGGCGCCGGCCTGATCGCCGCGCGCCTCGCGCGCCCCGCCTGCGTCCTGCTCGTCGCCACCGGCTCGCTGATGATGGCGCACGACTGGAAGGACCGCGCGCACTGGTTCGAGCGCGGCTGGCAGTCGCAGCCGTAGGTGGCGTTCCGCGCGGACGCTTGCGTTGCGCGCGCCGCCCGCGGTGCGGCCGCTGTGGCGACTTTGTCTCGCATAACGAGCACTAATCGCCAAAGCGGCTGGCGAGCAGGGCAGTCGCGCACCGCTGCGGTACCGCGTAGGGCGCCAGCCGCGAAAGCGCGCCCCCGCTCGCTACGCCCCGATGTCGAACATCGCCTCGAGGTCGTGGTGCGAGAACACCTCGAACGCGACCATCGTCTGCGTGCGGTTTACGCCCGGGAGGTTGACGAGCGTCCCGGTGATGACTTCGGCGAGCGCCTCATGGCGCGGCACGCGCACGATCGCGACGAAGTCCCACTCGCCGGTCACCGAGTAAGCCTCCGCGACGCCGTCGATCTCGGAGAGCGAGCCACCCAGCGACGTGAGCGCGTCGCGGTCCGCCTCGATCAGGACGATCGCGGTTGTCATAGGGCGTGCGTGCCGCCCGGCTCGAGCACGACCACCTCGGCGAAGCCTGCGTTCTGGACGTCGGTCTTGAACGCCTGCGCGTCGGTCTCGATCGGCGGGAACGTGTCGTAGTGACAGGGGATGATCTGGTCCGCCTTGACGAGCTCCGCGGCTGCGACGCCGTCGAACCGGTCCATCGTGTAGTGGCCGCCGATGCACATCAGCGCGACGTCGATGTGCTCGCGCTTGGCCGGCAGGGCGAGGTCGCTGAAGAGGCCGGTGTCGCCGAGGTGGTAGACGCGCTTGCCGCCCATCTCGATCACGAGCCCGGCTGGGGTGTTGACAGTGCCCTTCGGCGTCGTCGAGGTGTGCCACGCGGGCGTCAGGCGCACGGAGGCGAAGTCGAGGTCCACGGTGCCGCCGATGTTCGGGTCGATCGTCTCCACGCCCTCGTCCGCGACTTCGCCGGCGAGCTCGACGATCGCGACGACCGGGGCGCCCGTGCGCTTGGCGATCGCGACGCTGTCGCCGATGTGGTCGGCATGTCCGTGCGTGAGGAAGATCGCGTCCGCCGCGACCTCTTCGGCGGACGCTGCCGCCTTCGGGTTGCCCGTCAGAAACGGGTCCACCAGCACGGTCTTGCCGTCATGGCGCAGCTCGAAGGCCGCGTGGCCCAGGAACCTGATCTGCATCTAGCTGCCTCCTGTCTCTAGTTCGTGTGCCAGCTCCAACCCGACGGCGACGCCTACGAGCATCCCAAGGCGCGTCTCCTCGGCGACGAGCGTCCGTACCGCGAGCTCGCGCTCAGCGTCGTCGGCGATCCGCGCCGCCTGCGCGACCTGCTGCTCGTGCGCCTCGCCGAACCAGGCCCCGGCCGCGAGCGCCTGGTTGAGCACTCGCTGCAACCCGGGCGCGGCGTGGGTGACGATCTCCGAGGCGTGGCCGAAGCGCTCGGGGTCCTCGGTCAGCGCCGCGACGGCGCGGTCGACGTCCTCGGCGGTGAAGCGACGGTCGGGCACGCGCGGCGGACCTTATTCCGCGGTGCGTGCCAGCGCCCACCCGAGCACGATGCCCAGCACCAGCCCGACGAGCGTGCCGACGTCGCTGGCGGGCTCGAAGGCGACGGGCATCAGCCCGATCACGACGGCGAAGACGAGCGTGCCGAGCAGGTCGCCGTCGTGGTCCTCGCCGCGACGGGCGCGCAGCACGTCGGGTGCCGCCCAGACCGCCAGCAACGCCATCGCCGCACCGGGCGCGCCGAGGACGAACGCGCCGTCGTCGAGCGCGACGGCCAGCGCGTTGCCGCCGATCCCGCCCGCCAGGAACAGCGCGAGCACGAGCAGCGGCCCGTGCCGCAGCTCCAGCCGCCAGCCGAAGATGCCGATCGCGGTGACCACCGCGAGCTCGTACCAGGTGTTGCCGTAGATGAACGCGGACGTGGCGAGCCGCCATGCCTCGCTCTCGAGCGTCAGCAGCGCAACCTCTCCTCGCGTGACGAACGCGAGCGACAGGAAGCCGAACAGCGACAGCAGGACGAGCGCGATCGTTACGTTCGGCCGCCCCGTCCGATCGGCGCGGATCCCGGGAATTTCATTGCTGCGCAGCGGGCCGAGCCGCGGCCGGCCCACACGCGGCTTCCGCGCCCTCACGCCCTCGTCGTCGCGCTCGAGCTTGGGCGCGCGCCTGCGCAACCGCGTACCGCAGTAGGGGCACTCCGTCACGTACGGGCTCACCTCTGAGCCGCAGTTCTTGCACACGACGAACAGGTCGGGGCCGCCGGCCATCGCAGCGATTCTAGGTCGCGCTCACGCGTCGCCGGCGGTCGCCGCCACGATTTCGGCCATGACCTCGCGCAGGTCGTGGTTGGCCTCGTAGACGACGATCTGGCGCGAGGCGCCGTTGCCGCGCCCCAGCAGGTCGGCGATCCCCTCGATCTCGTCAGCCGCGCCCAGGTCCTGCGAGTGCTCGCGGAGCCGGTCGAGGAGCCGCCGCGCCAGCGCTTTGGTCGCGACCCGATCGTTGGAGGGCAGATCGACGAGCTCGCCGTCGAGCCCATGCCGCGCGGCAAGCCACTTGTTCTCGTCCAGCATCTGCCAGGGGTAAGCGCCCAGACGCTTGCCGGACTCGTAGTGCTCGCACAGCTCCTTCACCATCGCCTGGATGAGCGCCGCCAGCGCGAGCGTGTGCTCGACCCGCGTCTGCGAGTCGCAGACGCGGATCTCGACCGTCCCGAACTTCGGGTGCGGGCGCACGTCGTACCAGAGGTAGGTGTAGTCCTCCATCACCCCGCTCGAGACCATGAACTCGATCTCGCGCTCGTAGTCGGACCAGTCGCGGTACGAGGGCGGGATCCCGACGCGCGGGAACGCGCGGAAGATCGGCGTCCGGGTCGATGCCATCCCGGTGCCGTCGGCACGCCAGAACGGAGAATTCGCGCTCAGCGCCAGCAGCACGGGCACGTGTACGCGCATGCCGTTCGCCACATGGATCGCCTTGTCCGGGTCGTCGATGCCGACGTGGACGTGTAGCCCGAAGATCAGCTCCTGGCGGGCGACGAACCGCAACGCCGAGATCAGGTCGCGGTAGCGCGGCCGCGCGACGATGCGCTGGTCCTCCCACAGCGCGAACGGATGCGTGCCGGCCGAGCCGATCGTCAGGCCGCGTGACGCGGCGCTCTCGCGCACTTGGCGGCGCAAGGCGCGCAGCTGCTCGCCTGCTTCGGCAGTGTCGCGACACGGGTTCGTGGAGATCTCGAGTACCGACTCCATGAGCTCGGGCTTGATCTCGCCGCTCGGGGCGTCCTGGAGGAGCGTCTCGATCGCGTTGACGAGGTCGTAAGACCGCTCGTCCACGATCATCAACTCTTCCTCGATGCCGATCGTGTAGCTCGGCCCGGTGAACCGGTGGTCCATCGCGGCGGACCCTACCCGGGTAACGTTGAGGGCAGCACGCGAAACAGGGAGATTTCATGGCACTCGGATACGACGGCAAGCTCTACATCCTGGCGTTCGACCATCGCGGGTCGTTCCAGAAGAAGATGTTCGGGATCGAGGGCGAACCGACCGAGGAGCAGTCCGCGACGATCGCGGACGCGAAGCACCTGATCTACGAGGGCCTGGCGAAGGCGGTCGACAGCGGGAACGTGCCGGGCGAGCAGATCGGCGTGCTTGTCGACGAGCAGTTCGGTGCGCCGCGCGACGTCCCGGGCGATGCGAAGGCGAAGGGCCTGAAGCTCGCGATGCCGGTCGAGAAGTCCGGCCAGGACATGTTCGACTTCGAGTACGGCGACGAGTTCGGCGACCACATCGTCGCGTTCGACCCGGGATTCTCGAAGGTGCTTGTCCGCTACAACCCGGACGGCGACGCCGAGCGCAACCGCGACCAGCTCGAGAAGCTCAAGCGCCTGGCCGACTGGCTCCATGCCAACGACCGCAAGTTCCTGTTCGAGCTCCTGGTCCCCGCCGAGCCACAGCACCTCGAGTCCGTCGGCGGCGACACCGACCGCTACGACGCCGAGCTGCGGCCCGAGCTCATGCGCCGCGCGATCGAGGAGATCCAGGACTTCGGCATCGAGGTCGACATCTGGAAGATCGAGGGCGTCGACGCCCGCGACGACGCCGAGACGCTCGCACGCCAGTCCCGCTCCGGCGACGGTCGCCAGAACGTGGTCTGCGTGCTGCTCGGCCGCGGCGCATCGGACGAGAAGGTCGACCATTGGCTGCGCCAGGCGGCTCCCGTGGAGGGCTTCGTGGGATTCGCGATCGGCCGCTCGATCTGGTGGGACGCTCTCAAGGGCTTCCTCGACGGCTCGATCGAGCGCGACGACGCGGCCCAGAAGGTCGCGGACAACTACCTGCGCTTCATCCGCGTCTACGAGGACGCCGAGAAGGGCGCTCCGGTCGCCTGAGCCGGCGCGGCTGGCCGGCTCTCCTCGTCGCGGCCGCGCTTGCCGGCGCGCTCGCCCTGTGGGACGACGACGAACGCAGTGTCACTGGGGGGACTGTCCCCTCAGTGACACGAGCGGGCGAGGTCGTGAGGGTCGTGGACGGCGACACGATCCACGTGCGGATCGCCGGCAGCCGCGAGAAGGTGCGCTACATCGGGATCGACACGCCCGAGTCGGTCAGGCCGGGCACGCCCGTGGAGTGCTTCGCGAAGGCGGCGGCCGCGCACAACGCGCGCCTGGTCGCGGGGCGGCGCGTGCGCCTCGTGACAGACGTCGACGAGCGCGATCGCTTCGGCCGCCTGCTCGCCTACGTCTACGTCGGCGACCGCATGGTCAACGCCGAGCTCGTCCGCGACGGCTACGCGACGCAGCTGACCGTCCCGCCCAACGTGCGCCATGCCGCGTTGTTCCGGCGCCTCGCGCGAGCCGCTCGCGAGGCGGGCCGCGGCCTCTGGGCGGCTTGTCGCTGACGGGTCGCTAGTAGGGTTTTCCGTTGCCCATGCGGATGCGTCAGAGCATCGCCCAGCTGGAGCGCGCCTTCGTCGAAGACATGGAGGCGGACCGCGTCCGGCGCGAGGAGCTGCGCACGCGCGCGATCGAGCGCTCGCGCCAGCGCCGGATCGAGCGCACCCACCGGCGCGGCTCGCTGCGCTTCGTCGCGCTCGTGCTCGTGCTGATCGGGACGGCGGTCGCCGTCACGATCGCGATGTTCCAGACGCTCTACTTGGTGATGGGCTAGCTACGAGGGGTCGGAGAGCTTTTTGAGGGCTTCGTCGACCTCTTCGCGCGTCCCGCCCGCGGGCACGGCATCGCGGCCGCGCTCCTGCTGGATCTCCAGGTAGACCTCTTTGCGGAAGACAGGGATGTCCCGCGGCGCCTGGATGCCGATCCGAACCTTCTCGCCCATGATCGACAACACCGAAACTTCGATGTCATCCCCGATCATGATGCTCTGGTTGGACTTACGTGTCAGAACGAGCATGGCGTAGCGCCTCCCTGGTGACCCCCCTGCCCGGGGCCGACCTACTGTTTCATGGCGGCTGCCCACATGCAAGCGCACCCAAACCCGGTGGAACCGATTTAGGCTGAGTCGAGGGCCTTTGCGGCCGTCCTGCGACGTTCTGTCGCCGCTTGCCCGGGAAGCGGTTCTATAGGCTCCGGCGCGTCGAATGGCCAGACGATCGTTGCGCCCCCAACTGAATCAGATCCGCACCTGGGTCCGCCAGGGCCGGACCGACGCCTGGATCGCGCACCAGCTCGAGGTGACCGTCCAGCAGATCGAGACGTTCAGGCGCGAGAACGACCTCGCCGAAGGCGAGGGCGCCAACGGCCCGGCGGTCGACTTCGACGACGAGATCGACCTGCGCGCCGAGGACGACGCGCTGATCGCGGCCGAGCTCGAGCGCGAGGCCGCCGCAGAGGCGGAGAACGGCGACGACGAAGACGACGCCGGCGACGAAGGTGACGGCGACGAAGCCAAGCCCCGACGCCGCGGGCGCCGCGGCGGCCGCGGACGACGCGGTGGCCGGCGCGCGGAGGGCCCGCTCGAGGGGTCGTTCGACCACGGCGAGGAGGGCTACGGGCTCTGGCTCGATCCCGCTGTCGCCGACAACCCCGTCTACGCCGAGCACTGGGCGGGGCAGCGCCGCATCGAGGTTTCGATCGAGCCGGACCAGATCGTCATCCGCCGCAGCGGTGACGCCGGTGCCGACGACGACGACGCCGACGCCGACGACTGACGAGCGACGCCTCGCGCGCGCACTGGGCTTCGAGCGCGCGCTGCACGCACGCGCGGCGACCGAAATCGTCGAACGGCCGTGGGGCCGCGGCTTTTTCAACTCCGCGCTGTGGCACTGCCACCAGCAGAACGTTTGCTGGGCCACTGGCGATGCCGCCGGATGGGAGGCAGAGGCACTGGCGCAGGAGGTGAGCTCGCTTTCCCGCGAGCGCCGACTTCGTCACCGCGCCCTGGTCGTCGAGGGCGCAACGGCCGATGCTCGTCGCGCGTGGTTTGCGGATGCAGGTTGGGAGATCCAGAACCACGTCTACATGGCTCACGACGCCTCGCCGCCGGCGGGCGGACCGGCCGACGAGGTCGCGGTCGACGAGATCGCGCGTCTCTACGACCGCTATCTCGCGACCGACCCCGACACGCCTTACGGCCGCAACGACGAGATCCGCGCCCACTTGGTAGAGCACCACCGCACGTTTGGCCCAGAGGGCGGCACGCGGGTGTTTGTCGCATCCCAGGATGGCGAACCCGTCGCGTGGTGTCAGCTGTTCGAAGCGGACGGAGTCGCCCAGATCGAAGACGTCGTCTGCCTGCTCGAGCACCGCGGTCGCGGTCACGGCCGCGCGGTCGTCGCAGCGGCGACAAGGGCCGCGCTCGCCAACGACCCTGAGCTGCTGTTCCTGTGCGCCGACGCCGAGGACTGGCCGCAGCTGCTCTACGCGCGGCTCGGCTTTGCCCCGGTCGGGCACATCCTCGTCTTCAAGCGCGCCTGATCAGGTCTCGAGCTCGACGCGGCGCCCGCCCGCGTAGTCGGTCGCCTCGCGCAGGTAGCGGCCGAACGCCGCATCGGCGACCACGCGCTCGTCCCAGGCCCACGGCGCGCCCGGCGCCGTCGCGTAGGCGACGTCCAGGCACCAGCCGGTGCCGCGGTCGTAGAGCCCCACGAGCTCGGTGACCGTGAAGCGCCCGCCGAGGCGGCGGCGCAGCTCGGCCACGAGCTGCGTCACGACACGTTCGAGTGCGGGCCGCTGCTCGGCCTCGGCGCGCGCGAGCCGTCGCTCGCCCTCACGCCACTGGTGCACCGCGTTGTCGTACCCCACCGCGCCGAGGGTAGCTTCAGTCGCGCGGGAGGTTGCGCACGATGTACGCGCGCTCGCCGGGCTTGACCATCCCGAGGCGGCGCGCCTCGCGCTCCAGCGTCCGCGGGTCGCGCAGCGCATCGCGCCGGGCGCGCAGCACCGCGTTGTCGCGCTGCAGGTCGCGCACCTGGGCGCGGCGGCTGTCGGCCTCCCGCCACGTCTCGATGTACGAAATCGCCGGACCAACGTACAGCGCCACCACGCCGACGAGCACGACGAGCAGGCTGAGCCGGCCGACTCGGTCCCAGCGGATGCCGCTTCGTGCGGAGGCCATCTCCGCCCGGTTCGGCGCCTCGCGGCGACCTCCTCCTAACCGCGAAAGACGCTTCGACCGGGGAAGGCGGCGTCGGATCCCAAGCTTTCTTCGATGCGTAGCAGCTGGTTGTACTTGGCCACACGGTCGGATCGCGACGGCGCGCCGGTCTTGATCTGGCCGCAGCCGGTGGCGACGGCGAGGTCCGCGATCGTGACGTCCTCGGTCTCGCCGGAGCGGTGCGACATGACCGCCGTGTAGCCGCTCGAGCGCGCGAGCGCGATCGCATCGAGCGTCTCGGTCAGCGTCCCGATCTGGTTGACCTTGATCAGGATCGAGTTGCCGACCCCGAGCTCGATGCCGCGGCGCAGCCGCTCCACGTTCGTGACGAAGAGGTCGTCGCCGACCAGCTGGACGCCCTCGCCGAGACGCTCGGTGAGGATGCGCCAGCCATCCCAGTCGTCCTCGGCCATCCCGTCCTCGATCGACACGATCGGGTACTTGCCGGCCAGCTCGGCCCAGTAGGCCGCCAGCTCCTCGGCGCTCAGAGTCCGGCCCTCGTGCTCGAGCACGTAGCCCTCGTCGCGATGCACCTCGCTCGTCGCAGGATCGAGCGCGATCACGACGTCGTCGCCGGGCGAATAGCCGGCCGCCTCGATGCCGCGCACCAGCATCTGCAGCGCCTCCTCGTTGGACTCGAGGTCGGGGGCGAAGCCGCCCTCGTCGCCGACCGCGGTCCCGAGGCCGCGATCGTGCAGCGTGCGCTTGAGCGCGTGGAACACCTCGCTGCCGACGCGCACGCATTCCGAGAACGTGGGCGCCCCGCAAGGGACGATCATGAACTCCTGGAAGTCGACCTTGTTGTCGGCGTGCGCGCCGCCGTTGAGCACGTTCATCATCGGCACCGGGAGAACGTGGGCGCTCTCGCCGCCGAGGTAGCGCCAGAGCGCCATCCCCTCCTCCGCCGCCGCGGCGTGTGCCGCGGCGAGCGAGACGCCGAGGAGCGCGTTGGCGCCGAGGTTGGACTTGTTTGGGGTGCCGTCGAGCTCGATCAACGCGCGGTCCACGCCGGCCTGGTCGGTCGCGTCGAGCCCCGTGACCGCCTCCAGGATCGGGCCGTTGACGTTCGCGACCGCGCGCGTCACGCCCTTGCCGCCGAACTCGCGGCCGCCGTCGCGCAGCTCTGTCGCCTCAAATTCACCCGTAGAGGCGCCGGACGGGACCGCGGCGCGGCCGAAGGCGCCCGAGCGCAGCGAGATCTCGACCTCGACCGTCGGGTTTCCGCGCGAGTCGAGGACCTGGCGGCCGTGGACATGCTCGATCTGGCTCAAGTGGGGGGCTCCTGGGGGTGGATGCGGGCGCGAAACCTATCGGCGGCCGCGCGCAGGGCGAGCTCCGGGTCCAGGCGCGCGCGACGGGCCTCGTCGACGAGCGCGAACAGCTGCTCCCCGAGCGCCTCGAACGCGTCTGCCGGATCCGCCGCGCGCGGCGCCTCGACGTCCGCGCTCGCCGCGCGCCTCTGGATCTTCCTCGCGTACAGGAGCGCGGGCAGGTTCTCCGGCACGTCGCCGAAGACGCCCTCCTCGCGGCCCGGCTCCTCCCGCTTGATCTGGTCCCAGTTGCGCAGCACCTGGCCTGCGGTCTCGGCCTCGACGTCCCCGAAGACGTGCGGATGGCGCCGGATCAGCTTCTGGCGGCAGTGCTCCGCGACGTCCGCGAGCGACCCGGCGCCGCGCTCCTCCAGCAGCAGCGCGAGGAAATGGACCTGGAACAAAACGTCGCCGAGCTCGTCGAGCAGCTTGGCGTCGTCGCCGCGGTTGGCGGCGTCCGCGAGCTCGTAGGCCTCCTCGACCGTGTGCGGGACGATCGAGCGCTCGTCCTGCTCGCGGTCCCAGGGGCATTCGCGACGAAGCCGCCGCGTCAGCTCGTCGAGACGAACCAGCGCGGCGGCCGCGTCTTCAGGTGTCACTACCCCTGGGACTGCGGGACTGGCGTGGGCTGCGGCGTCTGCGGCGTCTGCGGCGTCGCGGGCGGCGCCTGCTGCTGCGGCACCGCGCCCGGGGGCACCGTCGTCGTGTTCTTCGGCTTCGGCGCGTTCTTGCAGTCCTGCGTCACGTAGCCGGAGCGGCAGTTCGTCTTGTCCTTCCACTTGTCGCGGAAGCCCTTGACGAAGCCGTCGAGCGCCTTCTGCTGGTTCTGGGACGCGAGCAGCGACTTGATCGTCTCCTTCGCCTGCTCGAGCGTCTGCTGCGAGGCCTTGGTGACCTTCTGGACCTTGAAGACGTAGTAGCCGAACTGCGTCTTCACCGGCCCGGTGAGCGCGCCCTTCTTGGCCTTGAAGACCGCGTCGTCGAGCGCCTTCTCCTGCTGGCCCTTGGCGACCGCGAGCAGGACGCCGCCCTGGCTCTTGGAGGCCTGGTCGATCGACAGAGCCTTCGCGACGGTCTTGAACGACTCGCCGCCCGACAGGCGTGCCCTGGCCTGATCGGCCTTCGCCTTCGTCTTCGTCAGCACGATGCGCAGGTCACGGCGCTCGGGCTGTGCGAAGCGCGCCTTGTTCTTGTTGTAGTAGCTGCGGATCTGGGCGTCGGTGACCTTGTCCTTGCCCTTCGTGATCTTCTCGCGCAGCTTCGTCGAGAGCTGGTCGAGCTTCACGCGGTAGAGCAGGTCCTCGATGTTCATGCCCGAGGTGCGCAGGAAGTTCTGGAAGTCCTTCTCCTTCGGGAACGACTGCTTGCGCGTCGTGTCGAACTGCTTCTTGACGTCCTTGTCGCTGATCTTGACGTCCTGAGACGCGGCCTCGCCCTGGATCCACTCGGCGGAGATCAGGAACTGGAGCACCTGGTCGCGCAGACCCTCGTACTCCTGCTTGCATTGATCCTTGAATTGCTTGTCGGTCGGCTTCGGCTGACCCTTTGCCGGCTTGGGCGCGGTCTTGCGCTTGTCGGCGACGCAGGCCTTGTATTCGGGCGGCTGCGGGATGCTCGCCTTGGGCGTGCCCTTGGCAGTCGGATCGGCGCCCCGCGAGGAGATCGCGGCCACCTGCATCCAGTGGTCGAACGTCGTGCGCTTGATCGTGGCGTCGCCGACGCGCACGACGGAGTTGCCGGGAACGCTGTCGCCGCAGGCGCTCAGGGCGATAGCGGCCACAAAAAAGGCGCTCAGCGCCGGGACATGCAGTCGTCTCATGATGCGCGTGAAGGTAGCAACCAATTCTTAAGGGCGCGTCAGCCGACGACGGCCAGAAGCTCGTCGGCGGCCCGCACCACAGCCGGAAAACGCTCCTCGGGCGCCTCGGGCACGCGGAGGCTGAACTGCGAGCGGCCGGGCTCGTACGTCGCCTCGGGCAATGCCTCGCGCAGGCGCGCGGCACGCTCCGCATCCAGGTCTATCGGCGTGACCGCGAGGCGGTCGCCGCGGAACGTGACCGCGCGGGCGCCGGCGCGGCCGAGTTTGATCCGCGCCTGCTGCAGCGCGATCAGGTTCGTCAGCGGCTCGGGCGGCGGGCCGAAGCGGTCCTCGAGCTCCTCGCGGAGAACCGCCAGCTCCGCCACTTCCCGAGAAGCCGCGATGCGGCGGTGGACGTCGATCTTGGCCTGCTCGTAGGGGATGTAGTCGGCCGGCACGTAGGCGTCGACGCTCACGTCGAGCCGGACCGGGTCCGGCTCGTCGGCCGCCGCGGCGCCGTCGGACGCGCGCACGGCCTCGTCGAGCATCTGCATGTAGAGCTCGAAGCCGAGCGCGGCGACGTGCCCCGACTGCTCGTCGCCGAGCAGGTTGCCCGCGCCGCGGATCTCGAGATCCCGCATCGCGATCTTGAAGCCGGCGCCGAGCTCGGTGTAGTCGCTCAGCGCGCTGAGGCGCTTCATCGCCTCCTCCGTGAGCGCGGCGTGCGCCGGGTACAGCAGGTACGCGTATGCGCGCTCGCGGCTGCGCCCGACGCGGCCGCGGATCTGGTAGAGCTGGGCGAGCCCGAAGAGCTCGGAGCGCTCGACGATCAGCGTATTGGCCTGCGGGATGTCGATCCCGGACTCGATGATCGACGTTGCGACGAGCACGTCTGCCTCGCCGCGCAGGAACGACATCATCCGCTTCTCCAGGTCCGACTCGTCCAGCTGGCCGTGCGCCACCTCGAACCGGACACCGGGGCACAGGCCGCGCAGGCGCTCCGCTGTCTCGTCGATCGTCTCGACGCGGTTGTGGACGAAGAACGCCTGGCCGCCGCGGCGCACCTCGCGCTCGATCGCGTGGCCGACGAGCTCCTCGTCGTACTCGCCGACGTAGGTCTTGACCGGCCGCCGTCCTTCCGGCGGCGTCTCGATGATCGAGATGTCGCGCACGCCGGCCAGCGACATCTGCAGCGTGCGCGGGATCGGCGTCGCGCTCATCGCGAGCACGTCGACTTTGAGCTTGAGCTGGCGCAGCAGCTCCTTCTGCTTGACGCCGAAGCGCTGCTCCTCGTCGACCACGATCAGCCCGATGTCCTTGCCGCGCAGGTCGCGGCTGAGCAGCCGGTGCGTGCCGACGACGATGTCCACCTTGCCCTCGTTGAACGCGGCGACGACCTCGCGCTGCTCCTTGGCCGAGCGAAAGCGGCTGACGTGGTCGATCGTGAACGGGTAGTCCTTGAGGCGCTCCGTGAACGTGCCGAAGTGCTGCTGGGCCAGGATGGTCGTGGGTGCAAGGACCAGCACCTGCTTTCCATCCTCGGCGCACTTGAACGCGGCGCGCAGCGCGACCTCTGTCTTGCCGTAGCCGACGTCGCCGCAGATCAGCCGATCCATCGGGACCGCGCGCTCGAGGTCCTGCTTGACCATCTCGATGGCCTCGCGCTGATCCGCCGTCTCCTGGTACGGGAAGTGGTTCTCGAACTCCCGCTGCCAGTCCGAGTCGGACGGAAACGAGTGGCCGACGCGCGTCTTGCGCTCCGCGTAGATGTTGAGCAGCTCGCCGGCCAGCTCCTGCGCCGCGCGCCGGGCGCGCGCCTTCATCGTCTCCCAGGCCTTGCCCCCGAGCTTCGAGAGCGTCGGCGAGGCCTGGCCCGCGCCGATGTAGCGGCTGATCTTCGCGAGCTGGTCGACCGGCATGTAGACGCGGTCCTCGCCGGCGAACTCGAGCTGCAGGTAGTCGCGCGTGACGCCGGCAACCGTTTTTGTCTCGAAGCCCGCGAACTGCGCGACGCCGTGGTCCTCGTGGACGACGTGGTCGCCGGTCCGCAGGTCCGCGAACGAGCGCAGGGCGCCGCGCCGCGGCCGGTCCTCGCGCTCCGCGCGGCGGCGGTGGAACAGCCTGTGCGACGGGATCACGGCGACGCGGAACCCGGCCGCGATGAACCCGTCGCGCAGGTTCGCGACGTCGAAGCGCAGCTCCGGCGTCACTGAGGGGTCAGACCCCCCGGTGACATCGGTGTCCTCGCCGAGCCAGTGGGCTTTCAGCCGCGCGAGGTTGTACGCGGTGCGCTCGCCCTCGCCGCGGCGCGGCCAGGTGACGACCGTTCGGTAGCCCGAGCGCAGGAGCTTCTCCAGCTGCGGCTCCGCCTCGGCCAGGGACCGCGCGGCTACGTCGGCCGCCTGCGCCCGGAACTCGATCGGCTGGTCCGTGCTGAGCGAGCTCAGCCGCACGTGCGCGCGCGCGTCGAGCGCCTTCTGGATCTCCTGCGGGTTGACGTAGAGGTGGTGCGCATCGGCGTCGTGGAACGCGGCGCACACGTCCTGCCAGTGATCGCCGAGCGCGGGGCCGACCTCCTCCTCGGCGGCGATGACGACGCCGGCGTCCGGCGGGGCCAGGTCGAGGAACGCGTGGAAGCGGTCGACCGGAAGCAGCTCGGCGACGTCGGGCCGGTCCTCGCTGTCGGCGATTGCGGCGATCTCGGCGAGCTCGCGGTGCTCCGGTGCCAGCTCGGCCGCCGGCGCGATCTCGAGCTCGTCCGCCTCCCCGAGCGAGCGCTGCGTGAATGTCGAGAACCAGCGCAGCGACTCGATCTCGATGTCGAAGAGGTCGACGCGCACCGCGTGCTCCGCAGTCGCCGGGTAGATGTCGAGGATGCCGCCGCGGATCGCGAACTGGCCGCGATCCTCGACCTGGTCGACGCGCTCATAGCCCGCCGCGACCAGGTCGCCGCCGATCTCATTCAGGTCGACGAGGTCGCCCACGCGCAGCGTGAACGCCGACGGGCGCAGCGCCGGGTCTGGGACCTTCTCGCTGAGCGCGACGGCGCTGACGACCACCACCGGCGGTTCTGTCACTGAGGGGACAGTCCCCTCAGTGA
Source organism: uncultured Conexibacteraceae bacterium (assembly GCA_963832195.1). Taxonomy (GTDB): domain Bacteria; phylum Actinomycetota; class Thermoleophilia; order Solirubrobacterales; family Solirubrobacteraceae; genus Baekduia. The sequence goes on from CAWHTH010000002.1 coordinate 597,148, forward strand.
CAAGCAGCGCGTCGAGCGCCGCGACGCGCAGGCCGACGAGGTGCGGCGGCGGCGCGAGGTGGGACTCGTAGGCGACGCCGCGGCTCGGGTAGAACCGCACCGGGCGCGGCGCGAGCCATGCGCGCAGGTCTCCAGACAGGTCGCGCGCCTGCCGGTCGTCGCCGGCCACGACCAGCGCCGGGCGCCCGGCTAGCGGCCCGTCGAGGCCGTCGACCAGCGCGCCGATGACGTACGGCCGCAGCGAAGCGGACACGAACGCCCGCCCGCCCTCTTGGGCGAGACGGAGGCCGTTGGGATGGTCGGCCAGATGGGAAAGGAGCGGTCTGAGAGCCATCCGGGCAGCGCGAGCGACCGCGCAGGGTGCGCGGCCGTCCAGATACAGAGTCTAGGTACGCCACACTTCCCGCCCCGTGACCGACCGGTCGACCCTCGTGATCCTCCTGGCGCTGCCCGCGGTCCTGCTGGCGGTCCTGCTGTCGGTGCCCGAGTCGGACGTGGTCTGGGAGCACCACCCCGCGCACTTCTGGCTCGTGCTCGCGGCCTCCGCCGGCAGCGGCACGATCGCGTTCGCGATCGGAGAATCTGCGCTGCGCCGCGGAGACGCGCGGCTGTGGCTGCTCTCGGCCGCGTTCATGGTCGCGGCGGGGTTCCTCGGCCTGCACTCGCTCGCGACGCCGCGGGTCCTGCTCGACAACCCGAACGCGGGCTTCGTCTATGCAACGCCCGTCGGCCTCGTGCTGGCGGGCGCTCTGGCGCTCGCCTCGACCGCCCCGCTGGACGGCGAGCGGGCACGCCGGATCATGGGCCGCGCCGGCCTCCTGCGGGCCTTGCTGTTGACGGTGATGGCCGCCTGGGCGGCGGTCTCGCTCGGCTCGCTGCCCCCGCTCGACGACCCGACGCCGGTCGAGAGCGGCGCCGCCGGCCTGGTGCTCGCCGCGGCGATCGGCGGCGTCCTCTACGCCGCCGCGGCATGGCGCTACCTGGAGCACTGGCGCCGGCGGCCGACGCGGCTCGGCCTGGCTGTCGTGATCGCGCTGGTGCTGCTCGCGGAGGCGCTGATCGCCACCGCCGCGGCCCGCAACTGGCATCTGACCTGGTGGGAATGGCACGTGCTGCTGCTGGCCGCCGTCCTGATCGTTGCGATCACCGCGCGCCGCGAGGCCGACGCCGAGCGCTTCGCCGGCCTCTATCTCGACGAGACGCTTGCGGGCGAACGCGAGGTCAGCGTCCTGTTCGCGGACCTCGCGGGCTTCACGTTCTGGTCCGAGGGCCGCGACCCGCGCGAGGTCACCGAGATGCTCAACGCTTTTTTCAAGGTCGCGGTGCCGCCGATCGTCCACCAGCACGAGGGCCAGATCGACAGGCTGATCGGCGATGCGGTGATGGCGACGTGGAACACCCGCGCCGACCAGCCCGACCACGCACGGCTCGCCGCGCACGCGGCGCTCGCGCTGCTCGACGAGACGCACAAGCTCGCGGCTGCGCATCCCGACTGGCCCCGCTTCCGCGTCGGACTGAACAGCGGGCCGGCCGCGGTCGGCGTGCTCGGAAGCGAGCGTGAGCGCAGCTACACCGTGATCGGCGACACCGTCAACGTCGCGGCCCGCCTGCAGGGCCTCGCGCCGGTCGGCAAGGTCGCGATCGGCCCCGGCACGCTGCGCGCGCTCCCGGGCGCGCGCGTGCGGCCGTTGGGCCAGGTCGAGGTCAAGGGCAAGCAGCAGCCCGTCGACGCGTTCGTCCTCGAGGGCCTGGATTGAGGTTGTCCGAGGATCCCCGCGTGCGCGTGGGGGTTCTCGGGCGACCTCTTAGGCGACGGCGTCGATGTTGAGGCGCACGTAGTCGACGACCGGGTCCGGGCCCATCTCCTCCACGACCGCCGCCGTGAACTCGTCGGCGATGTCCGGGACGCGCTCGCGGTGGGCGCCGAGCATGACCGTGGCGAAGAAGTCGAACGGCGCATCGGGGCGCACCGGCCGGTCCTGGAGCCAGCAACGTGCCGTCGCGAAACCGGCTGCGCGCAGGCGGGCCTCGGTCTCCTCGGGGGCGGCGAAGTTCCACGGGTCGAAGCCGGCCAGGGCGGTGAACGGCGCACGGGTCACGACCTCCGCGATCGCAGCGCGAACGCCCGCGATGTTCCCCGCGCCGCCGCACTGGGCGACAAGTCGCCCGCCGTCGTGCAACACGGCCCGCACGCGTGCGAAGAGACGATCGTGGTCGCTGACCCAATGGAACGTCGCGGTCGATAGGACGGCGTCGACGCGCTCGCCGCCCAGGTCGAGCTCGAGCAGGTCCATCACCCGCACGTCGACACGCTCGCCGAGCCGGTCGCGCGCGCGATCCACCATCGCCGGCGAGCCGTCGACCGCGATCAGGCGGCCGCGCGGCAGGCGCTCGAGCAGCGTCTGCGAGACCTGCCCGGTCCCACAGCCCGCATCGAGCACGGTCTCGTCGCCGCGCAGCTCGAGCCGGTCGAGCACCTCATGGCCGAATGCGACGATCGGCGCCGCCACCTGCAGGTACTTGTCGGCGTCCCAGTCGAGCGGCGTCACAGCGCCGTCCGGCCCAGGACGACGTCCTCCACGGCGTCGCGCGCACGCGACACGAGCTCGGTCACCTCGGCCTGGCTCTGGCGCCACGCGCCGAGCACGTGCGCCGAGACGATCTCCGGATCGGTGGAGTCGGGCCGGCCGACGCCCACGCGCACGCGCCCGAAGTCGGGCGAGCCCAGGCCCGCCCGCAGCGACTTGAGCCCGTTGTGGCCGGCGAGACCCCCGCCTAGCCGCGGCCTGATCTCCCCGAACGGCAGGTCGATCTCGTCGTGGACAGCCAGCACGTGGTCGAGGTCGACCTTGAGCGCGCCGCGCGCCGGGCCGGCGCTGCGCCCGGACTCGTTCATGTAGGTCTGCGGCAACAGCACCGCGACGCGCGGCCCGCCGGGCCCGGCGCGGCCCTCGGCCAGCAGGCCGCCGAACTTCTTGCGCGGCGCTCCCAGCTGCCAGTGGTCGATCAGCGCCTCGGCTACCGCGAACCCGACGTTGTGGGGCGTGCGGGCGTAGCGCGGGCCCGGGTTGCCGAGCCCGACGATGAGCCAGTCCGCGGGTGCGGAGGCCCGGAAGAGCCTCACGGCTGGGTGCTAATCGCCGGACTCTTCGCCGGCGTCGGCCGGAGCCTCGTCGCCGCCCTCTTCCGACTCGCCCTCGATGGGCTCGCCGTCCTCGCCCACGAGCCCCGTCTCCTCCTCGATCCCCTCTTCCTCCTCCTCGAGCTGGAGGCGCGGCGGGGTCAGGGTGGCGATGACGGTCTCTTCGGGGTCGTCGAGCAGCGTGACGCCGTCAGGCGCGCTGATCGCGGCGAGCGTCAGGGTGTCGTTGATGTTCATCGCCGACACGTCGAGCTCGAGGTACTCCGGGATGACGGCCGGGAGCGCCTCAACGTTGACCTCGCGGCCGATGTGCTCGAGGACGCCGCCCTCCTTGACGCCGGGGGCATCCTCCTGGCCGGTCAGATGGATCGGCACGGGCTGCTGGATCGGCTTGTTGAGGTCGACGCGCAGAAGGTCGACGTGGACGACCTCGCCGCGAACCGGGTGGCGCTGGGCGTCCTTGAGGACGGCGGGCTCGCTGTCGCCGCCGTCCATGCGGAGCTCCAGGACGGCGCCGGCCGCCTGCAGCGCGTGGCGCAGCTCGCGCTCGTCGGCCTCGAACGGGATCGCCTCGAGCCCGCGCCCGTAGAGGACGCCGGGCACGCGGCCGTCGCGGCGCAGACGGCGCGTTCTGCGCGATGACTGCGGCTCGCGGCGGCGGATGTCGAGCTTGGTGGATTCGGATTTCGAGGCCATGAGCGGCGAGCGATGGTAGCTCAGCCGCGACGGCCGGCGCTGCGCGCTCGGACCTGCTGCGTGCCGCGGAACAGCCGCTGGAGGTCGAAGTACGCGGGCTTCAGCGACCCGTCGAAGCGCACCACGCCCTTCTCGTGCAGGGGCGGGTGCGGACGCGGGTTGCCGCCCTCCCACCCAGGGCGCACGCGGAACTCCTGCAGCGCCCAGTAGATCGCGCCGGACAGCCACGGCTTCGAGGAATACACCCGAAGGTGATAATCAACAAAGTCCTGCTGGAACAGGTACGTGCCCTTCTCCTCGACCGGCCCGTCGCGGTTCGCCTCGGCGCCGAACTCGGTTATCACGACCGCCTTGTCGGCGTAGCACGCGCGCACGCCGTCGAGGTACTCCGACAGTAGACCGCGGTCGGCGATCTGGCCGTTCGGGCCGGGATACCAGCCGAAGTACTCGTTGATCCCGATCACATCGAGCGGCGCGTACTCGGCCTGGCAGCCTGCCGCCGGATAGCCGGCAACGGCATAGGCGACCGGCCGCGTCGGGTCGAGGTTCTTGGCCGACCGCGCAGCGCGCTGGATGTAGTAGCTCTGGACCGGCCCCGGGCGCGCGCTGAGCTCGTTGCCGATGCTCCACCAGATGATCGACGGGTGGTTCCAGTTGGTCAGGATCATCGACTCGAGCTCGCGCGCCGCCAGCTGGCGGACGAGGCGCTGCTTGAGGTACTGCGTCTTGACCGCGTAGACCGGGACCTCGGGCGTGGCGAGCATCCCGAGCTCGTCGAGCCGCTCGTAGTAGTAGGGATGCAGCGGGTAGTGCGCCCGCAGCACAGTCGCGCCGGCCTGGCGCGCCCACTGGATCTGCTTCTCGCGAACAGAGTTGTCGATCGCGAAGCCGCGGTCCTTCGAGTCCTCGTGCAGCCCGAAGCCGCGGAAGTTCAGCGGCGCGCCGTTGAGCAGCAGCCGCCCGCCCACGACCTTGATCGAGCGGATGCCGACGCTCGCGCGGTAGCGCTGCAGGGCGCGGCCGCTGCCGGACGCGGTGAACGTCGCGTTGTAGAGGTGTGGCGACGCGGGCGACCAGACACGCGGGTTGGTGACGGCGATCCGGCGGGTGAGCGTGGCGAAGCGCTTCGGGCCCATCGTGATCGTGCCGAGGTCGACGCGGCGGGCGCCGAGCCGCGAAGACACGCGAACCCTTACCGAGGACGTGCCGTAGTTGCGCAGCGTCGCCCGGTAGAGGACCGTGGCGTCGCAGCTCGCGCACGGCAGCTCCGGGCGCACGAGGACGGTGTTGAAGTCCACGCGGTCGACTTTTCTGAGGTAGACCTCGCGCAGGATGCCGCCGTAGTTCCACCAGCCGCCCGTCGGCCTGCCGGTGGTCGAGAGCCCCGACGGCGGGAAGTCGGTGCCGAAGCGCTTGCTGTCGACCCGGACGACGAGCCTGTTCGTGCCGCTGCGCTTCAGCACCCCGGCCGGCAGACGGATCTCGAACGGGATGTAGGCGCCGCGGTTCTTGCCGATCAGCTTGCCGTTGAGGTAGAAGCGCGAGCGGTAGTTCACCGACTCGAAGCGCACGATCCAGAACAGCCTGCGCACCGCCGATGGCAGCCGGAAGTCCTTGCGGTACCAGCCGACTCCGCCCATGAAGCCCTCGGCGGTCTCGTCGGTGGCGTTCCACGTGTGCGGCACGCCGACCTGGGTCCACCCCGCAGTGTCGGTCTGGCGCGCCCAGCCCTGGCGCAGCCCGGCGTTGGAGGGGTCGGCCCGATGCAGCCACGTCCCGCCCATCAGGTATTTGCCGGTGTGCCCGCCCTTGTAGAGCGCCTTCTGCTGGAGGCCGTTCTGGGCCGGGGCGGTCGCGGGCAGGGCAAGGCCCGCCAGCAGCATGAGGGGAAGGATGCGTTTCACCATCGGTCAGCAAGAACCCTCGCTGTCGCGCAGGGGTGCGCTGAGGCGCAGCAGGCTAACCGACCGTCCGGTCAGCGGATTGCCCTTGCGGCGCACGCGGACGCACTGCACGACGGGGGTTGCGCGCGCGTCGCGCGCCCACACCACGCGCGTCCAGCCCTCGGCCGTACCGAGCGTGTACGACGTGCCGGAGTCGAGCCGGACGACGTCCACCGGGCCGCCCGAGCGCTGCTCGAGCAGCTCGACGATCGCGTCGCGCTCGGTGTTCTCGACGGCCAGCCAGCGGGCCAGCGCGAACGAGACCGCGAGGAACGCGACGACGGCGACGGCGATCAGCGGGGCGCGGCGGCGCACCCCGGCAGGCTAGCTCGCGGCTAGCCGGTCTCCTCGAAGTCGCTGAGCTCGAGGAAGCGCTGAACCGAGCGCTCCTGCAGCTCGAGGCGCTCCGCGGTGCGGCGCGCATGCTCGGCGGCGCGCTGCGTGAAGTCCTCGAGGCACGCCTCGGGGTCGTCGGGCAATGAGTAGATGTGAGCGACGTCCTGCTGGGCGCACGCGATGCCCATCGGCGGCAGGCCCTCCGCCAGCGTGCGCGCACTGCACACTGGGACGATCACCAGGTGGCGCTCGGGCGCCATCAGCGCGACCGGCATCAGGCGATGGGCCGGAAGCTCGATGTCGATGTCGACGCTGCGGTGGACGGTGACCTCGCTCTCCGCAATCTCGGAGAGCGGGTCGCGCCAGACGGACAGCACGGTGTCGGCGGCGACCAGCGCGTCGCGCAGGATGCGCGCTTGCTCGGCGTAGGCCTCCTCGGCCTCCTCGCGCGTCGCCGCGTCGGCGAGGTCGAGATCGCACGGGACGCGCAGCAGGTCCTTGACGCCGACGGTGTCTCCCGCCCCGCGCCCGCCGTTGGCCACGTAGGTCTGGATCGTCCCCAGGTCGCGGCGGCCGTGGAAGATGACCGTCAGCGCCTCGCTGAGTGAAAGGCCGTCGATCTTCAGCGCGACCGCAGCGGAAGCCTCCGGGTCGATCAGCGCCCGGCGCAGAAGTTCGTCGGCTTCGCCTGGGGGATACTGCTCATCCATGGGTTCTCCTGGGTACCCATCATGATCGACCGGCAGACGGAAGAACTGGAGTAATGAAGCTCATCTACAAGCCCTTCGGCATCCTCTTCGGGATCGTCGCCGGCATCCTCTCCAAGCGCGTCTTCAACGTCGTGTGGGGGCTCTTCGACAAAGACGAGCCGCCGAAGCCGACGACCGAGCGCACGTCGTGGCCGAAGGTGCTCGGCGCCGCTGCCGTGCAGGGCGTGACGTTCAAGGTCACGCGCGCGGCGGTCGACCGCGCGGGGGCCAAGGGCTTCGAGCGCGTCACCGGCGTCTGGCCGGGCGAGAAGGAGCCCGAGGAGAGCCAGGCGGGCGAGGCGCTGCGCTAGTCGCGGCGGCGCGCGCGTACGATCAGGCCGCGGGCGCGGAGGTCCTCGACGGCGTCCTCGAAAGCGGCGAAGTCACGCGCGAGGAGGAGGTCGATCGGGCCGGTGCGCAGCCAGCGGCGCAGGACGGCCGGGTCGATGCCGTCGGTGAGCGCGAGCAGGATCGGCAGCTCCGGCTTGTGGTCGAGCTCGCCGCCGATCAGGGTGAGCGGGTCCTCGTCGAGGACCCGCAGCAGCTCCTCGTCGGAAAGCCCGAGGCGCTCTTGCAGAACGGTCGCGCGCGGTCGCTCAGAACAGCTGGTTCTCGCCGCCGAAGACCTCGGACACCGAGTCGTCGGTGAAGATGCGGCGGATCGAGTCGGTCAGCAGCTCTGCGCAGGAGAGCAGCTTCACGTTCTCCGGAGCGCCGGCGCGCAGCGGGATCGTGTCGGTGACGACGATCTGCTCGAACCCGGCGGCCGCCAGGTTCTCGTAGGCAGCGCCGCTCATCACCGGGTGCGTCGCGGCTGCGTAGATCCGCGTGGCGCCCTCGTCGCGGACGGTGTCGGCGGCGGCGCGCAGCGTGCCGGCGGTGTCGATCAGGTCGTCGACGATCACCGCGGTCTTGCCCTTCACGTCGCCGATCACGTAGCCGATCTCGGCGACCTGCTGGGCGGGGCGCTCCTTGTCGAGGATCGCCAGCTCGGCGCCGATCTTCGAGGCGAATTTCTTGTTCAGCTTCACGCGGCCGGCGTCCGGCGCGACAACGACAAGGTCCTGCAGCTGCAGGTCCTCGAAGTACTGCGTGAGCATCATCAGCGCGGTCATGTGGTCGACCGGGATGTTGAAGAAGCCCTGGACCTGGCCGGCGTGGAGGTCCATCGTCAGCACACGGTCGGCGCCGGCGGCCTCGAGGCAGCGAGCTACGAGGCGGGCGCTTATCGGCTCGCGCGGGGCGGACTTCTTGTCCTGGCGGCTGTAGCCGAACCACGGGGTCACGGCGATCACGCGGTGGGCGGAGGCGCCGACGGCCGCGTCGATCATCACCAGCAGCTCCATCAGCGCGTCGTTCGTGCTGATCCCGGTCTCGGGGTTCGCGCAGATCGGCTGGATCAGGAAGACGTCGGCGCCGCGGATGGACTCCTCGAAGCGACAGTAGACCTCGCCATTGGAGAACGTCTTGAGCGTCGCGGGGCCGAGATCGACGCCGATCTTGTCGGCGATCCGCGCTGCCAGCTCGGGGTTCGCGCGCCCCGAGAAGAGCATCAGCCGCTTGTCGTAGTCGATCGGTAGCGCCGTCGACAGGGCTGTCTCCGTGGCGATGCTCACGTCGGGCTCGAGTGTAGGGACGAGCTCCGACGCCTCCTTCAGGGGCAGCTGGACGGTCACCGCTCCGGATCCTCCTGCTTTCGGTCCGCGTATCCCTCGATGTTGGTCTGACGCTCACGAGCGATCCCCAGCGCCCCCGGCGGCACGTCGTCTGTGATGACCGACCCGGCTCCGGTCGTCGCATCATCCCCGACGTCCACCGGCGCGACCAGGGTTGTGTCGACACTGGTCCGCACATTGCGGCCAATCGTCGTCCGGTGCTTGGCCCGGCCATCGTAGTTCGCGGTGATCGTGGCCGCGCCGAGGTTGCTGTTCTCGCCGACGTCGGCGTCGCCGATGTAACTCAAATGAGGCACCTTCGTCCCGGGGCCGATCTCGGAGTTCTTGATCTCCACGAACGTGCCGGCCTTGGCGTTCTCGTGCAGGTGGGCTTTGGGGCGCAGGTAGGCGAACGGGCCCACGGAAGCGTTGTCGTCGACCTGTGCCTCCTGGAGGTAGGAGTGGCGGATCGTGACGGCGTCCCCGATCTTCGAGTCGATGACCGTGGTGTTGGGGCCGACCGCCGATCGCTCTCCGATGGTCGTCTTGCCCCTGAGGTACGTCGACGGCTCGATGACCGTGTCGGCGCCGATCGTGACTTGGGCGTCGACGAGCGTCGTGCGGGGATCGACGATTGTCACGCCCGCGCGCATGTGGGCGTCGAGGATGCGCTCCTGGGCGATCGCGCGCAGCTGCGCGAGCTGGGCGCGGTCGTTGATACCGAGGACGAGCGCCGGGTCCTCGAGCCTGAGCGCTGCGACCTTCTCGTCGTGCCCGCGGAGGACCGCGACGACGTCCGTGAGGTAGCGCTCGCCGCCGGCGTTGTGGGTCCCGATTTCGGCGAGCGCCTTCTCGAGCGCCTCGGGCTCGAAGCAGTAGATGCCGGCGTTGATCTCGCGGATCTGCAGCTCTTCGTCGGACGCATCGCCCGGGTGCTTGGTCTCGACGACCTTCTCCACCGAGCCGTCCGCCGCGTGGACGACGCGGCCGTAGCCGCTCGGGTCTTCGAGCTCGGTCGTGACGATCGTGGCGGCGGCCTTCTCACGGGCGTGCTCGGCGACGAGCGCCTCGATCGCCTCACGGCTGATCAGCGGGACGTCGCCGCTGAGGACGACAACCGGTCCCTCTGCGTCTCCGAGGGCGCTGAGCGCGGCGGCCACAGCCCCGCCCGTGCCGTCGGCCTCGGGCTGCTCGGCGGTCCGCGCGCCTTCCGGCAACGCGCCGTCGAGGTTCACGCCGGGCGCGGTCACGACCACCACGCTGCCGGCGCCCGCTGCCTGCGCCGCGAGCACGGGCCATGCGACCAGCGGCCGCCCACACATCTCGTGCAGCACCTTCGGCATGGCAGAGCGCATGCGCGTGCCCTGCCCGGCGGCCATCACGACGGCGGTGAAGGTCACGGGGCGGATGGTAGGGCGCGAGAGCTGGGGGGCCCGGATTTGAACCGGGATCGCCCGACTCCAAAGGTCGGTGGCTTGCCAATTAGCCCACCCCCCAGAGGACGGACCTCAAAGTCTCGCACTGTCACGGAGACACCCTCATATTCTGTCCGGTATCGAACGTATGTTCCCATCATGGCGAAGTTCACGGAAGACGAGGCGCGAGCCGCGATCGCCAACGGACTCTGCTGGGCAGACGCGGTGCGAGCCCTCGGATTGCGCTCGGCGGGCGGCAACGCCAGGACGCTCCAGCGGTGGGCGGCGCGCTGGGAGATCTCGACGGACCATTTCGATCCCAACGCCGTGCGCGCTCGCGCGTTGCGCCGCGATCCCATCCCGCTGGCCCAGCTGCTGGTCGAGAACTCGCCCCACGGCCGTCAGACGGTGAAGGCGCGGTTGTTGCGAGAAGGGATCAAGCAGCTGGTCTGCGAGCTCTGCGGCCAGGGCGAAATCTGGCACGGTCGCTCGATGTCGATGATCCTCGACCACATCAACGGAATCGCCGACGACCACCGGCTCGAGAACCTCCGGATGGTCTGCCCGAACTGCGCGGCGACGCTCGACACCCACTGTGGGCGACACAACCGCCGGACCCCGTTCGAGCTCACCTGCCCGGTCTGCCAGGTGACCTTCGAGCCGAAGCACATCCGCCAGCGGTTCTGCTCGCAGGATTGCGCCTACAAAGGATTGCGATCGGTGCCACGTCCTGAGACGAGAAAGGTGCGTCGTCCGCCGTACCCGCAGCTCGTGCGCGAGATCCACGCGATGGGCTACTCCGCCGTCGGCCGGCGGTACGGCGTCTCCGACAACGCCGTGCGCAAGTGGGTGCGCTGGTACGAGGAGGAAATGGCGCGCGAGGCCGAGGCGCGCGACCAGGCCGCGTAGCGGCTAGGCGTCGCCGGGCAAGCCAGCGGCCTCTAGGGCGTGGGTGCGGTCGAGGAAGTTGTCGATCCGGATCGGGACGCCAGCACGCTCGGTGACGACTTGGAACCAGCGCGCCTCGACGGGTGCGCCGCTGCCGGTCCCGCGCGCGGTTTGTCGCACCGCGATGAAGATCGGGGCACCGTCGATCACCTCGTCGGCCTCGAGGCGGAGGTCCTCCCAGAGCTCCGTCAGCTGGGTGAGCCGCTGGCGGACTTCGTCGCGGCCGCGGACGACGGGTGGGGCGGGGATGACCTCAGCCGGCGGATACCACTCGATCGACCTGTCCAGGTTTGCTACCGCGGCTTCGAGGTCACCGCGCGTCATCGCATCGAAGGCACGGAGGATCGCGTCGATCGCCTGTTGTGACACCGGCTCGCAGCCTAGTCGCGCAGGTGGTGCAGGATCGCCGCGATCTCCCGCGGCGTCATCGGGTCCGCAAGCAGCGCGTGGGCGTCCGCGAGCGTCGCAAGGCGGCGCTCCGGGCGGATCATCCCGAGCTCGCCGTCGCGCTCGACGATCGCCGCTACGACGGACTCGAACGGCTCGCGGACGAGGTCGAGCAGCGCAGGGTCCAGCGACCCGATCGCGATCAGGAATGGGCGGCCGTCGAGTGCGGGCGCCGAGGAGAACGCCACGCCCGCGGCCATGTCGTCCGCCGCGGCGCGCGTGTGGAACGGCGACAGCGCCGGGACGTCGGGCGCCGCGAGCAGGACGGGGCCGTCGTGGCCGGCCAGCAGCCCGGCAACGTCCGACAGGTGGGCGGCGGCGTGCGCCCGCCCGGGCGCGGCGGACGCCGCCCAGGAGTGAGCGCGGTCGGCGAGCAGGCGGCGCAGCTCGTCGTGCAGCTCCGGGCCGAGTCGCGCGCGCAGGTCGGGGTCGGGCGGGGCCGCGAGCGCGTCGAGGACGACCGCGGCGAACTCAGTCGAACCGGAAATGGGTCCCCACCGGCTCCAGGTCCGCCGACTGGACGTGCGGGAGCGCGGCCGTGAGCGTTGCCGCGAACGCCAGCGGGCTGGCCTGGATGAGGCTCATGAGCTCGGAGACCGGCGTGGGCTCGACGCTGATGCCGTTCGCGTAGTCGGTCGCGTAGCCGATCAGCGCGTAGGGGATCTCGGCCTCCCCCGCCAGCACCGTCTCGGGCCCGGCTGTCTGCGAGACGGCGGTCACGCCGCACGAGCGCAGCATCGCGATCTCCGTGCGCGTGTTGAAGCGCGGCCCGTCGACGTGGCCGTAGCAGCCGCCGTCGCGGACCTCGAGGCCCGCCTCGTGCGCTCCCGCCAGCAGTGCCGCGCGCAACGGCTCGGAGAACGGCCTGTCGTAGATCCAGTGCCCGCGACCAGCCACGCCGGGCTCGGTATGCAGCGTGCAGATCGAGCCGTCGGGCAGGCGGTTCGCGAGGAAGTGCAGGTCGTCGAAGACGATCAGCGTCCCCAGCGCGAGGTCGGTGTCGAGGGAGCCGCAGACAGTCACCGCGAGGATCGCGTCCGCGCCCAGCTCCTGCAGCGCCGCGATGTTCGCCTGGTGGGTCACGTGATTGCTCAGCCGCGCATGCCCCTCGCCGTGGCGCGAGACGTGCAGCACGTCGGCGCCGCCGAAGCTCCCGGCCGTGACCATCGCGGTGCCGAAGCGCGTCGCGACCTCCTGCGCACGGGCGTCCTCGAACTCCGGCAAGGAATAGGTGCCCGACCCGGTGAGGATCCCGATCCGCATCGCGGCGGATCCTATGTCGCCGCCAGAGCTGGGCTGCGACGGTGTGAATAGTTCGTACTTCCGCAGCCCGTCTAGCGGCGTGGCACGCGGCCGGCCTCGGTGCCGGCCTCCGTGGCCGGCCCGCCGCGCGCGGCGATCCCCAGTACGCGCATCGCCTTGAGGCCCAGGCTGAGCTTCTCGCGCCCGTCGGTCGAGCCGACGTCGAGCTCGGACAGCTCGCGCACGCGATCCAGCCGGTAGCGGATCGTGTGCCGGTGCGTGAACAGCCGCTGCGCGGTCGCGGCGACGTTGCCGTCGCACTCCAGGAACGCCTCGACGGTCGTGACCAGATCCGTCTCGTACTGCTCGTCGTAGGCGACGAGCGGCTCGACGGTTTCCGAGTAGAACCGCTGCAGCTCCGCCGGGTCCTCGCTCATCGCGGGCAGCAGCAGCCGATATGCGCCGGTGTCGTCGAAGGCGAGGATCGGACGCTCGCTGTCGCCCTCGGCGACGTTCGCCGCCAGCAGCGCCTCGTTGCCGGCCCGCGCGAGCTCCATCGGGTCTGTCGCGACGCGGCTGCGCCCGAGCGTGAACGAGTGCCCCGGCAGCCCGGCCTGCAGCTCGCGCAGCACCGCCTCCGCGGCGCGCGTCGCCGGCCCGTCGTCCGCGCCCGGGACCACCAGGACGACCTCCGCCCACGGCGCCTCCGGGCGGTCCGCCAGCGCCGCGAGCGAGCCGCTCACCGCGGCCCGGGCGCCCCGCTCGGCGACCGCGCGGACGCGGGCACGCCAGCCGTCCTCGATCGGGACGTGCGCGTGCGCCCGCGCGACGAGCACCGAGGCGCCCTCCGAGATGTCGATGCCGAGCTCCTGGGCCCGCGCCAGCGCGGCCTGAGGATCCGGGAGCCGCCGGCCGAGCAGCGCGTGGACGAAGTGCGCCACCGCCTGCTCCGACGCCCGCTCCGGCGCGCGGACGCGCTCGACCTCCGACGCGACGAGCGTCGTGACGAGCCGCAGCAGCGCAGGCCCGACGTCCGTGCGGGCGCGCATGCGAAGCGTGCCGACCGGCGCGTCGCCGACGCGAAGCTCGATCGCCTCGACCCCGCTGCGCTGGGCGATCAGCGACTGGGCGTCCGCCGGCGAGCGGGCGGCCTCGGCCAGCACCGCCCCCGTGCGGTCGGTCACCACGAGGCTCGCGTCGAGCGCGCGAGCGGCGGCACGGACGACCTCGGGCAGCCCGGCGCCCGACTCGACGGCGTCGGTGATCGCGTCCAGAACCGAGAGGTCCAGTGCTTCCGGTCGGAGGCCCGTCGTGATTTCCGGTGGATGGCTCATCGTCTGTGGCAAGGAAGCAGGGAGGGTGCAGTGGTGGAGCCACTGCCCCGACCGATGACGCCGCCACAGGCGGTGAGATCCCACCGGAAGCACGAGGGGCCTTCGACCGGGAGCACCTCCCCCGCCTCGATCCGGTCGGCCGGGGTGGACATTGCCGCTGGATTCTAGAGAGGCAGGGCTATCTAGCCCTGGATGCGGTCCCAGAACCAGGTGACGGTGACGCCGCCCAGCGCGCCGAGCACGACCAGCGCCGCCAGCACGTACAGCGTGAGGAACGAGGCGGCGAAGCGCTCCCACATCCGGGAGTACGCGTTCCACGTCGGAACGAGGATGAACGCCACGTACGCGGCGAAGCCGAAAACGCCGCAGCACGCCGCAACCAGGTATGTGACGGCCTCGTTGCTCACGTCGGCCGCTGATTCTTACGCAGGTGGGCGGCGACAAGCGCGCCCATGGCGCACAGCGCGAAGATCGCGGCCCCGAGCCCGGCGCCGGCGATCACATCGGATAGGAAATGCGCCTCCAGATAGACGCGGCTGAGCGCGACCGCGACGGCCAGCACGATCGCAACGATCAGGGCGGCCGCTGTGCGGAAGAAGCCGGGCGCGGTGCGGGTGAGCACGATCGCCACCGCGACGATGGCGATCCCGTAGGCGGCATGCGCGGACGGGAAGCTGGAGCCCGACACCTCCACGAGCGGCTCAGCGGGCCGCGGGCGGTCCTTCGCGGCCTTGGTGATGTGCACTGCCGCGTAGGTGAGCGCGAGCGCGAGCGGGAGCGTGACCGCCTCGATGCTCCGCCGCCGGATCAGGAGGAACACCGACGTCGTCAGCACGATGGCACCCACGACGCCCAACGACCCGGCGACGCTGACCGCCTCCGCGACATCGACGAGCCGGTCGGCGCGCAGGTCCCCGACCGCATCCATCGCACGCGCGTCGCCGGTGGTGAACTGTTGGTCGGCCAGCGTCCAGACGAGACCGAAGAACGCGAACGCGCCGACCGCGAAGATCGCCAGCAGCGTCGTCATCTCGAGCCCGAGCTGTCCGGGCGTCACCCGCTTCCACACGAAACGCCGTGGGCCGCGTGTCCGGTGCCAGATCGGGCGCAGCACGCGACCCAGCGGCCGCAGCAGTGGCCGCTCAAATTGTTCATCGAGCCAGGTCGCGGCCCGGTGGCGGTTCTCGGGCACCCGCCCCCAGCGGGTGCCAACCACGAGCAGCACGATGATCGTGATCAGGGAGCCGAGCGCGAGCGCCCCCTTCTCGGCGTAGTCGACGACCTCGCCGAAGCTCTGCCAGAAGATGTAGCCGAGCACGAGGAACGTGCTCGACCACAGGCCCGCGCCGATGATGTCGTAGGGCACGAAGCGCCGCAGCCGCATCCCGGACGAGCCGGCCAGGAACGGCGCGATCGCGCGCACGATCCCCACGAAGCGCCCGATCAGGATCGCCTTGCCGCCGTGGCGCTGGAAGAAGCGCTCGACGGTCTGCAGGCGCTCTTCGGTGATCGAGAACTTCGGCCCGTGGCGTACCAGGAACGAACGGCCCAGCTTTCGCCCGAGCGCGAAGCTCGTCAGGTCGCCGGCGACCGCGCACGTCCAGCAGATCGCGATCATCGTCACCAGCTCGATGCGCCCCTGACCCGCGACGACGCCGCCGAAGACCATGAACGTCTCGCCCGGCGCCAGCAGCCCGACGAACGCCCCGGTCTCCAGGAACGCCATCACGCCGACCACGAGGTAGGTCCACTGGCCGAGGACCTCGCCCGCGTCGTCGATCGCCTGCTCGAGGTTCGGCAGCTCGATGAGCCCGCTCCCGTACACCAGCAGGCCAACGATCAGCAGCGCCCCGCCGACGACCAGCGTCGGCTCGAGGTGCGCACGCCGGCGCCAGAGGAAGAGTGCGACGAGGAGCGCGCCGCCGACCGGCAGCGGCCTCACGCGGGGAGCACCTCGCCGGCCTCACGGCCGACCGGCCGCGCCAGCACCGCCCCGTCGAAGTGCTTCAGCGCCGCCCGCGCGGCGGCCTGGTCACGGAAGAGCCCCAGGACCGTGGGGCCGCTGCCGCTCACCATCGCGACGTCCGCGCCGGCGCCGCGGATCGCGTCGAGCCGCTCCGCGAGCTTCGGCCGCAGCGACAGCGTGGCCGGCTCGAGCTCGTTGACGCACAGCGCGTCCGGCAGGTCCGGGAGCGCGGCGCGGATTTCGCGCAGCTTCTGACCGAGCCCGGCGGCGTCCCGCGGCAGCCCGAGCTTGTCGGCCTCCGCGAACACGTCGGCCGTGAGCAGCCCCGTGCGGTCCGGCACCACGAGCACGGCGTAGGGCGGCACGCCCGGCACGCGGTCGAGCAACTCGCCGGCGCCCGTCGCGAGCCAGCGCCCCGGCGTCACCTGGCCGGGTACGTCGGCGCCCACCCCGGTCGCGATCTCGAGCAGCTTCGCGCGATCGCGCACGCCGGCCAGCCTTCCGGCCAGCCGGAGCACGGCGGCCGCGTCCGCCGAGCCGCCTGCCATCCCCGCCGCGACCGGGATCCGCTTGTCGATCGAGATGCGGACCGTCGGCCCGCGCCAGTCGGCGGTCTCGCGCAGCGCCACGAGCGCAGCCGTGGCGAGGTTGTCCTTCTGCGGGATCCCGGGGCACTTGACCTCGTCGCTCTTGCCCTCGGGCAGCGTCTCGAGCGTGACCCTGTCGGCCAGCGACACCGACTGGATCACCGAGACGAGCTCGTGCCGGCCGTCGGGCCGCGTCGGCCCGACGCAGAGGCAGACGTTGACCTTCGCCGGCGCCAGCGTGCCCAGTCTCATCGGCGCAGACGCTCCCACAGTGAGCGGAAGTCCTCAGGTGTGAGCCGCTCCGCGCGGACATCCTCGGGGTGGCCGAGCTCGCGCAGCGCGCCGCGCGCGCGGTCACGCGTATCGGTTGCAGCTCCCGCGGCAAGCGCGAGCGACCGTGCCAGCGCCTTGCGCCGGTGCGCGAACGCCTGCTGGACCAGCTGACGGACACCGGGGTCGGGGGCCGGCCGCACGCGCCGTAGGACCACGAGCACGCTGTCCACGTTCGGCACCGGGTGGAAGACGGTCCTGGAGATCGCGCGATGTACGACCACCTCGCAGGCCAGCTGCGCCAGCACGGACGGCACGCCATAGGCCGGCGTGCCGGGTGCCGCCGCCAGGCGCTCCCCGACCTCTTTCTGCACCATCGCGACCCAGAGCGTCACGCCCTCGAGCTCCTCGATCGTGCGCAGGATCGTGGTCGCGGCGATCCCGTACGGCAGGTTCGCGATCACCTTCGTGGGCGCCGGATCCAGCGTGCGCAGGTCGAGGCCGACCGCGTCCTCGAACCAGGCCGTCGTGTTCGGGAACGGGTCGAGCGCGTCGCGCAGCGCCGGCTCGAGCGCGCGATCGATCTCGACGACATGCAGGTGCGCGACGAGCGGCGCCAGGTGCTCGCTGAGCACCCCGAGCCCACCGCCGACCTCCAGCACGACATCCTCCGGCGCCGGCTCGGCGGCGCGCTCGATCACGCCGAGGATGTTCGAGTCGATCAGGAAGTTCTGGCCGAGGTCCCGCTTCGGCCTGACGGCGAAGCGGCGCAGGCGGCGCAAACTGGGCTGAACGGGCTCGCTCACCACCGGAAGAGGGTTGCAGCGTTGCGGTCGACGACGGCCTCGAGCTCCGCGTAGGACTGTCCGCGGCGCTCGGCGACGAACTCCGCGGTGTGCACCACGAACGCGGGCCGGTTGCGCTCCTTGCGCACCGCCTGCGGGGACAAGTAGGGCGCGTCGGTCTCCACCAGCAGCCGCTCGTCGGGCACGAGCTCGGCCGCCCTGACCAGGTCTTCGGACTTCGGGTACGTGACGTTCCCCGCGAACGAGATCCACCAGCCCTCGTCGAGGCACTCCTGAAGGCGGCCGGGCATCGAGAAGCAGTGCAGGATCACGTCGAGCCCCGCGGCGCGGCTGCGCAGCGTCGCGATCGTGTCGTCCTCCGCCGCGCGCGTGTGGATGACGAGCGGCTTGGCGGTGGCGAGCGCCAGCTCGATCTGCGCGTGGAACGCGCGCTCCTGATCGGCGCGCGGCGCGTAGTCGCGAAAGTAGTCCAGGCCGGTCTCGCCGATCGCGCGGCACCCGGGATGTGCGGCCAGCGCCTCGAGCTCCGCCAGGTCGCCGGCGTCGAACCCGGAGGCGTGGTTCGGATGACGACCGATCGCTGCGTGCACCTGCGGGAAGCGCTCGGCCGCAGCCAGGGCGCTGCGGCCGGTGGCGCCGTCCATGCCGATCGTGAGGATCCGGTCGACGCCCAGCTGCTGCGCCTCGGCGACCAGCTCGGCATCGGCCGGCGCGCACGAGTCGAGGTGGGTGTGCGAGTCGTTCAAGGCTCCTTCGGGAACAGCGGCTCGATCGTGTCGACGCGTTCCGGCACGCTTGCGCCGAACGCCGCGCCGTCAAGCGCGATGGCGGGACGGCCGAGCGCCGCGAGCAGCCGCTCGGTGGACGTCGGCAGGTATGCGTGCAGCAGCACGCCCAGGACGCGTAATCCCTCGGCGAGCGACGCGAGCACGCGGTCGAGGTCCCCGGCGCGGCTCTCGTCGCGCGCGAGCTGCCACGGCGCCTGCTCCTCGACGTACCGGTTCAGGCGTCGCACGCGCTGCCAGATCTCCTCGAGCGCCTGTGTCAAATCGGCGGCGTCCAGACGCTCTGCCACGCGGTCGGTGAGCCCCGTGAAATCGAGCGCGAGCGCTTCGTCGAGCCCGACCGCCGGCACGCCGCCGTCGCGGTAGCGCTGGATCATCGCCAGTGTGCGACTTGCCAGGTTGCCGAAGTCGTTGGCGAGCTCGTTCTCGTAGCGGCTTTCGAAGTCGGCAGTGGAGACCGTGCCGTCCTGGCCGAAGCTGACGTCGCGCAGCAGGTAGTAGCGCAGCGCGTCTGAGCCGAAGCGATCGATGACCGCGAACGGGTCGAGCACGTTGCCCAGCGACTTGCTCATCTTGTGCCCGTCCATCAGCAGGTACCCGTGGACGAACACGCGCTTCGGCAGCGGCAGCTCGGCGGCCATCAGCAGCGCGGGCCAGAAGACGCAGTGGAACTTGAGGATGTCCTTCGCGATGAAGTGGAAGTCCGCCGGCCAGAACTTGCTTGTGATGTCCTCGCCCTCACGACCGAAGCTCAGCGCCGTGTAGTAGTTGAGCAGCGCGTCGAACCAGACGTAGAAGACGTGGCCGTCGTCCCACGGCACGGGCACGCCCCAGGTGATCTTTGCCCGGGTCAAGGAGACGTCCTGGAGGCCTCCCGCGATGAACGAGCGCGCCTCGTTGTAGCGGTGGCGCGGCGTCACGAAGTCCGGCTGCTCGTCGTAGAGCTCGAGCAGCGGCTCCTGGAACTTCGACAACTGGAAGAAGTAGTTGTCCTCTTCCTCGCGCGTCAACGGGATCAGGTGGATCGGGCACTTGTTGCCCTCGGCGATCTCGCTTCCCGTCTTGAAGTCGGCGCAGCGGGGGCAGTACCACCCCTCGTACTTGCCGAGCTCGACGTGGCCGTTGTCGCGCACCCGCGAGAGCACTTCCTGGACCTTCGCCTTGTGGCGCTCGTCGCTCGTGCGGATGAAGAAGTCGTTGGTGACGCCCAGAATCGGTGCGAGCGCCTTGAAGCGCTCCGCGTTGCGATCGGCCAGCTCGCGCGGCGTCACGCCCTCCTTCTCGGCGGCCAGCGCGACCGGCTCGCCGTGCTCGTCCGTGCCGGTCAGGAAGAACACGTCGTCGCCGCGCTGGCGGTGGTGCCGCGCCATCACGTCCGCCGCGATCGTCGTGTACGCGTGCCCCATGTGCGGCGCCGCGTTCACGTAGTAGATCGGCGTGGTGATGTAGAAGGACCCCATCGCGAACAACGCTACGCGGTGAGCGCCCGGTACAGATCGTTGGCGCCGGTGCCGGTGAGCTCCGCAACCACGCTCGCCGCAGCGCGCGGCTTCGCGCCGGCCTCCACGAGCCGGCGGACCGCCGTTAGGGCCGCGTCGAGGTCCGCGGTGGGCTCGGGCGCCGGGCCGACCACGAGCACAACTTCCCCTTTGAGCGGCTCACCCTTCGCGTAGCGGCGCGCCAGCTCCGCAGCGCTGCCGCGGACGATCTCCTCGTGAACCTTCGTGAGCTCGCGGCACACCGCCGCGGGACGTTCCGGGTCGATCTCCGCCAGCGCTGCGAGCGTCGCGCCGACGCGTTTCGGCGACTCGAACGCCACGACGGTCTCCGCGGCGTGCGCGAACGCCTCGGCGACGGAGGTTTTGCGCCGTGGCAGGAAGCCGATGAACCGCCACGACTCTGCCGGCAAGCCCGATGCGACGAGCGCCGTGATTGCGGCCGAAGGCCCTGGCAAGACCTCCACCTCGAGGCCGGCCGCGATCGCTCCCTGCACGAGTACGAAACCCGGGTCGCTGACGAGCGGCATGCCGGCATCGCTCACGAGCGCGACGGTCTCGCCCGCGCGCATGCGCTCGACGAGCGCGGCGGCTCGCTGGCGCTCGTTGTGCTCGTGGTAGCTGATCGTGCGGGCTCGAACCCCGTGGCGGTCAAGCAGCACACGCGTGCGGCGGGTGTCCTCGCACGCGACGACATCGGCGTCGCGCAGCGCGCCCAGCACGCGCAGCGTGACGTCCTCCAGGTTCCCGATCGGCGTCGGGCAGACGACTAGCCGGCCCGCCGTCACGACGCACCGCGGTCAACGGAATCCATCGCCAGCAGCGCCGCGCCGAGCATCCCCGACTCGGCGCCGAAGCGCGCGGCGACGATCCGAACGACGTCCTTCGACGGCGACCGCGCGCGCTTCATCACGACCTGGCGCGCGGGCTCGAGCAGCATGTCGCCGGCAGCCACCACGCCGCCGCCGACGACCACGACCTCCGGGTTGAAGATGTTGACGATGTTCGCGATCCCGACACCGAGTCGCGAGCCGATCAGCGCCACCACGTCGCGCGCCGCGGGATCGCCGTCGTGCGCCAGCTCAGTCGCGAGCGCGCCGGTGATCTCGCGCCCCCCGGCGGCGGCGCGACCTAGCCCGGAGTCGGGGTGAGCCCGCGCGACGCGCGCCGCCTCGCGTCCCAGCGCGGTCCCGGACGCAACGGCCTCCAGGCAACCGTGGTTGGGACACGCGCCGCTGCAGGGCGGGCCGTCCTCGTCGATGACCATGTGACCGAGCTCGCCCGCGGCGCCCGTCGCCCCGCGTACCACCCGGTTGTCGACCACGATCCCGCCGCCGATCCCCGTGCCGATCGTCAGCATCACCGCGTGTCGCGCGCCGCGTGCCGCGCCGAAGCGGTGCTCGGCGAGCATCGCGAGGTTCGCGTCGTTGTCGACGGCGACGGGCAGCCCGAGGCGCTCGGCCATCAGGTCGCGGAACGGAACGTTTTGGAGTGGCAGGTGGGTCGTCGTCTCCGCAACGCCGCGTTCGACGTCCATCAGCGAAGGGATCCCGAAGCCGACGGCGTCGATGTCCGAGTCCGACGCCGCGCGCGCCTCCTCGACCGCCGCGGCGACGGTGTCGAGGACCTGCGCGGTGTCGTCGCCGCGCGCCAGGCGATAGGCGCGGTGGTGGACATTGAGGTCCCGGTCGACGGTCCCGGCGAGGAGCTTCGTGCCCCCGAGATCCACGCCGATCACGCAGCCGGCGGCCATGTCGGCCACCATACCCGCTCGATGCCGTCCGCCCCCGAGCCGCCCGGCAGCGCTCCCGAGCCACCCCCGAAGTACACGAAGTACCGCGCCAGGTCGCGTCTGTTCCGCCGTTCCGGCGGCGACGTCTCGCTGCGCGATCAGCTGCGCGGCGGGCCGGGCGAGGCGCCCGCGAAGAAGCGCCGGCCGGTCACCGCGGGGCGCGTCGCGAAGTGGCTCCTGGTCGCGGTCGTGGCATGGCTCGGCATCAGCCTCGTGCTGTTCCTCGTCAGCGCCCAGATCCGCCAGGGCGACGTCGACGACGAGGCCGCCGGCATGCTCGGCGGCGCCGGCTACCCGCTCACGAGCGCGAACACGATCCTCGTGCTCGGCTCCGACCGCCGTACGAAGGACACCGCCGAGCCGGGCTCGTCGACCTCGGGGCCCAGCCGCTCGGACTCCATCCTCCTGATGCGCGTCGGCGGTGGGCATTCGGCGCGGCTGTCGATCCCGCGCGACACGGTCGTCGACATCCCGGGCCACGGCCGCAACAAGATCAATGCGGCTTATGCGCTGGGCGGACCGGCGCTCGCGATCGAGACCGTCGAACGCTTCCTCGGCCTCGAGGTCAACCACCTCGTGGAGGTCGACTTCGAGAATTTCCCCGACCTGATCGACGCGATGGGCGGGGTCGACTACACGGGCGGCTGCGTCGTCTCGAAGATCAACGGCGGCTTTAGCAACGGGGGGTACACGCTGCGGCTGCGGCGCGGGACGCATCGTCTCGACGGCAAGCAGGCACTCGCCCTCGCGCGCACGCGCAAGAACCTCTGCAACAGGCGCGAATCGGATTTGTCGCGGGCCCGCCGCCAGCAGAAGCTGTTCGCCGCGATGAAGGACCGGCTCACGTCGCCGGGCGCGTTCGTCCGCCTGCCGCTGATCGCGTGGAATGCGCCGAAAGCGATGCGCTCCGACATGAGCGGCCCCACGCTGGTCGGGTTGTATGCGGCAGTCGCCTCGGGGGGCAGCCCGAAGACGCGCGTGCTCAAGCCGTCAGGCGCGGCGACGCTTCCAGACGGCGGCTCGGGGCTCGTCGTCTCAGACGCCGAGCGCCAGGCTGAGGTCGAGCGCTTCCTCGAGGACTAGTCGGACTTCTTGGTGGAGCCCGACGACTTCTCTGACTTCTTGGCGTCGGATTTCTTCTCCGACGCCTTCGCCTCCGTCTTCTCGGCACCCTTGTCCGCCGAGTCTTTCATCTCGCGGTTGCGCTTCCGCGTGCCGTAGTCGGTGTTGTAGAAGCCCTTGCCCTTGAAATGGACCGCCACCGGATGAAAGACGCGCTGCACCGGCGCCTCGCACGTGGCGCACGAGGACACGGGATCGTCGGTCATCCTCTGCATGACCTCGAACGTGTGGCCCTTCTCGCACCGGTACTCGTAGATCGGCATCCGCGCACCCATGATAGGAACCGCGGGTGACCCCAGAGACGGTGACCATGGAAAAGGTCGTCTCGCTGTGCAAACGGCGCGGCTTCGTGTTCCCTTCCTCTGAGATCTACGGCGGCGTCGGCTCGACCTACGACTTCGGCCACTACGGCGTGCTCCTGAAGAACAACGTGAAGGCCGAGTGGTGGCGCGCGATGCTGCAGGAGCGCGAGGACATCGTCGCGCTGGACTCGGCGATCATCCAGCACCCGCGGGTCTGGGAGGCGTCTGGCCACCTCGCTGGCTTCACCGATCCGCTCGTCGACTGCCGCGCCTGCAAGCACCGCTTCCGTGAGGACCACCTCGGCCAGGTCGAGTGCCCACTCAAGCCCTCCAAGCACCCGGGCGAGCACGAAGCGTGCGACTTGACGGAGGCGCGCGCGTTCAACCTCATGTTCAAGACGACGATCGGCCCGGTGGAAGACGAGGGCTCCGTCGCCTACCTGCGCCCCGAGACCGCGCAGGGCATCTTCATCAACTTCAAAAACGTCCTCCAGTTCGGCCGCAAGAAGCCGCCGTTCGGCATCGCCCAGATCGGCAAGTCGTTCCGCAACGAGATCACTCCCGGCAACTTCATCTTCCGCACCCGCGAGTTCGAGCAGATGGAGATGGAGTTCTTCGTGCCACCCGCCGAGGCGGATCGCTGGTTCGAGCACTGGCTCGAGGAGCGCATGCGCTGGTACACCGATCTCGGCATCCGCCCCTCGCAACTGCGCCTGCGCGCGCATCCGCAGGAGGAGCTCAGCCACTACTCGTCGGGAACCAGCGACGTCGAGTACCTGTTCCCGATCGGCTGGTCCGAGCTCGAGGGGATCGCGAACCGCGGCGACTTCGACTTGACCCAGCACGCGCAGCACTCCGGCGAGAAGCTCGAGTACGTCGACACGGCGACGAAGGAGCGCTACGTCCCGCACGTGATCGAGCCTGCGGCGGGCGCCGACCGCGCGACGCTCGCCTTCCTCGTCGACGCCTACGACGAGGAGGAGGTCGCGGGCGAGCAGCGGACGGTGCTCAAGCTCCACCCGCGGCTGGCACCGGTCAAGGCAGCGGTGCTGCCATTGGTGAAGAAGGACGGCCAGCCCGAGGTCGCACGTGAGCTCTACGAGGCGCTCAAGCCGCGGATGCAGGCCGAGTACGACGAGGGCGGCTCGATCGGCAAGCGCTACCGCCGCCAGGACGAGATCGGCACGCCGTTCTGCGTGACGATCGACCACCAGTCGCTCGAGGACCGCACGGTGACGGTCCGCGAGCGCGACTCACTCGAGCAGGCACGCATCGCGATCGACGATGTGCCGGATCGCCTCGCCGCGCGGCTGGCCGAGCCTTGGCGCTCGCCGAAGCCGGGCTGACGATGTCGCGCGAGAACGTGGAGCTCCTTCAGCGGGCGTTCGAGGAGATAAACGCGCGGCTGGAGCACCCGCGCGAGCTGTTCGCCGACGAGTACGAGGTCGACCTGACCGACTTTCTTGGCGGCGAAGTCTTCAGTGGGTTCACCGCCGCCGACGCACAGATGCGCGAGTACTGGGAGATGTTCGACGATTTCCGTTACGAGATCGAAGAGGTGATTCACGCCAATGACGAGCGCGTCGTCGTGCGCATGCGTGACGGCGGCCGCATCAAGGGAAGCGATGCCGAGGTCTCGGCGCAGTACTACGACGTCGTCACATTCCGTGACGGCAAGATCGTTCGAGTTTCGGCACACGCCGACAAGAGTCGCGCGCTCGAGGCCGCCGGCCTCGAGGACAGCTGATCGCTCAGCTGGCGGCGTCGACGTGCACTTCGCGCAGCGCGTGCGTGTCGACGTCGTAGACGAACCCCCGCACAGCATCGCGGTGCTCGACGAACGGCGAGCGCCGTACGCGCAGGATCGACTGGCGCACGTCGGCGTCGACGTCGTTGAAGGACTCGATCGCGAACGACGGCGCCACGCCGGTCGCCTCCTGCAGCTCGGCGCGGAAGCCGTCGTCGGTCAGCACCTGCATGCCGCAGTCGGTGTGGTGGATGAGCATCACCTCGCGCGTCCCCAGCCTGCGCTGCGAGACGGCAAGCGAGCGGATCACGTCGTCGGTGATGACGCCGCCGGCGTTGCGGAGCACGTGCGCCTCGCCGTGATCCAGACCGAGCGCGGCAAACACGTCCAGCCGCGAGTCCATGCACGTCACGATCGCGAGCCGCCGCCTCGGCTTGACGTCGAGGTGCTGCGCCGGCAATGAGGCGGCGAAGCGGCGGTTGTTGGCGAGCAGCTCGTCGATCACATCCACGGGCGGGGACCCTACGTGGCTCGCGCCCAGTCCACTTCGTGGCGACAGACCAGCGCTCGCGGATCGGCAGCGAGGGAGGGAGGGCTCGTCGCGAATTGGCGAAGGCGTAACCACTGCGGCCGCCCAGCGCCTGCCCGCCGGGCCCACCGTGGCGAATTGTGGTCGCTATGCGAGCAATACTCGCCAAAGCTCGCCCGTGGCCGCGGCCGCGCCTCGAGATGTGTCACGGAAGCGCCATCGCGTAACGGCTTCCCTTTCCTCGCTGCCAATCCGCGAGCGCTGGTCCGTCGCCGCGCGCTGGACTGGGCGCCACACGCAAGTGTGACGTTCGTCACATTGCAACTGAACGATCGGTCAGTACCCTCGCTCCATGAGCGCCACCGTCGAGCGTCCGGCCTCCTCCCCGACCGACGCGATCAGCTACGAAGACCTCTACGCGCGCTGGGAGCGCGGGAACTGGCGGGCGATGGAGATCGACCTCGGCCAGGACCGCATCGACTGGCACGAGAAGCTCACGCCCGAGCAGCGTCGCGGGGCGCTGTGGATGTACTCGCTGTTCTTCCACGGCGAGGACTCGGTCGCCGACAACCTCTCGCCGTACATCGACGCGGCCCCGCTCGAGGAGCAGAAGTACTTCCTGGCGACGCAGCAGGTCGACGAGGCGCGTCATGCCGTCTTCTTCAAGCGCTTCATGCACGAGGTCGTCGGCGCCGGCACCGGCTCCATCGGGTCATCGCTCGGGGCCACGTTCGGCGAGCTCACATGGGGCCACCGCAAGGTGTTCACGCGCCTCGACGAGATGGCCGACGAGCTGCGCGCCGACCGCTCGAAGGCACAGCTCGCGAAGGCCGTGACGCTCTACCACGTCGTCATCGAGGCCTCGCTTGCCCAGCCCGGGCAGCACATGATTGGCGACTACCTCGAGGAGCTCGACATCCTCCCGGGCTTCCGCGCTGGGATGCGCAACGTCGAGCTGGACGAGCAGCGCCACATCGCGTTCGGCGTGAAGCTGCTCGCCGACTTCTACCGCGAGGACCCGGAGATGACGTCGGACGCGATCCTCGAAGTGATCCGCGAGACGCTGACGTGGACCGCCGCGACCGCAAAGCCGCCGGGATGGGACGAGACCTACATCACCTGCTTCGGCAAGACGCTCAGCGACCTCGGCGAGCTCGGCGCCGCCTCGCAGGAGCAGAAGCTGCGCTCGATCGGGCTGCCGGTCGACACGATGCCGGGCCTGCCGCTGCGCATGGACCTGCCGCCGCGCGAGCGCGCCGAGCGTGGCATGAAGCTGCTGCGCTGCAACTTCCTCGGCCCCGACCGCCCGGTCGTGCGCGACCCCGAGGTCATCCAGATCCTCTTCGAGAGCATCGCGCTGCAGGCCGACCCTCGCCACGCTCCGCCCGGCACCACGGTGCAGTGGGACTTCACGGACTCGGACCCGTGGTACGTCGCGCTCGAAAACGGCTCGACGCGCGCCGTACAGGGCCGCAGCCCGAGCGCCGACCTGACGCTGAAGTGCACGCTCGACGACTGGGCCGACGTCGTCGCCGACCGCGCCGACGTCCGCAAGCTCTTCCTGCGCGGCAGGCTGCGCCCGCGCGGCAAGCTGCGCCTGCTGCCGAAGCTGCCGCAGGTCTTCGGCGTCTAGGACGTCGGCGACGGCGCCGCCGCGGCGGCGCGCGGCAACTCCTCGAACGACGCCGCCGGCAGCAGCCGGCCGAGCCGGCGCGGCAGCCACCAGTTCCAGCTGCCCAGAAGCTCCATCGCGGCGGGCACGAGCACGAGCCGGACGATCGTCGCGTCGACGGCGATCGCGACCGCGTTGCCGAGGCCAAGCTGCTTGATCGACGGCACGCCCGTCCCCACGAACACCGCGAAGACGGCGACCATGATCAGCGCGGCGCTGGTGATGGTGCGCGCGCTGCCGGCCAGCCCTTCGGCGACCGCAAGGCGCGTGTCGCCGGTCGCTGCATAGCGCTCGCGGATGCGAGACAGCAGGAACACCTCGTAGTCCATCGACAGGCCGAACACCACGGCGAGGATCAGCGGCGGCGTGATCGTGTCGATGTAGCCGGGCGACTGGAACCCGAGGAACCCGTCGACCCAGCCCCACTGGAAGACCGCGACCAGCACGCCATACGCGGCGCCAACGCTCAGCAGGTTCATCAGCACCGCCTTCAGCGGCAGCACGACCGAGCGCAGCAGGATCATCAGCACGACGTAGCTGAGCCCGAGCACGAACAGGACGATCTTCCACATCGACCCGGAGACGGTGTCGCGGAAGTCGACCTGGATCGCCGTCGTGCCGCCGACCTGCGCCTGCGGCAGCTCGTTGCGCAGGCGCTCGACGACGTCCTTCGTGACGTCGGCCTCGCCGTCGTGGCGCGGGGTGGCGAGGACGAGCGCGGTGCGGCCGTCGCGCGACGGGATCGGGTCCGCGACGCGCGCGACCTCATTCTCGGCGCGCGCGGCGTGCACAGCCCGGTCGGCCTCGCCGCGCGGCACGACGATCCGCAGCGGCGCGGACTCGCCGGGCCCTGTCAGGGACGCCGCCGCCTCGAGGCCGACGCGCGTCTCGTAGCCCTCGGGGAACTGGCGCAGCGCGCCGTTGCCGGTCTCGAGGTCGAGCGCGGGGATCGCGAGGACGAGCAGCAGCCCGGAGGCCGCAAGCACCGCCGCGACCGGGCGGCGCATCACGCGGTCGGTCCAGCGCGACCAGAAGCCCGGCCGCGGCGGCGCGTCGGGCGCGCTGCGCCCCACCCGGCGCCCGCGCCATGAGCGCGCCACGAGCGGCAGGACCGTGAACAGCCGGTTGCGCGCGTACGCACGCCTGCCGAGCAGCTCCATGAGCACCGGCAGCAGCGTCGCCGCCGCCAGCATCGACACGGCGACGACGAGAATTGCGCCGAGGGCCATCGAGCGCAGCGCGTTCGTGGGGATCACGAACAGCCCGGCGAGCGACACGATCACCGTCAGGCCCGAGAACAGGACCGCCAGCCCGGAGGTCGCAAGCGCAGCGCCGCGAGCCTCCTCGCGCGACCGGCCGGCCTTGATCTCCTCGCGGTAGCGCGCCAGCACGAACAGCGAGTAGTCGACGGCGACGCCGATGCCGATCATCGACGCCATGTTGGTCACGAAGACCGACATCTCCATCGTGCGCGAGAGCCAATAGATCAGCGCGCCGGTGACCAGCACCGAGACGAAGCCGAGCGCGAGCGGCAGCATCGCGGCCGCGAGCGAGCCGAACACCGCGAGCAGGATCAGCGCGACGATCGGAAAGCCCGTCTTCTCCGCGGACTCGAGGTCGTGCTGGGACAAGTCCTGGAGGCCGGCCCACAGCGCGCCTTGCCCGACGAGGTGGATGCCCACGGGCCCCTTCGCGTCCGGGCCGATGCCCAGCTCGTCGCGCAGGTCCGCGGCGACGTCGGATGACTTCAGGTCGTCGGCGTCGGTCGCGAGCGGCACGATGATCGGCCGCTCCCGGTCCTCGCGCTTGGCTATCGCTGCCAGCGCCGCGTTCCGTCCCCGCCCGGTCAGCTCGACATCGGCAGTGTCCTTCGCGGCTGCGCCGACCTTGTCGACCGCCGCGCGCAGCTCGGCGGCCGTCGCACGCGCGTCGGGGATCAGGATCGCGCCGAGGGTCGCGCGGTCGGCTTTCGGAAAGTCCTCCTCGAGTGAATCTTCGACTGCGCGCGACTGCGAGCCGGGGACGCCGAAGCCGCCCCCGCTGAGGTTGTCCGACTGCTTGAGGGCGAACGGGACCGCGGCGACGAAGATCGCCAGCCACGCAGCGATCACGAGCGTGCGATGACGTCGCAAGGCCGCGTCGAGCCTCAGCATCAGGCGCTGCATTCCTCGGTTATCTCCCTCGTCGCATTACTGGCTGGCTGGCCAAACAGTGCCGTGCCGCAGCGCGCGCGACTGTGCGTGACGTCACACGGCGTCGTCGAGGAGCGCACGGGCCGCGATGACGCCGGCCTGGATCGTGGCGCTGTGATCGCGATCGGGCTCGGCGAGCATCCGCAGCGCGGCGCCGTCGCCCATCGCGAACAGGATGTCGGCGATCGCCTCCGGCTCGGCGCGCAGGTGCAGCACGCCCTCCTCCTGCTTCGCGGCCAGCAGCCCGGCCACGTGCCCGCGCAGGCGCCGCTGCAGCTCGGCGAACTCGGTCGCGACCTCCTCGTTGCGGCGCGAGAGCGTGAACAGCTCGAACACGAGCACGATGAAGTCGGGGTCCTCCCGCACCATCTGCTCGAGCGACATGCGCAGCAAGTCGAGGAAGTCCTCGGAAGTCGACGCGACGGCGAGCTGCTCCTCGAGGATCTCCATGCGCACGTCGCAGTCGCGGCGCACGACCTCCGCGAGCAGCCGCTCCTTCGTCCCGAAGTAGTAGTGCAGCAGCCCGCGCGACACGCCTGCCTCGCGCGCGACGTGATCGAACGTCGACCCGGTGACGCCGCGCTGGGCGACCGACGCACGCATCGCATCGACGATGCGCTGCGCCTTCTCGCCGCTTAGCTGCGAGCGCTGTGTGGCGGCCTCCATCACGCCGAGCATACTGGCTGGTTAGCCAGCTACTCGGCGTGAAGTGAAGGTTGCGGACTAGGTCGCCGCGGCGGGCGTCGGCGTCGACGACGCCGCGTTCGGTGTCGTGGTCGACGTGTAGTCGAACTCCTCCTCGGACCCGAAGAGGGCATCGAGGAGCTTGGAGCGCAGCTCGCTGCTCAGCGCGATCGCCGCGCCCGCGGCGACAGCGGCGAACAGCAGCTTGCGGCCGAAGCCGCCGCTGCGCTTCTTGGGGGCCGCGCGCAGCGAAGAGCCCGCGTCGCGCAGCGCCTCCGCCGCGGTCTGCAGGTCGCGGCGGAACTTCTTGTCCTCCATGATCACCTTCTGCGGCGCTTTGCCGTCGGTGAGGCGGTCGTACGCGTCCCGGGCGGCCTCGAAGGCCACGCGGACGTTGTCGCGCAGGTCGTCGTCCTCAACGACGCGCTGGACGTAGGGGTTGCTCCGAGCCGCTGTCACCGCCCCGGCGGCCGCAGCCGCCTTCTTCTTCTTCGCCATCCTCTTCCTCTTCAGTCGGGGTCGGGCTAAAGCAACCTTACCCGGCAGCAGCAGCGCGTTCACGCCGGCGCTCGAGGGCGGCCTCCAGCACGTCCGCGACCTCCTCGACCCAGAGGAAGGTCAGGCGCCGCCGCAGGTGCTCCGGGATGTCCTCGACGTCACCCTCGTTGAGCTTCGGCGCGATGACGGTCGCGATTCCGGCGCGCTGCGCAGCCAGCGCCTTTTCCTTGAGCCCGCCGATCGGGAGCACCTGCCCCGACAGCGTGATCTCGCCCGTCATCGCGACGTTGCTGCGCACCGCGCGCCCCGAGACCAGCGACGCGAGCGCGGTCGCCATCGTGATGCCCGCGCTCGGCCCGTCCTTCGGCGTGGCGCCGGCGGGGACGTGCAGATGTATGTCGTGCGTGGAGAACCACTCCTCGCCGAGGCCCGGCGCGATGTCGTGGTGGTGGCCCTTGACCCACGTCAGCGCCGCCTGCGCGGACTCCTTCATCACGTCGCCGAGGCTGCCGGTCAGCTGCAACCGCCCCTCGCCCGGGAACGCGCTCGCCTCGATGAAGAGGACGTCGCCGCCGACGGGCGTCCACGCCAGGCCGGTGGCGACGCCGGGAACCGCCGTGCGCAGCTTCGCGTCGGGGTGGAAGCGCGGGCGCCCGAGCAGCTCGCGCGCCTTGTCGGGGCTGACGGAGATCTTCTTGGTCGCCTTGCCGTTGCCCTCGGCGATCTGGCGCGCGATCTTGCGGCAGATCGACCCGAGCTCGCGCTCGAGCTGGCGCACGCCGGCCTCGCGCGTGTAGTCGGCGATCACGCGCCGCAGGGCGCGGTCGCTGATCGACAGCCACGAGCGGCGCAGGCCGTTGCGCTCGATCTGCCGCGGGAGCAGGTAGCGCTTGGCGATCTGCAGCTTCTCGTCCTCGGTGTAGCCCGCGAGCTGGATGATCTCCATGCGGTCGAGCAGCGGCCCGGGCACGCGGTCGAGGTCGTTCGCGGTGCACACGAACATCACGTTCGAAAGGTCGAACGGGACGTCGAGGTAGTGATCGCGGAACGTCGAGTTCTGCTCCGGGTCGAGCACCTCGAGCATCGCGCTCGACGGGTCGCCGCGGAAGTCCGTGCCCATCTTGTCGATCTCGTCGATCATGAACAGCGGGTTGTTCGAGCCCGCGTCGCGCAGCGCGCGGAGGATGGTGCCCGGCAGCGCGCCGATGTAGGTGCGGCGGTGGCCGCGGATCTCGGCCTCGTCACGCACGCCGCCGACGCTGATGCGCTCGAATTCCCTGCCCAGCGCGCGCGCGATCGAGCGCCCGAGCGACGTCTTGCCGACGCCGGGCGGGCCCGCGAAGCAGAGGATCGAGCCGCGCGCCTGCGGGTTGAGCTTGCGCACCGCGAGGAACTCGAGGATGCGGTCCTTGACGCGCTCGATGTCGTAGTGGTCCTCGTCGAGGACCGCACGCGCGTGCTCGAGGTCGAGGTTGTCCTCCGTGCTCTTGTCCCAGGGCAGCGACGCGATCCATTCGAGGTAGCCGCGGATCACCCCGTGCTCGGCGGCCGCCGGCGGCAGCTGCTCGAGCCGCCGCAGCTCGCGGTCGGCCTGCTTGCGGGCCTCCTCGGGCAAGTCGATCGCATCGAGCTGCTCGCGCAGCTCGTTGGCCTCCATCGCCGACTCGTCGAATTCGCCGAGCTCCTCCTGGATCGCCTTGAGCTGCTGGCGCAGGACGTATTCGCGCTGGCCCTTGTCGATCTCGGACTGCACCTGCGACTGGATCCGCGTGCCGATCGAGATGACCTCGAGCTCGCGGGCCAGGACCTCGCTCAGCCGGCGCAGCCGCTTTGCGACGTCCACCTCCTCGAGAAGCTCCTGCTTCTCCTCGGTCTTCATCCGCAGCGATCCGGCGATGAGGTGAGTGAGCGCGCTCGGGTCGTCGATGTTCGCGATCGCCAGCTGCAGCTCCTCTGGGAGGTACGGGACCTCCTCGACGATGCGGTGGAACGTCTCCTGGACGTTGCGCATCAACGCGGTCAGCTCCGGCGACTCCTCGACGACATCGAGAAGCTCGCTGACCTCGGCGACGAGGTACGGGGTTTCGCGCGCCCAGCGGTCGATCTTCACCCGTTGCGCGCCCTGAACCAGGATCCGCAGTGTGCCGTCGGGCACCTTGAGCATCCGCGCCACGGCGCCGACGACGCCGACGTCGTAGAGGTCGTCCGGCCCCGGCGTCTCGAGCTCCGGATTGCGAGCGGCGACCATCACCATCAGGCGGTCGCCGGCGAGCACGTCGTTGACGAGCTGCACCGAGCGGTCCTGGCCGACCGCAAGCGGCGTGACCGTATCGGGGAGCGGCACGGCTTCGCGCAGCGGAAGAACCGGCAGGGTCCGCGGGACGTCGCGCTGCGGCGGCACACCGACGGTGATCGCGTGCCCGTCGCCCTCGCTCTCGATGTCGATCATGACTCGGGCTCCTCGGCAGGCACCTCGATGGGCACGCGCTTGGTGCGCGCGCCCGGCCGCTGGAGCGGGAGCTCGACGCGCAGGATCCCGTCGCGATAGGTCGCCTTCGCCTCGTCCGCGACGACGTCTGCGCCGAGCGGGATCGTGCGCCGGAACGGGCCGAAGTCGATCTCGAGCTGCTGGTACACGCGGCCCTCGGAGTCCGCCGGGCGGCGATGGCCGGCGATCACCAGCTCGCGCCCCTCGATCTCGAGCCCGATCTCGTCGGGGTCGATGCCCGCAAGCTCGGCGTGGACTACCGCCCGCGGCGGGTCACCCTCGTAGAACACGTCGACCGCCGGCGAGAAGCCCCCGCGCCTGCGCCCGCTCAGGATCGCCGAGCCGAACACGTCGCCGAACAGCTCATCCATCTCACGGCGCATGCGCTCGAAGTTCGCGAAGAGGTCACGTTCCGGGGCCATCATCTGAATGTAACGTGGACGAACATCGCAGCGGTCTCCATCACTCATGGAGCGGAGATGTGAGGACTGAAGGGTCGGCGTAGCCGACCCGGTTATGAACGACTTCGAGATCTTCCTAGCCGCGCTGTTCGTCTCGGTCGCGGGGCTCAACGCGATCGCCCGCTGGCTGGACGTGCCGTACCCGATCACGCTCGTGCTGGGCGGCCTGGCGCTCGGGTTGCTTCCGGGCATGCCGCACATCGAGCTCGAGCCGGACCTCGTGCTGCTCGTGTTCCTGCCGCCGCTGCTGTACTCGGCGGCCTTCTTCTCGGACCTGCGGGCGTTGCGCGACGACGTGCGCGCCATCTCGCTCACCGCGATCGGCCTAGTGCTGGCCACGATCGGCGTCATCGCAGTCCTCGGGCACGAGGTGATCGGCCTCAGCTGGCCGATGGCGTTCGCGCTCGGCGCGATCGTCTCCCCCACGGACCCGGTGGCCGCGACCGCGATCATGCGCCGGCTCGGCGCCCCGCGCCGGCTCGTGAACGTCGTCGAGGGGGAGAGCCTCGTGAACGACGCGAGCGCCCTGGTCGCCTACCGCGTCGCGGTGGCGGCAGCGGTCGGCGGCAGCTTCTCCGTCGTCGACGCCGGGCTTGAGTTTCTCGGCGCGGCCGCCGGCGGCATCGCGATCGGGCTGGTGGTCGGCTTCGTCGTCGCCGAGATCCGCAGGCGGCTCGACGACATCCCCACCGAGGTCACGATCTCGCTGTTGACGGGCTACGCGGCGTTCATTCCCGCCGACGAGCTCGGGCTATCCGGCGTCCTGGCCGCAGTGGCCGCCGGCATCTACCTCGGATGGCTAGCGCCCGAGCTGGCGTCGCCGCAGATGCGCCTGCAGGGCTTCGCGGTCTGGGAGATCCTCGTGTTCCTCCTCAACGCGACGCTGTTCATCCTGATCGGGCTGCAGCTGCCGGTCATCGTGGACGGCCTCGACGGCCGCACGGGCGCGGAGCTGATCGGATACTCCGCGCTTGTCTGCGCCGCGGTGATCGCGACGCGCTTCGCGTGGCTTTTCACCGTGCCCTATCTGATCCGGTCCGTCGATCGCCGGCCGCAGCAGCGAGCACGCCGCGTCGGGGCGCGGCCGCGCATCGTCGTGGGCTGGGCGGGCATGCGCGGCGCGGTCTCGCTCGCCGCGGCGCTCGCGCTGCCGCTCGAGACCGACGCCGGAGCGCCGCTGCCCGACCGCGACCTGATCCTGTTCATCACGTTCGCGCTCATCCTCGTCACGGTCGCCGGTCAGGGCCTCACGCTCCCCGCGCTCATCAGGCGGCTGGGGCTGCAGGACGACGGCAGCGAGGAGGAGGCCGAGGAGGTGCGCGCCCGGTTGTCGATCGCGGCCGCCGCTCTGGAGCGACTGGCTGAGCTCGAGGCCGACGGCGAAGGACGGCCGGACACGATCGAGCGCGTGCGCGGCCTGTACACGTTCCGGCAGCGGCGCTTCAAGGTCCGCGCCGGCAAGATCGACGACGAGGACGGGATCGAGGAGCGGTCCGTGGGCTACCAGCGGTTGATGCGCGAGGTGTTCGAAGCGCAGCGGCGTTCGCTCCTCGAGCTGCGCAACAGCGGCGCGATCAGCAGCGACGTGATGCGCCGCGTCCAGCGCGAGCTCGATCTCGAGGAGTCACGCCTCGAGATCTGAACCGCCCTCGCCGTGGAAGTACTCCACGCCGCTGTCGCGCGTCACGAGGATGTTGTCGACGCGGTCCTTGGTCCAGACGCCGATCTTGTCGCTGTCGGGGTAGACGGTGACGGCCGGATATACGACGCTGCCCCACATCAGCACGCGCACGACGTCATCGGTGTCGTTGCGCACCTGATGCGCGCCCTCGGGACCGCGTGGGAAGAAGGCGATGTCCAGCGGCACGAGTTCCTCGGCGCCGTCGGGCGTGCGCAGCGTCGGCCGCCCATCGAGCACCAGCAGCCACTCCTCCTCGGCGTGCTCGTAGTGGTAGGGGCAGACCGCCTGCCCCGGCGGCAGCTCGTAGATCGACGTGCCCGTCTCGGTCGCCCCCAGATCCGCGCCCATCCGGTACATGCCGGCGCGGTAGCCCTCCGGGTCGGACGACTCGTGCTTGAACGGCGGCGAGGCCAGGTTTACGCGTTGCATCGCCGGATCGTAGATCCGGCTCAGACGGTGTAGACCGCTCCCTCGCGCGCCACCGACACGGGCCCACCGAATGCGCCCTCCGCCTCGCGGAGCGCCCAGAGCTCGTCGAGCTCGTCGGAGATGTGGGTCAGGACCAGCCTGCCGGCCTTCGCCTTGCCGCCGTGCTCGCCGGCCTCCGCGGGCGTCAGGTGGCCGCGCATGCCCGTGCGCTCCGGTCGCGGCAGCGTCGCCTCGAGCATCAGCAGATCCGTGCCCTGGGCGAAGCTCACGAGCTCCTCGCAGGGCGCGCTGTCGGCGCCGTACGTGAAGCGGCCCGAGCCGTTGGCCGACGACGTCACGTCGATCGCGCACGTCGGCAGGAAATGCGGCACCTCGTGGAAGCGGAAGCGCAGCGGCCCGACCTCCACGACATCGGCGGGGTCGTACTCGCGCAGGTCGAACGCGTTCTCGATCAGGTCCTCGTTGCCCCACGCCCCGACGACACGCCGGAACGTCCCGGTCGCGCCCTTCGGAGCGTGCAGCTCCGGCCGCGCGGGGCGGTCGGTGCCGGGCCAGCGGTCGACGGGCACCGGCTGCTGGCGCGGCGCGTACGTCAGCGCGTAGCTGAACGGCACGAGATCGAGGAAGTGATCGGCGTGCAGGTGCGAGATGACGACCGCGTCGACGGCGACGTAGTCGCGATAGCGGCGCAGCTTGGAGAAGACCCCGTTGCCGCAGTCGAGCAGCACGCAGGTGCCGCTCTCCTCAATCAGATATCCGCTACAGGCCCCGCCGGCGTCTTGCCAGGAAGGGCTCTTTCCCAGGACGGTGATCCGCAACCCAACGGTCTCCCGGTTAGTGACTTTTGACACGCTACCAGCGGATGTCCTTCGAGACGGCAGCAGCCGTGTTCGGGGCGATGCTCGTGAGCGGTGCGCTGGTGTCGGGCATCGCGCGGCGCAGCTTCCTCTCGCTCACCGCGTTCTTCGTCCTGGCCGGCTTCGCACTCGGCGAGGGCGGCGCCGAGGTGCTCGAGTTCGACGCGACCTCGGGCTTCGTCACGCAGCTGGCGATCGTCGCGCTGGTCGTGATCCTCTTCCGCGACGGGCTCGAGGTCGAGGCCGAGATGCTCCAGAAGGAATGGCACCTGCCGCTGCGCAAGCTGATGCTCGCGATGCCGATCACCGCGGGCATCGTGGCCGTCGCGACCCACGTCCTGACCGATCTGGATTGGACGGAGTCGTTCCTGCTCGGCGCGCTGCTGTCCCCGACGGACCCCGTGCTGTCGTCCTCGGTCGTCACGAACCCGCGGGTGCCGCGCAAGATCCGTCACTCGCTCAACCTCGAGTCGGGACTCAACGACGGCCTCGCGCTCGCGCCGGTGCTTGCGCTGACCGCGGCGCTGGCCCAGGACGAGGGCTTCCAGTGGTGGGAGTTCGTCATACAGGACCTCGGGCTCGGGTTCGGGTTCGGCATCGCGATCGGCCTGATCGCTTCGGTACTGCTGCCGCGCGGCAGCGGCGACCTCGAGGAGGGAACCCCGGCACACCAGCGCTCGCTGTACGCGCTCGGCGTCGCGTTCCTGACGTATGGCGTCACTACGCTGCCGCCGCACGGCAACGGGTTCATCGCGGTGTTCGTCTGCGCGATCGCGCTCGGGATCCGCCGCCCCGACATCCGCCTCTACTTCGAACAGCGCGCCGAGGACGTCGTCGAGATCGTCAAGCTGGGGATCTTCGTCGTGTTCGGCGCGCTGCTGACGACCGGCGGCCTGTTCGACGAAGGCTGGGCGGCGGTCGCGCTCGTCCCGATCACGCTGCTCCTCGCGCGACCGGTGGCGGTCTGGCTCGCGCTCGCCGGCACGCGCACGGACGACGCCACGAAGGCGTTCATGGCCTGGTTCGGCCCGAAGGGCGTCGCGACTATGGCGTTCTCGCTGTTCGTGCTCAGCGAGGGCATCGCGGCGGGCGAGACCGTGTTCAACCTCGCCGCGCTCGTGGTGCTCTGCTCGATCGTCGTGCACGGACTGACCGACGAGGCGGGTGTCGGCTGGATCGAACGCCGCTCCGCCGCTACGAGTACGTGATCACGGTGCGGATGCCCTCCTGGCGGTCCATCGCCGCGAACGCGTCGTTGACCTCGTCGAGCGCGATGCGCCGTGTCACGAGGCTCTCGAGGTCGATGTCGCCGGCGATGTAGCGATCGACGAGCTCCGGCACGCGGTCGCGGCCCTTCGCCCCGCCGAACGACGCGCCCGCGATCCGTCGCCCCGTGATCAGGAACCGCGGGATCACCTCGAGCACCTCGCCCTTGCCGGCGACGCCGGCGATCGTGCACAGACCCCACCCCATCCGCGCCGCCTCGACCGCCTGGCGCATGACGGCGACGCTCCCGGTCGCCTCGAACGTGTAGTCGGCGCCGAAGCCGCCCGTCATCTCGACGATCTCGGCGACCACATCGGGGCCGCCGGTCAACGTGTCGGTGGCTCCTTGCGCGCGCGCGTGCGCGAGCCGGTCCTCCGACAAGTCGACGCAGATGATCCGCTCGGCCCCCGCGAGCTTGCAGCCGGCCACCGCCCCGAGACCGACGAGGCCCGCGCCGAACACCGCGCACGTGCTGCCCGGCTCGACCTTCGCGATGTAGAGGGCAGCGCCGAGGCCGGTCGTCGCGCCGCACGCCAACGTGCAGACGACGTCGAGCGGCGCCGCGGGGTCGACCTTCGCCAGCGCGATCTCGGGCATCACGGTCGCCTCGGCGAACGTGCTCGTCCCCATGAAGTGGCGGATCGGCTCGCCGTTGCGCGCCAGCCGCGTCGTCCCGTCGGGCAGGTGGCCGCTGTTCTGCTGCTCGCGGATCGCGAGGCAGATGTTGGTCTTGTCCGAGCGGCAGTGGACGCACTCGCGGCACTGCGGGCTGAAGAGGGTGATGACGTGGTCACCCGGGACTACGCTCGTCACGCCGTCGCCGACCGCCTCCACGACCCCGGCACCCTCGTGGCCCAGCACCGTCGGGGCGTAGCCGGACGGGTCGGCGCCGCTCGCGGTGTACATGTCGGTGTGGCAGACCCCGCAGGCCGCGAGCCGCACGAGCACCTCGCCGGCCTGCGGCGCGGCGAGCTCGACCTCCTGGATTACGAGCGGGTGTGCGAACTCCTCCAGGACGGCGGCGCGGACCCTCACAGCGCGACCCTATCCCGGTTCGCCGCAGCGGTCAGGCGTGCAGCGAGGCCTGCTTGTCCGCGTCCGGGAACGCGTACGCGGTCTGCGTCGGCCGCTGGCGGAAGTGGAAGCGCAGCTGACGCGGTGGCCGCAGCCCCTCGGGGCCGTCCGGGCGAAACGTCGCGCACGGCGCGTCGAGATCGAGGGCGCACAGCAGGTTGCACCTGAAGTAGCAGTCCTCGCAGCTGACCTTCTTGCCCTGCGCCTTCGCCATGTCCCTCGCTCCGCTTCCCCGAGATGTCGACCGGCGGCCATGCAACCACGCCGGCGGAGGCGTCTGCAACCGATGGCTTCGCAAAACGCATACATCTGTTTCAGCGCTGCCTGGAACAGTCCGCAAACGCCGTACGAATCGGCGCTTTCGCCGCGTGCTGCGTGGAAACGGGCCCGATTCGCGCTAGGTGCGGAGTCCCTCCGCGCGGTCCGCGATCAGCCGCGCGATCGCGAACGCCGACGTCGCCGCCGGCGACGGCGCGTTGCGGACGTGCAGCGTGCCCTGCGCCTCGCTGAAGACGAAGTCGTCGATCAGGGTGCCGTCGCGGCCGACGGCCTGCGCGCGCACGCCCGCCGGGCCGCCGGTGACGTCGCCGGGCTCGAGCTCCGGGACATAGCGGGCGCAGGCGGCGGCGAACGCGCGCCGGTCCGCGGCGAGCCGCAGCTCGCGCGCGCCCACGCGCCAGAAGCGGCGCATCATCCGCCACGTGCCCGGCCAGCCGAGCCCGCCGGTCAGTAGAGCGGTGGGCCCCAGCAGCACTTCACCGTCAAGGCGCTTGGTGAAGTGGACGCCGAGGAACGGCAGCGCCGGATCGGGCACCGGGTAGATGAGCGACCGCACGAGCCCGCGGCGCTCCGGGCGCAGGCGCAGGTAGCCGCCCCGGAATGGCACGATCTTCGGGTCGCGCGCGGCGCCGGCCGCGACCGCCAGGCGGTCGGACCAGAGCCCGGCGCATGCGACCGCATGGCCGGCACGCAGCTCGCCGTGCGCGTGCTCGACGAGGACGGCGCGCCCTTCCGAGCGCAGGCGCGACACGGCACAGCCGGTGACGATCGCCGCGCCGTCGCCCTCTAGCCGGGCGGCGAGCGCTCGCGCGACGGCGGCGAAGTCGACGATGCCGGTGGCTGGCGAGTGCAGCGCCGCGACGCCGGCCGCGTGCGGCTCGAGCTCCCGCAGCCCGGCGCCGTCGAGCCGCCGCAGCCCGGGCACACCGTTGGCGCGCCCGCGCCGCTCGAGCTCGTCGAGCCGCGGCAGCTCCTCCTCGCTGAGCGCCACGATCACCTTGCCGCAGCGCTCGTAGGGCACACC
Source organism: uncultured Conexibacteraceae bacterium (assembly GCA_963832195.1). Classification (GTDB taxonomy): domain Bacteria; phylum Actinomycetota; class Thermoleophilia; order Solirubrobacterales; family Solirubrobacteraceae; genus Baekduia. Next base: position 637,062 of record CAWHTH010000002.1, read on the forward strand.
CGTCTCGTCACAGAACTCGTACAGGCGGCCGAGCCCTTCGACGCACAGCCGCGCCTTGAGCGAGCCGGGGGCGTAGTAGATACCGGCGTGAGCGACCCCCGAGTTGCGGCCGGTCTGGTGCCGGGCGAGCGCGTCCTCGCGCTCGAGCACGACGATCCGCCATTCCGGATGGCGCTGCTGCAGCTCGCGCGCGGTCGCCAGGCCGAGGATCCCGCCGCCCACCACGACGAGGTCGCAGGATGTCACCGAGGGGCCTGTCCCCTCAGCGACATGGGCGGCGGCGGACATCGCCGAGAGGGTAGGCGTCGTACCCTCGAAGGTGCATGACAGTGCTCGTCACCGGTGCCAGCGGTTATGTGGGAGCCGCGCTGGTTCCCCGCCTGCAGGCGGAAGGGATGCCCGTGCGCGCGTTTGCGCGCGTGCCCGAGCGCGTGCGCGCAGCCGGCATCGCGCCCGAAGAGATCGCTGTCGGCGACGTGACGACCGGTGCCGGCCTCGACGCGGCGCTCGCGGGCGTCGACGTTGCCTATTACCTGATCCATTCGATGGAGCCGGCCGCGAACGGCGAGGGCTTCGACGCGCGCGAGCTGCGCTCCGCGCAGAGCTTCGCCGCGGCGGCGCGCGCGGCCGGCGTGCGGCGGGTGGTCTATCTCGGCGGCGTGATTCCGCGGGGCGGCCGGGGCTCGCTGCATCTCGCAAGCCGGCTAGCGGTCGAGGAGGAGCTGCTCGACGCGGCGCCGGAGGCGGTCGCCCTACGGGCGTCGATCGTCATCGGCGCGCGCTCGCGCTCGTTCCGCTTCCTCGTGCGCCTGGTCGAGCGGCTACCGGTGCTCGCCCTGCCGGCCTGGCGCAAGAATCGGACGCAGCCGATCGACGGCCGCGACATGCTGGCCTATCTCGTAGCTGCGGGCCGCTCCGACGCAGTCGGCGGGTCGCTGTCGGTCGACATCCACGGACCCGACGTCCTCACGTATTCGGAGATCATCGATCGCATCCGTGACGCCATGCTCCTGGACCGCCCGCAGCTGCGGCTGGGCTTCAACCTGACGCCGGTCGCAAGCGTCGTCGCGGCGGCAGTCGCCGGCGAGCAGCACGCGCTGATCGGCCCGCTGATGGAGGGCCTCGGCGAGGACCTGCTGCCGCGCGACGACCGCGCGGCCGAGCTCTTCGGCGTGCGCCTGCACTCGTTCGACGCCGCCGTCGAGCGCGCGCTGCGCGATTGGGAGGCGGTGGAGGAGCTGGCCGCCAGATAGGGATAGGGTCGCCTCGTGAGCGAAGTCGAGGCGAGCATCGACATCGACGCGCCGGTCGAAGAGGTCTGGCGAACGGTCATGGACCCCAAGCGCCTGGGCGACTGGGTCACCATTCACCGCGAGCTCGGCAAGCACGACGACAGCCACATGGAGCAGACGCTGTGCCTGCGCGGCGTCAACTTCCACGTCAAATGGGAGCTCGGCGACTGCGACCCGCCGCACCGCGCCGAGTGGCATGGCAAGGGGCCGGCCCGCTCGCGCGCCGAAACCGAGTACCGCCTGGCCGACAACGGCCGCGGCGGTACGCGCTTCGACTACCGCAACGTGTTCAAGGCGCCGCTCGGCCCGCTCGGCGCCGTCGCCAGCCGGGCGCTCGTCGGGGGCCTGCCACGCAAGGAGGCGGAGGCCACCCTACGCAAGCTCAAGGCGCTTCTGGAGCGCTGATCCGCCGCACGCCCTCGGTGCCGAGCTCCGCCATCGCCGGCGCGAAGACTTCATCTTCGCCGCGGACGAGGCACTCGACCGCGCCGGGCCGGTCGTGGAGCACGGCCTGCACGAGCAGTGCCGCGGCATCGGCGCGGGCCTGCGGAGCGGCGTCGGCGCTCGCTACGCCGACGACACGTGTGCGCGGAAAGCACGTCTGGTCAAGGAGCGTGGCGCAGTCGGCCGCGGCGGAGGCGCTGGCGACGACCACGACGGCATCCGGCGACCGCATCGCGACCTCCCTCCCCAGGTCATCGCCCGTTGTGGGGATGACGACGACGTCGGACCCGCCCAGTTCTTCCCACTCCCCGGGGCTGACGACCGTGACGTCGGCGATGTCGAGCTCCGCGAGCAGCGGTGCGACGACCGCTCCCACTTCATCCGATCCTATGACGGTGATCTTGCGCCGCATCGCTTTTGTTTTATGGAAGTATCTCTAACTACTATGGCCGATTTTTTGTCAGAGAAGCGTCGCGAGATCGAGCAGCGGCTGAAGGAGCTGCGGCCCCTCGTCGAGGAGTACACGCGGCTCGAGTCCGCGATCGCGGCGCTGGACGGTGTCGGCGCGCGAGCGACTGCGCCGGCGCGCCGCTCGCGCCGCGGCCGGCCGCCCGCATCCGCATCGGACGCGCCGCGCCGGCGCGGCCGCCCGAAGGGCTCGGGCACGCGGGGTAAGCAGGCGCTGTCCCTGATCGAGCGCAACCCGGGCATCTCCATCCCGGAGCTCGCCAAGAAGATGAAGATCCAGCAGAACTACCTCTACCGGGTCGTTCCGGATCTGCAGAAGCAGGGGCTCGTCCGCAAGGACGGCCGCGGCTGGCATCTGGCCTAGACGAGCGCCAGCTCGCGCACGGCGTCGCGCTCTTCCTTGAGCTCGTTGACGGTGACGTCGATCTTGGCCTGCGCAAATTCAGTCACCTCGAGGCCCTCGGCGATCTCGTAGTCGCCACCGGAGCAGCGCACCGGGAAGCTCGACACGATCCCCTCCTCGACGCCGTACTGGCCACCCGAGACGACCGCCATCGAGCGCAGCCCGTCGGCCCCGAGCACCCAGTCGCGGACGTGGTCGACCGCGGCGTTGGCGGCCGAGGCGGCCGATGACGCGCCCCGCGCCTCGATGATCTCGGCGCCGCGCTTGCCCACGCGCGGGATGAACTCGTTCTCGTACCAGTCCATGTCGACCTTGTCGGCGGCGCGCTCCCCGTTGACCTTCGCGTTGAACAAGTCGGGGAACATCGTCGGCGAGTGGTTGCCCCAGACGACCAGGTCGTTGACGTCCCCGACGCCGACGCCGAGCTTCTGGGCGAGCTGCGCGACCGCCCGGTTCTCGTCCAGGCGCGTCATCGCGGTGAAGCGCTCTGCCGGCACGTCCGGCGCGTTGTTGAGCGCGATCAGCGCGTTCGTGTTCGCCGGGTTGCCGACCACGAGGACACGGATGTCGTCGGCCGCGTGATCGTTGATCGCCCGGCCCTGCGGCTGGAAGATCTTGCCGTTGGCCTCGAGCAGGTCCGCGCGCTCCATGCCCTTCGTGCGCGGCCGCGCCCCGATCAGCAGCGCGACATTGGCGCCGTCGAACGCCTGCTCCGGGTTGTCGAAGATGTCGATCGATTCCAGCAGCGGGAACGCGCAGTCGGTCAGCTCCAGCGCCGTGCCCTCGGCGGCCTTGACGGCGTCCGGGATCTCGAGCAGGCGCAGCGCGACCTTCTCGTCGCCCCCGAGCATCTGGCCGCTGGCGATCCGGAAGAGGATCGCGTAGCCGATCTGGCCGGCGGCGCCTGTGACGGTGACGTTCGTGGGCATCAGTCGTTGTTCTCCTTCATGGCGGACTGGAGGTTTGAGTCGATGGCGGCGAGAAAGTCCTGCGTCGTCAGAAATTCCTGATCGTCGCCGACGAGCAGGGCAAGGTCCTTGGTCATCTTCCCCTCCTCGACGGTCTCGACGCAGACCCGCTCGAGCGTCGCGGCGAATTCGGCGACCTGGGGCGTGTCGTCCATGCGGCCGCGGTGCTGCAGCGCGCGGGTCCACGCGAAGATCGACGCGATCGGGTTCGTCGATGTGGGCTTGCCCTGCTGGTGCTGGCGGAAGTGGCGCGTGACCGTGCCGTGCGCGGCCTCCGCCTCGACGGTCTGGCCGTCGGGCGTCATCAGCACGCTTGTCATCAGGCCGAGCGAGCCGAAGCCCTGCGCGACGGTGTCGGATTGGACGTCGCCGTCGTAGTTCTTGCACGCCCACACATAGCCGCCCTCCCACTTCAGGGCCGCCGCGACCATGTCGTCGATCAGGCGGTGCTCGTAGGTCAAGTCGTTGGACTCGAAGTCGTCCTTGAACTCGCTGTCGAACACCTCCTGGAAGAGGTCCTTGAAGCGCCCGTCGTATGTCTTGAGGATCGTGTTCTTGGTCGACATGTAGACGGGATAGCCGCGGTCGAGCCCGTAGCGGAACGATGCGCGCGCGAAGTCGCGGATCGACTCGTCGAGGTTGTACATCGCCATCGCCACGCCGCCACCCTCGGGGAAGTCGAAAACCTCGAGCTCGATCGGGTCGCCGCCGTCGTTCGGAATGAACGACAGCATCAGCTTCCCGTCGCCCGGGATGAGCGTGTCGGTGGCGCGGTACTGGTCGCCGAACGCGTGACGGCCGATGATGATCGGCTGCGTCCATCCCGGCACCAGCCGCGGGATGTTCGAGATGACGATCGGCTCGCGGAAGATGACGCCGCCGAGGATGTTGCGGATCGTGCCGTTCGGCGACCGCCACATCTGCTTGAGCCCGAACTCCTCGACGCGCGCCTCGTCGGGCGTGATCGTCGCGCACTTCACGCCGACGCCGTGCTCCTTGATCGCGTTCGCGGCGTCGACCGTGATCTGGTCGTCGGTCTCGTCGCGGCTCTCGATCCCGAGATCGAAGTACTTCAGGTCGATCTCGAGGTAGGGCAAGATCAGCTGGTCCTTGATGAACTGCCAGATGATCCGCGTCATCTCGTCGCCGTCGAGCTCGACCACGGGATTCTTGACTTTGATCTTCGCCATGTGAGGCGGGCGATGCTATCCCGCAGGCAGCATCGCCCGCCCCGCCGTCAGCGCAGTCGCACCGTGCGGCGCGAGGACCGCGCCAGGTCGGTCACCAGGTTGCCGCCGAAGATCGCCTGTACGCGCAGCGACCGCGCGCTCAGCCGCCGGGGGAGCCGGAAGCTCACCCTGACGCGATACGTGCAGTCCTTGCGCAGCGTGACGCGCCGCGACGACACGGTCCGCGTCCCGGCCTTGAACTGCACGGTCACCTGACCCCCGTCACAGCCGAGCGCCGGTGTGACCGACGCGGGCAGAGTCAGGCGCCCGCTGCTCGTGAACGTGTACGGCGCGCGCGCGTCGCGCGTCGGCGTCACGCTCAGCGAGAGCGCGGCGGCGAAGCGAGAGACCGTGGCGGTGCGCACCGCCGACGCCGTCTGCTCCGACGTGTCGAACGCCACAGCGACGAGCGTGTTGCGCCCGACGTCCTCGCCGCGCGGCTGGTAGTCGCACGTGTACGGCGCCGTTGTGTCGGTGCAGATGATGCGGTCGTCGTCGAGGAACTGCACACGTGCGATGCCGCGGTCGTCGGCCGCGTTCGCCGTAAGGACGGTCGGCCCAGCGCCGAGCTTCGCGCCCACAGCGGGGAGCGGTGAATTCGACCGTCGGCGGCCGGTCCTCCGTCGCCGTGCCGGGCCGCCGGGATCTCTGCCGATCTGCACGATCTCGCAGTTGTCGGAGACGACGTCGAGCTGGTCACGAGCGCCGTGTCGGGCCGCCTCCCGCAGTTGATGCGGTCGGCAGGCCGTCGCGAGCGCGCAGTGTGTCGTTGCCGAGTCCGCTGGCCAGCGAGTCCGTGCCGCCGCCGCCATCGATGTCGTCATCGCTGTTGCCGCCGAAGAGCACGTTGGCGACGGCATTCCGACCAGCGTCGCCTGCCCTTCTGCGCTGATCTGATGCTCCGCCGAGCACGCCGATGAACGCATCGACTCCGATCAGGTCCTCGATGTCGAATGTGCACGTTCGCACCTGGCACCGGCGGTCCCGTCGTTCGCCTGGTCGTCGTTGGAGAAGTCACGTCAAGTGGTGCCCCGCCGTCGTCCTGGGCTAGGAACAGCGAGGCTGTCGACGCCGGGGCCGCCGCGCATGTCCGGCGGCGCCGGTCGGGACCTGGAACGCGTCGTCGCCGGGACCGCCGATCGCCACGTCGGCGCCACCGCCGCTCAGCTGAGGGCGTCGTTCCCATTGCCCCCGTTCAACCGTGTCCGGCCCGGAGCCCGGTGTAAAGCTGGTCGCGCCGTCACCGCCGATGAGTTGGTCGGCGTCGTCGCCGCCGCTCGATGGATTCGGCGCTGCGCCGCCGATGAGGATGTCCGCCGCCGGTGCCTCCCTCGAGTGTGGTGATCGGCGGCAGAGCCGGTGCGCGTCGAAGTCAGCTGATCGGCGAGATCGTCTGCGAGCCACGAACACGCGGCTGTCGGGCACAGGGTAATCGCTCTGCGCGTGAGTTCTGGATGCAGTCCGGCGGCGGGACGACCGTGATCGGATCGTCGTCGCCGGCCGGTTGAGCATGATGCGGACGGGCCGACTCGCCGGCCCGGAAACCGTGACCATGTTGATCTTCCCGGCGACCGCCTGATACTGGAGCCGGTCGGAGCTGCCCGGGCTGAACGAACACCTCGAATCGTGGCGGCGCCCGCCTGCGGCGCAGCGGGCGACGGCGCGAGCGCCACGGCAGCGCCCGCGTGGCGCAAGGGTGAACCGGAGGGTGGGGGGTTGACATCGAGGCTCCTTGGGAGCGGGCGGGTGTGTCGCTGAACCTACTCCTGGACATGACCAGGCGTGGGATCCTTTTGTCCATGGCCGCGACCGAGCACCGGACCGCCGCGACCCACGAGGTCACCAACCAGCCGCCGCCGCTGGAGCACTTCGACACGTTCTCGACGAACCGGCCGCTGGTCGAGGCGCTGCGGCGCGAGGGTGGCGCCTGGGCGCACGATCGCTGCGTAGAGCTGGGACGCGCCTGGGGCGGCGAGCCGCTCGAGTGGGGCCGTCTGGCGAACGAGCACCCTCCGAAGCTGCGCACGCACGACCGCTTCGGCAACCGCATCGACGAGGTCGAGTTCCACCCGGCGTGGCACAAGCTGATGGCGCTGGGCTCCGAGAGCGAGCTGCACTCGCTCCCGTGGACCTCCGACCAGCAGGGTGCACATGTGGCGCGCTCCGCGATGTACCTCTGCGCGCAGGCCGACGCGGGCTTCGGCTGCCCGATCACGATGACTTTCGCAGCGATCCCGGCGCTGCGCGGCGGGGCGCCCGAGCTGGCCGCCGAGTGGGAGCCGCTGCTGATGGCGCCCTCCTACGACGGGCAACTGCGGCCCGCCGCGGACAAGGGCTCGGCGAAGTGCGGGATGGCGATGACCGAGAAGCAGGGCGGCTCGGACGTCCGCGCGAACACGACGACCGCGACGCCGCTCGACGGCGAGGGCGAGTACACGCTGCGCGGCCACAAGTGGTTCTGCAGCGCGCCGATGTGCGACGTCTTCCTCGTGCTGGCCCAGGCCGACGAGGGCGTGACCTGCTTCCTCGTCCCGCGGATCCTCCCCGACGGCACGCGCAACCCGTTCAAGCTGCAGCGGCTCAAGGACAAGCTCGGCAACCGCTCGAACGCCTCGAGTGAAGTCGAGTTCGACGGCACATGGGGCCAGATCGTGGGCGAGCCCGGCCGCGGCGTGCCGACGATCATCGAGATGGTCGCCCACACGCGGCTGGACTGCGTGCTCGGCTCGACCGGCGGCATGCATGCCGCCGTCGCGAACGCGGCCTGGCACGTGGCGCACCGCTCAGCGTTCGGCAAGCTGCTCGCGGACCAGCCGCTGATGCGCAACGTCCTCGCAGATTTGTCAATAGAGAGCGAGGCCGCGACGGTTCTGGCGCTGCGGCTCGCCCGCGCCTACGACGAGGACGAGCGCGCGCGTCAAGCGGCTCGGCACGGCGGTGTCGAAGTACCACGTCTGCAAGCGCTTCCCGAACCTGGCGTTCGAGGCGATGGAGTGCCTCGGCGGCAACGGCTACGTGGAGGAGTCCGGGATGCCGCGCATCTACCGCGAGGCCCCGCTGAACTCGATCTGGGAGGGCTCTGGGAACGTCAACGCGCTCGACGTGCTGCGCGCGCTCGCGAAGGAGCCGGCTCTGCTCGAGGGCTTCCTCGACGAGGTCAACCTCGCCGCACGGCGCCGACACCCGCTTCGACGCGTTCGTGCAGAACGTGAAGGAAGACTTCAAGCACCCCGAGGAGATCGAGCACTGTGCGCGCCGCATCGTCGAGCGCCTCGCGCTGGCGCTGCAGGGCTCGCTACTGATCCGCCACTCCCCCGCCCCGGTCGCCGACGCGTTCTGCGCGACGCGCCTCGCGGGCGGCGGCGGCCTGCACTACGGCACGCTGCCGGCCGGGATCGACGTGAAGGCGATCATCGATCGCCACACGCCGGTGCTCAACTGAGCGGCTGGGCTGCGCGGGTGGCAATAGTTGCCACCGACGCAGCCCAGAGGTGGCGGTGGTGTTCCGCTCGGCCGCCGGCGGCCGATGGGGCGCTGGTCGTTTCGCAGTGAGGAGGGGCCGGGCGGGGCGGGAAGCCACGACGGACGACCGACTGGCTCCCGCGCCTCCCTCCCTCAGTGCCTCCAGACGGCGCGTGCGCCTCGGCCGGCGTGCCGCGCGGGGCGCCGCCACCTCTGGGCTGCGTCGGTGGCAATAGTTGTCACCCACGCAGCCCAGGGATCACTGCAGCGCGGCCGCCAACCGGCGCTCGTACTCCGCGCGCGGGATCTGCACTGCGCCGAGCCGCAGCGTGTGGTCGGTCGGCGTCTGCAGGTCGCACAGCTCGCAGCCCCCGGCGGCCAGCGTCTCGAGAACGTGCACCAGGAGCACGTTGCCGGCGTGCGGCACCGAGTGGTACATCGACTCGAGCATCGCGGCGCGCCCGATCGTCACCGCCAGCAGCCCGGCCGCGATGTGCCCGCGGATGCGGAGCTCGAACGTGTGCGCGAAACCCGCTGCGTGCAGCGCCCGGTAGAGGTCGCCCATGCGCGCGGTGAGCCATAGCTCCTCGCCCTCCTCGCGCCTGGCGCAGCGATCGACGACGAGCTCGAACGCGCCGTTCACGGCCAGGTCCCAGTCGTCGAACACACGCAGCGACCGCCGTACCTTGCGCCGGGCCTGCGCCAGCGTGGCCGGGTCGAGCTCGAAGATCGTCCGCGGGTCGACCGTCCACCACGGCAGCTCCTCCGCGCCGGGCTCGTCCATCGGGAACAAGCCCTGGGCATACAGCGAGATCGCCGCCTGCGCATCCACCGCCCTGCCACCATAGGCGCAGTGTTCGGTTCAGGCTCCATCCAGCTCGCGCGCGTGCTCGGCATCCGCATCGCCGCGAGCCCGAGCTGGTTCATCGTCCTGTTCCTGATGATCTACGGGTTGTCGGGCTACTTCGGCGAGGTGCTCGACGAGTCCGACACGACGACGTTCCTCGTTGCCGTCCTGGGCGCGCTGCTGTTCTTCGTGTCGCTGGTCCTGCACGAGCTCGGCCACGCCGTCGTCGCCCGGCGCGCCGGGATCGGGATCTCCGGGATCGACCTGTGGCTGTTCGGCGGCGTCGCGAAGATGACGCGCGACACGAATTCTCCCGGCGAGGAGTTCCGCGTCTCGATCGCGGGCCCGCTCGTGACGCTCGGTGTTGTCGCCCTGTGCTTCGGGGCCAGCGCCCTGCTGTCGCGCGTCGGCGACTTCGTCGACGCCGCGGCGTTCGAGGAGGACGGCACGACGCCCACGCTCGCCCTGCTGGGCTGGCTGGCGATCGTCAACGCGTTCCTGTTCGTGTTCAACATGATTCCCGCGTTCCCGCTCGACGGCGGCCGCATCGCGCGCGCGATCGCGTGGAAGCTGACGAGCGACCGCAATCGCGCGACGAAGTTCGCCGGCCGCCTCGGCGAGGGCTTCTCGTACGTGCTGATCGGCCTCGGGCTTGTGCTGGCCGCCACGTCGGACCCGATCAACGGGATCTGGCTGATGCTGCTCGCCTGGTTCATCAACCAGGGCGCGCGCGGCGCGGTCATCGCCAGCGAATTCTCGGAGCGCATCGAGGGGGTCACCGCCGCCGACCTGATGGACGCCGAGCCGGTCGCGGTGCCCGCCGATTCGACGATCCTGCAGGCCCAGGACGAGTACTTCCTGCGCTATCGCTGGCCCTGGTTCCCTGTCGTCGACGCCGCCGGGCGCTTCGTCGGCGTGGTGCGCGAGGACCGGATCGAGGGCGCGCTGAGCACCGGCCGGCCGGCGCTGCCGGTGCGCGACGTCCTCGACGACGGGCCCGCGGACGACATGCGCGTGCCGCGCGAGACGCCCCTCGAGGCGCTCCTTGGCTCCGAGCCCCTGCGCCGCCTGGGCGGTCTCGCAGTCGTCGACGACGAGGACCGCCTGGTCGGGATGCTGACCATCGACCAGGTCCGCCGCGCCGTCGCGGCCAGTGCAGCGGGCGCTTAAGCAGCCGGGGCCGACCCGGTAATAGAGTCCCGACCGATGCCGGCACACGATGTCCTGATCATCGGCGCGGGGCTCGCGGGGCAGCGCGCCGCGCTCGCCGCGGCCGACGCGGGCGCCACCGTCGCGATCATGAGCAAGGTCCACCCCGTGCGCTCGCACTCGGTCGCCGCGGCCGGCGGCATCAACGCGGCGATCAACCCGTCCGACGACTGGCGCTCGCACGCGTTCGACACGGTCAAGGGGTCGGACTACCTCGGCGACCAGGACGCGATCGAGGTCATGTGCTCGGAGGCGCCCGACGAGGTCCTGCACCTCGAGCACATCGGCGTCACGTTCCATCGCAACGAGAAGGGCGAGCTTGACCTGCGCGCGTTCGGCGGCGCCTCGATGAAGCGCACCGCCTACGTGGCCGACATCACGGGCCAGGCGATGCTGCACGTGCTCTACGAGCAGATCATGAAGTACCACGAGCGGGTCGACCGCTACGAGGAGTGGTTCACGACGTCGCTGGTCCAGGACGACGACGGCACCTGCGTCGGCTGCGTCGCGCGCGACATCCGCAGCGGTGCGCTCGAGCTGTTCACGGCCAAGAACGTGATCCTCGCCTCCGGGGGCGCCGGCCAGTGCTACAAGCCGACGACCAACGGCCTGATCTGCACCGGCGACGGGATCGCGCAGGCCTATCGGATCGGGTGCCCGATCATGGACATGGAGATGATCCAGTACCACCCGACCACGCTGCTGGAGAACGGGTTCCTGATCACCGAGGGCGCTCGCGGCGAGGGCGCCCACCTCCTGAACTCCGAGGGCGAGCGCTTCATGGAGAAGTACGCGCCCAACAAGATGGAGCTGGCCTCGCGCGACGTCGTCTCGCGCGCCGAGCAGACGGAGATCAACGAGGGCCGCGGCGTCGGGCCCGACGGAGCCGGCATCTACCTCGACATCACGGTCGTGCCGCGCAAGCGCACGCTCGAGGCGCTGCGCGAGATCGTCAACATCGGCAAGGACTTCGCGGGCGTCGACATCACGCGCGAGCCGATCCTGATCCGCCCCGGCCAGCACTACATCATGGGCGGGGTCAAGACCGACATCAACGGCGCGACGCCGATCGAGGGGCTCTACGCGGCGGGCGAGGTGGCCTGCGTCTCGGTCCACGGCGGCAACCGGCTCGGAGCGAATTCCCTTCTCGACACGCTCATCTTCGGCCGCCGCTCCGGTGAGCACGCGGCAGCCCGCGCCGCCGGAATCCCGATGCCGGATGGCGCACCCTCCGCGCGGCTGCGCGAGGAGGCCGACTGGATCGACTCGCTGGTCGACCGCCCGAAGGATGGCCGGCGCATCGCCGACATCAAGGACGAGCTCGGCACCGAGATGAACCGCAACGTCGCCGTCTTCCGCGACGAGGCGGGCCTCGCGCACGCGCTCGAGACGGTCCGGCGTCTCAAGGAGGAGGCCGAGAAGGCCTACATCGACGATCGCGGCTCGGTGTTCAACCAGGATGTTCTCGCCGCCATCGAGCTCGGGTACATGCTCGACTGCGCCGAGTGCACCGTCGTCGCGGCGATCGAGCGCAAGGAGTCGCGCGGTGCGCAGTTCCGCACGGACTTCCCTGAGCGCAACGACGACGAGTGGCTCAAGCACATCGAAACGTCGCTCAACGGGGATGGCCCCCAGGTGAGCTATTCGCCGGTGACCATCACGCAGTGGGAGCCAGAGGAGCGCAAGTACTGATGGCAGAAACCCAGTCCTTCACGCTGCGCATCCGCCGCTACAACCCGGAGTCGGGCGCTCCGCCCTTCTGGGAGGAGCACACGGTCGACCTCGAGCCGCATCGCTCCGTCCTCGAGGGGATCCTGCAGGCGAAGGCGCGGTTCGACGGCTCGATCGGCATCCGCTGCTCCTGTCGCGCGGCGATCTGCGGCTCGTGCGGCGTGCGCGTCAACGGCCAGCCGGGCCTCGCCTGCCACACGCACCTCGACAAGGCCCAGGCCACAGCGCGCGACGGCGTCATCGAGGTCGAGCCGATGGGCAACATGCCGGTGATCAAGGACCTGATCGTCGACATGGACCAGGTCCACTGGAAGAAGATCCAGCGCGTCACACCGTGGCTCATCAACCAGGAGCCGATCCCGGAGCGCGAGTACATCGTCGACCGCGAGTCGATGGTCGACGTCACGCAGTCGATGGCCTGCATCCAGTGCGGCGCGTGCGTGTCGGATTGCCTGTCGATGGAAGTCGACCCGCTGTTCATCGGCCCGGCCGCGCTCGCGAAGGCCTATCGCTTCGTCGGCGACCCGCGTGACGCCCAGCATTACGAGCGCCTGAAGGACCTCGCCGAGGACCCGCACGGCATCTACGACTGCACGCACTGCTTCAAGTGCATCGAGGCCTGCCCGAAGGGCGTCGCGCCGATGAGCCAGATCATGCGCCTGCGGCGGCGCGCGACCGCGGACCACCAGATCAAGGACCGCAACAACGGCTACAACCACGAGCACGCGTTCGTCGAGAACATCCGCGTCAACGGGCTGCTGCACGAGAACGATCTGCTCGCCGACTCGTTCGGCGGAAAGTTCAATCCGAACGCGGGCGTGTTCCTGATGAAGTCGCTGCCGGTCATCACGACCGCGCTGATCCGCCGCAAGGCAACGCCGAGGGTCGCGCTCCTGCACCCGCACCGCAAGGAGTACAAGGGCCTGCGCGACTACTTCGACATGATCGAGAGCCGCGAGGAGCGCCTCGAGCTGAACCTCTACATCACCGGCTACGACGAGGACGACGACGGCGCACAGGAGGTGTCAGCCGAATGAAGGTCGCCTACTGGCCCGGCTGCGTCAGCCGCGGCTTCACTCCCGAGCTGCACGGCTCCATGGACAAGGTCGCGCCGCTGCTCGACATCGAGCTCGTCCAGCTCGACCGCGCGTGCTGCTCCGGCGCGGGCGTCATCCAGGAGCACAACCAGGAGCTCGCCGACACGCTCAACGCGCGCACGTTCGCGCTCGCGCAGCAGGTCTCCGGCGCGGAGCTGATGATGAACATCTGCTCGACGTGCCAGGGCGCGCAGACCGAGTGCCAGGAGCGGCTCGACGCCAACGCGGAGTACCGCGAGCACGTCAACTCCACAATTTCCGAACGGGAAGGCCTGCGTTACGAGAAGGGCCTGGTCAACAAGAACTTCCTCTGGGTGCTCGTGGAGGACATCGGGCTCGACGAGCTGCGGTCGCGCGTGAAGCGGCCGCTGGCAGACCTGCGCGTCGGGCCGTTCTACGGCTGCTACATCGTGCGGCCGACCGACCGCCTCGGCATCGACGGCGACCATCCGCGCGACACCTACCTGCACCAGGTGATCGAGGCCCTCGGCGGCACGGTCGTCGACTACGCCGGCATGCACAAGTGCTGCGGGTTCCCGATCATCACGATGAACACCGAGGCGTCGCTCAAGCAGGCCGGCCGCCATCTCGGCGACGCGATCGACGCCGCGGCCGACTGCCTCGTCACGCCGTGCCCGCTGTGCCACCTCAACCTCGACCTGCAGCAGCCGCTGGCTGAGCGGTACGCGGGGCGCGAGCTCGGCCTGCCGGTCCTGCACCTGCCGCAGCTGGTCGGCCTCGCGCTCGGCCTCTCCCCGGACGACCTCGGCATGAGCAAGCACGTCGTGAAGCCGACCGCCGTGATCGACTGGAGCGAGTCGGTCGTAGCGAGCGTCGGCGCGTAACGCCGCGGGCGCCGACGAGGACTAAGGGGCGGTTTGCCGAACCCCACGCGGGGGGTCATCCCCGCTGCGGGCGGCGAAGCCGTCACGCATCCTTGACGCCATGCTCCGCCTGATCCCCCTCGCCACGGTCCACGTCGCGGTCCTCTTCGCCCCGGCGCTCATGGCCGCGCTGGCGCAGCACTAGCCTGCCGCTTCCCACGGGCAAAAGGAAGAGGGGCCTCTCGGCCCCTCTCACTTTTCCTGCTGCGTACCCCATTTCCGCCCCAGGGAAGTCTGTGACCCGGTTCCCCCCACAGTCTCCGGGTGCCTCTCCCACAAGGCTCGGTAAGCGTGAACCACTGCGTTCAGGCTGTCGTCACCTTGCGCGGGTGAACTTCGGGTGAGAAAGAGGGTGAGAAAAGGGTGAGAAACGCCTCACCCTTTGCGGCCCCCCTGCCGATAAGGGACAGGAAGTCCCGGTCCCGATGCAGGCAAGCTCCCCCATCACCGTCGCCATGTGCGGCTTCGAAGACCTCGTTGGCCGTGGGCTGCGCGCGCTCGTCGACGAGGACCACCATCTCGAGCTGCTGGCGCCCGATATCGCAATCGAGCAACTCGAGCACGTCCTGTCCGAGCTTGCCCCGCGCGTGCTGATCCTCAATTTCGGCGCGCTGCGCAGCGCCGCCGACGTGCACCGCCTGCACGCCGCGTTCGCAGACGTGCGGATCGTCGTGCTAGCAAACCGCCCGTCGGCCAGCGAGTGCAACCAGATGCTCGCCTTCGGCGCGACCGCTTGCCTCGGCAAGGAGGTCCAGGCGCGCGACATCCTCAACGCGATCCACCTGGCTTCGCGCGGCCTTCATGTAGTGCCGCGTGCCGGCGGCGAGACGCACGAGGCGGTCGGTCCGGAGCTCCTGACCCCGCGTGAGGCCGACGTGCTCGAGCACCTGCGCGCGGGCCGGTCGAACGCGGAGATCGCCAACGCGCTGCACGTCAGCGTCGAGACGGTGCGCACGCACCGCCGCAACATCTACCGCAAGCTCGGCGTGCGGACCCGGCGCGAGCTCGCCTCTCTCGGCCGCATCGACTGACCGCGGGCGGGGCCCGCTAGGCTGCGGCGCGCGAGCCCGCCAGGCCGCGCTCGTGCAGCAGCTCGGCGATCTGCACGGTGTTCAGCGCGGCGCCCTTGAGCAGGTTGTCGCCGACGACCCAGAGGTTGAGGCTGTTGTCGTCGGCGAGATCGCGGCGCACGCGCCCGACGGCGACCTCGTCGCGACCGGCCCACTCGACCGGCGTCGCGCGGTCGTCAAGCTCCACGCCCGGGAAAGCGCCAAGCGCCGCCAGCGCTGCGTCGAGGTCGGGCTCGCGCTCGAACGTCGCCCGCACCGCGACGGAATGGCCGACAAGCACCGGCACGCGCACGCACGTCGGCGAGACGCGCAGGTCTGGCAGGTCGAGGATCTTGCGCGACTCGTTGCGCAGCTTCATCTCCTCGTCGCTGTAGCCGCCGCCGGCGTCGTTGCCGAGCCACGGCACGATGTTGAAGGCAAGCGGCTTCGCGTGGATCTCGTGCTCGATGCCGGCGATCGCGCCCGCGCCGTCGTCGACCAGCCGCTGCGGGTCGGCGAGCACGCGCGGCGCCTGCTCCACGAGCTCGTCGATGCCCTTCTGCCCGGCGCCACCCGCAGCCTGGTAGCTGGTAGCGACCATCTCCACGAGCCCGAACGCGTCATGCAGCGCCTTGAGCGGCAGCATGATCTGCATCGTCGTGCAGTTCGGGTTCGCGACGATGCCCTTGCCGATGTTGTCGAGCGCCCCCGGGTTGACCTCGGTCACGACTAGCGGGACATCGGGGTCCATCCGCCACGCGCTCGAGTTGTCCACCACGATCGCGCCCTCCGCGGCGAAGCGCGGCGCCCACTCCTTCGAAATGCCGCCGCCGGCCGAGAAGATCGCGAGGTCGAAGCCGGCGATCGCGTCGTCGGCGAGCGGCTGCACGATTACCCCGGGGCGCAGCTCGCGGCCCGCCGAGCGCGACGATGCGAACGGGACGACCTCGTCGGCGGGAAAGCGCCGCCGCTCCAGCAGATCGAGCATCCGCGTCCCGACAGCGCCGGTGGCTCCTACGACGGCAACCCTCATGCCGCAAATTCTCCGAAGGGCCGCTCGGGCCGGATCGTGTCGGAGCCCTGCAGCTCGAACGCGCCGTGGAGCGCCCGCACGGCCTCCTCGACCTTGTCGCCTGGGACGACGCAGGAGATCCGGATCGGCGACGTGGAGATCATCTCGATGTTGATGCCGTTCTCGCCGAGCGTGCGGAAGACCTTCGCCGCAACGCCCGGATGGGACCTCATTCCCGCCCCGACGATCGACACCTTCCCCATCGTCTCGTCGGCCTCGACGTCGATGCCGAGCTCGGAGCAGACCGGCTCGAGCGCCGTGCGCGCAAGCGCCAGATCGTCTCGGGGGATCGTGAACGACATCTCGGCACGCGACGCGGCCGACACGGGCTCGTTCTGGATGATCATGTCGATGTTGACGTTCGCCTCGGCGAGCGCCGTTGTCACCCGTCCGGCGACACCCGGCGAGTCCGGCACGCCGACGAGTGTTATGCGCGCCTCGCCGCTGGAGTGCGTGACGGCGGTGATGAGCGGATGCTCCATCGTCTCCTCCTCGGACACGACGACGGTACCTGGCGCGTCGTCGAAGCTCGAACGGCAGTGGATGCGCACGCCGTGGTTGCGGGCGTACTCGACGCTGCGCAGTTGCAGGACGCCCGCGCCGGAGGCGGCCATCTCGAGCATCTCGTCGAACGACACGATCGGCAGCTTGCGCGCGTCGGGCACGATTCTGCGGGTCGGCCGAGAAGACGCCCGCCACGTCGGTGTAGATCTCGCAGACGTCCGCGCCGACCGCCGCCGCCAGAGCGACGGCGGTCGTGTCGGAGCCGCCGCGGCCGAGCGTCGTGACGTCGCGCGACGTGGAGACGCCCTGGAAGCCGGCGACGAGCACGATGCTGTCCTCGTCGAGCGCATCGCGGATGCGGTCGGCCCGGACCTCGAGGATACGGGCCTTGGTGTGCGAGGTGTCGGTGACGATCCCCGCCTGTGACCCGGTCAAGGAAATGGCGCGGTGGCCGAGGTCGTTGATCGCCATCGCGCACAGCGCGCAGGACACGCGCTCGCCGGTCGACAGCAGCATGTCCATCTCGCGCGGGTCCGGGTTCGGCGACACCTCGTAGGCGTCGGCGATAAGCCGGTCGGTCTCCTTGCCGCGCGCGGAGAGGACCGCGACCACACGATGGCCTTCGTCGCGCTTGGCCACGATTCTTTGCGCCGCGCGCTTGAGGCGCTCGGCATCGGCGACGGACGTACCGCCGAACTTCATGACGACCGTGGTCGGCATCGGGCAGAACCATAGAGGCGCAGCCGATGCGCGATGCTGCGGGCATGGGGCGTGTCCGGGTCGTGGTCGGCCTGCTGGCGCTGGCCGGCGTCGTTGCGATCGTCGTCGCTGTCGCGGCCGGCGGCGGCAAGCGCACCGCGGTGCCCGAGGGCGGGTCGGCGTTCGGCGCGCGCCCATCAGCGGCCGCCGACCGCGGGCGGCACCTGCTCGACGCCCTCGCGCCGTTGCTTGCCCCCGCGCCGCGCGCACGCGGGGTCGGCCGGCGCCTGCGGGCTGCGGGCTCGAACCCGGATCGGCTCGGGCTGCCCGCGGGCGCCGCGGCCGCGCGGCTCTTCATGGTCGGCTTCGACGGCACTCGCCCCCGCGCCTCGTTCTTCGAGCGCCTGCGGACGCGCGGCTGGGGCGGCGTGGTGCTCGAGCGCAACAACTACATCGAGCCGGGGCAGCTGGCGACGCTCGCCGGGGAGGTGGCGATCGTGGCGCGCAACGCGGGGCACGTCGTTCCGCTCGTCGCCGCACCCCAGTCCGGCGGCGACGGGACGGCGTTCCCGAACCTGCCGCCGCAGCCGCAGCCGCTCGCGACGACACCCGGCGCGGCGCGCAGGCAGGCGGAGCTCGCGGGCCAGCAGCTCCAAGCGCTCGGCATCCACATGACGTTCGCGCCGTCGGCCGACCTGGGCGCCGCCGGAGGCCCGTGGGAGGCGCGCGCGTTCGGCGACGACCCCGGCGTAGTGACCGCGGCGGTGCGCGCCGCCGTCAACGGCTACCGCCGCGCGGGTGTGGCGGCGGCCGTCGGGCACTTCCCGGGCGAAGGCGGCGCGTCGCAGGACCCGGCCGCCGGGACGGCGACCGTCGGCCTCTCGCTCGACGAGCTGCGCGCGCGCGACGTGCGCCCGTTCGCGGCGGTCGCGCGGCGCGCGCCGGCGGTCCAGCTGCTCGTCTGCGCTGTACGCCGCGTGGGACGGCGTCACGCCGGCGACGCTGCTGCCGGAGGCGATCACGCTGCTGCGCAAGGACCTCGGCTTTCGCGGCGTCGTCGTCAGCGGCGACCTTGCCGCAGCGATGCTCGCCAGCGGCGAGGACGCCGGGACGACCGCTGTCGCCGCGCTGCAGGCGGGCTGCGACCTGCTCTGGCTGCCCGGGGACCGCGCGGCACAGGAGCAGGCCTGGCAGGCGGTCGTCCGCGCGATCCGCTCGCGCGAGTTGTCCGAGGCGCGGATCGCGCAGTCGCTGGCGCGGATCGCGCGCCTGCGCCGCGGCGTCGGCCTGGGCAGCTAGACGCTGCGGCGGCCCGCGAGCGCGCGCGCCGAGCGTGACCTCGTCGGCGTACTCGAGGTCGCCGCCGACCGGAAGGCCGCTGGCCAGTCGCGTGACCGTCACGGCCGGCACGCGCTCGTGCAGCGCGGCGGCGATGTGCAGCGCGGTCGCCTCGCCGGTCGTGGTCGGGTTGGTGGCGAGCACCACTTCAGTGATTCCCCCGCTCTCAACGCGCGCGTAGAGCTCGGCGATCTTCAGGTCCTCGGGATCGACGCCGTCGATCGGCGACAGGGCGCCGCCGAGGACGTGATAGCGGCCGCGGTACTCGTGCGTGCGCTCGATCGGGATGACGTCGCCGGGCTCCTCGACGACGCAGACGACCGATGCGTCGCGGCGCTCGTCGTGGCAGATGTCGCAGCGCGGCTGGTCGGCGAGGTTGAAGCAGACCTCGCACAGGCGGATCCGCTCCTTGACCTCGCGGATCGCCTCCGCAAGCGCGACGGCGTCGGCCGGGTCCGTGCGCAGGATGTGGAACGCGAGCCGCTGCGCCGTGCGCTGGCCGATGCCGGGAAGCTTCCCGAGCTCGGTGATCAGGCGCTGAACGGGCGGTGCGAACACGCCGCGGCTACATGCCCGGCAGGCCCAGCGAGCCGAGGTCGAGCCCGCCGGTGAGCCCGCCCATGCGCTGGGCGGCCAGGCTCTGGGCAGCGCGCATGGCCTCGTTGACAGCGGCGACGACCATGTCCTGGAGCAGCTCGGGGTCCTCGGGGTCG
Source organism: uncultured Conexibacteraceae bacterium (assembly GCA_963832195.1). Taxonomy (GTDB): domain Bacteria; phylum Actinomycetota; class Thermoleophilia; order Solirubrobacterales; family Solirubrobacteraceae; genus Baekduia. Next base: position 656,471 of record CAWHTH010000002.1, read on the forward strand.
ATCGCCTCGGGGTCGATGGTGATCGACTTGACCACCAGGTCGCCGCTGACCTTGACGGTGACCATCCCGCCGCCGGCGGAGGCCTCGACCTCCTCCTGCTTGAGCTGCTCCTGCGCGGCGAGCATGTCCTGCTGCATCTTCTGGACCTGCTGGAGCATCTGCTGCATGTTCGGCTGGGGCATCAGTCTCCGTCCTCTCGGTTCGATCACGACAGCGTCGAATTCCTGCTCGATGCGCTTGACCACTCGGCCTCGTCGAGCGGCTCCGCGACCGCCACCGCGAGCTCGCGGGTCTCGAAGCTCAGGCGCGGCACCACGCCGGTCAGCGCTTTGAACGGAGCGCACCGAGCGACGCTGCGGGCGGCGGGCTCCTCGGCCTTGCGGCGCCGCAGCGCCTGACCCTCGGGGAACGCGATCACGACGTCGCTGTCCTGGGCGGCGACCGGCTTTGCGTCGGCGAAGCAGGCGACCAGCGCCGGCATCCGCTCGCGCAGCCCGTCGAGCACGGCCGGCCAGAGCTCGGCGACCGCGGCGAGGTCGAGCGCGGCCGCAGCGGCGCTCCGCCACGGCGACCGCGGATGCCTCGGGCTCGGGCTCGGGCTCGGGCGCCGCTGCCGGCGGCTCCGGCCGCGGGCCGCGCCGCGACAGCGGGTGCGGGTGGTGGGGCGGAAGCGGGGTGCGCGGGCGGCGCACCGCCGCCGAGCGCCGCCTCGAGCCGCTCGATGCGTGCCTGCAGCGCGCGCGTCGACGGGATCGACCTCCGGCGTCGGCGGCCTTCACCAGCGCAACCTCGAGCTGCGTCTGCGCGTCGGCGCCGTCCTTTGCCAAGCGCAGCGCCGGTCGCGAGCAGGTCGAGCAGGCGCACGACGTCCGCGCCCGAGCAGTGCCGCGCCTGCTCGACGAGGCGCGCGTCGCGCTCGGCGGTCATCGCCAGCTGCGAGGGGACCTCCGCCGAGCGTCTGCACCACGAGCACGTCGCGCGCGTGGACCTCGAGGTCGCGCAGGAACTGGCCGGCGTCGCGGCCGGAGTCCGCGAGACGGGCGGCGACGTGCCACGCGGCCGTCGCGTCGCGTGCGGCGATCGCGTCGAGGGCGCCGAACAGCAGGTCGTCGTCGGCCGACGCCGAGCACCGCGAGCACGTCCTCGTTCGCGATCGCACGGCCCGAGTAGGTGACGAGCTGCTCGAGCGTGCCGAGCGCGTCGCGGTAGGAGCCTGTCGCGTGGCGGGCGATCAGCGCGATCGCCTCCGGAGGGGCCTCGATCGGCCTCCTGCTCGGCGACGCGGCGGACGACCGCTGCGAGCTGCTCCGTCGTCGGCCGCGTGAAGTCGAAGCGGTGGCAGCGGTCGACGACCGTGTCGCATGACCTTGTGCGCCTCGGTCGTGGCGAGCACGAAGATCGTGTTCGGCGGCGGCTCCTCGAGCGTCTTGAGGAACGCGTTCCATGCCTGCGCGGTCAGCATGTGCGCCTCGTCGAGGATGTAGACCTTGTAGCCGCCCGACACCGGCGCGAACGCGACGCGCTCGCGCAGGTCGCGGATGTCGTCGACCGAGTTGTGGGACGCGGCGTCCATCTCGATGACGTCCAGCGACGTGGCGTTGGCGATAGCGACGCACGACTCGCAGACGCCGCACGGCTCCGTCGTCGGGCCGTTCACGCAGTTCAGGCACGCCGCGAGGATCTTCGCCATCGACGTCTTGCCGGTCCCGCGCGAGCCCACGAACAGGTACGCGTGGTGGACCTTGCCCTGCTCGACCGCGTTGCGCAGGGTGCGCACGACGTGCTCCTGCCCGACCACGTCGGCGAACGTCCGTGGGCGGTGGCGGCGGTAGAGAGAGGGGCCGGCGGACACGGACGCCCGAGTCTAGTCATAGGGTCCGGCGGTCATGGGTGCGCGTCTTGGCATCGCCGCCGCGGCTCTGGTGGTCGCCGCAATCTGCGGCGTTTTGGCCATCGGCGAGCCGCTCAACAACTACGACACCGCGCACGCGCTGCTGTGGGGACGCGACCTCGCCGGTGGTCATTCGCCCGACCTGGAGAGGGCGCTCGCGCCCACGCCGCACCCGCTCGCGACGCTGGCCGGGCTGGTGCTGGCGCTCCCGGGGCGCGGCGACCTGCCGTACTCGGATTTCCCGGTCTGGGCGACGATGGCCGGGGCGTACTTCTCGCTCGCGCTGCTCGCCGCACTCGTGTTCGCGCTCGGGCGCGCGTGGTTCGGCGCCGCGGCGGGCGTGGTGGCGGCCGTGATCGTGCTGACGCGTGAGCCGGTCCTTAGCTTCGGGCTGCGCGCGTACGTGGACATCCCCTATTTGGTCCTGCTCCTTGCGGCTCTCCTCGTCGAGACGCGCCGTGCGCGCGCGGGCACCCCGGTCCTGGTGCTCCTGGCAGTGGCGGGCCTGCTGCGGCCCGAGGCCTGGCTGTTCGCAGGGCTCTACGCGCTGTGGCTGTGGCGGGGTGGCGCGCTGCGCCCTGCGCACGTCGCGCTCGCGGCGACCGCGCCGGTCGTCTGGGCGCTGAGCGACCTGGCGTTGACGGGCGACGCGCTCCACTCGCTCACCGGCACGCGCGAGAACGCCGACGCTCTCGGCCGCAAGACCGGCCTCGACGACCTGCCTGTCACAGGCCCGCGGCGGCTCGGCGAGGTCGCGCGCGAGCCGGTGCTCGCCGGCGCGGCGGCGGGCATCGCGCTGACGCTCTGGCGCGCGCGGGCGCGGGCGCTGCTGCCGCTCGTCGCGGGCGCTGCCGCGCTCGTGGCGTTCGGCGCGCTGGCTGCGGCGGGCCTGCCGATCATCACCCGCTACCTGCTGCTGCCCGCGACACTGCTCGCGATCTTCTGCGCCGCGGCGCTGACCGGCTGGGCGCGCCTCGATCGCGAGGACCCGGCGCGCAGGCCATGGCTTGGCCTCGCCGTCGTCGTCGCGATCCTCGTCGCCGCATTCGCGCCGGGCCAGGTCGACCGAATCGACCGCCTCGACGCGGCGCTCGGCCGCCAGGCGGCGATCCTCGAGAACCTGCGCGGCTTTTTCGAGCCCGAGTCGAGCGGCGACCGCGCCCTCGTCGACCCGCGCCGCTGCGCGCCGTTCACGCTGCCCAACCGCCGCGCCGCGCCGCAGCTCGCGCTATGGACCGGGCTCGACCTCGACCTGATCCACTCGGCGATCGACGAGGGCGTCCAGGGCACGTACTTCTTCCCCACTTCCCCGGAGGTCGCGACGGACTTCGTGCTCGACCCGCGCGACCGCGACCGCCGCCTGCCCCAGCCGGGCCAACCGCCGGGCGGCGTCGTGTCAGGCCGCTACTGGCACGCGTTCGAGAACTGCGGGTAGCGGACCGTGCACCCTCCGTCGAGACGACAGTCCCCGGGCGACACGCCGGCGGGCGGCTCCGGCACGGGTGTTCCCGTTGCGCTCGCCGGTGACCGCTTAAGGCTGCTTCCTTCCGGACCTGACCTGGTTCACGGGCCGACGCCGCACGGGACCCGAGCCATCAGCGCCGCCACGGCGCTCAGCCCCGAAGGCCGCGCCCCTCGAGAGGGGATTCAGCCTCGCTAGAGCGGATTGCGAGTACAGGGCACCGCTAATTCCCCGCCTAGCACGGTCCGCGGCCGAGTCTAGCGCGGCGTCGCGTTCCGGCTTGCCACAATGCACCGGAACTCGTAGTGTCGTGGGCCATGCGTCATCGCCTTGCGCTCGCCACCCTCGCAATCGCCGCCCTGTCGCTACCGGCGGCGGCAAATGCTGCGACCGTTCACTCCAAGCGGTTCTTCAATCCGTACGGGTTCAGCATCACCGCCGAGCTGACCTATTACGCGACGCCGGGCGAGAGCAACAACGTGACGCTCCGCTACGTCCCGGACCTGACCGACGACGTCATTACGACGCTCTTTCCGATGATCTGGGTCCACAACGCGGACGACCTGATCATCACCGACACCGTGCCTCTGCGGGCCACCGGCGAGGGCTGCGGCAACCTCACCCCATACATCCTGCAGTGCACCTCGGGCCCGATCAGCCTCTTCATGGACGACGGCGACGACAAGCTCGACAGCACGACGTCCAACGTGCGCGCCTACTGCGGCGCGGGCAGCGATGCCGTCGTCGCCACGACCTGGGACTACGTGGCCGGCAGCTGCGAGACGGTCGCGCGCATCCCCACCTGAGCGGCGCGCGAGTCCCACTCGCTGCGCCGGGTAAGCCTCCGTCGACAATCGATAGGAGGACACCATGGACGACGGAACCACCGACGACATCAAGGGCCGCGTCAAGGAAGCGGGTGGGGCGCTGACCGGCGACGACAGCCTCAAGAACGAGGGCAAGGTCGACCAGGCCGCCGGCTCGGTCAAGGACGCTGTCGGCGACGCCGCCGACAAGGTCAAGGACGTCGTCAACCCGAAGGACTGACGGCTGCCGGAGGCAACGCCGCCGTCGCTACGATGGCGGCTGCCTCCGGGCGCGTAGCTCAGTGGGAGAGCGCTCGCTTCACACGCGAGAGGTCGCTGGTTCGAAACCAGCCGCGCCCATGTCGCCCACAGCGGATACGACAGTGGTGAATCGCTTCACCGCGTCAGCCTCCCGCTCGCCGAAGTAGCCGAGCAAACGTGTGACGTCGAGCCAGGGCGGGGGGTCCGCGTGCCCGATCGTCGCCCGATAGCTGCTCCATCGGTACTGCTCCGGCAACTGGCACAAGCCCGCACGAACGGGGTTGAGCAGGACGTAGCAGGCGAAGTACATGGTCGTTCCGTTGTTGCGCGACCGCGAGAACCCGTACGGCCGCTGGAATAGATGACCCGTCTTCGCGTACATGTCGTTGAAGTAGCGGGCGTAGGTGCCGTGCAGCACCTGCATCCCCGCGGCGCGATTGGGCAGGGTCGTCTCGATCAACAGATGGACGTGGTTCTCCATCAGGCAATAGGCCAGCACCCGCCACTCGAGCTCCTCCACCACCAGCCCGAGTGTCAACAGGTATTGGCTGCGATCGCCTGCGTCACAGAAAATCGGCTCGCGTCGATTTCCGCGCGCGAAGACGTGGTATGTGCCCCCTCCCTCCTCCCTGCGTGACTTGCGTGGCATACCTCCAATGAGCCGACGCCACCCAAAGCTCGCCCCCCAATGCTGTCACCCCTAGGGGTGACACCCCACCGCAGCGCTGACCGCGAAGGTGTCGCCGGGGGAGCCCGGGGTCGACGCTGTCACCCCTAGGGGTGACACCCCCCGGAGCCGGGGTCGACGCTGTCACCCCTAGGGGTGACACCCCCCGGAGCCCCCCGGAGCGCCGATTAAAGGCTCGCCGGCCCGATCACCCCCGGACGAGCGCGCTCGGGTCGAGCTCGCGGTAGTTCGCGACACCGGCGATGGCGAGCGTGATGTCGAGCTCGGCGAGGAGCGTGCGGAGCATGTGCCGGACGCCGGCCTCGCCCCCGAGCGCCAGCCCGTGGACGTAAGGGCGGCCGATGAGGACGGCCTCGGCCCCAAGGGCCAGCGCCCGGTAGACGTCGGTCCCCGTGCGGACGCCCGAGCCGAACAGCACGGGGACCTTGCCGCCGACCGCGTCCGCGATCCGCGGCAGGAGGTCGATCGTCCCGGTCGGGCGGGGGCCGCGGCGCCCACGCTCGTTCGACACGACGATGCCGTCGAAACCACGGCTTACCGCCATCTGCGCGTCCGGCACGGTCTGGATGCCGCCGAGGATGATCGGCCCGTCCCAGGCCTCGCGGATCGCCGCGAGCGCCGTCCACTCCATCCCGGGCTGCGGGGGTGACAGCACGAGGTGGGTGCACCCCGTGAGCCGCGCGCGCCCGAGCAGCGCGACGTCGGTGCCGTTGCGGTCCGGCCAGTCCAGGGCGAACCACCGCGAGCCGGTGGGCGCGGCCGCGGCGACGCCCTCCACCGACGTGCTCGATTGCGCCGCGTGGACGTAGGTGAGCCCGAGTTCCGCTGCCGCGCGGGCGGTCGCGGCCTCGCCGTCGGGGTGCGCCAGGGCTTGTTCTCCGACCGGGCCGAGGATGACCGGCACCGGCATCGAGACGCCGAGCACCGTCGCACTGAGGTCGCGCTCGGCGCGGTCGATGAACATCCGGGGGACGATCCGCCACGCTCCCAGCGCCCGCGCGTTCGCGCGCACCGCCTCAGGGCCGCCCGCCCACGTGAGCAGGTGCCGGCGCGCGTCCTCGGACAAGACCTTCGCCGCGACCTCCTCGAGGGAGAATAAGTTCGTGGTGAAGATCGGCTTGACGTCCGCGGTCATCCCGGCGAGGTAGATCTCGGACTGGTAGCCGACGTAGGAGGAGCCGGGGCCGATCGGAAGAGGCGACTGACCGGGGGGCACGTAGACCTGGCCCGCGGCGAGCGCGGTCGGCGCGAGGAATGTCGCCGCGGCGGCCGTACCGGCCAGCTCGAGGAATTGACGACGCGTGGTCTCGGACATGTTCAGCGCACGCGGACCAGGGAGGAACGGGAGAGGGAACGGTGGCTGCGGCGGCCGGCCTTCCGGACCTCCGCCTCGAGGTCGTCGACGAGCCACCGCATGACGGTCCGAGTCCCCGCTTGCCCGCCCAGCGCGAGGCCGTACAGGTACGGCCGCCCGATGAGCACCGCGTCGGCGCCGAGCGCCAGCGCCTTGAAGGCGTCGCGACCCGTGCGGATCCCGGAGTCGAAGAGCACGGGCATCTTGTCGCCGACCGCCTTGACGATCGGCCTGAGAGCGTCGAGCGACGCGATCGCCCCGTCGACCTGTCGGCCGCCGTGATTCGAGACGACGATGCCGTCGATCTTGTGCTCGACGGCAAGCCTGGCGTCGAGCGGGCTCTGAATTCCCTTGAGCAGGATCGGGCCGTCCCAGTTCTCGCGGATGAGCGGCAGCCGCCCCCAGTTCAGGCCGGGATTCTGGAAGACCCTCGCGAACGCGACCCCGGCCGGCAGCGGAGCGACGTCCGCCGGGACGGGCATCTGGCGCTGGAAGACCGGGTCGCTCGTGTAGTTCGCGATGCCCTTGTTCTCGAGGAAGGGCGAGTACCCGCGGTCCAGGTCGAGCGGCCGCCACCCGAGCAGCGTCGTGTCGAGCGTGATGACCAGGTGGGTGTAGCCGGCCGCCTTGGCGCGGCGCAGGAAAGACACGGCCAGTTCGTCGTCCGTGGGCCAGTAGAGCTGGTACCAGCGCGAGCCGTCACCGTTGGCCGCCGCCACCTCTTCCATCGGGTAGGCGGCCTGGGTCGAGTGCACGTACGTCAGCCCGAGCTCGGCCGCGGCGGGAGCGGTGGCGAGCTCGCCGTCCGGATGCGCGAGCGTCTGCACCCCGACCGGCGCGAAGAGGACCGGCGCAGGCATGCGCGTCCCCAGGATGGTGGTGGACAGGTCGACCTTCGCCGGCCTGCGACCCTTGCGCCGCTTGCGGGCCTTGCGCCGCTTGATCGTCCAGCGCCGGAACGCCGCGGCGTTGGCGCGCGTGGTGTCCCGGTCCCCCGCCCCGGCGAGGATGTAGGCCAGGGCCTCGGGGCTCAGGACCTTGGCGGCCTCCTCCTCGAGCCGCGAGAGGTCGCGGGGGATGGTGGCTGCGGCCGCGGCCGACGTCATTGGCCGGAGTGTGACGGGAGAACATGAGTACGTGTCGCACCTCGGCCGGAGGCGGCAGAAATCAGTACGTTGCAGGAACGGGCACGCGCCCATCGTTATGACCAAGACGAGCGAAGCACCGCGGGCGTCGGTAGCGGACGTCGGCGGCTGGGAGCGGTATTACCAAGCGGTCGAGGACCGGCGTCGCCGGCCATCGAACGTCCGCCACTACATGGAGTACCTGTTCGACGGCGTGCCACTGTCCGGGGTCCGGATGCTGGACGTCGGTGCCGGCGACGGCCGGTTCTCGTTCTACGCGTCACGCGCCGGCGCGCGCGAGGTCGTCAGTCTCGAACCGGGCGGCGCGGGCTCGTCTCAGGGGGAGACCGCACGGAGGTTCCAGCGTTTTGCCGCGTTCGTGCAGGACCCGGCAGTGCGACTCGACGGGCACACGCTGCAGGACTATCAGCCCGACGGTGACCCGTTCGACGTGGTCCTGTCGCAATCATCGATCAATCACCTCGACGAGCAGGCGTGCATCCGCGTCCATCGCGATCCAGCGGCGCGAGCCGAGTACCTGCGCATCTTCGAGAAGCTGGCAGCGTTGACCGTCGGGGGCGGCACGCTGATCGTCGCCGACGTCGCGCGCCGCAACCTCTTCGGGGACCTTCATGTCAAGAATCCCTTCGCGCCCACGATCGAATGGCAGAAGCACCAGCCGCCGCGGCTTTGGGCGGAGCTGCTGGGTGAGGTGGGCTTTACACAGGCGCGCATCCGCTGGAGCACCTTGAACTCGCTGCGGCATCCGGGACAGGTGCTGCTGGGAAACCGCATCGGCGCGTACGTCACACATAGCTCGTTCTGCCTGACCATGCGGCGGGCGTCCGGCTGACCTAGTCGTGGCAGCCTGAGCGCGATGGCCGTCCGCCGGGGGATCTTCGTCGCGCCGTTTGACGAGCTGGTGGATCCGCGCGTCCTCGCGAGGCTGGCCACGGCGACTGAAGCGGCGGGCTTCGATGGCTTCTTCGTCTGGGACCACATCGTCTACAGCGCGCCCGCGCGGGCGGTAGCCGACCCGTGGATCGCCCTCGCCGCAGTGGCCGGCGCCACCGAGCGGGTGCGCATCGGTCCGCTGGTCACTCCGCTCGCACGCCGGCGCATACACAAGCTCGCCCGCGAGACCGTGACCCTCGACCTGATGAGCAACGGCCGCTTGACGCTGGGCGTGGGCCTCGGCGGCGACCGTCACGGTGAATTCGAGCGCTTCGGCGAGGAGACCGACCCGCGGGAGCGCGCCCGTCTCCTGGACTCCGGCCTAGAGGATCTCGTTCGCTACTGGTCCGATGATTTCGAGCCGCCACCGGTCCAGCAGCCGCGCATCCCGATCTGGGTGGCCGGCCGATACCCGAACCGCCGCCCGGTGCGCCGCGCCGCCCGCTGGGACGGCCTGTTCCCGATCGACTTGCCGGGTCCAGACGCGCTGCGCGAGCTCGTCGACGCGACAGGCCGCTCCGGCGACGCGGCGTTCGACGTCGTCGTGACGAACCCACCCGGAGAAGACGTCGCGGCGTGGGAGGCAGCGGGCGCCACGTGGTGCCTGACGGGGTTCAGCTCCACGCCCTCGCTGGGCGAGGTCACGTCCGCGATCGCCGCGGGGCCCTAACCGCTGTACGGGGTGGTGAGCGCTCGCACGCTCAGGTGGCGGAGACGCTCTCGCAGTCTGCGGGAGCGGCCTCACCGGCGTCGACCTTGACCGTGTCCCAGCCGTCACCGCAGGACCCGATCACACCGGGGTGGCGGTAGCCGTCGCGGACGTCGATGTAGTCGTCGCCCGTGCCTGCGTCGATCGCCACCGACTGGCAGACCGGCTGACCGGGTGGCGAGATCGGACCGAGGTACACGGCGCAGTCGACGGCCGTGCCCGTCGTGCGGTACGACTCGCCGCCACGGTCGCGTATGCGGATGCGGTCGGCTCCATCGCCGAGCTCGAGGAGCAGGGTGTCCGGGTAGTCGCCCATGAAACGCGTCGCCTCGAGGGTGCACACGTAGCGCAGCGAGAAGCCGGTGCATCCCGCGGTCTGCGAGAAGCCGGTGAGGTCGGTGATCACGCCGGTCGGGCCTAGAGCCGGATCGTTTGACGCGTCGAGGTCGACTCGCATGTCGTTCTCGACACCGGGCTCGCCGATGTATGAGTAGCGCCGCGACTCGTAGTAGGAGCCGGGGTACTGGATCGTCATCGTGAGCCGGCCGCCCCGCGCGACCGTCGAGGCATGGCCGCGAGACACGTCCTCGCAGTCCGCCGCCACGGAGTCACCGTGGTCGGCATGGACCACGTCCCAGCCGGCGCCGCAAGCGACCCACGCGTCGGAGTTGACGCTGTCGGCCACGTCGATGTAGTCGGCCCCGGGGCCGGCGTCGATATCCACCGCGACGCACCTGTTGCTGAAGTAAGGACAGTCGCTCTCCTCGCCGAGCACGCGGCTGGCTTCGGCTTCTGTCTGCCTCAGTCTGAGCCTGTCATCGCCGTCGCCGAGCCGCGCGCGGACGATGTGGGTGTAGCGGCCGTTATTGCCGCTCCAGGGACACAGATAGGTGATCGACTCGCCGGTGCAGCCAGCAGCCGGGTCCACCGTCTGGATGCCGACGAGGTCGGTGAAGCGCACGGAGCTTCCCGCGGGATAGACCAAGGGGTTGTGTCCGGTGGCGATGGTTCCGTCGATGCGCATGTCGTTGGCCTCGCCGGGCGCGCCGGTGTAGGTCGTGTAGTACGAGCCGTACGTGTACGGCGGCGCGTAGCTGATCGAGCCCGCGTGAGCTCCGGCGGGCAGTGCCGCCAGTGTCAACAGCGCCAAGCCCAGCACCCGACGTGATCCCACCATGAACTCCCCGCGTCAGCCCGATTCCAATTGACCCTTTTGTGGAGTCTAGGACTGACGGATGACCAGTGTCCAGCGGGAAGGGGCGCGCGGAGCGCTCGGCGGGATCCCATGCAACGAGGACGGAGCGCCCGGCGGCGGCGATGTCCCCCGACGGGAGAACGATGTCGTGCTCGATGGTGGTTCAGGTGGCCGAGCATGTCCATGTCGCGCCGGCGCAGTGCGATCCGCGTCGTCACCGAGGCCGTCACGGCGCGGGACTGAAGTGCCGCGCCGATCGGGTACGGCAGTGCCCATGCCCGATGACCCACACCTGCAGCACGATCCCGCCAACCCGACGATCGAGGAACGTCTCGAGACCGCACGCTCCGAAGGAGTCATGGCGCGTGAGCGACCCGGAGTTCACCGACGAGCGCGATCCCGAGGACGTGCCAGAACCCGAAGTCGGCTGATGTCGCAGTCTTTGTACAGTCATGCGGCATGAACCGGATCGCTCTCCTCTCCCTGCTCTCATTGGCCGCCCTCCCCGCCCTCGCGCTCGCCGCTGCGAAGCCCGGGACGTACAAGGGCACGTCCAGCGGGAAGTACATCCAGGTCGGATCCGCGACCGAGCCGACCGACAAGGGGAAGGTCACGTTCACTGTCCGCAGCGGCAAGGTGCTGAACTTCAAGCTGCGCGGCCAGCGGATGAACTGCGGGCCGGGCCCAATCGTCGACGTCACGGTCAAGTCGATACGGCTGAGCTCGTCCGGCAAGGGCAGCGCCACCTACAAGGACCCGAGCGTGGGCTCGCTGAAGGTCTCGATCACGGTCACCTCGCGGGGCAGGGCGTCCGGGACGATCCGCCGGCCCTCTTCCGCCACCGGGCTGTGCGACCCGGACTATCCGGTGAAGTTCACCGCCAAGCGAACCTGAGCCGCGCCCGGCGCGCCGCGCGCGCCGAGCGATTACCGTTTTTGGCGTGTGGGCGAGAGTGCAATGGGCGAGCCTGATGGCCTGCGGCGCAGCCGCGTTCGCGCCGGCGACGGCGCTTGCCGCTGACGCGCCGGCGCGGTACTCGCTGGCAAACGGCTGCTACGCGGTCGCCGGCACCGACGGCAAGGCCATCGCTGATGCCGTCCGCATGAAGGCGAGCGCGCTCGGCCGCTATCTGCTCTCCAGCAAGGACGGCACGTTCGTCACCGCGCAGGAGGACGGCACGCTGGCGCCCGCCGCGGAGCCGAGCCCGGCGGCGGACTTCGAGGTCGAAGAAGCGGGGCGACGCGTTCACGCTCGCGCCGGCGTCCACGAACGCGCCGGTCGCGACCGTGCGCTTCACCGCGGCGGAGGGCTGCGCCGAGTTCCCCGAGGCGGACCTGCAGGCGACGGGCGCTCCGGCGAAGGCCGCCACGGAGTACGGCGCGCGTCGGCGGCATCGTCGAGGGCCACATGCACTGGATGGCCTTCCAGTACTTCGGCGGCAACTTCCACTGCGGCTCAGCCCTGGCACGCATACGGGATCCAGTACGCGCTGCCGGACTGCGCGGAGCAGCGAGGGCCCGCAGGGCCTCGGCGCGCCGGTGCAGAACACGTTCACGTACGGCAATCCCGTGACAGCCGCACGACACCGCCGGCTACCCGCAGCTGACGTCCTGGAGCCAAGGACAAGCTCACACTACGAGGGCACGTACTACCGCTGGGTCGAGCGCGTCTGGACGCGCGGGCCTGCGGCTGATGGTCATGGGCGTCAACGAGAACCGCGATCCTCTGCGAGCTACAGGCGAGCCGGAAGTTCGACTGCAACGAGATGGACACGATGCGGCGCGGCTTCCGTGCGATGCGCGAGCTGCAGGACTACGTCGACGCCCAGGCGGGCGGACCCGGCAAGGGGTTCTTCCAGATCGTCACCGACCCGTTCGAGGCGCGGCGCGTGATCAACGCGGGCCGCATGGCGGTAGTCCTCGAGATCGAGACCTCCGAGCCGTTCGACTGCCGCGGCTGGGAGACCGTCACCTGCGACAAGGCGCAGATCGACCGCCAGCTCGACGAGATGCACCGGCTCGGCGTGCGCTCGATCGCTGCTGCTGAACAAGTTCGACAACCCGCTGACCGGCGTGCGCTTCGACGGCGGCGTCGCCGGCTACCTGATCAACGCCGGCAACAAGCAGCAGCGCGGGCTCGTTCTTCAGCGCGCGGACCTGCACCGGCGACCTGAGCGACAACACGATCGACAGCGGCGACACCGCGTTCAGCGCCCTCGCTCGACCAGGTGCTCACGGCCGGCGGGGTGCAGCGGCGGCACGCTGCCCGTCTATCCCCCGCCGCCGCACTGCAACACGCGCGGGCTGACCGAGCTCGGCCGCCACGCGCGTCCGGCGCATGATGGACCTGGGGATGATCGTCAACCCCGACCACATGAGCCAGGCCGCGGTCGACGACACGCTCACGCTGCTCGAGTCGCGCCGCTACTCGGGCGTGATCTCGCCGCACGGCTGGGTCGACCCCGGCAACTGGCCGCGGCTGTGGAAGCTCGGCGGGATGGCGTTCCCGGGCCACTCGGGCGCCGACAACTACGTCAAGGAGTGGCAGCGACTACCGTCCGCGCGAGACCGCCGTTCGCGTTCGGCTGGGGCTACGGCGCCGACCTCGGCGGCCTGTCGCACCAGCCGGACTCGTCGAAGCAGGGCGCGATCGGCTACCCCTTCACCAGCTACGACGGCAAGGTCACGCTTCGAGCGCCAGAAGACCGGCGAGCGCACCTTCGACTACGCGAAGGAGGGCGTCGCCCACTACGGCCTCTACGCCGACTGGTTCGAGGACCTGCGCCGCGTCGGCGGCAAGCAGATGGCCGACGACATGTGGGCACGGCGCCGAGGCGTACATCCAGATGTGGGAGCGCGCGACCGGCATCCTCGACCAGGGCTGCTTCCGGCGGGCCGACGCGCTCGGCCGCAACGGCCGCGGGCCGATCCGCCTCGGCGACACATGGCAGACGCTGCTGCGAGCGCGCGGGCCAGCCGCAGCAGCGCAACCGCGCGTGGAGCTGGTGCGTGAAGGGCGCCGGCAACAAGCGCGCCGCCGACGTCGCCGTGCTGACGCGAGGCCGGACGGGTCGCAGCTCGTCGGCACGACGGCACGCGGCCGCCGCGCCGGCTCCGTTCGCATCGGTGACTCCGCCGCTACGGCGCGTGGCCGCGCGGCCGGCGCCGGGCTACGGGTCGCACGCGACGGCAAGCGCGCGTTCGTCTACTCGGTGCGCGATGGCCGGGTGCGCGCGCTCGCGGTGACGACCGCCGCCTTCGGGGCGGACACCAACGCACTGCGTTCCGCGATGAGCCGCGTGCTGAAGGCGAGGGCGTCGGCTGCCGAGCGCAAGTTCGTGCCCGCGGAAGCCCAGGCCAAGAGCCGCATGCTCGGCCGCACGCTCGCGGGCTCGGCCGACGCAAAGACGAACGCGCAGCTCGCGCTGCTCTGCAACCTGCAGCTCTAGGACTAGGCGGCGAGCAGCTCTAGCTCGGTCTGCGCGACCGCTGTCCGCGGGATGAACTTCATCGCGCCGTCGTCGACGGGGCCGCGGCGCAGGTTCTTAACGTCCTTGTAGTAGCTCATCGGCAACAGCCACGGCTGCTCCTCGCCCTGCTGCGGGAACTGGTCGAGCGCGCGCAGCACGTACCCGGCCTGGAAGTCGAGCAGCGGACGGGTCGCCATCCCGGGATCGTCGGGCTGCGGTACGCAGGCGTCGGCATCCGGGCGGGTGTCGAGCTCGGCGAGCAGGCGGCAGAGGTACTCGCACACGAGGTCGACCTTCAGCGTCCAGGACGCGTTCGTGTAGCCGATCGCGTAAACGAAGTTCGGGACGCCGCTGAGCATCATGCCCTTGTAGGCGATCGTCTCGGGCAGGTCGAGCTCAGCGCCGTCGACGACGATCTCGACTCCGCCGAACGCGAGCAGGTTCAGGCCGGTCGCGGTAACCACGACATCGGCCTCGAGCTCTGCTCCCGACTGCAGGCGGATGCCGCGCTCGGTGAAGCACTCGATTTGATCCGTGACCACCGACGCATTGCCGCGGCGGATCGCCTTGTAGAGGTCGCCGTCGGGCACCGCGCACAGGCGCTGGTCCCACGGGTCGTACTTCGGCTTGAAGTGGACGTCGACCGGGCAGCTTTCGGGAAGCGCCCGCGCATTGACCGCGCGGATGATCCGGCGCATCGCCCGCGGGAAGCGGCGGCTGAGGTCGTAGACCGCACGCTGGATGAAGATGTTCTTGCGCCGCGTGATCGCATACGCGCGCTTGTCGCCGACGAGGCGGCGCAGGGCGTTGGCGATGGCGTCGCGCTCGGGCACCGGCAGGACGTAGCTCGGCGAGCGCTGCAGCATCGTCACGTGAGCGGCGGTGGCCGCCATGGCGGGCACGAGGGTCACGGCGGTGGCGCCGCTGCCGATCACGACCACGCGCTTGCCGGCGTAGTCGAGGTCCTCGGGCCAGCGCTGGGGATGGATCACCTGGCCGGCGAAGTCCCCCAACCCCTCGAACTGCGGCGTGAAGCCCTCGTCGTAGCGGTAGTAGCCGCTGGCGCAGAAGAGCCAGTCGGCGGTCATTGTCGAGCGAGCACCGTCGTGCTCGACGTCGACCGTCCAGCGTGCCTCGGCGCTCGACCACTCCGCGCGCAGCACGCGGTGGCCGAACCGGATGCGGCGATCGATGCCGTTCTCAGCCGCCGTCTCGCAGATGTACTCGCGGATCGACGGGCCGTCGGCGATCGCCTTCTCCCCGGTCCACGGCTTGAACGCGTAGCCGAACGTGTGCAGGTCCGAGTCTGAGCGGATCCCGGGGTAGCGGAACAGGTCCCACGTGCCGCCGATCGCCTCGCGCGCCTCGAGGATCGCGTAGGTCTTGTCCGGCTGCTTGTCCTGCAGGTGCCAGGCGGCGCCGATGCCCGAGATGCCGGCTCCGATGATCAGGACGTCGACGTGATCGCTCATGCCGGTCATGGTGCCTGGGCGGCGGGCAAACGTCGTTATGCTGTGGCACAATATATGCCATTATGAATGTGCATAGTGCACATCGCTGGGCAGCCCCCTCCGAGCGCGTCGCCGAGCTCATCCGCACGGGCGCGACGCTGCTCGTGGAGGCGCCCGAGGCGGTCTACGAAGAGGTAGACGCCGCCGTCTTCGCCGACAGCGCGTTCGCCGCCGACCCGGTGCTCATGGAGGGGGTGCGCCGCAACAACCGCTCCAACCTGCGCCGCTGGGCGGAGGCCAACGTCGTCAACCCCGGCGGCCACGTGCCCGTCGACCCGGGTGCGGAGGCGCTCGCGATGGCGCGGGACCTCGCGCGCCGCGGGCTCGACGTCGACGCCCTGCAGGCATTTCGCGTCGGCCAGAACGTCGCCTGGCAGCGCTGGATGGCGCTCGCGTTCGAGCTGACGTCGGACCCGGCCGAACTGCGTGAGCTGCTCGACGTGACCGCGCGCTCGATCTTCGCGTACGTGGACGAGACGATCATGCGGCTTGCCGAGCAGGTCGAGCGCGAGCGCGACGAGCTGGCCCGCGGGACGCACGCACAGCGACTCGAGGTCGTGTCACTGATCGTGGAGGGCGCGCCGATCGCGATCGAGCGCGCTTCGACACGCCTCAGCTACGAGCTCGCGCGCGATCACACAGCCGCGGTTGTCTGGGCCGACCGCCCGGACCCGGACCCCGCCGATCTTGAGCGCGCGGCGGAGGCCGTCGGCCGCGCCGCCGGCGGGCGGCCGCTGACCGTCCTCGCCAGCGCCTCCGCGCTGTGGGTGTGGGTCGCGGGGCGCGAGGGCGTCGACGCTGACGCGCTCGGCGCCGCCGCCGATGCGCTCGTAGACGTGCGCGTAGCGCTGGGCCCGACCGCGCACGGAATCGAGGGCTTCCGCCGCAGCCATCTCGACGCGCTCGCGACCCAGCGGTTGATGCAACGCGTACCGCAGGTGCGCTTCGCCGCCTACGAGGACGTCCAGGTGGTGGCGCTCGCCACCACGGACGAGCAACGTGCCCTGGAGTTCGTCGCGCGGACGCTCGGCGACCTCGCCGGCGCACCGGCCGAGCTGCGCGAGACCGCGCGCGTGTATCTGCGCGAGGGCTCGAACGCAGCCCAGGCCGCCCGCGTGCTCTTCACACACCGCAACACGATCCTCACGCGCCTGACGCGGATCGAGAGCATGCTGCCCGCGCCGCTGGCCGGCCGCGGCCTACAGGTCGCGCTCGCCCTCGAGATCCTGCACTGGCGCGAGCCGCGCCGGTGAGCCTCAGTCGGCGCCCGCAAACTCCAGCGCGTCGGACTCGTCGCGAAAGAAGCGCGTCCAGACGATCTTCCCGTCAGCAAATCGCAAAAGCTGCCAGAACCGCTGGGCCACCGGGACACCCGAGGCAGCGCCGCTGCCGTGGAGGAGATTCACTGAAAGGACATAGCCGTGCACTGCCCTGATCTCTTCCACCTCGGCGTGCCAGTCCGGGAACGCGCTGGCCTGAAGCTCGAACCAGCGGCGAAAGCCTTCGTGGCCGCGGAAGACGTCCGTCTCGGTCTCGAGCAGCACGGTGTAGACCTCGACGTCGGGATGCACGAAGCGCTGAACGGCGGAGTACAAGTCCCGCTTGTTCAGTGCCTCGAACAGCCCCCGCACTACAGCTGCCTCGTCCACGGCCCGAAGGCTAGCCTGGCCGGCGAATGCGCTGGATGGTCGACGGCATGAACGTCATCGGGACCCGGCCGACCGGCTGGTGGCGCGATCGCGATGCAGCGATGGCGCAGCTCGTGCGTGAGCTCGAGGACTACAGCGCGGCGAGCGGCGACGACGTGACCGTTGTCTTCGAGCGGCCCGCGCGACCCCCGATCAGGTCGTCGCTCGTCGAGGTCGCGCACGCGCCCAAGCCGGGCCCCGACGCCGCGGACTTCGAGATCGCGCGCCGCGTCGAGGCCGACCCGGACCCAGGCTCGATCGTGGTCGCGACGTCGGACCGCTGGCTCGCCGACCGGGTGACACGGCTGGGCGCCGCCGTCGTCGGGGCTGCCGCGTTCCGGCAGCGGCTCGACTAGGGAGCCGTCGATGTGTAATCTCAAATAGATGGCTGTCGATATGACGAGTCACACCGCGGCCCGCGTGGCCGAGCTCGGCAAGCTGCTGTCGGACCCGGTCCGCGTCCAGATCCTCGACCTGGTGCGCAATGCAGAGGCCGGCGTCTGCCAGTGCGAGTTGCAGCCGCGATTCGGCGTGTCGCAGCCGACGCTGTCGCATCACCTCAAGAAGCTCAGCGATGCCGGCCTCGTCATGGTCGAGCGCTGCGGCAAGTGGGCCTATTACTCGATCAACGAAGACGCACTGGAGGAGCTGAGGTCATGGCTGTCCTGAGGCCGCACCTGGCGCTCACCGTCACCGACGTCGAGCGCTCGATCCCGTTCTACGAGGCGCTGTTCGGCGTCGCCCCGGAAAAGGTGCGGCCTGGCTACGCCAAGTTCTCGGTGCCCGAGCCGGCGCTGAACTTCACGCTCAACCGCGGCGAGCGCACCGAGCTGGGCGCGTTCAACCACGCCGGCATCCAAGTCTCGGGCACCGCCGACGTCCTCGCGGCAAAGGAACGGCTCGTCGCCGCCGGGCTCGCTGCCTTCGACGAGATGGACACGACGTGCTGCTACGCGCGCCAGGACAAGATCTGGGTGCGCGACCCCGACGGCACGCCCTGGGAGGTCTTCGCCACGCACGAGGACGTGGACGAGGAGCCCGCCGGCCAGCTGCCGATGGCCGCGGCGAGCTGCTGCTAGCCATGAGCGACGGCCTGCAGCTCAACGACCCGCAGACGCTCTACCGCCGCTGGGAGGACTCGCAGTGGTCGCCGTGGGACATCGATCTTCACCAGGACCGCGAGCAATGGCCCACGCTGTCCCAGGAGCAGCGCGACCTGATGCAGTTCGCGCTCGCCTCCCTGATGGTCGCCGAGGAGCGCATCACGACCAAGTTCAGCGGCCTGGTAGGCGCGCACGGCAGCGAGGAGGAGGCGACGTTCCTCTCGACGCAGCAGGTCGACGAGGCGCGCCACATGCAGTTCTACGCGCGCTTCCAGGACGAGGTCGTCACCGCGCCCGAGGTGATCGCAGCACACGTGGCGCGCAACCGCGAGTCGGTCTCCGATGCCTTTCGCCAGATCTTCGACATCGCGCTCGTCGAGGCGCACGAGGAGCTCGTCGCCGCCCCCGCAGACCTCGCGGCGAAGGTCCGCTTCATCACGCTCTACCACCTGGTGCTCGAGGGAACGCTCGGGCTGACGTCGTTCAAGTTCATCACCGACTACCTCACCGACAACGGGCTGCTGCCGGGCTTCGTGGACGGTTACTCGAAGATCCACCACGACGAGACGCGTCACATCGGCTACGGCGTCTGGTGGCTGCGCGAGACCGTGCGCGCGCAGCCGGACACCGCGGACGTCATCCGCGCGACGTTGCGCGACCTGCTGCCGCTCGTCGCCCAGACGCTCCAGCTGCCGGGCGACGGCGACACGGCCGCGGTGCTCGGCGTCTCCGAAGACGACCTGCGCAAGTTCGCACTGGGCGGCCTGACGCGCCGGCTGCAGATCATCGGCGTGCCGCTCGAGACGGTCTTCGCCTGATGGCCCATGTCCTGTTCGTCTGCCTCCACAACGCCGGCCGGTCGCAGATGAGCCGGGCGCTGTTCGATCGTGCGGCCGGCGGCCGTCACACGTCCGATTCCGCGGGCAGCGTCGCCGACCCCGCCGGACATGTCCACCCAGAGGTCGTGACGGTGATGGACGAGCTGGGTATCGACGTCTCGGAGCGCCGGCCACAGCCGCTGGCCCGTGCGCTCGCCGAGCAGGCGGACGTGGTCGTGACGATGGGCTGCGGCGACAGCTGCCCGTACATCCCCGGCAAGCGCTACCTCGACTGGGACCTGCCCGACCCGAAGGGCCAGTCCGCCGACGCCGTTCGCGCGATCCGCGACGAGATCCAGGCGCGCGTCGACGAGTTGCTCGCCGACCTCGGATAGCCCGGCGCTCGCCGCCTACACCGTCCGCAGCGTGACCGCGAAGCCGCGCGACGCGGCCTTCGCCACGACCCCCTCGATCGTCGGCCCCTCCGCGGTGCAGACGCCGATGCAGAGCCGGCTGACGAGGCCGAGCGCGCGGCCCGTCCCGACGTGCACCACCGGCCCGCCGGAGTCGCCGAAGATCAGCGGCGCCACCGCGATGAAGAGCTCGCTGTCATCACCGCTGAGCACGCCGCGGCGCTGCTCGCGCGTGAGCGCCAGCAGGTCGAACGGCTGGCCGTAACCGGAGAGCTGCACGAGGCTGCCGACGCCGGTCTGCGCCGAGGTAGTGAAGCCCCCGCGCGGATAGGACGGGTGTCCCCTGACGGCGGGGCTGACGCGCCCGAGGTCGTCGGAGTCGACGCGGATGAACTCGAAATCCCACTCGGTGCTGTCCTCGTCGCCCACGAACGTCACCGTGCCGAAGCGATCGCCGTCGCCGTCGAAGACCGCCTGGCCTGACCCGAAGCAGTGGGCGGCGGTGCTGAAGTACGTCGCACCCCCACCGCTGAAGAGGAAGCCCAGGGTGCACGCGCTGTCGCCGTTGTCGACGTAGCCGCCCGGCTGCAGCGTGCCGGCCGCGGAGGCGCCCGCCGGAGCCGACGCACAGATCGCAGCTGCGCCGAGCCAACAGGTGATTAGTCGTCTGGTTCTCATGACCACCCCTCCGAAGGTGCTCGGGGGCGCCTCGAAAGAGGCGCCCCCGATGCGTCCGTCCGAGGGCGCGCTGCCCTCGGTTTCATGCGTTATCTAGCGGATGAGTACCCGCGTGCCTTCCAGTAGCTAGTCGCACCCGCGCTCGGGAGGATGCAGACCGCTCCCGGGACCGTGCCGGTCGGATCCGTCAGGTAGATCAACGGCGCCGGGCACTCGGCGTCCGGATTGGCCGGAGCCTCGAGCCACAGGCAGATCAGGAACGGCAGGCTCGGATCGAGCGAGCCGAGCAGGTTCAGATCCGCTGTCGCGCAGACCTGTGACCCGCCGCCGCCGGTCGTACCGCCGGTGCCACCCGTACCGCCGGTGCCACCCGTACCGCCGGTGCCACCCGTACCGCCGGTGCCACCCGTACCGCCGGTCCCGCCGGTGCCACCGGTGCCACCAGTGCCGCCGGTCGTGCCGGTCGTGTTCCCGTTGGAGTTCCCGTTCGAGTTCCCATTGGAATTCCCGTTGGAATTGCCGTTGGAGTTCCCGTTGGAGTTCCCGTTCGAGTTCCCGTTCGAGTTGCCGTTCGTGTTACCGCCGCCACAGTTCGGATTCATCTGCGCCGGAATCGGAAGCGAGCAAGCAACGCCGTTCGAGTTCCCGTTGGAGTTCCCGTTCGAGCCGCCGCCGCCACCGCCGCCGCCGGTGCCGCCGTCCTGACAGTGCGGGTTGTTCGCCGCAGGTCCCGGAAGGACACAAGGCACGTTGTTGGGGTCGAAGGCCCCGCCGCTGTTGCTGCCGTCGCCGGGCGGGCCGTTGACAGCTAGGGCCGTGCCGCCGGTCACGAGGACCGCCATCAGGGCCCAGAGTGAAGACGCTCTGCGCAATTCCCCTCCTAATGATGTAGCCGAGCAGGCCCCGTAACCGCCCCGAAACGACCACGAAGCCCTGTTGCAGGAGTCCCTACCCCAATTTGCGGTGCGCCATGCCGCTGATATAAGCGCAGCGGTGACGGACGGACATCGGCTTGGCCTTCAGGAACGGCTCGAGTCCTCCGATTGGGGGCGCTCGTTGCTCAGCGTCTTCATCGGTGTCGTCCTCGGCACCCTGCTGGTCATCCAGCTCCCCAATTCGCACCTACGCCACGAGGCCGTCGATATCGCGGACCCGTTCTCCAATGCGACGGGGCTCGATCAGGACTGGGCGGTGTTCGCCCCCGACCCGCGACGGATCGCGATCGACCTTGTCGCTCGGATCAAGTATGCCGACGGGTCGCAGCGGACCTGGGAGGTCCCGCGCTCCGACGACGTCGTCGGGGCCTACTGGGACTACCGCTGGCTGAAGTACATGGAGCACGTCATCCGCGACGCCAACCGCCCGCTGTGGCTGCCGCTGGCGCGGTGGATCGCGCGCGAGGAGCGCGGCAAGAGCGCGGTTGTCAGCGTCGAGCTGACCCGGCGCTGGTACGACCTCAACCCGCCCGGCCCCGGTCCCGATCGCTCGGCGCGCCACGAGTTCAAGTTCTTCACCGCGCCCGCGCTTGTCCTGCGCGAGGAGGGCAGGTCGTGAAGCGCGCTGTCTCATCGCGATTGAGCGCGGTCAACGGGGCATGGGAGCGCTTCTGGTTCGCGCCGGCGTCCACATCGACCCTCGGTGTGGTACGGATCTTCTTCGGGCTGCTGATGACGGCGTGGACGCTGTCGCTGCTGCCATCGCTGCTGGACATGTTCGGTGAGGACGGCATCCTCCCGGAGCAGTCCGGGGGCGACGGGATCTGGACGCTCCTCGACCTCGAGGGCAGCGACGCGGCCGTCATCGCTCTCTGGGCGGCCCTGCTCCTCGCGTCGGTCAGCCTGACCCTCGGCTTCCACAGCCGCCTTGCGGCTCTGCTGGTCTTCGCCGGCCTGATCAGCTTCGAGCGCCGCAACCCGTTCGTGTTCAACGGCGGCGACCTGCTGCTGAGGACGACGGCCTTCTACCTGATGCTGGCGCCCTCCGGGGCGGCGCTGTCGCTGGACCGCCTGCGCCGGGCGCGCGACAAGTTCTGGGAGTTCCCGCTGCGGGCGCCCTGGGCGCTGCGGCTGATCCAGATCCAGCTCAGCATCGTCTACGTCTCGACCGTCTGGGACAAGGTCCAGGGCCAGACCTGGAACAACGGGACAGCGGTCTCCTACGCCCTGCGGATCGAGGATCTGGTGCGCTTCCCGGTCCCTGACTTCCTGCCGGACACGCTGCTGCTCGTCAACCTGCTGACGTTCTCGACGCTCGCGATCGAGCTCAGCATCGGCATCCTGATCTGGAACCGGACCGCGCGGCCCTACGTCATGGCGCTCGGCCTGATGCTGCACCTGGGCATCGAATACCGGATCCGCGTCGGGTTCTTCCTCGGCGCGCTGCTGACCAGCTATCTGGCCTTCGTGCCCTCGGACCGCATGGACGCGGTGCTGCTCGGGGTGCGCAAGCGGCTCGCCGCGCGGCGCGCGACGACCGCGTCGGCAGCGGACACCGAACGCCGCGGCAAACGGCGGCCGAGCGGCGACCGCCGCGAGGCGACCGCGCCGTAGGCGCGCTGCGCGAGGCGCGGGAAGCGCCCGGCGAGTGCCCCGAACGGCGCGCCGGCGGGCAGCATCGCGAGCAGCGGCGCGAACGCATCGCCGCCCGAGTAACGACGCCCGTCCTCGAGCACGAGGTGCCAGGACGCGAGCCGTTGCTCCTGCGGCATGTCAGCGAGCATGGCGCCGCCTTCGGCGGACTCGATCGCCACGGGCCGCAGCCGCTGAGCGCGGTCCCAGCGCAGGATCTTGGCCAGCAACCAGCGGCACAAGCCGCAGTCGTGGTCGTACAGCACTGTCGCCGTTGAGCCCCGGTCCATCGAGGCTCAGGATGGCAGGTCGCGCTCTAGAGCCCGGCGGGATGACGCGCGACATACCCGGCGGGGCTGCGGCCGATACGCGTCCAGCGCGAGCGGCCGCTGTTGCGAGCGCTCGTGTCGAAGCGCAGGCGGCCGACCGTCAGGTACGTGTGGCCACCGTGGGCGTACACCGTCACCCAGCGGCCGCGGCCCGCGCGCCCGAAGCCCGTCAGCGCGCCCGACGTCGTGGGACGGCGCAGGAGCGCCGCGCCGTGGAGCGCGTAGCCGACCGAGCCAGAGCAGTCGTAGCCGCTCGCTCGCCAGCGCCCGTGCCCGCCGCCCCAGACGTACGGGGTCAGCGCGATGCGATTGGCCGCCTTGATCAGGTCGCGCACGCGGCGCGGGACGTTGCCGGCGACGGCCACGCGGCCGTTCTTCGTGAGGCGCAGCCGCGGGCGTGTGGCCCTGCGGCGCCGGTCCATCGCTGCGTCGATCGAGCGGGCGAGCGTGCCCGGGGCGGACTCGAAGCCGCCGGTTATCTGGTCCGTGGTTGCGGTCTCGGCGGGAGCGACCGCCGGTCCGGCGGCGCCCACTGCCAGCAGCGCGCCCAGCGCGCCCACATGCTTGCGGTGCGTCGTCATCGAATTCCCCCATCGGGTCGGTGCCTGCGAGGTGAGCTGACGGGCTCGCGCGCTGAGCGCTTGCGCTACGCCGCGGTACTGCGGCGATTCGCCCCGTGGCCGCTACTGCGGCCGGTGGTTCCCCCGCTCCCTGGGCCGGAGGCCCGGGGATTCGGCATTTCTGCGCTCGAAAGTGGATCTACGCAGGAAAAAACGTTTGGTTACACCAGTACTGGGTGTCAGCCGGTGGTTGTCGGCGGCGTGGGAACCGCCGGGACGCTCACGGTCGGGGTCGGGACCGTGGGGGCCGGGACCACAGGCACCGTGGGCGTCGGCACCGGCGCGGTCGGGCCCGTGGGCGTGAACGGCACCGACTGCGTCGTCGCCGGAGCCGCTGTCTGCTCGTCGTCGTCGGCGATCAACAGCGCGGTCAGGACGCCCACCGCGATCGCGAGCACGACGACCGCGACGACGAGGAGGTCGGGGCCGCGACGACGGTCCAGGACCGTGCCGCAACTCGGGCAGAACGGCGCGTCCTGGGCTACGGTGGTGCCGCAGGCAGGGCAAGGCCCGAGCCCGGCGGTGGTGCCCGAAGGCGGAGTCGCTGGCGGCGTCCCCATTGGCGCGCGGCAGCCTACTAGGGCGTGGGCGGCGGCTCCGGGCCGTAGCCGCCGGAACGCAGGCCGGCGGCCACGTACGCGACCGTGAAGCCCGAGAGCAGCACGCCGGAGGCCACGAGCTCAACCTTCCCCTGCGTGTCGAGCCCGAGCTTCCCGTGGATCAGCCAGGCGACGATGATCGCGACCGACAGAGCGCTCATCACCGCAGCGGCGCGGGCGACGGGGACCATCAGCGCGGGCGTGCGTGCCGTGACCCAGAGCAGGTAGGCGACGCCGACCAGGACGGCCCCGCCGATCTGCACGAAGAACGAGGGCTGACCCTGGGGAAAATCGAGCTTGTCGTAGAGCTCGTCCCAGGTCCCCGCGAGCATGATCACACCGATCGCCGCCGAGAACGCGGCGTCGGCCAGCAACACGATGCGCAGGCGTGCGGCAGTCATGCCGCGACCCTACCCAGGCCCTCGGTCCTAACCCACGTATAGAGCGCCCGTCATCGCGAAGACGAGCAGCTTGTTGCGGCAGTACGCCATCAGCACGGAGCCTTCGCAGAGCTGGCGCCGCGTGTCCTGCAGGTCCTCCTGGCTGAGCTCGGCGCGCAGCCAGGTCTTCCCGGCGGGGGCAGTGAACCGGTACTGGTGGTGGGTGCTCGTCGCGAGCTTGGGCGTGAACAGATCCTTGCCGCCGTTCGTGAAGACCCGGATCAGCGTTCCGAGCGCCCCCTCGGTCCGCACACGCAGCGGGGTGCCGGCCGGCACGGTGTCGCCCATCATCGACTCGTAGGACCCGTTGCGGTCGGCGTCGGCCTCCAGGAACACGCGCGGGCCGCCGTACGCGGGGGGCTGGTGGGACACGAACGTGCGCCCGCGGCGCAGGCCTTCGAGCACCGCCGGGACGCTGCGGTCCGCGGCGTAGACCCACGTCGTCGGCTGGCCCGGTCCCTGTCCCATCGAAGTCGCGATCCAGTGCGAGTCGCTGCCGCCCGTCAGCGCGACCTTCGCACCGCGGTCGAGCCAGCCCTCCCAGTAGCGCACGGCGTCGTCGTGCGAGTTGGACGCCGGGAAGGGCGGCTGATACAGCCGCGAGCTGTTCCACGCCTCGACCGTGTCCGGGACGACGGCATACCCGAGCGCCCAATCGAGGTCGTCCGGATCCTCGGTCTCCGAGTTCACCGGATGGTTGATCTGGAAGACGCCGCCGTCGGCGCGCAGCGCGTCGGCCTGTCCCTTGACGGCAGCCGCGGACTGGTCGTCGACCTCGTCGTACACCTTCGTCGCGCCGAGCATCTGGGCATGGCCGTCGAGCGAGTTCTCGTACCCGGGCAGGCCGAGGACGCCGTTGGCGCCGAAGCCGGGATCGCTCTGCGAGCGAATGTCGTTGTGATCGGTGATCGCGAGGTAGTGCATCCCGCGGGTGGCCGCAAGCAGGAAGTCGCCGCTGACCGGGAAGCCGAGCGTGTTCGCCTCCTCGATGCCGGTGTTGTCGTCGGACGGGCCGCCGTAGGAGTCGTGCGAGTACGTCGTGTGGACGTGCAGGTCGCCCGCGAGCCAGACGCCGGCCGAGGAAGTGGCCGGCGCGGCGAGCGCGGCGAGAATCGTCAACAGGAACAGGCGCTTCATCAGGCGACCTCCTCGATTGCGAAGACTGCGGCCCCACGCGCCTCGTCGATCGTCACGTCGATGCCGTCGGCGAGCTCCTGCGAGGACGCCGTGCGGACCAGCGCCCCGTCCGGGGCGCTGCGCAGCGCGAACGTCTTGCCGGGCGGCACGTTGCGCAGCGCGATCCGCTGCGATGTCGCCGCGGCGTCCTGACGGAAGGCGAGCAGCACGCCCTGGGCAGCGGACGGGTCCCAGACCTGCAGCGCCGTCCAGTCGCTGCCGAGCGGGTCGGCGACCAAGGGATATGTGACGCCGTCGAGCAGGTCGCGGTTTGCGCGATACCAGGCCAGCCACGGCGCGGCCTCGTCGACGACGGCGTCGGGCAGCTGACGCAGGTCGCTGAAGACCGTTATGTGCGACGGCAGAGCGGCGGCCATCAGCGTCCCGACCGGATGGCGCTGCCAGGCGTTGCCGCCGAAGACGTGCTGGCCGAGAGAGAACGCCGGCACGTAGGGGCTCAGGTTCCAGATGTTGTGCAGCAGGCGCGGCACGTCCGGGCTCCCGTTCTGGAACCACGACGGTGCGCGGGCTACGGACTCGAACGGGAACAGCCGGTAGTCGTTGGTCTCGTCGATCTGGAACGTGACCTGCGGGTGATCGCGTCTGCAGGCGGTCGAGCATCGCGACGAAGCGGTCGTGCATGTCGTACAAGTCGCCCTGGCCCACGCAGTCGAGCCAGGCCAGGAAGTCGAACTTGAAGTACTCGACGCCCCACTGCTCGATCGCGGTGCGGATGCGGCCCTCGACATGCGGGATTGCGGCCGGGCCCCACTGGCCGATGCCGGCCTCGTTCGAGCCGCTGTCGGGATCCGCCGTGTTGTAGAGCGCGAGCGCATGGCCGACGGGCGCGCACGCCCACTCCGGGTGCGCCGCGTACGTGGCAGAGCGCGGGTTGAAGTGCATCGGGCTCATCCAGAGGCCGAGCTTCATCGGCACAATCGCCTGCCGCACAGCGGCGAACGCGTCGTCGGGGAAGCGCGGCGCGAACTTCTGCGTCGCGGGCGTCCCGTCCCACCGCGGCTCCGGATGCTGAGGCGAGTCGGGGAACCAGTCGCCGGAGATCGCCTGCCAGCCGTCGTCGAGGATGAACGTCTCGATCCCGAGCCGGCGGGCCTTCGGCGCGACGGCCTGAACGGTCGCGAGGTTCATGTCGTCCTTCGCGCCGGTCGAGATCACGTTGTCGTCGGTGCCGTTGGAGTTGAACGTGGCCTCGCGACGGTACGGGGCGAGGCGGTGCCCGACCAGGTAACGATGGAACTGCCATGCCTCGTCGCCGTCCCCGAGGCCGAATCCGGTGAACACGGGCGCAAGCGCGAGACGGCCCCCGGGCGGGATCACGCGAACGCGGCCGGCGGCCAGGTCGGTCGGGTTCTCGATGTGGGCGTTCTCCTCGAACGGCCCGAGCACCACCACGTCGCGCGCGTGCTCCACGCGCAGGCTCGCGGCGCGGCCGTCGTAGGCCGCGCGCGACGACGGCAGGTCGTTGCGCTCCATCACCATGAACAGCGAGCGGTTGCCGCTCGCGAGCGAAAGCCACTGGGCCGGGCCCGCCAGAGCGGCGCCCGCCGGCGCTGTTCGCGTCTCGCGCCAGGTGCCGGCGTGTGGATCGCCGACCGTGACCGGCGGGCCGGTCCACTCCGGCTCGCGCCAGTCCGCGCCGGCCCTGAACGCGTGGATCGTCGGGGCCGCGCCGCCAGTCGCCGCCTCCTCGAGCGTCGCGCCGCCGAGCACGAGCCCCAGCGCGGGCTTGAGGGTCGTCTGGGTCCGGAAGCCGGCGACGCCGGCATAGGCCTCTGCCGTGCGCGTAACCGCGAGGCCGAGCGGGGCGGATCCGGTGAGCGACGGGACCAGCTCGAGCGTCACGCGCACGCCGCTCTTGGTCGGCTGGGCCGAGGCGCCGGCGACGCGAAAGTCGGCGGAGGTCAGGACGTCGAGCCCGGCCAGCTGCAGGCGAAAGTCGGGTGCGGCGGTGCTCCACGCCCGCCCGCCCCCGCGCAGGTCGGCGAGCGCGGTCATCCGGAACGGAGCGCGCGACCAGCTGCGCTTGGCGAGCGCGTTCTCCAGCGTGACCGTCGTCGCGCCGATCCGCGCCGTGACGCCGTGCGCGCTGACGACAGTGTCCGCCGCCGCCGGCGCCGCGAGCACCAGCGCGAGCACGGCGACCGCGCAACCCCCCACTCCCCCTCTGAGCACAAAGGCGCAAACGCGGCGCAGGGCCGGAACTTGTGCGGCGCTAGCCCCCGAAGTCAGCCGTATACGTGGCGCCGGGGCCGGCGCCACGCGGAACACCGAGCGCGATCGCCACGCCGAGGCGGCGGTAGCGCGAATCCAGCGCGTTGCGCCGGTGGCCGCTGCTGCCCATCCACGCGTAGACCAGAGCGCGGGGCGTCATCAGCGGATACGCCGCGTAGCCCAGGTTCTCGCCCGCCGGCCCGCGCCAGCGGATGCGCGCAAGGCGAGCCTGGAAACGAGGGCCGTCCGGGCCGTCGTGGTCGAAGTAGCGGCGGATCACCATGTCGCGGGCGTGCGCGGCCGCGATGCGGCGCAGGCGCCGGTCGGTGACCAGGCGCGGCGCACCAGCGCGGACGCGGACGGCGTTGAGCAGGCACGCGGTCGCCTTGCGCGCCGCGGTCCGTGTCTCGCGAGTCGGAAGGACGTCCGCATTGGCGCAGCGCGATCGCTCGACGGTCTGCCGTTCCCCGGCCGCCCGCGCCGACACGCTGCGCAGGCCGCCGCCGCGCGCCACGTCGACCGTCAGCGTCTGCGTCGTCACGCGCGGGTGGCCGCTGCAGGCTCCGGCCACCACCTCGACCTGCACCGTGTGCGGCCCGGGGGCATGGAACACGTACGGCAGCGTGAACGTCTGCTGCCCGGGGTCCGACGGCGCCGGCTGCCTGCCGGCGAGCAGGTGGCACGCGCTCAGGCCGACGCTGCCGCCGCGCTCGCCGAAGTGGACGCGGACCGAGTCGACCGTCGCGCCCGGGTCGGCTGCCGTCACGACGAGGTCCGTG
Source organism: uncultured Conexibacteraceae bacterium (assembly GCA_963832195.1). GTDB lineage: Bacteria > Actinomycetota > Thermoleophilia > Solirubrobacterales > Solirubrobacteraceae > Baekduia. Next base: position 685,337 of record CAWHTH010000002.1, read on the forward strand.
GCCTTCCCGACCACTGGCAGCGCGGGGAGCTGGATGCCGGCGAGCTGCGGGCCGGCGGCGAGTGTGTCGAGGACGTTGCCGAGGGGCGCGACGAGCGCAGGGGGAAGCGGCAGCTGCAGCTGGTCCTGGGCCGACGCGGGCGCCGCGCCGGCCAGGACCAGGGCCGCGATCATCGCGACCAGTCGTACTGCGACGCCCTCCATGGCTCAGGCGAGCCTAGAGGCGCCGCCGCCGCACCGAAAGCCGGAGAGCCGTGTCCTACCGGCCGCATACCGAGGGCGTCCGCGTGGAACCCCCAGGTGCATGGGCAAGCACGAGCCGACAACTCAAGAGCTGCGGATCGCGCAGGACGAACGCGCGCGCGCCGAGGACACGGCGGCGCACCAGGCGGTCGAAGTGGCCGAGGAGCGCACCCATCGCCGGCGCGCGGACAAGGCCGCCTATCTCCGCGACAAGCTGCGCGAGGCCGAGCGCTCAGAGCGCGAGGCTCAGGGCTGAGCGACCCGGCCCGCCAGCCCTTCGTGCAGGCGGGCCAGGACCTCCGGCCGCAGGTCGAAGAACCGCGTGCGGCGGCCCGACACCGACTCGACGCGCAGCTCGCCGCGGCGGCGCAGCCCGCGCGCCGGCCGTGTTCGGAACGCGATCACGTCGCGGTAGCGCAGGTAGCGCACACGCCCGACGATCGCGTCGTCGCGCAGCCACAGCAGCCGCCGGGCGGTCAGCACAAGCTGGACCTCGTGGCTGTCAGAGGTGGAGGTCAGGACGATCTCCTCGACCTGCTCGCCGGGCTCGAGCACCGCGAGCAGTTCGCGCGCGAGCACGCGGCGCACGGCATCCGGAAGCCAGGCCCCCGCCGTGCCGGAGGGCGGCGGCGCCGGCGTGGGCGGGACGTCGCCGCTGAGGCTGTCACGCAGCATGTCGTAGGCAGCGTTGATCGAGGCCATCAGCTCGCCGCCCGCCGCGCCCGCGTGGTCGGGGTGGTGGCGCTTCGCGAGCTCCCTCCAGGCCCGCTGGATCGCCTCGGCGTCGGCGCCGGGGGCGATGCCCAGGACGGCGTGCGGGTCCACCAGCGCACCGTAGCGTCGCCCGGCGGGCGTCCAAACCGCGAATCAGGGGTACAGGACCGCCCGACTGCTGCCGAAAAGGACCCAAAGGCTTCCCGAAAGGCTTTCGTCGTCATGCAGCATCGCCAGGAACGCGTCTACATCGAGACCCAGCGCCACCGCGTCATGGGCACGCTCACGCTTGCCCGCGACGGCTACCGCAGCCGCGTCTCGGATCTGCTCAACGCCACCGAGCGTGACTTCATCTCGCTGACCGACGTGACCGTGGAGCTGATCGACAACGAGGGCAAGGGCACGCACCACGACTTCCTCGCGATCTCGCGCCATCACATCGTCTTCGCGATCCCCGAGGGCGGGGCCGACAGCCAGATGAGCGGCGGCCGGTCGTTCATGACGCCTGAAGCCGCCGGCTAAGCAGCGGCGCGACGGACTGGCACGCCCGCTGCCGGGCGCCTGCAGGCCGGGTCAGGCGCGGATCGGCAGCGTTGTGGCGATCACTGTGCGGGTCCCGTTTGCGTGGCGGACGACGAACCGCAGCCGGTAGACCCCGCGCGACAGCCGATGGGCGGCGGTCAGCGTCACGGCTCTGGCGCTCCGTCTCGTGCCGCTGTGACCGCGCGCGTGCACGCGGCCGTTGCGCGTCAGCGTCGCCCGGATCGAGCTCGCCCTCCCGCGCGCCGCGGGCGGCAACACGCGGCAGGTCACCTTCACGCGCCCGCGGACCTGCTTGCCGACCTTGCACGTCACGCGGCCCCGTGGTCCAGCGGGTCCCCGTGGACCGGCTGGTCCCGTGGCGCCGGCTGGTCCCGTGGCGCCAGCGGGTCCCGTGTCGCCGGCCGGTCCCGTAGCGCCGGCCGGTCCCGTGCTGCCCTCCGGGCCCGTCGCCCCGCCGGGTCCAGCCGGGCCCGCCGGGCCCTGCGCGTTGACGACGGCGATCCGCAGTCGCGCACCGGTCCGGCCGTTGGCATCGGTCAACGTGACCTCATGGGTCGTGAGTCCCGGCACAGTCGGGGTCCCGGTGATGCGCCCGGTCGCCGTCGAGAAGGTCAGCCCCGCTGGCAGCGCCGGCGTGACTGCGAGCGACTGGGTCCCCGCCGATCGCAGCTCGGTCGGCCGGATGTCGACGGCCTGCCCTAGCGGCACGGTCACCGTGGACTCGTAGTCCAGCTCCGGCAAGAACGTCCCCGACACGACATACGCCGCGCCGCCGAAACCCACGCTCGGCGTGCCGATGACCACGTCGGCACGCCCGTCGCCGGCGACGTCCCCGGCACCCGCGACCGAGTACCCGCTGCTGGTGCCCGCCGGGTCGCCGTCGATGCGAAAGCCCTGTGCCGCCGACAGCGATACGAGCGCCACGTTCGTCGGCGATGGCGAGCCGAACACGACATACGACGACCCCACGGCCGACACGCCGCCCGGATCCGCAAGGCGCGACGAGACGATGACGTCGTCGCGCCCGTCACCGTTGACGTCCCGCGCGGACGCCACCGCGTACCCGCTGCTGTCGTTCGCGGCGGCGCCGTCGATACGGAACCCCTGGGCGGGCGTCAGGGTCGCGAGCGCCACGTTCACGGGCGACGCCGAGCCGAACACCACATACGACGCCCCAGCATCGGAAGCGCCCGCGAAGGTGGCGCCGACGATCACGTCGTCACGCCCGTCGCTATTGACATCGCCCGCACCCGCAACCGCGCCGCCGAGGATGTCGAAGGCGGCGGCGCCGAGGATGCGAAACCCGATGGCGGGCGTCAGCGACGCGAGCGCGACGTTTGCCGGCGACGCCGACCCCCGCACCACATACGCCGCGCCATTACCGGTCGCGCCGCCCGGAGACGGAGTCGCCAGGTGAGCGCCGACGATCACGTCGTCGAAGCCGTCGCCGTCGACGTCTCCGGCACCCGCCACCGAGCGCCCGCTGTCGTCGCTGGCGTCCGCACCGTCGATCCGGAACCCCTGAGCGGGCGTCAGCGTCGCGAGCGCCACGTTCGCCGCCGGCGACGCCGACCCGAACACCACGTACGACGAGCCCGCGCCCGTGGCACCGCCGGGACTCGCGCCGGGGGCGCCGATGATCACGTCGTCGCGCCCATCGCCGTTGACGTCGCCTGCGCCCGCCACCGAGATCCCGCTGTTGGCGTTCGCGGCGGGGCCGTCGATCCGGAACCCCCGACCGAGCGGCGTCAAGAGTTCCGTGAGCTCGATGCACAGGCACGCGGGGTCGGGCGCCGTCGCGGCCCCGAACACCACGTACGACGACCCGGCTGCCGAGACACCGCCAGGAGCCGCATTGGGGGCGCCGACGATGACGTCGTCGATCCCGTCGCCGTTGAAGTCCCCCGCTCCCGCCACCGACTGCCCCGCGTTGTCGCCCGCGGTGACCCCGAGGATCGGCGTCTGGAAGGTGGCGGACGGGAGCGACCTGATCGGCCCGAACGTCACGGTCGCCGATCCGGCGCCACTGCGTGAGCCCGGATCTGCGCCCGACGCGCCGCGAATCACGTCTTGGTGTCCGTCGGCGTTGAAGTCGCCCGCTCCCGCGACCGACTCCCCGTTGTCGTCGCCGCTGGCGCCGCCCAACACCGCCGTCGCGCCGCGTGGCAGCTGCACCGTCGCCGCCGCCGCCACCGCTGGCACCGACATCGCCGCCAACAGGCCGATCGCCAGCACGTACCCGCGAACCCATCCCCGCGACGACGTCGCCCATCGCCTTGCGCTGACGCCACAGCCAACTCGCCCGACCACGGCCTGCGGATGCATCTCGCCCTCGCTCTCGTCTCGGACGCCCACGAGCGCCGAATCTCCGTTGGAGGCCAACGCTATCCGGCGACCCGCGCGCGCGTAGTGACGACCGGCCCGTCGAGCGGCTCGTCCCAGGACTCCCAGCCGCCCCCGGCGCCCTGACGTATTCACAAGGCCCGGTGTGGGACCGCGGTCAGCGGCAGCGCCGGTAGCGCCGGTTCTCGACGAGCCGCCGCCCCGACCGGCTGCGTGACACGACCTTCACGCGCAGCGTGCCGCGCGGGAGCCGGCGTAGGCGCACGGGACGTCGCAGAGCGTGTCCCGAAAGGGTGCGCATGCGGCGGCCGTTGACGTAGATCTGCACGGAGACGAGCTCGTCGCCGCGCTGCGAGCGCAGCCGCAACGTGAGCCGGCGGTTGCGCACGCACCGCTGCCCTCGCGCCAGCGCGGTGCGCGGAGCCGGCGTGCTCAGCGCGACCGAGACCGGAGCCGGGCCGAGCGGCACGCCGCCGGGACCGTCGGCGTAGGTCTGCCAAGGAATCGTCGGCTCGCGCCCGACACCCGGCTTGCTCCAGTCGCAGACCCCGTCGGAGAAGATCTTCTCCAGGCGCGCCCACTGGGCCGCTCCGAACTGGACGGGGTAGTAGTCCGAGCGCCGCAGCGGCTTGCGCTCGCACTCGAGAACGTCGTCGACGAACGGCTCACCGGCTTCGATGCGGGGTGTCGTGTAGCTCTGGACGACCGCATCGCACTCCTCCTCGGGCAGGTCCGTGCCGTTGCCGTTGGTGCAGCGATCGTGCACCGAGTCCGGACGGTCCTCGAGGATCTTGCGCGCGAGCGGCACGTCGCGCTTGTCGGCCTCGACCTTCGTGAGCCAGGCGTCCATCGCGACGATCGATTCGGCCGAGAAGGTGGCGTCGCCCATCAGCGGCACCTGCCCGCGCCACAGCACCTGGTTGGCCGCGGTGCCGTGCTCGCGCAAGAGCCGCGAGCGCACGACGTAGGTGCGGTACACGTCGTGGAAGGCGCCCGGATCGGGACCACGCAGGTCGATGATCGCGACTTGATCGAGGTTCGTGCCCTGGTCGACGGCGCCGCTGCGATATGCGCGGCCCAGCGCGACCTCGTCGGCCTGCGCGCGTTCGGGAATGGGCTCGTAGTCGATGTCGCGGCCACCGATCTTCTCGTTGACGTCGACGAACTGCGCCGCCGTCAGCTTGCCGGCCTGCAGCGCCTTCAGCCCGTACTGGACCCCGCCGTTGTCCCACGGGCGGTTGGCGAAGTTGTCCTTCCCGCGGCGCCCGAAGATCGCGACCATGTAGTCCTGCAGCGAGCAGCGCACGCCGTTCGGGTTCGTCGCCGGGTCATAGACCTTCTCGGCGTCGAGGCCGGGGCAGCTGCGGCTGGGGTCCAGCAGCGCGGCGATCGCGGTGTTGTAGACGACCGTGTTGGCGTAGTTGGGGTGCCCGAGCACGGCCGATATCTCGGCCGGCGTCCACGTCACGCCCGCCCAGCGCGCCGGGTTCTCGAAGTAGCGGCGCAGGAGCGAGTAGTCCTCGTAGTGCATGCGGCCCGTCCAGGTGTCCGGGAAGCTGCACGCCGGCGTGATGCCCTGGTAGATCCCGGGGAAGGCGTTCGCCGTCTGCTGCTGCGCGAGCGCACCACCCGAGCAGCCCGAGCCGATCGTGTAGCGCAGCTCGCCGAGCTGCTCGATCACGCGCTCCTTGGTCATCGTGAGCGCCTCGCCCTGCACGACGACGTTGCAGTTGTGGCCGGAGTTGTCGAGCGCGTTCGACATCACGGCAAAGCCACGCGAGAGCGCCGTGTCGTTGAGCACATCGGGGGCCGCTGCGGCGGTGTAAGCGGTGTCGCAGCTCGCCCCGTGCGTGATCAGGAGCTTGTGGTTGAACTGCGGCTGCGGCGCCCACGGCGCCCAAGGCTGGCCGGGTTGCCACAGCACGGCGATGCGGTACTCGTCGCGGTCGATCGAGCCCGTCTCGACACGAACGATGTACGGCACGGTCACACCGTTGTCGGTTGTCGTCGTCGCGACGTCGGTAGGCGGGTTCTCCGGGTCGTACGCGGCGAACTGGCCCGTCTGGGAGGACTTGTACTGGTACTCGTAGACAGGCGGGCGGTTGCACTGCTGGTCCAGGGCGCCCGCCATGCACGTCCACGGCTGGATCTGCGGCCCCGAGATCAGGGGGCCGCCGGCCGGATGGCCGGTGAGGACGAGCCGCGAGCCACGGGCACCGGCGCGTGCAACGACGTCGTTGGCGCCGTTGCGCAGGCCGGACACCAGGCCGAGGTAGCGCCCATCGGGACGCACGGCGAAGGCGCTCGTGACGTCGCGCCCGTCGATCGCGACGGTCAGCCCCGCGGCAGCAAAGCCCGCGGGCGGCACGACCTCGACGAGCGCGTCACCACCGGTGACGAGGTCGGCTCGGCTCGAGAGGACGCGGATGACCGGATCCGAGGCCGCCGACGCCACGCCGATCGTCCCGAAAAGGACGCAGAGGGCGACCGCGACCGAGAGCACGACCCGCATCCCGCGAGGGTTCCAGAAACCGGCGCATTGTGCGCCACCGGTGCCGGGCTATTCAGGTGACACGCTCGCCTGCACGGCTGGCTCGACATCGAGTCGAACCGCGATGCCGGCGAGTTGCGGATGGGATGCGGGGTATCGGTGCATCACGAGCGGGTCGTGCCCAGGCACGATCAGCGCGGGCCGGCCGGCGAGCTCGTGGAGGCGCCGGTAGCCCTCGAGCACGTGTGCTGCGCTGTCGACGATCGCGAAAATGCTGCCGCGCTCGAAGTTCTCGTAGTAATGGCTCGTGTCGGAGGCGAGCACGACGGTTCCCCTTGCGGTCGCGAGTCGCACGGCTTGGAGGCCCCGGGTGTGGCCGCCGATGAGGTGCACTTCGATCCCGGGCGCGACGATAGCGTCGCCGTCGTGGAACACGACGCGCTCGTTGTACACGGCGCGAACGATTCCGACGATGTCTTCGACCTCGTATGCGGAGCGCATGAACTCGTGCGTCATCTGCCTGCCGGTGACAAATGCCATCTCGCTGTCCTGAACGTGGAAACGAGCGTTGGGGAACGACTCAAAGTTGCCGACGTGGTCGTAGTGCAAGTGGGTGATGATCACGTCCTCGACGCTGCCCGCGTCGACGCCGAGGATCGCCAGACTCTCTACCGGCGACCGGATGAAGCGTCGCCCCCGTTTCGCTGCGACTTCCGGGCCGAAGCCGGTGTCGATCACGACGACGCGCCCAGCCGCGATCGCCACCCACACGAAGTAGTCCATGTCGATGCGACCGTCGTGCGGATCGCCGCCGATGAACAGATCGCTGCGCTTTCTGCCGGTTAGCTCCGCGTACTTGATCGCGTGAACTTCGTAAGCGACGCCTCGTGCGTCCGTCGCAGTCGGGCTCATGACGCTATGTCGAGGCCCGCTTCGTAATTCGCCACGCTTCCTCCCGTCGGTCGACGATCGCGCAGGGATAAGACAGCGAGCGGAGAGGGAGGGATTCGAACCCTCGGTCGAGGTAACCCCCGACACGCGATTTCCAGTCGCGCCCGTTCAGCCGCTCCGGCACCTCTCCAGGGGCGCATGGAGCCTAGCGGCCCGCAACCGACCAACTTCCCCTCGGCTAGGGCGTTTCAGCAGTGTCTCTAAGGCAACCAGGAGGGTCTAATGACCAGGTTTACAAGGATGTTCTTGACCGTAGTCTCGGCTGGCGCGCTGCTCGCGCTGCCGGCTGCCGGCGTCGCTAGCCACGGCACCAACCACGGCAAGCACAAGGGCCAGAACAAGTCGCACAGCGGCAAGGGCCAGACCAAGCGCTGCGGCAAGGCGCCCCGCGTCGGCTACTCGGTCAAGGGCACGCTGGTCAGCGTGACCGCTGACAACCCCGCCACCCCGGAGCACGAGGGCACGGTCACCATCACGGTCACCGGCGCCAACGCTCATGCCCGCAAGTCCGGCGAGATCGCCGACCAGAACGCCACCGCCAAGGGCGTCCAGGTCGCCGGTGCCACGTACACGGTTCCGGCCAGCGATCGCTACACGCTCGTCCTCGACGGCTTCGAGGGTGCCGACACCCCGTCCGTCGGTGACGCGGTGCACGTGACCGGCAAGGTCCCCGTCACGAAGAAGAAGTGCGCAGCGTCCGGCACCTCGACCGCCGATCGCTACGGCTCGCCCGACGTCCGCAGGGTCACGATCTCCGATCGCGACGCCGACGTCTAGAGACACTCCTGTTGCTCGGCACGGCCGCCCCTCGGGGCGGCCGTGTCTATTTAAGGAGCGGGCGCGGGCAGGCCGGTGAGCGCCTGCAGCGTCGGCGCCAGGTAGTGCTCCGCGAAGCGCCTGATCTCGGCCGGCGTGCGCAGGCCGAGCACGGAGTCGGGCGTGAGCAGGAACGACAACACGGCGCGGGCGAGCAGCTCGCTGACGCCCTCGATGTCGGCATCGGTCAGCGGCAGCCGGCCTCCGTCGGCTTCGCGGTGGGCGAAGCCGGCGATGAACTCGCGTGAGGCGGCGAGCACGCGCCCGCCCTTCAGCGTCAGGTGCGGCAGCAAGAGCTCGGGCTCGGTGCGCAGCAGACGGTTGAGGAGCCGGTGGTCGCGCAGCGACGTGAGCGCTAACACGAAGCCCTCGACGAGCCGCTCCTCGAGCGTTTCGTATGGCGCGACCGCCTCGTCGATGTCCCTGAGGAACTTGCGCAGCTCGCGCATCAGCACGGCCTCGACGAGCTGGTCCTTGCGCGGGAAGTAGCGGTAGATCGTCACGCGCGACACGCCGACGCGCCGCGCGACGTCGTCGATCGTGAACCGGCGCAGGCCGAACTCCTCGGCCTGGTTGACAGCCGCGGCCAGGATCTTCTCGCTCGCCGCGTCCACCGGCTGCGCCTCGCTGAGGAGGATCTTGTCCAGCAGCGGGTCGCGAATCTTCCTGCTCCGGCGCATCGTCCGGACAAGGTAGCTGCGCGCCGGTCGCTTTACAACTTGACAAGATTTGTAAAGTTCGTTCTGGTGTCTGGCCGCGAGCACTTCAAGGTCGCCATCGTCGGTGCCGGCTTCTCCGGCCTCGGGATGGCAATCAAGCTCAAGCAGGCGGGGATCGACGACTTCGTCGTGCTGGAGCGTGCCGAGGACCTCGGCGGCACGTGGCGCGACAACACCTACCCCGGGTGCGCCTGCGACGTCCCGTCCCACCTCTACTCGTACTCGTTCGAGCGCAACCCCGACTGGGGCCGCGTCTTCTCGCCGCAGGCCGAGATCCTGGGCTACCTCCAGCGCTGCGCGCGCAAGTACGGCGTGCTCGATCACATCCGCTTCGGCCACGATCTGATCGAGTCGCACTGGGACGACGACGCACGGCGATGGGTCGCGACGACGAGCCGCGGCGAGCTGACGTCCGACTTCGCGGTCTCCGCCGTCGGCGGGCTGACCGAGCCGCACATCCCCGACATCAAGGGCCTGGACAGCTTCGAGGGCACCGTCTTCCACTCGGCGCGCTGGGACCACGGGCACGATCTGCAGGGCGCCCGCGTCGCGGTCATCGGCACGGGCGCATCGGCGGCGCAGTTCGTCCCGGCGATCCAGCCCGACGTCGCCAAGCTGGTGCTGTTCCAGCGCACGCCGCCGTGGATCCTTCCCCGCCCCGACCGTTCCTCCAGTCGCCTGGAGCGAGTGCTGCTGCGCAATGTCCCAGGGATGCAGCGGGCGTTGCGCGGCGGCATCTTCGCCTTGTTCGAGAGCGCGACGCCGGTCCTGCTCGGCAACAAGCGGCTGCTCGCCGTGATGGAGCGCGTAGCGCGCTGGCACCTGCGCCGCCAGGTGCCCGACCGCGACTTGCGCCGCAAGCTGCGCCCGAACTACCGCATCGGGTGCAAGCGGATGGTCCTGTCGAGCGACTGGTACCCGGCGCTGCAGCAGCCCAACGTGGAGCTGGTCACCGACGCTATCGCCGAGGTCCGCCCGGACGCCGTCGTGACTCGCAGCGGCGCCGTGCACGAGGTCGACACGATCATCCTCGGCACCGGCTTCCAGATCTGGGACCAGCCGAACCTCGGCCGCGTCCGCGGTCGCGACGGGCGGTCGATCAGCGAGGTCTGGGACGGGTTCCCGCAGGCGTACCTCGGCACGAGCGTGGCGGGCTTCCCGAACTTCTTCATGCTCGTCGGGCCGAACACGGGCCAGGGCAACAACTCGCTGCTCAACATGGTCGAGGCGCAGATCGACTACGTGGTCGACGCGCTGCGCGTCGTGGACAAGCGCAGCGCGCGCACGGTCGAGGTGCGCAGCGACGTGCAGGACGCATTCAATGCGGAGCTGGAGTCGCGCCATCAGGGGACGGTCTGGACCGCCGGCGGCTGTCAGAGCTGGTACCTGACCGCCGACGGCCGCAACCCGACGATCTGGCCGGGCTGGACCTTCGAGTACTGGTGGCGCACGCGGCGCTTCCGCGCGCAGGACTATGTCCTGGAGCCGGCCACATGACCGAGGCTGCGCCCGCCGGCGGCGCGCCGATCGGCCAGCTGATCGCGCTCGGCCTCGTGTACTTCGGAGGCACGGCTGCCGTCCTCTGGCTCGTGCACGCACATCGCGCGGGCCGTACGCAGGTGCTGGAGCGGGCCGGCCGCGGCGCCGGCCGGGTCTACGGCCTGCCGGGCTGGGCGGCCCTGCCGGTGATGATCGCGGTTGTCGGCCTGTTGACCGCGATGTGGGGCGGCCTCGGCGACATCGGTTACCACATCAACAACGGGCGCGACGACGGGCCGCTCGGCAACCCGGGCCACTGGCCGCTGCTGCTGGGGATCTTCACGACGCTGGCCGCGGGGATCATCTGCCTCGGCATGGCCGACCAGAAGGACGCCGGCCCGTCATGGGTGCGGATCGCGCCGGGCTGGAAGGTCCCGCTCGGCGGCGTGCTGCTGACGGGCTGCATGGCGTTCGGCCTCGCCACGCTGGGCCTCGACGACGTCTGGCACCGCATCTACGGCCAGGACGTGACGCTCTGGTCCCCCACCCACTTCGTGTTCCTCTGCGGCGGCATCCTCACGGTCGTCGGGATGCTGCTGCTCCTCAAGGAGGGCGCGACCGCGCGCCGCCAGCGCAACCCGGACGTCGAGCCCGGCCTGCTGTGGGTGTTCTGGCAGCGGTTCCAGCGCATCGCGCTGCTTGGCGGACTCCTGTGCGGCCTCGAGCTGTTCCTCGCCGAGTACGACTGGGGCGTCCCGCTCTACCGCCAGGTTTGGCAACCGTTCCTGCTCGTCGCGTTCTCGGCGCTCGTCTTCACGACGGCGCGCGCATGGGTCGGGCCCGGGAGCGCGCTCGGCGCGTGGGCGTTCTACGCGATCATCCGCGTCAGCGGGATCCTCGTGCCGATGGCCGGCGGCGCAGCGTTGTCGTCGATGCCGCTGCTGATCGCCGCCGCGATCAGCGTCGAGCTGGCCGCGCTGGTCGCGCACCCGCACCGGCGGATGCTCGCCTTCGGGGCCCTGGCGGGCCTCGGCTGCGGAACGATCGGGTTCGCTGGCGAGTACGCCTGGTCGCAGCTGGTGATGCCGCTGCCGTGGAGCGGCGAGCTCTGGCCCGAGGGGCCGCTGACCGCAGCCGCCGGCGGCGTGGCCGCAGGAGTTGTGGGCGCGCTGTTCGCCGCCGCGCTGCGCGGCCAGCTGCCGCCGCCTCATGTCGCCCGCGCCGCCTGCACCGCGTCGTTCGCGGCGCTGGTCGCGCTGGGCATCAGCGCCGCCGACAAGCACGTCCCCGAGGCACGCGCCCACATCGCGCTGACGGATGTGAAGTCCGCGCCCAACCGCGAGGCGCTGGCCACCATCAGGCTCGAGCCGCGCGACGCCGCCGACGGCGCCAACTGGCTCTACGTGCTCGCCTGGCAGGGCGGGAGCGGCCACAACCGCGTCGTCGACCGGCTCGAGAAGATCGGGCCCGGCGTCTACCGCTCCACCCGCCCAATTCCGCTCTACGGCACTTGGAAGGTGGGGCTGCGCATGAACCGCGGGCGCGAGCGCGGCGCGGTCCCGATGCGACTGCCCGTCGACCGCGGGCTCCCGAACGCGGAGCAGGTCCTGCCCGCCGCTGTGACTGCGGAAGAGCTCGCTCGCGCGATGCGCAAGTCCGCCGGCGCCGCGCTGCCGGCGCCCGCCTCGTTCACGCGCCCGTTCGGCGACGACAACCTGATCGTGCTGCGCGAGACGAAGGGCGACGTCCCGAACTGGCTGTGGGTGCTCGGGCTCGCGCTCAGCGCGCTGGTCTGGGGCCTCTTCGTGATCGGGCTGACGCTCGGCGTCGCGCGGATGTCACGCGGCACCGCGCGTGCGCGCGCTCAGCTCGGCGCCGTATTGGTGATGCGGCCCGAGACGACCAGCCCGTCGCGCAGCTGAAAGACCCAGATCACCGGGGCGACGACGTCCACGCCGGTGCGCGTCCGCCCTCGAATCGTCCCAAAGGCGACGACGCCGCCCGCCGCGGCGCGCAGCTCGCCCGGCTCCACTGCGAGCGACTCCCAGGCGCGCGCCACGTCGGCGAAGTAGTCGCGGATGCCGTCATGCCCGCGGTAGGGCGCGTCGCGGCCCAGCTCCTCCGCGGTGCCCTGTGGCCACAGCTCGACGTCTGCGGCGGACAGCTCCAATGCGACGCCGAGGTCGCGACGCGCGAACGCGTCGAACAAGCGGCGGACCACCTCCGCAGGCTCCACGCCGCGGAATCCTAGTTTCGGGAGCGGCGTGTCACTAAGGGGACTGGCCCCTTGGTGTCACTCGGCGATCGACATCCCCGGCGGGGGGTCGATCGACAGGCTGCGCGGGGGCGGCGGCATCGTGACCGAGACGCCGGGCGGCGGCACCCACGACGGGCGGCCGTTGCGAAGCCGCTTGCGCTCCGTCTGGGCGACGACGTCGAAGAACGGGATGCAGCTGCCGCGGCGTAGCGCGCGCGGCACGACCGGCCGCGAGCGGCGGATCGCGAGCGCCATCGCCTGGAACGCAAGCTCCTGCGGCCGGCCCCAGGACAGGCCGTACAGCTCCCGCACGTGCGCGGGGAGCGAGCCGAGCAGCAGGAACTCGGTGACCTCCATGCCCGGCTGCGCATGCCACGGGACCGGGATCCTGAAGCCGGTGTGGAAGCCCGCCATCCGCGCCTCGTCGCTGAGGAAGATCTCGTCCGAGGCCATGTGCTCGTCCCAGTACGCGCGAAATCCGGCATAAGTCGCGGGCGCGGCGTCGCGCGGCATCCCGAACAACTCGCCGAACAGGACGTAGTCCTGCCACAGCGCCTCGCGCTCGTCGTCGTCGAGCCGGCGGACGAAGTGCTCATAGAGAACCTGGGCCGAGTCGGCGACGGGGCCGACGACGCCGTTGAGCATCAGCTTCGGATCCAGCGCGGAGTAGGGCGTGCCCGCGGGGAACGGACCGATCGCCTCGGGCAGTTCGCCGCGGACGCGCTCGTGCAGGCGGCGCACGAACGCGAGCGCGCGATCGGCCTCCTCCCGCGTGCCGAAGAAGACGTGCTCGAACATCTTGCCCGTATGGGTGAGGCGCTGGAACGGCGTCCACTTGGCGGCCGAGTGGATGCTCGTCCCCGCGTAGGAGAGCACGTCGAGCGCGCCGATCATCAGTGCGCGCTGGCCGAACAGAAGTCCTACGGCGCGCTCGCTGTGCACGCGCCGCAGCATCGAGGTCCCGCTCGGGAAGTAGCCGTCAGCCATCACACATCTCCATTTAGGAAACGGGCGTAGTCAGATTATATTAACCGTCATGCCGGCCGGTGTCTATGGGGGCGTGCCCGCGGCGCAGCGCCAGGCCGAGCGCCGCGCCCGCCTCGTCGAGGCGGCGCTGGACCTGCTCGGAACCGAGGGCTGGCAGGGCACCACGGTAAGAGCTGTCTGTCGCCGCGCGGGGCTCACGTCGCGCTACTTCTACGAGAGCTTCGAGGACCTCGACGCGCTCGTCGTCGCGGTCTTCGACGAGATGCTCGCCGACACGACGCAGGCGATGCTCGCGGCGCTCGACGCCGCGCCGCACGACGCCCACGCCAAATCCCACGCCGCGATCGCGACGTTCGTCAGCCGCCTGACCGACGACCCGCGGCGCGCACGCCTGGCGTTCGTGGAGGCGCTCGGGTCCGAGCGCCTGATGCGCCGCCGGCTCGACACGATGCGGCTGTTCGCCCAGCTGCTGTCCGCGCAGGCGCGCGACTTCTACGGCACGCCCGACGAGCAGGACCCGATCGTCGAGCTGACCAGCGCGCTGCTCGTCGGCGGCCTCGCAGAGCTCCTGATCACCTGGCTCGACGGCAGCCTGTCCGTCACGCGCGAGCAGCTGATCGACGACTTCACTGAGCTGTTCGTCGCGACCGGCTCGACCGCCGTTGCGATCGCGCGTCGTCGCGCCGGCGAGCGAGCCGCGCGAGCGGACGCATAACCCAGTCCTGAAGGGGGCGCGGCGGAAGCGGCGGGAACCCGAGCTCGACCATGTCGCGGTGCTCGTCGACGAGCACCGCGGCCCGGAGCAGGGCGCGCGGGCCGCGCGGCAGCCCATGGCGCGTGAACGTGCCCGCGCCCGACAGCGCGGCGGTGTCCTCGAGGAACTTCTGCAGCGATGACGGCGGGCGCGCGTCGCACACGAACCGCGTGACCTCGTCGCCGCGGTTGCGGAACGCATGCCGCGTGCCCGGCGGCACCACGACGGTCTCCCCAGGCCCCGCGGCGACCCAGCGGCGGCCGGAGAGGAACTCGGCGCGGCCGGCGAGGACGGTGAAGCGCTCCTCCATGCCGTGATGGACGTGCGCCGTGACACCGCCGCCGGGATCCACCTCGCTCTCCACGTGCAGCACCCTGCCGCCATCCGCATCGGTCGTCTCCCAGAACCGATGGCGCATGCGAAAGACCGGATCGTGTGCGGTGTAGTCGGGCATGTCCGCTACGCTACCTAGTGATCGTTAGGTTGTCAAAAGCCCCGACCCGTACACGCATGACGAAGGAGGCGCGCCGCGAGGTCATCGAGCGCGCCGCCACCGAGGTGTTCGCCGAGCGCGGCTACCACTCCGCATCGATCGACGAGATCGCCCGCCGCTCGGGCGTGTCGCCGCCGGTCGTCTACGACCACTTCGCCTCCAAGCGCGACCTGCACCGCCGCCTGCTCGAGCGCACACGCGACGAGCTACTGGAGATGTGGCGCGAGCACCTCTTCTCCCCCGAGCCCGTCGACGTGCGCGTGCCCGGCGCAATCGAGGCCTGGGCCGGCTACGTCGAGTCGCACCCGTTCGCGGCGAAGATGTACTTCCAGCATGCGAGCGGCGACCCGGAGGCACAGGCCGACCACCAGCAGATCCAGGCGCAGGCGCGCACAGCGCTGGGCGTGCTGCTCGGGCAGGAGCCCGGCGCCGAGCTGATCGCCGGCTCCGACGCCGAGGCGCTCGAGATGGCCGCGGAGGTCATGCGCGCCGGCCTCACCGGCCTGGCGATCTGGTGGCTGGACCATCCCGACGTTCCGCGCGAGCAGATCGTCACGACAGCGCTCAACGTCGTCTGGATTGGCTATGAGCGCGTGCTGCGAGGCGAAGGGCGGCAGCCTAGACCTGCCACTGGCCGCCGATCATAACCGGCACCTCGGCCCCGTCGGCGGTGACGCCGAAGGTCGCTACCTCCGGCCCGCCGATCATGAAGTCGACGTGGATCGAGGACGCGTTGATGCGCTCGACGTCCTGGTCTCCGACGCCCATCGCATACGCCCGGCCGAGCGCGACGTGGCTCGCCGCGTTCTCGTCCAGCAGCGTGTCGAAGAAGACCGTGTCGAGCGCGCCGATGCGGCCCGCGCCGTCGACCAGCGCGACTTCTCCCAGACGCGCGGCCGCCTCGTCGCGCTGCGCGTAGGCGCGCAGGACGTCGGCGTTCTCGTCGGCGTCGATGCGCACTGCGCGCCCCTCACGGAACTCGACCTGGAGCCCGCGGATGATCGAGCCGCCGACGACGAGCGGTTTCGTCGAGCGCACGACGCCCTCCGTCCGCGTCGGGTCCGGCGTCGTGAAGACCTCCTCGCTCGGGAGGTTCGGCATGTGGACGATGCCGTCAACTGTCTGGAAGCGCGCGGCCAACCATCTCGACGAGGGCAGCAGCCCGACCTCGAGGTCCGTGCCCGGTCCGCGGAAGCGCAGCGCGTCGAAGCGGCGCTCGTTGAGGGCCGCGGACGCGCGCAGCAGCACTTCGATGCGCTCGCTCCACGACGCGATCGGGTCCGGCTCGTCGAGCCGGCAGACGTGGAGGATGTCGTCGCAGAGCCGTGACCACGCGTCCTGGGCGGACAGGTCCGGGTGCACTAGCTCGGCCCATGCGGGCGTGGGGCACGGAACCGCGGTCCAGTTGGTCGTGAGGTCGTTCACGACGAGGCCCGTCTCCTTGACCATCGGCAGCTGGTCGCGACCCGCACGGGCGGGGTCGAGACCCTCCATCAGCCCGGGGAACGACGGCCCGGTCAGCCCGATCCGCGCGCAGCGCTGGCGACCCAGCTCCAGCACCCGCTCGCCGTACCACGAGGGGACGAAGCCGAGCGTGTCTTCCCGTGCGTGCTCGACGCGGGCGCGCTTGACGTGGAGGTCGAAGTACGAGACGTCGACGAAGCGGGCGTCATGGCGGTAAGCGCTGGCCGCCAGCGCCCGCGTGAAGTCTTCCTTGCCGATCTCCGAGCCGATCGCGACCACCTGATCCGGCTGGACGTTGGCCGCGAACCCGACGACCAGATCCGCGTACCGCTCGAGCGTGCCGGGATCCAGCGTCAGGCGTTCTTCGGCGGTCCCCATCCATTTCGAGCCTAGCGGCCGGCCGGCTGACACCGTGTCCGATTGCTCGTGGGCTGCGTGAGTACGAACTATTCGCACTTACGCAGCCGGGCGCGGCGAGCGGCCCTTGGACGCGCGCTCCGCCGCCTCGAGCAGCTCGTCGCGGAAGTCGGGGTGTGCGATTGCGGCCAGGGCCTCGCCGCGCTGGTGCACGGTCTTGCCCTCGAGCTCGGCGGCGCCGTACTCGGTGACGACGATGTCGACCTGGTGGCGCGGGGTCGTGATGACCGCGCCCGCACCGAACCAGGGCACGATGCGAGAGATCGTGCGCCCGTCGACCTTCGCCGTCGACGGCAGACAGAGCAGCGACCGCTGCGAGAGCGAGAGGCCCGGGCCCGAGATGAAGTCCTCCTGCCCCCCGATGCCCGAGAACTGGTCGCCGCCGATGGTGTCCGCGACGACCTGGCCGTGGACGTCCACTCCCAGTGCGCCGTTGATCGTGATCATCAGCTCGTTGCGCCCGATGATCTCAGGCGCGTTGACGACCTCGACCGGCAGGAACGCGACCTCGTCGTTGTTCTCGAGCCAGCTGTACAGGTCTTCGGAGCCCATCGCGAACGTCGCGACCGAGACCCCGTCGAACTGGCCCTTCTTGTTCGACACCTTCCCGGCGCGGTGCAGCCGCATCAGACCGTCGGTGAACATCTCCGTGTGCACGCCGTAGCCGCCGCCGTCGCCCTCGGCGAGCTCGCGCGCGATCGCCGACGGGATCGAGCCGATGCCGGTCTGCAGCGTCGCGCCGTCGGGCACGTATTTCCTCGCGTGGTCCGCGATCGCGCGATCCACATCGGTCGCCTCGGGCTCGGGGAGGGCGATCGGGCCGTCCTCGCTGCGCACGAGCACGTCGATCTCGTCGACGTGCAGCGCGTGCATGTGATCCGGCGGCAGGCCGCGGGTGCGCGGGAAACGCTCCGACACTTCGACGACCAGCACGCGCTCGGAATCGGCACCCGCCTTGCGCAGCTCGGGGATGGTCCCGCCGGCGTGGAGCGAGAGGCTGCACAGGCCGTCGCCGTCAGGCGGCGCCGCCGCGGTCGCCATCACGCGCGGCGCCGTACGCTCGAGCAGCGGCGCAAAGCGGCGGAAGTCGGCGGGTGCGAAGCCGATGTTCGCGCCCTGATCGCGCAGCGCGCGCTCGAACGGCCCGAAGAACCCCGACAGATAGTGGACCCCCGAGCGCGTGAACAGCTCGGTGCCGACGGTCACGAGCGCACCGCCCACGCGCAGGTCCTTCCAGTCGTCGCGCTCGCCGAGCTCGCGCAGGAACGCAGGCGGATGGCCGGTGCCGAGCGGCAGCCCGAGCGTGTCGGTCTGGTTCACGCGAGCCGCAGCCTCCTGCGCTGTCACCTCGGCCGGCGCCATCGCGGCGCATCCTCTCACGTGTCACTGAGGGGACTGTCCCCCCAACGACACGGCGCTCTGGCGCCGGGCTACGGGCGGGTGCCGCGCGTCAACTGGCGCGCCGCGACGCGGTCGTGCGTCATGACGCTGTCGAGGTGCGCACCCGGCTGGCCGAGGTACGCGCTGTGGAACGAACGCTGGTTGATCGCGCTGCCGGTGCGGCTGTACAAGCCCCATGCGGTCGCGACCAGCCACACGCAGATGATGGCCAGGAAGATCCAGGCCCCGCCGGAAAGTGTTATCAACGCAAGCATCTCCCCAGCGAAGCTACGCGCGCGTGAGACCAGCGAGTGTGACGTTCGTCACTAGACCGGCGTAGCGAGCTCCTCGACGCCCGTGACCTGAACCGGTCGCCGCGCAGCCGTTCGCTGCTGCTCGCGCACCTCGAGCCTTCGGGAGAGACGGGACAGCCCGTAGTTGACGAGCACGAACAGGAGCCCGATGAAGATCATCACGTGCAGGATCGGCGCCTGCACGTCGCCGCCGCCGACGAACGGGTTGCCGGCAGTGTTGGACAGGATGCGTCCCGAGCGCACCGCCTCCTGGATCGCGATGATCGAGACGAGCGTCGTGTCCTTGTTCAGCGTGATCAGCTGCGACACCGTCGCCGGGACCATCCTCCGCAGCCCCTGCGGCAGGACGACGAGCCGCATCTGCTGGCCGTAGGACATGCCGAGCGCCGCCGCGGCCTCGCGCTGGCCGCGGTCCAGCGACAGGATGCCCGCACGCATGATCTCCGCGATCACGGCGCTGTTGTAGAGCACAAGCCCGCCGATGCCGGCCAGGATCAGCTCGTGCTTCAGCGCGTCGGGCAGGAACCCGGGCGCGTTGTCGCTCCAGAACTCCTTGACCCCGTCGGGCAGCGAGAGCGCCAGATAGAGGATCAGGAGGATCAGCGGCAGGTTGCGGAAGACGTCAACCCACAGCTTGGCCGCCAGCCGCACAGGTGTCGCGCGCGCGATCGCCATCAGCGCGAGCGCGAGCCCGAATGCGAGCGACATGACCATCGCGATCACCGCGATCTCGAGGTTGATCAGGAAGCCCTCGACCAGGAACCGCGCGTTGCGCTCGGTCCACAGCCACTCCCAGTTGTCCGCGCTGAAGAGGTAGCTCATCGCCGGATCGCGAAGCGCGCCTCCAGGCCGCGGAAGACCACGGTTGTCGTCACGGTCAGCAGCAGGAACCCGACGGCCGCCCAGAAGAACGACTCGTGCGTCTGGAACGTGTTCGAGTTGACGATCCGGGCCTGCTTGAGCAGATCCGGCAGCGCCAGCAGCGACGCGCCGACGATCGCAGAGTTCTTGATCATCGCGATCGTGATCGACCCGAGCGGCGGGATCACCGTGCGGAACGCCTGCGGCAGCACGATCCGCCGCAGCACGTCGCGCTCGCTGAACCCGAGCGAGAGACCCGCCTCGCGCTGGCCCTTGCTGACCGCGGTCATCCCGGAGCGCAGCGCCTCGGCGACATAGGCGGACGTGTAGACGCCTAGCGAAACGATGCCCGCGGTCCAGGCGTCGATGGCCACGCCCCCGCGCCTCACCCCTGCGAACGAGATGAACAGCAGCACGAGCAGCGGCACGCCGCGGAAGACCTCCGTGTAGACGGTCGCCGCCGCGCGCGCGGCCGCCGATTTCGAGACCCGTAGCGCCGCGATCAACGTGCCCAGCGCGACGGCGACCGCGAAGCTGGCGAGCACCAGCCGCGCGGTCACCCACAGGCCCGACGTGAACGCGTCGAGGTTGTCGCTGAGGACGTCGATCACGACGTTCGCTGTTCCTTACTCGGCGTTCCCTTCCAGCGCGTCCTGGAGCGACGCCGTCGGGGGCTCCTGCTCCTCACCCGTGTGCTTGCCGAGCCACTTGTCGTAGGACGCCTTCCAGCGCCCGTCCGACTTGTAGTCCTCGAGCACGTCGTTGAGGAACTCCTGGAACTGCGTGTCGTCCTTCTTGAAGCCGCCGCCGTAGGGCTCGACGGTGAGCTCCTCGCCCTTCACCAACTCGAGCGAGTCGTCCTGGGCGATCATCCCCGTCAGGATCACGTCGTCGGTCGAGACCGCATCGACGGCGCCGTTCTGGATCAGCTCCAGACACTCGGAGTAGGTCTCGACGAGCTTGAGGTCCGCCTTCGGGGCCTGCTTTTTCAGCGTCTCCTCGTATGTGGAGCCCAGTGTGGTGCAGACCTTCTTGCCGGCGAGGTCGTCGACACCGGTGAGGTCGCCACCCTTCTTCTGCAGGATGCGGCCGTGGGCGACGAAGTACGGGTCGGTAAAGCTGATCTCCGTCGCGCGCTCCTCGTTGATCGTCATCGTCGAGAGGATCAGGTCGACCGTCCCGTTCTCGATAAACGGGATGCGGTTGTCAGAGATCGCCTCGACGAGCTTCGGCTTGACGCCGAGCGCCTCGGCGATCGCCTTGCCGAAGTCGACGTCGAAGCCCTCGATCGCGCCGGACCGCGGGTTCTTGAACCCGAACGGCGGCACGTCGTACTTGACGCCGATGACGATCTCGCCCTTGTCCTGGATCTTCGCCATCGTGCTGCCGGCGGGGAACTCCTCGGTCTGCGCCGGCGTCGTCGCGGCAGAGCCGCCGTCGTCATCGTCGTCGTCGCCGCACCCGGCGCCGACGAGGGCAAGTGCGAGAACCGCTAAGGCGGTCAGCAGCCAGCGCCATCTGGTCTTGTCCACGTGTGTCTCCTCCTAGTGATGGATGATCTTGTCGACGAACTCGCGCGCCCGCTCGCTGCGGGCGCTGGTGAAGAACTCCTCGGGCGGCGCCTCCTCGACGATGCGGCCCTCGTCGATGAACACGAGCCTGTCGCACACCTCGCGCGCGAACCCCATCTCGTGCGTGACGACGACCATCGTCATCCCCGACCGCGCGAGGTCGCGCATCACGTCTAGGACCTCGCGGATCATCTCCGGGTCCAGGGCCGACGTCGGCTCGTCGAAGAGCATCAGCTTCGGCTCCATCGCCAGCGCGCGCGCGATCGCGACGCGTTGCTGCTGACCTCCGGACAGGTCCGCCGGATAGGCGTCGGACTTCTCCGGGATGCCGACGCGCTCGAGCAGCTCGTGCGCGCGCCGGCGCGCCTCCCGCTCGTCGAGGTCGCGGACCTTCTGCGGCGCGAGCATCACGTTGCGCTCGACCGTCATGTGAGGGAACAGGTTGAACTGCTGGAACACCATGCCGATGTCCGCACGCAGCCGCGGCAGCCCGCGGCCGGCCGTGTCGACGCGCTGGCCGTCGACCGTGATCGAGCCCTCGTCGATCGGCTCGAGGCCGTTGATGCAGCGCAGCATCGTCGACTTGCCGGAACCGGAGGGGCCGGCGACGACGATCGCCTCGCCGCGGCCGATCACGAGGTCGATCCCGTCGAGCACGAGGTTGTCGTCGAACGACTTCCGCACGCCGGTGAGCTGGACCATCTGCGGCTCCCCGCCCATGAGCTGCCGACCGTACCGGAGAGCGGTCCGCCATTTCGAACCACTGCCTGCGTTGCAGCATTCGATGCGGCGAGGTCTGGTGGTGGGGATGATGGTCCTGGCCTGCGTGCCGGCCGCGGCGCACGCGGATCTGGCGGCCGAGGTCGACCCGATGATCGGGACGTTCGCCCCCGGGTTCATCTTCCCGGGTGCCGTCGTGCCGTTCGGCATGGTCCAGAACTCGCCGGATACGCGCGGAGAATTCGCATACAGCGGCTACCTCTGGAGCGACCCGGCGATCCAGGGCTTCAGCCTCGTCCACCTCTCGGGCCCCGGCGTCAAGAAGGGCGGCGACATCCCGTTCATGCCGACGATCGGGCCGGCGACGAACGACCCGCTGCAGTACGGCTCACCGTATTCCCACGTCGGCGAGCGCGCCGAGCCCGGCTATTACCGCGTGACGCTGCTGCCGTCGCTCACTACGGTCGAGCTGACCGCCGCCACGCGCGCCGCGATGCAGCGCTACACGTTCCCGCCGGTGCCTGACGCGCGCGTGATCATGGACACCGCGCGCAGCGTCGAGGGCGTGGCGCCGGCGACCTGGCGGGTCAGCGGGCCGGCCGAGATCAGCGGCTCGCGCCGCGGGCGCTATCCGGTGTTCTTCGTCGCGCGCTTCGACCGGCCGTTCAAGAAGGCCGGCACATTCGCGGGCAGCGGCACCAGCGCCGGCGGATGGGTGAGCTTCGACGCGACGCTCAAGCGCGCTGTGACGGTCAAAGTGGGCATCTCGTTCGTCGACGAGGAGGGCGCGCGACGCAACCTCGACGCCGACGCCCCGACGTTCGACTTCGCGGGCATGCGCTCGCGGGCGCGCGCCGCGTGGAACGCCGAGCTGGCGCGCGTCGAGCTCGGCGGCGGCAGCCCGCTCGACCGGCGCGCGTTCTACACGTCGCTGTACCGCTCGTTCCTGCATCCCAACGTGTTCACCGACGCGGACGGCCGTTATCGCGGCCAGGACGACGCGATCCACGTCGCCGACGGGCGCGTGCAATACGCGAACTTCTCGTCCTGGGACACGTACAAGTCGACAAACCAGCTGCAGGCGCTGCTGCAGCCCGCGCGCTACGGCGACATGTTGCGCTCGCTGCTGGCCGACGCACAACAGGGCGGCAAGCTGCCGCGCTGGGGCGAGCACAGCATCGACGCGGCGCACATGTCGGGCGACCCGGCGATCCCGATGATCGCCGACGGAGCGTGCCGCGGGATTGTCGGGGGTTCCGAGCTCGAGGCGCTCTACGAGGCCGCGCTCGAGCTGCGTACGCATCGCCCGGCTGAGCTCGACGCCCACGGCTACCTGCCCGACCGCCCCGGGACGACGCTCGAGTACGGCGTCGCCGACTTCGCGCTCGCGCTCGTCGCCCAGCGGCTCGGCCGCGCCGAGGACGCGGCGCGACTGCTCGCCGACTCCCTGCGCTACCGCAACATCCTCGACCCCGAGACCCGCTGGATCCGTCCGCGCGGCGCAGACGGCAGCTGGCACGAGCCGTTCCTGACGACCGACGAGACCGGGTTCCAGGAGGGCAACTCGTGGCAGTACTCGTGGCTCGCGCCGCACGACGCGCGCGGGCTGTTCGACCGCATGGGCGGCGACGAGGAGGTCGGCACGCGCTTCGACGTGTTCTTCGCGCTACCGCCGGAGGTCCAGAACCGCGCAACGCTGTTCGGCCTCGTGTATCGGCTTCCGCAGTACGCGCCCGGCAACGAGCACGACATCCAGGCGCCGTGGATGCCGGCGTTCGCGGGACGGCCGTGGCAGGTGGCGCGCGTCATGCGCGACGTGCGAACGCTGTTCAGGGCGACGATCGACGGGCTGCCGGGCAACGACGACCTCGGCGGGCTGTCCGCTTGGCACGTCTTCTCGGCGCTCGGGTTCGGCCCCGTCACCCCCGGCGCGCCGCTGCACGTCATCGGGTCGCCGCAGTTCGAGCGCGCGACGCTGCATCTCGAGGGCGGCGACTTCACGGTGCGCGCGCCAGGCGCTTCGCCGCTGACGCCGTACGTGCAGTCGGCCCGGCTGAACGGCGCGCCTCTGCAGCGGTCCTGGATCTTCGACAGTGCCGTGCGCTCCGGCGGCACGCTCGACCTCGAGCTCGGGCTGACGCCGTCCGAGTGGGCCACGAGCCGGGCCTCAGTGCCGCCATCGGCCTCAGACACAGCCCTATCCGGATTCGGCTGCTGACGCTACCCTCCACTGACGGTGGGGGACGGCAGGAGGCCATTCGTACTCGCCCTCGGATGGGCGGCGGTGCTCGCGATTGCGGCTGCGCCCGCGCGCGCGCAGGAGAGCGCGCCCGCGGCTGCCCTGCGCGCTGTGCTCGAGGACGTACCTGCAGCGACGCATCACCGCTACGACGCAAAGGACGACCGCGGGTTGCCGCTCGAGGCGCTCGACGTCATCCAGACGCCTTCGGGGTATCTCGGCATCTCGCACGCGGTCGTCGCCGGCCGCTTCGAGCTCAACATCTCCACTTCGAAGAACCTGCTCGACTGGGACCAGCGGGCGGCGCTCGACACCGACGCGTCGCAGGGCGCGATCGCCGCGGTCGGCAACGGCTTCATCGTCGCGTACGAGAAGGCCAGCACGCTCTCGCTCGTGCCGCGGATCCCGCTGCCGCCCGAACTCGCCGTCCTTCAGGGCCTCGTCGACCGCATCAACCTGCGGCTGCGCTATTACCCGTCGCTGGAGCGCCTGCTCGCGGGCAACCACTCGCGGCAGTTCACAGCTCCGCTGACGCTGTCCGGGCACGCCGAGGGCACGCCGCACTTCATCTCCGCGGTTCTGTCGCCCGATCTGCGGCATTCGCGGATCGAGCTCGGCTTCCATTACTTCGAGGACATCGACGGCGACGGCTTCCCCGACGTCGATCGCCAGGCGTCGGCCACGCTGACCGGATGGCGAAGCTGGCGCACGCGCGACGAGCCGGCGCTCAACCAGTCGTTCCTGTCGCTGACCGAGCTGCACGAGGGATTCTCGGCGCCGCCCGCGGGCAACATCGGCGACCGCAGCGAGGTGCGGCTCGGCGGACAGCGCCTGCTCGTGCACGAGGCGCAGTACACCCGCAACGACTTCGGCAGCTGGCGCCTGTTCCTGCGCGACGTCGCCGCCGGAACGCTGCGCGCGCTGCGAGTGCGAACGCACGGGGGCAGCCGCGCCTTCGGCAACGCGTCCGTCGCACGCATCACGGCCCCGAGCGGCAGACCGGCAACGCTCTTCACGGCGTTCCTGTTCAGCGAGGGCGCGGCGCCCGGCGAGGCGGGCGAGCTGATCGTCGTCAGCGAGGACGCGAGCGCCGTCCGCAGGCGCGCCCGCCGTTAGGCGGCCGGCTCCTCGGGAGCCGCCTCCGCGGCCGCGCCGCGCCGGCGCGGGAGCAGGCGGTTGAGGCGTTCGAGGATCGCGACGGTCTCGCGCATCTCCTCGGTCGCGTCGGCGAGCCGATCGAGCTGCGGCCCGAGCTCGGCAAGCTGGACGAGGCTCGAATCGAGCTGAGCGAGCCGCTCGAGCGTGCCGCCGTCACGTGCGAGCGCCGTGAGCGCGACGCTGACCTCGGCCAGGCGCTCGGACGTCTCGTTGAGCCGGCCGAGGGGGCCGTCGTCCCGCGAGAGCGTCTCGAGCGCATCCTTCAGCCCAGCCAGGCGCACGAGCGGGCCATCGGGCTGAGCCAGCACACGCAGGTACTCCACGAGCTCGGGCACCGCGCGCGCCAAGCCGATGACCGTGGCCGGCCCGCTGAGCAGGAACCCCGCGGCACGGGTGAGCGGCGCCGTCGCAGCCGTGACGACCGTCATGGTCGAATGCTACCCGGCCGTAGTTTGGAAGTTACTCCCACCGCGAGAGCTCGCGGGCGACCGCCTCGGCCACGACGAGCGCGTGGCCGACCGTCCCGTAGTCGACCCGCTCGGGGACGTCGGTCATCTTGTGGTAGTTGGACAGCTCCTTGTAGCGGCCCATCGACGTGAGCGTGGCGGTCGGGTAGCCCGCCCGGCTGGGAACGACCGCGTCGGTGCTCGACCGGGCCCGCATCCCGCGGCGCAGCGGCGCGTCGGCGCGCTCGGCCACGCGGGCGACGAGGTCGCGGAAACGGCGGTCGAAGTAGTCCTCCATGACGATCGGTCCCTCGCCCTCGAGCAGGACCAGCTCGGGCGACCCGAGCGTGTCGAGGTTCAGCACCCAGGTGCGGTTGCGGTCCAGCTGCGGGAAATGCCGGGCGGCGAACCCGTGGATGCCGCCTTGGAGCACCTCCTCCGCCCCACACGACACAAGCAACACGCGCAGCCCGTCGAGCGGCTCCTCGCGCAGGCGCTCGGCGAGTGCGACCAGGACCCCGACCGCGGTGAGGTTGTCGTTCGCGCCCGGCACGATCGGGCTGCGCGCGATGTCCGCGAACGCTGCCGCGGACCCGGCGCAGCCGGCGGCGCCGACAGCCATCAGACCCGGCCGGCGGCGCAGGGCGCCGAGCGCGATCAGCGCTGGCGCGCCGACGACGGGCCACCAGAGCGGCAGCGCGGTGTCGATGCGCTCGATGACCCCGGGGAAGAGCTCGCCCGCGGCGCGCTGTCCGCGATCGTCGAAGATCAGGCCGGTGGGCGCCGCATCGTGATGCGCGAGCAGCACGAGCGTCCGGCCGGCGTCCGGGTCGCCGGCCTCGGCCACGACGTTCCACGTCGGCTGCTCGCTCGTCGTCGCGCGCCGCACGAAGCGCGGCCCGTTGGAGACGTCGTCCGCGATCGCCGCCGCCGTCGCGCCGGCGAGCGCGGCGCCGAGCCGCCGGCTGCGCCGTGACAGCAACCCGATCACGCCCGCGGCCGCTCCGGCGGCACTGAGCGCGCATAGCAGCGGCGCGTAACCGGGCCGGAACTGCTCCTCTTCTACGCGAGCGTCACAACCCGCGGCGACGAGCCGGTCGGCGATCCAGTGCGCCGCCTGGCGCTCGCCGTCGCCGCCGGCGCGCCGTTCGAGCGGCGCGAGCGCTTCGACCACTTCCCTCAGCGTGGCCTGGTCGACGTCCGGACGTGGGTACGCGACGCGGCTCATCAGCGGACCCCGGCGGCCACCGCGGCTTCCTCACGGGACTGGTACCACTCGTACGCCACGACAACGGGCCCGCGAAAACGAAACACGTGGGCAAAAATCTGGGTGCCCGGCGCACTGCTGGTCCGGCCGGTGAAGTGGGTCAGGACGACCGTCATCACGGCAGATGAGCCCTCGACCCACTCCGTGATTTCGATGTCGAGCTGGTCGAACTGGTCGAGAAACGACCGCATGATCTCGACGAGCCGGTCCGACCCGCGGTGGCGCTCGCCCGGATGTTCGAGCGCGTCCGACGGATTGACGTATTCGACGTCGGGATCGACCAGCTCTGTGAGCGCGTCCCAGTCGCGCCGGCGAAAGGCGTCGTAGATCTCCTCGACCGTCCTCCGGCGTTCGTCGTCCACACGGGGATCGTATGGCTCAATAGGCTGCGCCCGTGGTCGCGCTTGTCACCGGAGCGTCCAGCGGGCTCGGCGAGGCGGCTGCGCGACGGCTCGCCCGCGAGCCCGGCGCGCGTCTCGTTCTCGTAGCCCGACGCGAGGAGCGGTTGCGCGAGCTGGCGCAGGAGCTCGGCGGTGCAACCGTTGTCGCCGCCGACCTCGTGGAGCCCGACGCGCCGGCCCGGATCGCGGCGGCCGTGGAGGCGGAGCACGGCCGGCTCGATCTGCTCGTCAACAACGCCGGCGGCGCCTGGCGCGGAGAATTCGGCGACGCGGGCTGGGCCAACGTCAAGCGCCACATGGAGTTGAACTTCGACGCCCAGGTGCGGCTGACGGAGGCGCTGCTGCCGCTGCTGCGCCGCTCCACGCCGAGCGCGATCGTGAACGTCGCAAGCGTCGCGGGGCGCGTGTCGCGCGGGAATTCCGGGGCCTATTCCGCGAGTAAATTCGCCCTGATCGGGTGGAGCGACGCGCTGCACGTCGAGGAACGCAAGCACGGCGTGCACGTCGGCATCGTGCTGCCCGGCTTCGTGTCGACGGAGGGCTTTCCGCAGCGCGAGCTGCGCGAGCGCGCGCTGACGCGGCGCCTGCTGTCGACGCCCGAGCGCGTCGCCGACGCGATCATGGATGCCGGCCCCGGCGGGCGCGCCGAGCGCTATGTGCCCCGGCCGTACTGGGTCATTGCGGCGCTGCGCATCCTCGCTCCGCGACTCATCCGCCGCGCGACCGGCGGTGGCGCGCTCACGCCTGCGACGAGCGGCGACGAACCGCCATCGCATCCGCGACCGCAGTGAGAGCGTCGGGGCCGAGCGTCCGCGGCGTCCCGATCGCCGTCGCGCGCCAGTAGACCAGCGCGGCCCATTCGAGCAGCTCACTCGCCGCCACCGCGTCCGCGATGTCGTCGCCGTAGGTCACCGTGCCGTGGTTGGCGAGCAGCGCCGCGCGCCGTCCCTCGAGCGCGTCGAGCACCGACTTCGCCAGCTCGGGCGTGCCGAACGTCGCGTACGGAACCACCTTCACGGGCCCACCCAGCGCCAGCATCTCGTAGTGGACGCACGGGAGCTCGTCGAGGACGCACGAAACCGCGGTCGCGGTCGGCGCATGGGTGTGTACGACCGCGCCCGCGCCGTAGCGCTCGTAGACGCCGAGATGCAGGCCGAGCTCCGACGTCGGCGCGAGCTCGCCGCCCACGATCGTGCCGGCCATGTCGATCACGGACACCTGCTCGGCCGCCAGCGCGTCGAGCGCGGCGCCCGTCGGCGTGATCGCCACCAGCTCGCCCGCGCGGGCGCTCACGTTGCCGCTCGTGCCGCGGACCAGGCCAGCGGCGGCGAGATGGCGGGCCGCGGCGGCGACCGCCGTGCGGCACCGCTCGATCGCCTCGGGGAGCGGCGTCATGCCCGCGATGCTATGCGGCCGGCTGTGAGAGGGTCTCCGCGTATGACGACGGTGCGAGAGGTCACGTTCCAGCTCTTCCGCGAACGGGGCATGACGACGATCTTCGGCAACCCCGGCTCCACAGAGCTGCCGATGCTCGGGCAGTACCCGTCGGACTTCACGTATGTGCTCGGCCTCCAGGAGGCGGTCGTCGTCGGAATGGCCGACGGGTTCGCGCAGGCGTCGCGCAACGTGACGCACGTCAACCTCCACACCGCGCCGGGCGTCGGCAACGCGATGGGCGCGATCTTCAACGCGCAGGCCAACCACTCGCCGCTCCTGATCACCGCCGGCCAGCAGGTGCGCGCGCAGATCGTGATGCAGGCGAACCTGACGAATCGCGACGCGACCCGTGTGCCGCACCCATTCGTGAAGTGGAGCCACGAGCCGGCGCGCGCCCAGGACGTCCCCGCCGCGATCGCGCAGGCGATCCACCATGCGTCGTTGCCGCCGAAGGGCCCGGCGTTCGTGTCCCTGCCGATGGACGACTGGAACGCG
The DNA here is from genome assembly GCA_963832195.1 of uncultured Conexibacteraceae bacterium. GTDB lineage: Bacteria > Actinomycetota > Thermoleophilia > Solirubrobacterales > Solirubrobacteraceae > Baekduia. The sequence continues at coordinate 714,296 of CAWHTH010000002.1, forward strand.
GAGATCGACGACGAGGGCGCGGCTCACCATGTGACTCGTCGCAGCGTCACGGCGCGCGCCCAGGCCGACCCCGAGACGGTTGCGGCGCTCGCGCAGCGGCTGGAGCAGGCCCGCAACCCCGCTCTCGTCGCCGGCCCCGACATCGACGCGAGCGGCGGGTGGGACGCCGCCGTCGCCCTCGCCGAGCGACAGCGGCTCCCGGTCTGGGCCTCCCCGGCCACCGGCGGCGGGCGGCTCGGATTCCCCGAGGGCCACGCCCACTTCCGCGGCGTGCTCCCGCCGGCGATCGGCCCGATCGGCGAGACGCTCGCCGAGCACGACCTGGTCCTCGCGGTCGGGACGTCGGTCTTCCCCTACTACCCCTACATCCCCGGCCCGCCGCTGGCCGCGGGCTCGGCGCTCGTGGCGATCACGAGCGATCCCGACGAGGCGGCCCGCGCCCCGATGGGCGACGCGATCGTCGCGGACGTCGCGCTCACGCTGCAGGCGCTCGTCGAGGCCGTGAGCGAGTCGGATCGCCCGCCGCCCGAGCCCCGGGACGACCCCGGCCCGGTCGAGGAGAGCGATCCGCTCGGCGCGTCTGCCGTCCACGCGACGCTGGGCGAGGCGCTCCCCGACGACGGGATCGTTGTCCTCGAGTCGCCGACCAGCACGCTCGCGCTGCGCAACCGCCTGCGGATCTCGCGGCCGGGCAGCTACTTCTTCTGCGCCGGCGGCGGCCTCGGCTACGGGCTCTCTGCCGGCGTCGGCGTCCAGCTGGCACAGCCGAACCGGCCCGTGGTGTGCGTGCTCGGCGAGGGGTCGGCGCAGTACGCGATCAGCGGGCTGTGGACGGCCGTCGCCTACAAGGTGCCGGTGACGTTCCTCGTGCTGCGCAACGAGGAGTACGGGATTCTGAAGTGGTTCGCCGACCTCGAGCAGGTCAGCGAGGCGCCGGGGCTGGACCTTCCGGCGCTGGAGACCGCGCAGATTGCGAGCGGGTACGGCGTGAACGCGCGCCGCGTGCGCGGCCGCGACGAGCTGCGCGACGCGCTCGACGCCGCGTTCGCCTCGAGCGAGCCGGAGCTGGTGGAGGTCGACGTGGCGCCGGGCATGGCGCTCTTCTAGTGATGGCGACGGTCGCGCCACCCGTAGCCGAGCCGGCCGTCGACCGCATCCCCGACGAGCTCGCCGGCGGGACGCCCGAGCCGCTGCGGTCGGAGCTCGTGGACCTGCTCGGCGCCGACCGCGTGCTGTCGCGCGTGCTCGACCTCGTGCGCTACGCGTCCGACGCGAGCCCGTACCGCGTCATCCCGCAGGTGGTGGTGATGGCGCACGATGCCGCCGACGTCGCGGCCACGATGGACTACGGCCGGCGCAACGGCATCCCGGTGACGCTGCGCTCCGGTGGCACCAGCCTCAACGGGCAGGCGCAGGGCGCCGGGATCCTCGTCGACGTGCGCCGGCACTTTCGCGGGTTCCGCGTGCTCGACGACGGCGCGCGCGTCCGCGTCAAGCCCGGAACGGTGCTCGGGCATGTCAACCGCGCCCTCTTCAAGCACGACCGCCGCGTCGGCCCCGATCCCGCGTCGACTGACTTCGCGACGGTTGGCGGTGTGATCGCGAACAACTCCGGCGGGATGCGCTGCGGCGTCGTGCACGACAGCTACCAGACGCTGCGCGCGCTGACCTTCGTGCTGCCGTCGGGGACCGTGATCGACACCTCCGCGCCCGACGCCGCCGAGCGCTTCGCCCAGGCCGAGCCGGCGCTGGCGTCGGGTCTGGCGGAGATCCGCGACGAGATCCGCGCGGACGACGACCTCGTCGCGCGCATCCGGCGCAAGTTCGCGATCAAGAACACGACCGGTTACCGCCTCTGCGCGTTCCTCGACGCGGATGAGCCGGTCGCGATCTTCCGCCATCTGCTCGTCGGCTCCGAGGGCACGCTCGCCTTCATCGCCGAGGCCGATTTCGAGACCGTTCCCCACGGCCGCCGGACCGCGACCGGCCTGCTGTTCTTCGACAGCATGGAGGACGCGGTAGCACCCGTTCCGGGCCTCGTCGAGGCAGGGGCGAGCGCCGTCGAGCTGCTGCTGAACGCGGCGCTGATCGCGGCGTCGTACAGCATGCCGGGGGTGCCGGAGGCTTGGCGCGAGCTCCCTCCGGAGGGCGCCCTGCTGCTGGTCGAGGTCCGCAGCGACGACGCCGACCAGCTCGACCGGCTCGAGCGGGCCGCGCTGGACGCGATCGCCGGCTGCAAACTGCGCGAGGAACCCGTCCTCACGCGCGATCGCGAGGAGACCGAGGTCTTCTGGCGCGTGCGCGAGGGTCTGCAGGGCATCGTCGCCGGGTTCCGTCCGCAGGGCAGCGCGGCGATCTTCGAGGACGTCTGCGTTGCGCCGAGCCGCATCGCCGAAGCGGCGCGCGACATCCAGGCGCTGCTCGGCGAGCACGGCTTTCTGCCGGGTGTGGCCGGTCACGCCTCGGCCGGGAACCTGCACTTCCTGCTCACGCCGAATCTCGTCGATCCCGCCGACCGCGATCGCTACGAGGCGTTCATGTCCGGGCTCGTCGAGCTGATCGTGGACAAGTACGACGGCTCGCTGAAGGCCGAGCACGGCACCGGGCGCAACATGGCGCCATACGTCGAGCGTGAATGGGGCGCGAAGGCGACCGCGCTGATGTGGCGGCTCAAGCGGCTGGCCGACCCGGACGGCGTGCTCAACCCGGACAGCATCTTGAGCGAGGACCCGGCGATCCACCTGCGCGACCTCAAGTCGACGCCCGCGATCGAAGAGGCCGGCAAGGCGCACATCTGCATCGAGTGCGGCGCATGCGAGCCGGTCTGCCCCAGCCGCCACCTCACCACCACGCCGCGCCAGCGGATCGTGCTGCGACGCGAGATGGCGCGCCAGCCCGAGGGCTCGCCGGTGCGGTCGGCGCTGCTCGCGCAGTACGAGTACGACGCCGAGCAGACCTGCGCGGCCGACGGGTCGTGCCGCCTGGCGTGCCCGCTGGACATCGACACCGGCAAGCTGATCAAGGACATCCGCGTGCGCGCGCACGACGAGCGCGCCGAACGCCGCGCGGCCCGGATGGCGGCGCGCTGGAGCACCGCCGAGCGTGCCGCGCGCGCCGGGCTGCGCACCGGCGGCGGCGCGGCGCGCGTCATCGGGCACGGCGCCGTGCGCGGCGTCAGCCGCGCGATCCGCCGCCTGGGCGCCGGCGAGCTGGTCCCGGAGTGGGACCGGGCACTGCCGCGCGCTGCACCCGGGCGCCTGCCCGCGACGGAGCGCGAGGGCGCCGCCGCCGTCTACCTCCCCGCGTGCATCAACCGCATCATGGGGACGTCGCGCGCCGACGGCGACGCGGCCTGGCTCCCCGCCGCGCTCGTCGCGGTGTCGCAGCGCGCCGGCGTGCCGGTGTGGATTCCCGTCGACGCCCCCGGGCACTGCTGCGCAACGCCCTGGAGCTCGAAGGGCTTCACGGAGGGCCACGCGCTGATGTCGGCGCGCCTAGCCGAGGCGCTGTGGCGCTGGAGCGACGGCGGCAAGCTGCCGGTCGTGATCGACGCGACCTCGTGCGCGCACGGGATCGCCGAGGAGGTACCGGGCGCCATAGACGATGCGGCGCGCGAGCGGCTCAGCCAAGTGCGCGTCGTCGACGCGGTGTCGTGGGCCGCCGACCAACTGCTGCCGCGGCTCGACGCGATCCGGCCCGTGGGCGCGGCCGTCGTGCACCCCACTTGCTCCGCGCGCCACCTCGGGCTGGCGGCGACGATGGAGACGGTTACTCGCGCGGTCGCCCGGGAGACCGTCGTCCCGCTCGGCGCCACGTGCTGCGGCATGGCGGGCGACCGCGGGCTGCTGCATCCGGAGCTCGTCGCCGCCGCCACGCAGGACGAGGCGGCGGACGTGACCGCGCGGCCGTACGACGCACACGTCTCCGCGAACCGGACGTGCGAGGTCGCGCTCGAGCGTGCCACCGGCCGGCCCTACATGTCGGTCGTGCAGCTGCTCGAGGCCGTCACGCGGCGGTAGCGGGCGCAGCGCGCGGCGAGTTGCGCCGGTACATCACGCGGGCGAACAACCCGGCCGTGATGAACATGAACGCGCTGTAGACCGCCGCTGGGATCGCCAGCTCGGTCGACACGCCCGCCGCGACCGCGATCGCGAGCGTGGCATTGTGGATCCCCAGCTCCATCGATATCGCCGTCGACTGGCGCAGGTCGAGCCGCGCCAGGCGGGCGATGACGTAGCTGATGCTCATCGCCAGCACGTTGAGGGTCAGCGCGGCCGCCGCGATGTCGCCAAAGTTCTCGGAGATCCTGTCCCATTCGGTCGCCACGGCCGCGACGATGATGAGCGCGAACACCCCCAGCGCTGCCCTGCTCAGCCGCGGCTGGATCTCCTGGGCGCGCACCGGCCGCCGGTGGCGCACCGTCATTCCGGCTGCGAGCGGGATGATCGTGATGCAGAAGACCCGGATCACGACGCCCAACATGCTGATCTCGTCGCTGACGTCGGTCGCGTCGAAGTGGTCCGCGGCAAGGCTCAGATAGACCGGCACGGTGATCACAGCGCAGACGCTGCTGACGGCGGTCATCGTCACCGACAGCGCGAGGTCCCCGCGCGCGAGGTGGGTCAGCAGGTTGGCCATCGTCCCGCCCGGCGAGGCACCGAGCAGCACCAGCCCGACGGCGAGCGTCGGCGCGAGCGCGTACACGTTGCCGACGGCGAACGCGAGCAGCGGCGATATGAGCAGGAGGTTCGTGAGCCCGATCGCAACGCCCTTGGGCAGCACGAAGACGCGCTTGAAATCCGCGGTGGTCAGCGTCAGCCCGAGGCTGAACATGATCACCGCGAGGCCGGCCGGCAGCAGCGCGTCGGTGAAGACCGAGTTCCCCTCCACGGACGCGACCCTAATCTAGTCGGATGCCTGTCCGCCTCCGCCAGGCCGTGCTCGCCGCGTCAGACCTCGACGTCGTGGCCGGTGAGCTGCGGGCCGCGCTCGGGCTCGGCGAGCCGTTCGCCGACCCCGGGGTCGGCGCGTTCGGCCTGCGCAACGCGGTCTTCGCCCTCGGCGACTGCTTCCTGGAGGTCATCTCCCCCGCCCAGCCCGATACCACGGCGGGCCGCTATCTGGAGCGGCGCGGTGGCGACGGCGGCTACATGGTCATCTTCCAGCTCGACGACCTGGATGGGGCGCGGGCGCGCGTGCAGCAGATGGGCATCCGCGTCGTGTGGCAGCTCGACCTGCCCGACATCTCCGGCACGCACCTGCACCCGGCGGACATCGGCGGGGCGATCGTGTCGCTCGACCGCGCCGAGCCGCCCGGCTCGTGGCGCTGGGGCGGCCCGGACTGGACGGAACGGGTGGGAACCGGCGCGCCGGGCACTCTCGATGCCGTGACGCTCGCGGTGCCGGATCCCGCCGCGACGGCCGCCCGCTGGGGCGCCGTGCTGGGCGTGGCGGCCGCGGACTCAACGCTCACCCTCGACGGCGGCCACGTGCGGTTCGTGCCCGGCGATGCGGGCCTGATCGAGATCGGCGTCGGGCTCCCGGAATCCGTGCGCGCAGGCCGCGACGCTGTCGAGATCGGCGGCGTGCGCTTCGCGCTCAGCGCCCGCTGACCGTGTCGTTTTCCACGCTCACTGCGGGTCGTACGCCACGTAACTTTTCCCGCTGCTGCGAGACACTCGGCGTAGAGTCGCATCAACCGACCCAAGGGGGAGTACATGGCGACGGATGCAACCGTCAACGGAGCGCAGGCCGCGACAGCGGCCGAGGCGCTCGAGGAGCTTCGACTGCAGTTGCGCGGCGAGGCCTACACGCCGTCCGACCCCGGCTACGCCGACGTGCGGCCCGTGTTCAACGCGATGCACACCGGCAAGCCCGACCTGGTCGTGACGTGCATGGGCACCGCCGACGTGATCGACGCGGTGAACTTCGCCCGCGCCAACGGGATGACGGTCGCGATCCGCGGCGGGGGTCACTCGATCGCCGGCCTGTCGGCGATCGACGGCGGGATGCTGATCGACCTCGCGCCGATGCGCGGCGTGATGGTCGATCCCGAGAAGAAGATCGCGCGTGTGCAGGGAGGTGCGCTCTGGGGTGACGTCGACCGCGAGACGCAGGCATTCGGCCTCGTCGCGCCGGGCGGCGTCGTGTCCGACACCGGTGTGGCAGGGCTCACGCTCGGCGGCGGCTACGGCTGGGTGCGCCGCAAGTACGGCCTGTCTGCCGACAGCCTGATCGAGGCGCAGGTGGTCACCGCCGAAGGTGAGCTCGTGACAGCGTCCGAGGACACGAACCCCGACCTGCTGTGGGCGCTGCGCGGCGGCGGCGGCAACTTCGGCGTCGTGACGTCGTTCACGTTCGCGCTCAAGCCGCTCGGCCCGATGGTCGCTTTCTCGGCGACGTTCTATCCGCTCGAGGAGATCGAGCAGGTCCTCAAGGGCTTCCGCGACTACACGAGCTCGGCACCCGACGAGGTGACGTCGGTCGTGGTCACGATCACGTTCCCCGCCGACGAGCACATGCCGGCCGAGGTCCACGATCGCCCGATCGCGATCGTCGGCGCGGTCTACGCCGGTGACGTCGACGAGGGCATGAAGGTCACCGAGCCGCTGCGCCAGCTCGGCACGCCGCTGTTCGACATGTCCGGCCCGACGCCGTTCACCGGGGTCCAGACGGGATTCGACGGTCTGTTCCCGCGCAACACGATCCGCGCCTACTGGAAATCGCAGTACGTGGACGAGCTCACGGACGAGGCGATCGCGACGATCGCGAAGCGCGCGCAGGATCGCCCGGCGCCGCTGACGCTCCTGAACACGTTCCACATGGGTGGAGCGATCAGCGCAGTCGACCCCGAAGCGACCGCGTTCTCGGCTCGGACGTCGCCCTACATGATCTCGATCGACGGCATGTGGACCGACGAGATCAGCGACGAGCAGGGCATCGAGTGGGCCAGGTCGGTGTTCGCGGAGGTCAGCGCGTTCGGGACAGGTGAGGTCTACCTGAACTTCACCGGCCTCTCCGGCGACGAGGCCCAGAGCGCCGGCGTCGACAGCGCGTTCGGCCGCAACATGAAGCGCCTGGCCGAGATCAAGGGCAAGTACGACCCGGAGAACTTCTTCCGGGTCAACAACAACATCGCGCCGGCGTCCTAGCCGTCGAGAAGGTCCGAGCAGCACGAAGCCCCGGCGGATGCCGGGGCTTCGTCACGTATGGGCAGGTTTGCGCAGGGTGGACGGGTGTCCGATCCCACGCGGTGTTCCTCAACGGACATCGCCCGAGAAGCCGACATCTGGAGCATGACCCGCTCCCGTTCCCTCATCGCAGTCCTTGCCACGGCAGCCGTGGCGGGCGCCAGCGTCGGTGGTGCCAGCCTCGCCCCCGCCGCCAAGAAGCCGAATCCCAACTCCGGCCCCACCTCGAGCATCGTTCTGAACCAGAGCGCGGCCGCCCTGGGGTCGACCGTCACGTTCACGGTCGCCTACCCGCGCACCGCCAAAAACCCCCGCATCACCGTCCGCTGCTGGCAGAACGGCGAGATGACCTACGCCGAGGGCGGCGCGGTCAACTACGCGTTCACGCTCGGCGGTGGCTGGTCGATGTGGAAGGCCAACGGCGGCGCGGCCGACTGCACGGCCGAGCTGGCTGACTACGTGGGCTACGGCGCGGAGATCGTGCCGCTCGCGTCGACGAGCTTCCACGCGGCAGGCTGAGCTCTGACCAAGCTGCCCCGCACACCGGTGCGGGGCAGCCTCAGATCAGAAGCAGGTCTTGCCGTTGTTGTAGTCGTCCAGGATCTTGGCCAGCGCCAGAGCCTGGCTACGCCGCTGCGCCTGCAGCTGACTGGTCGTCTTCGACGGCAGGTACGGGCCTGCGCCGACGAAGTTGATCGTGTCGAGCAGTGTCTGCGCCTGGTCGATCGTCTGCTGGATGTCGCAGGCCTTGGCCTGTGCCTTGACGTTGAAGATGGCAGCCAGCATCTGCGCGGCCAATCCGTATGCGGCGTCGGATGCCTGGCTCTTACCCGTCTTCTGGTCCTGCTTGCCGAGCACCCTCACCGCGATGGCGCACGTGTTGACGTTCAGGTCGCCGATCAGAGCCGGCAGAACGTCCTCGACGAGGTAGAACCCTTCAGCCGCGCCACCGTTCTTGTCCGCCGTCCTGGCCTGGTTGCCGCTCGTGCAGCGGTTCCAGTTCTTCCAGTAGCCGATCGTCCGCTGCCCGCCGAGCGGGTGGCGGTTGTCGACCGCGAACGCGAAGACCTGCCCCGGCTCCGGCGTGAAGTCGTAGCAGTACGTGCCGAGGTTCTCCGGCACCGGGTCGTTCGCGTTCGGGTTGTAGAGCGTCAACTCCACTCCGTTGAGGAAGAAGTGCGTGCTCCAGCCCGCCGGAACGAGGATCTCGCAGATCGTGTACTTCTCGCCGGGCAGCAACAGCGCCCCGTTGAAGTCCACGGTCCCGTCAGCCGCCGTCGTGTCGGTCACGTCGACGCCCGGACCCTTGAGCGTGAACGTCCACGTGTGGCTCGGGTCGATCTGGCCCTGCAGCGTCTTGAGCACGCCGGCCCGGGCCTTGCGCGTGTTCGTGATCGTGCAGGTCACCGAGTCGTTGGACTCGAGGTCCACGGTCATGCTGGTGGCATCGCCGTTGGACTGCTTGACCGTCGAGCCGTCCCCGTCGCTGACGCACTTGATCGTGTGCGTGTAGAGGCCGAGGTAGCCGGCCGGCGCACCGTTCGGCGCGGTTTCGCCGACGGTGTACGTGCCGGGCGGCACCGCGACCGCCCCTGTGCCCTCGCCGTCCGCGGCCGGCAGCTTCGACCCGACCGTCGCGTTCGCGGAGTTGGTGATCCGCAGATCGAACGTCCCGCCGTCACCGTTGGGCACGACGTCCTTGACCAGCGTGATCTGGGCGTTGCGGCGCGCGTTGGTGAGCTCGCACACCACGTCCTGACCCGGCCCGACGTTGACCGTGCCTCCACGCGAGGTGGTGGAGGTCGTGTTCGCGCCCGTGACCGCCTTCGTCGTGGACGTGCCGTCCAGGAAGCAGTTGATCGTCGTGTCGTAACGGCTTAGCTGCGTGTTGGCTGCCGCCTCCGCGAACGTGTGATCACCAGGCAGCGCCGCGATCTCGCCGGTGCCCTGGTTGTCGCCGACGCTCGTGGCGAAGGTCGTGCCGTCGACGGCGAGGTTGAAGCGCCCGGTGTCCGTCGCCGGCTCGAGCTGCTTGCGGATCTCGATCTTGCCGTCCTTCACGTTCGTGTACGTGCAGGTGACGGTCTCGCCCGCGGCCACGCGGATCGTGGCCGTGCTCGAGCCGAGCCCGGTGTTCGTCGGGCCGGCATCTGTCGAGTCTCCGTCGGAGCAGTCGATCTGGGTCAGCCGCCAGGTCGCCGGCACCGTCTCGGCGACGGTGTAGGCACCGGTCGTGTTCGGGACGACGCTGTTGAACGTCTGGACGCCCGCGTTGCCGAGCACGAACTGGTTGCTCCCGTTGAGCGCCGGGTCGGCCGTTCCTGCAGCACGTAGCGCGGCGTTCGGGGTGAACGTGAAGCTGTCGTTGGCGCCGCCGCCGATCGCGTCCTTGACGATCCTGACGGTCGCCTGCTTCGTGTTCGTGAACGTGCAGACGACGGTCTCCCCGGCACTGACGTTGATCGTGGCCGTGGACGACGACAGACCGGTCGGCGTGTCCGCCGTGCTGGTCGAGTCGGCGTCGTTGCACACGATCCGCGTCAGGCGCCAGCCCGTCGGCACTGTCTCGGCGACCGTGTAGCCGCCGGCGCTGTTCGGGATCGCGGCCGAGAAGTCCTGCGACTGGCCGTCGCCCAGCGCGAACTGGTTGTTCGCATCGAGCGCCGGGTTCGGCGTCGAGCCGTTGCGCAGCGTCGCGTTCGGCGTGAACGTGAAGCTCTCTGTCCCGTCGCCGCCGATCGCCTGCTTGATGATCTTCACGCGCGCGTTCTTCGTGTTCGTGAACGTGCACGTCAGGGTCTCGCCCGGTGACAGCTTGATCGTCGCGGTGCTCGAGCTCAGACCCTCAGGCGTCGCCGCCGTGCTGGTCGAGTCCGAGTCGCTGCAGACGATGCGGGTGAGGCGCCAGCCAGTCGGCACCGACTCCGTCACCGTGTAGGCGCCGGTCGTGTCGGGGACAGCGGCCGAGAAGTCCTGCGCCCCGCCGTTCGTCAAAGCGAACTGGTCATTCGCGTCCAGTGCCGGCACAGGCGTCGAGCCGTTGCGCAGGTCGCTGCTCGGCGAGAACGTGAACGACTCGCTGCCCGTGCCGCCGACGGCCTGCTTGATGATCCGCAGGCGCGCGTTCTTCGTGTTCGTGAACGTGCAGACGAGGGTCTCGCCCGGCGACAGCTTGATCGTCGCCGTCGAGCTCACGCCCCCGGCCGTCGGGCCGGTGTCGGTGGAGTTGCCGTCGGAGCAGTCGATCTGCGTCAGCCGCCAGCCCTCCGGAACGGTCTCCGTGACCGTGTAGTCGCCCGATTCGTCCGGGATCGCCTGCGAGAAGTCCTGGGACGCCCCGTTGGTCAGGCCGAACTGGTTGTTCGCGTCGAGCGGCGGGACCGCGGTCGAGCTCGTGCGCAGCTGCGTGCTCGGCGAGAACGTGAACGACTCGGTGCCGGTGCCGCCGATCGCCTGCTTGATGATCTTCACGCGCGCGTTCTTCGTGTTCGTGAACGTGCACGTCACGGCCTCGCCCGGCGAGACGTTGATCGTCGCGGTGGGCGAGCCGAGACCGACGGGCGTCGGCACCGTCGTCGTCGAGTCGCCGTCGTTGCAGACGATCCGCGTCAGGCGCCAGCCGACCGGCACCGACTCGGTGACCGTGTAGCTGCCGGCGCTGTTCGGGATCACGCTCGAGAACAGCTGCTGGCCGTTGTTGGTCAGCGCGAACTGGTTCTGGAGGTTGAGCGGCGGCGCGGCCGTCGACGAAAGCCGCAGGTTGTCGTTCGGGGTGAACGTGAAGCTGTCGGCCGGCGCGCCGCCGATGGCCTCCTTGACGATCGTCACGCTCGCGTTCTGGGTGTTGGTGAACGTGCAGATCACGGTCTCGCCCGGGGAGGCCTTGATCGTGGCCGTGCTCGAGCCCACGCCCGCCGCTGTCGGGCCCGCGTCCGTGGAGTCCGCGTCCGAGCAGGCGATCTGCGTCAGCCGCCAGCCGGCCGGAACGGTCTCGGCAACCGTGTAGGCCCCGGTCGCGTCGGGGATCGCCGCCAGGAAGTCCTGCGACCCGTCGTCGACCAGCGCGAACTGGTTGTTCGCATCGAGCGCCGGGTTCGGCGTCGAGTTCGTGCGCAGGGCAGCGCTGGGTGTGAACGTGAAGCTCTCCGTGCCGTCGCCGCCGACTGTCTGCTTGATGATCTTCACGCGCGCGTTCTTCGTGTTCGTGAACGTGCAGATCACGGTCTCGCCGGGCGACGCCTTGATCGTGGCCGTGTTCGAGCTCACGCCCGCGGCCGTCGGGCCGGCGTCCGTGGAGTCCGCGTCCGAGCAGGTGATCTGTGTGAGCCGCCAGCCCGTGGGCACCGACTCGGTGACCGTGTAGGCACCGGTCGTGTCGGGGATCGCCGCCGAGAAGTCCTGCGACCCGTCGTCTGCCAGCGCGAACTGGTCGTTGCCGTCGAGCGCCGGGACCGGGGTGGAGCCGTTGCGCAGCGCCGCGTTCGGCGAGAACGTGAACTGCTCCGTCCCATCGCCACCGACCGCCTGCTTGATGATCTTCACGCGCGCGTTCTTCGTGTTCGTGAACGTGCACGTGATCGACTCACCCGGATCCACGTTGATCGTCGCCGTGCTCGAGCCGAGCCCCGCCGGCGTCGGCCCAACGTTCGTCGAGTCGCTGTCGGAGCAATCGATCTCGGTCAGGCGCCAGCCGGTCGGAACCGTCTCGGCAACGGAGTAGGTGCCGCCCGTCGCCGGGACGACCAGCGTGAACTGCTGGCTGCCGCCATCGGCCAACGCGAACGTTCCACCGTTGAGCGCCGGCACCGGCGTCGATGCCGCGACCAGCGCAGCGTTCGGCGTGAACGTGAACGTGTCACCGGGCGCGCCGCCGATCGCGTCCTTGATGATCGTGATGTTGGCGGCCTTGTTGTTGGTGAACGTGCAGGTCAGCTCCTCGCCGGGCGAGACGCTGATCGACGCTGTCGCAGGGTTGATCCCGCCCGGCGCCGGCCCGGCGTCCGTCGAATCGCTGTCGTCGCAATCGATCTCGGTCAGGCGCCAGCCGGCCGGCACCGTCTCGGCGACCGAGTACGTGCCACCCGGGATCACCGCGTTGAAGTCCTGATCATCCCCGTCACCCAGCGCGAACGTGCCGCCGCTCAGCGCGGGATCCGCGGTCGAGCCGGACACCAACGCCGCGTTCGGGGTGAACGTGAACGACTCCGTCCCGTCACCACCGATCGCGTCCTTGACGATCGTGACCTTCGCGTTCTTCGTGTTCGTGAACGTGCAGACCACGGTCTCGCCCGGCGACAGCCTCAGCGTCGCCGTACTCGAGCCCACGCCCGCGGCCGTCGGGCCCGCGTCCGTGGAGTCCGCATCCGAGCAAGCGATCTGCGTCAACCGCCATCCCGCCGGTACGTCCTCGGCGACCGTGTAGGCACCCGTAGCCTCCGGAATCGCGTTCGAGAAGTCCTGCGACCCGTCGTCGGCCAGCGCGAACTGGTTGTTCGCATCGAGCGCCGGATTTGCGGTCGAGCCGTTGCGCAGCGTCGCATTCGGCGAGAACGTGAACTGCTCCGTCCCGTCGCCACCCACGGCCTGCTTGATGATCTTCACGCGCGCGTTCTTCGTGTTCGTGAACGTGCAGACCACCGTCTCACCCGGCGACAGCCGCAGCGTCGCCGTCGAGCCCACGCCCGCAGGTGTGGGCCCTGCATCGCTCGAGTCGGCGTCGTTACACGCGATCTGCGTCAGCCGCCAGCCGGTCGGCACCGTCTCGCTGACGGTGTAGGCACCGGTCGCGTCCGGGACGGCCTGCGAGAAGTCCTGCGAGCCGTCATCGGCGAGCGCGAAGTTGTTGTTCGCGTCAAGCGCCGGGACCGCTGTCGAGCCGTTGCGCAGCGCCGCGTTCGGCGAGAACGTGAACTGCTCCGTCCCATCGCCACCGACCGCGTCCTTGATGATCTTCACACGCGCGTTCTTCGTGTTCGTGAACGTGCACGTGATCGACTCACCCGGGTCCACGTTGATCGTGGCCGTGCTCGAGCCGAGGCCCTCCGGGGTCGCCGCCGTGCTCGTCGAGTCGCTGTCGTCGCAATCGATCTGCGTCAGGCGCCAGCCGGTCGGCACCGACTCAGCGACCGAATAGGCACCGCCCGTAGCCGGGACGACCAGCGTGAACTGCTGGCTGCCGCCATCGGCCAACGCGAACGTTCCACCGTTGAGCGCCGGCACCGGCGTCGATGCCGCGACCAGCGCAGCGTTCGGCGTGAACGTGAACGTGTCACCGGGCGCGCCGCCGATCGCGTCCTTGATGATCGTGATGTTGGCGGCCTTGTTGTTGGTGAACGTGCAGGTCAGCTCCTCGCCGGGCGAGACGCTGATCGACGCTGTCGCAGGGTTGATCCCGCCCGGCGCCGGCCCGGCGTCCGTCGAATCGCTGTCGTCGCAATCGATCTCGGTCAGGCGCCAGCCGGCCGGCACCGTCTCGGTGACCGAGTACGTGCCACCCGGAATCACGGCGTTGAAGTCCTGATCATCCCCATCGCCCAGCGCAAACGTGCCGTTGTCGAGCGCCGGCGATGCGGTCGAGCCGGACACCAGCGCCGCGTTCGGGGTGAACGTGAACGACTCCGTCCCGTCACCGCCGATCGCTTCCTTGACGATCTTCACGCTCGCGTTCTTCGTGTTCGTGAACGTGCAGATCACGGTCTCGCCGGGCGACGCCTTGATCGTGGCCATGTTCGAGCTCACACCCGCGGCCGTCGGGCCCGCGTCCGTGGAGTCCGCGTCCGAGCAGGCGATCTGCGTCAGCCGCCAGCCACCCGGAACGGTCTCGGTGACCGTGTAGGCCCCGGTCGCATCGGGGATCGCCGCCAAGAAGTCCTGCGACCCGCCGTCAGCCAGCGGGAACTGGTTGTTCGCATCCAGCGCCGGATTCGGCGTCGAGCCGTTGCGCAGCGCCGCTGTCGGAGTGAACGTGAACTGCTCCGTCCCGTCGCCGCCGATCGCGTCCTTGATGATCTTCACGCGCGCGTTCTTCGTGTTCGTGAACGTGCAGACCACCGTCTCACCCGGCGACAGCCTCAGCGTCGCCGTCGAGCTCACGCCCGCAGGTGTGGGTCCTGCATCGCTCGAGTCGGCGTCGTTACACGCGATCTGCGTCAGCCGCCAGCCGGTCGGCACCGTCTCGCTGACGGTGTAGTCACCGGCCGCGTTCGGAACAGCAGCCAGGAAGTCCTGCGACTCGTCGTCGCCCAGCGCGAACTGGTTGTTCCCATCCAGTGCCGGGTTCGGCGTCGAGTTCGTGCGCAGGGCAGCGGTCGGGGTGAACGTGAACTGCTCCGTCCCGTCGCCGCCGATCGCGTCCTTGATGATCTTCACGCGCGCGTTCTTCGTGTTCGTGAACGTGCAGGTGACGGTCTCGCCCGCCGAGACGTTGATCGTCGCGGCGGAGGAGCCGAGGCCGGCCGGGATCGACAGCCGTGCTCGTGGAGTCGGCGTCGTCGCAGTCGATCTGCGTCAGGCGCCAGCCCGTCGGCACGTCCTCGGTGACCGTGTAGGCACCGACCTGGTTCGGGACGACGACCGTGAACTCCTGGAGGCCGTCGTCGACCAGCGAGAACTGGTTGTTGACGAGCGCCGGGGCCGGGGTCGAGTTCGTGCGCAGCGCCTCGCTCGGCGTGAAGCCGAAGCTGTCGGTGGGAGCGCCGCCCACGGCCTGCTTGATGATCCGGACCGTCGCGGCCTTCGTGTTCGTGAACGTGCAGGTCACGCTCTCGCCAGCCGCGACGTTGATCGTCGCGGTGCTCGAGCCGACGCCGCCGGGCACCTGGCCCGTGTCGGTGGAGTCGGTGTCTGAGCAGTCGATCTGCGTCAGGCGCCAGCCGGCGGGCACCGTCTCGGCGACCGTGTAGGTGCCGCTCGGGATCACGGCGTTGAAGTTCTGCTCACCGTCGTCGACGAGCGAGAACGTGTTGTCCAGGTCCAGCGGCGGGCTCTGCGTCGACCCGAGCCGCAGGTTGTCGTTCGGCGTGAACGTGAAGCTGTCCGTCGGCGCGCCGCCGACCGTCTGCTTGACGATCTTGACGCTGGCGTTCTTGGTGTTGGTGAACGTGCACGTCACGTGCTCGCCCGGCGAGACGTTGATGTCCGCCGTGTTCGAGCTCACACCCGCGGCCGTCGGGCCGAGGTCGGTCGAGTCACCGTCGTCACACGCGATCTGCGTCAGGCGCCAACCGGCGAGCGCGCTCTCCGCGACCGTGTAGGTGGCGCCTGTCGCCGGCACCACGACATTGAAGTTCTGCGATCCGCTGTCCTGCAGCACGAACTGGTTGGCGCCGTTCAGCGCCGGGTCCGGCGTCGAGCTGTTGCGCAGCGCCGCGTTCGGCGTGAACGTGAACGACTCGCCGCCGCCGCCACCGATCGCGTCCTTGACGATCGTGACCGTCGCCGCCTTCGTGTTCGTGAACGTGCACGTCACGTGCTCGCCCGGCGAGACGTTGATGTCCGCCGTGTTCGAGCTCACACCCGCGGCCGTCGGGCCGAGGTCCGTCGAGTCACCGTCATCGCACGCGATCTGCGTCAGGCGCCAACCGGCGAGCGCGCTCTCCGCGACCGTGTAGGTGGCGCCGGTCGCCGGGACGACGACGTTGAAGTTCTGCGTCCCGTTGTCCTGCAGCACGAACTGGTTGGCGCCGTTCAACACCGGCGAAGGCGTCGAGTTCGTGCGCAGCGCCGCATTCGGCGTGAACGTGAACTGGTCCGTCCCGTCGCCGCCGATCGCGTCCTTGACGATCGTGACCGTCGCAGCCTTCGTGTTGGTGAACGTGCAGGTGACGCTCTCGCCCGGTGAGACGTTGATGTTCGCGGTGTTCGAGCTGACGCCGGACGCCGTCGGGCCGAGGTCAGTCGAGTCGCCGTCGGTGCAATCGATCTGGGTCAGGCGCCACCCGGCCAGCGCTGCCTCCGTGACCGTGTAGGTGTCACCGGTCGCCGGGACGACGACCTCGAAGGTCTGCGTCCCGTTGTCCTGCAGCACGAACTGGTTGGCGCCGTTCAGCGCCGGGTTGGGCGTCGAGTTCGTGCGCAGCGCCGCATTCGGCGTGAACGTGAAGTTCTCCGAGCCCGTGCCGCCGATCGCGTCCTTGACGATCGTGACCGTCGCCGCCTTCGTGTTCGTGAACGTGCACGTCACGTGCTCGCCCGGCGACACATTGATGTCCGCCGTGTTCGAGCTCACGCCCGCGGCCGTCGGGCCGAGGTCCGTCGAGTCGCCGTCGTTGCAAGCGATCTGCGTCAGGCGCCAACCGGCGAGCGCGCTCTCCGCGACCGTGTAGGTGCCACCCGTCGCAGGCACGACCACGTTGAAGTTCTGCGTACCGTTGTCCTGCAACACGAACTGGTTGGCGCCATTCAGCGCCGGGTCCGGCGTCGAATTCGTCCGCAGCGCCGCGTTCGGCGTGAACGTGAAGTTCTCCGAGCCGGTGCCGCCGATCGCGTCCTTGACGATCGTGACCGTCGCCGCCTTCGTGTTCGTGAACGTGCAGGTGACGCTCTCGCCGGGGCTCACCCGAATCGTCGCCGTCGACGAGCCCAGCCCGCCGGGCGTCGCCGCGGTGTCCGTCGAGTCCGCGTCGGAGCAGTCGATCTGCGTCAACCGCCAGCCGGCCGGCACGTCCTCGGCGACCGTGTAGGTACCGGTGGTGTCCGGCAGCGCCGTGTTGAAGGCCTGGCTGCCGTTGTCCTGGAGGACGAACTGGTTGCTGCCGTTCAGCGCCGGCGAAGGCGTGGAGCTGGTGCGCAGCTCGGTGCTCGGCGTGAACGTGAACGACTCGCTACCGGTGCCGCCGACGGCGTCCTTGATGATGGTCACCGACGCCTTGCGCGTGTTGGTGAACGTACAGACGACGTCCATGCCGGCCGTGATGTTCACCACGCCGGCCTGGGTCACCGTGACGGGCGCATTGCTGTTGGCCTGATCGACGCACGCGAGCGAGGTCGTGTAGTTGCTCAGGTTCGTCGTGCCGCCGCCCGACTCGGTCCCGCCGGCCTCCGACACGGTGTGGTTGCCTGGCGTGACGGTCTGCTCGCCGGTCGTGCCGCCGTCGCCGGCGTCGTTGCCGAGGACGGTGCCGTCGATCCCCAGGTCGAAGCGACCGCTGTCGCTCGCGGGCACGAGCGTCTTGCGCACCTCGAGCTTGGCCGCTCGGTTGTGGTAGGTGCAGTGGATGTCCTCGCCCTCGTCGAGGTTGAGGGTTGCGCCCGGGCCGTTCTGTGTGGTCGCCGTGTCCTGATCGTTGGGCTCACCCGTGAGGCTCTCGGTGCAGGTGACGTTCTGCAGCTGCCAGCCCGAGGGCACGGTCTCGGTGAACGTGTATGCACCGAAGGTCAGCAGCTGGTTGAACAGCGTCGTGTTCGTGGTCGTGCCGTCGTCGATGAGGTTGAACGGCGCGATCGCGGTGGCGCCGTTCGGGACGGTTGCCGTGTATCCAAACGGTGTCGAGCCTTCGGGCACCGCGTCCTTCGTGATCCGGATCGTGCCCGGGAAGATCACCGCGTCGGCGCTCAGCGAACGGTCCTGGCTGCCGCCGGATCCGTTGAGGCCGACGAGGCCGTGTGGTACGGCGAGCCCGGAATCGGACGGCGGAGTTGGCCGCCCCCAGTCGTCACGCGTCGCGATGTGACCGCCCCAGGCAAGGACCGGCGTGTTGTTTCGTCGCCGTGAATGTCAGCGTGATCTGGGTCGTGCTGTCGCCCGGTATAGGGCGCGCTGACGAGTGAAGGCGCTGGCGGCGGTGATCGTGCCGCCGTACATCGTGAAGTTGCCGGCGATCGGTGCTGAAGTCGTCCCCGCCGGTCGGCCCGGCCGGCGCGTCATCGATCTGGTTTTGACCCAAAAGGACGCTGGGGGTCCGTCGGGATCGGGAAACGGCGTCGGCGCGCCGCAGTTCGTGACGCCAGCGCACGGGTTGGCGGTGGAGACACTGCGGTTGAAGGTCGTCAGGTAGTCGATCGCGTGCTTGCCGGCCTTGGTGGTGTCCCACGAGAACGTGATCGTGTGCGAGTTGCCGGGCGCGTTTGAAAGGCCCTGCATTCGCATCCGGTACGGGATCGAGTCGCCTTCGAAGTAGTGCGACTTGCTCGCGCCGAGGTTGCCGTTGACCCAGTCGCTGACGTTCGTGTTCGGAGCCGGGCAGTAGGTGGGCTGCACCGGATCCGTCAGGCTGCCGTTCGCGCACTGGTCCAGGTCCGCGCTCGCGGCGTCGAGGAACTTGTGGCTCGCGATCGGGGTCTGGTTCCAGTCACCGTTCCAGTCCTGTGGGTAGGCCCGGACTTCGTACTCGCCCTGGATGCCGTTGAGCTGGTAGTCGTGGAAGAAGTTGCCGAACTCGTCCGCGGTCGCGAAGTCCCAACCCTGACCGGGGATGACCATGTGGGTGGTCGGGTCGATCAGGACGATGCTGCCGTCGGGTCGCTTGACCGGCATCGCGTACGTCTCGTCGGCGTCGAAGCCGACGCCGTAGATGTCCACCACTTCGCCCGGGTGGTAATCAGCCTTGCCGGTTGTCAGCGTCGGCGTGGCGTTCGCGCCAGCCGGGATCGCGCCCATGGCGGCGAGCGTTGCAATGACCGCAAGCCAAAGCCTGCGGCTACGAGCGAAACGCTCGAGCCTGCCGTAGCGGCACCCGATCCCCTGCATCACGACCTCCTTGTGCGCGGCACCCACAGCCGCGGTGCGGTCCCCACTGACCGCTCCCGAAAACGCCCCACAGACGCCCCGAGGCCAGGCACCTTACGGGTTATTTGGCCTGATGGTCAACCCAATCTGCGGCAGCGGTCGCAGAAGCTTCACATTTCGAGCTCGCGCAGGCCCGAATCGGGCGTGGGGTTGAGGCCCGTCGGCCTACTCGGTGAAGATGCGTCTTGTGCTGCCCGCCACCCTGCGTCTCGGACCGGCCGAGCTCGTCGTCTCGGATCTCGAGCGCTCCGTCACGTGGTACGAGGAGGCGTTGGGACTACGCGTGCGCACGCGTGGGGACGGCAGCGCGGCACTCGGCGCCGGCGGCGACGAGGACTTGCTCGTGCTGCATGAGGACCGTGCCGCGCGGCCTGCCGGACGCCATGCCGGGATCTTCCACTACGCGCTGCTCTTCCCATCCCGCGAGGACCTGGCGCGCGCCGTGCTGAGACTCGCGGCGACGCGCACGCCGATCACCGGAGCGTCGGATCACGGCGTGTCCGAAGCGATCTATCTGCGCGATCCCGACGGCATCGGCGTCGAGCTCTACCGCGACTTGCCGCGCGATCAGTGGCCGCCGCCGCAGCGTCCCGGCGAACGGGTCGGCATGTACACCGAACCGCTCGACGTGCAGGACCTGCTGGCGACCGTCGCCGGTGAGGAGGCGCGCACCGAGAACGACGCCGGCGTCGTCATGGGCCACGTGCATCTGCACGTCGGCGACGTCGACCGCGGCCTCGCCTTCTACCGCGACGTGGTCGGGTTCGGTCTTATCGGGACGTACCCCGGCGCTGCGTTCGTCGCGGCGGGCGACTACCACCATCACGTCGCGTTCAACGTCTGGCAGGGCGAGGGCGTGCCGCCGCAGCCCGAGCACGTCACAGGCCTGCGCAACTGGACGATCGTCCTCGACGACGACGCCGACGTCGCCGCTGCGCGCGACCGTCTCGCCGCGGTCGGCGCGGTGGTGGGCGACGACGACGACGAGCGGGTCGTTGCGCGCGACCCGTGGCACATCCCGTTCGTCATCACAACCGACAAGGAGCGCGTATGACCGAGCACTGGTTCGACCCCGCGGAGCTCGACGAGCTGTCGCGCCCGACGATGGACCGCGCGATCGAAGCGATCGACGCGGGCGACCTCGACCGCGCGCGCACGTTGTGCGCGGAGATGAAGCACGAGTGGCTGATGCTCCACGACCTGATGGCGGAGTCGATACTCGGCCTGATCTCGTTCGTGCAAGACGAGACGGGCGACGACGGCGTCGCGCGCGCATGGGAGCAGTGCACCGAAAAGGGTTGGCGGCGCCATCACGATTCGATCGGCCGGCTCGACCGCAAGCAGCTCGTGTACCTGCTGGCGGCGACGTGGCGCGCGCACAGCGGCAGCGGTGTTGGCGAGCACCCGGGGCGGTTCTCGATCACCGAGGACGACGAGAAGCTGACGTTCACGATGAACCCGTGCGGGTCGGGGCAGCGGCTCGTGCGCAAGGGCCTGTACGAGAGCAACGGGTACGGCCGCACGAAGGCCGCGCACGACTGGTCGTACGACCGCGAGGGCTTCCCGCTGTACTGCACCCACTGCTCGTTCATGAACGAGAAGCTCCCGATCGAGTGGAGCGGCTACCCCCTTTACCCGTCTGACCCGCCGCAGGACTTCGAGACCGATCCCTGCACCTGGTACTGGTACAAGGACCCGGACGCGATCCCCGAGCGGCATTGGGCACGGTACGGCGCGGTCAAGCCGGCGCGATGAGGGCGCTCGTCACCGGCGCCGCCCGCGGCATCGGCGCGGCGATCGTCGCGCGGCTGCGCGAGGACGGGGTCGAGGTCGTGACGCTCGACCTCGCCCCCGGAAGCGACCTGCAGCTCGACGTCGCCCGCGACGAGCTTCCCGAGGCCGAATTCGCGGCGTTCGACGTCGTCGTCGCCAACGCCGGCATCGTCGACACGATCGCCCCGGCGCACAAGATGACTTCCGAGCAGTGGCAGCGCGACATCGACGTCAACCTGACCGGCGCATTCCGGACGATCCAGGCCTGCCTCCCCGGGATGCGCGAGCGGCGGCGCGGCCGCATCGTCGCGATCTCTTCCGGGGCTGCGACCGGCGGGCTGGCGGGTCAGGTCGCCTACGCCGCGTCGAAGGCGGGGCTGCTCGGGATGGTCAAGACGCTCGCGATCGAGGGCGCCCGCCGCGGCATCACCGCCAACGCCGTGCTGCCGGGGATGGTCGCGACCGAGAACGTGCTCGCGATGCCGAGCGACGTTCAGGAGCGAGTGCGGGCCGCACTGCCGATGGGGCGGATGGGCGAGCCGGCGGAGGTCGCGGACCTGGTCGCGTTCCTGGCGTCCGACCATGCCGCCTACGTCACCGGCCAGGTGATCGCCATCGACGGCGGCAGCGGCCTGAACCTGCTGTCGCTCGGCGCGAAGCGCGACGACTAGCCGGGATGGTCCTCAAGCAGTACTACCTCGGCTGCCTCGCCCACGCGTCGTATCTGGTCGCCGTACTCGAGACGCCCGGCCACGCGGTGCTGAGCGGCGACACGCTCTCTCATCGGCAACGTCGGCCGCCCGGACCCGCGCGCTTCGCTCGGCGCGCTGCAGCCGATGAGCCGCGACGAGTTCGTGGCGGTCGTGACCGCCGACCAACCGGACACGCCGGCCTGCTTCGGCTACGACGCCGTGCTCAACACCAAGGAGCGCCCGACGCTGCACGAGGCGCTGGAGGAGGAGTTGCGGCGGATGTCGCTCGACGAGCTGCTCCACCTCGTGGACGAGGGCACGCAGGCGCTCGACGTGCGCGAGCCCGCCAACTTCGCCGGCGCACATCTTGCCGGGGCCCTGAACATCGGGCTCGGCGGCAGCTACGCGACGTGGGCCGGCACCCTGCTGGGGCACTAGCAGCCGATCGTCGTGATCGCCCACCCCGGCACCGAGCGCGAGGCCGCCGTGCGGCTCGGCCGAATCGGCTTCGACAACGTCGCCGGTTACCTGGAGGGCAGGATGCAGGCGCTCGACACGCGCCCCGATCTCGTCGGCGGCCTCGGCGCCTGGAAGCTCACGGCTGCGGCAGGAGCCCGCTGACCGTCCGACCGGCCTTGTCGAGCAGCTCGCGCGTCGAGTCGACGACCTTGCCGGCTTCGCCCTGAGCGCGCTCTGTCGCACCGGTGACGGTGTCGCCGAGCGCGCCGACGGTGTCGTCCGCGGCGTCCGTGACACCGCCGATCGTGGCGCCGGCCACGCCCTCCGGGCGGGTCGGGCGAGCGGGTCGCGCCGGCGCCTGCGTCTCGGCGCGCGGCGCTCCGCCGTTCGCCGCCGGTGAAGCGTCCTGCGCGGCGTCGGCGCTTGGGTCGAAACGGCCTACCACCACGGTCGCATCGGGCCCTGATGCAGGCCCCCATCGCTTGCCGCGCGCGCGCGCGGACGCGCGCTGGGTCGACAGGACGGCCGCCGGCCCGGCGTTGTGCGACGGCGCTGGCATAACGATCGGCTGCAGCGCCGCCGGCGGGTCGTGCAGCGCGGGGCGCGCGGGCGCACGCGACTCCTGCGGCACGAGCGGCTGGTAGACGGCTGCGCTCGCGGCCGCCACGGCGCCGGCGACGGCGAGCTTGGCGGCGGCCGAGCCGAGCTGCGACTCGATCAGGCGGAACAGGCGCTGTGGCGCGGCGAGTAACAGCGGCAACAGGCCGCCGAGCGTGCGGTGGCCGCCGGCGAGCGCGACCTCGAACCCGCGGCATCCGTCGCACGCGCGCAGGTGCGCGCGCACGCGCCGGGTGCGCAGGCGTCCGTGGTTGCGGTCGGTCAGCGTCGCTTGGACGGTGGTGCAGTCGAGCGCGCGGCCCTCGCCGAACTGGTGCAACGATGTGCGCGCGTCGAACACCGCCTGCTGCGCGGCCGCCTCGGTGCAGCCGAGCTCGCGCGCTATTTCCTTGTGCGAGTGGCCGCCGAGCTCGCGCATGACGAGCGCCTCGCGCTGGCGCTCGGGCAGTGCGCGCAGGTCGGAGACGAGCTGCTCGAGGCGCTGTCGCGCCAGCGCCGTCTCCTCAGAGGACCCGGTGGCTGCGGGCGCGCTGTCGAGGTCGTCGGTGCGCACGCGCCGGCGCGCCAGCGAGATCGCCTCGCGTTCGGCAATCCGGTAGAGCCAGGGACGCAGGCGCTCGGGCGGCGGGCTGGTGGCCAGCGCGCGCATGGCCTTGACCATCGCGTTCTGCGCCGCGTCCTCGCCGTCGTGCGAGCTGCCCAGCAGTCGCCGGCAGTAGGACGTGAGTGCGGGCATGTAGCGGTCGTAGATCGCTGCGAACGCCGGCTCGCTGCCCGTGGCGGAGCCCCCCATAGGTTTCGTATCGGCCGGGGCCACGGGATCCTGAGTTTTCGTCCAGGCGCCATGGACCGGCGCCGGCACGAGGCCGGCGCCGGTCTGGGCGTCCTTCAGCTCATAGGGACACATAGCCCGGGAGCGTGAAGGTGGGGAACGCCTTCGGGCGGATCTCCCCGCCGAGCACCTGGGTGGTCGCCCGGTAGACCGCGGCCTGCTCGTCCGGCGGCGCCGGCAGCGAGACCTTCCAGCGGCCGTCGGAGCCCGGCGTGATCCGCTTGACGATCACGTCGCGGGTGCACGAGACCCGCCGCCGGATCACGATCTGCGGCCGCTCGGCGGCGAACGGGCCCCTGACCTTGCCGACGATCACGACACGGTTGCCGCGATGCCGCAGCCGGCTGATGTGCATCCGCCGAGACAGCTTGAGCCGCAGCGAGCGCTGCCCGTCGATCACCGCCTGGTAGCGGGCCAGGTTCGTGTGCCGGATCGCGCGAGCCGGAAGCGGCGCCCGCGCCCGGAAGAACCCGTCAGGCCGGACGACGCCGCTCGCGACGCGCTTGCCCGTGGCGGTGAAGACGATGTCGACCGTCCTCCCCACCAGCGACTCCTCCGCCGCGCCGAGCAGCGACACATGGTGCTTGCGCTGGATGACGCTGACCAGCGTGACCTTGCGCTTGGAGCAGCTCACCGCGAGCTGGCTCGCGGGCGCGACAGGCGCCGGCTCCGAGCAGTCGACGTCCGTCCCGGCGACCCTTGATTCTCCAAGCACGACGTCGGCGATCTCCTTGCCGAGCACCGCCACGCGGACGTGCAGCGCGCGGTGGGACAGCACCCCACCCTCTTCGCTGCGCTCCTGCGGGGTCGCCTGCACTTCGGCGACGCCGCCGGGCAGCTGGATCGGCGGCAGCCCGCCGAGTACCGCTTCGACAGCCTGCTCCAGCAGCGGCCCGACGACCGGGAGGTCGAAGCTCAGGCCCGCGGGCAGTTGCACGGCCCGCGGGTCGATGCCCGCGAGGCTGATCACCTCAGCCGGAAGCAGACCGGTCACCTGGTCGGTGACCCGATCGACCGGCAGGTCCTGGCCGAGCACGCGCAGGCCCTCGATCGCGGAGGCGCCGACGAGGCGCGGCGCTCCGTCGACGCACGACGCCTTCGCCGCGGAGCGCGCGAGGCCGACGTTGAGGACGTCCAGGTCCGGCAGGAGCCGGGCCGGGACGAGCTCCTGCGCGGCGGGCAGCGCGTTGACGACGATCGAGCTCGGCAGCCCGAGCAGCTGCAGCATCGGCGACAGCGGCACGGTCAGGGCGTCGAGGCCCGCCGGGATCTGCGCTGCCGGCAGCTGCACCGGCAGCCCGCGCAGGCCGCCGATCGCGAAGTCCGCGATGCTGGCCACGGCGGTCGCCTCCTGGCCGGCGGCGCGGTCGGCCGGGCCCTGACGATCGGTCTGCGCTGCGGCCGCGCTCGCGCCGAACGGCGCGGGCAGCCCGCTGAACGTGCCCGTCTCCGGGCGGCACTCGGCGCCGCCGAGGTTCGCGGCGACCGGCTCGATCACGGGCTGGCCCAGGAACGAGCCGCGGATCGCGCTGGCAGCGCAGTTGAACGAGGCCGCCGAAGCGCCGGCGGGCGCCGCGACGGTCAGTGCTGTGATCGCTGCACACGCAGCGATGGTGGTCCTGCGAAACGAGATGGACATGAGGCCTCCCTCTTGGCTTGACTGCCGCAATGACGCGCGGCAGGTGCCGGGAATCAGGAGGCGTGGACGTCTGTTCGAGCGTCTGCGGGCACCGGCGCGGGGGGCGCCAGCACCTCGCAGGCCTCAGTCTTGCCCTTGAGTGTGATCGTGCCGCGCGAGATCAGCGGCAACGGCCGCGTCAGCGCGTCGCGCGTGGCCGCCGTGATCAGCATGTCGTCGCCGGTCTCGCGCGTGAATGCCTCGACACGGGCAGCCGTGTTGACGGCGTCGCCGATGATGCTGAAGTTGAGGCGGCCGGCGCCGCCGATCGAGCCCGCCACGACGGGCCCGGAGTTGATCCCCACAGCCAGCCGCAGCTCGGCGTCGGGGGTGTTGACGGCCTCGACGATCTCGAGCCCCGCCGCCACCGCGCGGTCGGCGTGATCGGAATAGCCCTCGGGCGCGCCGAAGGTGGCGAGCAGCCCGTCGCCCATGAACTTGTCGACATGGCCGCCGTGGCGGTCGACGATCGGCACGATGATCTCGAACATCGCGTTCAGAGCGGCGACGACCTCCGATGCCTCCGCGCGCTCGGCGAACGGCGTGAAGTCTCGGATGTCACAGAACATGATCGAGACGTCGATCTCGACGCCGCCCTCCGGGAACTGGCCCGAGAGGATGAAGCCGGCGACCTCCTTGTCGAGATACGTGCCGAACGCGTCGCGGATGCGCTCGCGCTCCTCGAGCCCGGCGACCATCTGGTTGAAGTCATCGGACAGCTCACCCAGCTCGTCCGCGCTGATGATGGGGACGCGAACGCCATAGTCACCCGCGCGCACGCGCGCGAGCGCCTCGCTGAGCCGGCTGATCGGGTCGGTGATCGCCTTCGCGAGCAGAACGGTGAGCTCGTGCGACAGGACGAGGCCGACGCCGACGGACGTGACGACGCTGAGGGCGAGTAGGTCGGTGCCGCCGCCGTCGGTCACCAACGCGGCCACCACGAGCCCGGTCAGGGCGGTGAAGATCGGCAGCGCGATGATGTGGCGCTTGCGCACCGGCAGCCCACCGCGCTTGAACTCGAAGTCGTCGGGCAGCGCGGCCGCGATGTCGTCGAGCAGCGGCCGCATCAGGAACTCGGCGATCGAGTAGCTGAGGACCGTCGCGTATCCGGCCGCCACCAAGGTGGCGCCGACCAGCACAGGGAATGCGGTCCACTCGAGGTCGAGGATCAGGAGCATCGCGATGACGCTCGGCACGATCGCGATCGTGTTCACCCGCCACGAGTCGCGTCGCCACGAGCGCGTGGGGTACGTCGTCGCCGCCTCCCAGGCCGCGACCGTCTCGGCGGGGGTCGGCTCGGGGTTGTTGCGCCACGTCACGAGCTCGTTGAACATCGGACGCGAACGGCCGACCGCGTAGGCGACCCCCGCGACCGTGAAGACGCTTGCGGTCAGGACGATCAGCGCCGCATCCTCGAACGACGGCTCGTAGTACGACGCCAGCAGCGCGATCGCCCCGAGCGCGACCAGGACGCCCGCCGTCGCCTGGATCGCCAGGAACACGTGCGGGTAACGGGGCCCCAGCCGGTCGTACAGGTGCCTGACCTTGCGCTCGATCACCGTCCCCAGACGATACTCCGGTCCCCGGGGCGCCAGGTCGGGGTCAGGAAGTGACGTGATCTACGACCGCCGCCAGCACGCCGGGGTCGGTCATCAGCGTGTAGTGGTTGCGTTGCACCGGGTGTACGCGGAGCCCGTCGACGGCGGCAGCGATCGCGTCGCGGGCTTGGGCCGGGACGACGTAGCCACCGTTGATCGGCACCTCGCAGCGAACTAGCAGCGTGGGCATCGTCAGCCCGGGCCACCATTCGGTCATGTCGTATTCGCCGATCCTCCCGAGGTCCTCCTCGCAGGCGGCGCGGCTGGTGGACGGCGACAGCCCGCCCTGGACCGGCTCGAGCTCATAGCCGTAGAACGCATCCCAGAACGGCTCCCAGGGGTCGATGACACCGACGGCGCGGATCGCATCCGTGTACGTCTCGACGTCCGGCACCACCGCGTCCAGTCGCGCGAGCCCCGCCCTGACCGCGTCGAGGGCGGCCGCGTCGATGTCGCCGGCGTGGTCGAGGAGCGTGAGCGTCCGCTGCCGATGAGGCGCCGCGCGGGCGACCTCCATCCCGATCAGCGCGCCCATCGACCAGCCGATGAGATCCCACCGGTCGATGCCGAGCGCGTCCGCGATCGCGACGACGTCCGCCCCATGCGCCTCGAGTCCATAGGCGCCGGGGCCGGTGTCCGGACTGCGCCCCCGGCCCCGCAGGTCCATCGCGACCACCTGGCGGCCGGTGTCCACGAGCTCGTCGCGCAGCGGGTCGAAGCTGCGCAGGTTCGCGCTCAAGCCGTGGACGCAGATCGCCGCGGGCGCATCCGGCGCGCCGCTGCGCTCGATGCGCAGGCGCCCGGCGGGTAGGTCGAGGTCGAGCTGCTCGGCCATGTCAGATCACATCCCTTTCACGCGGCAGGCGCAGGGCGGTTTAGCGTTGCACGCGATGTCTATCCGACGCCTGGCCGCCGTGCTCCTTGTGGCCTTGCTCGCCGTCCCCTCGGCGGCCGCTGCCGCACGCGACCCGGCGCTGCCGGCGATCGAGCACGTGTGGATCGTCGTCCTCGAGAACAAGGACTACGAGGACAGCTTCGGGCCCGACACCGAAGCTCCGTTCCTGGCGCGCGAGCTGACGAAGGCCGGCCAGCTGCTGCCGAACTACTTCGGCACGTCACACGCGTCGCTGGGCAACTACATCACGATGGTCTCCGGCCAGGCACCGAACCCGGCCACCCAGGGCGACTGCCTCGTGTTCACGGACATCTTCCCCGGCGTCCTCGACGCCGAGGGCCAGGTGATCGGAAGCGGCTGCGTGTACCCCCCGCAGGTCAAGACGATCGGCAACCAGCTCGACGAGGCCGGGCTGCGCTGGCGCGGCTACATGGAGGACATGGGCAACACGCCAGAGGCGCCGCGGACGTGCCGGCGACCCGCGATGGGCGAAATCGACGACACGCAGGCCGCCCGCGAGCACGATCAGTACGCCACGCGGCACAACCCGTTCGTCTACTTCCATGCGGTGATCGACAGCCCGACTTGCGATCGCAACGTCGTGCCGCTCACACAACTGCTCGAGGACGTCAAGCAGCCTGAGACGACGCCGAACTTCGCGTTCATCACGCCGGACCTGTGCAACGACGGGCACGACGAGACGTGTGCCGATGGCGGCCCCGGCGGGCTCCAGGCCGCCGACCTGTTCCTGCGCAAGTGGGTGCCGCCGATCCTCGGCTCGCCCGGCTTCGCCGAGCACGGCCTGCTCGTGATCACCTGGGACGAGGCCAATATCACGCCGGAGTCGTCGACGGCGTGTTGCGAGCAACCGACCGGCCCGAACACGCCGAGCCCTGGGATCGCGGGTCCGGGCGGCGGGCGCACGGGAACGGTCCTGATATCGCCGTTCGTCGCGCCTGGCTCGGTCAACCAGACGCCGTACAACCATTACGGCCTGCTGCGCTCGATCGAGGACCTCTTCGGACTCGCGCACCTCGGCTATGCGGGCCGGCCCGGCCTGCGCGCGTTCCGCGAGGA
The DNA here is from genome assembly GCA_963832195.1 of uncultured Conexibacteraceae bacterium. GTDB lineage: Bacteria > Actinomycetota > Thermoleophilia > Solirubrobacterales > Solirubrobacteraceae > Baekduia. Next base: position 742,833 of record CAWHTH010000002.1, read on the forward strand.
CGTCTTCAACGCGGTGCGGCCGGCGGCGCCTCCGAGACCGGTCGCCGCGTGCCGCTCGGCGCGCAGCGGCCGCGCCGTCAGCGGGCTGCGGCTGCGCGAGCGGCTGCTCACGTTCCGCGCCCGCAGGTCGGCAGCCGTTCGGATCGTCGCCCGGCTCGGCAGCGGCCGCAGCCGCCGCATCGGCCCGCGCCGGATCGTGGCCTGCCGCGCGTACCACCTCAAGGCGCCGAAGGGCACCCGCTCGGTCGTGCTGCGCGCCGCCGGCCACACCCAGCGCGTGCGTCGCGGCCCGAGCGGCGAGCACGACGCCTATAAGGACCGATAATCGACACACGTGTCGGAGCTCGACGTCCTGCGACTCGGCTCAGGGCCGCCGGTGGTGCTCGTCCACGGCAGCATCGTCGACGCGCAGCGCACCTGGCGCCGCCAGCTCGTGCTCGGCGAGCACTGGTCGCTGGTGCTTCCCAACCGGCCGGGGTTCGCCGGCAGCCCGCCGCTGGCGCGCGGCGACTTCGAGATCGAGGCCGGGCTGATCGCGGAGCTGCTCGGCGACGGCGCCCACCTCGTCGGCCACTCGTACGGGGCGGTGATCGCGCTGCTCGCCGCGGCGCTGCGGCCGGAGGCGGTGCGCTCGCTGACCGTCTCCGAACCCGGCTGCCTGCGCGTCGCGGCGGGTCATCCGGACGTCGACCCTGTGATCGCCGACGGCGATCACCTCTACCGCGTGCGAGCGGGCATGTCGCCGGCGCAGTTCCTGCATCTGTTCCGCACCGGCGTGCACTCGACGCACGAGACTCCCGAGGTCCTACCCGACTGGCTCGAGCACGGCGCGCGCCTGGCGATGGAAGAGCGGGCGCCGTGGGAGGCGGAGATCCCGCTCGACGACCTGGCGCGCGCGCCGTTCCCGAAGCTCGTCATCTCCGGCGACCACTCGCGCGTGTTCGAGGCCGTCTGCGACGTGATCGCCCAGCGCGTCGGCGCGCAGCGGGTCGTCCTGGCCGGCCGCGGGCACACGATCCCGGCGACCGGCGAGGCCTACAACGCCTGCCTCGACGCGTTCATGCGTTCAGCCGAACCGGCAGCGCCTTGAGCTGGTTGACGAACGGCGACTCGGCGAACGCCGGCTGGCCGGCAAGCTCCATCCGCGGGTAGCGCTTCAGCGTTTCCTCGAACAGGATCTTCAGCTCCAGGCGCGCGAGGGCGGTGCCGAGGCAGAAGTGCCGGCCGCCGGCGCCGAACGCCTGGTGCTCGGGGTTGCGCGTGACATCGAAGCGGTCCGGATCCTCGTACAGCGACTCGTCGCGGTTGGATGCGACGTACCACATGACGACCTTGTCGCCCTCGCGGATCGGCTGCCCGGCGAGCTCCGTGTCGCGCGTTGCGGTCCGGCGGAAGTGTGCGAACGCAGGGAACATGCGTAGGGCTTCCTCGACGGCGCTCGGGACCAGCGACGGGTCGTCGAGGAGCTTCTGACGCTCGTCGGGGTTCTCGAGCAGCGCGCGCATCCCGCTGCAGTACGTGGCTTTCGTGCTGTCGTTCCCCGCCGCCATCAGCAGGAAGAAACCCATGACGATCTCGTGCTCCTCGAGCGTCTGGCCGTCGACCTCGGCATGCACGAGAACGCTGGTCAGGTCCTCGGTCGGGTTCTCGCGGCGCTCGGCGATCAGCTTGCCGCAGCGCTCGAACATCTCGGGCACCTCGCGCGTCATCACCGTCTCGACGCCCTCCGGGTTCAGGTCCGGGTCACCGGCGGCCATCATCGTGTTCATGATCCGCGCCCAGGGCTCGTCGTCCTCGGGCGCGATACCCATGAAGCTGCCGATGACGCGCGAGACGACGGGCTGTGCGACGTCGAAGACCAGGTCGCACGTCTCGCGCTCGTCGAGACCGTCGAGAACGGCGATCGTGATCGCACGGATCTCGTCCTCGTGCTCGGCGATCCGCTTCGGCGTGAAGCCACGCTGGAACAGCGCCTTGAGGCGATCGTGCTTCGGCGGGTCCATCCCGATGAACATCGCCTGGATCAGCTTCAGCGGCATGATCGCCTCGGTCAGAGCCGTCACCCCGCCGCGCTCCGACGAGTACGTCTCCCAGTCGCGCGTGACCGCGTATATGTCGTCGGGCCTGGTGACCGACCAGAAGCCGGCCTCCTCCGGGTATTCGCTGATGCCGTCGGTCCAGTGGACCGGGCACTCCTGGCGCAATCGCTTGAAGGTCTCGTGCGGCGGACCGTCCTGCCAGAGCTCGCGCTCGGTTACGCGGAGCTGGTCCAGGTCACTGGCGGTCGATGACATCCGGGCCTCCATGGTCTGCGCGACGGCTTTGCCCGAGCGATCGTACTGGCTGGTCGGCCAGCCGTTGATCGCGTAGCGTCCGCACCATGCTCGAAGGCCTCATGCAGCACGACCACCCGCTGACGCTCCAGCACGTGCTTGGGCGGATGCGCACGCTCAACGGCAGCCGCGAGGTGGTGACCAAGACCGACGACGGGCTGACCCGCACGTCCTATGCCGAAGTCGCCCAGCGGATCGACCGGCTCTGCAACGCGCTGCGCGAAATGGGCGTCGGCCCGGGCGACCGCGTGGCGACGTTCAGCTGGAACACGCAGCGCCACCTGGAGCTCTATCTGGCGGTGCCGTGCATGGGCGCCGTGCTGCACACGCTCAATATCCGCCTGTTCCCGGAGCAGCTGACCTACATCGTCAATCACGCGAAGGACAAGCTGCTGTTCGTCGACGAGTCGCTGCTCGACGTCCTCGAGCCGCTCGCGCCGACGTTCGCGTGCGTCGAGCGCACGATCGTGCTCGGCGACGAGTACGAGCAGCTCCTCGCCGCCCAGCCCGACGGCTTCGACTACCCGGAGCTGGACGACCGCCAGGCCGCGGGCCTCTGCTACACGAGCGGCACGACAGGAAACCCGAAGGGCGTCCTGTACTCGCACCGCTCGAACCTCCTGCACTCGATGGGCCAGTGCCTCGCGGACGCGGTGGGCGTGCGCCACGGCGACCGCGTCCTGCCGATCGTGCCGATGTTCCACGCAAACGCCTGGGGCTTCCCGTACGCCTGCGCGATGATCGGCGCAGACCTGATCATGCCGTCGCGGTTCGTGACCGCGGAGTCGCTGGCCGAGCTGATCCCCGGCGAGCAGGTCACGATCGCGGGTGCTGTGCCGACCGTCTGGCTCGACCTCCTCGGGCACGCCGACCGCGAGCACACGGACTTGTCGTCGCTACGGACTGTCGCGTGCGGCGGCTCGGCCGTTCCCGAGTCACTGATGCGCGCGTTCGAGGAGCGCCATGGCGTCCGGATCGTGCAGGCGTGGGGCATGACCGAGACCAGCCCGCTCGCGTCGATGGCGCACCAGCCGCCGGGAGTGGAGGGCGACGAGGCGTGGGCACGGCGCGTGCGCCAGGGCCGGCCGCTGCCGCTCGTGGAGATCCGCATCGTCGGCGACGATGGCGCCGAGCTGCCTTGGGACGGCGAGACGACGGGCGAGCTCGAGGTCCGCGGCCCGTGGATCGCCAGCGAGTACTACGAGGACCCGGCCGGCGCCGAGAAGTTCCACGACGGCTGGCTGCGGACCGGCGACATCGCCTCGATCGACGAGCAGGGCTCGATCCGCATCTCCGACCGCTCGAAGGACGTCATCAAGTCCGGCGGCGAGTGGATCTCGTCGGTGGACCTCGAGAACGCGATCATGGCCCACCAGGCGGTGCGCGAGGCGGCCGTCATCGCGATGCCGCACGAGCGCTGGGCCGAGCGCCCGTTGGCGTGCGTGGTACTCGCGGAGGGCTGCGCGTGCTCGCCCGACGAACTGCGCGAGCACCTGCTCGGACACGTGGCGAAGTGGTGGCTGCCCGATGAGATCGCGTTCATCGACGAGATCCCGAAGACGAGCGTCGGCAAGTTCGACAAGAAGGTGCTGCGGGCGCAGCTCGCGGCCGGCGAGCTGTCGGTCAGCACGCTCAGCCAGGTATAGGAGCCGGCTCCGGCCTGGCCGCCCCGCCCGCCGAGTGCAGCGGCGTGCCGGCGACGGCGCAGTGATGCTCGGGCACCTGGTCGAGCGCCTCCTGGCACGGCCGCCGGTCGGGGTCGTGCGCGTGCTCGAGGACGTCGTCGCGGATCATCGCGAAGGCGAGCAGCCCGCCGAGCGCCGCGAGCGCCGCCGTGACGAGCATCCCCGTGTGGAACCCGTCGGCGATCGCCGCTGGATCCTGGTAGTCGCCGCCCGAGAGCCCGGCGACGAGCGGCAGCACCGCGACCGCGGCCAGCTGCGCGGTGCGGGCGACCGCGTTGTTCACGCCCGATGCCACGCCGGCGTGGCGCGGATCGGCCGCCGCCAGCACCGTCGCGGTCACAGGGGCGACCACCAGCGACAGCCCGAGGCCGTACACGACGATCGCTGGCAACACCGCCGTCACGTAGCCGTCGCCGATGTCGATCTCGCGCATCAGCACCATCCCGGCGGCGATCAGCAGCGGCCCGGCCGTGAGCGGCAGGCGCGGCCCGATCCGCTGCGCGAGCGCCCCGGCGCGTGCCGACAGCACGAGCATCAGCGCGGTCACCGGCAGTGACGCGGCGCCGGCCTCGATCGCGCTGTAGCCGAGGGCGATCTGCAGGAAGACCACGAGCAGGAAGAAGACGCCGCCGAGCGCCGCGTAGACCGCGAACGTGACGAGGTTCGCGGCGGTGAACTGCCGCGACGAGAAGATCGACAGCGGCAGCATCGGCTGCCGGCTGCGGCGCTCCACCAGCACGAACGCGACGAGCGCAATGACCGCGATCGCGATCGACGCGACGACCGTCGGCGAGCCCATCCCCTCCTCCGGCGCTTGGATCAGCGCGAGCGTGACGCCCGCCAGGCCGACGGCCGCGAGCACCGCGCCGGCGACATCGAGACGGCCGCTGAGCGTCGGGTCGCGCGTCTCGGGCACATGGCGCCGCGCCGCCCATATGACGAACACGCCCAGCGGGATGTTGATCAGGAAGATCGCGCGCCAGCTGACCGCCTCCACGAGGTACCCGCCGACCAGCGGGCCGATGGCACCGGCGATGCCGCCGAGCGCCGACCACGCCCCGATCGCGCGGGCGCGATCCTCGCGCCGGAACGTCGCCTCGATGATGGCCAGGCTGCCGGGCGTCAGCAGCGCGCCGCCGATGCCCTGGAACACGCGCGCCGCGATCAGCGTCTCGACGTTCGGCGCCAGCGCGCAAAGCGCCGAGGCGCCCGTGAACCAGGCGACGCCGATCTCGAACACGCGGCGGCGGCCGTAGCGGTCGCCGAGCGCGCCGCCGAGCAGGATCAGCGCCGCGAGCGTCAGCAGGTAGCCGTTGAGCGTCCACTGCAGCCCCGCGACGTCCGCGTCGAGGTCGCGGCCGAGCTCGGGAAGCGCGACGTTGACGACCGTTGCCTCCAGGAACGCGATCCCCGACCCCAGCACGGTGATCGCGAGCACCCATCGCCCTTCACGTGAGCTGAGGCCGATGCCGTGGTCCACGCTCCACAGCATGTCGAACGGCAGTGCTGTGTACGCTCGCACGTCTCGGCCAAAGACCACGGAGGATCAGATGTCGAAGCATCAGGAGCAGATCATCAGCGCCGCCGCTGGGAAGGTCGAGGAGGAGGTTCTCGCCGCGGTCTTCGCCAAGCCGCGCGGCGCGACGACGGCCGGCATCGGCGGCGGACTGATCGCGACCGAGATCGGTGCCAGAAAGGCCGGGAAGCAGCAGGAGGGCGCCGAGGCCGCGGGTTTCGAGCTCGGAAACCCCGGGGCGGTCGCCGTGACGCCCACCAACCTGGTCACGATGGAGGTCAAGGTGAGCTTGACCGGTCAGATCAAAGACGTGAAGAACGTGCTCAGCTCCGTTCCCCTCGCTGCCGTCGACTCGCTCGAGGTCAAGCGCATGGGCATGGCAGGAGTGATGGAGATCGCAGTCGGTGGCGCCTCGTTCAAGCTCGAGGGGAAGGCCGGCGACATGAAGGAGTTCGCCGAGGCCTTCGAGCGCGCAAAATCGGCGGTCTGAAATCCAGACCGAAGTCGATGGCTAGGATCGGCGGATGACCACCCAAGAGCTCGACGCGACCTTCACCGGGGAGCTGATCGCCCCCGATCACCCCGGCTACGACGAAGCCCGCAGCCTCTTCAACGGAATGATCGACAAGCGGCCGGCGCTGATCGCCCGCTGCGCGAACACCGAGGACGTCAAACTCGCGCTCGCGTACGCGCGGGACAACGACCTGATCGTCGCGGTCCGCGGCGGCGGCCATTCGACCGCCGGCCACTCGTGCTGTGACGACGGCATCGTGATCGACACGGGGCCGATGAAGAGCGTGGACATCGATGTCGACAGCCGCACCGGGCGCTTCGGCGCCGGGCTCAACTGGGGCGAGCTCGATGCCGCGACGCAGGAGCACGGCCTTGCGGTCACCGGCGGCCGCGTCACGCACACCGGCGTGGCGGGGCTGACGCTCGGCAGCGGTTCCGGGTGGCTCGAGCGCAAGCTCGGGCTGACCTGCGAGAGTCTGATCTCCGCGGAGGTCGTGACGGCCGACGGCAGCGTCGTGCGCGCGAGCGCCGACGAGAACCCGGACCTGTTCTGGGGACTCAAGGGCGGCGGCGGCAACTTCGGCGTGGTGACCGAGTTCGAGTTCCGCCTGCACGCGGTCGGCCCGCTCGTCTACGGCGGCATGATCATGCACCCGCGCTCGGCCGCCCCCGAGCTGATGCGCTTCTACCGCGACTTCATGGAGGACGCGCCGGAGGACATCGGCGGCGGCATGGCGCTGCTGACGGCGCCCCCGGAGGAGTTCGTTCCCGAGGAGGCGCGCGGCCAGCCGGGCATCGGGCTGATCCTCGCCTACTTCGGCGACCCCGCCGACGGCGAGGAGGCGCTCCGCCCGCTGATCGAATGGGGTGAGCCGTGGGTGAAGCACGTCGAGCCGCTGCCGTACGTCGCCGTCCAGCAGTTCCTCGAGGGCGGCAACCCCTGGGGGATCGGCGAGTACTTCAAGGTCGACTACCTGACCGACCTGCCTGACGACGCGATCGACGCCGCGATCGCAAAGGCCGAGGAGATCTCCTCCCCGTTCACGAACCTCGTCTTCGGCCGCCTCGGGGGCGCGCACTCCCGCACCGACCGCAGCTCGATGGCGCTCGAGTCCCCCGACACGAAGTGGTTCTACTTCTGCCTCGCAATGTGGATGGACTTCAGCCTCGCCGAGCAGGAGACGGCATGGGCGCGGAGCCTCATGGAGACGCTGAGTCCCTGGGGTACGGGGAGGTCGGTGCCGAACTTCATCATGGGCGACGAGGGCGACCGCCTGCGGGCGTCCTACGGCGACGAGAAGTTCGAGCGTCTCGTCGCGCTCAAGGACAAGTACGACCCGGACAACGTCTTCGCGCTGAACCAGAACATCCCACCGAGCATCACCTAGCGCGGCTGCGGCACGATCCGGATGTACGGCTTGGGCGACTCCCACTCGCCGAAGATCTCCTTCGCCTGCTCGTCGTTGACGGAGCCGGCGATGATCACGTTGTCGCCCTGCTTCCAGTTGACCGGGGTGGCGACCTTGTGGTTCGCAGTCAACTGCAGCGAGTCGATGACGCGCAGGACCTCGTCGAAGTTGCGTCCCGTGGTCATCGGATAGATCAGGATCAGCTTGATCGTCTTGTCCGGGCCGATCACGAAGACGTTGCGGACGGTCTGGTTCTGCGCCGGGGTCCGCTCGGTCGGGTCACCGGAGACGTCCGCGGGCAGCATCCCGTAGAGCTTGGAGACCGCGAAGTCGGAGTCGCCGATCATCGGGTAGTTCGGCGCAGTGCCCTGCGTCTCGGCGATGTCCTGGGCCCACTTCTCGTGGTTGTCCACAGGGTCGACGGAGAGGCCGATGATCTTGACGCCCCGCTTGTCGAACTCGGGCTTGGCGTTGGCCATGTAGCCGAGCTCGGTCGTGCAGACCGGCGTGAAGTCGCGCGGGTGCGAGAACAGAACGGCCCACGAGTCGCCGAGCCAGTCGTGAAAGCTGATCCGGCCCTCGGTCGTGTCGGCCTCGAAGTCGGGAGCGGTGTCCCCAATCTGCAGTGCCATCGTCGCTACCTCCGTAGGGTTTGTCTCATCCTAGACAGGGGAGGCGGGACGATGAGGGGGCGAGTTCTTGCGGGCAGCATCGCTGCTTTCGTGATCGCGTTCGCGCCGGCGGGGGCGCACGCGAACTACTCGACCGACCCGTTTACGGTCTCCACCCACCCGTTCTCGTTCGGCCAGGCGCCGGTGTTCCTGCCGGACGGCCACGTCGTCCATGCGAAGGACTACCGCCAGGGCGCGGGCCAGCAGGTATACGTCGCGGGATTCGACGGCAGCGGCGAACGCTGCATCACGTGCGGCCCGGATGCACCGGCGGCGCCGAACGGCGTCCCCACCACGCGCCCACAGGGCGACTGGGTCCTGTTCCACAGCTGGGACGAGCGCGCCGTTCGCGTCGGCTCGCCAGGATTCGGCGGTCTGGGGTCGGCGCTGTACGTCGTGCGGCCGGACGGCTCCGGCGTCACGCAGCTGACCGGCCTCGACGCGGCACACGGAGCCGGCGAGGGCGAGGACGACTACCACGCGTACTGGTCGCCCGACGGCAGGCAGCTCGTGTGGGCGCACCTGAACTGGAACTTCATTACGAACGGCGGCGACGGCAAATGGGACGTGCGCGTCGCCGACTTCGTCGACGACGGCAGCGGACCGCCGCGGCTGACCAACGTGCGCGTCGTGCGGCCGGCCAACGGCCACTACTACGAGACGCAGTGGTGGGCGCCCGACGGCAGCGGCTTCCTCTACACGGAGTCGTGGGGAACCGCGATGAACCTCGAGCTCTTCTACTGCAAGCTCGTCGACAACGGGCGGCGTTGTGAGGTGACGCGGTTGACGCGCAACTCGGCGTGGGACGAGCAGGCCTTGTTCACGCCCGACATGAAGAGCGTGATCTTCATGTCGACGCGCGACCACCCCGGGTTCTTCAACACGTTCGCGGCATTCTCGGAGACGCTCGGCCTGCCCTCCGACCTCGACTACCTGCTGATCCTGCCGCTGTTCGAGGCCGGCTTCCTGCAGCCGATCGCTCAGGAGGCGACCGATCTCTACGAGCTCACGCTCGCGACCGGCGCGGTCCGCAGGCTCACGACCAGCGGCGACCAGGGCTGGATCGTCCCCGAGTTCACGTGGGACCCGAACAACCAGTTCCTGATGTGGACGGAGGCGCGCTTCCCCGACGGCCTGCGCATGCCCCTGCCACTCGATCTCGTCAAGGAGATCCAGGAGGCCGCGGACTACCTGATGAACGCGCAGCCGCCGGAGAACCCGACGCCCGGGGAGCTCCAGGCGCTGCCGCTGGAGCGCCGCACGCAGATCGGGCGCTTCGTGGCCGCGGCCCGGCGGGCCGGCCACCGCGGTCACGGCCGGGCGCTCAGTCGGGCAGAAGCGGCACAGAAATCCCCTCGTCGCGGCCGAGCAGCACGGCGCGGGTGATCGCCCCGGTCCCGTAGCGGTCGCGGACGCTGTCGACGACGGCGTCGAGCGCCTCGGCGTGACACTGAGGGGACAGGCCCCTCAGTGACAGCGGCAGCGTCAGCTGGACGGCATCGGCGTCGTCGAGATTGGCGAGCGTGAGGCCGATTAGCGTCAGGCCCTTGTAGCGAATGGTCGGCATCGCGTCGGCGAGGAGGCCGCGTGCCGTGGCCATGATCAGCGCCGTGTGCGCCGTCGCCTCGGGCAGCGTGTGCGAGCGGGTCGCGCGCGTGAAGTCGTCGAAGCGCAGCCGCAACGTGACGGTCCGGCAGACGCGGTTGGCGGCACGCAGCCTGCGCCCCAAACGGTCGGCGATCGCGATCACCTGGGCGTCGAAGGCCGCCCAGGAACGCGGTCCGCGGCGACCTAGCGCGCGCTGCGAGCCCATCGAGCGGCGGCGGCGACCGGTGCGGACGCGGCGCGGGTCGCGGTTGTGGGCCAGCGCGTGGATGTGACGTCCCGCCGCGCGGCCGAGGAGTGCGACCAGCGCGGCCTCGGACAACTGCGCGACTTCCCTGACGGACGCGATGCCCTCCGCATGCAGCTTGCGCGCGGTCACCGGCCCGACGCCCCACAGCCGCTCGACGGGCAGCGGGTGCAGGAACCCGAGCTCCGACCCCGCCGGGACCACGAGCAGGCCGTCCGGCTTCGCGACTCCGCTCGCCACCTTCGCGAGGAACTTCGTGCTCGCGACGCCGACCGTGATCGGAAGGCCGACGCGCTCGCGCACCGCGCGGCGCAGCTGCTCGGCGATCTCGACGGGCGTGCCCGAGATGTGGCGCAGGCCGCGCACGTCGAGGAACGCCTCGTCGATCGAGAGCCCTTCGACGAGCGGCGTCGTGTCGCGAAAGACCTCGTAGACCGCCTTGCTCGCCTCGGAGTACGCCGACATGCGCGGACGCACGACGGTCGCGTGCGGGCACAGCTGCCGCGCGCGGCGGCCGCCCATCGCGCCACGCACCCCGTGGGCGCGCGCCTCGTAGCTGGCCGCGAGGACCACACCGCCGCCCACGATCACCGGCCGACCCCGTAGCCGGGGGTCGTCCCGCTGCTCGACCGAGGCGTAGAACGCGTCGAGGTCGGCATGCAGGATCGTGGCACCATCTGACACGAACATATGTTCGCACGATCACGCTCGGCCGCCAACTCAGGCGGCGTCGCGGAACCGCACGACGCCGCCGAACGTGCCGGCGTAGGCCGACCCGTCGGGCCCGAGGACGACCGCGCCCCCCTCGCTGTTGTGACCCAGGCCCTCGCCCGCGAGCGCCGCGAACCGTGTCGCGCCGGTGCGCCAGTCGAGAGCGGCGAGGTTCCACGCGTCCGGCGCGCCGCGGGGCTTCACGAGCGTGTACAGCAGGCCGGTCGGCCGGGAGACGACGGCCTGCGCCGAGGGCGAGATCTGGTCGCTCGTCCAGGCGGTGCGGCAGCCGCGGCGCCCGACGATGACCCGCGCGATCCCGCCGGTGGAGGTGCCACCCAGCTCGGTCGAGCTCGGGTTGGCGTACCCGTAGGCGTTGGTGGCGACGATCGACCGGCCCGCGACGACGAGGTGCGCCTCCACGCTGCCGGCGCCCGGCTTGAACACGCGCACGGCGCACGCGAGCCGTCGTGACGCGCCGCCGCGAATCCGCATGACGTTGACGCGCGGCGGGTTCACGCTGTCAGCGACGGCGACGTAGCCGCCGGCGACGATCACGGGCGGCGTCCCGGAGCCGGGGTGGATCCGGCCGGAGTTCGAGTCGGTCAATCCGGCGCGCAGGGGCTGGCGCCAGACGATCCGCGGCACGCCGTCGGCAGTGGCGCGCAGCCGGTAGAGCGCATCGCGCGTCACCACGTATGTGCCCGTGGGGTCGGTGGTGAGGTCCTCCGCGACCGGCTCGCCCAGCGCCAGCGTGCGCGGCGACCCGCCGGTACGCGGAACCGTGACGACCGTCCCCTGGTTGCCGACCGCCCAGTCGCGCCCGTCGAACCCTGCCGCGACCGCGAACGGCCGCTCACCGGAGCGCAGCACGCCCGTCAGTTCGATGGCGCCGGTCTGCCGCAGGGCGGCCGGATCGACGGCGATGCTGATGAGCGTGCCGCTGTTCGTCGGCACGAGCAACGTGCCGTCGGAGCGCACGATGAAGTGCGTGCCGCCGGCGAGGTCCGTGCGGTCGCCGCTGGTTCGCGCGGGCAGCGTCAGTGTCGCGAGCGTGGCCAGCGTCGCGGGCTCGATCAGCCGCAACGCCGGGCCCAGCGGGCCGCTGCACACGGCCAGCAGGCGAGCGCCGGCGTCGAACGCGAGCGACGCACAGGTGCCGAACTGCAGCGCGCTGGCGCTCGTCGTTCCTCGTCCCAGCGGCCCTGGGAACGGAGATGCGGCGCCGTTCTGCGCCAACAGCCCGCTGCCGCTGCGCCCGTCCGCCGCGAGCGCGGGATTGGCGCGCGGCCACGGGCCGCGCAGCGGCTGCGCGGCGGCGGGGGCGCCGGTGAACCTCGGCAACGGCCCGTCGAGCGGCCCGGGAATCGGGATCGCCGGCTGTTGCGCGGGCGCCGGCGCGCTCAGCGCGAGCGCGACGGCGACGGCGCCAAGACCCACTGTGCGAATACGGCGCGACATTCAGGCGACCGCGCGAGCCGGACGGAGGGACGGCCGGTAGGCGCGCTGGGACTCGCGGCAGTAGGCCTGCAGCGCGAAGCCGCCGGTCGCCGCTCCGAGCTCCTGGACCAGCGCTGCCAGTGCGGCTTCGGGCAGCTCGTCGCCGGGCACGGCGAACAGTGCGAGCTGCGAAAAGCGCAGCGGGTTCGGGTCGGTCGGCGACGGCGGCTCGAGGAAGCCCAGCGACGCCACCGCGCGCGTCGCGTAGACGAGCTCACCCGCCACGGGGGCCAGGATCCTCTCGACGGCCTCCAGCGCGTCCTCGCCGTTGCGCGCGTCGAAGTGCGCCGCCACGAGCAGCCGCCGGCTCCCGAGGTCGGCCGCGGTGTGCGAGGCATGCGTGAACGACGCCTCGAACCGGCGCACCCCCGCTTCGCGCAGCCTGTTGATGGCGAGGTAGTACGGGTTCAGCGTCATCGCCAGGAACCGGCGCTGCGACGGATAGCGAACGATCAGCAGCTTCTCGGCCTGAACGTCTCCGTGGAGCGACTGCTCGTGGCGCCCCATCCAGCGCAGCCGGCCGCCGACGAGGGCCATCAGCGGGAGCACGAACACGCCGTACCACTTGTAGGCCTCGAAGCGGCCGGTCGTGATCAGGTTGATCACGTCGAGCGGCTGCGGCAGGTCGCGGCGAGCAAGGTCGATTACGCGGCGAGGTCGGATCCGGGTCAGCATCGCTGGGTCCTTTCGTCAGGCCTTCGGGGCCAGCTCGCAGAAGAAGCGCGCGAGGTCCGCAGCTCGCTCGGCGTTGGATGACCCGCCGCCCAGCGACTGCGGAAGCCCGCCCTCGTAGAGGAACCGTGTGGGCGTCGGCTGCTCGGCCGGTACGACGGCGTAGTTGCCCGGCCGCGCGCCGAGCCACGGGTTCGGGATCCCGCTGCCGGACACGTTCGCGCTCGGCGGCTCGGGGATGTGAGTGACCGGCGCGCGCTCGCCGTACGCGGGCAGGACGACCGGCCCGTACTTCGCCTTTTCACGCTCCAGCAGCCACGCCAGCATGTCCGCGACAAGCGCCGCGTAGCCCGGATCGTTCGCGAGGTTGCTGATCTCGTATGGGTCGTCCCACGTGTCGTAGAGCTCGAGCTCCTGGCTCTCGGGGAGCTCCCGGCCCGCGAAGTGCTGGTCGGCGATCGCGGCGTAGCGGGCGAACTTGTAGCGGCCGTCGAAGATCGAGCGGATGTGGCTGGCGGTCGGCACCGCGGTGCCGACGTTCGTGACCGGGTACTCGTCGATCCGGTAGAGGATCGAGTCGCGCGGGCCGCGGCTGTCGGGATCCTCGAGGGCGCGCACGAGGCTCACGCCACGCAGCCACGGCCAGCGCGCGACCGGGTCGCCCGCACCCGCGATGTCCAGCAGCGTCGGGACCAGATCGACCGCTTCGCCGAGCGCCTGCGAGCGGCGGTCGCGCGGAAAGCGCTTCGGGTACACGACCGTGAACGGCACGCGGTTCTGCTCGTCGTAGATCGTCGTGCCTTTGTTCTGCAGCCGGTGCGCGGAGCCGAGCTCGCCGTGGTCCGCGGTGCGCACGATCACCGTGTCGTCGAGCACCCCGGCGTCCATCACCGCCTTCACGGCCGCGCCGAGCATCTCGTCGGTCCCGACGATCAGGTCGTAGTAGGTGTTGAGCTGGCCGCGCCAGTACTCGGGGTCGTCCTGCGTGCCGTTCGGCGTTCCCGCGATGATCGCCACGACGTTGCGGAAGCGCTCCTGCGCGGTCGGCTTGTCGTCCAGCGTCGGCTCCGCGTAGAACGACGGCTCGGGCTTGGCGTCGTAGTCGGGCCGCTTGAAGTCGGCCCGGTATCCGCGCGGGTAGAACTGGATGTCGTGCGGGTTGAGCAGGCTCAGGATGCAGAGCCAGGGCTGCTCGTCGCGCGCGTGCGTGTTCAGGAAGTCGATGGCCTGCCCGGTCCAGATCGGGTCGTTCGTATAGCCGTCGTTGTAGGCGCCGACGTCCGCGGGCGGCGAGATCGCCGAGTGGTCGAACCCGTAGCCCTTCAGCGGGTTGTTCTGCGCCGTGTCCAACGCGGCCTCGATGTTCGTCGGCGGCTCCCCCGGGAACGAGAGGTGCCACTTGCCGAAGAAGGCGGTCCGGTAGCCGACCTCCTTGAAGAGGTCGCCGATGGTCGGGATCGACGGGTCCATCGTGAACTGCGTGCCGACCACGAACGTGCCAAAGACGCCCTGCTGCGGCGCGTACATCCCGGTCCAGTAACAGGCGCGCGACGGCGAGCACGCCATCGAGGAGGCGTGGAAGCGGTCGATGCGCGTGCCGTTGGCGTCCAGCCAGCAGCGCACGGGCGTCGGCAGGTGATCGGGCAGGCGGTCCTGATGGCGCTCCTGGTCGGTCATCAGCAGGAGCACGTTCGGGCGCCGCTGCGACGCGGGCGCCCCGCTCGCGAGGCCGCCGCCGGCGAGGCTCGCGACCCCTGCCGCGGCCGCGAGTCGTCCTGCGTCGAGCAGCAGCCCGCGGCGATCGGTGGCGCCGCTCATGTCTTCACCCTGCTGACCGCGCCGGTCAGCGCGCTCACCGTCCATGCGCGACCGCCCGCCACCGCCAGGCCGCGCGGCGCCGCACCGACGCGGCGCTGCGCGCGCCGGCCGCCGAGCTTGACCACCGCGGCGCCGCCGCCCAGCGCGACCAGGCGGTCACCGCGCGCGGTCCACGCGACGGCGCTCGGCAGCGGACCGACGCGGTGATGGCGCACGCGGCCGGTCGCGGTCACGATTTCGCTGACGCGGCCGGCGTCGCGCCCGCCGTGGCTTACGAGCAGGCGGCGGCCGTTCGGGGACAACGCGATGCGATCGGGCTGGCGCGGCGTGCGGAGCAGGCGCTTGACCCGGCCGTTGCGCAAGTCCACCCGGGCGAGGCGGGCGTCGCCGTTGAGCGCGATCCACGCCTCGCGGTCGCTGCGCAGCACCGCGATCCCGCGCGGAACGGCGCCGATCGCCGCCTTGACGAGCACCCTGAAGTCCTTGGTGTCCAGGACGTGGACCGTGCCCTCCTGCTCACCGCCGCTCACCACGAGGCGCTTGCCCGCGTGTGTGAACGCGACAGCGAACGGCGCCGGCCCGACGTCGACGCGCTTGCGCACGGTCGCGGACTTGAGGTCGACGATCACAAGACCCGGCTCGTCCCACGACGCGGTCGTGATGGCCGCGACGCGGCCGTCCGGCGATACCGCGATCTCCAGCGGCTGACCGCCGACGTCCACGAGCCGCTCGCGCCCCCGCGTGATGATCGCGATCGAACGGCGGCGGTCATGCGCGACGACCAGCGGGCTGCCCTTCGGGCCGACGGCGATCGCGCGACCGCGGCGCACGATCCGCTGCTTGGCCTGCAGCGGGCCGACCGCGGGCGCCGTCTGCGCGCCGGCGACGGCGGGAACCGCGGCGCCGGCGAGTGCGCCGGCGATAAAGCCGCGGCGGGTCGATGCCATGCTCATCGCCGCCCCGTGCTGCGCGGCGCCGGCCCGAGCTCGCAGAGCATGCTCGCGCGGTGGCGTGCTCGCGCCTCGGCCATCGCGCGCGACTCGTCCGCGGTCTGCGGCGCGCGCTCGCCGCCGCTGTTCTCGTAGACGCGCTGCTCGAGATGCGGGTCGCCGACCGGCAGCTGCACGTAGGCGCCGGGAGCGCCGGCGACGGGCGACGGGCCCTGCTGTTGCTCGGCCAGCGGCGTCTCGGGCCGGCCGAGCGGGTCCGGCCGCAGCGGCTCGGTCAGCGAGGCGTCGCCGTAGGCGGGCACATCCACCGGCCCCATGCGCTCGTCCTCGAGCTCGCGCAGCCGGACCAGGAGCTCGTCGAGCAGCGGCTTGTAGGCCGCGTCACCGGCAAGATTGCGCAGCTCGTACGGGTCCTCGCTGAGGTCATAGAGCTCGTACTCCTGGTCGTCGGTGTGCTCCTTCTGCGGCTTGCCGCTCATGGCCACGTAGCGAGCGACCTTGAAGCGGCCCGACAGCGCCGCGCGCACATGGCGCTTCCACGCCGGCCCCGCCCCGCCGAAGTCCTGGGGCGACCAAACCTCGTCGCACGTGCTGACCGTGAAGTCCTTGCCCTTCGCGCCGGCCGGGTCGTCGAGTGCAGGCACGAGCGAGCGCCCGCGCAGCCACGGATAGCGCGCGACCGGGTCACCGACGCCCGCCAGCTCGAGGCAGGTCGGAACGAGATCGACGGCCTCGGACAGCGCCGGCGTGCGTGCGCCGCGGCTCGCGAAGCGCTTCGGCCAAGAGATCGACAGCGGCATGCGCAGCTGCTCGTCGTAGATCATCGGGCCCTTGCCGAGGGCGCGATGCGAGCCGGCCATCTCCCCGTGGTCGGCGGTCCGGATGATCACGGTGTCGTCCATGCCGCCGGAGTCGTGCAGCGCCTTGACGATCGCGGCGAGGTTCTCGTCCGTGTTGACGAGCAGGTCGCAGTAGGTGTTCATCAGCCGCAGCCACGTCGCTTTGTCGTCGTGGGCGATGTTGCCGCGCACGAGCGCCGCGCCCGCGTGGTACTGGCCGTGCACCGCGGGCTTGCCGCCCGGGTCGTCCTCGAAGTTCAGCGGTAGCTTCACCTGCCAGTCGGGCCGCGTCACGTCGACGCTGAACCCGCGCGGGAAGTAGGCGATGTCGTGCGGGTTGAGCAGCGAGACGACCATCACCCACGGCTGCTCCTGGTTGCCATGCTCGTGCAGCCAGTCGACACCCTGCTTCGTCCACAGCGGGTCGTTGTAGACACCGTCGTTGTAGCCGGCGGGCTCCAGCGACAGCGACTGCTCCGAGTAGTCGAACCCGTACGGGCCGAGGTAGTTGTTGGCGAGGTTCTCGGCCGGGCCCTCCGGCGCCGACACGCCGGCCATGCTCAGGTGCCACTTTCCGAAGTAAGCGGTCATGTAGCCCTGGTCGCGCAGCAGGTCCCCGAGCGTCGGGATGCGCGGGTCGAGCGAGAACTGCCAGCTCTGCAGGAAGTTGCCGAAGATCCCGTTCTGGGGCACGTACATGCCGGTCCAGAAGCAGGCGCGGCTCGACGAGCACTGGACCGCGGTGTGGTGGAAGCGCTCGAAGCTCACGCCGCGCTCATCGATCCACTCGCGCGCGGGCAGGGGAAGCTCCGGGGTCCACTGCGGGTAGCGCTCCTGGTCGCACATCAGGATCAGGATGTTCGGCTTGCGCGCGGGGGCGTCGGCCCCCTCCGCGCTGGAGCGGCCGAGCAAACCGGTGCCGAGTGCGGCGGCCGCTCCGGCGGCGCCCGCGCGCAGCGTGTCGCGCCGAGTGACCTGCATCAGCTCCCCGCCCCCAGGCGGATCGCCTTGAGCTGCCCGCTGCGACCGTCGGCGACGAACGCGCGCCGGCCCGCGATCGCGACGCAGCGCGGCGCGCCGCCGCCGTGCACCCGTCGCCGGCGGCGACCGGTGCGCGCGTCGAGAACCGTCA
Source organism: uncultured Conexibacteraceae bacterium (assembly GCA_963832195.1). Lineage (GTDB taxonomy): Bacteria > Actinomycetota > Thermoleophilia > Solirubrobacterales > Solirubrobacteraceae > Baekduia. The sequence continues at coordinate 760,434 of CAWHTH010000002.1, forward strand.
CTGTGTTGGCACCCGCGCTGGCTACCACCGCGAGCTTCCCGGAGCGGTCGAACGCGACCGCGGCCGGATCGAGACCGGTGACGAGCACGGCGCGCGCCCGCCACTTCACGAGGTCGAGCCGCGACAGGGCGCGATCGCCGAAGCCGTTGTGCGTCACGAGTGCGCGCTTGCCGTCCGGCGCGATCGCCACCTGCGCGGGGAACGCGCGCGTCTTGATGCGCCGGGTAACGCGCAGCTTGCGCAACGCGACGACGGCAACAGCGGCCTCGCCGTTGAGCGCCACCAGCGCGTGCTTGCCGTCAGGCATCAGCGCGAGCCCGCGTGGATGGGCGCCGATCGCGAGCGGCGGGTGGACGCGGCCGTGCTCGGGGTCGACCCTCGTCAGCGTCCCGTCGCGCCCGCCGCCGGCGACGTACGCGCTGCGGCCGCTGCGGCCGAATACGACCGAGTGCGGCTCCGCGCCCACGTCGAGGCGTTCGACCTGACCGAGGCGCAGGTCGACGACCGCGAGCCCCGGACGGTCGTAGAAGGCGGTGACGACGAGCGCCTGCGTCCCGTCCGGCGACACGGCGATCGCGATCGGCGGCGCCGCCGACGTCGATCGAGCGGCCGCGCTTGAGGTCGCGAGCGCGATGTGCGGTGATCGTCGTTCCCGCCGCATCGGCCGTCCAGATCGTCCGGCCGCCGGGCGTCACTGCGATCGCGGCCGTGGGCACTCCCGGAGGCATCGGCGCGCACGGCTTGACCCCGACGGCGAGGGCTTGCGCCGCGAGCAGCCTGCCGCCGATCGCGCCGCCGACTCCCCCGGCCGCCAGGCCGCCGACGAATCCGCGCCGCGTGACTTGTTCCACCCCTGCCAAACCCACCGCGGCGCAAGCTACACCCACTAATGACGTCTTGTCAAGATGAGTGTCATTAGTGTACGGTGCCGCTCCATGAGCGTGGCCGTACAGCGCACCAGGCGCCGTCAGCAGCGGGAGCAGACCCGCCAGCAGATCCTCGACGCCGCCCAGGCCTTCCTGCGCGAGAACTCCTTCCGCGAGATGAACGTCGACGCGGTCATGTCGCGCACGGGCCACACGCGGACGGTCTTCTACCGCCACTTCGACGACATCCCCGCGCTCGTGCTGGCGCTGATCGCCGAGGTGGGAGCGGAGCTCGTCGAGGTCGGCGAGGAGTGGGCCAAAACCGAGCGCGTCGGCCCCGACGAGGCGCGCACGCGGCTCACGGTCTTCGTGGACTTCTACGTCCGCAACGGCGCGCTCGTCCGGGCGATCGCTGAAGCCGCTCACCACGACGACGAGGTGGAGCGCGCCTATGCGCAGATGGTCGAAGGCTTCATCGCGCTCACGACGAACGCGATTCAGCAGCGCGTCAACACGGGCGAGCTGGAGCCGCTGGATGCCCCCGAGATCGCGCGCGCACTCGTGCGGATGCTCAACGGTTACCTCGAGGACTCACTAGGCCAGGAGCCCGGCACGGACCCGGACCGCGTGCTCGAAACGATCTGGACGATCTGGACCCGCACGCTGTTCCCGGGCACGTGAGCGCGCCCGTCACCGTCGCGCCGCCGCGACCGCGCGCCCAAGCGGGCCTGTTCGCCGGGCCGTGGCCGGCCGAGGACGGCGGGCCGTGTAGGCGCCAGGAGCCGGCGGGGCTGCCGGGGCTCGGCATCGGCGCCGGGGAGCGTCTCGAGGTCACCGCCGTCCGCGACGCCCTCGCGACAACGATGGTGATCTTGCGCGCCCCGGGCGAGGTGTTCGTCCTGCGGCACACGCTCGGCCGGCGCCCGCTCGACGATCCGACGACCGCGTGGGTGGAGCGGGTCGACCCGCTGACGCTGGCGCCGCTTGCGCGGTCTCCCGACCTGGCGGCGGGCCCGTTCTGGCCGGGCGGGATCGCCGCGCATGCCAACGGCTCACTGCACGTCGTCATGGGCAATCACTGCCACCGCCTGTCGCCGGAGCTCGAGCTGCTCACCACGCAGCGGCTCCCCGGCCCGCGGCCCTACAACTCGTTCGTCGTGCTCGCGGACGGCACGCTCGTGATGAAGGACTTCGATCACGCGCTGCGCACGCCGGCTGGGCTGGTTCTGCTCGATCCCGACACGCTCGAACGGCGCTGCGCCGACGTACCGCTCGACCAGCCCGTGATCGCACGGCTGGCCGCGGACGGCGACGACGTCTACGTCGTCGGTGCGCGCGACGCGTTCCGGCTGCGCTGGGACGGCGCCCGGCTCGAGCGCGACCCCGATTGGGGTGCGGCCTACCTGCGGCCCGGCAACAGCTACGGCTGGGACCCGGTGATCGCGGGCGGCCAGCTGTGGTTCCTCGACAACGGCGCCCACGACTACGTGTCGACAATGCAGGGCGCAGGCATCGCGCCCGGCCCCGTGCACCTGATCAGGATGTCGCTGTCGGATGCGGGCGACGTCGAGCACGCCGAGGTCTGCGGGGAGCCGCGCGGCGCGGTGACCGACCCACCGCTCTACGACGCACGTAGAGACGTGGCGATCGCCTACGACTCGGCGAACGGCGTCGTCCAGGCGTTCCGGTTCGGCGACCGTCTCGAGCCGCTCTGGCAGCGACGGCTGGGGCACGCCGCCCACATGATCCTGTTCGGGGACAGCGGCGAGCTCGTCCTGCACGACTTCCACGGGCCGGCGTTCGCGCGCACGCGCGCGGGCCGCGCCCTCGGCCGCCACGCCACGGTCGTCATGCGCCGCGCCGCGCTGCGCCGACTCGCGACCCGCAGCAGTCGCGACGAGGTGGTTGTCGTCGACGTGGAGACCGGCGCCGAGCGCGGCCGCGCGGCCGTGCCGAGCCTGATGCAGTCGGTCGTATTCCCCGCCCCGGGGTTCGATCGCGACATCTACTGGTGCACGATGACGACGCTGGCACGCGTCGCGGTGGCATGAGCGTGCGCGACCGCATCGCGCGCCGCGCCGTTCCGCGGCTGCTGATCGCGCTCTCGACGGTGCGCTGGCCCGGCCGTGCGGCGGCCGCGCTGCGGCGCACGTTCGGTGGGCGCGCGCGCGTGCGCCTGTACCTGGCGTTCGACGACCCCTACAGCGCGGTGGCGCTGCTCGGCCTGGCCGAGCGGCTTACGCACCGGCGCGCCCGCCTCGTGGTCGAGCCGGTCGTGGAGCGAGGGATACCGGACGACCCGGCGGCGGACGCGAAGCGCCGCTACGCGCTCGTCGACGCGCGCCGCCTCGCCCGTCGCGGCGGCCTCGAGCTGTCGCGAACGGAGCCGTTGCCCGCCGCGGCGACCGCATTCCTCGCCCGCTGGGCGGCCGCCGTGCCGCACGGCTCCGGGCGGACGGACTTCTGCGTCGCCGCGATGCGACGGCTGTGGTTCGAGACCGACGGCCCGGTCGACGAAGCGCCCTACGCCGATCTGTGGCACGAGCATGTCGTCACTGAGGGGACAGGCCCCCCAGTGACACCGCCTGCCGGCGGGGCTGAGCCGCGACTGCGCGCCAGGCGCCTTTACGACACGCCGGCCGCAGTCGTGCACGGCCAATGGTTCTTCGCGCACGAGCGCCTCGACCAGGTCGAGCACCGCCTCGACGAGCTCGGCTGGACCGCGGCGGCATGAGCACGCGCGTCGAGTACTTCTTCTCGTTTCGCAGCCCCTACTCGTATCTGTCGGGCCCGCGCGCGTTCGCGCTCGCCGATCGCTTCGACATCGACTTGGTGTTCCGCGGCGTGATCCCGATGGCGATGCGGGGCCAGGCGGTGCCTGTCGCAAAGCGCCTGCACACGCTGCGCGACACCAAGCGCGAGGCGGATCGCCTCGGCATGCCGTTCGGCCGCGTCCACGACCCGATCGGCGACGGCGCGTTGCGCTGCCTGCTCGTCGCCGAGCACGCGATCGACGCCGGCCGCGTCAGGGAATTCGTGCTGACGGCCAGCCGTGCGATCTGGGCCCAGGCCGTCGACGTCTCCCGCGACGACGGGCTGCGAGGAGTCTGCGAGCGCGCTGGGCTCGAATGGGACGCCTGTGCGGCGGCGCTGGACGACCCGGCGCTGCGCGCGCGCGTCGATGCCAATACGCAGCGTCTGACCGACCTCGGCCACTGGGGCGTGCCGGTGTTCGCGCTCGGCGACGAGCTCTTCTGGGGCCAGGATCGCATCGAGGACGTGGAGCGACAGCTGGAGGCGCGCGTCCTCATCTGAAGCGGCTACCGTCGCGTGCGCATGAGGAGCCCTCGAGCGCTCGGAGCCGCATACGTGTTGACCCGGCTGCTCATCGCGGCCGGGCCTCTGCGCGCGGTTCGTCAGCGGCGCATGGCGCGGAAGGCCGGCGACGCGGCAGCGGCCGCCCGCCTGTACCGCGAGATCTGGCTCGAGGCCGCGGCGGCCGTCGGGGCCGAGTGCACCGAGGAGGGTCAGGGCATTTTCAGGATTGTGCGCGACGGTGCATGGACCTCGGTGGATCGCCAGAACACCGAGCTCGACGACGCCGGGCGGCGCGCTGCAGCGCTCGACAAGGCGGAGGGCCACGCGCTGCTCGCCGGCGCCGGGGTCACGGTCCCCGAGCACCTCGAGTATCGGCCCGCGCAGGTTGCACAGGCGCGCCGGTTTCTCTCTGCCGTCGGCGATCGATGCGTCGTCAAGGCCGCGGCCGGCACCGGCGCCGGGTGGGGCGTCACATGCGCGATCACCGACGCCGCCGGCCTGCGCCTGGCCTCGCTCAACGCGGCCCGCTATTCGGACCGCCTGCTGATCGAGCGCCAGCTGCCCGGGGAGATGTACCGCCTGCTGCTGCTCGACGGGGAGCTGCTCGACGTGGTGCGGCGGGGGTCCCCGCACGTCGTCGGCGACGGGCGCTCGCCGGTGGCGGCGCTGATCGATGCCGAGAACCGCCGGCGCATCGCTGCGGGCGGCGCCGAGGGCCTGCAGGTGCTGCGCATCGACCTCGACTGCCTGCTGACCCTGCGCGCGGCTGGCCGCACGCTGCGCACCGTGCCCGCGGCGGGCGAGCGCGTACAGGTCAAGACCTCCACGAGCGAGAACCGCTCCGACGAGAACGAGACCATCCGCGCGGCCCCCGACAGCGCGATCGTCTCCGAGGCGCGTGCGGCTGCCGCGGCGCTGGGCCTGCGCCTCGCCGGCATCGACATCGTCACCCCGGACCTCGCGCGGCCGCTCGCCGAAGCCGGCGGCGCGATCGTCGAGGTCAACGCGCGACCGGGGCTGCGCTACCACTACCAGGTCGCCGACGGGGACCGGGCGACGCGCGTGGCGATCCCGATTCTCCGCGCCCTGCTCGGCTGATCCGGCGCACGTCATCGTCCCGGCCTGCTATTTGGAATCGCTCGCAATGACCACGGCAGACGAACTCCGCCTCGCCTCGCGGCGATTCACGCTGTTCTCGTTCCTGCTCGCAGCGGCGATCGTCTTCCACCAGTCCAAGATCGGCGACTGGGAGGTCTTCTCGGCGCAGGCGCTGGTGACGCTCGCGGCGCTGTGGACGATGCTGCGCCCGTCGTCGACGACGCGCCTGTTCGTGCTGATGGGCGCGCACCTGACGTCGACCGCGATCGACCTGCCCTATGTGGTCAACCACTGGCTGCTGCTCGCGTTCGCCGAGGTCGGCATCCTCGTGGCGCTCGGCGTCGGCTCGCTGCGCGGGGCTGCGTGGGCGCGCGATCGCGGCGCCATGTACCTCGCGCTGGCGCCCTACCTGCGCATCCAGGTGCTGTTGGTCTATCTCTTCGCAGCGCTGGCGAAGGTCAACTCGGACTTCCTCGACAGCGACCTCAGCTGCGGCGTCGCGATGGTGGACGAGCTGGTCGAGCGGTCGCCGGTCGAGCTGCGCAACGCAGTCGTCGACCAGTCCGCGATCTGGGGCACGATCGCGATCGAGCTCGCGCTGCCGATCATGCTCTCGCTGCGCGCCACGCGCGTGCCGGCGATCTTCCTCGGCGGCGCGTTCCATGTCGTGCTCGCGCTCTCGGGGCATCTGCCCTTCTCGGGCTTCGCGCTCGCGTTCTACGCGCTGTTCGTGCCCGACGACCTGCCCGATCGCTGGGATCAGCTGCGAGCCGCCCGGCCGCGCCTTGACCAGGCCGCAGGCCGCCTGGCGGAGCTGGCGCGCCGTCCGTGGGCCTTCCCCGCGGCGGCGGGCGTGTTCCTGACGCTGGCCGCGCTGAGCACGTACGGGCCGGGGCAACGCGTCCAGGACGCGGCCTACCTCACGGCGCTGCTGGCCTACCTCGCGCTGGTCGCGCTGCTCGGGACGCTGCTGTTCCTGTGCGTGCGCAGCGGCGTACCGGCGCGCTGGGGCGCGGGGTTTCTGCGCCTCGCGCATCCCGCGTGGCTGCTCGGGCCGGCCCTCGTCTTCCTCAACGCGTTTACGCCGTACGTCGGGCTCAAGACCCAGGACGCGTGGACCATGTACTCCAACCTGCAGACCGAGCCCGGCCACTGGAACCACCTGCTCGTCCCAGAGGACGTTCGCGTCTTCAAGATGCAGGACCACCTGGTCCGGATCATCAGCTCCGACGAGAAGATGCTCGCCCAGGCCGCGCGCAAAAACCGGCTCTGGGTGTGGTGGGCGCTGCGCCAGCGCGCCCACGAGAACCCCGACTTCTCCGTGACGTATGAGCGCGATGGGCGCCGCTACATCGCGCGGCGAGCCGGCGACGACCCCCGGCTCGCCGATCGCCCGAACCGGGTGCTCGCCTGGGCGTGGATGTTCCGGGACGTGCCGCAGGGCGACGACAACACCTGCCGCGTGAAGCGGAGCACGGGCGCGAACCAGGGGTCGTGATCGCCTAGGAGCGGTCGCGGAAGTCGGCGCTCGCCAGGCGCGACAGCGTGAGTGCGCCGAGCAGCAGGCCGAAGTCGCGCAGGCCGATGTCGCCGTAGCCGCCGACGAGCAGCAGGCTCACGATGATGCCGGCGAGCCAGCCGGCGACGAGCAGCCCGCCGAAGCGAGGCGCCACCAACACCACGAGACCGGCGACGATCTCGACCGCGCCGACGATGTACATCCCGTCCTGGGCGCTCCCCGGCAGGATGTCGTTGAACTCGGCGGCGAGGTAGCGCGTCCAGTCGTCGGTCAGAACCTCGGCGAACTTGTCGAGGCCGAACAGGATCGGCGCAACCGTGAACGCGACGCGCAGCAGCATGAAGGCCTGCGCCGCAGGGTTGCGGCGCAGAACATCCGCGGTGGGAACGGGGATCGGCCGCAGGGCAGCGGCAACGCCAGCACTCATCGTGTTCCTCCTTCGAGGGAAGTCGTAGTCATCGCCGCGTTAGTGGCCGGCGGCGGCGTCTTCTTACGTGGTCGCGCCCAAGTAAGAACGCCGCGTGAGGTGACGCGAACGGATGGATGTACGTCGAAGCGCCCTACGCTGGGTCGGAGCTGACCGACCTCGTTCCCCATCCCGCGCCCACAATCGACTACGCCTCGCAGGCGTGGCTCGACGCGCTGCGCCGATCGGGTGCGACCCGCGACACAGCGATCGCCGAACTGCACGCGCTCCTCCTGCGCGCGGCGCGGTTCGAGCTCAACCGCCGCCGTCACGGTTTGCGCGACGAGGTCGAAGATCTCGCCGTACAGGCCGCCGACGACGCGCTCATCGCGATCCTCGGCAAACTCGACACGTTCCGCGGAGCGAGCCGGTTCACGACCTGGGCGTACAAGTTCGCCCTGCTGGAAGCCGGCGTCAAGGCGCGCCGCAGGGCGTGGCAGGGGCGCGAAGTCGTCCTCGACGAGCAGGCCTGGCCGGCAGTCGCCGATCCGGCGCGATCCACCCACGAGACGGTCGTCGACGCCGAGCTCCTGAGGGCGATCCGCACGGCGGTCGAGAACGAGCTCACGGCACGCCAGCGCGAGGTGTTCACCGCGTTGGTCCTGAACGATGTCCCCATCGACGTGCTCGCGGAGCGCCTCGGCTCCACGCGCGGCGCCCTTTACAAGATGCTCCACGACGCCCGCCGCAGGTTGCGCGCAGCGCTGATGGCCGCAGGCCACTCGCTGGAGGACTACGGCGGAGGTGCCGGATGAGCGACGAACGGTCCCGGCGCGAGCTGATCGGCCGGATGCTCGGCCCCGCTGGGCACGAGGTGACGTGCGGGGAGTGCTTCGAGCTGCTCGACGAGTACGTCGATCTCGAGCTCGCCGGGCACGACGCCGACGCTCGCCTGCCCGGCATGCGCGAGCACCTCCACGGGTGCCCGGCATGCCAGGAGGATCACGAGAGCCTGCGCGAGCTGGTCGCGCAGTCGCAGCAGCAGTAGCCGCTACTTGATGAACGTGTGAACTTCGTTGACGTCGGGGTCGGCCGGGGGCGGGGCATCGTCGCCGGCGAGCTCCCGGAACGTCGGGAGCAACTTCTCCTCCCGGAACTTCTCGAACGCCTCGCGCGAATCCCAAACCGTGAGCACACGCCAACGGCCCTCGGCGGGTCCGGCGATGTGGACCTGGCACCCCTCAGGAAGCTGGCCGCCGCTCATAGCCCGGCTGGACACGGCCTCGTACAGCTCCTGGCTCGGGGCGGAGGCATCGACAACTACGGCCATTGACTGCTCCTCTCGATTGGCGTCACGCCGAACCTATACCAGCCTCCTAGCCCGCGCAGCGTCCGCTCAGCCGCAGAGCCGGTACACGCGCGTGCGCGCGACGCGGCGCCCGTCGCGGCGGCGGGCGACGACGCGCACGGACGCGGTCGAGCCGCTGAGCTCGCGCAGCGTCACCGCACGTCCCAGCCGACGGCCTCGCAGCGTCGTGACGCGACGGCCGTTCACGTACACGGTCGCCGCGCGCAGGCCGCGCGCCCGGCGTGCGCCGAGGACGTCCCGCAGCGAGACCTTCAGTGTCTGGCGACAGCGGCTGCCGGCGGGGAACGGCCATGCCCCGTTCGTGAAGCGGACGACATAGAGCCCGCGGTCCTGGTCGGTGAACCAGATCTCGCCATTCGGCAGCACGCGCGGCTGCGTGACGACGTAGCCGCTCGTCGCGCCCGCGAAGGACCCAGGCTGGCGCACGCCGTCGCCGCCGGCGTTGAAGTAGGCGACCTCTCGCGGGCGCCGGATCTGGCGGATGTCGAACACGCGGATGCCGGACTCGACGTTGGCGCAGACCAGGATCGTGGGGTCGCGGTCGCGGTCCACGTTGCAGTAGTGGCTGTTGTAGCCGAACGGCGCGAACGGGCCGGTCCCGTCCTTGGCCGAGCCGTGCGTCGAAGCCTCGGCGCGCGCCCGGTTCTCCGGCATCTGGATCTCGAGCTTCAACTTGGAGACGATCCGGGGCTTGGCGGGGTCGCTCACGTCGATGATGCGCGGCCCGCCCCAGCCGAACTCGTCGACGAAGACGACGTACGGACGCCCGCCGCTGCGGAAGGGGAGCGCGTGCTGGCCGACGGAGCCGTCCTTCCAGTTGACGGCGCCGCGCAAGGTGATGCTCGGGCTTGGGCTGCGAGCGTGAACCGTGGAGACGTCGTACACCCCCATGCCGTTGCGATCGGTGAGGCCGTGCGGCCAGCCCGGGGCGAAGATCTCGGCGAGGAAGTCCGGGTTGACGTGCGCGAGGTAGAGGCTCTTGCTGTCCTCGCCGACGCCGAGCCCGTGGATCAGACCGGGTGACGCCAGGGTGGCGAGCGGCTGCGGCGCCGTGGGGTCGGTCACGTCGATCGCAGTCAGCAGGGAGGCGCCGCCGCTCGCGTAGTAGGTGCGCCCGTCCGGCGCCCAGTTGCCCTCGTGGCCGAGCACGTTCGGGATGGTCCCCAGCAGCTTGGGCTCGGCGCAGTTCTCCGCGATGTCGTAGACGTCGAACACGCCGGTCTGAGTGAGCTCGCCGCCGGTGATCGCCCCGAGCAGTCCCCGCTTCTCGTTCACCTTCAGCGACTCGTGCGGGCTGAGCATCGCGATCGAGGTGAGCGTGCTCACGAACTTCGGGTGCGCCGGGTCGGAGACGTCCACGACCACGACGCCGCGATTCAGCTGCGTGCCGTTCCAATTGGTGGCGTAGTACGCGCAGTGCTTGTAGTACGCCGCCGACCAGGTCGAGCCCTCGCCGGCGTAGTTGCCGACGAGCTCCAGGTTGCAGGCATACCCCTTGACCGAACGCCCGCCGTCGCGCTCGGCCTGCGGCACCTCTCCCTGGATCGCCGGCTCCGTGCGCGAGCCCGGGCCGCAGTCCGCGCGCGGCACCGGCCCCTCGAACACGGCGGGGTCAGTGCCCTGCGCGGCGAACGTCCCGAGCGACTCGTCGCCGCCCGCACGACCGCAATCGGCACCGAGGTAGTACGCCGCGTAGTAGCTGCACGTGCCCTGCATGACCGACCGCCAGGCCGGCTCGGCCGGCGTGTGCGCTGAGGCGACCGTAGCTGCTCCGCCTGCGCTGAGCAGGACCGCGAGCAGCGCAACTCGGGCGACTGCGACCCCCATCGAAGACCACGCTAGCCGACCGCGAAGAGCTAGGCGCCGTCCGTTGCAGCGGCTGCACAGAGCCGGTACGTGCGCGTCGTGCGAACGGTCCGCCCGTCCCCGCCGCGGATCGTCAGCCGCACGCGGACAGTGCCCGCGCGACGCCCCCGGAGGTCGACCACGACGCGCAGGCGGCCTCCGGCGACTCGCTTGACTTTGACCCGCTTGGAGGCGGAGCCGATGCGCAGCGTCGCCGACCGCGCGCGGAATCCCTTCGGCGCGCGCACATGGAGTCCGAACCGCCGCTTGGTCTGGCACCCGGCCTCGGGCGGGGGCGTGGCGCCCTCGAGACCGAGGCACGCGCGGTCCGGGCGCTTCTCGCCGACCCAAGAGATCCCTGCCGTCAGCGCGGTCTTGAAGTCGGCGCGGTCCCACGTGACCACGGAGTGCCCGAAGTTCGTGTAGTAGATCCGGTTCTTGTGGCGGAATGAGCCGGTCCACGACAGCGGCTGCTGCTCGGCGTACTGCGAGTCCCAGTTGACGGCGACCGCCGGATCCGTGAACCCGCCGAACGCCAGCAGCGGATGGAAGTCGGCGATGTTTGCCGCCGGGTCGCGGTCCCAGGCGTAGTACTCGTCGCGCTGGGTGAAGCTGTCGGCCGCGTGCCACGGAGCCGTCAATGAAGAAGCGCGGTCCTTGACGAGGATGTTCGCCTCGGGCTCGCCCCAACCTTCGGACTCGGGCGTCTGGTCGTCTGCGGCCGACGTCGGGGTGACGGGATGGACCCGGAAGAAGGCGCCGGTGAGCTCGAGCCATTCCGGCCAGTCCTTGTACGAGTCGGCCGAGGCATGGACTCCGATGTGGCCTCCGCCACAGCCGACCCACGAGACGTAGTCGCGCTCCTGCTCGTCGGTGAACGGGGAGTTCGCGCCGGTCGAGTGCAGCCACAGCACGACGTCGGTGCTGGCGAGGCGCTCACGTGTCAACTGAGCCGGCTGGTCGATGAACTCCGCGCTGAACTGCCCGGTCGACGTCGCGAGGCCGCCGATCACCTCTTTGGCGTGGTCGATCGAGATGTGCCGGAAGCCCACGGTCCCGCTGTAGACGAGCACTCGCGGCGGCGCGGCGGCCGCCGGGCTCGCGGCCGCGAGGCATGCCGCGCATGCCAGGAGAGCCGCGAGTGCGCGCCGAACGGCGATCAGGACCTCCGCGTCGGAACCTGCACCGCGAGGTGCGTCGTGCGCGCGCCCAGCGTCACGTCCAGGCGAGCGCGGCCGGCGGCCACCTTCTGTGGCAGCGGCAGGTCGAGCTTGTGGCGCCCGGCGGCCAGCGCAGTCTTGCGCTTGCGCGCGAGCGAGCGGCTGCCGCGGCGGAGATCGAGCGTCACCTCGATCGCGTCGTCGGCCTCGATCGTCACGCGCACGACGCGGCGCGAGCGCACGCGCTTGAAGGCCACGTCGGTGACCGCGGCGACGACGCCGGCGACGACGACGCCGGCCCCCGCGGCGGCGGGCTTGCCGATCAGGCCGTGGCGGATGTAGGTGAAGCTCGCGCGCGCCGCGGCCAAAGAGCCGCGGGGATGCATGTCCGCGTTGTCGCGCTCCCAGATGTACCAGTGCTTGTCGACCTCGTCGGGGCTCTGGGCGAACAGCTTGTTGAAGAAGTCCTGGAAGTCGATGCTGCCCTGGCCCGCGTCGACGATGTTGAGGGCCGCGTCGGTGTAGCCGCCGAGCACGTCCTTCTTGCCGTCCTTGACGTGGAAGAGCCTGTAGCGCTCGCGGTTCGGGATGGCATAGTCGGTCAGCGGGTCGAACTGCAGGATCTGGCCGGACTGCCACTGACCAACGTACGCCCAGTAGACGTCCATCTCGAAGAACACGTAGCGCGGGTCGGTCTCCGCAAGCAGGACGTCCTCGCCGCGCTTCGTCGGGTCATCCGGCGTCGGGAACCACTCGTGGAAGTGGTTGTGGAGGTAGAAGCCGATGCCCTGCGCCGCAGCCATCTCGCCGTAGCGGTTGTACTCCTGCGACAACGCCGTCCAGCCCGATGCGGTCGGGCCCTCCGACGGCAGCGGCAGCGAGATGCCGACGTTCGGGATCCCGAGCACGGCGGCGTCCTCGAGGATCTGCTTCATCGAGTCGTCGCTGGAGGGCGACACGTGGCTGCCGATCGCCTTCAGCCCGTTGGCATCGAGCAGCTCGCGCAGCTGCTTCGTCGAAATCGGGCCTGTGCCCTGCGTGTAGCCCGCGAACTCGACCAGCTTGTAGCCGATCGCCGCGACCTCCTCGAGCACCTTCGCGAAGCCGACCGACGACACCTGGTCGGCCACCGAGTACAGCTGGATGCCGATCCGTTCAGGCGGGAACAGGCTCGTGCGCAGCACGGGACCCGCGCCTTCGGCAGGCGGTGCGCCCCGCAACGGGACGAGCGAGGCGGCGGCTGCGCCGGCGCCACCGGCGAGGAACCCTCTGCGGCTGATGCTGCTCATGCCTCCACCCCCCTGCTCGGCAGGCGGCAGAGATACGCCGCGCCGTTCGACTCCAATACGAGCGGATCGCTGGGCGGCCGGACTGGCCGGCCCGGCGTCCGCGCCTGCTCGGCGAGCATCAACCGCGTGCGCGCGCGCTCGGCTTCGGTCAGCGTGTCGAGCGGGACGAGCACGCGCTCGTCGCGAACGACTGCTTCGGCGACGTCGGCCGACCGGCGTACGGCGCGGTCCCCGCCGCCCGGCTGGACGATCTCGAACGTGGTCATCATCGCGTGGTCCTCGTGGCTGAGCATGTGGCAGTGGATTAGGAAGCGACCCGCGTGGTCGGTGAAGCTGCGCGCCGACCGCCAGCGTCTCGCCCGGGTCGAGACGGAACGTCTCCTTGAGCACGTCCTCGTCGGCGGCCGGCGTGCCCCCGTTGCGCGAGACGACCTTCCAGTCGACGGCGTGCAGGTGCATGTAGTGGCTCTGCTGGGTCGCGTTCACCAGCAGCCAGGTCTCCGTCGAGCCGAGCTCCGGGCGCGCGACCACCTGCGCCGGGTCATACGGCGCGCCGTTGATCGTCCAGACGGTCGCGCCACCGGCCGGGTCGATCGCCTGGCCGAGCACGAACACGCGATCCGGCGAATTGACGAGGGACTGCGTCCACTTCGGCAGCGCGACGAGCTTCTTCGGCGCGGGGCGCGCCGCCGGCGTCTTCTTGCGCTTGCGCTTGCGGACGCGGAACTGCATCAGCTCCTCCTCCGGCGCCACCGCCGGCGGGAACAGCGACGCAAGCGGCGCGGTCGCCTCCTGCGGCGCGCTGCTCAGGACGACCTCCTTGCCGGCGTGGCGCGAGAAGTCGACGAACAGGTCGCAGCGCTCCGCCGGCCCCATCAGTACCCGCTCGCGCTTCGCCGGCGCTGGGAACAGCCCGCTCTCGTTGCCGATCTGAAGGATCTCGGGGCCCTTCTCGAAGCCGATGTTGTACGGGTTGAAGCTCGCCGCGTTGAGGATCCGCAGGCGATACGTGGTCGGCTCGACGACGGCGTACGGCCGTGACACGCCGTTGACGAGCATCAGCGTCCCGGACCCGACGATGTCGGCCCCAGGGTTGGTGTTGCCGGTGAACGGGTCGACGAGCTGGTTGTTGGCGTCAAGCGTGCGAGTCGTGAGAACGAGGAGCAGCTCCTGGTCACCGCCGGGCAGCTTGAGCTGCTTCTCCAGAGGGTCGACGACGATGAACAGGCCGAGCAGGCCCATCCACGAGTTGCGGTTCGTGCGGCCGTGCGAGTGGTCGTGGTACCAGCGCATCGCGCCGCGCAGCGGCTCGCCGTTCTCGACGTGCTCATAGACGTACTCGCGGCTGCCGCCTGGCTCGATCAGCTCGCTCATCGGCTGCCCGTCGTGCTTGGCCGCGGAGTGGTGGCCGTGGTTGTGGATCGTGAGCGAGCCCGCCTCGGGAATCCGATGATCGAACGTCACGCGCGTCGTCCGGCCCGCCGCCCGGCGGATCGTCGGCCCGGGGAACGTGCCGTCGAACGTCCACATCAGCGTGCGCTCCCCGCGCACCAGCGGCACGTCGGCCTGGACGATCGGGATCTTGATGTCGGCCCTGCGGATGATCGGCATCCGCCGCAGCGGATACGCGAACGTCTTGGCCTGCGCCGGGGCCGCCGCCACCCGCAGGTACGGCGCGAGCGCCACACCCGCCGCCGCGGTTCCCGCCGCAGCCAGCGCCTCGCGGCGTGTCAGCGAGCGCTCCATCACTGCACCTCGAGCGTGCCCTTCATGCTCGGATGCGCGGTGCACAGGAACTCGTACTTGCCGGGCTCGAGCTTGTCGGCGCCCTCGACCACGGCGGTGCCGGTCGGGATGTTCGGGGCGGCGAACAGCCGCTGTCCGTCCTCGGTGACGCCCTTCGACGCGACGTTGTGCGCGACGACGTCGAGGTTCGTGAACGTCAGGGTCGCGCCCTTGGCCAGCGTGACGGAAGTCGTCAGGTAGCCCGCCGTCTGGCCCAACGGGCCCGAGATCACGTTGCCCGAGGCACCGAACCCGGGGAGCGCGGTCCCCTGCTCGCTGACGACGGTCGGGTCGCAGGTGCCGCAGCGCGGTATGTACTGGTAGCGCGCCACCTTCGCGGCCAGCGGGTTGCCGACCGGGATCGACTGACCGCCCCACTCGATCACGTACAGCGACCCATCGGGGCCGATGTCCATGTCGATCGGGGCCTGGACGCCGCGGTCGGGGGCGAACCGCTGGATGCGAAGCACGTCGCCCTTCTCGTCGAGGATGACCTGCTTGAGCCAGTTGCGCGTCCAGTCGGCGATCAGCCACGAGCCGTCGTAGAAGAGCGGCATCCGGCTGCCCTCGGACGCGCGGTACTTCGGCCCGGGAATCGCGAGGCGGCCGCCGTCGGTGCCGCCGAAGTCGGCCTCCGACATCTCCGGGAAGTCCTTGCCGACGCCGTACGGGTACCAGATGAACGGCTTGCTGGCCGGGCCCAGCTCCTTGATGCCCGGGGCCGCTGCGGTTGACGAGCTGGTTGCAGTCGAAGGGCTTGCCGGAGCCCTCCCCGGTCAGCGAGTTGATGTCGTTGTAGGGGAGGTTCGGGCCGACGCAGTACGGCCAGCCGTAGTTGGCGGGCCCGGTGATCAGGTTGAACTCGTCGTAGCCCATCGGCCCACGCTGCGGGATCGTCCTCGCGGCCGTCGGGGCCGACGTCGCCCTCGAGCAGCTCACCCGTGAGGTCGTCGAACTTGACGTGGAACGCGTTGCGGTGCCCCATCGTGTAGATCTCGGGCAGGGTCGTTCGGCGTCCCCGAGCGGGAACATGTTTCCCTTCGGGATCGTGTAGCTCCCGTCGTCCTCGGGGTGGATCCGCAGAACTTTCCCGAGCAGGCTCATCGGTGTTCTGCGAGGTGATCTCGGCGTCGGTCTGCGTCGCCTGGCCGACGACCGGGGTCGGGTTGCGCGAGCCGTACATGCCGTCGAAATGCGGCATGTCGTTCGCGCCGATCGCGAGAAAGAGATCGCCGTTGCCCGCCATCGCCAGACCGCCGCCGTTGTGGTCGACACCGGTGTTCTGGACCGTCAGCAGCACCTTTTCGGAGAGCATGTCGACCTGGTCGTTGGCGTCGAGCGTGAAGCGCGACAGCCGCCCGAGCAGACCCACGTGGTAGTACATGTAGACCCAGCGGGTCTTGACGAAGTTGTTGTCGACCACGAGGCCAAGCAGGCCCTGCCCGAGCCCCGGCGTCGAGGGGATGTAGCCCGCCTCACTGACGATGTCCTTGACGGGGTCGTAGATCTTCAGCGTCGAGCCCGTGTGCTCGATGTAGTAGACGCGCCCGTCCGGGCCGACGTCCAGCTGCGTGCCGTCGGTGATGTCGGTGTCGACGACGGTCCGCTTCCAGTTGGACCAGACCGTGGCGCCGCAGTCGCCCCCGCTGCGACCGGCCGCGAACGCGATCGCGCCGGTCAGGAAGCGCCCGAACACGGGCGAGCTCCAGATTCCCTTCGTCAGCCCGAGCGTAGAGGTGACGGCGCGGCCGTCACCGAGCTGGCGACACCAAGCGACCGGGTGTTCGACACCCATCGCGAGCTTCTCACCGGGCGTGTAGCTCTTCTCGTCGACCCACCCGAGGACGTGCACGCGGCCGGTGATGTTCTTCTTGAGTGACACCCACGGGGCGACGACGTTCCAGCGCCGCGGCAGCCGCGCGGTCGCCGGGTGGATCTTGTCGACGAACTGCACCTCGGCCTGCGTCGCCGTGTCGGTCTCGCCCGGCTGCGCGCCGACGAGCGTGAGGTAGTCCTGCGACTTGGGCTGCAGCCGCACCGCCGAGCCGAGGATCACGACGCCGCCGCCGGCGCGAACGCGCGCGTTGAGCGCGTCCTCGTTGGCGCCCGTCAGCGCGGTCCCGCGATTCGCGGCGAGCACGACGGCGGCGGCGCGCTTGATCGCCTTGGCCGTCAGCTTCGCCTTGGTGCGCACGACGACCGGGCGCAGCCCTTCGCCGCGCGCGATCCGCGCCAGCCGCCGCTCGGCGGTCTTGGCCAGCGACGATCGCTTGCCCTCCGACGCGGTCACGATCAGCACCGTCGGCGTCGCGACGCGCTTCGTCTTTTTCTTCGCAGCGTCGGCCGGCGCCGTGCCGAACAGCGCAGCCGCGAGCGCTACAAGCGCAAGGTTCCGTCCGTGTTTCATCGTGTGTGCTTCGTCCCCCGACACTCGATGGTTGCGGGAGGACAGGCCTCCCGCAACCATGAACCGAGCGTCTAGTTGAAGGCGTACTGCTCGTAGTCCTTCACGTTGTCCTTCGTGACGACCGCGGCCGGCACGACGAGCTGGCGCGGAACCTCCGGCGGCACGAGCTCCGGGAAGCCCTGGCCGAGCGCGATCAGGCGCGCCATGTTCACGGCCGAGGCGGCCATGTTCGGGTTGTAGAGGAACGTCGCGCGGTACAGGCCGCCGGCCGCGATCTGCTTCATCGCGTCCTGCGAGCCGCCGACGCCGGTCAGGAACATCTCGTCGTCCCGGTTGGCGTTGCGGATCGCCTGGACGACGCCCTGGGCCATGTCGTCGTCGTGCGTGTACACGGCGTCGATGCTCTTCTCCGCCTGGAGGATGTTCTCCATGACCTTCAGCCCGGTGTCCGGGTTGAAGTCGCCGGGCTGGCTGGCGACGATCTTCACGCCGCCGTCGGGGCAGCGCTTCTTGAGCTCGTCCTTGAAGCCCTTAGTGCGGTCCGTCGTGACCGAGATGCCGGCCAGGCCCTGGATCTCCACGACGTTGCCCTTGCAGCTGAGCTCCTTGGAGATGTACTCGGCTGCAAGCACTCCGATCTGGTAGTTGTCGCCCAGGATCGTCGACGTCGCTGCGTCGGGCTTGGTGAACAGCCGGTCGATGTTCACGACCGGGATGCCGGCGCGCTCGGCCTTCTGGGCGACGGGCGTCAGCGCCGCGCCGTCCTGAGGCAGCACCACGAGCACGTCGGGCTTGCGGCTGATCGCCTGCTCGATCTGCTGCGCCTGCGAGTCCGCGTCAGCCGCCTCGAGCAGGCTGAACTTGACGTCGTCGAACTTCTCGGCCGCGGCCTTGGCGTTCTTCGAGATCGCACCCAGCCAGCCGTGGTCGGTCGGCGGGACGCTGGCGATGATCGTGACCGTCTTCCCACCCGCCGTGTCCGGATTCGCGCCGGTCGCCGGTGCCGCCGAAACGGTGACGGTCTTTGTCTCCTCGTCGCCGCACGCCGCGACGCCGAGGGCGAGCGCGGCTGCGCTCGCGAGCATGATGGTTCGCCTCAGCGACACCTTGTGTCCTCCTCGTGTTGTGGAACGGGCGCGCGCATGTCAGTACCGCGCCTCCGGCCTCTGAAGCAGGACCGCGCCGAGGACGATCGCCCCCTTCGTGACCTGCTGGACCTCAGTCGAGAGGTCCATCTGCGTCATCAGGCTGAAGATCAATGCGAAGGTCAGGACCCCGAGGAACGTGCCGACCATCGTCGCCCGGCCGCCGGCGAGGCTGGTGCCGCCGATGACGACGGCGCCGATGGCGTCGAGCTCGTAGAGGTTGCCGCTGACCGGCGAGGCGCTGCCGAGGCGCGCGCAGAGCAGGATCGTCGCGATGCCGACGAGCAGGCCGGACAGCACGTAGACGCTGAAGATGACCTTGCGCACGGGCACGCCGGCGATGCGCGCGGCCTCGCGGTTGCCGCCGACGGCGACGACGTAGCGGCCGTAGCGGGTGCGGTTGAGCAGCACCCAGCCGGCGATCGTCACCCCGAGGAAGACGTAGACGGAGACCGGCAGGCCGAGGATCTCGCCGGTGCCGAACCACAGCAGCGAGAAGGCCGCCGGCTCGCCGAACTGGCCGCCGTTGAGATCGAGCAGGCCCACCGGGAGCTTGTCGTTGAGCAGCAGCGCCACGCCGCGGCCGATCGAGAACATCGCGAGCGTCGCGATGAACGGCACGACGCGGCCATAGGCGATCGCGGTCGCGTTGATCGAGCCGAGCAGCACGGCAAACGCGACCACGGAGATCATGAACGTCGCGCTGGATCCGCTCGGGTCGACCATCGTGCCGCCGAAGACGCCGGCGGCGGCCAGCATCGAGCCGACGGAGAGGTCGATGCCTGCCGTCGCGATGACGAACGTCATGCCCACCGCGATGACGCCGATGACGCTCGCCTGCGTGAGCATGTTGCGCACGTTGTCCCAGGTCGGGAACGTGTCGGGCTCCAGGATCGCGCCGGCGGCGAACAGCGCGACTACGACGATCGCTAGGGCGTACTCCTGCAGCGCCAGCCGGCGTTCGGGCTGGGCGGCGGCGGCCTCGCTCATGTGACCTCCTCGGCCAGATCGGGGGCATCGGTCGGCGCCACCGCGTGGCGCAGCAGCTCGCGCTCGGTCGCCTGGTCGCCGCTGACCTCGGCCACGATCTCGCCCTCGCGCATGATGAGGATGCGCGAGCAGATGCCGATCAGCTCCTCGAGCTCAGACGAGACGACCAGGACGCCGAGCCCGCGCGCAGCCAGGTCGGCGATCAGCCGGTAGAGCTCGGCCTTCGTGGCGACGTCGACGCCGCGCGTCGGCTCGTCTAGTAGCAGCACGCGGCACTCCCGCAGCAGCCACCGGGCGAGCACGACCTTCTGCTGGTTGCCGCCCGACAGGAGCCGCACGAGACGATCCGGGTCGTCTGGCACCGTCGACAAAGCCTGCAGCTGCTTGCGAACCGTCGCGCGCTCGCGGCGCACGTCGATCAGCGGCCCGCGCTCGAACTGGCCGAGGTCGGCCAGCGACGCGTTCTTCGCGAGGCTCCAGTCAAGGACCAGGCCCTGCGACTTGCGGTCCTCCGGCGCCAGGCCGAGCCCCGCCTTGATGGCAGCGCCGGGGCGCCCCGGCGGTAGCGGTCGGCCCTCGATCAGCACCTCGCCCTCGTCAGGAGTCTCGAGGCCGTAGATCAGATGCAGGACCTCGGAGCGCCCGGAGCCGACGAGCCCGCCGAGCCCGACCACTTCCCCGCGGCGCACCTGCAGGCTGACGCCGCGGACCTCGGGCAGGCGCCGGAGGTTGCGCGCCTCGAGCAGGACGTCGTCGCCGCCCTGGGGCCGATCGGGGTACATCTGCTCGACGCGCCGCCCGATCATGTGTGCCACGAGCTCGTCGGTCGGCGTGTCGGCGGGGATGCCGGTGGCGGTCGTCCGGCCGTCGGCCAGCACCGTCACGCGGTCGCCGATGCGGCGGATCTCGTCGAGGCGATGGCTGATGTAGATCACGCCGACGCCTTCGGCGGTCAGCCGGCGCACGACGTCGAACAGCGTCTCGATCTCGCCCTCGTCGAGGATCGCGGATGGCTCGTCCATGATCAGCAGGCGCACCTCGTGCGACAGCGCGCGGGCGATCGAAACGATCTGCTGCGCAGCGGGGCGCAGCGCGCGGACCTTGGCGCGCGGCGGGATCGCGTCATGGCCGAGGCGCGTCAACAGCGCGGTCGCGTCGCGCGCCATCTTGGCCCGGTCGAGCAGCGGGCCGCGGCGCGGCTCGTGCGCGAGGAAGATGGACTCGGCTACAGACAGGTCTTCGACGAGATCGAGCTCCTGGTAGATCGTCGCCACGCCTCGCTGCAGGGACGCCTTCGGGTCACCCGCCGGCAACGGCTCCCCCGCGAACGAGATGTCGCCCGCGGTCGGCTCGACCGCACCGGACACGCACTTGATCAGCGTCGACTTGCCCGCGCCGTTGGGCCCGAGCAGGCAGTGCACTTCGCCGGCGCGCACGTCGAGATCGACGCCCTGGAGCGCCTTGACCCCGGGGAACTCCTTGACCAGCCCGCGGACCTCGAGGACGGTGTCGCTCATCCGACCACCATCGGTCGCAGGTGGCGATGGGCGATGACGAGGCCCTGCTCGACGCGCTCGGGCGTGCCGCCCCACACCGGGTCCTCGTGCTCGACGGACAGCACTCCGTCGAAGCCGCCCTCGTAGAGCACATCGACGTAATGGCGGAAGTCGACGTCGCCGAGGCCCGGGATGCGGTAGCGCCACCAGCCCATGTCCCAGGGGTCGGACTCGCGCGTGGAGACGCGGCCGAAGAAGCCGTGGCGGTTGCGCTGCTCGGGGAACGTCTCGGCGTCCTTGGCGTGCGCATGCACTACGCGGTCGACGTACGGGCGCAGCGCCGCCACCGGGTCGATGCCGAGCCACAGAAGGTGCGACGGGTCGAAGTTGAGGAAGAGCCCGAGCTCGAACATCCACTCCCACAGCTCGGGGGAATAGGCGAGGTTCCCGGGATAACCGTCGGCGTGCCAGCCCTCCATCACGCAGTTCTCGATCATCAGCTTCACGTCGCGCTCGCCCGCGTAATCGACGAGCGGCGGGAAGACGCGCTCGGCCTCGCGCAGATTCTCGTTGACGCTGAGCGCGGGATCGCGGCCGACGAACGTCCCGACGGGCGCGCCGCCGAGCTTGGCGGCGGCGTCGATACAGGCGCGCAGATGCGTGTGGATCGCCTCGCGCTCGGCGGGATCGGGATGCAGGTTGTTGTCGTAGAAGGCGAGCGCTGACAGGACGAGCCCGTTGTCCTCGAGCGCGCTGCGCACGCGCGCTTCCTCGGCGCCGTCGAACGCCTCGGCCGCGACGTGGCGGGCGACGAAGGGACGATTGCCGGCGCCGGGCCAGGCCGCCAGCTCGAGCGCCTCGAAGCCCTGCGCCGAGGCGAACGCGGCGATCTCCTCGAGCGAGCGCTCCGGCATGCATGCGGTCAGGAAGCCGAGTTTCACCGGCGGACCTCCGTGGCTTCGAGCGCGACCCATTCGCCACTGGCGGCGGAGGCCAGCACCGCCTGCGTGATGCGCGCCGCGCGCTCGCCGTCGGCGAAGCGCGGCATGCCATCGGGGACGTCGCCGCTGCGTGCCGCGTCATAGGCGTCGGCGACGAAGAGGTTGAAACAGTCCTGGTAGCCCTGGGGGTGACCGGCCGGCAGCACCGCGAGCCGCGCCGCCTCAGGAGACAGCGCGCCGGGGTCGCGGCGGATGATCGCCGACTCCTCGCGGCGCCCGATCCACAGCGACTCCGCGTCCTCCTGGTTGAACGCGAGCGCCTCGTCGGCGGCGTCGACCTCGAGCCAGAGGCGGTTCTTGCGGCCGGCGGAGATCTGGCTGATGACCGCTGAGCCGAGCGCGCCGCCATCGGTCTCGAACTGGAGCACCATCGCGTCCTCGGTCTCGACTGTGCGCATGGAGCCGCCGCCGTTGGACCGGGCGAACGCCTCCCGCGAGCCCGCCTCGCGGCGCTCGGGGATCGCGATCTTCGCCCGCGCCGATACCGCCACGATGCGATGGCCGGTGACGAACTCGGCAAGGTCGCACCAGTGCGACCCGATGTCGGCGAACGTCCGCGAGGCGCCGCCGAGCTGCGGGTCGACTCGCCAGTTGTCGTCCTCGGCCGTCAGGAGCCAGTCCTGGAGGTAGGACCCGTGGATCAGGTGCACCGCGCCGCTGCGGCCATGCGCGATGCGTGCCCGCGCCTCTCTGACCGTCGGGTAGTAGCGGTACACGAACGGCACCGCCGCGCACTGGCCAGGCCTCTCCTTCGCAGCGGTGGCGAGCCGAATGGCGCCGGCGTGGTCGACGGCCAGCGGCTTCTCGCAGATGATGTGCTTGCCGGCGGCCAGCGCGGCGGCCGCGAGCTTCTCGTGAAGGTGGTTCGGCGTGCAGACGTGCACGATGTCGACGGCCGTGTCTGCGAGCAGCTCGTCCGCCGTGGCATACGCGGTGGCGGCGCCGAGCCGCCCGGCCGCGTCCTCGGCGCGCGCCGGGGTAGAGCCCAGCACGCCGTGGACGACGCCACCGGCGGCGCGCACAGCGCGCGCATGGACTTCGCCGATGAAGCCCGCTCCGGCGATCGCCGCGTGCGTTGCAGTCTGCGCCAAGTGACTGATCCTCTCCGAGACGGACACCCACGCCCGTCTTTCGTCACCCTAGGGCAGACTTACGCCGGTTGTCAAACAAAGGCTGTTGTAGACCGGCGGAAGCTGTGATGTACTCGGCCTATGTCGACAGGGGCTGGCCAGATGCTTCAGCTCATCCGCGGCGGTGAGGCCACGACGAGGACGGCCCTCATGCGTGAGACCGGGCTCGCCCGCTCCACCGTCTCCCAGCGGGTCGACGCCCTCCTCGAGGCGAACCTGATCTACGAGGACGGAGACGCCGAGTCGACCGGCGGCCGGCCGGCGGGCCGCTTCGCGTTCAACGACAACGCGGGCGTCGTGCTCGCCGCCGACATCGGCGCCACGCATTCGCGCGTGGGCGTGAGCGACCTCGGGGCACGCATGCGCGCGGAGGTAGCCCTCGACCTCGACGTCGCCGATGGTCCCGAGCGGGTCCTGGGCGTGATCAACGAGCAGTTCCGGACGATGCTCGACGAGCTGGGCATCCGCGACGGCGAGGTCCGCGGGATCGGCATCGGCATCCCCGGGCCGGTCGAGTTCGCATCGGGCAAGCCTGTCGCGCCGCCGATCATGCCGGGGTGGGACGGCTTTGCCATCCCGCAGTGGTTCGCGGAGCACTTCCCCGGCGCGCCGGTGCTCGTCGACAACGACGTGAACATCATGGCCCTCGGCGAGCACTGGGCGCACTGGCGCGACGTCGAGCACCTGATGTACGTCAAGGTCGGTACCGGCATCGGCTCGGGCATCGTCGCCGGGCGCCGCATCCACCGCGGCGCAGACGGAGCCGCCGGCGACATCGGCCACATCGTCGTCACCGACCACCCCGACGTCGTCTGCCGCTGCGGCAACACGGGCTGTCTCGAGGCGGCCGCGGGCGGGCGCGCGCTCGCCCAGCAGCTCGCGGCCGAGGGCTTCGCGACGACCACGAGCCGCGACGTGGTCCAACTAGTGCGCGAGGGCAACCCCGAGGCGATCCGCGTCACGCGCGAGGCCGGACGCATGCTCGGCGAGGTCCTCGCGTCGTGCGTGAACTTCTTCAACCCGAAGGTCATCGTCGTCGGCGGCGACCTCAGCGAGGCCCAGGAGCACCTGCTCGCGGGCGTGCGCGAGGTCGTCTTCCAGCGGTCGCTGCCGCTCGCCACGCGCGACCTGCGAATCGCCGCCAGCCGCCTCTCGGACCACGCGGGCGTCACCGGCGCGGCGATCATGGTCGTCGAGCACGTGCTCGCACCGCCCACGGTGGACCAGGCCCTCCGCGCGGCGCTCGCGTCTTAGCGCCGGCGCATGTGCTTGAGTCGCAGCCCGCTCGCAGAGTCCGCGATCAGGCTCGCGAGGCGCTTCTCGCGCGTCTCCTCGCGCTTGGCGCTCGTGACCCAGAAGGCGGCCATCTTGCGATACGACGGCGGCGACGCGTCCCAGAACTCCGCCGCCGCGGTGTTTTCGCGCAGCCGTACGTCGAGGTCCGCCGGCAGCCGGTCGAGACGCTTGGAGGTCGAGTACGGCTCCTGTGACAAGTCGCGAGCGGCGAACGCCCGCCGGCCGGCGTCGTGCATCAAGCCGGCAGCCTCGAGCTCCTCCACCAGCGCGACGTTGACCGCGCTCCAACGGGTCGACTTGCGCGGCGTGAAGCGCTGCATGTGTGACTCGTCGTCGATCCGCTTGAGCTGACCGTCGATCCAGCCGAAGCACAGCGCTTCGCGGACCGCTTGCGCCCACGTCACCGACGGCTTCCCCGTTCGCGCCTTCCACATGCCGACCCAAATCTCGGAAGCGGTCTCGTGGTTGGCCTCGAGCCACGCTCGCCAAGCGCCAGGCGACTCGAAGAAGATCGGTTTCACCGCGGCGACTGTCATCACCGCAGTCGCCCGGCGCCGATCGCGAAGGGTCCGGACAGCTTCGGGCTCTCGGCGTCGTAGCCGAGAGCGGCAAGCTCCACGCCGAAGCGCTCCCACTGCCAGTCGAACATCTGCAGCACGAGCGTTCCGCCAGGCTTCAGCAGCATGCGCGCCTCGCGCGCGAGCGTCCTGACGAGGCCCAGCCCGTCCTCGCCCTCGCCCTCGATCGTGTCGCGGGGCACCGCGCCGATCGCGGCGTAGTCCTCCGACGGGTAAAAGGGCAGGTTCGCGAGCAGTACATCGACGCGCCCGGCGAGGTCGTCGCGCGGGAACGGCTCCAGGAGCGAGCCCGTGTACAAGCGGACGCGGCGGCGCAGATGCAGGCGACGCGCGTTGCGCTTGCTCCAGCGCATCGCGTCGTGCGACAGATCCGACGCATGCACGGTCGCACCCGCGTGGGCGTCGGCGATCGCCAGGCCGATGGCGCCCGAGCCTGTGCCGACCTCCACAACGGTGGGGTTCGCAACGCCGCTGATCCGCTCGAGCGCAGTCTCGACGAACAGCTCGGCATCCGGGGTGTGCACGAAGACGCGCGGGCCGCTCTGAACCTCGACGCCCGCGACCCGGCCGCGGACGCGCGCGTTGCCTAGCTGCGGCCGGCCCGCGAGGAGTGCGCGCACATGTTCGGGCCGGGCGCGGCGCTGCAGGATCAGCGCGGCGCGCCAGCCCGACGAGCGGACGCCGCCGAACACCGGCCAGTCCGTGGTGTGCTCGCGGCCCGCGTCGGCTGCAGCGAGCGCCTGCTCGAGCGCCGGCTTCAGGCCGCTGGAGGCCGCGAGGCGCCAGACCCGATCCCAATCGGCGACCTTCGGCCGGCACACAAGGAAGTGCTCGAAGTGCCGCTGGTGTTGGCGACGGCCGGGACGGGACGCCTGGAACGCGAGGTGAACCAGCAGCGCGGACGCATCCGGCTCGAGATAGCCGTCCGGGTGCGGGCGCGCGCCCGCCCACAACGCGCGCTCGAGCCGCCGCATGGCGAGCGCCGGGAACGGCATCGCGGGCAGCCCCCAGTAGATGAAGACGTTGAGGCGCGCCCACCAGTAGTTCACGCCCGGCAGCAGCCTCCATACCCCGGCCGCGCCGAGGCGGTAGCGCCACGGCGTCTCCTCCATCACGCGCAGCGCCGCGCGGCGCTTGCGGCGCGGCACGAGCAACTCGATGGTGCGGCCGTCGAACTCGTGCGGCGCGCCGCTGTCCTCGGGGCCGGCGAGCGCGAGCGCCGTGATCCCGGCGCCGCGCAGTACACCGGTCAGCGACGCGACAGTGGGGGTGTCCTCGCCCCATCGGCGTTCGCTCACGGCCCGACTCTAATAGTTGGAGCCGGCCGTGCGGTTGACATACCGTCCAGGCGGCTGGGACGCTTATTCGGCCCCGGGGAGGCGCTAGTGGCTCAAACGCAGGCTCAACTCGAGGAGGACCCGACGGGGACGGAGGCGGGCGGCCCGTATACCGTCGTCGTTCCCACGCCCTGGTCGGGTGGGACCCCCGATCCGACGGGGACAGCAGCGGGCGGGCCCATGCCGCGACCGGTTCCCCGGCCCAGCGGGAGCGAGCCGTGACCCCCGATCTCTCACGCCGGCAATTCGTTGCGGGCGCCGGGGCGGGAGCGCTGGCCGCCGCCGCGCCCGCCGATGCCCGCAAGCCCAGACGCAAGCCGAAGCCGTCCAGCCTCCCGAGTCCTGACTCGATCCGTTACGACCACGCCGCCGACCTCGAGCTCGTCGAGGCGGTGAGCCTGCTGCGGGCCCGACGTCTCTCCAGCGCGGAGCTGACCAACGCGTGTCTCGAGCGCATCGAGAAGCGCGACGGAGCCATCAACGCGTGGGTGCGCGTCTACGTCGACCTCGGGCGCGAGCAGGCCGACGCGGCGGACCGAAGGCTGGCGAACACGAAGAGCGGTCGTCGCGCGCCCATGGTGTGCGGAGTCCCGATCGGGCTGAAGGATCTCTACGCCGTCAAGGGCTTACCGCTCACCGCATCGAGCCGGGTCCTCGAAGGCAACATCGCTCCGGGAAACTGCACCGTGTGGGAGCGCCTGGCCGCGGCAGGGATGGTGCTGCTTGGGCACAACCAGTGCGATGAATTCGCATTTGGCGCCGCGACGCCGCAGACGGGCAATCCCTGGGACACCTCGCGCAGCCCCGGGGGGTCGAGCGGAGGCAGCGGCGCGGCCCTGGCTGCTCGGATGGTCCCCGCGGCACCCGGAACCGACACCGGCGGCAGCGTGCGCATCCCTGCCTCGTTCTGCGGCGTCTCCGCACTCAAGCCCACGGCCGGCCGGATCAGCACCTATGGCGTGATCCCGCTGACCTGGGGGCGCGACACCGCGGGGCCGATGGCCCGCAGCCTGCGCGACGTCTCCGTCCTGCTCGGTGCGATGCAAGGGCGCGACGAGCGAGACGCCGCAACCTTCGCCGCACCCGCGATCAAGCTCCCGCTCGCGGCGCGACGCGGCGCCAAGCCGCTCACTGGGGTCCGCTTCGGCATCCCGCGCAATCTCGCGCTGCCAGAGGGGCTTGCGAAGCCCTGGGCCGAGTTCCTCGACGCGCTTGGCTCCCTCGGCGCGACACGTGTGGAGTACAACGAGCCGCCCGGTCCGACCGGAGCGACCCCGGTGGGACTGACTGCGATCGACCGCGTCGAGAATGCCCTCTACCACCAGCAGTTTCGGGACCGGATCCATCTGTACCGGCCAGACCGGCTACCAGCGATGCTTGAGATCTCGTCGTACACGAGTTTGCCGGCGGCCGACTACGTCGAGCATCAGCGCTGGCGGGCGCGCTTCGCAGCGCAGTGGGGCGCGCTGTTTACGGGGTTCGACTTCGTGGTCAAGCCTGGCGCAACGGTCGACGGTGTCTCCCACACCGAACTCGGCGACTTCCTGGTCGTTCCCGGCACCGTCGCCGGCGACTACCACTGGGCGAATCACGCCGGCCTGCCGGTTATTACGACGCCGATCGGCGCGAGCACTGCGACCAACCTTCCCTTCGGGGCGCAGATCGGCGGCCCGCCTCACAGCGACGGGCGGCTGCTCCAAGTGGGAATCGACTACCAAGCTCGCTTCCCCCACTACAAGCGGGCTCCTAAGAGCCTTCCGTAGACAGGTCGTCTTGCCCGGTGACCTCGAGCTTCGTTTCCGGGAATGCTGTCGGGGATGCGGCGGGCCTGGGCGATAGCGAAGCGGACTGGGCTGGCGTTCTACGACGACCAGATGACCCACCACGCTGCAGCGCTGACCTACTACTCGCTCATGTCGCTGTTTCCGGCGGCGCTGCTCGCGCTATCGCTTCTCGGTCTGGTCGGCCAGTACCCGGAGACGTATGACTCGATCATCGGCTACCTCGAGCAGGTGGCACCCGCGTCCGTCCTCGACCCGATCGACAGCTCGCTGCGGACGGCTCTGCAGGCGAAAGGGACCGCCGCGACCACGCTCGTCATCGGTGCCGTCGTGGCGCTCTACGGGACGACGGGCGTCCTCGAGGCCGCGCGCCGGGCGCTCAACGTCGTGTTCGAGGTGCCGAGCGGGAGAAGCTTCCTGCGCCGCAAGTCGATCGACGTCGCCTCGACGTTCGTCCTGATGGCGCTCATCCTCGTGAGCTTGGTCATGGTGTTCGTCGGCGGCAGTTTCGCCGAGGACCTGCTCGGCTTCCTCGGGCTCGGCTCGACCATCGTCGCGGCATGGGACGTCGTCCGCTGGCCCGCGGCGCTCGCCGTCGCGATGGTCATCTTCGCATTCGTCTACTACGTCACGCCCGACGTCAAGCAGCGCTCGATTCGCTGGGTCACGCCGGGGGCCGCGGTCGGCGTGCTGCTCTGGCTCGCCGCGTCGTACGGGCTGTCGGCTTACCTCGACCAAGTCGCGGCCGTCGGCGCTCTCTACGGCACGTTCACCGGCGCGATCCTGCTCGTCGGCTGGCTCTGGCTGACCAACGTCGCGCTTCTCTTCGGAGCCGAGCTGAACGCGGAGATCGAGCGCGAGAAGGAACTGGCGGACGGCGTGCCGCTCGCGGGAACGCTCAACCGTCCCGGCGTCTGACCCTGCGCCTGCGGCCGCGCCATTTGCCGTTATTCCGAACGGCCGAACGTCGAGTGTCGCGGGCATGGCTCATCGCTGCGCGCGTTGCGCCGACAGGATTCGTATCGACAACGCGTGCCGCAACGGCCGGGCGACGCTGGGGGTGGCGGTCTTCTCCCGGCGCGGAGCGCTGTGCGCCGCCAGTCTCCTGTCGGCGATCGTCTCCGCAGGACCGTTGTCGGGCCAGGCAATGGCCGCCGACGTCGCGACGTACGCGGCGGCCGGACCGACCGTGACCGCCCGCTTCGGGCGCCGGGAGCCTGACGGCTGCACGCTGCGCTCGGCGTATGTCGAGGCAAGCGACATGAGGATCGCGAGACGGCCAGGGGGCCCCTTCGCGAGACCCGCGCGTGCGGATCGTGATGGTCGATGACGACGCATGCAACGGGATGGGGAGTTACGACCCCCCGATCCCGACCGCAAGCGTCCTCGACGGCAGAGCCGAGCTGGCCCCCGGAGATCTCCAGGTGCGCGGCGATCTGGGCATGGCGTGGGTAAAGGCACGAGTCCAGTTCCGCCCCTGGGGCTCGCCCGCGACGTTCCCGATCGATCTCGACCTGACCTGGCGCGCCGTGGACGAGGTCGCAACGTACAAGGACCAGTTCCGGTGGCGTTTCCCGGACGGGGCGATGACGATCCTCCACACGCTGAGCACCACCCGCCGGGCCGACGCGTCCGGCACAATCTCAAACGGGACCGTCGACTACGGCGGAACCCAGCTCGGCTCCGCCACGATCTCGATGGACAAGCGGTTCACGCTCAGCAGCACCGGCTGAGGCGAGCGGAGAGGGAGGCCGGTCATGCCGGCACCGGTACCGGCTCTGGGACCGTCGCCGCCGGCCGGCCGAGCCCCAGCAGGAGCCCGCCGGCGGTCAGCGTCGTCGCGACCATGAACCACCACGCGCCGTCGTAGTCGCCGATTTGCGTGCCCGCGCCGACGGCGGCGACGACCGCGGCGACGCCGAGCGCGAGGCCGAGCTGGCGCCCCATGGTGACGACGGCTGCGCCGGTGGAGAAGCGGTGCGCCTCGAGCTCGGACGTGGCGGCCGCGGTGAAGATCGGCAGGCTGAGGCCGACGCCGGCGCCCCCGATGATCATCCCCGGAAGGAAGTCGGCGGCGAAGCTCGGCTGGGCCGACAGTTGGGTGAGCCACCACAGCCCGCCGGCGGCGGTCAGCGCGCCGCCGAGTAGGCCGGCGCGCGCCAGCCCGAGCCGGGCGGCCAGCTTGGAGCCGGGGATCGACGTCAATGCGGCCATAGCCGGACCCGGCGCGATCATGAGACCGGCCGTGAGGACGTCTTCGCCCCACGGACCGGTCAGAGCTAGAACGGATGCGAGCAGCATCGCGCCGAAGCCGGCGTAGTAGACGACGCACGCGACGACCGAGAGCGAGAACGAGCGCAGCCTGACCATCGCCGGCTCCACGAGCGGCGCCGCGTGCCAGCGCGAGCGCGCGGTGACCACGGCCAGCAGCGCAGCAGCGAGGCCGAACCCGGTGAGCACCTCGGCGCTCCCCCATCCCCAGTCCGGGCCCTGGACGATCGCGCCGACCAGAGCGGCCATGCCGAGCGCGAAGGCGCCGGCTCCGAGCGCATCGGGGCGCCGCGGCGCCACCTCGCGGTGCTCGCGCAGGATGCGCAGGCCGAATGCGAGCACGCCCAGGCCGACCGGGATGTTCACGAGGAAGACCCAACGCCAGTCGATCTGGACGAGCAGCCCGCCGATCGGAGGCCCTGCGGCCGCAGCCACGCCGCCCATCGCCGCCCACGCCGCGATCGCGAGCGGGCGCTCGGCCGGCGGGAACTCGGGCAGGAGCAGGCCGAGCGAGCTGGGCAGCAGCAGCGCACCACCGGCGGCTTGGAGCACCCGTGCGGCGACGAGCGTCTCGACGCTCGGGGCGGCGGCGCACAGCGCCGAGGCGACGACGAACAGGCCCAGGCCAAGCGTGAAGACGCGTTTGCGGCCGTAGGCGTCCGCCCACCGGCCGGCCGGGACCATCAGGGCCGCGAACACGATCGCGTACGCGCTCAGGACCCAGCTGAGCCCGCCGATCGAGGCCGCGCCGAAGTCGCGCCGTAGATCGGGGAACGCGACGTTGACGATGAACAGGTCGAGGCTCGTCATGAAGACGGCGATCGAGACGACGAAAAGCACTTTCCATTTTCGTTGCATGACGCAACTGAACTTACTGGACTTCGTTGCGTGATGCAACTAGAATCTTCGCCGTGCTGAAGAACACCTACGACACGCAGGTCTGCTCCCTCGCTCGCACGCTGGAGGTCGTCGGCGAGCGCTGGACGATGCTGATCCTGCGCGAGGCGTTCCTCGGCGTCCGTCGCTTCGACGAGATCCAGGAGGACCTCGGGATCGCCCGCAACGTCCTCGCCGCGCGTCTGGCCAAGCTCGTCGACGACGGCGTGCTCGAGAAGGTCCGCCCCGAGGGCCGCGGCCACGCCGAGTACCGCCTCACCGACAAGGGCTTGGACCTCTGGCCGGTGCTCCACAGCCTGATGACCTGGGGCGACACGCACGACCCCGCGCCGGGCGGCCCGCCGATGATCCTCGAGCACAACGGCTGCGGCGGCGCCGTCGACGCCCATCGCCACTGCGAGCGCTGCGGCGAGCGACTCGGCCCGCGCGACGTCCGCGCCCACCCCGGGCCCGGGGCCCCGCCCGAGCACCCGCTCACGCGCCGCTACCGCGCACGCCTCGCCGCGTGACGCCGGTTGGATCCGCCGAGCAGCGGCTCAGGTGTTTCGACCGCGCGGCCGGTCGTCCGGGAGCGCATCGGTGATGACGAGTTCGGCTTCGGTCTCGCGGACGCGCTCGCCGATGCCGTGTCCGAGGAATTCCTCCGCGCGCCTTAGGCGGTTGGCGATCATGTTGCGGCGCAACCCGAGCTCCCGGGCAGTGCGTGATTGGTCCTGGCTCGCTCCGTAGAACGCGGCGAGCGTCGCGCGTAGCTGCGCCGCGTCCCGGGTGCCGTGGGCGAGGCGACCGAGTTCTTCCTGCGCGAACGACCGCGCGACGTCGCGTTCGCGCAGGAGCACGGTCGCGAGTGCGACGTCGGCGTATTGCACGAGCGTCACGGTCACGGCCAACGTCGATGCCTCGAGCTCGGTTCCGGTCGTCTCCGGGCAGGACAAGCTCTATCTCTGGAAGTACTACGGCAGCGGTCAGTCGCTGCCGAACTGCACGCAGGTGCAAGGCGGGACATCCAACCAGCTGGTGATCCCTCTTTCGATGGTCGGGAAAAGCCCGCTGTCGAGGTCTACTTCACGAACCGTTACGGACAGACGTATGGCAGCTACACGTCGCTCAACAACGTGGCGCTGCTCTGACCGGCGACGCGCCATGATTCAGGGCATGGATGCCAGGGCACGGGCGCGGGCCTCGCTCGCAGGAGGCCTCGATCGGGTGACGACGTCGTTGACGCGACGCGCCGTCACCGCTGCCCACGGCGCCGACGACGTCGACCACGTCGTGCAGGAGTTGCTGCGCAGGCATGAAGGGGACCTCGCGGATCCGCTCGCGTGGGTGAGGTTCGTGCGGGAATCCGTCCAGCCCCAGACTCACAACGTCGACATCCTGAGTTCGCCAGCGGCAGAGGGCGACGAGACCCTCCTGCGTCTGCAGACCCTCGTCGAAGTCCTCCGCGGCGGGGTAGACGCGCTCAGCGCCGCGGACGCCGTCGCGCTGGCCGACGCATCGGACCGGCTGCGGGTCCGCCGCGACCCTTTCGTCAGGCCGACCTACGCCGCCGATGTCGGCCACCACAGCGCGATGGCGTCCTCAGGAGCCGCGCAGATGCGCTTCCTAGCCACGGTACTGCGGTACCTCAACCGCCGGCGCGTCATCGAGATCGGGACCGCATACGGGCTCGGGGCACTCGCGATGGCTCGAACAGGAGGCGACGGGATCCGCATCGCAACTGCCGAGCGCAGCGAACCGCAGCTCTCGATCGCCCGCGAGATCCTCGCCACCTACGACCAGGTGACAGTTCTCGGGGAGATCGCCGCCAACGCCCCGGGAGTCGTCGCCGATGCACTCGAAGGGCCGTGCGACCTGCTGTTCCACGACGGCGCCCACTCACGAGAGGCGTACATCGAGGACTTCAACGCTTTCGCACCCCACCTCGCTCAAGGAGCCATCGTGATCTTCGATGACATCGACTGGCACGACGATCGATTTCATCCCGACGCCCAGACTTACGTCGGCTGGTCAGCGATAGCACAAGACCCCCGCGTCCGTGCCTCGATCGAGGTCGATCGAAACTGGGGCATCCTCCTACTCGTCTGACGTCGCGGCGGTTCAGCCGTCGCCTTTAGCGCCAAGAAGCGGAGGGGGAGGGATTCGAACCCTCGAGCCGCTTGCGCGACCAACGGTTTTCGAGACCGACGCGAAGCTCGTCAGATTCCGCGTTGTAGAGCCAGTTTAGACGGCCTGCGAGGTGTCATGGGACTACAGATGGGACTGCCGGCGCGCCAGTATGTATCCGCCGTCGCTGGCGATCCCCAACCACTTGTTATGCGCGTCAGCTAGTCCAGGCGCGGGGGTCACCTGGACGAGCGACTAGGCGACCCGTCATTACAAGGGAGAGATCCCTCGCCGTGGAGTCCACCCAAGCTCCACTGCAGTCCGGTCATGCCCTTGCAAACGCGAGGCTTTGCGGACCTGACATGACTCGAGTGTCCCCCCGGTGACCCCACGATCCGGACCCCACGCGGACGCCAAGCAGGGGCGACGGCGATTGGAAATCTCTCGGCTCACCCCGGACCCGTGTCCGGCCCCCCGTGGTTCGGTCCAGTTCTTGTGTCGTAGTTCGGTCTTGTGATGGTCGTTCTATGAGAGGAGCTGGGACCTATGGCGAGGGCTACGCGGTATTCGCCTGAGCAGATCGTCGCGAAGCTCAGGGAGCACGAGAAGCTCCAAGCGCAGGGTTTGACGATCCCGCAGGCGTGCAAGCGGATCGGGATCAGCGATCAGACCTTCTATCGCTGGCGCTTGAAGTTCGGCGCTTTGAAGGAGGACGAGGCGCAGCGCCTCAAGGCGCTTGAGCACGAGAACGCGCGCTTGAAGAAGATCGTTGCCGAGCAGGCGTTGGACATCTCGATGCTGAGGGATCTGCAGCGGGGAAAATGGTGAGCCCGTCGCGCCGGCGCGACGCGGTCACCTACCTGTGTCGGCGTCACAACGTGTCGGAGCGACGGGCCTGCAAGGTCGTTGGTCAGCATCGCTCGACCAATCGCTATCGGCCGGTGCCGGCGGAGCTCGAGCTGCGGATCGTGGCGCGCATGAACGAGCTGGCGGCCGCGCATCCGCGCTATGGCTATCGGCGGATCTGGGCGCTGCTGCGGGCCGAGGGGTTCGCCGTCAATCGCAAGCGGATCGAGCGGCTGTGGCGACTTGAGGGCCACAGGGTGCCGCCGCAGCGCCGCCGCCAGGGTCAGAAAGCGGTCGGCGCCGCCAGCA
The DNA here is from genome assembly GCA_963832195.1 of uncultured Conexibacteraceae bacterium. Lineage (GTDB taxonomy): Bacteria > Actinomycetota > Thermoleophilia > Solirubrobacterales > Solirubrobacteraceae > Baekduia. Next base: position 794,679 of record CAWHTH010000002.1, read on the forward strand.
ACGCGGCCTGGAACCTGATGGCCGCCGGCCCGAACGAGATCTGGTCCTATGACTTCGTCGTCACCCACACCAGCGACGGGCAGAGCCTGCGGATCCTCAACGTCGTCGACGAATACACCCGCGTCGCGATCGGCGCGCGGGCGGCACGCCACCTGGGGGCGTCAGACATCATCGTCGAGCTTGAGCGGCTGTTCGAGCGCCACGGCCGCCCCAAGCTGCTGCGTTCTGACAACGGCCGCGAGTTCATCGCCACGACGCTGGCCGACTGGCTCGCCACGCAAGGCGTCGGGCAGGCGTTCATCGAGAAGGGCGCCCCGCAGCAAAACGCCTATGTCGAGCGCTTCAACGGCACGATGCGCGACGAGCTGCTCAACGGCGAGACTTTCCGCTCGGTGCTCGAGGCCCAGGTCGTTCTCGATGCCTACCTCGTTCAGTACAACACGATCCGCCCCCACCGCGGGCTCGGGATGCTGACCCCCGCCGCCTTCTCTGAGAGCATCAAAGCGGGCAGCAAGTGAGACAGACCTCCCGCACAGAACCTGGACCAGACGCTTCGACCCCCTCCGCACGCACTCTGGTCCAAGAAGAAATCCCCCTACATCAAATACTTGGAACAGAAGAACTACACACCAACTGGACCAAACCCAGGGGGCCGGTCACCGCTAAGCGTGGTCCCGTTGTGGTCGACGAGCTGGGCCGTCCCGGGCAGAAGTTGATTGGCCGCGATGCGACAATCGTCATCAACCCGGAGACGAACAAGATCGTTACGGGCTATCCCACGAGCGGCCGTGTCCGAGAGCGGCTGCTGCGCCAGTCGGGCGGCGGCGAATGATCGCGCTGACCGCCAAAGAGACCGAGTTGGTCCTAGCGACCCTCGCTGTACCTGCTGACCTGCGGGATCGCCTCGCCGCTGAGGATGCAGACCGTGTGCTTGACGGTGACGAAGTCGATCTGCTCGTCGGCCTAGCGACCGATCGGCTGATGATCGGCGGCTTCGATGCGTCGTACCGTCCGACGGTCGAAGGAGTTGCGCTTGAGCGCCTGATCGATCGGCTCGTAGCCGAGGACACGAACAAGTGATCTCAGCATCGCTATCTGACCTCAGTCGCCGTCTCGGTCGTCGTTTGGAAGCCTGGCGCGGCGCAACCGAACCTCTGCTACTTCGAGAAGAAGGTGAAGCGTTGGCGCAGATCGTTCCCTTGGTTGAAGCCGAGGTAGCCGTCGTGCTGCATGCGGCCAACGACGATGGCGGGCGCGATGCCCAGCTGCTCGGCGAACGCTTCGACGTCGGCGAGTCGCAGCGAAGGCAACCGTTTCTCCCATCTGGCCGGGATTAGCAGGCGCGCGGCAAAGCGGTTCGCCTCGTCCTCGAGCTCTTGCTCGTGGGGGTCCTGCGAGCCGTCCTTCGTTCGGCTGGTTTCGATGAATATTTCCTTCTTTCGATGAAGGACGACATGGCCCGCCTCATGGAAGAAGGTGAACCAGAAGATGTCTTCCCATGGGTACCTCAGGCTGAGCTGGATGAGCGCTTTACTTGGACTGAGCCAGCGGGTAGCTCCGTTGGCTCGCGCTCCCGTGAACGTGTCGACGATGACGACCGCGACTCCGGCATTCGCGCAGGCCTCTTGAAGCTGTGGCTCCCATTTCTCGGGACGGAGCCTCGTGAGTGTTCGCGCCCGTTCGAGCGCGTCCAAGAATCTGTCGTGGTCGTATGGCTCGCATTCGATCTCCTGCGCTTCTAGTTCCCCTACGCGAAGCCACGCGGACAGCGCGTGGCGGTCGCTCTCGTAGGCCTGGGTCTTGCGAAATGCGACGCACGGGTCCAGCCACTGCTGTGGACTTGCGATCCCGAAGAACCTGAGCAACTCGCGAACAAGGACGGGACCCCTGGCCGCAGGGGCGATGAGTCCCTCTCGCTTCAGTTCCCGGACTGGAAACTGTTGCGCCCATTCGACGGCGCCCTCGAACGCTTCGAACTCGCGTTGACGCGCGACGGCCGCTTGATGCTGTCCGTCGCGCGTGACCCAAAACCCGGCTGATGCCCCGAGGACCTTCTCCAGCCCGAGCGCGAGATCAGGTGAGATGGACGCCGAGCCGTTCACCACCTGGTTGACGTGCTTGAGCGACACGCCGAGACGGCGCGCAAGCTCGGTTTGCGTCATTCCTTTTTCCTCGAGCAGATCCGCCACGGTTTCTCCCGGGGGACTCGTCCAGTCGGGGCTGAAGGCCCGGTCCAACGTCGTAGTCATGGGGTCACCTCCTTATGGATTGCTAGTGGTAGTCGATGATCTCGATCAGGCGGATGGCGTCGACCGCCTCCCAGTCCAGACCGCCCTGCTCCCTCTGCGCGGGCGGGTTGGCGGCGGGCTCGAACACCAACCGCTTGCCGCCGGCGAGGTCAATCGCGAGCTGGCCCTTACGGTCGCCGCTCAGCTCATGGCACCTCCCCGGCAGTTGCCGCATCTCCTCGAGCGAGGCCGCGGCGTCCAGGTCCGCGAGTCGCGCCATCAGCTTGCGCGCCGCGGCGGTGCCGTGCGCACGTCTGAGGGCGGATGCCGACTCGCACTCCTTCTGAAGTTTTCGATTCGCGAACGAGAGATCCATCGGCTTCCGGACGCCGGGACTTGAGGTCCGCGAGGTTATAGGTATCGGTGGATGGAACAAACTACTATACCGGATTGGTTCATGAGTTCGGTATAGTTGTTCACAGGAAGGCGTGGCCGACCGCCGGTGACGCGGCGGCCGGCCACAGAGTCCGAAGAGCACCCGATTGCAGGTCCATCCCCGAACGCCGCCGAAGCGGCAAAGGAGTTCTATCCAATGGCCTTCGAGCCCCTCACCAACATCCCCGTCCGCCTCGTCGACACCACGATCGACGTCGTCGCGCGAGGCGACGGATCCCACGAGCACGATGATGTGTTTGTTACGACCCAGCTGCAGCTGCTGGCTGACGTCGATGCCGCCGCGAAGGCGACGCTGATCCTGCCGCTCGCATCCGAAGCACAGCAACAGCCCATCCTGCGGTACACCAACACGCCGATCACCGGAGCCCAGGTCTTCACGTTCGACCCGGTGGACCGCTCCGTGTACGACAACGAAGTGGTCGAAAAGCTCGAAGCGCTCGCCGACGGCGCCAGCAAGCGCGAGCAGCGTGACCTCGCCGTTGCGATCGGTCGCGCCGCGAAGGCGCTGTCCTCGGCAGCCATCGAGGTCGAACCCGGCCAGAGGAGCCTGCGACTCTTCTACGGCATCAGCGCCGACAAAGTCGCGGACCGCGAGTTCGAATTCTCGGTGGTCGGTCCGCTGCCCTCGTTCGTGATCCAGGCCGGCGGATCCATCGGCGTCACGACGCTGCTACCGCGCAACACCGGCGTGGTGTCGGCAGAGGGCCTGACGGACCCGGCGAACCCCGGCTCTGCCCTTCAGCGGACCGACGCGAACCTCGCTGGGCGCCCGGTCATAGCGTGGTTCTGGCAGAACGACCCGCTCTTCCGCGTGCGCTATCGCTACCCGTGAGCGTCCGGCCCGCCGCGGCTCAGGCCGCGGCGGGCCAGCGGCACTCGGCGTTGTTTTCGCCGACGCCCATACGCCGCACGACGTCTCGCATCACGGCCCCGACCTTCAGCTGCGACGGTCACCGAGACCGACGCGGAGCTCGTCAGATTCCGCGTTGTAGAGCCATTTTAAACGGTGTCCGGCCCCCCGTGGTTCGGTCCAGTTCTTGTGTCGTAGTTCGGTCTTGTGATGGTCGTTCTATGAGAGGAGCTGGGACCTATGGCGAGGGCTACGCGGTATTCGCCTGAGCAGATCGTCGCGAAGCTCAGGGAGCACGAGAAGCTCCAAGCGCAGGGTTTGACGATCCCGCAGGCGTGCAAGCGGATCGGGATCAGCGATCAGACCTTCTATCGCTGGCGCTTGAAGTTCGGCGCTTTGAAGGAGGACGAGGCGCAGCGCCTCAAGGCGCTTGAGCACGAGAACGCGCGCTTGAAGAAGATCGTTGCCGAGCAGGCGTTGGACATCTCGATGCTGAGGGATCTGCAGCGGGGAAAATGGTGAGCCCGTCGCGCCGGCGCGACGCGGTCACCTACCTGTGTCGGCGTCACAACGTGTCGGAGCGACGGGCCTGCAAGGTCGTTGGTCAGCATCGCTCGACCAATCGCTATCGGCCGGTGCCGGCGGAGCTCGAGCTGCGGATCGTGGCGCGCATGAACGAGCTGGCGGCCGCGCATCCGCGCTATGGCTATCGGCGGATCTGGGCGCTGCTGCGGGCCGAGGGGTTCGCCGTCAATCGCAAGCGGATCGAGCGGCTGTGGCGACTTGAGGGCCACAGGGTGCCGCCGCAGCGCCGCCGCCAGGGTCAGAAAGCGGTCGGCGCCGCCAGCAACGCGGCCTGGAACCTGATGGCCGCCGGCCCGAACGAGATCTGGTCCTATGACTTCGTCGTCACCCACACCAGCGACGGGCAGAGCCTGCGGATCCTCAACGTCGTCGACGAATACACCCGCGTCGCGATCGGCGCGCGGGCGGCACGCCACCTGGGGGCGTCAGACATCATCGTCGAGCTTGAGCGGCTGTTCGAGCGCCACGGCCGCCCCAAGCTGCTGCGTTCTGACAACGGCCGCGAGTTCATCGCCACGACGCTGGCCGACTGGCTCGCCACGCAAGGCGTCGGGCAGGCGTTCATCGAGAAGGGCGCCCCGCAGCAAAACGCCTATGTCGAGCGCTTCAACGGCACGATGCGCGACGAGCTGCTCAACGGCGAGACTTTCCGCTCGGTGCTCGAGGCCCAGGTCGTTCTCGATGCCTACCTCGTTCAGTACAACACGATCCGCCCCCACCGCGGGCTCGGGATGCTGACCCCCGCCGCCTTCTCTGAGAGCATCAAAGCGGGCAGCAAGTGAGACAGACCTCCCGCACAGAACCTGGACCAGACGCTTCGACCCCCTCCGCACGCACTCTGGTCCAAGAAGAAATCCCCCTACATCAAATACTTGGAACAGAAGAACTACACACCAACTGGACCAAACCCAGGGGGCCGGTCACCAGCCAGAACAACATTGAGCTCGCCGTCGACGGCGAGGGCCATGAGTCGCACTTTGGCTACGACACCGTCGGCAACCTGACATCGATAACCGACGCCAAGACACAGGTCACCAGCTTCACGGTCAACTCGCGAGGACTCGTCGAGACGGTCACCGAAGGCAGCCGCCTGACCGATCTTGACTACGACACGACAACCGGCGAGCTCGAGTCGATCACCGACCCCAAGGGTCACATTCAGACGTTCAACTACGACCCCGAGGGGCGCGTAGAGACACGCGTCGACCCCCGCGGCCACCTCTCGGGAGCAGACCCGCTCGACTACGACACCCACTACACGTACAACGCAGCGAACCAGCTGCACATCGTCGAAGACCCGCTCGGGCACAGCGTGACGCTCGACTACGACGACCGCGGCCAGCTCGAGACCGTCACCGACGCAAAGGACCAGGTCACGTCGTATCTCTACACGGGCCAGGGCCAACTCGCCCGCACCACGGCCGACGACGCCAGCCACACAGACCTGCAATACGACGCGACCGGAAACCTGACCGAGCGCATCGACGCCAACGCGCACACGACGACCTTCGACTACAACGACGCCGGCCAGCGCATCTCGACGAGCACGCAGGAGGGTTCCCTTTGGACCTACGGCTATGACCCAGCCGGCAACCTCGAGCACGTCACGGACGCCAACGGCAACGCTACGTCGGGGACGGGCGACGGGACGACGGCATACGGCTACGACGAGCTCAACCGGCTCAAGACGATCGACTACAGCGACGCCACCCCGGACGTTGGCCTCGGCTATGACCGCGATAACAACCGCACCTCGATGACCGACGCGGCCGGCACCCAGACCTACGGCTACGACGAGCTCGACCGCCTCACGCAGGTCACCCGCGGCACGGCGACCTTCGCCTACGAGTACGACCGATTCGACAACGTCACCAAGCGCACCTACCCCGCGCAAGCCGCGATCGACTATCGCTACGACGCCGCCGACAACCTCCACGAGGCCGAGCGAGCATCGAAGATCACAACGTACGACTACACCGCCGCAGACCAGCTAGAGACCACGACCTACCCCTCAAGCAACGGCCACATAGAAACAAGAACATGGGACCGGGCCGGCCGACTGGAGCAAATCCGCAGCGTCAAGGGCAACGACGTGCTCGCGGACTACCAGTACTCGCTTGACGAGAACGGCAACCCATTCCACGTCGAGGGCCCTACGGCGAGGTCAACTACACCTACGACGACCGCGACCGCCTCACCGAAGCCGGCTACGCCCCGACATGCGAGCAGACGAGCGACCCTACATCCGCTACGTCTATGACCCTGTCGGAAACCGCGACAGCGAAGCTCGGCCGGGCAACACAACTACCGACACCTACGACGATGACGACCGACTGCAGACCTGGACACCGAGCGACAGCTCGCCCAGCGGAGCCGCCGAGTGGGACGACAACGGCCAGCTCATCGACGACTCATCGAGCCAGTACACCTACGACCTCGCCGGCCGAATGACCACCACGACCCCCAGCGGCGCGTCGGCGAGCAATTTCACCTACGACGGCGACGGTAACCGCCTGTCGCAGACCACCGGCGTGAACACCACGCAGCTGCGCTGGGACGTCAACGCTTCGCTGCCGCTGCTCGCCGACGAACGCGACGGCATCGGAACGCTCCAACGCTCCTACCTACACGGCAACGACACGCTGGCCATCGATACCGCCGGCGTCACGTCCTACCTACACCACGACGCACTCGGATCGGTAGTCGCAAGCACGACGACCACCGGGCAGGGCGGATACCGCTACGACTATGAGCCCTACGGCGCCACCCGGCACGAAGACGAGCTCACACAGGGCGCCGCGAAGTCACCACTCAGGTTCACCGACCAACTCCTCGACGACACGGGCGACTACCACCTCCGCGCTCGCCAGTACGACCCGGCATTAGGCATCTTCGCGTCCCGCGATCCTCTTGCGCCGGAGTCTGGCGGAGCCCGGGATCGACCTACGCGTACGTCGACAATCGGCCCGCGGTCTTCGTTGATCCCGACGGCTTGGGCAAGGCCTGGCCAGGACGGCCATACCCAGGATCGGCGGGAGGAGTCCTTCAAGGCCTGGCCTACGCGAATTGCTTTGGCGAGGGATTGGCTCGTGGGACGAGTTGTCGGGCTTCGGCCTTGGGCCGCATCCTCCGCTCCGACCCAAACTCGGCTCGGCGCTCTGCCGCGGGGAAGCGGTTGCCTGGCGTCGGCAGACTCGCTAAGGGGCCGATCCGGTGGCTGGGTCGTGGCGCTCTGCCAGTCGGCATTGGGCTCGACGCAACGGACAACTTCTCGGAGGGCCGCACGCCGGGCGACGCGGCGGGGCGTACCGTCGCGCAGGGTCTGGGCGGGCTTGCTGGCGGTCTGGCTGGGGGCCTCATTTGCGCAGCACCCGCTCTTGCCAGTGGCGGCCTCGGCGGCGGAATTTGCGTCGGCTCTGTCGGAGGACTCGCCGCTGGCGGGAATTGGTTTGCGGGTCAGGCCTACGACATCGTGACTGGTCTTCTCTAGTTGCGCGGGTCCGATTGGCTTCTCTTCGTTCCCTTTGCCCTCGCGGTTGCGTTCACCGCAGCACTGGCAGTAGGTGCCGTCTGTGGCAAGGTGCAGATGCAGCCCTCACCCCCCGGTTGGTGGGAGTGGAGTCCTCGCGCGTGGCGTGCAATGGTGAGAGCGGGTCCAGCAAGCAGCTTTGCTATGGCGTGTCTTGTCGTGGGTCTGCCATTGCTCGACTCAGGGAATGATGTCCTCGTGATCGCAGGATTCGTCGTCTATGCCTTCGGGGGGCTCTGCCTCGTATGCGCGGTCACTACGGCCATAGCGGGGCGCCCAGCTTGGTTGGTCCCACGCACACTGCGAGTGAAACCGGCGCGGCCGCCGGGACCTAGTCACTGAGCACACCACTGACCCGTCAGCGGGTCAGGCTCCGGAGCCGATCCCGACCCTTGCTTCCGCGGCGCCGACCATCTCCTCGCCCACGTCGGCGGTGTGTTCGACGCTGATCGCGATCGCCGAGAGGGTGCGGCGCAGGTTGGCGCCTTCATCGACATACATCTGCCCGAATTCGCGGAGCGCTTCATCGCTGAAGATCTCCTCGACGGTCGCGTCCAGTTCAGCGCGCCGGAGCCTGTGAGCGAGGATCTGCCGCAGCCCATCGGCAGGGCCTTCAAGGATCGGAAGCCTCACTTCTCGCATGCCGGCCGCCAACTCGCGGTAGGCCTCGTTTGATCGGAACTGCTCTTGGACTGCGACCACGATCCCGGCGTCGAGCTCTCGCGCGAACGCGTTTAGGCCGCGAGCGAAGAACCGAGCGACGAGCTCGTCGCTGTCGGGCGTTCCGGCCATCGCTTCGGTGTCTTCGATCACGAAGATGGGCCGAAGATTCCGGTGCAGGTACATGCTGATGAGGCGATCCAGGCCCCGTAGGCGATCGAATGCCTGGGTGCGCGTGACGAACTCCTGCCCGAACGACGCGAGTTCGCCTTCGAGCTGAGCCGGGATCACGCCGCCTCCGATGCGCGCGCGCCGCGAGGGATCGCGGCGGCTCGTTGTGACCTGTGCGGATCGGGCTTGCTCCAGTGCCTGGCGCTGATGAACGTCGAAGTTGCCTGCGGCCAAGGCGGACGCGATCGCGACGTCGGCGAGGACGGCCGGATCGCCAGGGTCATCCATCGCGACGACTGGCACTCGCAGCGCAATGACCTGCTGGGGGAGTTGTTGGCAGCAGTGCGCTATGAGGCTCGTCTTTCCAGCCCCGCGCGGTCCGGCGACGCTGACGCGCACCGCCTCGTCACGCGAGAGTTCGCGCACGACAACGCTCTCGTAGGCGTGGTGACCGCTGATCAGGTCAAACGGGACGTGGTCACCGCCGAGTTCGGCGAACTGCATCCGCGGACGGAGAGCGTCGCGGGCGACGATTGCGAGCAGCTGCTGGCGGGTCATCAATCGGTCGGCGGATCGGCCGGGCGAAATACCTTGCGGGGGCGACCGCGGGCCTGGCGTTCGGAGCTTGATACCACCAAGCCCTTGTCTTCCAACTGCCCGAGCACCTGGGCAGCCCGCTCTCGTGTCCACCCCATGCGATCGAGTAGCTCCTTGTCGGACGCGCTCGCGGCCCCGAGTGCCTCGAGCTCGACCATGATCATTGAATGCGGCCGGCCTAGCTTGCTCGCCTCAGCCTCGCGCCACGCCTGCGCGTCGAAGACGTCGGCTGGATCACGCCCTTCGATGGCCGCGTCGCGGCCTCGTTGCATTGCGGCCCGCGGGCTGCCCCCGCTGGCTTCTGCGATTTCGCGGACATCCCTCCGGCCGAGGCCTGTCTGCCGTCGCTCGAGGATGTCGACGAGCTGTTCGGGCGAGAACCCCCTGAGACGGAGGACGACGTCGAAAAACGCGTCTGCCGGAGGTCGCAGGACCGCGCCGAGCTCGTCGGCGTCGATTGCGACGACCCAGCGGTGGGGCAGCTGCCAAAGCTCGTCGCGAAGGCGCCCGAAGAGCCCATAGATCGCGGCGCCCGCGCCGGTGGCGTCAATGACGATCGTCTGCGGCGCCTCGGCGCCGAGGTCCCGGACTAGCCGAACGACGTACGTACTGGCCGCACCAGGCGCCCGTTGCGTGAGGAGGCCCCCCGCGAAGGCCGCTTGCTCCGCGAGGACACGGAGCTCGCTTGGACGACCACGCATGGCCTCGCGGACGTGTTCGATGAGCACTAGCGGTGTTTCTGCGGCCGTCGCGTCGACGAATACCGGAGCGCGTTCGGCCCCGTCCTCGCGCAAGGCGAGCTGGAGCTGTCGTAGCAGCGACGTCTTGCCGCTCCCACGTGGCCCAGCTATGAGGACGTTGAACCCGCGACGCGTGGCTGAGATGGCGCGAGCGAATTCCTCGTGCGGCACGTAGAGCTCACGGTCAGCTGCCGTGTCGTAGAGGGGACGTCCTTCCAACAGCATTTGGATATCTTACAGTAAGTTTCGGAAATCGTGCTCGTGGTGCAGGCGACCGCTTACGCTGCGGTTTCCCGCATGAAGCGGCTTTGGGGGGTAGCTCACGGCTGGCGCGGCACCGAAATCGAGGTGGTTCGCGAGGCGGTGCGCCTCAACGCGCATCAGTCGGCACTGATGCTTTGGCCGGGTGAGTAGAGCTTCCCGTCCTAGCCGATGGTGACGCCGCCGGCGTAGTCGGCGCCTCCATCCCAGAACGGCACCCAGGTCCGTCCGGTCCCGTTTGCGGCAGCGCCGATGCGGACGGCCAGAGAGGCAGGGCCGAGGAGAAGCAGGTGTTTCTCAACGCCCCGGTCGTTGAGCTCTGCGAGTTGGTTTACGGTCCAGATGGCGAGTCTGGCGACGTCCTCCCCCGACAGCAGACGGTTCGGCAGGTGGTCGAGTGCGACGTGCAGGCAGCGAGACTCGCGTGCGCCGTGCGCGGCGGCGTAGCGTTGTGTTGCTCCGTCGAGCTGCTTTCCGACCGACAGTGCGACCACCGCCGGGCCTTCGGCGCCGTGTCGTGTCACCGTCGGTAGACCCCACTGCTGTTGCGAGTCGGCGGGCGTGTCCTCGACCGTGTGCATGCCTGCAGGGGACGCCTGTTGGACCGTCAACCGCAGTGGCCGCACGCGGTTCCACTCCCAGCCGACGAGCGCTGCCAGCGGCAGGCGCACGTGGGGCTCAACGGTGATATGCGGGCACGCGCTCTTGGTCTGAAGTGTCTGGCGAATGTCGGCGAGTGTCTCGACGATGGTCGCGATACTGTCCAGGTCCGCGAGCCGTCCCTCACCATCTACGAGGCTTCGCCAGTCCAGCGACAGGTCGTGCTGCCCGGTGGGCTCGCGACCGGTGGTGATGGCGACGCGCAGATGGTCGTCCGGGTGTGCACGGATGAGGTCTTGGACGTACTGGCGGGCGGCGCGTCTGGAGAAGCTCTGCAGGGTCTCGTCGTTCCCGCGCACGACGCCGTGCAGATCGAGCAACCGCTGGCCCCACCGGGCGCCGAATGCGGCCTTGATGTTGGCGGCGTCCTGCCCGGGCTGGAGGTCGACGAAGAGTGGGATGACCGGGTAGGGGCCGCGCTTCCGGCGCCGTCCTCGCCGGAGCGCGAGGGGGACCTCGACTTTGCAGATGGTCGTAGATGAGAGCGCCTTGCGCGTGCCGAACCAGATGAGGCCGCCGGTCTTTCGGCTGATGGCGATGCGAAATGCGGCCATCCAGGGTTGCCCGAGTCGTAGCTCGCGCGTGTCCTGCCAGCCCCCGGCTCCGCGCATGACGAGCTCGCCGCGTAGGACCTCTAGCTCCGGCGCGTCTTCGCGGTTGTAGGACAGGAACGGCTTGTACATCAGACATCCGCCTCCAGAACGCGGCTACGCAGCGGCGGAAGCCTCAGCTCGGGCCGCGGCGCGACGGGACGTGCTGCGGTGCCGTGCGGCGCGTCCTCGGTCGGCCAGACGTCGGTTTCCCGCCAGACGTGTTCGCAGGCGAGGTGCCAGCGCGCGAGGTCGAACAATCCGACGAGGCCCTGGTCCAGGGTCCAGCGACGTTCCTCGGGGTCACGCTGGAAGAAGAGGCACAGGTGTGCGCCAACCCCCTCCTCGTCGTTGTCCCACGGTGGATTGCGATGCAGCGAACGCCGCTCGCCGTCGAGCGCGAACACCTGCGGCTCCCCGCCCCGGAACGGGTCGACCGGAAACAAGGCCGCAAGGCGCACGATGCCGTACGGTCCTTCGGCGACTGCGTGGTAGCCGAGCAGGTAGAGCGCCGGGACGCCGATGCGGTCGATGTAGGCGCGCAGGTCGGAGTGTTGCCGCAGCGTGCGGGGCGGCAGCTTCTCGATGGTCGGGTCGATGCGCGTGCTGGGGCACTCCAGGTAATGCATGAGCTCGAAACGCCCACACCACCACGACGCGGTCTTGATGGCCGCCGCTACGCGCTGCGCCATGCTCGAGTATCGACCACCTCGCGCCCCGCGCCGGAAACGCTGACGCCGGCGCCGCTGACGCGTGCGGTGCGCGACCGCAGGGCAGCAGCGAGGGCGCTCGTGTCGGCGCTTGGGGCCGGGAAGGCCGGCCCGAACACCTCAGCCCACAGGTCCATCGCGTCGCCCGGGTCGGTCGCCGCGATGGCCGCCTCGGCGTGACCGAGGGCAGCGCGGACCTTCTCCAGTGCGTTCTCCCGCCGGTCGTCCTCCAGCAGCTCGTCGACATCGTTGCCGGGGCTGCCGGGGCACGCGACGGTGGGGACGCTCGACGAGAGGTGCGTTTCGGAGTCGCGGAAGAACTTGACGACGACGTCGGCGAAGTCGGCCTTGCCCGTCATCGAGTGAAACAGGATGGACTCGACCAGGTAGGACGGCAGGAGGAACTTGCTCTTCCACCTGTGGCGCTGGTTCCAGCTCTTGACGATGCGCACGGCGGGGATGAAGACCTTGCCGGTCGCCTGGTTCTTGTCCCAGTGCGCGTCCATCTGGCCCTGCGGGTTGGCCGGCGTCCAGTCGTCCTGGCCTTCACTCGGCCGGTAGCGCGCGAGCTGAATGTTGCCAAACGGGTCCTCCAGCGCGGCCACCGCGTCGACCGTGAACTCTTCGCCCTTGATGGTGAGCTTCACTGCTCGGACGCCAAGCTCCCAGTCGACGACGAGGTCGCAGGTCTTTGCGGCATCGCGCAGCCGCTTTAGTGCCGTGTGCGCCGAGGTCGCGAACGCCCCGTCGGGGTCGTTGAGGACGAAGATGATGTCGACGTCCTTGAGCTTCGGCGCGGTCTGCACCTTGCGCGCGTAGGAGCCGGCCAAGAACGCGCGGTTGATCAGGTCGCCGAGATGATCCTCGACCGCCTCGCGCACCTGTGGGTGGACGTCCTTCGCGCGCTCGACCTGCTCGGGCGGCACGCGGATCTTCTTCTCGTACTCGTCGAACGCCTGCTGAACCGTGGTGATGCTCATGCTGTCCTCTCCGCCGCATACAGTGCGGCACGCCGCTGGTGCGGCTGCTGTCTAACCCCGGCCGGTGCCTCGTCTAGCGAGCCGCCTGGCCCTTGTGTGCGCGGCGCGGCAACGCCGTGCACTTCGGCATATTCGGGCCCGTCGCGGACGGACCCGGCGGCGTGGACGGCCCGAGCGGGTCGTCCACCCGCGCCTTGGAGCCCAACTGACACAGGTCTAGACCTACGCGAGCGGAGGGGGAGGGATTCGAACCCTCGAGCCGCTTGCGCGACCAACGGTTTTCGAGACCGACGCGGAGCTCGTCAGATTCCGCGTTGTAGAGCCATTTTAGAAGGTCTGCGAGGTCTTATGGGACTATGGATGGGACTGCCCGCGCGTCAGTATGTATCCCACCATCGTGACCCCACCGCTTCCCAGGCGCATGAGCGACTGCCCGCTTAGCCCGCATTCATCAGGTCAACCACCCCGGCTACGACCAGCAGGCCACCAAGACCATCAGTATCGGAGCGGCACCGCGCGCTAGACCCGGCAACGAGAGCGACGGTCTCGAAGCGGTAGACGGCGTGTATTCGTCTTCAACCGCGGCGCCACGGGTCGTTAGGTTGCCCGGTCAGGTTCCCGAATCAGGATGGCTCGCGCCCGCAGATCCTCGCCTTCAAAATACGCCAGGCGAGTCGCATCGCAGATCAGCAGCGTCGCGATCGAAGATCCCACGACCTGCGCGACCGCTGCCTCTAGTCCCGACCTTGTCTGGTCAAACCGTTCGTCCTCAGAGACCAGGTAACAAGTCGCCGGCGCACCGTGTCCGGAGAGCAAGGCGAGCACCTCCGTCGGGTTCTGGTCCGATGGATCCAGCCACGTCGTGAAGCGGGCGTCGAAGGCCTGACAGTGACCGAGCCGGTCGATCGCGCGCTGCCGCCCACGCGCGGTCGCCAGCAGCGCCGTTAGTCGATGAGTCCGATCCGCGCGAATGAATGTCCGTACAAACGTCAACTCCACGGGATCGGCTGTGTAGCTCGAACGACCCATCAGCCCTCGCCACCCTCGTAGGCGTGAAACACGTCCCACTCGACTGCCCGAGATGCGCGCGCTCTCCGCGCCACATCCGCGTGGCTGGTTCGCCGTGAGCGTGCTTCCCTAGATCCGAGCGCGGGTCCTACCTCATCTACCGACCTCACGATCAATCCGAGCTTGGCTGCATCCCGGGCAACCGAGTGCTCAAAGTCGAGCGCGTCGTTAGCAGGCGCAGCGACCAGCACGAACGCTCCGGGCGCGCCATCAAGGGCACCGGTCCCCGCGCCCTCGGCCACATGCACCAGGCCGATCCAAACGGCGCGAGATCCGACGCGGTCAGACATCACCGCCGCGGATACTCGTGGTGGACGCCGTCGCGCTTCTTCTTGCCCTTCCTCGTCGGGTGGTAATGCGGCCGGCCGACTTTCGGGCGTGGGTGATGAATCGGGGCGCCATCTCCCGCCTTGCGGGCCGCGTCCTTCGCTCGCTTCTTTGTCGCGTGCCGAACAATGTGACGTACCGCCCGAGCGCCCTTCGCCGCCATAGCTCCAGGCCAAGGGGCGTTTAGCACGACTGTCTTGATTATCCGACAAGCCGTACCACACCGGCTCCGCGGGCCGGCGCACATAAAGCCGTGTCCGACCCATATACAACCAGGCCGGGGCCCCTTTGCATCCGGGCGTCGACCGTCGAGGTCGAACTGATTGACCGGATCCTGGTTCGCATAATCATATGCGTTCGCCGAGCCACCCTCGACCGGATCGACTTGGAGGAAGCGGCCGAGTGATGGGACGTAGCTACGCACGCCCATCTTGATGACACCGCTTCGAAGGTCAGTTCGCCTCTGCTTTGCCCCCAACCAGGCGAACGCGCGGTCATCGCCGGCCGTCAACGGCACTCCAAACTCGTCGTGCCGGTAGGTACTGGTCACCGTCCCCTTGCGATAAATCCGAACATTCACCCAGTCGCTGTCGGCGTTTGAGTTGCTAGCTATTCCGGAGATGATCGGGGCGGATGCCGTGCTAGCCCCTGAGGTGATGGTTGGCGCAGGTGCCTCGTTGTCGCGCAGGTATGCGCGCCGATAGTGGGTCGCGATCTGTGAGGCGGTTAGTGCCTTCGCGTAGTAGGCGACCTCGTCAATCCTGCCCTGAAGCGGGGACGTGGCATCCGTGTTGTCTCCAATCATCAGGGGGGCGGTGTTTGTTACCGGTCCAGCGATCGTCGCGCTGGTCGTCGCGTTGAGCACTCCATCGACGTACAGCTCGAGTCCGCTGTTGCGCTTCACCAGAACGATGCTGTGCCACTTCTCGTCACCGATGCTGCCGGTAGTCGTCACGATGGGGCTGGCGAGCGCCGTCTTGACCGTGGCCTGGGCTTGCCCCGTGGTGAGCATTTTCAGCGTCCATGCGGAGCTGAGTGCCGTCGTTCCCTTCGCGATGATCGGTGTCACCTGGCTCGAGATTGGGTTCGCCTTTACCCACACCTCGGCGGTGAAGTCGCTAAGACCGGGGTCCAGTTTGGTGCCATCGGTGACGGCGATCCCGTTGCCGGTGGTCATGGTGGCCGCAGTGTTCGGATCACCTGGTAGTGCGCCTGTGACACCGAGCCCGACGCCCGTGGTAATCGCCGCCGGGTAGCTGCCCATGTCATCGGCGGCGATCGTTGCGCCCGGAGCCTCGGCCAAGCGCCAATAGGCAAGTGGCCCGTCTGCGCGTACCGCCGTGCGATAGTCGCCGGGGTCCGCCGCGCCGGAGACCGTGAAGACCGGCGTGTTTGATCGTGTGCGGTTACCAGCGAGGTCCGTTTGTTCGGCCCGTGCCGTGTACTGCCCGTCGGGTATCGCGCGCCACGATTCAACGCTGTATTGACCGTTCGACGCACGCGGGGCGGTGAGCGTCTGAACTGGGCTGCCTGTTGGGGCGTCTCCGGAATAGAGCGAGACCGTCGTTGCGGTTGCGTCCCCCTTCGCGGTGCCACCGACCCCGCTGGCAACGGGCGTGTTGTCGTTTGTTGTGCTCCCGTTCGCCGGCGCACCGAGGTTGAGCGTCGGCGCCGTGCGGTCCGCCATCAGCTCGGCGTCGTAGTGCGCCTTGACACGGGTCCCGCTGAGAGCCGATCCGTAAAGCGCGACCTCGTCGATCTGTCCCTGAAACGCCGGTCCCTGCGACCCGATGACAGGCGCCGGCACCCAGCCTGCGAGGAAGTTAGTCGTGGCGTCCACTGAGCCGCCTGGCAAGCTGCCGGTGCTGCCCGCTTGTGCACCGTCCACGTATACACGCAGCTGGCTGGTCCTATCAACGACGAGGGCGACGTGGTGCCAGACGTTGTCATCGACACGCCCCGCGCTGTAGACGGTCGCGGTGCCTAGCAAGGTCTTGATCTGGCCACGCAGTTGGCCGACGTGGCCGGAATCGCTGCTCACCACTAGGTGCCAACCAGTTGTGTCGGATGGGTGGCCCTTGCTCATAATGGCGCGATTGCCGTTCTGGGCTGTGCGGATCCATGCCTCGGCAGTGAAACTCGCGGACCCGAAGTTGAACTTTGTGATGTCGTTGACCCGGACCCGGTCGTCAACGCCGTCAAATCCGTTTGAGAAGCCTCCAGTGTCAACGAGGGGTGTCGGTTGCCCAGTTGCGACACCACCGAGTCGTGTGCTCACGTCAGCAGCGCCATCGGCCGTTCCAAGATCAGCCGTGCTGCCGCCACTGTCGTCGAGCGGCCAGTAGAGGATGGCGGCGTCATCTTCGGCGACGAGCTGTCGGTAGGTCCGCGGTGTGCCACTGAACTCGACACTCTGTAGCGAGCTCTTGCCGAGATTGCCGGCGGAGTCGGTCTGTTCAACCTGGGCGACGTAGAGACCCGGATCGAGTGGCCGTGTGCCCTGGACGGTCCAGGCACCGGACGACGAAGCGGTCGCGGTCAGCTGCTGGACGGGTTCGCTTGACAGTGGATCGACTGCCTGCGTTGCGACGATGTCACCGTGCAGATCGGCCAGTTGCAACACCGCGCCGGCATCCGAGGAATCGATTGCCGCCAGGTCCCCGTCGATGCCTTCGATGTAACGCTCCCAACGGCCTGTGTTCTGGTTGCGGGCCCAGGTGGGCTCGTCGCTTGATCCGTCGTAGTGCGAGATTTCGTCCACGGTGGCCCAGCCACTACGCGTCGTGGTGCGTCGGCGGACCCGATAGGCCGGATCGAGGTCGTACATGTTGGTGACGCCGTCCTGGGACTGCTGGCGGACGAGGTCGTTCGTGTAATACGACGTCGTCAGCGCACCGCCGCCCGCGACCGCCGTAGGCAGCGTCGTTATCCGGCCGAAAGCGTCGTAAGCGATGCCGCTCTGGGTCAGGCGGTTAGCCGCGTCGTAGGTGTAGGACTGCTGCGTGCCGCCGGTCGTCGGGCACGTGCTCGTGCCGGCGAGTGTTGTCTTGCTCGTCCGGTTGCTGTTGGCGTCATAGCCGTATTGGCGCGCGGTACAGCTCCCTCCGGCCGGCGTGTCGGTGGCGCGAGTGAGTCGCCCGGCAGCGTCGTAGTCGTATGTACGATCGGCGAGCGTGCCGCTCTGGCTGCGCCACTGACCGTGGATCGACTCGACGATGTCGAAGTTCAGCCAGGTGCAGTTGCTAGAGCAGCCGGTGGTGCGCGTGTAGGTCAGGCCGATCGGGGCGCCCGAGGCGTCGTAGCGGTAGGTCGCAGCGAGCCCGCCCGGCAATTGTTTTGAATCAATCTCGCCATCGGCGTCATATGTGGCCGTGAAAACGCCCGCAGCAGAGTCGTCTAGGCGGGTTAGGTCGCTCGTAACTGGGTCATAGGTGCGCACCTGGCTGCCCTTGCCGTCGTTTGTTACGGCCGGCCGGTCGAGGAGGTCGTAGTCAGTCGTCGAGGTGACGTTGTCGGCGTCGGTGTAGCTCGTGAGTCGCCCAAGTGTGTCGTACGAGTGAATGATCGAACGGCCATCGGAGTCCAAGCGCGTTACCCGTCCGGTGGCGCTGTCGTACGTCGTCTGAACATTTGACAGAACGGTCCCGGCGGTGGAGCTGACACCCTCGTCCTGGATGCGGCCGGCTGTGTCGTAGCTCGTAGTCGTTGTCCGAGTCGTCGAGCCGCTCTGGTCCGTGATCGTCGTCGATTGTCCGAGCCGGTTGTACGTGTGCGTCGTGGTCGCCAAACTCGGCAGCCCGGTCGTGCCGGGCTGGGCGGCCGGACCCTGCTTGCACAGCAGGTTGTGCCATTGCGGCTTGTTACCGCAGGCGGAGTCGCTGCTGTTTGCGCCCGCGCTGTAGTAGACCCGTTGAATCGTTGACGCGTCCGACCCTGCCGGGCGCGAAGGCATGCGCGTTTCTAGCTCGAGCCCAGTCGCGCTGTCCCAGATTCGGCGGGTTTCGAGCGCGAGGCCGCCCGGATCGACGATCGTCTTGGTCGGCTGACGTAGCGTCCAGTCGTACTCCGTCTTCGTGACGCGGGTGTCGACTAGAGCGCCGTTGTAAATGGCACCGACCGTTGTGGTTGTCGGCAGGTGCGGGTCAGTCCCTTGTGGTGCGCCCTCGTCGTACGCCACTACCTTTTTCAGCTCCGCGCTGACGGGACCAGGGGCTGAAGGGATGCGCACCTGGTGCTTCGGTCCGATCTCCTCCGTCATCTCGAGGCCATCGGCCTGGTAGACGCGAGTCGTGTCGACGTCCGTCGCGCTCGGTCCGTTCGGTCCAAGTACGCGCGCACGGTTGGCTGCGGTGAGTTCGCGGACGACGTTGCCGTACTGGTCGCGCTCGCTCGTAGAGATCCGTCCACCCGGCGAAGCCAGGTTGACTTCGTCTCCGTAGCGATTCAAGTAATGGACTTCGGCACGCTCGTAACTGCTGGGCGGGCTGCTAGGGACCTGGTCCGGTGGAAAGATGGCAGTGGCGTCGGTGGGGATATCGGTTTGCCCCCATCGTTCGACCCCACTTGAACCGGGCGACATGTTCTCCAGACTCGACCCTCCTGCCAGCGGTATGGCGTAGACGACGGTCCAGCGCGCAGTCCCATCGTCCAATGCCGAGCGGCTGACCTGTCGCAGGCGACCGGGCGTACTGTCGCCCGTTGCGGACTGGTAGGTGAGCGTCCACGGCTCCTCACCGGGCGGCGTGATCTGGAACAGAATGCCGTTGCCGTCGTAGGCGTAGGTGTCCTTCAGCGTCGGACTGATTCGTGGGTCGTAGACGCCACGTAGCTTCCCGGCAGTGTCGTACTCGTAGCGGACTACTGTCGTCGTCGTGATGCTGCCACTGCTCGGCTCGTACGCTTTGAAATCGACACGAACGAGGCGGTTGGTGTAGTCACCCCACTGGCCCGGCGCCGTCCCGGTCGCTGTGGTCGTCTGTGCATAGACGAACTCCATCGCGCGACACGCGCTGCTGAAGTTGCTCTGGCAGTCGTAGCCGATCGGTGCTGGGGCGAAGACGGTCTTAAGCCGTGTAACACCACCGCTGGGCGTCTCATATATGAACTTACTCTGGCGTGCAGCAGCAGCTGCGGAATCGCCAGCTGTCTTGATGGTTGTCGGGACATAGACATTAGGATCGCTCGACGACCGCTCAAACGTAGCGACGGTGCCGGCCAGGTCCGTGAGCTCGTACGTCCACGTGCTACCCGTGCGGGAGGTGATGCGCTTGAGTGTGAGGTCATCGAAACCTGCCTGTGCGCGGTACCCGGACCCGTTGAGCTTGAAGGCGACCTCGGAGCCATCGTTATCGACCGCAGCGATGGTCGTGACACCACTGCGCTGGATCAGTCGCGCCCAAGTCGCATCGAGATCAAGGGACGAAACCGTTGCTGTCCAGCCCGGTCCAAACATGCCGGAGGCGTTGGCGCTCGCGGCGCGCGAGTTGTAGCTGCGTGTAAGCGTGAGATCCGTCAGCGGACTCTCAATAGCCGCGTCCTGGTCGGACATGGTGAAGTTGCCGGTTAGAAGGTTGACCTCGCCCGGGCCGATCTCGTCGCGCGCTGTCCGCGGATCGAGACCAGCGCCGTCGAACTCGAAGCGACTAATTGCAGTCGTGCCGCCTGCGCCACCCGAAAACACGCCTCTGACTTCAACTGGACCGTCGGCGCCGAAGTTTGGCGTCGCTCCCATGTCCCACACGACGGGCGTGGACTTCCCGGATGTCAGCGACAGGCTGCCGTTCGCCAGCGAGCCGCCCTGAGTCGTGGATAGCGCTCCGGTCGGTATGGAGATCCAGGGCTCCTGGTTGGTGGGGTCGCTGTCGGGACGACGGTAATCCCAGCTCAGCGTCAGATGGCCGGCACGTTTGCTCTCGCCTTCAAGCGTGACGCGGCGGCTCGCTCGCAGCCCGGAGCGCGGCGACAAGACGAGCCCCGAGACGCTGGAGAAGTTCCATTCGGCGGACTGCTTACGGTTGCCAGCTCCGTCAGTAACCGTGACGTACGCTCGGCGGCTCCCCTCGTTGACGTCGTACGGCCTCAGAGTCAGTGTCGGCTGGAATGCGCAGTTGGCGTCGCCCGTGCAGTCCAGATTCGTCTTGAGGTCGTGGCTTTGCCATTGCCCTTGCGCGTCAGTGACAAAGAGCTCCGCCGAGCGTACGCCCGAGACATCCCAAGTAGTCGACGGCTCGTCGTCCCAGGAGTCGACGTAGATCTCGTTACTGCTGTCGCCGAGTGTCTCGTCCTTTAGGTCAAAGCCAGGCCCGGCGAGTTCGAGCTTCGGCGTCCACCTGTCAACCTTGGCGTCCCACCACTGCTCCCAGTCGTTGTCGACGTAGTCTCGGGCATACAGCGAGTAGCCGGTGATGCCCTCAGGGAAGCTCACCGGCACGTTAAGCCACTGGTGGTACGGACACTGCCAGCCAGAGTTGCGCTGGGTCACGCACGACAGGTCCTGCTGGCCTTGGACAACATTGTCCTCGCGGGTCAGATCGATGTGAGACATCCCGAGTCCGTTATCGAAAGCCTCGATATAGACGACTCCGGGAGGGCTGTTGGTCCAGTTCGTCGGAATGCCCGAAGCGTTCAGCGCGACTGGCCCGCGATCGTCGTGGATCCGGACCCACGCACCGGCGAGGTGGATGTTGTCGTCACTGCCCATCGAGCTGCCAAAACGCCACTGCTGCATCGAGGCGAAATAGTTGCCACGCGTCGGGTTCGCGAAGTCGATGTCGTGCGCACGGTCCACGTCGTAGAACTCGGAACAGGCAATCCACGGCTGAGTACCGTTGACGCTGCCGGGCGGTCCCTGCCAGCCGGCGTCCCAGTTGCCGTCGTCGTTGCGCCCCGGGAAGCCCTGCTTGAAGAACCCTTGCTTCAGGCAGGTACCGCCGCCTAGCCGCTGGTAGTCGGTGTTGTTGAAGAGGCCGTTGGAGATGAAGGTGTCGCCCGGCGCATGGAAACGCCACATCCCCCAAAGCTGGAACGGATACGAGTAGAGGTGCGAGAACCACGTGTTGAGGCCCCAGCCCGTTCCGTAGTTGATTCCGATCGAACCCGGATCTGATTCGGCGGACTCCCAACCGGTGAAGTCCATCGCCGTGCCTTCCCAGTTGAGGTAATTCTCCTCGATGTAGCCCGGGTCGACTACAAGCGGGTACTTCAGATCACGGTCGCGATGGGACACCTCGATCCACGCACGAGTGCCGTCGACTGTCCACGCCGTCGGGATCGGTTCATCGTCGGCGTCCATCGCGAGCGGCGGTGTTACCCACGCCAGCACGTCCTGGCCCTTAGTGATCCGCAGCGCACCGTCTGTGCCCGCAGACATCGTCGCCTCGGCGGGTAGCTCGAAGTCAACGCCAAGTCTCTCGGGGCTGGAGCTGGATCGCAGCTGGTGGTAAGTCTCGAATCCTTGTGGGATCGGGACGACGACGAGATCGGTATCCCGGTCGACATTGGGCCAGAAGAGCCGGCCGTCGGTCAGAGTCGGAGAGCCGTCGAGATCTGAGCCGAGGAGCCGGACCTTAACGCCGACGTCAGCAAGCTCGATCCCATCGCGTAGTCGGCTCGGAACGATGAGCTTCGCGACGCCCACCCGCGGTCGGAACTCGTCACCATGAGCCTCGAGCTCGAGGTCGACAGGCCGCTTATCACCGTTCGCGTCGGGCGCGACCAGGGGGACTGTGCTTTGAAGGACCGAGCCGCCGGGGGTTCCGCCGGTCTTGATGATCGCGGCGTGATCGCTGCCATAGCGAATGAGCTGGTCGCCGGAACGGAGCCCCGGGGCCTTCCAGACCGGATTCCGTAGCGCCGCCGGGAATCGCAACTGAGCCAGTGCCAACGCCTCGGCGGCTGTTTGACCCACGAATGAGGTCCGACTTAGCAGGCGCGCCTGCTGCTCGTCCGGACGCTGGCGTCGCTGCTGCCGCGCTTGCTCGGCCTCGACAGCGCGTGCAAGAGCCGCAGAAGCATTCGCCGGCTCGGCGCCCGTCCGCACTGCCGACTGCTCTTGGCTCGACACCTCCTGGCCAAACGCGACCGAAGACGCCACGACACCAACTGCGACCGCAAAGATCGCCACTCTGCCACCGAACGCGCGCAACCGCACGACGCCTCCAAGCCTCGCCCACACACAGTCGCGCGGCCCCCATCTCCCCCGCGCAGGGCGCACCCTAACTAGCTCCTGGCCATTTAGTCAAGCGGCCTTGACTAAGCGACAGCCTTGGATCCGTAGAGCTGGACAGCGCAACGATAATCACTCACTACTCAAAATCGTTAGCGTATGTGCAAGTGCACGACGCCGCCCGCTACGCGAAGGGACTACGGCTGAGTCTCGCCCAGGACAAGGCACCGCTCGGACTGCTCTTGGCCGCCGGATGTGCGGTCGCGGTGCGGCCCGGCGGCACGCCCCTCATCCCCGACATCGCCGCGATGACGACCGCGCTGACGACCGAGCTGTCCGCCGGGGACGACCGAGCCTCGTTCGACAAGCTGGTGGCATGTCTGGCCGAGGATGGCGTCGCGCACCCGAACGTCGAGAACTGGTTGTCCCATGTGCGTGCGCTCCGTCTCGTCGCCGGCGGCGGGGCAGTTCGCGGCCTGGCCGGGGTCGAGCTCGACGCGCTCGAGACAGCGATCACCGAGGGGATCGTGGCACTTGCCGATAAAGAGCTCCCCGATGCAGAGACTCCGTTCCACGGGGTTGCCGCATGGGCCGGGGCCCTGGACCGTGACCTACCGGTCGAAATCTTCACTCCCAATTACGACCTACTTCTGGAGCAGGCCTTCGAGTCCATGCGCCGCCCCTACTTCGACGGGTTCGTGGGCGCCCGCGCACCGTTCTTTGACAACGCATCGGTGTCGCCGTCGGACCAGTCGCCGGTGCCGCCCCGCTTCACGCGCCTATGGAAGCTGCACGGATCGGTCAACTGGTACTTGACGGCGGACGGCGATGTCACCCGCTGTCAGGCCGCGGCTGGCATGCGCCGGCTCATCCACCCGTCGCACCTAAAGTACGACGAGACCCGACAAATGCCGTATCAGGCGTTGTTCGACCGGCTTAGAGCCTTCCTCGGCATGCGCGGCGCACTGTTGGTCACATGCGGCTACTCGTTCGGCGATCGGCACATCAACGCGGTCCTGATGGATGCGCTGCAGGCAAACCCGACCGCAAGCGTCGTGGGACTGGTCCACGGGACGCTGTCCAACTACGAGACCGCGAAGAACCTCGCCCTACACCAGCCCAACTTCGGGTTGTACGCGCGCGACGCGGCAGTCATTGGTACGCGGGAGGGACCTTGGGAGGCCGACGACGCCGGCGCGGTCGGAGTCACGGGTGTGGACACGAATAGTGCCGGAGAGGTCGAACTCCTGCTCGGCGACTTCGCCGCGTTTGGCCGGTTCCTCGCCGGCCTAGATCGCTCGCCTGCGAGCTTCTGATGCCGCCGGATCCCACGCGCCTGGGCACCGTCGAGTCGGTGAGCGGCTCAGAGGTGAGCGTGGCGCTCGAACCAACCGCAGCCTCGGGATTGACATACGTCGGCGGCCAGGGCTACCGGGCGGGGCAAGTTGGCAACTTCGTCCGAATCGGTATCGGATTGGTGGATCTGTACGGGGTGATCTCGCGCATCGGCGCCGGGGCCGTGCCCGAGGCACTGGCCGAGGCGCAGCCTCATGGCCACCGTTGGATGACTGTCCAGCTTGTCGGCGAGGCACTCCCGGGCGCGCCCTTCGAGCGTGGGCTCAGCGAGTACCCGACCATCGGCGACCCGGTGTTCCTGCTAACCGAGCGCGATCTCCTGCGGCTCTACGGCGAGCCGGACGAACTGCGTCACATTCGACTCGGGCAGCTCGCCGGAGGCGGATCGGTGCCCGCGCGCATCGACCTCGACCGGCTCATCACCCGGCATGGCGCGGTCGTGGGCGCCACCGGCTCAGGCAAGTCCAGCACCGTCGCGCGGCTGCTGTCGCGGATCGTCAGCGCAGACCGCTACCCCGGTGCCCGCGTGCTCTTGTTCGACCTGCACGGGGAGTACGCAACGGCGCTGCAGGATCACGCCACGGTCTTCTCCGCCGCAGCGCGGCCGGCTCCGGGTCGCGAACACCTGTACGTGCCGTTCTGGGCACTCCCGATCGACCTCCTCATCGAGCTCACGATGGGGCCGGTCGAGGACAAGCAGGTCGGCGCCCTGAGCGAGAAAGTGCTCGAACTCAAACGGCAGACCATTACCGCGAGCAAGCTGTTGGGCGCCGACCCCGATACGTTGACGGCCGACTCGCCCGTGCCGTTCTCGCTCAAGCGGCTGTGGTTCGAGCTGCACCGCCTGGAGCACGCCACTTACACCGTCGCGGGCGCAATCGCGCAGGACGAGACGACCGCGGCGCTCGAGCTCGACGCCAGTGGGGAACCGGTCCAGAAGGGCAACACCGCCGACGTCGTGCCGCCCCGATACCAGCCCCAGCAGGCGGGACAGGTCTTCTTGAGCGCCCGAGGGCTCCAGCTGCGCCGCCAGGTGGACCTGCTCGGCCAGCGCCTGCGCGACCCGCGGTATGCGTTCCTGCTGCGACCAGGGCCATTCGAGCCAGCCCACGACGGGCAGGTCGCAGCCGAACTGCCGGAACTCCTGGCCGCGTGGCTCGGGGCAGCGCACCCGCTATCGCTGCTGGACCTGTCGGCCGTCCCCTCCACGGTGCTCAATGCGCTCATCGGGGCAATTGTGAACATCACCTACGAGGCCTTGTTGTGGGGTCGCAACTTGCCTGAGGGTGGTCGCGAGCGTCCGCTGTTGATGGTCTTCGAGGAGGCCCACAGCTATCTCGGCAAGGCCGCTGGAGGCCTCGCCGGCGAGCAGGTACGCCGGGTCGTTCGCGAGGGGCGCAAGTACGGCGTCGGCGCCCTCGTGATAAGCCAGCGGCCGTCGGAACTCGACCCGACAGTCCTTTCGCAGTGCGGGACGCTCGTCGCACTGCGGCTGTCCAACTCAGCCGATCGCCAGCAGATCACCGGCACCGCGAGCGACAACTTCCAGGGACTGCTGGCCAACCTTTCGATCTTGCGCACCGGCGAGGCGCTTGTGCTCGGCGAGGCTGTCGGTATGCCCATGCGCATCCAGGTCGACCAGCTCGACGCCGACCGTCGGCCCGACAGCCACGACCCGCCGGTCATCAGCGACCCGCCTGCGCCGGGCGGGTGGACACGTCCTCGCCCCGATACCCCCAACTACCAAGCCGTGGTCGCTGCGTGGCGCGCCCAGGACGCCCGTGGGGGCCTCCTCAAGGAGCCCATCAAGATGGAACGTCAACCGGTCTCATCGAGCAACATCCTCTCGGTGGGCTACGACGCCGATGCTGAGACGCTCGAGATCGAGTTCAATGATGGCAACGTGTACCAGTTCGCGGGGGTGTCCCAACAGGTTCACGACGAGCTCATCGCCGCCGAGAGCGTGGGCGGCTACTTCAGCGCCGCGATCCGCCACCAGTACCCGTACGTGCGGCTGTAGACCGGGGTAGAGGCGGCGCGTAGTGCCGCGCAAGGTGCGACACGAAATGTGCCGCTGAGCGTCTCCACACTGTTTGCGGGAGCCCCCTGCACGACAGCGACGTTGTCGTCGTCGAGCCAAAATCCCGCGGCCAGGTAAACCGCGATGCGCCAGTTGAGCGCCAGTGGCGGCATGCGCGTGTCGAGCGCTTGGCCTGGCCGCGCTGCCCCAGTGAGGGACGGGAAGGGATTCGAACCCTCGAGCCGCTTGCGCGACCAACGGTGTTTGAGACCGACGGAAGCTCGTCAGAGTCCGCGCTGTGGAGCGATTTTGCGGGGCTTGCCAAGCCTCATGGGACTACGGATGGGACTGGCAGTGAGCCCGGTGCAATAGCGATCGGACGCCGACAGCGTCGAGAACACAACGAGTTCACTTGCGAAGCCGGCGTGGACACCCTCCGTCATAAGCCTCGTGATCAATTACGAATGCGCGTGTCTCGCGTGAGGCGCTGCCAGTCAGCTAGGGGGATGGCAGCGTGGGGTCCTCACGGCCGCCCAGAAGTCAGCGTCGCCCTCCCGGTAACGGGCGAAGACGTCGAGGACGCGGCCGCACCGCAGTCGTCGCGGTAGGCGCAAGACGATCCGGCGAGAATCCTCCCCTCGGCCGTCGCGTGCGACTGTGGTTCGCCAAACGACACGGCCCGGCTGCTGCGGGTCGGCGAGCAAACGCACATCGACCTTTCTCACTGCTGCCCGGAAGCGGAGGCGCAGCCTGCCGCGAGCGCGGATTGTGAGTCGCCCGCGGGTCTGAAGCGGATATGCCACGTCGACGCACCGTCGCCGCGCCGTACCGTCGGGCTGGGAATCGCTGAGGCAGTACGACCCTACGGTGGCGTGCACGCTGTTGTCGCCGAACGCAGCAACGAGGCGCAGGCGCGAATCGCGTTGGCCGGCTGAGGCCGGTGTCACCACCAAGGCGACGAGAGAAGCGACAAGGAAAGTGCGCATGACTTCGCCACAGCGATGGTAGTGCGGCGGATCGCTGCGCTTACTTCCTTGCTCAGCTCGGTGTCGAGGCGCGTTACCCCTCGCGCACCTGGATCGTGCAGTCGGCAGTGAGGGCGAGCCGATCATGGCCGATGGTGACCAAATGGTCTCCGGGCGCGGTCTCCTTGGGGATCGGGAATTGGATGAGGCCGCCGCCGCGTGCATCGGTCTTGTATCCCCTCAGCACCTCGTTCGGACCGAGCAGCGCGTGGATCTCTCGATTGGGCAGCATGCCGTCAAACCTAATGTCGACTGTGCCGCCCGGTACCCCGGCCGTCGCGGGGAAGCAATGCGGGAAGCGCGGACGTTCGAGCACGAAACGCGCGCCACGGTCGCGCTTGCCGAAGCGGTCGCGCGGCTTGCGGGCCGAGCCGACGAAAGTGGCGACGCGGAAGGGTGCCTGCGGCTTGATCGGGGTCGGCAACGCTCGGTTGCGGACCGAGACGTCGATCGTGTTGAGCAGGTCCTGACTAAGTGGCGAGGGTAGCCGGACCTTTTGGTCCTCCGTCGGAACAAAGACGCGGTAGCCGCGCAGCACCTCGATGCGAGAATCGATGTCCCGTTGCGGGAGTCGCGTCAGCCGCCGTCCGGCGACCGTCCAAGCGCGGACGGACGTTTGGCAATTCCGTTTGCCCGCACGGGCGGTAACGCGGGCGATCAGGTCTGCGCCGCGGAAGCGGCTGCCGGCGCCGAGGCGCGCGAGCGTCGCACGCGCTGCGCCGGTGTCTGCGTCGTTGTCAAGATCCGCCAGGTACGCGAACCGCGTCGGCTTCAGCGACCGGCAGGGGAGCAGGCCCGACAGTCTGAGCGCCAGACGCAGCCGATCGGATCGCTGATCGAGCTTGGCGGTAAGCGCCGCGATGTCGAGGTAGCGCGCCAGACCGCGGTTGCGGTCGTCCGGCACCCGCATCGCCAGCATGCGTCCGGGCACGAACTCACCAGGAGGATCGGTCTCGAGACCGGGGACATTTGCGGCGGTTTGCCGCATCAGGGTGACCTCGGCCGTGTTGAGCGCCGTATTGTCCAATCGTCCGTCGCCGTTGTTGTCGCGAAGGCTCGGGTTCATCAGCGCGGCCGTGTCGTTTCGATGCGGCAGGGTCAGCGCGTGCCCGGTCTCGTGCGCCACGATGAGGTCGAGCGGGTCGGCCGCCGGCGTGCCCCAGCCGGCGATCATGCGGTTGGGCACGGTTGGGTAGTACCAGCGGTTGTCGGCGACGACGATGAAGAAGTCGCCGGTGCACACGCTGCTCCCGATCGGGTAGCTGCAGCCGCCGAGCCCGCCCTGCCCCTGGAAGCTGCCGTCCGCGGCGCGAAACAGGTTCACGTTCACCGCGGTGATGCCGATCCCGGCGCGCCCGACGTTGGTGTACGCCTGGTCGCACGCCGTGATGACCGCGGCCTCGTCGGTGCCCGCAAGGATGTCCCCCGGGTTCCCCGGCGTGGCGCTCGGGTCGGCGATCAGTGGGAAGTCGAAGGTCCCCCAGGCGTTGTTGATCGCAGAGCGCAGCGAGATCGACGCTTGGGGAAGGAACACGTTGTCGGTCGGCCGCTCGTGACGGCGCCAGATCACCGCATCGGTGTCGGTATCGGCGACCGTCGATCCCTCGCTGGTCACGTTCGGCGCCGCCTGCGCGGGACTGCCATTCACGGTGCACCAGGCCATCGGCACATGGAGGATGTCGCGGCCGCCTGGCACAGCTGCCGAGCTCGTGCCGGTACTGGCAAGTCCGGTCACGAGTCCGGCCAGCGTTACCACCATGGCACTCTGGCGACGCCTGCGTACTGGTCTCATCTGGGCCCTCCGACAGCGCATTTTGCGAGGCTCGCGACCGGGTTCGCCGCCCGCGTGCGGCGACCCTACCTCACAGCGCTCAGAATGGGGGAAATACTTCTGATCAATCAGGGATACCCACAGTACTAGCGGCGCGAAGCCCGCTCGCGTCGGCGCAAGCGCGTCCGCGCTGCGGCCTGCCAAACGGCTCAGCCGAGCTTGCGCAGCGCCGCACGCGCGACCCGGCGCCCCAGCACGAGCCCGGCGTCGTTGTCGCTGCGAAAGTGGATGCCGGCGTACAGCCGCGACATCGCGGCCTCGCTCGCCCACTGGCGCAGGTCCTGGGCACGGTCGGGGAAGAAGCGCCCCAGCACCGTCGAGGCGGCGCCCGACGTCGTCGCGTGGCCTGACGTGTAGGAGGGGAACGGCGGCGTCTCGAGCAGTGGCGTCCACGTCGGGGCGATCCGTCGCAGCGCGGTCACGGGCCGGATGCGCCAGTAGGAGTACTTCGCGTCCCAGCACGCGATGAACGCGTCCGTCTGGGCGGTGTCGAGCAGCGCGAGCACCTCGGCGGCGCGGCCCACTGAGGCATGCTTGTGGCGCAGCAGCGCCAGCGCGATGAGGTTCCAGTGGCCGGGCGGAGTCACCGTACCCAGGCCGTCGGCCCAGAACCGCGCGACCCGCAGCTGGTCGTCTGTGAGCGAGCGCGATAAATCCCAGACCTCGTCCGCCTCGTGGCGGAACCGCGCCGTGCCGTAGGCAGGCGGCGGAGGCGGCCGGTACTGACCGCCGCGCGCGAGGTTCCAGGGTCGCCAGGTCCCCGCGAGCGGCTCAAGCGGCGGCGCAAACGCGCTCGGCGTGGGCACCCAGTAGCCCTCGCCCGACGGGGGGGCGCCCGTCCAGACCGCCGCCGATCCGTCGCCGCGGCCCCGTGCCAGCACCTGCGCACCGACCGTGGCGCCCAGCCGGGCCGCCGCTCGCACCTCGGCGCGGAACGTCGTGCCCGAGGCGAGCGCGGCTGCGTCGGCATCGCGCCGCAGTGCCCGCCACCGCCCGCCCTGGTCGCCGAACAGGGCCGCGAGCACGCTCGCTGCCGCTCCCGAGGCAGTCGCGGCGGGCGGCACCGCCGCGTAGCGCGGACAGCCACCGCCCGGCGGCGCAAGCGTGCGCGACAGCCGGCATGGCGCTGGCCGCCGCGAGCCCCGCGAGCGGCGCGCCGCCACGAGCGCGTCGTTCATCGCGACGGTGACCAGCGCGAGCGCCCGCGCGGCGCGAACCGGGTTGGCCTGCGTGGCGGCGATCTCCTCCAGCGTGGCCCGGACCCAGCGGTGCACGGCGGCAGCGCCGGCCCATCTGCGAAGCCGCGCGGTATCGCCGTGCGCCCGCACGACCTCGCGCAGCTCCGTGGCCGACGGCCCACGGCGATGGGGGAGATGAGCGATCGTCGCGGTGCGCACCACCCAGGTCGGCCGGTCCCGGGCGCTCGCCTGCGGGCCGCTCGGCAAGCACGCCAGGGCGACCCAGGCGCAGGCGAGAATCACGGGCGAGGAAATCCGTCTGGGCACTAACAGCCGGTAGATCCGGGAGCTCACGGTCGGCCCGTCGGCCGTCGCCAGGCGATAGGACGGCGGTCAAACATGTCGGCGTCGCCTGAACTGCCTCGGCCTGCTTGCTAGCTCGTCGAAGTTGCTCCCCAGCCAGTTTGAGCAGTTGCGACAGAAGTGCCACTCGTCAGGTGCCGTGCCCGTGCGCTCACGCCACACGCTGGCCATGGGTCTCCTTTTCGATTGCTCATCAAACCCTAAGCGATCAGCGCACTTGTGGGCAATCCCTCATCGAAAGGGAGGAGGCGACTAGGGTCGAAGACGCGGTCCGTTCAAGAACTTCGGGTCGTAGGCCCAAGTGCATTTTCGTGGCGCAAGGTCTTGATTACTAAAGCATTGCGCCGGTACGGTCGCCTGGAACGCACGCAAAGGGAGGCCGGAACATGGGGACCATTCTGAGGCGGGAGCCTGTCCTCTGGCAGACGCTCATCCTGGCGATAGTCAACCTGTTGGTGGTGTTCGACGTGCTGCACCTCACGGATGTTCAGCTCGGAGCCGTGAACAGCGCGCTCGCCGCGATACTCGGCTTCGTTGTCCGGCAGCAAGTCACCCCCCTCAGTGACCCTCACACAAAGGAGGGGCAGCCAGCCGCACTTGTCGCGAGGTGAGCCAGGCTATGCGAAGGGCGATCATCATCGCGGTCAGGGGTCGCCCGCATTGACGTTCGCGGCCAGGGTGGCTCTACAGAGCGCCTGGCGCTGCAATCGTCGAGGCTCTGCTGTCTAGCCCGATCGGGTCTACGACAGGCGGGAGCGGCCCCTTGAGGTCGCCGGCTCCGCCACCCGTGCCGTAAGCGGCTCGCGCGTAGAGTGCCCCGTGGGCCTCGCCGACGCTCCACGAAAGCACAGGCTCGACCCGTTCAGATCGGAGCCTCTCGTGGTCACTTCGGCCGGTGGTTCGATTAGGGCCAAGATCGTCGAGGGATCAGGCGCGCTTCGTGTGTGCGCGGGCTCGCTTTCGCGGTGCGGCCTTCGGCTGTTTCGGTGGTGTTTCGACTGGGGCGGGCTCGAAGAACAGCGTCACCAGTGAGGCCGTCATCTCGGCATCGTGGTTGTTACCGATTCGCTTTGTGCTCTCGGCTTGGATGCGTTCGATGCGCTCGTCGAGGCGCTCGAGTTCCTTGACGATCGCTTTCCAGCCACGTCCGTCGAGAACGAGTTCTGTCTTGGAGAGGTGGGCGTCGTCGCGTGAGAAGCCGCCCGCTAGCGCTGCGTTGTTCACGCGCGCGCTGATTGAGGCCAGCGCTGAGCCCGTGAGGGCTTGCTTGACCATCTCGGGCAGCTGTGCCCAGGACTCGTCGGTGATCCGGGGTCGGAGTTTGGCGCGGTAATAGTGCTCGAGTGCACCGCGCCGTGGCGCCGTCCGTACTAGCTCGATGAGTCCTGCGGCCTCGAGCTGGCGGACGTGGTAGCTCACGGTCCCGAGGGATGCCTCAAGCTCGCGGGCAAGCTCGGACGGGCTCGCGACTCGCTCATCCAGTGCACCCAGGATCTGTACCCGCAGTGGGTGCGCCATGACCCGCGCGAGGTTGGGATCGGTGATCTCCGTATAGCTCTTCATGGTCCCTCTCCATCGCCATGCGCAACCGTGCGCGGGCCCGATGTAGCCGGACTTTGGCCGTGCCTTCGGGCACGCCCAGCGTCCGTGCAACCTCCGGTTGACTAAGACCGCCCACGTATCGTAGACCGATCAAAAGACGTTCATCGGGGGCAAGGCTCCCGAGCGCTTGCGCAAGGTCGACGCGGTCGATGACTTCGTCGCCGAGGTCCGGCATTGACCATCCGTAGAGCTCGCCGTCCGGCGGGCACAGCGATGCGTTCTTGCGACTCGCCAGTAGCCGTGCGGCCTCGTGTCGCGTGATCGCCAGCAGCCACGGTAGCGGGGCGTGCGCCTGTCGGCAGTGGAAACGGAACCTCCAGGCGCGCATGAACGCCTCCTGAACGACCTCCTCGGCGTCGGCACGGCATCTCAGCATGCCCTCCGCCGCGCGTAGACAACGAGGGCGCATCCCAGCCCAGTCCCAGCCATCCTGGAGAGTGGCAGGCACACAGGTCAGCATACCTCTACCAGTGAAACGGTTTCGACTAGTCGAAGGTCTACTTGGCTATGGCTGCCGAGAACGCCGTCGCCGTAGCCGACAGCGGTGCCCTAGCGCTGGATGCCTACGAGCGCTTGGCGCCGTTCTACGACCGGATGACGCGCGATTACGCGTATGAGCCGTGGCTAGCGGCTATCGACTCGATCGTTGCTGAGCTTGGCGTTCCCGGCCGTCGGCTTCTCGATG
This sequence comes from uncultured Conexibacteraceae bacterium, assembly GCA_963832195.1. Classification (GTDB taxonomy): domain Bacteria; phylum Actinomycetota; class Thermoleophilia; order Solirubrobacterales; family Solirubrobacteraceae; genus Baekduia. The sequence goes on from CAWHTH010000002.1 coordinate 827,315, forward strand.
CCGCGTGCGGGACCGGGCGCAGCTTCCTGCCGATGGTGCGGCGCAACTGGATCGTGCACGGTTGCGACGTCTCCCCCGCGATGGTCTGGCGCGCGCGCCAAAACGCTCCAGAAATAGCGTCTCGGCTCATCGTTGCGGACGTGCGGGACCTTCCTTGGCGGGCGCGATTTGACCTGATCACGTTCCTGGACGACGCGGCGAACTACCTCGTCGCCGACCCTGATCTGTGTCGCGCGCTGGAGAGCATGGCGCGCGCACTCGTTCCTGGGGGGCTGATGGTGTTCGACTGCAACACGCTGCGCACGTGCCGCTGGCTACACGAACGCGACCAGGTCGTCGACGTCGAGGACGCGGTGCTGTGTTGGCGCGCAACAGGCGCGGGCGGGCTGACCCCGGATACGACATTCGCGCTTGAGCTCGACGTGTTTGCGCGCGACCGTGCCGGCCTCTGGCTGCGGGAGCGAAGCACCCACTGGCAGCGCCACCACTCATACGACGCCGTGATGCGCGAGGCGCGCGCCGTCGGCCTAGTCGTCGAGCGCGTCTACGGGCAGCACGCGGGCGCTCGCCTCGACAGCGATCTCGACGAGGACGTCCATCCCAAGGCGCTCTATGTCCTGAGACGCCCGAATTGACCAACGCCGACCACGGTGAGGGGGTGATCAGGTGCTCGACAAGTGGCAGCCCTGAAAACCACGCGGGCGTCTGGCGGGCATCGTGCCCGCCAGACGCGCCCGCGTCACGCGCGAGTTCACTTCAAAAGCGGCCCGAGCACCGATACGCACTCAGTGATCGCCTTCGGTGCGGTGCGGTAGTCGTGGCGCGCGCCGCCCCGTACCTCGACGAGATCCACCAGCTCGAGATAGCCCAGCGTCGCAAGCTGCCGTACGTGATAGCTGACCGTCGCGAGCGATACACCCGTGTCACGCGCAAGCTTGCTGGGACTCGCCACGTTACGCCGCAACTCGACCAACAGCCTTCTGCGCAGCGGATGAGCAAGTGCATAGGCGACCCGCGCCTCCGCTGTCGACCCCGCGACATTCCCAGAGGTCAACTGCCCATCCCCATGCTCCAAGATTACATCAAAGTCTCTTGAGCATTCTCCAGTTCGGTCACTATCGCCGGCGCTTGCACGTCGCATCTCCGGCGTTCCGGGCGCTGTGGCTCGCCCAGACAATGAGTGCCGTCGGCGAGCGGATGACGCCCGTAGCGCTCGCGCTACTCGTTGTCTCCGAAGGAGGCTCGCCCGCCGCGCTCGGCCTCGTCCTCGCCGCCCACGGTGTGGCTCTGCTGGCGGTCCTGGCGTTCGCCGGCGCTTGCGCGGATCGCTACTCCCGCCGACCGCTGATGGTCGCCGCGGATGCGACACGGGCGGCGATGTACGCATTGCTCGCTCTATTTGCGCTGCTCGCGAGCTCCGACACCGCATTGCTAGCGCTCATCTCAGCGTGCGCGGGCGTAGCGGAAGGGTTCTTCCGACCAGCATTCAGCGGGCTGTTGCCGCAGACGGTTGCTGCCGCGGAAATCCAACAAGCGCGCGCTTTGACCTGCTTTTCCGAGAGCGCTGCGGCACTGTTTGGGCCGCTCGTCGCTACGGCGCTCGCGCTGTCGACGGGATCGGAATGGCCGTTCATAGCTGCCGGCGCACTGTTCCTGATCTCGGCAATGCTGCTCACGCGTGTTCCCGCGTATGCGGCCACCGGGCCACGGAGAGCCTCTCTTGCCAGCGAGGTCGCCGAGGGCTTGTGCGAACTGCGTGCGCGACCCTGGGCATGGATAACCATCGCCTGCGCAAGCACGGCCCTCCTTGCCGGATACGCGCCGCTCCTGGTACTTGGCACCGAGGTAGCAAGGAGCGAGTACGGAGCACCCGCTCTGTACGGGGTGGTCATGTCTGCAACGGGTGCCGGCACCCTCATCGGCGCCCTTCTCGCACTGCGGTGGCGCCCGCTGCGCCCACTTCGTACGGCGTTTGTCGCGGTCTGCGCATGGCCAATCGCCGTTCTCGCGCTTGCCTTCGCCGCCCCACCAGCTGCACTTGTCGCGACGTTCGCGGTCGCAGGCGTCGGCCTCGCTCTATTCAACGTCTGGTGGGAGACGACGCTCGCTGAGCACGTCCCTTCCCACCTGCTCTCGCGCATCAGCGCCTATGACTGGCTCGGCTCGCTTGCGCTGATGCCACTCGGGCTGCTTGCAGCCGGCTTCGCGAGCGATGTGCTCGCTCCATCGACGGTGCTGATTGCGGGCGGCCTCGTCGCGCTCGGGGCGCAGCTCGCGGCGCTCGCGCACCCATCGGTCCGAATGCTTGCGTCGAAACTTCCACCGGGTCGACGACGCGCTGCTCGGGTCGCAGTAACCCTTCATGAGCGCCCGACGAATTCTCGTCTAATCGTCCGGCGACGAAGAGCGCGCCCCGAGACGCCGCAAAGGGAGGGTTGACGCCATGTATTTTTGAGCTATAGGGTCATGAATACTCAATAGTCCTTGATCCAATCGTCGAGCCGAACGCATGCTCCCCTGTTGCAAGCGATGATCTCGCAGGAAGAGTTCCTGGACCGGCTGACCGTCGCGCAGGAGGCCTACCGGGAGCTGGGGCCGCTGGCCTCCTACGACGAGCGGGTCAACGGGCCGCTGCTCGGCATCAGCGATAGTGGCTGGTCCGCGAGCCTGATCGTCGACGCGGTGGCGACGTCGGCGAAGCTCCGGGCTGGCGGTGACCCTGCGTCGTTCGGGCTGATCCTCGACGCCGAGCGCATGGGCAGCGCGGGCGAGGTGCCGGTGGGGCCCGACGAGTACGCGGCGGTGGCGCGTACCGCGTTCGGGCGAACGTGGTTCACCACCAACGTGGGGGTGCGGTCCAACGCTGAGGTACCTCCAGACCAGCCCGGAGCTTGACGCGACCGACCTGATGGCGCCCGGCGACGAGGTACTGACCCCGCTGACGGATCAGTTCGCGCGCCATCTGTACCCGCCGGGCGACAAGCCGCGCCCGCTGACCGTATATCTGCGCATCGACCCCGGCACCGACCTCGACCGCCTGGCCGACGCGATCAAGCGGATCGAGGCGCTTCGCGGGAAAGCGCTCGCGGGACGGGACGTGCACCGGATCGGCGTTCTCAGCGTGTTCGACGCCGCTCCGAGCGCGGAGGAGATCGACTGGCTCGAGCGCGTGATCGTTTGGGCGGGCGGCGCCGGCGTCCCCAGCGTCGCAGTCGATGCGCCACCCGTGGAGGCGGCGCGGATCCACCTCAGCGTCCAGGGGCTGCTCGGGGTCCTCGAACCGGGGGCGGCGGCGCGGCTGCTCCGAGCCGGCGCCTCGCACGGCGTCGCGGTGGGTCCCCGCTTCCGGGTCGACACCGAGACCGTGATGAGGACGATCTGGGCCGGGCTCTTCACGGCTCGCGCGCACGGGCTGAACGCCGCCAAGTACGGCCTCACGCCGTTGACGCTCGCCCAGCAGAGGGACGTGATTGGCGCGGTCCAGCGCTGGACCGCCGGCTGGACCGCGATCCCCGCCTTCTACGCCGACACGCCACTTGTGACCGACGACGACGTCTATCTCAGCGACCGGGTCGTCGAGGCGTCGGGCGTCTGGCTCGAGATGGCTCGCGACCAGGGGGCGGAGCTCGTCCTCTTCGACTGCCCGGACCGATTCGTCCCGCGGATCGATGCGAGCGGTCAGGACACCGGCCGCCACCTGCTGCGACGCGACGCGGACGATCAGCATGGCGCCTACACGCTCGACGACGTCGAGACGCTCGTCGAGCGGGCGTCGGAGCTGGGCGTGCGCATCCTCTGGTCGGGAGGGATCTCGCACACGCAGGCTTTCGAGCTGGCGAAGCGGCGTGTGACTGGCATCTTCACGACCAGCAGCACGGCGCAGCCCGGACCAGTCAGCCCAGTGCTCGCGCACGACCCCCTAATGGCCACGGAGAACACGCCCACGGCGAGCGGCGTCAAGCGGGTGTACGGCCTGATCGAGGCGGGGGCGTTGATTTCGAGCCTCGCGGCTCAACACCCCAAGCAGGCGAAGGAGATCGAGGCGCGGACCGCAACGGTCATCTCGGCCGATCTCGAGAGCGACGAGTTGAACAGCGCGCTCGAAGCGCTGGACGAGGCGCTCATTCGCGGCTGGCCACTTCACCGGGGGAGGTAGCGAATGCCGACGATGTTTCAGGCCGCGCTCGAGGACCTGGCCACCGAGAGCGCCGGGCAGCCGTACGACGCGGTCGTCGTGGGCGGCGGCTCGTCCGGCCTGACGACCACGGCGACCCTGGCCCAGGCCGGCAAGCGGGTGGCGCTGCTCGAGGCCGGACCGGCGCCGTTCCTCACGCACCTCACGAACGTCGACCTGCGCTTCGCGGTGCCGCTCGGCCGCAACCTCCGCGACGCGGTCGCCTACAGCCCCGACCTAGCTGAGGGCGGGAAGTTCGGCAACAACTTCGGATGCTTCGCCGGCCGGGGCCTGTTCTGGAACGGGGCGACCCCGCGCTTCAGCGACGAAGACCTGGGCGGCTGGCCGTTGACCTCCGCGGACCTCAAGGAAGGCTACGACTGGGCTGAGGAGCAATACCGCGTCAGCCGTCGCATGGGCCAGAGCGAGCTGGCCAGTCGCATCATCGAGAAGCTGCGGGCCGCCGACTTCGCGGCCGAGCCCGGGCCGTTCGCGGTCGACGACGCGCCACTGACCCCGGGTCGGCTGAGCGCCGGGATCGCTTCCGGGCTGGGCCTGTTCTTCCGCCATGCCGGAGCGGCCGTGGCGAGCGGGCAGGTGCGGGTGGCGACCCAGACCCTGGTGCGGCGGGTGCAGGTCTCCGGCGAGCGGGCGACGGGGGTCGTCGCCTGCGCCGACGGTGCGGAGTCCGAGATCCGCGCTGGGAGCGTCGTCCTCGCCGGCGGCGGGATCGAGTCGATCAAGCTCGCCGCGCTGTCCGGCGTCCCGGACCCCAACGAACGGATCGGGAAGGGTCTGCAGGAGCACCTCTTCTATTTTGGGCTCTTCAGCGCGCCGGACCTCTACGACCCCTCCCAGCCGGATGCCGCGATCGTGTACGTGCGCGCGCCCACGCAGGACGCGAACCAGTGGGAGCTGCATGCGCCCGGTGAGCGAATCTTCGCGATCGACGACGGCACCCCGTGGCAGCCCGAGCCGTCGACGCCCTACCACTTCATGATCCGCTCGTTCGCCGCGACGGAGAAGCGCGACGAGAACTTCGTCGAGTCCCGGGAGGGTCCGCTCGGAAGCTCCCTGGTGCACTTCGGCCACTCGGAGGCGGACGAGCGGACGAAGGAAGCCATCCTGCAGAGTGCCCGGCGGTTCACGGCGGCGCTCGGCCTCGAGCCGACCGACGACCAGGGGGTCGACGGGCGGGGACGCTTCCGCGGCCCGGGCAGCAGCTACCACGAGGCAGGCGGCCTCGACATGGGGACCGACCCGACGACCTCGGTCACCGACCCCGACGGGCGGTTCCACACCGTGCCCAACCTCGTGAGCGTCGACGCCGCGGCTTTCCCGCAGATCGGCGCGACGAACCCGCATCTGACGATCGTGGCGGTAGCTCGGCGCAAGGCTCAGGCGCTGGCTCGCTCGCTGAAGTGAGGGCAGGAGATGACGATGGACAACCCACTTGCCCTCCCAACCCCGCCGGGAGCCGCCAGAGTGTTCTTCGGGTTCCGTGCCGCAAAGCTCGAAGAGCAGCCCGGCGACGACGACGCGACGAAGGCGAAAAAACGCAGCGACTTCTTCGGCGAGCTCGGTCATACATTCATGCCAGGAACGCCGCTCATGCAGGCCCCCCTCGGCCTCGCGGCCTACCTCCCGGCGGTGATCGACCCGCCGCCCGGATCGGGCCTGCCCGACGAGGCGGCGATCATCGTCTACGCGTCCCTAGACGTGTACAACTCGACGCGCGAGACCTCGCTGTCGCGACGCATGTACACGCGGTCGCACGCGGCCGTCTTCGATATGGACATCGGCGCCGCCGGATTCCCGACCGGCATCGATACGCCCGCGACCGTCCACAGCAGCCGGATCGGCGACGTCGCCGCCTGGCATCTCTTCGACGAGTCCTGCGACTGGCAGGATGGGGAAGCACGCTTCCTCTTCGTCCTTCAGGGCTCGGTCGACGCGAGCCTCAAGACGGCGGTCGCCGATCAGGCTCGCGAAGCGGTCGGGGCGCTTCGCGATGCCGGTTGCGACCAGGTCATCGCCGCCTGCGCCGACGGGTTCGCCGCGCTATGGCTGCACGCGGCCGGCGACGCGGGCGCGATCGACCCCGCGCTCGTCGTCCCGCAGGGCGCTGAGACCTTTCGGGATCTGCCGTTCGCATCGCATTGGGTTCGGGGAGAGGCCGAGCAAGGCACCGCGATCGAGGGCGCAAGCGCGCACAACTGGCGCTTCTCGCGCGACCTCCGCCACTTCATCTGAGGGAGAAGCTCCGTTGCGCAACAAGGTCGAAGGCCCTCCGCTCACGGTCAATGCCGTCGGCGGCAGCTACGTCGTGATGCTTGGCATGCACCTCGACCCCGGGGACTGTGACGGCCTGGCCGGCTTTGCGGTGGAGCGGACCGACAACACCGCCGGCACGGGGCCATACCCGATGCTCGGCAACAAGGCGTTCGCGGCGACCGCGGACACCGGGCGCGAGCAGGGCGGTTACAGCACCCGCCACCATCCGATCCAGGGATTCGCGTGGTCGGACTACTCCGCCGACCCCGGGCACGAGTACACATACCGCGTCACCGCGCTGAAGGGCCCGCCAGACAACCTCGAGGAGGTCGCCGACGCGACCCTCGACATCGCCACGGAGACGCCCGAGGGCGGGGACCAGGACATCTATTTCAACCGCGGCGTCGCGGCGTCGCAGGCGTACGCGCGGCGGTTTCAGAACCGCCCGCCCGACGAGGTGGGGCCGGAGGCCTTCACGTGGCTCTCGCGAGGGCTGGCGGAGGCGATCGCGGACTTCATCGCCCGCGCAGCGGACAGCGGTTGGGGCCTGCGGGTGGCCGCCTACGAGTTCTCCGACCCCCATGTGCTCGGGGCGCTCAAGACCGCGGTGGACCGCGGCGCCGACGTGGCGGTCGTGTACGACCATCGCACGGAGACGCCGGGGGACGGGAACGCCACGGCGATCACGGCGGCGGGACTGGACGACGTCTGCACGCCGCGCCGGGAGGGTCGCAGCCACATCTCGCACAACAAGTTCATCGTGCTGACGCGCGACGGCGAGGCGGAGGCGGTGCTCACGGGTGGCACGAACTTCTCGCAGGGCGGGATCTACGGCCATTCCAACCAGCTCACGGTCATCGACGACCCCGCGTTGGCGGCTGACTACCTCACCTACTGGGAGCTGCTGCACGCCGATCCGCGGGTGGCCGCGCTCGCGCGCAAACTGAGCGAGACGGCGATCCCCGAGCGGCCGCCGCCGGTGGGAACGGCTGCGATCTTCAGCCCGCGCCGGGAGGTCGACGCGCTGGACTACTACGTCAGCCTGGCCAGGGATGCGAAGGACGCGCTGTTCATGACGTTCGCCTTCGGGATGAACCGCCTGTTCCAGGACGTGTACGACACGGCGGACACGCCGCTGCGCTTCGCGACGCTCGAGACGCCGATCCGGCCTATGCCCGCGGGACCGGAGCGCGACGCGGAGAACGAGCGCATCAAGCAGCTGCGCTTCAAGGACGAGAACCAGTTCGCGGTCGGCGCGCACCTCGAGGACGACGGCCTTGACGGGTGGGTGAAAGAGCGACTCTCGAACCTCAATGGCCACGTTCGCTACGTCCACACCAAGCTCATGCTCGTCGATCCGCTGAGCGAGGATCCAATCGTGGTCGCCGGCTCGGCGAACTTCAGCAAAGCATCCTCCACCGGCAACGACGAGAACATGCTCGTGATCCGCGGGAACAAGCGGATCGCTGACATCTACCTCGGCGAGTTCATGCGGATCTACCGCCACCACGCGTTCCGCGAGTTCGCGAGCTCGCGCCGCGGCAGGTCCACGGACCTGAGGAACCTGCGGACAGACGACTGGTGGAAGGACTACTTCGGGCCGGGGACCCGCTCACGCCAGCGCGCCTACTTCGCGGGCGTGGACTTCGTCCCGTAAGCCATCCCGTCAACCCGACAAGGAGCGAGCCATGAGCAACGACGACGCGCCCACGATCGGCAAGCCCAAGCTGCTGAGCGACAGCCGCGTCTACCTCTCCGGCCCGATGGACTTCGTGGCGTCGCGGGAGGAGGAGAGGGCGCACGGTTGGCGCGCGCGGGTCGGTCAGGTCCTATGCGCGATGGGTGTGGTCGTCTTCGACCCCTGGTTCAAGCCGGACGTCCTCGGCCTGCATGAGTACGGTCGCGAGGGCGTCAACACAGCGGACGACCGCGCGCGCTGGCGCTTCGGGAAGGACAAGGTCGAAGTGCGCGCCGAGCTGGTCGACAAGTACTGGCAGACGATGCACATCGACCTGCGGATGGTCGACACGGCTGACTTCATCGTCTGCTACTGCCCGACGAACGTGTACAGCGTCGGTACGCCGCACGAGCTGGTCGTGGCGCGCGAGCAGCACAAGCCCGTGCTGTTCGTCAGCCCGCCGGTCGAGTTTCCCTCGCTCGACCGGCTGCGCGAGCACCTGGCCGGCGACGGGGAGGGCACGAAACTCCTCGAGGACCTCGTGCGCGAGGGCCCGATCAGGCCCAACCCGTACGGCATCCCCAGCCTCTGGTACATGCCGCTAATCGGGGCGGACAGCTTCTTCGACGGCTTCGGCTTCGCGGGCTACCGCGATCAGTTCGACTGGCCGGAGACCGACCTGGATCGGCGCGAGTCGACACGCCCGCCGAAGCGACCGCTGCTTCCGTATCTGATCGAGCTCAACGAGAAGCTGCCACAGCGCTGGAACCACGGCCGCGGCGCCTACGAGCCCGACGACGACTGGATCCTGTGGGACTTCGCCAGCATCGGTGAGGAGCCTGGCGCGCTTGTCGAGCAGGTCTACCACGCCGGCGACCCGACGGGTGCGGGCGAGCGAGCCTGAGGGGCCGGCGGCGTGATCGCGGTCGGCCGCACCGCGCCTGAGCCGAAGTCGCTGCGTTCGGCAGCGGCGAAGCGGGCCCGTGCGGCGGCCGCGGAGTCCTTCGGCCGGCGCCGCAGCTCCCGCGCGGGGACGACGTATGACTTTCGCCGCGATATCTACGCGGCCAAGGACGTCGACGCGGCGCTGCGCGCGATGTTCGGCGGCAAGTGCGCGTTCTGCGAGAGCGCCGGCACGGTCCGTCCGCCAGGGGTCATCCATTACCGCCCCGAGCACATGGCGTTCGATCTCGATCGGGTCCACCCCGATCACTACTGGTGGTGCGCGTACGAGTGGTCGAACCTCTACCTCGCCTGCAACGACTGCGCGCTGGCGAAGGGGTCGCGCTTCCCGGTCGCGAACCGGCGCGCGCGGCTCAGGGCCGAGGGGGTGAAGCTCGCCGCAGAGGGTCCGCTGCTGCTTGACCCGTGTGCGGATGACCCCGAGGAGCACCTCATCTACGCTGATGACGGGCTCGTCGCGAGCGAGACCGAGCGTGGCAACGTCACGATCGCCGTGCTCGATCTCAACCGCCGCCGGCTCGTGCGCGCCCGCGCGGCGACGGTCGCCGCAGCGTGCACCGAATGGGAGGCGAACGCTCCGGACCGGCTCGACGCGTTCTTCGATCCGGCGCGCGAGTACGCCGGCGTGCGGCGGCAGCTCGCGCGGCGCTGGGCGAGCGAGGCCGGAATCGCGACGCGGCGTCCGGCCGTCTCGGCCGAGCGACAGGACCGGGCACGGCAGCGGCGCGGCCGCTATGCGCGCGCGCACACCGGCTACACCCTGGGCGGGCGGGGCCGCGCGAACGCCGCTTACTTCGCGACCGCCCACCACGTAGAGCGCATTGAGATCCGCAACTTCCGGCTCATCCGCGAGCTGAACATCGACGTGCCGCGCGCGAGCCGTCTGGGTGCCGCGCCGTGGCTGATGCTGCTCGGCGACAACGGCACCGGCAAGAGCTCGGTGCTCGAAGGGATCGCGCTGGCGCTCGTCGGGGACGAGTACCGCACGCGCCTCGCGCTCGACGCCTCGGAGTACGTGCGCAACGACGCCAAGTCGGGGTCGGTAACCGTCCGCGTGTCCGGCTTCGACGACCCGATTGAGCTGCGCGTGCGCGCCGGCAGCGCCGCGTTCGAGTCGTCGCTCGTCGAGCCGAAGGTCCTCGTGCTCGGCTACGGGCCGACACGGCTGCTGCCGCGGGCGGGGGTCGAGCCTGGCGAGGCCAGCGAGTTCGCCCACGTCGACAGCCTCTTCAACCCGTTCGTGCCGTTGTACGACCCGCGGCCGTGGCTCAGCGAGCTCCCGGAGGAGCGGTTCAAGATTGTGCGCAGCGCGCTCGAGCGCCTGCTGCTGCTGCCGCGGGGGGCGCGGATCGAGCGCGGCGACGAAGGGCTGCAGATCCGCGGGATGGGCACGACCCTCACGCTCGACGACCTCGGCGATGGCCACCAGTCGGTGATCGCGCTCGCCACCGACGCCCTCCGGGTGCTGGTCGGCCAGGATCGCTGGCACTCGCCTGAGCTGGCCGAGGGGATCATGGTCATCGACCAGGTCGAAACGCACATCCACCCGCGCTGGCGGATGCGGATCGTGGGATCGCTCCGCCGCGTCTTTCCCCGCCTCCAGTTCCTCGTCTGCACACACGACCCGCTGTGCCTGCGCGGGCTGCGCGACGGCGAGACGATGCTGCTGCGCCGCACGCGCGGCGGCGCGAACGCGGCCGTAACCGTGCTGCCGTCGTTCCGCGGCCTGCGGATCGACCAGATGCTCGGTTCGGAGATGTTCGGCCTCGACAGCACTGTGGACCCCGAGATCGACCGGCTCATGGAGCGCTACCGCGAGCTGCGCTGGAAGTCGCGGCGCACCAAGGAGGAGAACCAGGAGCTGCGGGAGGTGCGAAGCCGCCTGAACGCGACCGGACACCTCGGGCGCGACCGACGCGAGCAGATCGTCCTCGCCGCGGCCGACGAGTACATACGCAAGGAGGGCCAAGTCACGACCGGCGCGGAGCGCTCACAGCTGCACGAGCGCACCAAGGTGGCGATCGCGTCGCTGTTCGCCGACGCAGTCCGCGAGCGGAAGGAGGACGGATGAGGTCCGTCCCCCTCGCCGCCGCGCCGGAGGCGCTGTGCGCGCCGGACTCGCCAGGGCGCAAGGAGATCGAGAAGGCGATCGCGTTCTACAAGGACCCGAAGAACCTCGAGGCCCCGTTCCCCTTCAAGGCGTACAAAGAAAAGGCGGTCACCGAGATCCTCCAACGGGCGTTCGCTGGCAAGTGCGCCTACTGCGAGAGCCGGTATGAGGCGACCCAGCCGATGGACGTGGAGCACTACCGGCCGAAGGGCGGCTACATCAACCGCGAAGGAAAGCTCAGCAAGCCCGGCTATTACTGGCTCGCCGCGGTCTGGGGGAACCTGCTGCCCTCGTGCATCGACTGCAACCGGGCACGCGAGCAAGAGGTCGAGGAGGCTCGGCGGTCGGTCGGAAAGGCCAACCAATTCCCGATCGCGAACGAGCGCAGCCGCGCCAGGCACCCCGGCGAAGAGGAGCGGGAGCGGCGCCTACTGCTGCACCCCTGCCTCGACGAGCCAGAGGAGCACCTGCGCTTCAACGCGGACGGATCGATCGACCCGGCCCGCGACCGGCGCGGGCGCCTGAGCCCCAAGGGGAAGGCCTCGATCGAGGTCTACGCCCTGGACCGGAAGGGCCTTAAGGACTCGCGCGCGCGGCGTCTGAAGGAGCTGGAGGTCCTCATGACCCACATCGAGCGCGTGGCGCGCCTGCTCGAGCAGGACCCCGCCGACGAGGGGCTGGCGTCGTTACTCAAGGATTTCCGCAAGGACCTCGAGGCCTTCGCTGAGCCGGACCGACAGTATTCGCTAATGGCGCGACAGGCGATCGACCGCTTCGAGGAGAGACTGATCGGATGAAGGCGATCAGCGCGCTCGGGCCGCCAGCGACTTCTGACCGATCAGCTTTGCCGAGGTTCGGAACCAGGTCAGCGACCAGCGGCTCGAGCTGGCGGCGGATCTCGCACATGTCGACCATCGCGCCGTCGTGCGGTTGGGGACGGGCGCCCATCGTCACGCGTATGTATCGGTACTCGTGCCTTCGACTGGACGCCGCGGGCAATGGCCCGGCGTTCGTCTCTCGTTCCGCGAGTCGGTCAGGCCGTCGCTCCATGCGCGCGGCAGGAGCATCGTCATAGCCGTCAGGCACGTCGATCGATCATCGGTCGTATCGGACTCGCAGCGGGCAGGAGGTCTTGCGGAGAGTTGGCCAAGCACCACCGGAGTCCGAACTTGACAGAGCCCACGGCGGTACGCCATGTCGACTGACGGGTTAGATGCAGGACAAGAAAGGTCGCGACAGCCATGCTCCCGGAACCAATGACGACCAACCCGCTTTTCCAGGGATGATCGGCTACCTGTGACATATGGGCAACGGGGAGGTAGAGCACCGCCGCGATCCAGCCCAGGATGACGCCGAGCCGACTAGCACCGAGTGAGTGGTAGATATCGGACAGCGACACGAACTCCCGCTTGAGCTCGTCACCGCCTCCGTGTGCATGTAAGAGGTCGAGCAGGCTACGGACCGCTTCCCAGTTCTCGTGCCAGTTATCGCTGTAGATGCGACGGAGACTGCGCTCGTCGTGCTCCCACTCATCTCCCGCGAGGTGTGGAACCTCAGGCTGCCTATACCGCGTCTGCAACGCCCTCTCATCCAGCTCTAAGAGTCGTAAGAGCCGTGGGATCCGGCTGGCCGTCGGGCGATCCGCCGGCCGAACGTCCAAACGGGCGTCTAACAGCGTTCGAAGCCGCGCAAGCTGATCGGGCGGGAGTTCGCGCAGAATAGTGGCGCCTCGATCGCGCGTCACGTATTTCCGGCGAAGCAAGACCGGCGTGTAGGTCACGTAATAGATCTGGTACAGGAGAAAGCCCATAGGGACGGCGGCAACTACCGCCCCAAACCCGCTCGCCAGCTTTGTCAGCGCTTCGATTTCAGTCAGCGACGCCCCCCACGCGACCCGGGCCGTCGCATAGGTAGAGATAGCCGCGAGCAACATGATCGCACCCGGGATGCTGAACCTAATGATCTGGCGAGCAGCGTCCATCCAGAGCCGGGTGACCTCTCAGTCGCCTACTGGCCCGAGCACCCGCGGGCGAGCGCAACGTAGACGACGCAAGCAACGTGGTCCTAGGACCGGCAATTCCCGTCGCGCTCTTTGCTTCGACACTCGTTGCAGAGATCGCCGCGCGGGCGCTGCGTGCCGGGGTGGACTTCGCGTCGGGCCGGGTTCGCGGGATAACGGCTGCAGTTACGGCACCAATGCCATGTGTCGCTGCCGCCGGCCTGGACGTAGGTAGCCATTGCCATTTCCTTTCTTTAGTACTCAATAGTATCCAACTGATCGCTGGCCGCGACCTCACGGGTTACGATTGGCCCTGGTGGGCGAAGGCCCGCTCCAAGCGGGCTTCGGAATACCTCCACGGGATCCGAGTACGGCAAGACACGGCCCGGAGCGAGATGCGGCTCAACCGTGCGGTCCAGCACCGCGTGGCACCCCGGGAGCGTCGTTGGCAGACGACGACAACGCCGCATGGGGCTACGCATGGGACTGGCCGCGGATCGGCATGTATCGCAGGATCGCTGATGACCTCACCGCACTGGTCCGCTTCGCTCCTCTAGGCGCACCTGCGACCAGACGAACCCATCTCGACCACTAAGACCTCCTCGGGTGGCCAGCGCCCACCACGTGCGCCCCCAGTCTGATCCTCGTCGCGCACCGGCGACGAAGCCCCCCGAGCCCTCGATTTCCGCTGGTACGGTGGAGTCCTGTGTCAGCGCCAAATCGCACGACCGAAGAGAGCGCCGCGACGGACGTAGCCCGCGCAGCATCTGCACGACCGCCAGAGGCGGTCGAGGTCCCCCGGGCACGCGATCAGATCACGGAGCGCTTCAGCAGCCTCTTCGCCCGAAGCGGCGGCATCGACTCCTGGCTAGACGAGGAGACCCCCGACGTCGTCTTTGCGCGCTTGGCGGAGATCGAGACCCAGCCCCTCACCCGGGCAGAACTGAACCAGTTACTCGTGCTCTCGCACGAGGCTGGCCTGTCCGATGGGTTCTTTCGCTACTACTGGCTGTCCTCACACGACCATACGTATGACGTAACACACGTCGCGCCCTTCGATGAGGCATGGCTTGCGGGCTCGGCGATCGTCTCGCTCGACCATCTGGAGTGGGGCCTCCGTCGGTTCTACACGGATGCGCTTCTCTGCTTCGGCAACGTTCGGGCGGCGTACCGGCGCTTGCGTGATCTGGACGATGCGCAACTCTCCGAGTTCTTCAGGTGTCAGCGTGTCGATACCGCGGCGTTACAGCAGCGTGGACCGGCCCTTCCTCTGGCAAACATCGCGAAGGACGACCGCTATCTGATCTCCGAGATGGCCTGCAAGTCGTTCGACGACTCGGGCGGGGCGAGCGACCTACGTCAAGCGCTCATGGAGGCCTACCAGGACCATGTTCGCCGCGGCGGCGGGCGGATCAGCCCACGGCAGCTGCTTGACGGGTCGTACGTGAAGGGCAACTTCGGCGATCGGCAGCAGCAACTTCTCTTCGCCGCGGACGAGATGCTCGACGAGGAGATCGCGGAGATCCAAGAGCTGGAGGGCCGGCTCCACGATCTCGCATCGAAGTTCGAGGCGGCGAGGGAAGCGGCGCTATCTAATACGCACCTCTACCTATCCATGGTCGAAGAGCTTGACGCCTACGTGGCGACGAGCATGCGGAACCGTGACGACTTCCGTGACATGGCGAACTTCTGTGAGCAGGTCTTCGGCGACCCGCGCCTAGCGGACCTGAAGATCCGCTACTTCGATCCGACTACGAGCGCCGCGTCTGGTCATGAGGACAAGGGCCTGATCGAGTGCCTGATGGTGAAGTGCGCGAAGATGCTCATCTACTTCGCCGGCGGGCGCGACAGCTATGGCAAGGACGCGGAAGCTGCCCATGGCCCTCAGTCAGGGCAAGCCGGTCATTTTCTACTGCAGCGAGGAGCAGCGCCAGCGCTTCTACCGCGACGTCCACCCTCTTAGTCGACTGATCGACTTCCGGACTGGCGTCGCCGTAGGCGCGATCGTGACAAGCGACCTCGACCAGGTGGCGGAGCTCGTCGTGCGCGTGCTCACAAATCGGATGGAGTACGACGTCGAGCAGCCGCGCCCTGGATACCTCCGGCTCCATGAACGTCTCACCGGGAGCGTGGTACGGCTCCAGACCAATGACCCCCTGCTCCGGGAGACCTTCTGGAACTACTACCACCGCCGGCCATCCTCACCGCTGGTCTAGCGGCGCGATCACCGAGCGCAGCCCGTGGGCGGTTGAAGGACCCTCCGAGCCAGTAGCGAACATCTGTTCGATGGGCCGCGACAGCAAGATCGAGTGGACTGAGTCCACGTGGAACCCGGTGACGGGGTGCCACAAGGTCTCGCCCGGCTGCGCGCACTGCTACGCGGAGACTTTCGCTGAGCGGTTTCGAGGGGTTCCGGGGCACCCATACGAGCAGGGGTTCGATCTCCGTCTCTGGCCTGAGCGGCTTGAGATTCCTCTGCGGTGGAAGCAGCCCCGGCTGGTGTTCGTCAATTCGATGAGCGACCTCTTCCACGAAGAGATCGCCGCGCAGTACATCCACCAGGTCTTCGACGTGATGGCGGAGGCATCCCACCACCGTTTTCAGGTCCTCACGAAGCGGCACGAGCGGCTCGCCGAGCTTGCACCCCACCTCCCTTGGCCCACCAACGTGTGGATGGGAGTCAGCATCGAAAATCGCCGCTTCGTCCACAGAGCGGATTACCTCCGGCGGGTACCCGCGGCGGTTCGCTTCATCTCCGCCGAGCCGCTGCTCGGGCCCTTGGAGGGCCTTGACCTCAACGGCATCGACTGGCTGATCGCGGGCGGTGAGTCGGGCTTCCGGCATCGACGTATGCGGGAGGACTCGACTCCCAAACAGCTATACATAAATAAGGGAGACGGAACGTTTCGAAGAGGTGGGCTATCCGTCAGGGGTAGCATTGAATGAAAATGGCCGCGAGCAGGCCGGAATGGGTTTGGCGATTGGTGACTACGACAACGACGGTCGCGTTGATTTTCACATCACAAACTTTTCGGATGATTCAAATGTGCTCTACCATAATGATGGCGACGGCAACTTCACTGACTTAACATTCCAGGCAGGCCTCGGCGAAGTCTCAATACCATTTTTGGGCTGGGGCACAAGCTTCATCGATTTCGATAACGATGCCTGGTTGGATCTCTTTGTGGTGAACGGCCATGTTTATCCGGCCGCCGACGCGCATCAATGGGGGACCAGTTTCGCGCAACAGGCCTTGCTTTTCCGAAACTTGAAAAATGGGAAATTTGAACGGGTCGGTGCTGCTCCCGGGGAGTGCACTCGCCACTGCCTGGCCAACCGGGGTTTGGCTGTCGGCGATCTGGACGGAGACGGGCGGCCAGATTTAGTTATTAACAATATCGATGCGAAACCGTCTGTCTTGCGAAACGTAACAGCCGCCGCCGGCCATTGGGTTGATTTGCAGTTGGTGGGTGACGTCACGAAGAAAAGTCCGAAGGATGCGGTCGGGAGTGTCGCTTATTTGACTTCCGGCAAGACGAGACAAAGACTCGATGTCATAAGCGGTGCGGTTTATTGTTCACAGAACGACATGACACTGCATTTTGGTTTGGGCGCCGCAACGAAGGTCGACAAACTCGAAGTCCAGTGGCCCAATGGTACAGTCGAAGTTTTTGAAGTTCCCGCTATCGATAGAACAGTCTCGATCGTACAAGGGAAGGGCAGCGGCAAATAGTCATCTCACCAGGACACTACTCAATTAAGGGCTCGGTCCCAACGGAGCTATCTTGCGACGACTCGATCTAAGGAAAACTCAGGCAGCCCGTCTCAACACAATCCGCGATATCAATCGACAGATCGTTTTGAACTACGTGCGTGAGCGGGAACCAATTTCGCGAGCTGAGATTGCGCGCGAGACTGAATTGCAGCGATCGACCATCTCCGCGATTGTCGAAGGGCTCACCGAGGAGGGGCTGGTAGAAGAAGTTGGCGAGGGTGAATCAACCGGGGGCCACAGACCGACTTCTCCTGAGACTTCGAACCAAAGAAGCAATCGCTGTTGGTGTAGCAATTACGCCGAGCTGCACAACCGTTGCCACGAGCGACCTCGCGGGACGCATTGTCGAGCAGGAAGAATTTCAAACGAATCCCGATCCCGACAAAACTCTTTCCCAGGTGATGTCGCTTATCAAGGAGTTGTCGGCGAGGAATAAAGGCTCCATCGAGGCTGTCGGAGTTAGTCTGCCGGGCTTGGTAGATCCGTCCACCGGCAAGGCCGTTTACGTTCCTTACTTCAGTGGCGTGATCTTTCCATCGTAAGCACCATTTCCACAGCCGTCGGGCTGCCCGTAGTGATTGATAACGACGCAAATGCGGTTGCACTTGCTGAGCTCTGGTTTGGCCGTCCCGAGGTGAGCGACGCGAGAGATTTCATCCTCGTGCTAGTGGCCGAAGGCGTAGGCACGGGAATTATCTTCAATGGTCAGGCATATCGAGGTCAGCGTGGTGCGGCGGGCGAATTCGGACACATGGTAATTGGATCTCAGGCGCCAGTTCCCTGCTCTTGTGGAAATCTTAACTGCTGGGAAGCGTTTTCGTCAGAACGTGCCGCCGTCGCGCGTTATCTGGAGCTTATCCAACCAAAGAGATCAGATTAATTTTCGAACCCTGGTTGATCGGGCGCTGAGCGGAGAATCGGCTGCTCAAGCAGCCCTGATCGAAACTGCGCACTACCTGGGCGTGGGCATCTCGAATCTGGTAGTCGGGTTCAGTCCGGAGTCGGTGGTGGTCGGTGGTGAGATCGTCAGAGCCTGGGACTTAGTGAAAGATGCATTAACCGAAACTCTGGAACACAGTATCCGCCGCGGACTCGCTTCCGCTCAAATAAGCCATCCACACTTGGGGATAAGCCCGAACTGCGGGGTGCACTAAGCCTCGTTCTGGCCAGTAAATTCGCGGCAGCCTTCGCCGCCTGACACTGTTTCTCCCTTCTCATTCCAACGGCGCTTCATCATCCGAAAGGTTGAGGGTGAGCCGGTCGAAAATACACTGTAATCAGGGAAAAAGTGTTGACAGGTCTGGGAAACTGTACTAAATACTTCGTTCGTTAAGACAACAAACTGTCAAAAACAATCGCGTTCAGTAAGCGCGTCTCACTTAGCCAAAGCAGCGGCTTTAACGCCTTGGCCCGCTCTATAAAGTAGCTCTTAAACCAGAGCACTCCCTGCCTCGAAAGGGTGGGGGTGTTCCTTCACTTGTCAGTGCTCGTGAGGAGGCCTTAAACCATGACCAAGCCACGATACGCGGCGCGCTTCGCTCTTCTGAGTCTGATGCTTCTCGTTTTAGGAGTAACAGCATTCGCTCAGAGCAACAAAGGAACAGTTTTGGGTACCGTAAAGGGACCAAAACAGCCCTTTGGTAGCAAACGCGAAGGTCACCGTCACCAACACAGCCACCGGAGAAAAGTAGAGAGGTGACGACTGGCGATGAAGGCACCTATACCGCTTCAAACCTGAACCTGGAAAGTATCGGGTCACGGTAGACCTGTCTCTGGGTTTCAAACTGTCGTGTTCGAAGACGTGGTTGTTGAGACGAGTGCACGTCTCCCACTCGACGTAAAGTTTGGTGAAATCACTGGCGGCGCCGGAACTGTTACGATCACAGCGGACAGTGCACCGCTCACCGAGAGTGAGACAAGCGTGCGCGGAGAGGTGATCACTGGCAAACAGGTCACGGACCTCCCGATCGCCCAACGCAACTTTACTTTGCTAGCCACGCTCTCGCCCGGTGTCAGCCGACCGATTGTCGGCATGCTCGGCGGGGGAGGCGATTTCAAGGCGGCGCGAATCCAACTGGTACTTCTACTAAAATGAGCGCGTTTCCGTGAATCAGGCGGCTCGGTTCTGGTCGTAAATCGCGCGCCAACCACCAACAACAACTTCACACTAGACGGCGTTGATAATAACGAAGGTCAGTTTGGACAGATTGAGATCTAAAACCGCCAGATGTGATTTCTGAGTACGAAGATCGAAACCAGTGTGGCACCGGCAGAAGGTGGCCGCGCTGGCGGCGTCATCATCAATGCGACTACAAAATCCGGCGGGAACAGCATCCACGGAACGGCTTATGAGTTTTATCAGGGTCGTTTCGCCAGTGCGCTAAGCCGCCAGGACAAACGCAATACAAACAACATTCCTAATCGAAACACCCACCAATTTGGTTTCACTGCAGGCGGTCCGGTATTTCTACCGCACTTCGGCGAAGGCGGCCCGTGGTTTATGACGGTCGCAACCGTACTTTTTGGTTCGCCTACTACAGAGGGCAGCGAAATGCGACACCTTCGACCAGGGTGATTTCGGTTTCGTCACCGTTCCGACTGCCCGAATGAGAGTCGGCGACTTCGGCGAGTTGTTGCGGCCCGGCACCAGCATGACCTACAACACGATCCTTGGTCCGCAGGTGAGACCAATCGGAACGGTGTTCTGTGGCAGCGGTTTGCCAGCGGCGGGAAATGACATTCGGGACTTGCGGTCAGCCGCTATCGCCGGCGGCGCTCAATCTTCTTGCTGCTTACCCATTACCAACGGTCACCGGAAGAACCTTTGACAACTACCAAACCAATCGTAAGGAGAAATACAACCGGGACGGCTGGGGACTGCGTTTTGACCATGCCATCTCGAGTTAGGATTCAGCTTTCTTTGCTTACAGCAAAGACAAGAGCGCGAGAGCGCGCGACAACAACTGGCCAGTGGGCTCCTCGCCGACAAACAACGACTTACCTTTCGGGTTTCGGCGCCGGTAATGAATTTGGCGATTCGCGGGGTATTCGACTCGGCGAAACACACACTTTTTCACCTACCGTCATCAATGAAGTGCGGGTTGGAGCGACGCGAGTTGAAATTGGCATCTTTAACACCGGTGTCGATGGCGCACTGGGCTTTGATGATATCATTAGAGCTCGGCTTGGAATTCCTAATACAAACATCTGCGGTCTCTGCACTGGCTCGTTGTTGTTCCCCATGAAGAACCGTTCCAAAATGGTCGTCAGAACCAAATCGAGTTCATCGGCGATGGTGCTCCGTTTTACTTCACATCAAATAACTTTAGCCTGGGCAACTCCCTGACCTGGGCGCGTGGCAATCACACATATAAGTTTGGTGGCGATCTCCGCGTTCGTCAGAACACTAACTTGGACGGCGGCCGCATTGGCGCAATTAAGGGTCAGTATCAATATGGCACCGGCGCTGGTGGCTTCCTCGCGGGCAATTACGGCGGGATTCCGATCAGGACAGAGTTTTAGGCTCCGGTCAAGCAAACGCACTGCTGGGCTATGCCCCGGGATTTACCAGTCGCGGCAATATCGCTTGGCTAACTATTGTTTCAAACAAAGAGATCTCCTTTCTCGGCCAAAGCGACTGGAAGGTTAATGAGACTCTTACGCTCAATCTGGGAGTGCGCTGGGATCTCTTTACACAACCGACAGAGCGTTTTGATCGGCAGTCTAATTACAACCCGGCTAACGATACGTTGACTCGTGCTGGCGAGAATGCTCCTGGCGGCCAAGGATCCCAGTGAATAGTGATTGGAATAACTTTGGACCTTCGGTTGGTTTTGCGTGGAGTGGATTGAAGAGCGACCGCACAATCGTTATTAGGGGCGGATACGCTCTGAAATACACCCTGGACACTCCAGGCATTCCGGGCGTTCTTTCGGCGAATCCCCCACAGATAGCCGGTTATAGCTGTAGCTTCAACCAATACGGCACCGCCGGATGTCCGCCAGTAAACGGTACGACCTGGATACCGGCATTCTTTTCCCATCGGTCGTTAGTACCGTCCAGCCGGGACAGACATTCGCAGCACCAGCAGGTACGAGTCTGGTTTATGTGATTCCCGATATCGACAATGAAATGTTCCATCAGTTCAACATTACCGGACAGTGGGAATTTCATCAGGAACTGGTTAGCGGAAGTTGGTTATGTGGGTAGTCGCGGGCGCAATCTGCTGGTAGTTAAGAACATCGGCAGCTCGAGCGGTGGATTCCCCGGTTCGCGCCAAGTGAATCGCGACACTGTGCAGACAGTTGAATATACGGGCGACTCTACCTACAACAGTCTGCAATCCAAACTAGAGAAGGCACTTTAGTGACGGCTTGTCCCTGATATCGACATATGTCTACTCGCGCGCCGAAGACAACTCGCCCGGAAATTTCTGTACTGGCGGCACCGGACCTACCACCTGCGGCTTCTCTGATCCGTTGCAACCCGAGTTGGATAGGGGCATCTCCGACTTTGACGTGCCGCACCGGTTTAGCTTTGCCAGTGTTTGGGACTTTACCATTCGGCAGAGGCCGTCGCTACGCGAGCGGTATCTCACGCGCGGCGGACCTGATAGTCGGTGCTTCGCAGATAAATGCGAACATAAATATTCAGAGCGGCCCACCCTTCTCAGTCCTATCGCAGGGACGCCGGGTGGATATTGTCAGTAGCGCTGCTTCCTGTGCCACGGGTGCCAAAACGCTCGACGGCCTAATCCTATGTCGCGCAGTGACGCCTGTATTTGCCAGTGATCCCGCGGGACCAAAATTTGGAAACAGTGGTCGCAATATCTTCCGCGGCGAAACGCGGGAATTTGTGAATGCTTCGTTATTCAAGACCTTCATCTCACGGAAACCGTCACCGCTCAGCTTCGGATTCAAGCTTACAATCTGTTCAATCACGTGAATGGCTTCAGGCCCACGAATGATCTGGATAGCAGCAACTTCGGTATCGACACCTCCGAGCAGCGTCGGCGCCAATTTAAATTTGGCTTCCAGGTTAATTTTCTAACTAGCCTGGTTCAGTCTTTCTCGGAACAAAACTGTGGCGGGCGTCCATTATCTGGATGCTCGCCACTTTGATTATTAGTTTTGCGACTCGTGTTTCCCGCCTCAACTTGAGGTAGCCAATGAAAGCGACTAACTTGTCGGGGCAGTTCGCTTCCCTACTCTGAATCAGTTTCGCCAGTGCGCGTAGGCTTCAGTCGCAGACATGCTTATCGGAAATTTTGTGATGAGCGCGAGCGCACCACGTTTACCAGGGCTAAATGTTTCGTGGCGCTGTTGCTCGTCGCGGTGTTAAGTGCCGGTGATAGAGAAGCGCGTGGCCAGAACGACTCCCTGACGGCAAGTGAAGTGGTTGAATTGGTTATGCGCGTGCGGGATACCACTCCCGCCGGAGTGGGATCATTGAACGCGATCTCAGCAGCGCGGAGCTTCTTGCTGAGCAGCGTTACAGCGAAGCCGACGCCTTGTACAGCGCGCTCCTGGAAAAGCTGCCACGTGAGCCGGCGTTGCTTTACGGAGCTGCGCTCGCCAAGTTCAATCTGGATCGCGCAGCCGAAGGTGAACCACTGGCACGGTCGGCGGTTCAAGTCCTCCTCCAGGGAGCTTCTGATGAGAGCGCAGCGAAGTTTCTGCCTTTGGAAAAGCGACAGCGCGCTGCCGACGCGCTTGTCTTGCTCACACTGATCCTGGGAAAACGAAACGCCGATGCTGAAGCGCTGAAAACAGTAAAGCGGGCGGTGCGACTGCAGCCGGAACATTTCGATGCGCGATTGACTCTCGGTAGAGCGCTGTTCGGTGTGGGTGAACCGGCAGCAGCGGTAACGGCTTTTCGCGCCGCCCTCAAAGCCAAGCCTGATGACGCAAGGGCTCTGTTCTTTCTCGCGACTGCGTTGGAAAGTGCCGGCGATTCGGCTGCAGCCCTCAAGACCTATCAAGACCTTGTCGCTAGAAACCCGCAGGCGGCCCAGGGGTATTTGGGATTGGGATGCTGTTGCTGAAGCGCGATGGAAAGACTGACAAAGGAATTCAAGAGCTTAGGATCGCAGTCACTATTGACCCTAATCTTTATGAGGCACAGGTGCTTTAGGACGAGCTCTACTGCAACGTAACCGCGCTGATGAAGCCGTGCAGCATTTGCGACGCGCCGCGGACTTGGCGCCCACGAATCCCGAACCGCATTACCAACTGGCACTGGCCTATAGACGATTGGGCTTGAAGGACAAGGCAATGGAAGAGACGGCAATCGTCAAACGGATTCATGAGGCGCGACGAGGTACCCGCGCGCAAATAACAAATGCTCCCTGACTAGAACGATGATGAGAGCTAACCCGCTTTTTCACGAGGACGATCGGAATTCTCAGGGCCGCAACTCTGCTCCCCAGCGGCTTGGCACACGTCTCTTTTTGTTGCTCGTCGTTGCTTGCTCGAGTTTGAATCAATCCGCGTTCAGTCAGGTTAAACCCGCGTCGACCTCGAGTCCTTCCGCATTGGCGCGCGAAGCTGCGCTGCTGTTAGAGAAAGGCCAGCTTGACGAAGCTGAAGCCACAGCTCGGCGCGCGGTTGCGATCCAGCCGCGCAACACGGCAGCACGGTCTGTGCTCGGAGCGATTCTCGACAAACGGGGAATGGCGAAGGAAGCGGAGCAGGAGTATCGCCAGGCTCTGCGATTTGATCCAAACTCAACCACTTCGCTTACCAACCTCGGCGTGCTCCTGGTGCGGACTAACCGCACTGATCAAGCCATCTCAACATTCGAGCGAGTCTTGCGACTCGCTCCCGGACACGCGCTGGCGACGTACAACCTGGCAACACTCTACTCGGCCCGTAAAGACTACGCGCGAACGATTCAGCTGCTTGAGCCTGAATTTCTTAAAAACAAGAGGACTGGTAAACCCAATGACCTTGGCTTGCTGTTGACGCTGGCAAATGCCTACGCTCACGCTAATCGCGTCAACGATGCGGGCAAATTATTCGATGAGGTCGAGAACCAAGCCGGTTCTGATCCGCGCGTACTGTTTACCCTCGCTCTAAGCGCGGCCGATGCTGGAGCCTACGAACGTGCCGCTGATCTATTTAAGCGGACCAATACGTTGCGCCCCGGGACCTACGAGGTGCTCTACAACCTCGGAATCGCTTTGTACAATCTCGACCGACTGGATGAGGCGCGGCAGACGCTGCAGGAAGCTGCCACTCTCGGACCTGAACGACCAGAAGTGTTCTACCGTTTGGGGCTAGTCGCCTCGGCCCGCGGCGAAAGCGAGAACGCCCTTGGTTTGCTGCAACGCGCCGTCAAACTGCGGCCGGTTTATCCCGAAGCACAATTCATGATGGCGGAAGAACTGGTTAAGAACGATCGGGCTAGCCGCGCAATCCCTTTCTACGAGCAAGCTATTCAAGCTGCGCCTGACGAGCCTGTCTACCAGATTCGCCTCGGCGTGGTTCACTTTCGGGCTCGAGAATATGCGAAGGCGGAAACGATCTTCCGCACTGCTCTAAAACGTTTCCCTGAGAGCGCGGTGCTCCACTACCTACTGGGTTACACCTCACGCGCCGAAGGGCTTTTTGATGAAGCAGCGCGCGCGTTCTCGCGCTCGCTGGAACTGGAGCCAAACAACGCTGCCGCACTTTCCAACCTGGGGTTTATCCGAGCGGAGCGTGGTGAAACCGCGGAGGCTGAGACTCTATTGCGCCGCGCCATCGCACTGGAACCTGACAATTATCCGGCTCATTACGATCTGGGACGATTGCTGGTGCGACTCAAAAGATACGACGAAGCGCTGCCCATTCTTGAACGCGGCGTGCCGCTTGGCCTCAACGATCCAGGAATTCACTATCAACTCTTCATCACGTATTCTCGTCTCAAGCGAAAAGATGATGCGGAGCGCGAGTTAGCTCGATTCAAGAACCTGGAAGAGGCTCGTAAGTTACGCGAAGCCGGGATGAGTGAAGGAGATCAACTGCCGCCTCCGAAAGTTGGCAGCAATCTAACGGCTCCATCGACAACAAAGACGCCACAATTCTAATTGCGGGATTTACCAGGAGAAGACTGTCGGACAATTCAGCGGGACAGTCTTTTCGAATAAGCTCTGCCACTTGGTCGAATTCGCAGATTTTGGCAGTCAGAAAGGAAAAACGAGCTGCAGGTGCGTAAAGCCGATTTGCAAAGTACTGCTGTGAGCGACCGCTTTGCGTTGTCTCGCGCACGAAGTTCTTCAAAAAACTCCTCGCGTTATTCATCTTGCTCGTTTTCAAAGTTTAATTTGCATAGATCGCTTAGCGTTGTTCTGCTAGTTCTGGTTTTTACCGACCCAGCTGCTGCATTGGGGCTACGTGTGGTTCCACCGGCCACTAGTGCAAAAGCCTCGTTCTCAGACGGGGCTTCTCAGACTCCGGAAAGCGCGCCGTTAGTGACAAAAGTCGAACCACCAACCTGGTGGGTACGCCACTCGATCAATCCTGTGCGGCTATTAATAAGGGGTCGGAATCTTTTCGGCGCGCGCGTGCAGGCCACCAAGCCGGGCATCCGGACTTCGAGAATCGTCGTTAACCCAAGGGGAACCTATCTCTTCGTCGACGTCACAATCAGTACTGCCGCGGGGCCGGGATCGTATCCGTTAACTCTCACCACAGCTAAAGGCAGCACAACGATTCCCTTCACTATCGAGTCGCCTTTAGCTTCCCGCACTCATTTTCAGGGAATTACCAGCGACGACGTCATTTATCTGATCATGCCGGATCGGTTCGCTGACGGCGATCAATCCAACAACATTCCTCCGGGCGCTCCGCCCGCCGCCACCGATAGAAAGAATTCCCGCTCATATCACGGGGGCGATCTGCGCGGCATCATCAATCACCTTCCCTATCTCAAAGAACTCGGCGTTACCGCGCTTTGGCTTACTCCCTGGCATGACAACTGGAATGGGGTGAACAACTGCGATAAGCCCTGGTGTCCAAACACTTACTACCATGGCTATCACACAATTGATTACTACGGAGTGGAAGATCGTTTCGGAGATTTAGCGACGCTGCGAGAGTTGGTTGAGAAAGCACACAATCTGGGTCTGAAGATAATTCAGGACCAGGTTGCCAATCATGTCGGTTCGCAACATCCCTGGGTGAAGGATCCACCCCTCGATAACTGGTTCCACGGCACGCTCGCTCAACACTCACTCAACAAGTTCCGCAACAGCGTCTTACTTTCTCCGCACGCCAATCCCGAAGAGTTTCGTAACACGCTTGACGGCTGGTTCAACGACGATTTGCCTGACATGAATCAGGAAGAACCCGAGGTAGCGCGTTACGAGATCCAGAACTCACTTTGGTGGGTTGGAACGACCGGGCTAGATGGGATCCGCCAGGATACGATCCAGTACATGCCTCGTATCTTCATTCGTGACCTTTCCGATGCTTTACACCGGCAGTATCCAAAGATGTGGATGGTCGGTGAGGTATTTGAGACAGACGCGGCGCAAACGGCTTTCTTTATCGGCGGTCATAAAGGCTGGGATGGCATCGATACCAGACTGGATTCCGTTTTTGATTTTGCGAGTTGGGGCGCTTCACGGTCCGCCTTTACTAACAAAGAGCCGCTGCGGAAACTGCGTGACCAGTTGAAATATGATGGTCTCTATCCTGATCCAAACCGAATTACGAATCTCGCAAACAATCACGATACGGCGCGTTTCATGTCTTTGGAAGGAGCGAGTCTGGAAGGGGCGATGATGCACGTCGCCTACATTCTAAG
>CAWHTH010000003.1:0-833462 GCA_963832195.1 uncultured Conexibacteraceae bacterium
CAGAGAGCTCTGTGGGACACCGTATGGGACACGACGACCGTCCCGCGGTCCCGTTAGTGGTCAGGAGAGTCCCGTGTAGCGCGCTGCTCAACAGCATTGGAGCAGCGTCATGCACGGGCGGACGACCATCGCCCGCAGAGCCGTTAGAGGGGGACTCGTTCCCTTCCCAGATATTGCCCGTCCGAGTCCGCTACCGCGGAGGCAGGCGGGGACGACGCCGATGACCGGCGGCGCGGTAACGCTCGACCTGGGCGCGCCTGAGTCCCCGAGCCGATGGCACACGGAACCCTGAGTCCCGATGGGATGTCATCAGCGCACCGCCCCCTTTTGAGGGGGCAGTGCGCCAATGGTCAGCCGTTTTCCTGGAGCCCGCTGGGATGCCCCCCGGTTACGGCAGCTGCGAATCGTTCCCAGAGAGGCGCCGGACACCAGACGCGCATGCACAACAGCCTGCTTCGAGAGACATGTGCGAGAGCGGCTGCTGCTGTTCCCAAACACTCTGGCCAACGACAAAAAGGGAACGAAAAAGAACGACAGACACGACAAAAGAAAAATTTCGCGCGTCCTTAGCCTGCTGTGCCCAAGTTGGCTCGGACGGCGACTGTCTTGCAACCACCTGGCGGGTGCGCGTAGGGTCGGATCGGCGACTCTCAGGAAGGGGCGATTACGTGGCTGATCGGATACGTCTGCGGGCGCGACTTACGTACGCGAACGTCATGTCCACCATTGCGGCGGTGCTAGGTGTCGGTACTGGCGGCGCCTACGCGGTCGACAAGCTCGGCAAGGACAGCGTTGGCCCCCAGCAGATCAAGTCTGGGGCGGTGCGGAGTGCGGAGGTCAAGGACCGTTCGCTCACAAGCCGCGATCTCGCGCCGGGTGCGATCGTCAGCAGCCGCCTGCGGACCGGGGCCGTCGACAGCCGGTCGTTTCGCGATGGTGGGGTGGGCACGCAAGACGTCGCGACCGGGGCGATCGACAGCCGGTCGATTCGCGACGGTGGGGTTGGCGAGCAAGACGTTGCGACCGGCGCGATCGACAGCCGGTCCATTCGCGACGGTGGGCTCGGACCCCACGATGTTTCCTTCCCGACACTCAAAAGCGATATCACCGGAGCGATCCAGGGCAGCGGGCTCAGTCAATCGACCAAGCGGACGCTGACCGGCGATTTTTCGACCGTGGCATCGATCCAGGTCACGGCGACCAAGAGCGGACTGCTCAGCCTCGGCAGCATCAACCTCGAGAACACCGCCGCCGGAGAATCCACCCGGGTGATCTACCAGGTCGTCGTTGACGGTCAGCCGCAAGGCGGCGAGTTCACGCAGGACCTAGAGCCGGGCCAAACGGTCGCAGCGCCGGTAGCCGTCGTAGCACCCGCTGTCGGGCCGGGCGCTCATACCGTCGAGCTTCAGGCACGAATCACCATCGGTGCCGCTTCCGTAGGTGCGCGCAATCTCGGAGCGATCGCCGGGATCACCACGCCGTTCCTCTAGGACCTGAGCACGAGTGACTTGGAGGTGCCGGTCCTTCTCTTGTGCGGTCTGCCAAGCGCAGGCAAGACCACGCTCGCGCAGAGGGTTTTTGAGGCGTTGCAGCGCGCTGGACGTAGCGTCGAGTGGCTCGACGGTGATCTCTTGCGGGCGCGACTGCCGCCAGCCCTCGGATTCTCCAAGGACGACCGTCACGCGCAGGGACTAAGGGCGGCTTTCGTAGCGGAACTATTGCTGGGCCATGGCGTGCTGCCGGTCCTCTCGCTCGTCGCGCCGTTAGAACGGACACGACGTGCGATGGCTGACACGCTCGGTGATTCGTTTGTTGTCGTTCATCTGGACGCCTCGTTGGAGGTGCGTGCTGACCGCGACAGCAATGGCGTTTACCAGCGATGCCGCGAGCAAGGCGATCCCACGTTCCGTGCGATCGAGGGCGTGTGGGAACCACCGCGAGACGCGGCGCTGGTTCTCGACACAGCCGAGCGCACGATTGACGAGTGCGCTGCCGCGATTCTTGCTTTGCCTGCTTTGGCTCGAGATTGACGATGTCGCGCACAACCGTCGAGCGACTTCCGACGTTTCTCATCGTCGGCGCAGCCCGGTCCGCCACGACGACCCTCTGGGATCACCTCAGAGCCCACCCGGACGTGTTCATGCCCGAGGTGAAGGAGCCGTCGTTCTTCGTTGAGCAGTATGGCTGGCGGTATGGGCTCGACTGGTATCTCAGCCTCTTCGACGGGTCGGAGGAATCGGTTGCGCGGGGCGAGGCGTCGGTGCTTTACACGCAGGCGCACAATCACCCGGGCGTCCCAGAGCGCATCGCGCGGCTCGTCCCCGAGATCCGCCTGGTCTATTTGGTGCGGCATCCCGTCGAGCGGCTCCTTTCGCAATACCGCTACGAAGCTCGTCTGAAGCGTGTCCGCCCGATTGACGAGGTGCTCCTGGACCCGGGGTTCCTCTCAATCAGCATGTACGCCTTTCAGCTCGAGCGTTTCCTGCGGCATTTCGAGCGCGACCAGATCCTCTGGCTCACCACGGACGAACTCGGACGGGATCCGATCGCAACGGTCCAAAGGACCCTCCGTTTTGTAGGCGTCCCGTCGGCCTGGGTTCCCTCGAATCCGGGCCAGGTCTTGAACCGCGGCGAGGAACTTGCCGGCTCGGTCCCGGCAGAGTTCGCTCCACCACCCGGACAGGCTTCGGCCATGCCGTCAGCGGCCACGCTGCTCGAGGTGGTGGCTCGCCTGCAGAGCGATGTTGAGCGTCTGCCTTCACTGCTCGGCCATCCATTCGACGACTGGGGCTCGCTTGACAGCCCACTCGCCTGGGCCCCGCCTGATTGATGGCTCGCCGACCGCCCACATTTCTGTGGGTGGCCCGATGGTCACGCCTATCGACGAACGACATGCAGAAGCCCGGCCAGAGCCTCGACGCGCAAGCCACGTTCGACCTCTCGACCGTGCCTGTACTCACATGGCGCTGGGACGACGAGTCGTAAAGGTGCTCAACGTGCCGGGTTAGAGTCGCCTCGGAACCATTGGACTCTCCGGGAGGTCCGCCATGCTGGCCGAGCTTCGCTCTTGCCTCACTTACGCCAACATCGTTTCGACGATCTGCCTGTTCGCAGTACTCGGCGGCGGGGCCTACGCGGCTTCAGCATTGCCCAGGAACAGCGTCGGCGCACAGCAGATCAAAAAGGACGCGGTTCGCGGATCTGAGATCAAGGCAAACGCGGTGACCTCATCGGAGGTAAAAGACGCCTCGCTGCTAGCGAGAGACTTCAAGGCCGGGGAACTCCCTGCCGGGGCAACCGGGGCCAAGGGCGACAAGGGCGAGAAGGGCGACCAGGGCAATCCCGGTGATCCAGGCGCTCCCGGTAGCCCCGGGAGCGCGAGGGCGTGGGCGCGGGTCAGCGACACAGGCGCTGTCTCGCTGAGCAAGGGCATCGAAACCTCGAACGTCGACCACGCACCCAGCGATCCCGGCCTCTACTGCATCTCCGGCCTGCCGTTCACGCCGCAGAACATCATCGCGACGGTCGAGACGCCCGGCCAAGTGGGGGAGCACATCTACACCGGCAGCGGGAACGTCCCGTCGTCGTGTCCGAATGGAACCCAGGCGCACGTCCTGATCGCCAACAGCGCAAACTCACAAGTAGCCCACGCGTTCTACATCATGCTCAACTGAGCCATGCGGTGTTTCGTCGTTGGAGCTACGTCGAGCCCGTCGCACACCGCGCCGTTCGTGGCGCACCGGTGACACACCAGTCTGCACCACACCGCGGCAGGCGGGAGCCCATGCGCTGAGCGCTGTGTGATCAGGCGTCGTCCGGCCAGAGGTTCCGGCTGCGCAGGCCGCTGACGTCGATCGGTATCTCGAGTCCGGCGTCGACGGCGTTCGCCACGACCCATGCGATGCCGACTCGCGCGCCCATGTTCGCGGCATCCACGAGCGCGTGAGCGATCGCCACCTTGTCGCGGTCGGTGAGGTTGCTCTCCGCGCGGATCTGCAACGTCTCGACGATCGGGGTGAGCTGCTCGTTGAGACGGTCCGTGAGGTCCTCGGTCATGGGCGGGAGCCTATGTCGCCCACGCATGGCGGCCTCGTCTACGAGACCTGAGCGAGCAGGTGGGGATCGAGGCGCTCGGGTTCGAACGTAACCGGCTGGCCGGAGCCGAGCAACCGGCGTCGTCGACCAGGACGTCCGCAGGCGCCGGAGACGCGTGCCGGCGTCAGAGCCGTCGCGGAGCCGGCGGTGCCTGGCCTTCGGTCGGCTCGCGCACGTCGTCGGCGCTAAACGGCGGCGGCTCCGGCGTCGGCTCCTGCGGTACCTGCTCGGGCTCCTCCGGGAGCTTCGGCGGCGCGGCTCGCCAGGGCCGCAAGTTCTGGATCAGGTCGCGATAGAAGTCGATCGCCTGCTGCCGCGTCTCTCGCACGAACGATCGCTCGCCCTTGCCGCGCTTGGTGCCCATCGCCCGCGACATCGCGATACGAAACTCGCGCGGCAGGCGCTTCGGGTCACCATCGAGCAGCAGCGCGGTCGGGTTCTCGCGCGCGGCACCCAGCGGCCCCGCCGACGTCTTTTTGGTGTTGACGAAGCCCGCCTCGATCACGAGTCCATCCGGCGCGCTCTTGAGCTGCCGCAGAAGCCACGTGATCCGCGTCGCCGGGCGGCCGTCGCCGGGCGCCTCGACAGCGACGCTAGTGATCACCTTGCGCGTGCGGAGATCGGCCTGCACGACTAGGTCGCCGGCCGCGTCAGGGACTCTGATCGCGGCTTCCAGCGTCCCGCTGCTCGCGAACGACTTGGCGTTGGCGTCGAGCCGCGCTTCGGTCGTCTGGTTGCGCGGGCGGACGGGGCGCACGTCGCGCCCGAGGTCCTGCCCGAGCCCGAGACACAGGTACTCCACGAACTGGTCCCAGCGCTGGACGACATCGCGCACGTCGGCGTCAGACGCGCGCAGTGTCCCGTCGCCGGCGCCGTCACGCACCTTGACCCAATTCTCGCCCATGTCCTGAAAGCCGCTGGCGCCAGAGCGCTCGTCATCGAGGTACGCGATCAGTTCCCCGAGCAGCCACGCCTGATCGGGATCCGAGATCCCGCGATGGCGGTGCTGAACAATCGCCTCGGTGAGGATCCGCCACCACGAGAGGTGATACAGGCGCGTCGTGCGCAGCTTGCGCCCGTCTACGTCCACGGGCGACTCGCGCGGCGAGGCGGTGATCTGATTGGAGATCGTGAGCACAGCGTCGAGGCGGTTCTCGCGCGCCCAGTCGAGATAGCGGTTGACCTGCTCGGTCTTGAGCTGCGCCGAGCCGGTCTTGACCTCGACCAGGCAGCGCCAGCGCGTTTTGCCCCGCTCGATCTCGATTGCGCCGTCAGGGATGTGCAGCTTGCCGGCCGGGTCCTTGACCTGAACCTCGGCGAAGGTGGAGATCCGGCCCTTCGAGGCCCCGAGCGGACCTAGCAGCGCGTGACCGAACTCCGGGACCGCGCGCATCACCGCCAGCAGCGAGGAGGTCGCCCGCTTCTCCTGTTCCTCCTGGCCGCGGATCCCCGTCGCTGGAATCAAACGAGCCTCATGCCAGCCGTCTGGGTGGTGAACTTCTATGGCCATGAAGTAAACGCTCCCACGGCGGCAACGGCGGGCGCAAGCACATCACGAATGGGAACGGTTGTGAGAACCAACGATGGGCTGCATGCCGGCCCGACGGGCGTGTTGCGTAGCCGGTCAGCACGTCCTTTACGCGGAGGTGGGTAGTCGCGCCGGATGCCGCAGCCAAGCGGCCTTCAACCCCGGATCGGGAGCCGAAAACAGCAGAGGGTTCGGCTGGAGCCCTCCAGGCAGCCATTCGGTGACCTACCAGGCGCGAGGGTTCCGTCTGGACCGTCGCGCCTGTTCAAACCTGTCTCGCTGCTCGCGAAACAGTCGCTCGTAGATTAGG
Source organism: uncultured Conexibacteraceae bacterium (assembly GCA_963832195.1). Classification (GTDB taxonomy): domain Bacteria; phylum Actinomycetota; class Thermoleophilia; order Solirubrobacterales; family Solirubrobacteraceae; genus Baekduia. The sequence goes on from CAWHTH010000003.1 coordinate 5,934, forward strand.
CCGAGAGCCAACAAGCACTAGTACGCAGCAACTGATCAAGGAGGGTAGATGCAGGACCTCAGAACGCCCGAGGAAAACGAGCCGTGGCTTGATGTCCCGGCCGCGTCGCAGCATCTTGCGTGTCGTCCATACCGGATCTATGACCTCGTACGCAGCGGTCGCCTACGGGCCGTTCGAGAGGGACGTCGGCTGCTGTTTCGGCGTCAATGGCTCGATGACGCGGTCGACCTCGCATGACTGCCGGACGCGACAACAACATCGCGCGCGGCCGGCCTCGTGTCGGTGCTCTGCGCGGCGAGAGCTGTGCGACGACTCCTCCCGCCCTCGCCCTGCAACGTCAAGCTGCGGCGCAAGCGCTCGGAGTCAGCGTCGAGACCTTCGATCGACATATTCGGCCGGACCTACCAGCTGTATACATCGGTGACGTCCGGTTGTGGCTCGTCACCGACCTCGCAGAGTGGTTGCGCCGCCAGTCCTAACGAGGCATGATCGTGGCTAATACAAAGCGCCCCCGCGCTGCGCAAACAGCCGGGGGCATGGCCCACGGAGGACTAGCTCCATGAGCAAGGGAAACGGTACTCGGCTGCCCGAAGGCATCGAGGTCCATCACAAGAAGGCATGCCGGTCCCGCGCCGGGAGGCGCTGCAACTGTCAACCGAGCTTTCGGGCGAAGGCAACGACGCCGGCCGGGCGTGTCACGAGCCCGCGATTCCCGACTCTCGCAGCAGCACGGAACTGGCGCGCGGACACGCTCGCTGCCGTCAACGCGGGTTCGTTCATCCCACCGACGACCGTGACCGTCCGCGAAGCCGCGGAAACGTTCATCGAGGGTGCCCGTGAGGGGACGATCCTTAGTCGCAAGGGCGCTCCGTACCGGCCGAGCGTGGTCCGCGATTACCGCGCCGACCTCCGTCGCCACGTCCTGCCCGCCCTCGGCAATCGGCGCCTCTCGGACGTGCGGCGCGGCGACGTTCAGCGACTGGTTGACGATCTCGTGGCCCGGGGCCTGGCACCGTCCACCGTCCGCAACGCGATTGATCCGCTCCGCCGCATCTTCGACCGTGCGGTCAAGCGCGATCTGGTGCCGTTCAGCCCCTGCCAGCACCTCGAGATGCCGCGCGGCACTGGCAGGCGCGAGCGTGTCGCGTCTCGCGATGAGGCACGAGCCCTTGTCGCGGCGTTGCCGGAGTCGGAGCGCGCGATATGGGCGACGGCGTTGTTCGCCGGCTTGCGCATGAGCGAGCTGCGCGCCCTGCGCTGGTGTGACGTGGACCTGAAGGCTCCCGCCATCCGGGTGACGCGCTCGTGGGACGACGTAGAGGGCCCGATGGAGGGCGGCAAGACGCTTGCTGCGGTGCGCACGGTCGCCATGATCGACGAGCTTCGCCCGATTCTCGTCAGTCACCAACTGGCAACGGGGCGCCGCGGCGAAGATCTGGTGTTTGGCCGTACGGCCACTGTGGCGGCGACCCGAACGACCATTCGGTCACGCGCGCTGCGGGCGTGGAAAGCAGCCGGACTCACGGCTATCGCACCGCACGAGTGTCGCCACACCTTTGGATCGATGTTCGCGGCCGCGGGAGTGGACACGGGCGAGCGCCAGCGGCAGATGGGCCACACCTCCAGCGCGATGATGGATCGCTACACGCATGGGCTCGACGGGAGCGTCGCCGCAGCGGGCCATCGGCTTCAGGCGTGGCTAGATCGTCCCGGCGACGAGGCCGTGGGGTGATCTCCCTTATGGACAGCGCTGGGACGGACGGGTCGTGGTCCCGGCGGTCCTGAGCGCCGCTGAGCGGTACGCCCCTACAGCAGCGATCGGAGACGCTGAGCAGGATCTGGCTCTACCGCTGGCAACCAAGCGCGCTGTCACAATCGTTTCGAATCCCCGTGGCGGTACTCGGAAAGCCCGCATGGACAGCGGGCTTTCGTCGTTCAGGAGGCCGCGCGCCGCAGTGTGCGCTGCAGTCGTCACCTAGCAGCGCGGCTATCCACGCGGTGGCGGTAGCAGGCGCCCCGACCGGGTTGCGCCCTATCGCGTGCTGATAACGGCTACGGAGGCGACACCGTCAGCGGTGAGGCCGACGAGCGTCGTCCCACCGGGGACGACGGACGAGCCCGTGCAAACGCTGATCGGACCCAGAAATGTGCCGGCGCCGGTGAACGGGCAGACGGCGCCCGCAACCGACCCATTTGGAGTCGCCACGCTCTGCTGGTTCACTGCGGTTACCGGCCCTGTCTGGGAAGTGGTCACGTAGAGCCCGATTCGCTCCGCGCTAGCCGGTCCGGCCGAAACCGCCAGCCCCGCCGTCGTGAGGGCGGCAGCGGTCGCGCCGATCATTGCCGTGCGCCTTGCGCTCCTCAACTCTGCAAACGACATCGTTGCCTCCCATCGTGGTTTATCGCGACCTGCGGGAGGCATCCTCGTCGCGAGCCAGGGAGGCGGACCACGTACTTCGGCACGCCCATGACGTGACACGGCACACACATACCCGCGTGTTCGTCAGGCGCGATACTTGCGGGCGATGTCGCAGGAGAACGTGGAGACCGTGCGGCGAATGCACGAGACCTTTGCGCGGGGCGATGTGGAGGCGAGTCTCGCGTGCTTTGACCCGGAGATTGAGTTCTCCACAGCCTCAGGACCCGACACAGCGACGTACCACGGCATCGACGGTGTTCGCCAGGCAACCATAAGTTGGGTGGGTACCTGGGACGACTTTCACATCGACCTGGAGGAGTTGACCGACCTCGGCGATCACGTCCTGGCAAGGATCTGCGAGCGAGGGCGGGGCAAGGGCAGTGGGGTGGAGGTTGAGAGGGAGGCGTTCCAGCTCTTCTCGTTCCGTAACGACCGAATTGCGCGCCTGAGGATGTACATCGACGAGAAAGAAGCCCCCGAAGCTGCCGGCCTGTCGGAGTAGAGCGTCGCTTCGAGGCAAAAGCGAGTGCGCGCTGACGGGTCGCTACTTGCGGAAGGTCACGCGCATCCGCGCCGGTGAGGATGTGCTGGCCGGGCTTTGGAAGCCGAGGCGCACGCGCGATCCTGTGACGCTGCGCAGACGGGCGCCCTTCTTACGTGGCCGGACGCGGATGGAGTAGCCCGTGCCTTTGCGCTTGCACGTGATCCGCAGCGGCGGGCGTTTTGTCGAGCGCTGAACCGTGCCGTCGAAGCTGCCCGAGTATCTGCTGCCGCTGCGGCTGATGCTGATCGCGACCTGCCGCCGCTGCTGACTGCACCCCGTTGCCGCGGCGGCCGCCTTCGGAGGACCGTTGTCGATCGAGACGGCGAGCTGTGCGCACATCGACATGAACAGAAGCGCAAGGGGCGCGTCGTCGACGCTCCCCTTGACCTGGAAGCTGTCGTCGTCCAGGCCGTGCACGATCCCTCGGAAGATGAAGGCGCAGGCCAGGATCCGTTTGCCCGGAGTCGGTATCTCCGACAAGAACAGGCGGAGGCTGTTGAACGCCTCGTCGTCCTTCTCCGGCGCGACGTCCATGACCAGCGACCCCATCGTGAGCGGGATCGGTGGAGATCCCACCGTCGCTGAGCCACCCGGCGGAACCGAGACATCGATCCCAGCGGGGAACTTCGCGGCGACGGCGGTCGGCCCACCCAAATCGGGCCTGGCGAGCGCGGGTGGGGCGAGAACGAGGAGCGCGGTGAAGACCGCGGACAAGACCGGCCAGTGATGTCGTCTGCTGATCATCGAGTGCGCACCTACGCGATCCGCTTGAGGGGGAGCTTGAACGATCGCGACGCGTGCGCCGGCTGCACCTTTAGAAGGAGCGATGAGTGCAAGCTAGCGCGATCCCGGCTGCGCACCTAGCACCACCGCGGGCGGCGGCGGTCGATGGGCGATACTGGCGCGGTGTCGGAGCAGACACTCGATCTTGCGCGGCGCGTGCTCGACCTGATGGGCCAGCGCGAAACCGACGAGCTGGTCGCGGTCAGCGATCCGGACGTCGAGTGGTACTCACTGTTCGCGATGGGCGCGGGTGGCGTCTATCGAGGGCACGACGGGACGCGCAACTACATGCGCGATCTCGACGATGCGTGGGGAGTGAGCTACGCCGACGTGACCGGCATGCTCGCGATCGACGACGTCGCGATGGCGGTCGGGCGGATCGTGTACCGCGGCAAGGACAGCGGGCTGGCCGGCGATACCGCGGTCGGCTGGGTCCTCAAGTTCCGCGACGGGAAGATCACGTACTTCCGCGCGTTTCGGGACCCGGCGCAGGTGTTCGGCGCCGCCGGCGCGGACGGCTGACGCGCTAGCCGCGCAGGGCCGCGCGCGGCAGCACGTAGTAGAGCTCCGCCGGGAACATCTGCGGGCGCTGGCGGCTGCCGCCGCCGAACTGCGCCTGGCTCGGCTGCGTGCGGCGGATCGTCCCGCCGTTCTCCTTGACCCAGGCGTCGACGGCATCGAGGTCGACCTCCTCACCTTCAGCGTCGCGGCGCAGGATCGCGACGAAGTCCTTCGGCGTCGCGATCTTCGCCGGCGGAATTTCGGCAAGCAGTGCGCGGGGGTCGGAGCTCACGTCCGCCAGGCTAGGGCAATGGCGACCCGCGCCGGGCGCGCGGGTCGGGCAGCGGTGTCAGCACGTCGGCGAGCCGCTCGCGCAGGTGCTCGAAGCGCGGCGGCAGCGACAGCTTCTCGCCGAGCGCCTCGAGCGGCTCGTCGGCGGTGAAGCCCGGCCCGATCGTCGCGATCTCGAACAGCACGCCCGACGGCTCGCGGAAGTAGACGGACTTGAAGTAGAAGCGGTCGATGATCTCGGTGGTGGCCGGGTTCGCCGATGCCGCCCGCTCGCGCCAGGCGCCGATGTCGTCCGGCGGTGACGCGAACGCGATGTGGTGGACCGTGCCGCCGCCCGGCCGCCCACGCTCAGCAGGGGACGCGTCATACGCGTAGGAGCCGGAGCGCTCGTCGCCGCGCACCGCCCAGACGGCGTTGCCCTGGTCCTCGAACCCGAGCGTGTCGCCGAGCATCGCCGCGCTGCGCGCCGGGTTGGACGCGAACACGCGGACGCCGGCGAAGCCCTGCAGCGCGTGATCGGCCGGCACGTCGGGAGCGTCCGCCGTCAGCGGCTGCTCGCCGCTGTCGTCGACGATCAGTTGGTGCTCGAGCCCTTCGGGGTCCGCGAACACCAGCGTGCCGTCCTCGTCCCGTGTCTCGACGTCCTCGGACGCGAGGCGGTCGCGCCAGAACTCGATCGCCTCTGGCGCGGCGACGCGCCAGACGATGCGATGCACCATGCCGTCGCCCGCCTGACCCGGCGCCGCGCCGGGGTACTCGAAGAACGTCAGGTCCATCCCCGGCGAGCCTTCCTCGTCGCCGTAGAACAGGTGGTAGATCGTCGGGTCGTCCTGGTTGACGGTCTTCTTGACCATCCGCAGCCCGAGTGTCCCGACGTAGAACTCGACGTTGCGAGGGGCGTCCCCTGTGATCGCGGTGATGTGGTGGACGCCCTCGAGCTTCACTTCGTGACCTTGATCTTGTACGTGCCCTGACGCCTGGTGCTGCCGGCATCGGTGGCGGTGATCCGCAGCGTCGCGCTGCCCGTCTTCGGCTTCGCCTTTACCTTCAGCGTCGCGCGGCCCGTGCCGTTGAGCTTCGAGAGCGAGCCACTCGCGATCGTCTTCTTGCCCTGGGCCAGCCGAAGCGAGAGCTTGGTCAGCGTGTCAGCGGACTTCAGCGTGAACGTGAGCTTCTTGCCCTTGCCGGCCTTCTTCGCGGAGACCTTCGACGGGCTCACGCGCACGCCGAGGGCGGGGGGTTGATTCTGGCCGGTGCCCGGGGTGGCCGGGGCCGCGGTCGCGGGGCAGGGCGCAACGGTGTAGCTGGCGCCGCCAGTGCCGTCTTCGTTGGGTGCGCGATCGACGGTCGCGAGCGATGAGACGACCACCAGCGAGGTCGAGACGAAGACCTCCACGTAGGGCGCCTTGAGCTCAGTGCCGTCGGTCCCGCCGAAGGCGGCGGGGATCACGATCTGGATGACCCCGTCGGGGCCCTCGAAGAAGGCGCCGGAGGTCGTGCCCTCGGCCGTGAAGACATTGTTGGCGAGCGTGCCGAAGTCGTATGTGACAGCGCCGGCGGAGTCGAGCGCGGCGCTCACGTACCTGATCGCCCCGTCCGCCGCTTCCCACACCACGTACCAGTTCGTCCCGGAGCTGTTTTCCGCGGCGGCCTTGTCGAGGCTGGCGACCTGGATGTTCGCGGTGACCTCGCCGTCGGCGCTGTATTTGAAGAACCCCTGCTTGACCTCCGTGTTGGCTGGGCCGGAGCTGTCGGTGGGGTTGTCGGTCGCGAATGCGCCTGCGCACGTGACCTCGGGCTTGGTGTCGTCGACCGCGCCGGCTGGGACGATCGCCAGCGCGACGAAAGCGGCCACGACGACGATCCCCGACAAGAACTTCTTCATCGCTTCATTGCCTCCCGATTAGGTGCGTTGAGCCTAGCTCAGGCGGCAGCGGGCCGGAGGCCGTAATGGCGGCGCAGCTCGACGAGGTTCGTGGGCGCGCTGCGCACGGTCTCGCGGTCGTGCGGCACGACCACGAACTGCGGGCGGCTGAGCGCGCCCTGGGCGGGGATCAGCGTGCGGCGGCCGTCGACGTCGGCCACGAACCAGGACGGCGCGCGCGTGGCCTCGTCGAAGAGCACCTCGCGGACGCGGCCCAGCGGGGCGCCGGCCGCATCGCAGAGCGGCGCGCCGGTCCACGACGGGATGGCTGCGAGCACCTTCACCTCGCGGCATGATTCGGCGGCGCGAGGGGCGCTCCTCCACGGGTGTCTACGCACGCAGCCGTACGGTGCGGACGTATGACCGGCGCCGGCCCGCCGCGATCGCACTGGCGTCGAAGATGTAGGTGCCGGCGCGCAGCCGCCGCTCGACGCGCAGGACCAGCGTGAAGATGCCGCTCGTGCGCCGGTGGCGGCGCCCGCGGGCCACGACGCGCCCGCTCGGGTCGCGCAGCAGCACGCGGAGCTCGCGGATGCGAACGCGGGCGCGCACCTTGAATCCCAGTCGCTCACGCCGTGTCGCGCGCGCGGCGGACCCCAGCGTGTCCGGCACCGCCAGCGGCAGCGATCCCGACGGGCCGGCGGTGGTCGCGGGCGAGGTGGTGGCCGGCGGCCGCTCCGGCGCGCCGCCGCAGGGCGCGACGACCCACTGCGCCTCGCCGCTGTCGGGCGCGCGGTCCATCTCGCCGACGTTGACGCCGTCGGACTGGTGCACGACGCCGGCGACGGCGGTGAGCTCGTCACCGAGCTTCACCAGCGTCGACGGGATCACGATCGTCGCGACGCCGTCGACGCCTTCGGCCAGGCTCCCCGTGGTCGTGCCGCGAATGGTGAGCGCTGATCCGTCGCGCGTGCCGAAGCGGTAGGCGACGGTGCCGTCGTTGCGGCTCTCGGCGCGCACCCAGCGCATGACCCCACCGACGGTGAAGTCGAGGTGCCAGTAGATCGCCGATCCGGACGCGGGCACGTCACGGCGCAGCTCGGCGACGGCGATGTGCGCGGTCGTGCGCTGGCTGTCGTGCAGCAGGAAGACGCCGCGGATGTCCGCGTTCGCGGGCCCGGGTCGTCCCGCGCCCAGCCCTGACGGGTCCTCGAGCTGGTCGCCGGCGGCGTCCGCGATCAGCGGCTTGCCGTCACACGGCTGCGGCCGCTCCTGTGCCGCGGCGGGCGACGCGGCCGCGAGGAGCGCGGCGAGCGCGAGGCTTGTCCTCCACACGCCAGCGTCAACGCCCGACGCGGGTCAAGCTTGCTGCGAGGCGCCCGGCTCCCAGAGCGGCTCATCGCCCGCGTTCGCGCCGCGGCTGAGGATGAACAGCAGGTCTGAGAGCCGGTTGAGGTAGCGGACCACCTCGGGGTTTCCGTCCTCGACCGCCAGCGCGCGGCGTTCGGCGCGACGGCACACAGTGCGGCAAACGTGCAGCTGCGCCGCGGCGGGCGTTCCGCCCGGCAGCACGAACGACTTCAGCGGCGTGAGCGTCGCGTTGACCTCGTCGCACGCCTGCTCGAGCCACTCGGTCTGCGCGGGCTGGACGCGCAGGCGCTCGCGCTCGCCGCCGTGCGGAACCGACAGGTCGGCGCCGACGTCGAAGAGGTCGTTCTGGACGCGCCGCAGCCAGGCCGCGTACTGCTCCGGCAGGCTGCCGCCGGCGAGCGCGACGCCGATGTGGGCGTTGAGCTCGTCGACCGCGCCGTAGGCCTCGATGCGCGGGTGCGTCTTCGGCACGCGGCTCATGTCGCCCAGGTGCGTCTCGCCGCCGTCGCCGAGCTTCGTGTAGATCCGCGTGAGGTTCACGGTCACGAGGTCCAGACTACAATCACGCTGTCGTTGGTCGGTGGTCTAGGGAAGCCGGTGCGAAACCGGCGCGGACCCGCCACTGTGACCGGGCAAGCGTCTCGCCGCACGCGCGGCACGCGCAGCCACTGCGACCGCATCTGCGGTCGCGGGAAGGCGCGGCGAGAAGAAGCCCGGAAGCCAGGAGACCTGCCCCGACCGTCAGCCCATACGCCCTCGTGGAAAGGGGTGGCTCATGTCGAAGAAGTGGTTGGGAGTCCTCGTCGGAGGCATTGCTGCGCTGGGCGCCGAGCCCGCCGTGGCCGTCACGGCGAACGTGCAGGTCGAAGGCCTCTCGGTCGTGCGGGCGCCGGCGCCGTTCCAGACGCCGGCGAGCGTCGACAAGGACGGCGAGCACTCGTGTCCCGGCAACACCGCGATCGGTGCGATCGAGTCCGCGACCGCGGGTGACTGGAGCGGGAGCTACTCGTTCGGGTCGTACACGGTCGAGACGCTGCTCGGCGAGGCGCACGCATTCGGCTCCGGCGCCTACTGGTCGATCTACTTCAACAACCGGTACCAGAACGTCGGCGCATGCCAGATCGTGGTGGTCGACGGCGACGAGGTGCTCGTCTTCGCGTCCGACGATCCGTTCACCGAGGGCATCGCGGGCTACGACGAGCCGCTGGTGATCACGCCACCGGAGAAGGTCGTGCCCGGGCAGACGTTCAGCGTGCTCGTCGAGGAGGCGACCACGACGTTCGACCCGAACACGTTCGAAGGGACGACGACGCTGTCCCCGGCCGAGGGCGCGACGGTCACCGCCGGCGACGCGAGCGCGCAGACCGGCGCCGACGGGCGCGCGACGCTGACCGCGGGCGCGGGCGGGCCGCTGCAGATCAGGGCGACCAAGGGCAATCGCGCGCCGGACCGCCTCGATGCGTGCGCGACGGACGGCAACGACGGCTTCTGCGGCACCGCGAAGCCCGGTGAGCCGGCGCCCCCCGCGCCGGTGCCGCCGCCGTGCGTCACGAACGGCGACGACGGGTTCTGCGGGACGCCCGACCGCCGCGCCGCTCACGCCGTGATCAAGGGGATCGCCGAGCAGCAGCGGTTCGCGGCCGGCACCGGGCCGCGCGAGCTGCGCGGGATCGTCGAGGCGGACCCGTCCGGGGTGCGCGACGTGCGGCTCAGGCTTTCTCGTAGGCGCGACGGGCGCTGTGCGACGTTCGACGAGCGCACGCAGGCGTTCGTGCGCATGCGGCGCTGTGGCGCGGCGCGCGGCCGCTGGTTCTCGGCGGGCGCACGCGCCGAGTGGTCGTACCTGCTCCCGTCGCGGCTGGCCCGCGGCCGTTATGTCCTCGACGTCGAGTTCGCGGACGGCGCGGGGAACCGCGACTCGGTTCTCGCGCGCGGCCGCAACCGGATCGTGTTCCACGTCGCGTGATGCGACGGGCGGCCCTCGCTTTCGGTCTCGCCGCGCTCGTCGCCGGCTGCGGTCTCGGGGCCGGCGACGAGCCGACCGGCGCGCGGCTGCTCGTCACGCAGGACTTCGGCTCGCGCGTGGTGATCGACGAGCCGCGGCCGGACGTCGGCGGGTCGGACACGGTGATGCGGCTGCTGCAGCGCAACGCGCGCGTACAGACGCGCTTCGGCGGAGCCTTCGTCCACGGCATCGACGGCATCACCGGCGGTGAGCGCTCAGGGCGCGCGTTCGACTGGTTCTTCTTCGTCAACGGCAGTCAGGGCGAGAAGGGCGCTGCGTCGATACGTGTGCACGAGGGCGACAGCGTCTGGTGGGACCACCACGACTGGGGCGAGGCGATCGGCGTGCCCGCGGTCGTCGGCCAGTTCCCCGAGCCGTTCCGCAACGGGCTCGACGGCGAGCGGCTGCCGACACGGATGGAGTGCGCTGACCCCGAGGCGCCGGCGTGCGATGCCGTGGCGCGCGCGCTGACGAAGGCGGGCGTCGTCGTCGGCCGGTCGCAGCTGTCGCCGGTGCCGGTCAAGGAGACGCTGCGAGTGCTCGTCGGCCCGTGGCGCGCGCTGCGTGGTGACGCCGCGGCCACGCTGCTCGAGGACGGTCCGCAGGACAGCGGCGTCTACGCGCGCCCCGCTCGTGACGGCCGGTCGATCGCGCTGCTCACGGACGCCGGCGATGTCGCGCGCACGCTGCGCGCCGGGGCGGGCCTGGTCGCCGCGACGCAGCGTGACGACGATCGCCCGGTCTGGTTGATCACGGGCACGGACGCCGCGGGTGTCGAGGCGGCCGCGCGGGCGCTCGACGAGGGCGTGCTCGCGCGCCGTTTCGCGCTGGCGGTCGCGGACGGCCGCGGCGTGCCGCTGCCGGAGCGCGGCCGGTGATCTACCGTCGCCGCGCAAGCCCGCTGCACGCCGCGCGCGCGGCCGCCGGCGGCATGTGGTGCCTCGCGCTGGCGTGCGCCGCGTTCACTGCCGAGCATCCGCTCGTCCTCGGCGCGGTCGGGGCGATCGTGCTCGCGGCCGCAGCCGGCGCCGGCGTCTGGCGCGAGGTCGTGCGCGCCGCTCTGTGGGCGCTTCCGATCGCGATCCTGTGGGCTGTTATCAACCCGTTCGTCGTGCGCGACGGGCTCACGGTCATCGCGCGCGTCGGGAACGTGCCGCCGTTCGGCTACGTCGACCTGACGCTCGAGGCGGTCGTCTACGGCGCGGTCACGGGGCTGCGGATCGTGGTCGCGCTCGCGTGCTTCGCGCTGCTCACGGCCGCCGTCGATCCGGATCGCCTGCTGCGGCTGTTCCGGCGGATCTCGTTCCGCTCGGCATTGGCCGCCGCGCTGGCGACGCGCCTGCTGCCGGTGCTCGCGCGCGACGCGCAGCGCCTCAACGACGCGCGCCGCTGCCGCGCGGGCGCCGCCGCAACGGGCCGAGCGGGCAACGTCGCGGTCGTCCGCGCGCTCGCGACCGGCGCGCTCGATCGCGCGCTCGACGTGGCGGCAACGCTCGAGGTCCGCGGCTACGGCGCGGCGCACCGTTCCGTTTACACGCGCGAGCCTTGGTCGCGCCACGACCTCGCGTTCGCCGCATCCGCCGGGGCGATCGTGGCCCTGGCGGTCGGCGCCCGCGCCGGCGGCATGGCGGACTTCGGCTATTACCCGACGCTGAGCGCGGCGCCGCTCGTCGAGCACGCGGGTCTCGCGCTTGCGCTCGGAGTCGCGGCGCTCGCGCCGTTCGCCAACCGGCGGGGCATCGAGCCGTGACCGCCGCGCTGGTGTTCGAGTCGGTCGGCTATCGCTACCCCGATGCCGGGTCGGATGCGCTGCGGGGCGTCGACCTGCGGATCGAGGAGGGGGAATTCGTGCTGCTCGCCGGCATGTCGGCTTCCGGCAAGTCGACGCTGCTGCGAGCCGCGAGTGGGCTGGTGCCGCACTTCCACGGCGGCACGTTCGGCGGCCGCGTGCGCGTCGCCGGGCTGGACACGCGCGAGCACGGTCCCGGCGACATCGCCGCCGTCGCGGGCACGCTCTTCCAGGACCCTGAGACGCAGGTCGTGATGGGCACGGTCCGCGCCGAGCTGGCGTTCCCGCTCGAGAACCGCGGGCACGGTCCGGCCGCGGTCGCGCGCGGGGTGGAGGAGGCGGCGCTCGCGCTCGGGATCGAGGGCCTGCTCGACCGGCCCACCACCGAGCTGTCGGGGGGCGAGCTCCAGCGTGTCGCGCTGGGCGCGGCGCTTGCCGGGCGCCCGCGGGTCGTGCTGCTCGACGAGCCGACGTCGCAGCTCGATCCCGTCGCGGGCGACGAGCTCGTCTGGCTCCTGCGGCGGCTCAACGAGGAATGGGGCACGGCTGTCGTGCTCGCCGAGCACCGGCTCGAGCGCTGCATGGCGGCGGCGGACCGCGTGATCGCGCTCGACGACGGGACGATCGCGTGCGACGCCCCGCCCGCGGAGTTCCTGGCCTGGGCCGGGTCGCACGAGCCCGCGTTGCAGACCCCGGTCGCGCGGCTCTTCGGCCGCGCGGGCCTCGGCGCGCCGCCGGCCGGCGTCAAGCAGGCGCGCGACGCGTTGCGCGTGCAGGGGCTGCTGCCGGATGTCGCTGAGGGGTCAGACCCTTCGGTGACACCGCCGGAGCGCGCCGGGCGGCGCGAGCGGCGCGCGGCGGCGCTCGCATTCGACGGCGTCTGGTACGAGCATCGCGGCGGGCGCGTCGCGCTGCGCGCCGTCGACCTGGCGTTCGCGGCGGGGGAGCGCGTGGCCGTCATGGGCCGCAACGGGGCGGGGAAGTCCACGCTGCTGCGCCACGCCGGCGGGCTCGAGGAGCCGACGCGCGGGCGGGTCACCGCGGCGGGCCGCGTGGCGCTCCTGCTGCAGAACCCGAACGACTACCTGCTGCACGAGCGCGTCGGCGACGAGGCCTCGGCCGCCGCGCTGGAGGCGGTCGGCCTCGGCGACGCGATCGAGCGGCACCCGCGGGACCTCAGCGGCGGCGAGCGCCAGCGGCTCGCGCTCGCGATCGTCCTCGACGGCGACGAGCCGCCGGCCGCGGTGTGCCTCGACGAGCCGACGCGCGGCATGGACCGCGCGTCGAAGGAGGATCTCGCGGCGCGGCTGCGCACGTTCGCCGGCGACGGGGCCGTCGTGCTCGTCGCGACGCACGACGCGGAGTTCGCCGCCGCGTTCGCGCAGCGCGTCGTGCTGCTGGCCGACGGGCGGCCGATCGCCGACGGGCCGACCGCCGCGGTGCTCGGCGGCGGCTGGTACTTCGCGACGGAGACGGCGCGTGTCCTCGGCGGCGCCGGCGGCGCGCTTACTCCGGCCGAGGGCGCGGAGCTGCTGCGCGCCCGCATGCATGCCGAGCCGGTCGCTGAAGGAGGCCGCGCGCGATGAGCTGGGAGGCGGCGTCGTTCGGAATCCTGGGGTTGATCCTCGTCGCCGGCTTCACCTGGTATGAGCGGTCGCACCCGTCGGCGAAGGTGCTCGCGCTGGTGGCGACGCTGGCCGCGCTCGTGACGCTCGGGCGGCTCGCGTTCGCCCCGCTTCCGAACATCAAGCCGACGACCGACATGGTGCTGCTGTCGGGATACGCGCTCGGCGGCGCGCCCGCGTTCGCGATCGGCGCGGTCGGGGCGATCGCCTCGAACCTGGCGCTCGGTCAGGGCTACTGGACGCCGTGGCAGATGGGCGCCTGGGGCGCGATCGGCGTGCTCGGCGCGGTTCTCGCCGCGGCCACCGGCGGGCGGATGGGGCGCTGGCCGCTTGCGCTCGTCTGCGCTGCGGCGGGTCTCGCGTTCGGCGCGGTCATGGACTTCTCGACCTGGACCACGTTCAGCGGTCAGCACACGCTCGGCCAATACCTCGCGATCAGCGGCTCGTCGGCGGCGTTCAACATCGCGCACGCTGTCGGCAACCTCGTCTTCTGTCTGGCGTTCGGCCCCGCGTTCGTACGCGCGCTGCGCCGCTTTCGCGACCGGCTCGACGTGCGCTGGCTGCCCGCGCCCGAGACGGAGGCGGCGCGGGCATGAAGTGGCGCGTCGCTGCGCTTCTGGGCGCGGCGTGTGCCGCGCTCGCCGCGAGCGCGCTTGCCGCGACATCCGACCGCGGCGCGGCCCGGGCCGGTGCGCGCTGGCTCGAGCGTGCGGTTGGCGCCGCGGCGAACGGGCAGGCCGCGGACGCGCTCGTGGCGTTGCGCGCCACCGGGTCGTTGCGGCGCGACGAGGCAGCGAGGAGGGCGACCGCCTTGCGCCGGGGCGCGGTCGGCTACGCGCGCACCGCGGGCGCGACCGGCAAGGTGATCATCGGCCTCGCCGCCTCCGGCGTCGGCAACCCGCGCTGCGCTGGACGCACCGACATGCAGCGGCGGCTCGCCGGGTTCGGCCGCGCCGGCCGCTACGGCCGCACGGCCTGGGACCACGCGCTCGGGATGCTCGCGTTCAGGGCGCTCGGGCAGCGCCCGCCGCAGTCGACGATCCGCTTCCTGCTCGGAACGCGCGGGAGCGGCGGCTGGAACTTCACGCTTTCGCGCTCGGCGCGCGACGACGTCACCCACACGGCGCTGGCGATCCTCGCGCTGCGTGCCGCGGGCGTCGCGCGCTCGCACGGCGCGCTGCGGGCGGCCGCGCGCTGGCTGCGCGCCCAGCGCACGCGCAGCGGCGGCTACGCCCTCGGCCGCCGCGACCGCAACGAGGCCAACTCCACAGCACTAGCGATCCTCGCCCAGCGCGCGCTCGGCGCGCGCGACCCGCGGGCAGTGCGCGCGCTGCGCGCGCTCCAGCGCCCCGACGGCGCCTTCCAGTTCACCGCGACGGACTCCGGCAGCCGCACGATCGCGTCGACCGACGCGGTGCTCGCGCTGTCGGGCCGGGTGCCGCCGGTCGGGGCGTTGCGGCGGCCGGGGCGGGGGTGTTGAGCGCTTGCGTTGTGGGCGCTCCGCGCGGGCGTTTGCGGGGTGCGGGCGGGCGTTGGTTGGCAGCGAGGGAGCGAGAGGTGTTACGCCGTGGCTCTTCCGTGACAGTTCGCGGCCGCGGGCGGTGGCGTGATCGAGGTAGGGGTTGCCATGCGCCCCCCAAAGCCGATCACGATCGCCGCGGGCTCGACTTCGGTTGCGTCTTTGCCACTTCGCCGGGGTCGCTCTCCCTCGGTGCCGACCGACCGCGCCGGCGCTTCGCGAAACGCCTGAGCGGAACGCCACCGCGCCCGGTAACCGACGAAACTCGCCGCTGTATAGGGTCCTCGTCCGATGCGGATCGGCGTTCCCAAGGAGACCGCGCAGGGCGAGCGGCGGGTCGCGCTCGTGCCCGATGTCGTGCGCAAGCTCGCCGGCGCGGGCCATGAGGTCGTGGTCGAGGCGGGCGCCGGCCGCGACGCGCTGGTGCCGGACGCGCTCTTCGAGGATGCCGGCGCGACGCTCGGCGACCCGTGGGGTGCGGACGTCGTCGTCAAGGTCGCGCCGCCGGCCGACGACGAGGTCGCCAAGCTCGGCGACGGCTCGATCTACGTCGGCTTCCTCGCGCCGCTCTCGAACCCCGAGATCACCGCGGCCCTCAAGCAGCGCGGCGTGACGGCGTTCGCGATGGAGGCGATCCCTCGGATCAGCCGTGCGCAGTCGATGGACGCGCTCAGCTCGCAGGCGAACGTCGCCGGCTACAAGGCCGCGCTGCTCGGCGCCGGGCACGCCACACGCTTCTACCCGATGCTGATGACGGCCGCCGGGACGATCCCGCCGGCGAAGGTGCTCGTGCTCGGCGCGGGCGTCGCCGGCCTGCAAGCGCTCGCGACGGCGCGCCGCCTCGGCGCCCAGACGACCGGCTACGACGTGCGCCCCGAGGTCGCCGAGCAGGTGCAGTCGCTGGGCGCGAACTGGCTCGACCTCGGGATCGAGGCCGCGGGCGAGGGCGGCTACGCGCGCGAGTTGACCGACGAGGAGAAGGCGCAGCAGCAGCAGGCGCTGACGGACGCGATCAAGGGCTTCGACGTCGTGATCACCACGGCGCTCGTGCCGGGCCGTCCCGCCCCGAAGCTGGTCACGACCGAGGCCGTCGAAGGCATGAAGCCGGGCAGCGTGATCGTCGACCTCGCCGCGGAGACCGGCGGCAACTGCGAGCTCACCAAGCCCGGCGAAGTGGCCGTGGACCGCGACGTCACGATCGTCGGCCTGCTCAACCTGCCGGCCACGATGCCCGAGCACGCCAGCCAGCTGTACGCGCGCAACGTGCAGGCGCTGCTCGAGCTGTTCACCGACGACGAGGGCGCGCTGAAGCTCGACTTCGAGGACGAGGTCATCGCCGGCGCATGCGTCACGAGAGAGAAGGAGGGCGCCCCGGCATGATCGTCGCGGCTTCGACGCTCGTCACGAACCTCGCGATCCTCGTGCTGGCGGGCTTCGTCGGCTACGCGGTGATCTCGAAGGTCCCGAACACGCTGCACACGCCGCTGATGTCGGGCACGAACGCGATCCACGGCATCGTCGTGCTCGGCGGGATCCTGATCGTCGGCGTCTCCGAAGGCTTCCTCAACGAGCTGCTGCTCGTCATCGCGATCGCGTTCGGCACGATCAACGTCGTCGGCGGCTTCCTGGTCACCGACCGCATGCTCGAGATGTTCAAGAGCAAGCCGAAGGAGCAGGTAGAGGCGGAGGCGCAACCGGAGTGATCGTCGCCTCCTTCCTGCAGGACCAGGACTTCATCGACGTCCTGTACATCGTCAGCTTCGGCCTGTTCATCTACGGCCTCAGCGGCCTGACCGGCCCCAAGACCGCGGTGCGCGGCAACCGCATCGCCGCGATCGGCATGGGCCTCGCGCTGCTCGCGACGCTGCTGCTGCCCGAGATCGGCGACTGGGGGCTGATCGTCCTCGGTGTAGCGATCGGGACCGCGGTCGGCGTCCCCGCGGCGCGCAACGTGCGCATGACCGCGATGCCGCAGATGGTCGCGCTGTTCAACGGCGTCGGCGGCGGCGCGGTCGCGCTGATCGCCTGGGTCGAGTTCCGTGAGTCCGACGGGTTCTCGCATGCGCCCACGTATGTGGCGATCTTCACCGTCTTCGCCGCGATCGTCGGGTCGGTCTCGTTCTGGGGCTCGAACATCGCGTTCGCGAAGCTCCAGGAGCTTCTGCCCGGCCGCCCGATCACGCTCGGCAAGCCGCAGCAGCTCGTCAACTTCGCGCTGCTCGCGGGCGCGCTCGCGTGCGGCACCGCGATCGTCGCCGGCAGCAACGAGGAGATCCTCATGATCGGCCTGCTGCTCTGCGCGGCCGCGCTCGGCAACCTGATGGTGCTGCCGATCGGCGGCGCAGACATGCCGGTCGTGATCTCGTTGCTGAACGCGTTCACGGGCCTAAGCGCCGCGGCGACCGGCGTCGCGCTCGACAACACCTCATTGATCGTCGCCGGCATGATCGTCGGCGCCTCGGGCTCGATCCTCACGAACCTCATGGCCGAGGCCATGAACCGCTCGATCCCGAACATCGTCGCCGGCGGTTTCGGCGGCGAGGTGACGGCGGCCGCGGGGGACACGGGCGCCGGCGGCACGGTCCGCTCGACGTCGGCGTCCGACGCCGCGATCCAGATGGCCTACGCGCGCCAGGTGATCGTCGTGCCGGGCTACGGCATGGCGGTCGCGCAGGCTCAGCACGCGGTCCGCGAGATGGCCAAGCACCTCGAGGCCAAGGGCGTCGAGGTCAAGTACGCGATCCATCCCGTGGCGGGCCGCATGCCGGGCCACATGAACGTGCTGCTCGCCGAGGCCGACGTGCCCTACGACCAGCTCAAGGAGATGGACGACGTCAACGGCGAGTTTCCGCGCACCGACGTCGCGATCGTCATCGGGGCCAACGACGTCACCAATCCCGACGCGCGCACCAAACCGGACTCGCCGATCTACGGGATGCCGATCCTCAATGTGGACGAGTCCCAATCCGTGATCATCCTCAAGCGCTCGATGAGCTCGGGCTTCGCCGGCATCGACAACCCGCTCTTCTACAACCCGAAGACCGCGATGCTGTTCGGCGACGCCAAGTCCAGCGTCAGCGATATCACCGAAGAGCTCAAAGCGCTGTAGATCTGCGCTTGACGCGGGGCGCCCGCGGGGAGGATCTTTGTGTCGTGTCGCTGCTCTTGATCAAGGCGGCGCTGGTTGTCGCCCTAGCGATCTCGATCATCTGCTGCTTCTTCGGCGCGCCCGCACCGTCGGCGTCACGACGGATGTCGTCGCTGCTCCTGGGCCTGTCGCTGTGCTGCTACGTGCTCGCCGCCGAGGCGCTGCTCACGGGCGAGCCGACACTCGCGGCCGTGCTGGGCGTGCTCGGCATCGAGGGCCTCTGCCTCGCCGCCTGGACGCTGCGCGGCGGCGGCTGGGACGACGATGACGATGACGAAGACGAGCCGGAGCCCGAAGGCCCCGGCCCGGTCGACTGGAACGCGTTCGACCGCGCCCGCGCGAGCTGGCGCCCGCGCGAGCCGGTCGCCTAGCCGAGCGTCCGCTGGACCTCGGCCGACTCTGTCAGCGCGACGACGACGCGGACCGTGCGCAGGCGCCCCAATGCTGTTCGCGAGCGGCGCGGCACGCTTATCGCGATCCTGCGCGTGCTGTTGCGGCCAACCGAGTAGCGAGCGCTTCCGAGACTCAGCGAGCGCCGCCGCTTGCCGATCGGCACGCGGACCGTCTTCGCGCTGATCCGCCCGACGCAGCGGCTGCGGGCCTGGTCGGGGCATCGCAGCGGCACCGAGAGCTGCCGGCGGCCGCGCGTGAACCGAACCGCCGTGGGGTCGATGATGGCGAGCGCGTTGCCGGGCTGCACTACCTGGACGACGGTCTCACGCTCGGTGACGACCTCGCGCACCACCTGCGGGTCGAGCGCGCCCGGCGGGCAGCCGCGATCGGTCCCGGCCTGGTCCGTGCAGCGGTCCTGCGAGTCGTCACCGAACCGGTCGCCGTCGGTGTCCGGCTCTATGTCGGCGTTCAGGGCCACGAACTGGCCGTTGATCGGCGACGTCGGCGCGGTGCCCCCGTCGGGAGGCGGCGGTGCACTGCCGGCGCAAGCCGGTCCCATGCAGCGGTACGCCCACCCGGTGCCGACGGGCAGCATCGGCATGACGAAACCCCCCGACGACGGGCGCGTCAGCTGGACGCCCACGAGCTCCCCGGCCTCGATCGGATTCCCGCCTTCGAAAATGTGCAGGAGATTGCGGTCCTGCGCTCCGGTCGGGTCGGCCGGCGCAACCGGAATCGCGTGACCGGAGCGCGTCACCTGGTAATCGTCCCCGGCGACCGGGACCAGGAGCCGCAGTTGCACCGAGGTGTCCGGCCCTACCCGATCGGTGAACAGCCGCCAGCGCACGACGACGCCGCCGGCGGGGGCGGAGAGCTGCACCCCGACGGGGGCCGCCGCTGTGAACAGGAGGCTTGCGGAAGGCCAGTTCAAGGCCTGCGCGTTGCTCGGGTCGGGGTTGGCGTTCGTCGGCCCGAGCGTCACGTACGCCGCCGCCGTGGCAGGCAGTGTGAGCGCGAGGGCGAGTGCGGGAAGCAACGCCCGCGGTGGCCGTTTCATCGGCCGACACTAACAGCGCCTTGCCGGGCCCCGGGCATGTCATCCCAGTGCCCGGCAGTGACGCTCAGACGGCCGCGGCCACCGGCTGCAGCTCGCCGCTCCGCGCCGCCGCGGCATGCTCCCGCGAGGCGCGCGACGAGATCAGCGTGGCGGCCAGCAACGCGCCGAGCAGCGCGAAGCCGGACCCGACCAGGAACGCGTCCTGGAACCCTTCGGTCAGCGCGACCGCGCGGTCGCGGACGCCCTCGGCTAACGCGTCGCTCGTGGTCGCGGTCGAGACCGCGGCAAGGATCGCGAGGCCGAGCGCGCCGCCGACCTGCTGGCCGGTGTTCACGAGGCCCGACGCCAGGCCGGCTTCGCTCGGGCGCGTGTTCGCGACTGCGGCGATCGTCACCGTCACAAACGACAGCCCGAGCCCGATCGCGGCCAGGATCGACGGCAGCAGGACATCGCCGACGTACGAGCCGTCCGGTGCGCTCACCTGCGCGAACAGCGCGAGCGCGACGGCGACGAACAGCATCCCCGCGACGAGGACGGGCTTGAAGCCCAGCCGCGTCACGAGCTGCGAGCCGACGCCCGCCGAGACGATGATCACGAGCGCCAGCGGCAGATACGCCAGCCCTGCCTCCATCGCGTCGTAGCCGAGCACCTGCTGCATGTACAGCGAGATGAAGAAGAACATCGAGAACAGCGACATGCCGATCAGGAGCGACACCACGTTCGCCCCGGTTCGCGTCCGGTCCCGGAAGATCGCGAACGGAACCAGCGGCTTGCGGCTGCGCAGCTCGACCGCCACGAACGTGGCCAGCAGCGCGAGCGCCGAGCCCCCAAGTCCGAGCGTCTGACCCGAGGTCCAGCCGGCGTCGTTGGCGTCGACGAGCGTGTAGACGAGCAGCGCAAGGCCTGCCGTCACCGAGACCGCGCCGGCGAAGTCGAAGCGAGCGTCGCTGCCGCCCTCCTTGCTCTCGTTCAGCAGGCGCGGTGCCAGCGCGGCTGCGGCGATGCCGATCGGGGCATTGACGAACAGCACCCACTCCCAGCCGAGGTTCTCGGTCAACAGCCCGCCGAGCAGCACGCCGGCGGCTCCGCCGGAGCCGGCGACCGCGCCCCAGACGCCGAGCGCCTTGTTGCGCTCCGCACCCTCGGAGAACGTGGTCGTCACGATGCTCAGCGCCGCCGGGGAGACGAGCGCGGCGCCCAGGCCCTGGACGGCGCGGGCGACGATCAGCTGGATGTCCGACTGCGCGAGCCCGCCCGCGAGCGAGGCCAGCGCGAACAGGACCATGCCGGCCATGAACATGCGCCGGCGCCCGAGCAAGTCGGCCAGCCGCCCGCCGAGGAGGAGGAAGCCGCCGAAGAACAGCGTGTAGGCGTTGACGACCCAAGACAGGTTGTCCTGGGAGAAGTCGAGGTCGCTGCCGATGGACGGCAGTGCGACGTTGACGATCGACGCGTCAAGCACGACGACGAACTGGGCCGCCGCGAGCAACGCGAGCGCCAATCCCTTTGCGCGAGGCGAATCGGTGGGAGACATGGGAGGAGAGGGGGGACCTTTCTGGAAATGGAGTTCCGGTTCCGCTTCGTACTCGCAACATACGGAACTGCGGTTCCGTTTGTCAAGTCCAGCCGCTACGATCGACATTCATGAGCACTGCTCAGGACGAAAGCCCCCGTCAGCGCGCAGACGCGCGCCGCAACCGCGAGCGGATCCTGGCCGCCGCCAAGGAGGCGTTCGCCGAGTGCGGCTCCCAGACGCAGATGGACGACGTCGCGCGCCGGGCCGGCGTCGGCGTCGGCACCGTCTACCGGCACTTCCCGACGAAGGACGCGCTGGTCGCGGAGCTGATCCGCACCAAGCTCCTCGGTCTCGCCGCGCGCGCCCGCGCGATCCTCGACGAGCCCGGCGACCCGTGGGAGGACTTCACGAAGTTCGTGCGCCGCAACGTCCAGGACATGGCCGCGGACGCGTCGCAGCAGAACATGTGGTCGCACATCACGCCGGAAGCGCATGCGCTCGCCGCGGACGCGCGCGCCGAGATCAGCGCCGCCAGCGGTCAGCTGATCGCCCGCGCGCAGGAAGCGGGGAAGCTGCGACCGGACTTCGGCGTCGAGAACATGCCGACGCTGATGTGCGCGGTCGGCGGCGCGATGGCGGCGAACGCCAACAGCGCGATGCCCCACGACTGGGACAAGCTGCTGACGATCCTGCTCGACGGCCTGCGGGCTTAGGAGGCCGCAGCCGGCACGAGCGCGGGGTCGTCCTCGTGCTCACGGAAGAAGCGGACCATCGCGCCGACGTACTCGGGGAAGCGCGGGCAGCGCAGGCCCTGGCGCTCGCCGAGGATCTCCGCGGCGTTGGTGACGTCGAAGCGCACGGGGTGGTTGAGGTAGGCGATCGACTCGCGCGGCGCGCCGCCGTACATCCTGCGCACCGCCTTGAACCGCAGCGAGCGCTCGATCATCCCCGGCGGCACGTTGAGCTTCGGTTCCTTGCCCGCGTATTCGACCGCGAGGAGCCGCGTCAGCTCGGCGCTCGAGATCGGCTCAGGATCCACGAGGTGGAGCGTTTTGCCCGCGGCGGTGGTATCGCGCGCTCCCGCCGCCATCGCCTCGACCACGAAGTCGACCGGGACCACATTGAACAGCGCGTCGCCGCGCCCGATTTTCGGGATCGGCCCGCGCGAGGCGGCGATCGTGCGCAGCAGGTAGTAGGGCCCGTCGAACTTCTGGGTCTCGCCCGTCTGCGAGTCGCCCACGACGATCGCCGGCCGGTAGATCGTCGTCGGGACCTCGTCCATCGCGTTGCGCACGAGCACCTCGGCGGCGAACTTCGTCGACTCGTAGTGGTTCTTGAAGCCCTGGCCCGCTTCCAGGTCGGACTCGAGCACGAGCCCCGAGCGCGTGCCCGCGACGTAGGCGGTCGAGACGTAGTTGTGACGTTCGAGCCGCTCGCAGCGGCGCGTGAACTCGACGATGTGCTGCGTGCCGGACACGTTGACGCGCTCGGCCAGCGCAGCGCCGACCGCGAGGTCGTAGATGGCGGCGAGGTGGTGCACGCTCGTGGTCTGCGCGGCGAGGCGGTCGTAGCCGGCCCGATCGAGCCCCAGCAGCGGGTCGGTGATGTCGCCGGCCTGCACTTCGACGCGTGGGCCGAGCGACGCGGCGACCGAGCGCGCCCGCTCCACCATCCGCGGCTCGACGAGCGCGACGACGCGTGCATCGGAATCGTCGGCGAGCAGGCGCGGGATCAGGCGCGTCCCGATGAAGCCCGGGAACCCGGTGAACAGGATCGTGCGGTCGGCCATGCCCAGACGCTAATCGAGGCGGCGCTCGGCCGCCCAGCGGCTCAGCTCGTGGCGGCTCGAGAGCTGCAGCTTGCGCAGCACCGCGCTGACGTGTGCCTCGACGGTCTTGGGGGAGATGCCCAACCGGTGCGCGATCTCCTTGTACATGTAGCCGCGCGCGATGTGGCGCAGCACCTCCTGCTCGCGCGCGGTGAGCATGTCGAGCTCGGGATCGACCTCCGCGGGCGGCAGCTCGCCCGCGAACGCGTCGAGCACGAACCCGGCAAGCCGCGGCGAGAAGACGGCGTCGCCCTCGCAGATGCGGCGCACCGCGTCGGCCAGCTCGGGGCCGGAGATCGTCTTGGTCACATAGCCGCGCGCCCCGTAGCGGATCACCTGGATGACGTCATCGGGGTCGTCGCTGACGCTGAGCGCCAGGAACCGCTGCTGCGGCCGCCAGCGCGCGACCTGCCTGATCACCTCGACGCCGCCGCCACCGGGCAGGTGCACGTCGAGCAGCACGACGTCGGGCTCGGTCTCGAGGATCACCTGCGCGGCGTCGCCGACGTCGCCGGCCTCGCCGACCACGTCGACCAGGCCCTCGAGCTCGGCCCGCACGCCGGCGCGGAACAGCGCGTGGTCGTCTACGAGCACTACGCGATCCACAGCTCGACCTCCGTTCCCTGGGGCGACGAGCTGACGGTCGCGCGCCCGCCGTGGCGGCGCATGCGGCCGATGATCGACTCGCGCACGCCGCGGCGGTCGCCGGGAACCGCGTCCGGGTCGAAGCCGCCGCCGCGGTCGCGCACGAAGACCTGCGCGCCGTCACCCGCGGCCTCCGCGTAGACGCTCACCGGGCCTGCCGCGCCCGCGTGCTTGGCGGCGTTGACGATCGCCTCGCGCGCGGCGTCGACGAGCGCGTGCCCGGGCTCGTCGAGCTCGCGGTCGCCGACCGTGACGACGTCGACCGCGACGCCGTGGTCGTGCTCGACCTCGGCCGCCGCGGCGAGCAGTGCGTCGGCAAGCCGCGCGTCGGGCCGCGCGGGCGCCGCTCCGGAGAGCCACGACCGCAGCTCGCGCTCCTGGCTGCGCGCGAGCGTCGCCACCGCGCGCGGGTCGTCGGCGCGGCGCTGGATCAGCGCAAGCGTCTGCAGCACGGAGTCGTGGAGGTGCGCGCCGACCTCCGTGCGCTCCTGCGAGCGGATGCGCGCCGCGCGCTCGGCAGTCAAGTTGCGCACGAGCCGCCACCAGACAGGCGCGAGCACGAGCCCGAGCGCGACGATGACGACGACGACCGTCACGACCTCGTCGCGCGCGCTGTCGAGCACACCGTTGGCGTACAGGAACAGCAGCCCGGCGCCGAAGATCAGCGCGATGCCGGCGCCGAGACGGGCGAGGCTGACCGCGCGTTCCTCGGTGCGCGGCGGGCCGGCGCGGGGCTTCGGCGCCTCGACCACCGGTGCCCGGCGCACCGACTGGCGCCACACCAGCGCGGCGCCCGACGCAGCCAGCACGATCGGCCAGACCAGCGCGTCGCCGATCCACCAGCCGATTTCCCTCACGCCGAGCATCGCGGCGAGCGTCAGGCACGCGACGCCCGCGACGGTCTGGAACGTGGCCGCGCTCACCCGCGGCGGCTTGCGGACGGCGTCTCCCTCCGCGGGGATCAGCGCCCAACCGAGCGCGTAGACGACGACGCCCAGTCCTCCCGCCGCCGTCGCCGCGACGAGCGCCAGCCGCAGGACGATCGGGTCGACCCCGAGCGCGCGGCCGGCGCCCGCGCAGACGCCGGCGATCACGCCGGCGGTGGGATCGCGGCGCAGCGGCGGGCGCTCTGCGGCGACGTTCACCCGCGAAGTGTCACTCCTCCGACGTGAAACGGGGTCAGACTCGTTTCACCCCGGCCGGGTTGGGGACAGCGGTGGTTCCGAGTGAAACGAGTCTGACCCCGTTTCACCCCCTTCGGGGGCCCCGCGGGCCAGCCCGCAGGCCAGGAGGATCACCCCGACGACGCCGAGGAAGACCGGCGTCAGCGACCCGAAGTCGAACGCGAGCTCGCCGGCCTGGTCGAGCAGCAGCAGCGTTCCGAGGACGATGATCGCCATGCCGGAGACGATCGACGCGGGGTCGGCGCGGTTCAGTCGCACGGGTTCGTCTCCGAGTTGCGGGCACCGTGGAAGAACGCCTCGCGCCGCTCGCTGCGGATGTGGCTGACCTCGACGGCGCCGAGGCCCAGTTCCGCGTCGAGGACGAGGTTGCGGCCCTCGGTCCGGCGCGCGCCGGCCTCGAAGTCGATGTCTGCGCCGCCGGCGTCGTCGCCGAGCACGTCGACGTAGCCGGCCCCGATGTCGGCGCCGGCGCGGACGCACACGTCCGTCGGCACGATCACGAGCAGGTGGCCGATGCCGAGCTCTGCCCTGATCCGCAGCGGCGCGCTCGGCCACTCGATGTCGCGCAGGTCGACCACGAGCTCGCCGATGCCGAGCTCGTAGCCGCCGCGGGGGATGTCCGCAGTCGTCAGCGGCCGGTACTCGCGCTCGCCGATGCCGCCGTCGGTCTCGATGTCCGCCGCGGCGACCACGCCCAGCGGGAGCGCGAGCACGAGTGCCGGGACGGCGAGCCAGCGCGACCGGCCGCGCAGCCCGGCGACGATCGCCGCGGCGCCGAGCACGATCACCACGGCGGCGACGAACTCGCCGCCGCCGGCGGCGGCCACCCACGCCGCGGCGAAGAACGCGACACAGGCCGCGACGCAGCCGACCACGACGAGCACCAGCACGAGCGCGGTGCGGCGCGTGCCGGGCGGGCGCTTCTCGCGCTCCGTGTACAGCTGCCAGGCGAAGTAGCCCAGCACGGCGATGATCGCGAGCGGGATAACGGCGCCGCCCCACCACCAGGTCGGGCCGTCGGGGATCGCGAGCGCCGCGATGCCGATCACGATCGCGCCGCCGATCGTCGCGACGCGCCGCCAGCCGTCGCCGCGGGGCGCAGGCTGCCCGGTGCCGTCGTCGGCGGGCACGAACACGAGCGCCGCGAGGTACGCGATCACGCCGGTGCCGCCGAAGAACGCCAGCGCGACGGCGCCGATGCGGAAGATCAGCGGGTCGATGCCGAAGTAGCGGCCGAGGCCGCCGCACACGCCGGCGAGCACGCGATCGTCGTGGGCACGGAGGAACCGCTTCGGGGGCGGGGGTGAGGAGGAGGGAACCGAGGTGTCGTCCGTCATGCGTGAAGCGTCGGTCACGCGGCGCCGTTGCGCCATTGGGGATGACCCCGAGAGGACGTAGGGATGTCACCGAGGGGCCAGGCCCCTGAGTGACACTGTTCGGAACTGTTACGCTTGGCCGGTGACTGTTCGGAACAATCTCGTCTCCGACACGGTGTTCCGCTCGCTGCTCGAGGCGATCCTGAGCGGGCGCTACGAGGCGGGCGAGAAGCTCCCCGGGCAGCGCGCGCTTGCCGCCGACCTGGGCGTGACGATGAGCTCGCTGCGCGAGGCGCTCAAGCGGCTCGAGCAGATGGGGCTCGTCGACGTGCGTCACGGGGACGCGATGCGCGTGCGCGCCTGGCGCGAGCACGGCGGCCTCGACGTGCTCGCACATGTGCTCTTCCGCTCGGGAGGGATCGACGCCGCGATCCTCTCCGACATCCTCGAGGCACGCGGCCTGATGCTGCGGGAGCTGGCCGGGCTCGCGGCGCAGCGCGCCGACGCCGAGCAGTTGCAGCGCCTCGAAGCCATCGCGGAGCAGATCGCCGTGGCGGGGGAGGAGCGCGAGGCGACCGCGCTCCTGGACTTCGCCTTCTTCACGACGATCGCACAGGCCGCGGGCAACGTCGTCTTCGAACTGATCCTCAACGCGATCCGCGCGGTGTACTTCGAGCACCTCGAGGCGATCCCGGTCACGGCGCGAGCAGCGGAGCTCGTGCCGCTGTACGAGCGCGTCGCCGCGGCCGTCGCCGGCCGCGACGTGGACGGCGCGCGGATCGCCGCGTTCGAGCTCGCCGCACTCCAGCGCGCCCGGATCGAGGGGCGGCCGTGAACACGATCAGTGGCCGCGAGGCATCGATCTTCGCGTGCTTCGCGGATGTCGTCGTCGCGCCGCAGGCGCCGCTGCCCGCGGTCGCCGACACCGATGCCGCAGCGGCGTTCGACACGGCCCTCGCGGCCGGCCCGCCGCTCAACCGCGCCGGGCTGCGCCTGGCGCTCTACGCGCTCGAGGTGGCGCCGCTCGCGCTCGGGTTCCGCGCCCGCCTGCGGCGGCTGCCGGCGGAGCGCCGCACCGAGGTCGTCGCCAGGCTCGAGCGCGGCGCGCTCGCCGGCGCGATCAAGGCCCTGCGCGGCATCGCCCAGCTCTCCTACTACGGCGACAGCGGCGTCATGCGGACGCTCGGCTACGACGCCGCCGCGGTCGTCGCGCGTGCCCGCGAGGCCGCGCCGTGATCGTCAGCGCCGACACATGCGTGATCGGAACCGGCGCGGGCGGCGCGCCGGTGGCGCGCGAGCTGGCAGAGGGCGGCATGGACGTCGTCGTGCTGGAGGAGGGCGCGTGGCACGACCACACCACGTTCACCGCGCGCCCGCGCGACATGACCCCACGCCTGTACCGCGACGGCGGTCAGATCGTCACGGTCGGCGTGCCGCCGATCGTGCTGCCCCTCGGCCGTGCTGTCGGGGGCACGACGCTGATCAACTCCGGAACGTGCTTCCGCACGCCGGCCGCGGTGCTCGAGCGCTGGCGCGCGGAGCGCGGGCTGGACTGGGACCTCGACGACTGCTTCGCGCGCGTGGAGGAGACGATTGGCGTGCGCCAGGTGACGCCTGAGCTGGCGGGTGCGAACGCGCTGATCGTCAAGCGCGGCGCCGATGCGCTCGGGCTGCATGGCGACTTCATCCACCGCAACGCGATCGGCTGCATCGGCTCAGGCGTCTGCGCGTTCGGATGCCCGACCGGCGCCAAGCAGCACACCGGCGCTTCCTACATGCCCGCCGCCGAGCGCGCGGGCGCGCGGGTCGTCACCGGCGCACGCGTCGAGCGCATCGAGCTGCGCGGTGGGCGCGTGCACGAGGTGGTCGCGGCGAGCGGCCTGCGCGTCCGCGCCCGGAACGTCGTTGTCGCGTGCGGCTCGCTGCTGACGCCGGGGCTGCTGCGCCGCAGCGGCATCCGCCATCCGCAGCTCGGCCGCAACCTGTCGATCCATCCCGCGAGCGCCGCGCGCGCGGTCTTCGACGAGGTCGTGGATCCCTGGCGCGGCGTGCCGCAGAGCTACTACATCGACGCGCTGGCGGCCGAGGGGATCATGTTCGAGGGCATCGCGGGGCCGCCCGACCAGGCGGCGATGTCGACGCCGCGCAGCGGCGCGGAGCACCGCGACCTGATGCTGGCCGCGCGCCGCACCGCCTCGTTCGGGGTGATGGTCTCCGACAGCGCTCGCGGCGTCGTGCGCGAGCTGCTCGGCCGCCCGCTGATCCGCTACGACCTCGCCCGAGCGGACGCCGATCGCTTCAAGCGCGGCTTCGAGGTGCTCGCGGAGATCTTCTTCAGCGCCGGCGCCCGCGAGGTGATCGTGCCGCTCAACGGCGTGCCGACGCTGCGCGACGGCGACGTCGAGCCGCTGCGCGCAGCACGCGTCGCGCCGGGCCACGTGAACGCGATGGCGTTCCACCCGCTCGGGACCGCCGCCGCGGCGGCCGACCCGGCGGCCGGTGTCGTCGACGCCGGCCTGCGCGTCCACGGCATCGACGGCCTCTATGTGTCGGACGGCTCCGTCGTGCCGTCGGCGCTGGGCGTCAATCCCCAGATCACGATCATGGCGCTCGCGACGCGCTTGGCCCGGCAGCTGGTCGCTTAAACGCGAACGGGTGCCCGCAGGCACCCGCTCGATCCTGGGGCCGAAACCCTTAGCGCTTGATCTTGTGCTTGGCCTGCGACACGGCCTGGTTGCGGGCGAGGTCCGCCGCCAGGGTCGCGATCGACATCCGCGCGTCGCGCGAGCGGCCGAGCGTGCTCCGGGCGGTGCGGCCGAGCTTGACCGTGACCTGGAGCTTCCCGGCCTTGCGGAACGCGAGGATCGCGGCCGGGAACTTGATCAGCTTGCGCGAGTGCTTGACCGCCGCGGCGCGTGCGCGCTTGCTCTTCTTCTTGCTCTTGACCGCGAGGCCCGGGCGGATCGCGCCGCTCATCGCGACGACGCCGGCCTCGTCCGTGGAGACCTCGAGCCGCAGGCTGCCGGTCTTGCGGATCTGCGTGAGGCGCGAAAGGACACGCACCTTGGCGTTGGGTGCGGCGGCATCGACTACGGGATTGCCGTCGGGGCCGATGGCCGTGGTCCCGCCGACGCCGCCCGCTGTGCCGGGCGCGCCGTTGGCGCCCGCGGGCCCGAGACCGAGCGAGAGCAGCAGCTGGTCGAGCGTGTCGGTGGGCAGAAGCGAGTTGACGAGCCCGTCGAGCGGGCCGGTGCCGGTCCCGCTGAGGGCATCACCGAGAACCTGGTCCAACGTGGAGGTCAGCGTTCCCTGCGTATCGTTGACGATCCCTCCGACGGTGCCCGTGACGCCGGTTACGACGCCGCCCGAGATGGGAAGGGTGCTCTCCACGGTCTGGCCGACGTTCTGGACGATTTCGCCCAGGCTGGGAAGGAGACCGCCGAGTTGTGCGTGGGCGGGGGCCGCGGGGATCGCCATGAGTGCGATGGCCGCGACGGACGCCCGGAGAATGTTCCGCATGGCTCTTTGATCGGCACAGCGGCTTGAGTCCTGTAGCCACAAGTGCGCAGGTTTGACATGGAAGACTGCAATAAGTGATCGCTCGCGCCGACGCCATCGCCGCCCTGGCAGCGGATGAGTTCGACGTCGTGGTCGTCGGCGGCGGCATCACCGGAGCCGGATGCGCCTTTGACGCCGCCACGCGCGGCTACAGCGTCGCGCTCGTGGAGAAGGCCGACTTCGCCTCGGGCACGTCGAGCCGGTCGAGCAAGCTCGTGCACGGCGGGCTGCGGTACCTGCAGAACTTCGACCTCGGGCTAGTGCGCGAGGCGCTGCTCGAGCGCCAGCTGCTGACCGCGCTGGCGCCGCACCTGGTCAAGCCGCTGGCGCTCGTCGTGCCCGCGTTCGACGGCTCGCGTCCCGACCGGCTGCTCGGCGCGGGGCTGAACCTCTACGACGTGATGGCGGTCGACAAGCTGCGGTTCGGGCGCCGCCGTGACGCCGACGGCGGCCAGGAGTCGTGGGCGCCGGAGCGCCACCGCATCATCCCGGCAGACGAGGTGCGCGACCTCGTGCCCGCGCTCGAGGCCCGCGACCCGACCTCGGGTTACCTCTTCTACGACTGCCAGACCGACGACAGCCGGCTCGTGCTCACCGTGCTCGCCGAGGCCGAGCGCTTCGGCGCGGTGTGCGCGAACGGGATTCTCGTGACCGAGCTGGTGCAGGAGGGCGGCCGCGCGCGCGGCGTGCGGGCGCGCGACGAGCTGACCGGCGAGGAGATCGTCGTCCGCGCCCAGAACGTCATCAACGCGACCGGCGTGTGGGCCGACCGCCTGCGCCCGGAGGAGCTCCACGACGAGGCCGAGGTGCCGATCATCCGGCCCAGCCGCGGGACGCACATCACGTTCTCGCAGGACACGCTCGCGCTGCAGGCCGGGGCGATCGTTCCCGCCGGTGGCGGCCGCACGATCTTTGCGCTGCCGTGGCTCGGCGGCACGCTCGTCGGCACCACCGACAACGACTACGACGCCGAGGACCTCGATCACGTCCAGCCCGCGGAGCAGGACGTCGAGTACCTGCTCGACGCGATCAACGGCTTCTTCGGCACGGACTTGGCCGACGCGGACATCACGGGCGCGTATGCCGGCGTGCGGCCGCTGATCTCGACAGGCGACCCGAAGAAGTCGGTCGACATCTCGCGCAAGGCGGAGCTGTACGAGACGTCGAGCGGGATGATCACGATCACCGGCGGCAAGCTGACGACGTTCCGCCGGATGGCGAAGATGACGATCGACCGCCTCGTCGAGCGCGAGGCGCGCGACGCGCCCTGCCGCACGCACGAGATCCCGCTCGGGCAGACCGTCCAAGCGGGCGAGCTGCCGCGCGTCGAGGGCGTGCCCGAGGCCGCGTACGCGGCGCTCGCCGGCCGCTACGGCCATTCGGCTCACGAGGTGCTGCGGATCGCGGCCGAGCGCGGCGAGCTGGCGCAGCCGATCGTGCCGGGCCGCGACGCCGACCTGCTCGCCGAGGCTGTCCACGCGGCGCGCCGCGAGCAGGCGCGGAGCGTGGGCGACGTGATGCTGAGGCGAACGCGCCTGGCGCTGCTGCGGGCGCGCGACGTGGCGGGGCCCGACGACGCCGCTGCCCGCCGCGTCGCGCAGGCGATGGCACCCGAGCTGGGCTGGGACGACGCCCGCGTCGAGAGCGAGATCGATGCGTTCCGCGCAGAGGCCGCCGCCGAGGGCGTCGTCGTCGGGGGCTAACTTGCAGCGCCGTGCGTAGCCGCCTGGCCCTCACCCCCCTCGTACTCGTACTCGCGCTCGCCGGTGCCGGCACCGCGCAGGCCAGGTTCTTCGCGGGCGAGCCGATCGACGGTCCGAGCGCGGACCTGCGCTTCACGGGTGATGTGGACGTCGCCCGCGACGGCGGCGGCGCGATCGCCTACATCCGCCGCGAGGGCCCCGCCGACCATCTCTATGCCTCGCGGCTGATCAACGGGCTCTGGCAGCCGCCGGAGCGAATCGACGCGGGGCTCGAGTCACCCGCCTCGCAGCCGGCCGTGGCGGCTTCCGACGGCGGCCGCCTGACGGTCGTGTTCGTGAGCGGCGGCCAGGTGTTCAGCGTCGTCCGGCCCGCCGGTGCCCCAGGCTGGTCCGCGCCGGCGCTCGTCGCGCCGACCGCGTCGAACCCGTCGGTCGACATGTCGATCAATGGCGTCGCATACACGACGTTCACGCAGGGCGGCGACGTGCGCGCCGCGCGACTCGAGCGCGATGCACCGTCGTTCAACGTGCTCGCCGCGCCGCTGGACATCGACCCCGGCCGCGCAGCGGGCGAGGGGGCGCGGCGGTCGCGCGTGGCGGTCAGCGCGGACGGCACCGCGCTCGCCGTCTGGGGCGAGGACGGCGGCGACGGGCGCACCCACGTGTACGGGCGGCGCCTGTTCGGCGTCAACCTGTCGACCGCGCCGCAGGACTTGACGCTGGACGAGCTCGACGGCCGCGCCGGCCGCTCCGCCGACAGCCCTGACGTCGACATCGAGGACGACTCGAGCTTCGCCTGGGTGGTGTTCCGCCAGGAGTTCGACGACGGCGGGACGCTGCGCGGGCGCGCGATCGCCCGCCGGCTCGTCGGCTCGCAGTTCGAGGCGCCCACGGTGGTCGACGGCCTCGGCTGGGGCGGGGAGAGCGCCATCACGCCGCGAATCGACCTCAACGGGCGCGGCGAGGGCGTGGCGACGAACGGCAGCAGCAGCTCGTTCGGCGCGCTCGCGGCGATGCTCAAGGACGACGCGTTCTTCAGTGGCTCGTCGGTCGGCGGCGGCGGCGTCTCGCCGCAGCCGGTCGGGACCGTCGCGGAGACGACGGACCGCGTCGTCGGCTGGCTGCAGGGCGGCGGCGTACTCGGAGCGGCGACCGCGGTCCATGCGCGCTACTTCGATGACAAGCCGGCGGAGCGCACCCCGCCGCTGCCGGGTCCGGAGGAGATCCTCACGAACGCCGACTTCGGCGGGGTCGACCCGGAGGGGGGCTTTGACGCCGTGATGAACCGCGCCGGCGACGTCGTGTTCGCGTTCATCCAGGGGACCGGCTCGGACCGGCGCCTGATGATCGCGACTTACGACCGCGCCCCGGGCGCGTTCAGGGGCTACTCGAGCCAGAAGTGGCGCAAGTTCGCGCGGCCGCCGCTCGCGTGGGGACCGGCGTTCGACCTCTGGGGCCCGATCACGTACCACGTGGAGGTGGACGGCCAGGAGGTCGCCCAGACCCAGGACACGCGCATCACGTTGCCGAACGTCGTCGCGGACGGCGAGCGGCGCTGGCGGGTGGTCGCAGTCGATCGCCGCGGCCAGTCGACCGCGTCGCCGAGCCGGCTGCTGCGCGTGGACGCGACGCCGCCGCGCGTCAGCTTCCGCGTCCGCCGTCGCGGCCGCGCCGTCACCGTGACCGCGCGCGCCAACGACGTCATCCCGCCCGGCGCCCGCGCCTCCGGCGTGCGCTACGTGCGGGTCTACTTCGGCGACCGCACGCGGACGGTCATGGCACGCAAGTGGACCCACTTCTACGCGCGCGGCGGCGCCTACCGCGTGCGCGTGAGCGCGACCGACCGCGCGGGGAACGCCAAGGTCGTCTCGCGCCGCATCCGCGTCAAGGGGTGACCCTGCAGCCGCTCGCCGCCGCCGGAGATCCGGTCGCCGCGCGGCGACTGGTCGAGAGCCTCGGCCTGCGCGGATCGGGCCGGCGCGTGGTGGCGGTGATGATCGCGTCGGTCGACGGGCGCGCCGCCGTGGCCGGGCGCTCGGTCGGGCTCGGCCACCCCGCGGACCGCGCGCTCCTGCGCGAGCTGCGCACGGCAAGCGACGCGATCCTCGTGGGCACGCGGACGCTGGCGGCCGAGCGCTACGCGAACCTCCTCGACCCCGACCAGCGCGCCCACCGTCGCGCCGCCGGGCTGCCGGACCACCCGGTCGTCGTGACGGTCTCGCGCAAGCTCGCGGTGCCGGACATCCCGCTGTTGCACGAGGCGGTCCCGGTGGTCGTGTACACCGAGGCCGCGGGCGACGCGCCGCCCGGCGTCGAGGTGCGGCCGCTCGCGCCGCTGACGATTCCCGCGCTGCTCGAAGACCTGGACCAGGAGCTCGTGCTGTGCGAGGGCGGGCCCGCTCTGCTGCGCGAGGTCGCCGTGCAGGGCTGTCTCGACGACCTCTTCCTGACGGTCGTCGCCGCTGCTCGCGGCGGGGGAGGCGCCCACGATCCTCGCGGGCGCTGCGCTCGATCCACCCCACGAGCTGGCGCTCGACGCTGTCCACTGCGCCGACGATCACCTCTTCCTCCATTATCGCCGCCGATGAGCACGCGCCCGCGGCTGATGGGCATCGTCAACGCGAGCCCGGACTCGTTCTCCGACGCGGTTCGCCTGCCGCGGCTCGAGGATCAGGTGGCACACGCGCTCCGGCTCGTCGCGGAGGGCGCGGACGTGATCGACGTCGGCGGCGAGTCCGGCGTGACGCACACGCCGCCGACCGCCGCGGACGTGGAGAGCGAGCGCGTCGTGCCGCTCGTCGCTGCCCTGGCGGCGGAGGGCGTCACGGTCTCGGTTGACACCTGGAAGCCGGAGGTGGCCGACGGCGCCCTGGGCGCCGGGGCGACGATCCTCAACGACACCAGCGGACTACGCGACCCGGCGCTCGCGGACATCGCGGCACGCCACGGCGCGGCCCTGGTCGTGATGCACACCCGCGCGGCGCCGAAGGAGCGGCACTTCCCCGGCTACGGCGACGGCGCGGCTGCCGACGTCGGGCGCTTCCTCGCCGAGCGCGTCCAGCTGGCCCGCGAGCGCGGGGTGCGCGAGCTGATCGTGGACCCGGGGCCGGACTTCGCCAAGACGCCGGCCGAGACCGTCGACGTGCTGCGCGCGATCGACAGCGTGCGCGCGCTCGGCCTTCCGTGGCTGGCGGCGGTGTCGCGCAAGTACTTCGTCGGCGTCATCACCGGGCGGCCGCCGGGCGAGCGGCTGGCGGGGACGCTGGCGGCCGTCGGCTGGGCTACCGACAACGGCGCGGCGATCGTCCGCGTACACGACGTGCGTGCGGCCGCGGACTTCCTCGCGGTAAGAAGCGTGCTGCAGGGGGAAGCAGAGGTACCGGATTACGACCCCGACGACGAGTCGCTGAAGTGGATCCGACCCTCGGAATAGATTGGGTTACATGAGGCTGTTCATCGACACCGGCTCCGTTGCAGAAGTAGAAGAGATCGCGGCGTGGGGGGTGCTTGCGGGCGCCACAACGAACCCCTCGCTCCTGGCCAAGGAGGAGGGCGACCCCGGCGTGGCGATCCAGCGCATCTGCGAGATCGTGCAGGGCCCGGTGTCGGCGGAGGTCGTCGCGCGCGACCCCGCGGGGATGGTGCGCGAGGGTCGCGCGCTGCGCACGCTCAACGAGCACATCGTCGTCAAGGTGCCGTTCTCGCCGGCCGGCCTCGCCGCGACGCGCGAGCTCGCCGCCGACGGCCACCCGGTCAACATGACGCTCGTCTTCTCCGCCAGCCAGGCGCTGCTCAGCGCCGAGGCCGGCGCGACGTATATCTCCTGCTTCATGGGGCGGCTCGACGACGTGTCGGTCGACTCGAGCGCCGTGCTCGAGGAGATCGTCGCCGCCCTGCGTCCCGGCGGCGTGACGTCGCAGGTGCTCGCCGCGTCGCTGCGGCACCCGATGCACGTCGTCGAGGCCGCGCGGCTCGGCTGCGAGGTAGCGACGATCCCCGCGAAGGTCTTCCACCAGCTCCTTGAGCACCCGCTGACGACGGCCGGCATCGAGCGCTTCGAGGCCGACTGGCAGTCGCGGCCGGAGTTCGCCCAGTGGCTGCAGGCGCTAACGTCCGCGCCCGCGATCGCCGGTCGCTGACGCAACGCGACCGGGCGCCAACCGACCGTTTCCACACTGAAAGGGAATTCCATGCCCGTATTGACCCGCGCGGCGCTCGAGGACAGCCCGCTGGCAGACCTCCACGCGCTTGCCTCAGAGCTCGGGATCGACGGCTTCCGCCGTCTGCGCAAGGCCGATCTCGTGGACCGCATCATCGCCGTCCAGGGCGGCGAGCCCGCGGCTGACGCGGCCGCCGAGGACGAGCCCGCAGATACCGCGGAGCCCGCGGAGGCCACAGAGGTCGCGGAGGCCGCAGAGCCCGCAGAGCCCGCGCGGCGCCCCCGCAGCCGCCGCGGCGGGCGTGGGCGCGGCCGCGACAGCGAGCGCGCCCGCCCGGACGACGACGACACCGGCAACGGCAACGGCGACCGCGACCGCGACCGCGAGGAGCGGCCCGTCGAAGGCGTCGTCGAGCTGCTGGGCAACGGCTCCGGCTTCCTGCGCGTCAATCCGCCCGAGCCGTCCGACGAGGACGTGTACATCTCGGGCGCGCAGGTGCGCCGCTGCGAGCTCGTCAGCGGCGACCGCGTCGCGGGGCCGATGCGCAGTCCGCGGCGTTCCGAGCGCTACCCGTCGCTCGTTCGCGTGGAGACGATCAACGACCGCCCGGCCGAGGAGGTCGCCGAGGGGACCCACTTCGACGACCTGCCGTGCAGCTTCCCGACCGAGCGCTTCGCGTTCGGGTCCGACGACACGACGCTGAAGGCGATCGAATGGCTGACGCCGATCGGCAAGGGCTCGCGGGTCGTCGTCGCCGGCTCCGCGCACGCCGGCAAGAGCGAGGCGCTGCGGCGCCTGGCGGAGGCGCTGAGCGGGAGCGACGGGCTCGACGTCACGGTCGTTCTGGCGGGCGTGCGGCCCGAGGAGGTCGGCTCGTGGAGCGTCGAGCCCGCGGCCGCGCTGACGTTCGCGGCCAGCGCGGAGGCGCAGGGCCAGGCGATCGGCTCCGCGATCGACACCGCCAAGCGGATCGCGTCGCGCGGCGGCGACGCCGTCGTCGTTATCGACTCGCTCGAGGGCGTGTCCGCCGCCGGTGCGCGCAAGGCGCTGGCCGCGGCGCGCAACATCACCGACGGCGGGTCGCTGACGGTGATCGCGGGCGCGGCCGCGCCGGTCGGTGGCGAGACGACGATGATCGTGCTCGACGACACGCTGACGCGCACCGGCCGTCTGCCGGCGCTCGACCTCGTCCGCTCCGGGACGCTGCATCCCGAGTTGCTCGTGGGCGACGCCGGCGCCGAGGCGATCGCGACGGCGCGTGCCGCCGCGCTCGGCGGCTAAGCGCTCTGGCGGTTGTAGGCGACCCGGTTCCAGGACGGCTCGGGCGCCAGCTCGACGGGCTCGCCGTTGCGCTCCGGCTGCACGTAGACGAAGCCGGGCAGGCCGTCGTCCCAGCGGACGTCCAGCTCGCCTTCCTTGACGCGCTGATCGAGCCAGGCGGAACGAAAGACGAGGCGCCGCAGCCAGTGGACGAGCGAGCGGTCGCTGGGCCCGACCAGCTCCGGCCAGCAGTCGTTGACGTGCTCACCGAGGGCCGACGCCGGGTCCTGGATCTCGCCGTTGACGGCTAGGTTCACGAGGTCCTCGAGCTCGGCGCCCTCCAGCCGCCCGGCGACGAACCCGAGCTTCAGCGCCGCCTGCTCGCAGCGCTCCCGGAAGTCGCGCTCGTTGAACGTGAAGCGCAGCTCTCCATACTCGAGGACGAAGTCGTCTCCGGAGTCGTAGTTGCCGCGGCGGGTGGTGTCCATGACGAAAAGGACGCCCGCCGGGATTTCCACGGCGGCGTCGTCGAGTCGTCGGGATCCTACGGGCGTTCCCTGCTCACCGGACGGATTGAAAACGGACTTGCACCGCGGTGGCGCAGGTAGGGTCGCGACATGCAACTCGACCTGAACGAGAAGACGATCGCGATCACCGGGGCGTCGTCGGGTATCGGCGAAGCGACGGCGCTGGCGTGCGCGCGCGCCGGCGCGGCCGTGGCGCTCGGCGCCCGCCGCCTCGACCGGATCGAGAACCTGGCCAGCCAGATCAACGACGACGGCGGCCGTGCAGTGGCGATCGAGACGGATGTCGCGAACGAGACGTCGGCGAACGCGTTCGTGCACCGGGCGCACGAGGAGCTCGGCGGGCTCCACGGGCTCGTCAACAACGCCGGCGTCATGCTGCTCGGCGCGATCAACGGCGCCGACACGAACGAGTGGCGGCGGATGATCGAGGTCAACTGCCTCGGCCTTCTCTACTGCACGCACGCGGCGCTGCCGCTGATGGGTGAGGGCGGGGGCGGCCACATCGTCAACGTCTCGTCGGTCGCCGGTCGCCACGCGACCCTCGGCAGCGGCGTCTACAACATGACCAAGTGGGGCGTGAACGGATTCTCGGAGTCGTTGCGCCAGGAGGCTCTGCACCTCGGCGTGCGCGTGACGATCATCGAGCCCGGGCTGGTCGAGACCGAGCTGCTCGGCCACAACGAGCACAAGGAGTACGTCATGGACGCCGCCGCGAAGATGCGCGACCAGGTCGGCAAGGCGCTCACCTCCGAGGACATCGCGAACGCGATCCTCTACGCAATGGCCCAGCCGCAGCACGTCGCGATCAACGAGGTGCTCGTGCGGCCGGCCAAGCAGGCGCGCTGACGCCGTCGCAGCGGAGCGGCGTGGGGGAAGAGTTCGCGTCGCTGCCCTCCTATTGGCGGCATGACCGAAGACACCGCCGCAACGATCCTCGTCGTCGAGGACGACGAGGCGACCAGGACGTTCCTCGCCGACAACCTCACGGCCGACGGTTACTCGCTGCTGGTCGCAGACTGTGGCCGCGACGCTCTGCGGATGATCGGCTCGAAGTACCCCGACCTCGTGATCGTCGACGTCGCGCTGCCGGACATGTCCGGCCTGGAGCTCGTGCAGCAGGTGCGTGACGCCGACGGCGTCGCGACGCGGATCGACCCGACGGTCCCGATCCTCGTGCTCAGCGGCCGCACCTCGGAGCTGGATCGCATCCGCGGCTTCGAGCGCGGGGCAGACGATTACGTCGCGAATGAGTCGGCATCAGTTCCGCTGAGGCTCAACGCCGCCTTCCTGAGCGCCGGGAAGTCCTCGTGGCCCCAGCCCTGCACCGCCTCCTTGCGGATGCGCGGGTACAGGGTCAAGACCTCGGCCCCGCTGCCCACGTTCAGGTCGTCGTGCGGCCAGCCGACCGACTCGTCGTGGCGGACACCGGACCCGAACGGGTGGGCATTGGACAGGAGGTCGAAGCCCGAGAACAGCCGCCGCAGCGCGGCCCGGAAGGCGTCGATGCCCTCGCGGCCGCCGGCCCGGACCTCACCGATCACGGCGGCACGCAGGGCGGCGATCTGCTCGAGGACAGCGGTCTCAGCGTCGATCTGCCGCATGTCGTCCGCCAGGGTCTCGCGCTGCTGGTTCAGCCGCGCGACCTGGGCCTCCGCCGCGCGGACCTCGTTGGTCAGGTTGCCGTCGAGACGGGTGAACTGCTCGGCCGTGAGCTTCCCGTCGCGGTAGTCCCGCTCGATCCGAGTCAGAGCTTCGGCCGTCTTCTGCGCCTCGCGGTTGGCCTGCGCCCTCAGCGCGTCGATCTCCGACACTCTCGCGTCGTGCTGCTCTGCCAGCGCGGCCTTTGTGGCATCCACGTCGAGGGCGACCTTGGCGAAGAAACGCCAGACGGCCTCGTCGATCGGACGGCGCTTCACCGGCAGCTGCGGGCAGTAGTCGATCCCGTGCTGGGCACGCCCACGGCACTCGTAGACCTCGTACCGCACGCCAGGGGTCCTGGTCGGCTTCGTGACGGCGCCCATCGCTGAGCCGCACCCGCAGCGGAGGAGGCCGCCAGCGAGGACGTGGTTGGCGGTGGGAGTGCGGCCACGGCCGCCGTCCGAGCGCGCGGTCGCGAGGCGCAGCTGCTCGACCTTCCGCCACGTCTCCGCGTCCACGATCGCTTCGTGGACGCCGTCGTACGTCTCGCCGTTCAGGCGCATCGAGCCGCTGTAGACCGGGTTCGCGAGCAGCTTAGAGATCGTGCCCTGCACCCACTCATCCGAGTTCTTTGGCCGGATACCGTCCGTGTTGAGGTCGCGGGTGATCTGGCGCTGGCTCTTGCCGGCCACGTACTCGCTGAAGATGCGGCGCACGATCGCCGCCTCGTGCTCCAAGACGATCAGTCCGTCGCCGTTCGCCTCGCCCTTGTCGTCGCGGACGTACTCGTAGCCGAACGGCCTGGGCCCACCATGCCACCCGCCCTCACGGGCACGGGCCTCGGTGACTTCCGCCACGCGCTCTGACAGCCGGTCGCGTTCGAACTCCGCGATCGCCGCCAGGATCGAGCGTGTCAGCCGGCCCATCGGCGTGCTGGTGTCGATGCTCTCGCTCATCGACACGATCGCGACTCCGGCTTCCTCGACGCGGTCGAACAGGTGCAGCAGGTCCTTCGTGCTGCGGCCGAGCCGGTCCAGCTTCGGGATCACGATCCGGTCGATGTGCGGCAGCTGCTCGAGCAGCAGCTTGAACTTCGGCCGCTCGTCGAATGGGACGGAGCCGGACACACCGGCCTCGACAAAAGTCTCGACGTGCTCCCAACCCTTGCCGTCGATGAAGGGGCCGACCTGGCGCTGCTGCTCAGCGAGCGACAACCCCTCGTCAGCCTGCTTCGCCGTCGACACGCGGACGTAGGCGACGGCCCTCAGCTTCTCGGTCATCGGTGCTCCTGGTCGTCGAAGCTCAGCTGGTCCGCAAGTGGGCCAGAAAGACGGGGGGGGTGTGTGATTTGTGGCCAGGTTCGGGCCTGCTGGTCCGGGCGCCCGGACTCCTCGACCTCGGGCACCGGACCGAAGCCGTGCTCCTCGAGCCAGGCTGCCGCAATCCGCCTGTGGCAAGGCTGGCCGGCGTGGACGTCCTCGAAGCAGAGCAAAACGAGCGGGCGACCGCCGTGCTGGATCGCGTCGAACTGCGCGCGAAGCCGGTCCGGGCCGACACGGTCAAGCCGAGCGCGGTAGCCCGCCTCGAACTGGTCCCAGGGGAGGTTGCGGTGGAGCAACCCGTACGGCGCGAGGTCGCGCAGCTCATGGTCGAGCTCGTAGTCCAACGGCCACTTGGGCCTGCCGACGCTCGTCGCGACGGCGATGCCGTGCTCGGCGCGATGGCTCGCGTAGCGGCTGGTCAGGAGGCGCGGCGTCACTCGTCGTCCTCGTCCGGGTCGATGACCTCGGGCAACTCGTCCGGCTCGTAGACCTTCCCGTCCTTCACGTAGCGCGTGCCCGCGACGTGCTCGGCCACCAGGGCGTCCATCTCTTTGACCGATGGCAGCACGACAGGGCGCTCCCTGCGCCAGGGCCAGAGCCTCATTCGATCGCTCCCGGCGGCAGCGGCGCCGGTCGCGGCGGCAGGTCGCCCTCAACGTGAGCGCCGGGGTCGAGGACCTGAAGGATCGTCACGAAGGCCGTCAGGTGGTCGTCGAGGTCCGCCTCGTCGCAGGACGGCCAGCCGTGAACGTGGAACGGCGGTTGGGCCTCCCTGATCAGCTGGACGGCGAGCGCGTCACCGATCAGCGCGCCGTCCTCCCATTCGATCTCGGCGCGGTCGTCGAGGATCGTGCCGGTGATCCGCATCTTCGCCATCAGCGGCCCTCGGGGTCGAGGGTGAAGCCGATGCCGCTGGCGACGACGGCGACGAGCAGCGTGTTCACCGACACGCCGCCGTCGTTGGCGACCTGCTTGACCTGCTCGTGCAGCTGCCTCGGGAGTCGCAACAGCACTTTCGCGCTCTCGGCTCGTGAGGCCGTGGGGGCCGATGGGGTCATAACTACATGCTATCGCATGCGATAGCAGCGGAACAGGTCACGGGTTGTGCCACCGGCGGCACAAACGCTGGCGCGTTCTCGGCGGATCGGGCCGGCCCGAATCTGGTCTCAGCGCAGAGACCGCGACGACCGTCGGGGGACGTACGTCCCACGTTCGATCGCGCGGCGGAGCCACGCCTCCCCGTACTTCTCTCGCAAACGCTGCTCGACACGCTGCTCGAATGTCGCGGACAGGGGCGGAGGCCCCGGCAATCGAGGCGGAGGGCGCCCGATAGAGGTCCGGTCGGTCCGACAAGCCCAACAACCACACCAACCCTTCGGGTTAGTGTGATCGGGCCGCAGAGGGACCCGCAGCTCGCGGCGGCGACGGACCCGCCGAGCCATCTTCTTCGGGGTGTTGTGGGCGCGCCTGGTGATTCTGCGCATCGCGAGCGACGACACCGCATAGGGCGCGAGCAGCTCGTAGACGTTGTGGCACCACTCGGACCGGAACGACCAGCGGCGCTCGGTGATCCGCAGCCAGCCGGCCTCACGGAGCCTGCGCACCGACCGGTTCACCGACTCGCGCGCGCAACCGAGATCGAGGGCGATCAGGCGCTGCGACGGGTGGCAGACCGGCTCGTCGGGTGCGTAGGCCGCGATCGCTCGGTAAACCAGGCGGTCGAAGTCGCGGACTTCGGCGGGCGCCGAGGCGTCAATCGACGCGGGCATCGCGGAGGTTCACCGAGGACTGCATCGCACCGCAGATGCTCGACCGCGTCGCGGACGTAAAACAATCTGTCTAACGACGAACGGCGCCCCGAAGGACGCCGCTCGAAGGCAATGAAGTCCCGCGATCCTCAACGCGGTGATCACAGCCTAGATCGCGCGTCGGCCAACACCGACCGGCCGCGCTGGTATCCCAGCGGGCATGAACACGGCCACGGCGACGAACACGGCCATGGCGACACGCATCTGCACGCGCTGCGCCATCGAGAAGCCGCTCCAGGCGTTCCCTGTGAACCGACGGTGCCGTCAGGGGCGCGCGACCCAATGTCTCGCGTGCGACAACGAGCGCAAGCGTAGGAACGAACTGATCGCCCGCGACCCCGAGTCCACGCCGGCCGTGAACGCGCTCGTCGACAGCGCGCCCGACCCGCGACCCGCGATCGCCTTGCGGGAGGAGCTCCGACGTCAACGGGACCGGGACCGGCCGTGGCAGTCGGCGTGGCCGGTCGCCGTCAGCGTCGCGCTGCGAGGGCTGCCGCCGACCGAGGCGGTGTCGTGGCGGATCGTGTTCTCGTCGACGCGGGCGCATTGGCATGCGAACTACCAGCGCGTGGCGTGGCCGACGCCGTCGGCGCCGTTCGTGCTCGACGAGGCGGCCTGAGCGAATGCGGATCGTTCTCGCCGTCGTCGGGGTGGTGATCGCGCTGAGCGTGGCGTGGGTCGCGGGCGAGGCGCATAAAGAGAACTGCCAGCGCGCTGGACGTGTGGGCTGCTCGATCCTGCCGTGGGACCAGGGCGAACGCAAGCGCACACTCGCACCCCCGCATGTGTGCGACCTCTACCGAGACAGGGGGATCGCAGCACCTCGGGGGTGGTGTTGATCGCCGCGCGCTAGCCGTCGATCGGGCGCAGCACCGGGCCGCCGAGCATCTGCTCGAGGTCGGCCTGCAACGACCGGCGATACACCTCTGCGATGCCGAGTCGCGCGCGGGCGAGAGGGGAGAGCGCGAACTGATCGGCCAGGCGCTGAAACAGCATGGTTGCCTCGCGCTCGATCTTCAGCGCCGGGTGCTCCCGGACTTGGCCCATCGACCCGCGCGAGAAGTGACCGACCTCCTCGACCACGCGCCGCGCCTGCCTGATCCGGGCGTACTGCGTCGCAAGCTGTTCGAGCAGCGGCACATCCACGCGGTCCACCAGGCCAACCTCCACAAGCCGCACGACCGTCGAGCGCCAGAACTCCTTCGCCTCCGCCGGCAGATGCTCGGGCGGTTCCGACAGCTCCGCGCTCCCAGGCCGGCCACCGACGAGGATCGGCGGGCTGTGACGGTCCTCGCGGAACGTCCCGTTACGAATGTGGACCTCGGTCGGCTTCCGTGCGGGCATGAGGACAGCGTACGGACGGCCTCCGTCGAAAAATGGCCCTCGGTTGCCACGGTGTGAGGGTGGAGAGGGGGTGGTAGAGGGAGGGGCCGCGCGCTCGGGGTCCGTGGGTGTCTCGCTCGACGTGCGCTAGCTGACGCGCCTACTCTCTTGTGCGTGCTTCGCCGCCTACGCCTGCAGAACTTCAAGGCCTGGCGCGATACCAGGACGATCGAGCTCGCGCCGCTCACGGTGTTCTTTGGTGCGAACAGCTCGGGCAAGTCGAGCATCAACCACTTCCTGATGCTTCTGCGGCAGACGGTGAGGTCGCCCGACCGCAACAGCGTTTTCGACTTCGGAGACACGGATGCAGCGGTCAGCCTCGGGAGCTTTCGCGACGCAGTCTTCGGTCACGACCTGGATCGATCGATCGCGTTCGACACGGACTGGCAGCTGCCATCCACCATGACCGTTCGTGACCCCCGAAGCCGGAGTCGCTACGGCGGCGACCGACTGGGGTTCAGCGCCGAGACGCGACAACGCGGCAAGTTGGTCCAGTCGGAGGGGTTCGAGTACCGGCTCGAATCCGCCGACGGCGTGTCGCTAGCCGTCGGTATGCAGCGCGACGAGAAGCGTTCCAATCGCTGGCGGCTTGACGCCACGGAATACGACCTGAAGCGCACGAAGGGCAGGGCGTGGGAGTTGCCCAAGCCCGCGAAGTTCTACGGGTTCCCGAGCGAGGCAACGCTCTACTACCAGAACACGCTGTTTCTCTCGGACCTGGAGCTTGCGCTCGAAGAACGCTTGGGCAGTCTGAGCTATCTGGGGCCATTGCGGGAGCCGCCGGCGCCGCTCTACAGCTGGTCAGGGAATGTGCCCGAAGACGTTGGCTGGCGGGGCGTCGACACCGTCAAGGCGCTCCTTGCGGCCAGCGACCGTAGCCTCAACTGGAAGGTCCGCTCCCCAAAGGTCCGCTTCCAGCAGGTGGTAGCTAACTGGCTCACGACGATGGGACTCGTTGACTCCTTCTCAGTCCACGAGATCGCGCCAGACCGAAATGAATACGAGGTGCGGGTCAAGACCTCGCCCGGAGCAGAGGAAGTCAAGCTCACGGATGTTGGCTTCGGTGTCTCACAAGTCCTGCCAGTCGTCGTCCAGGCGTTCTACGCGCCCGCGCATTCGACGGTCCTGATGGAACAGCCCGAGTTACACCTGCACCCTCGTGTCCAGGCCTCGCTGGCCGACCTGTTTATCGCCGCAGTCACAGCGCGCGAGAACAGCGAGCCCCGCCACGTCCAACTCATCGTCGAAAGCCATTCCGAACATCTCCTCCGGCGGCTGCAACGCCGGGTGGCAGAGGACGCGATATCAGAGCAAGACGTCGCGCTGTACTTCTGCTATTCCGGTCCGAATGGGTCCGCGATCGACCGACTGGAACTTGATCCCTGGGGCGACATCGCGAATTGGCCACCCGACTTCTTTGGCGACGAGATCGAAGACATCGCGGTCCAGGCCAGGGTGGGCACGCAACGACGACTAAACCTGCGGGACTAGCGAGCCGATGGCCGAGTGCATCGTGGTCGACAGCAACGTCTTCGCGG
Organism: uncultured Conexibacteraceae bacterium; assembly: GCA_963832195.1. Classification (GTDB taxonomy): domain Bacteria; phylum Actinomycetota; class Thermoleophilia; order Solirubrobacterales; family Solirubrobacteraceae; genus Baekduia. The sequence continues at coordinate 50,629 of CAWHTH010000003.1, forward strand.
TCGCTGAGGGGCTACATGCCGATGCCGCTGGCCCTTGCCAGTCCGCTTGCCTGGAAGTGATCCTTCAGGTGGAGCAAGGGCAGACGATCGCCGTCGATGCCGGCGACGTCATCCTTCAGGAGTACTTGACCGCGCTCCAGGGATCAGGCACGGCCGGTCTCTGCGCGAAGCTCGCTACCCGCCTCTGGCGGACGCGCCACGATCCTTCGGTCTGCCGCCCGGTCCAGCTGACCCCGCTTGAGGAGCCACCTGGCAGCTTTGAGGAGGTTCCTGAGCCACTTCGTGATTTCGACCTCGATGACCAGCCGTTCCTCGGTGTGGCGGCAGCGGAAGGCAGCCATCCGCCGCTATTCGCCGGGGTCGACAGAGAATGGTGGAAGCGTCGCGACGACCTGAACGCCTGCGGGTTGCTAGTCCAATTCCCGTGCTCGGCGTACCTCCTCGAACTCGAGAGGCAGTAGACCGTCACGCCCCGGTCGGCTGGCTGCGACCGCTATCGGTCGGCTCGACGCTGCACCGAAGCCTCGAGCTGGGCGAGGCGACCCCGAAGCTCCCGTAGCTCGCGAACGATTGCGGCGCTTGCTGCGTCGAGTTCCTCGGACACTTCCTCGGCCTCAGCTTCGACATCACGCACCACGAACCGCTCCGCGACGGCGCCGGTCAGGATCGCGACGAAGCCGATACCGACGAGCATGATCCCGACAGCCAGCGCCTTCGTCGCTGTCGTCGTCGGCAGCACGTCGCCATAGCCGACGGTCGTCATCGTCGTCAACGCCCAGTAGATGCCGTCGAGCGTCGAGCGGTCGTCCTCGAGCGAGGCGTACGCCGCGCCGCCACCCACGGCGGTGAGCGCCGCCACTATCGCGACGTACTGCAGGCCCTCCGGGGTGAACAGGCGCCGCGCAAACCGTGCGACGCGCACGAGTCGCAGGAGTCGCAGCAGACGCAGCAGCCGCACGCCCGCCAGTCCCGTCATGAACGGCGGCGTGAGGACGACAACCACGACCTCGATCGGATGGCCCCTGATCCAGCGCCAGCGGTCCGGGACCACCGAGAGCATCACGACCGCCTCGGTGAGGAACACGAGCCACGTCGCCCAGTTCACCGCCGACCCGATCGTTTCCCACGGCTCGCCGAAGCTCGACTCCTCGATCACGATGACGGGGATCACGAGTAGCGCCGCGATCAGCACCGGGATTTCGAGGCGCCGCTCGATGCGTTGGCTGCGGTCGTCCACGTCGGCTAGTTCGACAGCGCCGCTACAGCCCCTACGGCTGGCGGACGGACGAGCCGCTGCACAACCGGCGGGGAGCCGCGAAGATCGCGTCCGTGGAGGCCGCCGCCGTCGTTGTCCTGGGGTGCCTGGTCGGGCTTGTCGCGTGGACCGCCCAGCGGTGGGGTCCGCCGCGCTGGCACCTGCGCGCGACGGCTGCCTGGTGGTTCGTGGCGGCCGTTGCCGCAGCTGTCGTCGTCGCCTTGTTGGCCGCCGGCTAGACGAACACGTACCGGAAGCGCGTGCCGTTGCAGAAGCGGCGCAGCTTGGCGCCGAGCGACGAGCCGTGTGAGCGGTTCTCGCTGCTTCGCACGTACTCAACATCAGCCATCCAGCCGCGCGGGTTGATCCCGCGAACGAGGCCGCGCTGGTCACCGTTGGGACGGCCACGGCCGACTGCGGCGGGGTACTCGTCGCGGTCGTAACCAGGCTTGGTCGGTATGTCCTCGAGCAATCGGTCGCGACGCGCGTCGGCGCCGGGTCGGTTGAGCACCATGATTCGCGGCCAGCCTCGCCTGACGGCGCTCACGTAGTGCCGGCGGATGTTCGGGTACTTCGAGCGGCTGAAGACGAGGCGCTGCACGGCCTTCGGCCGGATGCAGGTGGTCTTGGGCGTGATCGTCGGCGTCGATCCGCCTCCGCCGCCCGGTGACGTCGAGCACGGACACGGCAGGCTCTCGCAGTACACGCCGTCACCGTCGGCGTCGCGCGTGTCGGCGGCGCGCTGCGCCTCGGCCTGGTTCGCGTAGTCGTCGCAGGTCGCGGCCGAAGCGGTGCCGGTCGGTAGCGCAGCCGCGACAAGGACTCCGAGGCCGACGATTCGTAGCGCCCGTGGCATATTGCGACGCTACGCCTTGCGCGCCCTGACAGGCAAGGGGCGTACGGTCCCTTGTCAGATCGATGTTGCTGCACTCGACTTCTCCGCGATGCCCGAGTTCGTGACGCCAAACGAGATCGCCAAGCAGCTCGGCGTCACCGGTCTGACGTTCCGCAACTGGCTTCGCGCGCTGAAGCGCGCTGGCGACCCCCGACTCGCTTCGCACGAGCACGGCGCGCACTACCAGTTCACGCGCGCGGAGGCCGACCAGTTCGCCGCAGAGTTTCGGGCCGGCCAGAAGGGCCCGTCGCCGGCTCCTCCGCCTCCGAACCGCGCGGCCCCAGTCGGCACGGGTCACCGTGTGACCGTCGACTGGATGGGCGAGGAAGTGGAGACGCTGGCCGACCTGCTGCGGCCAGGCTTGAGGGCCGTCACGATCGGGATCAACCCTGCGCCCAAGAGCGTGGCGGCGGGGCACTACTACCAGGGCACCTACGGTCAGCGTTTCTTCGGCCGTCTCAGGAAGGCGGGCCTTCTGCCAGATGGCGCGGGCTTTGAGGACGACCGCGCATTCCAAGCCGGGATCGGCTTCACCGACGTCGTCAAGCGACCGACGCCGACCGCCGATCAGCTTCGGCCGGGTGAACTAGAGCACGGCCGCGCGCTTCTAGAGGCCAAGCTGTCCGACGTCGATGCTCCGCTGGTGATCTTCGTGTTCAAGGCGGCTGCCCAGGCGCTGCTCGGCGCTCTCCCGAGCGGTTTCTACGGCCTGGTTCCTGATGCGAAACTCGGACCTGCGAGGGCGTTCGTCATGCCTGGCCCGACCGCGCCGCAGTTCATCGAGGCGGATGCCGTGCGGCAGCTAAGCAGGCGATAGCCGAAGTCGCGTCCGAGCACGATCCGGCGCCCGATCTTCCCGTAGGGCGCCCGTCCATACCCGAGCCGCTGATGAGCGACGAGTCATGGCAAGAGCTGCGCGAGACGGTCGAGAAGCTCATGCGCGGCGAAGCCCTAGACCCAGCGGTCCAGTATCGACACGACCCATCGAGTCCTCACCGACACGAATGGACGGCATATCGGCGAGGCGACCGCGACAACGATCACGTCCTCGTACAAATCTGGATGGACGCTTTCGAAGGGCGCGAATCCTGAGCTAACCCGGCAACGGCGCGACCGCCATCAGGCGGTCGATCTGCCATTCGTCCTGCGCGCCACGGCATTGCTGGCGGTGGATGATCTCCTCGGGCCAGTCCGGCGCCCAGCAGCCGCAAAGGCGACAGCGCCACACGACGATCTCGAACTGCGCGGCCACGACGGACGCATCGACGCCTGCTCGTCGCGGCTTGAGCGTCAGCGCCAGCGACGGCCTTCATGTGCCCCGACGCGCCGGTGCGTCGCCATCGCGGCGACCTTCAACCGACCCGGCAGGATCGGATCACCCGCAGATTGGGTAGGCGCAGTAGCCACGGCCCGCCGCTTGCCCCTGCAGCACTCGCCGCACGTCGTGGTGACGGCCGCGACCAGGCTCTCCCCGCACTCCGGGCAGGGCACCAGCGCGGCAGCCATCGGCTCGGCTAGGGGCGGATGCCGAAGTGGTGCTCGACGAAGCGGTCGACCGCCGCGTCTTCCCCGGAGGTGACCGGCAGCTTCGACGACCCGGCGCCGCCCTCGGGTTCGACGCCGAAGTGCTGACGCATGTACGCGTCCATCGGCTCGTTCTCTCGGCGGCCGTCGTCGTCGCGGTGGTCACTCATGCCACCGGCTCCTTCTCCGTCACGTTCCAGTCCCTGCGGCGGAACCACGGACGCTCCAGGCTGTCGCGGGCGACCGTCGCATCGGACCGGGGTGGCGCTGCGCCAATCGCCGGAAATGGCTGATGCGCAAAGCCCAGGTCATCCGCTACCCGCTGAATCCAGGAGCCCCAGCGGCTGAGCCGGTGCTCGTCCGCATGCGCCTCCGCGAGCACGCGCTCGGCTTCCCGCCGCTTGTCCTGAGCCAGCGTGTACCGCCCGCGCAGATCGGCAAGCCAGCGGTCCTCGTTGCGCTGGAACAACTGCTTGACGTCCTTGACGACCTCCTCCATCACGACGACGGCCGCCTCGATGCGGGCGAGGATCGCTTCGCGCTGGGAGCCCCGCTGATCGGCCGGCGTGCGGCCGTCCTCGACGGATGCGGGGTTGCCGTCACGATGAGCCTGTCGCAGCCGCTCGTCGTAGTCGCGGTCTTCCTGCGCGAAGGATTCGTTGAGGCCAGATAGCGCGTCGAGCTCGGCGGCCAGCTGCGACCGCTGGCGAAGGTGCCGCTCGCGCATGTCGTCGAGTTCCGGCCAGCCCGAGTTCGCGGGCAGCCAGTTCGCGGCGGTGGCGTGGCCGTTCAGTCCCATCAGGGCCAGGCGCGCCGCACGTCCTGACAACGGCGGGAACTTCAAGGGACCGCGCTCCTCAACCTGTGACTTCATGGAGACTCCTTTGCGATTTGGGATTTCGCGCCGGTCGGCTCCAGGTCAGCTCGGTCAAGAACAAGCGTACGCCCGTCATCAGACAGTCCCGTCGGGCTTCGAGTTGAACCCGTCCCTGAGTGCGAGCAAGCCCGCGCGCTCCTCGCGCTCGATGGTCTGCTCGATCTCCCAGCGCCGCTGGTCGACGTGCTGCGTGATCGCGCCCTCGACCAGCGCAACGAGCCGGTTCGGGTCGATCGCGTCAAGTTCGACGCACGGCTTTGCGCCCCACTTCTTCGCCTGCGGGTCGGTCTTCTTCGCCGGACGCGTCGGCAGGCTCCAGGCAGCGATCTGGCGGGGCGTGACCGCCAGCCGCTCAACGGTGATCGGCACACCGGGCGCGTGCAGCGGCAACTCGCGGGCGATGGCATCGGCGGCACGCTGGCCGCCAGCGTCGTAGTCGTAAAGCGTGTAGATGATCGTCTCGATCCCGTCGTCGTCGAAAGCCCGCTCGGCCTCCTTCGCCGCCGAGTGCAGGAACGTCGCGCTGGACTGGCCCCGGCTCACCATCAGCGACACGTCCCACTTGGTGGTGACGTCGACGATCACGTCCGCGAGCGCATCCTTCTCCAGCCAGACCTCGAAGCGGAGACCCTGCGACGCCCACAAGTCGCGCCTGTAGCCGCGAGCCATGTGCTCGACGTAGGCGCGCGCCGAGGGGAACGTCACCGGCTTGCGCCGCCAGCGGGTGCCGTCGGTGATGAACTCCCAGTCGAGTTCTTCCTCACGGCGCATCGCCAGCAACTGCCTGCCGACCTGCTTGTAGCCGGCCTCGGTCTTCTCGACGATGCCGGCGACCTCGAGCCGGTAGAACGCCTGGCGCACGGTCATCCTGCCGTACGCGGGAACGAGGTGGTCCAGGACGGCCGCACGGATGGCGAGAGCGGTCGCCCCAAGCCTGCCCTTCGGACGCCCAGGGAGTTTTGTGGGCGTAGGACGCAAAAACTCTCCGAACGGGCCGTTGAGGTCGAGAAACAGGGCGAACAGGTCGTCGATGTCGTCGTCGCGGTCGGCCATCAAACGACCTCGATCCGCTCGTCGCTGGGCGCCGGCACCGGCTCCTCCAGCGGTTCCAGGACCACCGTGCGCACGTACTCTCCAATCCCCTGGTTGCCGACGACGATCGGCTCGAACAGGGTCAGCCGATGTGATGCCGAGAGGAAGCCGTTCTCCTACGGCGAGCTCCGTGGGCGTATCGCCGCGCTGCTGCGGCGCGCGGACGGCCGCACGCGCGCCGGGCGCATGCGGATCGGCGAGCTGGAGGTCGATCCCGTGTCGCGGACCGTCTACCTCGCCGGCGAGCCGGTGGGGCTGTCGCAGAAGGAGTACGCGCTTGTGCGCACGCTCGCGTCCGACCCCACGCGCGTGTTCAAGAAGGAAGAGCTGCTGCGGTCGATCTGGGGTTTTCGAGCGCTCGGCACGACGAGAACGCTCGACAGCCATGCATGCCGGCTACGACACAAGCTCGGCGTCAACGGCACCCGCTTCGTGATCAACGTGTGGGGCGTGGGGTACCGGCTCGTCGACGCGCCGGCGCCCGCGCTGGCGGCGTGATCACGGCGGTCGTCGCGTCCGCGGTGGTCGCGGCGGCGCTCGTGGCGTGGCAGCTGCGCCTGCGGCGCGAACGCGAGCGCGTCGCACGCGCCTGCCACGAGATCCGCGGCCCGCTCACCGCCGCGCACCTGGTCGTGCACGCGAGCGCGCGGCGCGGCGAGCTGTCGCCCCGAAGAGCCGCGGCGCTGGAGCTCGAGCTGCGGCGCGCATCGCTGGCCGTCGACGACCTCGGCGGGGAGAGCAGAGCGCGCGGCGCTCAGAAGGTCGATGTCGCGGCGCTGCTCGCCTGCCAGGCGCAGACCTGGCGGGAAGTCGCCCGTGCGTACGGCCGCGACCTCGAGCTCCAGGGCGAGGCCGAGGGCGTAGTGATCCGGGCCGACGCTGTGCGGCTCGCGCAGGCCGTCGGCAATGTCCTCGCGAACGCGATCGAGCACGGCGCCGGGACGGTTGCGCTGCGCACCCGCCGCGCGGGCGACCGCGTGCGCGTGCGCGTGGAGGTCAGTGACGGCGGGCGCGGCCTGCCGGCGCCGCTTGATCAAATTGTGCGGCGCCCGCGTGCCGGGAAGGGCCCGCGCGGGCGCGGCCTAGCAATCGCCGCGGCGATCGTCGAGCGCCACGGCGGGAGCATCGCCAGCGCGCCGTCGTCACGCGGCGCCTGCGTCGCGATCGATCTGCCGGCAATGCGCGAGTGAATCGTGCGGTCCGCGCCTGTGTCCTGCTGGCGCTTGCGTTCGCGCTCGGCGGGCTGGCGGCGGCGGACGTCGCCGGGCGCGAGGCCGCGCTGCGGCGGGCGCTCGGGCCGCCGGTCCCGGTGGTCGTCGCGCGGACCGATATCCGCGCGGGCGCCGCGCTGACGCCGGCGCGTCTCGCCGTCCGGCGGGTCCCGCGCAGGTACGCGCCGGCCGTGGCGTTCGCGGGCGCGCGCGAGCTGGCGGGCGCCCGCGCCGCGGTCGCGATCGCGCGCGGGTCGGACATCACGGCGGCGCTCGTCGATGCCGGCGTGCGCAGCGCCGTGCCGGTGCGGGCCGGCGAGCGCGTCGTCGAGCTCGTGGCGCACGGGTCGCCCGCGCTGATTGCGGCCGGCGGCCGCGTCGACGTCCTCGTGACGCGCGAGCGTGCGGACGGGCGCGGCGAGACGCGCCTCGCGCTCGAGGACGCCGAGGTGCTGGACGTCAGCCCGGTCGCGGCGTCCGACACCGGACCGCCGGGCCGGAGGGTTGCGGTGGCCCTGCGTGTGAGCGTGCGCGACGCGGTCTATCTGACGGCTGCGCAGAGCTTTGCGCGTGAGCTGAGGGTGCTTCCGCGTGCGCCCGGCGACCGCCGCCGGGGTGGCGCGGGGACCGTCGTAGGGGCCGATCTGGGCTGAAAAGGCGTCCAGAAGACCATGGACACGAATCAAGCAATCCGCTCAGCGTCCGATAGGCCATTCGAGGCTTTCTGTGAATCGTGCCCTTCGTCCTGTCCTCGTCGTCCTTGCGTGCCTGCTCATGGCGGCGCTGCCCGCCAGCGCGGGTGCGGCCTCCTACCCGGAGGTCAAGAGGGTCAGCCCGCTCAAGGTGGGCATCGGCGACGTGCTGACGCTGAGCGGCAAGAACTTCCGCAAGGGCAAGAACAAGAACATCGTCGTCTTCAAGCGCGACGGCGGCCGCGCGGTCTTCCTCAAGGCCGACAGCGCCACCGCGAGCAAGATCACGATGATCGTGCCGGCCAAGCTGCTGCCCTTCCTCAGGCAGAAGGAGGGCCAGGCCCAGTTCACCCGCTTCCGCCTTCGCGTCCTCGCCTCGCGCTTCGGCAAGCGCTACACCGCGGTCAGCAAGTCGCCGCTCGTCGGCCCGACCGCTGTCGGCGTGGGCAACGCCAACGACTGCGACGGCGACAAGATCGTCAACGCGAACGACAGCGACGACGACAACGACGTCCTGCTCGACGCCGAGGAGGCCGCGCTCGGGACGCAGTCCTGCAACCGCGACTCCGACGGCGACGGCATGTCCGACGGCTGGGAGCAGCTCTCCGCGATCGACCGCAACAACAAGGCCGTCCCCTCGCCGAGCCGCCGCCCGTACCCCAACGCGCTCGACGCGAAGGACGGGTCCGGCATGAAGATGGACCACGACGGCGACGGCCTCACCAACATGGAGGAGTACGTCGCGTGGGCGACCCACAGCGGCAAGCTCCTGCCGGCCGACAGCGATCCGTACACGAGCCGCCTGTCCTACAGCGGCGGCAACCCGAACTCGGCCGGCCGCCCGAAGGCGACGCCCGAGCAGTGGTACATGGACCGCGACGGCAACGGCTACCTGTCCGACTTCGAGCGCGACGCCGACGGCGACAACATCCCGAACCTCGACGAGATGCGCACCGAGCTGGACCTGGCGCGCGGCGGCGGCGAGGGCATGCCCGCCTACGTGGACGTCGGCCTCTTCGGCGCGCTGTACCTCGAGAAGTTCGCGGTCGAGCAGAGCAAGCAGGAATGGCCGCGCTGCGCCGGCATCAACCAGGTGCCGTACTACTGCCTCGAGAGCTACGACGGCGATCACCCGACGGTGTCGAAGGTCGACCAGCTCGACTGGGTCGAGTCGGACAGCGACGGTGACGGCGTGCGCGACGACCAGGACGACGTCGATCACGACGACATCGCGAACCTCCCGGAGTACCTCGAGGAGCTCGGCTCGGCGCCCGGCGACCGCAACTTCCGTCATCTCAACGCCTGCCTCCCGAACACCGACTCACGCTTCTGCCTCGTCGGCACGGTCGACGTCGACCGCGACGGCCTCGAGAACCGCGACGACGGCGACGACGACGGCGACCTGCTGTCGGACGACCTCGAGAAGTCGATCAAGACCGACCAGCTGCGCGCGGACACCGACGCGGACGGCGTGACGGACGGCTTCGAGTACTACTCGGCGCTCGACCTCAATTCGCTCGCCCTGCCGTACCCCGGCAAGCGGCCGTACCCGAACGCGCTCGACAAGGAAGACGCGCACCTCGACTTCGACCAGGATGGCCTCACGCAGAACGAGGAGTACCTGGCATGGCGCTACACGGGGTCGCCGCTGCCGCTCAGCTACAGCGACGGCACGCAGCGCACCGGCGGCGGGATCACCGACGACCTCAAGGACGTCGACGACGACGGCCTGTCGAACATCTCCGAGGCCCACGGCTCGCTCAGCAGCCCGAAGTGGTGGGACATGTGGATCCAGCAGGACTCGGTGAAGTGCACCCAGCAGTACGTCGAGTCCACGTACCCGGGCCCGGCATACCTCGGCCTCAACTTCGTCGACCCCGACTCGGACGGCGACGGCCTGAAGGACGGCCCGGACGACATCGACCACGACGGCTTCACGAACGCCGAGGAGTCGGGCCGCGCCGGCAACTGGTGCCAGTCCTACATCTCGACCGTGCACACGTCCGGCTGGGACCGCTACTCGCGCGTACAGCCGTTCAACCCCTGCAAGCCGGTCTACTCGCAGGCCTGCCACCTGCACCCGCCGCTGGGCTACTACCCGGCCGCGGAGGACTGGGAGAGCCCCTACAACTCCTAGCCGGCCGCCCCAGGGCAGGCCAGCAGTAACGTCGGGCGCTTGCGGCGGCTCCTCGCCCTCGTCTGCGCGATCGTCTTCGTCGACACCGCCTTCTACGCGGTGGTCGCTCCGCTGCTGCCGCGCTACGCGGAGGAGCTGGACTTGTCGAAGGCGTCCGCGGGCGTACTGCTCGGGATCTATGCGGCGGGGACGCTGCTCGCCGCGATACCGACCGGCCTGCTCGCGATGCGCTGGGGCGGGCGCCGCACGGTGCTGGTCGGCCTAGCCGGGCTCGCCGGCTCGAGCCTCGTGTTCGGGCTGGCGCAGAACGTCGTGCTGCTCGACGCCGCGCGCTTCGCGCAGGGCGTCGCGGGGGCGTGCACGTGGGCGGGCGGCCTGGCCTGGTTGCTGACCGCCGCTCCTCCCGATCGCCGCGGCGAGCTGATCGGGACGGCGCTGAGCGCCGCGATCGCCGGCGCGCTGTTCGGGCCGGTCATCGGAGCGATCGCCGCCGAGGTCGGCACAGAGCCCGTCTTCGGCTCCGTGGTCGTGGTCGCGGGCGTGCTCGCGGCGTTGGCGCTGCGCGCCGGCGGCGGCGAGCCCGAGCTCGGCGCGGCCGGCGGGGTGCGGCATGCCGTCCGGGCTCCCGGTGTCGCCGGCGCGATGTGGCTGGTGGCGCTGCCCGCGCTCGGCTTCGGCGTGCTCGACGTGCTGGTGCCGCTGCGCATGGACGACCTCGGCGCATCCGCATCGGCGATCGCACTCGCGTTCCTCGTGGCCGCGGGGTTGGAGGCGGCGACGAGCCCGGTCAGCGGCCGCTTCTCGGATCGCCGTGGCCGGCTGATGCCGATCCGCGCGGGACTGCTCGGCGCCGCGGTGCTGACGCTGCTGGTTCCGGTGCCCGGCTCCCCGCTGGGCGTCGGAGCGATGCTCGTGGTCGTCGCGGCGGTGCTGGGCCTGTTCTGGGCACCGGCGATGGCGCTGTTGTCCGACGCGGCCGAGTCGGCCGGCAGCGGGCAGGGCCTCGCGTTCGCGCTCTGCAACTTCGCATGGGCCGCGGGCATCACGGTCGGCGCGGCCGGCGGTGGCGCCCTCGCGAAGGCGACGGCCGACGCGGTGCCCTACGCGCTGTTCGCGGCGGCCTGCCTCGTCACGCTGGCGGCGATTGCGGGGCGGGCGCGGGCGGTCCTGCCCGCGCCCGCAGGCACGCGGGGCACAGGCAGTCCGTGAAGCGCTCGCGCAGCGCGGCGAGCGCGTCCGCGTCCAGCACGACCTCGGTGCACCAACACGCGTCCTCGGCGGCGCCGCACTCGAACGTCGCTCCGCATTGCGCGCAGGCCCGCGTCACACGACCACCGTAGCGGGGGCGAGCGACGGGGCGGGCGCGCCTAGTGCCGGGGTGGACAACAGGCTCGAAGCGATCGCCGCGGCGCTGCGCGAGCGACTCGTGGAAGCGGCGGGCGACGGCGATCCCGTGCCGGTCGCGGAACGCATCCGCTCCGTCGTCGACCGCGAGGCGGCGATGCTCGACGAGTCCAGCCGCGCCGACGTCGCGGCGCGGATCGTCCGGCAGGCGGCCGGGCTGGGCCCGCTCGAGCCGCTGCTGGCCGACCCGCGCGTCGACGAGATCATGGTCAACGGCACCGGCGCCGTGTGGGTCGAGCGCGGCGGCCGGCTCGAGCGGACCGACGCGGCGTTCGCCTCCGAGACCGAGCTCCGCGCGGCGATCGAGCGCGTCATAGCGCCGCTGGGACGTCGCGTCGACGAGGCCGAGCCGCTGTGCGACGCGCGGTTGCCCGACGGCTCGCGCGTCAACGTGGTGATCCCGCCGCTGGCCGTCGACGGCCCGGTGCTCACGATCCGCCGGTTCCGCCCGCGGGGCTTCGCGCCGGACGAGCTCGTCGCGAACGGGACCTGGTGCGCGCCGCTGCGCGACTTCCTCGCCGGTGCCGTGCGGGCGCGGCTCAACGTGCTGATCAGCGGCGGCGACTGGGTCCGGCAAGACCACCACGCTTGCGGCGCTCGTCTCGTTCGCCGGCTCGGCGGAGCGGATCGTCACGATCGAGGACACAGCGGAGCTGCGGTTGCCACAGCCGCACGTGGTGCGCCTCGAAGCGCGGCCTGCGAACGTCGAGGGCCGGGGCGAGGTCACGATCCGGCGGCTCGTGCGCAACGCGCTGCGGATGCGCCCGGACCGCATCGTCGTAGGGGAGGTGCGCGGGCCCGAGGCGCTGGACATGCTCACCGCGATGACGACGGGTCACGACGGGTCGCTGAGCAGCATCCACGCCGGATCGCCCGAGGCGGCGCTGCGACGGCTCGAGACGCTTGCGCTGATGGCGGACGTCGACCTCCCGCACGCGGCGATTCGCGAGCAGGTGGCCGACGGGCTCGATCTAGTCGTGCACCAGACGCGCCTGCGCGACGGCGCGCGCCGGATCAGCGCGGTGGGAGAGGTAGTGAGGGTCGCGGCGGGCCCTGCGGTGCGCTCGATCTACGCGCTGCGCGACGGGCGGCCGTGCTGGCGCGCCCCGCTCGGCGACGCGCTCGCCCAGCGGCTCGCCGCAGCGTGAGCGCGCCCGTTCTCGCAGCGTTGAGCGCACTGCTGACGGCCGCCGCGTGCTGGGAGGCGCTGTACGCGCTGGAGGGGGGCGGGATGCGCCGGGCGGCCGGGTGGTTCCTCGGCACGGCCCGCGCCGCTGCCGTGCGCGCGCTGCTCGAGCGGCGCCGGTCGCGCCGGCGCGCGGAGATCGCCGCGGGCGCGCCGGTGGCCGCACGCGCGCTGGCCGACGCGCTCTCCGGCGGTCACTCGGTGCGCGGCGCGATCGTCGTCGCGGGGGCCGCGGACCGCGTGCCGGGCGCTGCCGGCGAAGAGCTCGCCGCCACCTCCGCCGGCCTCGCTCTCGGCGACGCGACCGACACGGCGCTGATGCGGTTGCGCGACCGCGCCGGCGATCCGGCCTGGAACACGATCGTCGCCGCGATCCTGCTCCAGCGCGACGCGGGCGGGGACCTGGCGACGCTGCTGCGCGGCATCGCGACGGGCCTCGACGATGCGCGCCGCGTCGCCGCGGACGCCCGCACGCAGACCGCGCAGGCACGCTTTACGGCACGCATCGTCGTGCTGCTGCCGCTCGCCGGGGCGGGGCTAGGGGAGCTCGCGGCGCCGGGCTCGCTGGCCCGCATCGCCGCCGAGCCGCTGAGCCTCATGCTGGCGGCGTGCGCGCTGTGTCTCGGCACCGGCGCGTCGATCGCGATCGCCCGGATCGCGCGCAGCCCCGCATGAGCGGCGCCGTTGTGCTCGCGCTCGTCGCGGGCGCAGTGGCGGCGGCCGGCGTCGCCGAGCTGGCGGGCGCGCTGCTGCGGCGACGGCGTGACGACGAGCGGCGCGCGCTGTGGCCCGCCGCCCTCCGTCGCCTTGCGCGCAAGGGATTTGTGCCGGCCCCGCCGGCCGCGCTGGAGGCGCGGCTGCGCGCGGCCGGGGCACCGGCGTCGATCAGCGCGCGTGACGCGATGGCGGCGAAGTGCGCGACGGCCGGCACCGCCGGTGTCCTCGGCCTCGCAGCGAGCGCCGTCACCGGTGGGCGGCTTGTCGTGGTGGCCGTCGTCGCCGCTGCCGCGTTCTTTGCACCCGACCTGATCCTGCGACGGCACATCCGGCGCCGCGCGGCAGCGATTGCAGGCGAGCTCGCCGATGTCCTGGACCTCCTGCGGGTTTGCGTCGAGGCGGGCCTGCCGCCGGGGCGGGCGCTTGCGGAGGTCGGCCGCCATCACGGCGGGTTGCTCGCGCGCGAGCTGCGAGCCGTCGCCGAGCGCATCGAGCTGGGCACGGGCCGCGGCGCGGCGCTCGCGGCGATGCAGGCGCGCTGTCCCGTGGAAGCAGTCGCCGCGCTCGTCGCCGCGATCGCCCGCAGCGATCGTCACGGTGCGCCGCTCGCCTGTGTGCTGGCGTCGCTGGCGGCCGACGCGCGGGCGGAGCGCAGCCGCTCGGCGCGCGAGCACGCCGCCCGCGCGGCGCCGAAGATCCAGCTCGTCGTAGCCCTGCTGTTGGTACCCGCGACGATGCTGCTCGTCGCAGCGGCCCTGGTCGCGTCGCTCGCCGGTGGCTAGATGGTTGATTCCACGGATCCGGCACCGTCTCGTGGAATCAACCATCTAACGCGCCGGCGCTGCGAACCGCAGCCGCCGCACGCCGCCGCCGCGGAGCGGCCCGCCGGCCGCCGCGCCGAACGCGTCAAGAATCGGCTCGACGTAGCGCAGGAAGCGGCGCTCGCGCCCACCGGTGGCGTCCGTCAGGACTCGCATCAAACCGCGGGGGTCGAGGAAAAGCGTCGGGGTTGTGCCTGTGCTGAGCGCGGCGGTCGCGGCGCGAAAGCGCGCCGTTGCGCCCAGGGGCGGCGCGTCGGCGAGCGCGGCCGCCAGCGCGCCGCGGCCGGCGGCGATGGCGAAGCGATCGCCCCGCGCGGCGATCTGCACGGTGATCGCCGAGCCGGGGATGTCGACCTCGATCCCGCCCCTGACGGCGCGCAGGGGCCTGAAGTCGGCGCCGACTCGCTGCAGCAGCGCGGCGACCGCGGCGACGCCGCGCCGCGAGGCAGCCGGGTCCTTCGAGCCGATCACGAGCGCCGCGCGCAGGGCGCGGCCGCTGCCGGTCGCCCAGATCGTCGCGTCGGCCATCCATGCGAGCAGGTCGCGGCGGACGTCGACACCGGTCTGCTGCTCGAGCCCGCGCAAGAGCGTGTCGGGGCCGAGCAGCCCGATGCCGCCGACGTCCGCGATCTGCGCGATGGCCTTCTCGCCGGCCGCCGCGAGGTCACCGATGCCGGCCGCGATCCACGCGCTCGCTGGGGCCGCCCGCAGCGCGGCCGCGGGATCGCCCGTCGGTGCGGCGGGCCGCATCCCGAGCGCCGCGACGTCGGCGCGCGCTCGTCCCGCTTCCGTGACCAGCCGCGCCGCGATCGCCTTCAGCCCGCCGGCCGCGAGCGCCGCGGTCACCGCCTGCGCCTCCGTGGGGCCCACGGTGCCGGCCGTCGTCGCGTCCTCGATCAGCCTGCGGGGGTCGACATACAGCGCACTGAGGCCATCGGTCCCGGCCGCGCGGCGCGCCTGAGTGAACTGGCGGTTGCCGGCGAGGCCGCTTCCCTTCGTGGCGTCGATCGCCGCCTTCAGCGCGCGCTCGCTGCCGACCAGCACGCGGCCACTGGCTACCGCCGCGGCCAAGTCGCTGCCGCGCCGCAACCGGTACTCGACGTCCCGGTGCGAGCGCGCGGTGGTGCCCGGCTCGATGAGCGATCGCGCACGCGCGTCGTCGCGCGAGGCGAAGATCACGACGAAGTCCGGCTCCCGCGTGCGGGCGCGGGCCCCGGTGAGCGCGATCGCGGCGCGCTCCCCGAGCCACGACTCGCGCTCGCGCAGCAGGGCGGCGCCGCTCTCGGCGCCGGCGGCGCGCAGCAGCGGCTCGACGATGCGCCGCCCGAGCGGGTCGCGCGGCCGGACGAGGACCTCCGCGTACAGCGCCGCCCGGGCGGGGACGGCGGCGGCCAGGCCTTTGGCCTCGGGTTTCTTGTCGTCGCCGCCGCAGGCGGTGAGCGCGAGCACCGCGAGCAGCGCGGGGGAGAGGAGCTTGGGGCGGCGCACCGGTGCGGATGCTAGGCGGCGGGTTCGGCCGGCACCGAAGGGGTGTGGGGGGTGTGCGGACTTACGGGTGCTCAACGCCCGTTTCTTCGCACACCCCCTGGCGCCACCCGCCCCCTCGCCGCGGTTTGCCGACCGCGGGCCGGACGGAATGCACGCCCTCGTGCAACCCCGCGTGCACGCTCGATTCCGCCTCAGATCGGTACGACAGGTGGCCAGCGGTGGGGAAAAGTGGCCTTTAGGGGTTGCGTTGTGGGTGAAAGTGGGGTAGAAAGTCGCCTCAGCGGACCGGGGTGGAGAGGCTCCTCCCACCTCTCCACTCCGGTCCAAGTTCTTTTCATGGCTCGTTCGACATGGACTTCGACGGCACCGCCGACTACACGCTCGACGCAAAGAACCGCCTCACGGTTCCGCCGCGTTTCCGTGCTTCGCTGGCGGGCGGCGTCGTCCTTGCCAAGGGCGTCGAGCCCTGCGTCGCGATCTGGCCGACCGACGGTTACGACTCGTTTCGGCGCAACGTCCTGTCCACCGTCCACCCTATGAGCCAGCGGCAGCAGAAGATGAAGCGTTTCTTCTCAGCCAACTCGCAGCCGGCGGAGCTGGACGGGACCGGGCGCGTCGGCATGCCCTCGTTCCTGATGGAGCACGCCGGGCTCGGCCGCGAGGTGACCGTGATCGGCGCCGGCGACCACCTCGAGGTTTGGGACCGCAAGTCCTGGGCCGACTACAACGCGTCGCTCGGAGAAGAGATTCTCAGCATCGCGAAGGACTTCGACGAGGTGGTCGCGCCGTGACGACGATCACCATCCCTTACGACATGACCGCAACCCACGTCCCGGTGCTCGCCGGCGAGCTGATCGAAGTGCTCGATCCGCAGCTTGATGAAATCGCGGTCGACTGCACGTTCGGCGCGGGTGGTCATGCGCGGCTGGTGGCCGATCGGCTCGGCCCGAACGGGCTGCTTGTCGCGATCGACCGTGACCCGACGGCGGAGGCGTACTTCGAGACGCTCGCCGAGGAGACGTCGTGCCGCACGCGCTTCATCAATGCGTCGTACGCCGAAGGCCTCGAGCTGCTGAGCGACGAGGGGCTGGTCGCAGACCTCGTGTATTTCGACCTCGGCGTCTCGTCGATGCAGGTCGACACCTGGGGGCGCGGGTTCTCGTACTCGTACGACGCCCCGCTCGACATGCGCATGGATCCCGAGCAGGAGCTCGACGCGCGCGAGGTCGTCAACACCTGGCCCGAGAGCCGCGTCGCACGGCTGCTGCGCGACTACGGCGAGGAGCGCTACGCGACGCAGATCGCGCGCGCGATCGTGCGTGCGCGCGCGAAGGCGCCGCTGGAGACGACGAACGAGCTCGTCGAGGTCGTCGTCAACGCGATCCCGGTGCCGGCGCGCTTCGCCGCCGGCCATCCCGCCAAGCGCGTCTTCCAAGCCATCCGCATCGCCGTCAACGACGAGCTCGCGCAGCTCGACGCGGCTCTGCCAGAGGCATGGGGACTGCTCCGCGAAGGTGGGCGTTTTGCAGGGATTTCGTTCCACTCCCTAGAAGACCGCCGCGTGAAGCGCTTCCTCGCCGCCCGGACGCGCGGATGCATCTGCCCGCCCGACCTTCCGGTTTGCGGCTGCGGGCGCACGCCCGAGGCCGAGCTGCTCGCGCGCCGCGCGATCGTGCCGACGCCGGGGGAGATCGCCGCGAACCCGCGCGCCAAGTCCGCCCGCCTGCGCGCGGCGCGCAAGCTGCCCGAGGAAGGCGGCTGATGGGCGTCGCCGCTCGCGTCCTTCGCAGTCCGGCGCCCCGCGCGCCGCGCCGCGTCTCCGGTCCCGCGCGCCCGCGCGCGGTCCCGCGCCGTCCCGAGCCCGTTCCGCAGACCCGGCTCGCGCGCGTCAGCACACTCGCCGACGCCCGCCTGCTGGAGCGCCTCGTCCGCGGCCGCTTCTGGATCCCGATCGTGGCGGTCGCGTTGCTCGGCATCGTCTTCATGCAGATCTCGATGCTCAAGCTCAACGCCGGCATCGGGCGCGCGGTGCAGGCCTCGCTCACGCTCGAGCGCCAGAACGCGCTGCTGCGCGCCGAGGTCTCGCGCCTGGACGGCGGCGAGCGAATCCAGGGCGTCGCGTCGCGGCTGGGCATGGTGTTGCCGCCCGCCGGCGGGCATCGCTACCTGACGGCGGGCCGCGAAGGCGAAGCGCAGCGCGCCGCCGCCTCGGTCCGTCCACCCGCTCCGATTGAGTCTTCCCCCCAAGTGGCCGCGGTTCCCCCTGCCGCCTCGGTCACCCAGGTCGCCACCGATGGCACCGGCACAGGGCCCGCGGTCTCCGCGGGCCCGGCAGCCGGGTCCGGCGGTGCGGCCACAGGCGTCACCGCCGGCGGCGGCTCCCCCACCGCCGCCGCCGGGGGTGCGCCATACGCGGGCGCTTCTCCGGGCACCACGGCGCCGGCGCCGACCGGCGGGGCCGGCGCGCCCACCGACGGGACCCACTAGGTGGCGCTCGTCGAGCGCCGCATCGGCCTCGTCTTCGCCGTCTTCCTGGCGCTCCTCATCCTCGCCGCGCTGCGCGCCTTCCAGTTCGGCGTCGTTCAGCGCGAACGGCTCGCCGAAGCAGCCACGAGCCAGCAGGTCATCAACGCGGCGGTTCCCGCGAAGCGCGGGTCGATCCTCGATCGCAAGGGCGTCGAGCTGGCCGTGTCCCAGCCCGCGGACGACATCGCGGCCACGCCGTACCTGATCCGCGACCCCGCGCGCACGGCGCTGCAGCTGTCGCAGATACTCGACGTGCCGGAGCCGCAGCTCCTGCGCAAGCTCATCCGCCGCGACACCGGCTTCGTCTACCTCGCCCGTCAGGTGCCCGGCGCGCGCGCGGAGCGCGTCCGCCGGCTTGAAATCGAGGGAATCGACCTGGTGCCGGGGTACAAGCGCACGTATCCGCGCGACTTCCTGGCGTCGCAGGTCCTGGGCGTCGTCGGCACCGAGGCGCGTGGCCTTGCCGGGCTCGAGTACGCGCACGAGCGCCTGCTGCACGGGCGCGACGGACGTCGCCGCTCCGTGCGCGACGGCGTCGGCGACTCGGTGCAGGTGCGCGACGTGGTTCCCTCCATCCCCGGGGCCGACCTGCAGCTGACGATCGACGCTGCGATCCAGGACCGCGTCGAGCAGGTGCTCCAAGGCGTCGGCGCAACGTACCGCCCGAAGGGCGCCACCGCGGTCGTGATGGACCCCGCGAACGGAGAGGTGCTCGCGCTCGCAAACTGGCCGCGCGTTGATGCGAACCGCCCGGCCGAGGCGCCGGGCTACGCGAACCAGAACCGCGCCGTCGGCCACACGTTCGAGCCCGGCTCGACGTTCAAGGCGATCACGGTCGCCGGGGCGCTCGAGGACAACGTGGTGCGGCCAGACGACGCGTTCGACCTGCCGCCGCAGATCGAAGTGGCCGACCGGATCATCGGCGAGGCGCACGAGCGCGGTGCCGTCACGCTGACGACCAACCAGATCCTCGCCCAGTCCAGCAACGTCGGCGCGATCAAGATCGGCCTGAAGATGGGCCGCGAGCGCTTCGACCGCTGGGTGCGCCGCTTCGGCTTCGGCACCAAGTCCGGCATCGACCTGCCCGGCGAGGAGCGCGGCATCGTGCCGCCGCTGCAGCGCTACAGCGGCTCGTCGATGGGCAACCTCCCGATCGGGCAGGGCCTCTCGGTGACCCCTGTGCAGGTGGCCGCCGCCTATGCGGCGATTGCGAACGGCGGGATCCTGCCGCGGCCGCACGTCGTGCGCCGCGTCAACGGCCGCCGGCCCGTGCTCGCGGCGCCGCGACGCGTGATCTCGAAGAGCACCTCGGCCTCCCTGCGCTCGATGCTCGAGGGCGTCTTCGACGAGCGGCTCGGCGGCACGGCGTCCGCGGTGCACATCCCCGGTTACGCGCTTGCCGGCAAGACGGGTACGGCCAACAAGATCGATCCGGCGACCGGCGAGTACTCGAAGTTCCGACACGTGGCGTCGTTCGTCGGTTTCGCGCCTGCACATCGCCCGCAGCTGCTGATCTCGGTGATGGTGGACGAGCCCAACGGCTCGATCTACGGCGGCGAGGTCGCTGCGCCCGCGTTCGGCAAGATCGCGTCGTTCGCGCTGCCCTACCTGAAGATCGCACCCCAGTAGCCTGGCGGCGCGATGCTCCTGCCCGAGCTGTTCGAGGGCGCGCCGGCGGTCGAGATCAGCGACCTGGCCTACGACGACCGCGCGGTCGGGCCGGGAACGCTGTTCTTCTGCGTGCGCGGGTTCACGCGCGACGGGCACGACTTCGCAGCCGTGGCGATCGAGCGCGGGGCCGCGGCGCTCGTGGTCGACCACCCGCTCGGCAGCGGTGCGCCGGAGGTGCTCGTAAAAGACGTCCGCGCCGCAATGGCGCCCGCGGCGGCTCGCTTGCACGGCGACCCGACCGCGCGGCTGCGCGTGACCGGTGTCACCGGCACGAACGGCAAGACGACGACGGTGTACCTGCTGCGCTCCTTGCTGGAGGGCGCCGGGCATCGCACCGGGCTGCTCGGCACCGTCAGCACGGTCGTCGGCGGGGTGGAGGGCGCGGTGCGCCACACGACGCCGGAGGCGATCGACCTCCAGCGCACGCTGCGATCGATGGTCGAGGCCGGCGACACGCACGTCGCGATGGAGGTCTCGTCGCACGCGCTCGCGCTGCACCGCGCGGACGCGATCCATTGGGATGTCGTGGTCTTCACCAACCTGTCCCAGGACCACCTCGACTTCCACGCTGACATGGAGGACTACTTCGCCGCGAAGGAGCGCCTGTTCGGCGCCGGCCCCGCGCACGCGGTGATCAACGTCGACGACCCCTACGGCCGGCGCCTGTCCGACTCGTATCCGGGCGCCCTCACGATCGGGATCGATGGCGGCGATCTGCGCGCGTCGGACCTCGAGCCCGGCCCGCACGGGACGGCGTTCCGGGCGGGCGGGCTGGAGCTGCACGTGCCGCTCCCTGGCCGCTTCAACGTCCTCAACGCGCTCGCTGCGGTCGGTGCCGCGCGGGCGCTCGGCGTTCCCGACGCGGCGATCGCCGCCGCGCTGCCGACTGCGCGCGTAGCACCGGGGCGCTTCGAGCCGGTCGACGAAGGCCAGGACTTCACCGTGCTCGTCGACTACGCGCATACGCCCGACTCGCTCGACAACGTCCTCGTGGCCGCGCGGGATCTGGCGCAGCAGCGGGTGATCGTGGTCTTCGGCGCCGGTGGCGACCGCGACCGCGGCAAGCGCCCGCTGATGGGCGCCGCCGCGGCGCGCAACGCGGACGTCGTCCTCGTGACGTCCGACAACCCGCGCAACGAGGACCCGCAGGCGATCGTCGACGAGGTCCTGGCGGGCGCGCCGGAGGCGACCGCGATCCTCGACCGCCGTGAGGCGATCGCTCACGCGATCGGGGCCGCGGGCGCGGGCGACGTGGTCGTCATCGCCGGCAAAGGCCACGAGCAGGGCCAGGAGTTCGAGGACGGGCGCAAGGTCCCGTTCGACGACGTCACCGTTGCCCGCGAGGCGCTGCGTGCGCGACTGGTCGCCTGAGCGCGTCGCGCAGGCCGCGGGCGCGGAGCTCGCCGGCGCCGGCGGTCCCGAAGGCGGCCCGACCCGCGCCGTCATCGACTCGCGCGAGGCCGGCCCCGGCGACCTCTTCGTCGGCCTGCCCGGCGCGAACGTCGACGGTGGCGATTTCGCCGAGCAGGCGCTGGCGGCTGGCGCCTGGGGCGTGCTGGTGTCACTGGGGGGACAGGCCCCTCAGTGTCACGGTGGCGTCGTACTTGCCGCTGACGACCCACTGGTCGCGCTGCAGCGGCTCGCGACCGCGTGGCGCCGCGAGCTCGGCGCGCGGGTCGTCGGCATCACCGGCTCGACCGGCAAGACCTCGACGAAGGACGTGCTCGCCGCGATGCTCGCGCAGCGCCTGCGCGTCGCGGCCACGCCGCGCAACCTCAACACCGAGATCGGATTGCCGCTCGTGATCCTCGGCGCGGCGCCGGGGACCGAGGCGCTTGTGCTCGAGATGGCGATGCGCGGGCCCGGCCAGATCGCCGAGCTGGTCGCGATCGCCGAGCCCGACGTCGCGCTGATCACGAACGTCGGGCCCGTGCATCTCGAGCTGCTTGGCTCGGTCGAGGCGATCGCAGCGACGAAGGCGGAGCTGATCGCGGGCCTGAAGCCGGGCGCGACCGCGATCGTCCCCGCGGGTGAGCCCCTGCTCGACCCGCATCTGCGCGATGACGTGGACACGGTCACGTTCGGCCCCGGCGGCGACGTCGCCGAGCTGCCGCCCGCCCTCGAGCTTCCGTTCGACAGCGCGCACATGCGCCGCAACGCGCTCGCGGCGCTCGCCGCCGCCCGCGCGCTCGGCGTCGAGCCGCAGGGCCGGGTCGATGTGGCGCTGAGCGAGCTGCGCGGCCAGCGGATCGAGCTGCCGGGCGCCATCGCCGTCATCAACGACTGCTACAACGCGAACCCGATGTCGATGCGCGCCGCCCTCGACGATCTCGCGCTGTCCGCGCACGGCCGCCGCGTCGCGGTGCTCGGCGACATGCTCGAGCTCGGACCCGATGAGGTCCGCTTCCACGAGGAGGTCGGCGCGCACGCCCGCGCAGCGGGCGTGGAGCTGCTCTTGACGGTCGGTCCGCTCGCCGCGCACATGAACGGGGATCACGCGGTCGACGCCGCCGCGGACGCGGCCGCGCTGCTGCCGGGCCTCCTGCGCGACGGCGACACGGTCCTGGTCAAGGGCTCGCGCGGCGTAGGCCTCGAGGTCGTGGCCGAGAGGCTCGCCGGCTGATGGGCGAGGTCCTGATCGCCGGCCTGGCGTCGCTACTCATTTGCATCTTCCTGAGCCCCAAGTTCGTCGCGTTCCTGCGCGTGCGCGAGTTCGGGCAGCACATCCGCGAGGAGGGGCCCGAGGGCCATCACGAGAAGGCGGGCACGCCCACGATGGGCGGCGTGATCATCTTCACCGCGATCTCGACGCCGTTCCTGATCCTCAGCGACTACGACTGGCGGTCGGTGGGCGTCTACGGGGCCGCCGTCGCGTGTGCGCTGCTCGGCCTCGCCGACGACTGGACGAAGATCTCCAACCGCCGCTCGCTCGGCCTCAGCGCGCGGGCGAAGCTGGCCGGCCAGATCGTGATCGCGCTCGGGCTGTGGTGGGTCGCCACCCGTGAGGCCGGGCTCAACGAGACGCTGCGGTTGCGCACGCTCGACGCGACGATCGACCTCGGGGTCCTGTACCCGCTCTTCATCTACCTCGTCGTGGCGGGCACGACCAACGCCGTCAACCTCACCGACGGCCTCGACGGTCTCGCGGCGGGCTGCGCCGCGATCGTGCTGCTGGCCTACATCGGGATCACGGTCATCACGCGCGGCCAAGACGACCTCTCGTTGCTCGCGGCGTGTCTCGTCGGCGCCTGCGTCGGGTTCCTCTGGTTCAACGCGTTCCCGGCGACGATCTTCATGGGCGACACCGGCTCGCTCGGGCTCGGCGGCGCGATCGCGGGGCTGGCCGTGATGACGAAGACCGAGGAGCTGCTGGTGCTGCTGGGCGGGATCTTCGTCGTCGAGGCGCTCAGCGTCGTCGTGCAGGTGTTCAGCTTCCAGACCTTCCGCAAGCGCGTCTTCCGGATGGCGCCGATCCACCACCACTTCGAGATCCTCGGCTGGTCGGAGACGAAGATCATCCTGCGCTTCTGGATCATCGCCTCGATCTGCGCGGCCTCGGGCTTCACGATCTACCAGCAGTCGATTCAGTGAAGCCGCGCCCGGACCCGCCGCCCGGCCCGTATCTGGTGGTGGGGCTCGCCCGGTCGGGCGTGGCGGCGGCGAGGCTCCTGCGCGGCCGCGGCGAGGACGTAGCCGGTGTAGATGCCGGGCGCCCCGAGGTCGACCTCGGCGACATGCCCGTCCAACTCGAGACCGACGGGATCGGGCTGCTCGAGCGCGCCCGCGCCGTCGTCAAGTCTCCCGGCGTGCCGTCCGAGGCGCCCGTGATCGCGGCGGCCAGGTCCGCGGGGCTCCCGGTCCTCGGCGAGGTCGAGCTGGCCTGGCGCTACCTGGCCAACGAGTTCATCGCGGTGACCGGCACCAACGGCAAGACGACGACGGCGGAGTGGATCGGGCACATCCACCGCACCGCGGGGCTGCCGGTCGCCGTGGCGGGCAATGTCGGGACGCCGCTGAGCGCGCTCGTGGGCACCGTCGCGGCCGACGCGACGATCGTCTG
The DNA here is from genome assembly GCA_963832195.1 of uncultured Conexibacteraceae bacterium. Taxonomy (GTDB): domain Bacteria; phylum Actinomycetota; class Thermoleophilia; order Solirubrobacterales; family Solirubrobacteraceae; genus Baekduia. Next base: position 74,185 of record CAWHTH010000003.1, read on the forward strand.
CGAGGCGTCGTCGTTCCAGCTGGAGGACGCGCAGGCGTTCGCCCCGGAGGCGGCGGTGCTGCTGAACATCGAGCCCGACCACCTGGACCGCCACGGCACGTTCGCGGCCTATCGTGACGCCAAGCTGCGCGTGTTCGCCCACCAGGGCAACGACGACGTCGCGGTCGCGCCGAGCGGGCTCGGCGTCGACGACCTCGGCGGCTGCGCGCGGCGTGTCTGCTTCGGCAGCGCGCCCGACAGCGAGCTCGCGTTGCGCGCCGGGCAGCTGTTCTGGGCCGACGAGCCGCTGCTGCGCGCCGAGGAGCTGCCGCTGCCGGGCGCCCACAACGTTCACAACGCGATGGCCGCGGCGGCGGTCACCCTGGCGCGCGGGGTCGACCCGGACGCGGTACGCGAAGGACTGCGGACGTTCGCGGGCGTAGAGCACCGGCTCGAGACCGTCGGCGAGCGCGACGGCGTCCGGTGGGTCAACGACTCGAAGGCGACGAACGTGGCGTCGACGCTCGTCGCGCTCGCGGCGTTCGCCGGGAGCCCCGTCCACCTGATCCTCGGCGGGCAGGGCAAGGGCCAGACGTTCACAGCGCTGCGCGAGCCGGCCGCGGGCTGCGCGCAGGTGCTCCTGATCGGGTCCGACGGCGAGCGCATCGGCGCGGCGATCGGGACCGGGGAGTACGTCGAAACGCTCGACCGCGCGGTGGCAGCCGCGCGCGCGGCGGCCCGGCTCGGGGCGGTCGTCCTGCTCTCGCCCGCGTGCGCCTCGTTCGACCAGTTTGCGGACTTCGAGGAACGCGGCCGCACGTTCAAGCGTCTGGTCGTGGGAGGAAGCTAACGGCGAGTGTCGAAGCCAGGCCGGACAATGCCTCGCGCCGCCGCCGCCCCCGCGAGGGCCCGCCGCCAGCAGCCCGTCGAGTACTCGATCCTCCTGACCGCGACGCTCTGCCTGCTCGCAGCCGGGGCGGTGATGGTCTTCAGCGCCTCGTCGGCGCGCGCGATCCTGACCGGCGAGGGCGACGGCACGGCCTACCTCGTCCGCTATTTGAGTTATGGCGCGATCGGCCTGGTCGCGCTCTACCTGGTGAGCCGCCGCGGCCTGGATCTCGTGCCGCGGATCACGGGGCCGCTGCTTGCGATCTCGTTCATCGCGGTGCTGGCGGTCCAGGTTCCAGGCATCGGCGTCGAAGTCAACGGCGCGCGGCGCTGGCTCGGCGCCGGGCCGCTCACGTTCCAGCCGTCCGAGCTGCTCAAGCTCGCGCTCGTGCTCTATGCGGTCAAGCTGCTGGCCGAGAAGCCGAAACGGATCGAGAGCGCGCGCGAGCTGACGCCACTCGCGCTCGTCGGCGGGATGGCGCTCATTCTCGTCGCGACGCAGCCCGACCTGGGCACCGCACTCGTGATGGCGTTCACGCTCGCGGCGATCCTCGTCGCCGCAGGCCTCTCGGTGCGGATGCTCGTCACCGCGTTCGCGAGCGGCGGCTTCCTGGTCCTGCTCTACGCGATGAGCGCGCCCTATCGCCGCGAGCGCCTGTTCACGTTCCTCGACCCGTGGGCGGACGCCAGCGACGCGGGCTTCCAGGCCGTCCAGGGGCAGATCGCGATCGCGTCCGGAGGCTTGTTCGGCCAGGGCATCGGCCAGGGGCAGGCCAAGAACCTGTTCCTCCCGGAGGCCCACACCGACTTCATCCTCGCGATCGTCGGCGAAGAAATCGGGGTCGCCGGAGTCGTCGGTGTGCTGTTCCTCTACGGCCTCGTCGCATTCGCGGGGCTGCGCGTCGCGAAGACCGCGCGCGGGCGCTACGCGAAGCTGCTCGCCACCGGGATCACGTCGCTGCTGCTGTGCCAGGCGATGCTCAACGTCTTCGCGGTGCTCGGACTTGCGCCGCTGACGGGCGTCCCGCTGCCGTTCATCTCCTACGGCTCGACGAACCTGATCGTCCTGCTCGTCGCGATGGGCCTCCTGCTCAACGTGGCCTCCGGCGGGTCGGCCCATCTGCGGGTCGTGCAAGAGTCCGGCCGCCGTGCCAACGACGATCGTGATCGCCGCCGGAGGGACCGCCGGGCACGTGGTGCCGGCGCTGGCGGTCGCCGACGCGCTGCGGGCTGACGCGGGCGCACACGTGGTCTTCGTCGGGGGCGAGCGCGCGGAGCGCACGCTCGTGCCCCAGGCCGGCTACGAGCTGCGCACGATCCGGGTGGAGGGCATCAGCCGCACGAACCCGCTGCGCGCGGCGCGCGCGCTCGGCCGCGCGACGGGGGCGGCCGGGCAGTCGGTGCGCATCCTCCGCGAGCTGCGCCCGGACGCGGTGCTCGGTGGCGGCGGTTACGTCGCGGGCGTCGTCGGCGCGGCGGCGGTGGCGTGCCGCATCCCGCTCGTGCTCAGCGAGGCCGACAGCCACCTCGGGATCAGCAACCGGCTGCTCGCGCCGTTCGCGCGCCGCGTCTGCCTCGCGTTTCCGCCCGCGCGGCGCCTGCGCGAGCGCTGGCGCGTGACAGGGCGTGCGGTCCCGCCGCCCGCGACGGACCGGCTCGCCGCGCGTGCGCGATTCGACGTCGCTCCCGACGAGACCAGCGTGCTCGTGTTCGGCGGCTCGCTCGGCGCGCGCACGATCAACGAGGCCGCGGTGGAGGCGTTCGCGGACGCCCCGTTCCACGTCCTGCACGCGTGCGGCGAACGCGATTACGCGACGCTGTCCGCGCGCGTGCGCAATTCCCGCTACGACCTGCGGCCGTACATCGAGGGGTTCGGCGAGGCGCTGCTCGCGTGCGACCTCGTCATTGCCCGCGCGGGCGGCTCGGTCTTCGAGATCGCCGCGCACGGCCGGCCGGCCCTGCTGGTTCCCTACCCGCACGCGACCGCAGACCACCAGACCACGAACGCGCGCTATTTCGAGCGCCACGGCGCGGCGCTCGTGGTGCCGGACGCAGAGCTGACCGCGGAGCGCCTCGCGCACGAGGCCGGCGCTCTGCTCGCGGACCGCTCGCGGCTCGCGGCGATGGGGAACGCCGCCGCGGCGCTGGCCCGCCCGCAGGCCGCGCGCGACATCGCCGCCGAGGTGCTCGCGGCCGCAGGACGGCCGCGGCGATGAGCGCCGCGGCGCCGTTCGCCGGCCGCCGGATGCACTTCGTTGGCATCGGCGGCGCCGGCATGAGCGGCTACGCGCGCGTCTGCCGCCAGCTGGGCGCGACGGTGAGCGGGTCCGATCGCAGCCCGTCGTCGGCGCTGGACCGCCTCCGCGCGCAGGACATCACCGTCCACGTCGGCCACTCGGCGGCCAACGTCCCGCCCGGCGCCGAGGTCTACTACTCGTCCGCCGTCCCGCCGGACAACCCGGAGCGCATCGCCCAAGCGCGGCCCCGGGCCGATCTGCTGCACGAGCTCAGCGGCCTGCGGCGCACGATCGCGGTCGCCGGTGCCCACGGGAAGACGACGACGGCGTCGATGATCGCCCACGCGCTGATCGGCAGCGGGCTCGACCCCGGCTACCTGATCGGCGGCGAGCTGCGGACGACCGGCGAGCACGCCGACTGGGGCACGGGGGAGTGGCTCGTCGTGGAAGCCGACGAGAGCGATCGCTCGATGCTCGCGCTGCAGGTCGAGATCGCGGTCGTGCTCAACGTCGAGCTCGACCACCACGCGACGTACGCGTCGCTCGCCGAGCTCGAAGCCGTGTTCGAGGAGTTCACGGCCGTCGCGGGCAGCGTCATCCGCGATTGGCCGGCGCCCCAGGACCTCGTGCTCGAGCCGGGCGGCAGCCACTTCCGGTGGCGCGGCCACGACGTGCGGCTGGCGGTGCCGGGCGAGCACAACGCGTCTAACGCGGCCGCCGCGCTCGAGGCCGCACGGCTCGCCGGCGCTGCCGAGGAGGCCGCAGCGGCGACGCTCGCGACGTTCGCCGGCGCCGGCCGCCGCTTCGAGACGCTTGGCCGCACCGCCGCCGGCGCAATCGTGGTCGACGACTACGCCCATCATCCGACCGAGGTGGCAGCCACAATCGCAGCCGCCCGCACATTGGGTCCCGGGCGCGTGATCGCCGTGTTCCAGCCGCACCTCTTCAGCCGCACCCGCGAACTGCACGAGCAGTTCGGCGCCGCGCTCGCGGCCGCCGACCTCTCCGTCGTCGTCGACGTCTACCCGGCGCGCGAGGACGCGCGCGACTTCCCGGGGGTCGACGCCGGGCTGATCGCGGCCGACCACCATGCGGGCGGCTTCGAGGCGGCCGAGGCGCTGGTGCGAGCCGAGGCGCAGGCCGGCGACCTCGTCCTCGTCATGGGCGCCGGCGACGTCGACGAGCTGGGACGGCGCCTCGCGCAGGAGTAGCCGTGGCGGGCGTCGAAGAGGAGGGGAGGATGTCGCGTACCGCCGCCGTGACCCGTGGCCGTAGCCTGCGCCTGCCGCGCCCGCACCGCGCGGGCGCCTGGCTGCTGGCGATCGCCTGCGCGGCGACGGTCGGCTACATGTGGGTGCGCGAGTCGAGCCTCGTGGCGGTCGAGGACGTGACGGTGACCGGCCTCACCGGCCCCGAGGCGCCGAAGCTGCGGGCGCTGCTCGCCGACACGGCGCGCGACATGACCACGCTGCACGTGCGCGAAGAGCAGCTGCGCGAGGTCACGGAGCCCTACGCGATCGTCAAGGGCCTCGAGGTCCGCACCGACTTCCCCCACGGCATGACGATCGTGGTCCGCGAGCACGTGCCGGTCGGGGCGATCCTGGTCGACGGCCGCCGCACGCCGGTCGCGGCCGACGGGACGCTCCTGCGCGGCGCCGCTCCCGGCGACGTCCCCGTAGTGCCGATGCAGGTCCCTGCAACGGGGAACCGCGTGGTCGACGTCGACGCCCTGCAGGCGCTGCGCGCCCTCGGCGCCGCGCCCCGGCCCCTGCGGATGCGCGTCCAGAAGGTGACGCTGACCCGGGACGATGGGCTGCTGCTCGAGGTCGAGCGCGGGCCCGAGCTGCGCTTCGGCGTCGCCGACCGCCTGAGCGCCAAGTGGGCGGCCGCCGCGCGCGTGCTTGCGGATCCGTCGTCGGCGGGCGCCACATACGTCGACGTGCGCTATCCGGAGCGTCCCGCGGCCGGCGGGCTGGAGGATCCGAAGACCCAGACCGACCCCGGCGAAGCGGCCCGCGCCACGGCGATCCCGGGACAGTCTCAACCCGGGGTCGAGGCTCCGATCGGCCCCTGACCCTCAACCCCTGGTCGAGCCTTCGCAAGTTGCAACGATCGTTGCTTCCCTAGACTGCATGGTTGACATGGCGCGACGCGGGCACCTACCGTGGGCGCCGGTCAAGCGTCCTCGCCCGGGCGCAACCCTCGACTATGGCTCGAGGGTCGGACAGAACTGAGGCGACATGGCTAACGGAAGCTACCTCGCGGTCATCAAGGTCGTCGGCGTCGGCGGCGGCGGAACCAATGCGGTCAACCGCATGGTTGACGCCGGCCTGCGCGGCGTCGAGTTCATCGCCGCCAACACCGATGCACAGGCGCTGGCGATGTGCGACGCGGACATCAAACTCAACATCGGCCACGACCTGACGAAGGGGCTCGGCGCCGGTGCGGACCCGGATGTCGGCTTCGGCGCGGCGGCCGAGTCGCGCGACGACATCAAGGAGTCCCTCAAGGGCGCGGACATGGTGTTCGTGACGGCCGGCGAGGGCGGCGGTACCGGCACCGGCGCTGCGCCGGTGATCGCGGAGATCGCCAAGAACGAGATCGGCGCGCTGACCGTGGGCGTGGTGACGAAGCCGTTCGAGTTCGAGGGCACGCAGCGGATGCGCCAGGCCGAAGAGGGCGTCGCGCGCCTGCGCGACGTGGTCGACACGCTGATCGTGATCCCGAACGAGAAGCTGCTGGCCCTCGTCGAGCGGCGGACGACGATTCTGGAGGCGTTCCGCGAGGCCGACAACGTCCTGCGTCAGGGCGTCCAGGGCATCACCGACCTGATCACCATTCCCGGCCTCATCAACCTCGACTTCGCCGACGTGCGGACGATCATGCAGGACGCGGGCTCGGCGCTGATGGGGATCGGCCAGGCCGGCGGCGAGGCGCGCGCGACCGAGGCCGCCAAGCACGCGATCTCGAGCCCGCTGCTCGAGGAGAACGTCGAGGGCGCCACCGGCATCCTGCTCAACATCTCCGGCGGCAAGGACATCGGCCTGTTCGAGATCAACGAGGCGGCCGAGATCGTCCAGGGCGCGGCCGACGCGAACGCGAACATCATCTTCGGCTCGGTCATCGACGACTCACTCGGCGACGAGGTCAGGGTGACGGTGATCGCGACCGGGTTCGACCACGGCCGTGCGCGGCCGCGCCTGGCGCGCGAAGAGGCGCGCGAGTCGGCTCGCCGCCGGGACCGCAGCCCGCGGGTGGGCGAGCGCGAGCGCAGCGGGCTCGAGATCCCGGACGACGAGATCGACATCCCGCCGTTCCTGCGCGACCGCTAGTTGGTCGGCGCCCGGACGCGACAAGGGTGTTCGGAACAGCGAGCGCGGCTAGTCGCCCAGGCCCACGGCCGCTTTCGCGGCGGCGCGAGTCTCGTAAACGTGGATGTGGTGGATCTGGCCGTCGCGCAGCGTGAGCACGGCCGCGCCCTTCAGATCGATGACAACGCCACTTGTCGCGCCGCGGGCATCGACGTGGAGCAGCGCCAGTACGCGCTCGTCCGCCGCATCCACGAGGTCTTCGACCACCAGCTCGAAGTGCGACCAGACCTCGGTAGCGTCGCGCAGGTACCTCCGCACGCCCTCCATCCCGCGGTAGACCTGGCCCTCGACGTTCGTGAACAGCGACCGCGCCTCGAAGTCATCTGCGAGCAACTGCTCGATGCCGGCCTCGTCGCGCGCATTGATCGCGTCGTAGAGCCGCCGCACGACTTCCATGTTCTCCTGTGACATCGCCCGCCCAGTATCGCGATCGCAGCGTGTCGCTCCTGCGTCGGAGCGACTCGGCGGCTACTCCGACAGCCCTGCGGCTTCGAGGGCCTCGGCTCGGTCCAGGTACTCGTCTCGGCGAACGACCTTGTCATCGCGCAGGAGCGATACCGACCACAAGTCCATCGTGATGTCGATGCCGCTGCCTTTTCCCCGACCCTTGAGCGCCTCTCCGGTGACAACACAGTCGCCGGTGTCCAGGAACTCCTTCGGCGCCATCTGAAACCCCTCCCACGAGTCCAGCCAGCCCTCAAAGTACCGGCGCACCGCGTTGAGTCCGTGGATTGTCCCAGCCTCTTCGACCGGCGAGTACTCCACATTGTCGTGGAAGAGCTCCATGATTCCGTCCAGGTCGCCGTTGTTCACCGCCGCGAACCACAGCCGCCAGGACTCAGGGATCGCCTGCGACATCGCCCGCGCAGTATCCGCCCTGTTACTCGTTCAGCGCTGCGGCTTCGAAGGCTCGTTGGCGATCGTCGAAGATCTGCATCTGAGTCACCTTCCCGTCGGCGAGTGTCCACACCGCCAGGTGAGACGTTTCGACCGGCGCACCGCTGGCGCGGCCGACCTCGCGCTCGCGAACGACCGCCAGAACTCGGTCGTCGGCGTCGATCAACTCCTCGACCTCCATATCGATCCTGGCGAACACCGCCAGCCCCTCGCGCCATACCTCCCGCACCCCTTCGTGTCCGCGGTAGATCGGCTTCGCCCGAAAGGTTGCCGCGGGGTGATTCGAGAGATCCCAGACGATGTCATCGGCGTAGACCTCGAACGGAGTCTCAGCGTCGCGCCGGGCAAGCGCGTCGTAAATGCCTCGCACGATTTCCACGTTCTCCCGCGACATCGCCCGCCCAGTATCGACCAGCTGCGCGATCGCTGATACCGCGAAGTTCTGACGAATCTCCCCAGTTTTGGGGATAGGCGCGCGGTCGTCTGAGCTTGATACTTCGGCACTCCACCCGTAGGGGGAGGGGGGCCGCCTGATGGAAGATCTCACCACGCAGGAGCTCGAAGAGCTCGTCGACATCATCGAAGACTCGTCGGAGACGGATCGCGACGAGCTGCTCACCGACATGCTGATCCGGCCGTACCCGACCAAGCGGTCGCAGGACAACTAGTCTCAGGCGCCCGTGGGCGCCGACACAGCTCTCAAGCAGACGCCGCTGCGCGAGCTCCACATCGAGGCGGGTGCGCGCCTCGTTCCGTTCGCCGGCTACGAGATGCCGGTCCAGTACGAGGGCGTCCGGCAGGAGCACGTCGCGACGCGGACGTCATGCGGCATCTTCGATGTCTCGCACATGGGCGAGATCGAGACGGCGGGGCCGGACGCGCTGCCATTCCTCCAGCGCCTGCTCTCTAACGACGTGGAGAAGCTTGCGCCCGGCGGCGCGCAGTACAGCGTGCTCTGCCGCGAGGACGGGGGCGTGTTGGACGACCTCTTCACGTACCGACTCGGGGTCGACCGCTACCTGACAGTCACGAACGCCTCCAACCACGAGAAGGACCTCGCGTGGTGGCGCAAGCAGGCCGCGGGCTTCGACGTCGAGGTCAGCGACGCGCACGCGGCCTACGCGATGATGGCCGTCCAGGGCCCGGCTGCAAGGGAAATCGTCCAGGCGATAGCCGACGGCCCGCTGCCGCCGCGCATGACCGCCTCCGAGCAGACGCTGCGCGGCGCGCGCGCGCTCGTGTGCGGGACCGGCTACACGGGCGAGGACGGGGTCGAGCTCCTGTGTGAGCCAGACGCCGCCCCCGGGCTGTGGGAGGAGTTCGTGCGCCGCGGCGCGACGCCGGCGGGCCTCGGCGCCCGCGACACGCTGCGCCTCGAGGTCTGCTTCCACCTCTACGGCAACGACCTGATGGAGGAGCGCGGCCCGATCGAGGCCGGGCTCGGCTGGTGCTGCAAGGAGGAGACGGGCTTCATCGGCTCAGAGGCCGTGCGCGCCGCGCGCGAGGCCGGGCCGGCCGAGAAGCTCGTGCCGTTCAGGCTGACCGGCCCCGGCATCGCGCGCCAGGGCAACGCGGTCGTCGGCGGCGGCGAGGTGACGTCGGGCACGCTCTCGCCGTGCCTCGACATCGGCATCGGGATGGCGTACCTGCCCGCGGACCGCGCGGCCGAGGGCACGGAGATCGAGATCGACGTGCGCGGCAAGGTCCGCCCGGCTGTCGTGGCGAGCAAGCCGCTGTACGCCAAGAAGTAGCCTGAGGAAATGGCCGACGCCGCCAACTACCCCGAGGACCTGCTCTACCACGCCGAGCACGACTGGGTCCGCATCGAGGACGACACCGCCACGTTCGGCATCACCTGGTTCGCCCAGGACGCGCTGGGAGAAGTTGTGTTCTTCGACCCGCCCGACGTCGGCACGTCCGTGACGGCGAACGAGCCCTACGCGGAGGTCGAGTCGGTGAAGGCCGTGTCGGACGTCGTCGCCCCGATGAGCGGCGAGATCATCGAGGTCAACGTGGCGCTCGGCGACAAGCCCGAGGCGATCAACGACGATCCATACGGCGACGGGTGGATGGTCAAGGTCAGGCTCTCGGACCCCTCCGAGCGCGACGCGCTGATGGACCAGGCCGCGTACACCGCGCAGCTGTCTTGAGCACCTACACCGCCGTCACGCCGGACGACCTGCGCGAGATGCTCGCGGCGATCGGCGTGGGCTCGCTCGACGAGCTGTTCGAGCGCCAGATCCCTGCCGGCGTGCGCCTCGGCCGGCCACTGGACCTGCCTGCCGGCATGACCGAGCAGGACGTCTACACGCACCTGCGCGACCTGGCCGGGCGCAACGTCAGCGCCGAGGACGAGATCACGTTCCTGGGCGCCGGCATGTACGACCACTACGTCCCGGCCGTGATCGACATGCTGCTCGGCCGCAGCGAGTACCTGACGCCGTACACGCCGTACCAGCCGGAGATCTCCCAGGGCGGCCTGCAGGTGATGTTCGAGTACCAGACCGCGATCTCCGAGCTGACCGCGCTGCCAGTCTCCAACGCATCGGTCTACGAGGGCCCGAGCGCGATCGCCTCGGCCGGCTACCTGGCGAAGATCGCGAACGGCAAGCCTAAGTTCGTCGTCTCCGAGGGCCTGCACCCGCACAGCATCGACACGCTCGTCACGTACGCGAACGGCTTCGGCGCGCAGATCGAGAGGGTGCCGCTGCGCGACGGCGTCACGGACCCGGACGCCTGGGCGAACGCCATCGACGGCGAAACCGGCGCGGTCTTCTTCCAGCAGCCGAACTTCCTCGGCGCGATTGAGGACGCGGACGCGCTCGCCGGCGCGGCAAAGGAGTCGCCGGCCGTCGTCGTGGCGTCGTACGACCCGATCACGCTGGGCGTGCTCAAGCCTCCGGGGGAGTGCGGCGTCGACGTCTGCGTCGGCGAGGGGCAGGCGCTGGGCAACAGGCTCGACTTCGGCGGCCCGTCATTCGGCTTCTTCGCGGCGACTGAGGCCTACCTGCGGCGGATGCCGGGCCGTATCGCCGGCGAGACCGTCGACGTCGACGGCAGGCGCGGCTTCGTTCTCACGCTGCAGACGCGCGAGCAGCACATCCGCCGCGAGAAGGCGACCTCGAACATCTGCACCGCCCAGGCGCTCAACGCGCTCGCGGGCGTCGTCTATCTGGTTTGGCTGGGCCGCCGCGGGCTGGTCGAGCTCGGCGAGCTGCTGCTCCAGCGCACGCACTACGCGCGCGAGACGCTCGCGGCGCTCGACGGCGTGAGCAAGCTGCACGACCAGCCCGTGATCAGGGAGTTCGCGCTCGCGCTCGACGCCCCGGCCGGCGCGGTGATCCGCCGCTGCCAGGAGCAGGGCGTCAATCCCGGCTACGACCTCGGCGACAGCGGACTGCTGGTCGCGCTCACGGAACAGCGCTCGCGGGCGGACATCGACCGGCTCGCAGAGGTGCTCGGGGCGGCGGTGGCCGCCGAGCGGTCTCCGGTGGAGGCGCACGCATGAACGGCGGCTCGGCCATGCAGCGCGAGCACGCGGTCACGATCTTCGAGAAGGGGGCGCCCGGCCGGCGCGCGTTCGCGTGCCCCGAGCTCGACGTACCGGAGGTGGACGGTCTACTGCCCGACCGCTTCCGGCGTGCGGAGCCGCCGCGCCTGCCGGAGGTCTCGGAGCCGGAGCTGGTGCGCCACTACGTGAACGTCTCGAAGCGCAACTTCGACCTCGACTCCGGCTTCTACCCGCTCGGCTCGTGCACGATGAAGCACAACCCGCGCCTGCACGAGCGCGTGGCGGCGATGGCCGGCCACGCGCGGCTGCATCCGCTGCAGACGCCGGAGCGCGCGCAGGGCGCGCTCGAGCTGATGTGGAACCTGGAGCGCGCGCTTGCGGAAATTGCCGGGCTGCCGCACGTGTCGCTGCAGCCGAGCGCCGGATCGCACGGCGAGCTCGCGGGCGTCCTCCTGACCCGCGCGTACCACGAGGACCGCGGGCAGCACCGCCACAAGGTCCTGACGCCCGACTCGTCGCACGGCACGAACCCGGCGACCGTGACGATGGGCGGCTACGAGGTCGTAAAAGTGGAAACGAACGCCGACGGCGGCGTCGACCTCGACGACCTGCGGGCAAAGGCGACAGAGGACGTCGCCTGCCTGATGCTCACGAACCCCAACACGCTCGGCGTCTTCGACCCGGCCATCGAGGAGATCGCCGCGATCGTCCACGGCGTGGGCGCGACGCTCTACTACGACGGCGCGAACCTCAACGCGATCATGGGCGTCTGCCGGCCCGGCGACATGGGCTTCGACATAGTGCATTTCAACCTGCACAAGTCGTTCACGCAGCCGCACGGCGGCGGCGGGCCGGGGTCGGGGCCGATCGCGGTCTCCGACCGCATCGAGCCCTACCTGATGACGCCGCGGATCGTGCGCGAGCCCGACCGCTTCGTCCTGCGCGAGGACCACCCGAAGTCGATCGGGCGGCTACGCGGCTTCCAGGGCAACTACGGCTGCTTCGTGCGCTCGTACGCCTACATCCGATCGCTGGGCGCAGAGGGCCTGCGCGAGGCGTCGGAGATAGCGGTCCTCAACGCGAACTACCTGCTCGCGAGGCTCCGCGACCTCGGTGTCCTCGAGCACCTGCCGTTGGCCTACGGCGAGCTGTGCATGCACGAGTTCGTCCTGTCGGGGTCGCCGATGAAGCGCGACCTCCAGATCCGCACGCTCGATCTCGCGAAGCGGTTGCTCGACTACGGCTTCCACCCGCCGACGGTCTACTTCCCGCTCAACGTCGACGAGGCGGTCATGGTCGAGCCGACCGAGACGGAGACGCGCGAGACGCTCGACGCGTTCGCCGAGGCGCTCGCCGACATCCTGCGCGAGGCCGCCGAGGACCCCGAGATCGCGCGCAACGCGCCCTACACGACGCCGGTCAGGCGACTCGACGAGGCGACGGCCGCGAAGCGGCCGGTGATCCGGCAGCCGCTGTAGCCGCGCTCGGCTCGTCGGCCTGCCTGCACACCCAGGTGAAGCCAGCCTGCATCCAGTCGTTGAGCGCGGTGGTGGCCAGCACGGCGGTCAGGACGCGCGCCTCGCGCGGGCGAGCGACGCGCAGCGCCACGAGCCCGAGCGCACTCCACGCGCCCATGCAGCGCGTGCAGCTGAGCAGCTCGCCGGTGGCGTAGCGCAGGCGCCGGCCCTTCGGCCGCCGCTCGCCGCTGGGCAGCTCCTCGACGAACGGCGCGCGTACCCACGAATCGACCTTCTCCTTCGCGATCAGCTTCGAGAGCGCGAACGTCGCCAGCGCGATGGCGGGCAGCTCGGCCTCGGCGATCGGCCGCTCGCCGTTGTCGCGGCTCGCCACCAGCAGCGCGCCCAGCAGCGCCCCGTAGCCGGCGGTCAGCGTCGCGTAATCGACAGGCTTCGTCGGGGTTCGGCTGATCGGGTCCACGCCAAGGCGCTACCCCGGCGGCGCATGGCCGACACTGCCGTCGGGACCGGCGACCGCGACCCCGGCGAGCAGGCGCGCCGCGATTCCTTCGATCGTGCGCTGGCCGTAGGCCTGGGACGGGTTGTGCTCCGTCAGGACCGCGATCGCGAGGTGGCGGCCGCGCCCGTCCTCGACGCGTGCCGCCTGGTGCGCGAGGTTCTTGCGCCAGCCGCCCTTGAACAGCACCTTCAGGCCGCCCGCGGCCCGCGGGATTCCCCACCGCTGCTCGAGGACGATCGTCCGCAGCAGTGTGCGGCCGAAGCTGCGGTGGCGGGGCGGAAGCAGCCCGTCGAGGCGCCAGAACAGCCGCGCCATGTCCGCCGCGGTGATGCGGACGTCCGACCACCAGCCGACGGTTTGCAACCGCCGCAGGTGGGCCGCGCGCGCGACGCGCAGCAGGCCGGAGTCGCCGACCTGCCTGTAGATCGCCCAAGCGGCGTCGTTGTCGCTGGCCCGGATCATCGCCGCGAGCGCGCCGCGCGTGCCGCTGTCGATCTGCCTGTGGGAACGCAGGTAGGCCAGCAGGATCAGCGCCTTCGAAACGCTCGCCGACGGATGGTGGCGGCTCATGTGGCGGCCGCGCAGGCGTCCGTTGCTGTCGATCACGGCCCACGAAACCGTGCCGGCGCGCCCCGCCGCGAAGCTGCGCGCGGAGGCGACCTGGCCCGCCGACGGGACGGCGGCGTCCGCGCTGCGAGGCGGCCCGGCCGGTGCCACGGCGGGCCAGGCGGCCAGCAGCATGAGCGCCGCCGGTAGCGCAGGGCGGGGCATGGGGGCGCACGCTAGCCTGCCGCCCGGCCATGAGGATCTTCTCGGGCATCCAGCCGACCGGACGCAAGCACCTGGGCAACTACCTGGGTGGGATCCGGCAGTACGTCGAGGGCCAGCAGCGCGCGGCAGATGCCGGCGACGTCGCGATCTACTGCGTCGTCGACCTGCACGCGACGACGGTCCCGTACGACCCACGCGAGATGCGCGAGCGTGTCTACGACACGGCCGCGATCATGATCGCGGCCGGCCTCGATCCCGACCGCTGCATCCTCTTCCGCCAGAGCGACGTGCACGAGCACACGGAGCTGTGCTGGCTGCTGTGCTCCGTGACCGCGCACGGCGACCTCAACCGCATGACGCAGTTCAAGGAGAAGTCGGCGCAGCAGCGCGAGCTGATCAGCGCCGGGCTTTTCCTCTATCCGGTGCTCCAGGCGGCTGACGTGCTCGCGTACCGCACGAACGAGGTGCCGGTCGGCGACGACCAGCGCCAGCACATCGAGCTCATGCGCGATATCGCGCAGCGCTTCAACGCACGCTTCGGAGAAGGGGTCCTGGTCGTTCCCGAGCACCGGATCCCGGAGGTCGGCGGGCGCATCATGGACCTCCAGGACCCGACGTCGAAGATGTCCACGACGAGTGGTACCGAGGAGGGCACCGTGTACGTCGTCGACGAGCCCGACGCGATCGCCAAGAAGTTCAAGCGCGCGGTCACGGACTCCGGATCGGAAATTGTGCGGGCGCCGGACAAGCCCGGGGTCACGAACCTGATCGAGATCATGGCCGTGACGCGCGGCATCACCCCCGAGGATGTCGAGGAGGAGATGCGCTCGGCGCGCGGCTACGGCGACCTCAAGCAGGCCGTCGCCACGGCGGTGATCGACGCGCTGAGCCCCGCGCGCGAGCGCTACGCCGAGCTGCGCGCCGACGAGGACCGCCTCGAGCAGATCCTGAGCGACGGCGCGGGCAAGGCGCGGGCGATCGCGTCCGACACCCTCGCCGACGTGCGCGTCGCAATGGGCGTCGGACCCGCCCGCTAGCCTGCCCGGCGTTGTCTAACACCGCCGTCGCCGAGCTCGAGCTCGACCTCGAGGTCTTCAGCGGGCCGTTCGACCTGCTCCTGACGCTCGTCCTGCGCGAGGAGGTCGACCTGCTCGAGGTCGACCTCGCCGACGTCGTGCTGGCCTACCTCGACGTGCTCGAGGCGCGTGGCGAGCTCGATCTGGAAGTCGCGACTGAATTTCTCGTTCTGATCGCGGCGTTGCTGGAGCTGAAGTCGCGGCTGATGCTGCCGCGCGAGGACGAGGACCTGCTCGACCTCGAGCCGGGGCTCGCAGCCGAGGAGCTGCTCGCGCGGATGCTCGAGGCCAAGCGCTACCGGACCGCCGCGGAGCACCTGCGCGAGCGGCTGAGCCGTGAGCACGGCGTGCGCTTCAGGGCGGCGCCGCTCCCGCCGGCGCTGCGGCGGGTCAGCTGGGAGGGCGTCGAGTCGGTCTACGAGCCCGCCCGCCTCGGCGAGGCGATCGGCGGCCTGCTGCGCCATCCGCCCGCGATCGACGTTCGCCACATCACGGCGCCGCGCGTGTCGGTGGCCGAGCGGCTCGCGCACCTGCGCATCCTGCTGCGCCGCGGCGCGTGCACGTTCGACGAGGCGGTGCGCGGCGCCGATCGCGTGACCGTGTGCGTGACGCTGTTCGCCCTCCTCGAGCTCTACAAGCAGGGCGAGGCGACCTGGACGCAGCGCGAGCCCTTTGGGGAAATTGCGATCACGGCAGCCGCCGAGCCGGCGGACGAGGCCGCGGCATGAGCCCGCTCGCCCGCACGATCGAGGCGCTGCTGTTCCTGGCGCCCGAGCCGGTGCCCGCGGCCGATCTGATCGAGGCGGCGCAATGCAGCGAGGAGGAGCTGGCCGCCGCGATCGGCGAGCTGCGGGCCGGATACGAGCCCGGCACGCGCGGGATCGAGCTGCGCGAGCTCGCGGGCGGCTGGACGCTCGCCAGCGCGGCGGACACGGAGCCGGCCGCGCGGCGCCTGCTGTCGAAGCCGCGCACGCCGCCGCTGACCCCGGCGCAGGCCGAGACGCTGGCGATCGTGGGCTACCTGCAGCCGGTCTCGCGGCCGGAGATCACGCGCATCCGCGGGGTCAGCGCCGACTCCGCCACCGCGACGCTGCTCGAGCGCGGCCTGATCGAGGAGGGCGGGCGGTCGCAGTTCGGCGCCGTCCTTTACCGCACGACGCCGCTCTTCCTGAAGCTGTTCGGCCTCGCCTCGCTCGACCAGCTGCCCGACCCGTCCGCCTGGGACCCGTCCCCTGAGGAGGAGGCGACGCTGCGCGAGCGTCTCCTGAAAGCGGGCGAGGCGCGCGCCGGCGAGCCGGTGGCCGCGGTGACCGGCACGCTGCCGGAGCAGTGAGCGAAGACCCGGACTTCGAGGTCATTCGCCGCGCCTGGGAGTCCGGGAGTCGCGAGGACGACGACGAGATCGTGACCTACCTGCACGAGGAGATCGAGATCGTCCCGTTCGGCGCCGCGATGGAGGGCAAGAGCTACCGCGGGCACGACGGCGTGCGGCACTGGCTCCAGAACGAGCTCCGGCAGAACTGGGAGTACTTCCACACGATCCCCGAGCACTTCGAGCGGGTGGGCGACAAGATCCTGGTGACGGGCCACTGGAAGGCGCGCGGCAGGGGTAGCGGGATCGAGCTCGAGCGGCCCGCGACGTGGGTGATGCAGATGCGCGACGGCAAGATCGTCTACTGGCAGACCTACACGGATCGCGACGAGGCCCTGCGCGACCTCGGCCTCGGAGACGGCTAGGTGGCGGCCTTGGCGGCCAGCTGGCCGCAGGCGGCGTCGATGTCCTGGCCGCGCGTCAGGCGGACCATCGCCCGCAGCCCGCGCTCCTCGAGAACGCCCCGGAACGCGGCGATCGCCTCGCGCGTCGACCCGGCGAAAGCGCCGGTCGGGTTGTACGGGATCAGGTTGACCTTGTAGATCCGCGGGTCGAGCAGCTCGGCGAGCTGGACCGCCTGCTCGTAGCGGTCGTTCACGCCGCCGAGCATCACGTACTCCACGAAGACCTGGCGCCGGCGCCGCGCGTAGAACCGCTCGCAGGCCGCGAGCACGTCGCGCAGCGGATAGCGGTCGTTGACCGGCATCAGCTCGCTGCGCAACGCTTCGTCGGCGGCGTGCAGGGACAGCGCCAGCCGGATCGGCATGTCGCACTCCGTCAGGGCGTCGATGCCCGGGATCCAGCCGACCGTCGAGACCGCCGTTCGGCGGTGCGTAACGCCCAGGTCCGGGAGGCGCGCGCAGGCGCCCAGGACGGAGTCGAGGTTCATCAGCGGCTCGCCCATGCCCATGAACACGACGTGGTCGATCGGCTCGGTGCGGCGGAAGTGCAGGGCCTGGTCGAGGATCTCCGGTGCAGTGAGGTTGCGCCCGAACTTCATCGCGCCGGTCGCGCAGAACGTGCACGTGAGCGGGCAGCCCGACTGCGACGACAGGCACACCGACCGGCGCCCATCCCGGTAGCGCATCAGCACGGCCTCGACCGCGCGGCCGTCGTGCGTGTGGAAAAGAGCCTTGACGGTGCCGTCGCGCGAGCGCGCCTCGCGCTCCAGCGAAAGGGTTGAGAGCGGCACGCGCGCCGCGAGCTCCGCGCGCAGCGCGGACGGGAGGTTCGTCATCGCGTCGTAGCCGGCCACGCCGCGCGCGGCCCACTCCCACACCTGCGCGGCGCGGTACGAGGGCTCGCCGAGATCGGCGAGCGTGCGATCGAGAAGCTCCAGGTCCACCGCGCCAGAGGCTAGCCTCGGCCGCGATGCGGCTCGCGAAATTCCTGGCGCACGCCGGCGTCGCCTCGCGGCGGGCGGCCGAGGAGATCGTGCGCGCCGGGCGCGTCACGATCGCCGGCGCCGTCGTCACAGATCCCGCGCGCGACGTCGACGGGTCCAAGCCGGTGGCGGTCGACGGCGCCGTCGTCGCGGCCGCGGGCGACCGCGTGGTGTGGGCGGTCAACAAGCCCGCGGGCGTCGTTTCGACGGTGCGCGACACGCACGGCCGGCCGACCGTGGTCGACCTCGTCGAGGATGATCGCCGCCTGTACCCGGTGGGCCGCCTCGACGCCGAGACGACGGGGCTCCTACTGCTGACGGACGACGGCGACCTCGCGCAGCGCCTGACGCATCCCAGCTTCGAGGTGCCGAAGACGTACGTCGCCGAGGTCGACGGCGGCCACGTGCCGGATCCCGCGCTGCGAGCGTTGCGCGACGGGCTCGAGCTCGAGGACGGCCGCACGGCGCCGGCCAAGGTCCGGCAGGTGCGATCGGGCGTGCTCGAAATCGTCTTGCGCGAGGGCCGCAAGCGCCAGGTGCGGCGCATGTGCGAGGCGGTCGGGCACCCCGTGCGCCGCCTGCAGCGCGTCGCGTTCGGCCCGTTGCGGCTCGGCCATCTGCCCGAAGGCGCGGCCCGCAGATTGTCCGCCGGCGGAGGTCGAGCGCCTGCGCAAGGCCGCGCGCTGATTGAATCCCGCCGCTGATGCGGCTCTACGCCCTGCGCGGCGCGACGACGGTCGACCGGAACTCCTCAGAAGCGATCCTCGGCGCGACCGAGTGGCTGATGCGCGAGATCATGAAGCGCAACGACCTCGGCCCCGAGGACGTCGTGAGCTGCATCTTCACGCTGACCGAGGACCTCGACGCCGAGTTCCCGGCCGTCGCGGCGCGAACGCTCGGCTTCGACCGCGTGCCGCTCCTGTGCGCGCGCGAGGTGAACGTGCCCGACGCGCTGCCGCACGTGATTCGCGTGCTGATCCACTACTACGCCGACGACGACCACACCGCCAAGCACGTGTACCTCGGCGAGGCGCGCGCGCTGCGTTCCGACCTGGACGCCGCGCAGTAGCCTGGACCGGCGATGGCTCTCGAGTTCGCGCAGCGCATCGGCCGCATCCCCGTGTACCCGGCCGCTTCGGGGTACGCGTTGCCCGAGGACGTCGCGCTGCTCGCCTCCAACGAGTCACCGGAGCCCCCGCTGCCGCAGGTGGTCGAGGCGATCGCGCAGGTGCTCGGCGGTTTGAACCGCTACCCCGACCCGACGAACGCGAAGCTCCGCCGCGCGCTGGCCGACCGCTACGAGGTTCCTCCGCATCGCATCGCGATCGGCAACGGGTCGTGCGACATCCTGCTCGCGGCCGGCGAGGCGCTGCTCGAGCCCGGCGCGGAGGTCGTGTACGCCTGGCCGTCGTTCAGCGTCTACCCGCACCTCGCAGCCGCCTCCGGCGCGACGGCGATCGAGGTCCCGCTCAACGACCGCGAGGAGCACGACCTCGATGCGATGGCGGAGCAGATCACCGTCGCGACGCGCCTCGTGATCGTCTGCAACCCGAACAACCCGACGTCGACCGCGCTGCCGCTGGACCGGATCGCGGCGTTCGTCGAGCGTGTGCCGCGCCAAGTGTGCGTGATCGTCGACGAGGCCTACTGCGAGTACAACACGCTCGACGACCCGGACTCCTCGCTCGACCTGCTCAAGGACCATCCGAACTTGCTCCTGCTGCGGACGTTCTCGAAGGTCTACGGCCTCTGCGGGCTGCGCGTCGGCTACGGGCTCAGTGGCTCCGACGAGCTCGTCACCGCTGTCAACCAGGTACGCCAGCCTTTCTTCTGCAACGCCGCGGCCCAGGCGGCGGCGATCGAGGCGCTCAAGCACCAGGACGCGGTCGCCCAGCGCGTCGAGCGCGCGATCGTCGCCCGCGTCGAGCTCGAGGACGGGTTGCAGCGGCTCGGCATCGAGCCGGCCGAGTCCCAGGCGAACTTCTGCTGGTTCGACATCCCGCCGCGCGACGGCGAAGAACCGGCCGCGGCCGAGAAGCGGATCCTCGACGAGCTCTCGGCCCAGGGCATCCTCGTCCGCCAGGGCACGGCGCTCGGCAAGCCGGGCGCGCTACGCGTCACCTACGGCGCGCCGCAACAGAATGCCCGCTTCCTCGACGCGCTGGCGGGCCTGCTCTAGTCTGCAGGGCGTGAAGGCCTCGCCCGACAGCGCTCGCAGCACCTTGTTCGCGCTGTCCGGCTACGCCTACGTCTGGCGATTTATCTAGGCGCTCAGGCCTCGATCTCCGCAGTTCCCTCGCCCGAGCGCCGTTCCACCGGCTTCACGCCGCCCGCAGCACCCGTTCGTCAGACTTTGGAAGCAGAAGGAGAACCCACCCCATGATGATCGTCATGCAGGCCACGGCCACGGAGGAGGAGATCCAGGCCGTAATCGAGAGGATCGCGTCCGTCGGCGCGACCGCCCACCCGTCCCGCGGCGAAGAGGTCACCGTGATCGGCGCGGTCGGCGACCGCGAGCACGTCGCGCGGCTCGGCCTCGAGGGGGCACCCGGCGTCGACCGCGTCGTCCCGATCCTCAAGCCGTACAAACTCGCGTCCAGGCAGGTCCGCCAGGATCGCCGCAGCGTCCTGGAGATCGGCGGCAAGAAGATCGGCGGCGACCACTTCGCCCTGATCGCCGGCCCTTGCACGGTCGAAACTCGCGATCAAACGCTTCAGACAGCCGACGCGGTCGCCGAGGCGGGCGCGACGATGCTGCGCGGCGGCGCCTACAAGCCGCGCACCTCGCCGTACGCGTTCCAGGGCCTCGGCGTCGAAGGGCTGCGACTGCTGCAGGAGGCCAAGGAGCGCACCGGTCTGCCGATCGTGACCGAGCTGATGGATGCGCGCGACCTCGAGCCCGTCCTCGAGGTGGCGGACGTGATCCAGATCGGCGCGCGCAACATGCAGAACTACCCGCTGTTGAGTGAGATCGGCCGCTCCGGCTGCCCCGCCCTGATCAAGCGCGGCCTGTCTAGCACGCTCGAGGAGCTGCTGATGGCGGCGGAGTACGTCCTCAAGGAGGGCAACGAGAACGTGCTGCTGTGCGAGCGCGGCATCCGCACGTTCGAGAACGCGTACCGCTTCACGCTCGACATCACCGCGGTCCCGGTACTCAAAGAGCTGAGCCATCTGCCGGTCGTCGTCGACCCGTCGCATGCCGCGGGCCGGCGCGACCTCGTCGAGCCGCTCTCGCTCGCCGCCGCCGCGGCCGGCGCGGACGGCATCATCGTCGAGGTCCACCCGGCGCCCGAAGAGGCGATCTGCGACGGGCCGCAGGCGCTGCGCGCGGATGGCTTCGCCGACTACGCCGCGAAGGTGGAGCGGGCGGCGCAGCTCGCCGGCAAGCTGCCGTTCGGCGCGACGGCGGCGCGCGTGTGAACCTCGCCGTTGTCGGCGTCGGCCTGATCGGCGGGTCCGTGGGGATGGCCGCCCGCGCGCGCGGCGCGGCGCACGTCACCGGCTGGGACCCCGATCCCGATGCCCTGGCCGCCGCCGTCGACCAGGGCGCTCTCGACGCCGCCGCGGGCAGCCTCGAGGACGCGGTCGGCTCAGCCGAATTGGCTGTCGTCGCCGCGCCGGTGTCCGCGCTCGCCCAGTGCGTGGAGCGCGTGTTGCGCGCCGTATCCGCCGAGGCGACGGTCACCGACGTCGGCTCGACGAAGCGTGAGCTCGTCGAGTCGGTCAGCGACCCGCGCTTCGTCGGCGGCCACCCGCTCGCCGGCGCCGAGGCGGCGGGCGTACGCCACGCCCGCGCCGACCTCTTCGACGACGCCACCTGGTACGTCACCCCGGGCGCGGCGACCGAGGGGATCCGCCTCGAGCGCCTGCACCGCTTTCTCGCCGGGCTCGGCGCGCGCCCGGCTGTGATCGACGCCGGCACGCACGACCGCCTGATGGCGGCGTTCAGCCACCTGCCGCATGTGATCGCGAACGTGCTCGTCGAGCAGGCCGCGGAGGCGCTCGAGGGCGAGGCGATCCCGGCGACGGGGCCGAGCTTCCGCGACGCGACCCGCATCGCCGGCGCGAACCCAGCGCTCTGGCCCGGCATCTATGAGTCCAACCGCGAGGCGCTCATGGAGCGCCTGGACCGCACGATCGCCCTGCTCGGAGCCGCGCGCGACCGGATCGCGGCCGGCGACGCGCTCGCGGGCTGGCAGGAGGAGGCCGCAACGCGGCGGACCGCACTGCTCGACGTCGGCCTGACCGGCGGCCCGCTCAAGGAAATCCGCGTCGTCGTCCCGAACCGCCCGGGCGTCGTGGCCGATCTGGCGCTGGCGCTCGGCCGCGCCGGCGTGAACATCCACGACCTGTCGCTGTCGCCGTCGCCCGACAACCGCTCCGGCGAGGTTGCGATCTACGTCGCCGAGGAGCATGCCCAACGTGCCCAGGAGCTTGTCGCGGAGGTCGTGCGATGAGCACGATGCGCTTTGAGCCGGCCACGAAGCTGCGCGGGGCGCTGACGCCGCCCCCCGACAAGTCGATTTCCCATCGGGCGGCCATCCTCGGCTCGATGGCCGCCGAGCCGGTGCGGGTGCGCAACTTCCTGCAGGCGCACGACACGCTCTCGACGCTCGCCGCGATGCAGCAGCTCGGCACGCTCGTCGAGGTGCGCCCCGACGAGATCGTGCTGCGCGGCTCGGGTCTCCGCGACGCCGCGCCGGCCGACGCGCCGATCGACGTCGGCAACGCCGGCACGCTGATGCGCCTGCTACCCGGTTGGCTCGCCGCGCAGGAGGGCCGCTCCTACACGCTCGACGGCGACGCCTCGATCAGACGCCGGCCGGTGGACCGCGTCGCGGAGCCGCTACGCGCGATGGGCGCCGGCATCGATGCCACCGAGGACCGCTTCCCGCCGTTCACGGTGCACGGCGCGCGCCTGCACTCGATCGCCTACGAGCTGCCGGTCGCCAGCGCCCAGGTGAAGTCCTGCGTGTTGCTCGCCGCGCTCGCGGCGGACGGCGCCACCACCGTCACCGAGCCGGCGCCCGCGCGCGACCACACCGAGCGCATGCTCGTCGCGTCCGGCGTCGCGGTGCACCGCAACGGCCGCCACCTCACGGTCACCAACGTCGACGAGCTCGTGGCCGGGTCGTTCACCGTGCCCGGCGACCCGTCGTCGGCGGCGTTCGCGATCGCCGCCGGCATCCTCGTCAAGGGCTCACGCCTGCTGGTCCAGGGCGTGGGGACGAACTGGACGCGCAGCGGCTTCCTGCGGATCGTCCAGCGGATGGGCGGGATCGTCGTCGGCGAGCTCGAGCACGAGCAGCCCGAGGACATCCCCGACCACGAGCCGGTCGGCGACCTCGACGTCGCGCACGGGCCGCTCGTGGGGACTGTCGTCGAGCCGGAGGAGGTGCCGCTGGCGATCGACGAGCTGCCGCTCGTCGCGCTGCTCGGCTGCTTCGCGGAGGGCGAGACGGTCGTCAAGGGGGCGGAGGAGCTACGGCTCAAGGAATCCGACCGCATCGCCACCGTCGTCGATGGGCTGCGCGGCCTCGGCGCCGACATCGAAGCGACCGAAGACGGGTTTGTCGTGCGCGGCGCCGACGGCTTGCGCGGCGGCACGATCGCCAGCCACGGCGACCACCGGCTCGCGATGCTGGGCGCGGTGGCGGGCCTGGCCTCCAGGGACGGCGTCGAGGTGAACGGCATCGACGCCGCCGACGTCTCGTACCCCGGCTTCACGGCCGACCTCGCCCGGCTGGTCGGCGGCTAGCCTCCAGCGCGCCATGCTCGTCGCGATCGACGGCCCGGCCGGGGCCGGCAAGTCCACGGTCGCCCGCGCCGTTGCGCGGCGGCTCGGCTTCACGTACCTCGACAGCGGGGCGATGTACCGGTCGGTCGCACTGGCGGGCGAGCGCGACCCGGCGGAGCTCGACATCGCGTTCGACGGCGAGCGCGTGCTGCTCGACGGCGAGGACGTGACGACCAGGATCCGCACGCCCGAGATCGGCCAGGAGGCGTCGCGCCGCGCCACCGATCCCGCGGTGCGCGCCGCGATGGTCGCCAAGCAGCGCGCGCTGCTGAGCGATGGCGACTGGGTCGCGGAGGGCCGCGACATCGGCACCGTCGTCGCCCCCGACGCCGACGTAAAGGTGTTCCTGACCGCCGATGAGGCGACCCGAGCACAACGCCGCGGCGTAGCGGTCGACGACCTGCGCGAGCGCGACGAGCGCGACAGCACGCGCGAGCACAGCCCGCTGCGGCCCGCAGACGACGCCATCGTCGTCGACACGACTGGGCTGACCGCCGACGAGGTGGCCGCCCGCATCGTGGAGCTGGTGCGCCGATGAAGGTCGCGGTCATCGGCTACCCCAACGTCGGCAAGAGCTCCCTCGTGAACCGTCTCTCCGGCTCGCGCGAGGCAGTCGTGCACGAGCGCTCGGGCATCACGCGCGACCGCAAGGAGCTGGCATGCGAGTGGAACGGGCGGCGGTTCGAGCTCATCGACACCGGCGGGATGGACTTCTCCGACCTCGACCCGCTCGGCGGCTCGATCCGCGAGCAGGCTCAGGCGGCGATCGACGACGCCGTCGTCGCGGTATTGGTCGTCGACGCGAAGGCGGGGCTGCGCCCCGGCGACCAGGAGCTGGCAGACCTGCTGCGGCGCCAGTCCAAGCCGGTGCTGCTGGCGGCCAATAAGTGCGACTCGGTCGCCGATGTGCCGCTCGCCGCCGAGTTCTATGCGCTCGGCCTGGGCGACCCGATCCCGGTCTCCGCCGCGCAAGGCCTCGGAAGCGGCGATCTCCTCGACCGCATCGTCGAGCTGTTGCCCGAGGACGACGAGGACGAGGCCCCGGATGAGGTCGTGCGCCTTGCCGTCATCGGGCGCCCGAACGTCGGCAAGTCCACGCTCGTCAATCGCATCGTGGGCGCCGAACGCGTGATCGTCAATGACGCCGCGGGGACGACGCGCGACGCGATCGACCTGCCGTTGCGCTTCGAGGACCGCGACCTCGTGATCGTCGACACCGCCGGTCTGCGGCGCCAGTCCAAGGTCCAGGAGTCGGTCGAGTACTACACGACGCTGCGCTCGCAGCGGGCGGTCGAGCGCGCCGACGTCGCGCTCGTGGTCTGCGACGCGACGGACGGCGTGACGGCTCAGGATCTGCGCATCGCGGACCTCGCGATGACGGAGGGCTGCGCGACAGCGCTCGTCCTCAACAAGTGGGACGTCGCCGCGCTCGCGGAGGAGGACCTGCTGCACCAGCGCGCCCGCGTGCACCAGAAGCTGCGGCTGCGTCCCAAAGTCCTGACCGCCAGCGCCCTGACCGGCCGCGGCGTCGAGCGGCTCCTGCGCGAAGCCGTCGCGCTGGGCGACCGCATGCAGCTGCGGATCCCGACGCCGCAGCTGAACCGCTTCCTGAGCGAAATCGTCCAGGAGCGCCAGCCGCCCGCGAAGCAGGGCCACCGGCTGCGCCTGCTCTACATGGCGCAGTACGGCACGCGCCCACCGCGCTTCGCGGTGCAGGTCAACAGCCGCACGCGGGTCACGCGCGACTACGCGTACTTCCTCGAGAACCGGCTGCGCACCCGCTTCGGCATGGACGGCGTGCCGCTGATCATCGACTTCAACGAGCGCAAGACCCGCCGGCGTGAAGCGGCTGTTCTCTAAGGCCCCGGTGGCGCATGCGGTCCGCGTCCTCATCGCGGCCGCCGTGGTCGGCCTCGCGCTGGCGTTCGGCGGGTCCGGGGCGGACGGGCGCGGCGGCCCGCCCGGCGACGCCGCCGCCCGGCTTGTCCCGGCCGACGCGCTGGTGTACGTCAACGTCTCGATCGACGGCGATCGCGAGGCCACGCGACGCGCCGCGGCGATCGCCGAGCGGTTTCCGGGCTACGCCGCCCTGCGCGACGACATCCTGCGCCGGCTCGCTGCGCCCGGTTGCCCGGTCCGTCGCTCCGACCTGCGCGGGCGGGAGGCGGCGCTCGCGCTGCTCGACACCGGCAGCGCGCGGACGGCCGGCTCGCTCGTGCTGTTCGACGCCGGCCGCGACCGGCGCCTGAAGGAGCGTGCCTGCGGCGCGCTGCGCGTCGCGTCGATCGGCCGCTTCGTCGTCATCGGCCAGGTCGCGAGCCTGCGCGCGGCGCGCGCGCTCGCCGCCGGGCGCGGCCGGTCGCTCGCGCAGGCCCCCGATTACCGCCGCGTCGTACGCGCGATGCCCGCGGACCGCGTCGCCGGCGGGTGGGTCACCGGCGCCGGCGTCCGGCGCCTGCTGCAGCCCCAGGGTGGGCTGCTCGGCACGATCGGCCTGCTGCTCGACCGTCCGAGCCTGCGCGGCGCGGGCGTCGCGGTCTCCGCCCACGGCGACGAGGGCGCCCGCCTCTGGGTCCGCTCGGTGCTCGACGCCGGCAGCCCGCCGCGGCGGGCGTTCCGGCCGCAGCTGGCCCGCGCCATCCCGGCGGGCGCGATGGCCTACCTGGGTGTCAGCGGCCTTTCGGGCTCGCTGCCGCAATTGCTCGCCACGGCGACCGCCTCGCCCACCGTCACCGGGCTCGTGGGGGACCTCGAGCGCGGCCTCGGCGACCTGCTGCGAGATGAAGTGGCGCTCGTGCTCACGCCCGCCGTTCCGGCGCCGGTACTGACCGTGCTGGCACGCGTGCGCAGCGAGGCGACCGCGCGGCGCGCGCTGGCGCGGCTGCCCGCCCGCGTCCGCGAGCGCTTCGAGTCAGCCGTGTTCGAAAACCGGGTCGCGATCTCAACCGCGGCGTCCGGATTGAGCGCGGTGCGGCTTGCGGGACCGCGGCTCGCGGAGGCCGGGCTGCTGCGCGAGGTGCTGAGCGACGCCCGCTCCAATGTGACCTCGCTAGTCTTCTTGGACTTCAACCGGTTGCTGCGCTTGGCAGAGCAGACCGGGCTCAACGAATCGCGCGCCTACCTGCGGGTCAGGCAAGACCTCCGGCATATCCGCGCGATCGGGGCCCACGTGTCCGGCGACGGCAGCGAATCGACCGCGGAGATTCTCCTCTCGATCAGATGACGTCCTACGCAGAAAACGAGTACCTGTTCACGTCCGAGTCGGTGACCGAGGGTCACCCGGACAAAGTTGCCGACCAGATCTCCGACGGAGTGCTGGACGCGGTCCTGAAGGACGATCCCTACGGACGCGTCGCATGCGAGACGCTCGTCAACACCGGCCTCGTGGTCGTGTCCGGGGAGATCACCACCGAGACCTACGTCGACATCCAGGAGATCGCGCGCGAGACGATTCGCAAGATCGGCTACACCGACGCCGACCTCGGCTTCAGCGCCGATTCCTGCGCGGTGATCAACGCGATCGACAAGCAGTCGCCGGACATCGCACAGGGTGTCGACCAGGCGTTCGAGAAGCGCACCGACCCGTCCGACGACGACGCGCTCGACGTCGCGGGCGCGGGCGACCAGGGCATGATGTTCGGCTACGCGACCGCGGAAACCGACGAGCTCATGCCGCTGCCGATCCTGCTGGCGCACAAGCTCGCGCACCGGCTCGCGGATGTCCGCAAGGCGGAGGTCGTCCCGTACCTGCGCCCGGACGGCAAGACACAGGTGTCGGTGCGGTACCGCGACGGCAAGCCGGTTGAGATCGAGAAGCTGCTGATCTCGACGCAGCACAAGGAGGGCGCGGAGTCGCTGATCCCCGACGACCTCTGGGAGCACGTCGTCGAGCCCGTGCTGCCGCAGGATCTCTACGACGCCAAGAAGCTGCGCAAGAACTTCCTCGTCAACCCGACGGGCCGCTTCGTCATCGGCGGGCCGGTCGGCGACTGCGGCCTGACGGGGCGCAAGATCATCGTCGACACCTATGGCGGCATGGCGCGCCACGGCGGCGGCGCGTTCAGCGGCAAGGACCCTTCGAAGGTCGACCGTTCGGCTGCGTACGCGGCACGCTACGTCGCCAAGAACGTCGTCGCGGCGGGGCTGGCCGAGCGCTGCGAGGTTCAGGTCGCGTACGCGATCGGCGTCGCCCACCCGGTCTCGGTGATGGTCGAGACCTACGGCACCGAGAAGGTCGGCAAGGCGAGGATCGCCGAGCTCATCGATGAGCATTTCGACCTGCGCCCGGGAGCGTTCCGCGAGGAGCTCAAGCTGCACCGGCCGATCTACCAGAAGACCGCCGCCTACGGCCATTTCGGCCGCGACGACCACGATTTCACGTGGGAGAAGACCGACAAAGCGGCTGCTCTGGCGGCGGCCGCGGGGGTGGCGCAGACGCCGGAGAAGGTCTAACCTCTTTCGCAGCCCGAAAGGGGAGGAGAGGAGCCGAGGGGCCCGCCGTCAAACCGCGGGCCCTTCGCGTATGGGTGGGGTCCACACCCCATTGACTGTCAGACCGCGGACCTCCATCCTGTCGCGTTCGGGGGAACTGGACAAGGGGGTCCACTCATGGCCACGGATGCGGCTTTCGTCGACGCCGACGACCTACTGGCGTCGATTCAAATGCGGGTACGGGAACACGTCTTCGCAGACGACGAGCCCGTCTTCACGAACTCTGAACGCTCGGGGCGGCCGCCGCTCGCGGGTGTGGCGGCGGCCGGTCTGGCGATCGGCGCCGTGATCGCGGCGATCGCCGTCGCCCTCGGCGGTGGCGCTGGCGAGGACAACACGTTGCGCCGGGCGGCCGCACCGCGCCCGGCGCCGAACTACGCGGCGGCGGCGACCACACTCGCCGCCCGCACCCAGCCGGGGGCCGAGCTCGGCCGGGTGATCGTGCCATCGGTGGCCTACGACCATATGGTCGTGCAGGGCGCCGATGCGAAGGACCTCGCCCGTCACGCGGGGCATTACTCAAGCAGTTCTCTCCCCGGGCAGGCGGGCACGGTTGCGGTCGCGGCACGCCTTACCCCGCGCGGCATGCCGTTCGGCGTGCTCGCGCAGGTGCGCGCCGGCGAGGTGATCGAGGTGCACATGCCGTATGCGGTCTTCAACTACCGCGTCGACCAGGTGCGCACGGTCCCGCTGAGCGACACGGCCGCGTTGCGCGGCACCACGGGCTCAAAGCTCGCGGTGACCGCGGTACGGGGCACTCAGCGGCTAGTCCTCGCGGGCAGCCTCGCCGGCGTCACACCGGTGAAGTAGGTGGGGGTTCGGCGGCCGGCGCGTCAGCGCCGGCCCGCCGTGCCTCGTCCACGGCACGCACGACCTGCGGCGGGTCGGAGACGCCGGAGAACGTGAAGTCGCTGTCGTCGGTTCCCGCGGTGTCGAAGTCGACGGTCCCGACGCGCAGCAGGCGCTCGAGGAGGGACTGGTCGGTGTTGACGTTCTGGACGCGGTCGATCTGCGTCTGCTGCACGCGGCGCGACAGGATGCCGCGGCGGATGTGAAGGCGCTCCGTCGTGATCACGTAGTGGGTTGCCAGCCGCTTGAGGTAGCCGACGACCAGCGAAATGCCGAAGACGACGAGGCCGGCGATCACCGCCGCGCCCGTGCCGTCGATCAGCAGCCCGGCTAGCGCAGCGATCGCGACGAACAGCAGGCCCTTGATGTAGAAGCCGAGCGTCGAGCGCCAGGACGGGTGGCCCTCGAACACGATCCGCTCGCCGGGGTGAAGATCCATCGGCGCGGAGCCTATCCTCGGCGGGTTGTCCGATGTCATCCAGGTAGAGCCGCTGACCACGGCCCGCGCGCTGCGCGGGCCGTTCGACTACCGCCGCCCCGATGGCGTCGAGATCGGCTCCATCCTGGACGTGCCGTTCGGGCGCCAGCGGCTCGAGGCGGTCGTCACCGGACTGGCGGACTCCTCCGAGCACGAGCTTGCCGACCCGCTGCGGGTCCACGACGAGACGGTGCCGTCCGACCTCGTGGGGCTCGCGCTGTGGCTGGCCCACGAGTACTGCTCGACGCCCGCGCGCGCCCTGGGGCTCGTGCTGCCGCCCCGCGGCGCGCGCGAGAAGCATCAGCTCTGGGCACAGCTCACGGAGTCGGGCGATTCGGCGGTAAAGGCCGGGGCGGGGGAGGGTGGCGGCGCTCCGGGCGCACTGCGCTTGACCAGCAAGCAGGGCGCGCTGCTGCGCGCGCTGCCGCGCTTCGCCGGCAGTGACCTTGCGGCGTTGCGGCGGCTGGAGGCCCACGGCCTCGTGGAGATCGGGCCGCGCGCGAAGCGGCGCGCTCCGCGCCACGTCGCGGTCGGCGCCGCCGGCGGCGATGTCGAGCTCAACCGCGACCAGCAGGCCGCGCTCGACACGATCCTCGCCGGCGCGCCGGGCGACCGGCTGCTGCTCGACGGTGTGACCGGCTCGGGCAAGACCGAGGTCTACCTGCGCGCCGCGGCCGAGATGCTGCCGCGCGGGCGCGACGTGATCGTCCTCGTCCCCGAGATCGGGCTGACCCCGCAGATGATCTCCCGGTTCACCGCGCGCTTCGGCGACGTGGTCGCGGTGCTGCACTCCAGGCTCTCCGCGGGCGAGCGCCACGACGAGTGGCTGCGGCTGCGCCGCGGCGAGGCGCGCATCGCGGTCGGCCCGCGCAGCGCCGTCTTCGCGCCCCTGCGCGACGTCGGGCTCGTCGTCGTCGACGAGGAGCACGACGCGTCGTACAAGCACGAGGGCGACCCGCGCTACGACGCGCGCCGCGTAGCCGAGCGGCGCGCGGCGAGCGGCGTGCTGGTCTGCGGCAGCGCGACGCCACGGCCAGAGTCGGTCCATGCGCTGCGCCGCGTGCGCCTTCCCGAGCGCGTCGACGGCGCCCCGCTCCCGCCGGTCGAGGTCGTCAACCTGATCGAGGCGGGCGGCTACCTGCACCCGCGCACGCACGAGGCGCTCGTCGACGCCCGCAAGGCGATCGTGCTTTTGAATCGCCGAGGGTGGTCGAACTTCCTGACGTGCCGCTCGTGCGGTCGCGTGTGGGGTTGCCCCGAGTGCGACGTCGCACTGGTGCTTCATCGCAGCGAGGGAGTGGTCGCGTGCCACCACTGCGGCCATCGGGAGCCGGTGCCGGATCGCTGCCCGGACTGTGGCTCCGTGTCCATCGCGCGCCACGGGGCGGGCACCGAGCGGGCCGAGCAGGACCTGGCCGAGATCGCTCCGGTGCTGCGGCTCGACGCGGGGGTGGCGAATCCGGGGCAGGTGCTCGCCGCGTTCGGGCGCGCGGACCGCGCGATCCTCGTCGGCACGCAGATCGTGGCGAAGGGCCACGACTTCCCCGATGTCGACCTCGGCGTCGTCCTCGACGCTGACAGCACGCTGCGGTTCCCCGACTTCCGCGCCGAGGAGCGCACGTTCGCGTTGGTCACGCAGCTTGCCGGCCGCGCCGGGCGCGGCGGCAGCGGCCGGG
This sequence comes from uncultured Conexibacteraceae bacterium, assembly GCA_963832195.1. Lineage (GTDB taxonomy): Bacteria > Actinomycetota > Thermoleophilia > Solirubrobacterales > Solirubrobacteraceae > Baekduia. The sequence goes on from CAWHTH010000003.1 coordinate 104,939, forward strand.
TGCTGGTCCAGACGATCGAGCCGGACGCGCCGGCGATCGCGCACGCCGCCCGCCACGACAGCGACGGCTTCATCGCGGGTGAGCTCGAGCGCCGGCGGGCGTTGCGGTATCCGCCGTTCTCGACGCTGATCAGGGTCGTCTGCGCGAGCGCGGCGCCCGGCGCCGCGCTCGCCGCGGCCGGCGCGGTGCGCGAGCGGCTCGACGACGCGCTCGGGCCAGCGCCGCTGTTTCGCCTGCGCGGGCGCGAGCGCTCCCAGGTCGTCGTCAAGGCTGCAGACCGCGCGGCGGCGATCGGCGCGGTCGACGCGGCGGTGCGGGCGGTGGCCGCCGATCGGGCGTGGCGGGAGGTTGCGTTCAGCGTGGATGTGGACCCGCAGTAGGGCTGGTGGCGTTCCGCTCGGGCGCGCGCTTTGCGCCGGCGCTTGTTCGTCGGCACCGAGGGAGGGTGAGTCGTTGCGGATTGGCAAAGCCGCAACACTCCGCCGGCCGACGATCGGAGGTGTCCTGACTTTGGCTGCCTATAGCGGCCAAAGGCAGGACAGCGGCCCCGGCTGCCAATCCGCGAGCGCCGGACAGCCGCCACACCCCGAGCGGAACGCCACGGCGGATACCCTGAAACGCCGATGGCCGAGCAAGAGGAACCCGTCGAGGTCGCGGAGCCCGAGCCCGAGGGGGAGGGGCCGCCCGCACTCACTGACGAGCAGCTCGCGCGACGGCGGGCCGCGCTCGCGAACGTGCGCAAATGGGGCGATCCGGTCCTCAAGGCGCGCGCGCTGCCGGTCGAGCGCTTCGACGAGGAGCTGCGGACCGAGATCGCCCGCATGGGCGCGCTGATGAGCGACGCCTACGGGATCGGGCTGGCCGCCAACCAGGTGGGCATCCTGCACCGCGTGCTCGTCTACCGGGTCGAGCCAGACAGCCCGGTCAACGCGCTCGTCAACCCCGAGCTCGAGTGGTCGGGCGGTGAGCAGGAATGGCTGGAGGAGGGCTGCCTCAGCCTGCCCGGCGTGCACGTCGACGTCGAGCGTCCGGTCCATGTCCGCGTGCGCGCGCACGACGAGCACGGTGATCAGATCCTCGTCGAGGCGTCGGGCCTCGAGGCGCGCGTGATCCAGCACGAGATGGACCATCTCGACGGCGTGCTGATCCTGGAGCGGACGCCGCGCGACCAGCGCAAGGAGGCGATGCGCGCGCTGCGCGAGGCACTGGCCGACGAGGCCGCCGCGTAGCCCGTGCGCATCGTCTATCTCGGCACGTCGGGCTTCGCCGCGAGCGTTCTGCGAGCGATCGGCGAGGGGCCGCATCGCCCGGCGCTCGTCGTCACGCGACCCGACGCGCCGCGTGGGCGCGGGCGGCAGATGGCGCCGCCGCCGGTCGCAGTCGCGGCCAGCGAGCTCGGCATCGAGCTGGATCAGCCCGCGAGCGTCAACGACGAGAACGCCCGCTCGCGGATCGCCGCCGTGGAGCCGGACGCGGTCGTCGTCTGCGCGTTCGGCGCGCTGATCAAAGAGCCGCTGCTGTCCGACCACGATCTGCTCAACATCCACCCGTCGCTGCTGCCGCGCTGGCGCGGGGCCGCGCCGGTCGAGCGCGCGATCATGGCCGGCGACGGCGATACGGGCGTGTCGATCATGCGCGTGACGGCCGGGCTCGACAGCGGCCCGGTGTGCGCGCAGGAGCGCGAGCCGATCGCCGCGGACGACACCTACGGCTCGCTGAGCCCGCGCCTGGAGGACCTGAGCGTGAAGCTGCTGCGCCACGTCCTCGACGAGCGCCCGCCGTTTGCCGAGCAGGACGACGACAAGGCCACGTACGCGGAGAAGATCACCGCGGCCGACCGCACGCTCGTCCTGGACAAGCCTGCGATCGAGAACGTGCGGGTAGTCCGGGCGCTGCACCCGCACATCGGCGCCCGCATCGAGCTGCCGGACGGCTCCTTCCTCGGCGTTCACGAGGCGCGCGCCGCCGACGACGGGTCCTTCGAGCTCGTAACCGTGCAGCCCGCGGGCGGCCGGCCGATGCCGTACGCCGACTACCTGCGCGGCCACGCGCCGGCGTGAGCGCGCGCCGCGCCGCCTTCAACGTCGTCCGGCGCGTGCTGGAGCAGGGCGCCTACGCCGATCGCGCCCTGCATGGCGAGGCGCGCGGCCTCGACGTCCGCGACCGCGGGCTCGCCAAGCGGCTCGCCTTCGGCACGGTCCAGCGGCGCAACACGCTGGACTGGGTGATCGCGCAGCACAGCGACCGCCGGCTCGACCCCGAGGTGCGCGCGGCGCTGCAGATCGGCCTCTACCAGCTGCTGTTCACCGAAGTCGCCGACCACGCCGCGGTGTCGGAGTCCGTGGAGCTCGCCAAGCCGAACCGCGGCGCAGGCCTGGTCAACGCGGTCCTGCGCAACGTCCAGCGCGAGGGCGTCGAGCTGCCCGCCGACGACACGCCCGCCGGCGCGGCGATCCGCCACTCGCACCCCGAGTGGCTCGTGCACATGTGGTGGCAATGGTTGGGCCCCGATGAGACACGGGCCTTGTTGGCGGCCGACAACGAGCCCGCGGAGTTGGCGCTGCGCGTCAACGCGCTCGTCGAAGCCGACATCGACATCCCCGGCCGCCGCGAAGGTGACGCTCTGATCGTCGAAGGCCCGTTCGACGTGCTGGCCTCGCCGCTCTACGCGGCCGGCGCGATCATGCCGCAGTCGCGGGCCTCCCAGCGCGTCGCGCCGCTGCTCGACCCGCAGCCGGGCGAGCGCATCCTCGATCTATGTTCGGCGCCGGGCGGCAAGACGACCCACCTCGCCGCGCTGATGGGCGACGAGGGCCGCATCACGGCCGTCGAGCGCAATCCGCAGCGCGCGCGGGCGCTCGCCGCGACCTGCGAGCGCATGCGCGCGACGATCGTCGACATCCACGTCGGCGACGCGAAGGAGCCGGTGCCCGGCGCGCCGTTCGACCGCGTGCTGGTCGACCCGCCCTGCTCGGGCCTCGGCACGCTGCAGTCGCACCCCGACCTGCGCTGGCGCATGACGCCCGCCGCGATCGAGGAGCTGGTCGCCGAGCAGCGCGCGATCCTCGCAAATGCCCGCGCGCTCGCGCCGACGCTGGTCTACTCCGTCTGCACTTTGTCGCGCCGCGAGGAGCTCGTGCCGGGCGGCGTGCACACGTTCCCCCACCGTGACGGCACGGACGGCTTCTATATTGCCCGCGATGCTGCCTGACCGGGTCGGTGTGCTGTGCCCCGGCTGCAAGGAGCCGTGGCTGCGGCCGACGAACTTGCCCGGCCGCTACCGCTGCGTGTACTGCCTGCACCGCTTCGAGCTGCGCTCCGTGTGCCCCGACTGCGGCGAGCACTCCACGATCGTGCGGATGTCGTCGACGTCCACCGTTCAATGCAGCCACTGCGGCGGCTCGATGCTGGTGGAAGTGTGACCCGGCGCATCGCACCGAGCGTGCTGGCAGCCGATCAGGGCCGGCTGCTCGAGCAGGTCGAGGCGGTCGTCGCTGCGGGCGCGACTGTCATCCACGTGGACGTGATGGACGGCCACTTCGTCCCGCCGCTGTCGATGGGGCCGGGAGTGGTGAAGGCCCTGCGCGGGCTCGACGTCTACCTCGACGTCCATCTGATGGTCGAGCGGCCCGAGCGCCAGGTCGAGGCGTTCGCGGCCGCGGGCGCAGACGGGATCACGGTCCACGCCGAGGCGACGCCGCACGCCCACGGCACGCTGCAGCAGATCCGCGCCGCGGGCTGCCGGGCCGGGCTGGCGGTCTGCCCGGCGACGCCGCTGGACGTCTTCGAAGAAGTCGAGGTCGACCTGGCGCTGCTGATGACGGTGAACCCCGGCTGGGGCGGCCAGGAGTTCATCGCCGGCTCGCTGGACCGACTGCGACGGCTGCGCGACCTCGTCGGCGAGGGCGTCGAGGTCGAGGTCGACGGCGGCATCGACGCGGCGACCGCGGGCCCCTGCGCCGAGGCCGGCGCGACCCTTTTCGTCGCGGGCACGTCGATCTTCGGCTCCCCGGATCCGGGCAAGGCGTATGCGGAGATCGCCGAAGCAGCGGGGTGTGGCTAGCCCCATCGACTTGAGGGCGGGCCTGGCCGACGATTTCGGTACGCACGTGTCCATGACCGTTCTCATCGTCGACGACCACCCGACCTTTCGGTCGAGCGCCCGCCTGCTCTTGGAGAGCGAGGGCTTCGAGGTGGTCGGCGAGGCGGAGAACGGCCAGGGCGCGCTTGCTGCTGCCGGGCAGCTCCATCCGGATCTCGTCCTGCTGGACGTGAACCTGCCCGACCTCGACGGCTTCGACGTAGCCGCGCGCATCTCCAAAGAGTCATCGGCCTCGGCGGTCGTGCTGGTCTCCAGCCGCGACAGCTGCGACTACGGGCCGCTGGTCGCGCGTAGCGGTGCCCGCGGGTTCATCCCCAAGGGCGAGCTGTCGGCAGCGGCGATTGCGGAGCTCGTGCGTTGAGCGCACTCGGCCGGGCGCTCACCGGCCTCGGCGTGATCGCGGTCGCGCTGGCGGGGATCGACGCGGCTCTGATCGCCTCGAGCTCGCACATCCGCTCGCCGGCGCTGACGACGGTCCTCTGCATCTTCATCGGGCTCAGCTTCGTCGGAGTGGGGCTGTTTGCATGGATCCGCCGCCCGCACAACCGCTTCGGGATGCTGATGACGGGCGTCGGGTTCGCCTGGTTCATCGCGAACCTCGCGGCCTCGGACAACTCCTGGGTCTTCACGATCGGCACGTTCCTGGGGCCGCTCTACGTCGTGCTCGTCGGCCACATGCTGCTCGCGTTCCCGGGCGGGCGGCTCGAGACGACGGAGGAGCGGGCGCTGATCTCGGTCGGCTATCTCGACGTGCTGCTGGTCTCGCTCGTGTACTTCCTGCTCGGGGGGGCGTTCCAGGAGGGCCGGTTCCCGGTCGGCGCCCCGCCGAACGCCTTCGCCCTAGTCGACCGGCCGGAGCTCGCCCAGACGTTCGACACGCTCGGCCAGCTGATCGGCGCCGTCGCGATCGCGTACCTGCTCGTCCTCGTCTTCCGGCGGCGCCGCCACGCGACGCCGGTGGCACGGCGCGCGATGGCACCCGTCGCCTGGACCGGGTTGGCGCTGATGACAACGCTCGCGGTCACGCTCGGTTTCGGCGCGTCGGGTGCGGACCAGGACACGGTCGAGAACCTCAACGTGCTCTCGCAGATCGTCCTCGCGACCCTGCCGTGGGCGTTCCTGATCGGGCTCCTGCGCAGCCGCTACACCCGTGTCGGCGCGGTCAGCGCGCTGCTGGCGGAGCTCGGTGACGGCGAGCCCGGCGGGCGGCCACTGCGCGACATGCTCGCCCAGGCGCTGGGCGACCGCTCGCTCGACCTTGTGTATTGGTCGCGGAGCTCCGAGCGCTACGTCGATGCGCAGGGCCGTCCGGTCGAGCTCCCGCCGCCCGACCATCCGACCCGCTGCGTGTCCGAGGTCGAGCACGAGGGACACTCGATCGCGGCGATCATCCACGACCGCGTGCTCGACGACGAGCCGGGCGTCGTGCGCGCCGCGGGCGCGGCGGCGGCGCTGGCGCTCGAGAACGAGCGGCTCGAGGCCGAGCTCAAGGCGCGCGTCGACGAGCTGCAGCGCTCGCGCGCGAAGGTGATCGAGGTGGGGATGGCCGAGCGTCGCGCGCTCGAGCGCAACCTCCACGACGGCGCGCAGCAGCGGCTCGTCGCGCTGTCGCTCCAGCTCGGGCTCGCCAGGACGAAGCTGCGCGACGCACCGGACGTGGCCGAGCAGGTGCTCGAGGGCGCGCGCGAGGAGCTGGCCTCCGCGCTGGAGGAGCTGCGCGAGCTCGCGCGGGGAATCCACCCGGCGGTGCTGACCGATCGTGGACTGGGGGCCGCACTCGAGGTCCTTGCGGGCCGCTCGCCGGTCCCTGTGGACGTGAAGGAGGTGCCGGCGGAACGGATGCCCGCGGCGGTCGAGGCCGCCGCCTACTTCGTGGTTGCGGAGTCGCTGACGAACGTCGCCAAGTACGCGGACGCCGAGCAGGCGGTCGTCCGCGTCAGGCGCGAGAATGGCCAGGCTGTGGTGGAAGTGAGCGACGATGGCGTCGGCGGCGCGGACCCGACCGCGGGCTCCGGCCTGCGCGGCCTCGCGGACCGTGTGGCCGCGCTCGACGGGCGCCTCGAGATCGAGTCGCCGGCAGGCGTCGGCACGACCGTGAGGGCGCTGCTGCCATGCGCGTAGTGCTCGCCGACGACTCGGTGCTGCTGCGCGAGGGGATCGCGCGCATCCTCGAGGACGCCGAGATGGAGGTCGTCGGCCAGGCCGGCGACGCCGAGGACCTGATGCGAAAGGTCGGCGCCCATAAGCCGGACGTCGCGGTCGTGGACGTGCGCATGCCGCCGACGCACTCCGACGAGGGGTTGCAGGCCGCGCTCGAGATCCGCAAGCGCTTCCCCGACTGCGGCGTGCTCGTGCTTTCCGCGTACATCGAGGAGTCCTCCGCGATGGACCTGCTCTCGGACGACCCGACGGGCATCGGCTACCTGCTCAAGGACCGCGTGAGCGACGTCGAGCGCTTCGTCGAGTCGGTGCGCCGCGTCGCCGAGGGCGGCAGTGCGCTGGATCCTGAGGTCGTCGCGCGGCTCCTCGGCCGCAGCCGTCGCGAGAGCCCGCTCGACGCGCTCAGCCCGCGCGAGCGCGAGGTCCTCGGCCTGATGGCGGAGGGCCGCTCGAACCGCGCGATCGCGGAGGCGCTCGTCGTGACCGAGCGCGCGGTCGAGAAGCACGTCACGTCGATCTTCAGCAAGCTCGACCTGCCGCCGACCGTCGACGACCACCGCCGCGTGCTGGCGGTCCTGGCCTACCTGCAGGACTAGCCGCGCCGCCTAAGGGATGTCCCCTACGGGGGAGGTAGCCGTACCGACGCCGGCGTGGCAGCGCTGCGAAGGTGCAACTTATGACCACCCCGCTCGTGTCCGCGTCGGATCTTCACCGCGTGTACGGAGAAGGCGAAGCCGCCGTCAAGGCGCTGGACGGCGTCACGGTGTCCCTGCCCGCCGGCGCCTTCACCGCGATCATGGGCCCCTCGGGCTCCGGCAAGTCGACGCTCATGCACCTTCTCGCAGGCCTGGATCGTCCGACGTCCGGGTCGGTCGTGCTCGACGGCGTCGAGCTCGGCAGTCTCGACGACGACTCGCTCACGCGCCTGCGCCGCGACAGCGTCGGGTTCGTGTTCCAGGCCTTCAACCTGCTGCCGGTCCTCGACGCGCGCGAGAACATCCTGCTGCCGTTGTCGATCGCGGGCCGCAAGCCGGAGCGCGAGTGGCTCGACCGGCTCGTGGACGCCGTCGGCCTGGGCGACCGGCTGACCCATCGCCCGAGCGAGCTGTCGGGCGGCCAGCAGCAGCGCGTCGCGATCGCCCGCGCGCTGGCGAGCCGGCCGGCCGTCGTCTTCGCCGACGAGCCCACCGGCAACCTCGACTCGAAGACGTCGGCGGAGATCATGGAGCTGCTGCGCCGCTGCGCCGACGACTTCGGCCAGACGATCGTGATGGTCACGCACGACGAGGACGCCGCCTCGGTGGCCGACCGCGTGCTCGTGCTCACCGACGGCCGCATCGTCGAGGACCGCGCCGCAGCGGGCGGCCTGATGCTGAAGGTCTCGATCCGTGGGCTGCTCGGCCCGTCGCACGCGCCTGGCTGCTGACCGGCCTCGCGGTCGCGCTCGGCGTCACGCTGATCGCCGGCACCTACGTCTTCAGCGACACGATCAACCGCTCGTTCGACCGGATCTTCGCGTCCTCCTACGCAGGCACCGACGTCGCGATCACCCCGGACGACGAGCTCGAGTCGGCCGACGGAGGGCTGCCGCCGATCCCCGGCGACGTGCTCCGCCATGTCGAGCGCATCGACGGGGTCGACAAGGTGGAGGGCTCGATCTTCGACCAGAACGGCACGATCCTCGACGCGGACGGCGAGGAGCTCAGCGGTGGCTTCAGCCCGAAGTTCATCGCCTCGGCGCACGTGGCCGACCGCTTCGAGGGATTCGAGTACGCCGACGGGCATGCGCCGCGCAGCGCCGGCGAGGTCGCGGTCGACCGCTCTACCGCCAAGCGCGAGGACCTTGAACTCGGCGACAGGATCTACATCCAGGGCAACGCGCCGAAGAAGGCGTACTCGATCGTCGGCATCACGCGGATCGCCGGCGTCGACTCGTTCGGAGGCGCGACGGTCGCCCTGCTCACGCTGCCCGAGGCGCAGCGCGTCACCGCCAAGCAGGACCAGTACGACGAGATCAAGGTGGCGGCGCAGCCCGGCGTCAGCGCCGATGAGCTGGCGCGGCGGGTCGACCAGGCGCTTGGGGGGTCCGTCGACGTCCGGACGGGCGCCGATGAGGCCCGCGACCAGTCCGACGACATTCGCGAGGACCTCAGCTTCCTCACGATCGCGCTGCTGGCGTTCGCCGGCATCTCGCTGTTCGTCGGTGCGTTCCTGATCTTCAACACGTTCTCGATCACTGTCGCGCAGCGCATGCGCGAGCTGGCGCTGCTGCGGACGCTCGGCGCCACGCGCGGCCAGGTGCTGCGCTCCGTCCTGGGCGAGGGCCTCGTCATCGGAATCGGCGGCTCCATGATCGGACTCGGTCTGGGCGTGCTTGCCGCCGCGGGCATTCGCGCGCTGTTCAAGGCCATCGGAGTCGAGATGCCGTCCAACGGCACCGTGATCGAGACGCGCACCGTGGTCGTCTCGCTGGCAGTCGGCACGATCGTCACGCTCGTCAGCTCGCTCGCGCCGGCCCTGCGCGCGATGCGCGTACCGCCGGTGGCTGCGCTGCGCGAGGGTGCCGTGCTGCCGCCCGGCCGCGGACACCGCTGGGTGACGCCGATCGCCGGACTCCTCACCGCTGCCGGTATCGCCCTGATGTCGGCGGGGCTGTTCCTGATCGGCGACTCCGGCGGCGCGCTGAGCGCCGTCGGCGGGGGAGCGGCCGCGCTGTTCCTGGGCATCGCGCTGCTGAGCCCGCGCCTCGTACCGCCGCTCGCCACACTGATCGGACGGCCGCTCGAGCGTGCATTCGGCCTGACGGGTCGCCTCGCGCGCGAGAACTCGGTGCGTCATCCGGGGCGAACTGCGGTGACCGCCGCTGCGCTCATGGTCGGGATCGCGCTCGTGACCTTCGCGTCGATCTTCGCCGCGAGCGCTCGCGAGACAATCGCCGGCGCGGTCGACCGCAACGTCCTCGGCCAGCTGGTCGTCCAGAACAGCGACGACTTCTCGTCGTTCTCGACGGGTGCATCGCAGGCGGTGGCGCGCGCCGACGGAGTCGCGGCCACCTCAGGCACACGCTGGGCTGAGGCGATCGTGGGCGACGAGGATGACAACGTCGACGTGAACGGCGTCGACGCCGCGACGCTGATGTCGGTCTACGACCTCAAGCTCCACGAGGGCAGCGCGGACGCCGTCAGACGCCTGGACGAGCACACCGTCGTGATCGACAAGGAGTACGCCGAGGAGCACAACCACGCGATCGGCGACACGCTCACCGTCACGACCCCGACGAACGCGCGCATCGACCTGCGCGTGGTGGCGGTCGCCGATGACGATGCGGCCCTCGCCAGCGACCTGATCGTGTCCAACAAGCTCGTCACCGCGCGCTTCGGCCTTCCGCGCGACAACCTCGTCTTCGTCGGTTTGGAGCGCGGTGTCGACGCCGCGGCGGCGAAGCGGCGCATCAACGCCAGCCTCAAGCGCGACTTCCCCGAAGTGGAAGTCCTGACGGCGCAGGAGTTCAAGGACGACCAGGCCGGCCAGGTCGACCAGCTGCTCGGGCTGATCTACGGGCTGCTGTCGCTCGCGATCGTCGTCTCGCTGTTCGGGATCGTCAACACGCTCGTGCTCTCGATCTCTGAGCGCACCCGCGAGATCGGGATGCTGCGCGCGGTCGGCACGACCCGGCGCCAGATCAAGCGCATGATCCGCGCGGAGTCCGTGATCACAGCGCTGATCGGTGGCGTGCTCGGGTCGGCGCTGGGCATCGCGCTGGCGACGCTGGTCTCGCGGCCGATCGACGACTTCGAGTTCGCGGTGCCGGTCGGCAGCCTCGTCGTAGTGCTGATCCTCGGCGCGCTGGCGGGCGTGCTCGCCGCGATCTGGCCGGCACGCCGGGCGGCGCGGCTGGACGTGCTGGAGGCGCTGGCGTACGAGTGAGCGCCCTCGGCTTGTGGCGTTCCGCTCGGGGCGGTTGCGGCGCGCGGGGCGCTTGTCGTTGGCAGCGAGGGAGGGGTGTGTTCCAGCGCTGCGGAGAATTGGCTCGTTTGTGGCCGCCAGTTGCCGCGCCCCCGGATCATTGGCAGCCCCCGGGTCCATCTGACTGTGACTAGCGTCGGAATCCGAGGCTAATCACAGTCAGTTGCGGCGCGCGCCCCCAGTGGTCACGAAAGAACCACGGCGTGTGACGCCCTCCCTCCCTAAGTGCAATCCGGCAACACCTGGGGCCCCCGCGGGCCGCGCGCTGATCGCCGCTAACGGCGGCGGTGGCCGTTGACCACTTCGCAACGGCGAACGCGGTCGCGGCGGTCCTTCCAGACCCGGTCGAACCCGGGCCCGCAGTCGACGAAGTCCGAAGACCCGCCGACCACGCGGATGCTGTCGCGGCCGGCGCCGCCATAGACGCGGTCGCGACCGAAGCCGCCGTTGAGCTTGTCGTTGCCCGCCTCGCCGTAGACGCGGTCGTTGCCGCGGCCGGCCGTCACCTCGTCGTTGCCGAAGCCGGCCCAGATCCGGTCGTTGCCGAACCCGCCGATGACGATGTCGTTGCCGCCGTTGCTGCGGACGGTGTCGTCGTCGCGGCCCGCGTCGATGACGTCGTCGCCGTCGTCGGCGGCGATCCGGTCGTCGCCCGCCTTGCCGACGAGCGTGTCGGCGAACGGGGTGCCGACCAGCACGTCGGGGCCGTCGGTGCCCTTCGGGCTGTTGCGGCGGATCTCCGGTTGCGCGACCGACCCGGTGGCCCGAGCGGCGGCGCCGCCGCGGATCATGCCCGCGTTGACGCGCCCGTCGAGGGGGCTCGCGCCGGTGCGGTCCGTGGGGTCGTCGCCGACGAAGAGGCGCTCGCAGTCGACGACGCCCTCTGCCTCGCCGAGCGACGAGATGTAGACGCTGTCGAGCCCGGGGCCGCAGTCGACGCTGTCCATGCCGGAGCCGGTGAAGATCACGTCGTTGCCGGAACCGCCGGAGATGTCGTCCTCGCCGGCATCTCCGCCGCCCAGGAGGTCGTCGCCCTCGCCGCCGACGATCTGGTCGTTGCCCGCGCCGCCGTCGACGACGTCGTCGCCGGAGCCGCCGTCGAGGACGTCGGGGCCGTTGCCGCCGCGCATGAGGTCGTGGCCGTCGCCACCGCGGACGTCGCGGTCCTCGCCGCGGTTGGAGTCGATGAAGTCGTCACCGGCGCCGCCGTCGATCAGCTTGTCGTCGCCGAAGCGCTTCTCGACGATGAAGTCGTTGCCGTCGCCACCGGTGATGCGGTCGTCGCCGTCACCGCCGTCGAGGATGTCGTCGCCCGAGCCACCGTCGACCGTGTCGTTGCCGGTGCCGGCGTCCGCCCTGTCGTCGCCGGGCCCGGCGTCGAGCGTGTCGTCGGCCGACCCGCCGAAAAGGCGGTCGTTGCCGTCGCCGCCGAACAGGCGGTCCGCGCCGAAGCCGCCGTTGAGCAGGTCGCCCCCGGCGCTGCCGATCAGCGTGTCGGCCGAGCCACCGCCCCGCAGCACGTCGGCCGCGGACGTCCCGACCAGGCGGTCACGGCTCGAGGTGCCGTCGAGCGTGCGCGCGGCAGCGACCGCCGGGAGGGCGGCGGCGCAGATGCACAGGATCGCGGCGACGAGACGAGCCATCCCGCTCGACATCGACGCCCGAAGGGGACGGATAAGGGGCGTCCAGGCGATCTGGACGCATGGCGCTCAGCCTCTCACCGCTTCTGGGTCAGGCGGCGGACGCTCCGCCAACCAGATGCCGTGAAGGCCGCTCCAAAGTCCACAAAGCTGCGCAAAGCAGCGCCGCCGCGCCGGCGTAGCCGACTTCGGCCCGGAGCAGCTCGTCGTCGACGGCCGGGACGACCATCCAGACGACGAAGAGCACGGCGCAGACCACCCATGCGGCGGCGGCCTGCGCCGCCCGGCCGCGAGCCAGTGCCGCCTGGTTCAGCGTGCCGGCCGCGAGGTGGAACCCCATGCCGGTCGCGATAACGGCGAGCCCGACGCGCCCGTAGTCGGCGTCAGCGCCGAACAGGAGGTCCATGGCCCAGGGACCGATCGCGAGGAGGCCGAGCGCGACCGCGCCCGCGAACAGCGCGATCACCCGCAGCGTCGTGCGGATCGCCCGCTCGAACTCGTCGCGGCCCGCGGTCGCCTCCAGGCCGGCGAGGTGCGGCAGCAGCGAGGTCTGGACCGCCTGGAACAGCTGCAGCGGTGCGCGCGCGATCAGGAGCGCGCTGAAGACGACGCCCGCGACCACGCTCGAGCCGACGACCAGGACCGCGGCATTGAGCAGCGTCTGCTCGGCGAGCTGGATCGCCGCCACGGACCCCGCAAAGCCGGCGCCCTCCAGCACGCCTCCTTGCGGTGCCCCAACGCCCGCGCGCTCGCGACGCGCGAACGCCCACGGGATCACCAGCAGCGAGGCGAACGGCGCCGCGACGATGCCCAGTGCGACGGCGGTCTGGCCCGATGCGATCCCGACCGCGACCGCGACGGGAAAGCACACCCGCGCCAGCGCCTCGAAGAGGACGAGGCCGCCGTAGAGGCCGAACCACTGGTGGCCGGCGAGATACCCGCGGGCGAAGTAGCTCGCGGCGTACGCGAGCGCCGCCACGATCAGCACCCAGAACAACGTCTCGGAGCCGTCGAACAGGTCGTCCTCGATCGGTCCTCGCAGGACGAGTGCCGCAGCCAGGAACGCCGCGGCGAAGCCGGCCTGGATCAGTGCCGGCGTGCGCAGCGGATGGCTGCCTTGCATGCCGCGGGCGCGGCGGTCGGCGATCGTGCGCGAGAGCAGCTGCTCGACCGGCCGGTAGATCACCGACATCGTCACGAACAGGATCGACCACAGCAGCGTGATCCGCCCGTACTCGTCGTCCTCGAGCACGTGCGACGCGACCGCGAAGTACGCGAACGTGACGACGCCGGTGGCGGCGATCCCGACGCCGAGGATGCGAGCGCCCCTTCCGTAGCCGGGCGCCCGTGCCGGTTCGTCAGACGCGGACAAGCAACATCGTCCACGGGAAGGGGGAGCGTGCGTCCTCGACCTTCCCGTAGCGCGAGAGCAGCTGCGCGAACCCCCGCTTGGACCAGTGGTTGAGGTGGCCCGGCGTGTTACCCAGGTCGCGCAGATACGCGCCGCGCGCCATGTTCAGCCCGCGCCAGAGCGGCTCGCGCGGCACCGACACGAGCAGCCAGCGGTCGGCCACGCGCGCCATCTCGGCGATGGTGTGCTCCGGGTCCGGCACATGCTCGAGGACCTCGATCGCCGAGCAGACGTCGAACTCGCTGTCGGCGAATGGGAGGTTCTCGGCCTTCATCACCCGGTACTCGAGGTTCGGGGCCTGGCGCTGCTCCCAGGCGGCGTGGAGCTGTGGGTCGTCGAGGTCGATCCCGACCACGCGGCGGTCACTCAGCTCCTGCGCCCATTGATGCGTCAGGACGCCTTCGCCGCAGCCGATGTCGAGCAGCGAGCGCGGACCGGCCTTGCGGAACAGCTCCTCGAGCGAGCCCTCGAAGTTCGCCATGAGGCGCTTGACGACGGGGTTGCTGGAGCCGTACTTGTCGTACGTGTTGCCGGTGACCGTGCCTTCTTGGTCGACCGTGACCGCAGGCGTCATACCTTGACCGCCTCGCGCTCCTCGGTGCGCTGGGCGCCGGCGTGGGCGCCCGTCGTCGCCGGCTGGCCGGTGTCGCGAGCGCCGGGCTCGTAATGCGAGGGCGGCACGTCGAGCTGCAGCTCGATGCGGCGCACGCGCTCGAAGATGCGCTGGGTCATGATCCGCTGGCCGTAGAGCAGGTCGCCGATCACACCGAGCGCCGCCAGGACGACCGCTGCGTTGAAGAGCACGGCGCCGAAGATCAGCGACTGGACGTGGCCGGCGCCGTCGCCGGACGCGTACGCGACGACGAAGCGCGTGAACGGGACCAGCGCGATCACGAAGAGGACCGCCGCCAGCGACATGAACACCTTCAGCGGCTCGTACTGCGCGTAGATGCGCGCGATCGCGACCGCGTTGCGGCGCACGTACGAAGTCATCGAGGGGAACAGCCGTGACGCGCGCGTCTGCGGATTGGTCGCGATCGGCACGTGGTGCGTCGCGACGAGCAGCTTGCCCGCCTGGATGATCGTCTCGAGCGTGTACGTGTACTTCGAAACGACGGCCATCTGGATCGCCGCCTCGCGGTTGTACGCGCGGAAGCCCGAGGTGGTGTCGGGGACATCCGTGTCGGAAGCCTGCCTGACGACCCAGGAGCCGAGCTTCTGGAGGCGCTTCTTGAGTGGCGAGAAGTGCTCGATCGTGTCCGTCTCGCGGTCGCCGACGACCATGTCGGCGCTGCCCTCCAGGATCGGGGCTACGAGCTTCGGGATGTCGCTCGCGCAGTACTGGTTGTCGGCATCGGTGTTGACGATCACGTCGGCGCCGAGCTTGAGGCAGGCGTCGAGGCCCGCCTGGAAGCCGGCCGCCAGGCCCTTGTTGTTGGTCAGCTTGACGATGTGGTCGACGCCGTTGGCGCGCGCGACCTCGATCGTGCGATCGGTCGAGCCGTCGTCGATGACGAGCCACTCGACGACGTCGAAGCCGTCGACCTCGCGGGGGAGGTCGGCGAGCGTGCCGGGAAGGCTCTCTTCCTCGTTGAGGCAGGGGATCTGGATGAAGAGCTTCATTGCAAACGGGCCGGGGACGACACGCGGGGCGCAGCTGCGGCGTGCCGTACACTCGCGACCCCAGTATCCCAGAAGGACCGGCCTCTTTGGCGCCTGACGCACCGGCCTCGCGGGATCGGTTCCGCATGGAAGGCGCGACGCTCACCCGGCCCGAGCCGGTTCCCGGCCCCGCTGCGCGACGAGTCGATCGTCTGCGCGCTTTGCCGTGGCCGGCGCTGGCGCTCGCCGCGCTCGTGCTGGGGACCGTGATCGGGTTCGCCTACTACCCGACGTTCCCGAACTACGACAGCTACTACTCGCTGCTCTGGGGCCGCGAGGTGTTGGACGGGCAGCTGCCGAGCTTCGAGGCCTACCGGGCGCCCACCGAGCATCCGCTCGCGATCGCGTTCGGCGCCGTGCTGTCACTGATCGGGGACCCGGCGGACAGGGTCATGGTGGGCTTCACGCTCGCCGCATTCGTCGTGCTCTGCGCCGGCATGTACCGGCTCGGCAGGACGCTCTTCACGCCGCTCGTCGGCCTCGCCGCCGCCGGGATCCTCTGCACGCGCTTCGACTTCCCGTTCCTCGCGGCACGCGCCTACATCGACATCCCGTACCTGGCGTTCGTGATCTGGGCGGTGGCGCTCGAGGCCGAACGGCCGCGCCGCGGCGGCCCCGTTTGGGCGCTGCTCGCCGCGGCCGGGCTGCTGCGCCCCGAGGGGTGGATCCTGATCGGCCTCTACTGGCTGTGGATGGCCGTCCCGGCGACGTGGCCGCAGCGCGTCCGCTATGCCGCGATCGCGTCGATCGGCCCGGTCACCTGGCTGCTGGTCGACTTCGCCGCCACCGGGGAGCCGCTGTTCTCGCTTCAGCACACGAGCGGCCTCGCCGAGGAGCTGGGCCGGACGAAGGGGTTGTCCGAGGTCCCGGAGGCGGCACGGCAGTTCTTCGTCGAGCTGGCCAAGACCCCGGTGATCGCCGCCGGCGCGGCCGGCTTCCTCGCGGCGCTCTGGTACACGCCACGGCGGCTCGCGATGCCGGTCGCGCTGTGGCTGATCGGGGTCGGGACCTTCGTGATGGTTGGCGTGGCCGGCCTGTCGGTCATCGACCGCTATCTGCTCGTGCCCTCGCTGATGGTGATGCTGTTCGCCGCGCTCGCGCTCGCGGGATGGACGATGCTGCGCGAGGATTCGAGGCTGCGGCGGGTCTGGGCGGTGGCTGCCGGGCTGGTCATCGTCTACGGCGTCGTCTTCACCGCGACCAGGGTGAACTTGGACACGTTCGACAACGAGCTGAACCTGCGCGGGGCGACCCACGCCTCGCTCGAGGAGATCCTGAGCAACCCCCGCGTACAGGCAGGGCTACGCTGCGGCCCTTTGTCGGTCCCGAATCACAAGCTGATCCCCGACGCCCGCTGGGTCCTGGACGCCGGCGTGGACGACGTCATCGCGCGCAGCGACGACCGCCAGGCGCGCCGCATCAGGCGCGGCGCGGCGCTCTATGTGACCGAACGTGCTGCTTTGCTGCGTCAGGCGCTTGTCGCCGCCAATGACGATCCGTTCGATTCGATCCCGATGGCGGGGTTCACCCGCGTTGCAAACAGCGACCATTACGGGGTCTATGTCCGCTGTTGATGTGAAGCAGCTGCGCGCCAGCGAACCGGTCTACGAGCCGCTGTCGGTGAACGTGCGCGCGCGGGCGCTGCTGCGGCGGGTCCGGCCGACCGGCTGGGGCTGGGCGATCGCCGCCGTGCTGCTCGGCTCATTCCTGCTGCGCGTCTGGGGCGCCAAGCACGGGCTGCCGTATGCCTTCAACGCGGACGAGAACGCGCATTTCGTGCCGAAGGCGATCGGCCTGTTCGGTCACGGCTGGAACCCGCACTACTTCGTCAACCCGCCGGCGTACACGTACATGCTGCATCTCGTGTTCGCGGTCTGGTTCGGCGGCCGCGAGGGCGTCAGCGAGGCGTACGCGACGAACCCGACCGAGGTGCTGCTGGTCGCGCGCATCACGGCGGCCGCCTGCGGCACGCTCGCCGTGTACCTGCTGTACATCGCCGGCAAGCGCCTCTTCGACCGCCGCGTCGGGCTGCTCGCTGCCGGCCTGCTCGGCGTCTCGTTCCTGCCGGTCTTCTACTCGCACCTGGCGCTCAACGACGTGCCGACGCTGGCGCCGATCTGCCTGGCGCTTTGGGGCATCGCCGGCGTGCTGCGCGAGGGCCGCACGCAGGACTACGTGATCG
Organism: uncultured Conexibacteraceae bacterium; assembly: GCA_963832195.1. Taxonomy (GTDB): domain Bacteria; phylum Actinomycetota; class Thermoleophilia; order Solirubrobacterales; family Solirubrobacteraceae; genus Baekduia. Next base: position 122,062 of record CAWHTH010000003.1, read on the forward strand.
CCGGCGTGGGCATCGGCCTTGCCTGCGCCACGAAGTACACGGGCGGCATCGTCCTGCTCCCGCTGCTCGGCGCGGCCGCCGCGCAGTTCGTGGCTCCTGGCGGCCATCAGCCCGCCGTGCGCGGCCTCTGGATCAGCGCCGGGTGCGCGATGGCGGCGTTCCTCGCGACCAACCCGTACGCGCTGCTCGACTTCGACCAGTTCCGCGAAGGGCTGAGCCACCAGACGACGGTCGCCGACGACGCGCTCGGCAAGCTCGGCCTGACCGAGGAGAACGGGCACAAGTACTACCTGTGGACGTTCACGTGGGGGCTGGGCTGGGTGCCGCTGCTGGCGGCGATCGGCGGCCTGATCGCGCTCGCCCGCGACGAGCGCCGGCTCGTCTGGGTCCTCGGGCCCGCCCCGGTGATCTTCGTGCTGTTCATGGGCTCGCAGGAGCGCTTCTTCGGCCGCTGGCTGATCCCGGTCTTCCCGATCGTGTGCCTGCTGGCCGCATACATGGCGCTGGAGGCCGCCGATCGCATCGGGCGCCGCCAGCCGCAGCTGTGGTCGACCGCCGTCGCGCTCGCGGTGCTCGCGCTGTGCGGGCAGGGGCTCGTGTCGTCGCTGCACATCGGTCGCGTGTTGGAGCGCGCCGACACGCGCAACATGACGCGCGACTGGTTCGACGCGCACGTTCCGGTGAAGACGAAGGTCGTCGTCGAGCCCGTCGTCCCGGACGGCTGGGCGCAGGACATCGGCGACCCGTCGCCGCTGACAGCGAACGGGAACCGCTGGGTGAAGTGGAAGACGAGCCTCTCGAACATCGCCAACGACGGCTCGGAGCTGCCATCGCCGCGGCTCGTGAACATCGAGGACTACGAGCGCACGCTGTACCCGGGGCTCGTGAACGAGTACATCCAGCAGGGCTTCTGCTGGGTCGTCACGGGCTCCACCCAGCGCGGCCGCGCCGAGGTCGAGCCCGAGGTCGTGCCGCGTGCGATCGCGTATTACCGCGAGCTCGAGCGGCGCGGGGACAGGGTCTATGTCGCGTCGCCCTACAAGAAGGGCGCGGACCCGGTCGATTTCAACTTCGACTGGTCGTTCGACTTCTACCCGCTCGCGTACTACCGGCCCGGGCCGGTGATGACGGTCTACCGCCTGCGCGGCGGTCGCTGCGGCCTCGGGTAGGCGACCGTGTCGGAGGCGAACGTCGAGCTGGTGCGGCGGCTCATCGAAGCCTGGCTCGGCGGTGACGATGCCGGGGCGCTCGCCCTCATCGCGGACGACGTCGTGGTCACCCAGCCGCCGCACCAGGTGGACGCACGCACCTACGAGGGACATCACGGACTCATGCAGGCGATGGTCGACTGGGGCGGCCAGTGGGACGACTGGCGCTTCGAGCTCCAGCGCCTGATCGACGCGGATGACGCGGTCGTCGCGGTCATGCTCCAGAGCGGTCGTGGCAAGAGCAGCGGCGTGGAGGTCGCGACGACGTTGGGCTCCGTCTTCCACATCACGGACGGGAAGATCAGCCGCTGGCAGATGTTCTTCTCCGAGGCCGAGGCGCTCGCAGCGGCGGGCCTGTCCTGAAAGTAGTCGGCGATGTCGCGGGAGAACGTGCAGGCCGTGCGACGTGCGTTCGAGGTTTGGAACGCCACCGGAGAGCCGGACTTCTCCATCATTCACCCGGACCTCGTCTACCACCCCCGCGCGGACGAACCGGATCCGAGTGCGCACGTCGGCCGCGATGAGTACGACCACATCGAGGTCCAGGAGCTGATCGACGCTGGCGACTACGTCGGCGTGGTCGGGTACGTCGCCGGCCACGGCGAAGCGAGCGGACTCGAGTTCCGCATGCGCCTGGTGAACATCCTCGAGCTGCGCGACGGAATGGTCTTCCGCGCGTACGACCTGTCGGGAGTGGGCGAGCCGTACTGACGCTAAAGCGCCGCAGATGTACTCAGCCGGAAAAAGCAGTCACGGGAGGCATCCTCGCCGTGACTGGGCAGGAGTACCGCTTACTTCGGCACGTTCACGGCGGGACGCCACACGCACAGCCCATCACCGGCCGTGCCGTTGCTTTCGGGCGGAAGCATCAGTGCCTCCCGGTCTAGCGCGATACTGCGCGGGCGATGTCGCAGGAGAACGTGGAGATCGTGCGGCGGTTCTTCGAGGGCTTCAACTGGTACTCGCCGACGACAAACGTCGAGGAGCCGCTGTGGGGAACGCTTGATCCGAAGATCGAGGTCTTCGACCACGACATCCTCGATGCCGGGACCTACAAGGGGCACGATGGCTTCGTCCGCTGGCTCGAAGACTGGGACGAGCCATGGGAAGAGTGGCGCATGGAAGCGGAGCGCTGGATCGACGCAGGCGACCAGGTCGTTCTCATCTTTCGTATGACCACCAAGGGCAAAGGAAGCGGAGTCGAAATCAACAGGCAGGACGGAATGGTCTGGACTGTCCGCAACGCCCAAGTGACCAGGATCGACTACTACAACAGCGAGGCCCAGACCCTCGAAGCGGTGGGGCTGCAGGAGTAGCGACAGTGTCGCTTCGAGGCTTGCTGTTTGGATCCGGGGTGTCGGTGGCGCTCGAGCGGCGCGCGCCCAGGCTGAGCGGGCGAGCGGCTGCCTGGAGGGCATTGCCGCAAGCCCAGCGCCTTTCACAGAGCCGAATGCGTGCAGCGCGGAAGGTGACGCGCTGAGCGGAGCTTGCAAGGAGTCGTGCTGCGAGGAGCAGCAAGGAGTCGCCGTGCCGTAGCGGTTGTCGACGCGGCGACGGAGAAAGCAATGATGCGAGATGTCGTGCGCCGCGGGGAAGTCGACGTTGCCGGCGCGATCGGATGCTGCCTCGCCTGACCGTGTTCACACGGACGTCTTGCGGGCGGCGAGGCGGCGTCCGAGCGCGGCGCCGACCAGCGAGGCCACCGCCTGCGATGAACGCGGACGTACACTGGGTAGCTCGTGCTGCGCGTCGAGACAGACCACGAGCACCTGGCCAGGGCGATCGAGCTCGCCCAGCGCGGCCTGGGGCGCGTCAACCCGAACCCGGTGGTCGGTGCGGTCGTCGTCAAGGACGAAGAGGTGCTCGGCGAGGGCTGGCACGAGGAGTTCGGCGGTCCGCACGCCGAGGTCAACGCGATCGCGGCATGTGGCGACGCCGATCTCAAGGGCGCCACGCTGTACGTCTCGCTGGAGCCCTGCTGCCACGACGGCAAGACGCCGCCGTGCACGGACGCGATCGTGCGGGCCGGCATCGCCCGCGTGGTCGTGGCCTCCGACGACCCGACCGAGAAGGCCTCCGGCCGCGGCCTCGGGATCCTGCGCGACGAGGGCGTCGAGGTCGATGTCGCCGGTGGCGAGCTGGCTGCTCGTGCGCGTCTGCTCAACCAGGCCTTTCGCAAGCACGCGCGCACCGGCCGTCCGTGGGTGCTCTTCAAGTCGGCGATGACGCTCGACGGCAAGGTCGCGACGCGCAGCGGCGACTCGAAGTGGATCTCGACCGAGAACTCGCGTGGGCTGGCGCACCGCTGGCGCGCGACCGTGGATGCCGTCGTCGTCGGCATCGGCACGGCGCTCGCCGACGACCCGCAGCTCACCGCGCGCCTGCCCGACGTGCAGCGCCAGCCGCGCCGCGTCGTGTTCGACTCCACCGGCCGCCTCCCGCTCGACTCCAAGCTCGTTGCACAGGCGCCCGAGATCCCGCTGATCGTCGTCGTGGGGCGCGCCGCGCCGCGCAACGCGACCGACGCGCTCGAGTCGAGCGGCGCCGAGGTGATCGTCGCGACCGGGGAGCACGAGCCGGCGCGCGTGCGCTCCGCACTCGACCAGCTCGGCGAGCGCGGGGTGACCTCGATCCTGCTCGAGGGCGGCCCGCACCTGGCGGGTGCGTTCCTCGATGCCGGCGAGATCGACGAGGTGCGGCTCTTCATCGCCCCGCTGCTGCTCGGCGGCGCGGCGGCGCGCGACCCGCTCGAGGGCGAGGGCGTGGATCGCATCGGCGACGCGCTGCGAGCGCTCACGATGCACTGCGAGCAGATCGCGGACGACGTGCTGATCAGCGCGCGACTGAGGGAGTGGTGAGCGACCCGTGTTCACGGGGCTCGTCGAAGATCTGGGCAAGGTCGTCGCAGTCGACCGCAACGCCGGCGGCGCGTCGCTGACCGTCGAGTCGCGGCTCGCACGTGAGCTGGGCGAGGGCGACTCCGTCGCGGTCAACGGCGTCTGCCTCACGGCGACCGGCATCTGCGGCGACCGCTTCGGCGCCGACGTGATGCAGGAGACGCTGCGGCGCTCGTCGCTGGCCCAACTCGAGGCCGGCGCGGCCGTCAACCTGGAGCTGGCCCTGCGCGCGGACGCCCGCCTCGGTGGTCACATCATGCAGGGCCACGTCGACGGCGTCGGCGTCGTCGACGGCGTGCGCGAGGACGGCTTCGCGCGCGTCGTGACGGTCGCGGCCGACGAGGAGTTGCTGCGTTACGTGGTCGAGAAGGGCTCGATCGCGGTCGACGGCGTCTCGCTCACCGTGGCGCGCGTCGACGACAAGGGATTCGACGTCGCGCTCATCCCCGAGACGCTCGAGCGCACGACGCTGAAAACGGTCGAGCCGGGCCGGCCTGTCAATCTGGAGGTCGACATCGTGGCCAAGTACGTGGAGAAGCTCGCCGTCCGATGAAGACAGAGACCGCCCAGTTCGCAACCGTCGAGGAGGCGCTCGAGGACATCGCCGCCGGCAGGATGGTGGTCGTCGTCGACGACGAGGACCGCGAGAACGAGGGCGACCTCGTGATGGCGGCCGAGTTCGTCACGCCCGACGCGATCAACTTCATGGCGACGCATGCGCGCGGGTGGATCTGCCTCGCGCTGACGGCGGAGCGCTGCGACGAGCTAGGCCTCGAGCTGATGGCGGCGAAGAACGAGACGCCGCATCAGACGCCGTTCACGGTGACGATCGAGGCGCGCGAGGGCGTCACGACCGGCATCAGCGTTGAGGACCGCGCGCACACGATCAAGACCGCGATCGACCCGTCGAAGGGAGCCCGCGACATCGTCAAGGGCGGCCACGTCAACCCGCTCAAGGCGCGCGACGGCGGCGTGCTCGAGCGCACGGGCCACACCGAGGCGTCGGTCGACCTCGCGCGGCTCGCCGGGCTCAGGCCGGCCGGCGTGATCTGCGAGATCATGAACGAGGACGGGACGATGGCCCGTCTCGGCGACCTCGGGGCCTACTGCCACAAGCACGGCCTCAAGCTGATCACGATCGCCGACCTGATCGCGTACCGGCGCCGCCACGACAAGCTCGTGGAGCGCGTCGTGGAGACGCAGCTTCCGACGGCCTTTGGAGAATTCAGCGTCGTCGGCTACCGCACGCTGATCGACGAAAAGCACCATGTCGCGTTGGTCAAGGGCAACGTCGACGGCGAGGAGGACGTGCTCGTGCGCGTTCACTCGGAGTGCCTGACCGGCGACGTGTTCCATTCGCTGCGCTGCGACTGCGGGGAGCAGCTCGAGAGCGCGCTGGCGATGATCGAGCAGGCGGGGCGCGGGGTGCTGCTGTACCTCGCGCAGGAGGGCCGCGGCATCGGCCTGCTCAACAAGCTGCGGGCCTACAAGCTGCAGGAGGAGGGGCTCGACACCGTCGACGCGAACCTCAAGCTAGGCCTGCCCGCCGACCTGCGCGACTACGGCGTCGGCGCGCAGATCCTCGTCGACCTCGGCCTGACGTCGATCCGGATCCTCACCAACAACCCGAAGAAGATCCGCGGCCTCGAGGGCTACGGGCTACGCGTCACCGACCAGGTCCCGATCGAGCATCTCCCGAACCCGCACAACGAGGCCTACCTGCGCGCCAAGGCACAGCGGATGGGTCACACGCTGCACCACCAGGGCCTCAACCTCGACGCCGAGATGCTCGCCGAGGAGCATCGCCGCGACCGCGAGGCCGGCCGGTGAAGGTCGCGCTGTGCGTGGGCCGGTTCTACGACGAGCTGGCCGACCGGCTCGTCGCCGGCGCCGGCGCCGCGCTGAAGGAGGCGGGCTGCCCGGAGCCGGACGTCTTCGATGTGCCGGGCGCCTACGAGCTGCCGATGGCGGCCAAGCTGGTCGCCGAGTCGGGCCGCTACGCGGGCGTCGTCTGCCTCGGCGCGGTGATCCGCGGCGAGACCGACCACTACGACTACGTCTGCGGCGAGGCCGCGCGGGGCATCCAGGAGGTGCAGCTCGCGACCGGCGTCCCGTGCTCGTTCGGGGTGCTGACCGTCGACACGTACGAGCAGGCGCTCGCGCGCTCCGGTGAGGGCAAGCGCGACTCCGGCCGTCATGCCGCCGAGGCCGTGCTGGCGCTGCTGCGCGTGCGCGAGCAGCTGGCCGCCGGCTGACGGGGCCCCCTTCGCGCGTCGCCGCGTGCGCGCTACCTTTTCGGACATGACCGCGGAGCTGCTCGCCGTAGGTCTGCTGGCCCTCGTCCACGTGATCGGTGCCGTTGTTCTGATCTGCGCCCTGCCCGGCGACGAGCGCCTCGTCCGGCCGCGGCGGGACGGCGAGGGCGAGGACGGCGACGGCCCTGCGCCGCCACAACCCCAGGACGGCGACGGCGGGTTGTGGCTGTCGCCCGCCATCGCGCCCGCGAGCGTCCGCCTGCGCGACCACAGCGACAGCCTCAGGGGAGGTCGAAGGTCTCCGGATCGGGGCCGATGCGCTCGCCGCGTTCGAGTGCCTCGATCCGCGTCATCTCCTCGTCGCTGAGGGAGAAGCCGAAGACGTCGAAGTTCTCGCGGATGCGCTCCGGCGTCGCGGACTTCGGGATGACCACGTTGCCGAGCTGCAGGTGCCAGCGCAGGATCACCTGGCTGACAGTGCGGTGATGCGCCTGGGCGATCTCGTTCAGCGCCGGGTCGTCGAGCAGCCGGCCGCGAGCCAGCGGGCTCCACGCCTCGGTGACGACAGCGCGAGCGGCGTGGACCTCGCGCAGCTCCGGCTGCTGGAGCGACGGGTGCAGCTCGACCTGGTTGACCGACGGCACGACGCCGGTTCGGTCGATGATGCGCTCCAGATGCGTCGGGTTGAAGTTCGACACGCCGATCGAGCGCACGAGGCCTTCGTCGCGCAGCTCGACGAACGCCTCCCAGGTCTCGGCGTACAGCTCGCGCGACGGCACCGGCCAATGGATCAGGTAGAGGTCGATGAACTCGAGCGCTAGACGGTCGAGGCTGCGCCGGAACGCGGCCTTCGCGCGATCCCGGCCGTGGTTCGTGTTGAAGCACTTGGTAGTGATGAAGACCTCGTCGCGGCGTAGACCCGAATCACGAAACGCCTCGCCGACGTGCTCCTCGTTGCGGTAGGCGGCCGCCGTGTCGATGTGCCGGTATCCGGTCTCGAACGCCTCCGCGACGACCGCGACCGTGTCCTGGGGCGGCACCTGGAAGACGCCGAAGCCGAGCTGCGGGATCTCGACGCCGTCGTTGAGGGTGATCGACGGGACGGTCATCAGTCGTCGTCGCCGCGGAGCGCGCGCTTGAGCTCCTGCTTGACGCGGCCCTTCTGGTTGTTGAAGCGCATGCGCTCCTCGAGGAAAGGGATCGCTTCGTCGTGGCGCCCGAGCGCGTTGAGCGCTGCGCCGAGGTTGAACAGCGCGTACGCGTAGGGCAGCTCGCTCGTGCGGCCCTGGGCGCGGAACGCGTCGATCGCGCGCTGCAACGGCTCGACGGCGCCCGTGGCGTCGCCGGCGCGCAACCGCGCAAAGCCCGCGTCGTTGAGCGCCACCGGGTCCGCGGGTGCGGCAGCCGCCTGTCGTCGCGGAGGCGTTCGCGGCTCGGGCTGCTTTGCCCGGGAGGTGCTCCGCTCCGGCTTGGCGGGGGGTCGCTCCTCGTCGTCTGCTCGTACGACCGCGAAAACGAGTGCTGCGGCGAGCAGGACGGCAATGAGCGCCGCGAACGGCGCGACAGGGCGGCTGCGCTTTGCCTGCAGCGGCGTGGTGACCTGAGTACGCGTGAAGCGTGGCTCCGTGACGCGATCGGGCTCGGCGAGGTCGCCGACCGACCTGCGCAGCGCCGCGACAAACTCGCTCGCGCTCTGCGGCCGCGCGGCCGGGTCCTTCTGGAGGCCGTGCGCGAGCACGCCGGCCGCGGCGGCGCAGGCGCCGTCCGGGGGCGGCGCGGTGTCCTCGAGATGCGCGCGCGCCTGCGCGGCGGGCGTGTCGCCGCCGAACGGCCGGTGCCCGCACAGCAGCTCGTAGGCCACGACCGCGAGCGAGTAGCGGTCGCTCGCCGGCGTCGCGACCTCGCCGCGCGCCTGCTCCGGGGACAGGTAGGCCGCCGTGCCCAGCACCTGACCGGCCTGCGTCAGCGCCGTCTCGCCGGCCAGCGACGCGATCCCGAAGTCGGCGACGGCGAGGCGGCCGTCGGCGTCCAGCAGGAAGTTCGCCGGCTTGACGTCGCGATGCACGACCCCCGCCGCATGGGCGGCATCGAGCGCAGCGGCGGCCTCCTCGAGCCATTGCACGGCCGCCGGCACGGGCAACGGCCGGCCGCCGCGCAGGCGATCGGCCAGGGTGCCGCCGACGAAGTGCTCCATCACGATGAACGCGCGGCCGTCGTGCTCGTCTTCGCCGATGTCGTAGATGGTGACCACGTGTGGGTGATCTGAGACCCGCGCTGCCGCGCGCGCCTCGCGCATGAAGCGGCGGCGCGCGGACGGGTCGGCGGCGTAGCCCTCCGCCAGCACCTTCACCGCCACGAGGCGCCCGAGCTTCTCGTCCTCGGCCGCCCAGACCGAGGCCATCCCGCCGTTTGCGACATGGCCCACCACGCGGTAGCGCGGCGGCAGCGCGATCCGTGGCTGCGCGACCGGCATCGTCATCGGCGCGTACCCAGGCCCCGGCCTCGCTACACCCGGCCTGACGCGGGCTGACGCTATCCTTCCCCGCCTCCATGCCGAAGGTTTGCCACAGCTGCGGGAAGGGCCCGGCGTTCGGGAACAGCCGCAGCCACTCGATGGTCGCCACGAAGCGCCGCTTCGACCCGAACCTCCAGAAGGTCCGGATCCTGGTCGGCTCGGCGCCGCGGCGCGTCTACGTCTGCACGCGCTGCCTCAAGGCCGGCAAGGTCACGAAGGCCCTCTGACGAGTCTCGGCTAAGGTCGGAGACCGCGTGTCCGACCCCAGTCTCGTTCGCTTCCGCACGGTCGTCGAGGGCGCGCTGGCGCATTTGGAGTCGCGCCGCCAGGAGGTCAACGACCTCAACGTGTTCCCGGTGGCCGACGGCGACACCGGCGACAACATGGCGCTGACGCTGCGCGCCGTCATCGACGAGCTCGACCGGCTCGCGACTCAGGATCGGGCGCTCGACGAGATCGGGCGCGACGAGATCGTCGACTCGGTGGCGCGCGCCGCGCTGCTGGGCGCACGCGGCAACAGCGGCGTGATCCTGTCGCAGCTGATCCGCGGCGCCGCCGAGGAGCTGATCTCGCGCCCTGGCGAGCTCGTCGACCCGATGCTGATCTCGGCTGCGATGGCGCGCGCGGCGCAGCGCGCGTATCAGTCGGTGCGCGAGCCGGCGGAGGGAACGATGCTGACGGTCATGCGCGAGATGGCGGTGGCCGTCGCGACTGAGCTGGCGCACCTCCCGTCCGACAGCGTGCGCCTCGACACCGAGGACGCGACGCGCCAGAACGAGCTGATCGCCGCGATCCTGGAGCGCGCGATCGAGGTCGGCGAGACCTCGGTCAAGCGTGGCCCGGACCTCCTGCCGGTGCTGCGCGAGGCGGGCGTCGTCGACGCCGGCGGCTACGCGGTGACGATCCTGTTCGCGGGCGTGGTTGCGGCGCTGCGCGGCACGGACGCGCCGGCGCTCGAGCATCATGCGCCGGCCGCGAAGGTCACTCACCCCGAGCACTCGAGCTCGACCTACCGCTACTGCACGAACTTCGCGGTGATCGGCCAGAACCTCGATGCCGCCGTCTTCATCGCCGGGCTCGAGGACCTGGGCGACAGCGTCCTGGTCGTCGGCGACAGCCACACGCTGAAGGTGCACGTGCACACCGATGACCCCGAGCGCGCCACGGCGCTGTTCGCCGGCGTCGGAGATGTCTCGCGGCTCGACGTCGCCGACATGCACGAGCAGGTGGCACAGCGCGACGAGCGGCTCTACTCGGGCAACGGCGGCGGCGTGCACGTCCACGAGCACTGCTGCGGCGCGCTCGCCGTTTGCGCGGGCGACGGCATGAAGGAGCTGTTCGAGAGCCTCGGCGTCCACGCCCTCGACGGCGGCGCGACGCTGAACCCCTCAACGATGGAGATCCTCGCGGCGATCCACGACGTCGCCGCCGAGGAGGTGATCGTGCTGCCGAACAGCGCGAACGTGCGCATGGCCGCGGAGCGCGCGGCGGAGCTCTCGGACAAGACCGTCGTCGTGGTGCCGACGCGCTCTCAGCAAGCCGGCCTCGCCGCAGCCGTCGCGCTCAACGCGGATCGTGCTGCCGAGCTCAACGCGGTGGCGATGAACGAGGCACTGCAGCGGGTCCGCACGGGCGGCGTCGCGCCCGCCGCCCGCGATGACGCCGAAGGCCGCTTCGGTGTCGGCGATGCCGTCGGGTTCGTCGACGACGAGCTGGTCGCATGGGGCGAGCCGCGCGCGACGCTCGAGCAGGTGGTCAACGAGCTCGGCGACGGCGCGGAGCTCGTGACGCTCATCGCCGGCGCCGACGCGCCGCTCGACGCCGCCGCGGTCGCCGCACTCGCGCCGGACGGCGTCGAGCTGGAGGTCGAGGACGGCGGCCAGCCCGCGTGGTGGTGGCTGCTGGCGGCGGAGTAGGGCGCGTTTGGGTGGCGCTCTGCTCGGTGCGTTTTTTGTGCGCGGGCGCTGACAGCAGGCACTGAGGGGAAGCGGGTCGGCCGCCGCGGTCCTCAAGGGGTCCGCGGACTTTCGGGCCACCATCGCCCGTTTCTCCGCACACCCGCTGGGGGCCCCGCAGACTTCCCTCCCTCAGTGCCAGTCCGCAAGCGCTCATCGACGGCGCACGTCTGAGCGGAACGCCGTCGCGACAGCGATGATGCCGCCGTGCCCACCGCGTTCGGCGACTCCCATGAGCTCACCGACGAGGAGCTGCTCGCCGCGCCGATCCGCTGGCCGCGGCCGTCGCGGCTCGCAAAGCCGCTGACCGTGCGGCCGGCGCCGGCGGCCGAGGCAGCGGAAGCGCTCGGGCTCCACACCGTGGGCGACCTCCTGGCCCACCTACCGCGGGCGGGCGGCGAGGCGCGCACGATCGCCGAGCTTCAGGTCGACGAGACGGCGACTGTGATGGTCGAGGTCAAGGCGATCGCAAAGCGGCCGGTCCGCCGCCGCGGGATGCGCCCGCTCGTGGAGGCCACCGTCGCCGACGGGACCGGCGTCATGAAGGCGACGTTCTTCAACCAGCCGTGGCTCGCCGACCAGTACCGGCCCGGCACGCGGGTGGCGCTGAGCGGCAAGTACCAGGCGCGCAACCGCTTCCGCGTCAACGCGCACGCCCGCACCGAGCGCGTCGCCGAGGCGGGGGAGGCGGCCTCGCAGTACCCGGCGACGAAGGGCATCAGCTCCACCCAGATCCTCGCGCTGGTCCGCGAGCACGAGGACGCCAGCGGCGACGTGCCGGAGCCGCTGCCCGCGCGCGTGCGCACCGAGGAGCGCCTTCCGGACGCGGTCGCCGCGGTGCGCGCGGCGCACTTCGGCGATCGCGAGGCCGGCCGCTGCCGGCTCGCGTTCGACGAGCTGCTGCTCGACCAGGTCGTGCAGCTGCGGATGCGCACGCTACGTCGCAGCGAGCAGTCCGCGGCGCCGCTTGCCGAGCCGCCGACGCTGAGCGCGCGCTGGTGCGAGGAGCTGCTCCCGTTCGCGCTGACCGGCGACCAGGAGGCGGCGATCGAGGAGATCGACGCCGACCTGGCGAGAGACCGGCCGATGCAGCGGCTGCTGATGGGCGAGGTCGGCTCGGGCAAGACCGTGGTTGCGCTGCACGCGATGCTGCGCGCGCTGGAGCACGGCATGCAGGCCGCGCTGATGGCGCCGACGGAGACGCTCGCGGAGCAGCACTTCGCGACGCTGCAGGCGCTGATGCCCGGGTCGCTCGTGCCGGCCGCGCTGCTGACCGGCGCCACGCCCGCGGCGCGGCGACGCGACATCCTCGGGCGGCTCGCCGACGGCAGCCTCGGGCTTGTCGTCGGCACACACGCGCTGATCGAGGACCCGGTCCAGTTCGCGGCGCTCGCCGTGGCGGTAGTCGACGAGCAGCACCGCTTCGGCGTGCGCCAGCGCGCCGCGCTCGACGCGAAGGCGCCCGACGGGCTCGCACCACACCTGCTCCACATGACCGCGACGCCGATCCCGCGGACGCTGCGCCTGGCGTCGTTCGGCGCGCTCGACGTCACGACGCTGCGCGAGCTGCCGCGCGGCCGCCGGCCGATCGCGACGCACGTCTGCTCGACGGAGGGCGAGCGCGATCGCGCGTACGAGCGGATCCGCGATGAGCTCCGCGCGGGTCGCCAGGCGTTCGTCGTGTGCCCGTTGGTTGCCGAGTCGGAAATGCTGCAAGCGCGCGCGGCCACCGAGGAGTACGAGCGGCTGCGGGCGACCGAGCTGGCCGGCTTCGAGGTCGAGCTGCTCCACGGCCGCATGCGTCCCGCGGAGAAGTCGGCGGCGATGGAGCGCTTCGCTTCGGGCGCCGCCAACGCGCTGGTGGCCACGACGGTGATCGAGGTGGGCATCGACGTCGCGAACGCCACAGTGATGCTGGTCGAGGACGCCGACCGCTACGGGATCTCGCAGCTGCACCAGCTGCGCGGGCGCGTCGGCCGCGGCGAGCACTCGTCGCTGTGCCTGCTCTTCGGGCCGAAGGACTCGCCGCGGCTGCGGGCGCTTGCCGAGCACTCCGACGGATTCAGGCTCGCCGAGATCGACCTGCATCTGCGCGGGGAGGGCGAGCTCACCGGCACGCGCCAGTCCGGGCTCGCGCGCTTCCGCTTCGCCGTCCTGCCCGACGACGGCCCGCTTCTGGACCGCGCCCATGCGCGCGCCGCGGAGCTGCTGCGCGAGGACTTCGACCTGGCCGAGCCCGAGCACGCCCTGCTGCGGGACATGCTCGAGGCGGTCGAAACGGCGCCCGTCACGGCATGAGGGTGGTCGCCGGGACATTCAGCGGCCGGCGCTTAGTCGCGCCGCCGGGCAAGGGGACGCGCCCGACGTCGGACCGTGTGCGCGAGGCGCTGTTCTCGGCCCTTGGACCGCTCGACGGCGAGCGCGTGCTCGACCTCTTCGCGGGGTCCGGCGCGCTCGGGATCGAGGCGCTGAGCAGGGGGGCAGGGAGCGCGACTTTCGTCGAGCGTGACCGCAAGGCGCTCGCCGCGCTGAGCGCGAACCTCGCGGCGCTTGGCTTGGCCGAACCGCTCGCGATCGTGCGCGGCTTCGGACACCGGACCGCCCTGCGGGACGCACGCGCGGCGGGCGACGCATACGATCTGGTCTTCCTCGATCCTCCATACCGCCAATCAGCCGCGCTCGGGAGCGAGCTCGCGGACACGCTGCCGCCGGTGCTCATGCCGGCCGCGCGCGTGGTGACCGAGAGCGACCGGCGCGATCCGCTCGAGCTCGGTGGCATGGCGATCGCGTTCGAGCGCCGCTACGGCGACACCCTGATTCGCATCCACAACGCATGAACCCGCATATACGCAAGGTCGTCTGCCCGGGCAGCTATGACCCGATCACCTACGGCCACCTCGACGTGGTCAAGCGCGCGGCCGAGCTGTTCGACGAGGTCATCATCGCGGTGGTCAACCTGTCGGTCCGCAAGAGCAAGGCGCTGTTTCCGATCGAGGAGCGCGTGGGTTTCATCGAGGCTGAAATCGAGAGCCTCCCCAACGTCAGCGTGCAGCCGTTCAGCATCCTCGTCGTCGACTTTGCGCGCGAGGTCGGCGCCCAGGCGATCGTCAAGGGCCTGCGCGCGATCTCGGACTTCGAGTACGAGTTCGAGATGAACCAGCTCAACCGGATGCAGGCGCCCGACGTCGACACGATCTACCTGATGTCCAGTCCCCAGTACTCTTTCCTGCGCTCAAGCGGAGTCAAGGAGCTGGCCACGTTCGGCGGTGACATCTCCGAGTACGTGCCGAAAACCGTGGCTCGCCGCTTGCAGGAAGAGCTGACGCGGTAACGAATTCAGGCCTGCTATGGACGTCCTGGTCCTCATCGACAAGCTCGACGATCTGGTTCATAACGCCAAGCGCGTTCCCTTGACCGACGAAGTGCGTGTCGACAAGGAGGAGATCTACGACATCCTCGATCAGATGCGTGCCACGATCCCCGAGGAGATCAAGCAGGCGCGCTGGATCGTCAAGGAGCGCCAGGAGATGCTCGCCGAGGCCAAGCGCGAGGCCGAGCGGATCGTCAAGGAGGCGCGCGAGCGCCAGGACCAGCTGGTCTCCGAGCAGGAGGTCACCAAGCAGGCCGAGCGCGCCGCCGAGGAGATCATCGAGGACGCCCGCGGCCGTGAGCGCGAGATCCGTCTCGGCGCGGAGGACTACGCGGACGACATCCTCAACACGCTCGAGGTCAACCTCTCGAAGTTCATCGCGGCCGTGCAGCGCGGGCGCGAGCGTCTCCAGGGCAAAGACGAAGAGCCCGCCGAAGTCGCCTGACGGGCGTTACGCCTCGACGCTGAGACCAGCCGCGGCGAGGGCCGCGTTGCGATCGTCGTAGAGATCCATTCGTGTGATCCTGCCATCGCGAACCGTCGCGACCTGAGCGCTTTCCCATTGCATCGGGAGGCCGCTGTGGCGACCCTTCCCGCGGTGCCAGTAGAGGATCACGACGCGGCCATCAGGCGCGGCGAGTATGTCGTCGACGCCCACCTCGTATTCGTCCCAGATCGCGAGCCAGTCGCGAAAGAAACGGTCGATCGCTTCAACTCCGCGATAGACGTCCTCGGGCCAGTCGGCGAAGTGAGTGAGGTCCCAGACCACGTCGTCGTCGTAGAAGCGGTACAGGCCCGCTAGGTCGCCGCGGATCCACGCGTCCCAGCCCTGCCGCAGGATCTCGACGTTGTCACCGAGCCCGACCGCAGCAAGCGCCTCGGCGCGGTGCTCGTAGATCTCGATGCGGGTGATCTTGCCCTCCCGAACGGTCGCCACATGAGCGGCGTGGATCTCCATTGCGAGACCGCTGACACGGCCCTTACCGCGTTGCGTGTAGAACGTCACGATGCGGCCATCGGGAGCCGCGAACATGTCATCGATGCTGATGTCGTAGTCGGCGAAGACCGCGAGAAAGTCGTCGAAGTAGCGCTTGATGGCGTCGATCCCGCGGAACTCGATCTCGGGCATGTCCGGATAGTGCGTGAAATCCCAGACCATGTCGTCGTCGTAGACCTGCAGGACGCCGGGAAGGTCACCGGCGATCCACGCATCCCAGCCGCGTCGCACGATTTCGAGATTGTCGTCCGGCATCGCCCGCCCAGTCTCGCCTAATCTCGGCGCCGTGACGACGATCGAGGTTCTCGAGGCCGACATCACCACGCTGTACGTCGACGCGATCGCGAACGCGGCGAACACGCAGCTGCTGCACGGCGGCGGCGTCGCGGGGGCGATCAGCCGCGCGGGCGGGCCGGTCGTCGACGAGGAGAGCCGCGCAAAGGCGCCGATCGGGCTTGGCGAGGCTGTCGAGACGAGCGCGGGGGAGATGCCGGCCCAGTGGGTCATCCACGCCGCGACGATGGACCTCGGCGGGCCGACGTCGGCGGACATCATCCGGCGTGCGACGGCCGCCACGCTTGCGAAGGCGGATGAGCTCGGCGCGCGCTCGCTCGCGCTAGTCGCGTTCGGCACCGGCGTCGGCGGCTTCCCCGTCGACGACGCGGCGCGGATCGAGGTCGAGGAGGCGCGCCGCCACCTCGAGGAGGGCTCGGCGCTGGAGCGGGTTGTCTTCTGCGTGCGCGGTGACGATGCGCTGCGGGCATTCCAGGGCGCGCTCGCGTGAGCGCCGTCGCCCGCCACTGCATCGTGCGCGGTCGCGTCCAGGGCGTGTGGTTCCGTGGCACGACGAAGGACCGCGCCGACGCCCGCGGCGTCGCGGGCTGGGCGCGCAACTGCGCCGACGGCACGGTCGAGGTCTGGCTCGAGGGCGAGCCCGACGCGGTCGCTTCGGTCGAGCGCTTCCTGCACGAGGGTCCCCGCGGTGCCGACGTGGAGTCGGTCGACGCCCGCGACGCGGAGCCCGAGGGCCTGAGCGGGTTCGAGGCGCGCTAGCCGGCGTCGGCCGCCGCCGCCGCGGCGGCGACGAGCGCATCGATCTCGGCGAGGCTGGCCTTCACCGCTCCCGCCATCCCGTCGACGATGTCGGCCGCCTTGTCCACCGCGGTCTTGGACGCGGTGAGCTGCTGCTTGATGCGCTGCACCTCGCCGAGCGACTGCACCGCGCGCTCCGCACAGGCGCGGATCGCTTCGGTGTCGAGCCCGTCGCCGTCCGCGCGGCGCAGGAGCACGCGGGCGCGCGCGAGCGCATAGGCGACCTGCAGCGAGAGGAGCGAGCCGTCCTCGGGGTCGTACGTGACGACCATCTTGTCGCCGTTGTACTCGCGCAGCGGCACCAGCTTGGCCGGCACCTTGCCCTCGTGGGCGACGACGAGCACGGCGAAGTCCGCGTTGCGCTCCTCGCGAGCGCGGTCGAGCTCGCGCAGCGCCTCGGGGCGCGACAGCTTGGCGTTCTTGGCCTCGAAGACGATGCGGCCACGCGCGGGGCCATTGCACCCGTCGATCGCGACGACGACGTCGCCTGTCTTGCCGCTCGCCTCCTTGACGTCGCCGACGGCTTCGGGATCGTCGCCCTGGGGCAGTGCGAGGGACTCGATCGCCTCGGCGACTGCTTCCTCGAACGAGCGGCCCTTCGCCGTGCCCTTCTCGCGCTCCGCCTCGAGCTCGTCGAGCTTCTCGTTCTCCCCGCGCAGGCGCTCGACCTCGAGCCGCATCTCCTCGAGCCGCTCGCCGACCGTGCGCAGCTCCGTGCTGTGCTGTTCGGCGACCTGCTTCGCGAGCGCCAGCTGGATCCGGTGGAACTTCGCGAGCGGGTTGTCCTCGCGCTCGGTGAACAGCTGCTCACGGAGCTCGCGGTGCATCTGCTCCGAGACGTCGCGCACCACAGAGCGGACCTTGTGCTGCACCGCCTCGGACGACTCGTCGCCGAAGTGGGTCTTGAGACGCTCCTCCAGGCCTTCGGTGATCGCGCGCGCACGTTCCACGAAGTCGTGGTCGAGCTCGCGCGCCGTGCGCTCGAACTCGGCCTTGACGAAGTCCGCGTTGGCGGCGGTGTGCTCGCGATCGAGGATCCGGGCGCCGATCTCGATCGCGTCGACCAGCAGCGTCGCGGCATCCTCGGCCTCCTGGGCCAGGCGTACGGCGCACTCGTCGTCGACGATCAGCCCGTCGGCAATAAGCCGGTCGCCGGCGAACCGGACCGAGGTCGAGGTCAGGGGAAGGGGAGTTGCGGCTTCCATGTCCGTCGAGTCGCACCGTAGGCGCGCGACCTGACGGAATGAAAACCCTCAACCACCCTCAAGGGGTCTGACCCCTGCGTGGGCGCCGCGTGCGTCCCACCAGCGCCAGAGGTCCTCGAGCTGGTGGGGGAGCGGCTCCGAGGACGGCTTGCGGCGGCGGATTCGGGCGAGCGCGAGGTCAGGGTCGACGCCGTCGCGCAGCGCCATCACGGCGGCCGAGACCGCCGCCGAGCGCTGCCATCCGGCGCGGCAGTGCAAGTAGACCCGCTCGCCTGCGTCGAGCCACTGGATGATGTCGCCGGCGACCGTCTCGAAATGGCCCGGCAGCACGTTGCCGTAGTCGACGAGGAGCATCCTGCGCTCCTCGATTCCTGCATCGCGAAACGCGGCCTCGACGGCGATGCGCTCCCCCTCGGCGTACTCGCAGTCCTCGCAGAGGTTGTAGACGCGCGTGACTCCTTCCCGCGCGAGCACCGCGACGTCCGCGGCATCGGTCGGGTACGCCCCGGCGAGGAGGTTGTCGGCGATCTCCGCGAAGCCGAAGCGCTCGAACCAGTCGGACACGATCAGGCACGGTAGCGTCGCCGGCCGTGCGGCCGACGTTGACGGGTGTCGAAGCGGTGTTGCTCGAGGCCGGCGGCGTGGGCGCGCCGCGCGAGCGCCGCGCGCAACTGCGCACGCTGCTCGCCAGGGAGATGGAGCACGGCCGCAGCGAGCTCGCCCGGGCGCGCTCTGGTTACGACCATCCCGTCGTCGTCGCGGTAGGAGCGGGGCTCGCGCTGGCGCCCGTCGACCCGGCGCTGCGGGCCGACCCGGATGCGGTGCCCGAGCGCGCACGGCTGCTGGTGGGAGCGCTGCTCGCGGCGCTCGTGGAGGCCGGCGGGGCCCCGGAGTTCCTGTTCGGCACCGACCTAGAAGCGCTCGCCGTCGGGCACGACGCCGATCCCGAGCTCGCCGTGATCGCCTTCGAGGAGACCGTTGCCCGAATCGACCGCCTGCGGGCGGCCGCGCTGGCGCTGCCGCCGCACGTGCTCGCGGGCAAGGACATGAGGCCGCAGCTCGCAACACCCGCCGAGTCCGCCGTCGCGCGACCGCACGACGACCCCGAGCCGGCGCGGCGGGTGGCGCGCCGCATCCTGCAGCGGCTGGCCGGCATGGGCAAGTGGGGCGGCTACCACACGAACTTCTCGCACCTGGCGCGCGGGTTCGCCGGGAACGACCGCGCGCTTGCCGATGCCGTCGGCGAGGCTCTGCTGGCGGCGGGCATCCTGGAAGAGAAGCCGAGCGTCGGCCAGCGTCACGTCTATCTGAACCCGCGCCGCGCCGCCGACGTATACGCGCTCATCGATGACGCGGTTGTGCCGGGCGATCTTCGGTTACCTTCGTGACGTGAGCGTCATCGATCGGGTCTCCAACAAGCTGCACACCGCGCGGGTCCTCGCGGGCACGGGCATCATCAGGCCGACGCGCCCCGACAAGCTCGCGAAGATCGGGCTCGCGCTGCATCGCTGGGGGCCGACGCCCGCCGCGGGCTACTTCGGCGCTGCGGTCCGCTATCCGAACGAGACCGCGATCATCGACGAGCTCGGCACGCTGACGTTCTCCGACGTCCACCTGCGCACGAACGCGCTCGCACACGCGCTCAGCGACCACGGAATCAAGGAGGGCGACAACGTCGCGATCCTGTGTCGCAACCACCGCGGCTTCATCGATGCCACGGTCGCGTGCTCGAAGCTCGGCGCCAACGCGCTGTACCTCAACACGATGTTCGCGGCGCCGCAGATCACCGACGTGTGCGCGCGCGAGAAGCCGATCGCGCTGATCTTCGACCAGGAGTTCACGGAGCTGGTGGAGGAGGCCGGGCACCGCCGCAAGCGCTTCGTCGCCTGGACGGACGCCGAGGAGGGCAGGCCGGACGACCCGGTCCTCGAGGACCTCGTCGCTGACGGCGACGACCGCAATGTCGTACCGCCGGCGGAGAAGGGCCGCGTCGTGATCCTCACCAGCGGCACCACGGGCACTCCGAAGGGTGCGAACCGCAGCCAGCCGGAGTCACTGGACCCCGCGGCGGCGCTGTTCTCGAAGATCCCGTTCAAGGCGCGCGAGCACACGATGATCGCCGCCCCGATGTTCCATTCGTGGGGCTTTGCGCACTTCACGCTCGGTCTCGGCCTCAGCTCGACGCTGGTGATCCGGCGCAAGTTCGACCCCGAGGCGACGCTGAGCGCCACGGCGCAGCACGAGTGCACGGCGCTCGCGGTCGTCCCGGTGATGCTGCAGCGGATCATGGAGTTGCCGGCCGAGACGATCGACAAGTACGACTTGTCGGCGCTGCGCATCGTCGCGGCCTCGGGCAGCGCGCTCCCGGGTGAGCTGGCGATCAAGGTGATGGACCGCTTCGGCGAGGTGCTCTACAACCTCTACGGCTCGACCGAGGTCGCCTGGGCGACGATCGCGACGCCTGCGGACCTGCGCGCCGCGCCGGGCACCGCGGGCCGCCCCCCGCGCGGGACGATCGTGAAGCTGTTCGACGAGAAGGGCGGCGAGGTGGCGGCGGGCGAGACCGGCCGCATCTTCGTCGGCAACGAGATGATGTTCGAGGGCTACACCGGCGGCGGTAACAAGGAGGTCATCGGCGGCCTGATGAGCACCGGCGACGTCGGCCACTTCGACGAGGACGGCAGGCTCTTCGTCGACGGGCGCGACGACGAGATGATCGTGTCCGGCGGCGAAAATGTCTTCCCCCGTGAGGTTGAAGATCTGCTCGCCGACCACGACGCCGTCGATGAGGCCGCGGTCATCGGCGTCGACGACGAGAAGTTCGGCCAGCGGCTGAAGGCGTTCGTCGTCCTGACCGGCAGCAAGAAGGCGTCCGAGGACGAGCTGAAGTCCTACGTGAAGTCCAACCTGGCCGGCTACAAGGTGCCGCGCGAGGTCGTCTTCATGGACGAGCTCCCGCGCAACGCGACCGGCAAGGTCCTCAAGCGCGAGCTCGCCGAGCAGGACGAGGACGACGGTTCGGACGACTGACGGCTGCTCGCGGCGTTCCGCCCGGGCCTTGCCGTCGACCGGCGCTTGTTCGTTGGCACCGAGGGAGGGTGAGTGTTGCGGATTGGCTCTTCCGAAGCACTCACCGACCCCGCCCGCCTAAAACGTCTGTTTCATGGGGCTATAGCCCCGCAGGACGGACGTTTTGACGCGCGCGCCGGGTCGCCCGCCCGGAAAACGGTTGCGAAAGAGCCAATCCGCTGGCGTTCGGACTTTCCCTCGGTGCCGACAGCGAGCGCCTGCGCCCCGCCGGCACACCGAGCGGAACGCCGCTCACTTCCACTTGATCGAGCAGCCGACCGGCTCGGTGCGCGCGGGATCGGGCGTGCCGCCTTCGAGCACCGCGTCGAGCGCGCCGCGCAGCCACTGGGCGTCGAGCGACGGCTCGCCGTAGTCGGCATCCGGCGCGCCGCGGTACGCCACGTTCAGGTCGGCGTCCAGCACGAAGATGTCGGGCGTCGTCTTCGCGTCCGTATGCGCGCGCCACCTCCTGCGTCTCGTCGTGCAGGAACGGCACGCCGTCGAAGTCACCGTCGGCGACGCGCTCGCGCATCGCTTCGAGCGAGTCCCGCGGGTAGCGCTCGGCGTCGTTGGGGTTGATCGCCAGCATTCGCACGCCGCGATCCGCGTAGTCGGCGGCGACCGCCTGCAGGCGGTCGTGCCACGCCAGCGCGTACGGGCAGTGGTTGCACGTGAAGACGACCACGGTGGCGGGCGCGTCGCCAGGCGAGTGGAGCGCACCGTCGGTGTCAGGAAGCGAGAACTGCACGCAGGTCCTCCGGGTCGGGGGTCGGCGAGACGCTGCCGTCGCGGCGATGGTAGACGCGGCAGGTCAGGCCGTAGGGCTCTTCGTCGTCGGCATCGAATACGTCGCGCCCGTCGATCCTGATCGTGGGCGAGCCGACGAACTGCTCGGCGCGCGCGGTTTCTTCGTCCCCGATGTGGCGCACGACGATCGCGTCAGGGTCGTGCCCGGCCTCGGCGAGCGCTTCGCGCAGGTCCGCGAGCGTCTGCGGCAGGGAAGGGCAGCCCTCCCAGTACAGGACCTCCACGTGCATCGCCGTCAGGGTACGAGGATCGCGGCGCCGACGAGATCGCCGCCGCGCAGGTCGTCGAGGGCTCGCTGCGCCTCGGCGAGCTCGTAAACCGTCGTGCGCGTGCGCACCGGGATCTGCGCCGCGAGCTCGAGAAACTCCGCGCCGTCCCTGCGAGTCAGGTTCGCCACGCTGCGCAGCGTGCGCTCGCCCCACAGGAGCTCGTACGCAAACGACGGGATGTCGCTCATGTGGATCCCGCCGCACACCACGACGCCGCCGGGGCGCACGGCGCGCAGCGCGACCGGGACGAGGTCGCCGACCGGCGCGAAGATCAGAGCGCCGTCGAGCGCCGCCGGCGGCGGCTCGTCGCTGCCGCCGGCCCACACCGCGCCCACTTCCCGAGCAAGCTGCTGCGCGCCGTCGTCGCCGGGCCGCGTGACCGCATAGACCTCGCGGCCTTCGTGCACGGCGACCTGGCAGACCTGGTGCGCGGCCGCGCCGAAGCCGTAGATGCCGAGGCGCGCCGCGTCGCCGGCGGCGCGCAGCGTCCGGTACCCGATCAGGCCGCCGCACAGCAGCGGCGCCGCGTCGAGGTCGCCGAAGCCGTCGGGCAGCGGCAGGCAGAAGCGCTCGTCGGCGACCAGCAGCTCGGCGAAGCCGCCGTCGACGTCCTTGCCGGTGAAGCGCGCCCGCGGGCAGAGGTTCTCGCGCCCGGCGCGCAGTACGAGCACTCGCCGCACGTCCAGCCCAGCCACGGCACGCCGACGCGCTCACCGCTGTCGACGCGCTCCGCGACCACCTGGTGGCCGAGCACGAGCGGCAGATGGCCCGCGGCAACCTCTCCGTCTACCAGGTGCAGGTCGGTGCGGCACACGCCGCAGGCGCGCGTCCGCAAGAGCACCTGATCGGGCCCCGGCTCGGGATCGGGGAGCTCCGCGGCACGGAGCGGCCGGCCCGGCGCATCGAGCACGATCGCCTTCACGCGCCCATGATCTACCCTCGTGGGGGTGGGCGCGCGGACCGACAGCTTCGACCTCGCGACACTGAGGCTGACCCCCGGCGAGGCCCGGCGGCTCGATCTCGACGTGCGTCTCGACGCGCTCGGCTACGGCGGCGAGCGCTACGACGTCGACCCCGGCGCGGTTCAGGCGCGGCTCGACGTCGCGCGCATGACCGGCGGCGGGTGGGCGCTGCGGCTGCGCTTCGAGGCCGGCCTGCGCGGGCCGTGCATGCGCTGCCTGGAGGCGGCCGCCCCGAGCTTTGCGGTCGACGCCCGCGAGGTCGACCAGCCGGGCGGCGGGGATGAGCTCGACAGCCCGTACGTCAGCGAGGAAGTCCTCGACATGCACGGCTGGGCGCGCGACGCGCTGGCCCTGGCGCTGCCGGCGCAGGTCGTGTGCCGGCCCGACTGCGCCGGGCTGTGCCCGGTCTGCGGCGAGAACCTGAACGAGGCCGGTCCCGATCACGCCCACGAGCGCCCGCCCGACCCGCGCTGGGCGAAGCTCAAGGAGCTACGGCTCGAGTGACCTGGGAGGCGCTGGTGGCCTGGACCGTCCTGGCGGCCGTGCTCACGCTCACCCCGGGTGTGGACATGGCGCTCGTCGCGCGGACGGCGCTCGCGCACGGCAGGCGGCCGGCGATGCTCACGTCGCTGGGCATCTGCAGCGGGCTGTTCGTATGGGGAGCCGCGTCGGCCGTGGGGATCGCCGCAGCGCTTGCCGCGTCGGCCACGGCCTACGACGCCCTGCGGTTCGCGGGCGCGGCGTACCTGGTCTGGCTCGGCCTGCGCACGCTGTTGAACGCCGGGCGCGCGCTCGACGACAAGGGCCCGGCACCGGCCACCACGAGGTCGGCGTACCTGGTCGGTCTCGTCAACAACATCGCCAACCCGAAGATCGTCGTCTTCTACTCGACGGTGATGCCGGGGTTCATCGAGCCCGGCGCATGGGTGCTGGGCTGGTCACTGCTGCTGGCCGCCATCCACGCGGCGCTCGGCGTCTTTTGGCTTTCTACCTACGCCTGGATGCTTGACCGTGCGCGCTCGCTGCTGGCCAGACCGTCGCTGCGCCGGGGGCTTGACTGGCTGACCGGCACGGTCCTGATCGGCCTCGGCGTCCGCCTCGCCCTCGAGCGGCGCTGAGGCACGACCACCTGCGCCGGCGGCACCCAGCCGCCGAGCGCTCTTTCGAGCTCGAGCGTCACGCCGATCGTGACGTGATCGGCGTCGGGCGCACCGACGACCTGGAGGCCGAGCGGCAGGCCGGCGCGCCCGATCCCCGCCGGCGCCTGGGTCGCCGGGAGCTCCAGCAGGTTGAAGATCTGCGTGTAGGCGAGCGCCCCGATCATCCGCTTGGTCTGCCCGTGGCGTGGCGCCACGCGCGGGTGCGGCGGATAGAGCAGGACGCCGTCGCCGATCGCCTCGAGCACCTGCTCGCGCAAGCGCTGCGCGGCGGTGCGGGCGCGGCGCACCGCCAGCCCCGGCTTCGGCAGCGCGTCGGCTGCGATCAGCATCAGCGTGGCCCAGGTGTGCGGGCTCGAGCGCCGCAGCGCCTCGGCGAAGATCTCCCCGCGCCGGCGGGCTGTGCCGTCGCCGACGATCTCGAGGAACGGCGTGCCCTCACCGGCCCCCAGCAGCGTCACGAACAGCTCGAACGTGCGGCGCAGCGCGGGGATCCGCACCGTGCGCACGGTCGCGCCCGCCGTCTCCAGCGCGCCGGCAGCCCGGTACAGCGCGCCGACCAGCTCGCCCTGCACCGGCAGCGGGCCGCCGCGATCGATGACTGCGACCGGCAGGCCGTCCAGGTCCACCGCTCCCGGGTCGCCGAACGCGACGTCGCGGCACAGCTGGTCTTCGCCGTCCGGCCCGGCCATCAGGCGCAGCAGCGGCATCAGGTCCTCGGCGCGGCGCGCGAGCGGGCCGATCGTCAGCCAGCGCGACTGCTCCTCGGTGTCCGGCACCGGCCACTGGCCGGTCAGCGGGATCACGTTGGCGCTGGCTTTGTGACCGAAGACGCCGTTGAAGAACGCCGGCAGGCGCACCGAGCCGCCGATGTCGGACCCGATCCCGAACGGCGCGCCGCCGGAGCCGACAGCCGCGCCCTCTCCGCCGGACGACCCGCCGGCGATCCGCGACGGGTCGTACGCGTTGCTCGTGCGGCCGTAGAGACGGTTCTCGCACTCGTACCAGAGGCACAGCTCGGGCGTGTTCGTGACCGCCAGCGGGATCGCCCCGGCCTCGATCAGGCGCTGGACCGCGGGGGCGGTACGCTCGGAGCGCAGCTCGCGCCTGCTCACGACGCCGGCGGCGTTCGGCATCCCGCGCAGCATCACCGACTCCTTGACGGTGAACGGGACGCCCAGCAGCGGCGGCAGCGCGCCTCCCTGCGCCACCCGCTCGTCGGCGCGCCGCGCCTCGTCCAGCGCGGCGTCGAAGCGGTCGGCGACGACAGCGTTCGTCCGCGGCTGGGCGTGGCGCAGGACGTCGATGTGCGCGCCGACGACATCCGTGGAGGAGGCCTCGCCGGCGGCGATCGCCGCAGCGAGCGCGACCGCGGAGCGCTCGGTCATGGCGGTCACAGCGCCTTCACGAAAGCGACGGTATCGAGTCCCATCGGCGGGTAGCGACTGCGGCGGCCGTCGCGACGCCATCCGAGCGCCGTATAGACCTCCTCGGCCGGCGAGCCCTCGAGCGTCCAGAGCTGCACGTCGCGATATCCGGCCGCCCGCATCGCGCGCTCGGCCTCGTCGAGCAGAGCCCGCGCGATGCCGCGCCGCCAGTGCGCGGGGTCGACGAAGACGGCGTTGACGTGCGCACGTCCCTCGATGCGCTCGCCCTCCGCAAACGCCTGGGCAAAGCCGACAGCCCCGATGATCCGATCTTCCGTGTCCACGGCGACGCGCATCCAGATGCCGGGGCGGTCGAAGCGCTGGCGCCACTCGGCCGCCTGGTCCTCGATCGGCGGCGGCAGCAGACCGGGGCCCGCCCAGTCGCGCTGCCTGATGTCACAGCGGTGCTGCAGCTCCGCGAGCGCGGTGATGTCACCGCGCGTCGCGGGCCGCAGCGTGAGGCCGCTCAGGCGGCCTCGCAGCTGTTCTTCTGGTCCGTGTTCTCCTTGCACGTGTCGGTGCCAAGGCCACCGAACAGCCGGTCCTTGCCGGCGTTGCCGGTCAGGACGTCGTTACCCGGACCGCCGTTGAGCAGATCCTTGCCGGGCCCGCCGGACAGCGTGTCGTTCTCCGCGGCACCGAAGAGCCGATCGTTGCCGGCGCCGCCCTGGAGCTTGTCCGGGTAGGCGCCGCCCGAGAGCTCGTCGTTGCCGGCGCCGCCCTGCAGCGTGTCGAAGTAGTTGCCCCCGCTGAGGCTGTCGTTGCCCGCGCCGCCGCGCAGCAGGTTGCTACCGAGCGTGTCGCGCAGGCGGTCGGCGCCCGCGCCGCCGTCGAGGCGGTCGAAGCCGTCCTTGTCGGACAGGTTGTCGTTGCCGTCCTGCCCGATCAGGTAGTCGTTGCCGACGCCACCCTTGAGCGAGTCGTTGCCGCCGCCACCGCAGATCGTGTCGTTGCCCGCACCGCCGTCGATGCGGTCCTTGCCGCCCATGCCGTTGATGATGTCGTTGGCGGTGCTGCCCTTCAGCGTCTCGTTCTTCTTGGAGCCCTTGATCGTCGGCTCCTGACCCGCGCACAGCCCTGATTGCGCGCCGGCGCCGCCGCCGAGCACCACAGAAACCGTCAACGCGATGGTGAGTAGCCCACCGAACGCCTTCCCTGAACCCATTTCGCCTCCCCAGGCCAATTTTCCGGTGTGCCACCCTCGCAGCAACGGCGTCGTGGTGTCAATCGCTACCCTTCTGCGTCCGCTATGGCCGTCCCCAAGCAGAAGCAGTCGCACAGCCGCACGAGCAAGCGCCGCGCGCAGCACAAGATCTCCGCGCCGGCGCTCAACGAGTGCCCGCAGTGCCATTCGCCGCGCAGGCCGCACCGCGTGTGCCCCGTCTGCGGGACCTACGGCGGCCGCGAGGTCGTGACGCCGAAGCACGCGCACGACCACGATCACGACCACTGAGCCGCCGATGACGGTCACCGTCGCCGTCGACTGCAACGGCGCGGACCTCGGCCCGGGGGAGGTTGCCGCCGGCGCCGCGATCGCCGCGCAGCAGGGCGTGCGCGTCCTGCTGTTCGGGCCGGCCGCCGAGCTGGGGCAGGCGCCCGACGGGGTCGAGATAGTCGACGCGCCGGTCTCGATCGCGAAGGCCCCCGACCCGGCCGCAGCGGTGCGCTCTACGCCTGACGCCTCGATCGTGCAGGCGGCGCGGGCGGTCGCGGCCGGTGACTCGGATGCGCTCGTCTCCGGGGGCTCGACGGGCGCCGCGCTGGCGGCCGGCCTGTTCAACATCAAGCGCTCGCGAGGGATCCACCGGCCCGCGCTCGCGCTGCCGATCCCGGTCCCCGGCGCGCCCGTGACGATCGTCGACGTCGGCGCCAACGTCGAGGTGCGCGCCGAGCACCTGGTCCAGTTCGCGTTCATGGGCGCCGCGTTCGCCCAGGCGGTCCTGGGCGTCGAGCGCCCGCGCGTCGCGCTCCTGTCGAACGGCGAGGAGGCGAGCAAGGGCACCGGGCTCGTGGTCGATGCGCACACGATGCTGGCGGGGCGGGCTGCGGGCTCGCCGGTGCTGGACTTCGTCGGCAATGTCGAGGGCACGCAGGTGACCGCCGGCGCCGCCGACGTGATCGTGACCGACGGGTTCACCGGCAACGTCGCGCTCAAGCTGATCGAGGGCGTGTCGCAGTCGACGATGGGCTTCATCCGCGATGCCGCGATGTCGTCGCCGCGGGCCAAGCTAGGCGGCCTGCTCCTGCGGCCCGCGCTGCGCCGCGTGCGCGACGAGATCGACCCCGAAGGCCCCGGTGGCGCCTACCTGCTCGGGCTGCGCCGCCTCGGCGTCGTCCCGCACGGGCGCTTCACCCGCTACGGCTTCTCGCAGGCGATCCTGCTGGCGGCGCGCGGCGTGTCGGCCGACGTCGTCGGCCGCACGCACGCGGCGCTCGAGGCCGCGGGCGTCCTGCGGCGCGCGCCGTCCGGGGACCGAGCGGCTACCGTTCCTCCCTCGCCATGACCCGCGACGAAGTCTTCGCCCTCGTACAGCAGCACCTGGCCGACGAGCTCGACGTCGACCCCGCGCGCATCGGCCCCGAGACCCGCTTCAAAGAGGATCTCGAGGCGGACTCGCTCGATCTGTACACGCTGGTGCAGGAGCTCGAGGACAGCTACGGCGTCAAGATCTCCGACGAGCAGGCGGCCCGGATCCTCACCGTCGGAGAGGCCGTGGACTTCGTCCTCGAACACACCCCCGCCACGCCCTGAAGCTCCTAGCCGATCTGCTCGACGAGCTCCCCGAGGACCTGCAGCGCCAGGTCTTCACGCACGCGTCCTGGACCACGCGCCGCTCCGACTCGTACGCGCGCCTGGCGTTCCTGGGCGACAGCGTCCTCGGCCTTGCGATCACCACGCACCTGTACCCGCGACTGGAGGCCGAGCGCTACGGCGCCGGCCGCCTGACGAAGATCCGCGCGCAGACCGTGTCGGGCGCGTCGTGCCGCGCGGTTGCAGAGCGGCTCGGGGTCTCGG
The DNA here is from genome assembly GCA_963832195.1 of uncultured Conexibacteraceae bacterium. Lineage (GTDB taxonomy): Bacteria > Actinomycetota > Thermoleophilia > Solirubrobacterales > Solirubrobacteraceae > Baekduia. The sequence continues at coordinate 150,263 of CAWHTH010000003.1, forward strand.
AGAGCCTGCGCGCGGCGGCGCCGGAGGGCGCCGGGCAGGCCGAGACCCTGGTCGAGACCGAGCGCGTGCTGGCGTCGGTCGTGGAGGCCGTCATCGGCGCCTGCTACCTGGTCGCCGGCTACGAGCGCACGGCGACGGCGGTCGTCGACGCGTTCATGCCCGAGATCGAGCAGGCGCTGCGGTTCCCCGTGGACTTCAAGTCGGCGCTTCAGGAGCGCCTGGCCCAGCGCGGCGCCACGGTGTTCTACGACGTCGTCAGCGAGGAGGGCCCGCCGCACGACCGCACGTTCGAGGTCGCGGCGCTCGTCCGCGGCGATGAGCTCGGCCGCGGCGTCGGCCGGTCCAAGAAGCACGCCGAGCAGGAGGCCGCGCGGCTCGCGCTCGAGGCGCTCGACACCGAGGAGACGGCCGCGTGAGCGTGATGTCCGGGCTGAGCGCGAGGATGCCGCGGTGCACCTGAAGTCGCTGACGCTGAAGGGCTTCAAGTCCTTCCCCGAGCGCACGCGTCTCGAGTTCGGCCCCGGGGTGTCGGTGATCGTGGGCCCCAACGGCTCGGGGAAATCGAACGTGACCGACGCCGTGCTGTGGGCGATGGGCGAGCAGTCACCGCTCGCGGTGCGCGGCCAGTCGATGCAGGACGTGATCTTCGCCGGCGGCAAGGGCGTACAGGCGCGCAGCGCCGCCGAGGTCGAGCTGATCCTCGACAACTCCGACGGCGCGATCGATCTCCCCGTGGGCGAGCTCTCGATCCTGCGCCGGCTGGACCGCAGCGGCGAGGGCGAGTACCGCCTCAACGGCGCGCGCTGCCGGCTCGTGGACGTGCTCGAGGTGCTCAGCGACACCGGCCTGGGCAAGGAGATGCACTCGGTCGTCTCCCAGGGCCGCGTCGAGGCGATCGTGACCTCCAAGCCGCGGGACCGGCGCCTGCTGATCGAGGAGGCGGCCGGCCTCGGCAAGCACCGCAAGCGCCGCCGCCGGGCGCAGCTCAAGCTGGAGCGCACGCAGGACAACCTCGATCGCGCGCTCGACGTAGAGCGCGAGGCACGGTCACGGCTGCGGCCGCTCAAGCGCCAGGCCGAAGCCGCGGAGCTGCACGAGCGGCTCGAGCGCCAGAGCACGGAGGCGCGCTGGGAGCTCGCCCGCGACGAGCTGCGCGCCCGTCGCGAAGAGCTGGCCGAGGCGGAGACCGCGGCGACCGACGCCGGTCGCGTGCGCGCGGAGGCCGAGGAGCGGCTGGCGGCCGTCGCGGCCCGCCGCGAGGCGGCCGAGGAGGCGCTGGCGCGGCGCAGCGAGCGGCGCGAGGCGCTCGCCCGCCGCGTTGAGAAGGCACGCAGCGCCGCCGAGCGCGTCGAGCTGCGCCTGGAGCGCGCCCGCGAGACGGCCGAACAGGTCGCCGAACGCGCCGAGCGGCGCGCACGGCAGCTCGAGCTGCTGCGCGCCCGCGCGGCCGAGGACGTGCCCGACGCGAGCGGCATCGCGCGGATCGAGACGCTGGAAGCACAGCTCGCGGACCTCGACGCGCAGCGCGCCGGCGCGCTCGAGCGCGAGCTCGCGGACCTCGAGCGGGCACGCGCAGCGGCCGCCGCGCGCGTCGATGAGCTCGGGACGCTCGTCGAGCAGCGCCGCGCCGCGCTGAGCGAGGCCGACGCGGCGTGCGAAGTGGCCCGCAACGCCCGCCGCGCGAGCGAGCAGAGCGCCGACGCGGCGCGTCGCGCAGCCGCCGATGTCGGCGCGCAGCTGGCTCAGGCCAACCACTTCCTCCGCGTCCACGCGCGCGCCGTCGCGGCGCTCGCTCGCCGACGACCTCGAGGTCGAGCCCGGCTGCGAGCTCGCGGTGGCCGCGGCGCTCGGCGGCCGGCTGTCGGCGACCGTCGTGCCCGACGTCGGCGCCGCGCGCGACCTGCTCGACGCCGCCGGCGAGGACGGCGGCCGCGCGCTCGTCGCGGACACCGGCGCGTCCGGCGTCGCAAAGCCGGCCCCGCCGGCTCCGGGCGCGCGCTGCCTCGCGGATCTCGTCCGCGGGCCGGCACCGGCGCTGGAGCTTGCGCGCCGCCTGCTCGCGAACGCGTGGCTCGTGGAGTCGCTCGACGCGCTGCCGCCGGCCTTCCAGGGCGTGGCGGTCAGCCGCTCGGGCCGTGCCTGGTTCGGCTTCACGCGCGAGCTGCGCCAGGCTCCGGCGGGCGGCTCCGAGCGCGTGCTCGCCGAGCGCAACCGCCGCGACGCTCTGATCGCCGAGACCGAGCGCACCGTGCACGGCGAGCAGGAGGCGCTCACCGCAGTCGAGGCGGCGACGGCGGCCGTCGCTGCCGCCGACGCCACGCGCGACGCCGCCGACGGCGCGCGCCGTGCCGCCGAGCGCGAGCTCGAGCAGGCGCGCGAGGTGCTGCGTCAAGCCGAGTGGCTGATCGAGCAGCGCCGCGCCGCGCCCGAGCAGGGCGAGGCCGCGGTGCGCCGGGCGCAGGTCGACGGCGAGCTGGCCGCAGAGCGCCGTGTGGCGGAGCGTGCCGCGCAGGAGCGCGAGGACCGGGCGCGGCGGATCAGCGTTCGTCGAGACGCAGCTCGGGCGCGATCGCGCGCTCGGCCCGGCGGCCGAGCGGCTCGCCGTCGCGCTAGAGGCGACGCACGCAGCGCTCGGCGAGCGCGTGACGGCGCTCGAGGCCGAGCTGGACGCCGACCGCAGCGAGGGCGAGACGGTGGCCGCCGAGCTGCGCGCGTGCGCGGCGGAGGAGGCCGAGATCCAGCGCGCGCTGCACGAGCGCTCGGACGCCGTCACGCGCGCCGAGGTGCGCGCCCAGCAGCTGCGCGACCATGAGGCCGAGGTCGTGGCGACGCTCGGCGGCCTGTCCGAGCGGCTGGGCCTTGCAGCCGAGCCACGTGACGATGAGCTCCCGGGCGAGGAGGCCGAGGCGTTGCGCGCACGCGTCGAGCGGCTCGCGCGCCGCCGCGAGCAGCTCGGCCCGGTCAACCCGCTCGCGAAGGCCGAGTACGACGAGGCGCTCGCGCATGTGGAGGCGCTAGAGCGCCAGCGCACCGACCTAGAGACGGCGCTGCGCGAGCTGCGCGCGTTCATCCGCGAGACCGACCGCCAGATCCGCGAGACGTTCGAGGAGACGTTCACGGCCGCGGCGCGCAACTTCGAGGGGCTCGCCGAGGAGCTGTTCCCCGGTGGTCGCGGCCGGCTGCGGCTGGTGCGCGAGGATCTCGGCCCGCGGCCGGTGCTGGGCGGCGCCCAGGTGACGAGCGACGACGGCACCGCGGAGGTCGCCGCCGAGGAGGCGGCGGAGGCGGCCGCGGAGGCCGAGGCCGCCGCCCAGACGGGTATCGAGCCCGACGACGACCTCGGCGTCGAGATCGAGATCACGCCCGCCGGCAAGGCGATGAAGCGCCTGTCGCTGCTGTCGGGTGGCGAGAAGTCGATGACGGCGATCGCGTTCCTGTTCGCCGTGTTCCTCGCGCGCCCGTGCCCGTTCTACATCCTCGACGAGGTCGAGGCGGCGCTCGACGACCTCAACATCACCCGCTTCCTCGACCTCCTGCGCACGCACGCCGACCGCGCCCAGTTCATCGTCGTGACGCACCAGAAGCGCACGATGGAGGCAGCCGACACGCTCTACGGCGTGTCGATGGGCGGCGACGGCGTCTCGAAGGTCGTCTCGCGCAAGCTCCCGCAGGAGCACATCGAGCGCGCCGAGGCCGCGGCCTAGCCGCTCAGCCGAGCCGCTTCTCGCCCCAGAACGACGCGAACGGGTTCGCGTTGAAGTTGCCGATCGGCTCATAGCCGGCGGACTCGTACAGGTGCTGGGCGTGGGGCTGGTGCTCGCCCGTGTCGAGGCGCACGATCGTGTAGCCGAGGCGCAGCGCCTCGGCCTCCATCTCCTCGAGCAGGCGGCGCGCGAGGCCTTCGCCGCGCCTGTCGGGCACGACGTACATGCGCTTGATCTCGCAGGCCTCGTCGTCGAGCCGCTTGATGCCGCCGCCGGCAATCGCCCGGTCGCCGTCGTAGAGCACGACGAATGCGCCGCCGGGCGGGCTGAAGTCGGCGGGCGTGCCGCTCGGCGCGCCCTCGACGTCGATCTGGCCGTAGAGGGGCACCATCTCGTCGACCATCGCCGCGACCAGGTCGCTGGCGGGCGGCTGTGCCGCCGGGACCGTGCGGGCCTCGATCACCCGGGTATCTTCGCCCACCGATGCCGACCGATTGGCGCGACCTCTTCGTCGTCGATGGCGCAACCGCGCCGGAGCCCGCGCCCGCGGACCCGCAGGAGCGGCGCGGCTTCTTCCGGCGGCTGCGCGAGAACATGGTCAAGACCCGCGAGGCGCTGGCCACCGAGATCCAGGCGACGCTGTTCGACAAGCTCGACGACGCGACCTGGGAGCGGCTCGAAGAGGCGCTGATCATGGCCGACGTCGGCGCGGCGACAACGGCGAAGATCGTCGCCCAGCTCGAGGACGAGGCGACGTCAGGCCAGGTTGAGGGCGGGGAGGCGCTGCAGCAGCGGCTCGTGGAGCTGCTCGCCGGGATCGCGCGGACCGGCGCGGGCACGATCGATCTGCGTTCCCAGCCGACGGTGATCATGGCCGTTGGCGTCAACGGCACGGGCAAGACGACGACGATCGGCAAGCTCGCGTGGCACCTGCAGCGCGAGCTCGGCAAACGGGTGGTGCTCGGCGCCGCCGACACGTTCCGGGCGGCCGCGGTCGAGCAGCTCGTCGGGTGGGCGGAGCGCGCCGGCTGCGAGATCGTGACGGGCCCCGAGGGCTCGGACCCCGGAGCGGTGGCGTTCGATGCGGTCGCGCAGGCGCGCGAGCGCGGGGCGGACGTCGTGATCGTCGACACCGCCGGCCGCCTGCACACGAACGACGACCTGATGGCCGAGCTCACCAAGATCAGGCGCGTGATCGGAAAGCAGATGCCCGACGCCCCGCACGAGACGCTGCTGACCGTCGACGCGACGACCGGCCAGAACGGGCTGCGTCAGGCGAAGCTGTTCTCCGAGGCCGTCCCGGTGGACGGGATCGTGCTCACGAAGCTCGACGGCACGGCCAAGGGCGGCATCGCCCTGGCGATCGCCGGCGAGCTCGGCATCCCCGTGAAGCTGATCGGGATCGGCGAGGCACTCGAGGATCTGCGCCCGTTCGACGCCGACGAGTTCGCGCGCGCGCTCGTCGCCCCGTGACTGCTCGCTAGAGTCGGCCCCAATGGACGCCTGGGTCGTTTGGCTCATCGCCGCGGTCGCGGCGGCGGTCGGTGAGATCGCCACGATGGGCTTCTTCCTTGCCCCGTTCGCGCTCGGCGCGGCGGTGGGCATGATCGTCGACCTCGCGGGCGGCGGCACCGTCCCGGCGCTGCTCGCGTTCAGCGGGGTCACGGCTGGGACCTTCGCGTTCCTGCGCCCGGTCGCGCGGCGCCACCTGAGCCAGCCGCCCTCCACGCGCACCGGCACGGCCGCGCTGGTCGGCCGCACCGCGATCGTCATGGAGCGCATCGCCAACGACGAGGGCGTCGGCGCGGTGAAGCTCGAAGGAGAGGTGTGGACCGCGCGCGCGTACGACGACGAACAGGTGATCGATGCCGGCAAGCGGGTCCATGTCGTGGAGATCCGCGGCGCGATCGCGCTGGTGACCGAATGACGAAAGGGACCCGGAAGGGGATCAACTAATGGCCGAGCTCATCGCCGTCGGCGTGCTGCTGCTGTTCGCGCTGTACGTCGCCGCCCGAACGGTGCGGATCATCCCCCAGGCGCGCGCGGGCGTCGTAGAGCGGCTCGGCCGCTATAACCGCACGCTGGATCCCGGGCTGACGATCGTCATCCCGTTCATCGACAAGGTCAAGCCGCTGATCGACCTGCGCGAGCAGGTCGTCGCGTTCCCGCCCAACGGCGTGATCACGCAGGACAACGTGACGGTCAACATCGACACGGTCCTGTACTTCACGATCACCGATCCGAAGGGGCTCACCTACGAGGTCGCCAACCCACTCCAGGCGATCGAGCAGCTCACTGTCACGACGCTGCGCAACGTGATCGGCGGTATGACGCTCGAGGAGGCGCTGACGAGCCGCGACCAGATCAATTCGCAGCTGCGCACGGTCCTCGACGAGGCGACCGGCCGCTGGGGGATCCGCATGAACCGCGTCGAGCTCAAGGCGATCGATCCGCCCGCCGGCATCCAGGAGGCGATGGAGAAGCAGATGCGCGCCGAGCGCGACCGCCGCGCAGCGATCCTCAATGCCGAGGGCGTCAAGCAGTCCCAGATCCTCACGGCGGAGGGCGAGAAGCAGTCGGCCGTGCTCAAGGCCGAGGGCGCGAAGACCGCCGCCATCCTGCGCTCCGAGGGCGAGGCGAAGGCGATCGACACGGTCTTCGCCGCGATCCACGCCGGCAACCCCGACCACGGGCTGCTCAGCTACCAGTACCTGCAGATGCTGCCGCAGCTCGCCCAGGGTGAGGCCAACAAGATCTTCGTGATCCCGTCGGAGTTCTCGCAGGCGCTCGGCAACGTCGGCAACCTTCTGGGCGGGCGCGGCCAGCAACCGCCACCACCTCCGGCGCCTTGAGCCCGCTCGAGATCACGCCGGACGGACTCCTCGAGTACGTCGACGCGCACACGACGCCGCCGGCGCCGCACATGCAGGCGCTGGAGGAGGAGACGCGCGCATCGCTTGCGATCCCGCAGATGCTCAGCGGCGCCGTCGAGGGCCGCTTCCTCGAGTTCCTGGTCTGGCTGGCCCGGCCGCGGCTCGTGCTCGAGATCGGCACGTACTCCGGATACAGCGCGCTCGCGATGGTGGGCGGACTGCCCGCGGACGGGCGGATCGTGTCGCTCGAGGTCAGCGAGGAGCACGCCGCGTTCGCGCGCCGTCACATCGAGGCGGCGGGGGAGAGCGAGCGCGTCCAGGTGATCGTGGGCGCCGCGCACGAGTCGCTAGCCGCACTCGAAGGGCCGTTCGACCTCGTGTTCATCGACGCCGACAAGACGTCGTACGCCGACTACTACGAGGCGGTCCTGCCGAAATTGTCGCCGCGCGGGTTCATCGTGATCGACAACACGCTCTGGAGCGGCGACGTCCTCGACCCGGACGACGACAACGCGCGCGCCCTCGGCCGGCTCAACGCGCGCATCGCGGCCGACGACCGCGTAGTCGCGGTGATGCTCACGGTCCGCGACGGCATCACGCTGGTCCGCCCGCGCTGACGCGGCCCGCGCACTAGTGATGCAACGGGGTCAGACTCGTTTCACAGGAGGTGTTTCATCCGCGCCAGCCCGAGTGGGTGAAACGAGTCTGACCCCGTTTCACCACTAGCCTGGGTCGTCCGTGTTCGAGACGCTCTCCGAGAAGCTCCAGGCGGCGCTCGCCGACGTCCGCTCGCGCGGCACGCTGACCGAGGACGACGTCAACAAGGCGATGCGCGAGATCCGGCTCGCGCTGCTCGAGGCCGACGTCAACTTCAAGGTCGTGAAGTCGTTCACGGCGGCCGTAAAGGAGCGCTGCCTCGGCGCCGACGTGATCGGCGCGCTCAACCCCGGCCAGCAGGTCGTGAAGATCGTCGACGAGGAGCTGACGAAGCTGATGGGCGGCGCCTCGGCCGGCATCTCCTTCTCGCCGCGACCGCCGACGGTGATCGTGATGGCCGGGCTGCAGGGGTCGGGCAAGACGACCGCAACGGCGAAGCTCGCGCGCCACTTGATCAAGGAGCAAGGGCAGCTCGGTCGCGGTGGCCGCGTGCGACGTCTACCGCCCGGCGGCCGTCGACCAGCTCGTGAAGGTGGGCGGCCAGGCGGGCGCCGAGGTCTACGAGCAGGGCACCGACGCGAACCCGGTCGACATCGCGCGCTGGGCGCTGGACCGCGCGAAGACCGACGGCAAGGACGTGCTGATCGTCGACACGTCGGGCCGCCTGCACGTCGACGTCGAGCTGATGGACGAGCTCAAGAACATCCGCTCGGCGGTCAAGCCGCATGCGATCCTGCTCGTGGTCGACGCGATGACCGGCCAGGACGCCGTCAACGTCGCGGAGCAGTTCGCCGCCGCCGTCGCGTTCGACGGCGTCGTGATGACCAAGCTCGACGGTGATGCCCGCGGTGGCGCCGCGCTCAGCGTCAAGGCCGTCACCGGCAAGCCGATCCTGTTCGCGTCGACGGGCGAGAAGCTCGACCAGTTCGAGCCGTTCCATCCCGATCGCATGGCGCAGCGCATCCTCGGGATGGGCGACGTCCTCTCGTTCATCGAGAAGGCCGAGCAGCAGTTCGACGAGGACCAGGCGAAGGAGCTCGAGCGCAAGCTGCGCCGCGACGAGTTCACGCTCGACGACTTCCTCTCCCAGCTCAAGCAGATCCGTCGCATGGGCCCGCTCACGAACCTGCTCGGGATGATCCCGGGGATGAGCGCGCAGCTGCGCGGGCTCAAGGTCGACGAGCGCGAGATGGACCGGATCGAGGCGATCATCCTGTCGATGACGGCGGAGGAGCGCCGGCGGCCCGAGCTGATCAAGGGGTCGCGGCGGCTGCGCATCGCGAAGGGGTCCGGCACGAACGTGCAGGCGGTCAACCAGCTCGTCAAGCAGTTCGGCCAGATGCGCAAGCTGATGAAGCCAGATAGGGCAGGGCAAGATGCCGGACTTGGGCGCGCTGATGCGGCAGGGGCGCTAACCTGCCGCGCTCATGTCAGTGAGACTCAGGCTCACGCGAGTGGGCGGCAAGAAGGACCCGGTCTGGCGCATCGTCGTCGCCGACCAGCGCTCGCCGCGCGACGGCCGTGTGATCGAGATCCTCGGCCAGTACAACCCGCAGACCGACCCGTCGACGATCAAGGTCGACGAGGAGAAGGTCCGCGCCTGGCTCGGCAAGGGCGCGCAGCCGACCGCCACGGTCCGCAAGCTGTTGCGCACGCAGGGCATCGACGTCGCAGCAAAGTAGGCCATGCGCGACCTCCTCGAGTACCTCGCCAGGCTGCTCGTCGAGGAGCCCGATCGCGTGACTGTCGAGGAGTTCGAGGAGGACGACGGCACGGTCGTCCTGGAGCTCGCGGTCGCGGACGACGACTACGGCCGCATCATCGGCAAGGGCGGGCGCACGGCGAACGCCCTGCGGACCGTCGTCAAGGCCGCCGCGGTCAAGGAGAACCGGCGCGTCCTTGTCGACATCGTCGACTGACCTCCTGGCCGCCGGGCGTGTCGGCAGGCCGCACGGCCTCGACGGCTCGTTCCACGTCACTCGCCCGCGCAGCCGCGTGCTCGTGCTCGGCGCCCATGTGACGGTCGGCGGTCGCGATCTGGAGATCGTGCGGCGTGCGGGCACCGACGCGCGGCCGATCCTGCGGCTCGCGGGCGTCGAGGACAGGGAGGCGGTTGAGGCGCTGCGCGGCGAGGACCTCTGGGTGCGACGCGGCGACCTGCCGGATCTGGAGGCGGACGAGTGGTATGCCGAGGACCTCGAGGGGCTCCCGGTCTTCGACGCCGATGTGGAGGTCGGCATGGTGACGCGGCTGCTCGCCTATCCGTCCTGCGAAGTGCTCGAGGTCAAGCGTCCGGGCGGCGATTCGCTGCTCGTGCCGCTCGTCGCGGACGCCGTGCGCGACGTCGACATCGCGAGCCGTCGCATCGACATCGACCTGCGCTTCCTGGGGGAGTAGTGCAGCTCGACGTCCTCACGCTCTTCCCCGAGTGGTTCGACTGGTTCCGCTCGCAGCGCCACGTGCGCAACGCCGAGGCCGGTGGCCACGAGCTGCGGGCTTTCCAGCTGCGCGACTGGACGCCACTGAGCGGCGGCCAGGTCGACGACACGCCGTTCGGCGGTGGCGCCGGGATGGTGCTGCGCGTCGACGTCATGGATCACGCGCTGCGCGGCATCTACAACGCGGACCCGGTCGAGCTGCGCGCGCAGCGGCGCGTGATCGCCCTGACGCCAGGCGGCCGCATGCTCGACGACAGCCTCGTCGAAGAGCTCGCCGCCGAGCCGGCGCTGACCCTGCTGTGTGGCCGCTACGAGGGCTTCGACGAGCGCATCGTGCAGCACTTCGCGTCGGACGCGATCTCGGTCGGGCGGTTCGTCCTGTCGGGCGGGGAGCTCGCGGCGATGGTCGTGCTGGACGCCGTCCTGCGCAAGCTGCCCGGCTCGCTCGGCCACGCCGACTCCGCGGTCGAGGAGTCGTTCAGCCCTGCACTGGGCGGCGATCCGGAGTACCCGCACTACACCCGGCCGGCGGAGTACCGCGGCTGGAAGGTGCCGGAGATCCTGCTCAGCGGCCATCACGAGGAGATCCGCACCTGGCGCCGGATGCGCTCGCGCGAGCGCGGCGTCGTCGGCCCCACGGCGCACCCGCCCGACCCCACGGCGCCGGGCGCCCCCGCCGGCCCCGACCCGTTCGGGCCGATGGACGGCTCGTAGCCGCTCAGGCCGCCTTCGCTACCATGAGCCGCCCGCGCGCGGCCCGGTCGTCCTCGCGCGTTCTCTTTGCCATGAGCACCGTCATCGACAACCTCGAGCGCGCCCAGCTGCGCAGGGTCCCGAGCTTCCAGGCCGGGGACCGCGTGCGCGTGCACTTCCAGGTCGTCGAGGGGACCCGGCGCCGGACCCAGGTCTTCGAGGGCGTTGTCATCAAGCGCCAGGGCCACGGTGCGCGCGAGACGTTCACGGTCCGCAAGCAGTCGTTCGGCGTCGGCGTGGAGCGCACGTTCCCGCTGCACTCCCCGAAGATCGAGAAGATCGACGTGGCCGCTCGTGGCGACGTGCGGCGCGCCAAGCTCTACTACCTGCGCAAGCGCGTCGGCAAGCGCGCCCGCGTCCGCGAGCGCCGCTACACGGGGCCGGAGGAGACCTACGAGCCCGGGCTCATCGCCGATCCTGTCGCTGCGCTCGAGGCCGAGCAGGCCGCCGCCGGCGAGGCGCTGGACGCCGAGGGCGAGACGGCCCAGGAGGTCGTCGAGGCCGGCGGCGCAGCCGACACCGCGGCGGAGCAGCAGGACGAGGCCGAGGCCGCGGCCGACGCACCGGCCGAGGGCGAGCCGCCTGCCGACGAGCCCTCCGACGCGTGAGCAAGGAGAAGACCGAGAAGTCGGCGGGCGCACAGCTCGTCGAGCTTGTCGTCATCGTGGCCGTGGCGCTTGGCTTGGCGCTCGGGATCCAGGCGTTCCTCGTCAAGCCGTACCGCATCCCGAGCGAGTCGATGGTCCCGACGCTGGAGGTCGGCCAGCGCGTGCTGGTCAACCGGCTCGGCCAGCAGTTCGGCGACCCGAGCGTCGGCGACGTGGTCGTCTTCCACCCGCCGCGCGGCTCCGAGAGCAACGTCTGCGGTGCCCGGCGCACCGACGGGGCGGCCTGCAGCAGGCCCGCGGGCGGGAAGGCAGAGGTGAACTTCATCAAGCGGATCGTCGCCGGCCCGGGCGACACGCTGGCCGTGCGCGACGGCCGCGTGATCCGCAACGGGAAGCGGACCGACGAGCCGTTCATCCGGGAGTGCGGCGAGGGGAACGGATGCGACTTCCCGACTCCGATCAAGATTCCGCCCGATCACTTCTTCATGATGGGCGACAACCGTGGCGAGTCCGACGACAGCCGGTTCTGGGGACCGGTTCCCAACGCGTGGATCATCGGCGGTGCCTTCGCCACCTACTGGCCTCCCCGGCAGATCGGCCTCCTCTGATGAGGCCGCCGCTCAGCCGCCAGTGACACCGCGGCGGCCACGCAAGCGCAAGCCGAGTGGCCGCAAGCTGTTCCAGTTCGACCGCCGGCTCGGCGTGCGCTGGGTCGCGGGCGCGGACGAGGCCGGCCGCGGCTGCCTGGCGGGCCCGCTCGTGGCGGCGGCTGTGTTGTTCGATGTGAGCGCCCTCGGGGTCCGCGAGGTGCGCGCGCTGAGCGCGCTGAACGACTCCAAGCAGCACACGCCCGAGGCGCGCGAGCTGCTGTACCCCGTCGTGCTGCGCACGGCGGCCCGGGTCGCCGTTGTCTCGCGCTGCGTGCGGCGGATCGACGACAGCGGCCTGCACATCACGAACCTCGCGGCGCTGCGCGAAGCGCTGATGAAGGTCGCCCGCCCCGGCTGTATCTGCCTGTCGGACGGTTTCCCGGTGGCGGACTTCGGCTTCGACCAGCGCGCGATCGTGGAGGGCGACGCCACGAGCGCGGCGATCGCGGCCGCGTCGATCGTCGCGAAGGTGTCGCGCGACCGCTTCATGCACCGGGCCGCGACACTGCATCCCGGCTGGGACTTCCAGAGCCACGTCGGCTACTCGACGCCCGAGCACCGCGACGCGATCCAGCGCCTCGGCGTTTCGCCGCTGCACCGGCTGTCGTTCCAGTCGACGGCCTATCAGCAGCTCGCTCTCTGAGAAGCTGACGTTCGATGGCGGACCCTCTGATGGAGCTGCTCCGGGCCGGCTACAGCACCCTTAGCCGTGGCGACATTGCCGCGTGGGGTGACCTGCTGGACGACGACGTCGTGCTCCAAGAGGTCGCGGAGGTGCCCGATGCGGATGTGTATCGCGGGCGCGCCGCGGCCATGGGCTGGGCGGAGCGGGGTTATGCCCTCCTAGAGCGATGGGAATGGACCATCGAGGAGGTACTGGAGCGCACCGAAGACGTGATGGTGCTGCGCGTCCGTCTCTCGGCCATCGGTCGGGAGAGCGGCGCGCCGATGGATGCCACCGTCTTCCACTTCCTGCGATTGCGGGGCTTGCGCGTGGTCGAGGTCCGAGGGTACTTCGATCGTGAAGCGGCTCTAGCCAAGGCAGCGGAGCTGCGCTAGAAGGCACCCTCCAGGTGGTCGAGGCGGGCGAGGCGCCCGCGCGGGTCGATGACGACGCCGACGGCGTCGAAGCGCAGGTGCGGCAGCCGCGGGTGGTCGGGGACGTCGGCGAGGTACGCGCGCGCCATGCGTCGCACCTGGAGGCACTTCGACCAGCTCAGGCTCTCCCACGGCTTGCCGCGGCCGCGGCGCGTCTTGACCTCGCAGAACACGAGCGTCTCGCCATCGCGCGCGACGATGTCCAGCTCCCCGAAGCGCGTGCGGTGGTTGCGGGTGACGATCTCGTACCCGAGCCGCTCGAGGTGCGCGACGGCGAGGTCCTCGCCGAGGTGTCCGAGGTGGTGGCGCGGGTCTTTGGGCATCGGCGCCCGACCGTAGGCGGCGCCGTGTGACGGAACAGCACGGCTTTGCGACTACGCTCGCCCGCATGGCGCACGCGGGCCAGGAGATCGAGGGCTTCGGCGGCTTTCGCCTGCGCCTCGTCCGCACCGGCAACGAGACGGACGGCGAGCTGCTCGAGATGGAAGCGAGCTACGGCGGCACCGGCGACCTGCCGCCCGCGCACTTCCACCCCCGGCAGGCCGAGCGCTTCGAGGTCCTCGAGGGCGCCGTCCGCACGGTGGTCGATGGCGCCGAGCGCCGCTACGAGGCGGGGGAGACGTTCGAGGTGCCGGCCGGCGTCGTGCACCAGATGACCGGCGACGGCCCGGCCCGGGTCAACTGGCAAATCCGCCCGGCCCTGCGCACGGCGGAGTTCTTTGAGCGCCTCTACGGCGGCGGCCCCGACAGTGCCCGTGCCGCCTCGTCGCCGCAGGACTTCCTCGCGGAGTTCAGCGAGGAGATCCGCTTCTCCTCCGGCTGACTCTTCGCAATCGCGCGCTGATCCGTCACGCGGCCGGCCCTAGCGTCGCGCCGCATGCTCGCTCGCGTCACGACATTCGCGATCCACGGCGTCGAGTCCCGCCGAATCACGGTCGAGGTCGACATCCGCTCCGGTTTGCCCGCGTTCACGATCGTCGGCCTCGGCGACCGTGCCGTGCGCGAGTCGCGCGAGCGCGTGCGCGTCGCGATCGGCAACTCGGGGTTCAAGTTCCCGGACAGCCGCGTGACCGTGAACCTCGCCCCGGCCTACCTCCGCAAGGAAGGACCGGGCTTCGACCTGGCGATCGCGGTGGGGATCCTCGTCGCGGCGCAGCACATCCCGGCCGAGCCGGTTACCCGTATGGCCGTCTTCGGTGAGCTCGGCCTGGAAGGAGACCTGCGGCCGGCGCGCGGAACGCTCGCGGTCGCGGAAGGCGGGGCGCGCCACGGCTTCGAGGGGCTGGTGGTGGTCGGAGCGTCGGCGGCCGAGGCACTGTTGGTCGACGGCCTCGAGGTCTACTCGGCCCAGACCCTGCTCGACGTGGTGTCCGTCCTGCGCGGCGAGGCCGCGCCCGCGACACGCCGGTCTGCGTCCGCGCCCGCTCCTAACACCGCGTCGGGCGCTCCGGACCTCGCGGACGTTCGCGGCCACCACGAGCCGGTCGCTGCGCTCGAAATTGCGGCCGCCGGTGGGCACAACCTGCTGTTCGCGGGACCGCCGGGCACAGGCAAGACGATGCTCGCGAAGCGACTTCCGTCGATCCTGCCGGCGTTGACGCCGGCCGAGGCGATCGAGGTGACGCGCATCCACAGCGTGGCCGGTCGCCACCCCAGCGGCGAGCTGATCACCGCACGCCCGTATCGCGCGCCGCACCACAGCATCTCGGCGTCGGGTCTCGTCGGTGGTGGCTCGGTTCCGACACCAGGCGAAGCGACGCTTGCACATCATGGCGTGCTCTTCCTCGACGAGCTCGCCGAGTTCGCCCGCCCGGCCCTCGAGGCGCTGCGCCAGCCGCTCGAGGACGGGCGGGTCGCAATTGTCCGCGGGCAGCGGGTGGCCGTGTACCCGACGCGGGTGATGCTGGTCGCCTCGACGAACCCGTGTCCCTGCGGGTACCTCGGGTCTCGACGCTGCCGTTGCACCGAGGGTGATGTGGCCCGGTACCGCCGGCGGCTGAGCGGGCCGTTGCTCGACCGCATCGACCTACAGGTCGAAGTGCCCCGTCCCTCTCCCGCCGAGCTCGCCACGCGGCCGCCGCACGTCTCCGAGCAGATCCGGGCCCGCGTCGTCGGCGCACGCGATCGCCAGCTCGCTCGCTTGAGCGACACGGGCGTGACGTGCAACGCGCACATGGACACGGCGCTCCTGCGCCGGCACGTCCGTCTGGATCCACAGGGAGAGGGCGACCTACAGCGCGCGTATGCGCGCGGCGCGCTCAGCCCGCGCGGGCACTCGCGGGTCCTGCGTGTGGCGCGCACGATCGCCGATCTCGAGGCGTCCGAGGATGTCGCGCGCGAGCACGTGCTCCAGGCGCTCGCCTTCCGGCATGACGCGGACCGTGTCAGCGGCGAGGACGCCGCGTGACCGGGCGGGATCTCCCGTGTCCGCAATGTCTGCGGCGCACCTTCATCGTCGACCGCCTCGCGCCGTTCGTCGAGCTGGCGCGTCACGGCGACCGCCCGCTACGCGACATCCTCGCCCTCGGCGATGAGGACCTGATCGCCGGCGTGGCGGGACGGCGGGCCTCAGAGGTCCTCGCTGCCGTGCAGGCGTTTGAGCCCGCGTCGTCGCTCGCAGCGGCCGCCCGCCACGAGCTGACACTCGTCTGTCGTCACGACGACCGCTATCCCGCGCGCCTGCGCGACGACTATGCAGCTCCGGCCATCCTTCACACGTTCGGCCGGCCGACCCGGCTCCAGGCGCTCGCCGGCGCCGCGACGCCGGCGGTTGCGATCGTCGGCACACGGCGCGCCTCACCGGAGGGGCTCGACATCGCCAAAGAACTCGGCCGCGGGCTGGCCGCCGCAGGAATCACCGTGGTGAGCGGGATGGCACTCGGCATCGACAGCGCCGCGCACGCGGGCGCGCTCGAGGCCGGCGGACCGACGATCGCCGTGCTCGCGGGCAGCGCGCATGTCCCGTATCCGGCGAGCAAGGCGAAGCTCCACGGCCGAATCGCCACGACCGGCCTCGTCATCTCCGAGCTGCCCCCCGGCGCACCGACTTTCAAGTGGAGCTTCCCGGCCCGCAACCGCATCATCGCCGGCCTCGCGCAGACGACCGTCGTCGTCCAGGCTGCCGAGCGATCGGGATCGCTCATCACGGCGGGGATGGCGCTAGAGCTCGGCCGCGAGGTCGCTGCGGTCCCGGGCTCCGTGCGCGAATGGCGCTCGGCCGGCACGAACGCCCTCATTCGCGACGGCGCGATGATCGTCCGCGACGCCCGCGACATACTCGACCTCGCGCTCGGCGCCGGCGCGCACGACGCCCTCGAGCGCGCACAGGCGACACCAGTCGCACCCCCGCCGGAGCTCGACCCCGACGTCGTCGCGCTCCTGACCGAGATCGAAGCCGGCCGGACCACCACGGAGGAGCTCGTGGCGCGGGGCGGCTCACCTGGTCGCACGCTCGCGGGCCTGGCGGAGCTCGAACTGCTCGGCCTGGTGCGCCGCCTGCCGGGTGGCCGCTACCGCCGCGAGCTCGCGCTGGGCTGACGGTTGTTAGATGATCGAAGGGATGCCCCGCGCGTCGATCCCCGTCTGCCTCTCCATCGCCGGCTCCGATTCCGGTGGCGGTGCCGGCATCCAGGCCGACTTGAAGGCGTTCGCGCGCTGCGGCGTGCACGGGACCACGGCCATCACCGCGATCACCGCGCAGAACACCACTGCGGTCACGCGGGTGCACCCTGTGCCGCCCGAGATGATCGTCGCCCAGGTGCGCGCGGTCGCAGAAGACCTGGGAATCGACGCCGTCAAGATCGGGATGCTCGGCGACTCCACCACCACGGAGGTGGTCGCGCGCGTGCTCGACGAGCTCGCACCCGGCACGCCCGTCGTGGTCGATCCGGTGATGGTCGCGGAGTCGGGGAGCCGGCTGCTGGAGCGCGACGCCGAGGACGCGCTGCGGGAGCTGCTGCTTCCGCGCGCGTACGTCGTCACTCCAAATCTGGACGAGGGGCGCGTACTGGCGGGCGACGACAGCCTCGACGGCGAGGCGCTTGCCCGCGCGATCCACGCCCACGGCCCGCGTGCCGTCGTCGTCACCGGAGGTCATCGCACCCAGGTCGCCGACCTGTTCTTCGACGGCACCGAGATGACCGAGCTGGCGGGCGAGCGCCATCCCGACGGCGCGGCACACGGGTCCGGCTGCACCCACTCGAGCGCGCTCGCCGCCCACCTCGCTCTGGGTTTCAGCGCGCTTGAAGCCGCCCGCGCGGCACGCGCGATCGCCGGCGAGGCCGTGCGCGACGGGCTGCGCGAGCTCGGCGCGGGCGCCGGCCCCGTCAACGTCCTCGGAACGGGCCGTCAGGACGTCCTGCGGGCACGTCCGAACGGCGCCCCCACGGCGGGTTCCGAGCGCACCCCTTTGCCATAATCCGGCGGCTATGAAGTTCCTGCGCATGAAGCCCGGCCACGGGGAAGTCCTGCTCGCCGAGGGCGACCCGGACGTGCGCGAGGACGAGGAGCGCCTGGTCGAGGAGTTCCGCCGCCAGCTCGACCTCGGGATGTGGGCGGCGGTGCCCACGGTCGCCCCGGGCGGCCGGCGCGAGGCGCAGATGGTGAAGACCTTCGAGGAGGTCCCGCGCGACGCTGAGCGCGTGATCTTCTTCCCGCGCGCCGCGGGCGGCTGAGCGGAGCCCGCCCGGCGATGCTGCTCGCACTGAGCGCGACCGTCATCGTCATCGTGGCGCTGCTGTGGGAGGTCCTGCTGCCGCGTATCGAGCAGTGGGCCGAAGAGCGGCGCGCCAGTCGGGCGCTCAACGCCGTCGAGGGCTACGACCCGGGTCGCGAGCGCCGCGCGGAGCAGCGCGCGCGCCAGCTGCTGCGCTCCTGCGTCAACGACGAGGAGTGGGATATGTACCGCGACCTCGGGTTCATCCGGGTCTGGGGCACGCTGGCCGGCGGCCCGGACGTCGGGGGCACGCCGGCAACCGCCGCGGGGGCGCCGTACGCCTACCTCATCTACCCCCACAAGCCGATCGTGGCCTACCTGCCGCAGACGCGCGAGCTGCTCAACGAGTACTGCGTCGAGTTCCCGGACTTGACCCGCCCCTACGGCAGCGCGCGGCTGCCCGACTCCGACGACGTCCTGGCGAAGTGGATGGCGCTGACGGGCGACGAGCGCGGCCTGGTGTGGAGCGCGAACATGCACCTTCCCGGCCGCCAGGTCGACCCGCGCCAGGTGCGCCGCGACCTCTGGCGGCTGAGCGAATGGGAGCGCGAGCGCCTGCGCCGCGCGCAGCGCGAGACCGCCGCCTCGTAGGCTTGGGCGCTCGACCATGAGCGCCACCACCAGCTTCGACCTCAAGCACCGCAGCCGCGCCCTGACCGACGGCCCGCACCGCGCGGCGGCGCGGGCTTACCTCAAGGGCATCGGCTTCACCGACGACGACCTCGCGAAGCCGATCATCGGCGTGGCTTCGACCTGGATCGAGACGATGCCGTGCAACTTCCACCTGCGCGCGCTCGCGGCGAAGGTCAAGGACGGCATCCGCGCGGCCGGCGCGACGCCGATGGAGCTCAACACCATCGCGATCTCCGACGGGATCACGATGGGCACGAGCGGCATGAAGACTTCGCTCGTATCGCGCGAGGTGATCGCGGACTCGATAGAGCTCGTCGCGCGCGGCCACCTGTTCGACGCCGTGGTCGCACTGAGCGGCTGCGACAAGACGATCCCGGGCACCGTGATGGCGCTCGCGCGACTCGACATCCCGGGAGTGATGGTCTACGGCGGCTCGATCCCGCCCGGCCGCTTCCAGGGCCGCGACGTCACGATCCAGGACGTCTTCGAGGCCGTCGGCGCGCACGCGACCGGGCAGATGACCGACGAGGAGCTGGCGGAGCTCGAGGCGGTCGCGTCCCCGGGCGCCGGCGCCTGCGGCGGGCAATTCACAGCGAACACGATGGCGATGGCGTTCGAAGTGCTCGGCATCAGCCCGATCGCGTCGTCGATGGTGCCCGCGCAGCATGCGAGCAAGGCCGACGTCGCGTTCGAGGCCGGGCGTCTCGTGATCGACGTGCTGCGCCGCGGCCTGACGCCGCGCCAGATCATCACGCGCGAGGGCCTCGAGAACGCGATCGCGGCGGTGGCCTGCTCGGGCGGCTCGACGAACGCGGTGCTGCACTTGCTCGCGGTCGCCCGCGAGGCCGGCGTCGAGCTGTCGATCGACGACTTCGATCGCATCTCCGAGCGCACGCCGCTGCTGTGCGACCTCAAGCCTGGCGGCGCCTACGTCGCGGTCGACCTCTACGAGGCCGGTGGCGTCCCGCTCGTGGCACGCCGGCTGCTCGAGGCCGGCCTGTTGCACGAGAACGCGCTGACGGTCACCGGCCGCACGATCGGCGAGCACGCGCGCGAGGCGACCGAGAAGGAGGGCCAGCGCGTGGTGCGCCCGCTCGACGACCCGATCAAGCCGACCGGCGGCCTGGCGATCCTGCGTGGAAATCTGGCTCCCGAAGGCTGCGTCGTGAAGCTCGCGGGGCACGAGCGCCGCCATCACAGCGGCCCAGCGCGCGTGTTCGAGAGCGAGGAGGCCGCGATGGACGCCGCCACCGGCGGCGGCATCAGCGCCGGCGACGTGGTCGTCATCCGCAACGAGGGGCCCGCCGGGGGCCCGGGAATGCGCGAGATGCTCGCCGTCACGGCCGCAATCAACGGCGCCGGGCTCGGCGAGCAGGTCGCGCTGCTGACCGACGGGCGCTTCTCGGGCGCGACGCACGGCTTCATGGCCGGCCACGTGGCGCCCGAGGCCGTGCGCGGCGGCCCGATCGCGGCGGTTCACGACGGCGACGTCATCACGATCGACGTCGACGCCCGGCGCATCGACGTCGACCTCGACGCCGACGAGATCGCCCGCCGCGTCGAGGCCTACTCGGCGCCCCCGAACCCGGATGCCACCGGCGTCCTGCGCAAGTACGCACTGCTCGTGGGCAGTGCCTCAGAGGGCGCGGTCACCGGCTAGCCGTGCCGGGCGAGGTCTGGCTTTTCCTGCCGGTCCTCGGAGCGCCGCTGCTGCACGCGCCGGTCCTGACGTTCGATTGGTTGCAATCACTGCGCCGGCCGCTCGACGGCGGCCGCACGTGGCGTGGCAAGCGACTCTTCGGCGACAACAAGACCTGGCGCGGGGCGCTCGTCATGGCGACCGGCGTGCTGCTGGCGACCCTTGCGCTGTGGCCGCTCGACGCCTGGCGCGACGAGCTGCCGCGAGCCGTACGAGACGCGGGGCCGCTCGTCATCGGGCTGTTGCTCGCACTCGGCACGGTGCTCGCTGAGCTGCCGAACAGCTTCCTCAAGCGCCGACTCGGCATCGCGCCCGGAACGCAGCGCCGGTCGCCCACCGGCTGGGCGCTCACGCTCGTCGACCAGGCCGACATCGTGCTCGGCATCTATTTGGCGTGCCTGCCGGTCTGGGCGATGCCGATCGGCACGCTGGCTGCAGGCATCGCCGTCGTCACCGTCGTGCACCTGGTCCTCAACGTGGCCGGCTACGCGCTCGGCGCGCGCACGGCGCCGATCTGACGGCCTGGGCCCCGAGAGTGGCAACTATTGCCACTCCGAGGGCCCAGAGGTGGCGGCGCGCCGCTCGAGCGTGCCGGTGCCGCTCGCCCTGGCGGGCGGCACCGAGGGAAGGCGGTCCCAACGCACACTGGCACCGAACGAGCCACGGCCTCACACAACTCCTTCCCCTCAATGCCCACGATCAGCGTTGGCGCACCCCCAACGCGCCGCGCGGAACGCCCCCGACCACCTGTGGGCCCCGAAAGTGGCAAGTATTGCCACTCCGGGGGCCCGGTTCCTACTCGTCCGCCGGATCGCCCGCCGGCAGCACGTCGCGCGCCCACTCGTTGCGCTTCCAGGCCGGGACCGGCGTCTCCTCGCCCGCCCGCGGCACGAATGCCGAGCGCTCCACGAGCTCCATGCGATGGATGTAGCGCGGGCAGTTCGGAAATACACGCGTCACCGCGCAGCGCACGCCGAACTGGGCATCGTGCCAGAGGCCCGCAAGCGAGTCGTCTAGGCTCGCCTCGCCCTCGAGCCGCAACCTGCGCTGGCCCTCGAAGTCGATGAACAGCAGCCCGACGTGCGGGTTGACGAGCGCGTTGCCCAGCGACCGGTACATCCCGTTGCCGTCATAGTTGGGCCACGCGACCGTGTGCTCGTCGAGCACCTTGATGAACCCCGGGTCGCCGCCCTTGTACGAGCAGGTCGGCCTGCCTTCGGTGTCCGCTGTCGCCAGGAAGAACATGTCGCGCGCCTCGATGAACGCGCGATCGGCGTGGTTGACGTGGTCCCTGACCGTGACCTCCGTCAGCCGGTCGGCGAGCCGCCGGGTGTCGAAGCGGTCCTGAAGCTCGCGGCTGCCAGCGTGATACATGGCTACTCCCGTAGGAAGTCGTCGACCAGCGCGTTGAACGCGACCGGCCGCTCGAACATCGCGCAGTGACCGGTGTCCCGGTAGACCACCACGCGCGAACCCGGGATCAGACGCTCGAACTCATAGGCGTCCTTGACGGGCACGATGCGGTCTCTGTCGCCCCAGACGATCAACGTCGGGGAGCGGATCTCGTTGAGGCGGTCGCGGATCGGGTAGCTGGTGAGCGCGTCGATCGCGGGCACGAAGCCGGGCTTGCCGGTGCCCTTGACCTGCTCGCTGATGAGCGCTGGCGACAGCCGCTCGGGGTGGCTGACCACGAACCCCATCAGCAGCTGCCTGCCACGCGGCCGGCTCATCAGCGCACGACTGCGCCCGGCGATCTGAGTGCCGGCGAAGATCAGCAGCTCGTCGAGCCGCTGCAATCCGGCGAGCGCCCGGTCGTTGCGCAGGTATTCGACCGACAGGCCGGCGGCGCTGACCAGAACGAGCTTCTCGACGCGTGTCGAGTACTGGATCGCGATCTCGGCGCCGACGAAGCCGCCCATCGAGTTGCCCACGATCGCGGCCCGCTCGATGCCGAGCTGGTCGAGGAGCTCGTCGACCATCCGGCCGTAGCCGCTGATCGTGATCTTCTCGGCGGGCATCTCCGAGTAGCCGAACCCCGGCAGGTCCATCGCGACGACGCGGTGCTCGCGGGCGAAGTGGGGCAGGTTCTCGAGCCAGTTCTGCCACGAGCCCGATAGTCCGTGGATGAAAACGATCGGGTCACCCTCGCCGAGCTCGATCACGTTCATCCTCCGCCCGCCGACCGTCACCCATCGCTGATGCTCTCGCCAGTCGACGTCCAGCCAGGCGGAGCGGCCGCGCGGGCCGTAGTGGTCGACGGACACAGGTTCTGGGCGGGCGGTGGTTGTAGTCATCGCTCTCATAATCTAGATGCGCCGCCGTGCGCATCGCGATCGACATCGATTCCACCCTGCACCACTACTGGGACGTGCTCAGCGCCGCCGCCCAGCGCCGGTTCGGGGTCGACCTTCCCTACGAGGAGCAGTTCACGTGGGGAATCACGCGCCTGCGCGACGAGCAGCTGAAGCTGTGCATCGACGAAACGCACAGCGACGAGGTCATCCTCGCGGGGCGTCCGTACCCGAACGCCGTGGAGACGATCAACGGCTGGAGCCAGTCCGGGCACTTCATCCACATCACGAGCCACCGTCACGACCGGGCCCACCCGGCGACAGAGCGCTGGCTGCGGGACATCGGCCTCGAGTTCGACGAGCTCTACTGCTCGTTCGACAAGATCGCCCGCTGCGTCGAGCTCGGCATCGACCTGCTGATCGACGACAGCCCCGTCAACCTGCGGCGCGCGATCGACGACGGCCTCCGCGCAGCCACCATCGCCCACCCCTGGAACCAGGACGTGTGCGAGGAGGAGGACATCGTCTGCGCCCGCGACTGGCCAGAGCTGGCGGCCAAGCTCGAGCCCATGCTGCGAGAATCGGTCGATGTCTGACGAAGTACGCACGACGCTGACCGAGGCCTCGCCGCCGGCCGAGGCCGATGCGTTCGAGCGCGACGAGCTCGCGCTGAACGAGGAGCTGCCGGGGGAGCGGCTCCCGGTCGCGCGCGAGCAGGACCTGAGCGACTACCTGCCCGCGATCGAGCCGGATCGCCAGGTCACGGACTGGGGGCGCTCCGAGCGCGTCGAGGGGTTCTTCGACCGCACGCTCCTCGACTTCTACTACCACCTCTGGTTCCGCTGCGAGATCGAGGGCATCGAGAACGTCCCAACTGACGGCGGCGCGCTGCTCGTGTCCAACCACTCCGGGGCGCTGCCCCCCGACGGGGCGATGATCGCGAAGGCGATCAAGGAGGAGCACCCGCGCCCGCGCCCGCTGCACCTGACCGTCGAGCACTTCTTCAAGGGCTATCCGGGCTTCAGCATGCTGCTGCCGAAGATCGGCGCGGTCCCGGCTCACCCGGCCAACGTCCACCGGCTGCTGTTCGACGAGCGCCAGCTGGTCCTCGTGTTCCCCGAGGGCCGCAAGGGCACCGAGAAGCTCTACAAGGACCGCTACCGCCTGCGCCGCTTCGGCCGTGGCGGCTTCGTGGAGGCGGCGATGCGCGGCCGCGCGCCGATCGTCCCGGTTGCCGTGGTGGGCGCGGAGGAGTCGCAGCCGATCTTCGCGCACCTCACCGCGCTGCAGCGGATCACGGGGCTCCTTTACTTCCCGGTGACACCCACGTTCCCGCACTTCGGGATGCTCGGGATGCTTGCCTACCTGCCCGCGAAGTTCCTGATCCGCTTCCTGCCGCCGGTGCGCACGGACGACATGGGCGACGAGCCGTGGGAGGACAAAGCCCTCGTGCAGACCGTGGCGCACGACATCCGCGCCACGATCCAGGAGGAGCTCTTCGACATGCTCGGCCGGCGCAAGTCGGTCTGGTTCGGATGACCAGCACAGGCAGTTCCCGGCGCATCCTGATCACCGGGCTGTCGACTTACTGGGGCGGCCGGCTCGCGCTCGCGCTCGAGCAGGACGAGGAGATCGAGACCGTGATCGGGATCGATCGCCGCCCCCCGAAGGTCGAGCTGGAGCGCACCGAGTACGTGCAGGTCACCGACTCGCACTCGCTGATCCGCCGGATCGTCGAGGCGGCGGAGATCGACACGGTCGTCGACACGCGGCTGGTCGTGGACTCGGTCGTCACGTCTGCCCGCCGAGCGCACGAGAACAACGTCATCGGCACGCTCAACGTGCTCGCCGCGTGCGGCGGCGCCGACAGCCCGGTCAAGAAGGTCGTGTTCAAGTCGAGCGCGCACTACTACGGGTGCGAGCAGGACGACCCGGCGTTCTTCACCGAGGAGATGCGGCGCCCGCATCCGCCGCGCACGGCGATCGAGCGCGACATCGTCGAGGCGGAGGCGTCCGTGCGCGACTTCGTCGCGCGCCACCCGGACACGACGGTCACCGTGCTGCGGTTCGCGAACGGCCTCGGGCCGGCGCTCCGCACGTCGCACACGCAGCTGCTCGGGCTCGCGGTGATCCCGGCGATCCTCGGCTTCGACCCGCGATACCAGTTCATCCACTCCGACGACATCGCCAACTGCCTCGAGCACGCCGTGCGCTTCGACCTGCACGGCGTCTACAACTGCGCGGCGGACGGCGTCCTCGTCCTCTCGGAGGTCGCATCGCTGCTGGGCAAGACGCTCGTGCCCGTGCTGCCGCCGTTCGGCACCGGGATCGTGGCGGCCCAGCTGCGGCGCGCCGGTCTGTCGCTGGCGCCGGAGATGCTCAACCAGCTGCGCTTCGGTCGCGGGCTCGACAACCGCCGCTACAAGGCGACCGGCTTCCGTTACTCGTACACCACGCGTGAGGCGGTCATGAAGCTGCGCGAGCACCAGCGCATCGCGCCGCTGGTCCGCGGGTCCCAGGAGCCCTACCGCTACGAGGCCGCGGTCGAGGAGTTCCTGCGCTTCAGCCCGAGCGTCCGCCCGGCCAACCGCGAGCCGGCCCCGGGCTCCGGGCCGCGCAACCTCTCGAAGGGCGAGCGCGAGCAGGCATCGCTCGGCCCGGCGCCGGGTGCCGGGTTGCGCGGGTAGAACCGCGTCACCCTCTCGTTCTACCCTTAGTGATGGTTCTCGCCTGTGCGCTCTAAGTCGTTCATCCTCGTCGCCGCCTGCCTGGCGGCGATGCTTGTCCTGTCGGGCGGGGTCGTCGCCTACGACCGCTCCCAGGACGACACGATCGCCGAGGGCGTGACGATCGGCGGCGTCGCCGTCGGCGGGCTCGACCGCGAGGCGGCCGTCCGCCGTCTGGAGGAACGCCTGCTGCCGGTGCTGCGCGAGCCGATCACGATCCACCACGCAACGATCACGTGGACGCTGGGCCCGCGCGAGTCGCGCGTCGCCGCCGACCTGCGCTCGTCCGTGGAGGACGCGCTGGGCGCGAGCCGCGACGGCAACCTGTTCACGCGCGCGTTCCGCTCGCTCACAGGCGGCAAGGTCGACAAGGACGTGCGGCCGCAGGTCACGTTCTCCGAAGCAGCGGTCGTGCGCCTGCTCGACAAGGTCCGCCGCCGCGTGGAGCGCGCCCCGATCGACGCGGAGCTCGACCTCGGCCCGCACGGGCTCAAGCGCGTGGCGGCGCGCGACGGCCTCAAGGTCAACGCATCCGAGCTGCATGAAGGAATTCGCGCGGCGATCGTCTCGCCGGCGGCGAAGCGCCGCTTCGTAGCGCGAACGCGCCACAGCAGGCCGGCGGTGACGACGGAACAGCTCGCCGACCGCTACGACACGGTCGTGCTCGTCGATCGCGGCGCGTTCAAGCTCAAGCTCTACAAGCGGCTCAAGGTCGTGAAGACGTACGGCATCGCGGTCGGCCAGGTGGGCCTTGAAACTCCCGCCGGGATGTACCGCGTCCAGAACAAGGCGATCAACCCGGCCTGGCACGTGCCCGACAGCGACTGGGCCGGGAAGCTGCGCGGCAAGGTGATCCCCAGCGGCGATCCAGAGAACCCGATCAAGGCGCGCTGGCTCGGCATCTACGACGGTGCCGGGATCCACGGCACCTCCGCCGAGGGCTCGATCGGCAGCGCCGCCTCGCACGGCTGCATCCGGATGCGCGTGCGCGAGGTGATCGAGCTCTATGACCGGGTTCCCGTCGGTGCCCCGGTGTACATCGCCTGAGGGCAGGCGTCGCGCCGCGCGCGGCGAATGACGAGCCGGTGCAGACGGCCCCCACGGAACACGAGCTGGCGCCCGCCTGGCGCGACGCGCTGGCGCTCTTCGACGCCGACCTCAACCGCCGCGGCGCCGCGGAGCGCACGCGGCATGTCTACGGAGTCGACGTCGGCCAGTTCGCGCAATGGTGCGAGGCGCAGGACCTGGCGCCGGCCGAGGTCACCCCGCGGACCATGCGCCGCTATGCGGCGGCGCTCTCGGATCGCCGCGCGGTCGCGGCGACGGTGGCGCGCAAGCTGGCGGCGATCCGCGCGTTCTTCCGCGTGTTGCGCGAGCACGGGCAGATCGAGCAGAACCCTGCCGACCTGGTGCCCGCTCCCAAGCGCACCCAGAAGCTGCCGCGGGTCCTCAAGCCGGAGGAAGTCTCGCAGCTGCTGGACCGGATCCCGGCGACGACGCCGCTGGACCTTCGCGACCGCGCCCTGTTCGAGATCGCGTACGCCTGCGGCCTGCGGGCGGAGGAGCTCGTCAACCTCGACCGCACCTCGATCGATTTCGACGCCGAGGAGCTGCGCGTGGAGGGCAAGGGCTCCAAGACGCGGATCGTCCCGGCGGGCGTGCCCGCGATGCGCTCGCTGGGCCGCTATGCCGAGCGCGGGCGCCCCGCGCTCGTGACGGACCCCGACGAGCCCGCCCTGTTCCTCTCGAAGTCCGGCCGCCGGCTGTCCACGTCGGACGTCAGGCGCCGTCTGCGCGTCTGGGCGCGTCACGCTTCGCTCCAGGGCGGCGTCCACCCGCACGCGCTGCGCCATTCGTTCGCAACCCACCTGCTCGAGGGAGGAGCCGACCTGAGGTCGATCCAGGAGCTGCTCGGGCACTCGAGCATCTCAACGACTCAGATCTACACTCGGGTAGAGTCCGCCAGGCTCAAGTCCGCGTATTCCAAAGCCCACCCCCGGGCTTGAGACCCCTCGAGGATGGAGACGAACGTCAAGGCCATCGAGCTGAAAGACCTGTGGCGTCGCTACAAGACCACAGGTGATGAGCGTGCGCGCGAACGGCTCGTCGTCGCGTACTCCCCGCTCGTGAAGTACGTCTCCGGCCGCATGGCGTCCGGGCTGCCCGCGCACGTCGAAGAGGCCGACCTGATCTCGTACGGGCTCGTCGGGCTGATCTCCGCGATCGAGCGGTTCGACCTCGAGCGCGAGATCAAGTTCGAGACCTACGCGATCACGCGCATCAAGGGCGCGATCATCGACGAGTTGCGCTCCCTCGACTGGGTGCCGCGGTCGGTCCGCGCGCGGGCCCGGGAGATCGAGAAGGTCAACCAGAAGCTCGAGCATCAGCTGCAGCGCGCACCGACCGACGAGGAGATGGCCGCCGAGCTCGGCATCACGGTCGAGGAGTTCCACGAGTCGCTGCTGCAGATCTCGAACTCCACGGTTGCCGCCCTCGACGAGCTCTGGACCGTCAGCGACGCATCGGGCGACCAGGTCTCGCTGCTGGACACGCTGACCGACGAGAGCGCGCCGGACCCCGCTGCGGTCATGGACCAGACGGACCTCAAGGACCGTGTCGCCGACGCGATCGCCCGCCTGCCGGAGCGCGAGAAGCTCGTCGTGGCGCTCTACTACTACGAGAACCTGACGCTTAGGGAAATCGGCGAGGTCCTCGGCGTGACCGAGTCCCGGATCTCCCAGCTGCACACCAAAGCCGTGCTGCGGCTGCGCTCGCGGCTGACATCTGAAGATCACTAGGCTCTCGTCCGGCCACCGGGCTTCGGGTCAGACTTCAGTCTGACCCAGCTAAGCGCCAGGAAAGGAGAGACGCCGTGCACAAGGCCGCGGACCGCATCCGCAACGTCGCCCTTGTCGGGCACAGGGGTAGCGGCAAGACGTCACTGTTCGAAGCGCTGCTGTTCGAGGCGGGTGCCACGAACAGGCTCGGGAGCGTCACGGAGGGCACGTCGATCTCCGACGCGGACGAGGACGAGCAGTCCCGCCAGATGTCGATCAGCGCGGCCCTGAACTCGTTCGAGTGGCAGGACCGTCGCATCAACCTCCTCGACACGCCCGGCGACCCGTCGTTCGTCGCCGACGCGCTCGGCGCCCTGCGCGTCTGCGAGTCCGCCATTTTCACCGTCAACGCCGTGATGGGCCTCGAGGTCACGACGTCGCGACTGTGGGAGCGCGCCGCGGAGCTCGACATCGCGCGCCTGATCTTCGTGAACATGCTCGACCGCGAGCGGGCGGACTTCTTCCGCTCGCTGGAGTCGCTGAAGGCCGCGTTCGGCCCACATGTGGTCGCGACGGAAATTCCGATCGGCTCCGAGCACGAGGTCAACGGCGTCATCGACCTCGTCGACATGAAGGCGTACGAGTACTCCGGCGAAGGCCGCGACAATTGCAGCGAGATCCCGATCCCGGACGAGCTCCAGGCTCAGGCCGAGGAGTACCGCGAGAAGCTCATGGACGAGGTGGCAGAGGTCTCCGACTCCCTGATGGAGCGCTATCTCGAGGGGGAGGAGATCTCCCACGGAGAAATAGTGGACGCCCTGAAGGAGGGCACGAACCACGGCGGGATCTTCCCGGTGGTCTGCGGTGTCGCCACGCGCAATCTCGGCACGAACCGCCTGCTCGACGCGATCGTCGAGGACCTGCCGTCGCCTGTGAAGCACGGCGCGATGGAGCTGCCCGAGATGACGCTCGAGGCGACCGAGAGCGCTGAGCTCTTCGCCTACGTGTTCAAGACGAAGGCCGACCCGTTCGCGGGGCGGATCAACTTCTTCCGCGTCTACCAGGGGGTCTTGAAGGCCGACTCGCACCTGCTCAACACGCGCACCCACAACAAGGAGCGCATCGGGCAGCTGCTGACGTTCTCGGGCAAGGAGACGCCGCACGTGACCGACTTCGGCCCCGGCGACATCGGTGCCGTCGCGAAGCTGAAGGAAACCCGTGCCGGCGACTGGCTGGCCGCGCGCGACGAGCCGATCTCGATGCCGTCGATCAAGCTCCCCGCGCCCGTCATGGCGTTCGCGATCGAGCCGAAGGCCAAGGGCGACGAGGACAAGGTCTTCACCGCGCTGCGCAGGCTCCAGGAAGAGGATCCGACCATCGACCTGCACCGTGACCAGCAGACCGGTGAGCAGATCGTCGCCGGGCTTTCGCAGATCCACGTCGAGGTGATCGTCGACCGCCTGAAGTCACGCTTCGGCGCCGAGGTGAACCTCAAGCCGCCGCGCGTGCCCTACCAGGAGTCGATCCGCAAATCCGCGAAGGCACACGGCCGTCACAAGAAGCAGACCGGGGGACGCGGCCAGTTCGGCGACTGCCACATCGAGATCGAGCCGCTCGAGGGCGAGGACTTCGAGTTCGTCAACGCGATCAAGGGCGGCGTGATCCCGCAGGGGTTCATCCCGGCGGTGCAGAAGGGCGTGCTCGAAGCGATGCAGCACGGCCCCGTCGCCGGATACCCGGTCAAGGGCGTGCGCGTAAAGCTCTACGACGGCTCGTACCACACGGTCGACTCGTCCGAGCAGGCGTTCAGGACCGCCGGCTCGATCGCCATGAAGGAGGCGATGGCCAGCGCCGGCCCCGCACTGCTCGAGCCGATCATGCTCGTGACGCTGTCGGTGCCCGAGGACGCGGTCGGCGACGTGATCGGCGATCTCAACTCGCGGCGCGGCCGCCCCCAGGGGATGGAGCCGGGGTCCGCGGGCATGACCGAGGTCAAGGCCGAGGTCCCGATGGCGGAGATGCTCACCTACGCGCCGGACCTGCGTGCCCTCACCGGAGGCCAGGGCGACTACACGATGGAGTTCGAGCGCTACGAAGAGGTTCCCGGCCACCTCGCCGGCAAGGTCGTCGAGCAGTCCAAGGAAGAGGCGGTCGCCTGACCCGCAAGTCGATCACGACGAACCCGGCCGTCGTGACCTGCGACGTGTGCGGGCGAACGCTCTTGCGCGGCGAGCAGGCCGACGTGTTCCTGCACGGCGGCCTGCGGCGGATGGTGTGCGAGCTGTGCACCGCGCGGGCGGTCAACGAAGGCTGGATCCGCGAGGGCCTCGACGACGTCACGGTGCGAGGCCGGGATGGCCGCCGCGGCTCGCGGTCGCTGCTGTCGCGGCTGCGTACGCGCCGCGCCGAGCAGGGGGAGGAGGAGCTCGCCGAGCCGGCCTTCGAGGAGCCCACCAGGGCTGCGCCGGCGCCTGCGCCGACGCCGCTGCCGACGCCGGCGCCCGCCGACCCCGGCCTCTACGAGCACCGCTCCGTGCGCGGCGTGCCCACGAACGCGGAGCTCAAGGTCGCCCGCGCTCTGGAGGTGTTCAACGCCTCTGCGCACACGCGCACCGTCGCCGGGGTCGCGCGCTCGCTCGGCGCGCCGATCGTGAGCGCGCGGCCGTCTCCGACCGAGGGCAGCGTCGTGACGATCGTCGTCGGCTGGGAACTTTCGTGGTACCGGTTCGAGGTCGATCTCGGTGACGAGGCCGCCGGCGTCCGCGTCGCGGCGCAGGGCAGCGAGCTGTCCGAGCTCGATTCGGCCGACCAGCACCCGAACGCCGCGGCGGACGACGCGGGCCAGCTCCACCCTGTGGCGTCCGTCGCCTAGATAAAGTCAGGCTCGCCGATGATCTATTGCGTTGTCCCCGAGGAGCTGGCCGACGAGCTGTATCCGCGGCTTGCCGAGTACTACAAGGACGATCCGAACGTCGAGGTCATCATCGACCGGCGCAAGTCGGAGCGGCGCTCGGGGTCGCCTGAGCCCGAAGAGGCTCAGCGACGCGAGGTCCGCGATCGCCGCCGCCGGCGGCCCGGCTCGTTCCCGCCGCTCGAACCGACCGAGTGAAGGTCGTCGTCCACGTGGACGGCGGCGCCAGGGGCAACCCCGGCCCTGCGGCAGCGGCAGCGGTCCTCACGACTCCGGAGGGAGAACGGCTCGAGGAGGTCACCGAGCTGCTGGGGGAGGCCACGAACAACGTCGCTGAGTACAGGGCGCTCCTGCTGGGCCTCCGTCACGCGCGCGCGCTGGGCGCGACCGCGGTCGAGGTCGTCAACGACTCCGAGCTGATCGCCAAGCAGGTCACCGGCGAGTACAAGGTCAAGCACGAGGGGCTGCGGCCGCTGCATGCCGAAGCGCGCGCCGCGCTCCAGGAGTTCGCCTCCTGGAGCGTGCGCACGGTTCGCCGCGAGGCCAACGCCGACGCCGACCTGCTGGTCAACCAGACGCTGGACGCGGCCCGCTGAACGGGCGGTCCGGAGAGGCGCCGGCGCCTCGATGAAGCGCCGGCGCCTCCGGGGGACCGACCTACGGCGGTCCGACTGATTCGCATCCTTGCGTTCCTGAAGACCGTCTGGCGATTGCCCTCGTTGTCGGTGACCTGCATCTCGATCACCACGGCAATCGACCTGACGCGCTTCATGAGGTCGAGCGTCTCCGGCCTCACTTCCATGATCACGTAGCCGACCCGGCCCTGACGGAGCTGGTACTCCTCGGTGACCAGAGTCACGCGGCGCAGCGCGCGCTTCGGCGGCCGCGTCGCGGGCTGGATCTTGTTGCGTGTCCGGATCTTGACCGTGCCCGCGCAGAGCCGGCCCACGCGCTCCGAGCAGAACACCCGCAGGCGAACGATGCCCGCGCGCCTGCCGCTGCTGCCGAGGCGGATGTCACCCGTGCGGATGTTCATCAGCGCTCGCTCGCTGCCGCTCCGAACGCGTTCGGAGAGGACGTCGCCGGACACACCCGCGGGACCGCGGGCGCCGGCCGGACCGGCCGGACCCTGCGGGCCTGCCGGGCCTGACGTGCCAGACGCGCCGGTCTCACCGGTCGCACCCGCCGGACCCTGAGCACCAGCCGGGCCCTGCGTGCCGTCCTGGCCTGCCGGACCCTGCGCGCCGGTGTCGCCGGTCGGACCCTGCGGGCCCGCCGGGCCGGTCGGGCCCTGCTCGGGCGGGCACTCCGTCTGGAACGCGACGTCGTCGCCGAACGAGATTGGCTCCTTCGGAGGTGGCACGCTCTGCGGATTGTCCGAGTTCCAAGCGAACGCCCGGTAGTGGTACGTCGTGCACTCCTCGAGGTTCTCGAGGCGGAACGAGTTCGGCTCCGAGACGGCCGGATCGCCGCTGAGCGCTCCGAGCGACGTCGTATTGCCGTAGCTCGTGGTCTCGCCCCACTCGTAGCCGTACAGCGTCCCGTCTTCGCGCGTGTTGATGCGGCTGTTGAGCGTCGCACCGGTGCGATCGAGGTTGCTCGCCGGCAGCGTCGTCACGATCGGCCGTGCCTCCGACGGCAGCACGAGCGAGACGTTGTCGTACCAGGCGTGCAACTCACCGAGCGCCGCCTGTAGATCCGACATGAACTCGGTCTGGATCACCAGGTAGTACGTGTGCCCCGGGACCAGCAGCGTCTCCGAAACGGCCTTGCTCGCCGACTGCCACGGATCAGCGGCGGTAGCAGCCGGGAAGTCGGCCTCCTCGAGGATCGTGTCGGGGTTGGCCTCGTCGGCCTTGTCGACAAGGAATACGGTCGTATTCCCCGTGCCGCCCACGTCGAGCAGCGCGCCGCGAGCCTCGAACAGCTTCTCGACATTGATCGTGCCGGCTACCGGCGTCGGGACGAGCGTAGAGTCGATCGTGAACTCGGGCGAGCGCCACGCTGCCGTGCCGACACCCAGCCCGCCTATGTTTGCCACAGTCGTGTACCACGAGTGCAGGGAGCCCGGCGGGTTTCCGACGGCCTCCGAGTGCTCGTTGTCGGTCGTGCATACCGCGCTCGGTATCACGATCAGGACGCAGTCATGGACCGCGTCCGTCCAGCCCTCCGCGCTGACGTCGAACGTGTTCGCGTCGTGCGGATACGTCGTCAAATGATTCGCGGACGCCGGTGCGGCGAACGCGAGAGTCGCTGCGAGTGCGACCAAAAACGCACCCCTGCGACGGCGATGGGCTAGTGCCATCTCCTACCCTCCTAGGTTGGTCCCCTGCCCCGCCGGTTCCATCCGAACCTAGACAGCGGGTGCGCGTTCAAAGATACCCCGGACGCGCCAACAACAACCCCGGTTTTGCGCCGTAAACCGGTGCGCTCCGATGCTTACCCGGAGCCAAACCTGCGCAAAGCTCCATAACGCTGCACGAAGTCCTTCTGGTGCAACGGATCTGGCACGCGACAGATAGAAAGAGGCCTGGTGCCAGGGCGCTATTTCAGTGGGGCACGAGTCCGGGATCCCGTCTTCCTGCTGTGGATCGCGGTCGTCAGCGGCGCCGTGCTGCGGCTCGTGTGGCTGCACGTCGTTCGCCCTCCCGGCGAGCACCTGTTCTCCGACATGGAGCTGTACGTCGAGCAGGCGCGGCGGATCGCCGAGGGGGGAGACCTGCGGCCCTCCGACGTCTTCCAGGCGCCGGGGACGCACCTCCTGCTCGCCGGCTTCTTCGTGGTGTTCGGGACCGGCGGCGGAGGGATCGACGCGGCCACGTGGGGTTGGTGGGCCATGTCGTCGGCCACTCCGCTCCTGCTCGGGCTGTTCGTCGGCGACCTGGTCAACAGGAGCGCGGGTGCGCTCGCCGCGGCGATCTGCGCGCTGTGGCCGCTCTACATCTCGTACGCGGGCTACTTCCTCGGCGAGGCGCCGGGCACGTTCTTCCTCGCGCTCACGATGTTCCTGCTCGTGCGAGGGGCCCGCAGTCAGACGGGGCGGAAATACGCCCTATGGGCCGGCGCGGGCGCCGCGGCCGGGGCGACGATCGCGGTGCGACCGCAGCTGGCGATCGTGTTCCTCGCCGCAGCGGCGTTCGGGTTGCTGCGCCTGCGCCGGAACTGGCGCGCCGTCGTCGCGGCGGCTGCCGCCGGGGCCGTGGTGGTCGGCGGCGTGGTGGTTCACAACAGCATCGCCAAGGACCAGCTCACCGGCCTGAGCGGTAACAGCAGCAACGTGTTCTTCCACGGCCAGTGCCATGCCCGCGATCTGTTCGTCGTCGCTCCGAACGGCGCGTATATCCACACCACTTCCAGCGTCGAGCTACAGCACGACCGCGGCCGCGACTACGTCTTCCGTACGCCCGACGCGGACCTCGAGGGGTTCCTCTGGCGTCGTGGCTTCGACTGCATCGAGGACCACGGGTTCGGCCAGCTGCGCTACTGGGGCGAGAACGTCCTCGACGGGCTCTGGGCCACGACGCCGTTCCCGCAGAACGTCGCCACGGACTGGACACGCAAGCCGGTGCGCTACGTCAACGCGATCTACTCGACGCTGCTGTGCCTGCTCGTAATCGGCGCCATCAGCGAGATCGTGCGCCGCCGCAGGCGCGGCGAGCCCATCCGGACACTCGGGTTCCTGCTTGTTGCGACGACGCTGTGGATCCCGCTGGCGATCGTGTTCTTCGGCGCGCCGCGCTATCGCCAGCCGTTCGACCTGTTCGCGTTCGCGCTCTTCGCGGCGCTGGTGGCGCGGAAAGCGGCTGATGGGACTCGAACCCACGACCTTCTGCATGGCAAGCAGACGCTCTAGCCAACTGAGCTACAGCCGCGCGCGGCGCCGAGTATAGCCCGGCCTCAGCGAGACGAACGGCGGCGCGTCGGCTTGCGGCAGCGGCTCTTGGACCGCTTGCTCGAGCCCTTGCGCTGTGACGCCTTGCGGCAGCGCGGCTTGGTCTTAGCGCGCTTGGACTTCTTCTTTTTCTTCGCCTTCGCCGCGCGCTCGGCGGCCTCGCGCTCAAAGCGCTGGATGTCGCCGTGGTTCGAGTTGCCGTCGAGGAAGCTCACGCCGGCGACCTCGCGCTCGTGCGGGCCGTGATAGCGGAAGACGTAGAGGCCGTTGCGCAGGTCCACGACGTAGATGAGCCCGTTCTGGACGACGGGGAAGCTCCACATCACGACCTTGTCGGTCCCGCTGCTCAGCGCCGGGTCCTCGGTTCCGACGAACGGCAGCGGCTCCGGCAGGTACTGCGCAGCGATCGTGGGCTGCTCCGGGTTCGAGATGTCGAGCGCGAGGAAGCCCGCCGAGTGCCACGTGATCAGCGAGATGTTCGGCGTCAGCGTCGGGTTGTGTGCGGAGAAGCTCGCAAAGTTGTTGCGGACGTCGTCCACGTTCTCGCAGGCTTCGTCACGGTTCCACGGCGGCCGCAGCTCCGACGCGAGCCGTGGGGCCGCGGCGTCGCGGATGTCGATGAACCGCACCCATCCCCACGGGCAGCCGTGCGCCCCGAGCACTCCGCCGAGCCGGCCGTAGACCTCGTCCGTGGTCATCACCCACGGTTTGCCGGGGATCTGGATCGCGCTGTGCGCACCGGGGTCGGTCCAGAACACGCGCTTGTCGACCGGCGTGATCAGCCGCATCTCAGGCTTCTCGCGGGCGTCCGCGAAGTCGCTCGTGTCCGCGACCAGGAAGCCGCCGCCGAGGTACGCGAGGTACGCGCGGCGGCCGTCGGCGCTGATCGTCAGCGAGTGCAGCCGGTTGTCGCGCTGCGGATTGCCGATCCGGTTCTTCCAGGATGCGATCTCGGGGAACTGGTTGGCGCGCGCCTGCGACAAGTCGACGACGTACAGGCTCGCCTGCCCGCTCGTGTCCGAGCTCGGCGTCGTCTCGTACAGCAGCGTGCGCCCCGGTCGCTTCGGATCGGTCCAGAGGAAGAACTCGTGCGGCGACTGCGCCGACTGACGTGTCGAGCGGTAGGTGCCGACAAGCTTCGGCGCGGCCGCGTTGGCGCCGGCGATGTCGTAGAACGCGATCCGCGACGGCGCGATCGTCTGCCCGGCCTGCGAGAGGTTGACGCAGGCGTGGATCAGCTCGCTGCAGCCGTGGTTGAGCACGAGCAGCAGGTTCTGGTCCGGCAGGACCCGCAGCTCGCGCGAGGACTCGCCGAGGTTCGCCTCGTCGGGCATGCCGATCTGGTGTACGACCGCGGGCTGCGCCGGGTCGCCGATGTCGACGACGAGCACCCCCGAGTTGAGATGGCTGCCGTCGGTGCGCGAGCCGACGTAGGCATAGCGCCCGTGCACGGCGAGTGCGGCGTTCATGCCGCGGTCCATCAGCGAGTTGTGGCCGACCAGCTCGAAGCGCCCAGGCATCTGCGGCGCGGCCGCCGGCAGGTCGGCCTTGCGCTGCGCGGTCCAGCCCGGGGCGGCCGGCGGCCCCGCGACCGTGTGCCAGGCGGGCCCGGGAAGGTCGGCGGACCGCAGCTTGCGCGCGTCGTCACCGTTGGGAGCGCCGGTCAGCGCACAGACCAGTACGCCGACGGCGAAATAGTCGCCTCTCCGCATCGACGGACCGGATTGTCGAGTCAGGGCCGCGCCGCGGTCAAGGTCGAACCGTGTCGGTCGGCGGTTCATGTTTGGTGTGACACACCTTTTTCTGATCGAATGCGGCAGTGCTACGAGCTTCACTTATCGCTGTCGTGCTGGTTGCGTTCGCGCCGGCAGTCGCCCAGGCCGGGGTCCTCAGCTCCACCGGCCTACCCGGCAACCACATCACGTTTCAGGCGTTGCCCGGTGAGGGCAACCACCTGACTGTCACACGGCTGGGCGACGGCGCCGGCGGTATCGGCGACGAGGTGCTCGTGACCGAGACCACTCCGATGACCGTCTTCGGGCCGTTCTGCCAGGAGATCACTCCGCTCGCCGCGGTGTGCGACCTGATCGCCTCGGTGATCGTCGACCTAGGCGATCGCAACGACACGCTGGACTCGATCGCCGGCGTCGAGGTGCAGGGCGGGCCCGGGGACGACCGGATCACGGCGACTCGCGGCACGCACGCCAACGACTACTCGTACATCGACGGCGGCCCGGGCGACGACTTCCTGGAGGCGATGGGCCAGATCCAGGGCGGGACCGGCGCCGACACGGTCATCTCGCGCGGCGGTGACGTCGACTGCGGCCCCGACTTCGACGTGCTGCTGCGCGCGTCCTTCCGCACGGCCACCGGCTGCGAGACGGAGTTCGGCCTACCGGGTTAGAGGCGCC
Source organism: uncultured Conexibacteraceae bacterium (assembly GCA_963832195.1). Taxonomy (GTDB): domain Bacteria; phylum Actinomycetota; class Thermoleophilia; order Solirubrobacterales; family Solirubrobacteraceae; genus Baekduia. The sequence continues at coordinate 187,098 of CAWHTH010000003.1, forward strand.
GACCAGAATCGAACTGGTGTAAACGGCTTTGCAGGCTCCACGCCGAGCCGATCCCCGCTCCGACGACTGACAGTCGCGACCGTTCGCTGCGCTCAGTTACGCGCGCTGTTCCCGAGTTCGGGACATGGATGGGGACATGCCTGTCTGCGAAAATATACGGACGTATGAAATCACAGACAAGCCTCCCCGCTAGGCCCATTGGCCCGCTTGAGACGCTCCGCCGCACGCGCGGCTTGCTCCAGGGCGAACTCGCGCGCGCGGCCGGCGTGTCTGCATCGCTGATCTCGTTTGCCGAGGCCGGCTACACCCCGACCCCGGAGGTGCGCGCGCGCATCGCCGCCGCGCTCGACGCCAAAGAGCTCGACCTCTGGCCCTTACGGAAGGACCCCCCATTGAGCCCCTGGAGAAAGAGCCGTTTGAAGGTGGAGGGCCAGAGGCAAATGCTCGACACTGGCCCTGGTCGTCTTCTGGTCGTCACCTCGTTCGGCGACCCGCTGCACCTCAGCGATGAGGAGCGCGGCGATCCGATGCTGACGATCGAGGACGGCGAGGAAGTCGCGCTCAACTCGCGGACCTGGGTTTGGTCGAAGGGTCGATCGCGGCTCACCGTCAAGGAGTACAAGGGAGCCGCAGCATGAGCGCGGCTTCTGGGTTCGCGGCTCGCGTCGCGACGTTCATTCACCGTCGCGTCGCGCAGGACCAGGCCAACCAGGTCGGCTCCCCGTCCGTGACACGCACCGACCACTGGAAGGTGCTTGAGGCCGGCGCCGCGTTCATCCGCTCGCTCGGCGACGATGACCCCGCCGTCGTGGCGCTCTGGCGCCTGAGCGGCGGAGCTGCCGACTACGAGGCGGGCAAGCACCAGCTTGCCGTCATGGACCGCGCCGGTTTCTCGCCGATGAACGGCGTCCTCGAACGGGTTCCGGCCCCGGCCGCGTTCCTCGCCGACCTGGTCGACGCGGCGGCGGACGACCTCCGCGAGCGCACCGAGCGCCCGGTCGACGACCTACGCAAGGACCGCGACCTCGCGGTCAAGCAGCTTCGCAAGCTTCAGGAGACGACGGTCGATAGGGCGATCGAGCAGCAGCTCCGCGACGAGATCGAGCGAAAGGACGCCGCCTACGCGGACCTTCGCGAGCGCTATCGGGCGCTGCGCATCCGCCTCGAGGAGTTCGCCGCAGGCGCCCCTGCGGAAGCCACATCCGACACAGAGACGCAGCCGCCCGAAGCCGACGCCCCGAGGCGCGCCCAGCTTGTCGACAACCTCGCGAAGGGCGTTCGCCGCCGTGGCAGCGGCTTCCAGATCTACTGGCGCGACGTGCAGGGCCGCCAGGCGCAAGAGGGCGGGTTCCGCACCGTCGAGCAGGCCGTCGCCGCGCGCGAGGCGCACCTAGCGGCGGTGGCCGCCGAGAAGACCGGGGCGGTTGCCGGTGTCTGACTTCGACGAGCACGACCACTACGAACCTGGGCTCGCGAACGCGGCGCACGACGAAGACGGGCCCGACACTCTTGCTCCCGAGGTTGTTCAGGACGACGAGTACGGTGAGGAAGGCGGCGGTCTGGACGAAGCCGCCTTCCTCGCATTCGCCCAGGATGTCCGCAGCGACATCGACGCGCTCGGCGCCCGGCTCGGCCGGCGTGTGCTGCACAGCGAAAACGAGGTGATAGCGCGGGGGGTGCTCGAGCAGATCGAGCGCGGTGATCGCCACGACGTAGAGGCTGCGCTCGAGCGCCACTACGAAACGACGCGCTCAACTCGGCCGAAGCTGGACGGCTCGATGAACGAGCTCGGCGAGTACTACCGGCAGGCGCTAGGTGAGGGGGCCCCGAGTCCCGACGCGCGCTATGAGGGGCGCGAGTTCGACCTCGACGACGACAAGGACCGGCACGCCTGGATGATCGGCCAGGTGTGCGAGGGACTGGAATCGCGCGAGGCCGATGAGTAGTGCCGCGCCCGATGGACAGCGGCTCCGGCCGCAAGAAGAAGCTGAAGCGGCTCGTCGCGCCCGGTGACACGAAGGGTGCCGCCGACCGCGGACGGGCGCCCGCGTACATCCGGTCGAAGTACCCCGGCTACCCCCGCACGCTGACGGACCCTAAGACGGGCCGGAAGGTGCCGTTCGACCCGGTGCTCGAGCCCGACCTGGCGAAGAAGGTTTCTAACCGCAAGTTCGCGGAGCGCAAGAAGTTCAAGCGCGCGAAGATCGTCGCCCCGGTCATTGACGTGCTCGAGGAGACAACCCGCCCCGTTCACGCCGTTGCCGGCGCGACACGAGCGGCGCTGCGCGGCGAGGACGTGCTGCGCGCCGCTGGCCGCGGCATCCGCAACGAAGACCGTTACACGTTCAGCGACGTGCTGGAGGAGGCCGGCGCCCCGAAGGTCGTGCAGGCGGTGGGCGGTTTCGCGCTGGACGTTGCTGCCGACCCGCTGACGTATGCGACGCTCGGCACTGGCAGCGTCGCGCGGAAGGCTGCCGAGAAAGAGGGCCGGCGCGTTCTCAAGAAGGCGCGCGGCACTGGCATGTCGGAGGAGGGTGCACAGCGCGTCGCGCAGCGCGCGGCCAAGAACGCCGCGCAGAAGGCTTCCCCGGCAAAGGGCGTCACAGTCAAGCTTGCAGGCCGGAGGTACCTGGGGTGCGGTCGGGTACCGCGAAGGCCGCAGAAGGGCTTAGGAAGGCTCCTACGGGTACCCTCGGGCGCGCAGGCGGCGCCGTCAAGGACGTGGCGCGCGACGTGCGGCCGTCGCTGCGGCCCGCGGGCGCCGACGAGGCGCAGTTCGTCGGGTCGCGGCAGGCGTCGCGCCGCGCACGCGCAACTGCCACGCGCGAGATCGACCGCGTGGAGGCCGAAGCCCGCGCGTTGCAGAAGCGGCTCGGTGCTGCCAACTACGCGACTGTCGTTGCTGCCATCGAGCGCGGCAACCTTCGGACGCTGCCGGACGAGCTGCGCGAGCCCGCGCGCTACCTGCGCGACCGGCTGCGCTACTTCAAGCGCGTCCGCTCGCAGGCGGGCATCGTGGAAGGCGAGATTCCTAACTACTTCCCGCACGCCCGCGAGGACGTGCTCGAAGCCGGCTACGGCAACGCGGCGCAACCACCCCCGCGCGTCGGGGTGGGGCGTCGCACGGGCGCCCCGGGAGTGCCCGGGAGCGCACCGATCGCCGGCCGCTCGACGAGATCAATCCCGAACGCTCCGCTAAGGGGCTCCCCGAGTTCTCGACCAACGTTCCGCTCGTGCACGCGAACTACGGGATCGAGTCCGCGCGGTCGGTGTCGCAGGCGACGCTCGCCCGCGAGCTCGCCGACCTCGGGCGTCCCGTGAAGGCGGGCCAGGAGATAACGCTCGGCGCGCACGACGCGATCTATCACCTCGGCGTCAAGGACAAGCGCTACGGCATCCGCGAGGTGGACCCGCAGGACGTGGGCAAGTCGGCGGGCCGGTACGTCGCCCTGGACAAGCGGGTCGTGGACAACGCATTCGGGCAGGCGACGCCGCGCCGCGCAGGGTCAACGATCGGTAAGGCGTTCGATCGCGCGACCGCAGGGTTCAAGACGCTCGCGACCGCAACCCCCGGCTTCCATGCTCGGAACTTGGTCGGTGATGTTCAGATGGCGTACTTGGAGCAGCCGGCCGCCTGCTGCCCCGCAACATCGGCTAGGCGGGGAAGGCGCTGAAGCGCGTCAACCAGCTTGAGAAACAGGCGGGCAAGCTCGCCGCCGACGCGAAGCCGTCAGGGAAGACGATCAAGGTCGCCGGCCAGCGCGTCAGTCTCGACGAGTTCGTGCAGGGCGCGCAGCGCGAGGGCGTCATCCGCTCCGGCTACATCGGGCGCGAGCTGTCCGACCTCGCGTCGACGACGGGCGGTAAGGGCGTCAAGCGGCTGCGGCGCAAGGGCGCGCAGCCCGTCGCGCGCCTGTTCAAGAACCGCGAAGACCTGATCCGGCTCGCGACGTACAAGCACGAGCTAGACCGCGGGCTGAAGCCGGCGGAGGCCGCCGACCGCGCCCTCGAGGTGCACATCGACTACGGGGACCTCACCGAGTTCGAGCGCAAGTTCGCGCGCCGCGCGCTGCCGTTCTACACCTTCACCGCTAGGGCGCTGCCCCTCCACGGTAAGAAACTCCTCACCAACCCGGCAAGTTCTAGACGTACCAGAAGGCCAGGGAGGAGTCGGCGAAGGCGCTCGGGACCGACGTGCGCGACCTCGACACGACACTCGAGGAGTACAAGCAGCGCCAGGCGCCCATCTTCATCCGCATCGGCGGCGAACCGCGCGCCATCTCGTTCGCGCTGCCGCTGACGCTCCTCAACGAACTCCCGACCGACACGCCCGGCGAGTACATCGACGAGCTCGGCAGGTTCCTCGGCGGCATGGCGAACCGGTCGCGAAGAATCCAGTTGAGTACCTCAACAATTTCTCGTTCTTCTTCCGCGCCCCGATCCAGCGCAAGGACAGCCCGCTCGTCGCCGCCCCCGAATGGGTTGCGCGCTCCCCGAGAACGTACGCGAGCGCTACGGCATCGTGCCGACTACCGCGACGGCGCACCGGCAACACGACCTGGGGCTGGCCGGCGAAACTCGACTACCTCGTCAAGCAGTTCCCCGGCCCGCGAACGCGCTCAACCAGCTCGCCACGCAAGGCACCAGCCGCCGCGGGCACGGCGCCACGGAAAAGCTGCTGTTGGTCGGGGCCGGTGTGCGCGTCGACGCGATCGACCCCCCGTCCGCGCGCATCGGCGAACTGTTCGAGGAGCAGGAGCGCATCGACACGAAGATGGCGGCTCTGCGGCAGCGCGGCATCAACGCGGACAAGCCCACCGCCGAGTACACGAAGCTGAACGCTCGCCGCGGGGCCATCGACCGCGAGATCGGCGCGCTCTCACGCCAGCGAGGCGACGCGATCCCTCTCCGCAAGAACGCGACCGGGACCGCCGCCCTGACGCCCGAGCAGGAGATCGACCGTTACCTCCAAGTGTCCCGCGGCGAACTCGACGCGCTGCGCCGTGAAGCGCACAAGGCCAGGGCGCCAAGCATCTCACCAGGCGAGTTGCGGGCCCTCCGCCAGGAACAGGGGCGCTAGGGCGGGGCCATGTACACCCCCTCCGGTAGATCAAGCGCTTCCCGGGGCTCGACCTTCGTGCGGACCCGCGGGGAAGCGCTCGGCGCGCTAGAGGCGGTCGACGTGATGTTCGACCGCAACGGCCGCGTCCGCGAACGCGACGGCTACGACGAGTACACGTCGGTCGCCGCAGCCACGGGGAACTACCAAACGCTGTTCCCGTTCCGATATACGGACGTGCACGCAGTTCGTCCTCGCCGGCCGCAACGCGGTGGGCGCGACAGCGGGTCGCGTCGATGCCCTCTCCAACGGCGCGGTCCTTGCGACGAGCAACTCCTTTGGGACCTCGGCGTTGGCGTACTCGTTCGCGCGGATCGGTACGCCGACCGCCGAGCGGGTGTACGTCACCGCCTCACGCAACGCGAACACGACGCAGCAATACTTCAACGGCTCGACCTGGACGAACTCAGCCGCTCCAACCTGCTCATTCCTCGGCGTCACCCCGGCTGACAACCGCCTCGTCGCCGCCTGTGACACGACGAACCGCTCGCGGGTGAAGTTTTCCGACGCGGGCGACCCCGAGACGTTCGGCGCCAACAACTACGTCGACCTCGATCCCGGCGATGGCGAGCAGATCATGGCCATCTGCAACTGGCGCGAGCAGCTATTCGTGTTCAAGCAGACGAAGTTCTTCCGGTTCTATGGCACGTCGACGGACGAGGGCGGCAACTTATATTTAACTACATGGTTATAAGTAGCGGTATAGGTTGCTCGCAGATAGGGGTTGTATGTGCAGTTTTTGGTTGTGGGGTTTATTTATGGAAAAGTGAAGGGATATATTTGAATAAGGGTGGTGATTTGGTAAAGGTGTATGGTTTGATAGATATTTTATTTAATATAGGTTAGATTCTCAGTGAGTTAGGAGACGGCGCGTTCTACGAGGCTGTCGCGACTACCTCTCACGTACAGATGACGTGGCACCGCGACCGGCTGTACATGACCACGAAACTCACCGACGACACCTCGGGCGGCATCTACGTGTACGACCCCGCGGCGGAGAGCTGGTCGCGCTGGACAATCGCCGCTCGCGGCTTGTGTTGCGCAGAGGTGTCCAGCGCCAACTACGGACTCCTGTTCTCCCTCAACGATCACGTCTACAAGATCACCGAGGCGTACACGACCGACAACGGCTCAGCCATCACCGGCAAGTACCGCACGGCGTTCTTTGACCCCGGATCGCCAGGCGCCGAGAAAGTCATCCGCGAATGGCTCCTCGACGGCTCGGGCTCGATCAACGTCAAGGTCGCGTATAACGACGGCTCGCTCGGCACCGCCGCTGCCGTAACACTCGGCACTGCTCCCGCTGTCGCACAAGGCCGCGACCGTCGCGCCGTACTTGGCCGGAACTTCTCGCTCGAGCTGTCAACCAACAGCGGCGCCTGGTCCGTATCGCGCATCATCGGCCACCTCCGCGACCAACGCGGCATCGGCGCAAGAGCCACCTAGCCACGGCTGTGGTGACAGCACGGCTCCGCGGACAGCGCGGCTAGTTGCCGATAGTGGCCGCTCCAAACGCGCGGCGCGTCTATAAGAGTTGGGACTCAGCTCGGGACACGCTGTGCTGAGCTGTGCCGAATCCCGCGCCAGCACTGTCATCCCGGCAGCGTGTACGCGGCTTCTATGGCCGCTGCTGCCAGCGATACCGGCCGGCCGAGCGACAGCACTGCTGCCCGAACCCCATAAGGGGACGGAAGAGTGCGTCGGTCTCTGACGATTTCGTTGCTTATGTACTGGCCGCTCTAGACATTTTTCGGGGAAACGTGTTTTGCTGCCGCGCTGCCGTTGAGTGTCCGTGGGCGGTGCGACGATGTACGAGTCGCACATCTCATCTGGGCTGGTCTTAGTCACATCAGCTCTCGCGCCGTCTGGGCTTGGACCGGCGGGGCGCGAGTCGTTTCTGGGCGACCTTCGGAAGTTGCGGACTAGGAGTTCTTGCGCTCCGTTACACCATCCGAACGCGCCGCCACTCTGGGATGAGTGACTAAGCATGTTTCATCCCAGACTGAGGCTTCGCGGCCGTGTCCCACGTGGACGCGAATTCCTCTCTAGCGCGGGGGGTGCTCCTGCTCCGATAGTCGCCCCCTGAGAAACGTCGGGACGAGGCAGGAGCTCGCACTCCCTAATCCTCGTCCCGACCACGGGTCCCTCCCTTTTGACAAGAGGACCGTGCTAGAGGCTACCTGCGCGTGCGGGTGGATTTGTGAGGTCGGACCAGCCGGCCCCGGCTAAGGGGTGTAAGCGTAGGTGCTGTCGACGCAGCCGGGTGCGAGTACTCCCAGATGCAACCGTCCGTGTCCGCTTCGGCGGAGGCGAGCGTGGACGAATGCGAGCGAAAGCCTGCTGCGCGGTAAAGCTCGACCTGGGCGCGCCTGAGTCCTCGTGCCGACAGCCGGTACCTCAGTACCGACGGGACCCTCGATGTCGCTCCTCGTTCCCCGTCGAGGGGGCGAGGTGCGCCTCGAGGCCGATGTGTCCTCGTGCCCTCCGGGACCGGGCGAGCAGCTCCGCTCTAGCTACGCCTCGCGGAGAGTGCGCGCGCCGATACGTAGACCAGCGAAGGAACGCAAGATGAGAGATGACAACCAGACAGAACCCGCGCTAGACGACCGGGCGCGTGATGCGCTTCGGCCGGCGTCGTGTCGTTGTGGCGGGCCGGTTCACGTGGACGAGTGGGACGACGTGCGATGTCTTGAGTGCGGGAAGCCGCCGCCGTTGCGACGTGACGCGACACCGTGCGACACGCCTGCGAAACCGGGTGTAGTTCCTTCTCGTAAACAACGGCATTTGCGGCCACGCCCTCAGTTGCGATCGGAGATGGGGGTTACGTTGCGGGCACGATGAAGCGACTTACGCCAGAACAGCTCGCGAGCTATCTCCAGGTGCACGTGTCCCAGGTCTACCGGCTGTCGCGCGAGGGGAAGATCCCCACGATTCGCGTCGGCCGTTACTACCGGTACGACCTCGAGGCGATCAAGGCGTGGGAGCGCGGAGCGTGGACGCCCGATCGCGACCAGGCGGCTTAGGAGCGTGCGCGGGATAGGTCTTGCCGTCCGTAAGACTACCTCGGCGGTGGGGACAGTCCCCACGCGCGCTAAGTCGCGTGGCTCTTGACCCGTGGGTACCTCGAGGCGTACAGTCGCGGCCGTCAATGCAAAGCGGGCCCCGCGACGCTTGGAACGCCACGGGGCCCCGGCCACAGGAGGATGTGCTCCCATGACCACCGCCAACCGTACCGACGTGCGCCTCGCCGAACTCGAGGCGCGCGTCGCCGAAATCGACGCGCTTAGCGTCGAAGTGTTCGGCCAGTACAAGCGCCTGACGTCCGCAGCCGCGGACGTCCTCGAGCGCGTCCTCGAACGCGACGGCGACAACCTCGGCGACCTGTCGCGCCGGAAGTTGCGCTCGATGGCCGACGAGTGCCGCGCCGCCGAGAGGCGCGTGGCGTGACGCAGCGCGTCACCGCGCATCTCAAGCTCGAGGAGCGCCGCGAGGGGCCGGTGTGGCTCATCAAGTCGCGCGTGCCCGGCCGCAAGCCGCAGCAGACGACGCGCCGTCTCGGGCCCGCGTGGCTTCGGGGCGGCGCGCCGCCCGCCGACCACTTCACCCGCAAGGCTGCGCAGGAGGCGCTCGAGGCGTTCCTCGTCGACGAGCGGATCAAGGTCGCGGAGGGGTTCTACGAACTTGTCCAAGAAGTTGGACACCCGGCCGTCGTCACGTTCGAGGACGGGGCGCGCGAGTTCCTGCGGTTCATCGTGGAGGAGCGGCAGCGGGACCCCTCGACCGTTGCCGACTACCGCGGCGTCATCGACGGCTACCTCATACCCGAGTTTGGAGAGCAACCACTCGACGCGGTCACGCCGGACATGATCGACGCCTACAAGCTGCGGCTACTCAAGCGCAAGGACGACAAGGGCAACCGGACGCTCTCTAACCGCACCATCGTCCGGCACCTCACCGTCCTGCACGGGATCTTCAAGCGCGCGCAGCGCAAGTGGCAGCTTAGCTACGAACCCGGCCGCGGCCGAACTCGTCGAGCGCCCGCAGGTCACGTACACGGGCGAGTTCGACACGTATAGCCGCGAGGAGGTCGAGCTGCTCGCGAACGCGGCGCACGACGCGCAGGACGCAGCGCTCTACCGCGTCGCGGCGTACACCGGGCTGCGGCAGGGCGAGATCCTCGCGCTCAGGTGGAAGGACGTGGATTTCGTCGGCGGCCTGCTGCACGTGCGGCAGAACTACACCGACCGCCGCGTGAAGGTCCCGAAGGGCAAGCGCGTCCGGTCGGTGCCGATGGTGCCCGACGTTGTTTCGGCGCTCGCGCGACAGAAGGAACGCGCGACCCAGACCTCTGGCTCGGGCGAGTCAGAAGTCGCAGCGGTCCCGACCGCGCGACCTACACCGACGACGACGCGCTCGTTTTCTGCAACGAAGCCGGCGAGTTCCTCGACGCCTGGGCGCTGCGGCGCCGGTACTACACGGCCGTCGAGAGACGCCGGCCTCCGGCGCCTGGTCTTTCACGCGCTCAGACACGCCTTTGGGACCGCCGCGATCACGCAGCTCGACCCGTACGCGGTGCAGTCTACATGGGCCACGCGCACTACTCCACGACGCAGCGCTACCTCCACCATCGCCCGAGGGCTGCGGACGCAGCGAAGCTCGCCGAGGCATTTTCGGGACATGGCGGGGACACGGCGACCCCGCTCGACGACGCGCGCGAAGCGAAAAACCCCGTGGATGCAGGGGATTCGTCAGAGGCGCCGCTCGGAATCGAACGAGGTGCGCGGCTTTGCAGGCCGCTGCGTAGCCACTCCGCCACGGCGCCGGGGTGGGGAACGGAGCGTATCGCTGCATCCGCCGGGAGATGGCGGCTGCCGGGGTGAGCGGCAACGCGCCAGTTTACGGGGATTCACCGACTATTGGATGGGCCCTTCGGAGACCTTCTCTGTCTAGGTTGTCTAACCGAAGTGGACCTTCGGGGAAGGAGTAGGGGAAATGAAGAAGTTCCTGCTCGCTGCGGTGATCACCGCGGCGTTCGGCGGGGCTGGCATCGGTGTAGCCGGAGCCGCGCCGCCGGAAGGCAGCAACGCCTGTCCGGAGCAAGCGGCCGGCACGAACCCTGACCCCGCCTGTGGCAAGAGTGACCAGGGCGGCGGCGGCGGTGGCGGTGGTGGCGGCGGCGGCGGCGGTGTCCCCGTCGACGACTGCGAGCTGGGCGACATCACCCAGGCCATCGACGACGCGCTGAACATCGAGCTCGTGCACGACATCCTGTGCGCGCTCGCTGCCAACGGCATCACGATCTAGGAGGACGCATGCGCAGATTTGTGATTCTCGTAGGGGTCGTTGGCGCCCTGTCGTTCGCGGGCATCGGCGTGGCCGGAGCCGCGCCTCCGCCGAACAGCGGTGCCTGTCCGACGAGCTCGCCCGCGGGTGGCGGCGATCCGTCGTGCGGTAAGCCGCGTCCGAGCGAGCCGGCTCCCACGCCGGACACGTGCGAGCTGGGTGACATCACCCAGGCCATCGACGACGCGCTGAACATCGAGCTCGTGCACGACGTCCTGTGTGCGCTCGCTGCCAACGGGATCACGATCTGATCCTGCTGAGAAGCAATCGGGGAACAGGGGCCTCCGCCGTGGAGGCCCCTGTTGTCCGTTGGGTGGTTGTTGTCGTTCTGGCGATGCTGCTCGCCGGCTGCGGCGGTGACGACGAGAACACTGACGCGAGCGCGAGCGCCGAGCCCGTCACGACGCCGCTGCCCACTCGATCCGAGAGTGCGACGACGACCTCGGACGAAAACCAGGCCACGACAATGCGCACGGACGAAGCCGGGACGGAGACCAGCTCCGGCACCGAGAGCGACGACGGTGAGAACGGGGACGAGGACATGACCCGCAGCAAGCGCAAGCGCGCGACCAGTCGCAGCCGTAATCGGTCCGGGAGTACCCCTGCCAAGAAGAAGACCCCGACCCGCCGCGGCTCCCAGCCGGATGCCCGCGCCAGCTTCATCGCCCGCGGTGACGCGATCTGCGGCGACTACCGGACGCGCGAGCGAGAGGCTCGGTCTCGCAACAACGGCAGCAAGGCGGAGGGGTTGCGCTACCTCGACACCGTGGTGTCGCTGATCTCGGACTCGATCAGACGCCTACGCGCTCTCGGGCGCGTGCCCGGCGACCGCGCGAAGTTCGACGCCTATGTGGCCGAGCTCGTAGAGCTCGAAGACGACGTCCGTCGCTTGCGCGACGCGACGGCGAACGAGGATGGCTCCGCAGGCGAGAAGGCGCGGCGCGTCTCGCAGACCAGCGCCGAAGCGCGCCGGCTGGCACGCGAATACGGCTTCCTGGTCTGCGGCGCGGAGTGAACGAAAGCGTTCACTTGGCGCGTAGCCGCTCGTAGAACTTACGCATTCGTAAGCTCGGCCGTGTAGAACTCACGCTGTGGGGAGGACGTGGACGGGACGGCCGCGCCCGGCGGGGGTCGCGCCGTCGATCACATTGCTGCTTGCCGTAATGGCGCTCGTATGCCTGCCGCCGTCCGTTGCCGGCGCCGCGCGCAGCTCGAAGGGCGCGACGCTGGTCATCAAGGGCAAGCAGACCGTGCGCCTGAGCAGCACGGTCCCGGTCGTCGCGTTCGTAGGCCGCGCCCGCGCGCAGGGTTGCAAGCGCGCCACGCTCACCGCGGCACTCGGCAAGTCGCGGCTGCTGCGCGCGCGCGTCGGCTCTTCGTGGCGCTCGCTGCGTGCGCCGGCAACGGCGCAGCCCGGGCGCCACGCCGTGCGCCTGCGCTCGACCGGATGTCGCGTGGAGGTCGGCGGCCTCGGCCTCGTCGGCAAGTCGCCGTACTCCGCCGCGCGTCCGAAGCAGAAGCGCCGTCCCGTCGCACCGGTGTCGGTCGCCGCCGCGCCGAAGCGCAACGTCCTGCTCGGCGCTGCTTTCGACTGGCGGCCGAACTTCTGGGCGGACTTCGACTACCAGAACGCGCTGATCCGCTCGTACGACGCGCTGACGCCCGAGAACAGCATGAAGTGGGAGTTCCTCCAGCCGCAGCGCGACCAGTTCGACTTCTTCGCCGCCGACGGCCTCGTCAACTTCGCCGAGCGCCACGGCAAGTCGATCCACGGCCACACGCTCGTCTGGCACGAGCAGCTGCCGGGCTGGATGAAGGCCGAGCGCTGGGGCCACGACGAGCTGGCCGGCGTGCTCAAGAACTACGTCGCGAACGTCGTCGGGCGCTGGCGCGGGCGCATTCCCGAGTGGGACGTGGTCAACGAGGTGCTCGACGAGGACGGAACCTTCCGCGAGTCTCTGTTCTACGAGGCGCTCGGCGCAGACTTCATCGAGCTCGCGTTCCGCTACGCGCATGAGGCCGACCCGGCCGCAAAGCTCTTCATCAACGACTACGACATCGAGCTGCCCGGTCCGAAGGGCGACGCGATGTTGGCGCTGGTCGCCGACCTCAAGCGCAAGGGCGTGCCGATCCACGGTGTCGGCATCCAGATGCACTGGGACGAGGAGAGCCCGCCCGATCCCGACGTGGTCGCCGCGTCGCTGCGCCGCTTCACCGACCTCGGCGTCGAGGTCCAGGTCACCGAGATGGACGTTGCGATCGAGCCCGGCTACACCGCGCATCCCGAGCACCTCGCCAATCAGCAGGCGCAGTACGCGGCCGTGGCCGGCGCCTGCAACGCGCTGCCGGCGTGCTCGCGCTTCACGGTCTGGGGCGTGAGCGACCGCTACACGTGGCGCGGGGCCGAGACATTGCCGCTGCTACTCGACGTCAACTACGGCGAGAAGCCTGTGTACGGCGCCGTTCGGTCGGCGTTCGCGCCGCGCGGCTGATCAGGCGCCGGTTCCGGTGATGGTGACGTGGAACGGCCTGTCGGCCGGGCCGCCGGCGCTGTCGAACGTGCGCACGCAAGAGCGGCGGCGGCTCCTGCTCCTGCACGTCCGATTGTGTCCCGGGCTGCCCGCCGCCCGTCGCTACACTTGCCCGTCCCAGGGGCGGTTAGCTCAGCTGGGAGAGCGCCTGCTCGACAAGCAGGAGGTCACTGGTTCGAGCCCAGTACCGCCCACTTCCAGGAACCCCGCCGCTGCGCGGGGTTTCGTCGTTGCGGGGGCCGCCGTGGTCCCGATGTGGTCCCGTTTCCCCGCCCCATACGGAGGCTGTTGCTCCTGCCTCAAAGCGAGGTGCTACTCCGTCAGCCCAACCGCTGCGACGGCTTCTTCGGGGCGCTGATACCCGGTCTGTTTCACTATTCGGCCGGCGCGAAACGTAAAGACGGCCGCGCCCGGCGCCTCGAATTCGATCCCGCTCTGTCTCGCACGCACGCGAGTCGTGTAGATCGCGATCACCTTGTCATCCACCGCTCGGACGCTGGCAAGCTCGAACCTCACCCAGTCGTAGATCTCGAGCTGTTGCTGGAACCATGCGCGGTAGCCCTCATGGCCGTGAAAATGGGTCTGTTCGACGCCCCCGACTAGGGAAGGGGTCAGCTCGATCTCCGGATCGAGTTCCTTGAGCAACGCGTCGAGGTCGCCACGATTAACCGCGTGGAACCCCCGACGAACGGTTTCGACGTTCTCCCCTGACATCGCCTGCTCAGTATCGCGATCGCAGCGTCTCGCTTCTGCCTCGAAGCAGCAGTCTGTTGCCCGACCCTCTTGCTAGCGGTAGTTCGAGGGTCAGCCGGTGAGCGTGCGGAACTCCGCGCAGAAATCGTTGTCGGGCACAGGGCGACCGTGCGAGGACAGGATGTCGAAACTGATGACCGAATCGTCGGACGGGTCGGTCGGCGTACCGCCGTGGTCTATGAGCAGGACCGCTCGCTGCAAGCCCGCTACGTGGTGCAGCCTCTGGCCGTCCGGTCCGTAGACGCTTTCGGTTCCGGCATTTTGGGTCAGGACAGTCAATGTGCCGTCGCCGTTGTCGACAACCGACCCGTCGTGGTCCACGACGCTCCACTTGAACGTGTAGGCCCGGCCTGTGGCTAGGTTGGTCCAGGTCGCCTCGCCGCGCCAGGTCGCGGTGTAGTGCGGAAACCCGTCGTTTCCCGGCATACGTCCGATGACGTTGCCTCCCTCGCTGACCTCGAGCCGGATGGCTACACCACAGCGAGTGGTAACGAAGTCCGCTTCGTCGTGCCAACGGAACGCCTCCACCGGCTTCGCCGCCTGCGCGACCGCAGCGCCTCCACCGGCCACAACGACCCCCACGACTGCCATTACGGCCCACGTTCGCCTTGCTGTCCGCACATTCATCGCCTCCCCGCTCGACCCACCGGGACCGAGCGTACCGCGCTGTCAGGCTCCTGAACATGCACTTTCTCCACACTCGCAGCGAAGGCAAGCGACACATGCCACGCCCGCGCTTTCGCCTGCGAGCAACTTGCTTCTGCCTCGAAGCGACTTGCTATTCCGACAGCCCCGCGGCCTGGAGGGCCTCGTCGCGAGTCCCGAACCTCGCTTTACGCCGGGGTCGAGAAGCCGCGTCTACGCGCGACCGATGATCTGGCGGACGCGGTGCGACACCCGGATGCGCTGCGTCGCCGACAGGCCGATGAAGAACGACAGCGCCATTGCGAGCGTCAGCGTCGCGGCGGCCAGCGGGACCAGGGCCGGCCACGAGTCCACGTCGGTCGCCGGAGCGGCGGCGACAGCGGCGCCGAACAGAAGTGCCGTGAATGCCAGTGACCGCGCGGCGCCGCGCAGCTGACCGGTCACCGACAGGCCCAGCGAGCGGCAGACCGACCATGGATAGGCGACGCTCACGATCGCGCGGCCCGTGATGAAGCCGAGGGCCAGCCCCTCGATCCCGAGGTCCAGCCCGCGGATGAAGAAGACGGCAAGGCCGATCGACGCGGCCGCCGACACGAACCCGAGGACGACCTTGCTACGCAGCTCGAGCGTCAGGTCGATGATGCTGGAGTCGTTGCGGATGAACGCGAACTGCAGCGTCATCACGACGATCAGAAGCGTGGCGAGCGTGCCGGGGTCGTACTCGGAGCCGACCCAGAGCGTCAGGAACGGCTCGTGCAGCACGATGAACGCGGCGCCCGCCGCCGTCGCCAGGAGCCAGGTCACCGACATCGACTCCGAGCGCACGCCGGCCGCGCGCGACATGTCCCCGGCGCCAATCACTCCGCCGAGCCCGGGCATGATCGCGGTGATCGTGATGGCGACGACACCGAAGATCGCCTCCGGGACGTAACGCGTCAGCGCGTAGACCGTCACGTCCTGGGGCGACGAGGCGATGCCCAGCACCACCACGTCACTCGCGCGCATCAGCTGGATGACGAGGTTCCAGAGCAGGAACCAGCCGCTGAGCTTGAAGAACGTCCGGACGACGTCCCACGAGGGCCGCGCGACGCCGAACCACGACACGTGGCGCCGGGCGACGCGCAGGAACACCAGACCCGTGAGCACCGTCGTGGCCAGCACCGACGCGGTCACGCCGATCAGGCCGGCCCCCAGCTCTGCGGCCAGCGCCGCCATGCCGCCGCCGGCGATGACCACCAGCGTCGAGAGGCCCATGCGCTTGTAGCCGAGGTTCTCGCCCTGGACGACCGACTGCGGGATCGTCAGGAGGTTCAGCAGGATCAGGTCGGCGACGAGCACCCCCGCCGCGATCCGCACCTCCGTGTGCAGGTCATGGTCGAGGGCTAGCAGCTCGGGGGAGAACCAGGCGAGCAGCCCGCCCGCGATGAGCAACGGGGGCAGGAAGAGCAGCCACACGACGAGCGCGCTGCCCACCTGCAGGCGCTTCTCCTCGTACTCGGTCGAGTGCTGCTGACGAGCGATCGTCCACTTGAGTGCCTGACTAGGCCGTCCGCCGGCCGGGGTCGCGAAGCCGACGAGGCGTCCGAGCGTCTGGTAGACGCCGTAGACGACGTCGCCGAGCTTCGAGACCAGCAGCGGGCTGATCAGGAACCCGACGACCATGCGGGCGCTGTAGTCGAGGATCGCCGCGACGGCGTTGAGCGACGCCTTGCGGGACAGCGTGTCGTCGCGAAGCCTGCTTCTCACGGCGGCGGGATCATCGCGAGGACGTCTTCGGCTATCTCCTGCGGCGAACGCGCGGTGGTGTCGAAGCGAACGACGGTGGGTCCTGTGCCCGCTGCCGTCATGCGCGCGAGCACCGCCTCGTAGTCCGCTCGGCTGCGCTCGAGGACCGCGTACGCCTCGCGTGTCGCGTCGCCCTTCAGGCGGTGGTCCTTGGCGCGCGCGTTGATCCGCTCGAGCAGGACGTCGTCGGAAGCGTCGAGCCAGACCACCGTGTCCAGCAGCCCACCCCACGCCTCAGCGTCTGCTGCCACCACGCACGCAGCCGCTCGTCGCGCACCGCGTTGCGGGTGAGCGCGAAGATCGGGCCCTGGTCGAACACGACGACGCCGTCGTGCTCGCGTGCGAGGACCCGCGGGAGCACGCGGTAGGCGGCCATCATCGCCAGCGCATCGCGGGTCCAGTGGCGGTTGAAGGCGCCGCGGCGCACGATGGTCGTGAGCGAGGCAGCGAGACTCGCCCCGAACGCGGGGGCATGACGGCCACGCGTGACCACTGGCGGAGCCGCGAGATCAGGCCTGCGCGCGTGCAACTCCTTCATCACACTGCTTTTTCCAGAGCCGGGCGGCCCCGCTAGCTCGACGAGGTGCGTCACTCACACCTCCGCCCACACGAGCGCTCGGAGGGCGGCGAACACGTCTGTCGCCGGTGCGCTCGCGTCGACGACGTGGGCGCCGGGGACGTCGTCCCAGGCGATCGCCCAGATCTCCTCCCAGCGCGCGCGCACGAAGTCCGGGTTCTCCTCCGGCTTGCGGCCCACGGCGATCTCGGGGTCCACGCGCAGGACGACCAGCACGTCGGGCGCCGAGATCGCGTCGTAGCAGCGCTGCTCGTATGCGGCCAAGCGCGCGGTCAGCCGCCGCCAACGGTGCGGGTCGGCGAAGCGCTGTACGCGTGGGGCGTCCATCGACTTCAGCTCGGGTAGCGGGAAGCGGTCACAGACCACGAGCTCGCCGGCGTCCGCACGCCGGCGCAGGCGCTCGAATTCCCGCCGGCGGTCGCGCGCAAGCGCCGCCGCCAGCACGACCTGGTCGATCGACTGCTGCGGAGTGCGACCGCGACCGGCGAGCCGGCGGATGGCCGACCGGCCCCGCGCCACGGTCCTGAGCGCGCGCGTCATCAGCGAGGCGGGAGGCCTTCCAAGATGCCCGCGGGTAACCGCGAACGTGCGGCCCAGCCACTGCGCGAGCGCTTCGACTGCCGTGGACTTCCCGGCGCCGTCGGCGCCGACGAGCGCGATCAACGTGCCGCCGGAGGCCGGCCGCTTGCGCGGCGCCGGCCGCGACAGTCAGGCGGCGGCCGATGGCGGCCGTCCGGCGCCAGAGCTTGAGCGCGACGTCCGCGACGCGTGGGCGCCGCGCACACGGGCGCAGCGCGCCGGCGAGCCGGCGGCCGGCGCGCATGCCCATCCACGCGGACGCGTGCGGTGCCAGCGCCAGCCGGCACTCGTCGAACAGCGCCGCATCTACGAACGGAAGCTCCGCTTCGAGGACGCGCCGGACCTGCTCGTCGTCGCTGCGCTCCTCGAGGTACTCCAGCTCCGCGCGTGCAGACTGCGGAACGTCGCCCAACCGCAGCGCGCGCGCATCCCATGTGAGGTGCTTGATCACGAGCCGGATGACGAGGGTCACCAGCTCCAGCGCCGGCGGCGGGACCGGCAGCGGCTCGCCCTGGGCCCGCTCGAGGAACGCGCGCTCCAGCGGCAGCACGTAGTTCTTGGTCAGGTCGTCGCCCACGACGAGCGCGTAATGGGCGTGGACGTGCGCGAGCCGATCGGCTTCGGCGTCGTAGCCGTAGTAGTCGACGACGCCGGGAAGGGCGCCCTTTGCTCTCACGGCGAGCTTGAAGCCGAGCGCGTCCATGACGGCGGCGAAGCGATCCGCGTGCTCGTCGGCGATGAGCAGGTCGAGGTCGTTCTCGGCGACGCAGCGTGCGATCGAGGAACGCGTTGCTCTTCCAGTGGCAGTAGCGGATCCCGTCCGTGTGCAGCCGATCGGCGAGGACCCGGACGAGCGGGATCGTGGGTCTCAGGGCGCCACGTACTGTACGACCAGGACCGGCGGCGACCCGCCTTCATACGAGGTCGCGGTGCGCCTGCCGGAGCCGGTCACGAGGATCACGAGCGCGCCCGCCGGCGACCACCCGGGCCTGTCGAGGATCTCCTGCAGCACCGCGCTGAGGTTGGGAGTGCGCTGCTCGGTGCCCGTGGCGCCGGCCTGCCAGCCGGACGTCTGCCAGTTCGCAAAGGCCGTCGTCGTCAGCCGCGCCGAGACGTCGAACGCCGTCGTCGTGAACGCGAGCGCATCGTCAGTTCGCTGCGCCCTCACCGTGAGCTTGGCGTTCTTGCGGCTCCTCTCGGCGCTGCGGAACTGGACGTACGCGTTCGTGATACGCGTGCCGGAGGCGATGCCGAGCGCGCGGAACCTCAGGCCGACCGTCGTCGCGATCCCGGTCTCCTGGCTGCCGAGCTCGAGATCGAGGTCGGCCAGGCGGACCGTCCCATCCTGGAGCTGATCCGCGTCGTCGTCGCCCGCGGCGATCGGGACCTGGACCGTCGTGACGTTCGCGACCGTCACCTGCACCGGTGCGCTGGTCGTGCGATTGGCCGCGCGATCGGTGGCGATGGCGGTCAGCGTGTGACTGCCGTTCGGAACGGCGGCCGTGCTCCAGGACGTGGACCAGCCGTCGGCGCCGTTGGTGTCGGTGGCGATCGGTGTCCCGTCGGCCAAGAACTGCACGGCCGTCACCGTGTTCGGATCAGAGGCCGAGGCCGTGACCGTCACGTTGTCCACGACGGTCGCGCCCGCAGCGGGGGCGGTGATTGCGACAGTCGGCCCGCTGTTGTCGACGGTGACGTTGTTGGAGTCGGAGGCAGTAGCTCCCTGGGTGTCCGTCGCCGTCGCGGTCATGGTCCGCACCCCGTCGCCGGTGCCGGTCGTGTCCCAGGACACCGACCACCCGTCCGTGCCGTCGATGTCGGTCTCGATCGTCGTGCCGCCGACAGCGAACCGCACGCTCGCCACGCCGACGTCGTCGGTGGCCGTGGCGCGCAGAGTGACCGTCCCGGCGACGAGCGCTCCCTCCGCCGGATCGGTGAGCGTGATCGATGGCGCCGGATTGACCACCACCTGCACCGGGCCGGATGTCGTCTGATTGGCCGCGCGATCGGTCGCGATCGCGGTCAGCGTGTGAGTGCCGTTGGCGACACCGCCGGTGTTCCATGCGACCGACCAGCCGTCGGCGCCATTGCTGTCGGTGGCGATCGAGTTGCCGTCGGCGAAGAACTGCACCGCCGTCACCGCGTTCGCGTCGGCGGCGTTCGCAGCGACCTGAACCGTGCCGCTCACGTTCGCGCCGGCGGTGGGGGCCGTGATCGTGACGGTCGGCGCCGTGTTGTCGACGGTGACGTTGTTGGAGTCGGTCGCGGTCAGCCCGCCGCCGTCCGTTGCAGTGGCGGTGAGCGACTTAGCCCCATCGGTGACCGCTGTGGTGTTCCACGGGATCGACCAGCCGTCTGACCCGTTGGTGTCGGTGCCGATCGTGGTCCCGCCGGCTGCGAAGCGCACGCTCGCCACGGCCGTGTCGTCGGACGCATTCGCGGTCAGGGTCACAGTCCCCCGGATGAACGCGCCTTCGGCGGGCGTCGTGAGCGTGACCGATGGCGGTCCGTTGTTGTTCACCGTGACCTGGACCGCCGTCGATGTGCGCGTGTTACCGGCACGGTCCGTGGCGATCGCGGTGAGCGTGTGGCTGCCGTTGGCGAGCGCCGGCGGTGTTCCACGAGGCCGACCAGCCGTCGGCGGCGTTGGTGTCGGTGCCGATCGACGACCCGTCGGCGAGGAACTGGACGGAGGCGACGCAGTTGCGTCGGACGCCGAGGCGGCGACCGGCACCGTGCCGCTGACCGTCGCTCCCGCGGAGGGCGACGACACGGCGACGGTGGGCGCGGTGTTGTCGACGGTGAAGTTGTTCGAGTCGCTGCCGGTGAGGCCCGCGCCGTCGGTCGCGGTCGCGGTGACGGTCTTGGCGCCGTCGGCCACGCTCGGTGGAGCTCCACGGGATCGACCAGCCGTCGCCGCCGTTGGTGTCGGTGCCGATCGTCGTGCCGCCGACGGAGAAGCGGACGCTCGCCACGCTCACGTCGTCGGATGCGGTCGCGCGCAGCGTCACGGTCCCGGCGACGAACGATCCCTCAGCCGGTGCGGTCACGTTCGCCGTGGGCGGCGCGTTCGCCGGCGGTGGCGTGGAGCCGCCGAGCGAGAGCTCGTACAGCAGCCCGTCGTTCTCGTTCGGATCGCTGCCGTTGTCGACATGGCGATCGACCACCCAGTAGTCCATCGCCGACGAGCTGTCGGACGTGCTGGATGTCGGGGCCATCTCGATGTCTGCCAAGAGCTTGTTCGACGTGGGGATGCCCGTGAGGTCGAGGATGCGCAGTAGGACACCGCTCTTGCTCAGCTCATAGACCTTCCGGGTGTTCGGGTCGATGATGAGCAGCGAGGCTCGCGCGGCGTCGATGCCGATGCCCTCGCAGTCCGTGGGGCCGTGCTGGGCGATATCGAAGTGGGTGACGATGTCGTTACCGTTGCCGAACGTGCCGTCGGCGGGATCGACGCGGTACACCTCCAGCCCGACGCCGTCGCAGATCCACAGATGGCCCGTGGAAGCGTCGTACTTGACGCCTTCAGCATCTCCGCTGCCAAACGCCGTCGTGCTGAAGCTCGTGACGCTGTCGTCCGCCGTCCCGTGCACGCCGTCGGTGCCCGGGCGATCGATGTAGATCCTGTCCCTGTCGTCGTCGGACACGAACAGCGTGCCGTCGGACGCCTTGTAGCCGATCCCGGTCGGCTCCTGGCTGCTGAACACCGTCGTCGTGCCGGTGCCGGTGCCGGCCCCGGTCCTGGTCGCGGTGAACAGGTTCTTCCCCTGGTAGATCGACATCTCCTCGACTTCGGAGTCGCTGATGAGGAGACGGTCGCTGCTCGGGATGTATGCGATGCCGGCCGGGTCAGGGCTAGGGGGGGTGTAGGCGGACGTGGCGATCGTTTGGATCAGTGTCGGCCTGACTGTCTCGACCGCCGCGATGAACGCGAACGGGCGCGCCCGCGTCTCGCCGATCTCCACGACGCGACCGCGGCGGGAGCCCTTGCCGCGGTCGGCGATGTACATGTGCTGGTTCGCCGCAGCGTCGGTGGGGTCGCCGGTCGGCGCGACGACGAGGGCGCGCGCGTCCACCAGATGCAGCGGCTGCAGGTCGATGACGCGGCGGATCGCACCCGACAAGGCCAGCGCGTAGACGCGGCGGCTCGTGAGGACGTAGATCGTCCGTGCGCGGGCGTCGAGGCCGATGGAGCGGAGTGGGCCGTCGAGGCGGCGCAGCGAGATGCTCGAGCCCCTCGCGCCCGCCGCCGGGAGCCTTAGAAGCGCGCGCGACCGGCGGTCCAGGATCAGCCAGCTGCGCGTGGCGCGGTCGAAGACTGCGCCGTTGCCGCGGACGATCCGCGCGCGCTGCCGAACCGGGTCGAAGGCGAGCGTGGAACCGGATGCGATGCCGGGCAGCCGCAGCGAGCCGCGACCCTCCTCGAGCAGGCTGATCTTGCGAACGAGCGTGCGCCCGCGCACCTGCTCGCCGACGAGGAGCGCCCGATCGGCGGTCGAGAACGCGAGGCTGGTCGGCCGGCTGAAGCCGAGGTCGCGCCCGTCGAGCGAACGCACCGCGTACGTGTCCGAGCGCGTCGGCGCGGCGTTGGCCGTGGCGGGAGCCAACGGCACGAGGACCGCGCCCGCGCACAGGAGCAGGCGAACGGACAGATGTCCGCCGACCGGCAACTTCTCTCTGCCCCCGCCAGGAAACCTCACGCGTACCCCCTAACCAACTGGCCAAGCTAGCACCAGCCCGAGCGGCATGCGAACGGATGGTCCGAGTACCGGTGTGTCGCGCCTGGGCGTCTAGATCGTGACCGGGTCCACGCGACCGCTGCCCGCCAGTCGCCGGCCGCCGACGTCCGCACGCAGGATCTCGAGCAAGGCCTGGGCCGCGGTCGGGCAGAACTGGCGGCCCGCCTCCCGTGCGATCTCCTCCATCGCCGCTTCGCGCGAGAGAGCGCGGCGATATGGCCGGTCGCTCGTCATGGCGTGGTAGGAGTCGCAGACGAACGCGATGCGGCTGCTCAGCGGGATCGTTTCGCCGGCGAGACCGTCGGGATATCCCGAGCCGTCCCAGCGCTCGTGCTCCGCGCGCACGGCGGGCGCGAGGTGCTCGAGCTCCGGGATCGACGACACGATCTGCGCGCCGATGATCGGGTGCTGGCGCATGAGCACTCGCTCGTGCGCGGTGAGCGGGCCCGACTTGCGAAGGATGGCGTCCGGGAGCGCGATCTTGCCGAGGTCGTGGAGCAGCGCGGTGTTCTCAACCTCTCGCACCTGCAGGTCGTCGAGATCGAGGCGGCGGGCGACGGCGCGCGCGAGCGTGACGACCTCGCGCGAGTGCGTGGCGGTGTACGAGTCCCGCGCCTGCACGACGGTCAGAAGTAGATGCAATGAGGAGGGGCGCGGAACGGAGTCGCCATTGAGGTTGACCTCGCTTCCCACGGCAGAGGGAAGCCGGTCCGGCCGGCGCTTGTCCTCGTACATCGCGCGGTCGGCGGCCGTGAAGGCCTCCGAGACGCCGCCGACGGTCTCGTCCAGCAGCGCGACGCCGATGCTGAGCGACAAGTGCACGTCGCGGTCGAGATGCCGGTGCACGAACTCGGTAAGGCGCGCGGCGACGTCGGCCGTGACCGCGCGCGCCTCGGCGTCGCCTACGTTCGGGAGCAGCAGCGCGAACTCGTCGCCGCCGATGCGAGCCGCGCTGTCGCTGGCTCGCAGGCGCTGGCTCAGGCCGTCGGCCAATGCCCGCAGGACGTCATCTCCGGCGAGGTGGCCCAGCGTGTCGTTGATCTCCTTGAACCCGTCGAGGTCCAGCACGAGCAGCGCCGCTTCGTCGCCGTAGCGGCGGCAGCGCGCGATCTGCTTGGCGAGGTCGTCCTCGAAGCGCCGCCGGTTCCAGAGGCCCGTCAGCGAGTCGCGCTGGGCGAGCTCGACGAGGTGCAGCTCGAGCTCCCGCTGCTCGGTCACGTCCGTGCAGGATGCGACGACCGCGTGCGGGCTCGTGTCGTCGGGCCGCATCAGCGGCCGCGCGCGCACCGACAGCCATTGCCGCGGGCCGGCCGGCGGCTTCAGCCCGACGATCTGGGCCTGGGGCAACCCTGTGGCGAGAGCCTGCAGGACCGGAGTATCGGCGGAGTCGAGCGGGTTGCCCTCCTCATCGAACAGCTCCCATCCCGGCGCGCCGTTGCGCGCGGCCTCCAGTCGCGCGCCCAGCAGCTCTTGGGCCGACGCGTTGAGGAGCTCGGTGGAACCGTCCGCGTGGTAGAGCAGAACGCCCTCGTCGAGTGCGCCCACGAGCGTGCGGATCTGGTCGCGGCTCTCGTGCAGGGCGACGTTGGCCTCGCGCTGGCGGCGGACGGAGTTGCGGGCGCGTGAGTACAGCGCCAGGCCGGCCATGGTCGCCAGCGCGAGTGCGACGACCAGCAGCCACGGCAACCACCGCAGGCGATCGACTCCTCCGAGAATGCGATCGCGGGAGGCCTCGAGGCGCAGCGCCCATGGCGTGCCGGGGACGGTCGCCACCGTGCCGATCCGGGTTGGGCGGCTCTTCCCGTCGAGGCTGATGTTCCCGATGACCGTGAGCACGACTCCGTGACGATCGGTGAGCGCGAGCCCCGTGTCGTCCAGACCGTGCAGTCGCGAGAGGTACTCGTCCAAGAACGACGCGAGCGTCTTCAGCGGCATCGCCTGGACGACCGCGCGGCGATCGTTTCGCGGGCCGAACGGCACCGCGTACTCCACGAACAGCCTGTCGCTGTACGGCAACACGTTGGACAGCACCGGCCCGCCGGTTGCGGCGCGGTCGAGCGTCACGCGCCGCGGCGCGGGCCCCGCCGCGGCAAGTGTCCGCCCGCGCGCGTCGACGACGGCGAGGTAGCGCGAGCGTGAGCGGGCGAGCTGCGCGGGCAGGGTCCGCGCGAGCTCCGCGGGGGAACCGCTGTAGCGGCGGATCAGCTGCTCTCCGGAGGCGGCGCCCACGGCGCTGAACACCGACTGGGTGAGGGCCGCAGAGATCTGGGCGCGCTCGGCGAACCGGCTCATCACCGCGTCGCGCGAGTCCTTCTGGGCCTGCGACAGCAGCAGCGCGACGGCGACCAGCGATGCCAGCACCACGAGTGCGACGAGCGCGATCCCGGGCACGGCTCGTTTGCCGAGGCTCCTGAGGTTGGCGATGGCAGTCACCGAGGACCCCATCGGCGGGTCGCTCGCAGCGGGCGAGCAAAGGGACCCATGTACTACTCAGTTGTCGGCCTGCACGCGACGGCGCGGCGCGGCGCACCGAGTTCCGATGCATCAGCTGCGCAGTCGGACAACGTGCGCCAAGCGGGCGATTGACCCGCTACCCTGCCGCTGGCAGGGGAAGGTCCTGCTCCGGATTGAACAGAGACTTCGGGGGTAGCGCGGGATGCGCGTTTTGAATGTGGCCGGCAGCAAATCGCGACTGATGGTCGCCGCGCTCGCCGTGGTCGGCGCGTTGGCGGCGCCCGGGGCGGCCTCGGCCGCCGAGGTCGACCTTCTCCCAACGGCGTACGGGTTCATCGTGCGGGCGATCGACCGTGGCGAGGAGACCAATGACCTCACGGTGTCGCTTCTGGACGGCCAGTACGTGTTCACCGACATCGCCGGGGGGCCGGTGACTCCAGGCTCGGGCTGCGCCGCTGACGGCGCGACGGTCCGCTGTCCGGCGGCAGGGGTCTACCGGATCTACTTCGCCGTCAGGCACGGCAACGACACGGTGCGGAACAGGACCGACACCGAAGGCGAGGCCGTCCTGGGCGACGGCGACGACGTATATGAAGGCGGCGGCGGGCGCGATCACGTGGTCGGCGACGCGGGGGTCGACCTCATCTACGGCGGGGGCGGCGACGACCTGATCGAGGTGCGCCGCAAGCCGCCGCCGAACTTCCCGGACCGCGTGTACTGCAATGACGGCAACGACACGGTGATTGCGGACTTCCGCGACGTCGTCGAGGCCGACTGCGAAGTTGTGGACCGCACCGAGGAAGACGGCAGCCCAGGCGGCACGGGCGGAGGCAGCACCGGCGGTGGCGGGACCGGCGGCGGTGGCAGCACCGGCGGCGGTGGCAGCACCGGCGGCGGCAGTACGACGTCCCCCGAGGCGAAGATCATCGCGGGCTGCATCCACGACGTCCTCGGCACCGCGGCGCGCGACATCATCCGCGGCTCCGCGGCGAGAGAGAACATCTTCGGGCTCAAGGGCAACGACCTGTTGCGCGGGGGCGCGGGCGACGATTGCCTCTACGGCGGCGATGGGCGCGACGACATAGCCGGCCAGAACGGCAACGACGTGCTCCGTGGCCAGAACGGCAACGACAGGCTCTCCGGCGGCAACGGCAACGATCAGATCAGCGGCGGCGCGGGCAACGACACCATCCTCGGTGGCGCGGGCGCCGATCGCATCACCTCCGGCGGTGGCCGCAACATCGTCACCGGCGGCGCCGGCTTCGACACGATCAACACGCGGAATGGCGTCCGCGACGTCGTTCGGTGCGGGACGGGCTTCGACACCGTGCGCGCCGACCGCAGGGACCGCGTCGTCAGCGGTTGCGAGCGGGTCACCAGAGGCTGAACGGATGACCCGGCAGGACGCGTGCGCCGGCCGCGCACGCGTCCCCTCGCGGTGTCAGCGCTGATCGTGTCCGTTCAGCGTCCGCAGACCGGCCACTGGGACGCGCCGGCGCGGGCGTAGAGCAGCGCCGCGCGGCGGTCCTGCTCGGCTTCCGGCGCGGCGGCGGGGTCGCCCTTGCCGCCGACGGCGGCCCAGGTCGCATAGCTCATCTGGTACTTGCCGCGGTAGGCGCCGCCGCCGCCGATCGCGCGCGGGTTGCCGTGCGACTCGCAGTTCGCGATCGCCTCGAGGACGGGGGAGACCGGCGCGCGCAAATCGCGCAGCGCGCGGCGCTCCTCCCGCTGCTCGCGCAGCAGCTGGGCGACCGTGAACGTCCGCAGCGCGGCGCGGTAGCCCGGCCGCAGGCGCTCGCCCCGCTCACGCGCCACCAGGCTCGCAAGGCGGGCCGTGCGGCGCAGCTCGCGCTCCTTGACGGCCACATGGACCGTCTGTGCGAACGAGGCCTGGCCGGGGAGCGGCGCCCGCAGGCCGCCGGTCTCGGCGGCCGCGGCCGTGAGGATCATCAGGGGTGCCATCAGCATGCCGGCGACGCCGGCCGTGGCGATTGTCGTGGCGATTGGGGATCGCATCGTGGATCTCCGTTGGGCGGCGGCGCGGGAACGCAGGACGGCGCACGCGCGCGAGCCGCTTCGCTGGGCGCCGGCGGTCACGAGCCGGAGCGCGCTCTAGTAGGCGGGTCACCGCCGCGCGCTCACGGACCGAATGGGCGAAACACCCGAAACCGGCCGACTGGTCAAGCATACAAACACCTGTTCGGGTATGCCGTTACAGGCGTGGGTTCGCGCGTGCACGCTGGGCGTGCGTCTAGCCTTCGCGCGCGATGAAGGTCCCGCTTCCCGACGGCAACGAGCTCGATCTGCCCGACGGCGCCACCGGCGCCGATGCCGCCGCTGCGATCGGGCCGGGCCTGGCGAAGGCGGCGCTGGCGGTCAAGCAGGACGGCGTGGTCCAGGATCTGGACAGGCCGCTCGCCGAGGGCGTTCCGATCGAGATCGTCACGGACAAGTCGGGCCGGGACGCGCTCGACGTCATCCGCCACGACGCGGCGCACGTCCTGGCGGCGGCGGTGATGGAGCTGTATCCGGGGGTCAAGATCTCGATCGGCCCGCCGATCGACAACGGCTTCTACTACGACTTCGAGTTCCCCGAGGGCACGAAGGTCTCAGACGAAGACTTCGCGCGGATCGAGGAGCGCATGCGCGCGCACGTGTCCGCCGACGAGGAGTTCGTCCGCGAGGACATCGGCATCGAGGAGGCACTCGCGCGCTTTCGGGCCGAGCAGCAGGACTACAAGGTCGAGCTGATCGAGGACCTCGTGCGCGATCAGGGCATCGACACGGTTTCGCTCTACACCAATGGCCCGTTTACCGATTTATGCGCGGGTCCGCACGCGCCGTCGACGAAGCGCATCGGCGCGTTCAAGCTGCAGTCGGTCGCCGGCGCGTACTGGCGCGGCGACGCGAGCCGCCAGATGCTCACGCGCATCTACGGCACGGCGTTCTTCAAGAAGGCGGAGCTGGAAGAGCATCTGCAGCGCCTCGAGGAGGCGCGCGCCCGCGACCACCGCAAGCTCGGCCGCGAGCTGGGCCTGTTCACGTTCTCCGAGGTGTCACCCGGCTCGGCGTTCTGGTTGCCGCGCGGGACGGCGCTCTACAACCAGATCGTGGCGCTCAACCGCGAGCTGCAGCAGGGGCGCGGCTACGTGGAGGTCAAGACGCCGCTGCTCTACGACTCTTCGGTCTGGGAGACCTCGGGCCACTGGGGCAAGTACCGAGAGAACATCTTCGTCAGCGAGTACGAGGACCGGGCGTTCGGCTTCAAGCCGATGAACTGCCCGGGCCACGCCCACCTGTTCTCGCTGCAGCGCTGGTCGTACCGCGACCTGCCGTTCCGCTGCGCGGAGCCCGGCCTGCTCCATCGGCGCGAGCCGTCGGGCACGCTGCACGGCCTGCTGCGCGTCCGGCACTTCATCCAGGACGACGCCCACGTCTTCTGCACGGAGGAGCAGATCCAGGACGAGGTCGCGGCCTGTCTGGACTTCGGCTTCGAGATCTACCGGATGTTCGACTTCCCGGTGCACGTCGAGCTGTCGACGCGCCCGGAGAACCGGCTCGGCAGCGACGAGCAATGGGACCACGCGGAGGGTGCGCTCCAGCAGGCGCTCGACTCGCAGGGGCTCGAGTACACGATCAACGAGGGCGACGGCGCGTTCTACGGGCCGAAGATCGACCTGCACATGACCGACTCGCTCGGTCGTTCGTGGCAGCTCGGCACCGTCCAGCTGGACTACGAGATGCCGGCGCGCTTCGGCCTGTCGTACACAGGCGCGGACAACGCCGAGCACACGCCGGTGATGATCCACCGCGCGCTGTTCGGCTCGTTCGAGCGCTTCATCGGCATCCTGCTCGAGCACTACGCGGGCGAGCTGCCGCTGTGGCTCACGCCGGTGCAGGCGATCGTGCTCCCGATCGCCGACCGCCACAACGAGACTGCCGCGGCGGTTCGTGATCAGGCGCGCGGGGACGGGCTGCGCGTCGAGTTGGACGACCGCACCGAGTCGGTGTCGAAGAAGATCCGCGACGCCGAGCTCGCCAAGATCCCCTACATGCTCGTGGTCGGCGACCGCGAGGCACAGGACGGAACGGTCGCCGTGCGGCGCCATCGCGAGGGCGACGAGGGCTCGGTGAGCGTGTCCGAGCTGGTCGAGCGCCTGTCCGCCGAGATCGCCGCCCGCAGCTGAGAGGCCCTGCGCGTGGCTATACTCGCCCCGTTGATTCGACTCGTCATCCACGCGACGCGCAGTTCTTGAAGCGCCGCCGCCACAGCTAGTGCCGGTTCCCCGCAGGTTCGACCGGCGGCCGCCCGAACGGGACACGACCCGGGTCAACGATCGGATCCGCGTGCCCGAGGTGCGCGTGATCGCCGAGGACGGCAATCAGGTCGGCGTCATGAAGACCGAGGACGCCCTGCGCATGGCGCAGGAGCGGGACCTCGATCTCGTCGAGGTCGCGCCCGAGTCCAAGCCGCCCGTCTGCCGGATCCTGGACTACTCGAAGTACAAGTACGAGCAGGCGCAGAAGGTCAAGGCCGCGCGCAAGCACCAGCAGCAGATCACGATCCGCGAGATCAAGTTCCGCCCGAAGATCGCGGAGCAGGACTATGCGACGAAGAAGCGCCACGTCGAGCGCTTCCTGCGCCACAAGGACAAGGTCAAGATCACGATCATGTTCCGCGGCCGCGAGGTGACCCATCCGGAGCGCGGGACGATGATCCTCGACCGCCTCGCCGAGGAGCTCGCGGATCTCGCGATCATCGAGCAGCGGCCGAACCTCGACGGGCGCAACATGACGATGCTGCTGGGCCCGAGCAAGGCGGTCCTCGCCGGGACGGTCGACAAGGACGCCGAAGCGGCTGCCGACGACGCCGAGGCGCCCGCCGAGGCGGCCGCGAACGGCGACGCGCCCGAAGCCGAGGCACCCGCGGCGCCCGCGGCGCCCGAAGTGCCCGAAGCGCCCGAGGCGCCCGCGGCGCCCGCGGACGACGCAGCCGCCTGACGGCGGCTTGTCGCTATCCTCTCCCGCTCCGTCATGCCGAAGATGAAGACCCATTCGGGCGCCAAGAAGCGCTTCAAGCTGACCGCCAAGGGCAAGGTCCGCGGCCGGCATGCCTTCTCGAGCCACATCCTCGAGAAGAAGTCGCCCAAGCGGAAGCGCATGTTCGCGCGGCCTGCGGAGATCTCTTCGCATGACTCGCCGCGCGTCAAGACGCTGCTGGGAGCGAAGAAGAAGTGACGCGCGTCAAGCGGTCAGTACACGCGCGCAAGAAGCGCCGCGAGGTCCTCAAGCAGGCCAAGGGCTTCCGTGGCGAGGCGCACTCCAACTACAAGCGCGCGAAGGAAGCGGTCCTCAAGGCCGACCAGTACGCCTACCGCGACCGCCGCAACCGCAAGCGCGACTTCCGCCGCCTGTGGATCGTGCGCATCAACGCGGCCGCGCGCCAGAACGGCCTCAGCTACGGCACGTTCATGCACGGCCTGAAGCTGGCTGGGATCGAGCTGGACCGCAAGGTGCTGGCCGACATCGCCGTGCGCGACCCCGAGACCTTCCGCCGATTCGCCGAAGCCGCCCGCGAGGCGTCGGCGACCGCTGCCTAGCAACGAGAGCCGACACTGAAAGCCTCACGGGCGCCGCTCCACCGGAGTAGGCGCCCTTTTTTTCGTCTTGATCACGTCACATCACAACCCGCTACTGAAGGAGATCCGCCGGCTGCAGAGCCGGCGCGACGGCCGCTTCGTGGCCGAGGGCGAGGACCTGGTGGAGGCGGCGGCTGCAGCCGGGTGGGAGCCGCTGCATCTGCTGCGCGCCGACCAGGACGTATCGGCCGACGCCCTGGCGAAGGTCTCGTCGCTGGGCTCCGGGACGCGTGCGCTCGCCGTCTACGACGAGCGCTGGGCCGTTGCGCGCGGCCCGCTTTGCGTTGCCCTGTGGGGCGTGCGCGACCCGGGCAACGTCGGCACCGTCCTGCGCTCGGCGCTGGCGTTCGGCGCCGCGTCGGTCGTGCTCGGCCCCCAGACGGCGGACCCGTTCTCGCCGAAAGCGGTGCGGGCGTCGATGGGGGCCGTGTTCTCGGTGCCGCTCGCGCGCGTGGACTCGATCGACGAGCTGCCCGGCGTCCGCATCGGGCTGGCGGCGCACGAGGGCGAGCCGCTGCGCGGCCCGGCGGAGGGCGATACGACGCTCGTCGTGGGGGCGGAGCGCGAGGGACTGCCGGCGGCGGTGCGGGCCGGCTGCGACCGGCTCGCCCACATCCCAATCGGCTCCGAGTCCCTGAACGCCGCGATGGCTGCGACGGTCGCGCTGTACGAGATGTCTGCGAATAGGGTGCGCGAGCAATGATCGACCGGATCGACGCGATCGAGTCCGAGGCGCTGGCCGCGATCGACACGGCGGGGTCCGCCGACGAGCTGGAGGCGCTGCGTGTGCGCTTCCTCGGGCGCAAGGCGGAGCTGCCAAACCTGCTGCGCGGCGTCGCCGAGCTGCCCGCCGACCAGCGCGGCGTCGTCGGCAAGCGCGCGAACGAGGTACGGCGCGCGCTCGAGGAGCGGCTGACGGCGGCCCGCGAGCGCCTGGAGGCGACAGAGCTCGATACGCGCCTTGTCCGTGACCGCGTCGACGTCACGCTGCCTGGTGACCCGCCGCAGCAGGTCGGCCGCCTGCACCTGATCACGCAGACTTGGCGCGAGCTCGAGGACATCTTCGTCGGGCTCGGCTTCACGGTGCTCGAGGGCAGGGAGGTCGAGACCGTCCACTACAACTTCGACGCGCTCAACCACGCACCCAACCATCCCGCTCGCGACCCGGCGGACACGTTCTACATCGACGACGACGTGGTTCTGCGGACGCACACGTCGCCGATGCAGGTGCGCGCGATGGAGATGTTCCCGCCGCCGCTGTACGTCGTGATCCCCGGACGCGTGTACAGGCCCGACAGCGACGCCACGCACACGCCGCAGTTCCATCAGGTCGAGGGCCTCGCGGTCGACGAGGACATCACGCTCGCCGACCTGAAGGGCACGCTCCTGAGCTTCGCGCGCTCCGTGTTCGGGGACGAGCGCGACGTGCGCGTCCGCGGCCACTTCTTCCCGTTCACGGAACCGTCGGTCGAGGTCGACGTGTCGTGCTTCAACTGCAAGGACGGTTACCTGCCGGACGGCAGCCGCTGCCACTTGTGCAAGGGCGAGGGCTATGTGGAGATCCTCGGCGCCGGCGAGGTCGACCCCAACGTCTACTCGTACGTCGACGATGACCGCTACGACCCCGAGAAGGTGCAGGGGTTCGCCTGGGGACTGGGGATCGAGCGCGTCGCTTTTCTCAAGCACGGCGTCTCCGACCTGCGGTTGTTCTACGAAAACGACCTGCGCTTCCTGGAGCAGTTCGGATGAGGGCGCCGCTCGAATGGCTGCGCGAGTACGCGGGCGCCGGCGTGCCGACGGAGCAGATCGAGGAGGCGCTCACACTGTCCGGCACGCTCGTCGAGACGGTCGAGCGGCATGGTGTCGGCGCACCGGATGCGTTCGTCGTCGGGCGCGTGCTCGCGGCGGAGCAGCATCCGGACGCGGACCGGCTGACCGTGTGCCGGGTCGACGTCGGCGAGGCCGAGCCGGCGCAGATCGTCTGCGGCGCGCCGAACGTCGCCGCGGGGCAGACCGTGGCCGTCGCGCGCCCGGGTGCGGTGATGCCGGACGGGTCGACGCTCGGCACCGCCAAGCTGCGCGGTGTCGAGAGCCACGGGATGATCCTGGCCGAGGACGAGGTCGGCATCGGGACCGACCACGCGGGGATCATGGTTCTCCCCGACGGCGCCGCTCCGGGCTCGCCGCTGGCCGACGTGCTGCCCATCGCGACAGAGGTCTTCACACTCGACATCGGCTCCAACAGGCCCGACTGCCTCGGGATCTACGGCCTCGCCCGCGAGGTGCACGCCGCGACCGGCGCGGCACTCGCGCCGCCGCCGTGGGAGCAGGACCCGGGAACGCCGGGCGACCTCGCCGGCGTCGAGGTCCGTGTCGAGTGCCCCGACCTCAATCCGCGCTTCACGGCGCGGGTGTTCGAAGACGTGAAGCTCGGCCCGTCGCCGTCGTGGCTCAAGGCGCGGCTGATGGCTGCCGGGATGCGCCCGATCAACAACGTCGTCGACGTCACCAACTACGCGATGCTCCTGACCGGGCACCCGCTGCATGCGTTCGACCTCGATCGTGTCGCCGGCGGCCTGCTCGTCGTGCGCCGCGCCGGTGACGGCGAGGAGATCGAGACGCTGGACGGCCAGGTCCGCGTGCTCGACTCCGACATGGTCGTCATCGACGACGCCGACGGGCCGACGTCGATCGCGGGCGTCATGGGCGGCGCGCGCTCGGAGGTGGCCGAGGACACGACGCGCGTGCTGCTCGAGGTCGCGAGCTGGGTCGGCCACAACATCAAGCGCACGAGCTATCGCCTGGGCCTGCGCAGCGAGGCGTCGGGGCGCTTCGAGAAGGGGCTGGCGCCGGAGCAGGCGATGGAGGCGCAGGCGGTCGCCGCAAAGCTGCTCGTGGACCTGTGTGGCGCGCGGCTCGTCGGCGGCACGATCGACGCCGGGCCGTTCGCGACGGACCCGCCGCCCACGCCGAAGCTGCACCTGCGCGCGCACAAGGTCGAGGAGATCGTCGGGATGTCGATCCCGCTCGAGCGCCAGCGCAGCCTGCTTGCTGCGCTCGGCTTCGGCGTCCAGGACGCGCCGGACGGCCTCCACGCCACAGTGCCGCACTTCCGCCGCGACGACGTGACGCGGGAGGTCGACCTGGTAGAGGAGGTCAGCCGCTTCGACCTGCCGTCGCTGCCGGCGACGCTGCCCAAGCGCCGCGGCTCGGCCGGGCGGATGAGCGCCGAGCAGCGCCTGCGCCGGCGGGCGGTCGACGTGCTCGTCGGGCGCGGCGCCTACGAGGTGGTGGGCTGGAGCTTCACGCCCGTGGACCTCGTCGACAGGCTGCGGATCGGAGCCGGCGACCCGCGCCACGACACCGTCGTCCTGCGCAACCCGCTCAGCGAGGAGCACGCGGTGATGCGCACCACGCTCGCGGGCTCGCTCCTGGACGCGGCGCGTCACAACCGCGCCCGCGGGATCGCCGACCTGATCCTGTGCGAGCAGGGAACCGTGTATGCCGCGGTCGAAGGGGAAAAGCTCCCGCACGAGCACCGCGCGCTCGGCGCGCTCCTACACGGCCGGCTGCATCCACCGACCTGGGGCGTCCTCGATGCGCCCGTCGCCGGGTTCTTCCCGGCGAAGGCGATGCTCGCGGCTGTCCTGGACACGCTGCGCGTGACTTGGACCGTGGTTCCCGCGCCCGAGCCGTTCCTGCACCCGGGCCGCAGCGGACACGTACTGGTCGCAGGCGAGCCGGTCGGCTGCGTCGGGGAGCTCCACCCGTTGGTCGCGCGCGACTGGGACCTCGACGGCGGCGCGCTGTTCGAGATCGACCTGGATCGCGTCGTCGCGAGCGCCGTCGCGGTTCCCGGCTATGTGGACCTGACCTCGTTCCCGCCGCTACGCCAGGACCTGGCCGTGATCGTGGCCGAGGACATGCCCGCGGCACAGGTCGTCAACGTCATTCGCGCGGCGGGCGGCGAGCTGCTCGCGTCCGTGCGGGTCTTCGACGTCTACCACGGCGACCAGGTCGGCGCCGGGCGCAAGTCGCTCGCGCTTGCGCTCACGTTCCAGGCGCCGGACCGGACGCTGACCGACGAGGACGCTGCGCCGCTGCACGAGCGGATCGTGGCGGCGCTCGCAGAGCAGGTGGGGGGCGAGCTGCGTGCCTAGCGTCCTCGTCGCGGGCGCCTCGGGCTACACCGGGGCGCTGGCCGCGCGGCTCATCCATCGCCATCCGGCGTTCGACCTGGCGGCGGTCACGTCGCGGTCCGACGCAGGGCGCCGCCTCGACGAGCTCTACGCGTATCACCGCGTGCCGCTCGTACTCGAGGAGCTCGACCTCGACCGCCACGGCGACGTCGACGCGGCGATCGTCGCGTACCCGCACGGGGCTGCCGCGCCCGTCGTCGCGGCTCTGCGCGCGCGCGGGGTGAGAGTGGTCGACTTGTCGGCGGACTTCCGCCTGCGCGACGTCGAGGTCTACGAGCAGTGGTACGTCGAGCACCCGCATCCGGAGCTGCTGGCGGAGGCGGTCTACGGCCTGCCCGAGCTGCATCGCGAGCGCATCCGAGACGCCGACCTCGTGGCCAACCCCGGCTGCTATCCGACCGCGACGCTGCTGGCGCTCGCGCCGCTCGACGGCATCGAGGATGTCGTCGTCGACGCGAAGTCGGGCGTCTCCGGGGCGGGGCGCGCGGCCACGGAGAAGACGCACTTCGTCACCGTCGACGAGAACGTGACGCCCTACGGCGTCAGCGGTCACCGTCACGCCCCGGAGATCGACCAGGAGCTCGGCGCGTCGCGGCCGGTCATGTTCATGCCGCATCTGCTGCCGCTCGACCAGGGCGAGCTCGTCTCGTGCTACGTCACCTTGCGCGAGCCCGTCGTGGACGTCGCCGCGCGTTACCGCGAGCGCTACGCGGGCGAGCCGTTCATCGAGGTCGCCGACGGGCCGCCGGGCGTGCGCGACGTGCGCGACACGAACTTCTGCCGCATCCACGTCCGCACCGACGAGCGCACCGGCAAGGTGATCGCGTTCGCCGCGATCGACAACATCTGGAAGGGCGCTGCGTCCCAGGCGGTCCAGAACCTCAACCTGATGTTCGGCCGCGACGAGACGGAGGGGCTCCTGTGACCGAGAAGTTCTTCCGCTCGCGCTGGGTCGAGGTGCCCGACGGCGTGCGCACGCTGCCCGGCGGCGGCCTACCGGCGGGCTTTCGCGCAGCCGGCGTCGCCGGGGGGATCAAGCCGAGCGGCGGACTTGACGTGGGTCTGCTCGTCAGCGACGCGCCCGACACGACGAGCGCGGCGCGGTTCACCCGCAGCGGCACGGCCGCCGCGCCGGTACTGGTGACGCGCGAGCGCTGCCGGCTCGACGCGCTCCGCGCGGTGGCCGTCAACGCCGGCAATGCGAACGCCGCGACCGGCAGGCGCGGGCTCGACGAGGCCGCGAAGATGCAGGGCGCCGGCGCAATGGTGGCCGGGGTGCGCGAGGACCAGGTCGCGGTCTGCAGCACCGGGGTGATCGGTGTGCAGCTGCCCGCTGACAAGGTGATGCGCGGCCTGCTCGAGTGCCAGCGCGCCCTCGCGCCCGACGGGGACGCGGACCTGCAGCGCGCGATGATGACCACGGACGCGTTCGAGAAACGCGCGACGCTCGAGGTCCCGCTCTCGGGCGGGACCGTCCGGCTCGCGGCACAGTGCAAGGGCGCCGGGATGATCCAGCCCGCGTTCGCGACGATGCTTTGCTTTGTCGAGACGGACGCCGCCCTGGCGGCCGAGACCGCCGAGCTGCTGCTCGGTGTCTGCGTCAAGCGTTCGTTCGACCGCATCTCGGTCGACGGGCAGCTGTCGACGAACGACACCGCGCTGCTGCTCTGCAGCGGGGCCAGCGACGTCGCGGTGACGGCCGAGAGCGACGACGAGATCGCGTTCGGCCAGGCGCTCGACGCGCTGCTGCGCCAGCTGGCGCTCGACATCGCCCGCGACGGCGAGGGCTCCGCGCGGATCGGGCGCGTCGTCGTGCGCGGGGGCAGCGACGAGGTCGTCGAGGAGGTCGCGCGCGCCATCGGCAATTCGCCGTTGGTCAAGACCGCGCTCAACGGCGGCGACCCGAACTGGGGGCGCATCGTCCAGGCGGCCGGCGCCGCGGTCCCGGACGCCGCCCCGCTGCCGGTCGACGTCGCGATCGAGGGCGTGCAGGTCTGCGTGGCCGGCCAGGCCGTCGAACACGACGCGGCCGCGCTCGCCCAGGCGGTCAGCGGCGACGAGGTCGAGTACGTGGTCGGCCTCCCGGGCGAAGGCGCCGAGACCGAGGTCTTCTTCAGCGACCTCGGTCACGGCTACATCACGATCAACGCGGAGTACACGACATGAGCGCGGTCAACACTTCGATCGCAACGCTCCTCGAGGCGCTGCCCTACATCCGCGAGTTCCACGGCCGCACGGTCGTGATCAAGTACGGCGGCGCGGCGATGGAGGACCCGCAGCTGCGCGAGGACTTCGCTCGTGACGTCGTGCTGCTCAAGTACGTCGGGATGAACCCGGTGATCGTGCACGGCGGCGGTCCCGACATCACCTCGTACATGGAGCGCCTGGACCTGCCGGTCGAGTTCATCGGCGGCCTGCGCGTGAGCGACGCCAGCACCGTCGAGATCGTGAAGATGGTGCTGGTCGGCAAGGTCAACAAGGACATCGTGCTGCGCATCGGGCGTCACGGCCAGCCCGCCATCGGCCTGTGCGGGGACGACGGCCGCCTGTTCACCGTCGAGCGCACAACGGCACCGGGCGGCGAGGACATCGGCTTCGTCGGCTCGATCAGCAGGGTCGACGTCGGCGTGCTCGACCACGTCGCGCAGGACTACATCCCGGTGATCGCGTCGGTCGGCGCGGACCGTGACGGCAATTCGCACAACGTCAATGCCGACGAGGCCGCCGGCGCGGTCGCGCGCGCCTTGCGCGCGTACAAGGTGCTGTTCCTCACCGACGTGGCCGGCTGGCTGCGCGACCCCGCCGACAGCGCGAGCGTCGTGTCCGAGGCGGCCGCCGACGAGGTCGAGTCAGCTCTGCCGAGCGTGTCGGGTGGGATGCGGCCGAAGCTGGCGGCGTGCGTCAACGCCATCCATGGCGGCGTGAGCTCAGCTCACATCGTCGACGGCCGTATCGAGCATTCACTGCTGCTCGAGCTGTTCACCGACGCCGGCATCGGAACCAAGATCCGGGCTGCCGCCTGATCGAGATGGCGATCTCCGATCGGCATCTCACTGCGAACTACGCGCGGCTCCCTGTCGAATGGGTGCGCGGCGACGGCTGGCTGCTGTACGACGCCGAGGACAACGAGTACCTCGACTTCCAGACCGGCCTGGCGGTCAATTCGGTCGGCCATTGTCACCCGCGTGTCGTCGAGGCGATCCGCGAGCAGGCGGCGCGGCTGATCCACGTCGGCAACCTCTTCTACAACGACCCGATGGTGCAGCTCGCGCAGCGGCTGTGCGAGCTGTCGTTCGGGGAGCGCGTGTTCTTCACGAACTCCGGCACGGAGGCCGTCG
This sequence comes from uncultured Conexibacteraceae bacterium, assembly GCA_963832195.1. Classification (GTDB taxonomy): domain Bacteria; phylum Actinomycetota; class Thermoleophilia; order Solirubrobacterales; family Solirubrobacteraceae; genus Baekduia. Next base: position 224,799 of record CAWHTH010000003.1, read on the forward strand.
AGGCGGCGCTCAAGTGCGCTCGCAAGTTCAAGCGCGGCGGCAAGATCGTGTCGCTGCACCGCGGGTTCCACGGGCGCACCTACGGCGCGCTCAGCGCCACGCCGCAGGAGGACAAGCAGGCGCCGTTCGCGCCGCTGGTGCCCGGGTTCGTCGCGGTCGAGCCGACGGTCGAGGCCGTCACCGCGGCGGTCGACGACAGCACCGCGGCGCTGATCATGGAGCCGGTCCAGGGCGAGTCCGGGGTCTGGGTGCTGCCGGACGAGTTGCTGCGCGCGGCGCGCGAGGCCTGCGACGTGCACGGCGCGGCCCTGATCTTCGACGAGGTTCAGTGCGGCCTCGGGCGCACCGGGACGCTGTGGGCCTACGAGCACTCCGGCGTCGAGCCCGACGCGATGACCCTGGCCAAGGCGCTCGGCGGCGGCCTGCCGATCGGCGCGCTCGTGTGTGGCCCAGGCCTCGCCGACGTGTTCGAGCCCGGCGACCACGGCTCGACGTTCGCGGGCGGCCCGGTGGCCTGCTCGGCGGCGCTGGCGGCGCTCGACGTGCTCGCGGACGAGACGCTGCTGGCGACGGTGCGCGAGCTCGGCGAGCTGCTGCGCGCCGGGGTCGAGGAACTGCCCGGCGTCACCACGGTGAGGGGCCGCGGGTTGATGGTCGCGTTCGAGCTGGCGCACGGCGGCGCACCGGAGCTGGTGCGACGCGCGCTGACGGAGCAGCGCCTCGTGATCAACGCCACGGGGCCTGCGACCGTCCGCCTGCTCCCGCCGCTGGTGATCGGGCGGGAGCAGGTGGACGATGCGCTAGTTCGGTTGAAAGCGCTTCTGCGCTAGGCGCTGTTGCTGATCTTCATCCGTGCGAACTTGAACACGGTCTGCCGGTTGCCAGCGGCGTCGGTGACGGACATCTCGATCCGCACCGCGATCGACTTCACCTTCTTGACGAAGTCGATCTTCTCCGGCGTGACCTCCAGGATCGCGTAGCCGACCCTGTTCTGCTGGAGCTGGTACTCCTCGGTCACGATGGTCACGCGCCGGCGCTTGCGGTTCGGCGGCCGCGTTGCCGGCTGCACCTGGTATCGCGTGCGGATCTTCACCGTTCCGGCGCACAGGCGGCCGACCTTCTCCGAGCAGAACACCCGCAGACGGATGATGCCGGCGCGGCGACCGCGGACGCCCATCCGGATCTGCGTCGTGCGGATGTTCATCAGCGCCCGGTCGTCACCTGACTCGACGCTCGTGAGAACGCCGCTGCCCGGGCCGGCGGGACCCCGTGCGCCGGGCGCGCCGGGCGCGCCGGGGGCGCCCGCGGGCGCGTTCGCCGTGGTGGTGAACGGGACCACGTCGCCGGCGGCGGAGCCGAGGCGGTTCGTGGCAACGACCCGGTAGTAGTAGGTCTTGCCGGGCGTGAGCCCGGTGGCCATCTCGGTCAGCGGCTGCTTCGTGTCGGTGCCGGACCCGGCCACCCGCTCCTGCGAGTGGGCGCCCAGCACGTTCGGGTCGTCGCCGACCTCGTAGTGGAACGTCGTCTCCGGGCCGTTCGGCGTGATTGCCGCGTTCAGCCCGGCCGTCGTCGTGCTGATCGGCGCGGCGTTGAGCGTCCTGGCCGTCGGCGCGCAGTGCGTGGTGAACGCCACGTCCGCGCCGCGCACCGGGTCGAGCCCGGCGAAGTTGGCCACCGCCCTGTAGTGGTAGACGGTGCAAGCCGCGAGCCCCTCGATCACCTGCGAGATGTTGGTCGCCCCGGCGCTGACCTCATTAGCGGCTGTGCTGCTGCCGTAGTTCGTGTTCTGGCCGTACTCGAAGTGCCAGGTTCCCGTCTCGCCGCGCGGGATCACCAGGCCGTTGAGGCGGGCGCTGTTCTCGTCGAGCTCGGTCGGCGGCAGGGTCGCGACCTCGGGCCCGGTGTCCTGGCCGTCGTTGACGGACAGGAACACGTTGTCGTAGTAGACCGACTGGCGGCTGTTGAGCGCCTGCAGCAGGGCCGTGAACGTCGTGTCGACCTGGATGCGGTACTTGTGGCCCGCGATGATCTTGGTCGGGTCGACCTCGAACGTCGTGCGCGTGAACGCCGAGTTCTCGGCCGTCGAGACCGTGTCGCCCACGTCGCTGCCGTCGGTCGCGCTGTCGTAGACGAGGAAGTGATTGGCCGGCTCGGGATCGCTGATGTCCTTCAGCGAGATGCGCGTGGTCGCCTCGCCACCCTGGTTGATGAGGCCTTCGAGTTCGGCCATGCGGTCGAACGACAGCAGCGGCTTGGTGCCGCCCAGCGGAGCGTGCGTCACCGTGAAGTCAGGCGAGATCCACGTGCCGGTGCCGGTCTGCAGCGTGAGCACGTTGACCAGCGACTGGTAGCGCGTCGCCAGTGAGCCGGGCTGCAACGGGATGTTGGGCGGCGGGTCGCCGGAGCCCTTGGCCTCGTCGTGCTCGTTGACCACGGAACAAAGAAGCTGGAGGCTGCCGAGCGGGTCGAGCAGGCTGCAGTCTTTGGTGAAGTCGAACCAGCCGTCGCTGCTGCCCGTGAAGTCCGTCTTGCCGACCGGATACTCGGTCGCCGCGGCCGGCGCGGCGCAGATGAGGAGCGCCGCGATCGCGGCAGCCGTGCCGCGCAGTCCGCGGCGAAGGTCGTACGTCATGTCGTCCCTGCCCTTTATTGGATTCCCCTGCTTAGCCGAAGGTAGCGCACATAAACGCTACTGTCAGGTGGGTTCTATACCAGCGCCCGCGCGATGGGGAGCGATGCATAGGCTTGTGCGGACATGCCCCAGGAGCCTCCCCAGCAAACCGAACCCACAGCCTCGTATCTCGCGCGCCCGGAAGAGGTACACCGAGTGTGCCTTCTGTACTCCGGCGGCCTCGACACGAGCGTCATGCTCAAGTGGATCCAGGACCGCTACGGAGCCGAGGTCGTGGCGCTCACGATCGACCTCGGGCAGCCTGGCGAGGACTACGACGTGGTGCGCGGCAAGGCGCGGCAGCTGGGTGCCGTCGAGGCGCGCGTGGTCGACGCGCGCGAGGAGTTCGCGCGCGACTTCGTGGTGCCGGCGATCAAGGCCAACGCGATCTACGGCCTCGGCTATCCGCTGTTCACGGCTCTCGGCCGCCCGCTGATCGCGAAGATCGCGGTCGACGTGGCGCGGGAGACCGGCTGCGACACGATCGCCCACGGCTGCACCGGCAAGGGCAACGACCAAGTGCGCATCGACGGAACCGTCGCGACGCTCGCGCCGGAGCTGAAGGTGATCGCACCCGTGCGCGAGTGGAAGATGGGCCGCGACGAGGAGGTCGCGTACGCGCGCGAGCACGGCATCCCGGTCAAGGGAGGCTCCGAGGTCGCGCCGTACTCGATCGACGACAACCTCTGGGGCCGGTCCAGCGAGGGGAAGTGGATCGAGGACATCGCGCATGCGCCCGAGGACGACGTCTTCCAGCTCGTGACCCGGCCCGAGCTGGCTCCCGACGAGGCGCAAACGCTCGCTGTCACATTCGAAGCGGGCGTTCCGGTGGCGCTCGACGGCGAGCGCCTCGGCATCGTGGAGCTCATCGACCGCGTTTCCCAGGCCGGCATGCGCCACGGCGTCGGGATCGTCGACCACATCGAGGACCGCATCGTGGGTCTCAAGGTGCGCGACATCTACGAGGTGCCGGCGGCCTCCATCCTGCTCACCGCGCACGCGGAGCTCGAGAAGCTCGTCGGCACAATTCACCAGAACCGCTTCAAGCCGCAGATCGACGCGCAGTGGGCCTACCTGGTCTACGCCGGTCTGTGGTGGGAGCCGTTGCGCGAGGACCTAGAGGCCTATTCGGCGTCGGTGAACCGGTTCGTCACGGGCACGATCGGGCTGCGCCTGTACAAGGGCTCGGTCCGGGTCGTCACGCGCGCGTCGCCGAACGCCGTCTACGACGCGCAGCTCGCGACGTTCTCGGAGTCCGGTGGCCTTTTCAGCCAGCAGGCATCGCCCGGCTTCATCGAGCTCTGGACGCTGCAGTCGAAGATGGCGTGGCGCGTCCGCCAGGGCCTGGAGTAATCGCTCCGGTCCCGGGTAGCATCGCGCTGTGAGCTCAACCGGCTACAAGCTCCTCGGCTTCGTCGTGTGGCACGGCGGCATCTGGTTCGTCCGCCATCGCTACGGCCGGCAGCTGAAGGTGGCGGCGGCGGGCGCGGTCGCGCTCGGCGTCGTGGGTGTGCTGGTGGCCGGCGCGCGCCAGCGCAGCTAACCGTCTAGTTCTCGCGTCCGTCGGCGGCCATACAGTCCGAGGCGGTGCATCCCGTGCCGCCCCCGGACGACTCCAACGACGACGAGGCCGGCAACGTCGTCGACCCAGAGGTTCTCGCGCAGCGCCGGGCGCGGCGCGCGGAGAGCAGCGACCCGCCGCTGCTCGAGCGCGCGACGCAGGCCGAGCAGGCGGTGGTCTCGCTCGAATCCCGCCTGCGCGTGGCCGAGCGCGACCTGGAGGCGACGGTCGCGGAGCGCGACGAGCTCGCGGAGAAGCTCGGCGTCCGCGAGCGCGAGCTGCGCACCGCGCGCCAGCGCGAGTACGCCGAGCAGCAGCTGCGGATCGAGGCGCAGGACCGCGCGGCCGACGCCCGCGCGGAAGTGGAGCGAGAGGTCGCCGGCCTGCGCGACCGCCTGCAGATCGCCGAAGACCGCATCGCGGAGCTGGTGCACGACCTCGACCATGCGCGGCGCGCCGTCGCCGAGGCCGAGGAGCAGGCCGCCGCCGAGCGCCTGAGAGCCGATCAGGCCGCAGCGCGGCTCGCGGACCTCGAGCCCCAGGTGGCGGGCGAGCGCGGCGAGCGCGAGCGCGCGGAGGCGGAGATCACGCTGCTGCGCCACGAGCTCGAGCGCCGCATCGAGATGCTCAGCGACGTCGAGCAGCAGGTGGCGCCGTTGCGCGTCGAGCTGACCGCGCTGCGCGCCCAGCTCGAAGGGGACGACGACAAGCGCGAGGCAGACGTCCACGAGCTGGGCGACATGCTCGAAGCGCTGCGGGCCGAGACGCAGCGGCTCGCGGCGGAGCGCGACGAGCTCGCAGGCCGGCTGGAGGCCGAACGCCGCGCGCACGTGGACGCGGAGGCACGGCTGACGGCCGAGCTGCGCGCCGAGCGCGACGCGTTCCACGAGCGGCTGCGGACCACCGAGGTAGACCTGCGCGCCGAGCTGCACGCGGAGCGACGGGTGGCAGAGCAGCGGGCGGGTGCGGTCGCCGCGGCTGTCGAGGCGCTCCGCGAGCGGATCGCCACCCTGGCCAAGCAGCTGGACGAGCGCGTGGCCGTGGAGCGCGGCCGCGCCGCGCGGGCGATCGCCCAGGAGCGCGAGCGCGCCGCCCAGCAGATCGCCCGGCTGGAGGGCGAGCTCGCGCGGTCCCGGGAGGTTGCGCGCCCGCCGGCCGAGCCGGAGGCGTCGCGCCTGGACCCGCAGGCGCTCGCGGCGCTGCGCGAGGAGATGGAACGGCTGCGCAGCGCGGTCAGTGCGCGCCAGGACGACGACATGATCGAGGACCTGAGCGCGGCTGCCGAACGGCTACGTGTGGAGCGCGCTGGTGTCAGTGAGGGGACAGGCCCCTCAGTGACGCGGGGCGGCGCCGACCTGCTCCCGCCGCGAGAGATTCCCGGTGGGCCGCCGGCCGCGTGGATGACGCGCGCGTTCGAGCGCCTCTTCTCCGAGCGGCCCGGGGTCGCCGCGACGCTCGTTGCCGACCTCCTTCCGGGCGCGATCGAGTCGATGCCGCAGAGCGTTGTCGTCGACGTGACGGGGGAGGAGGGCAGCGGACGGCGCGTGGTCTCCGGCATGGACCCGCTCGCACCGCCCGCGCTCGTCCTCAGCGGGCCGGCGGAGGCGCTCGTGCCACTGGTGGCCGGCGGCGCCGGCAGGCGGCTGGCGGGAGTCACCGTGACCGGCAAGCGGCGCCACCTGCGACGCCTGCTCAAGGCCCGTCGCGAGCCGCTGACGCTGGGCGCGCTGGATCGCGGAGGCGCGCGCCCGAACCCCGGCGCTCTGCTGCAGCTGCTCGCGGCCGCCGTCGATCCGCAGTGGCTCGGCGGGGAGCGGTTCGCGGTCGCCTTCGAGGTGACCGGCGTAGGCGCGTGGACCGTGAGCGCCGGCGCCACGGGCCTCGACGTCGGCGTCGACGGCAGCGGCGCCGAAGCGCACGTGCGTGTCACCCAGTCGGGCTTCCTGCCGCTGCTCGCGGGGGCGCACGGCCTCGCCGCGGTCGAGGGCGACGCGGCCGTCGCGGTGCATCTTCTCGGCCTCTTCGACCGGGCGCAGCGCGCAGCTTCCTGAACGGCCGGAAGGAGCGGGAAAAGCCCCGCGCAGGCGGCCGTCGCCGTCCGGGTCGAGCCATATCCTGAGGAGCTCGGTGACCGCCTCCGCCTGCGCCCATCTGCACGTCCATTCGGAGTATTCGCTGCTCGACGGCGCGTGCAAGATCGATGCCCTCGCCGAGCGTGCTGCGGCGTTCGGCCAGCCGGCGATCGGGCTCACCGACCACGGCGTGATGAACGGCGCGCTGGAGCTCTACCAGGCGTGCCGCAGGCACGGCATCAAGCCGATTCTCGGCTGCGAGATCTACCTCGTCGACGACCACTCCCAGCGCGACGGCACGCGCCCGGAGCGCAACCACTTGACGCTGCTCGCGGCGACCGACGCCGGCTACCGCAACCTCGTAAAGCTCTCCTCGCAGGGCTTCCTCGACGGTCTCCATCGCGGCAAGCCGACGCTCGACATGGCTCAGCTCGCGGCGCGCGCCGAGGGGGTCATCGCGCTCACCGGCTGCCTGCAGTCGCGCTTCTGCCAGCGCCTCATCGAGGACGACGAGGCGGCGGCGCGCGCCCACGCCGACGAGCTGCTGGAGGTCTTCGGCGCCGACAACGTCTACTTCGAGATCCAGCGCAACGGCCTCGCGCTGCAGGAGAAGGCGAACGAGGGGATCACCCGCATCGCCCACGAGGTCGGTCGCCCGCTCGTCGGCACCGGCGACGTCCACTACCTGCGCCGCGAGGACTACCACCACCACACCGCGCTGCTGTGCGTGCAGACGAAGTCGACGCTCGCGATGCCGAAGATGACGTTCGAGACGAACGAGTTCTTCCTGCGCTCGAACGAGGAGATGGCGGAGGCGTTCGCGCAGTGGCCCGAGGCGCTCGCGTCGACGCTCGAGATCGCCGAGCGCTGCGAGGTGGCGATCGAGCTCGATCGGCAACTGATCCCGCGCTTCCTGCCCGACGGTGAGGACGAGCACGCATTCCTGCGCGCGCGTGTAATGGAGGGCCTGGTCCAGCGCTACGGCGACCCCGCGCCGGCCGAGGCCCTCGCGCGCATGGAGGAGGAGCTCGGCGTGATCAGCCGCATGGGCTTCGCCGGCTATTTCCTGATCGTGTGGGACTTCGTGAAGTGGGCGAAGGATCACGGCATCGCGGTCGGCCCGGGCCGCGGGAGCGCGGCAGGCTCGCTCGTCGCGTACTGCCTGCGGATCACCGACGTGGACCCGCTGCGCTACGGCCTGCTGTTCGAGCGCTTCCTCAACCCGGAGCGCGTGTCGATGCCGGACATCGACATCGACTTCTCCGTGCGCGGCCGCGAGCAGGTCATGCGCTACGTCACCGACAAGTACGGTCGCGAGTCGGTCGCGCAGATCATCACTTTCGGCAAGATGTTCCCGCGCGCGGCCACGCGCGACGCGGCGCGCGTGCTCGACTTCCCGCACGCTGTCGGCGACCGCCTCGCGAAGCTCATCCCCGACCCGGTCATGGGCCGCTCGCCGAGCTTCGAGGCGTGCCTGAAGGCGGGCGAGCCGCTGCGCGGCGTCTACGACAGCGAGCCGGACGCAAAGAAGATCATCGACGTCGCGCGCGGGCTCGAGGGGATCGTGCGCAACTCGTCGGTCCACGCGGCCGCCGTCGTGATCGCCGGCATGCCGCTCACGGACATCGTCCCGATGCAACTCGCGGACGCGGGGACGGTCGACGCCGACGGCAACAAGGAGTACCGGCTCGTCACGCAGTTCTCGATGAAACCGGTCGAGGAGCTCGGGCTCCTGAAGATGGACTTCCTCGGCCTGCGCAACCTCGACGTCATCGAGGACGCATTGGACATCATCGAGCGCTCGACCGGCGCGCGGCCCGAGATGGCGACGCTGCCGCTCGACGACTCCGGCACCTACGAGATGCTCGGCCGCGGGGAGTCGGTGGGGGTATTCCAGTTCGAGTCCGAAGGCATGCAGGAGGCGCTGCGCAAGGTGCGCCCGACGGAGTTCGACGACCTCGTGGCGCTCGTCGCGCTGTATCGGCCCGGCGCGATGGATCAGATCCCCGCTTACGCGCGCGGGAAGCGCAACCCCGACGGCGTCACGATTCCCGACCCACGCCTGGAACCGATCATCGGCCCGACCTACGGCGTGATCCTCTACCAGGAGCAGGCGATGCAGATCGCCAAGGAGCTCGGGGGGTTTTCGGGCGCTAAGGCGGACGACCTGCGCAAGGCGATCGGCAAGAAGAACCGCGCTGCGATGGCCGCGCTGGAGCCGGAATTCCGCAGCGGCTGCGAGAACAACGGCGTCCCGAAGGCCGTCATCGACTGGCTCTGGGAGACGAACGTCAAGTCGGCCGACTACAGCTTCAACCGCAGCCACGCCGCGTGCTACGCGCTGATCGCGTACCGCACCGCGTGGCTGAAGGCGAACTACTGCCCGGAGTACATGGCGGCGCTGATCTCGTCGGTGATGGACACGAAGGACAAGGTCCCGTTTTTCGTGGCCCGCTGTGAGGAGATGGGGATCGAGATCCTGCCGCCCGACGTCAACCTCTCCGACCACGAGTTCGTCGTCGTCGAGGGCAACATCCGCTTTGGGCTCGACGCGGTAAAGGGCGTGGGCTTTGCGGCGGTCGAGGCGATCAAGCGGGCACGCGAAGCCGCGCCGTTCGAGGACCTCTGGGACTTCTGCGCGCGAGTAGACCCGCGCGCGGTGAACAAGCGCGCGATCGAGGCGCTGGTCAAGTGCGGCGCCTTCGGCTCGACCGGCGCGACCCGCAAGGGCATGCTCGAGGTGCTCGAGCATGCCCAGTCGGCCGGCCAGAAGGCTCAACTCGACGCGGAGCTCGGCCAGGGCTCGATATTCGACCTCTTCGACGACGGTGGCGCCACGAACGGCAACGGCAACGACGCGGTGGGCGCGTTCGTCGCGCCGAGCCACCCGCCGATCCCCAGCGAGGAATTCGATCAGGCCGAGCTGTTGGCGGTCGAGAAGGAGGCGATCGGGCTCTTCCTCTCGACGCATCCGCTGAAGGAGGTCCGCGACGCGCTGCGCCAGCGGGTCGACCGTCCGCTCGCTGAGCTGTCGTCGTGCAAGGACGGCGAGTGGATCACGGCCGGCGGGATCATCACTCAGTGCAAGCGGCTGCGGACGAAGAAGGGCGACCCGATGATGTTCGCGACGCTCGACGACCTCGAGGCATCGGTCGAGCTGATCGTGTTCGGCGAGGCGCTCTCGCACCATGCCCAGGCGCTCGAGCTCGACAAGATCACGCTCGTGCGCGGCCGCGTCGACCACGGTGACCGCGGCACGTCGCTCGTCGTCTCAAGCGCCGAGCTGTTCGAGCCGTCGCCCGAGGAGGTCACGCAGGCTCGCGAAGCCGCGGCGATCGCGGCGCTCGGGCCACAGCCGCTGACAGTCGTCCTCGACGCCGCGCGACTGCCCGCGACGATCATCGAAGAGCTCAAGCACGTGCTCGGAAACCACGAGGGCGAGAGCGAGGTCCTGCTCGACATCCGCACGGCGTCCGGCCCGCGGATGTTGCGTCTGGGCCCGGAGTTCAAGGTCGCCGCGACGCCTTCGCTGAGGGCCGAGCTGGCCCGCATCCTGGGCCCCGAAGCGGTCCCGGCCTGAGATCTGGCTATCGCTGTGACGTAGGAGTACCGTCGGTTTGCGGCCCCCCGCTCTGCCGCTGGACCGGGGGCGGGGGGCTGCGCTACGGGCTTACGGGTTGCACGATGCCGGCCTCGTAGGCGAAGACGACGGCGTGAACCCGGTCGCGTAGCCCGAGCTTGGCGAACACGCGCGCGACGTGGGTCTTGACGGTCGCCTCGCTGACAATCAGATGCGCGGCGATCTCGCCGTTCGACAGTCCCTGCCCCAGCAGCTCGAGCACCTCCCGCTCGCGCGGCGTGAGCTCTTCGAGCCCGTCGCCGCTAGTTGGGTGGGGCGGAGGTCGCCGAATGAACCCTTCGATCAGGCGCAGTGTGATCGAAGGCGCGAGCAGCGCGTTGCCCGCGGCGACGGTGCGAACCGCTTCGGCGAGCCGCTCGGGTGGCGCGTCCTTGAGTAGGAAGCCGCTCGCGCCCGCGCGCAGCGCCTCGTATACATAGGCGTCGAGGTCGAACGTCGTCAAGACGAGCACCCTGGTATCGCCACCATGCGCCAGGATGCGCCGCGTCGCCTCGAGGCCGTCGATTCCCGGCATGCGGATGTCCATCAGCACGACGTCGGGGCGCAACCGCAGCGTTGTCTCGACGGCGTCACGTCCGTCGGCGGCTTCCCCGACGACCTCGATGTCCGAATGCGGCTTGAGGATCAGGCGAAAGCCAGCACGGACCATCGCCTGGTCATCGGCAATCAGGACACGGATGCTCACGATGCTTCGATCGAGTCGAGCGGCAGGTGCGCCTGGACGTGAAAGCCGCCATCCGGGTCCGGGCCGGCGGCGAGCGTGCCGCCGTAGAGCGAGGCACGCTCGCGCATCCCTACGAGCCCGTGGCCGCCGCCGTTGCGCCCGTCGCTCGCCGGGGTGCGGCCGTCGTCGCGCACGTCGATGTCGAGGCCGCGTGCGCCGTAGCTGATCGTTATCCACACGCGGGCCTCACCAGCGTGTTTGAGCGTGTTGGTCAGCGCCTCCTGGACGATCCGGTAGGCGGCCAGGTCGATGCCCGCGCCGACGTGGCGCGACTCGCCTTCGATCCGCAGCTCGACAGCAACGCCGGCGGCGCGCGACTGCGCGACCAATTGCTCGACCTGCGCGAGGCTCGGCTGCGGCGCCAGGCCCATCTGCTCATCGCGGTCGCGCAGAAGGCCAACGAGCCGGCGCATCTCCCGCAGCGCGTCGCGGCCGGTCCGCTCTGCCGCGCGCAGCGCCTGTTCTGCGTCATCGGGATCCGAGCGCACGAGCTGGCGCGCGCCGCCCGCCTGGATGACCATCGTGCTCACGGCGTGTGCGACGACGTCGTGCAGCTCCCGCGCGATCCGCGCGCGCTCCTCCGCCACAGCCAGGTGCGCACCCTCTTCGCGCTCGCGCTCGGCCTGCATCGCACGGCGCTCGAGCTCGGTGCCGCGGCCGCGCAGTGAGCCGGCGGAGTTGCCCACCGCCCATGCCGCCGCGAGAAAGCCGAACGTTCCGAGGTAGTCGCCGACGCTCTGGAAGCCGGCCGCGGTATCTGCAACCGCCATTTCTAGCACGACGACCCAGGCAAGCCCTGATGCGATCAGCCCCCGCCGTCGCTCCGCGTAGGCGCCGACTGAGTAGAACGCGATCAGGCACGCCAGCCAGGACTCGACGGTCGCCAAGCCGCCGGAGCCTCGCGACCACACCCATCCGAACAGCGAGCCGGCGATGACGAGCGCCAGCACCGTCTCGGGTGCCTCCTTGCGCCAGCGAAGCGGGACCGTGACGAAGAGCGCGTTCACGATCATCACGGCCTTCGGCGCGGGCGGATCGGGGAACAGGTCGCCGACGAAGATCCCGTAGGCGCTCACGGCGCCCAGGAGGGCGGGCAGCAGCCATGGCGCGACGCGGTCCCTCATAGCGCGAGCGTAGAGCGCCCCTGCGTCCGGCGCCATCCGTCGCGCGGATGATCCGCAAACCCATCGCCAGGTCGACACGGATCTCCATCTGTGGCCTGACGACAGCCGCGCCGGCGGCGCCTACGGTCCCGGCCATGAACAAGCCCGCACTCGCACTCCTGCTTCCGGTCGCCGTGCTGTCGGCGCTCGCCGTCGCCGGCTCCGGAAGCGCACAGAGCCCGCCGGAGGGGAGGACGTTCACCATGTTCGAGGACGCCCGCCGCGAAACCGGCAACCTGATCGACAACGCACCGCGATCGCCCAGTGCCAACCCAGGCTCGAGGCGCTTCCGGCTCTCCGCGGGTGATGGGCGTGCGGCCAAGACCCCGTTGTACGACCGCCGCGGCGGACGCCGTGTCGGCACGCTCTACAGCGAGGGAACCGTCGTCTCGGGGAGCCGCTTCGAGGACGCGAGGTGGCTGGTCCATGGCGTTGCGAGCCTGGCCGGCGGAGAGATCGTGTTCGAGGGCATCGTCGCGGACCGGCGCGTGATCCGAGTCGCCGTGATCGGTGGGACCGGTGACTACGAGGGAGCGCGCGGGCACGTCGAGAGCGTCGACGTCGCCGGCGGGATCGGATCTCAGGACACAGTGCGGCTGTTGCCCTGAGCGGCACTCACTGGCGTTTGCGCCGGCGCGAGCTCAGGCCGCGCTGGCGCAGGCGCTTGCAGTAGGCGACGTCATCGGCCGCCGGTCCCTTCCTGTCCTTGCCCTGGGTCTCGAGCACGCACGGCAGCCCCTCGAAGCGCGGCTCCGACAGGAAGACCGCGCAGCCCTTCTCGCCGAGCTCGCCCTCGCCGGGGTTCGCGTGGCGGTCGACGTTCGACCCCAGGGGCGTCTGGGAGTCGTTTAGGTGCAGCGAGCCGAGGCGCTCGAGGCCGACGATCTCGGCGCACTCGTCGAGGACGCCGGAGAGAGCCTCGGGCGTGCGGATCTCAAAGCCCGACGCGAGCAGGTGGCACGAGTCGAGGCACAGGCCGATCCGCTCGTCGCCACCGGCCGCTTCGGCGAGCGCGGCCAGCTCGTGGAACGAGCGGCCGAGCGTGCCGCCGGAGCCGGCGGTGTTCTCGAGGTGCAGCGGGCAGTTGTCGCTCTCGGCCAGCGCCTCGCGGATGACCGCGCCTGCGCGCTCGATCGCCTTGCCGACGTCGCCGGTCTTGGCCGATCCGCCGTGCAGCACGACTGCGTGCGCGCCGAGCGCGTCGCCGGCGCGCAGCGAGGCGATCAGGGACGTCAGCGTCTTGTCGCGGATGTCGGCGTCGTCGCTGGCCGGGTTGAGCAGGTAGACGGCGTGGATCAGGAGCGTCTTGACGTCGCTCGCCGCCTGCGCCTCGTGGTAGGCCGCGATCTGGTCATCCGAGTACACGGTGGGTTTCCACGCGCGCGGGTTCTGGTTGAAGATCTGGATCGCGCGGCAGCCCTTCTCCTGGCCGCGCTCGACGGCCTTTGCCGGGCCGCCGGCGGGGGAGACGTGGGCGCCGAGGAGCATCTGCTTAGAGTCCTAGCGGATGCGGGTTCGCTTCGCTCCTTCGCCAACCGGCGCGCTGCACATCGGCGGCGCACGGACGGCGCTCTACAACTGGCTCATGGCCCGCGGCAACGACGGGACGTTCGTGCTGCGCATCGAGGACACCGACCGCGAGCGCTCGACGCCCGAGAACGTCGAGCAGATCCTCGAGGCATTGCGATGGCTGGAGCTCGACTGGGACGAGGGGCCGATCTCGCAGGTGTCGCGCTCGGACCGCCACCAGGAGATCCTGGCGCGGCTCCTGGAGGAAGGTCACGCGTACCGGTCGAGCGCGACGGCGGACGACGTGAAGGCCTACAAGGAGCGTCACGGTGCCGAGCGCGGGTTCCGCGGGGAGGCCGAGAGCGAGGGCGCCGTGCGCCTGCGGGTCCCCGACGACGGTGAGACGGTCGTCCACGACCTGATCCGCGGCGACACCGCGTTCGCCCACGTGCACATGGACGACCCCGTGATCGCCCGCGCGGACTCGACCGTCCTCTACAACTTCGCGGTCGCCGTCGACGACATGGACGCGGGCATCACGCACGTGGTGCGCGGCGAGGACCACCTCTCGAACACCCCGAAGCAGCTGCTTGTCCTCGAGGCGCTCGGCGCGACGCCGCCGGCGTACGCGCACCTGCCTTTGCTGCACGGGCCCGACGGCAAGAAGCTGTCGAAGCGCCACGGCGCCGCGTCCGCGCAGGAGCTGCGCGACGCCGGCTACCTCCCCGAGGCCGTACGCAACTACCTGGCGCTGCTCGGGTGGGGCAGCAGCGACGACGAGACGCTGATCTCGACCGAGGATCTGGTTCGCCAGTTCGACATTTCCCGCGTGGCGCGCAACCCGGCGCGTTTCGACGAGCAGAAGCTGCGCTGGATGAACGGGCGCTACATCCGCGACCTGGCGGATGACGCCCTGACCGAGCGCCTCGAGCAGTTCACCGGCCGCGGCGGCCTTGGCCCGGCGATGTCGATCTCGCGGGAGAAGATCCAGACGCTCGCGGACTTCTGGCCGCTGGCGGGGTTCATCTTCGACGGCCCGACCGACGATCCGGCCGCACGCGAGAAGTGGCTGCAGGGCGACGGGCGCGCCGCGCTGGTGCAGGCCCGCGAGGCGCTCGCAAATGCCGAGTCGTGGGACGTCGACGGGCTCGAGCGCGCGTTGACCGCGGTGGTCGAGGCGCGCGGCGCGAAGCCGAAGGACGTCTACCAGCCGATCCGCGTGGCGCTCGCGGGCACGACGGTGTCGCCGGGCATCTTCGAGACATTGGATGTTTTGGGTAGGGATGAGTCGCTTAAGCGAATAGACGGGGCGCTCGCTCTTCAAAACTGACCGGGATCCTCTCGGGCGGACTCAACCATCCGTCCACATTGGCCGATAAGCGGGTTGACATGAGCTTCCCCGCCCCGGTTCCCCCCTCTTCACCTGAGAACGCCGACGCGCAGCGGCGCCACAACGAAGGCCACGGCCGCCGGCTCACCGCCGCGTTCGAGGCCCTCGAGGCGTTCCCCGCGCTGGCCGAGTCCCGCAACCGCCTCCTGCGCGTCGTCAAGCAGGAGCGTGTCTCGAGCGGTGACGTCGTCGCGGCCGTCGAGTCCGACGTCGCGCTCGTCATCTCCGTGATGCGACTGGCGAACCAGGTCGAGGGCAAGACGCGCGGCCGCGTCGAGTCCGTCGTCCAGGCCGTCGAGCTCCTGTCCGCCGAGGCGGTGCAGGCACTGGCCACCCGGGCTCGCACGTTCGACTTCTTCGAGCGCTCGTCGGTGTGGGACGCGGCGCCGGAGCGCTTCCGCCTGCACGGCGTCGCCACGCAGCGTGCCGCGGACCGCCTCGCGACCGAGGTCGGCTACGAGCACCGCGATCGCCTGATGATCACGGCGCTGCTGCACGACATCGGCAAGCTCGTCCTGATGCATGCGTACCCGGGCTATCCGCACCAGGTCCACGGCAACGCCCGCACGCCCGAGGAGCGCATCCACCGCGAGCGCCGCGAGCTCGGCGTCGACCACGCGCTGGTCGGCGGCGTTCTCGCCCGCCGCTGGGGCCTCCCGAAGGCTGTCGCCTCGGTGATCGAGCGCCATCACGCCGACGACGCGCAGGGCGAGGCCGCCTTCGTGCGCCTGGCGGACATGCTCGCCCACTACGCCAACGGCGACTCGGTTTCGCCGACTGAGCTTCTGAAGTGCGCCCGCACGATCGGCCTCGGGCCGAGCGAGCTGCGCAGCGTCATGTACGACCTGCCGTACCCCACGACGGGCCGCACGCGCCAGATCGACCCGTGCCCGCTGTCGGGCCGCGAGGTCGAGGTGCTCAAGCGCCTCGCCGAGGGCAAGGTCTACAAGCAGATCGCGCTCGAGCTCTCGCTCTCGACGAGCACGGTCCGCACGCACCTCCACAACATCTACGGCAAGCTGGGCGCAGTCGACCGCGCGCAGGCCGTCCTCATCGCTACAGAGCGCGGCTGGCTGTAGGACCGGCGCGCTGGCGCTCCGCTCCTGCGTATGCGGCGAGCGGAGCGTGGTTCGTCGGCACCGAGGGAGGGCGGGTCGGGCGACCGTGGCGACTATTGATCGCATAGCGAACACAAATCGCCAAAGCCTCCGTTCTCGCTCGGTGGGCTGGGGTTCACCCTCCTCAGTGCGATCCGCCCGCGCCGGCGCCCTGCGTGCGCCACGCACGGAGCGCCACCCATGCGAGCGCTACGCCGGCGCTGTCGAGCAGCACGTCGACCGGGCTTCCGTTGCGCCCGTCGACGTGCGACTGGTGCCATTCGTCGCTGATCGCGTAGGCGACGGCGATCGACGCCGCGACCGCGGCGGACCGCCACCCGAGGGCGCGCCACCAGAGCGCGAAGAGCACGCCGTAGATGCCGACGTGCACGATCTTGCGGCCGACCAGGTCGATGGTCCCGAGGCCGGAGTTGAGGTCCGGCTGGTCGCTGAGCCAGAAGATCAGCGCCATCAGGGCGAGCGGCGGCGCCAGGCGACCGAATAAGGCCATAGAGTCGGCGCAGCGTAGATGCTGTCGATCACGACCAAGTCTCCGTACGCCATCAAGGCCTTGACCGAGCTCGGCCGGGCCGGCGGCGACGGGCCGGTGCCGATCGGCGAGCTCGCGAAGCGTCGCGACATCCCGGTCCAGTTCCTCGAGCAGCTGTTCGCGGCCCTGCGGCGGGCGGGGGTGCTGCGGTCGCAACGCGGCGTGAAGGGCGGTTACTCCTTCGCGCGCGAGCCGTCGTCGATCACGGTGCTCGAGATTGTCGAGCTGCTCGACGGGCCCCTCGGCGCGGGAGCGGACGGCATCTTCGGCGAGGCGGCCGGCGCGGCGCGCGCGGTACTGGCGGGCACGACGATCGCCGACATCGTGGAGCGCGAGGCGCGCGCGACCGGCCAGCCGATGTACTACATCTAGACCGGGTCGCGGTCTAGAGCCAGATTTGGCTCTACTAAGCCAAATCTCAACCGCTCGGGACCGCTAGAAACCGCTCGGGAGGGGCCCCGACTGTCGCAAAACTGTCGCAACGGACAGCGGTGGAGATAGTTGAGGTTGTCAACTGTCTGTGATAACATACAAACGTATGAAATCGCAGACACACTCAGCCCGCCCGATCGGGACGCTTGAGGCAGAACGCCGTGCGCGTGGCCTGCGCCAGTCCGACCTCGCGAAGGCGGCCGGCGTCGCTACATCGCTCATCTCCTTCGCGGAGTCGGGCTACGTCCCGACGCCCAAGGTCGAGCTCGGATCGCCGCGGCGGTGCAAGTCCCCGAATCCCGGCTATGGCCCCCAGGAGGCCCCGTGCACAAAATGAATCTCTGGCGGAAGGAGCAGTTGAAGGTCGAAGGCCAGCGACAGGTCATCGACACTGGCGCCGACCGCTTGCTTGTCATCCGTGTCCTCGGCGATCCACTCCACATCACGACCGTTGAGGGCGGTGACGCCGAGCTGACGGTCGAGCACGATGACGAGGCAGCGATCGGCACCCGCTCGTGGATCTGGTCGAACGGGCGCTCGCGCGTCACGGTCAAGGAGTACACCCCCTGATGCCCGCCACGCCAGGCTTCGCCGCGCGCGCGGCGACATTCATCAGCAGGCGTGTCGCGCAGGACCAGGCCAACCAGGTCGGCTCCCCGTCCGTGACACGCAGCGACCACTGGGCGGTCCTCGAGGCCGGCGCGGCATACATCCGGTCACTCGGCGACGACGACGCCGCGGTCGTCGCGCTCTGGCGCCTGAGCGGCGGAGCTGCCGACTACGAGGCGGGCAAGCACGAGCTTGCCGTCATGGACCGCGCCGGTTTCTCGCCGATGAACGGCCGCCTCGAACGGGTTCCGGCCCCTGCCGCGTTCCTCGCCGATTTGGTCGACGCGGCGGCAGACGACTTCCGCGAGCGCACGGAGCGCCCCGTCGAGAGTCTGCGCCAAGACCGGGATCGGGCCGTCAAGGAGCTCCGAAAGCTTCAGGAGACGACGGTCGACAGGGCGATCGAGCAGACGCTCCGCGACGAGATTGAGCGCAAGGACGCGGCATACGCGGACCTTCGCGGACGCTACAAGGCGCTGCGCACCCGCCTCGAGGAGTTCACCGCCGGAGCCCCCGCCACCCCTCTGGAGGCCGCCACATCCGCCACGTCCGCCACAGAGCAGCATCCGGCCGAAGCCGACGCGCCCAGGCGCGCCCAGCTCGTCGACAACCTCCCGAAGGGCGTTCGCCGCCGCGGCAGCGGCTACCAGATCTACTGGCGCGACGCGCAGGGCCGTCAGGCGCAAGAGGGCGGGTTCCGCACCGTCGAGCACGCCGTCGCCGCACGCGAGGCGCACCTAGACGCCGTCGCGGCCGAAAAGACGGGGGCGGTGACAGGTGTCTGACTTCACTGAGGACGACGGCTACTACGAGTACGACGCCGAGGCCGGCGACGACGACGATTACTTCGACGCCGGGGTTGTTCAGGATCACGAAGCGGACGAGGGCGGCGGGGAATTTGACCCCGCCGCTCTCGAAGCGTTCGCGCAAGACGTGCAGGTCGACATCGACAAGCTCGGCAAGCGCTTAGACCGTCATATCACCGGGGCGGAGCTTGAGACGATCGCTAAGGGCGTGTTGGAACAGCTCGAGCGCGGCGAAACGGTCGACCCCGGTGCTGCGCTGGACTCGTTCTACGAACAGAGCGGCACGACCCGACCCGACCCCGGCGGCACGATGAACGAGCGCGCCGCGTACTACGAGCAGCGGTTCGCCGACATCAAGCCCGCCACGGAGAAAGACGCCGAACGCATGTACGACCTCGACAACGCCCGCGACCGGCAGGACTACATGGTCGCGCGAATGGCCGGCGACGAGTTCGAAGAGACGTACGAGTAGGCCGTGGCGTACTTCGACACGGCTGAACCGCTGAACGTCGCGGAGTACTACGACACCAGGCGCGGCTGATGTACACGTCGTCCACTGTTGAGGACTTCGGTGGCCTGTTGCTCAACCAGGACCCTCAGCAGGTCCCGGCCGGTCGCGCCGCCGACATCAAGAACATCACGCTCGACGACCGCGGTCGCGCAACCACACGCCACGGCTACGCGAAGTTCACCACGGCCGCCGCCGCTGACCTTTACACGGACGTGTGGCACTTCGCCGGCTACTCCCCGGCCACCCTGATGGCCAAGCGCGGCACCGGAACCGATGCCATCAACACTGTCGGCGGTATCACCGCCACCGTCGCCCAGGTCGGCAGCGACTTCACCGCCTATGGCGGCACGCTTGGACAGTTCGTCTACGGCGCCAGGTTCGGCGGAACGCTCATCAAGTACGCCGCCGGGGTGTTCTCCAACGTTGCGGGGAGTCCCGGCGCAGAGCTGATCGCGGTGATGCCCAACAGCAATCGCCTCGCGCTGGCGCGCGTCAACAGCAATCAGAGCCGCGTGCAGTTCTCCGACGCGGGCAATCCAGAGACTTGGACGGCCACCAACTACCTCGACCTCGAACCTAACGACGACGTGTACGGGATCACTGCCCTTGTTCGCTGGCGCGACCTCCTGTTCGCGTTCAAGCGAACGAAGTTCTTTGTGTTCCACGGCGAGACAGTAGGCCCGACCGGTCAGCCGATCTTCCAGTACGACACAGTCGATACCGGTGTCGGCACCGAAACGCGACGGGTCGGCATCGCACCAGAAGGCCTGTACTTCCGAGGCGGCGACGGTGTCTACCTCACGAGCGGCGGGCCGCCGGTCCAGGTGTCCCACGACATCACGCCGTGGTTCGCGCCCGGTAACGAATCTGAGGGCCTGTTCACGGGCCAGGCCGCATACCCGCAATCTATGGGGTCTGTCGCGGGGTCTAACGCCGACTCGATCGTTTATGCAGCGGGCCGGGTGTTTTGCTCGCTGCTGTCCGACGCAGGGCTGGGAACGTCGAGGGTGATGCTCGTCTACGACACCAACCTGCGGCAGTGGACGTATTGGGCTGACCCTCCGTTCGGCACTGGCCTGGCGGCGGTCACGGCCGAACGCACCACCGATCTCTACTTCCCCTATTCGTCATCGGCTACCAACGACATCGGCTTGCTCTCGAGCGCGTACACGAGCGATGCGGGCGCCGCGATCGCGAGCCACTACCAGTCGGGTTTCTACGACCTCGGTTCGCCGCATCGCAAGACGAGCCGCGAGACGCTGTTGTGGGGCACGGGCTCTCCGACCCTTGCCGTGTACACCGACCACGGTTCAACCGACGCAAACGCTGCGGCGGTAACGCTCGGCACCAGTCCGGCTGTTGCTGAGGGCCGGCAGCGCATCGCACGTCGCGGCATGCTGTTCAGCCACAAGCTGTCGAGCACGACAGCGCCGTGGTCCGTAAACCGGCTGACGCATCACATCCGCGAGCAGCGGTTGCCCGGGATCAAGCCATGACGACATTCCGTATCCGCTATCCGGTTGTCCCGGACACTGAGCAGCGGCGCAACAACGACGACCTCCTCGACGGGCTGAACCAGATCGGCCAGTTCATCTATTTCGGCTCGGGCGTTCCGACGTTCACCCCGACCGGCCGCGCGATCTTCATCCGGCTGGACGGCGGCGCGGGGACGACGTTGTACTGCTGGTCCGGTGCGGCCTGGAACGCCTTCGCATGAGCACTGACGAACCGAACCTCGACTTCATCACGAGCCAGCTCGTCGAGGGCTCGAAGCTCTGGAGCAGCGTTCACGGCGCTCGACAGCTTTAGCGAGCTCGAGCGCACCATGTATTCGGACGCGCTAGACGAGCTCGACCTGCGCGCGATCGTCCTGAGCGCAGTCAGCAGCTTCCGGCAGCAGTCGCTCTCGCCCGACGAATACAGCAACTGGAGCGGGTCCTGATTACTACGCGCCGCCGTGGCGATCCCAGGTCCACTGCGCCCACAACAGGCCGAGCACCGCACCGACGAACCACGACTCGCTCGCGTCGACCACCTGCTCGGCCAGCCCAGCACTAGCCAGCCCCACCGTGAGCAGCCACGTCATTTCGCCGATCGCCTCCGGGCGAGTCTGCGGACGCGACGCGTAGCCGCTGACATCGACGTTCCCGCTGGCGCTCACCGGACGCGCGCCGTGGCCGTCTTCACGTACGTCACCGGCATCGCCTCGTCGAACTCAAGCGCCGGCCCGATCCCGATCGTCCTCACCATCGGTCCACGACCAGAAGCGACAACACCGCCGCGCGGAGCCTGCACAACCACCACACGCGCCAGGCGCGGCTGCCGCGCCAAACCACGGACCACGTTCTCCATCGCCGCGATACCCGGCCGTCTACGCACGACGCCAGGCTACCGCCGCCCGCTGCCGTGACAGCACAGCCCGTCCGACAGCACGCTCATTGCCCATAGTGGCCGCAACAACGCGCGGGCGCGTGTAACTAAGGGTGGCCGCGCGCCGGGTCATTGCGCACCTAGCGTGCAAAGTCCAAGCCGACCGACTGTCGCAGCGAGTGTCGCGTTGACAGCAAATCCCCTGCGGGCAAGCAACGTTCTACGGATGTCTGTCATCTAGGGCGGCAGCAGCCCCCCGGATACCGCCGGCCGCGACGCCAGGCCCCTGCCCGCAGAAAACAAAAGGGGAGGGGGAAGTTAGGCAAAGGCGAGGAGCGGGAGGTGTGTTTTATGGCCCGCCCCGAGATTTCTCCGGAAACGCGGTTTCTGCTGTCACGTGCTGCCAGTGAGTGTCCGTGGGGTGGCGGTACCATGTAGTGACATATCGCTGATCCTTTGCGTGGTTGCGTGGATCTGCTGGACAGCACATCGCCTCGGACTTGTCCGGGGCGTTTGTGTTTTCGCGGAAGTTGCGCGGTCGAGGTCCTAGGTGCATCCGGTGGTCGTGGGAAAGTGGGTGAGTACGTAACCACGACAAAAGGAGGTTCCCTATGGGGGCCCCGGCGATAGAAGAAACCGCTTCGCCATTCGAGCACTTGAGGCTCGCGATGGACAACCCGGCGGTCGCGCCGTCGCAGACGCTTGAGGAGCACGCGGCGCAGAAAGCAAAGAACGCCGCTCGCGTCCGCGAGTACTCACAGGCCAAGCGTGACCTTCGTGTGGTCGCTTGCGGCCCGCAGGAAGGCGCGGAGTGGCTCACAGGGTACCTATGCGTGTCGGTCGAGTCCTCCCGCGTGTGCGCACGAGGGCTCGTGAGGTTCACGCTGCTCGCTCGAGCAGGGCGGGGCGCGGGTCCCCCGACAGCGACCCAGACCCACCAGCAGCGCGGACGCTGCTGAGGAAACTGCGCACGGGATGCTGGTCCTCGATCGGCCGGACGGCCACCACCAGCACTAGCGCACACGGCCCGATCACGACGGGGCCGGCGAAGGTCCTCACGACGAGTGGCAAGGCGGTGGCGGCATGAAGCCGATCGCCGAGATCCTGCTGCACGACAGTGACCCCAAGCTCTTCATCGCCTGGGAGCTGGACACCGAGATCGCGGGCGGGAAGATGATCCGCGCTCGCGGGCGGTTCTACCGGACGGCGTTGCCGGATCGCGAGATTTGGTACCCGATCGTGGAGCGGGCGTGGCCTGTCGGGCGGGTCCGCGAGATCCGCTACGACGTGAGCGCCAACGCGCCAGCTCTGGCGGTGAGCCCGGAAGGAGCGAGAAAAGCGAGCTCTGACGACGCGATCACGTCCACCGCGGTCCCGATGTTGCCGAGCGTGCCCGTCCAGCACCCCGCGACCGACAGAGCGCAGTCATGAGCGACTTCGAACTGCGCCGGCCGGATACCGACCGGATCCGGCCGATCTCCTGGGCCTGGCAAGGGCGGGTCCCGATCGGCGCCATGTCCCTGTTCGTCGGCGACGAGGGTGTCGGCAAGGGCACGTTGCAGGCGTGGCTCATCGCGCGGTGGACGCGCGGTGAGCTGCCCGGCGACCTCTACGGCAAGCCCTCGATGGTCGTGTTCGTCGGCGACGAGGACGGCTTCGATGATGTCGTGAC
The DNA here is from genome assembly GCA_963832195.1 of uncultured Conexibacteraceae bacterium. GTDB lineage: Bacteria > Actinomycetota > Thermoleophilia > Solirubrobacterales > Solirubrobacteraceae > Baekduia. The sequence continues at coordinate 247,576 of CAWHTH010000003.1, forward strand.
GCCGCGTCTGCTCGGTGCCGGCGCGGATCTCGACTACGTACGCGAGCTGCCCGCGAGCGACGCACTGGGAGCGCTCGACGTGAAGCGCGACCGCGACGAGCTCGGACGGCTCGTCGACGAGTCCGGCGCCCGAGTGCTCGTCTTCGACCAACTGCTCGACAACCTGCCGCAGTCGCTCGACGCCTGGAAGGGCAAGCAGGTGCGGCAGGCAATCGCACCGCTGCGCAAGCTCGCACGCGAGCGCCGCTTCGCGGTGGTCGCAACCCTCCACACGAACAAGGGCCGGGGCGGCAGCTTCCGCGACAAGGTGGCCGACAGCCAAGCGTTCAACGCCGTCTCGCGCTCGTCGCTGCTGGTCGCGAAGCATCTGGACGACCTGGACCGCACCGTCGTGGCGCGCGGTAAGGGCAACCTCGCCAAGCGCCCGGCGTCGCTCGAGTTCGACATCGAGTCCCGCGTCCTCGAGATCAACGGGTACCGCATCGAGGTTCCGGTCGCCACCGGGTTTGAGGAGAGCGATATCCGTGTGGAGGATCTCCTCGGTGCTGGTAACGCAGCCGAGCCAGCGACAGCACGGGACGAGGCCGCTGCCGTCCTCCGCGACATCCTTGCGGACGGGCCCGTCTCGGCGACCGAGGCGACGGCGCGGGCGATCGCGGCGGGTATCTCGGAGCGAACCCTCTCGCGGGCGAAGTCGGACCTCGGCGTCAAATCTGACAAGGACGCCAATGGGTGGGTCTGGTCCCTGACCTGGCCATGTTGGCGATGTTGGCCACCTTGAGAGCGGCAAGGACGCCAAGAGCGCCAAGAGCGCCAACATGCACGGTGGCACGCTTGCCGTGATCGAAGGCGGCGCAGCGTGACCGCCACGCCGACGCGACCCTGCGCTCATTGCGCTGGTCACGTCTACACAGACCAGGACGGCGACGCCTGGTGCTTGAAGTGCGGGAGGCCGGCAGCGTGAGCGGCCGGCCGTCCGTGACGCTGTTGCCGATCGCGCTGTCGAAGGAGCAGGCCGCCGCGGTGCTCGGGATGAGCGCGGACTCCTTCGAGCGCTACGTGCAGCCGCACGTGCCTTGCATCCGGCGCAATCGCCTTCGCCTCTATCGCGTCGCGGACCTGGAGCGGTGGGCAGCGGCGAACGCCGAGACGATCCTGTGAGTGACACCGAAACGAAAGGACACCGATGGACGAGATAGACGAATTGGTCGAAGCGATCCAGGCGCAACTGTCGCGATGCACGCCGCGCGTGAACGCGACGCGGGCGCGGCTGCGGGATAGCTTCGGCTCCGTGGGGCCGGAGCTATTGCCGCCGCGACCTTTGTGGGACGCGCTCGCGTCGCATGGAATCGTGGACAGCTTCGGTGGGGCGGAGTGCGAACGCGTGCTCCCCGCCGCGCTCGCATTCATCTACGAGGCAGCGAACCGCGGGCCGTCGTTTGAAGTGCCGGACTGGGCGGCGAGTTGACCCTTCGGTACCTGTGGGTGTACCGTCGCCCGCGACAACGCACAAAGCGGGGCCCGCGACGCGCAAACGCCCGGGCCCCCGGATCACAGGAGGGTTGATCTCCCATGACCACTGTCCAAGGTATCGCTCGTCGCGACACGAACGCCGCGACAATCTGGCTCTCGGACTGGGAGCAGGCCGTCATCGCCGAGATCGCCGCGAGTCTCGGCGAGACGGTCGCGGACGAGGTCGAGTTCGGTGGCAAGCCGAGGCGCGACCAGGGGCGTGCGTGCGTGCTGCTTGCGCGTGCGGCCCGCACCCGTAAGCTCCCGGCGGATCGAGCCGTCATCGCGGCACTCACCCGGGCTCGTGACGAGCTGCGTACGACGCTCCCGGGCGCGTACGAGGCGCTCGTCGAGATCGAGCGCGGGAACCGTCGCTACTTCTTTAGCGACGAGAGTGGCCGCAAGGGCACTCTCGAAGAGGCGCGGACCGAGACGCTCCTGGCGATGCGCGAGTACGAGAACCAGCTCTGGCGCCTCGACGACATCGTGCAGCAGCTCGAAGAGGCGGTGGTGTGATGGTGGCCCAGACGAAGCCGACGTTGCCGATCAACGTGGACGAGTACGCGACGCTCGAGGCGCACGAGCTACCGATAGGTGCCCCCGAGATCAACGGGCAGCGATGGGGCCTACTCATGTGCACGGACGCGCGCGGCCGGCACTGGACGGCGCTCGGTGACTACGAGTTCTGCTTGGCGATGCGGGGGTCGGGCCGTGGTAGGGGCCTCACGGGTGACCAGATGAGCGAGTTCCCGATGGATGCCTTCAGGCCTGAATGGCTTGTGGAGGGTTGGATCGACGAGTGGGCACGTATCTCGCAGGAGCAGGGACACCTCGACGTGTATGCCTGGGGGGCGTGGGCGTGATGGCCGCCGGTATTGACATCCGCCACCGCCAGGGCTGTACGGCACGTCGCGACGACGCGAAGTGTCCATGTGGGCCCGGTTTCCAGGCGCACGTGTTCGACGCCCGAACCGGGAAGCGGATCCGCAAGACCTTCGCGTCGAGGTCGGAGGCGAAGAGCTGGCGGATCGACGCGCTCAAGGCAGTCAAGGACGGCACCCTCGACGATGACACCGACGTTCGGACGCTGAGCGAGGCGTTCGAGGAGTGGTGGCGGGATGCCGACCGCGGCGTAGTCACCACGCGCGGCGGCGATCGCTACAAGCCCGCGACGCTCATCAGCTACAAGCAGGCGTACGGGGTGCACGTGCGCGACCGGATCGGACCTAAGAGGTTCTGCGTGGTCAGCCGCGCCGATATCCAGCACGTGGTCGACGAGCTGCTCGCCGAGGAGATGCCAGCGGCGACCATCCAGACGGCGATCACGCCACTACGCGCCGTCTATCGGGACGCGCTGACTCGCGACCGGATCAAGGTGATGCCAACGGTGGGGGTGAAGATGCCGACGGTTCGTTCGCGGCGCGACCGGATCGCCGCGCCGGCCGAGGCAGCAAAGCTACTCGCGGCCATCCCTGACGCCGACCGGGCACTGTGGGCGACCGCGCTGTACGCGGGGCTTCGCCGCGGCGAACTTCTCGGGCTCCGATGGAGCGATGTAGATCTCGAGGCCGGGACGATCGAGGTCGCACGGTCCTGGGACCCGCGGCAGAGCTTTCAGGAGACGAAGAACAGGCAGAGGCGGCGAGTGCCGATCCCCACCGCGCTGCGCGAGCATCTCGCCGCTCAGCGGCTACGACAGCCGCCCGGGCTCGAGCTCGTGTTCGCGACGGAGCCGGGCCGGCCGCAGGACCCGACCGCCATCACGAAGCGCGCCGATAAGGCATGGGAGGACACGAAGCTGAAGCGCATCACTCTGCACGAGGGTCGGCACAGCTATGCGTCCTTCATGATCGCGGCGGGCGTGAACGCGAAAGCCTTATCGGACTACATGGGCCACTCGTCGATCCAGGTGACCTTCGACAAGTACGGGCACCTCTTCCCGGGCAACGAGGCGCAGGCCGCGACGCTCCTAGACGAGTACCTGGCCGCGGCGGAGTAACTGTCGCAAGGACTGTCGCACGGCCCCCTGATATGGCTCTAGGGCGCGGTGCCCGACGGGTGTACTACATCTGAACGGGGTTAGGCGCAGAGCCAGCGACTGCCGGCGTACCGCCGCGAGCGCGATACTGCCGTCGCGATGTCGCAAGACGATCACCTCAGCCTCATGCACCGGTTCACGGCGGCTGTTACTGCGAGGGAGGATGCGGGGCAGTTCTTCGTGCCCGATTGCCGCATCGACAACGCGGTGACGGCTGTTACCGACGCGACATATATCGGCCACGCGGGTGTGCGGAAGTGGGTGACAGACGTCTCCGACGTGCTGGACGAAAACGCACGGCTCGGGGTGGAGGAGATCCTCGCGATCGGGGACGACTTCCTGGTCGCAATGTTTTGCTGGGTCGGGCACGGCGCTCAGTCGAACGTGCCTGTCGAATTGCGCTGGCCTGGCACCGTCTGGTTCCGCGACGGCAAGATATCTCGTGCTGTCGGCTATATGAGCCCGCGCGACGCCCTGCAGGCTGTGGGGCTGCGCGAGTAGCAGCGAGTCGCTTCGAGGCAAGAGCGACTCAGGGGCTTCCACCGCCGGCCATTGTGTGCGCGGCCTCACTGCGCGGGCGTGCCGAATTGCGTGGTCGCCACGTCGAGCGGCGGCGACGATGCCTAAGGCATGTCGCACCACGCAGGGGAGGCCCGTAAATGACTAGTTCCATCAAGACGACGCTCGCGGCGTCGGCCGCGATGGCGGCGCTGTTCGCGGTGCCTGCAGGCGCGCAGGCGGGCACGCTGTCGGTGATGGCGGGGTACGGGGGCGGCGTGCCGCTGGTCTCGTCTTCGAGCCTTGCGTGCCCTTCCTCCTCCGAGACCACCTACACCAGCTTTGGCGGTCTGGCTGTGCTCCGTAGCGACTCGAATGGCCTGCTGGTCGCGACGTCGGGCGTGGCGCTGACCTGCACCAACGGCTAATCGGCTGCGCACGCGTCGCGTGCTGTCGGCTGCTGCAACGCACGCGACGCCCTCGAGGCCGTGGGGCTGCGCGAGTAACAGCACGTCGCTTTGAGGCAGAAGCAACACTGACACCGGTCGCTCGCCGCCTGGAACGAGGGTGACTTGGATGGATGGCTGGAGACGGCGCATCCGCATATCGAATGGGTGCCGGCGCTCGTTCAACTCATGGAGGGGATCCAGAGCACCTATCAGGGGATCCGGTGGCAGAGGCGCGCGATCTCGGCAACACGGTGCTTGTCCTCGGTCGCATCTTGGCCACAGGCCGTGTGGGGGGCGTGGATGTCGATGCACCCTGGGGGTTCGTGGCGGCTCTGGAAGACGGACTGATCACGAGAGCCCGCACGTACCGGAGCCACGAGGAAGCCCTCGAAGCCGTGGGGCTGTCGAAGTAGACGCAGAGTCGCTTCGTGACAGCGGCGCCACCGCGCTTTGCGGTATGAGTCGGGGCGTGGCGCCGGTGCCCGACACGATCGCCGCGCACGTCGGCGACACGCCGATGGTGCGGCTCAAGCGGCTGGAGCCCGCCGATTCGGGGGTCGAGCTCTACGGCAAGCTCGAGATGCTCAACCCGGGCGGGAGCGTGAAGGACCGCATCGGCGTCGCGATGATCGAGGCGGCCGAGGCGGAGGGGCGGATCGAGCCGGGGCGCACGACGATCGTCGAGGCGACGAGCGGCAACACCGGGATCGCGCTCGCGTTCGTGTGCGCGGCGAAGGGCTACCAGCTCGCGATCTTCCTGCCGCAGGGGATGAGCCGGGAGCGCGAGGCGCTGCTGAAGCTCTACGGCGCGCGCGTGGAGATCGTCGAGTCGCTCGGCGGCATGAACGAGGCCGTCGACGCCGCCGTCGCGATGGGGAAGGGCGACGACTTCTTTCTCCCCGACCAGTTCTCGAATCCGGCGAACCCGGAGGCGCACAGGCGCGGCACCGCGCAGGAGATCCTGCGCGACCTCGGGGATGGGATCGGCGCGTTCGTGTCCGGCGTCGGCACCGGCGGGACGATCACCGGCGTGGGGGAGGTGCTGAAGGAGCGCGATCCCTCGGTGTTGGTCGTCGGCGTCGAGCCCGCGGCGTCGGCGGTGCTGTCCGGCCGCACGCCCGGTCCGCACCGGATCCAGGGCATCGGCGCCGGCTTCGTCCCGGACGTGCTCAACCGCGAGGTCGTCGACGAGATCCTCCAGTGCAGCGACGACGACGCGATCTCCACCGCGCACGCGCTCGCGGCGCGCGAGGGCGTGCTCGCCGGCGTGTCGGCCGGCGCGGCCGTGTGGGCGGCGCTGCAGGTCGCGAGCAGGCCGGAGCTGCGCGGCAAGCGGATCGTCACGATCCTGCCCGACTCGGGCGAGCGCTATATCTCGGCGCCCTTCTTTGCCCCGTAGGCCGCCTCGCTAGCCTGTGCTGACGCCATGTTCGGCCTCGGCACCCTCGCCCGCGTCGTCCAGGAGGTCCGCCGCGACGTCGCCGCGACGCACGAGCGCGATCCGGCCGCGCGCGGCGTCTCTGCGTTCGAGGTGCTCGCCAGCTGGCCCGGCGTACACGCGCTGCTGTCGCACCGCGTCGCGCATGCGCTCCATGACGCCGGCGTGCCGCTCGCGCCGCGCGCTCTCGCGTACGCCACGCGCTCGCTGACCGGCGTAGAGATCCACCCGGCGGCGCGCATCGGCCGCGGGCTCTTCATCGACCACGGGATGGGCGTCGTGATCGGCGAGACGGCCGAGATCGGCGAGGACGTGACGCTCTACCAGGGCGTGACCCTCGGTGGCACCGGCTTTGCCACCGGCAAACGCCACCCGACCATCGAGGACAACGTGACGATCGGGAGCGGCGCAAAGCTGCTGGGCCCGATCACCGTCGGCCACGGCGCGAAGGTCGGCGCGAACTCCGTCGTCATCACCGACGTCGAGCCGAATTCGACGGTCGTCGGCAACCCCGGCCACGTCGTGCGCGTCGACGGCAAGAAGGCCGAGGGCCCGGACGCCGACTGGATCCACCTCCCCGACCCTGTCGCCGACGCCATTCGCGACTTGTCGCGACGCCTGAAGGACCTGGAGCAGCGCCTGGCCGAGCTGCAGGGCGGCGAGCAGCCGCCCGGCGAAGTGCGGCCGCTGCGCGAGGTCCGCGGCCCGAACCCCGCGGGCGGCTAGTAGTAGACGGTCCGCGTCCGGTGGCGCGGGCGTTTCTTGTAGCGCGCCTCCTGGCCACGGTTCCACAGCCACGTGTCGAGCACCCGCGCCGGTGTACTGAGTCGCTGCGCGAGCAGCTCGCACGCGTGGACTGCGCAGGCGCGGATTTCGCGCTCCCAGGGCCCGACCGGCAGCAGCTCGTCCGCGTCGATACGCGCCGCGAGCAGGTCGTCGTAGACAAGCACGCCGTCGCAGCGCAGGACGTGGGGGATGAGGTTGTCGGCGAAGATCGTCAGCCGGTCGAGGTCGGAGAACTGCGCGACGCCGGCGAGCGCGAGGTCGTTGGGCACGATCTGCGCGCGCTTGTAGAAGCCGCGGTCGGCGAACAGCGCCATGCCCGCCGCGAGCTCCTGTGCCAGACGCTCGGCGCTGCCGCCGGCTTCGGCGATCACGTCGAAGGCGCCGCGCTCGCCGAGAAAGCGGCCGAGCTCGCGCAGCGCCTGCGCGAACAGCGTCATCAGCTCGTGGTCGCGCGGCTGGCCGAGCACGTCGGCGATCTCCTCGGTCCGCAGCGCGCGCAGCTCGGCGTTGGTCCACGGCGCTCCGGCGCGGAAGCGGTCCGCCAGCGCGGTCGCGATCGTCATGTAGCCGGACTTGCCGGGCCGCTTGTGCAGCGTGGGGAACCAGCCCGAGCCGAAGTTGATGGCGTCGAGCGTCAGGAAGAACGTCGCGACGTCGGCCTCGGAGCCGTCGAGGTAGTGCGCCTCGGCGTCGAGCGGGGGCGGCCCTACTTCGACAAGGTCCGGGTAGGCCGTCGCGAGCGCGTCCTCGTCGATGCGCACCGCGCGCGCGTCGCGCGCCATCGCGGCTGCATTCCGGCGGACCTCCTCGGTGAGGCTCACGCCCCGAGAGTAATCAGCGGAACGTGATGCGCCCGACGTTGAGCGTGATCGTGATGCCCGGAAGGCCCGGTTGGTCGTGGCCCGGAGTGCCGCCGGTCAGACCGATGCCGAGATCGCGGTAGTCGCGCTCGAGCAGGATCGCGCGGTGCGGCGGGCTGTCCATGAGCGCATGGAACAACGCGCGCGGAGAGGCGTCGTTTCCGATGCCCCAGGCGAGCGCCTCGCCTAGCGACCAGCTCGCCGCGCGAGTCGTGTAGCCGTGGTTGTTGACCCGCTCGAGTACATCCCAGCCGCCGAGCGACTGGTGCGAGAAGTAGGTCCGCCGGACCATGTCCTCGGCGTGGGCCTGGGCGGCGCGGCGCAGGCGGTAGTGCGGGCGCAGCGGCGGGAGGCCGCGATCGCGACGCTCGGAGTTGATCATGCAGCGCAGCGTGTGGCGCTGGGCGTCGACCGGCGCGACCGCGGCCGTGAACGCGCACACGGCGGACGATTTGCGCGCGCGGGCGCCCGCCTGGGCGGGAAGCACACATGCGAGCGCGATCGCAACGATCGCGACGAGGATGGACAGGGGCTGGGTGTGCAGCTCGATTTCCCTCACGGCGCAGACAATTCCCCACCGATCCGCGCTCGTCGGGAGCCCTTGCGGCAATCTGCCGCTTCGGCTGCTCAAACCTACGCAACCCTCGCGCAAGCGAGCCTGCGGGGGCCTTGTTCAGCCCGCCGCCGCCGGTCCTAAGCTAGGCCGCCCATGCCGGAGCCTGCCGCCGCCGACCGCATCGAGGAGCTCCTCGCCGGCCTGAACCCGCCTCAGCGGGAGGCGGTGACGCACCCCGGCGGCCCGCTCCTGGTGCTCGCGGGCGCCGGCTCGGGCAAGACGCGGGTGCTGACGCACCGGATCGCGTGGCTGGTCGGCACCGAGGCGGCCCGGGCGGGCGAGATCCTCGCGATCACGTTCACGAACAAGGCTGCCAGCGAGATGCGCGAGCGCGTCGAACATCTGCTCGGCGCCGGCACCCGCGCGATGTGGGTGATGACGTTCCACTCCGCCTGCGCGCGGATGCTGCGCGCCGAGGCGCCGCGCCTCGGCTACACCCGCCAGTTCACGATCTACGACCAGGCCGACAGCCGTCGCCTCGTCAAGCGCTGCCTCGACGAGCTGGGCGTCGACACGAAGCGCTTCACCCCCGCAGCCGTCCAGAGCCAGATCTCGGCGGCGAAGAACTGGCTGCGCGATGCCGCCGCCTACCGCCAGCTCGTCGGCTCCTACTTCGAGCAGACCGTCGCCGACGCCTACGAGGTCTACGAGCGTGACCTCCACAAGATGAACGCGATGGACTTCGACGATCTGCTGTTCCGCATGGTCAACGTGCTCGAGCTGTTCCCCGAGGTTCGCGCCCGCTACGCCGCCGCGTTCCGGCACGCCCTGGTCGACGAGTACCAGGACACCAATCACTCGCAGTACCGGCTGCTGCAGCTGATCGCCGGCGAGCATCGGAACCTGATGGTCGTCGGAGACGAAGACCAGTCGGTGTACGGCTTCAGACAGGCCGACATAAGAAATATTTTGGATTTCCAGGACGATTTCCAAGAAGCAAAGGTCGTCCGGCTGGAGCAGAACTACCGCTCGACGCAGACGATCCTCAGCGCCGCGAACGCGGTCATCTCGCACAACCGCGAGCGGCTCGGCAAGAGTCTCTGGACCGAGGTCGGCGAGGGCGATCCGATCAAGGTCCGGGAGCTCGACGACGAGCACGCCGAGGCGCGCTACGTGCTCGGTGAAGTGCAGCGGCTCGTCGATGAAGGGGTGTCGCTCGACGAGATCGCCGTCTTCTACCGGACGAACGCGCAGTCGCGGGTGCTGGAGGACACGCTGGTGCGCGCCGAGGTGCCCTACCAGGTCGTCGGCGGCACGAAGTTCTACGAGCGCGCCGAGATCAAGGACGCGATCTCGTATCTGGTCACGCTCGCCAACCCGGCTGACGCGATCTCGTTCGCGCGGGTGGTGAACAGCCCGCGCCGCGGCATCGGCCAGACGTCCCTGTCACGCGTCGTCACGCACGCCGACACGATGGGCATCCCGGTTTGGGAGGCCGCCGACGACCCGGCGCAAGTGCCGGGCCTCGGCGCCGCCGCGATCAAGGCGTTCGACCGCTTCATGACGACGATGCGCACGCTGCGCGAGCGTGCCGAGCAGGGCGTGCCGATCGGCGACCTGCTCCAGGCGCTGCTCCAGGAGACCGGCTATCTCGAGGCGCTGGAGGCGGAGCGCACGATCGAGGCCCAGGGGCGGATCGAGAACCTGCAGGAGCTCGTCGAGGTGGCGCGGGAATTCGACGCGGCGACCGCGGCCGAGCAGGACCGGCTGGACGTGTTCTTGTCCCAGGTAGCGCTCGTGGCCGACGCCGACACGCGTCGTGACGAGGAGGGGCTCGTCACGCTCATGACGCTGCACAACGCGAAGGGGCTCGAGTACCCGATCGTGTTCATCATCGGCTGCGAGGAGGGCGTCTTCCCGCACTCGCGCTCGATCGACGAGGGCTCGCTCGAGGAGGAGCGCCGGCTGTGCTACGTCGGGATCACGCGCGCCATGCGCGACCTGACGTTCAGCTACGCGCGACGCCGCAACGTGTTCGGCAACGCCGCCTACGGCCTGCCGAGCCGCTTTCTCGCGGAGCTGCCGCCGGACCTGGTCGACCGCGAGGGCGCGTTCGGCACCTTCGCGGGGGCGTCGTCGCGCCCGCGCGCGATGTCCTCGTGGGCCGCGACCCGCACCGAGGCGCCGCAGGCGTCGTTCCGGCTCGGCGACGATGTAGTGCACGCAGCGTTCGGCGAGGGCGTCGTGACGGGCGTCGAGCCGGGTGGCGTCGTAGTGGTGCGCTTCGCGTCGGACGGCTCGGAGCGCAAGCTGATGGCGGACTTCGCCCCGATCACGAAGCGTTAGGTTCCAGGCCGATGGCAGCGACGATCATCGACGGCAAGGCGGTCGCGGCGCGCGTGCGCAAGGAGGTTGCGCGCGGCGTCGAGGACTTCGTGGCGCGGACCGGCGAGCGACCCGGCCTCGCGACGATCCTGATCGGCGACGATCCCGCCAGCGCCGTCTATGTCGGCAGCAAGCAGCGGGCGTGCCAGGAGGTCGGCATCGCCGGCTTCGAGCACCGTCTGCCTGCCGACGCGCGGCGCGAGGACGTCGCCGAGCTGATCGAGCGGCTCAACGCCGACGACGCGGTCAGCGGGATCCTCTGCCAGCTGCCGGCTCCGGAGCACCTCGACGGCGTCGAGCTCACCAACCTGATCGACGCCGGCAAGGACGTCGACGGCCTGACGGTCGCCAGCGCCGGCCGGCTCGCGCTCGGCATCGACGGGCTGCGGCCATGCACGCCGCAGGGCTGCATGCTGCTGCTCGAAGAGGCCGGGGTCGGGCTCGAGGGCAGCGAGACCGTGGTCGTGGGCCGCTCCAACCTGTTCGGCAAGCCGATGGCGCAGCTCTTGCTCGCGGCGAACGCCACCGTCACGACGTGCCACTCCCGTACGCGCGCTCTTGATGAGGTCTGTCGCCGCGCCGATGTGCTGATCGCGGCCGTCGGCCGGGCCCAGATGGTCAAGGGCGACTGGGTCAAGCCCGGGGCGGTCGTGATCGACGTGGGCATGAACCGCACCGCCGACGGACTCCTCGGCGACGTCGATTTCGCCGCCGCGAGCGAGGTCGCACGTGCGATCACGCCGGTGCCCGGCGGCGTGGGCCCGATGACGGTCGCGTGCCTGCTGCGCAACACGCTCAAGGCCGCCGAGCTGCGCCGCGAGGCGGCGGCGCTGGGGGCGGCGTGAAGCTGCGCGCGGGGGAGACGCTCGCGGTGCTGTCGGCGATCGCGCTCGCGATCGTCCTGACCCAGACCTGGTTCGAGATGCCCGGCATCGCCAAGTCGGGCTGGAGCGGCCTCGGCTGGTTCATGGTGCTGCTGCTCGGCCTGCTGATCGCGCTGAGCGTCGCGATGGCGGTGACGACCCAGCTGCGGTCGCCGGTCGCCTGGCCGATCGGGCTGGCGGTGATCACGTCGGGCATCGGGATCATCACGGTCCCAGTGCTCGCGGTGCGGATCCTGACGCAGCCGGACCTGGGGGTCGGCGCGTCGAACGCGGTCGTCGACTTGCGGGCGGCGGCTCTGTTCGGGTTCCTGCTCGCGCTGCTGATCCCAGTCGGGTCATGGCTCGCGATGGGCGACGAGCGCACCGACAGCGCGGATAGCGCCTACGACCCGCCCGAGCCCCGGCCGCTCCCCGACACCTAGTCGTGACTACCATCGGGCGCGGATGATCGACCGCGAGCAGGTACTGCATGTCGCGCGCCTCGCGCGGCTCGAGCTGGACAGCGACGAGGTCGCGACGATCGCGACGGAGCTGTCGAAGGTGCTCGAGCACATCGAGAAGATCGAGGCGCTCGAGCTCGACGGCGTTCCCCCGACGAGCCATGTCGTCGACGTCCCCAGCGCGCTGCGGCCCGACGAGCCGCGGCCGTCGCTGCCACGCGACGTAGCCCTGGCATCCGCGCCGGCGACGCAGGACGACGGGTTCCTCGTCCCGAGCCCGCAGGCGTGAGCGACGTAGTCGCCCTCACCGCCGCCCAGGCGGCCGCCGCCATCGAGCGCGGTGACCTCGACGCCGCGGAGCTCTTCGAGGCGTACCGCACGAAGGCCGCTGCGGACGACCTCAACTGCTTCACATGGGTCGCCGACGAGGCGCCGTCGAACGGTTCCGCGGACGGCCCGCTGCGCGGCGTGCCGCTGGCGGTCAAGGATCTCTTCTGCACCGAGGGCGTCCCCAGCCAGGCGGGCTCGCGGATCCTCGAGGGCTACCGCCCTCCGTACTCCGCGGGCGTGGTCGAGGCGCTGGCGGGTGCCGGGGCGCCGCTGCTCGGGAAGACGAACCAGGACGAGTTCGCGATGGGGTCGTCCAACGAGCACTGCGCGTTCGGGCCGGTGCTCAACCCGTGGGACCGCACGCGCGTGCCCGGTGGCTCGTCCGGCGGCAGCGCGGCCGCTGTCGCCGCTGGGCTCGCACCATGGGCGATCGGCACCGACACCGGTGGCTCGATCCGCCAGCCGGCCGCCCTGTGCGGCATCGTCGGACTCAAGCCGACATACGGCACGGTCAGTCGCTACGGGATGATCGCGTTCGCGTCGTCGCTGGACCAGGCGGGCCCTTTGACCCGCGACGTGACCGACTCCGCGCTGCTGTACCGCCACATGACGGGCCGCGACGCGCGCGACTCGACCTCGGTCGCGCATCCCGAGGAGATCAGGCTGCCGACCGCCGAGCGGCTCGACGGGGTGACGCTCGGGGTGCCGGACGACTTCAGCGGCGAGGGCGTCGAGCCGGGGGTGATGGAGGCGTTCGAGGCGACGCTCGAGCTGGCGCGCGGGCTCGGCGCGACGATCGAGGACGTCTCGCTCCCGCACGCCGACTACGGCCTCAGCGCTTACTACGTGCTCGCGCCGGCGGAGGCGAGCTCGAACCTCGCGCGCTTCGACGGCGTCCGCTACGGCCTGCGCCGCGACGCCGACGACCTGCTCTCGATGTACACGAGCACGCGTCACGACGGCTTCGGCCCCGAGGTCAAGCGGCGGATCCTGATCGGCACCTACGCGCTCAGCTCCGGCTACTACGACGCCTACTACGGCCGCGCCCAGCGCGTGCGCACGAAGATCGCCGACGACTTCCGGGCGGCGTTCGAGCGCGTCGACCTCGTCGTGACGCCGACGAGCCCTTCGGTCGCCTTCGAGCTGGGGTCCAAGACCGCGGACCCGCTCGCGATGTACCTCAACGACTACTTCACGGTGCCGATGCCGCTGGCCGGGATCCCGGCGATCTCGATCCCGAACGGGCTCAGCGAAGGGCTGCCGACGGGCTTCCAGCTCGCGGGGCCGGCGTTCTCCGAGAACCGCATCTTCGAGGCCGCCTACGCGCTCGAGCAGGCGACCGGCTTCGACGGCACGAAGGGGCGCGTGTGACCGACTACGAGGCGGTCATCGGGCTCGAGATCCACGTCCAGCTCAAGACGCGGACGAAGATGTTCTGCGGCTGCGAGCTGAGCTTCGGCGAGCCGCCGAACACGCGGACCTGCCCCGTCTGCCTCGGCCTGCCCGGGTCACTGCCTGTAGCCAACGCGGAGGCGATCCACTACGGGCTGATGATCGGCCTCGCGCTCGGCTGCGACCTCGCCCCGCGGAGCATCTTCCACCGCAAGAACTACTTCTATCCCGACCTGCCGAAGGGCTACCAGATCAGCCAGTACGACGAGCCCCTCTGCCGCGGTGGGCGGCTCGGCGACGTGCGCATCCACCGCGTCCATCTCGAAGAGGACGCGGCCAAGCTCGTGCACGCCGGCGCGTCAGGGAGGATCCACGGCTCGGACGCCAGCGTCGTCGACTTCAACCGCGGCGGCACGCCGCTGGCCGAGATCGTGACCGAGCCCGACCTGCGCTCGGCCGAGACCGCAGCCGACTGGCTGCGGCTGCTGCGCGCGACGCTCCGGCGGCTCGGCGTCAGCGACGTGAACATGGAGGAGGGCTCGCTGCGCTGCGACGCGAACATCTCGTTGCGCCCGGCCGGCACGCGCGAGCTCGGCACGAAGACCGAGCTCAAGAACATGAACTCGTTCCGCTTCATCGAGCGCGGCATCCGCGCCGAGCTCGCCCGCCAGGAGGCGCTGCTGCGCGCCGGCGAGGCGGTGGTCCAGGAGACACTGCATTTCGATCCGCGCACTGAGGCGATCACGTCGCTGCGCTCGAAGGAGGAGGCGCACGACTACCGCTACTTCCCGGAGCCGGACCTGACCCCGGTCACCATCACCCCGGAGATGCTGGAGCGCGCTCGCGCCGCGCTGCCCGAGCTGCCGGCCGACCGCGCGCAGCGCTTCGAGGCCGAGCTCGGCCTGAGCGCCGACAGCGCGAAGCTGCTCGCGTTCCGCAGCGAGCTGGGTGACTTCTTCGAGGCGGCACTGGCGGGCAACGGCGCCGAGCCGCAGCCGCTGGCCAACTGGATCTCGAACGAGCTGATCGCCCGCATCGGAGCCGACGAGGATCCGGCGGAGTCCAACGTCGCGCCGACCGCGCTCGCGACGCTTGTCGGCATGGTGTCGCGCAAAGAGGTCACCCAGAACGCCGCGCGCGACGTGCTCGACAAGCTGGTGGCCCAGGGCGGCGACCCGCAGGCGATCGTCGAGGCAGAGGGCCTCGGCGCGGTCGGCGGCGCGGACGAGCTCGCGCCGGTCGTCGCGGCGGCGCTGGAGGCCAACCCGGACGTCGCGTCCAAGCTCAAGACCGGCGACATGAAGCCGATCGGCGTGATCGTCGGCCACGTCATGCGCGAGACGAAGGGCCGCGCGGACGGTGGCGAGGTCACGCGCCTGGTGCGCGAGCAGCTCGGCCTGTAGGCGTACCATCGGCGCATGAGCCGACTCGTGCGCATGGACTCGAGCGGGCACACCACGCTCGCCGAGTGGACAGCAGCGGATCCCGAGGCGGTGGAGCGCGCCGTCGCGGCATTCCGCGAGCAGCTGGACCGCGGTTACTACGCGATGGTCTCCACCGGCGAGGGCCAGGCCGAGCAGGTCAAGGAGCTCCCGGTCGACGCCGACCTGGTGATCCTGCGCCTGCCGATCAGCGGCGGGTAGCGCTGGCGGATAGCGCCCCATCGGTCCTGCCCGAGACCGCGGCCGTCTACTGGCGGCCGCGGCTCGACGCGCGCCGGCTGCGCAGCCGCGGCCGGCTGTGGACGCTGACCACTGTCGCCCATGTCGTGCCGTTCACGGTCACAGGCGTGGTGCTGCTGGCGCTCGACCCGATCACGACGCCCGTCGCACTGATCGCGTGGGCGCACGCCTGGATCATCCCCGAGCTGTACGCGGCGCGCGGCGCGCGCGTGCTGCTGCCGCAACAGCGCGCAACCCAGGACGCCGAGCAGCGGGCGACGGGACTACTGGGCGACCTCGTCGATCACGCGGCGCGCGACTTGTACGCCGTGACGGGGCTGCTGCGCGAGCGCGGCGCGCTCGGCATCTGGCTGGTGGGGGAGGCGGGCGCGATCCTGTTCCGCGGCCGGCGGGCGTACTGCTTCTGCGTGCGCGTGAACCAGCCGGGCCTTCCCGCGGGCGACCGCGTCGCGCACCTGCTCCTGGCTTTGCGCGCAGACGAACAGGGGTTCGCGACGGTCGCGAACATGGCGTTCAGCGGGGCGCGCTGGCGGGTGCGCCGGCGGCTCCCCGTGGGGCAGCGGCCGGCGTTGGACCACGTGTAGAACGCCGCCGCCTCGATTACGGACCGCGGGGCGATAGAGAAAAAGCCCCGCAAAATCCAATATGACGGCCATGATCGCCCGCCGCCTGCAACTGCTGCCCATCGATGCTCCGCTGACCGCTCGTCCGGATACGCGGGTCAGACATTTCCGGCTCGCGCGCGTCGCCACCGCTCCGCCGCCGCCGCGGCGCGACCGGCTCGCGCACGTGAAGCGCATGTACGACTAGTTCTCACCGGCTAGTCGTCCGGGCACTCCCGACCCCGCCGGTAATCTCCGCGCGGGGTTGAAGAGGAACGTGACCGAACCGGACTTCCGCGAGCTCTTCGAGGGCGCCCCCGGGCTCTACCTCGTCCTCGATCCGGACTTCATGATCGTCGCGGTCAGCAACGCCTACGCCGCGGCCACCATGACCGAGCGGGAGGAGATCGTCGGCCGCGGGATCTTCGACGTCTTCCCCGACAACCCGGACGATCCCGAGGCAACCGGCGAGGCCAACTTGCGGGCGTCGCTGGAGCGCGTGCGCGACCGCTGTGTCGCCGACGCGATGGCGGTGCAGAAGTACGACATCCGCAAGCCGGCGGAGGAGGGTGGCGGATTCGAGGTCCGCTACTGGAGCCCCGTCAACTGCCCGGTCACCGACGACCAGGGCGTGCTGCGTTACATCATCCACCGCGTCGAGGACGTGACCGAGTTCGTCCGCCTGCAGGCGCGCGGCAGCGAGCAGGAGGCCGAGATCCTGCGGCGATCGAAGGAGCTGCAGGACGCCAACCGCGAGCTGCGCGCGGCGAACACGGCGAAGAACGAGTTCCTGTCACGGGTGAGCCACGAGCTGCGCACGCCGCTGGGTGCGATCAGCGGCTTCAGCGAGCTGCTCGGTCATACCGAGCTCGAGTCCGAGCAGAGCGAGTGGGTGGCGATGATCTACCGCGCGAGCCGGCACCTCGCGGACCTCGTCGACGAGGTCTTGGACTTGTCACGGATCGAGTCGGGGAACCTCTCGATCACGCTCGAGCCGGTCGCGCTCGCGGTCCTGTTCCAGGACGTGCTGGAGCTGATGCGGCCGCTGGCCGAGCGCCACGACGTGGTCCTGCAACAGCCGACGTCCCCCGGCGGCTACGGCTACGTCGTCGCCGACAAGCAGCGCCTCAAGCAGGTGCTGATCAACTTGGTCTCGAACGCGATCAAGTACAACCGCGCGGGCGGGCATGTGCAGATCCGCGTCGAGCCGGGGGCCGACGACGCCGTCAGGATCGCCGTCCAGGACCGCGGCGAGGGCATCGACGCCGAGTCGCTGCAGAAGCTGTTCGTCCCGTTCGAGCGGCTCGAGGCGGCCGCGAGCCGTGTCGAGGGCACCGGCCTCGGGCTCGCCCTGTCGCGCAATCTCGTCGAGGCGATGGGTGGCACGTTGATCGCGACGAGTACACCGGGGCAGGGCAGCGTCTTCTCGGTGACCCTGCCCAGCGGCGAGCCCGCGGCCGTCGAGCGCGCGGTGAGCGAGGAGCGCGCGCCGCTCCCGGTCCGCGAGTACGACGGGCCCCGGCGGCTGCTCTACATCGAGGACACGGTCGCCAACCTGCGCCTGATCGAGGCGATCCTCGCGCGGCGGCAAGCGGTGACGGTGATGCCGGCGATGATGGGCCAGCTCGGACTGGACCTGGCGCGTGAGCATCGTCCTGATCTGATCCTGCTCGACATGCACCTGCCCGACATGACCGGCGAGCAGGTGCTCAAGGAGCTGCAGTCCGACCCGGCGACGCGCGACATCCCGGTGATCGTTCTCAGCGCCGACGCCACCGAAGGCCACGACGCGCCGCTACTCGCGGCCGGGGCGCGCAGATACCTCACGAAGCCGGTGGGTGTGACCGCGCTGCTCGAGGCGGTCGACGAGCACCTCGGGAGTACGCTGGGGGCATGAACGACACCGAGTCATCCGCGTCGCTCGGCAGGCGCGCGATCGCGATCGTGATCCTCGCGATCGCAGGGTGGATCCTGCTCAAGTTCGTGATCAACCTGATCGCGGGCGTGGCGACCCTGATCGTGGTCGTGGCGGCGGTCTTCGCCGTGCTCTGGGCCATCCGAACGCTGTAGCCCGGCATGGAGGGCGGGTTCTATGTCGTGATCGCGGTCTTCTTCGCGATCGCGGGCGGGATCGTCGGCCGCATCAAGGGGAGCTCGTTCTTGCTCTGGTTCCTGATCTCGGGTCTCGTGCCGATCTTCGGGTTGGCCGCCGCGATCCTCTACCGCTACGAGACCGAGGAGCCGCGCCGCGATTGCCCGGAGTGCGGCCGCGAGTGCATGGCCTACGACGCGATCTGCGTGCGCTGTGGCTGCGAGCTGCACTTTCCGGCCGAAGAAGAGCTGCTTGCACCCCCTTCGCAAACCTGATCCCTCGCTACACTCGGACGACCCGCCCACGGCGGGTTTTTCGTCCCACGAGTCCTCGAGAGGAGGTCCGCGCAGATGCGAGCGGTCGATGCCGTCATGGAGTGCCTGAAGGCAGAGGGCGTCGACGTCGTATTCGGCCTGCCCGGCGGCGCGAACCTCCCGACCTACGACGCGTTCGTGGACGCCGGCATCCGCCACGTCCTCGTCCGCCACGAGGCTGGCGGCGGCCACGCCGCCGAGGGCTACGCGAAGGCGACGGGTCGCGTCGGCGTGTCGCTCGGCACCTCGGGCCCGGGCGCGACGAACCTGGTCACGCCGATCACCGACGCGATGATGGACTCGGTCCCGGTCGTCTTCATCACCGGCCAGGTGCGCACCGAGCTGCTCGGGACGGACGGCTTCCAGGAGGCGGACACGCTCGGCATCACGCTGCCGTCGGTCAAGCACTCGTGGATGATCCAGCACCCGCTTGAGATCCCGCGCGTTATCCACGAGGCCTTCCACGTCGCGCGCACCGGCCGGCCAGGGCCGGTCGTCGTCGACATCCCGGTCGACCTGTCGCGGGCGGACATCGCCTACGCGCCGGTCACCGACGTCAAGCTGCCGGGCTACCAGCCGACGACCGAGGGCAACACGAAGCAGGTGCGCCAGGCCGCGAAGGCGCTGGCCGCCGCGCGGCGCCCGGTCCTCTATGTCGGTGGCGGCGTGGTCAACGCGAACGCAGCCGAGGAGCTGCAGCAGCTCGCGCTCAGCGACCGCTTCCCGGTGACGTGCACGCTGATGGCGCTGGGCGCTTTCCCCGCCCCGCACGAGCAGTGGATCGGCATGCTCGGCATGCACGGCACGCGCGCGGCGAACTACGCGATGGACGAGGCTGACCTGATCTGCGCGATCGGCGCCCGCTTCGACGACCGGATCACGGGCAAGCTGTCGGAGTTCGCGCCGCGGGCCAAGTTCATCCACATCGACATCGATCCCGCGGAGATCTCCAAGAACATCCCCGCGCACATCCCGATCGTCGGCGACGCAAAGAACGTCCTCGCGCAGCTCGTCAACGAGTACCGCGCGCTCGACGCCGACCCGGCGCGGCTAGAGGAGTGGTGGCAGCGGATCGGCGCGTGGCAGGAGCGCTATCCACTGGGATACGCGGACAGCGAGGGCTCGGAGATCCGCCCGCAGCGGATGGTCGAGGCGCTGTACGAGGCCACGAACCAGGGCGACTGCATCGTCACGTCCGACGTCGGCCAGCACCAGATGTGGGCTGCGCAGTACTTCCACTTCAACCGCCCGCGGCGCTGGATCAACTCGGGCGGCCTCGGGACGATGGGCTTCGGCCTGCCGGCCGCGATGGGCGCCAAGGTCGGCTGCCCCGATGACACCGTGGTGTGCATCGCCGGCGACGGCTCGGTTCAGATGAACATGCAGGAACTGGCGACGTGCGCTGAGGAGAACATCGCCATCAAGGTGTTCATCATGAACAACGGCTACCTCGGCATGGTGCGCCAGTGGCAGGAGCTGTTCTGGGACCGCCGTTACAGCGCCGTCGACATGGGCCGGTTCCCCGACTTCGTGAAGCTCGCGGAGGCCTACGGCGCGACCGGCATGCGCCTGGAGGACAAGAGCACGATCGTTGAGGACATGCGCGCCGCGATCGAGACCGACGGCCCCGTGCTCGTCGACGTTCGCGTCACGCGCGAGGAGAACGTGTACCCGATGATCGCGCCCGGCGCCGCCGCGCGCGACATGGTCGGATGATGGGCGAGCCAGGCACGAAGGAGCTGCTGTCGCTCGAAGAACTCGAGGCGGCCGGCTCGCTGCGCACCGGGCGCAAGCACGTCCTGTCGATCCTGGTCGAGAACAAGCCCGGTGTCCTGACCCGGATCGCGGGGCTGTTCGCGCGTCGCGGCTTCAACATCGACACGCTGACGGTCGGCCCGACCGACGACGAGCACTTGTCGCGGATCACGCTGACCGTCGACGGCGCGCTGCACCCGATCGACCAGGTCACGAAGCAGCTGCACAAGCTCGTCAACGTCCTGAAGATCCGTGACCTCGAGCCGGACGACACCGTCACGCGCGAGCTGGCGCTCTTCAAGGTCGCTGTCGACGGCGCCCAGCGCGCGGAGGCGCTTCAGATCGCCGAAATCTTCCGCGGCAAGGTCGTCGACGTCGCGCGGCGGTCGATGATCATCGAGATCACCGGCACGACCGACAAGATCGAGGCCTTCGAGCAGATGATTCGCCCGTTCGGGCTCGTCGAGATGATGCGCACGGGCGAGATCGCCATCAGCCGCGGGCGCGGAGAAACCTGAGGTACGTCGCAGTACTGCTGGCGGTGGTGCTCCTCGCGCCGGCCGCAGACGCCGCGTCGGCGCCCGACGCCGGAACGCCCTGGGAGCCTGCGCCTGCATCGCAGCCGGTGTACGGCACCAAGCCGCCCGGCGACGCCCCGGCGCGCCAGCGCAAGGTCGTCGAGGCCGGAGACGGCGTCGACCTTTACGTCGAGACCTGGCTGCCCGCGCCACGTGAGGGGCGCATGCCGCCCGCGCGCGTGCCGACCGTCCTGATCGCGACGCCGTACGTCCAGCAGGGCGCCGAGCGCTACACGACGCGCAACCGCGCGAACGTCATCCAGTGGTTCACCCAGCGCGGCTACGCGGTCGCCCAGCATCACATCCGCGGCACCGGGGAATCCGGCGGCTGCCTCGAGCAGACAGCCGAACATCAGATCGACGACGTGGCGCGGGTGATCGAGTACCTCGGCCGGGACGCGCCATGGGCCGACGGCAACGTCGCGATGTACGGGATCTCATACGACGGCGAGACGCAGGTCAGCACCGCCGGCCGCGGCGACCCCGCCAAGACGAGCTACCTGAAGGCGATCGTGCCGTCGGAAACGGTCGGCGGCCAGTACGAGTACTCCAACCGCGACGGCGTGCCATTCGCCGGGCAGGCCACGCTGTCGAACGCCGGCTACCTGGCAGCGACGAGCGTCTCGACGGCGGACCAGTCACCCGATCCGGTTCAGCTGACCCAGAAGGCAACGTGTGTGCCGGAGCTGTTCGCGGGCGGCGTCGAGCCGAGCGGCGACCTGACCGCGTTCTGGCGCGTGCGCGAGTACCGGCCCGACGTCGCCAACATACGCGCGGCGACGCTCTGGCTGCATGGCTTCGCGGACTTCAACGTGCAGGCGGTGACGGTGGCCGGCTACTTCGACCGGATGCCGGCGACGACGCCGCGGGCCGGCATCTTCGGGCAGTGGGAGCACAACTACCCCGACAACCACAACGGCGTCGCGCCCGCGTGGGCGCGCTTCGATCACCTCGACGTGGTGACGGCCTGGTACGACCGCTGGCTCAAGGGCATCGACACGGGGGTCGAACGCTGGCCTGCCGTCCAGGTGCAGGGCTCCGACGGCCAGTGGCGCGTCGAGCCCGACTACCCCGCGACGGGCGGGCCCGTCGGCCAGCTCGCGCTCGGGCCGGACGGCGTGCTCGGCGGGCCCAATCCGGGCGCCGCGAGCTTCGGCGACGCCGGTCCGACCGGCGACTCGGCGACGTTCACGACGCCGAAGCTCACCGCACCGCTGCACATGACCGGCGAGGCCGTCGCCGACCTGTGGCTGGCCAGCTCGGCGAGCGACGCCCATCTGGTCGCGCGGCTCGATGCGCTCGGCGCCGATGGCAACCCGCTCGTCCACGAGGGGGCCAACGAGGAGACGGTCTCGACGTACGGCTTCCGCTCACTGCGCCACCTCGACCCGATGCCCGACCGCTACTTCGTGCAGGCCGCCGGCAAGCCGGCGCCGGCAGGCGAGTCCGTGCGCGTGCAGCTGCGCTTCCTGCCGACGGACATCGTGGTGCCCGCTGGCGGGGCGCTGAGGCTGGTTCTCGGCGGCAGCGTGAGCGGGCCGCGCGAGGTCCTGCCGAGCGGGGCCAACGCAACGCTCGAGCTCGCCGCCGACTGCGCGAAGCCGAGCGTTCTGCGGTTCCTCATGGCCCGGCCGGCGGCGCCGCTGCTGGATGTGCGCGAGATGGACCAGCGGACCGCGGTGCTCACGGGCGGCGCGGCCCCGGCGCGCGTCGTGGACGGCGGCGGGCTCGCGACCGCGCCGGTGTGCGGGCGCGGCCCGGAGCGGGTCGCGCAGCACGGGCCGGAGGGGAATCCCGGGATGACGGTCGGCGAGCGGCTCGGGCTGCAGACGGGCGGGGTGTCAGGCGACGGCCCTGGTGCCGGCTGCCGCCTGTCGGTCAGCTCGCTGCGCGTGCGGCTGAGCGCGCGGCGGGCTCGCGCCTGGGGTCGCGCGGCACGCTGCGCGCGGCGCGTCGAGGTCTCGATCGCGCGCGAGACAGGGGAGGGCAAGCAGCGTCGCTGCCGCTTTCTCGGCGCCAAGGGACGGCTTGGCAAGTCGCGCTCGTGCGCGCGCACGGTGTGGCGCCGCGCCCGCGGCGTCACGCGCTGGAGCTTCTCGGTCCGCGCCCGCCTTGCCCGCGGCCGCTACCTCGTCGGCGCACGCGCGACCGACGGCCGAGCCGCCCGCGGTCTCGTGCGCGCGGTCCGCGTCCGCCGCCGCTAACCCTCAACCACCCTCAAGGGGTCTGACCCCTTGGTCGTAGACTCCGGCGCGATGGCCCTGCAGACCGCAGCCGGGGGCTTCGCGCTGACGGCGGCGGATCGCGCGCGGCTCGCCGGTCACGTCGCGGAGGCGCTGCGGCGCGCGCGGCGCGACGGCGAGGCGCTTGCAGCGGTGACGGTGAATGTCGACGGCGCGGTGGATCCGACCGCGGTCGTCGCGGCGGCGGCGCGGGCGACGGGGCAGCCGTGGTTCTGCCTCGAGCAGCCCGACCGCGATCGCTTCACGGTCGCCGGCGTGGGTTGCGTGCGGGCGCTCGAAGCCGACGGTCCGGACCGCTTCCGGCGGGTCGGCCGGGCGTGGCGCGCGCTCGCCGCCGGGGCGACCTGCGACCCGCCGGACGGCCCGCGCGGCAGCGGCCCGCTCGCGGTGGGCGGCTTCGCGTTCGGCGACAGCGCGCCGCGGAGCTCGCACTGGGCCGCGTTCCCGGCGGCGTCGCTGCACGTGCCGGCGATTGCGCTGGCGCGCAGTGGCGACGACGTGCGGCTGACCGCCGCCGCGTTCGTCACGCCCGACGACACGGCCGACGACGTCCTCGGCCGGGTGGACGGGACGATCAGCGCGCTTGAGCCCGGCGCGCGGCTGCCGCTCTGGGACCCGGACCCGGCCGGCCGCATACGCGTGGCGAGCACGATGGCTCCGGAGCACTACGTGGGCGCCGTCGCGCGCGGCGTCGAGCGGATCCGCGCCGGCGCACTGGAGAAGATCGTGCTCGCCCGCGAGGTCCTCGTGGAGGCCGCACGGCCGCATGACGCCGCCGCGGTCGTGGGAGTCCTGCGCGAAGCCTTCCCGTCCTGTCACGTCGTCGCCGTCTGCCGCGGCGCCGCCACGTTCGTCGCGGCGACCCCTGAGCTGCTCGTCCGCCGCGAAGGCATGCGCGCCGGGACGCTCGCGCTCGCCGGCACGACGCACCGCAGCGCGGACCCGGCGGTCGACGACCACCTGGGAGAGCAGCTGCTGCGTTCCGCGAAGGATCGCGAGGAGCACGAGATCGTCGCGCGCCGCATCGAGCGCGCGCTGCGCCCGCACAGCGTGTGGGTCACGCGCGCGCCGGAGCCTGAGCTCGTCCGCATCGCGAACGTCCAGCACCTTGCGACCCCAATTCGCGCCCAGCTCGCGGCGCCATTGAGCGCGATCGAGCTCGGCGGCGTGCTGCACCCGACGCCGGCGGTCGGCGGAGAGCCCTGGGACGTGGCCGCGCCGCTGATCCCCGAGCTCGAGGGCCTCGACCGCGGCTGGTACGCCGGCCCGCTCGGATGGACTGACGTCAACGAGGACGGAGAGCTCTGCGTCGCGCTGCGCTGCGCGCTGCTCGAAGGCCGCGTCGCCCGCTGCCACGCCGGGGTCGGAGTTGTGCGCGACAGCGACCCGGCGGCCGAGCTGGCCGAGACCGAGGTAAAGCTCCAGGCGATGCTCCCCGCGCTCGGCGCCTGATCAGATCGCCCGCGCGCGGCGCCAGACCGCGACGACCTCGCGCACAGTCGCCGATCTATACGTCGTGCGGCCGTCCAGCGGGCGCAGCGCGAGCTCGAAACGGCCCGACTCGAGCTGGTCGAGACCGGTGACGAGCGCGTGGAAGCGCCGGCCCTTGCGATCGATCTCGACGATGTCGCCAGGGCCGATGCTCTTCGAGGACCGCCGCGGCCGCTTCTTGCGCTCCGGCTCGTCCGGCTCCTCGGGCGCCTCGCTGAACTCGATCAGGCTGGTCTGGGCGGTGTCGGGCACCGCCCTGAAGGTACGGCGCGGGCCGGACCGATCAGCGGTCGTCGTGGCGGTAGAGCCAGAGCAGCTGCTCGTCGCCGCGCGCGGCCGCGCTGGCGATGCCCAGCAGGACGACTGCGACCGAGATCCAGAGGGTTACGGCGATTGCGAACAGCATCGGGCGATTCATACCCGGCGGACCGGATCGAAAACAACGCCCTGCAGGCGAGAACGCTGCGTCAACCCTGCAATGTCCGGACGATGCTCGCGACGGCGTCGTTGATGCGCCGGTGCAGCGCGACGTTCGCGGCGCGGTCGCTGCGCACGTGGACGAGCGTCGTACCGGCGCCCCCGAGGCCGTCGCGAATGGCGGCCGCGAAGCCCGCACGATCGCCGGGCTGGGAGCAGGCAAGCCCGAACAGCGTCGCGATCCGCTCGGCGTCGAGCCCGGTCGGCGTCGCGACGTGCTCCTCGTAGGCGTCGGTCTGGGTCGACACCGGGAGGAAGTCGAAGATCCCCCCGCCGCCGTTGTCGACCAGCACGATCGTCAGCGGCAGGCCGAGACGCGACGCTGCCAGCAGCCCGCCGAGGTCGTGCGCCAGCGCCACGTCGCCGATCAGCAGCGCGGTCGGCACGCCGGTCGCGGCCACGCCGTACGCCGTCGAGACGGTTCCGTCGATGCCGTTTGCGCCGCGATTCGCCAGCACGCGCGGGGCGCCGTCTAGCACCGGCCAGAACGACTCGACGTCGCGGACCGGCATCGACGACGCGACGACGAGCGTGCCGTGGCCGGGCACGAGCGTCGCCAGGTCCCCGGCGACCAGCGGCTCGCTCAGCGCTTCGCCGAGCTCGTTCGCGATCGCCTGCTTCGCGCGCTCGTCGGCGGTGCGCCACGCGCGCAGCCATTCCGCGTCGCTCTTGGCGCCCGCGACGGCCGCCAGGGCGTCGCCCGGGTCTGCCGCGAGCCGGTGCGAGACGATCGCGTCAGGGTCCTGCCACGCGTCCTCGGGGTCGACGGCCACCTGTTGGGCGTCGAGCGCGGCGAGCCATGCGCGCAGCGGCTTGGACGTCGGCAGGTCACCGATCCGCACGACGAGGTCAGGGCGCTGCGCCGCGGCGAACTCGTCGGCGCGCAGGAGCGCGTCGTAGTGCGCGATCGCCGCGGGGCCGGTGCGCAGGCCGCTGAGCGGATCGGCCAGCAACGGGACGCCGAGCGCCTGGGCGGCCTCGCCGAGGCGGTTGCCGCCGCGTTCGAGGCGGCCGGCGACGACGACCGGTCGCGCGGCTTCGCGCGCCAGCTGCGCGAGCGCGTCAGCGGGTGTGGGAGGCGTGCGCAGCGAGGCGACGAACGGCCGGCCGTCCGGGCGGCCGGTCGCGTCTGCGGGGAGCTCCTCGTCGAGAACGAGCGGCTCGCGCAGCGGGAAGTTGAGATGGACCGGGCCGGGCCGCCCGTCGAGCGCGGTCCAGACCGCGCGGCACGCCAGCTGGCGGACCCACCTGAGGCGCTCGTCCGTGGCGGCATGCGAGCCCACCTCGACGAACCACTTCACCGCGCTGCCGAAGAGCTTGAGCTGGTCGATCGCCTGGCCGGCGCCGACGTCGCGGAGCTCCGGCGGCCGGTCCGCTGTCAGCACGATCAGCGGCACGCGCGCCTCGCGCGCCTCGATCACGGCGGGCAGGTAGTTCGCGGCCGCAGTCCCCGAGGTACACGCCACCGCCGCAGGGCGCCCGCTCGCCTTCGCGAGCCCCAGCGCGAAGAAGCCCGCGCAGCGCTCGTCGACGTGAGAGAAGCAGCGGATCCGTTCCTCGCGGACCAGTGAGAGCACGAGCGGGGTCGACCGCGACCCCGGCGATGTGCACGCGCCCGCGATGTCGCAGCGCGCCAGCTCGTCGGCGAAGGCGCGCAGAAGCAGGTACGTGTCCCTCGTCTCGGTCACAGTGTCCTGGTGGCGCAGACGCTGGTCCTCCTGCACGGGTTCGCCGGCACCCGCCGCTCGTGGGACCTCGTGATCGCCGCGCTGGCCGGCGAACGCTACAGCCCGCTCGCCGTCGACCTGCGCGGACACGGCGCCCGGGGCGATGCGCGGCCGATCACGTTCGGGGCGTGTGCGGAGGACGTGCTCGGCGATTTCGACGGGCAGTTCGCTTTGTGTGGGTACTCCCTCGGAGGGCGCGTCGCGCTGCACGTGGCGCTCGCGGCGCCGGAGCGGGTGTCGCGGTTGGTGTTGGTGGCATCAACTGCCGGCATCGAGGGGGAGGAGGAACGCCGTGCTCGCCGTGGCGCGGATGGGGAGCTCGCGGCGTTCCTCGAGGGCGCGACGATCGAGCAGTTCGCGGACCGCTGGCAGGCGCAGCCGCTGTTCGCCGGCACGTCGGGGGCGGCCGCGGCGTTCTGGCGCGAGGACCTGCTGCGCAACGACCCGCGCGCGCTGGCGGTGGCGGTGCGTGGCCTCGGGACGGGGGCGATGGAACCGCTCTGGGACCGGCTGGGCGAGCTGGAGATGCCCGCGACGGTCGTCGTGGGGGACACCGACGAGAAGTTCCGCTCGATCGGCGAGCGCATGGCCGCCGCGCTGCCCGCCGCCGAGCTCGTCGTGGTCCCGGGCGCGGGCCATGGCCTGCCGCGCGAGGCGCCGGCGGCGCTGGCGGCGGCTCTCGCTACATGAGGCCCGGGCCCGAAGGCACCGCGATCGCACCGCCGACCACAGCTAGCCCCGGCGGCGGCTCCTCATCCAGCAACGGCAGCGTCGCCAGCCCGCACGGCAGCTCGCAGCGCAGCGCCGCCGCGCAGTGCAGCGCGGCCGCGATCCCGAGCGGGCCGTCGAGCGTCGACGCGAGATAGACCTCGGCGCCCGTGGAGCGGACGAGCGCCGCCTGCGCGAGCAGCGACGCGATCCCGCCAGCGCGCGAGACCTTGAGGCACACCGCATCGGCGGCGCCGGCGGCCAGCGCGCCCGGCTGGGCGGCCGACTCGTCCATCGCCACCCGCACCGCGACGCGCTCGCGCAGCTCGGCGAACGCCGCGATGCCGCTCACCGGCTCCTCGGCCAGCTCGAGCCCGGCGGGCGCCAGCGACTCGAGGGCGGCCACGGCCTCGTCGACCGTCCAGGCACCGTTGGCGTCGAGCCGGATCGCGACGTCCGGCCCGACAGCCGCGCGCACGGCCGCGACGCGGCGCGCGTCGTCCCCGATCCCGACCTTCAGCTTTACGCACGGGTACCCGTCGGCCGCGGCTGCGGCGGCGCTCGCCGAGGCCCCCGCAGCATCCTCGGCGCCGATGGTCGCGTTGACCGGGACGGCTTCGAGCACCGGATCGGCGAGCAGCGCGCAGACCGGCGCCCCCTCGCGCCTCCCCGCCCGGTCCCACAGGGCGAGCTCGACAGCGGCCAGCGCCTGCGGCACGTCCGCCCCCTGCCGGCAGCGATCGAGGAGCAGGACGGGGCCGCCCTCCTCGGCGTCCGGGAACCGCCGCGCTCCTTCGAGGACCTCGACGTAGGAATCGAGCGCCGCTCGCACAATCTCGACCGACGACCCGTCGTATGCGGGCAACGGCGCGGCCTCGCCACGGCTCTCGACGCCGTCGTCGTCCACCAGGGCGAGCTCGAATAGCACCCGCTCGGACACGATTCCGTACGCGGTGCGCAACGGCTCGCGCAACCGCACGACGCGCTCTTCGACGCGCGCGTCCATCAGCTCAGCAGCAGGCCGGTCGCCAGCAGCACGCAGAAGACGAGCTGCAGCCCCCCGGTCCGCGCCAGCGCCGTGTTCAGCGTCGGCCCGTCGGTGTGCTCGCGCACGGTCCGGACGAATGCGGGGGCGACGGGCGCCGAGAGCCACGGCAGCAGCACCCACGGCTCGAAAGCGATCGCGATCGGAATGAGCGCGAGGAACGCGCCGTAGACGAGCGCGCCGTAGAGCGTCCGCGCTCGCGGGCGCCCCAGACGGACGGCGAGCGTCCGCTTGCCTGCGCGCGCGTCGGTCGCGATGTCGCGGACGTTGTTGACGACGAGGATCGCGGACGCCAGGAAGCCCACGGGCGCGGCGAGCGCAAACGCCTCCCAGCGCAGGTCCTCGACCTGCACGTAGTACGAGCCGGTCACCGCGACGACGCCGAAGAACAGGAACACGAACAGCTCGCCGAGTCCCTCGTATCCGTACGGCCGCGGCCCGCCGGTGTAGAGCACGCCGGCGGCGATCGACGCCGCGCCGATCGCGAGGATCACCCAGCCGGCGACCGCCACGAGGTAGGCACCACACAGCACTGCTGCCCCGAACGTCACGTAGGTCGCGATGAGGACCTGCCGCGGCGGCACCAGGCCGCCCGCGGTCACGCGCACCGGGCCGAGCCGGTCCTCGGTGTCGGCCCCGCGGCGCGCGTCGGAGTAGTCGTTCGACAGGTTGGTCCCGACCTGGATGAAGATCGCGCCCAGCAGCGCCGCGACGTAGGCGCCCGTCCGGAACCTGTCCTGCGCTCCCGCGAGCGCAGTGCCGACAAGGACCGGGGCGATCGCTGCGGGCAGCGTCCGCACCCGCGCGGCCATGAACCAGATCCTCACGCGCGGCGCGGGAAGCGGGAGAAGTCGGGCGCGCGCTTGTCCTTGTAAGCCTCGCGCCCCTCGCGTGCCTCTTCGGAGGCGTAGAAGAGGAGGTTCGTGTCGTGCGCGAGCTGCTGGATGCCCGACAGCCCGTCCTCCGCGGCGTGGAAGCTCGCCTTCAGCAGCCGCAGCGCGAACGGGGAGAGCGCGAGCATCTCGCGGCACCACGTGACGGTCTCGTCCTCGAGCCGCGCGAGCGGGACGACCGCGTTGACGAGGCCCCACTCGAGCGCCGTCTGCGCGTCGTACTGGCGGCACAGGAACCAGACCTCCTTCGCGCGCTTCTGGCCGATCTGAGCGGCGAGAAGCCCAGCGCCGAAGCCCCCGTCGAACGAGCCCACCTTCGGCCCCGTCTGCCCGAAGCGTGCGTTGTCGGCCGCGATCGTGAGATCGCAGACGAGGTGCAGCACGTGCCCGCCGCCGATCGCGTAGCCGGCGACCATCGCGACGATCGGCTTCGGCAGCCGTCGCATCTGGACGTGGAGGTCCGTGACGTGGAAGCGGCCGACGGTCGCGCCCTCTTCCAGATAGCCCGTGTCGCCGCGGACGCGCTGGTCGCCGCCGGAGCAGAACGCCTCGTCGCCCTCGCCGCACAGGACGATGACGCCGACGGACGTGTCCTCGCGCGCGCGATCGAGGGCCGCGGCGATTTCAATAAGGGTCTGGGGCCGGAACGCGTTGCGAACCTCGGGGCGGGCGATCGTGATCTTCGCGATGCCGTCGCCGCTGAGCTCGTAGCGGATGTCGGAGTACTCGCCGGCCGCCGTCCAGGTGACTGACATGCTCCGCACCCTAGATGTTTGTCCCGAACTGGCTTGTGCGCGCGGATCCGGCCCGGCCGGCGGTGAACGCGCTCACCTACGGCGAGCTGCTCGACCGGGCCCTGCGTGCCGATGTCCCTGCGCGGGCGCGCGTGGCGATCGCGCTGCCGCCGAGCGAGGAGTTCGCGATCGCGCTGCACGCGATCTGGCTGCGCGGCGGCGTCGCTGTCCCGCACGACCTGCGCCTGTCGCCGGCCGAGCGCCCCCCGGCCGATCACGTGGTCGAGGAGCTTGCGTTCGGCGCGGCGGCGGAGCCGTCTCCGATCGACCTCGACGCGCCGGCCGTGCTCCTGCACACGTCCGGGACCACGGCGGCCCCGCGCCCCGTGGAGCTGACGTTCGGCAACCTGCTGTGGAGCGCGCTCGGCAGCGCCGCGGCGCTCGGTAGCCGTCCGGGCGATCGCTGGCTGAGCGCGCTGCCGCTGAGTCATGTCGGCGGGTTGAGCGTCCTCGTGCGCAGCGCGATCCAGGGAACCACTGCGCTCGTGCACCCGGGCTGGGACACCGAGCGCGTCGCGCGCGCTCTGCGCGACGAGGAGGTGACGCTCGTATCGCTCATCCCGACCACGCTTGCGCGACTGCTCGACGCCGGGCTGCGGTCGCCGCCGGCGCTGCGCTGGGCGCTGCTCGGCGGCGGGCCGATCACCGGCGAGCTGCTCGAGCGGGCGCGCGCGGCCGCGATCCCGGTCGCCCCGACCTACGGCCTGACCGAGGCCGCCTCGCAGGTCACGACGAACGGCGCGCCGCTGTTCTGCACCCGCGTCGAGCTCGCGCCCGACGATGAGGTCCTCGTCAGCGGCCCGACCGTCGCGCCGGCCGCCGGCCCGGTCCTGTACACCGGCGACCTCGGGAGCTGGGAGCCGGACGGCACGCTGCGCATCACCGGGCGCAAGGCCGACACGATCATCAGCGGCGGCGAGAACGTGGCGCCAGCCGAGGTGGAGGCGGTCCTCGAGGGCCACCCGGCGGTTGCCGAGGCGGCCGTCCACGGCCGGCCCGACCCCGAATGGGGCGAGGCGGTCGTGGCCATGGTCGTCGCGCGGCCGGGTGCCACGCCGAGCGAGGACGAGCTGCGCGCCTTCTGCGCCGAGCGGCTCGCGGCCTTCAAGGTCCCCAAGGCGATCGCGTTCGCCGACACCCTTCCGCGGACGCCCGCCGGCAAGCTCCTGCGCCGCGCCCTCGGGTAGACCGGAACTTTTCATCCAGGCGCGGGGTTAGGCTTCTGCGCCATGTCCCGACGGACCCTCGCCCTGACCGCTGTCCTCATCGCCCTCGCCACGCCCGGCGCCGCATCGGCCGCCACGTGGACGGTCGACCCCGGCGCTGCCGCCGGCTGCAGCGGCAACACCTGCAAGACGATCAAGGACGCCGTCACGGCTGCCGCGGCCAACGACGTCATTTCGGTCAAGCCGAGCCCGTCGGGCTACAGCGAGGATCCGATCGACGTCAACAAGAACAACCTCACGATCGAGGCCGAGCAGCCGGGCACCGTCCTCGTCACCTCGAAGTCGACGACCGCCGGGTCGCACGTGTTCGCGCTGTCCGGCACCGGCGTGACGCTCAAGGGCCTGGTTGTCTCCGTGCAGCAGAACGGGGGCGCCGCGGTCAGCGTCTCCGGCGCGAACGCGACGATCGACCAGTGCTACCTCGCGAAGCAGACCACGAGCACGCAAGAGATCTCGACCGTCCTGATCGACGCGGCGCTCGGCTCCGGCACGACGACGCTGAAGTCGTCTGTCGTGATCCACGCGCCCGACCAGTCCGCCGCCAACGACGTTCCCGCGGTGCAGGGCCCGACCGGGAACTCGACGCTCGCGATCAGCGACAGCTTCGTGGTCTCCGGCCTCGAGTCCGGCCCGGCGCTCAACATCCTCGGCAGCAGCGGAGCCGGCCACACGATCGCGCGCAGCCGCCTGTATGCGTTCAAGCCGGCCGCCGACGCGATCAGGATCTTCGTCGCGCTCGACCACACCTCGCTGGTGAAGCTGACGGCCGACTCGTCCGTGCTCGCCGCCGGCCAGAACGGCAGCGGGGTATACGCCGAGACGGAGTCCGGCGGCGGCGTGCCGCCGGGCGGCTCGTCGGCGGGCGACATCACCATCGCGCTCAACCGCGTCACGGTCGCCGGCTCGACCTATGCGACCAAGCTCCTGGCCAACGCCGACGGCGGGTCGCTTCCCGCCCCCGTGGCGGCCGGCGACGTCACGATGACCGTCGACCGCTCGATCTTCCACGGCCGCAAGCTCGTGCAGTCCTACGACGGCGACGGCCTGCTGTCCGCGAGCAACACGTCGACCCTGACCGTCACCAACTCGGATGCCGTCAAGGACTCCAACGACGCAGCGACCGGCGAGGGGGCCACGCTGAACGTCAACAACAGCTCGCTCCACACAGCCGCCCAGCTGTTCCGCGACCCGTTCAGCCGTGACCTGCGGCTGCGTGCGGACGCGCCGGTGATCAACCAGGCCGGCACGCCGGGCGGCAGCGAATCGGACAAGGACGTCGAGGGCGACCCGCGTGTCGTAGGCCCGGCGGCGGACACCGGTGCCGACGAGTTCCTGAACCGCGCCCCGACCGCGCGCGTGGTCGTCAACCCGGCGAGCCCGGTCCAGAACCAGGACGTCACGCTAGACGCGAGCGGCTCCACGGACCCGGAGGCCGGCGTGGGCGGCGCGATCGCAGGCTACGAGTGGGACTTCGGCGACGGCTCGCCCCTCGAGACGACCACGGGCCCGGTGCACTCGCACCGCTGGGCGCAGATCGGCACCTACAACGTGACCGTGCGCGTCACCGACAACTTCGGCGCGGTCAGCGCGCTCAGCGACGTCTTCGCGGTCAACGTGCGCGACGGCATCCCGCCGCAGGTGCGCATCGTCGCCCCGAAGAGCAATCAACGCTTCAAGCTCTACCGCACCACTAAGCGCAAGGTCGGCACCCGCACGGTCACGACGCGGCGCCGCAACCAGATCCGCTTCGCGGGCAACGCCACCGACGCGTTCGGCGTGCGCTCGGTCGAGCTGTCGATCAGGCTCGTCCGCTCGCCGCCGCGGCGGACCGCGACGCGCTCGCAGATCGCCACCTGCCGCTATCTGAACCCGACCCGCAAGATCATCGTCGGGAGGCGCTGCAATCGCGCGCTGTACTTCCCGATTTCGCTCAGGGAAGGGCTGTGGGGCTACCGCACCAAGCGCGACACCCGTCTGCGGGCGGGCGACTACCAGGCCACGCTTCGCGTCACCGACAACAACGGCGTCCAGGCGGTTCTCGCGCGCAACTTCACGATCGTCGACTGACGTCGCGGTGGACCCCGACGAGCAGCGGCACGAGAGCCGGCAGCGCTGGGAGCGGGTCGCGGGCGGCTGGGCCGACTACGCGGAGGAGAACTCCCGCGACATGCTGCCGGTCGCCCACCGGATCGTGGAGGCGGTCAACCCGCAGCCCGGGCACACGGTGCTCGAGCTCGCGGCGGGCCTGGGGGACACCGGCTTCCTGGCGGCGGAGCTGGTCCAGCCCGGTGGCCGCCTGATCTCCACGGACGGGGCCGAGGCGATGGTGGACGCCGCGCGCGAGCGCGGCGAGCGGCTTGGCATCGAAAACGCTGAGTACAGGACGATGGAGCTCGAGTGGCTCGATCTGCCGGCGGCGTCCGTCGACGCGATCGTGTCCCGGTTCGGCTACATGCTCGCGCTCGATCCCGAGGCGGCCCTGCGCGACGCGCGCCGTGTCCTGCGGCCCGGCGGGCGGATTGCGCTCGCGGTCTGGGGCGCGCCGGACGACAACCCCTGGATGACGGCGATCGGCAGGACGCTGGTCGCCGGCGGTCACGCCGACCCGCCCGCGCCGGGCAGCACCGGGCCGTTCGCGCTCGGCGACGCCGATCGCCTGCGGGACCTGCTGAGCAGCGCGGGGTTCGACGACATCGAAATCGAGACGGTCGACGTGGCGTTGACCGCGCTGTCGCCCGACGCATACTGGGACCGGCAGGTGGCGCTGTCGTCGATGCTCTCGGAGACGCTGCGCAAGCTCACGCCGGCCGAGCATGTCGCCGTCCGCGACGCGGTCGACGAGGCTTGGGCGCAGTACCGGACGCCGGACGGCGGCCTGGCACTGCCCGGCCGCGCGCTCGTGGCGTCGGCATCTTCATAGACTCCCGCGCCGCATGTACTACGACGACGACGCGGACCTCCAGCTCCTCGACGGCAAGACCGTCGCGATCATCGGCTTCGGCTCACAGGGCCACGCCCACGCGCAGAACCTGCGCGACAGCGGGGTGAACGTAGTCGTCGGCCTGCGCGAGGACTCGTCGTCGGTGGACCAGGCCCGCGAGGCGGGCCTCGAGGTGCTCGGGGTCGCCGACGCGGCCAGCCGCGGCGACCTCGTGATGATGCTCGTCCCCGACGAGCTGCACCGGCACGTCTGGGAGAGCGAAGTCCGCGACGGCGTCGCCGAGGGGAACATGCTGCTGTTCGGGCACGGCTTCTCGGTCCACTACGGGGAAGTCGAGCCGCCCCCGGGCGTGGATGTCGCTCTGGCCGCGCCGAAGGGCCCCGGGCATCTCGTGCGCAGGCAGTACCTCGAGGGCAGCGGCGTGCCCGGCCTGATTGCGATCCACCAGGACGCCAGCGGGTCCGCCAAGCCGCTGGCGCTCGCCTACGCGAAGGGCATCGGCTGCACGCGCGGGGGCGTGATCGAGACGTCGTTCAAGGACGAGACCGAGACGGACCTGTTCGGTGAGCAGGCGGTGCTCTGCGGCGGCGCCTCGGCGCTCGTGCAGGCGGGCTACGAGACGCTGGTGGAGGCGGGCTACGACCCGCAGATGGCGTACTTCGAGTGCCTGCACGAGCTCAAGCTGATCGTCGACCTGATGTACGAGAAGGGCCTGGCCGGCATGCGCTACTCGATCTCGAACACGGCGGAGTACGGCGACTACACGCGCGGGAAGCGCATCGTCGACGACCGCGTGCGCGCCGAGATGAAGCGGATCCTCGAGGAGATCCAGTCAGGCGACTTCGCGCGCGAGTGGATCGCCGAGAACCGCGCCGGCCAGGAGGCCTTCAAGCGGATGCGCGAGGAGCAGGCGGCCACCGAGATCGAGTCGGTCGGCAAGGACCTGCGCTCGCACATGGACTGGATCAAGACCGAGTTCTGACGGGGCGTACCATCCTGGGCGCGATGTCCACCTCGCGCCAGCAGGCATTCATCCCGGTGCCCGCGCCGACGCTGTGGTCGCTGCTCGGCGACCCCGACCGCCATGTCGAGTGGTGGCCTCGTGTGGTCGAGGTGCACTGCGAAGGCCTCGAGCAGGGCTGCACCTACCGGCAGGTCACCAAATCCCCGTCGGGCCTGGTCGAGACAGACATCTCGGTCGAGCGGCTCGAGGACTGTCGCGCGCTGCACATCCGCTGCCTGGACACCGGCACCTACAACCGCTGGCTGCTCGTCGAGGCCCAGGGCGGCACATTTGTCGAGGTTGAGTTCGGGATGGACCCGACGTCGCTCCAGACCCGCGTGTTCGACGTGCTCGCCGGCCGGCTCTATTTCCGCCGCTGGCTGGAGAAGTCGATCGACGGGCTGCGTGCCGCCGCCGCTGAAGAAGAGCACGCGGCCGCCTGAGCTAGCCTGCGGCCTCCCACTCTCCTGAGGACCCCATGCCCGAAACGATGCTCGAGATCCCCCCGGACCTGCGTCCCGCCGACGGCCGCTTCGGCTGCGGCCCTTCGAAGGTGCGCCCCGAGCAGCTGCATGCGCTCGCGAGCCATGGCGCAGCGATCATGGGCACGTCGCACCGGCAGGCGCCGGTCAAGGACGTCGTGGCGCGGGTTCGAACCGGGCTGCGGACGCTCTTCTCGGCGCCCGACGGCTACGAGGTGGCGCTCGGCAACGGCGGCGCGACGGCGTTCTGGGATGCCGCCGCGCTTGGGCTTGTACGGCAGCGTGCGCTGCACCTGACGTATGGAGAATTCTCATCCAAATTTGCGAAGGTCACCGAGGGCGCGCCGTTCCTCGATGACCCGGTCATCCTGCGCGCCGATCCCGGCGATGCGCCGGAGCCGCCGGCGGACGTTCCCGGAGACGTGGTCGCCTGGGCGCACAACGAGACGTCGACCGGCGTCATGGTCCCGGTCCACCGGCCTCCCGACGATGCGCTGGTCCTGATCGACGCCACCTCGGGGGCCGGCGGGTTGCCGGTGGACCTCGAGCAGGCCGACGCCTACTACTTCGCGCCGCAGAAGTCGTTCGCGAGCGACGGCGGGATCTGGCTGGCGCTCTTGAGCCCGGGTGCGATCGAGCGCATCGAGGAGATCGCCGCGGGAGAGCGGTGGATCCCCGAGTTCCTCTCGCTCTCGACCGCGCTCGACAACTCGCGCAAGGACCAGACCTACAACACGCCCGCGCTTGCGACGCTGCTGCTGCTCGCCGACCAGGTCGAGTGGATGCTCGACAACGGCGGCCTGGATTGGTGCATACGTCGCACGACCGCCTCGTCGGACCATCTCTACGGATGGGCCGAGGCGTCGCCGTTCGCGAGCCCGTTCGTCGCCGATCCCGCGAAGCGCTCGCTGGTCGTCGGCACGATCGACTTCATCGACGATGTCGACCACGCCACGCTCGCGGCGACGCTGCGCGCGAACGGCATCGTCGACGTCGAGCCGTATCGCAAGCTCGGGCGCAACCAGCTGCGCATCGGGATGTTCCCGGCGATCGACCCCGCCGACGTGCAGGCGCTGACCGCCTGCATCGACTGGGTGGTGGAACGGTTGTGACCCGTGTGCTGGTGGCCGAGAACATCGGCGCTTCGGGCATCGACCTGCTGCGCGAGCACTTTGATGTCGACTGCGCGTTCGACAACGGCGACTTCGACCTCGAGGGCCGCATCGGCGAGTACGACGGCCTGTTGATTCGCTCGGCCACGAAGGTGACAGCCGACCTGATCGAGAAGGCGGGCAGCCTGCGCGCGATCGGACGTGCGGGAGTGGGGGTCGACAACGTGGACGTCCCGGCTGCGACGAAGCGCGGGATAATCGTGGCCAACGCGCCCGAGTCCAACGTAGTCACCGCGGCCGAGCACACGATGGCGTTGCTGCTGGCGCTGGCTCGCAACGTGCCGCAGGCCCACGGTGCCCTCAAGGCGGGGGAGTGGGCGCGCTCGAAGTACTCGGGCGTCGAGGTCATGGACAAGACGCTCGGGATCCTCGGCTTCGGTCGCATCGGCCAGCTCGTTGCGCAGCGCGCCAAGGTGTTCGGCATGCGCGTCATCGCGTACGACCCCTACGTGGGTGCCGAGCGCTACCGCGACCTCGGGGTGGAGAAGGCCGACTCCAGCGACTTCGTCTACGCGCAAGCCGACTTCCTGACCCTTCACCTCCCGAAGACACCCGAGACCGAGGGCTGGCTCGACGCCGCCGCGCTGGCGAAGTGCAAGGACGGCGTGCGTGTGCTCAACGTCGCGCGCGGCCCGCTGATCGTGGACGCGGACCTCCAGGCCGCGATCGACTCCGGCAAGGTCGCCGGCGCGGCGCTTGACGTTTTCCGCGAGGAGCCGGCGACGGAGCACCCGTTGTTCGGCTACCCCAACGTGATCGTCACGCCGCACCTGGGCGCGTCCACCGCGGAGGCGACCGATCGCGCCGGCTACCAGGCCGCTGAGCAGGTCGTCGCGGCGCTGACGGGCGACGTGGTGACGACGGCCGTCAACGTGCCGCGCATGAGCCCCGAGGACCTCGAGGTCCTGGGTCCGTTCGTGCCGCTGTGCCGCCAGCTCGGCCGCATCGCGATCACCCTCGCGGCGGGGTCCTCCGTCGATCGCGTGGAGGTCGAGCTGCTCGGCGGCATCGCCGATCGCGACGCGCGCGTGCTGTCCACCGCAACGCTTCTCGGCGTGCTGCGCGGACACACCGAGGAAGAGATCAACGAGGTCAATGCTCCGTCGATCGCGGAGGAGCGCGGCATCGAGGTGGTCGAGACCACGAACACGAGCGCGCGCGACTTCACCGACCTCGTCCGCGTCACGGTGGTGGCGGGCGATGTCAGCGAGCGCGTCGTGGGCACCACGCTCGGGCGCCGCCACCGCCCGCATCTGCTCGAGGCCTGGGGCCAGCGCTTCAACCTGCAGCTCGACCCGCACCTGGTCCTGTTCCGCTACGACGACGTCCCCGGGATGATCGGGAAGGTCGGGACCTGCTTCGGCGAGGCGGGGGTCAACATCGTTTCCATGGCGGTCGGCCGCAAGCGCGACGACGAGGAGGCCGGCGCCGAGGCGGTCATGGCCATCAGCACCGACGCGCCCGTCCCGGACGAGGTCGTGGGCCGCGTGCTCGCGCTCGACGGTTTTCGCGACGGGCGCGCCATCGCCCTGTAGCGTTGCCCGATCGAGGGCTCGGTTCTGCATCCCGCGGCTGACCTCCCCGAAGGCCGCAGCGAGCACGGCCTGAAGAAGGGCGCGATCGGGTTCGTCTCGAGCGTCGTGATCGGCGTCGCATCGACGGCGCCCGGTTACAGCCTCGCGGCGGTGCTCGGGTTGATCGTCGCGGTCGAGGGCGTCGGAGTGCAGGCGCCCGCAGTGATGATCGCGGCGTTCGTGCCGATCCTCTGCGTCGCCTGGGCGTACCGCTATCTCAACCGCGCCGACCCCGACTGCGGCACGACTTTCTCGTGGGTGACGCGCGCGTTCGGCCCGCAGCTCGGGTGGCTCGGGGGCTGGGCGATCGTCGTCGCAGACATCATCGTGATGGCCAACCTGGCTCAGATTGCCGGGCTCTACACGTTCCTGCTGCTCGAGATCGACGATCCCTCGACAGCGGCAGTTACCGCTCTGGGATGTGTCTTCATCGCCGCGATGACCTGGATCTGCGTGATCGGCATCGAGCTCAACGCGCGCACGCAGCGCTATCTGCTCGGCGCCGAGATCGTCACCCTCGCGATCTTCGCCGTGGTCGCGCTGTTTCGCGTCTTCACCAGTGATCCCGCGGGCTCGCTCGAGCCCGAGCTGTCCTGGTTGTCGCCGTTCGCGATCGACTCGTGGTCCGCGCTCGTGGACGGCGTGCTGATCGGCGTGTTCATCTACTGGGGCTGGGACAGCCTCGTGACGGTCAACGAGGAGACCGAGGACTCGGAGCGGGTGCCGGGCCGGGCGGCGGTGACCGCGACCGTGATCCTGCTGGGCATCTACGTGATCGTTTCGACGGCTGCGGTCGCGTTCGGTGGCGTGGATCGCCTGGCGGGCGACGAGTCCGGCGACGTTCTCGGCCTGCTCGCCAACGACGTCTTCGGCTCCGAGTGGCTCGGCAAGCTCGTGATCATCGCCGTGCTCACGTCCGCCGCGGCCTCGTGCCAGACGACGATCCTGCCGACGGCGCGCACGACGCTCTCGATGGCGCAGCACGGGGCGATGCCCGCGCGCCTCGGCGAGATCCACCGCGAGTACCTGACGCCGTGGATCTCGACGTGGCTGATGGGCGCGCTCTCGATCCTCTGGTACGTCGGCCTGACGATCGTCTCCGAGGACATCCTGTTCGACTCGATCGCGGCGCTGGGCCTGATGATCGCCTTCTACTACGGGATCACCGGGTTCGCCTGCGCGTTCTACTTCCGCCGCGAGCTGGGGCGGTCGGCCAAGAACCTCCTGTTCGCGGGGGTGCTGCCGTTCGCCGGCGGGGCGATGCTCACAGCGATCTTCGTGAAGTCGTGCGTCGACCTGGCCGACCCGGAGAACTCCACGGCTGGCGATTCGTGGATCGGGCTCGGGCCCCCGCTGGTGATCGGCATTGGGTTCCTGCTGCTCGGGGTCGTCCTGATGGCCGTCTGGTACGCGGCCGGCCATCGCGAGTTCTTCAGGCGTCGCCCCGAGGTGGCGCAGTCCGGAATAGCGGAGGACCTCTGATGCGCGCTGTCGTCATCACCAAGCACGGGCCGCCCGAGGTCCTGAAGGTCGAGGAGCGGCCCGACCCGTCCCCTGGTCCCGGCCAGGTCCGCATCGAGGTGGGCGCCGCCGGCGTCAACTTCGCCGACACGATGGCGCGCACCGGCCTCTATCCGGACGCCCCGAAGCCGCCGATGGTCGTCGGCTACGAGGTCGCAGGGACGGTCGCGGAGCTCGGCGACGGCGTGGATGGCGTCGCTGTCGGCGCGCGGGTGATGGCGGGCACGCGCTTCGGCGGCTACGTCTCGCAGCTGGTCGTCGACGCGGCGGACGCGATCCCGCTGGCGGACTCGCTGTCGTTCGAGCAGGGCGCCGCGATCCCGGTCAACTACTCGACGGCCTGGGCCGGGCTCATCCGCTACGGCGGGCTGGAAGCGGGCGAGCGTGTCCTCATTCATGCGGCGGCCGGCGGAGTCGGCATCTCCGCGACGCAGATCGCCAAGCGCTACGGCGCCGAGCTCCACGGCACCGCTTCGCCGGGCAAGCACGACGCGATCCGCGGCTTCGGCGTCGACGTCGCCCACGACTACACGCGCGACGGCTGGGAGAAGGGGCTCGAGAACACCTTCGACCTGATCATGGACGCGATCGGCGGCGCGTCGCTGAACCGCTCCTACAAGCTGCTGCGCCCGGGCGGGCGACTGGTCGCGTTCGGCGCCTCCAGCGTTCAGCCGGGCGAGACCCGCAACATGCTCAAGGCGGCGCCGCAGGCCATGCGCATGCTGCGCGGCTTCAACCTGATGGAGCAGATGAGCGAGTCCAAGGCCGTGATCGGACTCAACATGCTGCGACTGTGGGACGACCGGGGCACGCTCGAGCCGTGGGTCACGCCGCTCAACGCGCTGATCGAAGACGGCACGATCGACCCGGTCGTCTCGGACGCGGTGCCATTTGACCAGGCGCCGGAAGCGCATCGCATCATCGCCGAGCGTCGCAACGTCGGAAAAGTGGTTCTGACGCCGTGATACGCTCGCCGCGAGCCATGTCGTCTCTTTCGCTCGCCCTTCGACTTCTGCTCCTCCCCCGCTAGGGGGACGAATCCGCGCGTGGCGGCCGCCTGAAGCCGCGAACCAGGTCGAAGGAAGTCAGAGCGAGAAGGAGTCAGACGACGTGCCCACTCAACCCGAGAAGGTCCTGCTGTTCGACACGACGCTGCGCGACGGCGAGCAGTCGCCCGGCATCTCGCTCAACGCTGTGGAGAAGCTCGAGATCGCGCACCAGCTCGCGCGGCTCGGCGTCGACGTCATCGAGGCCGGCTTCCCGATCTCGTCGCCAGGTGACTTCGAGGCCGTGCAGGCGATCGCCCGCGACGTCGAGGGACCGATCATCTGCGGCCTGGCGCGCGCCCACAGCGCCGACATCGAGGCGGCGTACGACGCGGTCAAGGACTCGGCGCGCCCGCGCGTGCACACGTTCATCTCGACGTCCGACATCCACATCGAGCACCAGCTGCAGTCCACGCGCGAGGACGTCAAGGGCCAGGCGCGGGCGGCGGTCGCGCA
The DNA here is from genome assembly GCA_963832195.1 of uncultured Conexibacteraceae bacterium. Taxonomy (GTDB): domain Bacteria; phylum Actinomycetota; class Thermoleophilia; order Solirubrobacterales; family Solirubrobacteraceae; genus Baekduia. The sequence goes on from CAWHTH010000003.1 coordinate 288,966, forward strand.
CGCGCGCTCGCTTGTGGAGGACATCGAGTTCTCGCCGATGGACGCCACCCGCGCCGACGTCGAGTTCACCGCGGAGGTGCTGCAGATCGCGCTCGACGAGGGCGCGACCACGATCAACATCCCCGACACCGTCGGGTACACGATGCCGGTGGAGTTCGCGGCGTTCCTGACGCGCCTGTATGAGCTGGTCCCGGGGCTGCGCGACGTCGTGCTCTCCGTGCATTGTCACGACGACCTCGGGCTGGCGGTGGCCAACTCCCTGGCCGGGATCCAGGCGGGGGCGCGGCAGGTCGAGTGCGCGGTCAACGGCATCGGCGAGCGCGCCGGGAACGCGTCGCTCGAGGAGCTGATCATGCTGATGCACACCCGGTCGGCGGAGCTGGGCTTCGCTACCGGCGCCGTGACGACCGAGATCGCCCGCACGTCGCGGCTCGTGTCGCGTCTCACCGGCTACCCGGTGCAGCCGAACAAAGCCATCGTCGGGCGCAACGCGTTCGCGCACGAGTCGGGCATCCACCAGGACGGCGTGCTCAAGGAGCGCACGACGTACGAGATCATGGACGCCACGACCGTGGGGCTCGAGGCCAACTCGCTCGTGCTCGGCAAGCACTCCGGCCGGCACGCGCTGCGCCAGGCGCTGGAGGGGCTCGGGTATCGCATCGACGGCGCGGCGCTCAACCACGCGTTCCAGCGCTTCAAGGAGATTGCGGACAAGAAGAAGCAGGTCACCGCGATGGACCTCGAGGCGCTCGTCACCGACGAGCTGCGTCAGGAGGTCAGTGCGTTCACCGTCGAGTGGTTCGAGGTCGACGCTTCGAGCCGCCGGCCGCCGCACGCGACGGTCGCGGTGCGCTCGCCGGACGGCGAGGTTCGTCAGGGCTCCTTCACCGGCGACGGGCCGGTCGACGCGATCTTCCGCGCGATCAACAGCGCGATCGGCGTCGAGGTGCGCCTGCGCGAGTACCGCGTCGACGCGGTGACCGGCGGTCAGGACGCGCTCGGCGAGACGAGCGTCGTCGTCGAGCTCGGCGCGCCCGAGGAGGCGATCAAGCACATCGTGCCCGGCGTTGTCGCGGGTGAGCGCGTGACGGGCGCGGGCCAGGCGGTGTCGACGGACGTCATCGAGGCCTCCGCACACGCGTACGCGCGCGCCGTGTCGAACGCGGTCAACAAGGCGCGGCTGATGGCACAGGCGCCGCCCAGCGAGGACCCGCGGCTGACGCCGACGCCCTAGTTGTCACTGAGGGGACAGTCCCCCCAGTGACATCACGAGCCGAGCCTGACCCCCTGGCGGTATCCCGCGGCGAGCACCCGCGCCAGGGGGCGTGTGTCCATGAAGTTGTCGCCCATCGCGTCGACGCAGTCGCCATCGGGGCCGACGTGTTTGACACGGGCGCCGCGGCGGCGCAGCAGCTGGATCTCGACCGCGGCGGCGGCGCGGACGACCTGGCGCAGCGCGCCGAGCGGGGTCCGGGCAAGGCCGAGGTTGGCGGTCGGGTTGAGGCAGAGGACGTGCGTGCCGCGTGTGGCGGGCGCGGCATCGAGATTGGTGGCCGACCAGGCGCCGCCGTCGACGTACTCCCGTCCGCCGATCACGATCGGGGCGAACACCCACGGGATCGCGCACGACGCGCAGACGGCGTCGGCGACGGCCGCCTTCGGCGCCCCGGGCGCTCCGAAGACGACGCGGCGACCGCGGCGCTTGTCGACCGCGCAGACGCGCAGGCGCCCGTCGAAGCGGGCGCCCCAGCGCGCGACGCGGGTGCGCAGGTCGGCGAGCGAGCGGCCCGCGGATGGCACGCGGGACAACAGCGCCGCGCGGGCGACGCCGCCCGCCGGCGTTCCGGCGGCCACCGCGGCCGGCGCCAGCGGCGCCGTCATCGCCCACGACCAGCGCGCCGCGGTGCGCAGCAACGAGTCGTCGCGCTCGTCGGCACCGGCTCGTCCGGCCGCGCCCGTCGCGGCCACATCGGGCGGTCGCGGCACCTGCTTGCCGCTCGCGAGGCGCGCGCACACCATCGACCCCGCGCTCGTGCCGACGTAGGACTCGACGTCGCGGAAGTCGACCCCGGCGGCGTCCTCGATCCCGGCCAGCACGCCGTTCATCCAAGCCTCGCCGACGATCCCGCCGCCGGCGAGCACGAGCACGTCCGGGCGCATAAAGGGGGAGGGGGCCGCCACCTACCGGAGGCTATCGCCGCACATCTTCGACATACAGTTGTACGTGATAACGTACGGAGCCGATGGCGACGATCGAGAGCCTCGAGACCGCGATCCACATCGGCCCGCGCGTGCGCGCGCTGCGCGAGGCGATGGACTTGTCGCTGCGTGACCTGGCGGAGCGCAGCGGCGTCAGTGCGCCGATGCTGAGCCAGGTCGAGCGCGGCGAGACGAGCCCCACGCTCCAGATCGCCAGCCGCATCGCATCGGGTCTAGAGCTGCGCCTCAGCCAGCTGCTGCGGCTCGACGAGGACGGCGTCGTCAGCATCGTGCGCGCCGGCGAGCGCCGCAGCGGCGGCGCCGACGGGCACGCGTTCGAGATCCTCACGCCGCCGCTGCCCGGCCAGCGCGCGGAGCTCAGCCGCCATGCGCTGGCACCGGGCGCCGTCACCGGCGGGCCCGGCGACCCGCCGATGCACGAGCCCGGCAGCCGCGAGGTCGCGCTCGTCGAATCGGGCACCGTCGTGTTGCACGTCGACAGCGACGACCACGAGCTGCAAGCGGGCGACTGCGTGACGTTCGACGCGGACCTGCCGCACCACTTCACCAATCCCGGGCCGGAAGAGGCGGTTCTGCTGGCCGTCGTTAGCGCCGGCCTGCGTCGCAGCTGATGCCCAAGACCCTCTTCGACAAGATCTGGGACGCCCACGAGGTCGCTCCCAACCTCATCTACATCGACCTGCACCTCGTCCACGAGGTCACGAGCCCGCAGGCGTTCGACGGCTTGCGCCTCGAGGGCCGCACGGTGCGCCGGCCCGATCGCACGCTCGCGACGGCCGACCACAACGTGCCGACGGACGGGACGCCCGTCGCCGAGCGCATCCGCGACGAGCTCAGCCGTGTGCAGGTGCAGACGCTGGAGCGCAACTGCGAAGAGTTCGGCATTCCGGTGTACAGCCTCGGCTCGGACCGTCAGGGCATCGTGCACGTCATCGGCCCGGAGCTCGGCGTCACGCAGCCGGGCATGACGATCGTCTGCGGAGACAGTCATACGGCGACGCATGGGGCGTTCGGCGCGCTCGCGTTCGGCATCGGGACCAGCGAGGTCGAGCACGTGCTCGCGACCCAGTGCCTCGTGCAGAGCAAGCCGAAGTCGATGCGGATCCTTTACGAAGGCGAGCTCGCCAACGGCGTCACGCCGAAGGACCTGATCCTCGCGACGATCGGCCAGATGGGCGTCGACGGCGCCGTCGGGCACGTCGTCGAGTACTCCGGGCCCGTGATCGAGCGGATGTCGATGGAGGGCCGGATGACGGTCTGCAACATGACGATCGAGGGCGGCGGGCGCGCCGGGATGGTCGCGCCGGACGACACGACGCTCGCTTGGTACGAGGACCGGCCGCAGGCGCCGGCCGATCCCGACTCCGTCCCCGCGCTGCGGACCGACGACGGCGCATCGTTCGACAAGGAGGTCACCGTCGACGCGTCCGCGATCAGCCCGATGGTCACGTGGGGCACCAACCCCGCGCAGGTCGTCGGCGTCGCCGACGCGGTGCCCGAGCCGAGCAGCGAGGGCGAGCAGCGCGCGCTGCAGTACATGGACCTGGCGCCCGGCACGCCCCTGACCGAGGTCAAGCTCGATCGCGTGTTCATCGGCTCCTGCACGAACTCCCGCATCGGTGACCTGCGTGCCGCCGCGAGCGTCATCAAGGGCAGGCGTGTCAGCAGCGACGTCTACGCGATGGTCGTCCCCGGCTCGGTGCAGGTGAAGGCTCAGGCGGAGCGCGAGGGCCTCGACGAGGTCTTCCGCGCCGCCGGCTTCGACTGGCGCGGCGCGGGCTGCTCGATGTGCCTGGGCATGAACCCCGACATCCTCAAGCCCGGCGAGCGCTGCGCGTCGACCTCGAACCGCAACTTCGAGGGGCGGCAGGGCCGCGGCGGCCGCACACATCTGGTCTCCCCGGAGATGGCCGCCGCCGCGGCGATCGAGGGGCACTTCGTCGACATCAGGGAGTGGGACTGATGGAGCCCGTCACCACGATCTCCGGTGCCGTCAGCGCGCTGCTGCGCGACGACGTCGACACCGACCAGATCATCCCCAAGCAGTTCCTCAAGCGCGTCGAGCGCACAGGCTTCGGTGAATATCTGTTCTACGACTGGGCCCAGGAGGAGGGCTGGGACCTTCCGCACAACCCTGTGCTCGTCGCCGGCCGCAACTTCGGCTGCGGCTCCAGCCGCGAGCACGCGCCGTGGGCCCTGGAGGACTACGGCTTCAGGGCGGTCGTCGCGCCGTCGTTCGCGGACATCTTCCGCTCGAACTGCACGAAGATCGGGCTGCTGCCGGTGGAGCTGCCCGAGGCCGATGTGAGGGCGATCGCCGCCGCCGGGAGCTGCGAGATCGACCTGCCCGCGCAGGAGGTGCGCTGGGACGGCGGTAGCGCATCGTTTGACATCGACGACGAGGTCAAGCACCGCCTCGTCAACGGCCTCGACGACATCGGGCTGACGCTCCAGCAGGACGCCGCGATCGCCGCCTACGAGGCCGAGCGTGAGCGCAGCGGCCCGGTTACGACGGCGTTGTAGCTGTTCCACCAGGTTTCAATCTTTCGGACTTGGGGCAGGGTGGCGCCGGGTCACCCGAAACCGGAGGAATTGCATCGTGAAGCGAGTTCTCGGCCTCGTCGTCGCAATCGCGGCGCTTGCCGTCATCCCCGCCACCGCGTCCGCATGGGCGCCGGCGAGCAGCGCATCGATTCACCCAGGCGTCATGACGTTCACGAACGGCGCCCAGTGCACGGCGAACTTCGTGTTCACCAACGGCGCCGACGTCCTGATCGGGCAGTCCGCCCACTGCTCGGGCACCGGCGCGGCCACCGACACGAACGGCTGCACAGCGGGCACGCTGCCCGAGGGCACGGCGGTCGAGGTCGACGGCGCGAGCCAGCCGGGCACGCTGGTCTACAGCTCGTGGGTGCGGATGAAGCAGGCAGGCGAGATCGCCACGAGCGAGACCTGCCGCTTCAACGACTTCGCGCTGATCCGCCTCGACCCGGCCGACGTGAACAACGTCAACCCGTCGATCCCGTTCTGGGGCGGTCCCAACGGCATCGGGACGGCGAGCGCGAACCAGCGCGTCTACACGTACGGCAACTCGTCGCTGCGCGGCGGGGCGACCGCGCTGAGCCCGAAGACGGGCCAGGTCGTGTCCAAGACGGCGGGCGGCTGGAGCTACACGGTCTACACAGGGTCGCCGGGGATCCCAGGCGACTCGGGCAGCGCGTTCCTCAACAACACCGGCAAGGCGCTGGGCACGCTGAGCACAGTCGCGCTCGCGCCGTTCGCCGGCTCCAACGGCGTCGGCGCGTTCGACAAGGAGTTCGCGTACGCGCAGTCGCACGGCTTCGGCGGGCTGGTGCTCGCCACCGGCACGGAGCCGTTCTCGCCGATTCTCTGAGAAGCGTCGTGTCACTGAGGGGCCTGTCCCCTCAGTGACACGCTTCGCTCAGTCGCAGATATCCCCGACGAGAGCGCCGCTGATTCGCACGAGCTCGCGCGGGTCGAGCACGACGCCGTGGCGGTGGTCGCCGCCGCTGCACAGGATCCGATCGAGCTCGAGCAGCCGCTGATCCACGACCTCGGGCACGAGGTGCGCCATCGGCGGGATAGCGCCGACCTCGAAGTCGTCGAACGCTGCGCCGATCTCGTCCTCGGTCGCCAGCCGTAGCGTTGTGCCCGTGTCGAGCAAGTCGCGCAGCCTGCGGATGGACAGCCGCTCGGACGCCGGCACGACGGCCACGCGCAGTTCGTCGCCGTCACGCAGGACGATCGTCTTGGCCGCAGCGCGGGGCTCGATGCCGGCGGCGCGGGCGTCGCCCGCGGCCGTGCCGCGAGCCGGGTGCTCGATCACCTTGTGATCGATGCCGTGCCGCTCGAGGAACACCTCCAGCGCCTCGATCCCGGGACGGGTCTCGGTCGCCATGTGGGCCTCCTTTCGCCTGTTGGCGCGAGCGTACTCCTGGCGGGCGGCGCTCGCTAGGGTCCGCCGCCGCGATGGCACCGACGGTTGTGACACTGCCCGGCGACGGGATCGGGCCCGAGATCATGGCGCCCGCAGTTGCGCTCCTCGAGCGGCTCGTCCCCGGCGTCGAGACTGAGGAGCACGCGTTCGGCGGCGCCGCGATCGACGCGCACGGGACGGCGCTCACCGACGCGGTCCTCGCGGCATGCCGCGGCGCCGACGCCGTGCTCCTGGCGGCGGTCGGCGGCCCGAAGTGGGACACCACATCCGCGGACGCGCCGCGTCCCGAGCAGGGGCTGCTCGGCCTGCGCAAGGGTCTCGGCCTCTACGCGAACCTGCGGCCGGTCCGTCCGCTGCCCGCTTTGTACGACGCGAGCCCGCTGAAGCGCGAGCTGATCGAGGGCACGGACCTGCTGGTCGTTCGCGAGCTGACGGGCGGGATCTACTTCGGAGCCAAGACGCGCACGGCGGACAGCGCGAGCGACGTCTGCGCCTATTCCGTGGTGGAGATCGAGCGCATCGCCCGCGTCGCGTTCGCGTGCGGCGCGCGCCAAGGTGAGCAGCGTCGACAAGGCGAATGTCCTCGAGACGAGCCGCCTGTGGCGCGAGGTCGTCTCCCGGGTGCACGCCGAGGAGTTCCCGAACATCCAGCTCGAGCACGTGCTCGTCGACAACGCCGCGATGCAGCTGATCGCCGGCCCGCGGCACTTCGACGTGCTGCTGACCGAGAACATGTTCGGCGACATCCTCAGCGACGAGGCGGCGATGCTCACCGGCTCGATCGGCATGCTGCCGTCGGCGAGCCTGGGGGACGGTGGCCCCGGCCTGTTCGAGCCGGTCCACGGCTCGGCGCCCGATATCGCGGGCCAGGGCATCGCCAACCCGCTGGCGATGTTCCTCTCGGTCGCGCTGATGCTGCGCCACGGCCTCGACTTGGCAGACGAGGCGGCGGCCGTAGAATCAGCTGTGGACAAGGCACTTGACCAGGGCCTTCGGACCCGCGATCTCGGTGGCACCGCGAGCACCGCCGAGGCTGCGAACGCCGTGCTCGCCGAGCTTTAGGAGTCGTGGACGTGAACCAAGCGGAACTCATCTGGATGAACGGTGAGCTCATTGCCTGGGAGGACGCAAAGGTCCACGTACTGACGCACGGCCTGCACTACGGCACGGGCGTGTTCGAAGGCATTCGCTGCTACGACACCGAGATCGGCCCGGCGGTCTTCCGCCACCAGGATCACGTCGACCGGCTCTTCAAGTCGGCCGAGCTCTACTACATGCCGATCCCGTACGACCGCGAGCAGCTCCGGCAGGCGACGCTGGAGCTGATCGGCCGCAACGGGATGCGCTCCTGCTACATCCGCCCGATCGTCTTCCGCGGCTACGGCACGATGGGCCTGTTCCCGCTCGACGCGCCGGTGGACGTCGCGATCGCCGTCTGGGAGTGGGCGCCGTACCTCGGCGAGGAGGGCAAGGCCAACGGCGTGCGCGCGAAGGTCTCGAGCTGGGAGCGCATCAGCCCGCGGAGCCTGATCCCGCATGCGAAGGCAACCGGTCAATACCTGAACTCGATCCTCGCCAAGCTCGAGGCGCATCACGCCGGCTACGAGGAGGCGATCCTCCTCGATCACAAGGGCAACGTCTGCGAGGGCAGCGGCGAGAACATCTTCCTGATCCAGGACGGCAAGATCCTGACACCGCCGCAGACGGCCTCCATTCTGGACGGCGTCAATCGCAAGTCGGCGATCCAGATCGCCCGCGATCTCGGCTTCGAGGTCGTCGAGCGCGACATCGCCCGCAGCGAGCTCTACCTCGCGGACGAGATCTTCTGCACCGGCACGGCCGCGGAGCTCACGCCGATCCGCGAGATCGACGACCACCCCGTCGGCGACGGCAAGCCCGGCGAGATCACGCGCGCGGTCCAGACGGCCTTCGAGGACGCCCTGCACGGGCGCATCGAGCGCTACCGCGAGTGGCTCGATCCGGTGCCCGCGGTCGCGCGCGTCGAAGCGTGATCGAGCTCTACGACGCCACGCTTCGCGACGGCATGCAGGGTGAGGGGATGTCCCTCACGGCGGCCGAGAAAGTGCGCGTGGCGCACGCGCTCGACGCGCTCGGCATCGACCTGATCGAGGCTGGCTTCCCGGCGTCCAACCCGAAGGAGCTGGAGCTCTTCGGCCTGCTCGAGGGTGAGACGTTCGAGCACGCGCAGATCGCGGCGTTCGGCATGACGCGCCGGCGCGACGTCGCCGCCGCCGACGATCCGGACCTGCGGCTGCTCGCCGGCTGCTTCGCGAGCGTGTGCACGATCGTCGGCAAGACGTGGCCGCTGCATCTGGAGAAGGTCACGCGCGTGTCGCGCGACGAGAACCTGGCGATGATCGGGGACACCGTTGCGTTCCTCGCCGCCGCGGGCAAGCGCGTGATCTATGACGCCGAGCACTTCTTCGACGCGTGGCGCGAGGACGGCGAGTACGCGCTGGCATGTCTGCGCGCGGCGGCGGACGCGGGCGCCGAGCGCATCGTTCTCTGCGATACGAACGGGTCCTCGCTGCCGGGTGAAGTCGCCGCTGCGACGAAGGAGGTCGTCGGCGCCCTGGGCATCCCCGTCGGCATCCACTGCCACAACGACCTCGAGTGCGGCGTCGCGAACACGCTGGCGGCCGTCGACGCCGGCGCGAGTCAGGTCCAGGGCACGATGAACGGGATCGGCGAGCGGACCGGCAACGCGAACCTCGTCTCGATCATCGCCGCGCTGCAGGTGAAGATGGGGCAGGAGGTCGTCGAGCCCGAGCGCCTCAAGCGCCTCACCGAGACCGCCCATTTCGTCGACGAGCTGCTGAACCTGAACCCGAGCCCGCGCCAGCCGTGGGTCGGGCGCAGCGCGTTCGCGCACAAGGGCGGCCTGCACGTCGCGGGCGTGCGCGCCGACGCCACGACGTTCGAGCACAGCGACCCGGCGCTCGTCGGCAACCGCCGCGAGCTCGTGATCTCGGAGCTGGCCGGCCGCCACACCGTCGCTGAGAAGGCAGCGGCCGCGGGGCTGGAGATGGACGCCGACGCGGCCGCGCGAGTGGTGGAGCGCGTCAAGGAGCTCGAGCACGCCGGCTACCAGTTCGAGGCGGCCGACGGCTCCTTCGAGCTGCTGCTGCGGCGCGAGACCGGCGATTACGAGCCGCTGTTCACGTTGGAATCGTGGCGCGTCATCGTCGAACAGCGGGCCGACGGCCAGATCGAGACCGAAGCGACCATAAAAATCTGGGTCGACGGCGAGCGCTATGTGCGCACCGCGGAGGGCAACGGGCCCGTGAACGCGCTCGACCAGGCGCTTCGAGGCGCCATTCACGAGACCCATCCTCATCTCGGCGACATACAGCTCGTCAACTACAAGGTGCGCATCCTCGACGAGGCGCACGGCACCGACGCCGTGACGCGCGTGTTCATCGACGCGTCCGACGGAACGGACGTCTGGGGATCGACCGGCGTCCACGCCAACGTCATCGCGGCGTCGTGGCAGGCGCTGGTCGACTCGCTTGCGTACGCCGAGCAGCCGCGCCACGTCCGCTCGCAGTGATCCCGATCGCCAAGCCCGTCCTCGGGCCGGACGAGGAGGCGCGCATCATCGAGGTGCTGCGCTCCGGCCAGCTGTCGCTGGGCCCGCGCGTCCCGGCGTTCGAGGAGGCGTTCGCGGCGCGGCTCGGCGTCGCCCATGCGAGCGCCGTGTCCTCCGGGACGGCCGGTTTGCACCTGGCACTGCGCGCGGCCGGCGTGACCGACGGCGACGAGGTCGTGACGACGCCGTTCTCGTTCGTGGCTTCCGCGAACGCGATCGTGTTCGAGCGCGCGCGGCCCGTGTTCGCCGACATCGACCCGGGCACTCTGAACCTCGACCCGGCCGCGGCGCAGGCGGCGGTGACCGAGCGGACGAAGGCTCTGCTCCCGGTCCACATCTTCGGTTATCCCGCCGACATGCCCGCGCTGGAGCAGCTCGGGCTGCCGATCGTCGAGGACGCCTGTGAGGCGCTGGGCGCGGTGCACGCCGATGGAACGCCGGTCGGCGCGCGCGGGCATCCTGCCGTGTTCGGCTTCTATCCGAACAAGCAGATGACGACGGGCGAGGGCGGGATCGTCACGACGGCTGACGCCGCCGTGAAGGAGCGCATCGACTCCGAGCGCAACCAGGGCCGCTCGCCGGACATGGGCTGGCTCGACCATGACCGGCTCGGATTCAACTACCGCCTCACCGACATCGCCTGCGCGCTCGGGCTCGCGCAGCTGGAGCGCCTCGACGGCATGCTGGCCGCGCGCGCTCGCGTCGCCGGCTGGTACGGCGATGCGCTCGCCGGCATCGAGGGCCTGGGGCTCCCGTGCCCCGACGCGGGCTCAGAGCGCCGCGGCTGGTTCGTGTACGTAGTCCAGGTTCCGAAGGACGGCCCCGCGCGGGACGACGTGGTGCGGGCGATGCGCGAGCGCGGCATCCAGACCAAGCCGTACCTTCCGGCGATCCACCTGATGTCCTACTACCGCGAGACGCACGGGCACCGGGAAGGGGAATTCCCGGTCTGCGAGGACGTCGCGGCGCGGTCGGTCGCGCTGCCTTTCTTCCCAGAGCTCACCGAAGCGCAGGTCGCCGAGGTCGCAAGTGGTTTGCGCTCGGTGCTGGGAAGGACATAATCCGGTCAAATGGCGTCGGCGAGGCTCGAGGCAGAACGACTGGCGCGCCGGCGGGCGCGGCGTGTCGGCGCCGCCGGGTTCGCGCTCGCACTCGCCCTGCCCGTCTTTCTCTGGCACGGCGTGGTCGCGGACATCGCCTCGGAGTTCGAGGTCGACGCCACGTATCTCCTGACGGGCTGGTCGCCGTGGGTGCTGATGGGGCTCGGCCTGGCCTGCTTCGTCCAGGTCTGGGTCATCGACCTCCGCGACCGCGACCGCCGCTTCTATGGCAACGCGACCGGCGCGTGGTTCGGCTGGGGAGTGACGCTGTACCTGCTCGGGTTCTGGCTCGCGACGCAGGTCGCACAGATCACCGAGGGCTTCACGCCCTACTAGTTAGTCTGGGCGGCTCGCATGGGCCGCTTCTCAGAGCCACAGGACCCGCAGTTCGCGGAGCTGAACAGCTCGCTGTCGTTCGACCGCGTGCTGTGGCCGTACGACATCGCCCAGTCGCGGGCGCATGCGCGGATGCTCGCGGCGCAGGGGATCATCGGCGCCGACGACGGCGACGCGCTGCTGGCGGGCCTCGACGCGGTCGCGAAGGAGCTGGAGGCGGGGTCGTTCCCGTTCTCCGCCGACGACGAGGACATCCACATGGCGATCGAGCGGCGGCTGACGGAGATCGCGGGCCCGGTCGGCGGCAAGCTCCACACCGCGCGCTCTCGCAACGACCAGGTCGCGACCGACATGGCGCTTTACACGCGCGTACACGCGCGCGCGACGCAGGAGCTGATCGGCGACCTCATGCGCGCGCTGATCGCGGTCGCCGAGCGCCACCTCGACTGGGCCCTGCCCGGCTACACGCACCTGCAGCGCGGCCAGCCCGTCTACCTGTCGCATCACCTGCTCGCATACGTGTGGATGCTCGAGCGCGACCGCGCGCGCTTCGGTTTCGTCGAGCAGCAGACGGCGCAGCTCCCGCTCGGCGCCGGTGCCCTGGCGGGGGTGAACTTCGAGACCGATCGCGACGCCGTCGCCTCCGAGCTCGGCTTCGCCGCCGCGGCGCCGAACTCGATCGACGCGGTCTCCAACCGCGACTTCATCCTCGATTTCCTCGCGGCGGCCGCGACCTGTGCGACCCACCTGTCCCGCTTCGGCGCGGAGATCGTCCTCTGGTCCAGCGCCGAGTTCGGTTTCCTCACGCTGTCGGACGCGTGGTCGAGCGGCTCGTCGATCATGCCCCAGAAGAAGAACCCCGACGCGGCGGAGCTGCTGCGCGCAAAGGCGCCGCGCGTCCTAGGCCACCTAGTCGGGCTCCACGGCGTGTTGCACGCGCTGCCGCTGACCTACAACAAGGACATGCAGGAGGACAAGGAGCACCTGTTCGACGCGGTCGACACGCTCAACAAATCGCTGGTGGCGGCGCGCGGCATGATCGAAGGCGCGACGTTCGACCGCGAGCGGATGGCGGCGGCCGCTGCTGACGAGTTGATCGCCGCCACCGATCTCGCCGACCTGCTCGTGCGGCGCGGCACGCCGTTCCGCGAGGCGCACGGCGTGGTCGCGGGCCTCGTCCGGCAGGCGGTCGAATCTGGCCGCCCGCTCAAGGAGATCGCCACCGCCGAGCTCGGGCCCGAGGCCGAGGCGGTGCTCGCGCAGTCGTCGTGGCTCGAGTCGAAGGTCTCCGCCGGCGGCACCGCGCTGGTGCGCGTGCGCGAGCAGCTAGAGCAGGCCCGCGCGCTGCTGTGACGGACGCCGCGTTCTACGACCGCCCCGTGCTGGAGGTCGCGCGCGACCTGCTGGGCTGCATCGTCGAGCACGAGGGGACGAGCGGCGTGATCGTCGAGACCGAGGCCTACCACCACTCGGAGCCGGCCTGCCACGCCTACGTCGGGCTGACCGCGCGCACGTCGACGCTGTACGGGCCGCCCGGGCGCACCTACGTCTACCGGTCGTACGGGATCCACGCGCTGCTGAACGCGGTGTGCGAGCCCGAGGGCGAGGGCGCCGCCGTGTTGATCCGGGCGCTCGAGCCGCTTGACGGCATCGAGCTGATGCGCGAGCGCCGCGGCCTGCAACCTGTCGAACAATTGTGCTCAGGGCCGGGCAAGCTGACCCAGGCGCTGGGCATCGACCTGTCGCTGAACGGGTCCAGCCTCCTCGACGGCCCGATCCGGCTACACCGCGAGGAACCGCTCGAGGCGGTCGTCGGAACGCGCGTCGGCATCACGAAGGCGGCCGCGCTGCCGTGGCGCTTCTGCGCTGCGGGCAGCCGCCACGTGTCGCGCCCGTGGCCGCCGAGCTTCCGAGCCACGGTCGCTGCTTAGGGCGCCTGCTCAGGCGGCGGCTCTACGCCGCCCGCATCGACCCCGCCCGTTTCCTCGGGCGAGGGCGCGGGTGTCGCGGGCTTGCGCGCCGGGCGGTTGGACTTCGGGGCCTCGGTCCCGCCGCTGTCGGCCTCCGGCGTCTCGGGCGCCGGACCCTGAGGGAGCGACTCCTGCGGCGTCGTCGTCGGCCTCGGCGGCAGCCCCTTCTTCGCGCGCGCGGCGGCCTGGCGCGCCTCGACGATCCGGTTGGCCTCGACGACGAAGTCGTGCCAGATCACCGCCGGGAAGGTCCCGCCCGTGACCTCCTGTCCGGCGAACTCCGTCTTCATCGGCTTGAGCCTGTCGGGGTAGCCGACCCAGACGGCGACCGTGAAGCGGTCCGTGAAGCCGACGAACCACGCGTCGCCGAAGTTCTCGGTCGTGCCGGTCTTGCCGGCGGCGAAGCCGCCGTAGGCGGCGCGCTTCGCCGTGCCGAACTTGACCGGGCCCTGGAGCATCTGCTTCGCGAGCTCGGCCAGCTTCGTCGATAGGACGCGCCGCCGGACCACCTTGTTGCGGCGCAGCAGCCTCCCGCCCTTGAAGCGCTCGATCTGGCGGATCCCGACAGGCCCCTCCTCGCCCGCGCCGAGCGTGCCGGTGATGCGGTTGCCGCTCGCCGCGAACGTCTCGTAGGCGTGCGCCATGTCGAGCGGCGTCACGCCCTCCTTGAGGCCGCCGAGCGTCATGGCGAGGTTGCTCGAGACCGGTGTGCGGATGCCCATCTCCTCGGCGAGCTTCGCCACCTTTGTGGTCCCGACCTTGATGCCGACCGCCGCGAAGACGCTGTTGTCCGATGCGGTCAGCGCGTTTGCGAGCGTCGCGCGGCCCGAGTAGCGGTCCTCGAAGTTGTTGACGACGAACTTCTCGCGGCCGCGCGTGCCAGGCACGACGAACTCGCGCTTCTGCGACGGCCACACCGAGCCCGGCCCGATGCCCTCGCGCAGCGCCGCAGCGAGGATGAACGGCTTCATCGCCGACCCGGGCTGGCGCTGGCCCTGCGTCGCCAGGTTGAAAGGCCTCGTCTCGTAGTGGCGCCCGCCGATCATCGCGCGCACGGCGCCCGTCTTGTTGTCGATCGCGACCATCGCCGCCGTCGGGCCGCCCTCCCATGCCAGGTGGCGCGTGACGGCCTGTCTGGCGGCGTTCTGCAAGTCGAGGTCAAGCGTCGTGATCACGCGCAGGCCGCCCTCGAACGCCTGTTGCGGGCCGACCTCGTCGACCAGCACCTGGCGCACCCAGCTCGTGAAGTACGGCTCCTTGCTCTCGAGCACGGGCGGCGAGATGTCGCTCTGCGCCGGCAGCGCCTGCACGATCGCGTCGCGCAGCTCGCTTTCCGTGAGGCGCCCCTGTTCGACCATCTTGCGCAGCACGAAGTCGCGCCGGCGCTGGCTCGCGACGGGGTGGGCGAGCGGGTCGTAGGCGCTGGGGGAGGCGATGATCCCGGCGAGCAGCGCCGCCTCGTGCGGGAAGAGCTCGCGCGCGCAGGGCCGGCCGCGCGAGCCGCAGCCCACATGGCTGGAGGCGAAGTACGTGCGCGCCGCGGCTTCGACCCCGTAGGCCCCGTTACCGAAGTACACGGAGTTGAGGTACTCGGTGAGGATCTTCTCCTTCGACCATTTACGGGTCAGGTGATAAGCGAGCGCCGCTTCGCGCAGCTTGTTGAACAGCGTCCGCTCCCTCTGCGCCTTGAGCGCGACCTTCACGAACTGCTGCGCGATCGTCGAGCCGCCCTGGACCGGCTTGCGTGCGATCACGTCGTTGACGAACGCACGCGCGACGCCGCGCACGTCGATGCCCGGGTTCTCGTAGAACCGCTTGTCCTCGACCGCGATCACGGCGTACTTCACGTACGGCGCGACGTCGTTGGGCCCGACGATGATGCGGCCCTCGTTGGACGTCAGCGTGCCCAGCTTGCGGCCGTGCGCGTCGAACAGGACGGAGTTCTGGCGGCCGGCCGTCTGGGGCAGCTGCTCGAGCGACGGCAGGTCGGAGGCGACCGCCATCATCATCCCGAAGACCGTCGATACGAGCGCGAGCAGCGACAGCGGGATCAGGACGAGCAGCAGCCGCCGTTTCTTCAGGCGCGGCTTGCCCGCCGGCGGCTCGGCAGCCGGAAGCGGCGTGACTACGGGAGCGGTCGGATCGCTCATGACGCGGGCGGCAGGCGGCAGCCCCGCCCGGGCGGCTGACTCTAGCATTGGGCCGGTGGGCTCCTCAGCCGCCGATTTCCTGGTGCGAAACGCGCACGAATCGCTTCCGAAGGGCGCTCTCGCGCGCAAGGTCGAGGAGGCCGAGCGCGACGGGCGCCAGCTGCGGGTGAAGCTCGGTCTGGACCCGACTGCGCCCGACATCCACCTCGGCCACACGGTCGTTCTGCGCAAGCTGCGCGAGTTCCAGGACCTCGGGCACCGCGTGGTGCTGATCGTCGGCGACTACACGGCCCGCGTCGGCGACCCGTCGGGCCGGTCGGCGACCAGGCCGGTGCTCAGCGGCGAGGAGATCGACGCCAACGCGCGCACCTACCAGGAGCAGGCCTACACCGTTCTCGACGACGATCCGGAGCGGCTCGAGGTGCGGTTCAACGGCGAGTGGCTCGCCATGCCGGCGGAGGACCTGTTCAAGCTCGCGCGGGTCGCCACCGTCGCCCAGATCCTCGAGCGCGACGACTTCGCCAAGCGCTACGCGGCGGGCGAGCCGGTGTCGGTGCTCGAGATGCTCTACCCGCTGCTGCAGGGCTACGACAGCGTCGCGATCCACGCCGACGTCGAGCTCGGCGGCACCGACCAGACCTTCAACCTGTTGCTCGGGCGCGACGTGCAGCGTGCCTACGGGCTGCCCGAGCAGGCGATCCTCACGATGCCGATCCTGCCCGGGACCGACGGCGACAAGAAGATGTCCAAGTCCGAGGGCAACCACGTCGGCGTGACGGAGCCGCCCGCGGAGATGTACGGCAAGACGATGTCGGTGCCCGACGCCGCGATGGACACCTGGTACTCGCTGCTCGCGATCGACGATCCGGGCGCCGGCGCCGGGCCGCGCGATCGCAAGCGCGCGCTCGCGCGCGGCGTGGTGGAGCGCTTCCACGGGCTCGAGGCCGCGGCCGCCGCCGAGCAGCACTTCGACCGTGTGTTCGTCGCGCACGACGTGCCCGAGGACCTCGAAGACCTCGCGTTCTCGGCCAACGGCGACGCGGTTCACCTGCCGGCGCTGATCGCCGACGGCTTCGGCAGGACGCGCTCCGAGGCGCGGCGCCTGCTCGCCCAGGGCGGGGTCAAGCTCGACGGCGAGGTGCTGGGCGAGGACGACATCGACGTGACGCCCGCACGGCTCGACGGCCGCGTCCTGCAGGTCGGCAAGCGCCATTTCCGGCGGCTGCGCCACAACGGCTGATGGCGGTCCACAGCGGGCTGCTGAGACTGTCGACGCCCGGCAACGGCGCGATCGTCGACTTGACGGAGGGCGTCGTGTCCGTGGTGCGGACGTCCGGGATCGCGATCGGTTTGGTGACGGTTTTTGTCACAGGCTCCACGGCCGCGATCACGACGATGGAGCACGAGCCCGGCGGCGTGGCGGACCTGCAGGCACTGCTGGACCGGCTGATCCCGGCTTCCGGCGACTACGAGCACAACGTCCGCAACCACGACACCAACGCCCACGCCCACCTGCGGGCGGCGGTCATCGGACCGTCCGAGAGCATCCCGCTGGTCGGGGCCAGGCTCGCTCTGGGCACCTGGCAGCAGGTCGTCCTGCTCGACTTCGACGACCGGCCGCGCGAGCGGGCCGTCACGGTCCACGTCGTGGGAGAGCCGGACGGGGCGTCCGCAGGCTGACGAGCCTGGGGCGGCCGCCTGCCTGGCGCTATACTGCCCGGTCCGCACCCGAACGGCTGTGATGTTCGGGCGTGCTCTCTGCGAAGGAAGCACCTTCCCGACAGGGCGCGACGGTCTTTGAAAACTCAACAGCATGCACACTCGGATAGAGAGATCTATTCGTCGTGTGGCCAAGTTCGACCGTCCGGTTTCCCTCGGGAAGCCGGCGGCCAAGATTGACCCGTCATGATCGGGGCGCCACGGTGTACGAGGCGCCCCAGAAGTTCACGACGAACTCTTCGTCCGGTTCGCGCCCTCGGGTGTGAACCGAACACTTCACGGAGAGTTTGATCCTGGCTCAGGACGAACGCTGGCGGCGTGCTTAACACATGCAAGTGGAGCGACGAACCGGGGCTTGCCCCGGGGCAAAGCCGCGAACGGGTGAGTAACACGTGGGTTACCTGCCCTGATGACCGGGACAACCCGAGGAAACTCGGGCTAATACCGGATGTGCCCGCAAGGGGAAAGGAGGCTTCGGCTTCCGCATCGGGATGGGCCCGCGGCCCATTAGCTTGTTGGTGGGGTAATGGCCCACCAAGGCTTCGATGGGTAGCTGGTCTGAGAGGACGATCAGCCACACTGGGACTGAGACACGGCCCAGACTCCTACGGGAGGCAGCAGTGGGGAATCTTGCGCAATGCGCGAAAGCGTGACGCAGCAACGCCGCGTGCGGGAAGACGGCCTTCGGGTTGTAAACCGCTTTCAGTTGGGACGAAGGTTCACCGGTTAATACCCGGTTGGATTGACGGTACCTTCAGAAGAAGCCCCGGCTAACTACGTGCCAGCAGCCGCGGTAATACGTAGGGGGCAAGCGTTGTCCGGAATCATTGGGCGTAAAGCGCGTGTAGGCGGCTGGGTAAGTCCGCTCTGAAAGCCCGGGGCTCAACCCCGGGAGGCGGGTGGATACTGCTCAGCTTGAGTCCGGAAGAGGAGTGTGGAATTCCTGGTGTAGCGGTGAAATGCGCAGATATCAGGAGGAACACCAATGGCGAAGGCAGCACTCTGGGACGGTACTGACGCTGAGACGCGAAAGCGTGGGGAGCAAACAGGATTAGATACCCTGGTAGTCCACGCCGTAAACGATGGGCACTAGGTGTGGGAGGTGTCGACTCCTTCCGTGCCGAAGCTAACGCATTAAGTGCCCCGCCTGGGGAGTACGGCCGCAAGGCTAAAACTCAAAGGAATTGACGGGGGCCCGCACAAGCAGCGGAGCATGTGGTTTAATTCGACGCAACGCGAAGAACCTTACCCGGGCTTGACATGTACCTGACCGCTCTGGAAACAGGGCTTCCCTTCGGGGCAGGTTCACAGGTGGTGCATGGCTGTCGTCAGCTCGTGTCGTGAGATGTTGGGTTAAGTCCCGCAACGAGCGCAACCCCCGTCGCATGTTGCCAGCATTTAGTTGGGGACTCATGCGAGACTGCCGGTGACAAACCGGAGGAAGGTGGGGATGACGTCAAGTCATCATGCCCCTTATGTCCGGGGCTACACACGTGCTACATTGGCGCGTACAGAGGGCTGCGATACCGCGAGGTGGAGCGAATCCCTCAAAGCGCGTCTCGGTTCGGATTGCAGGCTGAAACCCGCCTGCATGAAGGTGGAGTTGCTAGTAATCGCGGATCAGCACTGCCGCGGTGAATACGTTCCCGGGCCTTGTACACACCGCCCGTCACACCACGGGAGTAAGCAACACCCGAAGCCGGTGGCCTAACCCTTTGGGAGGGAGCCGTCGAAGGTGGGGCTTGTGACTGGGGTGAAGTCGTAACAAGGTAGCCGTACCGGAAGGTGCGGCTGGATCACCTCCTTTCTAGGGAGTCCCGTAACGGGACCCGCACGGCACGGCGCCACGGCCGGCCGCTCGCCTCGCCCTCGGGCACGCGAGCGGACCCGCGCCGCGACCACCGACCGTGCGGCCTGGAATGTCGACCGGACCTGGCCGGGCCAGCGCGGCATACCGCCGAGCTCGAGCCCGTCATGCTGTTGAGTTTTGAGAGACCGGCATTTCCGTGAGTCCCACGGAAGCCCTCTCGGCGGCCCTTGAAAACTGCACAGCAGCCACCGCGACCACGAAGCGATAAGCGTGGTCGCAACGGGTATCACCGATCGCTCGTCCCTCGGGACGGGCGACCGAAAAGATCACCGTCAAGATAGTAAGGGCACATGGTGGATGCCTTGGCACCTAGAGCCGATGAAGGACGTGGACGACTGCGATAAGCCACGGTGAGGCGTTGAACAGCCTTTGACCCGTGGATTTCCGAATGGGGAAACCCGGCGCCGGTAATGCGGCGTCACCGCCGGCTGAACACATAGGCCGTGCGGCGGCAAGCGGGGGAAGTGAAACATCTCAGTACCCCGAGGAAAGGAAATCAACCGAGACTCCCTGAGTAGTGGCGAGCGAAAAGGGAACAGCCCAAACCTTGCGCGTGTAAGCGATCAGGCGTTGCGCGTGAGGGGTTGTAGGGCGCCTGCCCAGGTTCTGATTGACCTGGCGGGAGTTACAAAATCATGTGGTAGTCGAAGCGTGTGGAACCGCGCACCAAAGAGGGCAACCGTCCCGTAGACGAAACTGCATGATCTCCCGATGGCGTTCCTGAGTAGGTCCGCACCCGTGAAACGCGGACTGAATCTGGGGGGACCACCCTCCAAGGCTAAGTACTCCTAGGTGACCGATAGCGGACTAGTACCGTGAGGGAAAGGTGAAAAGTACCCCGGAAGGGGAGTGAAATAGTACCTGAAACCGCGTGCCTACAAGCGGTGGGAGCAGCCTCGTGCTGTGACCGCGTGCTTTTTGCATAACGAGCCGGCGAGTTACTCGTCTGCGGCAAGGTTAAGCGATGAGCGGAGCCGAAGCGAAAGCGAGTCCGAATAGGGCGATTGAGTCGTAGGCGGTAGACCCGAAACTGAGCGAGCTACCCATGGGCAGGCTGAAGCGGGGGTAAGACCTCGTGGAGGGCCGAACCGACCTAGGTTGAAAACTGGGCGGATGACCTGTGGGTCGGAGTGAAAGGCTAATCAAGCTCAGTGATATCTGGTTCTCTCCGAAATATATTTAGGTATAGCCTCGCGTAAATTGCGTGATGGCCGTAGAGCACTGTTTGGCCTAGGGGCCCTACCAGGTTACCGACGTCAGGCAAACTCCGAAGACCATTACGTGTACCGCGGGAGTCAGTTGCTGGGGGATAAACTTCAGCGTCAAAAGGGAAACAGCCCAGACCGCCAGCTAAGGTCCCTAAGTGCTTGCTAAGTGGGAAACGATGTCCGAGTGCATAGACAACCAGGAGGTTGGCTTAGAGGCAGCCACCCTTGAAAGAGTGCGTAACAGCTCACTGGTCAAGTGTTCGGGCGCGGACAATGTAACGGGGCTCAAGCAAGCCACCGAAGCTGCGGGTGTGTGAGGACTTCGGTCCGATCACGCGGTAGGAGAGCGTTCCTACGGCAGTGAAGCGGCGGGGTGACCCAGCCGTGGAGCCGTGGGAAGTGAGAATGCCGGCATGAGTAACGAAAGAGGGGTGAGAATCCCCTCCACCGATTGCCCAAGGTTTCCTGAGCAACGTTCGTCGGCTCAGGGTTAGTCGGGTCCTAAGGCGAGGCCGAAAGGCGTAGTCGATGGCCAACAGGTTGATATTCCTGTACCACGTCGAGTTCATTTGACCGATGGGGGGACGAGGAAGGCTATGGGAACCCAGGCGATGGTTGCCCTGGGGTAAGCGTGTAGGGGAGCTCCTAGGAAAATCCGGGAGCTCTATACCTGAGGCGCGATGCCAGCTGGCCCAAGGGCCGGCGAGTCCCGGACGCCATGCCTCCTAGAAAATCCTCTAGGGAGAGCTCGCGTGCCCGTACCAAAACCGACACAGGTGGGCAAGTAGAGAATACTAAGGTGATCGAGATAACCCTCGTTAAGGAACTCGGCAAAATTGCCCCGTAACTTCGGGAGAAGGGGCGCCCCGGTAGGGTGAAGGCCTTCGCGGCTGGAGCCTGAGGGGGCCGCAGTGAATAGGTCCAAGCGACTGTTTACCAAAAACACAGGTCTCTGCTAAGTCGTAAGACGACGTATAGGGGCTGACGCCTGCCCGGTGCCGGAAGGTTACGTGGAGTTGTTAGGGACTTCGGTCTCGAAGCAGCGAAGCTAAGCCCCGGTAAACGGCGGCCGTAACTATAACGGTCCTAAGGTAGCGAAATTCCTTGTCGGGTAAGTTCCGACCTGCACGAATGGCGTAACGACTTGGACGCTGTCTCAACGAGGGGCTCGGTGAAATTGCAGTCTCGGTGAAGATGCCGAGTACCCGCGGCTAGACGGAAAGACCCCGTGAACCTTTACTACAACCTGATATTGGGGTTCGATGCATCTCGCTCAGGATAGGTGGGAGGCTTTGAAGCCCCGGCTGCGGCCGGGGTGGAGCCACCCTTGAGATACCACCCTTGGTGTATTGGATCTCTAACACCGCGCCGTGAAACCGGGCGGTGAACAGTGTCAGGCGGGTAGTTTGACTGGGGCGGTCGCCTCCCAAAATGTAACGGAGGCGCACAAAGGTTCCCTCAGTACGGTTGGAAATCGTGCGTAGAGTGTAAAGGCAGTAAGGGAGCTTGACTGCGAGATAGACATATCGAGCAGGTGCGAAAGCAGGTCTTAGTGATCCGGCGGTAGCAAGTGGAAGTGCCGTCGCTCAACGGATAAAAGGTACTCCGGGGATAACAGGCTTATCGGGCCCAAGAGTCCACATCGACGGCCCGGTTTGGCACCTCGATGTCGGCTCGTCGCATCCTGGGGCTGAAGTAGGTCCCAAGGGTTGGGCTGTTCGCCCATTAAAGCGGTACGCGAGCTGGGTTCAGAACGTCGTGAGACAGTTCGGTCCCTATCTGCCGTGGGCGTTGGAGAGTTGAGAGGAGTTGTCCCTAGTACGAGAGGACCGGGATGAACGCACCTCTGGTGTATCTGTTGTCCTGCCAAGGGCATTGCAGGTTAGCTACGTGCGGATCGGATAACCGCTGAAGGCATCTAAGCGGGAAGCCGACCTCGAGATGAGCTCTCCCATCCCCTTGAGGGAGTAAGACCCCTGGTAGACCACCAGGTTGATAGGCCGGATCTGGAAGTGCGGTGACGCGCGAAGGAGACCGGTACTAATGGGTCGAGGGCTTGACGGATTCTTTTTAGATACTTGTTCGGTGGCTGCTGCGCAGTTTTGAGGGGCCGCCGGGAGTCGTTGTCTCGACGATTTCCGGTGGCTATGGCGAGGGGGAAACACCTCTTCCCATTCCGAACAGAGCAGTTAAGCCCCTCAGCGCCGATGGTACTTGGCTCGCAAGGGCCTGGGAGAGTAGGTCGCCGCCGGTTTAATTGAGTGCGAAAGCCGTCCTTTTGGGGCGGCTTTCGTGCGTTCAGGGCTGTCCGTGGCGTACGAGCGCGATACGACGAGTTCGAGCAGCACCTCGAGTAGACGCGCGAGGACGCACTCGAAGCCGTCAGGCTGGGCAAGGACGACACTCAGAGCCAGCGCACGCGGCGCAGGAACGCGTAGAGGCCGCCGGCGATCGCGAACATGACGGCGACGGCCAGGAGATAGCCGTAACGCCAGCCGAGTTCGGGCATGTGCTCGAAGTTCATGCCGTAGATGGACGCGATGAAGGTCGGCACCGCGATGACTGCCGCCCAGCCGGAGATCTTGCGCACGACGTCGTTTTGCTGGACCGAGATGACAGCCATGTTGGCCTGGAGGATCGTGGCGAGCAGGTCGCGCTGGGCGAAGACCTCCTCGTTGACGAGCTTGGCGTGGTCGTTGACGTCGCGGAAGTAGTGACGCAGTCCGGGGCCGATCTCGGGGTAGGCGCCGTGCTCGAGCGCGTCGAGCGGCCCGAGCAGCGGGTGCACCGCGCGGTAGAAGTCCGTCGCCTCGCGCCGCAGGCTGTAGATCCGCTCGGTCGGTGCGGACTTGCCCGTGAAGATCGACGCCTCGACCTCCTCGATGTCGCGCTCGAGGCCCTCGATGACGGGCGCGTAGTCGTCGACCAACTGGTCGAGCACCGCCCATAGGACCGCGATCGGACCCTCCGCGAGAAGCTCGGGCCGGCGCTCGAGGCGCAATCGCGCCCGATGGAGGTCGCTGGCAGCCCCCTGGCGAACGCTGATCACGAAGCGCGGGCCGATGAACATCGACACCTCGCCGAACTCGACCTCCTCGCGCTCGTCGTCGTAGCGCGCGGTGCGCAGGACGACGAAGTACACGCCCTCGTCGTAGGCCTCGACCTTCGGGCGCAGGTGGAAGGTCTGTGCGTCCTCTACGGCGAGCTCGTGGAGGCCGAAGTGATCCTGGACTGTCGCGAGCTCCCCGGGGTCTGGTTCGAATATCCCCAGCCACACGAAGCCGGCCTGGTCCTCGCTGCATATGGCCGCGGCCGCCTCGACGCTCATCGGGGCCTCCTGGACCCGGTGACCCTCCCGGTAATGCGCGCAGTCGACGATCACGGCCCGTCGAGACGCCAGCGTACGGCACGCGCGGATGGGCGCGGGCGCAGCGCCGGCGACGAACGCGCCGCGGGCCGGCTTGCGCCGGCCCGCTCGCTTGTGGATCTCCCTTGCCGTCGCGCGCCCTCGATGCCTCCCAGCAGGGCGCGCGACGGGTCACCGTCTGATTGAGGTGTGGTGCCGCGCGCGGTGCGGACGCACCGGCGACAGGCAGATCTGAGGCCGTCCGGCCACCGTGCCGGGGCGTCGCGCGGGAGAAGAGGTGCGCAGGCGCCGGCGCCGGTGGTGGCGGACGGGTCCGTCGACGGGGCCGTGCGGGACCGACTCGGTGCCGCGGCTGCCAGGGCCGAGGTCGTCCGAGAGGGTCGCGAAGGCGACGGCGAGATCAACGGCGCGCCGGACGGTCACGCGCCAGTTGCGCGCGGGCCTCCGGGAAGAGCCGGCCTCGCCGCGCGCGAACGCGTCGACGGGCCGGGGGGTCGAGGTGGGGGAGAACATGTGTTCGCCAACCTAGGAAGGGGGTCGGACAGAACACAGGTTCTGCAACCGACCTTGCATTTCGAGGCTGATCGGGGCCGGTTAGGCTCGCCTGGTGATCCATCTGCGGATCGTCGCGCCGCGGGAGAAGGCGGATAAGGCGCTCGAGCTGTTCGACCGCCTCGACACGGTCGTGAACGTCATCGTCCTGCGCGATGCCGCGCACAAGCCCGACGGGGACGTGATCCTGTGCGACGTCGCGCGCGAGGACGGCAGCGTGGTGCTTTCCGATCTACGCGAGCTGGAGATCGATCGCTACGGCTCGATCGCCGTCGAGATGATCGACACGGAGCTGAGCCAGGTGTCGGTCGACGCCGAGAAGGCCGCGATGGGCACGCCCGCGGACGCCGTCCTGTGGGAGGAGGTCACGTCGAAGACGTCGGAGTCGTCGACGCTGAGTCTCAGCTTCGCGATGTTCATGGTGCTGGCGATGCTGATCGGCGCGGTCGGGATCCTCCTCGACAGCCCGATCCTCGTCGTGGGGGCGATGGTCGTCGGCCCGGAGTTCGGCCCGATCGCGGGCTTCTGCGTGGCGTTCGTGCAGAAGCGTCGCGAGCTCTACGGGAGGTCGTTCCTGGCGCTCGCGGTCGGCTTCCCGCTCGGCATCGTTGCGACGTTCGCCGTCACCCTGATCTTCAAGTGGACCGGCGTCGCGCCGGATCACTTCAGCGAGGCGGACCACGGGCTCGCGTCGAGCATCGCGAACCCCGACTTCCTCGCGTTCTTCGTCGCCTTCTGCGCCGGTGCCGCGGGGATGATCTCGCTGACGACCGCGAAGTCCGGCGCGCTGATCGGCGTGCTGATCTCGGTCACGACGATCCCTGCGGCCGCGAACGTCGGCGTGTCGGCGGCCTACGAGGACTGGGACTCCGCCGCCGGCTCGCTCGAGCAGCTCGGCCTCAACATCTTCGGGATCCTGCTCGCCGGCGTCCTGACGCTGTTCGTCGAGCGCAAGCTCTACCACCGCCGGCGCCGCCGGCACCGGGCGCAGCTGGACGAGATGACGCGCGCGAGCGGCTAGACCGTCGAGCCCAGGGACGACCACACGTCGATCTTCGTCCGCACGCGGGCGATGACGTCGTCTGTGAACTCCGTGGTCGACGCGTGGCCGCCGAGGTCCGGGGTCCGTACACCGCCGGCGGTGGCCTCGAGCACCGACTCGTAGATCGCGCGCGACGCGCGCTCGGCTCCCTCGGCGCCGCGGTCGGCCGCGTAGTGCAGGACGGCGGCGACCGACAGGATCATCGCCATCGGGTTCGCGACGTCCTTGCCCAGCAACGAGGGCGCGGTGCCGTGCGGTGCCTCCGCCATCGCCACGGTCGTCCGGTACTCGTCGTCGAACGCGAGCAGCACGGACTCGGCGCCCGCGATCGAGCCGAACAGCGGCATCACGAGGTCGGAGAGGCAGTCGCCGTCGCGGTTGAGGGTTGGGATCACGAGCGGCATGTCCGGAGTGCCCGAGATCAGGCCGGCGTACGTGGCGTCGATCAGGACCGGTTGGTAGCGCACCTCCGGATTGCGCTGGGCGGCGGCGTCCATCTCCTCCTTGAGCATTCCCTCGTAAACGGGGGAGACCGTCCACTTCGGGCCGCCGTAGACCTGGCCGCCCATCTTGCGCGCCTGCCGGAAGGCGTACTCGGCCACGGCGCGGCAGGTCGAGCGCGTGATCTTCTCGGTCCGGAACGCGACCTCGTTCGGAGCGCCGGGCTCGCCCTCGCGCCACTGCTCGGCGCCGTACGCGTCCTCGACCGCCATCCGCACCACGCTGATCGGGTGGTACGTGCCGCCGACCGGCGCCACCCCGGGGATGCGGCGCCCGGTGCGGACGATCACCTTGCCGTCGACGCCCTCGCGCACGAGCCGGTTGGGCGACCCGACGTCGTCGGCGCCCTCAGGGGTGATCGTCGCGGCCTTGATTCCCAGACCTGAAGCGCACATGGCCCGTGCCGCCTCCGAGACGACCTCGTTGTTCGTCGCGCGCCGGGTCTCCAGCGACAGGTCGAAGCGCTCGATCTCCACCTCGAAGCCGACGACGTCCGCCGCGAGCACGCGCAGGCACTGCTCGAGCAGCTCCTGGCCGGTCTCGTCGCCCTCGAGGACGGTGATCGGGAGGGGGGTCATCGCGCGCTCAACATACCCCTCCGCACGCGGGTCTAGAGTTCGCATCCGCATGGCCGACAAGTGCTCGTGGTGTGGCGACCCGGTGAGTGAGGAAGAGGGCCTTCGCGCGACCGAGCCCGAGGGAGAGCGCAAGGCCGTGTTCTGCCGGCTCGAGCACGTCGTGCCGTGGGTGATCCAGGGCGCGCACTGGGAGCCCGGGACGATCCTCGAGCCCGACGACCCCGACGACGGCCTCGGCCGCTGCGCCCATTGCGGCGGCGAGCTCGGGGACCGGCGCGTGCTGCTCGTCCGCCACCGCGGCGAGCACCGCATCGCCGACGCGTTCTGCGAGCTCGACCACCTCCTGGAATGGGCTAAAGCCGGCGGCCGCTGGCAGGCCGGCCTAGGCCGGCGTCAGCGTCCCGCGCCGCGCGACGGTCACGAACGCGCCCAGAATCGCCGCGCCGGCCGCGCTCGCGACTGCGACGCGCCAGTCGACGTGCTCCGACAGGAACCCCGATGCCGCATTGCCGGCCGCGACGCCGACGACGATCGCGGTCACCGGCCAGGTGTAGGCCTCGGTCGCCGCCGCGGGCGGGGCCAGCTCGCCGACGAGCTGGTTGCCGGCTGACAGCAGCGGCGCGATGCAGATCCCCGCGACGAACAGCAGCACGCCCATCGCCGCGATCGACGGCGCCGCCGGCAGCGGCAGGAAGCCCAGCGGCAGCACGAGCGCAAAACGCAGGTAGCGGCGGCCGAGCCGCTCGGTCGACATGCTCGCGCCGTACCAGAGCCCGCCGGCCATGCTGCCCGCCGACCACAGCGCGAGCATCACGCCCGCGACGGCGCGGTTGCCCTCGTCCTCGGCGAACGCGGGCAGCGCTACCTCGACGGCGCCGAAGCAGAAGCCTGCCGGAATCGTCGCCAGCACGATCGTGATCACGCCGGGCGTGCGCAGCGCCCCGAGCCGGCCGAGCGTCCCGGCGTCGGCGTGCGGCACCCAGTTGCGCGACGGTTGCTGCGCGGCGAACCAGAGCGTCCCGGTGAGGCTGCACGCGGCGGCCACGACGATGCCCCAGGCCGGCGACCCGACCGCCGCGAGCACGGCAACGATCAGCGGACCGGCGACGAACACCATCTCGATCAGGACCGAGTCCATCGCGAATGCCGTCGTCAGCAGCGCCGGCTCGCTGCGCAGCAGCCCCGGATACAGCGAGCGCATGACCGACGACATCGGCGGGATCACCGAGCCTGCGGCTGCCCCGCACGCGAGCAGGGCCACGGTCGGCGCCCCGGCCTCCGTGAGCCCGATCAGGCCGATCAGTCCGGTGCAGTGCGCGGTCACCGCGGGCAGCAGCACCGCGCGCTGGCCGCGGCGGTCGACCAGGCGCCCCATAAGGGGCTGGCCGAGGCCGATGCCCGCAGCCAGCGCCGCGGCGACGCCGCCCGCGATCGCGTACGAGCCGCGCGCCTCGCGCAGGTAGAGCACCACCGCGAGCCCGGAGATCCCGATGTTCAGCCGGGCGACGACCGTCGCGGCGAGCAACGGCGCCACGTCCGGCACGTGAAGGACGCGCGCGTACCGCTCGAAGCCGCGCACGGGCTAGGAAGCGGTGGCGCTGCCGTGCAGCTCGAGCTCGTCCGCGCGCTCCTCGAGCGCCGCGATCACGAACGCGACGTGCTCGTCGAAGTCGACGCCGAGCTCCTCGGCTCCTTCGCGGACCTCGTCGCGGTTGACGGCGGCGGCGAACGACGGCTGCTTGAGCTTCTTCTTGACGCTCTTCGGCGTCAGGCCATGAATGCCCTCGGGCCGCACATAGGCGCAGGCCAGGAGGAAGCCCGACAGCTCGTCGACGGCGTAGAGCGTCTTTGCCATCGCGGTCTCGCGCGGCACGCCCAGGAACGGCGCGTGGCCGGCGATCGCGTCGATCAGCTCCGGCGCGGCCTCGCGGTTGCGCAGCTCGGCGAGGATCGTGCGCGGGTGGCCGTCCTCGGCGTCCATGTCCGGGTGCAGCTCGTAGTCGGCGTCGTGCAGCAGCCCCGCCACGGCCCACAGCTCCTCGTCGGCGCCGCTGCGGCGCGCGTAGGCCGCCATCGCTGCCTCGACCGCCAGGCAATGGCGCCGCAGACCGCTCGACTGCACCCAATCGGAGAGCAGCTCCCAGGCCTCGTCGCGCGATATTTGCCGTGGCATGACGCTGGTAGCCTAGCCCGCAGCCCGCGGGCCACTGCGACATGGAGAAGTTCGTCATCGACGGCGGCGTGCCGCTGTCCGGCACGATCGTGCCGGCCGGCAACAAGAACGGCGCCCTGCCGTGCCTGGCGGCCTGCGTGCTCAGCGCGGACGAGGTGCTGGTGCGCAACGTGCCGCGCATCCGCGACGTCGAGGCGATGCTCGAGCTGCTCGAGCGCCTCGGCGCGACGGTCGACTGGCGCGGCGACAACGAGGTCGCGATCTGCGCGGCCGGCGTGACCGCGGAGGCGCTCGTCGACGAGACGGTGGCCGAGCGCATCCGGGCGTCGTTCCTGCTTGCCGGCCCGCTGCTCGCGCGCTTCGGGCGCGCCGCGATGCCGCCGCCGGGCGGCGACGTGATCGGCCGGCGCCGGCTGGACCCGCACCTCGACGCGTTCCGCGCGCTCGGCGCCGAGGTCCGCCACGACCCCGCGACGGTCCTGCTCGAGGCGCCGCCGGGCGGCCTGCGCGCCGGTGACGTGTTCATGGACGAGCCGTCGGTGATGGCGACCGAGAACGCGCTGATGGCGGCCGCGCTCACGCCCGGCGAGACGATCATCAACAACGCTGCCTGCGAGCCGCACGTCCAGGACCTCGCCCGGATGCTCGCCAAGATGGGCGCCCGCATCTACGGCATCGGTTCGAACCTGATGCGTGTCGAGGGCGCGCGCGAGCTGCTCGGCACGACGCACGAAATCGGGCCGGACCACATCGAGATCGGCTCGTTCATGGCGATCGCGGGTGTGACGGGAGGAGAAATACGGATCCGGCAGACCGAGCCGTCCGACCTGCGCATGATCCGGCTCGTCTTTCGCAAGCTCGGCCTGTACTCGGAGATCGAGGAGCTCGACATCGTCGTCCCGGGTGGCCAGAAGCTGGTCGCCGAGCGTGACGTGGGCGGCCATGCGATCAAGATCCAGGACGGCCCTTGGCCGCAATTTCCAGCGGATTTGACGTCCATCGCGGTCGCGCTGGCCACCCAGAGCGAGGGCCAGGTGCTGATCCACGAGTGGATGTTCGAGTCGCGCCTGTTCTTCTGCGACAAGCTGATCTCTATGGGCGCCAGCATCCACGTCTCCGACCCGCACCGCGCGCTGGTGATGGGACCGTCGCGGCTGCGCGGCGCGCGCGTCGAATCGCCGGACATCCGCGCCGGAATGGCGGTGCTGATGGCGGCGCTGTGCGCCGACGGGCGCACCGAGATCGGCAACATCCGCCAGATCGATCGCGGCTACGAGCGCATCGACGAGCGACTGCGGGAGCTCGGGGCGCGCATCGAGCGTGTCAGCACGCAGCCGCAGCCGGTGCACGCGTAGAGCCCACCCGAGGCGCCGATGATTCATCCGATCCCTAGCGGAACACGAGACGTCCTGCCCGACGAGATGCGCGAGCTGCGCGCGATCACCGAGGCGATGCGCGGCGTCTTCGAGCGTCACGGCTACGGCGAGGTCTACACGCCCGCGATCGAGTACGAGGAGGTCCTGCGGCGCGGGGAGACGGGGATGGCGCCCGCGTACCGCGTGTTCGACGAGCACGGAGCGGTGCTCGCGCTGCGGCCCGACATGACTGTGCCGATCGCCCGCGTTGCGGCGACCCGCTACGCGACGACCGAGCCGCCGTTGCGGCTCTGCTACTTCGCGCACGCCTACCGCGCGGTGGAGCCGCACCGCGGCCAGATGCGCGAGTTCCTCCAGGCCGGCGTCGAGCTGCTCGGGGCCGCCGCGCCCGACGGCACGGCAGAGGCGCTGACGGTGATGTGCCACGCGCTCGACGCGACGGGCCTCGCGGGCTACCGCGTCGCGCTCGGCGACGCGTCGCTGTACCCGGCGCTGCTGCGCTCCTTCGGCGTCGCGGACACCGAGCACGCGGAAGTCCTGCACGAGCTCGCGACGCGCGACTTCGTCGGGCTCGGCAATGCCGTCGAGCGGCTGGGCGTGGACGCCGCAGCGCGCGACCTGCTGCTGCAGGTCCCGCAGACGCGCGGCGGGGCGGAGGTCCTGCAGGACCTGCCGGGCGAGGCGGAGGACGCGGTCCTCGGCCTGCGCCGCCTGCTCGACCTGCTGGAGCCCGGCGTCGCCGAGCGGATCGTGTTCGACCTCGGCCTCGCGCGCGGCCTCGGCTATTACACGGGCGCCGTCTTCGACGTGCTCGACCCCGCGCTCGGCGCCCCGATCGGCGGCGGCGGTCGCTACGACGACCTCCTGGGCCGCTTCGGGCGCGACATGCCGGCCGTCGGGTTCGCGATCGGCGTCGACCGGCTCCACATCGCCCTCACCGGCGAGGAGCGCGGGACGTGAGCGGCCTGACGATCGCGGTGCCGCGGGGCGCGCTGTTCACCGGCACTCTGGACCTGCTCGAGCGCGTCGGGATCGACACCGCCGCGGTGCGCGACAACGAGCGCAGGTTGCTGTTCGCCGACGCCGGGATCGTCACGATGCGGCCGTCCGACGTGCCCACCTACGTCGAGGCGGGCGCGGCGGACCTCGGCATCACCGGCAAGGACGTGCTGGTCGAGCAGTCGCGCCGGCAGGTCTACGAGCTGGCGGATCTCGGTTACGGGCCGTGCACGATGGTCGTGGCCAGCCGCGACGTCGACCCGGACCCGGCCACCGAGGCGCTGCGCCGGCTCGGCGTCGTGCGGGTCGCGACCAAGTACCCGCGCACCGCGAACCGCTGGTTCGAGAGCACCGGTCGCCAGGCCGAGATCGTCGAGGTCAAGGGCTCCGTCGAGCTGGCGCCGCTCACCGGCCTCGCCGAGGCGATCGTCGACCTGACGGCGACCGGGACGACGCTGCGCGAGAACGGGCTCGTCGTGCGCGAGGAGATCGCGCGCTCCACGGCGCGGTTGATCGCCAACCCGGTCGCGCACCGGCTCAAGGCGGCGGCGATCGACGAGCTGGTGGAGCGCATCCGTGCGGGTTGAACGCGACCCCGCGGACCTTCGCGCGCTGGCGCCGCCGCCGGCGGCGCTGGCCGATGACGTGCGCGGGATCGTCGACGACGTGCGCGCGAACGGTGACGCCGCGCTCGAGCGTTACGTGGCGCGGTTCGACGGCGCCTCGCCACCGCTGCGGGTCGAAGCCCAGGAGCTGGTCGCGGCGCGCGCTGCGCTGGATCCGGCCGTGGTGGCCGGGCTCGAGACGGCGATCGCAAACGTGCGCGCCGTTGCCACCGCCGGGCTCGCCGATGACCGTGAAGTCGCGCTCCCGCAGGGCCACACGGTCACGTTGCGGGAGCTGCCGGTCCGCCGCGCGGCGATCTATGTGCCCGGCGGCCGCAACCCGTATCCGTCGACGGTCGTGATGGGCGTCGTGACCGCGCAGGCCGCCGGCGTGGCGCAGGTCGCGGTGT
Source organism: uncultured Conexibacteraceae bacterium (assembly GCA_963832195.1). Lineage (GTDB taxonomy): Bacteria > Actinomycetota > Thermoleophilia > Solirubrobacterales > Solirubrobacteraceae > Baekduia. The sequence continues at coordinate 320,710 of CAWHTH010000003.1, forward strand.
GCGCGCCCGGCGCCCACCCCGTGATCCTCGGGGCGTGCGCGCTGTGCGGCATCGACGAGGTCTGGCGCTTCGGCGGCGCCCACGGCGTCGCGGCGCTGGCGTACGGCACCGCGAGCGTCGAGCGTGTCGACGTGCTCGCGGGCCCGGGCGGGCCGTATGTGCAGGAGGCCAAGCGCCAGGTCTCCGGGGCTGTCGGGATCGACATGTACGCCGGCCCGAGCGACCTGCTCGTGATCGCCGACGGCGAGGTGGACGCGGAGGCCGTCATGGCCGACCTGCTCGCCCAGGCCGAGCACGGCGCCGGCACGGTCGTCGCGCTCGTGACGCCCGACCGCGACCTTCTGGACCTGGCCGCGGAGCGGCTCGGGGCGACAGAGGGGGAGGCGGTCTGCGCGCTCGTCGAAGCGGGAGGCGACGCGGCGCTCGCCGTCGCCGAGCGCTTCGCGCCCGAGCACCTCCAGCTCGCCGGCGAGCGCGCCGAGGCGCTGGCGCCGCGGGTCCGCGCGGCCGGCTGCGTTCTGATCGGCAACGCCAGCGGCACCGCCTTCAGCGACTACGTCGCCGGCTCCAACCACACGCTGCCGACCGCCGGCGCCGCGCGCTTCGCGTCGGGGCTCAACGCCCGCCACTTCCGTCGACGCGTGACCGAAGTGAGCATTCCGCCGGCCGCGGCGGCCGCGCTCGCGCAGGCGGGCGCCCCGATCGCCGAGGCAGAGGGGTTCACCGCGCACGCGGCATCGATGCGGCTGCGCGAGAATGGCGCGCGATGAGCCGCAGCGGGCAGATCAGCCGGGCGACGAAGGAGACCGACGTCTCGCTTTCCGTCGCGCTCGACGGCACCGGCGCGGGCACGCGCTCCACGGGCGTGGGATTCCTCGATCACATGCTCGACCTGCTGGCGCGCCACGGCCGGCTGAACCTCGAGGTCGAGGTCACAGGCGATCTCGAGACCGGCGCTCACCACACCGTCGAGGACACGGGCCTCGCGCTGGGCCAGGCGATCGACAAGGCACTTGGCGACCGCGCGGGGATCACGCGCTACGGCCACGCGGTCGTGCCGATGGACGAGGCGCGTGCGGCGGCGACGCTCGACGTCTCCGGGCGGCCGTTCCTCGCGTTCGACGCCGAGCTGCCGCCGGGCGGGACAGGCGGCTTCGACCACGAGTTGGTGGAGGAGTTCTTCCGCGCCGTGGCGACCACCGCGAAGCTGACGCTCCACCTGCAGGTCGAGGCCGGGACGAATGCCCACCACATGATCGAAGCGCTGTTCAAGGCCTTCGCGCGGGCGCTACGCCTCGCCGTCGCGCTGGACTCGACGGAGACAGGCGTTCCGTCGACGAAGGGCACGCTCACCGCTTGACGACCGCGATCGGCATCGTCGACTACGGGATGGGCAATCGCCGCTCGGTCGAGAAGGCGGTCGAGCGCGCCGGCGCGCGGCCGCTGCTGACAGCCGATCACGACGTGCTGCGCGGCGCCGACGGCTTGATCGTGCCCGGCGTGGGCGCGTTCCCCGCGGCGATGCGCGCACTCGACGCGCGCGGCCTGGTCGAGCTCGTGCGCGACCGTGCCGCGGCCGGGGTGCCCGTGCTCGGGTCGTGCCTGGGGATGCAGCTGCTGTTCGAACGCTCCGAGGAGCACGAGGGCGCCGCCGGGATCGGCCTCCTGGAGGGCGACGTCGTGCGGCTGGACGCCGGCGACCTGAAGTTGCCGCACATCGGCTGGAACGAGGTCCGCCGCCGGCGCGACCATCCGATCCTCGACGGCCTGCCCGAGCCCGCGGCCTTCTACCACGTGCACTCGTTCGTCCCGCGACCCGCCGGCGACGAGCTCGTCATCGGGGTCAGCGACTACGGCATCGAGTTTGCAAGCGTCGTCGGCCGCGACAACGTCGTCGGCTGCCAGTTCCACCCCGAGAAGTCCTCCGTGCACGGCCTGGCGCTGCTGCGCAACTTCGCGGCGATGTGCGCGACGGTGGCGACGTGATCCTCTACCCGGCGGTCGACATCTCCGAGGGGCGCGCCGTGCGGCTTGTCCGCGGCGACTTCGACGAGATGACCGTCTACGACGACGACCCGCTGGAGGCCGGGCGGGCGTGGGTCGACGCCGGGGCGCGCTTCCTGCACGTGGTGGATCTCGACGGCGCGCGCAGCGGTGTGCCGAAATCGCTTGCGCACCTCGAGCGGATCGCCAACGAGCTGCCGGTGCCGGTGCAGTACGGCGGCGGGCTGCGCTCGTTCCCCGCCGTGCGCGATGCGCTGCGCGCGGGCGCTGAGCGAGTGATCCTGGGCACTGCCGCCTACACCGACGTCGATTTTCTGGATGACGTGCTCGGCGCGTATCGCGAGCGCCTCATCGTCAGCGTCGACACGCGCGGCGGGAACGTGTCGACGTCCGGATGGCAGGAGACGACCCAGATGGCCGCCGAGGCGGTCATCGAGCGCCTCCAGAATCGCGGCGTGCGCTCGTTCGTCTACACGAACGTCGACCGCGACGGCATGCTCCAGGGCGTCGACCCCGACGAGGTCGCGCGGATCGCCGACGTCGTGCGCGGCCGCTTCCTGTACTCCGGTGGGATCGGCTCGCTGGAAGACCTCCGCGCGCTCCGCGATCTACGCCGGGTGAACCTGGGCGGCGTGATTGTCGGCAAGGCTCTGTACGAGGGCAAGTTCACGGTCGCCCAGGCGCAGGAGGCGCTGCAGCCCGGGCACGGCGCGCGCCCGTTCCGCGACGCCTACGACGCCGGGCGCGACGACTGATGCACCTCAAGCGCGTCATCCCGTGCCTGGACGTCGACGGCGGCCGGGTGGTGAAGGGCACGAACTTCGTCGACCTGCGCGACGCCGGCGACCCCGTCGAGCTCGCGGAGCGCTACGACGCCGAGGGCGCCGACGAGCTCGTGTTCCTAGACATCACGGCCACGCACGAGCGCCGCGACACGATCGTCGAGTTGGCGCGCCGCACCGCCGACAACGTGTTCATCCCGTTCACGATCGGCGGGGGCATCCGTTCGGTCGAGGATGCCCAGGCGGTGCTCGACGCGGGCGCCGACAAGGTGTCGGTGAACTCGGCTGCGGTCGCCCGCCCGGAGCTGATCGACGAGCTGGCGGACCGCTTCGGCGCCCAGTGCGTCGTACTGGCGATCGACGCGAAGGCCAGTGTCACTGAGGGGCCTGTCCCCTCAGCGACAGCGTGGGAGGTGTTCGTCGCCGGCGGGCGGACGCCGACCGGGAAGGACGCGGTCGCGTGGGCGCGCGAGGGTGTCGAGCGGGGGGCGGGGGAGATCCTGCTCACGAGCATGGACCGCGACGGGACGGAGGACGGCTACGACCTCGCGCTGACAAAAGCCGTCAGCGAGGCGGTCGGGGTGCCGGTGATCGCGAGCGGCGGCGCCGGGACGCTCGACCACCTGGTCGAGGCGCTCGCGGCGGGCGCGGACGCCGCGCTGGCCGCGTCGATCTTCCACTACGGCACCTACTCGATCGCCGAGGCCAAGAGTCACCTGGCCGCGGCGGGCGTGCCCGTTCGCCTCAGCGCCTGACGCCCGGCACGTGCTGGTGGCAGTGGGAGTGCGTGTAGCGGATCACGCGACCGTTCTCGTGGCGGTGATGAGCGTGGCGGTGGCACCGCGGCGGCGCGCCACGGCCGCCGTGGTGGTGGCCGTGCTCACGGCGCAGGTGGCCGCGGCGGCGTGAGATCGGTAGGCGCTCGATGCGCGGCCGGCTCTTCTTCTTCTTGCCGGGCTCGAGCATGAACAGCGACGAGTAGCCGACGAGGTAGATCCGCTTGCCGTCCGAGATCACGGGGTTGAACGCACCGCGCCCGATCGACCACATCAGGCGGCCGTTGGCGGCGCCGACCGCAGCGGTCGCCTTCCGGGCAAGGTTCGAATAGAAGACCAGGTCGCCGACGACGACCGGGCCGCCGGAGATGCGGCCACCCGCGTTGCGGCGCCAGCGCAGGCTGCCGGTGCGGGCGTCTAGCGCGTAGAGGTGGCCGTCGTACGAGCCGGCAAACACCGTGCCGCCGCGCGTCGGCGAGACGGCAGGCGACGAATAGACATAGCCGCCGGTCTTGTGGCGCCATGCGAGGTCGCCGTTGCGGGTCGAAAACGAATAGATGAAGCCGTCGGTGTTGCCTATATAGACGCGCCCGTAGGCCACGGCCGGCGTCGCGTAGAAGTTGCCGCTGCCGAGGCCGAGCGCCCCGCCGCTCGTGCCCACCTGCCAGAGCCGGTGCCCGTCGGCGGCGCGCAGCGCCGTCACGTGGCCCGCGTAGTCGCCGAAGAACAGCTTGCCGCTTTCGAGTGCGAGGGCGCCCTTGACGGCGCCATCGGCGCGGTACTTCCAGCGCACGAAGCCGTCGCTGGCGCGCATCGCGTAGACCGTGCCGTTTTCCGAGCCGAAATAGAGGGTGCCGTGGTCGAGCAGCGGCGAGGACTCGGTCCGGCTCGGCAGCCGCCGGGACCAGAGGGTGCGCCCGCTCGACGCGCTCACCGCGACGACGCGCCCGGCGCTGCTCCCGCGGCGGTGCTCCAGCAGCACCGCGAACACGCGGCCATGGCTGCAGGCCGGCGACGCCGCGGCGAGGTAGCCGAGCTTGCGCTTCCAGCGCACGTCGCCGCTGCGGCGCGAGACGGCGTATAGCGCGCCGTTGTTCTTGAGCAGGAACAGCGATCGCTTGCACAGCACGGGCGGGAACTCGAGCAGGATCCTCCCCGTCTCGCGCCAACGGCCCACGAAGGGCGGGCGCAGCGGCTCCTCGACCGGCAGATAGCGCGTCCGCGACTTCGTGAAGCCGTAGACGGGCCATTCGAAGCCGTCGTCGTACGCGTTGCGCTGCCGCTTGGGCTGGGACTTGGGGGGCGCGGTCGGGGGCGCGACCTCGAACTCCACCTCCGGGTTCGAGACGTTGCCAGGTTCGCTGTTGAGAACGAACATCGTGGTCGCGCCCGCCAGGGCCGCGACCACGCCGATAACCGCCCATGCCAGCCGGCGGCGGCTGCCACCGGGGCTCGGGGACATGGTGTGAAAGGGTAGGCCAGGTGGCCCCGCGAACGCCTTCGGAGCTGCTCGACGCCCTGCGCGAGCTTCCGTGCGGCGCGGCGCTGCTGGACGCGGTCGGCGACGCGGACGGCGTCTGGCTGGTCGGCGGGGCTGTCCGCGACCTGACGCTCGGGCGCGAGCCGCGCGAACTGGACGTGGCCACGGAGGGCGACATCGTCGGGCTCGTGGAGCGGCTCGGCGGCGACGCGCGCCACCACGAGCGCTTCGAGACCGCGACGATGGAGCTGGCCGGATGCCGCGTGGACGTCACTCGTACGCGTACGGAGACGTATTCGGCGCCCGGAGCGCTGCCCGACGTCCAACCCGCCGCGATCGACGAGGATCTCGAGCGGCGCGACTTCACCGTCAACGCGATCGCGATCTCGACGCAGGGCGAACTGAAGGAGGCGCCCGGTGCGCACGAGGATCTCGCTGCGCAGCGCCTGCGCGTGCTGCACGAGAAATCGTTCAGCGACGACCCGACGCGGCTGTGGCGGCTCGTGCGCTACGCCGTCAGGCTCGGTTTCGCGGTCGACGAGCGCACGAGCGAGCTGGCCGCGGACGCCGTCGCCGCAGGAGCGCTCGAGACCGTCAGCGGCGACCGCCTCGGCGCGGAGCTGCGGCTCGCACTGCTCGAGCCCGACCCGCTGGCCACGCTGCACGCCGCCCAGAACCTCGGCCTCGTGAAGGGGCTCGAGCTCGACCCCGGCGTCGCCGGGCGCGCGCTGATGCTGGTGCCACGCGAGGGGCGCGCCGACCTGGTGGTGCTCGGCGCCGTCCTCCCGGACGCGCGCTGGGCCGACGGGCTCGGGTTCACCGCTGGCGAGCTGCGCATCCTGCGCCGCTGCGTCGAGCTCGAGCCGCTGCGCGCGGCGCTTGCCTCGGAAGTGGCCGAGCTGGTGCGCGACGAGCCGGTCGAGGCGGTCGCGGTCGCCGGCGCCCGCGGCTCGATGTCGGTGGCCGAGCGCTGGCTCCTGGAGTGGCGCCACGTCGAGCTGGAGATCAGCGGCGACGACCTGCTCGCCGCCGGCATCCCGGAAGGGCCCGAGATCGGCACGCGCCTGAAGCGTGCGCTCGAGCGCAAGCTCGACGGAGAGATCTCCGGCCGCGACGAAGAGTTGGCGTCGGCCCTGGAATAGGCTCGCCCCTGATGAACCTCAACGTTCTGCAGTGGGATGGCGCCCCCGGCCACTACGAGGTGTACTACCTCACGCTCACCGATCCGCTGAGCGGCTTCGGGATCTGGATCCGCTCGACGATGCGGGCGCCCGCTGACGGTGACGCGGAGTGCAGCCTCTGGTTCCTGGCGATGCACCCGGACGGGAGGCGCTTCGGGCGCAAGGCCACCTACCCGATCGACCGGCTGGTCGCGGAGCCCGACCCGTTCCGGCTCCAGGTCGCGGACAGCGAGCTGCGCGACGGCGGCTACCGCGGCGCGTTCGAGGACGTCAGCTGGGACCTCGTCTGGAAGCCGGGCCGCGGCTACGAGCACGTTCACCCGTTCCTGCGCCGCGCCAAGATCGCCAAGACCGTCCTCGTGCTGCCGCACGCCGACGTCGAGGTCAGCGGCACGCTTACGTTCGGCGACCACGGGCTGACGGTCGGCGGCGCCCGCGGCGGCCAGGCGCACCTGTGGGGCTCCAAGCACGCCAACCGCTGGGCGTGGGTGCACTGCAACGACTTCACGACCAGCGACGGCGCGCCCGCGGCCGACGCGTTCGTCGACGGCGTCTCGGTGTTCGTCCCGCGGCTCGGCCGCGAGATCGGGCCCAGTACGCCGGTCGTCGGGCGCTTCGGCGGCGACGACTTCGCTGCGACCAGTCCGCTGCGCGTGACGCGCCACCCGAGCCGCTTCGACCTCGACTCGTGGGAATTCGAGGCGATCGACGGCAAGCGCAAGATCGTCGGCCAGGTCGAGGCGCCGCGCGCGAGCCTCGTCGGCGTCACGTACCACGACCCCGATGGCGCCGAGGCCTATTGCTACAACAGCGAGGTCGCGACGATGCGGCTCACCGTCATGGAGAAGGCGGGGCGCGACTGGCGCGAGCGCGAGCAACTGGTGTCCGACGGGCGCGCGCATTTCGAGTATGCCCAGCGCGAGCCCGTCGCGGAAGTCGAGCTGCTGACGAAGTGAGCCTCGAGGTCACGCTGCCGGGCGCGACGGCGCTGTTCACGACGCGCGCCGGCGGCGTCTCGCAGGGGCCCTACGCCACTCTGAACGTCGGCCTCTGGACCGACGACGACCCGGACGCGATCGCCGAGAACCGCCGTCGCGTGGGGGAGCTGGCGGGCGGGCGGGCTTACGCGCAAGGGCATCAGGTGCATGGCTCCGCGGTGCAGTGTGTGACGGAACTGCCGCGAGACAAACCCGGTGAAACGAGTCTGACCCCGTTTCACCCGTTTCACGATGCGGATGGCCAGGTCACTGCGTTGGAGGGCGTCGCGCCGATCGTGCTGGTGGCCGACTGCCTGCCGATAGCGATCGCCTCAGGCGGCGTCGTCGGGATGGTCCACGCCGGGTGGCGCGGGCTCGCGGAAGGTGTCGTCGCGGAAGGCGTCCGCGTCGTCCGCGAGCTCGGCGCGACGGGCCCGCTGGCCGCGGCGATCGGTCCCGGCGCGGGCGTGTGCTGCTACGAAGTCGACGACGCGCTGCGCGCGCGCTTCGCCGGCTTCGGCAAGGGGCGCAACCTCGACCTCAAGGCGATTGCGCGCGAGCAGCTTGCTGCGGCAGGTGTCGGCAGCGTCGAGGACGTCGGGCTCTGCACGATCTGCGACGAGCGCTTCTTCTCGCACCGCCGCGACGGCGGCGTCACCGGCCGCCAGGCGGGGGTCGCGTGGCGGAGCTGATCCGCGGGCTCGACCCCGACCGCGTGCGGCGCAACCTCGAGGAGGTTCGCGAAGAGGTCGGGCCGGGGGTCCAGGTGCTCGCGGCGACGAAGTACGTCGCGGACGAGGAGCTCGGCGCGCTCGTGGAGGCGGGCGTCGACGTCGTGGGGGAGAACCGCGCACAGGACCTCGAGCGCCGCGCGGCGGCGCACCCATCGTTGACGTGGGACTTCATCGGGCACCTCCAGAGCCGCAAGGTCAAGCAGGTCCTCCCGCACGCGCGCTGGATCCACTCGGTCGCGACGGACTCGGCGCTGCGCGAGCTCGAGCGGCACGCCACGCCCGCGATTGAGGTGCTGGTCGAGGTCAATATCGCCGCCGAGGAGGGCAAGAGCGGGATCGCGCCCGGCGAGCTGCCGGCGTTCCTCGAGCGCTGTTCGGTTCCCGTCGTCGGGCTTATGACGATGCCGCCGCTCGCCGCCGACCCCGAGGACAGCAGGCGCTGGTTCGCCACGCTCGCCGATCTGGCCGCCGCGCACGGGCTGCGCGAGTTGTCCATGGGCACCACCCAGGATTTTGCGGTCGCGGCCCAGGAGGGAGCGACGATCGTGCGGATCGGCACGAGGTTGTATCGCTGATTGCAGGGTTTTCGGCCTCGGCGGGCTACTCTTAGGCAAGGTGGCCTTCCGGGACTCCTGGCACCGCGCGCTCGTCTACTTCGGCTTGGCCGAGGATCGTGACCCTGCTTACGAGGAAGAGGACGAGCCCTACGAGGCCGAGGCCGCCCTCGAGGATCGCTACCGCGAGCGGCCGAACGTGCGCCGCCTCGGCGCCAAGCGCCGCGGCGACGACTTCGACGACATCTTCGCCGACGACGAGCCGGGCGGCCGCCGGACGGCGGTCCTGCGCCCGGTCGGTGGCCGCGCCGCCAACGGCGGCAACGTGCGCGTCCACCTCGTGATCCCGAAGTCGTTCAACGACGCGCAGCAGGTCGCGGACAAGTTCAAGGACGAGATCCCGGTCGTGCTGAACCTCCAGGGCACCGACACCGACTTGTCCAAGCGCCTGATCGACTTCGCCAGCGGTCTCACCTACGCCCTCGACGGCGGCATGCAGCGCGTGGCCGACAAGGTCTTCATGCTCACGCCGCGCAATGTCGAGATCTCCGCGGAAGAGCGCGCGGAGCTCATCCAAAAGGGCTTCTTCAACCAGTCCTGAGGGCACTGTGCCGATGCGCATCGGGCTGATCGGGGCCGGCAACATGGCGCGCGGCCTGGCCCGTGGCTGGGGCGAACCGGTCCTCTGCGCGGACCCGCTGCCGGATCGCGCCGAGGCGCTCGCAGCCGAGATGGGGGGCGAGGCGCTGGCCTCCAACGCGGACGTCGCGCAGCACGCCGACGTCGTCGTGCTGTGCCACAAGCCGCCGCAGCTCGAGGCGGTCGCACAGGAGATAGCGCCGCACGCCAAGACGGTGGTGTCGATCTTGGCGTCGACGCCGCTCGCCGCAGTGCAGGCTGCCTACGCGGGCCGGCCGGTGTACCGCGTCCTGCCGAACACGCCGGTCGAGCTTCGGCAGGGCGTGGTCGTGATGGCCAAGCAGCCTGCCCAGGAGACGGACGCGGAGATCGAGGAGCTGTTCGGCCGCCTGGGCCTGCTCGTGCACCTCGACGACGGGATAATCGACGCGGCGATGGCGCTGATGAGCAACGCGCCCGCGTACGTCGCGCTCGTCGCCGAGGCGCAGATCGACGCGGGCGTGCGCTACGGCGTGCCGGCCGACATCGGCGCTCAGCTCGTGGTGCAGACGCTCGCGGGCACCGCGGAGCTGCTCAAACGCCGCGGCTACGACACGCTCGCCGTGCGGCGCGAGGTCACGTCTCCCGGCGGCTCGACCGCGCGCGGGGTGGCGGCGCTGGAGCGCAACGGGATCCGCGCGGCGTTCCTGGCGGCGATCGACGCGACGGCCGGAGGCGGCAAGTGATCCTCGCCGACGCACGATCGGAAATCGCCGGCTTCATCACGACGCTCGCGTTCGTCTACACGCTGCTGCTGATCGCGTACATCCTGATGCAGCTGGCGTTCGCGTTCGGCGCGAAGATCCCCTACGCGCGCTGGTCGGATGCCCTGATGACGTTCCTGCGCGACGTCAGCGAGCCATACCTGCGCATCTTCCGCCGCTTCATCCCGCCGATCGGCCCGCTCGACATCAGCCCGATGATCGCGATCTTCGCGCTGAACATCGTGGCGAGCATCGTGGCGGGCATCATCGAAGGGTGAGCGCGGGAATCCGCCCGTTCAACCGGGCGGCAATGGTCCTCGCCGTCGTCGTCGTAACGGACCAGCTCTCGAAGGCGGCTGTGCGCTCGGGCATCGAGCCGGGCGAAGAGGACTCGATCCTGCCGGCGCTGAAGCTCGTGCACGTGCGCAACGAGGGCGTGGCGTTCGGGGCGCTGTCGGACGGCGGGGCCCTGGTCGTGGTCGTCGTCGCGGTCGCGCTCGTCGCGCTCCTCGCGTTCTTCGCCACGCACGCGGACCGGCCGCTCATCTGGTTGCCGACCGGGCTGCTGCTCGGAGGCGCGGTCGGCAACGCGTTCGACCGGATCCGCGACGGCGCGGTCACCGACTTCCTCAAGCTGCCGGCGTGGCCTGCTTTCAACGTCGCGGACATCGCAATCACGTTCGGGGTGCTGGCGCTGTTGATCGTGATCGAGCGGGGGGACTCCGATGAGGCTGGAAGTCCCGCCGTCTGACGCCGGGCGGCGCATCGACGCCTTCCTGGCCGAGCCACTCGGGTCGCGGGCGCGGGCGCAGCGGCTGATCGAGGCCGGCGGGGTGCGCGTCGACGGGAAAGTCGTGGCCAAGCGGCACACGCTCGCCGGCGGCGATGTGGTCGACGTGGACGTCCCGCGCGAGCCCGCGGCGCCTGTGGAGACCATCGCGACGGGCTTCGGCATCCCCTACGAGGACGAGCACCTGCTGGTGGTCGACAAGCCCGCCGGGCTCGTGGTGCACCCGGCGCGCGGGCATCGCAGCGGCACGCTGTCGCAGGCGCTTGCCGGACGTGTGGCCGGCGGCGAGGACGAGTGGCGGGCGGGCGTCGTGCATCGGCTCGACCGCGACACGTCGGGCCTGCTCGTGATGGCCAAGAGCGAGGCCGTGCACCGGGCGCTGAAGGCCGCGCTGCGGGCCCGCGCGATCGAGCGCGAGTACCTGGCACTGGTCGAAGGGCGACCGCCGGCGCGCAGCGGGACGATCGACGCGCCGATCGGCCGTGACCGCCGCGTTCGCACGCGGGTGTCGACCGACACCGATGAGCCGCGGCCCGCGGTGACCCATTTCGAGCTCGATCGCGCCCTGCCGGCGACGTCGTTGCTGCGTGTGCGGCTCGAGACGGGGCGCACGCACCAGATCCGCGTCCACATGAAGGCGATCGGGCACCCGGTCTGTGGTGACCCCGAGTACGGCACGGCCGGCGTGTTGGGCCTCGAGCGCCAGTTCCTGCATGCGGCGCGGCTTGCCTTCGCGCACCCGGTGACGGGGGCGGCGGTCGACGTCAGCAGCCCGCTGCCGGACGACCTGGCGGCGGCGCTGGCGCTCGCCGAGGAGCGCCCCTGACGACGACGAGGCGGCCCAAGCCCGGGCCGCCTCGACGTTTCAGATATACGGGCCGGACCACCGGAGGTAGGGGAAGGGAGGGCCGACCCGCATCACTCCAAACGGCGGTGCACCGCCAAACTTGCGCAATCCTGAGCGAGCGGGAACGTGCCAATTGCGGACGCGTTCTACACTCTTCGACGTTCAGAAACTCCAACCCCGTCCGCGCCACCGGCGCGGCCCTGCCCGGGCTCGAGCGAGCCCGGGTCCGCGAAATCCGGGTGGGCGGGATCAGTGCCAATCGAAAAGGAAAGGAAGCACTCCATGGCCGAGGTCGGCATCAGGGAGCTGCTGGAGGCCGGTGTCCATTTCGGCCACCAGACGCGCCGCTGGAACCCGAAGATGCGCCGCTTCATCCACGGCGAGCGCGGCGGCATCTACATCATCGACCTGCTCCAGACCGAGCGGCTGGTGCGCAACGCGCAGGAGTTCGTCTCGAAGGTGGCGCACGGGGGCGGCACCGTCCTGTTCGTCGGGACCAAGAAGCAGGCTCGCGACGCCGTCAAGAACGTGGCTGAGTCCTGCGGCATGCCGTACGTCAACCACCGCTGGCTGGGCGGCCTGCTGACGAACTTCCAGACGATCAACCAGCGGATCAGGCGCCTGCACGACCTCGAGCGCTTCGAGACCGAGGGCCAGCTGGCGCTGCTGCCCACACGCGAGCGGATGGCGGCACAGGCCGACCTCGCGAAGCTGCGCGCGAACCTGGGTGGGGTGAAGAACATGCAGCGGCCGCCCGACGCCGTCTTCGTGATCGACCTCAAGACCGAGGCGATCGGCGTGCGCGAAGCCCAGCGGCTGCGGATCCCGATCATCGGCCTGGTCGACACCAACTGCGACCCGGACGGGATCGACTTCGTGATCCCGGGCAACGACGACGCGATCCGCTCCTGCGAGCTCATCACACGCGCGATCGGCGACGTCGTCGCCGAGGGCAACATGGCCTGGCGCCTGCAGGAGGAGGAGCGCGCGCGCAAGGAGGCCGAGGAGGCCGCGCGCCGTGCAGCGGAGGAGCAGGCCCGCAAGGAGGCCGAGGAGGCCGCTCGCCGCGAGGCCGAGGCTGCCGAGGCCGCGAAGGCTGCCGAGGCTGCGCAGGCCGCCGAGGCGGCAGCGGCGGCGAGCGGCGAGGTCGAGCACGAGAAGGACCCCGCGTCCGCGATCGAGACGCCGGTCGCGGACGCCGTGCTGGGCGCAGATGACACTGAGGGGACTGTCCCCCCAGTGACAGAGACGACCGAAACGGAGACCGCCAAGTGAGCGTGACGATCACAGCCGCCGACGTGAAGGCGCTCCGCGACCGTACGGGCGCCGGGATGATGGATTGCAAGGCCGCGCTGGAGGAGGCCGGCGGCGACGTCGAGAAGGCCGTCGAGATCATCCGCGTCAAGCTCGGAGCGAAGGCGAGCAAGATGGGCGAGCGCGTGGCCACCGAGGGCACGACCCAGTCCTACATCCACGCCAACGGCAAGGTCGGCGTGCTCGTCGAGGTCGACTGCAACACGGACTTCGTCGCGCGTAACGAGGACTTCATCGCGTTCGCGAAGGACATCGCTCTGCACATCGCTGCGGCCAGCCCGCTCTACGTCTCGGTCGACGAGATCCCCGAGGACGACACCGCCACCGAGCGCCGCGTCGCGGAGGGCCAGCTCGGCGAGATCCCCGAGCAGGCGCGCGACAAGGCGCTGGAGGGCAAGCTGCGCAAGTGGCACCAGGACGTCGTGCTGCTCGAGCAGACGCACGTCAACGCCGACAAGCACGAGGGCAAGACGATCGAGCAACTGCGGGCGGACCTGTCTGCCAAGACCGGCGAGAACGTCGTCATCCGCCGCTTCGCGCGCTTCGCGGTCGGCGAGTGAGCGAGCCGGTCTTTCAGCGGATCCTGCTGAAGCTCTCCGGGGAGTCGCTGATGGGCTCCCTCGAATACGGCACCGACCCGGAGCGCGTCGTGGCCGTCGCCGAGCACATCAAGGCGGTGCGCGACCGCGGCGTCGAGATCGCGATCGTCGTCGGCGCGGGCAACATCTACCGTGGTCTCGAGGGCGCGGCGGCGGGGATGGACCGCGCCACCGCGGATTACCTCGGCATGCTCGCGACGGTGCTGAACGCGCTGCCGCTGCAGGATGCGTTCGAGAAGCTCGGCGTCCACACGCGCGTGCAGAGCGCGCTGACGATCGCCGAGGTCGCCGAGCCCTACATCCGCCGGCGCGCGATGCGCCACCTGGAGAAGGGTCGCGTCGTGATCTTCGCGGCGGGCACCGGCAACCCGTTCTTCACGACGGACACCGCCGCGGCGCTGCGCGCGGTCGAGATCCACGCCGAGGCGATCCTGATGGCCAAGAACGGTGTCGAGGGCGTCTTCGACGACGACCCGCGCACGAACCCAGAGGCGATGCTCCTCGACGAGATCTCGCACATGGACGCGTTGCAGCGCGGACTCAAGGTGATGGACGCCACGGCGCTCACGCTTTGCATGGAGAACGGGCTGCCGATCCACGTCTTCAACATGGACGACGCGGGCAACATCGACCGGATAGTGTCCGGCGAGAGGGTCGGAACCCTGGTGCGCACATGAGCGAGCTGATCGACGAACTGCTGGCGGACGCCAAAGAGCGCATGGGGAAGTCGGTTCAGGCGACCAATCACGAGTTCGCCTCGGTCCGCACCGGGCGCGCGAGCACGGCCCTCCTGGACCGGATCGTCGTCGACTATTACGGCGCTCCGACACCGCTGAAGCAGCTCGCGACGATCGGCGCGCCCGAGCCTCAGCTGCTGACGGTCCAGCCCTATGACGCGTCGTCGATCAAGTCGATCGAGAAGGCGATCATGGAGTCGGACATCGGCCTCACGCCCAACAACGACGGGCGCATCATCCGGCTCGGGATCCCGGCGCTCAACGAGGAGCGCCGCAAGGAGCTCGTGAAGGTAGTGCGCCACATCGCCGAGGAGGGCCGCGTCGCGATCCGCAACATCCGCCGCGACGTGATGCACGACCTCAAAGAGCTCAAGGACGAGGGCGAGGTGGGGGCCGACGACGAGCGTCGCGGCGAGGACGCGCTTCAGAAGCTCACCGACGCCGAGATCGCCGAGCTCGAAGGGCTGCTGAAGGGCAAGGAAGCAGAGATCCTCGAGGTCTGATGGCCTCGGCGGCCGCGGCGCGTTACGTCGCGATCATCACGGACGGCAACGGGCGCTGGGCGCAGGCGCGCGGCGTGCCGGTGGTCGAAGGCCACCGCGCCGGCGCGGACGCCGTGAAGGCGCGCCTGCGCGACGCGGCGGAGCTCGGGGTCAAAGAGCTGACCGTCTACTCGTTCTCGACCGAGAACTGGTCGCGCCCGGCCGAGGAGGTCACGGCGCTGATGCGGATGTTCTCCGAGCGCATCGCCGCCGAGACGCCCGAGCTGCGCGAGGAGGGCGTGCGCATGCGCTTCATCGGGCGCCGCGATCGCGTCGCCCCCGCGCTGCTCGAGCAGATGGAGTGGGCGCAGGATGAGACCGCCCACAACGACCGCATCACGCTCTTCGTCGCGTTCAACTACGGCGGCCGCGCGGAGATACTGGACGCCGCCGAGCGCTATTCAGGCGGCGGCGACGAGGAGTTCCACAAGCTGCTCTATGCCCCCGAGATGCACGATCCCGATCTCGTGATCCGCACCAGCGGAGAGCAGCGGCTGTCGAACTACCTGCTGTGGCAGTCGGCCTACTCGGAGCTGGTGTTCCGCGACGAGCTGTGGCCCGACTTCGACCGCGCCGCGTTCGAGGCCTGCCTCGACGAGTACGGCGCCAGGCGCAGGCGCTTCGGGGGCCGCTGATGCCCCGCCGGCCGCCCCCGAGCCAGCGGCGGGCAACACGCGCCCGGCGCCGCAACCAGCGCTCGGATCTGGGCGCGCGCGTGATCGTGGCTCTGCCGGCGATCGTCTTCGCGATCTTCATCGTCGCCCAGGGCGGGATCGTGTTCACGCTCGGGCTGCTGGCGCTGGGCTGGGTCTGCCTGCATGAGCTCTACGAGATGTTCGAGCGCGCGCGGCCGGCGCGCCTGGCCGGCTTCATCGGGTTCGCCGGCCTGCTGCTCGCGGCGCAGTACGGCGACCAGTTCCACGTGTTCCTCGCGCTCGCGCTCGCGGTGCCGGTGACGTTCGTCGTCGCCGCCAACCAGACCCCGCGCGGCGGCGCAGCATCGATCGCGGTCACCATGCTCGGCCTCTCCTGGATCGGCGTCGCGCTCGCGCACGCCGTCCTGCTGCGCGAGCTGCCGCACGGCGACGGGATCGTGATCGACGTGCTCGTCGGCACCTTCCTCGGCGACACCGGCGCCTACCTCGGCGGGCGCATGTTCGGCGCGACCGCGCTCGCGCCGCGGATCTCCCCGAACAAGACGCTCGAGGGCCTCGGCATCGGGATCATCATCGGCGCGGTGGCGGTCTGGTTCGCCGGCATCTACCAGGAGTGGCTCTCCGGTACTGACGCGCTTGTGCTCGGCGTCGCGGTGGCACTCGCCGCGCCGGTCGGCGACCTGTTCGAGTCCTATCTCAAGCGCGACGCCGGCACGAAGGACACCGGCCGCCTGTTCGGCGCCCACGGCGGCGCGCTCGACCGCCTCGACGCGGTCTTCTTCACCGCCGTGACCGGGTTCTACGTGTGGACGGCGATGCTCTAGCGGCACGCGCGGTTTGTCATGGAAGTGGCGCGGCGCCGCTTCGAAATGTCGTGGCAGCGAACGATTCGGCGCCGAGGGGGAGCAGCTCGGGGCGCCTGTGGCGGGAGAAACGTCGATCGTGTGTCGCTCTAGCGACATCGGATCGACGTTTTGCGCGGGTGGCGCCTCGGTGGGCGGGTCGCCGCCGCTAGCGACAAGCCGCCCTCCCTGGGGCCAATCGTTCGCTGCCAGCGGCGATTCGTGCCGCGACAAGCGCTGCTTCCATGACAAACACACCCGGCTGAGCGGCAGCAAGTTCGTCCGCGCGGGGGCGTTCCAGCCCATATGCGTGCACCCAAGACTCTTCTGATCGCCGTGGGCGCTGTCGGCGCCCTTGCCGTGGCCCCCGCCGCCCAGGCGACAACGCTTCTGAACGAGACCGTCGGTTCCGCCCAGGCGAAGTGGCGCACCTGCCACGAGCGGCCGCTGAGCGGTGCCGCCGGGGTCGTGACTCGTGCGGTGACCGCGCCCGCGACCGGCTCGATCAGCGCCGTCATGCGCGGCAGCCGCGGCGACTGGGACGTCGCCGTCCTCGATGCGCTCAGCGGTGGTTTCGTGGCCGCCTCGGCGGCGCCCGGGACCCGTGAGCTGGCGCAGGGCTTCGTCGTCCAGGGCCAGACGCTGATCGTGCAGGCGTGCCTTCTCGATGGCGACAGCGGCGCGCCCCGCCTGGCCGTCGACGTGCAGGGAAGCCCTGCCGCCGCCGGCGCGTTTCGCCCCCGCCTGATGCGCGCTCACACCCGCACACGGACGCAGCGCAACGCGCTCGCCGCGGCCGGCTTCGACCTCGACGAGGGAGTCAACCGCGACGGCTCGATCGACCTCGTGGTGCACGACGCCGACGACCTCGCGGCGCTGCAGCGCACGCGGTTTCGCATCACCACCGTGATCGAGGACCTGATCACTCACGACTACAAGGTCGCCGAGCGTGACGCGCGCTACGCCGAGGAGACCGAGGAGTCGACGCTGCCGTCCGGGCGCACCTCCTATCGCCGTCTCGCCGACTACGAGCTCGAGCTCAAAGAGATGGCGATGAAGAACCCGGGCCTGGTCAAGCTGATCACGCTGCCGCAGAAGAGCCTGCTCGGCCGTTCCGTGACCGGTGTCGAGATCGCGTCGAACGTCAACCGCGACGACGGCCGGCCGGTCTTCCTGCAGCTCGGCGTCCATCACGCGCGCGAGTGGCCTGCCGGCGAGATGCCGATGGAGTGGGCCGTCCAGATGGTCAGCAAGTACGGCAAGCTCAGCCGCGTCACGAAGATCGTCGACAGCATCCGCACGATCGTGGTCCCGATCGTCAACCCCGACGGGTTCAACTTGTCGCGTGAGGCGCAGCTCGATCCCGGCGTGGCGCAGAACTACAGCGGAGGGACGCTGGGCGAGCTCGCGAAGTCACAGTCCGACCTCGCGTACGGCCTCGCGCTCACGAACGACCCGGGGCACTCCTACAAGCGCAAGAACTGCCGTCAGGTTGACGGCAAGACACCGACCGAGGCCGAGTGCTCGGGCGCCGACAGCTCCATAGGCGTCGACCCGAACCGCAACTACGGGAGCTTCTGGGGCGGCCCCGGGGCCGGGATCACGCTCAACGACGAAACCTACCGCGGCGCAAGCCCGTTCTCCGAGCCGGAGGTCGCGAACGTCCGCCAGTTGATCTCCACGCGCCAGGTCCAGACGATGATCACGAACCACACGTTCACCGGGCTCGTGCTGCGCCCGCCGGGGATCAAGGCTCAGGGCCCGCCGCCGGACGAGGAGGCCTACAAGGCGCTCGGGGACGCGATGGCGCAGGCCAACGGCTACATCTCGCAGAAGGGGTACGAGCTCTACGACACGACCGGGACGACGGAGGACTGGTCGTATTACGCCACCGGCGGCTTCGGCTTCACGTTCGAGATCGGGTTCAGCGAATTCCATCCGGAGTTCCAGCGCGGCGTGGTGACCGAGTGGAGCGGGGACGGCACGCGCAAGGGCAACCGCGAGGCCTACTACCGCGCGGCCGAGCACACGGCCGACAGCACGCACCACTCGATCCTGGCAGGCAGCGCGCCGGCGGGAACGAAGATCCGGTTGCACAAGGCGTTCCAGACGTTCACGTCGGGGATCGTCGGCGAGTCCGGCGTGCCGGGCGAGCGGACTTCGTTCGAGGACGTTCTCGACTACACGCACACGGTTGGCGACGACGGCCGATTCGCCTGGCACGTGAACCCGTCGACGCGGCCGCTGCGGGTGCAGGAGCAGAAGTTCGTGCTCGTCGACCCGACACCGAAGAAGGAGACCCCGATCCAGAACTCGACGCCGACGGGCGGCGAGCCCGGCGTCGGCGTCGAAACCGTGCCGTTCGAGATCAAGGCCGACGAGCCGCACGAGGCGCTGCACATTCAGGTCGCGATGGGCACGGAGAACGACGACTACGACCTGTACCTCTTCAAGATCAAGGACGACGGTACTCGCGAGCAGATCAGCGTTGCCGGCAAGGGCGCGGGCGCGACCGAGAACATGGTCATTCCAGACCCGGAGGTCGGCAAGTACGAGCTCGACGTGAACAACTTCGCGGCGGCCGGGGGCTGGCGCGGGTTCATCCGCATGCTCGGCGCGAAGGAGCGCCGCACCGACCCGGCCGGCAAGGAGGCCTACACGCTCACGTGCGAGCGGGCCGATGGCACCGTGTTCGCGACGCGCGAGGTGTTCGTCGAGCGCGGCCAGCGCCTGGACCTTGGTGCGAAGGCCTGCACCAACGCCGGCAAGGCCGGTGCCGGGGCGGGTCAGCTCAAGCTGCGGATGCGCTTCGCCGGGGCGCGGACGCTGCGCCGCGGGGTCGGCGTCCGCGCGACGTGCTCGCTGCGCTGCACGCTGCGGCTGTCGCTCGCCCTGGGCCGTGCTGACGCCAAGCGCCTGCGCCTGGGCCGCGTCGTGGGGCGCTCGAAGGCGGTGACCTTCAAGGGCACCAGGACGCTGCGCGTGCGCTTCGCCCGCAAGGCTGCGGCTCGCCTGCGCGGCCGGCGCGTGCGCGTGAACCTGATCGGCACGGCGACCGCATCCAACCGTCGCCGCGAGACCGCGTCGCTGCGCTTCGCGCTGCGGCGATAGGGGGACCGGCCGGCGGGCCCTGCCATGATCCTGGCGTGGCTCGCCGGCTCCTAATCCTCGGCTCGACCGGGTCGATCGGCACGCAGGCGCTCGACGTCGTCGAGCGCGCCGGCGACCAGTTCGAGCTCGTCGGCCTGAGCGCGGAGCGCTCCTGGGAGCCGCTTGTCGAGCAGGCGCAGCGCTTCGGCGTGAGGCGCATCGCGCTCGCCGATGCGGACGCCGCCGCGCGGGCCGCCGAGGCCTGGACCGGCGGTGAAGTTCTCTACGGGGCCGAGGGCCTAGTGCAGCTCGTGATCGAGTCGGGCGCCGACCTGGTCCTCAATGCGCTGGTCGGCTCGGCCGGCCTCGGCCCGACCGTTGCGACGCTGGGCGAGGGGATCGACCTCGCGCTGGCCAACAAGGAGTCGCTCGTGGTCGGCGGCGAGCTCGTGATGGCGCTTGCGGAGGCGACCGGGGCGCAGGTGCTGCCGGTCGACTCCGAGCACTCCGCGCTGCACCAGCTCGTCGGCGCCGAGCGGCCGGGGACGATCGACCGGCTCGTGCTGACTGCCTCGGGCGGCCCGTTCCGCGGCCGCTCGCGCGCAGAGCTCGAGGACGTGAGCATCGAGGACGCGCTCGCGCACCCCACGTGGGACATGGGCGGCAAGATCACGATCGACTCGGCGACGCTGATGAACAAGGGCCTCGAGGTGATCGAGGCGCACCACCTGTTCGGTGTCGCGTATGAACGGATCGACGTGGTCGTGCACCCGCAGTCGATCGTCCACTCGTACGTGACGCTGTGCGACGGCGCGGCGCTGGCCCACCTCGGCCATCCCGACATGCGCGTGCCGATCGCGTACGCGCTGCACCATCCCGACCGCGTCGACGTGCCCGTCCGGCGGCTCGCCCTCGACGAAGTCGGGTCGCTGACGTTCGAGCCCGTCGACGCTGAGGCGTTTCCCTGCCTGCGGCTGGCGCGCGAGGCCGCCGTCGCGGGCGGCACGGCGCCGTGCGTGCTCAACGCCGCCAACGAGGTCGCGGTGCACGCGTTCCTCGATGGGCGGCTGCCGTTCCTCGGCATCCCCGCTGTGATCGAGGAGACGCTCGCGGAGCTGCCGGCGCAGCCGGTGCGCGCATTCGAGTCGCTGTACGAAGCCGATCGCGAGGCGCGCGCGATCGCCGCGGAACGGGCCGGGGCACTCGCCTGATGTCGTGGGTCCTGGCGTTCGCGGGGTTCGCCCTGCTGATCATCCTGCATGAGGCCGGGCACTTCGCCGCGGCAAAGGCCGTCGGGATGCGCGTCGAGCGTTTCGCGCTCTTCTTCCCACCGCTGCTCGTGCGCAAGAAGGTCGGGGAAACCGAGTACGCGATCGGCGCGGTTCCGCTCGGCGGCTACGTGCGCATCACGGGGATGAACCCGCACGAGGAGATCCCGCCCGAGGTCGAGCACCGCGCGTACTACAAGCAGGCCGCGTGGAAGCGGATCGTCGTGATCGCGGCGGGGCCTGCGGTGAACATCGTGATCGCGCTCGCGATCTTCACGGCGTACTTCGCGATCGAGGACGAGAAGGTCTACGAGCCGACGCCGGTCGTGTACGACGTCTCCGAGGACTCGCCCGCGGACGGCGTTCTGCGCAAGGGCGACGTGCTCGTTGCGGTCGACGGCAAGCGCGGGCCGCTCGAGACGCTGCGCGACCAGCTGCGAACACACCGCTGTGCCGGTGCGCAGAAGGACGGCTGCGCCTCGGCGCGTCCGGCACGGCTGACGGTGCGGCGCGACGGTCGCGAGGTGGCGGTGTCGGCGCGGCCGCGCTGGAGCACGGAGGTCGAGCCCGCGCGGCCGCTGCTCGGATTCCAGTTCGATCAGAAACTCGTTCGCGTCGAGCCGGTCGGCACTGGCGAGGCGCTGCAGATCAGCGTCGAGCGCAGCTGGGAGATAGCCGAGGCCACCGTCTCGGGCATCGTGAAGCTGTTCTACGACTCGGAGGCGCGCGACGAGGTCAGCGGCGTCGTGGGCTCCTACGAGACGACCCGGCAGACGTTCGAGTTGGACACCAGCCGTGCCGTGCTGATCCTCGGCCTGATCTCGCTCTCGCTGGCCATCATCAACCTGTTCCCGTTCCTGCCGCTGGACGGCGGGCACATCTTCTGGGCAGTGGCCGAGAAGATCCGCGGGAAGCCGATTCCGTTCAGCGTGCTGGAGCGGGTCTCGGTGGTCGGGTTCCTGCTGGTCGCGTTCCTGTTCATCACCGGGTTGACCAATGACATCGACCGGCTCAGCGGGGAGGGATTCGGGGTCAGGTAGATAGGCTGCGGGCATGGAGGGGAGCACACAAGCAAAGCGCGCGCTCGACGCCGCGACCATCGCCGAGGCATTCAGGATCACGTCCGGTGAACGGGCCGATCAGGTCGCCGTGCGGACGAAGGAAGACGAGATCTCGTGGACCTGGGGAGAGCTGCGCGACCGCGTCGACCAGCTCGCCGGCGGCCTCACGGAGCTGGGGCTGAAGAAGGGCGACACGATCGCCCTGCTGCTGTCGAACCGGCCCGAGTTCCATCTCTGCGACCTCGCGGCGATGATGGTCGGGGCGACGCCGTTCTCGATCTACAACACGTACGCGCCGAACCAGATCGAGTTCGTCGTCACGGACGCCGGCGCGAAGATCCTGATCACCGAGCAGGCGCTCGTCGGCAACGTGCTCGAGGCGCGCAAGCAGCTGCCGGAGCTCGAGCACGTGATCCTCGTCGACGGCGACCCGCCGGAAGGCTGTGTGTCGCTCGAGGAGGTCGCGAGCACGGAGTCGAACTTCGACGTCGAGGCGTCCATCGCGCAGATCGGCGCCGACGATGTGCTGACGCTGATCTACACGTCCGGCACGACCGGGCCGCCCAAGGGCGTGATGCTCAGCCACCGCAACCTGCTCAGCGCGGTCCAGGGCATCGAGGACCTGATCGACTTCCCCGACGAGGCCCGCGTGATCTCGTGGCTGCCATCCGCTCACGTGGCCGAGCGCAACGCGCACCACTACCTGCCGATCGTGTTCGGGATCCAGATCACATGCTGCGACGACCCACGTCAGGTGCTCTCGTACCTGCCGGCGGTGCGCCCGTCGTGGTTCTTCGCCGTGCCGCGGATCTGGGAGAAGCTCAAGGCCGGCCTGGAGACGATGCTCGGCTCGCAGCCGCCCGAGCAGCAGGAGAAGGTCAACGCGGCGATCGAAGCGGGCATCGAGAAGGTGCGGCTGGAGCAGCGCGGGGAGGAGGTCCCGCAGGAGCTCGCCGAGCGCGTCGCAAAGGCCGACGAGGAGATCTTCTCGGGGCTGCGCGCGATGCTCGGGCTCGACCAGGTCGAGGCGATCAACGTCGGCGCCGCGCCGACGCCGGTGGAGGTGCTCGAGTTCTTCCACGCGATCGGCCTGCCGCTCGCCGAGATCTGGGGCATGAGCGAGACGTGCGGCGCCGGCACCGTCAACCCGCCCGACCGAATCAAGCTAGGCACCGTCGGACCGCCGGCGCCGGGCGTGCAGATCAAGCTCGACACCGATGGCGAGGTGCTCGTCAAGTCCGACGTCGTGATGCTCGGCTATCGCAACCTGCCGGACAAGACGGCCGAGACGATGACCGAGGACGGCTGGCTTCGCACGGGCGACATCGGCGAGCTCGACGAGGACGGCTACCTCAAGATCGTCGACCGCAAGAAGGAGCTGATCATCAACGCGGCCGGCAAGAACATGTCGCCGGCGAACATCGAGGCCACGCTGAAGACGGCCTCGCCGCTGATCGGGCAGGCCTGCACGATCGGCGACGCGCGGTCCTACAACACTGCGCTGATCGTGCTCGACTCCGACTTCGCGCCGATGTGGGCGCAGCAGCAGGGTCTCGAGGACACGTCGCTCGAGTCTCTCGCAGGCAACGAGCAGGTGCGCGCGGCCGTCCAGGAGGGCGTCGACGCGGCGAACGCGAAGCTCGCCCGCGTCGAGCAGATCAAGAAGTTCACGATCGTGTCCGGCGACTGGCTGCCCGGCGGCGACGAGCTGACGCCGACGATGAAGC
The DNA here is from genome assembly GCA_963832195.1 of uncultured Conexibacteraceae bacterium. GTDB lineage: Bacteria > Actinomycetota > Thermoleophilia > Solirubrobacterales > Solirubrobacteraceae > Baekduia. The sequence goes on from CAWHTH010000003.1 coordinate 344,053, forward strand.
TCAAGCGCAAGCCGATCGCGGAGAAGTACGCGGACGACATCGAGGCGATGTACGCGACGTAGATGACTTCCGAGAACGTCGAGACCGTGCGGCGCCTGTTCGAGGCGTTCAACGCGGGCGGCGACCTCGTCGACATCTTCTGGACCGACGAGACGGAGATCTGGCCGGCTCCCGGATTTCCCGCCGGCGGGCCCTTCAAGGGGCGCGCCGAGGCCCACCAGTTCTTCGATGGGCTGCGTGAGGGCTGGAAGCCGGGGACACAGGTGGTCATCCGCGAGCTCGAGGAAGCCGGGAACGACGTGCTGGCGTCATTCGAGTGGTGGGCCGTTGGTGACGCGAGCGGGATCGAGACGTCGTCGGAATGGTGGGCGACATACACGTTCCTGAGCGGCAAGATCGTGCGCGTACGGTTCTTCAACGATCGCGAGGCGGCGATCAGTTCGCTAGGTGGGCGCGGGTGACCGCGTCCGGCGTCGGGGCCCCGAGCAGGACCAGGGCGAGCTCGAGCTCGTCGCGCAGGATCTGAAGCACGCGGCGGGCGCCCGCTTCGCCGCCGACGGCGAGGCCCCATAGGGCGGGACGGCCGATGAGCACGGCGCGGGCGCCGAGCGCGAGTGCGACCGCGACGTCGGTGCCGCGGCGGATGCCGCCGTCGACCAGGACCTCGGTCTCGCCGCCGACCTCTTGGACGACGGGATCGAGCAGGTCGATGGTCGCCGGGACATTGTCGAGCTGGCGGCCGCCGTGGTTGGAGACGACCACACCGGCGGCGCCGTGCTCGTACGGCCAGGCGCGCATCCGCGGGATGGTGGATGCCCTTGACGAGCACCGGGACCGGGCTGTGCTTCGCGATGTGCTCGAGGCCACTCCACGTGAGCGAGTCGTCGACCAGCTCGAAAACTCCCTGGGGCGTGATGCCGGCGGTGCTGCCGGTGGCGGCGGTCACGGCGGGCATGTCGATTCCCTGCGGAACCGCGAAGTGCTCGCGGAAGTCGCGCTCGCGGCGCCCGGCGCGCGGCGCGTCGACGGTCAGGACGAGCGCTCGGTAACCGTGCTCTAGGGCCTGGTCGACGAGGTGGCGCGTGATCTCGCGGTCCTTGAACGAGTAGACCTGGAACCAGCGCGGGGCGTCGGGGGCGGCAGCGGCGACCTCGGCGGGCGTCGACGTCGCGATTGTCGACAGGCACATCACCGTCCCGGCGGCTGCGGCCGCGCGCGCCATGCCGCACTCGCCGTCCGGATGAGCCATGCGCTGGATCGCGACCGGGGCGACGAGGATCGGCATGCTGACGCCGGTGCCGGCGACGCTGGTCGTCAGGTCCACGTCGCTCACGTCCACGAGCACGCGGGGCATCAGCTTGTAGCGCGCGAACGCAGCGACGTTGTCGGCGCAGCGTGCGCTCGTCGCACGACGCCGCCGGCGTAGTAGGCGAGCGGGCCCGCGTCGAGACAGTCCGCGCAGAGGCGCTCGAAGTCGGCGACGTTGACCGGATCGTCGATCACGGCAGCGACCCGACGGGCGCGACGCAGACCCAGCTCTTGACGAACGGCCCGAAGTGTTCCCGCATGGCCGGGCCGAAGAGCGCCTCGAACTCCCTGCGGCGCAGCAGCGCGATGTCCTCGAACGGCCCGGCGACGCCCAGACGCCAGTACGGGCGTCGCGCCCACGCGGGCAGCCAGTGCGCGAACGGCAGCAGCGCGTGCGGCTCGATCGGGAACGACCACGCCGGCGTCTGCACGAACCAGCCGCGCGACACGCGCCGCAGCTCGGCCGCGAACGCCGCCCGCCGCTCGGGTGGGACGTGCTCGATGACGCTCGAGCAGTAGGCGAGGTCGAACTCGTCGTCGCCGAACGGGAGCTTGCGGCTCGCGTCGGCCTGCACGAACGGGCCCGGGTAATTGGGGTGCGGGTCGGCGTCCACGCCGGTGATGTCGAGGTCGCGCTCGAACGCGCGCAGTCCGAGCTCGCCGCAGCCGATATCAACAATTCTCATGCCCGGCTGAACGCCCGTGAGCGCGAAGAAGCGGTGATGGCGGCGGCGCCGCGCGCGGTCGGCGATCGGATCCGCGAATCGCGCCAGGCGCTGGCCCTGGGCGGTCCGGTAGACGTCGGTCGGCGGCAGCTCGGCTGTCGGCACGGCGAGGAGCCTAGTAGGCGTGAAACGGGGTCAGACTCGTTTCACACAAGGTGTTTCATCTCCGCCGGCGGGGGCGGGTGCAACGAATCTGACCCCGTTTACACTGAATGCGTGGCTTCCCGACGCCAGATCACGGTCGGCGGCGTCCCGATCGGCGGCGGGGCGCCCTGTCGCCGTGCAGACGATGACCAAGACGGAGACGGCGAACCTCGAGGCGACGATGGACCAGATCCGCCGCGTCGCCGAGGCCGGCGCCGACATCGTCCGCGTCGCCGTCCCGCGCGACAGGGATGTCGACGCGCTGCGCACGATCGTCGCGGAGTCGCCGATCCCGGTGATCGCGGACATCCACTTCAACCACACGCTCGCGCTGAAGTCGATCGACGCCGGTGCTCACTGCGTGCGGATCAACCCGGGCAACATCGGCGGCCCCGAGAAGGTCGGCGAGGTCGTCGACCGCGCCCGCGCGGCAGGGCACGCCGCTGCGCATCGGCGTCAACTCGGGCTCGCTGCCCGAGCACCTGCGCGACCTCGAGTTCACGAATCCCGTCGAGGCGCTCGTGCGCGCCGCGACCGAGATGGTCGAGCTGATGCACCGGCTCGACTTCTACGACTTCAAGGTCTCGATGAAGTCGACGTCGCGTCCCGAACACGATCGCGTCCAACCGGCTGCTGGCCGGGAAGATCGACCACCCGCTGCACCTCGGGATCACCGAGGCCGGCACGAAGTGGTCCGGCTCCCTGAAGAGCGCGGTCGGCCTCGGCACGCTGCTGGCCGACGGCATCGGCGACACGATCCGGATCTCGCTCTCGACGTTCCACGCCGAGGAGGAGGTCAAGGTCGCCTGGGAGATCCTGAAGGCGCTGAAGCTGCGCGAGCGCGGCCCGGTCCTGATCGCGTGCCCGACCTGCGGGCGCCTGCAGTTCGACATGGACACGGTGGTGATGGAGATCGAGCGGCGCCTCGAGGCCTACGAGGACCCGATCGAGGTCTCGGTCCTGGGCTGCGCCGTCAACGGGATCGGCGAGGCCCGCCACGCGGACTTCGGCATCACCGGAGCCAAGGACGCGGGCATGATCTTCTCGAAGGGCGAGCCGCTCAAGAAGGTGCCCACCGATCGCCTGGTCGACGAGCTGTTCGAGGAGATCGATCGCTACTACGCGGCGGGCAAGCGCGTTGTGCGCGACGAGGCCGCTGCCGCCGAGGCGGCGGCGTGGCTGGCCGAGGAAGAGGACGCCGAGGCGATGACGCCGGAACGCCTCGCGGCGCTCGAGGCGGAGGCGGCGGACGGGCATGTTCCCGAAGCGCCGCTGCCGATCGACGAGGCCGCCTCGCCCGCTGCGGGCCGCCGCTTCTCGCGCGCCTAGGAGTCGTGTTACGCCGTGGCTCTTCCGTAACGCTTTTCTCGACCGTGTCCAGGAGTGGGATGCGAGAGTGTGAATAGTTGCCACCACGGGGGCCCGGGCGTGGATGGCGAGCGGCGATGCGCCAGAAGTGGTTGTGTCTTTGCCATAGGCGCGTGCGCACTCCCTCCCTCGGTGCCGACAGGCGGCGCGACGCAGGTCGCAAACGCTTGAGCGGAACGCCCTAGCGCCGCGCGGCGACGCCGCCGCTCGCCGACGGCGGGCGCACGAGCAGCGACGCGCTGACGCGCGAAGTCGGGCCGCGACGCGCTCGCGTCCGTCGCCGGCCCGTCGTACGCGAAGCGCCACGGGGACGCCTCCGCGACGAACAGGCGGGTGGAGAAGTAACCGCGGCGGTCCGTCCGCAGGCTCGTCACCGTGGTCCACGCGCCGTCGACACGCCGCTGGAGGCGGACGGGGTGGCTGCCGCCGGCCCGGACCTGGCCCCAGAACCGGACCTTCGACGCGCCGCGGCGGGCATCGGCCCAGAACGGGTCGCGCGAAGGCGCCGAGCGCGGGCTTGGCGCGGCCGTCCGCGAATAGGAGCCCCGACTGCCAGCCCGCGTAGGCGCGCGGCCCTAGCCCGAGATGCTTGATCGGGCTCGTCCTCCCACTCGTACTGGATCAGCGTGCGCACGCGCGGGTCGCGCCCACGGCGACGTAGGCGGCCTGCTGCAACCAGCAGCTTCTGCTGCACGGTGGAGACGCCCGAGTACGGGTCGGGCGGCCTGGTCTGGTAGCCGAACTCCGTCAGGTGGATGTCGATCCGGCCGCCGTCGGACGTGTCGAGCCGCCCGAAGTCCTGGACCGGTCGAGCACGAATGTCAGCCGGCCGAGGTCGGCCATCGCCGCCTCGTCGCGCTTCGGGTTGGGCTCGTGCGGGCTGCGCAGCACGCCGTGGGGGTGGTAGGCGAACCCGTCGATCAGCGCGGGCCTGAAGTCGCGGCACGGGCCGGTGCGGATCCGCTCGTAGTCGCGCGTCCAGGCAGCCGAAGGCGCGGATGAACGGCAGCGGGCGCATCGGCCGGTTGCGGCGCGTCGGATCGCCGCCGCGCGGCGCGAGCGCGCCGACGTAGATCTGTGCGCCCGGGTCCGCGCGGCTCGATCCCCGGCTACGGCGGCGTTGACCAGGTCGCGGTAGATGTGCGGCGCCATCGGGTGTGCAGCGTCCCGGCCGCGGGCACTCGAACTGCGGCTGCAGCCAGCCCGGATGGTTGGGCTCGTTGTAGAGCACGTAGCGATCGACGCGGTCGCCGTAGCGCCGCGCGACCGCGGTGGCAAATGCGCCGAACTTGTGCGGGTCCGGCTTGTAGCGCGGGTTGCCGCGCCCGGGGTCGCGGCTGGTCCACAGCGGCCCCGACCCGGTGACCGCGAGCATCGGCTCGATCCCGGCGACCGTCAGCAGGTCCACCGCGAAGTCGAGGAAGGCCCAGTCGTAGTGCGGGTCGTCGGGGTCCGACGCGCGAAGCCGCGCGGCGCGACCGCCGCCGAGTCGCCCGGTGCGACCGCCACCCAGCGCGCGATGGATGCGCACCGACCTCGATCCCCAGGCTCCTTCCAGCGCGCGACGATCTCCCGGCGCCCGCTCGGGGTGCGCGAGCAGGATGCGGTCGTCGGCGATCCCGACTCGCAGGTTTTCGGCTGCGTGCGCAGGGGCGACGACGAGCGCGGCCGCGGCCGCCGCAGCCGCGGCAACCCCCACCAGGGCTCTCATCGCCGCGCGACTCCCGCAATGCGGCTGGTGATCGCAGGCCCGCCGTCCTCGGGCGCCCACTGGAGCCGCCAGGTGACCGCGTGCGAACGGCACGAGCTCGTAGATGAAGCCCTTGCGGTTGGTGGTCGTGGCGGTCGCGACGGTCTGGAACGTCCCGTCGTTCTCCGGGTCGTGCTGGATCTCGACGGTCTCGAGCGCGTCGTCGTCCGCGGGGCGGACCTGGCCCCACACGCGGACATTGCCCCCGCCCGCGCGCCTGACCCAGATCGGCATCCGGTACGCGGCGAAGCCGGGCTTGCGCCGCCCGTCGAGGAACCGCAGGCCGGTCTGGAAGGCCGCCGAGTTGGCCTCGTCGCGCAGCTCGTACTGCGCGACGGACCTTGACCGGGGGTCCTGCCACGCGATCCAGTCCGACTGGTTGAGCCATTGCGACTGACGGCTGAGCGACACGCCGAAGATCGTCGTCCGGCGGGTTGGTCTGGAACCCGAACTCCGTGTAGTAGATCGGGAGCCCGCCCGCGGATGCGCTGCCTACGAGCGGCCCTGCGCAGGATCGACTTCAGGCGCGAGATCGAGGAGATCGTGATCTCGGTTGGTCCCGCCCCGCGCGGTGGGCGGCCGGCTGCCCCCGCGCGTGTACGGGTGGTGGGCTGACGCCGTGACCGCGAGCTTGGAGAAACGGCCCGTGCAGTCGAGCACCGCGGCGGATGGGCCCGCGCAGCGAGCGCCCCGCGCCGTCGATGCACAGGATCCCGCGGAGGAACGCGCCGGGCGCCATCGGCCGCGTCATCGCGGGCCCCGTGACGCGGCCGAGCGGAGCGGTCTCGCCGAGCAGGATCTCGTCGCTGGCATGGCCGCTGTCGCGCAGGGCCTTGATGGCCGCGCGCACGAGGCCGCGATAGAGCCCCGGGGAGGAGGGGAGCAGGCGCCCGTTGCGGCGCACCCACTGCGGAGTCAGCCAGCCACCCTGGTTGGGCTCGTTCCACACCGACCAGCGCGAGACGCGCGGCAGCAGGCCGCGGCCCTGGTTCTCGTCGGCGTAGTCGCCGGAGTAGCGCTTGCCCGAGCGCCTCCACGAAGCGCTTGAACTGCGTCGGGTCCGGGCGGCACGTGCGCTTGATCTTCGAGCCGCCCGCGACAGCGCGAGGCCCAGTAGGGCAGCGGGCTCGAAGGCGCGAGGATGAGCTCCATCCCGCGCGCGTTGGCGCCGCGCACGAGCCCGTCGTAGCGGTCCCATTGCTCGGGCGGGTAGGCCGCGGGGTCGCTGCCGTCGAAGCCCTGCGGGCGCGTGCGCTCGAGCGGCGACGGCGCGACCCGGTTCCAGAACACGATCGAGTGGATCGTGTCGACACCCAGCATCGCGAGGTCGTCGAGCGTGCGCTCGCGCGTCGACGGCTCCGACAGCACGAGCAGCTTGTCGTCCTGGAAGACCGATAGCTGCGTGCTACCGGCCTGCGCCGCGGGGGCGAGCGCTAGGCCGATCGTCGCGCAGCCCACCGCTGTGCGCGCAGGCCGCGAGGGCGGCGCTCCGCGTGAACGCCGCGCCGCAAGGGCTAGCCGACGACCTCGAACTCGCGCGAGGCGGGCTCCGGCGGCACATGCGCGCCGCACCAGACCATGCGCACGTACCCGGGGCCCGGGACCTCGACCGTGCCCTCGAAGAACCCGAGCGGGTTCGTCACGGTGATCGGCTCGCCGATCGGCACGTGGCCGAACGAGCCGTCGGCCGGGCGCCACTGGACCGGACCTGCTGCGGGTCTCGGGCGAGATGTTGTTCGGCAGGAACTTCAGCATGCCCCAGATGCTCGCCCCGGTACAGCGCCGGTCGCGGGGTTGACGACGCCGAGGCTGAACGCCAGGAACGGGAAGCCGAACGCCGTCGCGGCCGGCTTCGGGTTGTCGGCGAGGTCGAACAGTCCCGACTGGTAGGTGAACCAGAACGCCTTGCTGTTCGCGCTGGTGGCGGCTGCAGCGGCGCAACGTCACGCAGCAGGAACTGGTGACTGGGCGATGATCCGCGGGTGCTTGAAGGCCAGCAGGTCGCCGATGTTCAGCCACGTGGCCTGGGTCTCGACGTCGATGCCCGAGTATGGGTCCGGCGGGTTGGTCTCGTAGCCGAACTCCGTGGAGGCGATGCTCATCCCAGGAGCCACGCGCGCGGTCTTCGCAGAGATGTCGTCGAGCAGCGCCCGAGCTCGCCGATGTTGGCCATCGTCAGCGAGTCCGGGTGCGACTCGCGCTGCTGCGGCGCGAGCCGCTTGGTGTACGGGTGGTGAGCCCACGCGGTCGCGCGGATCGGCCCGTACTTGTCGAAGTCCGAGCACCGGCGGCTGCGCGCGTCCGCTCCGCCGTACGGATTGCCCGCGTCGTCCATGCAGAACATCTCGCGGATGAACTTCTTCGGGCGCATCGCCGCGCGCGTGGTCTGCCTCGAGGAGCCGGTGGGCGAGGTCTCCCCGATCAGGATGATGTCCCCGCCGTGGCCGGTCGACTCGCAGCGCGCGGCGGCCGAAGATGTAGAGCTTGCGGTACAGGTGCGGGGAGTAGGGCTTGCCCTTCCACCACTGTGGGGAGAGCCAGCCGGCCTGGCCGGGCTCGTTCCACATCGACCAGAACTTGACCTTCGGCAGGAAGCCCTTTCCGTCGTTCTCGTCGCGGTACGTCCCCGAGTAGCGCTTGCCGACGGCCTTGACGCAGGCTTGTAGAACTGCCGTTGGGCTTCGGGCATCCAGGTGCTGCCGGTTGCGCGCCTGGCTGCGCGGCGCCTTCGTGTGGCCCCACTCCGGCCCGGGGCCGGTGACGTTGAAGTAGCAGCCGATGTCGAGCGTGATGCACGCGCGCGCGAGGCGGTCGAAGCGGTCCCAGTTGAGCCGCGGGTAGGCGCGCGGGTCGTCGGCGCCGAGCTCGCGGAAGCGCTTGTCGCGGGCCTTGGTCGAACGCGCGTTCTCGGCGACGACACGCCACAGGACGGTGATGCGGACGTAGTCGGCCCCCAGGCCCTTCAGGCGGCGCAGGGCCGCGTCGCGGGTCGAGTCGTCGCGGTAGATCAGCAGGTCGTCGTCCATGACGATCGAGGCCTGGTACTCGTTTGCCTGAGCAACGCCGGGGACCGCTAGGGCGGCGATCGCGGCGGCGAGGATCAGCTTGCGGAAACGCGGCATCTGGCTCCTGGGTGTGTTCAGCCGAACGGGCGGCCGGGAAGCCGCCCGTTCATCTCAAACGCGAGGGTAGCGAGGAAGTCGCGGTATCGCGATGCCGGCGGTCAGCCGTTCGCTGCCCCGAAGCGCTCTTCGACCTTGCTCCAGTCGACGACGTTCCACCACGCCTTGAGGTAGTCCGGGCGGCGGTTCTGGTAGGTCAGGTAGTAGGCGTGCTCCCAGACGTCGTTGCCCAGCAGCGGCGTCTTGCCCTCCATCAGCGGGTTGTCCTGGTTCGGCGTGCTCGTGACGGCGAGCGAGCCGCCGTCGAGGATCAGCCATGCCCAGCCGGAGCCGAAGCGGCCGACGCCGGCCTGCTCGAACTCCTCCTTGAAGGCGTCGAACGAGCCGAACGCATCGTTGATCGCGTCCGCGAGGGCGCCCGAGGGCTCGCCGCCCCCGTCCGCGCTCATGGACTCCCAGAACAGGCTGTGGTTCAGGTGGCCGCCGCCGTTGTTGCGCACGACGCCGCGCTTGTCCTCGGGCAGCGCGTCGAGGTTCTGGACGACGTCCTCGATCGGGCTGTCGGCGTGATCCGTGCCCTCCAGCGCGCCGTTGGCCTTGTCCACGTACGCCTGATGGTGCTTGTCGTGGTGCAGCTTCATCGTCTGCTCGTCGATGTGCGGCTCGAGCGCGTTGTAGTCGTAAGGAAGCGGGGGGACCTCGTAGGCCATGCGGGGGTACTCCTTCGTCGTTTGTCCGCTCCGAACCCTATCTAGGTGTCCCCGCCGCCCCCGGCGTCACCATGTGCGGCCGATGGCCCGCCTCGTCCCGGTTCTCACGGCTGCCGTGCTCGTGCTCGCGGCGGCAGCCCCGGCGCGGGCCGCGGTGACGATCGGCTCGCCGCTGACCCGGCCGGCCGAGGGCGCCAGTGGGTCCTGTGCGGTCTCTTCGCGCTGCGCGTGGGTGCCGACCGCCGCCGACGATGCGAGCGCCCTGACGGCGCCGTTCGACGGTGTCGTGGTGCGCTGGCGCCTGCGCCTGGACAGCGGGCCGGCGACGCTGCGGCTGCGGACGGTGCAGCCCTATGGCAGCGGAGTGGGGGCCACCGCGACCGGCGGCGACGTGACGGCGGTGGCGGGCGACAACTCGTTCGCGACCCGCCTCCCGATTGCTCGCGGAGGACGGATCGCGCTCGACGGCGCCGCTGTGCCGACCGCCTTCCACCTGGCCGGCAGCACGGGAACGCTCCAACGCATCCAATACACCCCGCCCGCGTTCGCTGACGGCGACGTCGAGTCAGTCGATGCGACCGTGAGCGACGAGCTTCTGCTCAACGCCGACGTCGAGCGCGACGCGGACGGCGACGGGTACGGAGACGAGACGCAGGACGCCTGCCCGGGTGACGCCATGCGCGTCGCCCTGCCGTGCGTCACGGCCACCATCGGGTCGCCGCTGCACGCGATCCCGGAGGCGGTCACCCCCTGCTCGCAGCATCCGTGCGCGTGGATGCAACTGGTGGCGCCCGCCGGAGTGGCGCTCGCGGCGCCCGCGGACGGCGTGCTCGTGCGCTGGCGGCTGCGCGTCCTGGACCCGGACGAGGCCGACGCCTACGCGCTGCAGGTGCTGCGGCCCGCTGCGGGCGGCGGGTACGAGGTCGTCGGATTGTCGTCCGGCGGCGATCCCACGGTCGCGCGACCGACGTTCTCGTCGCGCCTGGCCGTGCGGGCAGGAGACCATCTCGCGTGGCGTGAGTCCTCCGGCGACAGCGGCGGCTTTGCGCGCGCGGGAACCGGCTACGAGGCCGGTCGCTTCGTGCCCGCGCTCGGTCTCGGCGACGACGACGAGCCCGTCTCGTATCCCAGCGCGCTGCAGCTGCTGGCGTCGGCCGACATCGAGCCCGACTCCGACCGCGACGGCTATGGAGACGTCAGCCAGGACGCGTGCCCGGCCGACGCCACGCGCAACGCGACGTGCCCCATCGACGTGACCACGGCGGTCGTGGCGCCGGCGAGCGCGGTGATCGGCGGTGCCGTCGAGCACGTCTACACGGTCCGCAACCTCGGCCCGGCCCCGGCCGCGGGCGCGGTCGCGGTCGTGGCACCGGGGGGCGGGACCGTCGCTGCGCCGGGCAGCTGCACCGAGGAGGGAGCCCAGCGCCGGTGTGCGCTCGGGACGCTCGCGCCCGGTGGCGAGGCGGTGGTGAGAGTGCTGCTCCAGCGCGACGACGACGGCGACCTGAGCAGCGAGCTGCGCGCCAGCGCGACAGGCACCGACGCGCAGCCGGCCGACAACTTCTCCGGCGCGACGACCACGTTCACGGTGGCGCCGGTCGCGCCGCCGCTGGTCGCGTTCGTCGACCGGGCCTGTGGCAACCCGGTCCTCGGCACGCGCGACGACGAGCTGCTCGTAGGCACCGGGTTCGGCGACCTGCTGCGCGGGTTCGACGGCCGCGACCTCCTCCGCGGCCTGGGGGGCGCCGACTGCCTCGAGGGCGGCTCCGGCAACGACGTGCTCGACGGCGGCAACGGCGCCGACCGGCTCAACGGCGGTCTCGGCCGCGACCGCCTCAACGGCGGGTTCGGCAACGACCGTCTCCGCGGAGGCCTGCGCAACGACCGCCTGTCGGGCGGCCCGGGCAACGACACCCTGGAGCCGGGGCCGGGGGCCGACGCGGTCAGCGGCGGCCCGGGCAACGACACGGTCAGCGCCCGCGACGGCGTCCGCGAGCGGATCGACTGCGGATCGGGCTCGGACACGGCGCGAGTGGACCGGCGCGATCGCGTGATCAAGTGCGAGCGGGTGCAACGGGTCAGATTCGTTTCACCCGCTCGCGCGGGCGGAGATGAAACGCGCCCTGTGAAACGAGTCTGACCCCGTTTCACCAATAGCCTTCCGCCCGCATGCGCTTCTCCCAGCTGCTCCTGCCCACCGAGCGTCAGCCGCCGGCCGACGCCGAGGCGCTGTCGCACAAGCTGATGGTGCGCGCCGGCCTCGTGCGGCAGGTCGGCGCCGGGCTGTGGTCGTGGCTGCCGGCGGGCTGGCGGGTGCACCAGAACGCCGTTCAGATCGTGCGCGAGGAGATCGACGCGATCGGTGGCCAGGAGATGCTGATGCCGGTCATCACGCCGGCGGACCTGTGGAAGCGCAGCGGGCGCTACGACATCGCCGAGGTCTTCAAGCTCAAGGATCGCCGCGACGCCGACCTCGTGCTCGCGATGACGCACGAGGAGACGATCACGACGCACATCGCGCAGGCCGTGCGTTCCTACCGCGACCTGCCGATGATCGTCTACCACTTCCAGACGAAGGGCCGCGACGAGCCGCGGCCGCGCGCGGGCGTGCTCCGCACGCGCGAATTCATCATGAAGGACTCCTACTCGCTCGACCGCGACTGGGAGGGCCTCGATGCCGCCTACCAGGCCCATTACGCGGCCTACGAGCGGATCTTCGAGCGCTGCGGGCTCGAGTTCTACGCGTGCGAGTCGGACGTCGGGATGATGGGCGGGACCGCCGCGCACGAGTTCATGGCGCCGTGCGCCGCCGGCGAGAACGACGTCGCGATCGCGCCCGGTTACTCGGCGAACGTGGAGATCGCCACCGCGGAGGCGCAGCCGGTCCCCGCGCTCGAGCTGTCGGGCGAGCTGCATACGCCGGGGGCGACCACGATGGACGCGCTGGCCGAGCAGCTCGGCGTGCCCGCCGGCAACCTCGCCAAGGCGTTTCCGATCGTCACCGAGAAGCGCGGCCTCGTGATGGTCTTCGTGCGCGGCGACCACCAGGTCAACGAGATCAAGCTCGCCAACGCGCTCGGCGAGGAGTTCCGGCCCGCACGCGACGAGGAGCTGCCCGGGCCCGCCGGCTCCCTCGGCCCGACGCCCGACGTGCCCGCGCTCGTCGACGAGGCGCTGGGCGCCGGCCCGTGGGTGGTCGGCGCGCTCAAGGACGAATACCACCGCGTCGCCGACCAGATCGAGGGCGAGCGCGTGGACGTGCGCCGTGTCGTCGAAGGGGATCTGGTCAACGGGCACCCGATCCGCGTCGAGCCGGCGATCGAGATCGGCAACATCTTCAAGCTCGGCACGCGCTTCTCGGAGCCGCTCGGCGCCACGTACCTCGATGCCGACGGCAAGGAGCAGCTGATCGTGATGGGGTCGTACGGCATCGGCCCTGCGCGCATCGCCGCCGCGGCGGTCGAGCAGTTCTCTGACGACAAGGGCATCTCGTGGCCCAAGACGCTCGCGCCCTGGGATGTCGAGGTCGTCGCGCTGGGCAAGCCCGGGACGCAGGAGCGCGAGGTCGCCGAGCGCGTGTACGCCGACCTGCGCGCGGGCGGCTTCGAGGCGATCATCGACGAGCGGGACGCCGGGCCGGGCGAGAAGTTCGCCGACGCCGAGCTGCTCGGCTGCCCCCTCAGGCTCACAATCGGCGGGCGCTCGGTCGAGGCCGGCGCGGCCGAGGCGCAGAAGCGCCGGGGACTCGAGGACATCGACGGCGGCATCCCGCTGGACACCGCCGCCGAGCGCGTGCGCGAGCTGTGGGGACAGATCCCGTAAGGCGGCTCACGTTCCGGCGGCTGTCGGGGCTCGACCGGTCCGGCCCGCCGCCCGCGGCGACGCTCCCGGGCGCGCCGCTGAACGTCTGGACCATCCCGAACGCGATCGGGATGGCACGCGCCGCCCTGATCCCGGTCTTCGTGGTCCTCGGGCTCTCGTCCGACGACGGGACCGACGCGCTGCCGGCGATCCTGTTCGCGGTCGTCGCCTGGGGGGATTACGCGGACGGCATCGCGGCCCGCGTCACCGGCCAGTACAGCCGCTTCGGCGCGCTGCTCGACCCGGTCGTCGACAGGGCGCTGGTCGTAGCCGGGCTCGTCGTGTGCTGGCACTTCGAGCTGCTGCCGCGATGGGGCATCGCGGTGCTCGTCGGGCGCGAGCTCTTCCTGCTCGTTGCAGGCCAGGTCGCGGTGAGGCGCGGCCGCGCGCTGGCGATCAACTGGTGGGGCCGGCTCGCCGTCTGGCCGACGATGTCGGCGATCTTCTTCGCGCTCGTGGACGTCGACGACCTCGCGCTGCCGCTGTTCTGGATCGGGCTCGTGATGTCGCTGATCGCCGCCGCGCGGTACGTGCGCGACGCAACGGCGCGTGCACCCTCAACCTGACGTTGAACGTCTCAGGACCGCTGGTATGCTCGCTCGGCCCACCCTCTCGAGGAGAACACACGCGCGCATGGACACATTCCCGGACCTCGGCTCGCTGACAGACCAGGAGCTCAAGGACCTCATCCAGCAGTTGACCGAGGAGGAGATCGACATCTCCTACAAGCGCCGCATCCTGCACGGGAAGATCGACATCCTGCGTGCGGAGCTGGTCAATCGCCTGCGCAAGAAGCACGAGACGGGTGAGGACGTGATCACCGGCGCGGACGTCCAGCGGCTGACCGACATTCTCGCGGGGCGCGCGATCGCGGAGCCCGTCGAGGGCGAGTAGAGGGGCGTCCCCGGGGAGCGGATTGTGGCGCGCCACTGCCCGGAGTGCGGGTTCACCAACGCCGACGGGGCCAACTACTGCCAGAAGTGCGGCGCGTTCATGGGCCAGACCGAGACGCGCGCCGAGCCGTCGACGGCGACCTATCGCATCGACGAGACCGGTGAGCTCGTCCCGGTCGACCTCGGCACGGTCGTCGAGCAGGGCGGTGGCGCCGCGCTCGTGATCCGCGCGGGCGGCGGGCGCGTGGGGGAGAGCTTCCCCCTCGACGGCGACCGCCTCACGATCGGCCGGCGGCCCGACTCGGACATCTTCTTGGACGACGTCACCGTCTCGCGCGACCACGCGCTGGTCGTGCGCCGCAACGACGGCTTCCACCTCGACGACCTCGGCTCGCTCAACGGCACCTACGTCAACCGCGAGCGGATCGAGTCCCAGAAGCTCAGCGACGGCGACGAGCTGCAGATCGGCAAGTACAAGCTCACCTTCTTGACCCGCTGAAATGGCCGTCCAGGACGCAGACACCACTCCACCCGCCGACAGCGCACCGCGCGAGAAGTCGATGACGATCGGCGCGGTCTGCAAGGGCCTGCGGACCGAGTTCCCGGACATCTCGATCTCCAAGATCCGCTACCTCGAGGACCAGAAGCTGTTGACGCCGCGCCGTACGCCCGGCGGGTATCGCCTGTACTCGCAGTCCGACGTCTCGCGCCTGCGCACGATCCTGCGCATGCAGCGCGACGAGTTCCTGCCGCTGCGGGTGATCCGCCAGGAGCTGGCGGCCGGCCGCGCGGCCGACGCGGGCGGCGGCGTACCCCAGAGCGACCAGCGGCGCAGCAAGCGCCGCCCGAGCGTGATGAACGACGCCGGCGGCGCGCTTTACTCGATCGACGACGTCGTCGAAGAGACGCAGGCCGATCCGCGGCTCGTGACAGAGCTCGAGGAGTACGGCGTGATCCGCGGCGAGCTGCGCGCCGGCGTCAAGTACTACGACGAGACCGAGCGCGAGATCGTCCGCGCCGTGACGGAGCTGGCCCGCTACGGCGTCGGCGGGCGCAACCTGCGGGCGTTTCGCACGTCCGCCGACCGCGAGGCGGCGCTGCTGCAGCAGATCCTCGCCCCGGCCCTGCGCTCGCGCAACCCGCAGCGCCGCAAGGAAGCGGTCGACGCGCTCGAGAACCTCGCCGCGGTGACCACCCACCTCAAGCACCTGCTGCTGATCCGGGACCTGCGGAAGATCGTCGATTGAGGCAGGCCGCCGTGGTCGACCTCGCACGGTTCGTGCGCGACATCCCGGACTTCCCGACGCCCGGGATCGTGTTCAAGGACATCACGCCGCTGCTGGCGGACGGCGACGCGCTCGATGCGGCGGTGAAGGGCCTGGCGGACCGCACGCGCGCCTGGAACGCCGACGTCGTGATCGGCGCCGAGGCGCGCGGGTTCCTGCTCGGCCCGGCGCTGGCGCGCGAGCTGGGCGCGGGGTTCGTCCTGGCGCGCAAGCCCGGCAAGCTTCCCTACGACACGGTGCGCGCCGAGTACCTGCTCGAGTACGGCACCGACGCCCTGGAGCTGCACACCGACGCGGTTGCCGGTGGAACCCGCGTGCTGGTCCACGACGACCTGCTGGCCACGGGCGGCACCGCGAAGGCGCTGTGCGAGCTGGTCGAGCAGCTCGGCGGCCACGTCGTCGGCTGCGGGTTCCTGATCGAGCTGGCGTTCCTGGATGGGCGCGCGCAGCTAGCCGGCCATGACGTCGAGGCGCTGCTGCGCTACGACGCGGAGTAGCCGCGGATGCCCGCCACGCGCCGCCGCAGGGAGGTCGACGCAACGCGCGAGGAGGTGTGGCGCACGGTCGGCGACCCGCATCATCTGCCCCGCTGGTGGCCGCGCGTCGAGCGCGTCGAAGGGGTCGGCGGGGCGGGCTTCACCGAGGTGCTGCGCACGGAGAAGGGCGTCGCGGTCCGCGCCGACTTCCGCATCGAGGCGCGCCGCGAGCCGGAGCTGATCGCCTGGGCGCAGGACATCGACGGCACGCCGTTCGAGCGCGTGCTCAGGGCTTCGACCACCACCATCACGCTGCGCCCGAAGGACGCACGGACAGAGATCGAGGTGCGCGTCGAGCAGCAGCTGCGCGGCGTGTCGCGGCTGGGCGGGTTCATGCTGCGCCGCGCGACTGCGCGCCAGCTCGACGAGGCGCTCGCCGCGCTGGAACGGCTGCACGGATGAGCCGCTGGCGCGAGATGCGCTGGTGGGGGTGGGGGGACCCCGGTCATTCGGCGCCGCCGCCCGCGCACGCGGTCGAGTGGCTCGGCGGCGAGCTCGGGCCTCTCGAGCCGGCGCGCGGGCCGGTGCGGCTCGAGGACGTGCGGCTACGCGAGCCGCAGCTGCCCGCGGGCGTGCGCGAGCGGCTGGTCGGATCCTGCGGCGAGGACGGCGTCCGCGACGATCGTCACGCACGCGTCCTGCGCACACGCGGCAAGAGCTACGCCGACCTGGTGCGCCAGCGCGCCGGCGACTGCGAGGACGCGCCCGATGCTGTTGTGCTGCCCGGTTCGCACGAGCAGGTCCGGGCGGTGCTGGCTGCCTGCGCCGAGGCGGGCGTCGCGGTCGTGCCGTTCGGCGGTGGGACGAGCGTCGTCGGCGGGGTCGAGCCGCTGCGCGGGCAGTTCGCAGCCCTGGTATCGCTCGACCTCGGGCGGCTGGATCGCCTGGTGACCGTCGACGAGCGCTCCCGCACGGCGGTCCTCGAACCGGGCCTGCGCGGGCCCGAAGCCGAGGCGCTGCTCAACGCCCGCGGCTACACGCTGGGCCACTTCCCGCAGTCGTTCGAGTACGCGTCCATCGGGGGCTTTGTCGCGACGCGCTCCGCCGGCCAGGCATCGACGGGCTACGGGCGCATCGACGAGCTCGTGCTGGGGCTGCGGCTGGCTGCGCCCGAAACCGACATTGACCTGCCGCCGCTGCCCGCCACTGCCGCCGGGCCCGGGCTGCGCGAGCTCCTCGTCGGCTCCGAGGGCGCGTTCGGCGTGATCACGAGCGCCGCGCTGCGCGTCGCCCCGCTGCCGGCGGAGCGCCGCTACGAGGGCTTCATGTTCCCGTCGTTCGGCGACGGCGCGGAGGCGCTCAAGGAGCTCGAGCAGGCCGGCGCGGCGCCCCACATCGCGCGGTTGAGCGACGAGGAGGAGACGCGGATGTCGTTCGCGCTCGCCGGCACGAGCGGCTGGAAGGGCGAGCTGCTGGGACGCTGGCTGCGGTTCCGCAAGGTCGAGCGTGGCTGCCTTTCGATCCTGGGCTGGGAAGGGGACCCCGACGCCAATCGCGCGCGCCGCGCGGCCGGAGTCGCGATCGCCGCGCGCCACGGGGCTGTCCCGCTCGGCCGTGCCGCGGGCCGCGCCTGGGAACGCAACCGCTTCCACACGCCGTACCTGCGCGACGACATGCTCGACCGCGGCGTGATGGTCGAGACACTCGAGACGGCGACGCAGTGGTCGAACCTCTTCACGCTCTACAGGGCGGTCGGCGACGCGCTGCGGGCGCACGCGCCGCTGGTCGCTTGCCACATCTCGCACCTCTATCCCTCGGGCGCGTCGCTGTACTACACGTTCATGACGCGCCAGGAGGGCGATCCGCTGGCGCAGTGGGCCGCAGCCAAGAGCGCGGCCTGCGACGCGATCGTCGCCTCCGGCGGCACGCTCACCCACCACCACGCGATCGGGCGCGACCACGCGCCGTGGATGCAGGCGGAAATCGGCGCCGGCGGAGTCGCTGCGCTGCGCGCCGTCAAGAGCCAGCTCGACCCCGGCGGCGTGATGAACCCCGGGAAGCTGCTGCCCGGCTAGTCCCGCAGGGCTTCGAGGGCCTCGTCGCGCGTCTGATACATCGTCGCCGCTGCGATCAAGCCGTCCCGAACCGTCCAGACCTGGGCCGCCGTCGGCCCGCTCAGTTCCAGGCCGGTGATCCGAGCCCGGCCATGCATGCTGAAGTCGACGACAACATGCTCGCCGGCATCTACCACGTGCTCGATCGTCATCCGAAGAGGGTCGAACGCCTCCCAAGTCGACTGAAAGAACGCCATGGAATCACCGCGACCGTGGCGGACGCCACCATCAAGGCCGCCCGAACGCGACCAGTCGGCCACAAAGTCTTCGCTGAGGCCCGCCAGCACCGCGTCGAGGTCGCGACGGTTGTAGGCGTCGATGTGGCGCAAAACGATCTCGACGTTTTCCTGCGACAACGCGAGCCGAGTATCGCACCACGGAGCCGCGCTGCCGGGACCGGCCATCTACACGAGTACGGAGAGCGTGAGCGGTCGTGCCTGCTAGCTGCGCAGCGGGCCGCGCAGGATGATCGTTCCGGGCTTCGTCGGCTTGTTCGACGACTCGCGCGTCACGATCAGCTCGCGGAACTTCGACAAGTTGTCGGGCGCCGGCGCGAGGCCCTGGAGGCGGCCGTTCTTCTCCACCGGCGGCGCGAACCCGAGGAACTGCACGTCGCTGGAGGAGTTGTAGAGCCACACGGCGTAGCGCGAGCTGGGGGACAGGTCCTGGCCGATCAGCGCGATCGCGCGCTGCCCTCCCTGGGAGACGATGCTCGCCACGCCGAGCGCCTTGCCGCCCGACTGCGCCGCCTGGAGGTTGATCTGGCGCTCGATCTTCGTCTGGTTCTGGGTCGTGCTCGTCTGTGTCGTGCGCGCGGCGGTGCCCTTGTCGTCGTCGTCACCGCCGCCGAGCAGCAGGACTAGAACGACCGCGACCGCGATACCGGCCGCTACGAGCAGCAGGATGCCGCCGAGCTTCGAGGACTTCTCGCGCTCCACGCGCGCACGCTGGCGTGCCTCGAGCGCGTCGAACGCCTCCAGCTGGACCTCGGCCCGCTCCGCCGGGATCTCCGGCAATGCCTCGCCCGCGAGCGGGCGCAGCTCACCGGCCACGACTCGCGCCCAGGCGCGGCCCGGCGCGGATGTCTCGAGGAACTCGCGCGTCGCCTGTCGGCTGGACGCCGTCTGCTGGCCGAGCAGGTAGTCGGCGACCTCGTCCGCGCGGTCGGGCTCGAGGCCGGCCGTGTCGTCGGGGCCGAGCTCGTCGAGCGCGTTGAGCGCGCGCTCGCGGACCGCATCGGGCGTGATGCGGAGCAACGCCGACAAATCGTCGTAGGTCTTGCCCTGCTTGAGCAGGAGCTGGAGGACGGCCTTCTGGTCGGCCGGGAGCTGATCGAAGCTGGCCATGCGGCGCTGCAAGCTACCGGAGGGGGCTGGGTAGAGTGCCGGACCTCGTGGAGGCGGAGTTCCCGATCAGGTTCACCGAGGGCTTCGAGGGCATGTATGGCCTGGTGGTCGACAGCCTCGATCTCGAGGCGGGCGAGGTGCGCGCGCACGTCGACGTCGAGGCGCATCACAAGCAGCCCGGGGGACTCGTACACGGCGGCGTGTTCGCCTCGATCGCCGAGGGCCTCACGTCCTACTCCACTTATCTGGCCGTCTCGCCGGACGGCAAGAGCGCGCAGGGCTTGAGCAACCAGACCTCGTTCCTGCGCCCGATCCTCGACGGCACGGTCCACGCGGTCGCCCGCGTCCGCCACCGCGGCCGCACGACCTGGGTCTGGGAGGTCGAGATCACGGACGACCAGCAGCGCCTGTGCGCGCTGGTCCGGATGACGATCGCCGTCCGCTAGCCGCGGTAGCGGTTCGTGATCGGGACGCGCCGGTCGCGGCCGAAGGCCTTCGTCGTGACCTTGATGCCTGGAGGGTTCTGGCGCCGCTTGTACTCCGCGAGGTCGACGAGGCGGATGACGCGGTCGATCTCGTCCGCGGGCAGCCCGCGCGCGATCAGCTGATCGCGGCCCATGTCCTCCTCGATGTATCCGAACAGGATCGCGTCGAGGACCGCGTAGGGCGGCAGTGAATCCTCGTCGCGCTGGTCGGGACGCAGCTCGGCCGAGGGGGGCCGCATGACGATGCTCTCCGGGACCGGCGACTGGGGGTCACGGCGGGCCCGGACCTCGACGAGCCGGTAGACGAGCGTCTTCGGGCAGTCCTTGAGCACGGCGAAGCCGCCCGCCGTGTCGCCGTAGAGCGTCGAGTAGCCGACCGAGAGCTCGGACTTGTTGCCGGTGGTCAGGACGAGCCACTCGAACTTGTTCGAGAGCGCCATCAGCAGGTTGCCGCGGATGCGCGCCTGGAGGTTCTCCTCGGTCAAGTCGTGCGCGCGGTCCTCGAACACCGGCTCTAGCAGCTCGCCGTAAACGCGCATCGGGCCCTCGATCGGCAGCTCCAGCAGGGCGGTGCCGAGGTTTCGGGCGAGCGTGCGGGCGTCCTCCTGCGTCTCCGCGGACGAGTAGGGCGAGGGCATCACGACGCACGTCACGGCCTCGGGGCCGAGCGCGTCGGCGGCCACCAGCGCCACCAGTGTCGAGTCGATGCCGCCCGAGAGGCCGAGCACGACGTGCTCGAAGCCGTTCTTGCGCACGTAGTCGCGCGTGCCGAGGACGAGCGCGCCGTAGATCTCGGCGTCGCCGTCGAGCAGCGGCTTGACGTCGCCGGCGATCTCCGCGTCCGGCACGCGCGTGGTGAACGACCCGAGGTGCGCGACCGCGGGCTGGGTCCCGCGCAGCGCGAGCCGCGGCCGCGTGTCGCGCAGGCGCGCGCTCAGCGGCGCCTGCGCGTCGATGTCCGCGATCAGCAGCTCTTCCTCAAATTGGGCTGCTCGCGCGACGGGTGTGCCCGCGTGGTCGAGCACGACCGACGTCCCGTCGAAGATCAGCTCGTCCTGGCCTCCGACGAGCGCGCAGAACGCGATCGCGCAGAGGCTGTCGCGGGCGCGCTGGGCGAGCATCTGCTCGCGCTCCTCGGGCTTGCCGGCGTGGTAGGGCGACGCGCTGATGTTGATCAGGAGCGACGCGCCCGCCAGCGCCTCGTCCGTCAGCGGCGGGCCGGGCACCCAGATGTCCTCGCAGATCGAGAGGCCGACGGTGACGCCGTCGACGTCGATCAGCGCCGGCTCCGTGCCCGCCTGGAAGTAGCGGACCTCGTCGAAGACGCCGTAGTTCGGCAGCCGCATCTTGCGATAGACGCCCTGCACGTCGCCGTCGGCGCAGACCGCCAGCGCGTTGAAGACGTCGGACGTGCGCTCCGGGAAGCCGACCAGCGCCACGATGCCCTTCGCGTCGGCGGCGATGCGGTCGACCGCCGCACGGGCGTCGGCGAGGAAGTGCTCTTTGAGCAGCAGGTCCTCGGGCGGATAACCGGTGACCGCCAGCTCTGGGAACAGGACGATCTGCGCGCCCGTCTTCTTGGCGCGCGCGATCCCGTCGCGGATCGCCCGCTCGTTGCCGGCGATGTCGCCGACGGTCGCGTTCAGCTGGTGGAGCGCTAGGCGCACCCCTCAAGGATCGCAGGGGGAAACCGCCGCCCCTGCAAGGCGGCCTACGCGCTGCCCAGCCAGTAGTCGATGAACTGCAGCAGGCCGCGGTCCTCGGATTCGAACGTCACGTAGCGGCGCTGCGCGCTCCAGGCGATGATCCGCCGGGGGTCGCTGCCAGTGCGGATGTCGATCGCCTGGCCCGCGCGCTGAAGCTGCGGGGTCGAGAACGGTTCTCCCGCGACCTCTCGCGCGACCGACTCGAGCGCGCGACGGTCGCGGGCCGGTCCCTCGACGACGACATTCCCGCGCCGCACGAGGTCCGCAATCTCCGCGGGCGGGGTGGCGACGAGGCCAGGAGCCTCCGCGGGTATCCCGTCGCCGCTGGTTGTCGCATCGTCACGCGCGGTGAAGAACGCGATCACCGCGATCGCGCCGAGCACGCTGATCGCGACGACGACGATGGCGGTGGGGAGACGGCGGATCAGGACTTGACCGTGGTCGCGCGGCCGTTGGCGGCGCCCTCGCGCGAACGGGCTCGCGACTTGGCCGCGGGTTTGAGGCCCGCCGTGGCCGCGAGGTCCTCGATCGCGCCGCGCAGCTGGTCGGCCACGTCCTCGACCTCCGGGAGCGCGTCGTAATCGGCCAGCAGGCCGAAGTTCAGCGTCCCCGCGTAGCTCATGATCGCGATGCCGAGCGCCTGGCCCTGGGCGAGCGGGACGACCGGATAGACGTGCTGCAGGCGGCGGCCGAGCAGGTACAGGTCGTGCTGGGGGCCGGGGACGTTCGTCACCACGAGGTTGAAGAAACGCTGGCGCGACTGCAGGCGCGCGGCCTGGCTGACGATCGTGGCGGGCGCGAAGTCCGCAAGCTGCGTGAGCGTCTGGGCGCCGACGGCCTGCCCGGACTCCTTGAGGCCCTTCATCGCCTGGTTGACTTCTCTGAACGTGTCGGCGGGGTCCTCGATGCCGACCGGCAGCGGGGCCCACATCGTCGCGACCTGGTTCCCCAGCGCGCCGCGCTGCGCGTCGGCGCGGACCGAGACGGGGACCATCGCCTTGAGCTCGAGCCCAGTGGTGCGCTCGCCGCGTGCGCGCAGCCAGCGGCCGAGGGCGAGCGAGACGCTGCTGAGCACGACGTCGTTGATCGTCCCGCCGAGCGCGTTCTTGATCTCCTTGAAGCGCGCGAGGTCGGCGTCCACCCACGCGAAGCGCCGGTGCGGGCCGATCGGGACATTCAGCGGCGTGCGCGGCGCGGGGTTCAAACCCGCCCAGGCGAGTGCGCCGACGCCGGCGAGCCCGGTGCCGATCGCGGATGCGACCTGGCGCGGCCCGCGCGTGATCGCGCGCACGCCGCGCACAACCTCGGCGGGCACCGTCGCGCGCTCTACCAGTGCCTCGGCGAACAGCTGCGCGCGCGAGGGCAGCGGGCGCGGATTCCACTCGCGCGCCGGCGCCGCGACGGGCGTCGGCTCGGGCGACGAATCGAACATCACGGACACGATGTCGACGCCGGAGATGCCGTCGACGAGCGCGTGGTGGGTCTTGGCCAGGAGCGCGAAGCCCGCGTCCTCGACGCCCTCCACGAGCCACATCTCCCACAGTGGCTTGTTGCGGTCGAGCGGCTGGGCGAACACACGGCCGGCGAGCCGCTTGAGCTCCTCCTCGCCTCCCGGCGCGGGCAGCGCGGTGTGGCGGATGTGGTACTCGAGCTTGAAGTAGGGATCGTCGACCCAGCGCGGGCGGCCCTGGCCCAACGGCACGAACGCCAGCCGCTGCCGGTAGCGGGGCACGAGGTGCAGGCGCGTCTCGATCGCGTCCAGCATCTCGTCGTAGCTCGGCGTCTTGCCGTCGAACAGCATCACGGAGGCGACGTGCATGTGCGCGCCACTGGCCTCGAGATGCAGGAACGAGGAGTCGAGCGCGGTCAGACGGTCGGAGTTGGCCATGCGTCGATCCTCCCATCGCGGCGCGGGCTTTGCCAACTGGCGTAGCCTCGCGCGCCGATGCCGGTTCGCGGCCGTGGATACGACGAGGTGCTGCGCGACCTCTACGAGGACGGCCTGGCCTGGGCTGGGGGCGAGCTGCCCTGGTTCGACGCGCACACACACATCGGCAGCAACGACCCGGACGGCGCGACCGCCGAGGCCGCGGACCTGCTCGAGGCGCTGGACTCGGCGGGCCAGCGCAGGGCGCTCGTGTTCGCGATGCACGAGCCCGGTGGCTACCACGCAGCGAACGACGCGGTGCTGGCGGCATGTGCCGAGTCCGAGGGCCGGCTCGTCGCGCTCGCGCGCCTGGACCCGAACCTGGAACCGCTGGTGGAGGCGCGGCGGGCGCTGGAGGGCGGGGCGCGCGGCTTCAAGCTGCATCCGCGCAGCGATCGTTTCGCGATCGATCACCCGGCCGTCGAGGAGATCGTGGCGCTGGCGGACGAGGAGCGGCTGATCGTGCTGCTGCACGCGGGGCGCGGGATCCCGAACCTGGGCGAGGGGACTGTTGCGCTCGCGCGCAAGCACCCCGGCGCGCGAATCGTCTTGGCTCACGCCGGCATCAGCGACCTCGGGCTTGTCGCGCCGGCGGCGGCCGAGCTGCCCAACCTGTTCTTCGACACGTCGTGGTGGCAGCCGAGCGACCTGCTCGCGCTGTACTGCACGGTGCCGCCTGGCCAGATCCTCTACGCCAGCGACATGCCGTACGGGCCGCCGCTGTCAGTGGGCACGGCGATGCTGCGCTGCGTGCGCCAGGTCGGGCTCGATCGCGATGCCGTGCGCTGCATCGCGGGCGGTCAGCTCGAGCGGCTACTGCGCGGGGTGGAGCCGGCCGACCACGGGCCGGCGCCGGGCGTCGACGTGCTCGGGCCGCGTGACCTCGCGCTGGAGCGTGTGGTCAGCTATTTGACCGCCGCGATCCAGATGACGTTCCGCGGCGGCGAGCCAACCGAGGCGCTCGCGCTCGCCTTGCTCGGATGCCAGACGCCCTCGCCGGATGCGCCGCACGCTGCCGTTCTCGGCGAGGCCGAGCGACGCATCCGCCTCGCCCAAGAGATCGAGGCGGAGAAGCCGCGGCGCGGGATCATGGCTGCGTTGAGCGCGTGCCTGGTGGCGGCCACGCCGGCTGCCGGTGTGCCGGAAGTGTGACCGTCATCACACTAGTTGAAGTTTCAACGGCTACTCTACGAACAGTTGTTCGATGCTGCCGAGTCGCTTCCGCCCACTGCGGGGGCGAGCGGGGGACCCAACTGCCGGTCATCTGAATCGCCGACCGGCTGGGGCGAATCTGGCGCTGCTGCGCCGGTAGCGCCACGTCGAGTGCTGCAGGGAGCAGCGCCGGCGCGTCGCGAGCCCGACAGCTAACCCCGTAGGCGGCAGATGCAGCGAAGGAGGTGCCTCGGCTTGAGGCCCAAGTTCGATCTGCGCGCCCGCTGCGCGATGGCTGTCGCGGGTGCGCTGACAATGACGCTCATGCTGTCCGTGTCGCCCTCCACGGCTCAGTCGCAGACCACTGATACCGAGGGCAACGCCCAGGCCGCGCAGGGCCCGACGGCCACGAAGGCCTCGGCGTCGCTGCGGGTCACCACCGTGCGCCGCCACGTCGTGGCCGGCCGTCGCATCGTCGTGCGCGGCATGCTGCGCCCGGCGCGTGCCGGCCAGGCCGTGTCGCTGCAGATCCGCGGCCGCCGCGGCTGGACCGTCGTGGACCGCGACCGCACCGACGCGCGCGGCCGCTACATGCTGGGCTGGCGTGCCCGCCGGACCGGCTCGCCGCTGCTGCGCGTGCATTACGCGGGGACTGCCCAGGTCGCCTCGGCGCGCGTCCGCGCGGGCCGCGCGCACGTGTACCGCCGCGCGTTCGCGTCGTGGTACGGCCCCGGCCTGTACGGCAACAAGCTCGGCTGCGGCGGGCGCCTGAGCCCGTCCACGATCGGCGTCGCCCACAAGACGCTGCCGTGTGGCACGCGTCTGACGCTGCACCTCCGCGGCCGCACCGTGCGCGTCCGCGTCATCGACCGCGGCCCCTACGTCGGCGGCCGCGAGTTCGACCTCACGGCGGCCACGAAGCGCCGCCTGGGCTTCGGCTCGACGGGCACGATCCTCGTCGCGCACCGGTAGCCGTTCGCCCGTTGGGCCCTCGGAGTGGCAATAGTTGCCACTTCGAGGGCCCAGGGGTGGCGGTGGCGTTTCGCGCACCCTCCCTCGGTGCCGTCCGCGACGCGGGCGCGCCACGAGCGCTTGAGCATGACGCCGCCACGTCTGGGCCCCGACAGTGGCAATAGTTGCCACTTTGGGGGCCCACGCTCACGCGGGGAACGTCTGTTCCGGGGCGTAGCCTGCCGGTGTGAGCGAGAAGCGCGTCATCGCACACCTGGACTGCGACGCGTTCTACGCCACCGTCGAGCTGCTGCGCAGGCCCGAGCTGCGTGGCAAGCCGGTGATCGTGTCCGGGTCGGGGCCGCGTGCGGTCGTCACGACTGCGAGCTATGAGGCACGCAAGTACGGCGTCGGGTCCGCCATGCCGACCTCGCATGCGCGGCGGCTGTGCCCGCAGGCGGTGCTGATCCCGCCGGACTTTCAGGCCTACCGCGAGACGAGCCGCGCGGTCTGGCGGATCGTGGGGGAGCGGCTCGCGGTCGCGCAGCAGGTCGGGATCGACGAGGGCTACGCCGACTTGACCGGCGTCGACAAGCCGCTGCGCGTGCTGCGCGAGCTCGTCGCCGAGATCAAGGAGCGCACCGGCGTCACGATCTCCGTCGGCGTTGCGCCGAACCGGCTGATCGCGAAGATCGCCAGCGACCTTGGCAAGCCGGCGGGATTCGTCGCTATGGGGCGCGAGGCGGCCTGTGAACAGCTCGCGGATCGCTCGCCGCGGCTCATCCCCGGCATCGGCCCGAAATCGCTCGAGCGGCTGGAGGGCCTCGGGTACGCGGCGATCGGAGACCTCCAGCGTGCGGACGTCGAGACCCTGCAGGCGACATTCGGCGAGCGGCAGGGGAGTTGGCTGCACGCCCGCGCCTTCTTCCACGACGACTCGCCGGTGCAGACCGGCGGCGTTGCCAAGTCGCGCTCGAACGAGACGACGTTCGATGTCGACATCGCCGACCACGACGAGCTCGAGCGCGTGCTCGTCCGGCTTGGCACGGACCTCGCGGAAGGCCTGCGGCGCCGCGACAAGCGCGGGCGCACGATCGGCATCAAGGTGAGGCTTGACGACTGGACGACCGTCACTCGCGCGCGAACCGTGGACCGCTACATGAACGACACCGAGACGATCGTCGGCGTCGCTGTCGAGCTGCTGCGCGCGTACGCGCCCCCGCGGCCCGTGCGGCTGATCGGCGTCCGCGTCGCCGGATTCGAAGACGCCGAGGCAGAGGAAGCGGCCGCCGCCGACGACGATCAGCTGGCACTCTTCGCCGCATGAAGCTCCACCACGTGCGGCGCGGCGCCGGCGAGCCGCTGCTGCTGATCATGGGCATGTCAGGCAACCACCTGCACTGGGGCGAGCCGTTTCTGTCGCTGCTCGAGGCCGACTTCGACGTCGTCGCCTACGACCACCGCGGCATGGGGAAGTCCCCGCGTGTCGATGCGCCGTTCACGCTGCGCGAGCTGGCCGACGACGCGGTCGAGCTGTTCGACGAGCTCGGATGGGACTCCGCGCACGTGCTCGGCATCTCGATGGGCGGAATGGTCGCCCAGGAGCTCGTGCTGGCCGCGCCGGACCGCCTGCGCACGTTGACACTCGGCTGCACTTACTGCGGCGGGCCCGGCGCGTCGCTCGCCGACCCGCAGGTCGCGGCGGCGCTGGCGGAGGGCATGCTCTCGGGCGACCGCGAGCGGGCGCTGAAGACGGGCTTCCAGTTCAACGTGTCCGAGGCCTTCGCTGCGAGCGCGGGCAACTTCGACACCTTCCGGGAGGTGGCACTACAGCTACCCGCGCCGGTCGAGGTGATCATGCTGCAGCTCCAGGCGATCCAGGGCCACGACACCCAGGAGCGGCTGGCGTCGGTGCAGACGCCGACGCTCGTCATCCACGGCGACGAGGACCGCATGGTTCCGACGGCCAACGGCCGCCTGATCGCCGAGCGCATCCCCGGCGCGCGGCTCGAGATCCTCGAGGGCGTCGGGCACATGTTCTGGTGGGAGCAGCCGGAGCGCAGCGCGGAGCTGATCCGCTCCCACGCCCTAGCGGGCGCAGAGGCCTAGTAGAGCGCGTTCGCCAGCCGGCGGCGCGCTTCGCGCGCGAACGGGTGGTCGACGCCGAACGCGTCGAGGATCGCGACCACGATCGCGCGCACGTCGTCCTTGCTGCCGTCGGCCGACGGCAGCGCCTCTATGAGGAGGTCGACAGCACGCACCGGGTCGCCGTCGTCCAGCGCGCGGAACGCGTCTTCGACGCCGGGTACCGGGTCGCGTTCGAGCCGGATGCGCGCGGCGAGGCCATCCGCCGTGAACGAGCCGGCGACGTTGGACACGACCTCGAGCGCAGCGTCCGAGTCACCGCGGCGGTGCAGCATGCCGGCGAGGCGCACGGCGGCGTCCTCGCGGCCCGGCTCGAGCTCGAGCGCGCGCCGCAGCGATGCCTCGTCGCCGGCCTCGACCAGCGCATCGGCCTCGGACGGCACGAGCCCGTCGAAGAAGCGCTTGACCGCGGGCGGCGGGAGCGCGCCGACGAACTCGTCGACCACCTTCCCGTCGCGGAACGCCTTGACGGCAGGGATGCCCTGGATCCCGAACTGCTGCGCGAGGCGCGGGTTGGCGTCGGTGTCGAGCTTGGCGAGCACGACTTCGCCCTCGCGGGCCACGGCCTCCTTCTCGAGGATCGGGCCGAGAGCGCGACACGGGCCGCACCACTCTGCCCAGAAGTCGACGACGACGGGAACCCGCGCCGACTGCTCGATGACCTGCTGCTGGAAGTCCTGTTCGGTGACGTCGATGACGGTCATAGCTGGCGATTTAGGCTAGGGCTTGTGCATCTGAACGTAGTCCGTGCGGGCGAAGGCATACCCGTCGTATTGCTGCACGGAATCACGGCGACGCACCACTACGTCGTCATGGGGTCCAAGTCGCTCGAGCGGTCGGGCCACGACGTCGTCGCCTACGACGCCCGCGGGCACGGCGAATCGGACCCGGCGCCCTCGCCCGACGCGTACACGTACGCCGATCTGGCGGGAGACCTCGAGCGCGTGCTCGACGACTGCGGCTTCGACCGCGCCGTCCTGGCCGGCGCCTCGATGGGCGCCCACACGGCTGTCCGCTTCGCGCTGGATCACCCCGGGCGCGTCGCGGGGCTCGTCCTGATCACGCCTGCGTACGCGCCCGACGACGACCGGACCGCGGACCTGGCGCGCTGGGACCGCCTCAGCGACGGCCTGCGCAATGGCGGTGTGGAGGGCTTCGTCGCCGCCTACGGCGATCCCGGCGTGCCGGAGCGATGGCGCGACACGATCGTCAAGGTGCTCTACCAGCGGCTCAGCGCGCATCGCCGTCTCGATGCCCTCGCCGACGCCCTGCGGATCGTGCCGCGGTCGCGCCCATTCGAGCGACTCGACGAGCTCGCGGGGATCGAGGCTCCGACGATCGTGGTGGCGGACCGCGACGAGGCGGACCCCGGGCACCCGCTGGCGGTGGGGGAGGCGTACGCGGCGACGATCCCTGGGGCGCGGCTGGTCGTCGAGGAGCCCGGTCGCTCGCCGATCGCGTGGCAGGGCGGGCAGCTGTCGAAGCTGATCGCCGAGGTGGCGGCGCAATAGGCCGTCAGCCGGCGGGCAGGAGGGCGCTGTGGCGCACGCGGTGCAGCGTGATCGTCCGCGGCACGGGATCGCCGAACTCGTCGAAGCGCATGGGACCCACCGGCCCGTCGGTCAGGCGCGCGCGCTGGAGCCGGCGGACTATGTCGGGGCGCGTTCCGTCCGAGGCCGCGATGGCCTGCACGAGGAGCTCGGTCGCCTGGGCGGCCAAGGGCGGCCCGATGAACTGCCCCGCGCCGAGCCGGCGCGCGACCTCACGTCCGGCCGGCGGCAGCGCCGACGGCGCGACGCCCGGCGTGGTGACCCACATGCCGTCCGCGGCGCGCGCGGCCTGCGGTGGCAGCCGCAGCGCGAAGCCGTCGCTGGCGATGATGGGAAACCGCGGGCCCATCCGGGCGCGCAGTGCAGCTGCGACCGCGGCGCCGCCGTCCTGCCAAGTGCCGCTGAGATGAGCGCCGTCCGCGCCCGAGGCATCCACCTCGCGCGCAAGTTCACGCGCGCGGCGCCCGCGCAGGTCCCAGACCGCGGGTCCATCGACACGCAGGCCGGCAGCTCGCGCCGCCCGGCGTGTGGCGAAGCGGATCGTCACCGCGTACTGGCTCGGGTCACGCAGGAGGAAGAGGCGGCGCACCCCGAGCCGTTTGGCAAGCCGAGCGGCGACGCGGCCCTGCTCGTCGTCGGGTGCCACGACGCGGAAGAAGGTGCGCCTTCCGGTGGGGTAGAGGCGATCGAACACGTCGGGGTGACCGGCCGCAGGCCGCGTGAGCCAGACGTGTGTCGCTGCTGGACTGATCACCGCGAGACCCCCGCGGTTGGTCTCCGGCAAGAGGGCCTCGGCGCAGAGGGAGTGGATCGGCCCGACGACCGCGCGCACGCTCGGGTTGCGCGCGTACGCCTTGCCGTTGCCCGCGCAGCGTTCGATGTCGACCTGCCCGGCACGCGCCGTCGAGTCGTCGCAGGCCTGGAACGCGAGCGCATGCGGGCCCGCGCGATAGCGGTGCCGGGCGAGCGTGAGCCGGACCGCCGCGGCCATCGTCCGCGCGGTCGGGCCGATGCGCCCGCGGGCTGGGTAGTCGGCGACCACCAGGACGTCCGGGCGACTGCCGGCCGGTTTGATCAGCTCGGAGCAGATCGCCCGCGGTAATGGCTCGAGCCCGCGCTTCTCGGAGCCGCACGCGGCGACGAGCGCGACCGCACCCGTGAGCGCCGCGATCAGCCCGAGGCGACCCACACCAGCCCCTCGCCGGTGGCCACCGCCCGCGGCGACCCACCCACGGCGACGCGTCCGGTCACGGCTGCGTTGCGGCGGTCCAGGCGCACCAGCTCCCCGGAACGCAGGCTCGCCCACACCGCTCCCTCGCCGACCGCAACACCCGTCACGAACCCACCGACCCGCGCCGTGTGGGTGATGCGGCCGGAGCGCGGGTCGACGCGCACGACGCTGGACCGCGCGCGGTCCGCGATCCAGACCGCGCCGGCGCCGACCGCGAGGTCCTCGACGCCGACCGGGAGCCCGAAGCGGCGGCGTTCGGCGAGCGTGCGACGATCGAGCTGCGCCAGCCCGCCCACCCACGCCGATGTCGCCACCGCAATCGGCCCCGGCAGCGGGGCCGGCGCGCGGCGCACCGACGCCCCGCGGCCGGTCCGCAAACGCCAGACCCAGCGTCCGTCGGCCACCCAGACCTCGTCGTCCACGGTCGCAGCCCAAAGACGCGGCGGCGGGGCGCGCGTGCCGAAGCGCCTCGGCAGCGGCAACCGGACACGCTGCGTGGCCTGCGCCCGCTGCGGATCGAGGCGCACCAGCGTGCCGGGGCGATTGACGACCCAGACGGCCCCCGCGCCCGCGACCACGTCGACCGGCGTGCCGCGGGTCACGACGGTGCGGGCCACGTCGCCGCGAGCGGCCTCGATGAACGAGACCGTCTCGTCGTTGCCGTTGACGACCCATGCGCCGCCGGCGCTTACCGCGACCGCGGAGGGCGCATCGCCGACACGTGCGCGATGCACGATCTCCAGAGACTCCGGATCGACCGCCACCGCGGTGTTGGGCCCCGCCGGAATCAGCGCCTCGTCACCGCCGGCGAGCGCGACCGCGACGACTCCGGCGGCGAGGGCTGCGCCGGCCGCGCCGAGCAGCCGGCGCCGCCGGCGCTGGGGCGGCGCGAGCACGCGGGGCGGAGCGGCGAGGGACGGGTCCTGCGCGAGGATCCTGCGCTCGAGGTCGCGCAGCTCCGGGCCCGGCTCGAGCCCAAGCTCGGCGACGAGCCGCTCGCGCGCGTCGCGGTAGGCGCTGAGCGCCTCCGCCTGCCGGCCACTGCGGTACAGCGCCAGCATCTGCTGTGCCACGAGCCGCTCGCGCAGGGGGTGCGCGCGGGACAGCGTCGCGAGCTCGGCCGCCAGCTCGGCGTGGCGACCGAGCGCAAGCTCGGCGTCGATACGGTCCTCCTGCGCCGCGACGCGCAGGTCTTCGAGGCGGGCCGCCTCCGCGGTCGCCGCCGGAAGGTCGAGGCCTTCGAGCGCCGGGCCACGCCATTCGGAGTCGGCGGCCTGCCAGACGGCGATGGCGTCTTGAAGATCACCATCCCGCAGCCGGTCGCGGCCCTCCGCGACGCGGCGTTCGAAGCGGCGCGCGTCGATCTCTTCGCCGTCGGCGGCCAGCCGGTAGCCGGCCGCGGCGCGCTCGACGCGCTCCGCCCCCAGCAGCTTGCGCAGCTGCGACACGTAGACCTGGACCGTCTTGACCGCGGTCGGCGGCGGGCGCTCGCCCCAGAGCTCGTCGACCAGCCGGTCGGTCGTCACGGGTTCGCCCGCATGGATGACGAGCAGCGCCAGGACCGCCCGCTGTTGCGCGCTGCCCAATGCGAGCGGTGCGCCTTCGGCCACTTCGAGCGGGCCCAGGATGCGGAACTCCACGCCGTGGCGACCGTATCAGCGGGACCCCCCGATTCCCCGCACTTGCGCGGCATTTACCGCTCCAGGAGGATCGTTTGCCGGCCGTTTTACCGCGCAGGCGATCGTGCCCGACATGCGAACCATCACCCTCATCACCGCAGCGACTGCCGCGCTCGCCTTGGCGGCGTGCGGCTCCGACGACGACGACGGCTCGGCTGCCGGCGGGACCTCCAAGCCGGCAGCGGCCGGCGCGGCGCCCAAGCCCTTGCCCGAGGTCCCGGGCGAGACCCTGGGCAGCGGCGCGTATATGACCTCGGTGTTCAAGCCGGGCCTCAGGCTGCAGATCCCGAAGACGAGCACGTGGCGACTCCTCGACCCGGGGCAGTCCGCGCGGCACTTCGGGCTCGAGGTCCTGGCGGACGCGCCGATCGAGCTCACGACGCTCGGCTTTCACCGGATGGATGTCGTGGGCGATCCGAAGCGCGGGGCGCGCACCCGCCGCGACGCCGTCAAGGCGCCTGCGGACTTCATCCGCTGGCTGCAGCGGCACCCGCATCTGGAGGCCGAGAAGCCGCAGGACGTCGAGATCGGCGGCGTCACGGGCCGCAGCATCGACTTCACGGTGACGTCGGTGCCGTCGCGGATGCCGGACGAGTGCAAGGAGCACGGGGGCGACTGCGTGCCGCTGTTCTTCGATCAGGAGGAGCCGATCGTGTACGGCGTCGGCGCGCGGGCGCGCTTCCTCTCGCTGGACGTGGGCGACGCGCCGGTGGTCGTGGAGATGCTCGGCTACCCCGCCGACCAGTTCGACCGCGTGGTCGGGCTGCTCGAGCCGGTGCTGCGCAGCGTCCGGTTCACGTCGGAGCGCTGACGTTCATAAGGTGCGGGGGTGGCCGGCTACAGCGGCACCCCGCTCGCGCGCAAGCTCGGGTTCAAGGAGGGCATGCGCGCCGCGTACCTGGATGCGCCCGCGGGGTTCGCGATCGACGACCTGCCGGACGGGGTCGAGGTCGCGAACCGCCTCGGGGGCGCGAAGGACCTGGTCGTCGCGTTCGTCAAGCGTCGTGCGGAGCTCGAGCGGCGCCTGGACGCGCTGCGGCGCGCGATCGCTCCTGACGGAATGGTCTGGGTGGCCTGGCCAAAGCGCGCGTCCAGCGTCGAGACAGACATGACGGAGGACGTGGTACGTGACGTCGCGCTGCCGGTCGGGCTCGTGGACACGAAGGTCTGCGCGATCGACGAGACGTGGAGCGGGCTGCGGCTCGTGATCCGCAAGGAGCTGCGTTGAGCGCGGTCTTCGAGTCCGACGGCGACGCGTTCGTGCCGACGGGGCACGCGCGCGGCCCGTGGGACCCCGACGCGCTGCACGGCGGCCCGCCCGCCGGGCTCCTGGCGCGTGCGGTCGAGCGGGTCGACGCGCCCGGGCCGATGCGGTGCACGCGCCTGACGATCGAGTTGCTGAGGGCGGTCCCGATGGCGCCGCTGCGCACGGAGGCCGTTGTGCTCCGCGGCGGGCGGCGCCTGCAGGTCGTCGAGGCGTCGCTGCTCAGCGACGGCGAGGAGGTCTGTCGCGCGCGCGCCGTGCGGCTGCGTGTGCACGACGTAGACGTTCCCGCGCCACCCGACGACAAGCCGGTGCCGGGACCGCACGACAGCAAGGCGTCCCCGTACCCCGGCGGCGGCGACGAGGACGGCTTTCACCGCACCGGCATGGAGATCCGCTTCGCCCGCGGGACGATCCGTGAGCGCGGGCCGGCGCTCGGCTGGTTCCGGCTCGCGTGGCCGCTCGTCGCCGGCGAGGAGCCCACGCCGCTGCAGCGCGCGGCCGTCGCCGCCGACTTCGGAAGCGGCATCTCGCGGGAGCTCGACTTCGACACGCACCTCTTCGTCAACCCCGACCTGTCGCTTCACCTGCACCGCGAGCCGCGCGGCGAATGGGTGGCGGTCGACGCCCGCACCCACCTGGAGCCCGACGGGATCGGGCAGGCGATCTCGATCCTGCGCGACGAGGAAGGACGCATCGGCGTCGCCGCGCAGTCGCTGTTCGTCGACCGGCGCTGAGCACGCCTGGTGGCGATTAAGATCGCCCGCGTGGGTCGCAGGGGGATCATCGCCGCGCTCGTCGCGCTGCTCGTGCACGCCGCGCCCGCGGCTGCGGCGCCGGACTGTGTGAGCCCGCTCCCCGCGCCGGTCACGAAGGTGTCCGGAGGGGGTGCGCTGGAGGCGATCGTCGCCGACGCACAGGGGCGGCTCTTCTACACTGACACCACGTCGGGGGACCTGATGCGCTACGACCCGCGCGTCCCAGGGGCCGCGCCGCAGGTCGCGCTCGCCGACACCGGGACCGGCGGCCTGGTCCTCCTGCCCGACGGCGACCTGCTGGTGGGCGCGGACGGCGGCTTCGTGAACGGGGCGATCGGGAACGTCGCGCCGCGATCGCGCATTCTGCGCATCGACCTCGATCCCCCGACGGGGATCGTGCTCGGTTGGTCGGTTTTCGCCGAGGGCCTCGCGATGGCCAACGGCCTCGCGCGCGCGGCCGACGGCACGGTCTACGCGTCGGATGACGTCGGCCTCGGCGTGGACCGTGTGTCGGCGGACGGCAAGACCGTCGATCATTTCTGGGCCGACGAGTTCTCGACGAACGGCCTCGCGATCGACTCCGGGCAGAACTGGCTGTACGCGGCGCGCACGTTCCAGCCGGCGGGCGTCACGCGCTTCAACCTCGCCAACCCGGCGGAGAAGCAGGTCTTCCTCGGGCCGATCACGGATTGGCTTGGCGGGCCCGACGGCATGACGATCGACGCCCAGGACAGGCCGGTCTTCACGCTCAATGGCGGCGGCGACGTGTGGCGGATGACGCCGACTGGGGAGTTCTGCGCGCTCGCCCGCGGCCTGCTCCTTCCGAGCGCCGTCGCCTACGCGCCCGACGGGCGCCTCTACGTCGTCACGTTCAGCGGCGTGCTGGCGGAGGTACCAGCCGGTAGACAGGCCCCCGCAGCGACGCGACGTAGATCCGCCCGGCCGCGTCCTCGCCGAACGTCGACACGTACGGCACGCGCACGTTCTCTCGGCGTGGGTCGCGCGCTCGCGGCGCGCGCGGGATGAGGCTCTTGATTTCACCCGTGCAGAAGTCCGCGTAGAGGTAGCGCCCGAGGAGCTTCGGAATGGCCGCGTCGCGCACGACGTGGCCCCCGATCACCGAGCAGCCGTTGTCGCGGCCGTAGGTGTGGATCGGGCGGACGTGCCCGAGCGCGCGCAGGCGGCGGTTGTAGCGGTGGTTGCCCTCCCAGGCGCTCCAGCCGAAGTTCGCGCCGCGGTCGCGCCCGCGCGGGCGGTAGTCGATCTCCTCGTAGGCCTCCTGGCCGACATCGCCGATGAGGAGCGCATGCGTCGAGCGGTCGAACGTGAAGCGCCACGGGTTCCGCAGGCCGTACGCCCAGATCTCGTCGCGGGCGCCGCGGCGCGCGACGAACGGGTTGGTGAGCGGGACGCGGTAGCGCCGGCGGCCCTTGCGGCGCGGGTCGATTCGCAGCAGCTTGCCCAGCAGCGACGCGCGGTTCTGGCCCTTGCGGCGCGGGTCGCCCGGCCCGCCGCCGTCGCCGACCCCGATGTAGAGCAGCCCGTCGGGGCCGAACGCGAGGCCGCCGCCATTGTGCGTCGGCGCGGGCTTGTACACGCGCAGGACCAGCCTGCGCGACGTGCGGTCGGCACGGTCCGGGTTGCTGCGCGACCGCTTCCACTCCTCGACGCGCAGCGCGCCGCGGCGGTCCGTGAACGAGACGTACAGGCGGCGCGACTGCTCGT
The DNA here is from genome assembly GCA_963832195.1 of uncultured Conexibacteraceae bacterium. Taxonomy (GTDB): domain Bacteria; phylum Actinomycetota; class Thermoleophilia; order Solirubrobacterales; family Solirubrobacteraceae; genus Baekduia. Next base: position 379,729 of record CAWHTH010000003.1, read on the forward strand.
AGGACGGCGCGAACGCGACGCCGAGCAGGCCCTGCTCGGTCAAGTCGGCCACCTTGCCGCGCAGGCTCAGGAACGGCTCGCGCAGCATGTGCCCGTCGCGCACGACCCGCAGGCGGCCGCCCTTCTCGGCCACGAACAGCCGCGTGTCGTCGCCCGGCGGTTGCGCGATCGCGACCGGCCGGTGGAAGCGGCCGACCAGCTCGAGGCCGAAGCGCGGCGGCGGCAGCGGGGTGCGCAGGGCAGGCCGGATCGCCGGCCCGCGCTTGTCGCTGTCGCCCCGAGGCGCGTCCGCGCCGCATCCGGAGGCCGCCGCGAGGCAGGCCGCCACAATGACCCGGCTGCGCATCGGGCTCCACGCTAGCGCGGACAGCGGGGGGTAGGGTCGGCCGCATGCGCGCGGCACCGCCGCTCTTCGGGCGCCTGCCCGAGCAGTACTTCACCCGCATCCTGGCCGCGGCCGCCGCGGCGCGGGCCGAGCCCGGCCCGCCCTTCATCGACCTCGGGCGCGGCAACCCGGACCTGCCGCCGCCCGAGCACGCCGTCGCGGCGCTGCGCGATGCGGCGCTCGAGACCGGCACGCCGCTTGTGCACGGATACCCGCCATTCGACGGCCATCGCGAGCTGCGCGCCGCGATCGCGACGCGCTACGCGGCGGACCACGGCGTCGAGCTCGACCCGGACAGCGAGGTCGCGGTCGTGCCGGGCACGAAGACCGCGATCATGCTCGTGACGATCGCGTGCGCGCCGCCGGGCAGCACTGTGCTGCTGCCCGACCCGGGCTATCCGGACTACCCGTCGGGCGTCGCGCTGGCGGGCGCGCGGGCGGGCGCGGTCCCGCTCGACCCGGACAACGCGTTTCAGCCGGACTTCGGGGCGGTCACGGCGACGGACGTCGGGCTGACGGTTCTCAACTACCCGTCCAACCCGTGCGCCGTCTGCGAGCACGCGGGAACGTTCGAGGCCGCCGTCGAGTTCGCCATGCAGCGTGAAACATGGCTCATGCACGACCTCGCGTACGGCTTCCTCGCGTTCGACGGGCGCCGCGCGCGCAGCGTGCTCGAGGTTGACGCGGCTCGCGAAGTTGCCGTCGAGCTGTGGTCGCCGTCGAAGATCTACGGGATGGCGGGCTGGCGGATCGGGTTCGTCGTCGGCGCGGCCGCGATCGTGCGGCGGGTCCAGGAGCTGCTCGACCACACCGCCGCGGGCGTCTGGACCGGGCTGCAGCGCGGGCTCGTCGCTGCGTTGACGAGCGACCAGGCCGACGTGCGCGAGCGCCACGAGGTCTACCTCGCGCGCCGCGACCGGCTCGTCACGGCGCTGCGCGGCGCGGGCGCCGAGCTCGCCGCGCCGGAGGGGTCGTTCTACGCGTGGTGGCAGCTTCCCAGCGGCATCACCCCCGAGCGGCTGGTGGCGGAGGCGCGCGTCGGCGTCGCGCCCGGCGAGGGCTTCGGCGCGCGCGGCGCCGGGTGGGCGCGGATGTCGCTCGCGGTGCCCGATCAGGATCTCGACGAGGCCGCCGCCCGGCTGGCGGAACTCCTCGGGCGCGCGTAGCCCAGCGCGCGCACCAGCGCCGTCGCCTTGTCGAGCGTCTCCTGCTCCTCGGCGGCCGGGTCCGAGTCGGCGGTGATCGCGCCGCCCGTGTGGAACGTGAGCCGTTCGCCGCTGCGCACCAGCGTGCGGATCACGATGTTCAGGTCCATCGTGCCACCGTCACCGATGTAGCCGATCGCACCGGAATAGACGCCGCGCCGCGAGTCCTCCAGAGCGCTGATCAGCCGCATCGCCTGGATCTTCGGCGCGCCGGTCATCGAGCCGCCCGGGAACGCCGCGCGGATCATGTCGACCGCGCTGCATTCGGGCCGCAGGCGCCCCCTGATCGTGGACACCAGCTGATACACGGACGGGTGCGACTCGACCGCCGCGAGCTGCGCGACGTGGACCGAGCCGTACTCGCAGACGCGACCGAGGTCGTTGCGCGAGACGTCGACGATCATCACGTGCTCGGCCTGGTCCTTCGCGGCGTTGATCAACTCGTCGCGAAGGGCGCGGTCGCGCGAAGTGTCCGCGGCGCGCGGGCGCGTGCCCTTGATCGGGCGCGTCTCCGCGATTCCACCCGCGTCGAGCGCGAGGAAGCGCTCGGGAGAGGACGAGAGGATCTCGACGCCGTCGCCGAGGCGCAGGAACGCGCCCATCGGCGCGGGGTTGATCGTGCGCAACGCGTCGTAGAGACGCGTCGCCGGCACGTCGGCAGCGGCATCGAAGCGGCGCGTCAGGCAGAGCTCGAAGATGTCGCCCGCGCAGATGCGCTCGCGGACCTCCTCGATCAGCTCGAGATAGCGGTCACGCGGCGTGTGCGAGCGCACGCCGGCGCTGACGAGGTCCGCGGCTCCCATCCGGTCGACGGGCGCCGGCGCGAGCGGCGGGTCGCCGAGCGTGCGCGCGGCGGCGGCCAGCTCGCGGGCGCGAGGCAGGAGGTGCGCGGGCGCTGCGATCCAGGAGCGGCGCGCGACGCGATCGGTCACGAGGACCGTGTCGCAGAACAAGAGGTGGGCGTCGGGCGGGCCGAGCGGCGGCGCTGCGGAGCGCTCGACGACCGGCTCGATCTCGTGCAGGAGCTCATAGCCGAGGTAGCCGACGGCGCCGCCGGTGAACGGGAGCGGGGAGGGGGGCGGGGGTGTCCGTCGCGCAGCGAGCTTGTGCTCGAGCGCGTCCAAGACTCCCGCGCCGCCCTTCAACTCGTCCGAGGGGTCGAGCGCGAGGATCGTGAAGCGAGCGGCCGGGCCGGGGGGTCCGCCGCTGTCGAGCAGGACGAGGCGCTCGTCTTCGGGGAGCGCGCGCACGAGCTGTGCCAGGTCCAGCGGGCGGTCGAGCGCCTCGACGCGGGTCACACGGCCTCCCGGTAGGCGGCGAGCAGCGCCGCGTGCCGTGGGCCGGGCCGCCCCGCGCCGACAGGCCGCCCGTCGATCGCGGTCACCGCGCGCACCTCGGCGAGCGAGCCGGTGAGCAAGACCTCGTCGGCGCCGCGCAGGTCGCCGGCGGGAAGCGGGGCCTCGCTGGGCTGCAGGCCGACCGCGCGCGCGAGGCCGAGCACGACGGCGCGTGTGACGCCCGGAAGGCAGCGATCGGCGGGCGGGGTGTGCAGCACGTCACCCAGGATGGCGAACACGTTCGTCGTGACGCCCTCTGTGACGTGGCCGTTGACGTCGAGGTAGAGCCCCTCGTGCTCGCCGGCCGCGCGCGTGGCACGCACTGCGTGCTGCCAGCTCAGCGACTTGTGCATCGGGGTGGGAGGGGAGAAGCGCCCGTCCAGCAGGACGGCGGTGGCGGGCGTGTCGCCCCCGCTCGCGGGGAGCGGCGCGACCAGGACGACCGGCGCGGCCGGGCCCGCTGCAGCCGCGGCGCGCAGCCCCGGCGCCCCCGCCGTGCCGCGCGTGACGCTGAGCCGGATGTATGCCTCCGGCGCGCCGAGCGCGGCGATCGCGGCGCCCACGGCGTGCTCCAGGTCGGCACTCGTGGGCAGCTCGATCTCGAGGGCTGCCGCCGAGCGCGCAAGGCGCTCGAGGTGGGCATCGAGGAAGGCCGGACGGCCGCCGTACGTGCGCAGCGTCTCGAACAGCCCGTCGCCGTACAGCGCCCCGGTGTCGAGCGCCGGAACCGTGGCCTCGTGGGCGGCCACGGCCGTGCCGGCCCGCCACAGGAGCGCTTCGCTCATCGCCCTCGAGACTACCTGCGAGGCTTCGCCGTCCGATGGGCGACGACATCTGCTTCGGCGCGGGCGATCCGCTTTACGAGGCCTACCACGACGACGAGTGGGGCCGGCCGGTCCGCGACGAGCGCGGCCTGTTCGAGCGCATCTCGCTGGAGGCGTTCCAGAGCGGGCTCTCCTGGATCACGATCCTGCGCAAGCGCGACGCGTTCAGGGCGGCGTTCGTGGACTTCGAGCCAGACGCGGTGGCGAAGTTCGGCGAGCGCGATGTCGAGCGCCTGCTCGGTGACGCCGGGATCGTGCGCAATCGCGCGAAGATCGAGGCCACGATCGCGAACGCGCGCGCGACCATTGCGCTGCGCGAGGACGGACCGGCGCTGGAGGAGCTCGTGTGGTCGCACGTGCCCGAGCGTGTCGGGCGCCCCGCGATGACGCTGGCGGACCTGCCGGCGAGCACCGCCGAGTCGGCGAAGCTTTCGCGGGAACTGAAGCGGGCCGGCTTTCGCTTCGTCGGGCCGACGACCGCGTACGCCGCGATGCAGGCGTGCGGCGTAGTCAACGACCACCTCGAGGGCTGTCGCGTCCGCGAGGCGGTCGAGCGCGAGCGATCCAATACGCTGGGCGCGCGGTGACGGAGATCGAGGTCGGGGACGTGGTCCTGGCCCGCGGCGCTAGCGGGCCCTATTACGCCGTGGTGCGCGGCGTGCGGCTGAACAGGCTTGTCGTCGAGCGTTGCGACGGTCGGGCGGGGGGACCGGTCGCGCTGCGCGAGGTTGCCTCGGTGTTCAAGGAGGCAGGCGCGCCCGACGGCGACCCGAGTGGCGCGCGGCTGCGGCCCTCGGCCCAGCTGCGCCTCGACCTGCAGTGAGCCGCGATCCCTCTGAGCTCGACCCGCGGCGCCTGTCGGAGATGCGCCGCTCCTACCGCGCCGCCGGGCTCGCCGAGGAGCACCTGTCGGCAAGCTGGCTCGGCCAGCTCCAGGCCTGGCTCAACGACGCCGTCTCCGCGCCGCTCGTCGAGCCGAACGCGATGGTGCTCGCGACGACGGGCGCCGACGGCCGGCCCAGCGCGCGCACCGTGCTGCTCAAGGGCCTCGACGAACGCGGCCTGACGTTCTTCACCAATTGGAATTCACGCAAAGGCCGGGAGCTCGAAGCGAATCCGCGCGCGGCGCTGCTGTTCCCCTGGATCACGCTGCAGCGGCAGGTGATCGTGGAGGGCACGGTCGAGCGGCTGTCAGATGACGAGTCGGACGCGTACTTCTCGACGCGACCGCGGGGCGCGCAGCTTGCGGCCGCCGCGAGCCCGCAGTCGGAGGCGCTGCCGTCGCGTGCGACGCTGGAGGAGGAGTTCGCCCAGCTCGACCGCATCCATTCCGAAGGGCCGGTCCCGCGGCCGCCGCATTGGGGCGGCCTGCGCTTGCTTCCCGACGCGGTCGAGTTCTGGCAAGGGCGCCCCGACCGCCTCCACGACCGTTTGCGCTACCGCCGGGAAGGCGACACATGGGTGATCGAGCGCCTGGCGCCGTAGTCGTCCCGCTCCTGCGCGGCGTGTCGCACCAGTACACGTCCTGGGTGGCGCTCGCAGCCGGCGTCGTCCTCGTGACCGCCGTTGCCGATGGGACCCGGGCGCGCGTCGCGGCAGCGATCTACGCGACCGGTTTATGTGCCCTGTTCTCGTTGAGCGCGCTGTACCACCGCTGGCGCGGGGACCCGCGCTGGAAGCCGCTGCTGCGGCGCATCGACCACAGCACGATCTTCGTGTTCATCGCGGCGAGCACGACACCCGTCGCGCTGCTTGTGCTTTCACAGCCGCTGCGAACGGTGATCCTGGTCGGCGCGTGGCTCAGCGCAGCGGCGGGCGTGGGCCTGAGCGTGGCCTGGATAACCGCGCCGCGCTGGCTCGTGGCGGGCTCGTACCTGCTGGCGGGCTGGATGGGCGTGGTCGGGACGCCGCAGCTGATCGACAAGCTGCCGGCGGCGCCGCTGCTGCTGCTCGTGGCCGGCGGCGTGCTGTATTCGGCCGGTGCGGTCGTTTACGCGCGCCAGCGACCGGACCCGTGGCCGCAGACGTTCGGCTATCACGAGGTGTTCCACGCGCTTGTGATCGCGGCTGCCCTCGTTCACTTCATCGCGATGACGGGGTGGGTGATTCCTTACTCCTAGCCGGATATTCCGCCTGGTAGTCGACATAACCGTTCTTATCGGGCATTGAAACGACCAGACGGCTGATCCGGCTAGAGCGTCCCCTTCCGCGGCAGGCGCGGCTCCGCGGGTTTCAGCCGGCGACGCGGTCGCGCGGGCCCACCAGCCGCCGCACTTCCGCGGCTACGGCTGCGCTGTCGCCGGACTTGACGACGAACGCGTCGGCTCCGGCCTGGCGCGCGAGGTTGCGGTCGCGGGGATCGTCGAGGCCGGTGACCATCGCGATGCGCACCGCGTCGAGGTCGTGCTCCTCGCGCAGGCGGCGCAGGATCTCGATGCCCGGCGTGTCCGGGAGCCGCCAGTCCAGCAGGATCAGGTCGGGAGGGCGGCGGCGCGCCAGCGCAGCGCCGGCTTCGCCGTCGGGGGCCTCGCTGACGGCGAAGCCGTCGGCCTCCAGCGTCACACGCATGAACGCTCGAAAGCCGGCGTCGTCATCGACGACAAGGACGCGGGGGGACCGCCCTTCCATAGCTGACGAATCTAGCGGCCCAGCGCTGGAGTTCATGCACGTTGCGCTGTGTTTGCCGATGCTTTCGGCAGGTTTGCGGAACCTTTATGCAGCTTCGCGCAGAGCTTCGAGCTCTCGGACCGTCGCAAGCCGCTCGAGCGCATGGCGTTCGACCTTCCTCAGCTCCGTCTGGGACAGCTCGAGGCGGCTCGCGGCCTCCTTCACGCCGAGCGGCCGGCCCTCGCCGTCCATGCCGTAGCGCAACTCGACGACCTGGCGCTCGATGTCCGGAAGCTCGGACAGGGCACGGCGGACGGCACCCTCGCGCAGGCTCACCACGACCACCTCGTCCGGCGGCGGGCCCTCGCCCGGTAGGAGGTCGCCGAGGGCGGTCTCCCCTTCCTGACCGACCGGGCGATCGAGGCTCGTGACCGTACGCGCCATGTCGCGCAGCTTCTCGATCTCGTCGACCGTCAGGCGGGCTTCCTTCGCCAGCTCAGCGTCGGTTGCGGCGCGCCCCAGCCGGACGGACAGCTCGCGCTCGGCCTTCTGCAGGCGCCGCTCTTTCTGGAGCACATTCGTCGGGATCCGGATCGTGCGCTCCTTGTTCTCCATCCCGCGCTGGATCGCCTGGCGGATCCAGTACGTCGCATAAGTAGAGAACTTGAAGCCCTTGCGCCAGTCGAACTTCTCGGCTGCGCGGATGAGCCCGAAGATGCCCTCTTGGATCAGGTCCAGCAGCGTCATCCCGTCGGTCGGGTAACGCTTCGCGATCGAGACGACGAGCGCGAGGTTCGAGCTGATCATGCGCTGCTTCGCCTCCTCGTCGCCCTGCTCGATCCGCTTCGAGAGCGCGATCTCCTCGTCGGCGGTCAGCAGCGGGTGCTTGCGGACGTCGCGCAGGAAGAGCGCGAGCGCGTCCGTCGTCGCCGAGGCGAGGGCTCCGTTGCTGTAAGAGGTGGCCGGCATCGACGCCCGCCCGCAGTCGTCGGTGACCTCGAGCCCGCGTGCCTCCGCCTCGCGGTGCAGTGCCTCCTGGCTCGCGTCGTCGAGCTCGAAGCGCGCCCCGAGCGCGGCCAGCTCGGAGAGCTCGAGGCAGCCATCCTCCTCCGCCTGCTCGAACAGGCTCTGCGCCGCCTCCTCGACGCGCGGGTCATCGAACGCCATCACGCCCGCGGGTACCCGTTGCGCCCGCAATAGACTCCCGGCCGATGGCCCCCGCGATCGAAGTCGTGGGCCTCGAGCGGCAGTTCAAGGGCGGCGTGAAGGCCGTCCGTGGGATCGACCTGGAGGTCCAGCCGGGAGCGGTCTACGGCTTCCTCGGGCCCAACGGCGCCGGCAAGACGACCACCGTGCGAATGCTCGTGACGCTGCTCAAGCCCGACCGGCGGACACGCGACCGTCGCCGGCCACGACGTCGCGACGGAGCCGGCGCAGGTGCGCAAACGCATCGGGGTCGCCCTGCAGGAGGCCGCGCTCGATCTGTTGATGACCGGCCGCGAGCTGATCGAGCTCCAGGCGACGCTGCACGGGATCGCTCCCGACCGCGTCCGCGCCCGCGGCGCCGAGCTGATCGAGCGCGTGGGCCTCGTCGACGCCGAGGACCGGCGCGTGGGCACCTACTCCGGGGGCATGCGGCGGCGTCTCGATCTCGCGATGGCGCTGATACACGAGCCTGAGGTGCTGTTTCTCGACGAGCCGACGACCGGCCTCGACCCCGGGTCGCGCAAGACGCTGTGGGAGGAAGTCCGGCGCCTGCGCGGCGAGGGCACGACGGTCTTCCTGACCACGCAGTACCTCGAGGAGGCCGATCAGCTCGCGGATCGTGTCGGGATCATCGACCGCGGCGTGATCGTGGCGGAGGGCACGCCGGCCCAGCTCAAGGCGGAGGCCGGGTCCCCGCACCTCGACATATCGCTCGCGGGCGACCACGAGGCGGCGGCGCGCGCCGTGTGCGAGCGCTTCGGCTCGCTGCGCGAGCCGCCGGAGGGAGTCTCCCTTTCAATAGAGGTGAGCGAGGGCGCCGCCGCGATCGCCGGCGTCGTGCGGGCGCTGGACGAGGCGGGCGTCACGGTCGCGTCGCTCGAGCTGGTCCAGCCCACGCTCGACGACGTCTTCCTGCTCAGGACCGGGCACCACCTCGAGCCGGAGGGCGCGTCGGCCGAGGCTGAGGCGCCCGCGTGATCCGGGCAGCTGTCGCGCTCGCGCGGCGGGCGCTGCGCAACTCACTCCGCCGCCCGCAGTTCCTCGCTCCGCTCATCATCTTCCCCTCGCTGCTCTTGGCCATCAACGTCGGTGGCCTTCATCGCACGACCGACCTGCCCGGGTTCCCGGAAGTCCACGGCTTCCTCGACTTCCAGCTCTCCGCCGCGATCCTGCAGTCGCTGATGTTCGCCGGGGTCATGGCGGGGATCGCGAGTGCGCTGGAGATAGAGGGCGGGTTCTTCGACCGCCTTGTCGCCTCCCCCATCCCCCGGGTCTCGATCGTCCTCGGCCGGATTCTGGCCGGCGCGGTCCTCGCGGTCGCTCAGGTCACGTGGTTCCTTGCCCTCGGGCTGCTGTTCGGCGCGCACATCGAGGCGGGCCTGCTCGGCGCCCTCGTCTGCACGGCGATCGCCGTCACGGCGGGCATGGGCTTCGCCGCGATCGGCGTGATGCTCGCGCTGCGCGCCAAGAACGCCTCGACGGTCCAGGGGATCTTTCCCCTCATCTTCGTGGTCCTGTTCGTCTCGACCGCGTTCTTCCCCGCCAACCTGCTCAGCTCGCCGGCCGATGCCGTCGCCGAGTACAACCCGCTCAGCTACATCGCCGATGGCATGCGCGACCCGATCATCTCGGGTCTCTCAGCGGAGCCGGTGCTCGAGGGCTTCCTTGCTGCCGCGGGCGTTGCCGCCGTGGGCATCGCGCTGTCGGTCCTAGCCCTGCGCGGGAGGCTGCGCGAGGCGTGAGCGCCAACGTCGTCATCGTCCGCGCGCTCGTGCGGCGAGCGCTCAACGAGATCCTGCGCGTGCCGGGCGCCGCCATCCCGGGCGTGCTCGCGCCGACGATCTTCATGGTCGGGGTGTCGGGGGTCTTCGGAGAGGCGGCGCGGGTTCCGGGCTTCGACGCTTCGGACTTCCGCACGTTCGTGGTGCCGGTCGGGTTCCTGCAGGGCGCCGGGTTCACCGGGGCGGCGACGGGCGTCAACCTGGCCCGTGACATCGAGCAGGGCTGGTTCGACCGGCTGCTGGTGTGCCCCGCCCCGCGCGTCGCGCTGCTGGCCGGGATCGTGGCGTCGGCTGCGCTGCGGGCTCTGCTGCCGGCGATCTTCTTGTTGGTCGTCGCACTTTCGATGGGCGTTGACTTCCCCGGCCTCCTCACGCTCGTGATCGCCGGGACGCTCGTCATGGGCGTCGCCTGCTGCGCGGCGTTCTGGGGCGTCACGCTCGCGCTGCGTTTCCGGACGCAGCAGGCCGCGCCGCTGATGCAGGTCGGCAGCTTCTCGGCGGTCCTCTTCACCACCGCCTATGCCCCGAAGGAGCTGCTCTCCGACTGGCTGGAGACCATCGCGACCCTCAACCCCGTGACGCTGATCCTCGAGGGCATCCGGCAGGGCTTCGTCGGCGATGTGACCTGGGGCGACACGTGGCCGGCCTACCTCGCGATGGGCGGCCTGATGGCCGTGTTAGGGATGTTTGCGATGCGCGGGATGGCACGCACGGGCGGCTGAACGGCGCCTTGCAGAACGCGGGTCTGCAAGAAATCCTGCAAAATCAAGGAATTCGCGCCTATAGAACGACGCGCCTCATGCCCCTCCGGGACCACGCGCGCGCGCCGCTGCTCGCCGCGGCGGCGATCGTCGCCGTGCTGCCCGCGACTGCTGACGCCAAGCCGCTGAAGCGCGGCGCACGCGGCAAGGCGGTCAAGCGGCTCCAGCGCGCCCTCCACATACCGGCCGACGGTGTCTTCGGCCCTGGCACCAGCCGTGCCGTGAAGCGCTTCCAGCGCCGCCACGACATCTCCGCGGACGGCGTAGTCGGCGCCGCGACCTGGCGCATGATCCGCCGCGCGCGGGCGCGCCGGGCCCACGCCAGCGGCGCCCGCGTGCAGACCAGCGGCTCATCGGTCCGGCTTGCGCAGCGCAGGCTGGGCATCGACGCCGACGGCGTCTTCGGTCCCGGCACGGCGCGCGCGGTCCGCGGCTTCCAACGGGCACGCGGCATGACCGCCGACGGGATCATCGGCCCCGCGACCTGGGCGGCGCTCGGCGTGCGCGGGCGCCATCCGGTCCTCAAGCGGCGCGGCTCGCGCGCGTCCTCGACCGGCGGCGGGATCCCGCAGGCGGTCTGGACCGCGATCCGGGCGGCGAACCGCATCGCGCACTTCCCCTACCGCTACGGCGGCGGCCACGGCACCTTCAACGACACCGGCTACGACTGCTCGGGCTCGGTGTCCTACGTCCTGCATGCCATCGGCCGCCTGCGCTCGCCGCGCAACTCGAGCGGCCTCATGAGCTACGGCGCCGCCGGCCCCGGCCGCTGGATCACGGTCTACGCGCACCCCGGCCACGCCTACATGGTCATCAACGGCCGCCGCTACGACACGACCGGCCGCTGGGAGACGGGCTCGCGCTGGCAGCTGCGCGACCGCCCGTCGGCGGGCTATTCGGTGCGGCACCCGCCGGGGTTGTAGGGCTCGCGGCGCTGCGCCTTCGAGCGCCGCGCAGGGATTTACCTGCGGCACCGAGGGAGGGCGGATCGGCCGGGCGGCGGCCGCCACATGTTGCGGCTTCCCGCGAAACCGGCTCGTTCGTAGCCGCGCTTCGTGACGGCCGCGAGGGTGTGCTGACTTACGGGCGTATATGGCCCCTAAGTCCGCAGACCCCTGCCGCACATCACGTTTTCGGGCCGGGAATCGCAACGAAAGAGCCGCGCTCTGGCGCACCTCCGCGCGACTCCCTCCCTCGGTGCTCGCCGGTAAATCTCTCGGCGACCCTCACACCCCCCGGGGCATCAAGTAAGGGCCGGCGCCGCACCTTAGGCCTCTCGGGGGCAGGCCGCGGGCACGACGCCGGCCGCCGCGAAGCTGATCACACCCACCGGCGTTTAGTCGGGGTTTGCGTTTCTAGCCGGCTCCGTGAACCACTAGGGGGTCGGCTCCTTCGAGCCGACCCCCTCCCCCATGTGGTCCTTCAAAAGGGGGCCGGCGCCGCACCTTGAGCCTCTCGGGGGCAGGCCGCGGGCACGACGCCGGCCGTCACCAAGGTGATCACACACCCACTGGCGATCACCCGGTGAACTTCGGCCGGATCACCGGCGGTCTGCAGCGGGCGAACGTCAGGCGCAAATTGCGCACCGGCGTCGCGCTGGCCGCGGTGAACTGGATCCGAGCCCGGACACGGTGCTGCCCATAGGACAGGCGCCGCGGGTACATCGTCACAAGCCAGCGTCCGTGCGTATCCGGCTTCGTGACAGTCCGGATCCGGTGGCCGTCTAGGAAAAACGACACGGATTGGATCTGACGGCCGGAGACGGTCGCCCGCACCGAGCGCGCGGTCGGGCAGCCACTGGGGCCGCGCAACCTTGCACTACCCGGATCCACGCGCGCAGGCAGCACTTCCTGCCTTGCGAGAGCGGTGTCCGCGGAGTCGGACGCCGTCGCCATGCGTGCATTCTGGTCTGTTGCGGTCACGCTGGCAACGTTGTGCACGACATTTTGATCAGCAGCGGACTGCACGGTGCACGTGTAGGTCCACGATTCGCCCGGATCAAGGGTGCCCGGGGACCCGTCCCCGTTCTTCGAAACGAGCGCCGGCGGGGCCTCGCAGAGGTCGTCGGTGAGGACGACTAGAGCCTCAGCGAAGGGCATATCGCCGGTGTTGCCCACCACGAGGGTGTACTCAATCCGGCTGCCCGCCAGAGCGGTCGCCGGGCCCGTCTTGTCGATGGACACCGACGGGTGCAGCAGGTTGGTGCTGTGCTGGTCGACGTCCGTCACGACGCGGCCGAGCTCGTCCTTGGCCGTCACCGTGGCGGTGTTGACGATCGGGTCCTCCTCGTCCGCGGCGTGGTCGCCGCTGACCTGCATCGAGCAGTTGTAGATCCACTGCTCCGGGTTCACGCCGTCGGCGCCGATCGGGTCGAGGGAGGCGTCCCCGTCGTCGTTTACCTTGTTGACGGGCGTGGCCGAGACATCCTTGCAATGGTCGTCGGTCACGTGCACGTCGCTGAGCGGGGAGTTGCCCGTCGCGGTCACCGCGAACTGGTAGGTGACGGTGTCGCCGTGGTAGGCGAACTCGCTGCCGGTCTTGATGACCACGGCCTGGGCCGTCACGCGGCGGTTGCGGAACGTGCATGTCACGGTCTCGCCCGGATCCGCCTGGATCGACGCGCTGCGGTTGCCGAGGCTCGTTGTGCTGTTGGAGGTCGACTCCTCGCAGGACAGGGCGAGGAGCTTGTACCCCGCGCCTGTCGGATTGTTCTCGGCCACCGCGTAGGCGCCCGGCGCGACCTCCGCGTCGACCTGCTCGCCGTGTGCCAGCGCGAAGCCGCCGTCAGCCTCGACGCCACCGCCGGCCGGCAGGTCGGAGGAGAACGCGAATTCCGTCTCGTTGCCCGGCTCGGCCGGGTCGAGCACCTTGCGGATCACGACGTGTGGCTTGCGCGTGTTCGTGATCGTGCAGACGACGTGCTCGTCCTTGGCGACGGCCACGGTCAGCGGGCCGCCGCCCGCGCCCTGCGCCACCGTCGTCTCGCCGAGCTTGCACGAGATCGCGCTGACGTAGTGGCTGAGGGCACCGGCCTCGGAGACGGCGTGGTCGCCCGTTGCGACCTCGACCTGACCGGTGCCCTCGCCGTTCGAAGCACCCGCCTTCTCGACTTGGTTGTCCACCAGGAGGTCGAACGTGCCGTCGTCGCTGGCGGGCACGAGGTTCTTGACGACTTCGATCGTGCCGGTGTCGCGCCTGTTCGTGATCGTGCAGGTCTTGGACTCGCCGAGCGCGATCGTGCCCGCACAGGCGGCCGACAGCGACTTCGTGTAATCCGCCGGCCCGCCCGACTCGTCGACCGAGTAGGAGCCGGCGTCGAGCGACACAGTCGTGCCCGGCGCCTCGGCGCCGTCGAATGAGCTGTCCGAGACGTTGGTGCCGGTCACATTCATCGTGAAGTCGCCGGCCGACGCGTCGCTGCCGCCCTTGTTGACGACGTGCTTGATGACCGTGAGCTCCGCCGCGATGTCGTTGTTGGTGATGGTGCAGGTCTTGCTCTGCCCGATCGCGATCGTGCCGGTGCAGTCGGCCGATACGGTCTTGGCGTAGCCGCCGTGCTCGCCCTCGTCGACCGAGTAGGAGCCGGCGTTGAGCGTGACGGTCGTGCCGGGTGCCTCGGCGCCGGCGAACGAGTCGTCGGAGACGTTGGTGCCGGTCACGTTCATCGTGAACGAGCTCGCCGTCCTGGTGCCGCCGTCGTCATTGACGACGTGCTTGACGACGGTCAGCTGCGGGGCGATGTCGTTGTTGGTGATGGTGCAGGTCTTGCTCTGCCCGATCGCGATCGTGCCGGTGCAGTCGGCCGATGCGGTCTTGGCGTAGCCGCCGTGCTCGCCCTCGTCGACCGAGTAGGAGCCGGCGTTGAGCGTGACGGTCGTGCCGGGTGCCTCGGCGCCGGCGAACGAGTCGTCGGAGACGTTGGTGCCGGTCACGTTCATCGTGAACGAGCTCGCCGTCCTGGTGCCGCCGTCGTCATTGACGACGTGCTTGACGACGGTCAGCTGCGGGGCGATGTCGTTGTTGGTGATGGTGCAGGTCTTGCTCTGCCCGATCGCGATCGTGCCGGTGCAGTCGGCCGATGCGGTCTTGGCGTAGCCGCCGTGCTCGCCCTCGTCGACCGAGTAGGAGCCGGCGTTGAGCGTGACGGTCGTGCCGGGTGCCTCGGCGCCGGCGAACGAGTCGTCGGAGACGTTGGTGCCGGTCACGTTCATCGTGAACGAGCTCGCCGTCCTGGTGCCGCCGTCGTCATTGACGACGTGCTTGACGACCGTGAGCTGCGGCGCCACGTCGTTGTTGACGAGCGTGCAAACCAGGTGCTGGCCGACGGTGATCGTGCCGGCGCAGCCGACGCTCGACTGCAGCGCGTAGCCCGAAGGCCCGCCCGACTCGGTGACGCCATACGCGCCCGGGTCGAGCGTGATCGTCGTACCGGCGGAGCCCGGGAACGAGTCGTCGCTCGGGTTCGTCGCGTCGACGTTCATCGTCCACGCGCCCGCCGTCGCGCTGCCGCCGTTGTTGTTCACGACCTGCTTGATGACGGTGAGCTTCGTGGCCTTCGTGTTCGTGAACGTGCAGTAGACGACCTCGCCCGCGGAGACCTCGACGGTCGCCTTGCGGGCCGCCAGCGAGACGGTCGTGTCGCTGTCGACGGTGTCGTCGGCGCCGGGCCCGCGGCGGCAGCCGATGCCGGTGAGCGAGTAGTCGGCGGGCTGCCCGGCTGCCGGCTCGGTCAGCGAGTACTCGGTCGCCGAGGAGTCGTTGGGCAGCAGGTCGGCGAAGACCTTGTCGCCGTCGCTCTCCCCCCAGAGGAAGTTGCCGCCTGCGCTCAGCGCGCTCGACGGCGTGAACGTGAAGTCGTCCGTGGCGGTGCCGCCGACGTTGTCCTTGCGCAGGACGATGCGGCCGTAGCGGCCGGTGCCGACGGAGTCGGTCGCCGTGAGGCTCTTCACCGGCCCCGGCGCGCTGCCGACGTGGGCGTTCACCGTGACCGTGTTGACGTACGGCTCCGGGTCGCCCGGCGCCAGCACGTGCGAGCAGCGGTAGGTCCAGACGTCACCCGGGTCGAAGCTCGTCGGGGTGGCGTCGAGGGCGTTCGCGGAGTTGCGCTTGTCCGCGTCGGCGATCGTCGCGGCGGAGCAGTTGGGGTCGGCGATGCTGTCGACCACGACCGGCACCGCGCCGTCGTTGCGGACGGCGAGCGTGTAGTAGAGCGTGTCGCCGTTGTTGGCCCAGCTTGGGTCGGCGGGCGTGCCCTGGTGGTACGGGCCGGCGGCCGAGCCGACCGCCACCTGCTTGTCGACCGAGATCGCGCAGCTGCGCGCACCCACGAGCGCGTGCGGCGTCACGTAGTCCTGCATGTTCGCGACGATCGTGTCCGACGAGCGCGAGTGCATCCAGACGCCGCCGAAGTCGAAGCACGGGTTCTGCTGGCCGGGCGTGCTGAGGGCCGCGGTCAGGTCGACCGAGACCTCGCCGAACGTGTTGGCGCCGATCGAGTCCGGGAAGTTCGACAGCACCGTCGGGCCGCCGCCTGGAGTGTTGTCCAGCGTGCTCGCGTTGACGTTGCCGAACGCCACGCGCGTCGCCAGGTCGACCGTCGACAGCGTCGTGCAGTCGGTGTTGGAGTCGACCTTCACCGCGCCCGGCATGCCGAAGCCCGGCAGCGTGTACCACCCGTACGCCGCGTTGCTGGACTCGCCGCGCTCGTCGCCGTGCCAAAGGCACATACCGACGCGCACGTTGCCGGCGCCGCCGTCGAACGTGATCATCGCGTCGCCCTCGGAGCGGAACGGCACCGGTGGCGTCGCCGCGCTGCCGTCGTTGTCGTAGAGCGTCGCGACCTTGTTGAGCTCGAAGCTCACGTTCGCGTTGCCGGTGTCGCCGAACCGGTGGAACGCGCCGTAGAAGAAGATGTGGTTGCTGACCGGGTCGGTCTTCGTCGCCACCGCGAGGACGTCGGTCTTGGCCGGGTTCGGGCCCTCGATCAACGACCACGCGCCTGGGTCGTTCTGCTTGCCCGCCGCCCCACCCGCGAACTGCGAGTCGGTGGCGCCGGTGCCGTCCGTGAACGTCGACGGCGTCAGCGAGGCCCAGTCGATACGGCCGGTCCCGTTGGCGTTGTCTACGACGAGGTTGCCGTCGCCGCCTTCGAAGCAGCTCGGCGAGATGATGTCGTTGGCAGCCGGCGTACACGCGGCAAAAGCGCGCGATGCGCTGAAGATGCTCGCGGCGCACAGCAGCGCGAGCGTGATCAACGGCAGCAGCAGACGACGACTAAGCGCTACGGACATTCGGCCCTCCATGGCGAGAAAGCCGGCCCGCAATTGCTCCCCCGAGAAACGCGGCCGGCTGGTGGGGTGTGTCCGGAGTTGTACACCCGGTTTCGGCGTCCACTTGAGCCCTACCCTCCGAGGATCGAACGGACGTCCAGCGGCCCGCACGTGCCGGAAACCGGGTTTCCGTGCGGTGGTGCGGGTATCAGGCCATTTCGCTGAAACCCAAGTTGGCGCGTTGCCGCTCTTGACAGTCTTCGGCGTCCAGGCTGTTCCGCGACACCGTGTCGCGGGCCGGCCGGGACGCTAGGAGCGACGCGTGCGCGAGCTGCGCACGTAGCGGACGCAGCGGCGCGTGCTGCGCGACTTGCGCGACGAGCGAGCGCTCTTCTTGGCGTAGCGGGCGCAGCGCTTGCGCGTGGTCTTCTTCTTGGTGACCGTGCGCGCGACGCTGGCGGCGGGCGCGTCGCTGTCGGTCGCGTCTGCGCCGGCCTCGCGCCAGCCGAAGTTCGTCACGTAGGTGCCGGCGTTGTCGGCGCCGTTCGGCGCGCCCGGGAGCGTCGCGATGCCGATCTCGACGAAGTCGGGCTCGAGGATGTTCGCCTTGTGGCCCGGGCTGTTCATCCAGGCCTTCATGATCTCGCGCGGCGTGCCCAGGTAGGACTGGCCCCAGGCGATGTTCTCGCCGGCCGTCCAAGCCGAGTTCTCGGGGATCCAGCGGCCGGCGCGCAGGCGGTCGGTCAGCGTGCCGCCGTCCGGCGAGACGTGGGCGAAGTAGTGGCGGTCGAGCATGTCCTGGGCGTGGCCCTGAGCGACGCTCGACAGCGTCGCGTCGTAGGTCACGGGCGCCAGGCCGCGAGCAGAGCGCTCAACGTTGAGCAGGCACACCGTCGCTGTCTCGACCAGGCTGCGCGCGTCCTTCGTGGGGTCCGCGTCCGCCCCGGTGCACGCGCCGGCGACCGCCGCCGGGGCGAGCGTCGCCGCGAGCGTGCAGGCGAAGGTGAGCAGCGTTGTGCGAAGGCGAGCGGGCATGGTTCGATGAGCCCCTGTCCGGCGCCCCCTCTGGTGCAGGGCGCCCCTCTGGGGGCTGAGGTGTGCGCCGAAAGTCCCTGAGGCGCAGTCCAGGTATCGGGCGTGGACGTCCGTTCAGGCACGTGTCCACGCAAATCTGGACGTTCGTTGGACGCCTAGCGCGGCGAGATCAGCGCGAGCGGCAGCGAAACGCCGCTATCCGGCCGTATGGTGAGGATTCGGCGCCCCGGCTGGACCGCGTCACGCGGGCTGCCCGCATGGCTCCTGAGGGCGAGTGCGGCCGCGTCGACGTCCTGGACGACGAGCGTGAGGCCCCAGAACCGCGCCGGGCCGTCGCCGTCGGGCTCGACCGGCCCGATGAGCTCGACGAGCGCGTCGGCCGTGAGCAGGAACGCCCGCCGCATCCGGCGACCCTGGGCGCTGAACTCTTGTGTCGCGCGCGGGTCCAGCCCCGCCTGGGCGAGCGCGGCGGCGGTGCGCTCGAGGTCGGGCGTCATCACGACGACGTGGTCGACCGCGCACACGCCGAGCGGGTGCGGCGGAGCGTCACTGAGGGGCCTGTCCCCTGAGTGACACGTGTGGGTCGGGAGGCCGTCGATGCTGCTGTCCGTCGCCGACGCGCCGCCGAGCGTCCACGAGAGGATCCCCTCCCCCGCCGCGCGCCCCGCGAGGCGCAGGCGCACGCCGCCGACCTGGCAGGAATTGCCGTCGACGACGAGCCCGAGCGCCGCCCAGGCGCCGGGGTCTTCCGCGAGCTCCAACTCGACCAGCCGCGGCCGCGCGGGTGCCATCCGTCAGGCGGCCAGCCCTGCCCCGACCGCGGCGACCTCGTCGAACACGGCAGCGACGTCGACGGCGATCGAGGGCCAGGAGTAGCGCTCGCGCGCGTCGTCGAAGGCGCGCGCCGCGCGGCGGCGGCGCTCGTCGGCGTCGGTGAGGCAGTGCTCGATCGCCTTCGCCAGCGCCGCTTCGTCGTCGGGTTCGACGAGCCAGCCGGTGCGGCCGTCGTCGACGATCTCCGCCGGCCCGTAGCGGTCGACCGCGATTGCCGGCAGGCCGCACGCCATCCCCTCGACCAACACAAGCCCGAACTGCTCGCGCACGCTGGCAAGGACAACTGCGTCCGCGGCCGCGAAGAACTCCGGCAGCGTCGCGTGCGGATGCCAGCCGGCCAGGAACACGTCCGGCGCGCCGAGGTCGCGGACGACGTCGTACGGGTGCTCGCCCTCCCACTCGCCGGGATGGCCGCCGACGATCACCAGCGCGGCAGGGCCGTCCACGCGTGCGCGCGCACGCGCGAAGGCGCGCACGAGTAGCGGCGTGCGCTTGACCTCTGTGAAGCGGCCGACGGCCACGAGGACCGGCCCGCGGTGCAGCGCCGCGACATTCCGCGCCTCGTAGGTGATGCTGCCCTCGTCGGATCCGGGCGCCCAGCCGCACGGATGTTCCACGAGGTGGTGGCGCCAGAACCGCTCAGGGTCCACGCTGCGACGGTCGAACACGGCCGGGTCGAAGCCGTTGGGCACGACGACGCAGCGCGCGGGATCCACGCCGAGCAGCTCGACCGCGCGGTCCATCTGGCTCGGGGACAGGAGCAGGAGCCGCTCGCAGGCGCCGGCCCACCGCCGCATGCGCCGCTCCCACGCGCGCGCGTGCTTCCAGCTGGGCGGCGGGCCGTCGGCGATGCGCTCGAGCATCAGCAGCTCGGTGCCGTGCAGGTGCCCGACGATCGGCACGCCCGGCGCAACGCGCGCCGCCGCTTCGTACAGCGGAGTCAGATGGTGGAGGTGCAGGACGTCGTGGTCGGCCGCCCCGGCGTCGGCGAGCGCGCGCGCCCACGCGTCGACGTGGCGCGCGTAGGCGGTGTCGTCGACAGCCGCGAAGACGCAGTCCGGCGCGCCCGGCCGGTCCTCGTAGGACGGGTGCATCGGCGCATCGCCGGCGTCGAAGTCGACGGCGTGCAGCGCAACGTCCTCGTAGAACACGCGGGCGTCGCCGTGGCCGGCATGCGAGCCGCTCACGACCGTGACATCCCAGTCGTGGTCGCCGAGGCCGCGGGCGAGCGCGTGCGCGACGTGCGCAGAGCCACCTCGGGGGAAGAACATCAGACCGGAAAGAACCCGCACCCAGTGGGGTTTGTACCCGAACCCGGCCGAAGCTAGGGGGTTCGTGCCCGGAAGACGATCGCTGTCGAGACGGCGCGGCCTTCCGGCAACACGATCCCGTGCGCCTCGCGCGGCCGGTTGCGCAGGCGCCCACCGCACACGAGCGACGTCGATCCGCCACCGTCGAGGTTGAGCGCGTCGACGCATCCCAGCGCCAGCATCGCCTCGGCGAGCTCGCCGAAGGTCAGCCCGGAGTCGTGGTCCGAGCGCCCGTCGCAGGCGACCGCGAGCAGGCGGCCGCGGCGCGTGACGCCGAGCGCCGCGCGCGGATAGCGGCCGTCGGTGATGTCGGAGTCGAACTGGTGCGCGCCGGCGGAGAAGCCCTCGGGATCGCCGGCCACCACCGGCTCGCCGCCGCGGACGAGCAGCGGCCCGGCCTGCAGCAGGTCGCCCGCGGGCGCCGCCGCGAGCTCGTCGCGGCGCGCCAGGCGCACGCGGCCGCCGGCCACGAGGAGGCAGCCGCGCGTCGCGGCCCAGGGCGCCGCGAAGGGCACGAACTCCCGCACCATGCCGGCGGTGCGCAGCTCGCCCAGCGGGGTGCCCGTGGGCCGAGCGAAGAAGCCGCCGACGATCGCCTCCTGCTCGCCATGGACCTGGCACCAGGCCTCGAGCGGCGCCGGCCGTGCAAGCCGTACGACGCGGACGTCGGTCTTCCGCAGGTCGTACGAAGCCACGTACAGCGTGGTGCGGGCGCCGTCGGCGAGGCGCAGGTGTTCCTTGCGCAGGTGGCGTACCGGCGGCGCTACACGAAGCGGCAGGCGGGCACGAAATGCCATCGGAGCTGGTGACATGGCAGCGAAGCGACGGGCCCCTCGGGTGAAGGAATGGTTACGGGGGCTGTATCGGCGTACACCACCGGGCATGTGAAGTTGCTCCCTGCCGGGGCTTATCGCTCACGCCGAGTTCGACGTGGGGGTCTGGCGCCCTGCCTCTACGATGGCCGCGATGGCCGACGAGGCGCCGCTGCGGACCTGCCCGGGATGCGGTCGCGAGGCGCGGACGCGTTGGGAGCGTTGCCCGCACTGCGGGACCTCGTACTACGCGCGAGCGGCCGCAGAAGTCGGGCGCCGCCGGCTCAGGCTCGTGGCGGCGGGCTTCGCCGGCGTGGTCATCGTCGCCGCGCTGGTCGTCGTGCTGCTCAGCGACGCCGCGGACAGGCGCGAGCGCGACCGCGCGGACCGCGAGCGCAGGCGCGTGGAGCTGACGGCACGGTTGAAGCGGATCCAGGCCCCGCACCGCGGTGCCGCGCGGCAGCTGAAGCCGCCGGCGGGAGCCGGCCGCGCCGCGGTCCTGCGCGCGCGCCGCGCGCTGGTCGTGGCCGTCGAGGCCCGCATCACCCAGGATGCCCGCGCACGCGGCCGGGCAGGCGAGCTGGACGGCCCGATCTCGCACACCGAGTGCGGCCCGATTGCGCGCTCGCGCGACGCGATCCCGGACGACCGCGACCTGGTCAAGCGCCTCGGGCGCTACGACTGCGTCGCGGTCAAGGCCGACGTCCGCCAGCGCGGCCGCAGCGTCGGCCGTCTCGGCCATCCGTTCGTCGCGACGCTGAACTTCGACCGCTTCACGTACGTCTGGTGCCGTAACACGCCCGCCCAGGGCGAGCGCGGGATCGCGCTCGTGTTCGTGCGGCTCGAGCGCGCGTGCCTCGCCGCCCGCGGGCGCGCGCTGGGCACCGGCTACGTCGACGTGCCCGGCAGCTAACGGTTGCGCCTGCGCGACGCCCGTGCGGCCTTCGCGCGCGAGCGCGCCTTCGCCTTGTGCTGCGGCGGGTGCGACGTGCCCTTCGGCTTCTCGTCGCTGCGCCGTTCCTCGGCCGGTGCACGGCGGCGCGCATCGAGCACGATCGCCCACCCGATCCCGAACAGCAGCCCGGCGCCACCCACGTAGATCAGGATCTCCTGCCACGTCTCCAGGCCGTTGTCGCTTGTCGAGCGCGTGCTGGGCGTGGTCGTCGGCGGCGCCGGCGTCGGCGCCGGCGCGGGCAGCGGCTGGAACGGGTTGCTCTGCCCCTGCGCCGCCGGGGGCAGCGCGAGCACGAGGGCCATCGCGATCAGACAGGCGCGCCGGTTCATACGGCCGCGCAGGCTAGCTGGCGCGGCTGCGGGCGGCGAAGGCAGCCGTGAAAGCCAGATTGGCCAGGCCGGCGCCCCAGAGCGCCGCCTTGGCCTCGGGACGCGGGATCGCGGGCGAGGATGCCCACAGCGCGTCGGTTCCGATCTCGGTGGCGCGCAGCCACGCCAGCGCCCACCAGTCCTGCGGCTTGCCCCGAACCGCCGCGACCGCGTGCGCTGCGGCGAACGTCAGCCAGATCGGCCCGCAGCGGCGAAACAGCGCGCGCGCGTCCGGCGACGGGCGCTCGTGACCCAGCAGCTTCAGCGTCGTATCGGGAGCCGCGATCGCTCCCGCGCCCAGCGCGAGATCGAAGGCGACCATGCCGGCGTTGGTCGTGCGGACGAGCTCGTCGAAGCGCATGGCGGCGCCAGCCTACCGCTACGCTGCCTGGCGACGATGCCGCCCAAACAGCGCCAGATCAAGGTCCAGCAGGCGAGCGCGCTCGCCGCGATCACGCAGCTCGAGCACCGCTCCGACGAGGAGCTCGAGCGCGAGCAGCGCAACAAGGCCGCGGCGCAGGCGATCCTCGGCGCGCGGGCGGCCGAGCGCTACGACGCCGAGGCGGCGCGCGAGTACTTCCGGCGCGCGGTGGCCGCCGCACGCCCGCAGGAGCGGATGGCGCTGCGGCGCATGGCGGACGCCTCGCTCGCGCTGGCTGAGCGCCGCGCGGACGATCTCAAGATTGCGGTCGAGCGCCTCGGCCAGACGCCGCCCTCCAGCCGCCAGCTGATGCTGCTGCGGCTGACGGCGGTGCTCGTCCCGCCGCCCGGCGCACCGGTCCTGCTGCGCATCCGCGGCATCCTGCTGATCGTCCTGCTCGTCATCGCCCTGCTCGCGGTCGGCACCGGGATCGTGCAGCTGATCGGGCTGCCGCTCGGCGGGGTCGGGCTGGGCTCGTCGATCTTCCTCGGGCTGGTGGTCGTCATCATCGCGATCACCGTGCTGGTCACGATCGGCCGCCGCAGGCAACGCAGGGCGCAGGCAGAGCGGGCCGCGGCCGGCCCCTGACCGGGGCGCGCCGATGTGTGGGCGCTATTCGCTGGCCGGCCCTAGCCCCGCGCAGCTGCGCGAGCGCTTCGCGCTCGGAGACGATCTCGAGCTGCGGCAACGGTTCAACGTCTGCCCCGGGGACGAGGTCGCATGTGTGACCACCGATCGTGAGGGCGTCCCGCGTGGGGAGCTGCTGCGCTGGGGATTCGTACCGCACTGGGCGAAGGACACCCGCGGCGCGTTCAAGCGCATCAACGCGCGCGCGGAGACGGTCGCCGAGCGGCCCGCGTATCGCGACGCGTTTCGCACGCACCGCTGCCTCGTGATCGCCGACGGCTTCTATGAATGGCAGCCGCGGCCGTCGCTGCCGAAGCTGCCTTGGTGGATCTCGCTTAGCGACGGCCTGCCGTTTGCTTTCGCCGGGCTGTGGGCGCGCTGGCGCGCCCCGGACGGCTCGTGGCTGAGCAGCTGCGCGATCGTCACGACTGAGGCCAACAGCGTGCTGCGCGAGCTGCACGACCGCATGCCGGTGATGCTCGGCGGCCCCGGCGAGGAGAGCGCGTGGCTCGCGCAGGGCACGGACGAGAGTGACCTCCAGGATCTCCTGCGCCCGTTGCCCGAGGCGCTCACCGCCACGCGCGCTGTGGGGACCGCCGTCAACGACGCCCGCTACGACGGCCCGGAATGCCTGGCGCCGGCCACGCCCGACGAGCTCGCTCCCTCGACTTTGTTCTGAATGACCCTGAAAAGGAGCATGGCGCCCGGATAGGGTCGCTCCGGTGCACCTGATCGTCACCGAGCGGCTGTATCTCCGTCAGCGCTCGCTGGAAGAGCTGCGCGCTCTGCTGGAGGGCGTCTCCTCCCCCAGGCTGCCGTGGGCCGCCGGCTACCCGCTTGACGGGACGCTCGTCGCCGCCGCGCTGCTGGTCAGCATGGCCGACCAGGGCACGGATTCAGGGCCCTTCGGCCAGTACCAGGTCGTACGCCGCAGCGACGAGCATGTGATCGGCGACATCGGCTTCTACACGCCGCCCGACGAACTCGGGTGCGTCACGGTCGGCTTCGGGATCGTTCCCGCGGCGCGCGGGCTGGGTTACGCGCGCGAGGCCCTGCGAGCGCTGCTCGACTGGGCGCTGGGCGAGCCGGCGATCCGCATCGTCCGCGCCGACACGGATCTGGTGAACATCGCGTCGCAGCACGTCCTCGAGGCCGCCGGGATGCACGTGGTGTCCGACGAGGACGACCGCAAGGTCTACGCGATCACCGCACCCGCAGCGTCGCGCGCCTGATCACGACGGGCTTCAGCGGCTGCTCGGTCTGCGGATCGGTCTCTTCCTTTGCGATGCGCGTGACCACCTCGTCGCCCGCGGTCACGCGGCCTAGGAGGGCGTAGTCCGCCGGGAGGCCCGCGTCCTTCGCGGTCACGATGTAGAACTGGCTGCCGGACGTGCCGGCGTCCTCCAGCTGCGTCTTCGCCATCGCCACGACGCCGCGCGTGTAGCGGACGCCCTCCGGTGGCTCCTCCGTCACCGAGTAGCCGGGGCCGCCCTGGCCGTTGCCCAGCGGGTCGCCGCCCTGGATCACGAAGTCCGCGCCGCCGGCGCCGCGCCCGATGCGGTGGAACGTGAGCCCGTCGTAGAAGCGCTTGCGGACCAGGTTCGCGACGGAGGCCGCCGTATCCGGCGCGCGTTTGACGTCGAGCGTGATCTGTATCTCGCCGCAGCTCGTGTCCATCACGACCACGTAGGTCTTCTTGGCATCGAGCTCGCCCGAGGGCGCATCGAGGTTCTGCTCGCCCTTCGGCTCCGGCGCCGCCACGCGCACGCAGCGGCCCTTTGCCGGCGCCGGCGTCGTGGCCGTGGTCGTCGGCGCAGGCGTGGCCTTGCCGGCGGCCGGCTTGCCTGGCTCGTCGTCGTCGCCGCAGCCGACGGCGAAAACGGCCGCGCCGGCGAGCGCGATGCTGATCAGGGCGGCGCGCACGGGGCTGCGAGGATACGCGACTGTCATGGCGCGCCGGGTCGCCCTCCTTGTCAACCCAACGGCCGGCGGCGGCCGCGCCGCGCAGGCGCTGCCGCTGGTCGAAGCCGAGCTGCGCCGCCTTGGCGTCGAGGCGCGCACCGAGGCCACGCGCTCGATCGAGCATGCTCGCGACCTCGCGCTCGCGGCGGCCCAAGACGACCGGATCGTCGTGACGCTCTCGGGCGACGGGCTCGTCGGGGCGGTCGCTCACGTCCTGCGCGAACGGCCCGACGCCGTGATGGGCGTGCTCCCGGGCGGCCGTGGCAACGACTTCGCGCGCGTGTGCGGCATCCCGCTCGAGCCCGTCGCGGCCTGCGAAGTGATCGCGACCGGCGAGGTGCGCGCGCTCGACGTCGGCGACGTCGGTGGGCGCACGTTCATCGGCATCGCGTCGCTGGGCTTCGACTCCGTCGCGAACAAGATCGCCAATGAGGCGCCACCGCGCCTCGGGGGTTTCGTCTACACGTACGCCGCACTGCGCGCGCTCGCGGGCTGGCGCCACGCGACGTTCGACATCACCGTCGACGGGCAGGAGCGGCGTGTGACCGGCTGGAGCGTGGCGGCGGCGAACTCCAAGGCCTACGGCGGCGGGATGTTCATGGCGCCGGACGCGGAGCTCGACGACGGCCAGCTGGACGTGGTCATCTGCGCGGCGACGTCGAAGATGACGTTCCTGCGTCTCCTGCCGACGGTGTTCAAGGGCGAGCACGTGAAGGAGAAGCACGTGACCGTCCTGCGCGGGCCGGAGGTCCGGATCAGCGCCGACCGGCCGTTCACGGTGTACGCCGACGGCGACCCGATCGGCGAGCTGCCGGTGACGATTCGCGCGGTCCCCGGCGCGATCAGGGTCCTGCTTCCCGCATGACCCTGCTCTTCGCGAAGGTCGCCGCCGCCCGGGCCGCGGGCGCCGTCTCGCGCCGCGCGGGCCGCGGCGGCACGTCGCTGCCGGGCAAGCTGCTGATGCGCCTGGAACCGGACGCGATCGGGCTGCTCGGCCGCCGGCTGGCGCGCGGCAGCGTGGTCATCTCGGCGACCAACGGCAAGACGACCACCGCCGCGATGACGGCCTCCATCCTCGGCCGCGGCGGCACGCGCCTCGTCCACAACCGGGCCGGCGCGAACATGGCCGGCGGCGTTGCGACGGCGCTGCTCGGCGCGGTCCGCCGCGGCGGCGCAATCGACGGCGACATGGGCCTGTTCGAGGTTGACGAGTTCTGGCTCGACCGCGTCGTAGGCGACCTCGAGCCGCGCGCGTTGCTGCTCGCGAACCTGTTTCGCGATCAGCTCGACCGCTACGGTGAGCTCGAGGCGATCGCGGATCGCTGGGCGCAGGTCGTGGCCGCGGCGCCCGCGACAAGCCTCGTGCTCAATGCCGACGACCCGGCCGTCGCGGATCTGGGCCGAGACCGCGACGTTGTCTACTTCGGGGTCGAGGACGCAGCGGTGGCCCTGTCGGGGATGCAGCACGCGGCCGACGCCAAGCACTGCCGCCGCTGCGGCGCCCCGTATCGCTACGACCGCGTGTTCCTCGGCCATCTCGGCCACTACCACTGCGAGTCCTGCGGGGCGACGCGCCCACAGCCCGCGTTCGCCGCGGAGCGGGTCGTCCTCGACGGGCTGCGCGGCGCGCGCCTGACGCTGCGCACGCCGGCGGGCGTCGCGGACGTGGCGCTGCCGTTGCCCGGGCTCTACAACGTGTACAACGCGCTCGCCGCGGCCGCGCTCGCGCAGACGCTCGGCGCACCGCTCGCCGATGTGGTGGCCGGGCTGGAGGCGGTTGCGCCCGCGTTCGGCCGCGCCGAGAAGCTCTCGATCCGCGGCCGCGACCTGCTGATCCTCCTCGTCAAGAACCCCGCCGGCGCGAACGAGGTGCTGCGGACGCTCGTGCTCGAAGAGGGCGACCACGACCTGCTCGCGATCCTCAACGATCGCATCGCCGACGGCCGTGACGTGAGCTGGATCTGGGACGCCGACTTCGAGGTGCTCGCCGATCGCGTGCGCTCGGTCACGTGCGCCGGGACGCGCGCCCCCGAGCTGGCGCTGCGGCTGAAGTACGCGGGTGTGCCGCTGGACCGCATCGCCGTGGAGCCGGAGCTCGCGGCGGCGCTGGATCGCGCGCTGGCGGCCGGCGACGGCCGGCTGGTGGTCCTCCCCACCTACACGGCGATGCTCGAGCTCCGCGAGGACCTGGTCGGCCGCGGCGTGGCGCGCGGGAGCTTCGGATGAGCCTTCACGTGATCTGGCACGACCTCGAGTGCGGCGCCTACGCAGAGGATCTGCCGCTGTGGCGCGAGCTCGCCGACGGCGAGGACGGCCCGGTTCTGGACGTCGGCTGCGGCACCGGGCGCGTGGCGGTCGACCTGGCGCTCTGTGGCCACGAGGTGATCGCTCTCGACGCCGACGACATGCTCCTCGACGCGCTGCGCGAACGCGCTGAGGGGCTCCCCGTCACGGCGATCGCGGCCGACGCGCGTGCATTCGCGCTCGCCGAACCGGTCGCGCTCGTGCTCGCGCCGATGCAGCTCGTGCAGCTGCTCGGCGGGCCGGACGGTCGAGCGGACTTCCTGCGCTGCGCGGCCGCGGCGCTCACGCGCGGCGGGCTGCTGGCGATCGCGCTCGCCGACGCGCTCGAGAGCTTCGACTCGGACAGCGACCTGCTGCCGACGCCGGACATGCGCGAGGTCGACGGCGTGGTCTACGCGAGCCGGCCGCTGGCCGTCGTGGACGAGGGCGCCGCGGCGGCGATCCATCGCCTGCGAGAGGTCGTCGACCCCGCCGGGGAGCGCAGCGAGGAGACCGACGTCGTCCGGCTCGACCGCCTCGACGCCGACACTCTCGAACGCGAGGCGGCCACGGCCGGCTTCGTCGCCGCCGGGCGCAGGACGACCCCGGCGACTGACGACTACGTCGGCTCGACGGTGGTGATGCTGCGTGTCTGATCGCGTGCTGCGCGTCTGCGCGCTGTACCCCGATCTGATGAACATCTACGCCGACCGCGGCAATCTGCTGCTGCTCCAGCGCCGCTGCGCGTGGCGCGGGATCGGCTTCGAGGTCTCCGACGTGGGTCTGCGCGAGGCGCTCGATCCGGATGCGCACGACCTCTTCTATCTCGGCGGCGGGCAGGATCGCGACCAGGCGCTGTGCGCGCACGACCTGGTCGAGACCAAGCGCGACGCGCTGCACGCCGCGGCCGCGCGCGGCGCGATCGTGCTCGGCGTGTGCGGCGGCTACCAGCTCCTCGGCCATGCGTACGAGCTCGGCGACGACGAGATCCCGGGCGTCGGCCTCGTCGACCTGCGCACGGTGCGAGCCGACGGACCGCGCCTGATCGGCAACGTCGCGATCGAGGTCGAGCTGCCGGGGCTCGAGGGACCGCGCGTGCTGGCCGGCTTCGAGAACCACGGCGGCCGCACCCGCCTCGGTCCGGGTGAGCAATCCCTCGGGCGCGTGCTGCAGGGGCACGGTAACGATGGGCGCTCCGGCTACGAGGGCGTGCGGCGCGGCACGGTGATCGGCACGTACCTGCACGGCCCGCTGCTGCCGAAGAACGCGTGGTTCGCCGACTGGCTGGTCAGAACCGCTCTCGGCCTCGGCACGCTCGCGTCGCTCGACGACGCGTTCGAGGATGCCGCGCACGGCGCGGCGCGGCGCGCCGCGGGTCTTTGATCAATATAGGTTGGAACCGCCATGGGGGCGTCGACCAACCCGCAGGCCGCGCGGCTGGAGTTTCGCGGCGCCTCCAAGACGTACCCCGGCGCGACCGAGCCGGCGATCCGCGACTTGTCGTTGGAGGTGCCCGCCGGTGCCGTGTGTGTGCTGGTCGGGCCGTCGGGGTGCGGCAAGACGACGGCCATGCGGATGGTCAACCGCATGGTCGAGATGACGGCCGGCGACATCCTGCTCGACGGCCGCAGCGTGCGCGACGAGGACCCCGCGCAGCTGCGGCGCCGGATCGGGTACGCGATCCAGCAGATCGGCCTGTTCCCCCATCGCACGGTCGCTCAGAACATCGCCACGGTCCCGTTGCTGCTGGATTGGGAAGCGGCACGGATACGCGCCCGGGTGCACGAGTTGCTTGACCTGGTCGGGCTCGATCAGGCGCTCGTAGACCGCTACCCGGCCCAGCTCAGCGGCGGGCAGCGCCAGCGCGTCGGCGTCGCCCGCGCGCTCGCGGCCGATCCCCCGCTGCTGCTCATGGACGAGCCGTTCGGCGCGATCGACCCGATCACGCGCGGCCGCCTGCAGGACGAGTTCCTGCGCCTCCAGCAGGAGCTGCGCAAGACGGTCTTGTTCGTCACCCACGACATCGAGGAGGCGCTCAAGCTCGGCGACCGCGTCGCGGTCATGAAGCAGGGCGGCGTGCTCGCGCAGTACGCGACGCCGGACGATCTAGTCCGCGCACCCGCCGACGAGTTCGTGGAGGAGTTCGTCGGCGCCGACCGCGCCATCGAACGGCTGCGGCGGCTCGAGGCGCTGCGCGCCGAGGCACATCGCTCGTGATCGCCCAGGTCGAGATCCGCGACCGCAGCGAGCTGAACTGCGTCCAGAACAACGGCTTCTGCCCCGAGTGGATCAAGGACCACTTCGGCGACTACCTCGACCCGCTCTGGCGCCACGTCGAGTTGTCTGCCGCGCCGGTCGCCTGCGGCTTCGTGATCGCGTTCTCGCTCGCACTGCTCGCCCACCGGCGGCGCTGGCTGATCGGGCCGGTCATCGGCGTCACGGGTGTCCTGTACACGATCCCCTCGATCGCGCTGATCGGCCTGCTG
This sequence comes from uncultured Conexibacteraceae bacterium, assembly GCA_963832195.1. Lineage (GTDB taxonomy): Bacteria > Actinomycetota > Thermoleophilia > Solirubrobacterales > Solirubrobacteraceae > Baekduia. Next base: position 409,197 of record CAWHTH010000003.1, read on the forward strand.
ACCGTGCCGCTGGGCTTCGGCTTCCTGACCGCCCTGGTCCCGCTGACGGCCTACACGCTGCTGATCCTGTTCCGGAACGTGACCGCAGGCCTGCAGAACGTCCCCGATGAAGCCGTCGACGCCGCGCGCGGCATGGGGATGACCGATCGCCAGCTGCTGTGGCGCGTCGAGCTGCCGCTGGCGCTGCCGGAGATCTTGGCCGGGGTGCGTGTCGCCGCGACGACGACGGTCGGCTTGGCGGCGCTCGCGTTCCTCGCGGGCGCCGGCGGCCTCGGCGAGCAGATCCTGACCGACCTGCGCTTCAAGTCGAACATCATCGTGGCGGGCGGGCTCTGCGTCGCGCTCGCGTTCGCGTTCGAGTTGCTGCTGGTCGGGGCCGAGCGCGCGGCGCTCCCCTGGAGGCGTGTGCACCGATGATCGACGCGCTCGAGTACATCCTCCACGAGCGCGAATCGGTCGGCGGCGACGTGATGGTCGGCGGCTCGCACCTGCTGCCGCTGCTGTGGACCCATCTGCGCGTGACGCTCGAAGCCGTCGTGATCGCCTGCACGATCGCGATGCCGCCCGCACTGATGCTTGCTCATCACCGGCGCGGCCAGCTCGCCGCGAGCACGCTCGCGAACGTCGGGCGCGCGGTCCCGACCCTGGCGGTCGTCGTGTTCACCGGGGCGTATCTGGGCTACGACGCGTCCAACCTGGTGTTCGCGATGGTGCTGCTCGCGCTGCCGCCGATCTTCACGAACACGTACGTCGGCGTTCGCCAGGTCGACCCGGAGGTGGTCGACGCGGCGCGCGGCATGGGCATGTCCGGTTACCAGGTCGTGCGCCGGGTCGAGCTCCCGCTCGCGTTCCCGCTCGTGTTCGGCGGCGTCCGCACCAGCACGGTCAACGTCCTGGCGACGGCGACGCTCGGGCCGCTCGTCGGCGTCGACACGCTCGGGGTCCCGATCATCAACATCAACGTGCACGGCGAGGCAGGGCGGCTCGGGACGGCGATCGTCGTCGCGCTGCTGGCAATCTTCGCCGAGCTGCTTCTGGCCTGGCTGCAACGGGCCCTTACCCCCACCCCATTGAGGGCTTCCAAACCACCGAGGAGGATCAAGATGCGAACGCGCACCGCATTGCCCGCCGTGCTGGCCGCGCTTTGCCTGGGGCTCGCCGCCTGCGGCGACGACGAGGACGATGACGGCGGCGGGTCCGCCGCCACGACCACCGAGGCGCAGGAATCGAAGCTGATCACCGGCAACCCGGACAACGCGTCCAAGCCGCGGCTCACGATCGGCTCGAAGAACTTCACCGAGGAGTTCATCCTCGGCGAGGTCTACGCCCAGGCACTGGAGGCCGCCGGCTACAAGGTCCGCAAGCAGCTCAACCTCGGCTCCGAGCAGATCGCGCTCAAGGCGCTGAAGTCCGGCCGCGTCGACGCCTATCCCGAATACACCGGGACCGCGCTGACGAGCTTCTGCAAGGTGAAGACCGACGCCGTGCCGAAGGACGAGGACCAAGCGTACGAGGACACCCGGGATTGCATGGCGGGTGAGGGCATCACGGCTCTGCCGCGGACGCCGTTCACCGACTCGAACGGCTTCGCGATGACGCAGGACGGCGCCGATGACGCCGGGGGCATCACAAAGCTCTCCGAGCTGAAGGGCAAGACGGAGTCGATGACGCTTTCGGGCGGTCCGGAGTGCGCCCAGCGGGTCGACTGCAAGCTCGGCCTCGAGCAGGTCTATGGCCTGAAGTTCAAGAAGTTCCTGTCGATCGACCTGGCGAAGCGCCACGAGGTGATCAAGAGCGGCCAGGCCGATGTCGGGCTCGTGTTCACGACCGACGGGCAGATCAAGGCGGAGAACCTCGTCCTGCTCGAGGATGACCGCAACCTGTTCCCGCCCTACAACGTGACGCTGCTGGCTCGCCAGGAGGCCGTCGACGGTGCGGGCGCCGACTTCCAGGAGGTCGTCGAGCGCGTGCAGGAGGGCCTCACCACGGAGGTGATGCAGGAGCTCAACTCGCGCGTCGACCTCGACAAGGAGAAGCCGGCGGCGGTGGCGGCGGCGTACCTGCGCGAGGCGGGGTACGTGCGCTAGGTGGCGTTCAACGGGCGCGGATGCTCACATCGCCCGCGTCAGCGGCGGCGGTGATGCGCTGGGGAGCGAGGTCGTCGCGCAGGAGGCCGGCGACCTCTACCTCCCCGGCATCCGCCTCGGCGTCGACGCGGTAGGCGCCGAACGGGACGACCATCTCGACGTCGCCCGCGTCCGACGCGACGACGGTGCGGGCCGGGGCTCCGAAGAGGTCCAGGCTGACGTCGCCGGCATCGGTGCGGGCCTCGAGTGTCACCGGCTCCAGCCTGTCGGCATCGATGTCGCCGGCGTCCGTGTTCACCAGCACGCGCCCGCGCAGCCCCTTGAGGTGGACGTCGCCCGCGTCGCCGGTGATTTCGACGTCGACCCCGGACGGTGCCGCGATCGTGAAGTCGGTCTCGCAGCGGAAGAAGAAGCCGAGCCCGTCGCAGGAGCTCTCGATGTACAGCGTGCCGTCGTTGACGCTCTGCGTGATCTCCGGGCGGTCGAGAATCCAGGCGTCGTCGCGCTCGATGACCACGTTCCCGGTCAGGCCGGCGGTGATGTCGACGTCGCCGGTGTCGGTCTTGACCACGATGCGCTCGACCGGCTCCGAGACGAGCGATCGCGAGCTGCTCGACGATCGCAGGCCCTCCGACGCCGCGAGGACCACGCCACAGAGCACCAGCAGCGCGGCGGCGGTGATCGCGACGATCCGCGGTGTGGACACCGCTGTCAGTGCCCCGTCGATCCGAAGCCGCCGTCGCCGCGCTGCGTCTCGGACAGCGCCTCCAGCTCCACCACGTCCGGCGTAGCGACCGGAACGACCACGAGCTGGGCGATCCGCATCCCCGCCGTGACCTCGAACGTCTGCTCGCGGTCGGTGTTGAGCAGAAGGACCTTCAGCTCTCCGCGATAGCCCTCGTCGATCAGGCCCGGCGCGTTGACGAGCGCGATGCCGTGCTTGGCGGCCAGCCCCGACCGCGGCAGCACGAGACCCGCGTGGCCGGCGGGAAGGTCGATCGCGATCCCGGTCCGTACCTGCACCCGCGCGCCCGGCGCGATGACGACGGCCTCGAGCGACACCAGGTCGAGCCCGGCGTCGCCGTCGTGTGCGCGTGCGGGCAGCACGGCGCCCGGGTCGAGCTTGAGGACCCCGAGCCTCACGACGGCTGCGCGCCGTTGACGGCGAAGCGCTCGTAGCGTTCCGCCACATCCGCCGGTAGGCGCGCGACCACGCGCACGCCCTCGGCGGTGTCCTCGCGCTGCAGATCGCCGGCCATCTCGTGCAGCTCGGCGAGGCGCCCGCCCTCGCTGTACGGGAGCAGCAGCTCGACCGGCCGCAGCGTCCCTGCAAACTCCTTTTCGATCCGCGCCAGCAGCTCGGCGAGGCCTTCGCCGTCGAGCGCGCTGACGAGGACTCCATCCGGATGACGGAAGCTCAGCTCGCGCCGCCGGTCGTCGTCGAGCGCGTCGGCCTTGTTGAGGACGAGCACGCGCGGGGCCGCGCCGGCGCCGATCTCCTCGAGCACGTCGTCGACGGCGGTGGTCATCTCGACCAGCTCCTCCTCGGGGACGGACGCGTCGACCACGTGCAGTACGAGGTCGGAGAGGCGGGTCTCCTCGAGCGTCGCGCCGAACGCGTCGACGAGCTGGTGCGGCAGCTTGCGGATGAACCCGACGGTGTCCGTCAGGAGGAACGGCCGGCCCTCGATCTGGAGCTGGCGGGTCGTCGGGTCGAGCGTGTGGAACAACCTGTCGCGGACGCCGACCTCGGCGCCGGTCAACGCGTTGAGCAGCGTCGACTTGCCGGCGTTGGTGTAACCGGCGAGCGCGATCTGCGGGAGCTGCGCGCGCTCGCGCTCGGCGCGCTGCACGGCGCGGTTGCTGCGCACGTGCTCGAGCCGGCGCCGCAGCGCCGCGATGCGGTCGCGGGCCAGGCGGCGGTCGGTCTCGATCTGCGTCTCGCCGGGGCCGCGCGTCCCGATACCGCCGCCGAGCCGCTCGAGGTGGGTCCAGAGGCCGCGCATGCGCGCGAGGTTGTACTCGAGCTGGGCCAGCTCGACCTGGAGCTTGCCCTCCGCCGTGTGGGCGTGCCCGGCGAAGATGTCGAGGATGATCGTCGTCCGGTCGACGACCGGGAGCCCCAGCTGCTGCTCGAGGTTGCGCTCCTGGCGTGGGCTCAGCTCGTCGTCGCAGGCGATCACGTTGGCGTCCGCCTGCTTCGCGGCCTCCTTCACCTCGGCGAGCTTGCCCGAGCCGATGTACGTGTTCGCGTGCGGCCGCTCGCGATGCTGCACCGCCTGCCCGACCACGGCCACGCCCGCCGTGCGCAGGAGCTCGTGGAGCTCGGCGAGGTCATCTCCCTCAGGCAACGCGGCGATGCAGAACGCGCGCTGACGCGCGCGCCCGCCCTCGGGCCGGGTGCCATCCGAGCTCGGAGTGTTGCGTCCGTGACGGCCGCGCTGCACGCCTCTGAGTCTAGGCGCGCAGCGTGTCACTGAGGGGACTGTCCCCGGAGTGACACGGCGGCCATAATGCATAGGCAATGCATAGGTACCTGCTTGTGGTGGGCGTCGTCGGGGCGCTCATGGCCCCCACACCCGCGCACGCGGTCCGGGTCTATGCCGCCGCATCGCTGCGCGAAGCGTTCCCCGCCATCGACGGCTCGCCGCAGTACAACTTCGACGGCTCGAACCGCCTGCAGATGCAGGTCGAGAACGGCGCGCCGGCGGACGTGTTCGCGTCGGCAAGCCCGGCGGAGGCCGCGGCGCTGCACCGGCAGGGCCTGTGCGAGCGGCCGGTCACGTTCGCGACGAATCGTCTCGTTCTCCTGGTGCCGCGGTCCAACCCCGCACGGCTGCGCTCGGTCTTCGATCTGCGCCGCGGCCGGCGCAGGCTGGCGATCGGCGCCCGCGGCGTGCCGGTCGGCGACTACGCGCGGCGGATGCTCGCCCGCCTGCGCCTCAGCTCGATTCTGGAGACGAACATCGTTTCCACAGAGCCCAACGTCAGCGGCATCGTCGCGAAGGTCAGCCTCGGTTCTGCCGACGCTGGCTTCGCCTACTTCACGGACGCCCGCGCCGCCCGCGACCGCGTGCGCTCGATCGCACTGCCCCGGCGGGCGCAACCACGGGTCAACTACCGGATCTGCGTCGTGCGTCGCCGCGGCGCAGACACGAGCGGTGCGCGGGCGTTCATCGCGCGCGTCCGGTCGCCGCGCGGGCGCGGCATCCTGCGCGCGCACGGGTTCGGCCTGCCGCGGCGATGAGCCGCGCGCCCGCCTTCACGGCCGGGCTGGCGCTGGCACTCGGGCTCGCCCTGGCGTTCCTGGCGCTGCCGATCGTGGGCCTGTTCGCCGAGGCGCCGCTCGGCGATCTGCCCGACGTCCTCGGCGAGCCCGCGGTTCGCGATGCGCTGGAGGTCACGCTGCGCACGAACGCGATCGCCAACGTCCTGATCCTCGGTCTCGGCACGCCGGCGGCATACCTGCTGGCGACGCGGCGCTTCCCGGGCCGCGCCGTGCTGATCACGCTCGTCGAGTTGCCGCTTGTGATGCCGCCGGCGGTCGCGGGGGTCGGCCTGCTCGCGGCGTTCGGGTCGGGCGGGCTGCTCGGCGACGACCTGCGCGACCAGGGCATCGTGCTCCCGTTCACAGAATGGGCGGTGATCATCGCGGTGACGTTCGTTGCGTCGCCGTTCTACGTGCGCCAGGCGATCGCGGCGTTCGAGGCAGTGGACCAGTCGCTCGTCGACGCAGCGCGCACGCTCGGTGCCGGCCCGCTGCGGGCATTCCTGCGCATCTCGCTCCCGCTCGCCGCGGGTGGCCTGGTCGCCGGCTGGGTCCTGGCGTTCGCGCGCGGCGTGGGTGAATTCGGCGCGACGATCATCTTCGCGGGCAACGTCCGTGGCGAGACCCAGACCCTGACGCTCGCCGTCTACGAGCAGCTCGAGGCGGATTTCGACGTAGCGCTGACACTCGGCGTCCTTCTCGTGGTGTTGAGCGCGGCGACATTGCTGACCTACAAGGCGCTGGCGGCGCGCTGATGCTTGCACTGGATGTCAACGTCGGCCTGCGCTCGTTCGAGCTCGACGCCGCGCTCGATGTGGGTGCGGAGACCGTCGCGCTCGCGGGGCCGTCCGGGGCGGGCAAGACCACACTGCTGCGCGCCGTCGCCGGCCTGGCACGACCGCAGCGCGGGCGGATCGCGCTCGCGGAAACGGTGTGGTTCGATCGCGCTCGCCGTGTTGACCTCGCGCCGGAGCGCCGGTCGGTCGGCCTCGTCTTCCAGGAGTACGCGCTGTTCCCGCACATGTCCGTCCGCGACAACGTGGCATTCGCGGGCCGCGACCGCGCCGACGCGCTGCTGCAGCGGCTCGGCATCGCCGACTTGTCCCGGGCGCGTCCCGCCGCCATCTCCGGCGGCGAGCGCCAGCGCGTCGCGCTCGCCCGCGCGCTCGCGCGCGACCCGGCCGTCCTCCTGCTCGACGAGCCGCTGGCGGCGCTCGACGCCCACACGCGCGCGACCGTGCGGCGCGAGCTGCGCGCGCTGCTCGACGGCTTGTGCCTGCCTGCGCTCGTGGTCACGCACTCGTTTGCGGATGCCGCGGCGCTCGCCGACCGGATCGCGGTGCTCGTCGCGGGGCGGGTCCTTCAGATCGGCACGGCGCACGAGCTCGTCGAGCGCCCCGCCGACGCCTTCGTCGCCGCGTTCACCGGCGCCGTCCTGCTCAACGCTCGAGCGGAGCCGCTGCCCTCCGGCGGCTCGCGGCTCGCGCTCGCCGGCGGCGGCGAGCTGCGCGCGGCCACCGTCGCGGCGGGCGACGTGCAGGTGGCGCTGCGCCCGTGGGAGATCGAGCTCGCGCCCGACGGCGACCTCGTCAGAACCGTCTCGGCGCTCGCACCCGCCGGCCCGCGAGTGCTCGTGCAGCTGGGCGACATCGAGGCCGAGTGCGAGCCGGTGCGCGTCGCCGAGCTCGGCCTGCGGCCGGGCGCGCGGGTGGGCGTCCGCGTGGCGACGAGCAACGTTCGCGTGTTCTCCGAGCCGCCGGTACCTTTGGCAGCGAACGAGGGGGAGTTTCATGGATGACCTGATCCGTATCGGAGCCGCGGCATCCGCGCTGGGTGTCAGCGTCGACACTCTGCGCCGCTGGGAGCGCGACAAGCGCATCAGCTTCGTGCGCCGCAGCAGCCAGCGCTACATGCGCGCCGCGGACCTCGCGGAGCTCTTGCGCGATCGCTCGCGCGACGCGCACTCGAGCGCGCGCAACCGCCTCCACGGCGTCGTCCTCGAAGTCCGGCGCGACGGCCTGATGGCCCAGATCGACCTTGCCTGCGGGCCCTACCGCGTCGTATCGCTGATGTCGCGCGAGGCGGCGGACGATCTGGATCTCAAGCCCGGCGACCAGGCGAGCGCGGTGATCAAGTCGACGACTGTGGTCGTGGAGAAGCGGTGAGCGGCAGCCGCGTGGGCGGCGGCAGCGGGTCGTAGCGCGTCGCCAGCTCGCGCACCGGAAGGACGATCACGCCTTCGCGCGCGTCTCCGATCCAGGAGCCGGTTCCATTCGCCAGCGCATAAGCCGCATAGGCGGCGGCGCAGGCGTCGAGCTCGTCGAGCGTGCGGTGCCAGAGGCCGCCGTCGTCGTCGACGACCCCGCGCATGCGCAGCGCGGCGATGCGCTGCTGCAGCCCCCAGGGCGTGCGCTTCGGCGACGGCCGGTGCCCGAGCAGCGAGCAGAAGACCGCGTCGGGGTACGTCTCGCACAGACGGCCGAAGCGCAGCGCGCCGTCGCCGACCGGCGCCTCGAGCGCGCCGTTGCCGTCGGGGCGGTAGAGACCCAGCGACTCGAGCGCCGCAAAGAGCTCGAAGCCGACGCCGATCCACGCCTCCCACTTCGCAAGCGCCTGACTCGCGGTCGGCACCGGGTACAGCGGCAGGCGCCGGCGGAACAGCAACGCGTCGCACACGCGCATCCGCTGATAGCGGCCCGCCGGCAGGCCGAGGGCCTCGCGCAGCGGCTGGCCGACCGCGAGCAGGTCGAGGCGGCGGCCGCTCGGCGCGTCGATCGCGACGACGGCCTCGCCGCCGAAGCCGAGGATGGTGAGTGCGATCGCGTCGACGTCGCCGGGCTCGAAGAACGTCGCCACGAGCTCGGCCCCCTCGGCCCCGCGCCGCTCGTGCAGCGAAACCAGATGCTGCTGGCCGGGGCGGGCGGATACGTCGATGCCGCAGTAGCGCACCGCCGATAGGTTGCCTGTTCGTGTCCAACATCGCGCAGACGCTGGCCGACCGCACGCTCGAGCTGGTCAACATCGCCTCGGAGTCGCGCCACGAGGCCGCGCTCGCGACGCATGTCCGCGAGCTCGTCGGCGGTCGCGATGCGGGTGACACCTGCGTGCTGGCGGGGGTGACCGAGCGCGGCGAGCGCCCGCTGGTGCTGCTCGCCGGCCACCTCGACACGGTGCCCGCGCAGGACAACTTCCCCGGCTCCCGCGACGACCTCGCGGTCCACGGGCTCGGCGCGGCCGACATGAAGAGCGGCGTGGCGGTGATGATCGAGCTGGCCCGCGCCGCGCCGCCGGCGACCGTCGACCTCGGCTACGTGTTCTTCGGGCGCGAGGAGCTGCCGCAGCCCGAGAGCGCGCTCGTCCCGCTGCTCGAGCGCGAGCCCGCCCTGCGCGGCGCCGACCTCGCCATCGTGCTCGAGCCGACGGCGAACGCGATCCATTCCGGCTGTCTGGGCAACATCAACGCGACGTGGACGTTCAGCGGCCGCAGCGGGCACTCTGCGCGGCCCTGGCTCGCCGACAATGCGATCCACCGCGCCGCCCGCGGCATCGCCGCGCTAGCGGCCGTGGAACCCGTCGAGCACAGTGTCGGCGACCTCGTGTTTACGGAGGTCGTGTCGGCGACGGTGGTCACAGGCGGCATCGCCCGCAACGTCATCCCCGATCGCTGCAGCGCGCAGGTCAACATGCGCTACGCGCCCGGAACGAGCCCGCAGGACGCAGAGGCGCGGCTGCGCGCGATCTGCGCCGACGACGGCGAGCTGGAGATCGAGGCCAACGCCCCAAGCGGGCCGGTCGCGGAGGGCGAGCTGGTCGAGCGCCTGCGGGCGGCAGGCGACCTGCGCGTCGAGCCCAAGCAGGCCTGGACGCCGGTCGCGGAGTTCGGGCTCGCGGGTGTTCCCGCTCTCAACTTCGGGCCCGGCGACCCGCTGCATGCGCACACGCGCGCGGAGCACGTCGCGATCGACGCGCTCGTGCGCGGCTACGAGACGCTGTCGAGCTTCGCGTGCGGCTGAGCCCGGTTCTCTCGGAGCTCGGCGCGTATCCGTTCGTGCGGCTCGGGGACGCCAAGCGGGCTGCGCTCGCGCGCGGCATCGACGTCATCGACTTCGGCATCGGCGAGCCGCGCGAGGAGACGCCCGAGTTCATCCGCGTCGCCCTGGCAGAGGCGGTCGAGCCGCTTTCGACGTATCCGCTGGCGGAGGGCCTGCCGGAGCTGCGCGAGGCAATCGCGCAATGGGTGTCGCGGCGGTTCGGCGCCGTGCTCGACCCGGACAGCGCGATCGTCCCGACGCTCGGCTCGAAAGAGGCCGTGTTCCATCTCGCGCAAGTGATCGACGGCGACGCGGTCGCTGTGACGAGCCCGGGCTACCCGGTGCCCGAACGCGGCGCAATGTTCGCCGGCAAGGCCGTGCGGACGTTGCCCCTCGAGGCAGACCGCGGCTTCCTGCCGGACCTCGACGCCGTCGACTGGAACGGCCTGGCGATCCTCTGGCTCAACTACCCCAACAACCCGACGGGCGCGACGGCGCCGCTGGAGTTCTACGAGCGCGCCGCGGCGCTCGCCCGCGAGCACGGCGCTGTGCTGGCGAGCGACGAGGCATACAGCGAGCTGTGGTTCGGCGATGACGAGCCGGCATCGGCGCTGCAGCTGCGCGACCGCAGCAACGTGATCGTGTTCAACACGCTCTCCAAGCGCTCGTCGATGCCCGGCTACCGCGCGGGGTTCGCGGCGGGGGATCCCGCAATCGTCGCCGCGTTGAAGGCCTACCGGCCGAACGTCGGCGTGGCGCCGCAGGAGTTCGTCCAGCGCGCGGCGGCGGTCGCCTGGGCGGACGAGGCCCACGTCGAGGAGGTGCGCGCGCTGTACGGGCGCAAGCGCGGCGCCGTGCTGCCGGCGCTGCTCGGCGCCGGCCTCGAGCACGCCGGCGGGGACGCGACCTTCTTCCTCTGGATGCGCGTGCCCGGCGGCGACGACGAGCGCTACACGCTGGAGCTGCTCGACGAGGGCGTCATGTGCGCGCCGGGCAGCTACTTCGGGCCCGCAGGTGCGGGCCACGTCCGCTTCGCGCTCGTGCCGACGGTCGCCGACTGCGAAAAGGCCAGCGAGATCATTGGTTCGCGTGCAGCGCGAGGTTGAGGCCGCCCCACTCGCCTGAGCGGGGGAGCGCCTCGACCGCGCCGCTGACGCTGTTGCGGCGGAACAGCAGACCGGAGCGGCCGCTGAGCTCCTTCGCCTTGACGATCTGGTCATCGGGGAGCGTCACGCGTGTCCCGGCGGTCACGTAGAGGCCGGCCTCGACGATGCACTCGTCGCCGAGCGAGATCCCGACGCCGGCGTTCGCGCCGAGCAGGCAGCGCTCGCCGAGCGAGATGCGCTCGGTGCCGCCGCCCGAGAGCGTGCCCATGATCGAGGCGCTGCCGCCGATGTCCGTCCCGTCCCCGATCACGACGCCCTGGCTGATGCGGCCCTCGACCATCGACGCGCCCAGCGTGCCGGCGTTGAAGTTCACGAACCCCTCGTGCATGACCGTCGTGCCCTCGGCCAGATACGCGCCGAGCCGCACGCGGTCGGCGTCGGCGATCCGGACGCCCGACGGCACTACGTAGTCGGTCATGCGCGGGAACTTGTCGACCGCGCTGACCTGAATCGGACGACCGGCCGCGCGCGCGGCGCGCATCACCTCGGGCAGCCGCTGTGGCTCGACCGGGCCGAGCGACGTCCACGCGACGTTCGGCATCAGCCCGAAGATCCCCTCGAGGTTGATCTCGTTCGGCCGCACGAGCCGGTGCGAGAGCAGGTGCAGGCGCAGGTAGGCGTCGGCGACGTCGCCCGGCGGCGCGTCCAGATCGACGACGGCGGCGACCGGGACTACCCTGACGCCGCGCAGCTCGGCGCTCTGCTCGTCGGTTGCGCCGGCCTCGGCGGTGCCGCCGGATCCGTCGCCTAGTCCCAGCTCCGAATACCAGGCGTCGAGCACGGACTCGTCGCGCTGCGTCACAGTCGCCAGGCCGGAACCCCAGGCGGATCGCGTCATCGTCCTAGAACGCTAGCCAAGCTCGGCGACCAGCTCCGCGCCGAGCTCGCCGGAGTACACGGGCTCGGCCTCGCCGGTGAGCGTGAAGTGCAGGCTCTCGTCGACGTCGACCGTCAGCTCGCCGCCGTCGAGGTGCACCGCGACCGGCGAGTCGCCGCCGCGCAGCACGTGCGCGATCGCCGCGCCGCAGGCACCGGTGCCCGACGCGCTCGTCTCCCCCACCCCGCGCTCGAAGATCCGTGCCCGGATCGACGCCGGCGCAAGCTCCGTGAAGAACGACACGTTCGTCCTGCGCGGGAACAGCTCGTGGTGCTCGATGTCGGGGCCGAGCTCGGCCAGGTCAAGGGTGTCGAGCTCCACCGCGTCCGCCACGTGGATCGCGCACTGCGGGTTGCCGACCTGCACGTGCTGGAAGCGCCAGGTCCGCCCGCCCGCCTCGAGCTCGCCGGCGCCGTCGTCGGCGCCGCCCGGGTAGTCGTCGGACCGTAGGCGCGCGCTCCCCATGTCCAGCGCGGCGCTGCGCTCGTCCAGGATCGTCGGCCGGATCTCTCCCGCCGCCGTCTGGATCGAGAACTGCTGCTGGTCCGTCCAGCCCGCACGGCGTAGATAGAGGACGGCCTCGCGCGCCCCGTTACCCGACAGCTCTGCCTCGCTGCCGTCGGGGTTGAAGATCCGCAGCCGGGCGACGAAACCGGGCTCGTCGGGGGCCGACAGCTCCAGAACGCCGTCGGCGCCGATCCCAGTGTGGACGTCGCACAGGCGGCGGACGCGCGCGGCGTCCAGCGGCCAGGGCAGCGCGTCACGCTCGACTATCACGTAGTCGTTGCCCAGCGCCTGCCACTTCTCGAAGCGCATCGCGCGCGACCCTATGGCATGAGCTCCGCCGCCACGTCGTGCGGCGCATGCTCGGTCAAGTCGGCGATCTCGACGTTGGGCAGCTTGCGCATCCACGTCAGCTGGCGGCGGGCGTAGTTGCGCGTGCGGCGCTTCATCGCGTCGACGTCGCCGGCGAGCAGCTCGTCGAAGCCGAGCGCCTTGCGCGCGGTCTCCGACGCCCCGGCGGCGCTGGCGCGGCGGACCTCGTCGATCGCGCCCGCCGCGACCATCGCGTCGACGCGGCTGTCGATGCGGGCGTACAGCGCGTCGCGCTCCATGACGGCGCCGATCAGCCGCGTCGGATGGCGCGTGTCCTGGGTCCACAGCCGGTTCGGGCCCTCCGGCTGCTCCAGCTCGCCGAGCTCGAGCAGCTCGAGCGCGCGAACTACGCGATGGGTGTCGCTCGGCTCGATCGTCTCCGCGGCCCACGGTGCGCGGCGCGCGAGCTCCGTGTGCAGCGCCTGCGGCCCACGCTCGCGGACCTGGTCGGTCAGCCTCCGGCGAACCTCGTCGGGCGGCGCAGGGCGCAGGTCGAGGTCTGCGAGCGCCGCCCGCAGGTAGAGCCCGGTCCCGCCGACGACGATCGGCGTGGCGCCGGTGGCGAGCAGGCCGTCGATCTCGGCGTGCGCCAGCTGCGCGTACTGGCCGACCGAGAAAGCGGCGTCGACCGGTACGAACGACACGAGGCGGTGCTCGAGCTGCGCCTGCTCCGCCGCGCTCGCCACACCGGTGAGGGTTTCGATGCCCTGGTAGACCTGGAGCGCGTCTGCCGACACGGCGACAGGCCGCTCGCCGCGATCGCGCAGGCGCTGCGCGATCGCGAGTGCGAGCTCTGTCTTGCCGACGCCGGTCGGCCCGAAGATGGCCAGAACCACGCGCCCAGTATGGTCAGCAGCGTGCGGATCGGCTGCGGGCTCTCGCTGGACCCCGACCCTCGTCTCGGGGCGATCGAGGCGGCCGGCGGGGCGCGCGAGGGGCTCGGGGGCGAGCACGCCGATCTCGCGTTGGTTTTCTGCTGCGGCGCGCACCTCGCGGCGCCCGAGGCGACGCTCGAGGGCGTCCACGAGGGGCTCGAGCCCACGGCGCTCGCGGGCTGCGGCGCCGGCGGCGTGCTCGGCGCGGGCCGCGAAGTCGAGCGCGGCACCGCGGTGACGGTCTGGGCCGCGGCGCTCGACGGCGGCGCGGCTGAGACGTTCGCGGCGAGCGGGCCGGACGACCTCCCGGACATGGCGAACGCGACGGGCGCGCTGCTGTTCCCGGACCCGTACTCGTTCCCCAGCGACCTCGCGCTCAGCGAGCTTCAGAGCCGGGCCCCAGGAGTGCCGGTTCTCGGCGGTCTCTCGAGCGCGCGCACGCTGGACGGCTCCGGCGCGCTTCTGCTGGAAGACAGGGTGCTTCCCGACGGCGCGGTCGGCGTCCGCTTCACCGGCATCGAGCTGCTGCCGTGCGTCTCCCAGGGCGCGGCGCCGGTCGGCCCGGAGCTCGTCGTCACGGCTGCCGAGGCCCACGTGCTGCACGAGCTCGACGGCGTGCCGGCGATCCAGCGCCTCCAGGACGTCGTGCTCGGGCTCGACCCGATCGATCGCGAGCTGGTTGGCGGCGGCCTCCTGCTGGGGATGGCGGTCGACAGCGCGACGCCCGAGCACGTCCAGCGCGACTTCCTCGTGCGCGGCGTGCTCGGCGCGGACCCGGACGCCGGCAGCATCGCCGTCGGCGAGCCGGTCGAGGCGGGTCAAGTGCTGCGCGTGCATGCGCGCGACGCGCGCTCGGCCGACCGCGACCTGCGCGAGTCGCTCGAGCTGCGCCACGAGGCGTTGGGCGGCCGCACCCCGGCGGGCGCGCTGGTTTTCACCTGCAACGGGCGCGGCCAGGCCATGTTCGGTGTCGGGGACCACGACGTGCGCGCCGTGGCCGACGAGTTCGGCAGCGTCCCGGCCGCGGGCTTCTTCGCCGCCGGCGAGATCGGCCCGGTCGCCGGCCGGCCGTTCCTGCACGGCTTCACAGCGACCGTTGCAGTGTTCGTTCCGTGAACCTCTCGGGGGCCTCAGTGCTGCTGACCGGGGCGACCGGCGGCATCGGGCATGCGATCGCGCGCCGCCTGCACAGGGAGGGCTGCGACTTGATCCTCACGGGGCGGCGCGCCGAGGTGCTCGAGCCGCTCGCGGCCGAGGTCGGCGGGCGCGCGCTCGCGGTCGATCTCGCGCGGCGGGATGAGGTCGATCGCCTGGCCGCTGAGTGCATCGGCGTCGACGTCCTCGTTGCGAATGCGGGCCTCCCGGCATCCGGTCACGTGCACTCGTTCAGCATCGAGGAGATCGACCGCGCGCTCGACGTGAACCTGCGCGCCCCGATCGTGCTCGCGCACGTGCTCGGTGCCCAGATGGCTGCGCGCGGCCGCGGGCACCTGCTCTTCATGTCGTCGGTTGCCGGCAAGTCGAGCGCGCCGGGCAGCAGCGTCTATAGCGCGACCAAGTTCGGCCTGCGCGGCTTCGCGCAAGGGCTGCGGGCTGACCTGCGCCTGAGCGGCGTCGGCGTGACGGTCGTCTTCCCCGGGTTCATCCGCGACGCCGGCATGTACGCCGACACGGGCGAGATCAAGCTGCCGCCGGGCGTCGGCACGAGCTCCCCCGAGGAGGTAGCCGAGGCGGTAGTGCGCGGGATCGAGCGCAACCGCGCCGAGATCGACGTCGCTCCGCTGTCGGTGCGCGCGTCGACCGCGTTCGCTCAGCTCGCGCCCGCCACCGCGGCGGCGGTGGTTCGCCGCCTCGGGGGGGACGACATCGGCGCGGAGTTCGGCGAGGCCCAGCGCGACAAGCGCTAGGCAGCTTCGGCCCTGCGCGTCTCGGCGGCGACGGCCGCGAGCACCTCGCTCGCCAGCCGCGGGCCGTCTTTCGGGTCCTCCGGCGACGCGGCGATGCGCACGACGACCTCGTCGCCGTCGATCTCCTCAAGGACGATCCGCGGCGTGTCGCGCATGGGCGTCTCGACCGTCTCCTCGAGGAGGGTCTGGATGTCCACGGGCGTCACGCCGGGCCGCAGCCGCGCGCGCAGATCGACGCCCGCGGGCTCCTTCAGCGGCACGACCGCGACGGCGAGGACAACGCTGTTCGGAACCATGACCTGGTCTTCGCCCTGCGAGAACGTCATGTAGAGCAGGCCGAGCGAGCTGACGACGCCCTCGAGCTGCCCGCCGATCGGACCGCCCTGCAGGCGCACCTGGTCGCCGACGCGGAACGGGCGCGCGCTGAGCAGGACGATCCCGGCGAAGAGGTTGCCGATCGTCTGCTGCGCGGCGAGACCGAGGATGACGGCGGAGAATGCACCACCGACGGCGAGCGTCTGCGGGTCGAGGCCCGCGATTCGCAGCGCCACGAGCAGCGACGCGATGATCGTCGCGAGCCGGACGAGGAAGCCGACGGTGCCGGCCGTGCTCGGATCCATGCGCCGGAACAGCGTCGGCCCGAACGAGCGGCCGAGATCGCGCGCGAATTGCCAGCCGAGCGCCATCAGCGCGATCACGGTGGCGATCCGCACCGGCAGGTCCACCCCGAAGACGTCGCGGCGGTACGAGTAGAGCACCAGCACGCCGGCGATCATCGGGAGCAGCAGCAGTGTCTTGATCCGCGCGCGCTTGACCGCCCGCGCGCTCAATTGCCGCGCGAGCCCGGCCTCGTGCCACGAATGACTGCGGGTGTCGAAGAACTTCTGCTTCGGAGTCATCTCTTCAGGGACTACCCCGCGCGTGCCCGAAGTCACGTTGTGTGACGGCCATCACACAACCGCCCACGTCAGAAGAGCGCTCCCTGCATCGCGCGCTGCGGCTGCGGCGGCGCCTGCTGCTGCGGGGCGTACGGGTCGCGCCCGGCCGCACCGGGTCGGCGGTGGCGGTCCATCGGCTCGCGCGCCCAGCCGCCCAGCAGGCCGCGCAGCCGCGCCTGCTCCGCCGGCGGTAGATAGGCGCCGCGCTCGTAGAGCTCCTCGTAGCGGTCGACCAGGTCCGGGCGGTAGGAGCGGAGCCACTCCATGAACACCTCACGTACCTCGCCGCGCAGGTGCAGCCCGATGCCGCCGACGCTCGTGGCACCGGCGGCGGCCGCCGCCTCGAGGATCGGCTCGACCTGGCGCGGGTCGTCGTTGATGCCGGGCATCAGCGGCGCGATCAGGATCGTCGACGGGATGCCGTTGCGGACCATCTCCCCCACGGCCTCGAGGCGCGCCCGCGGATGTGGCGTGTGCGGCTCGCTCGCACGCCATGCCTTCTCGTCGAGCGTCGGCACGCTGAAGTTCGCACTCACCGGCGCGACCTCCGCCAGTTCCTTGAGCAGCTTCAGGTCGCGCAGGACGAGCGGCGACTTCGTCAGCACGGACGCCGGGTTGCGGAAGTCCCGCATCGCCTCCCAGATCCCGGGCATCAGCTTGTAGCGCCCCTCGACCCACTGGTACGGGTCGGTGTTCGTCCCCATGGCGACGTGCTCGCCCTGCCAGGAGCGCCGCCCCAGCTCGGCCCGCACGACCTCCGGCACGTTGACCTTGACGACTATCTCGCGCTCGAAGTCGCGCCCCGCGTTCCAGTCGAGGTACGTGTGCGTGGAACGGGCGTAGCAAAATTCACAGGCATGAGTGCATCCCCTGTAGGGATTGATCGTGTACCGGAACGGCATCCGCGACTTCTCGGGCACCTTGTTGATCGCGCTCTTCGCGCGGACCTCGTAGAAGCGGATGTCCATCGCCTCCGGTGTGTCGAAGCGGCGGACGACCGCCGGATCGCGGTACCCGGGGAGCTGCGCGCCCTCTTCGGCCTCGATCTTCAGGTTGTCCCAGCGCACGAACACATGTTCGCATGCGCCCAGGACGAATATCCCCACCGCGATCGGTCCGCGAGCGATACTCGGCCCGTGTCGAATCAGGACATCGATGTGGCGCGCGAGAGCATCCACGCCTTCAGCCGCGGGGATTTCGACGCCCAGGAGGCGACGTACACGCCGGACGCCGTCGTATTCGCACCGGAGGGATGGCCCGAGAGCGGGCCGTTCGTCGGTCGCGAGGCCGTCATGCGGCAGTTCGCCCGCGTCTCCGAGGACTGGGAGAGCAACGACATGGAGACCGGCCGCGAGGCCGGGGGCGGTGAGTGGGTCGCGCTGGAGTTCGTCTGGCGGGCGCGGGGCCGTGCAAGCGGCGCCGAGGTCGAGATGAGGCTCAGCGGCGCCTACCGCGTGCGCGACCACCTCATCGCCGAGCTCCACTTGTTCTGGAACTACGAAGAAGCGCTCGCGAAGGCCGGGCTCGCCCAGTAGAGACGAATGGAAGGCGATCTCGAACTGATCAAGGAGGGGACGCGGCGCTTCGGCGCCCGCGACCTCGACGGCGCGGCCGAGCTCTGGGCGCCCGAGGCGATCATGATCGCTCCGGAGGGATGGCCCGAGGGCGGGCCGTTCGTCGGTCGCGAGGTCGTCATGCGGCAGTTCGCCCGTGTCTCCGAGGACTGGGAGAGCAACGACATCGAGACCGGCCGCGAGGCCGGCGGCGGTGAGTGGGTCGCGATGGAGTTCGTCTGGCGGGCGCGGGGCCGTGCAAGCGGTGCCGAGGTCGAGATGAGGCTCAGCGGCGCCTACCGCGTGCGCGACCACCTCATTGCTGAGCTCCATCTCTTCTGGAACTACGAAGAAGCGCTCGCGAAGGCGGGGCTCACGCAGTAGGCCGCCGATGGACGACCTCGAAGTGATCAAGGAGGCGACGCGACGCTTCAGCGCAGGCGAGCTGGACGAGCTCGCCGAGCTCTACGCGCCCGACGCCGTGATGTACGGCCCAGAGGGCTGGCCGGAGACTGGCCGCTTCGACGGGCGCGACGCGATCCTGGCCCAGTACGCGCGGCTGCAGGAGGACTGGACCGAGCAGTCGATGAGCGTGGAGCGCTTACAACCCGCAGGCGACTGGTACGTCACCGAGTTCCACTGGAGAGTCCGCGGTAGGGCGAGCGGCGCGGAGACCGACACGCGGATTGGCGCCATCTCCCGCATCGAGGACGGCAGGATCGTCGAGTTGCGCTTCTTCAGCAGCTTCGACGAGGCGCTCGCCGCGGCAGGCGTCGCCTGACGACCGGACTGGGCCTTCAACCGCTCAGGCCGACGGCCGCCAGCGCGTCATCACGCTCCCAGTAGCTCTGCATCCGCACCGCCTTGCCGTTACGGACGGTCCACACGTGTGCAGTGGGATGGGTCTCCACATCGGCCTGGCTGCCCCTGCCGCGTCCGCCCTCGCGGGAGAACACGAGCACGCGCTCGTCATCGACGTCGATGAACTCCTCGGGCGACATCCGGTAGTTCTCGAGCGCCTCGTAGATCTTCGCCACGTAGCTCCGCACGCCGTCGTGGCCGTAGTGGGGCTCGGCGAGGTCGGGAAATTCCTTGGGACCGATCCATTCGATCCCGGGATCGAGGAACTCGTAGCCGAACCCTTCGCCTTGCACGAAGTTGTCGTAGGCATCCCGTACGCGATTGACGTTCTCCTGGGACATCGCCCGTCAGTATCCCGCGTGCGTACGCGGCCCGCGGGGTGGGAACATTTGCCCCATGAGAACCGCACCGACGATCTCTCGCCGCGTTCAGGTCGCACTGCTGGTCGCCTCGGCGTTGGGCGCCGTCGCGTTCGGCTACCTCGGCTTCCCGGGCTAAGTGGAGTCCAACGAGCTAGAGCTCGCCCGTGATCACATCCGGCTGTTCGCCGCGGGCGACATCGAGGGCCTCACCGAGCTGTACATGCCCGACGCGGTCATGTACGCGCCCGAGGGATGGCCTGAGGGCTCGCTGTTCGAAGGCCGCGAGCAGGCGATGCAGCAGTTCGCGCGCGCCCAGGAGGAGTGGCGTGCACACTCCCTTCGAATAGAGCGCGAGGCAAGCCATCTGCCGTGGGTCGTGATGGGCCTGGTGTGGGAGGCCGAGGGGCGCGCAAGCGGAGCGCCACTCGAAATGCACATCGTGGCGGCGTATCGCTTCGAGGACGGCCTGATCGCCGAGTCGCGTCACTACTGGCGCTTCGACGAAGCGCTGGAGGCGCTCGGCCTCTCGAGTTAGCGGCCGGCGCCGGCCAGCAGCGACTGTGCCTCGCCGGACAGCGTCTGGCTCGTCGCGCTTTCGATCACGACCCCGACGATGTCGCCCGGCTGCGCGAGGCCCGCGAAGTTCACCACTTTGTTGTGGCGCGTCCGGCCGCGCAGCCGTGACGGGTCGTTGCGCGACTGGCCCTCGACGAGCACGTCGAGCGTCCGCCCCACGAAACGCTGCGCCCGTTCGTGCGCGCGGCGCTGGATCAGCTCGACGAGGCGCTCCATGCGCTCGACCGCGACGTCGTGGTCCACGAAATCGTCAACGAACCCGGCTGCCTCCGTCTCGCGGCGCGGCGAGTAGATGAACGTGAACGCGCCGTCGAAGCCAACCTCCTCGCACAGCGAGAGCGTCTGCTTGAAGTCGTCCTCGGTCTCCCCCGGGAACCCGACGATGATGTCGGTCGTGATCGCGCAGTCCGGCACGTGCTCGTGGATCAGCGCGACGCGGTCCAGGTAGCGCTCGCGCGTATACGTGCGGCGCATCGCCTTCAAAACGCGCGACGAGCCCGACTGGAGCGGCAGGTGGATGTGCTCGCACACGGACGCGAGCTCGGCGTGGCAGCGCACGACGTCCTCGCCCATGTGCGACGGATGCGGGCTCGTGTAGCGGATCCGCTCGATGCCGTCGATCGCGTCGATCGCCGTCAGCAGCTCGGAGAACCGCCGCGGCTGCGGCCGCAGCCGCGTCCCCCAGGAGTTGACGTTCTGACCGAGCAGCGAGACCTCGCGCACCCCGTCGGCCGCGAGCCGCGCCACCTCATCGACCAGCTCCTCGAGCGGGCGCGAAACCTCGCGGCCCCGTGTGGAGGGCACGATGCAGAACGAGCACTTCATGTTGCAGCCGGCCGAGATCTGCACCCACCCCTGATGTGAGCGCTCGCGCTTCGCCGGAAGGTGCCCGGTGAAGCCCTCGAACTCGAAGAACCCCTGCGCGGTGAGCGAATCGCTGGTCAAGAACTCGGCCAGCTTGTGCACCTGCCCCGGGCCGAACGCGACGTCCACGAACGGGAACGCGCTGAAGACCTCATCCTTGACCGACTGTGCCCAGCACCCGCCGACACCGATGACGACCTCGGGGTCGCGCCGCTTGGCCGCCGCGGCCTGGCGCAGGTGTGCGACGAAGCGGCTGTCGGCCTTCTCACGGATCGAGCAGGTGTTGAACAGGATCAGGTCGGCGGCGTCGCGCTCGCCGATCTCGCGATAGCCGAGCGACTCGAGCATGCCCTTCATGCGCTCCGAGTCGTGCTCGTTCATCTGGCACCCGAACGTGGTGACATGGAACATCTTCATCGCCGGGGTGAGGGTAGCGAGCGCTACTTCGCGTAGTCGACCGCGCGCGACTCGCGGATCACGGTGACCTTGATCTGGCCCGGGTACTCGAGCTCCTGCTCGATTTCCCTGGCGATCTCGCGCGACAGCAGGATCATGCCGTCGTCGTCGATCGCGCCCGGCTCGACGATCACCCGGACCTCACGGCCCGCCTGCATCGCGTAGACCTTGTCGACCCCGTCGTGGCGCGTGGCGATCTGCTCGAGGTCGCGCAGGCGCTTGACGTATTGCTCGAGCGACTCGCCGCGGGCACCGGGCCGCGCGCCGGACAGCGCGTCTGCCGCCTGGACGATCACAGCCTCGACGGTCTGCGGCTCGACCTCGTTGTGGTGCGCCTCCATCGCATGCGCGACGGCCTCGGGCTCGCCGTGACGGCGCGCGAGCTCGCCGCCCACGAGCGCATGCGGGCCCTCGATCTCGTGTGAGACCGCCTTGCCGATGTCGTGCAGTAGCGCGGCGCGCCGGGCGGTCTTCGGGCTGGCGCCGAGCTCCTCGGCCATCATCGCCGCCAGGTGCGCGCACTCGATCGAGTGCGCCAGCACGTTCTGCCCGTACGACGTGCGGAACTTGAGCCGGCCGAGGATGCGCGTCAGCTCCGGGTCCAGCCCCTGCACGCCGGCCTCGAGCACCGCCTGCTCGCCGGCCTCCCCGATGTGCGAGTCGAGCTCAGACTTGGCCTGGAAGAACGTCTCCTCGATCCGCGCGGGGTGGATCCGGCCGTCGACGAGCAGCTTCTCGAGCGTCATGCGCGCGATCTCGCGGCGGACGCCGTCGAACGCGCTCAGCACGACCGCATTGGGCGTCTCGTCGATGATGAAGTCGACGCCCGTCAGGTTCTCGAGCGCGCGGATGTTGCGCCCCTCGCGGCCGATGATGCGGCCCTTCATGTCGTCGGACGGCAAATGCACCACCGATACGGTGGTCTCCGCCGCGTGCGACGCCGCGAGGCGCTGCATGGCGACCGAGAGGATCGAGCGAACCCGCCGCGCGGCGTCGCGCTTGGTCTCCTCCTCGACCTGGCGGATCAGCTTCGCGCCGTCGTGGCGGGCCTGTGCCTCGATGTCCTTGAGGAGGGCCGCCTTCGCCTGGCCCGCGCTGAGCCCCGCGACGCGCTCGAGTGACTGCTCGCGCTCGACCCGTAGCCGCTCGATCTCCGCGTCGCGGACCTCGATGCCGGCCTCGCGCTTGACGAGGTCCGCCTCGCGGCGGTCCAGGTCGGCGCTGCGCCGGTCGAGCGCGACCTCGAGCGCGTGGTTGCGCTCGTCGCTGTGCTCTAGCTGCGCGCGCCGGCCGCGGCCCGCCACCAGTCCTGCGATGACGAGGCCCAGGGCGACCAGCGCCCCGCCGATTACGTACTCCATGTCGGTGTCCTCTCCCCGCCTCGCTTGGAGCGCGCGAGCCGGTCTCAGTGAGCGTCGAAGGCGAGACCGGGCCGCGTCGCGGGCGGCGGTGGATGGGACGGCGCGCGGCGGCTTGGCCGCGCTTCAGGCTGGCGCTAAGTCGATTTGCTGCGTGTCGGTGAAGGTCTGGGTGAAAGCGTCCGCACTGAAGCTGCCTGGGAAGTCAAAAAGCCTGCAAATTGTCGGTTTCAGTGCCCGTTACGGGCCCGGTGCTTCGCAGCGCTGATCGTAGTACTGCGCTCCGGCCGGTGCAATCAGCGCCCGCGCACGACGCGATAGACGACATGCGGCAGGCCCGCGTGCTCGATGTGCTGCTCGTACTCCATCCCGAGCTTCTCCATCACGCGCCGGGAGGCGTCGTTGCCCTCGGCCGTGTAGGCGATTACGGAATCGAGCTCGAGGACCTCGAACGCGACACGCACTGCCTCGCGCGCCATCTCGGTCGCATAGCCGCGACTCCAGAGCTCAGCATCGACGAACCAGCCGACCTCGACCTCCGGCTGCCCGGTCGCGTGCGTGTGCTTGAGCCCGATCCGGCCCACGTAGCGCTCCGTCTCGCGCTCGCGCACGGTCCACATCCCGAACCCCCAGCGCTCCCAGTGCGCGACGCTGCGGTCATGGCTCTCGAGTGCGATCTCCGGAGTGCGCTGGCCGAAGGGCCACCACTCCTCCGGAATCCGCTCGTCGAGGAAGATCCGCGACCACGGCTCGAGGTCGGCGTCCTGCGGGCGCTCGCCGCGCAGCCGCTCGGTCTGGACGGGGACGACGCCGACCAGCACCGCGACTACGGCGTCGTGCTCGCGGCGCGCTGTGGCGCCTGGGCGACGACGAACTCCAGGAAGTGGCGCAGCACCGCGTCAGGAGCTTCGATCTGCGGCCAGTGGCCGATGTCGTCGTCCAGCAGGACGACGTCCGCGTTCGGGATCACCTCGGCGTAGCGGTCTGCCATGTGCCGCCCGGAATTCGGGTCGCACGGGCCGTCGATGAGGCGCATCGGAACGTTCGTATCGCGCATCGCCCGCACCCAGCGGTTGCGGTGGTGGTAGCGGTCGATGATGAAGCGGCCGACCTTGTGCGACACACGGAGGCCGTCGTTGTAGTCGATGACTTCGCGGAACTGCTGCCAGAGCTGGTCGGAGGGCTTCGTGTTGGGTCCGAAGAGCTCGCTGATCGCGGGCCGCAGGACGCGATCGGACATGAAGACACCGGGGTACTTCGCGAAGAGGCCGCCGAGCGGCGTCTTCGCCGTCACCTTCTGGATCAGGCGAGGCTTGTACGTCTCGACGAACATGCCGCCGTTCAGCCACGTGAGCGAGTCGATCTCGAATGGCCGCCTCGCGGCATCGCATTCCTCGTGACGGCTGAGGAGCTCCTGTCCGACGCTGTCCCCGATGTCGTGGGCGAGCACGTGGCACTCGCCGATCTCGAGGTGCGCGAGCAGCGCCTCGTGCATGTCGGCGTGGTCGTGAACCGAGTACTCGTACTCGACGGGCTTGGCCGAGAACCCCATGCCGAGCATGTCGGGTGCGATGACGGTGAAGCGCGCCGTGAGCGCGTCCCAGATCGGGCGCCAGTCGAACGAGTTGAACGGATAGCCGTGGATGAGCAGCAGGTTCGGGCCGCTCCCCTCGTGGCGGTAGAAGACGTCGAAGCCGAGGTAGTCGAAGCAGCGCCCCTGCGACCGCCACTCCTCGAGTTGCCTGTCCATGACCCCGACCCTGCTACGGGTCGCCGCGGGTGTCAACCCGGGGTGGCCGCTAGGCCGCTTCGCGCTCGTAGGCGCGCACCGCGTCGTACGCAAGGTCCAGCTCGTAGCCCTTACGCACGAGGACTCCCAGGGCGCGCTCGCGGTCGCGCTCGCTCGCCGGCGGTCCGGCGAAGCGGCGGCGCAGCAACGCGACGGCCGCGTCGAGCTCGTCCTGCGTGTCGCGCGTCGCCAGCGCGGCTGCGATCAGGTCGGGAGCGAGCCCGGCCGCGCGCAGCTTGCGCTCGATCCGCTCCGCGCCCCAGTCGTCGAGCGTGCGGCGGTCGGCGACGAAGCGCTGCGCGTAGCCGGCATCGTCGAGATAGCCCTGCTCGCCGAGGTCGGCGACCGCGGCGTCGATCGTGGCCGGCTCGACGCGCTTGCTCTCCATGTGGCGCCGCACCTCGGCGACGGTCCGGTCGCGCCGCCCGAGATACCTAAAGGCCAGGTCGAGCGCGTGCTGTAAGCGAGCTTCGTCCGTCACGCGGCCTTGGCGGTGGCCTTGATCTCGCCGGTCGCCGGATCAACGTCGTCGGGGATCGGGACCACCGTGTCCTCGTCGCGCTCGATCGGCGCCACGAGGTCGCGGTCGAGGTTGAGGGCCTCGTAGATGCGGGTCTCGATCTCCTTCATGACCTCGGGATGCTCGTCCAGGAACGCCTTCGCGTTGTTGCGGCCCTGACCGAGGCGCTCGTCGCCGTAGGAGAAGAACGAGCCCGACTTCTGCACGACGTTGTGCTCGATGCCGAGATCGAGGATGCAGCCGGCCGACGAGATGCCCTTGCCGAACTCGATGTCGAACTCGGCGAGACGGAATGGCGCGGCGACCTTGTTCTTGACGACCTTCACGCGCACGCGGTTGCCGACGGCCTCGGTGCCGTCCTTGAGCGTCTCGATGCGGCGGATGTCCAGGCGCTGCGAGGAATAGAACTTCAGCGCGCGGCCGCCGGGCTGCGTCTCGGGCGAGCCGAACATCACGCCCACCTTCTCGCGGATCTGGTTCGTGAAGAGGCACAGCGTGCCGGTGCGGTTGAGGTTGCCGGCGAGCTTGCGCATCGCCTGGCTCATCATTCGCGCCTGCAGGCCGACGGTCTGGTCGCCCATCTGGCCCTCGAGCTCCGCGCGCGGCGTCAACGCGGCAACCGAGTCGATCGCGACGAGGTCGACCGCGCTCGAGCGCACGAGCATGTCGGCGATCTCGAGCGCCTGCTCGCCGTAGTCGGGTTGCGACACCAGCAGCTCGTCGATGTTGACGCCGATCGCCTTCGCATAGAGCGGGTCCATCGCGTGCTCGGCGTCGATGAACGCGCAGACGCCGCCGAGCTTCTGGGCCTCGGCCAGCATGTGGTAGACGAGCGTCGTCTTGCCCGACGACTCGGGGCCGAAGACCTCGACGATCCGCCCGCGCGGCATTCCCCCGATGCCCAGCGCGATGTCCAGCGCCAGCGCGCCGGTGGGGATCGCGTTGACGCGCACCTGCGCGCCCTCGTCCCCCATCCGCATGACGGTGCCCTTGCCGAACTGGCGCTCGATCTGCTGCAGCGCGCCCTGGAGCGCGTCGTTGCGGGCCTTCGCAGCCTTCTCCTCGTCGGTCAGGGACATCTCGTCGTCACGCCTCTCTTCGCGGGTGGGAACGCTTCAGTTTGCGCTCGGGACCGGACGGAACGGCACGCTAAAACCGCCCCCGTCACGGGAGACCATCCGACCGTGGCGATTCTGCGCAACGGACCGGACGGATGTCACTCAACACGTGTCCTTCGTCACATAGCGTCAGTCGTGCGCATGCAGCGACTTCCTGATAGCGCGCACGCCTCGCAGGCCTGGCGCATCCACGCGATCGCCCCGGACTTCGAGCTCGAGGATGTGTGGGAGCTGCCCGGCCGGGGCGGTCCCGGCGACTTCCCCCGCGTGGTCGAGCTCTTCGCCAAGTTCGACACCGGCCGCAGCTCGTCGCCCCTGGTGCGCACGCTGTTCGCGCTGCGCTGGAAGATCGGCGCGCTGCTCGGCTGGGACGACGACAAGGCGGGCGTCGGCACGCGCGTCCCGACGCTACGCGACCGCCTCCCGGCCGACCTGCGCGACGCGCCCCTGCCGGATTTCGAGGCGCTTGGGTTCGACCCCCTCTACATGACCGGGGACGAGTTCGCCGCGGAGATCGCGAACAAGACGATGCACGGGATCCTCCACCTCGGCGCGGTCCCCGACGGGACCGGCGGCTTCCGCGCCCAGATGGCGGTCATCGTCAAGCCGAACGGCCTGCTCGGCCGCGCCTACATGGCGGCGATCCGGCCGTTCCGCCACCTGATCGTCTACCCCGCGCTGATGCGCGAGGCGGACCAGCGCTGGGCGCTCAACGGGGGCGGCCGCGGTTCTGTGGGCGAAACGGCGTCGTCGACGGCCGCAGCGCCCACAGCGCGGCTCGCGGACTGAAGCGCCGGCGCTTGACGACCTCGATCTTGATCCCGTCGGGGTCGTAGACGAGGTCGTGCGGCGGGCCCTCGGGCTGGCGCTCGCGCAGCCCGATCGAGGTGCGGCCGTCGAGACGAAACAGGTATCGGATCGTCTCGCCGCGCTCGCCCTCGACCGGATGCACCCAGCGCCAGCCCAGCGGCCCGAGCAGCTCGCGGTAGAGCGGCAGGCTCACGTCGAGCGAGCCCACGACCAGGTCGAGATGGTCGATCTGTCCCACGGCGCCCGACTCTAGGCGGCCGCGCCCTGCTTGTACTGCAGCGACCCCGGCGTATCGAGCTCCTCGCCGGTCTCGAGCAGCGTCTTGAGGCCGGAGAGGATCATCGGCCAGCCGCCGTAGAGCTCGCTGTTGGCGCTCTCGCGCAGCTGGTCATGGGTGACGCGCACGCGGCACGACGTGCCGACGGGCTCGAGCTCCCAGGTCACGCGCGAGAAGCCCTCCTCGCGCACCTCGTCGCTCCACAGCGCCTGGAACGTCTGCACGAGGCGCCGCGGCGGATCGACCTCGAGGACCTCGCCGGCGGCGATGTCGACGACGCCGGGGACCGAGGCCTCGACGGTGCTGCCCGGAGCCCAGTCCGACCGGGTCTCGACGCCGAACGTGTACTTGGCGCGCTGCTTCGGGTCGGTGATCGCCTCCCAGACCCGCTCCGGCGTCGCCTTGATGTAGATCTCGAACACCCGCATCGCGGCCGTGCCGTCGACGACTACGTACTCGTCCATCTCATGCCTCCTCGAGGTCTTGCTTGAGCTTGGTGAGCGTCGCGGCCCACGGCTCGGCGTACTTGCTCACCCAGCGGTCGTAGATGAGCCGGATCGGGACGGGGTTCAGGAAGTGCAGCTTCTCGCGCCCCTGCTTGCGGGTCGTCACGAGGCCGGCTTCCTCCAGCACGCGCAGGTGCTTCATGACTCCGAACCGCGTCATGTCCACGCGCGACTCGAGCGCGCTGAGGGTCTGCCCGTCGGCCCTGTACAGCTCGTCGAGCAGCCCGCGGCGCGTCGGGTCTGCGAGCGCCTTGAACACCACGTCCATGCGCGGATAATAGGTGACCATTTGGTCACCTGTCAAGCTGCTGGCATCCCTCCCGAGGCAAAACGTCGATCGTGTGTCGCTATACGCGCACGCCGCAGGCGCCCCGCGCGGGGCGCCACTCAGCGCAACCGCAGCGTGCGGGTCACCGTCACCGGGCCGCCCGTCTTCCCCGTCGCCACGAACACGACCCGCAGGGTGTGCCGCTTGCCGCGCGCCCGCAGCGTCTGGCGCCCGCCGGGCGTGAACGGGATCCGGTAGCGGCGCGACGCGGGCGACCGCACGCGCAGGCTGCGGCGCGCCACCGTGCGCTTCCCGAGCCGTGCGTTGACCGTGACCGTGCACGGCGACGAGCACGACAGCCGCACGCGCAGGCCGCGGCGCAGCAGCGTGCGCAGGCTCACGCGGTCCAGCGCGGCACGCACCGCCGGCGGCGCGCCCGGCGGGTCGAGTGTCGCCGGCGGCGGGCTGCCGTCGCAGCGCATGTCGGCAATCGCGACCTCGCCCTCCCCCACGACCACGTCGCGACGGTCGCGCACAACGCCTGCGTCCTCGCAGGTCAGCGTCCAGGACTCAGTGCGGCCCGCCTTGCGCTCGAACGGCCGCGTCGACGGCGTGACGTGCCAGCGGTAGCGGCCGTCGGCCCCGACCACGAGCGTCGTGTTGAGGAAGTCCGGCAGGAGCAGCGGCGGCGTGGTGGGCGCGCAGTCGACATCGTTGCTGGGCTGATCGGCCTGGCAGACGGGCGACGTGGCCGTCGCGAAGTCCTTGCGCAGGCGCAGCGTGCGCCCCGCGGGCGCGATGCCCTCGATGATCGCGTGGTCGGCCGCGCGCGCCGCCTGCTCGCCGGCCAGCAGCAGCGCCTCGCGCACGCCCTTCCCCGCGTACTGGCCCGACCCGAGGTACTGGTCGACGACGTGCGTCTGGTACGGGCCCTGGAACGTCGGTGCGCCCTCGCCGCCGCCGAGCTCGATGGTGTACCCGAACGCGTTCTGGGCGACGTAGTTCCAGTCCTCCGTCGCGCCGGTCACCTCGTAGAGCTGGTAGCCGTACTCCGAGGAGTAGCCGGTCGCCGCTCCCATCGCGTCGCCCAGCGCCTTCAGCTTCGCCTCGTCCGGAGCGAGCCCGAGCGCCTTGAACCCGGGCGGGCGCAGCACCAGCGCCGCGATGTTGTGGATCGACTGGAAGTTCGTGATGTGCAGGCGCTGCGAGAACTCGTGCATCGCCTGCGTCTCGGGCTCCGACCATGGCGCCGGCCCGCGATACGTGTCGCTGTCGATCGACGTGCTCGCACCGTTGCCGCCCCAGTAGGCGCCGTAGTTGCGGTTCATGTCCACCCCGCGCTTGTTGAGGCACGGTGCGCCGGGGTCGTCGTCGCCGACCGCCCGGCAGTTGCGGCGCTTGAGCGGCGTCGGCCCGTATGGCGCCGCCGACAGGTTCCCGCGCGACTCCAGGAAGCCGTCGGGGTTCGTGACCGGGAACAGGTACACGCGCAGGTTGTCGAGCAGCGCGGTGATCCGCGCGTCGGTCCCGTAGCCCTTGGCCAGGTCGTGCGCGAACTCCATGGCCACTTCGCCGGAGGGCCACTCGCGCGCGTGATGAAGGCCGATCACGACGTAGACCGGCCGCCCGTCGTCGGCGCGGTTGACGTCCTTGGCGAGCTCGACGCCCTCGATCTCGCGGTCCTCGACGCTCTTGCGCCCGAGGACCACCCGCCGCACGAGCCCCGGATGTGCCGCGGCGAGCGATGCGATCTCGCTCTGGTACTCGCTCGGGACGCGGTAGACCGGCGCCCGGCCGCTCGGCAGCGGGGCGAGCAACCCTTGCCGCGAGGCACGCCGCCTGTCGGCGCCGCGGACATCGCGCAGGTAGGACTCCACGTCGGCGATCACCTCGTCGGCGACGAAGCCGTGCGCCGCGAGTCGCTGCCGTTGCGCGTCGGAGTACAGGATCACGGTCGCGTGGCGCGGCCCGACGTCGTGCGTGACGTCGACGCCGAGCCGCTCGAGCACGGGCAGCTGGCGGGCAGCATCGCTCAACGGCACGACGGCCTGCGAAACGCGCGCCGACGCGGTCGGCGCTGCAAGGAGGGCGAGTGCGAAGACGATGACAGCGGCGAGGCGCACGGATCAGATGATGACTCGCTCGAGCGCCTCGTAGCGCGCCGGCTCGCGCCCGCCGAGGTGCGAGCGGTACAGCGTTAGCGCCTCCGGCGTCACCTCGTCCAGGCCCACGGGTGGGACCTCCAGCGTCCGCGGCCGCGAGCGATGGCGCACGCGGGCGACGGTCAAGTGGGGCCGGAACGCGCGACGCTCACGCTCGTGCCCCAGCTCCTCGAGCGCGCTCCACGTGCGGTCGTGGAGCGACCCGAGCTCGTCACGCGGGTCGTCCAGTTCGACGGTCAACACGTGCGGCCGCCGCGGAGCCAGCCACAGCGGCCCGGCGACCCCAAGCGGGCCGACCGGCGCTGCCGCGCCGCGCACCACGGGGACCAGCTCGTCGATCTCGCCGGCCGGCCGGTGGCCCAGGAACGCCAGCGTCAGGTGGATGCGGTCCACGGCGCCGACCCGCAGCGCCGGGTCGCCGCCGACTGCGGTCCGCGCCCACGCCTCCAGCGCCGCGCGCTCGGTCTCCGCGATGTCCACCGCGACGAACAGCCGCGCGTTCACGCGGTCTCGCCGCGCAGCAGCCGCCGCAGCAGGTGCATGGCCACGGTGGTCGCGCGGTCGCGTATGTCCGCGCGCCCGCCGGGCAGTTGCACGCTGCGCGTGATGCGCGCGCCACCGCGCTCGGCGAGGCTGAAGCACACGGTCCCGACCGGCTTCGCCTCGCTGCCGCCGCCGGGCCCGGCGATGCCGGTGATCCCCACCCCCACATCGGCCTCGAGGCGCTCGATCGCCCCGTCGGCGAGCGCCTCGGCCACCTCGGCCGAGACCGCTCCGAAGCGCTCGATCGATGCGGGGTCCACGCCCGCGAGCGCGACCTTCGACTCGTTCGAGTACACGACGACGCCACCGCGGACATAGTCGCTGGAGCCCGCCAGTTCGGTCAGCCGCGCCGCCAGCATCCCGCCGGTGCAGGACTCCGCCACCGCGACCGTGCGTCCCGACGAGCGCAGCAACCCCGCGACCTGCTCGTCGATCGACGTCCCGTCGTCGGAGAAGAGCGTGTCGGAGTGGCGCTCGCGCACGTGCGCCTCGAACGCGTCGTAGACGGCCTGCGCGTCCGGCTCGTAGCGCGTCACGACCTCGATCTCGCCGCGCCGTAGGCAGGTCGTGATCTCGAGCCGCTCGAGGTCGACCCCGTCGCCGCGCGCGATCCGCAGCGTCTCCGCGATCTCGGACTCCGGGATGCCGAACATCCGCAGCATCGTCTGCCGGTACTCCGTGCGCTCGGCGACCGCGCGCGCGAACTCGTCGGTCTCGGTCGCCGACTGCCACATCGGCTGGAGCTCGCGCGGCGGGCCGGGCAGGACGACGATTGTCGGCCCGTTTTCGGCCGGCGGGACCACCAGGCCGGGCGCGGTGCCGACGGGGTCGATCACGGCGGAGCCCTCAGGGATCACCGCCTGCTTGCGGTTCGAAGCGCGGATCGCCTCCGGGTCGAGGTCGGGCCACCGGCTCAACAACGGCTTGAGGATCTCGGCTATGCGCTCCTCGAGGCGCGCGTCGAGCACCATCTCGCGGCCCTGGAAACGGCCCACTACCTCGGCCGTGAGGTCGTCCTCGGTGGGCCCCAGCCCGCCGCTCGTGATGATCAGGTCGACCCCGTGGTCGCTCAGCCAGCCGAGCGCGCCGGCCACGTCCTCGGGCCGGTCGCCGACGATCACCGTGTGCGCCAGGTCGACGCCGAGGTCGCGCAGCCGGTCCGCGAGCCACGGGCCGTTGCGGTCGACGACGCGCCCGGTCAGGACCTCGGTGCCGGTGACGACGATGCCCGCGCGCGCGCTCATGCGACGCAGGTCGGGCGCTCGGAAGCCTTCAGCACCCGGCGGCCGTTGCGCGTGATCTCGTAGCCGATGCCGTTGCGCACATCGCGCACCTCGCGCAGGCGGCCGTCGATTCGCAGCTGTGCGTTGCCGTTGCCGAGCGTGAGCTTGAAGCGCGATGAGCGAAACGTCGGTTGTGAGGTCCCGGACTGCAGGATCGCGCCGTTGACAAGCCGCCGGTCGCCGGCGGCCTCCAGGCACACGTAGACCGGGCCGGTCGGGATCACCTGCAGCCGCACGAGCCGGCGAGACGGGGCGGCGGTGGCGCTGCGGCGGGCCGGCCGCGTGCGCCGTCGTTCGCTGGCCGTCGTCGTGGTGCGTGCCGGCGTCTGGCCCGCGAGCTTGTTCGGGCGATCGGAGCCGTCGTCGTCCTCGCCCGAGCTGCCGAGTGCGTACAGCGTCGCGATCAGCGCGACGACGATCAGGCCGATCACCCAGCTGCGGGGGATGCCGCGCGGCTCCGGCCGCCGGCGCGTCGGCGGGCCGATCGGCAGCAGCTCGTGGTCCGACGGGCGCTCGTGACGCAGCTTGTACTCCTCGAGCAGCAGCTTCGAGTCCAGGTCGAGCGCCTCGGCGTACGTGCGCAGGAACGACTTGACGAACGTTGGGCCCGGGAGGAGGTTCCACTCCTCGTTCTCGAGCGCGCGCAAGTACTTGGCGCGGATCTTCGTCTCGGTCTCGATCTCCGAGATGTCGATCCCCGCCCGCATCCGCGCTTCCCGCAGTGTCGAGCCGATCTCAGGCACCTGTTACCAGCCTATAAACGACTGCAGCGCACCGGACTTGGGTGCGCTAGGTTGCCGCTAAGGGCGACGCAGGGGGATTTCGGTGACCGAGCGGGACATCGCGCAGGCGCGCGAGCATGGCAACGACGAGCGGCTGCTGGCGCGCAGGGACTTCCTGCAGCGCACGGCCTCGATGGCCGGGATGGCGGGCGCGATCGGCGTGCTGCCGACCACGAAGCTGCTCAACACCGTCAACCAGGTGCTGGCGCCGGCGCAGCCGGGGCCGCGGAACACGCCGCTCAAGCACGTGGTGATCCTGATGATGGAGAACCGCTCGTTCGACCACTACCTCGGGTGGCTGCCGCCGGAGCTCGCGCAGGCCAGCCAGCACGAGAGCTACGCCGACCCCGGCGGCAACCCCGTCTCCACGATCCACTTCCGCGACCTGCCGGGCGAGGCCGACTATCAGGGCTGCGGCCACCCCGATCCCGGACACGGCTGGAACAGCGGCCGCGCGCAGCTCCAGAACGGCTTCATGGCCAACGGGAGCGGCAACGACATCTTCGCGCTGACCTACTTCAACCAGAACGAGCTGGGGTTCATCCACGCGGCCGCCCAGGAGTACACGGTCTACGACAACTACTTCTGCTCGGCGCTGACCTCGACGTGGCCGAACCGCTACTACAAGTGGTCGGCGACGGCCGGGGGCCGGCAGGGCAACTCCCCGCCGGCCGAGACGCTCGGCAATCAGTGGGACACGATCTTCGACGTCGCGCTGCGCAAGACGGGCAACACGGCGAACCTGCCGCTGCCGGGCTCACTGAACGTCGGCTACTACGCGTCGGACCTGCCGTTCGCGGCGGTCTGGGGCGCGCGGGCGGTGCCGTGGGTGCGCCCCGCCGTCCAGTACTTCGCCGACTGCGCGCTGGGGACGCTGCCCAACATCACGATCATCGACCCGCCGTTCCGCGACGGCGGCGGCTTCGACGGCAACTCCGCCGACGAGCACCCGCACGGCGACGTGCGGCTCGGGCAGGCGTTCATGGCCGACGTCGCGAGGGCATTCGTCGAGAGCCCCTGCTACCGCGACGGCGCGCTGTTCATCATCTACGACGAGTGGGGCGGGTTCTTCGACCACGTCAAGCCGCCAACCGTGCCGGACGACCGCGCGACACCGGGCAACCTGGCGACCGATTGGGGCCAGCTCGGCTTCCGCACGCCGACGGTGTGCATCAGCCCGTGGACCCGGCGCAAGAGCGCCGACCCGGCGTTCCGCGTCAACCACGGCCAGTTCGCGCACGAGTCGATCCTGAGGCTCGCCGCAAACCAGTGGGGTCTGGGCGATCTCAACCTGCGCCACAAGACGGCCAACGACATCGGGACGAGCTTCGACTGGGCCAACCCGGACTACGAGCCGCCCGACCTGCCGAACCCGACGCACATCGTCTCCAAGCCCTGCGCGCTGGGCGGCGGTGACCTGCTCACGCTCGACTCGGTCGACGCGCACTCCGACGACCTCGCGGGCCTCGACGACCTCGCCGAGCGCTTCGGGTTCAAGATCTACGACTCGACGCCGGAGAACCTGTTCCGCGAGCCGAACAGCGTGACGAGCTCGTACGTGGCGCCCGGTGCCTAGTTCCCGCTTGCCAACACTCCAGAAGCAGGAGTAACGTCGCGTCATGCGGCGCTCTCTGCTCCTCGCCATCGCCCTCGTTGCCGTCGCCTGCCCGACGGCGCAGGCTTCGACGCTCTCGATCAACCACCCGACCGGCAAGTACCCGTGGCTGAACTACGACGCCGCTCCGGGAGAGACGAACAACGTCTTTCTGCGGGTCACGACCACGGGGGTCGGGAGCTGGCCGCTCGGGTTGTTCAACTACTCGGAGAACGAGGTCGTGATGACAGATCTCGGGGCTGTGATCTCGAGCACGGCGACCCCAGTTCTCAACGGCAACGGCTGCATCGCCGCAGTGGTCGCTGCCACGTGCGTGATCGATGGCCTGGAGCGCCTCAATGTCAGCCTCGCGGACGGCAACGACAAGGTCGACGTCCACCATCCCGAGGTGCTGGGGTTCGCGACGGTCGTGACGTGCGGGCCGGGGGACGACTCGGTCCGGGCGCTCGGCTCGTACATCTTCATCAGCTCCGACTGCGAGCACGTCACGCGCACGTGACGCGCGCGCAATAAGGTCCGGCCTGTGGCCGTCCCGCCCAGCACCGACTGGCAGGAGCAGGTCGCGCCGGACGAGGACGAGCGCTTTGAGCGCTACGCCGAGATCCTGCGCGACATCCAGCGGCGCGAGAACCGCAAGGCCGGCGCGGCCGGCCGGGCACTGCACCGCAAAACGCACCTGGCCGCCTCCGGCGAGCTCGAGATCCATGCGGACCTGCCGAACGAGGTGGCGGCTGGGATCGCGGCGCAGCCGCGACGCTTCGAGGCGTACGTCCGCTTCTCCAACGGCCTCTATCGCTCGCTGCCCGACCGGGTGCCGGACGTGCGTGGCTTCGCCGTAAAGGTGCTCGGTCTCGAGGGTCCGAAGGCGATCCCGGCGCTCAACGACGCGACGACGCAGGACTTCCTGACGATCAACGTCACCGGGCTCCCCTTCGCCAACACGGACGACTTCATCCGGTTCGTCAAGGCCGGGCGCCCGCTCGCGCTCTCGCTGCCGCGCCAGCTGCTCGAGTTCGGCCCGCGCCAGACCGCCGCGATCATGGGGTTCCTCGCGGGCCTCGGGCCACCGGGTTCGCTTGCCGCGACCCGCTACTACAGCGCGCTGCCGATCCGCTGGGGCGACTACGCCGCGAAGTGCTCGTTCATGCCGGTGGATGGTGTAAACGGCGCGCCCAAAGGCAGCCGCGCGCGTCTCGGCCGCTCCCTGGCTGACCGCGTGCGTGCCGGCGACGTCGTCTTCGACCTCGCGGTGCAGCTCTACCGCGACGAGACGACCACGCCGATCGAGGACGCGTCGGTCGAGTGGCGTGAAGCCGACGCACCGTTTGTGGTCATCGGCCGGCTGACGATCCCCGCGCAGGACACCGCGTCCGCGGAGGGCCGCGCGCTGACCGAGCGCATCGACGCGATGTCGTTCGACCCATGGCACGCGCTCGATGTCCATAGGCCGCTCGGCAACCTCATGCGCGCCCGCAGCAAGGCCTACTACGCGAGCACGCACGAGCGCGGCGCGGCGCCCGAGCCAGGCATGGACTAGCCGGCTTCGGGCTCGTCGCGCGCGGCGACGGGCACCGGCGGCAACTGCTGGCCAACATCGTCCCCGCGCTCCGCAAGGGCAGCGAGCACACGGGGAAGGTCGGCCTCGGTGATCAGGACCTGGCGCGGCTTGGAGCCCTCGTAGCCGGAGATGACCATCCGCCGCTCGAGCATGTCGATCAGCCGGCCCGCGCGCGTGTAGCCGAGGCGCAGGCGACGCTGGAGCATCGACGTCGAGGCGGTTCCCATCTCCACCACGAGCCGGACCGCGTCGGCCAGGAGCGGATCCTCATCGGGGTCGTAGTCGTCCTCGCCGGCGCTGCCATCGGGCTGGGTGGGCTCGACCTCCTCGAGCAGGTCCTCGCGCAGCTCGGGTTCGCCCTGCTTGGCCCAGAACTTCGTGATCGCCGCGATCTGGGGCTCGTCGATGTAGGCGCCCTGGATGCGCTGCAGCTTCGACGAGCCGACGGGCGAGAACAGCATGTCGCCCTGCCCGAGCAGCGACTCGGCGCCGTTCTGGTCCAGGATCACGCGCGAATCCGTCTGCGACGACACGGCGAACGCGATCCGCGACGGCACGTTGGCCTTGATCAGGCCGGTGATGACGTCGACGCGCGGCGACTGCGTGGCGAGCACCAGGTGGATGCCGACGGCACGCGCCTTCTGCGCGATCCGGATGATCGACTCCTCGACGTCGGCCGGCGCGACCAGCATCAGGTCGGCGAGCTCGTCGATCACGCACAGGACGTACGGCAGGTGCGCCTCGCCCTCGGCCGCGCGCAGCTTGTTGAGCTCGGGCAGCGACCGCGTGCGCTTCATCGACATGACGCCGTAGCGCCACTCCATCTCCTTGACGAGGTTCTGCAGCGCGTTCGCCGCCATCCGCGGCGAGGTGATGACCGGCGTCAGCAGGTGCGGGATCGCGTCGTAGTGGTTGAGCTCGACCTGCTTGGGGTCGACGAGGACGACGCGGACGTCCTGCGGCGTGGCACGCAGGAGGATCGAGCTCAGCATCGCGTTGATGCAGGCCGACTTGCCGGCGCCGGTCGTGCCGGACACGAGCAGGTGCGGCATCCGCGTCAAGTCCGCGCCGATCGCCTTGCCCGAGACGTCCTTGCCGAGCCAGACGAACAGCGGCGAGGCGTCCTTCGGCGGCGGCTGGAAGACGTCGCCGAGATGCACGATCCGCCGGTGCAGGTTGGGCACCTCGACGCCGACGGCCTGGCGGCCCGGGATCGGCGCCAGGATGCGGATCTCGGTCGCCGCGAGCGCGTACGCGAGGTCGTCCTTGAGCTGGGCGACCTTGGACATCTTGGTTCCCGGCGCGAGCCGCAGCTCGTAGCGCGTGATGTGCGGGCCCGAGACCGTGGCGACGACCTGCGCGTCGATGTTGAAGTGCGAGAGCGCCTCGAGCAGCGCCGCGGCGGTCTTCTCGTTGCCGGACGTGTCGGGCTTGGCCTGCTCACCGGTCGAGTGCTTGAGGATCCGGCTTCCCTCCGGGACCTCGTATTCGACGTCGGACACCGGTGTCACTGGGGGGCCTGTCCCCTCAGTGACAGGCGGCTCCTCGTCCACCGCCTCGCGCGGCGGCAGCTCGACTGCTGCGGGCGGTGCTTCCACGTGGGTGGCCTTCACGACCATCCCCTCAGCGGCCTCCGGCTCGGGGACCTCGACCTGCGGGGTCCGCTTGCGCTTGGGCTTGGCCGGCGGCTCGGGCTCGGGGAGCGGCGGGCGGTGGACCCGCAGCGCACGCGTGGTCTCGGCGACGCTCGCGCCGGTCGCCTTGAGCACGCCCGCGACCGACGCGCCGGTCACGAGCAGCGCGCCGGCGAGAAACAGGAACACGGCGAGGATGTGCGCGCCGATCGTGCCCAGCAGTTGTGACGCCGCGTAGTAGAGGGCCTCGCCGGTGTAGCCGCCGCGCTCCTGGATGAACGCCTCGTCCCAGTAGCCGTGGCGGGCACCGTCGGGACCGAGGTCCAGCGTCCCCGCCGCCATGCCGAGCGCGAGCGCGGCCAGCAGGCAGATCCCGCCCGAGCGGAACGGCGCGATCCGCGGCACGACGGGGCGCAGCACGAACAGCGCGCCGATCGCGACGATCGCGACCGGGACCACGTAACGCAGCGCGCCGAACGCGTACGCGAGCCCGTCCAGGAGCGCGTCGCCCGCCTGGCCGCCGTCCCAGTCCATGTACAGCGGGAACGAGAGAAATACGCCGAGCGCCACGCATCCGAGGCCCATCAGGTCGAGGTGGCGCTGCTCGATGACCGGCAACCGCGGCCGCCACGTCGCGCTCGAGCGCCGCGCGCGTGCGCGCGCGGTCGGCTTGCGGCCCTTCGGGGCCGCGGCGCGGCGGCGGGAAGCTGTGGCCATGCGGCAGATTCCCTTCGACGCGCGTGACCCAGACCCTTCACCCGGGCTTGAGGGAGCGCCGTACCCTTTCCCCCATGACGGAGCGGCCCGCACGCGTGCTCGTGGTGGAGGACGACGAGGAGATCGCCCAGGTTCTCCAGCGCTCGCTGCGCCTCGAGGGCTACGACGTGCGGATCGCCGCCGACGGCGAGCTGGCGCTCGACGCCGTCGCCGACTACGTCCCCGACCTGGTCGTGCTCGACCTCGGCCTGCCGAAGATCGACGGCATGGAGGTCGCTCGCCGCCTGCGCGACGCCGACGACGTGCCGATCCTGATGCTGACCGCCCGCGACGCGGTCGACTCACGCGTGCAGGGCCTCGACGCCGGCGCCGACGACTACCTCGTCAAGCCGTTCGAGCGCCAGGAGCTGCTGGCCCGGCTGCGCGCCCTGCTGCGGCGGCGCCCGCCGCGCGGCAGCGCCTCGGTCGTCGTCGCCGACCTGGCGCTCAACCCGGACACCCACGAGGTTCGCCGTGGGGAGCGGCAGATCGAGCTGACGCAAAGGGAATTTGAGCTGCTCGAGTACCTGATGCGCAACGAGCGCATCGTGGTTCCGCGCCAGCGGCTGCTCGAGGACGTCTGGGGCTACGACCCGTTCGCGACGACGAACACGATCGAGGTCTTCGTCTCGAACCTGCGCCGCAAGCTCGAGGCCGACGGCGAGCCGCGCCTGCTGCACACGATCCGCGGAGCGGGGTACGTACTCCGTGCTTAGCGGCCTCTCGATCCGCTGGCGCCTGGCCGTCACGTCGGCTCTGCTGACGTTCGTGATCCTGTGCGCCTTCGCCGTCGTCATCGGGCAGCTCACGACGTCGCGGATCCGCAGTGACTTCCGCAACGAGCTGGTCGCCGCGGTCGACGACCTCCGCGACCGCCTCGAGGTCACCGTCAACACGAGCACGGGCCGCGTGCGCTGCCGCACCGGGCTCGACATCTACGCGGCTCCCAACAACGCCGTGATCCGCGTCCTGAGCCAGCCGGCCGGCGAGATCCTCTGCCAGACGAAGGGGGCGCCGAACTTCGGCATCCCGATCGCGGCAGTCGGCGTCGGCGTGGAGCGGACCGACATCATCGGCGGCGTCCGCGTCGAGACGCGGCGCACGACGCTGCGGCCGCTCGGCGCCCCGGAGAATTTCGGCCTGCCGGTCTTCGTCCAGTACGGGCGCCGCGTCTCGGACATGGAGGCCACGATCAGGCGACTGCGGCTGTTTCTCCTGTTCGGCGTCCTGGCCGGTACCGGGGCGGCGCTGGCCGCCGGGCTGTGGCTCGCGGGGCGCGCGATGAACCCGATCGCGCAGCTCACCGCCACGGCGCGCGCGATCGGCCGCACGGGCGATACGAGCCGCCGCGTCGCGGTCCCCGAGACCGACGACGAGGTGGCCGAGCTGGCGCGCACGCTCGACGACATGCTCCAGGCGCTCGAGTCGTCGCGCGCGGACACCGAGGCGGTGCTGCACCGGCAGCGCCAGTTCGTAGCCGACGCCTCGCACGAGCTCCGCACGCCGCTGACGAGCGTCCTCGCGAACCTCGAGCTGCTGGCGGAGGTTCTCGAGGGCGAGCGCGGCGAGGCCGCGCGGTCGGCGTTGCGCTCGTCGCAGCGCATGGGCCGCCTCGTCGCGGACCTGCTGCTGCTCGCGCGCGCGGACGCCAAGCGCCAGGCGCCGCACGAGCCGACCGACGTGGCGCAGGTCGTCGTGGAGGCCGCCGCGGAGCTCGGCCCGGTGGCCGATGGCCACGAGCTGCACATCGACGCGAAGCCGGCGCTCGTCGAGGGCGCGCGCGACGAGCTGCACCGCCTCGCGCTGAACCTGATGGAGAACGCGATCAGGCACACGCCCGACGGAACCCACGTCCGCGCCTCGGTCACGTCGTCCAACGGCCATGTCGTGTTCGCGGTCGAGGACGACGGCCCGGGCGTGCCGCCCGGCCTGCGCGACCGCGTGTTCGAGCGCTTCGTCCGCGGCACCGGCGACCGCGGCGGCTCATTCGGCCTCGGCCTGTCGATCGTGCGCGCCGTCGCCGAGTCGCACGGCGGCTCGGTCGCGCTGGAGACCCCGAACGGCGGCGGCAGCCGCTTCGTGGTCCGCCTCCCCCGCGCGTCCGCCTGACCGCGGACGCCCACCTTGCTTCACCACAGAAGCGGGCGTAGGGTCGCCCTGAGTCCCACAACCGCAGGAGGTCGTGCCGTGCATGTCGTCGTGCTGCACCGGATCACCGATTCGGACAAGTTCTTCTCGATGAACCCTGAGGACATCGCCAACGGTGGCCCGCCCGGCGTCCAGGGCCGTCAGTTCTTCCCGTCGACGGACAAGTCATCCGCGGTCTGCCTCTGGGAGACCGACTCGATCGACTCCGTCCGTGACTTCCTCGACCCCGCCACCGAGGGCGTCGCGGAGAACACTTACTTCGAGGTGAACTCCGAGATGGCGATGGGCCTCCCGGAGAAGGCAGCGGCGGGAGCCTGATCGTCCAGGGCGGGGCCGCGCCGGCGCTACGCTCGGCCTATGCGCGGCCCGATCGCCCTCGTCGCGTTTCTAGGCGTCCTCGGCGCCGCCGGCCTCGCCCTCGCACAGAAGGCCGACCACTCGTACTGGCCCGAGATCAACGGCGTCTTCCGCAAGGCCCGGGACGGCCAGTCCAGGACGTACACAGGCACGCGTCGCAACGACGAGCTGCTCGGCCACCACGGATCCGACCGGCTCTACGGCAAGAACGGATCCGACGTGCTGTGGGGCGACTGGGACCCGAGCGGGCAGCCGGCGACCCAGCGCGACTACATCTCGAGCGGCGAGAGCACCGACTTCATCTACGCGTCACACGGCTACAACACAATCCTCGGTGGCGCGGGCAACGACGCGATCTCCGCCCACTACGGCCGCGGCACGATCGACTGCGGGCGGGGCCGCGACATCTACCACGTGCCGAGATCACGGCGTAGTGCCTACAAGGTCCGCAACTGCGAGAAGGTCGACCGTCGCACCGAGAGCCAGCGCGGCGGCGGCCTCAAGCCGCTGCCGTAGCTAGTCCCGCAGCCCCAAGATCGGCGCCGCCAGGACTCAGGCGTCCGTGCAGCACCGTCGAGGCGATCACGCGGTCACCGGCGTCGATGCCAGTGTCGCTTCTGCCTCAACGCCACAGTCGCGACGAGCAGGTCTCTTCGGATGCGGCCGCCTCAATCGAGACGCCGAGCGAGGCCGAGGTCGGCGAGCGCCCGCTCGGCATCGAAGTACAGCGCGAGCCTGGTCACTTTTCCCTCGTGGACGTGGAAGAGGCTCGCTGCCTCCGTCCATATCCGCCCGATCTCCATGCCGCTCGTCTTGCCGCGCCCACTCCATCGAGCGAGAACGAGCAGCCGCTCGTCGTCGAGCTCGCGGTACTCGTACGCCTCGACGCGAGCCTCGTCGAAGGCGCCCAGAAAGTCACGGAAGGACCATTCCATTGAGGCCGTTCCGGTCCAGCTCCCAGGTCCCGGCCCGTCGGCGAACACGTACTCGATCTCAGGATGCGCCCACTCCGTCGAGCTGAAGTCGCCGCGCTCCCAAGCGGCGAAGATCGTCCGCACGAGGTCCACGTTCACCGACTCCA
The DNA here is from genome assembly GCA_963832195.1 of uncultured Conexibacteraceae bacterium. GTDB lineage: Bacteria > Actinomycetota > Thermoleophilia > Solirubrobacterales > Solirubrobacteraceae > Baekduia. Next base: position 450,459 of record CAWHTH010000003.1, read on the forward strand.
TACCCCGAACTATCCCGCGTTCGAGAAGCGTCGGCGAGCAGAGTTCTGCTTGCGCCAGAAAGCGACATCGACGGGGCGCGAGACGGCGAGGCGGCCGCTGCCGCCAAGCCGGCGAGCCCGTTGCACGGAGGCGCGCCCAAACCGGCGCCCACGGAGCCACTCTGCCGCCGACGCCGGGACAGCGCCGGCGGAGAGCACCGAGGACGGATGGCTCGTCAGGCGCCAACTGTGGGCGAAGCGACAGGATGCGACAAGGGGGTCTCGGAACGCTCGGCGCACAGGGCCGGAGGCCCGTGCGCGTTCCGAACACCCTTGTCGTCGTCCGGTCGGCGACCAACGACGCTGAAACCCAGCTCTTAGACCTCCACGACCACCGGCAGCACCATCGGCCGGCGGCGCAGCTTGTCGTAGACGAATTCCCCGAGGTCGTCGTGGAGATGGCGCTGCAGCAGCTCCACCTCGCGGATCCCGTCCTCGGCCGCCTTCGCAAGCGAGTCCTCGACCGTCTCGCGGATCTCGTCGAGCAGGCCCTCCGCGTCTTCCGGGTACGGCACGCCGCGGAAGATGATCTCCGGCGGGGACACGCAGGCGCCGTCCTGCTCCGAGATCGTCGCGACGACGACGAAGATGCCGTCGGCGCTGAGCATCTTGCGGTCGCGCAGTGCCACGTCGGCCGGGTCGCCGATGTCGACGCCGTCGACGTAGATCATGCCGCTGCGCTCGCGATCGCCGAAGCGCGCCCCCTGTGCGTCGAGCTCCAACGGCAGCCCGTTCTCGCCGGCGAAGACGTTCTCGCGCGGCACGCCGACGGCCTCGGCGAGGTCGCCGTGCAACTGGATCCGCTTGTGGTCGCCGTGGAACGGCATCACGTAGCGCGGCTGGGTCAGGTTGAGCATCAGCTTCAGCTCCTCCTGGAAGCCGTGCCCGGAGGCGTGGATCGGGGCGTCGGTCGTCGTGATCACGTCGCAGCCGATGTGGTACAGGCGGTTCACCGTCTCGTTGACCGCGCGCTCGTTGCCGGGGATCGGCGTCGCGCTGAACACGACCGTGTCGCCGTCGTGCAGCTCGACCTGCGGATGGTCGCGGTAGGCCATGCGCCGCAGCGCGCTCAGCGGCTCGCCCTGCGACCCCGTCGACACGATCACGACCCTCTCGTCGGCCCAGTCCTCGATCTCGCGCGGCGGGATCGTGATCCCGTCCGGGATGTCGATGTGGCCGAGCATGCGCCCGATGTTCACGTTCTTGCGCATCGAGCGGCCGATCAGCGTGACCTTGCGATCGTGCGCGGCGGCCGCGTCGACGACCTGCTGGACACGGTGGATGTTGGAGGCGAAGCAGGTGACGACGATCCGGCCGGAGCAGCGCCCGAACAGCGCCTCCAGGTGCGGGCCGGCGACTCTCTCGCTGGGTGAGAACCCCGGGCGGTCGGCGTTCGTCGAGTCGCCGCAGAGCAGGAGCAGCCCCTCGCGCCCCAGCTCGGCGAGGCGGGTCATGTCCGCGGGAATTCCGTCGACCGGCGTCTGGTCGAACTTGTAGTCGCCGGTGATCAGAGTCGTGCCGAGATCGCAGCGCACCGCGACCGCCATCGAGTCCGGGATCGAATGCGTCATGTGGACCAGCTCGACCGCAAACGGACCGAGATCCAGCGTCTCGCCGGCCTTGACGTCGTTGATGTCGGTCTCGCGCAGCTTGTGCTCGTCGAGCTTGGAGCGCGCCATCGCCATCGTCAGCGGCCCGCCGTAGACCGGGAGGTCCTCGGCGACCTCGCGAAGGACCCACGGCAGCGAGCCGATGTGATCCTCGTGGCCGTGGGTGACGACGATGCCCTCGATGTCGTCCGCCCGCTCGCGCAGGTAGGTGAAGTCGGGCAGCACGAGGTCGATGCCGACCTGCTCGGCGGTCGGGAAACGCAGGCCCACGTCGATCACGACGATCCGGCCCTGGTACTCCAGGACCGTCATGTTCTTGCCGATTTCCCCCAGGCCCCCCAACGGAAGGACCCGCAGCGACTCGCGCGCCATCTCGCCGTCAGGCGCTGGCGCCCGCCAGCAGGCCGTGGCGCTCGAGCGCGGCGCGGATGACCACAAGCTCGGCCTCGTCCGCCTCGACGAGCGGGAGCCGCAAGCCGCCGACGCGATGGCCGAGCATCTGCAGTGCGGCCTTGACCGGGATCGGATTTGTCGTCACCGCCAACGCTCCGAAGACGTCCTCGAGCGAGGCTTGGATCTCGGCGCGCCGCTCCGGCTCGTCGACCATGCGCCGCATCTCGTCGCCGACGATGTGGCTTGCCACACAGATCCCGCCGACGCCGCCGATGTCGAGCGTACGGGCCAGGATGTCGTCGTTGCCCGCGTACACGCCGAGCCCGTCGATGGGCGCGAGGTTGTCGTTGTTGGCCTGCTTGACGTAGTCGACATGCTCGATCTGGGCCAGCTCTGCGAGGAAGTCGTTGGGAATGTCGATGACGACGCGCGACGGGATGTTGTAGAGGACGACGGGCTTGTCGGTGGCGCGCGCGACCTCCTCGTAGTGGCGGCGCAATCCGCGCCGGTTGGGCTTGTTGTAGTACGGCGTGACGCTGAGGACCGCGTCCGCGCCCAGCTCGGTCGCGCGCTCGGTCATCTGGACCGCGTGCGCCGTGTCGTTGGAGCCGGTGCCCGCGACGATCGTGAAGTGCTCGGGCCGCTCCTGGCAAGCCAGCTCGATCAGCCGGAGGTGCTCAGCGTCGCTGAGCGTCGAGGCCTCGCCGGTCGTCCCGCACACCACCGCGCCGTCCGACCCGTGAGCGGCGAGGTGGCCGAGCATGTGGACGAAGGCTTCCTCGTCGACCTTCAGATTGTCGTCGAATGGCGTGACGACCGCCGTCAGGATCGCGCCGAGAGACATGGGCGCCATTCTCGCACGGGGAGCGGGTTGCGCCGCTCCCGGTCCTATCTTGACGCGCGTGGAGGAGCCCCTCGACAGCAGCGCGACGACACTGACGGCAGAGGTCGCCGCGGTCCGCTTCCGTCTCGACGGCGGTGACTTCGCCGTGCTCATCGGACTCACCGACGGCGGCGACGAGGTCGTGCTGACCGGGCCGCTGGCCCACCTCCACGAGGGCGAGACCGTCGAGGTCGGCGGCGGCTGGCGCCGGCACGCGAAGCACGGGTGGCAGTTCCATTGCGAGCGCGTCCGCGTCGGCGCGCCCGCCTCGGAGCACGCGATCCTCTCCTACCTGGGCTCGGTCAAGCACGTGGGCCCGCGCGGGGCCGCCTGGCTGCTCGAGCGCCACGGGCCCGAGTACGTGCTCGAGGCGATCGACCAAGACCCGGGTGGGCGCCTGCGCGAGGTGCCCGGCATCGGCCCGCGGCGTCTGCCCGCCGCGGTGCGCTCGTGGGAGCAACAGGGCGCCCAGCGCGCCGTGCGGCTGTTCCTCGAGGAGCACGGCGTCCCCGCCGCGGCCGCAGGCCGCGTGGTACGGGCGTTCGGAAGCGCCTCGATCGAGCTGTTGCGCAGCGACCCGTATGCGATCACGGCAGTCGACGGGATCGGCTTCGCGACCGCCGACGCGCTGGCGCAGGCGCTCGGGGCGCCCGCCGATTCGCCGGGCCGCCTCGAGGCGGGCCTGCTCCACGTGCTGACGGCGGCCGAGGCCGACGGGCACTGCCACCTGCCGCGCGCGGAGCTGCTGGCGCGGGCCGCGGCCCTGCTAGGGCTCGAACCGGCGACGCTCGGCGAGCGGCTCGACGCGATGGCGGCGGGCGGCCGCGTCGTCATGGACGGCGACCGCGTGCTCGACGAGCGGATGGACGCGACGGAGCGCGCCCTCGGCAGGCGCGTGGCGGAGCTCCTGGCGGCGCCGTCGTGCCTGGACCTCGACGTGCCCGACGCGCCGCCGTCGGGCGAGCGCGCCCCCACCCCGGCGCAGTGGGCGGCGATCCGAGTGGTGGCGCAGCACCGGTTGTCGATCCTGACTGGCCTGCCGGGCACGGGCAAGACGGCCACGATGCGCGCCCTCGTCGAGCTCACGCGCGCGCAGCATCGCCGCGTGCGGCTGTGCGCGCCGACGGGCAAGGCCGCGCGGCGGCTGGCCGAGACGACCGGCGTCGATGCGACCACGATCCACCGCATGCTCGAGTGGCAGCCGGGCGAGGGCTTCGCCCGCGGTGCCGAGGACCCGATTCCCGGCACCGACCTCCTGATCGTGGATGAGGCATCGATGCTCGACGTGCGCTTGGCCGGCGCGCTGTTCGAGGCCGTCGGGCCGCGCACGCACGTCCTGCTCGTCGGGGACGTCGACCAGCTCGCCCCGGTCGGCCCCGGTCGCGTGCTCGAGGACCTGATCGAGTCGGGCGCCGTCCCGGCCACCCGCTTGACCGAGATCTTCCGCCAGGCGGCGCGCTCCCTCATCGTGCGCGCCGCGCACGCGATCAACCGCGGCGAGCGGCCCCCGACCGAGGCGGCCGAGGGCGATCTGCGCGACTTCTTCTTCGTGCGCCGCGACGGGCCGGGAGCGCTGTTCGACGAGGTCGTCGCCCTGGCAGCCGAGCGGTTGCCGCGCCACTACGCCATCGACCCCGTGGCCGACCTGCAGGTGCTGTCGCCGATGCATCGCGGCCCGGTGGGCATAGACGCGTTCAACACCGCGCTGCGGGAGCGGCTGAACCCGGCCGGCGCTCAGATTCCCGGCACGCCGTTCCGGATCGGGGACCGCGTGCTCCAGCACCGCAACAACCATGAGCGCGAGCTGATGAACGGCGAGGGCGGCGTCCTCGTCTCGCACGACGACGACCGCGACACCGTCCTTCTCTCCTGTGCCGACGGCCGCATCCTGCGCCTGGGGCTGGCCGAGACGGACACGCTGCGGCTGGCGTACTGCACGTCGGTGCACAAGATGCAGGGCAGTCAGGCGCCCGTGATCGTCGTCGTGCTGCACCGCGGGCATCACATGATGCTCACGCGGTCGCTGATCTACACGGCGATCACGCGCGCGGAGCGCGCCTGCGTGGTCGTCGGCGAGCCGCAGGCGCTCGCAGTGGCCGTCCGCACGCTCGACGCGCGGCGCCGTTACACGCGTTTGGCTGAGCTCGTCGGCTAGACCGAGACCGGCTGACCCGCCGGCTTGGACTCGATGTGCTGCACCGGAGCGTCCGTCACCCTCTCGACGCGGCGGGGCAGGTCGATCGCCAACCAGCGTGACGTCCCTGTCGGCAGCGTCGACACGACGACCTCGTCGTACCGGCGCGGATCCCACACCTCCATCACCGCGACGCAAGGGTCGACGTCCCCGAGCATGCCTTCCGCTTCGATGCCCGCATCGTGCAGGCGGTCGAGAGCGGCGTTCAGGCGGCGGGCGAGACCGGCATGATCCTGCGGCGCGATGAGGGTCACGCTGATGGGCCCGCGCTCGGCCCGTTCCTTCAGCGCCGAGAAAAGCTCGTCCGAGTCCACCGTCTGGTTGGCCACGACGAGCAGCTTCGTCTTGTAGGCCATATGTGCACCTCCTTCCTTCGCTACCGACGGTACTCCCCTGGCGGTGCGGCTGCAAACGAGGTCATTCGTCCAGGGCGTCGGTGAAGCGGCGCGGCACTTTCGGGGCGCTGATTCCTCCCTCTACCTCCCACAACGTCACCACGACGAGCTCCGGGGGATCGTGCCTGCAGACGAAGAGCAGCGAGCGGTCGACGAGGTCGCGCACGTACACGCTGCCGCGCGCACCGGTGGCGCCGGGCGGCGGCTCGGTGCTCGTGCGACCCGCTTCCCAGGCGCGCGCCACGCGCCCGACGATCTCCGGCTTGACGTCGACCGCGCCGCCGCCGCCGACCCGCTGCCGGAAGCGCTCGGCGGCGTGGTCGGTCACCGCGACCAGGACGCTCACTCGTCGAAGAGCAGGTGCTCGAGCCCGATCACCGGAGACGTCGTCAGCGAGCCGACCCGCCGGACAGCCAGCAGGACGCCGGGCATGAACGACTCGCGGTCGGTCGAGTCGTGCCTGATCGAGAGTGTCTGGCCGACGTCGCCGAGGATGACCTCCTGGTGCGCGACGAGGCCGGGCAGGCGGACGGAGTGGACCGGCACATCGCCCTCCATAAGGTCCGCCGTGCGCGCGGCGGTCCCGGAAGGCGCGTCGAGCTTGCGGTCGTGATGGAGCTCGATGATCTCGGCCTTCGCCATATGCCGTGAGGCCTCGGCGGCAAAGCGCATCATCAGCACGGCGCCGATCGCGAAGTTCGGCGCGATGAACGCGTTGGCGCCGGATTCGGCGCGCAGCGGCTCGGGATCGAAGCCGGTCGTGCCGACGACCACGTGGACGCCGGCACGTAGGCATGCCAACGCGTTCGCCAGCGCGGTGTCGGGCGTAGTGAAGTCGACGACGACGTCGCAATCGCCGAGGATCGCCTCGAGCGGCGTGTCGAGCGCCGGGTCGGCGCGGCCGGCCAGCTCGAGGTCGCCGGCGCTCTCGACGGCTGCACAGACCGTCGCGCCCATGCGCCCGGCAGCGCCCGCGACCCCGACGCGGATCACGACGCGGCGGCCAGCTGCGGGGACACGGACTCGAGCGCACCGCGGAACGCCGACTCGTCGGCGCCGATGCCGGCGGCGCTGAGGCGCTCGGGCGCATAGAACTCCTCCGCGAGCGCCTGCACGTCCTCGAGCGACACCGCGTCGATGCGCTCGACCACCTCGTCCACCGTCAGCACGGGCATGCCCGCAAGGATCGCGGACCCGAGGCGGTTCATGCGTGCGGTCGTGGACTCGAGCGCCAGAACCACGCGGCCCTTCACGTTCTCCTTCGAACGCTCGAGCTCCTCGGCGGTGGCGGGCTCGACGCGGAAGCGCTCGAGCTCGTCGCCGACGACACCCAGCGCGCGCTCGACGTTGTCGGGGCGCGTGCCGAGGTACAGGCCGACCTGGCCCGTGCCCGCGTAAAGCGACGAGAACGAGTAGACCGAATAGGCGAGGCCACGCTTTTCGCGGACCTCCTGGAACAGCCGCGACGAGCTGGTGCCGCCGAGGATGTTGTCCAGCACGCGCAGCGCGAAGCGGCGCTCGTCGTCGCGCCGCATGCCGGGGCCGCCGAGGCAGACGTGGTACTGCTCGGTCTCCTTGACGACGAAGCGGCGCCGCACGGCGCCGTCCCCAATGGGAGGCGCGGGCAGCGCCGGTGCCTCCCAGCCCTCGCGCTCGGCGCGCGCCCGGTGCGCGAACTCGACGACGGCCTCGTGGTCGACCGAGCCCGCGGCGGCGATCACGACGTTGTCCGGCACGTAGCGCGCGCCGTGGAAGGCGCGCAGGCCGTCGGCCGGGGTGCCCTCCACGACCTCGGCCCGCCCGATGATCGCGCGGCCGAGCGGGTGGTCGCCGAAGACCGCTTCGCCAAGGACGTCAAAGACCCGGTCCTGCGGGTCGTCCTCGTACATCGCGATCTCCTCGAGCACGATCTCGCGCTCTTGGGACAAGTCGTCCGGAGCGATCTGCGGGCGCCACACCATGTCGGCCATCACGTCGAACGCCCGCTCGAGGTGCACGTCGAGGACGCGCGAGTAGACCGACGTCGTCTCCTTGCCCGTCCCGGCGTTGAGCTCGGCGCCCATCCCGTCGAACAGCTGGTCGATCTCCAGCGAGCCGTAGCTCGCTGTCCCCCGGAACAGCATGTGCTCGACCAGGTGCGACAGCCCCGCCTCGGCGTCGGTCTCGGCGCTCGAGCCGGTCCCGATCCAGAAGCCGAGCGCCACGGATCGCACGGAGTCCATGTGCTCCGTGACGACCCGTACGCCCGAGTCCAGCTGTGTTAGGTGGTGCTCTTCGTGCACCGCGGGCGAGACTGAGGGGTCAGACCCCTCAGTCTCTGTCGGGGTCCCGGTTGGAGCGGTGCCGCGGACGCCCGGAGCCGCGGCCACCGCGGTCGCCGCCGTCTGGGCCCCGGTCGCCGCCGCGGCCGCCGCCGCGGCCACCGCGCTCGCCGTCGCGGCGCGGGCCACGGTCACGGCGCGGGCCGCCGTTGCCGCCACCGCCACCGGCGCCGACGGTGGCGAGCTCCTCGACGCTCTTGCCCTCGACCTCGGGGTCCGTCGCCAGGCGCAGCCCGATCCGGCCGCGCTCGCGGTCGACCTCGACCACCTTCACGTCGACCTCGTCGCCCTTGTTGAAGACCTCCTCGACCGTCGCCGGACGCTCGCCCGGCGCGATGTTGGAGATGTGCAGCAGGCCGTCGGTGCCCTTCGCGAGCTCGACGAAGGCGCCGAACGTCGTGGTCTTCACGATCTTCGCGCCCGGGAACTCGTCGCCGATCTCGACCTCCTTGGTCATCGAGCGGATCCGCTCGGCCAGCTTCTCGCCGAGCTCGCCGTTGGCCGAGTACACGAGGACCTGGCCGTCGTCGTTGACGTCGATCTGGGCCTCGAACTCGTCCTGCAGGCCGCGAATGGTCTCGCCGCCCTTGCCGATCAGCAGGCCGATCTTGTCCGGGTCGATGTTCAGGGAGATGATGCGCGGGGCGTACACCGACAGGCTCTCCCGCGGAGCCGAGATGACCGCGGCCATCTGCCCGAGGATGTCGAGCCGGGCGTCGCGCGCCTGGGAGAGCGCGTCGCGCAGGATGTCGAACGTGACGCCGGTGATCTTGATGTCCATCTGCAGGGCCGTGATGCCCGCGTCCGTCCCCGCCACCTTGAAGTCCATGTCGCCGAGATGGTCCTCGACGCCGGCGATGTCGGTCAGGACGACGTAGTCGTCGCCCTCCTTGATCAGGCCCATCGCGATGCCGGCGACCGGCTTCTTGATCGGCACGCCCGCGTCCATCAGGGACAGCGACGAGCCGCAGACGGACGCCATCGAGGACGAGCCGTTGGACTCGAGGATGTCCGACACGACGCGGATCGTGTAGGGGAACTCCTCGATCGACGGGATCATCGGCACCAGCGCCCGCTCGGCGAGTGCGCCGTGGCCGATGTCACGCCGCTTGGGGCCGCGCATGAAGCCGGCCTCCCCGACGCTGAACGGCGGGAAATTGTAGTGGTGCCAGTAGAACTTCTTGGTCTCGAGGCCCAGCGTGTCGAGGCGCATCTCCTCCTTAAGCGTGCCCAGCGCCGCAACGCTGAGGGCCTGGGTCTGGCCACGCGTGAACAGCGCCGAGCCGTGCGTGCGCGGCGCGACGCCGGCCTCGACCGAGATCGAGCGGATCTCCTTCTCGCCGCGGCCGTCGGGCCGCTTCTTCTGGACCGCGATGCGCTCGCGGATGACCGCCTTCTCGAGCTTGTCGAACGCGAGCTGCGCGGCGCCGCGGCGCTCGGCGTGATCGGCCGCGTCGGAGTCCCCGGCGTACTGCTCTAGGACCGCCGTCTCGACCGCCTTCGTGGCGTTCTGGCGCTCGAGCTTGTCGACAACCTGGGTCGCCTCGTCGAGCGCAGCGCCGTGGCTGGCCTTGATCTGGCTCAGCAGGTCGTCGTCGACCTGCGGAGCGACGATGTCGAGCTTGGGCTTGCCGACCTTCTCGGCCAGCTCACGCTGCGCTGCGCACAGCTTCTTGATCGCGCTGTGCGCGATGTCGAGGGCGTCGAGGATCTCGGCCTCGGGCACCTCGTTGGCGCCCGCTTCCACCATCAAGATCGCGTCCTCGGTCCCGGCCACGATCAGGTCGAGGTCGGTCCCGCCCTCCATGAGGGCCTCCTCGGGCGGGTTGACGACGAAGTTGCCCTCGATCTTCCCGATCCGCACGGCGCCCACCGGGCTCGGCAGCGGCACCTCGCTGATCATCAGCGCGGCGGACGCGCCGTTCATCGCGAGGATGTCGTACGGATGGACGTGGTCGATGCTCAGCGGGATCGCCACGAGCTGGGTCTCGAAGTGCCAGCCCTTGGGGAAGAGCGGCCGGATCGGCCGGTCGATCATGCGCGCGGTGAGCGTCGCCTTCTCCCCGGAGCGGCCCTCACGCTTGAAGAACGAGCCCGGGATCTTGCCGGCGGCGTACATGCGCTCTTCGACGTCCACCGTCAGCGGGAGGAAGTCGACGTCGCGCAGATTGCCGACGGTTGCTGTGTTCAGAACCATCGTGTCGCCCTGGCGGACGACGACGGCGCCGGAGGCCTGCTTGGCCATCTTCCCGGTCTCAAACGAGATCTCCGCCCCGGAGATCTCCACGGAAACCGTGGTCACGGCGTCACTGCTCATATGTATTCCCTTCTGCGGCCCACCCTCGGACTGTTGTGGGCCGTGCGACTTGATGTCTGCGAAATCCGATTGCGCGCCAGTCTAGCCCCTGAAGATCGCAGGGGTGCTGACCACCCCCGCCCGCAGGCCGTCCTGCACATCGCGCCGCACGCGGGCCGCTACGGCCTCGCTCCGCCGGTCCGCCTCGAAGCGATCGAGGTCGATGCCCAGCGCCTCGCAGCGGCCCCACAGGTGGGGGTCGTCGAGCCGCCCCTGGTCGGAGTAGAGGCTGTCGTGGAACGCCCAGAACCCGCCCTGGAGCCCCGCCGCCTCGGCCGCCAGCGCCAGGGCCAGCGAGCGCGGGTGCTTGGCCTTCAGCGCGAAGTGGCGGAAACACACGCGCACGCTCTCGGCGTGGACCTGTGCCTGGGCGACCGCACAGTGCGGGCACGTGAAGTCTGCGTACATCACGACCAGCGGGCCTTCCCCGCGAACGTGGTCGTCGTCGCGCAGCGGCGGGACTTCTGCGCTCGTGAGGCTCAGGTCGCCCGCAGCCCGTCGAAGATCAGATTTGCTCCCGGCAGCTCGCCAGGGTTGGCGGCCAGGTAGGACCAGCTCACCACCAGGTCGGGCCCGACGATCACCAGCGCCCGGTCGGTCATGCCACCCGGCTCGAAATAGGCGCCGAACTTCTTCGCCATCTCCCCCTTCGGCTCGAAGTCCGAAAGCATCTCGGCCGAGACGCCGAGCTCCTTGCGCCACGCGCGCAGCGTCCAGCTCGTATCGGTCGAGACGCCGTAGAGCGTCGCGCCGGCGGCCGCGAGCTCCTCGATGACCTCCTCGTAGGCCTGGAACTGGTTCGTGCAGACGGGGCTGAACGCGTTCGGGAAGAACACCAGGACGCTCGTCTGGTTGACCAGGTCGTCGCGGGTGAACGGCTTGCCGTTCGAGCGCCTGAGCGTGAACTCGGGCACCGGCGTGCCCGGGGCGATGATCGCCACTGGGCCTACTTGCGCAGGCCGAGGTCCTTCACGAGCTGCCGGTAGCCGTCCAGGTCCTTCTTCTGGAGGTAGTTCAGCAGCCGGCGCCGGCGGCCGACCAGCATCAGCAGGCCGCGGCGCGAGTGATGGTCCTTGCTGTGGGCCCGCAGGTGCTCGGTCAGATCGTTGATGCGCGCGGTGAGCAGGGCGATCTGGACGCGGGCGTTCCCGGTGTCCTGCGCGTCGTCGCCGAACTTGTCGACGATCTCCTGCTTGCGCTCTGCGGTCAGCGTGCTCATGAACGGCGAGGCACGGTAGCAAAGGCCCGCGCCTCCTCCACGTCCCGGCCCATCTGCTCGACTAGCTCGTCGACCGAGCCGAAGCGCTTCTCGCCGCGCAGTCGCTTGAGGAACTCGACGCGGATCGTCTGTCCGTAGAGGTCGCCGGACCAGTCGATCACGTGAGCCTCGATCAGCTCGCCGCGGCCGGTCACGAACTGCGGCCGCACGCCGACGTTGGTCGCGGCGGGATGCCACTGCGGGGCGTCGCCGTCCTGCGCCGGGATGCGCACGCGGCAGGCGTACACGCCGTGCGCCGGCAGGACATAGCCCCGCTGCGGGATCAGGTTCGCGGTCGGATACCCGAGGTCGCGCCCGCGCTCGTCGCCGCGTACGACTTCGCCGTCGATCGCGAACGGTGCTCCGAGCAGCTCCCCCGCGTACTGAACGGCGCCGCCCAGGATCAGGCCGCGGATGTGGCTGGAGCTCACGATCTCGCCGTCGATCTCCAGCAGGGGGACGATGCGCGTGTCGAAGCGCGGCTCGGCTGCGAGCACTTCGGGGTTGCCCTTCGCCTTGTGGCCGAAGCGGAAGTTCTCGCCCACGCTGACGTGCGTCGCGCGCAGCTTCTCGATCAGGACGTGGTCGATGAAGTCGTTTGCGCTGCGCGCGGAGAACTCGCGATCGAACGTGATCACCACGAGCTCCTCGGCGCCGGCGTCTGCCGCCAGCTCGGCCTTGCGGTCGAGCGTAGTGAGCAGGCGCGGCTCGGTACCGGGAGCGACGACCGACTGCGGGTGCGGGTCGAACGTGACTACCGTGCCGGCGCCCGAGATCACCTCGCGGTGCCCCCGGTGCATCCCGTCGAACATGCCGATGGCGACCCGGCGCGGACGGGGCTGCACGTCGGGCAGCGCTACGACATTCACCCGCGAAAGCCTACGGAGGGCTTGAGCACACCGCCCTCCCGCGGCTCGGCGACGGCGATCGGGCCGTCGGCGTCGACGAGCAGCACCGAGCCGCCGGCCGTGCCGGGCACCGCGCGCCCGTGCGCCGCGGCGCGGGCGTCCTCGTCCTCGAGCGCTCGAACCTCCATGACGCATGCGAGCGCGTCGGCCAGCGGGATCACGCGCTCGGTGTCGGCTTCCTGCACCGAGAAGGGGCCGATCCTGGTGCGCCGCAGCTCAAGGCAATACGCGTCCCCGAGAGCGGCGATAAGGGAGCGCACGTACGTCCCGGACGAGCACTCGATCGCAAAGCCGGCGCGCTCGCCCTCGCGCCAGAGCTGGTCGAAGCGATCCACGACGACCTCCCGCTCCGCCAGCTCGACGGCCTCCCCCGCCCGCGCGAGGCTGTACGCCCGCCGCCCGCCCACCTTCACGGCGGAATACGCGGGCGGCCGCTGCGCGATCGTGCCGGTCGGGAGCGGCGGCGGATCCGGCGGCACGCGGCCGGTCTCGTCGAGCTCGCCCTCTGGGTCGCCTGTCGTCGAGGTCCAGCCCAGGCGCGCAACGACCTCGTACGCCTTCGGCAGCGCCATCAGGAAGCGCTGGACCCGCGTCGCGCGGCCCACGAGCACGATCAGCAGCCCGGTCGCGAACGGGTCGAGCGTGCCGGCATGCCCCACCCTCGTGCCGCGCGGCATGCCGCGCCGCACGCCGGCGACGACGTCGTGCGAGGTCTTGCCCGCTGGCTTGTCGACGAGCAGGACGCCGTCCATGCGGCGTCAGACGGAGACGAGCTGCGCGGCGACTTCCTTGCGCAGGAACGCCACGAGCTCCTCTTCCGAGAGCTCTGTGGTGAAGCCGGCCGCCTGGCGGTGTCCGCCGCCGCCGCCGGCCCGGGCGATCGCCGACACGTCGATCTCGGAGTCGGTCGAGCGCAGAGAGACCTTCTTGCGCCCGCTCCCCGCCTCGCTGACCAACTCGCGCGCCAGCGCGGCGACCTTCGTCCCCTCGACGGAGCGCAGGTGGTCGATGATGCCCTCGGAGTAGCTCTCCTCGGCGCCCGACAGCCGGAAGTCGTCCCGGGTCAGGCGGGTGAAGGTGAGGTGCCCGTCGTCGTAACGCTGAACGTGCGCCAGCGCGCGCTGCAGCAGCTCGAGCTTCGCGTACGGCATGCCCTCGTAGAGGCGCCGGTAGATCCCGTGGACGTCGACGCCCGCGACGATCAGCTCGGCGGCCATCTCGTGCGCGCGCGTCCCGGTGTTCTCGTACATGAACTTGCCGGTGTCGGTTACCAGTCCGACGTAGAGCGCGTCGGCGATCTCCGGAGTCGGCTGGACGCCGAGCCGCTTCATCAGCCGCCACACGATCTCCGCCGTGCAGGAGGCCTCGGGGTCCACCAGGTTGACGGTCCCGAAGCGCGTGTTGTCGTGGTGGTGGTCGATGTTGAGGATGTGGGCGTCGTCGCCCTTGACTGCATGCAACGGGTTGCGGTCGATGTTGCCGCAGTCCAGGAAGATGATCGTGCGCTCCTCGATGTCGGCCGGCGGCACCGTGCCTAGTCCCTCGAGCTCGAAGAAGCGGTACTCGTACGGCAGCGGGAACTCCTCGGCCGCCATCAGCATCACCGAGTCCTTCCCCAGCTCGAGCAGCACGAGGTGCGTCGCCACCAGCGAGCCGAGGGCGTCGCCGTCGGGGTTCTCGTGCGTGACGAGGCAGAAGCGCTCGGCCTCCTCGACCTCCTTGACGACCTGGTCCAGGGCGCTCACTACTCGCCCTCTATGACCTCGTCGATCAGGTGCTCCAGGCGCGCGGCGCGCTCGGCGGTGTCGTCGAGTGCAAATTGCAGCTCGGGTGTGTGCTTCAGGCGCAGCTCGGTCGCGATGCGCCGCTGCAGGAAGCCGTGGGCCGAGCGCAGGCCGTCGAGCGTGGCCAGCTGCTCCTCCTGCGTCCCGAGCACGCTCACGAAGACACGCGCATGGCGGAGGTCCGGGCTTGTCTTGACCTGAGTCACTGTCACGAAACCAACGCGTGGGTCCTTGAGATCTTGCGACACCGCCTCGCCGAGCACTTCGCGGACGGCCTCATCCACGCGCCGCATGCGCTCCCCCGGCGTCATCCTAGATCCTCGAACGAGGTCAGCGACTTCTCGACGCGCACCCCCGTGGGGAAGCGCCCGTCCAGCCAGCGCTCGACCTCCTGGACCTGCGCCTCGAGCAGGGCATGCGACCCGCTGACGATCGCGGCGGCCAGCGTCGCGCGCTGCCAGAGGTCCTGATGGTCGACCTCGGCGACCGCGAGCCCGAGCCGTTTGTGCAGCTGCGCCTTCACCGACTGCAACTCCTTGCGCTTGTCCTTGAGGTCGTGCGCCTCTGGGAAGAACAGCTCGATAGTGAGCAGGGCGACGAACGCCACCATGCGCCGCCGCTACGACGGCTGGAGCTCGCGTTCGACCTTCTTGGTCTCGTAAACCTCGAGCACGTCGCCCTCCTTGATGTCCGGGAAGTTCTCGAGCACGATGCCGCATTCGTAGCCCGCCTGGACCTCGCGAGCGTCCTCGTTGAAGCGCTTGAGCGACCCGATGCGCGTGTCGTAGATGATGGTGCCCTCGCGCACGATGCGCACCTTCGCGCCGCGCGTGACCTTGCCGTCGGTGACGTACGAGCCGGCGATCGTGCCGACGCGCGAAGCCTTGAACGTCTGGCGCACCTCGACGGTGCCGACGGTCTCCTCGACCTCTTCGGGCTCGAGCAGGCCCTCCATCGCGGCGCGCAGGTCGTCGAGCGCCTTGTAGATCACCGCGTAGTTACGGATCTCCACGCCCTCGCGCTCCGCGGCTTCGCGGGCCGCGCCCACGGGACGCACGTTGAAGCCGAGGATGACCGCGTCGGACGCGGAGGCCAGCATCACGTCGGACTCGTTGATGCCACCGACGCCGCTGCGGATCACGTTGACCTGGACCTCTCGCTGCGGCAGCTTCGCGATCTCGTCCTCGATCGCCTCGACCGAGCCGGCGACGTCCGCCTTGACGACCAGCGCAAGCTCCTTGAGGTCGCCCTCCTGGGCGCGGCGGAACACGTCCTCGAAGGACACCTTGCGCCCGGAGCGGCGCGCCAGCGCCTCGGTCTTCAGGCGCGTCTCGCGCTCCTGGGCCAGGCGGCGGGCCTCGCGGTCGTTCTCGACGACGCGCACGACCTCGCCGGCATCCGGGACGCCGTCGAACCCGAGGACCTCGACGGGCTCGCCGGGCTCGGCGTCTTGGACGCGCTGGCCGCGGTAGTCGTGCATCGCCCGGACCTTGCCCCAGTGGGCACCGCCCACGAGCGAGTCGCCCACGCGCAGGGTCCCGCGCTGGATCAGCACCGTGACGACGGGGCCGCGGCCCGGATCGAGCTTGGACTCGATCACGACGCCGGAGGCGTCGGTGTCGGAGTTGGCGCGCAGCTCCTCGAGCTCGGCGACGACCAGAATCGTCTCGAGCAGGTCCTCGAGGCCCTGCTTCGTCTTGGCCGAGACGTCGACGAATTCGGTCTCGCCGCCCCACTCGGCCGGCTGGAGGTTGCGCTGCGTCATCTCCGTGCGCACGCGCGTCGGGTCGGCGCCCTCCTTGTCGATCTTGTTGACCGCAACGACGATCGGGACCTCCGCCGCGCGGGCGTGGTCGATGGCCTCGTCGGTCTGCGGCTTCACGCCGTCGTCGGCGGCGACGACGATGACCGCGATGTCGGTCACGCGGGCGCCGCGAGCGCGCATCGCGGTGAACGCCTCGTGGCCCGGCGTGTCGAGGAACGTGATGACCTTCTCGCGGCCGTCGTGGTCGTGGTGGACCTGGTAGGCGCCGATGTGCTGTGTGATGCCGCCCGCCTCGCCCGCGGCGACCTCGGTCAAGCGCACGGCGTCGAGCAGCGACGTCTTGCCGTGGTCGACGTGTCCCATGATCGTCACGACCGGCGGGCGCTCGACGAGGTCCTCGTCGGCGTCGTCGTAGACCGGCTCCTCCTCGGCCTCGTCGCCGACGTGGACGATCTCGACCTCTTTTTCGAACTCCGCGGCGATCAGCTGGATGTGGTCGTCGCTGAGCGTCTGCGTGAGGGTCGCCATCTCCCCCATGCTCATCAGCTTCTTGATGACCTCGGGCACCGGCACGCCGAGGTACTCGGCGACGTCCTTGACGCTGGAGCCGGAGTTGATCCGGACCAGGTCGGTGTGGGTCATCGCATCGACGTTGAGCGCGGGCGCGATCTCCTCCAGCACCTCGCGCCGCCGGCGGCCGCGCCTGCGGCCGGGCGGGCGCTGCGGGCCCTGCTGCGGACCGGGCGGGCCGCCTCCGGGGCCCTGGCGCCGCGAAGCCTGCGAGTCGATGACGACCCGGCGCCGGCCGCCGGGGCCACCGCCCGTGCCGCGCTCGCCGGCGAACCCGCCGCGGGTCGGGCGGCGCGAGCCGTCGCCCGAGGGTCGCGACTGCGTCTCGTCGCGCTTGGGCCGCGCCGGCGGCTCCGGTTGGGAGATGATCTTCGGCCCGGTGCCCGGGGCGGGCTTTGCCTTGCCCTTCGGCTCATCCTCCTCGGGCTTCGCCTCCTCGGTCTCGACCTCGGCCGCGGCTTCAGCGACCGGATCGCCGTGCGGCTTGGCGGGGGCTTGCCTCGGCTGCTGCACCGGCTCGGTGGCTGCTACCGGCTCCGGCGCAGGCTCGGCGACCGGCTCCGCGGCAGCGACGGGCTCCTCCGCCGGCTCCGCCTTTGCTTTCGCCTTCGCCTTCGGCTTGGCGGCCTTCGGCTTGGTGGCCTTCGGCTTTTGGGCCTTCGCGGCCTCGGCGGCAGCGGCCTCCTCGGCGGCAGCGCGCTCGGCCTCGACCGCGGCCTGCGCCTCTGCCTCGGCGGCCGCCTGCGCCGCGGCCTCGGCCGCGGCCTTTTCCTCGGCCTCGCGCGCGGTGGCCTCTTCGGCCTGGCGGCGCTTCTCCGAGGCCGGGACGAACTCGAGCGGCGTCGTCGCGCGCCCGTTCGTATTCGGGCCGAGGATGCGCTCGACTTCCTCCTCGTCGACCGGCTCGGCGGCCGCGCTCACCGTCAGCCCGCCGTCGCGCAGCGCTTCGAGGACCTCCCGGCTGGAGAGGCCGCGCTCTTTCGCGATCTTGTGGACGGGCTTCTTGGCCATGTTCAGCTGAGTGATTCTACGAACTTGGGGTCAACCGCCACGGGGCGGCGGAATGCTCTTGCGAGTACACGGCGGCGCATCGCTTCTCGTGCGCAGGCTGTGTTGCACACGTACGCGCCACGGCCGGGGAGCGTGCCGGCGCGATCGACGACGACGCGCCCGCCGTCGAGAGCGAGCCTGCGCAGGTCACCCTGTGCGCGAACGGCACCGCAGCCGATGCAGCGCCGCTGGGGGGCGTGGGCTACGACTCCGGCTCCCCGTCGTCGGCCACCGCGGCGGCCTCCTCGGCCACTGCGACGGCCTCGCCGCCGTCGTCGGCGGCATCGACGGCGCCGTCGGGCGCGGCGGCCTCTGGATCGGGCTCCAGCTCGGGCGCATCGGCGCTCTGCCACGGGCTCTTCCGGGGGCGCCCCCGCCACGTAGTCGTTGTCGGTCGCTTCGAGCGCCTGATGGCTGTCGACGCCGCAGTAGCGGGAGCCGGGCAGCGACGCGTTCGGGCAGCGGCGGCCGTTCGCGAGGATCGCGCTGCAGCGACCGCTCTCCTGCTCCTCGTCCATCCGGTCGCCCGTGGTGTCGGTCGCGAACTCGGTCTCGGACTTGATGTCGATGCGCCAGCCCGTGAGCCGTGCCGCGAGGCGGGCGTTCTGGCCCTCGCGGCCGATCGCCAGCGAGAGCTGGTCGTCCGGGACGATCACCGTCGCCTGGCGAGCCTCGTCGTCGACGAGGACCTCGCGCACGCGGGCGGGCGACAAGGCCTTGGCGACGAAGCGGGCGGGCTCGTCGTTGTAGGGGATGATGTCGATCTTCTCGCCGCGCAGCTCGGACACGACCATGCGCACGCGCGAGCCGCGCGGACCGACGCAGGCGCCGACGGGGTCCACGCCGTCGGCGTGCGAGACGACCGCGATCTTCGAGCGGTAGCCGGGCTCACGTGCGACGTTCGCGATCTCCACGAGGCCGTCCGCGATCTCGGGCACCTCGAGCTCGAACAGCTTCTTGATCAGCTCGGGGTCGCGGCGCGAGACGATGATCGAGGGGCCCTTCGTGGAGGGCGACACCTCCTTGATGACGGCCTTGATGCGCTGGTTGTGCTCGTAGCGCTCGCCGTCGACCTGTTCGCCCTTCGGCAGCAGCGCCTCGACGCGCTCGCGCAGCTGGATCAGCGTGTAGCGGGAGTCCTTCTGCTGGACGATGCCGGTGATCAGCTCGCCGACGCGGTCGCGGTACTCCTCGAACATCATGTCCCGCTCGGCCTCGCGGATCCGCTGCAGGATCACCTGCTTGGCGGTCTGGGCCGCGATCCGGCCGAAGTCGTCCGGAGTGTCGTCGACGGTGTCGATCTCGTCGGCGTACTCCTCGAACTTCTCGGGGTCGATCTCGGGGTCCTGCGGCTCGACGTACTCGCCGGTCTCCTCGTCCAGATATGTCTGCTCGTCGATCGTCTCGACGATCAGGTGGGCCTCGAGCTTGTCCGGCAGGATGAACTTGGTGACGCGGAAGTCGCCGGTGTCCGGATCGACGTCGACCTTTGCGTACTTGCCGGCGCCCGGCTGCTTCTTGTAGGCGGAGAGCAGCGCGTCCTCCAGCGCTGACATCAGCTTGTCCGAGGCGATGCCCTTCTCGCGTGCCAGGGCTCCCATCGCATCGAGGATCTCGCGTGACATGTCTCAGACGCTCCTAGGACTCGACCAGGTTCGAACGGGTGATCGCGGAGTACGGGATGGCGACCACGCCGGTGTCGGCGGCGATCGTCACCTCGGTCTCGGATGCGCCGACGAGCTCGCCTGTGAACGACCGGTGGCCTTCGCGCTGGTCGCGCGTGCGCACGCGCGCGCGACGGCCGAGGAACCGGCGGTAGTGGTCGGGCTTGCTGAGCGGGCGCTCCGTGCCGGGCGAGGAGACCTCGAGGGCGTACTGCTCGCGGATGTCCGGCAGCGCGTGGGTCACGCGCTCGCACAGCTCCAGCGAGACGCCATCGGGATGGTCGATGAAGACGCGCAGCGTGTGCGCGCCGACCACCTCCGCCAGCAGCACCTCGACATCGGGCTCGGCCGTCGCAAGACGCGCCTCGATGTCGCTCTGGATGCTGCGCATGGTCTCCTCTTCTCCAACAAAAAAGCGGGCTTCGCGCCCGCTTTCGAACACCCACCGGCGGACAGCCGCCGATGAAGAAAGCTGGGGCGAGAATAGCACCGAAACCAGGCCTCCGTAGGATCGCGAGCGGTGGACGCAGACCGGATCGTGGAGCAGTTCCTGGCGTCGCTAGACGCCGACGTTCGGTGCGTCGCAAGCGGCGAATGGGGCGTGTCGCTCGACGACGTCGGAGGGTGGCCGTTGCACGTCGGGATCGCGCTGCGCGACGGCCTGCTGCGCGTCCGATGCGAGGCCGCGCCGGCCGCCGTCGCCGACCCCCACGACCTGTTGCATCGCAACCGCCGCAGCGTGCTCGTGCGCTACACGCACACGTCCGCGGGCGCCGTCTGGGTGCAGGCGGAGCTACCGGCTGAGGCGGTCACGGCGGAGTGGCTGGACCGCGTGCTTGGGTTGGTAGTGGAGGCGGCTGCAGTGGTTAGGCAGGCGGCGCGGCAACGACGCGACGCCTGAGCGGCGCCCTCAGGCGGCGCGGCGCGCCGACTGGTCGCGGTACTTCCTGTAGTCCGCCCGATGCGGTTGCAGCTGCGACGCGAGCGTCAGCGGGTGGCGCGCCTCCGCGTGGCGGCCGAGGCGCTGCAGCGCGCGGCCGAGGCAGAACAACGCGTAATGGTCGGTCGGCGCGTGCTCGACGATCGCGCGGAACTCGTCCGCGGCCTCCCCGAAGCGCTGGGCGCCGAAAAGGGCGCGCCCGTAGGCCTCCCGTATCGAGTCCTTCCCGGGCTCGAGGTCGCGCGCGCGGCGCAGCGGCACCGTGGCGGCGTGGTAGTCGCCTGAGGCCAGAAGGCGCTGGCCGGCACGGAAGAGCTCGTACACGTCGGACATCGTTGACCTCCTACCCAGTGTACGGCCGCACCCGCCCGTTCCTGAAGCGCAACGCGGGTGCTTTCGGCGGAAGGGCCCACCACGCGCGCAGGCGCCCGCCGGGTCCGAGGCCTTCGCCCAGCGCGCGCCGCAGGGCCCGCCGCTGGCCGGCGCTGGGTGCCGGCGCGCCGGTGCCGTAGCGCGCCAGGCGCAGGCGCTCCAGGTAACCCCGCGCCGCCTCGCTGCCGCCGAGCAGTTGCTCGAGCCGGCGCAGCGTCATGTCGGGCGCCGGCGCGCGGCCCGCGCGGCGCAAAGCGCGCTCGAGCTCGACCAGCTCTGGGGCAGTGGGGCGCGTGGGCCGCCGCGCCCTTCGCGCGCGCACGAACGCCGCGACGGCGAGCACGAGCGCGAGCGCCGCGACGACCAGCGCCCAGCGCGGGGCCGTCCCCTCGTCGGCGATGCCGGCGCGCGGGTCGGCGCCGGGGTCTCCTTCGGCGCCGAGGTCGCTGACATCGCCGACGGAGGCGTTGGGGGCCGCCTCGTCGGCAGCCTGCGAGCTCGGAGGCGCGTCCGCCGGCGTTGGGTCGAACGGGACCCAGCCGATCGTCGGGAAGTACGCCTCGACCCAGGAGTGCGCGTCGAGGTCACGGACGACGTACTCGTCGCGCTTGCGGTCCAGCTTGCCCGGAGTGAAGCCCGCGGCGACGCGCGCCGGGACGCCGCCCATGCGCAGCAGCAGCGCCATTGCCCCGGAGAAGTGCTGGCAGTAGCCGCGGCGGTCGCCAAACAAGAACGCGTCGAGCGGCACCGCGCGCCGTGGGGGCTGCTCGTCGTAGGCGGCGCCCGCGCGGACCCGCGCCTGCACCCGGCGCACGAAGTCGTACGGCGAGCTCGAGGCCGCCTTCACCCGTTGCGCGAGCCGGTACATCCGCCCGTACGGCGACTCGTTGACGAGGCGCACGCCGTCCACGTTCTCGAACCCGCTCGCGAAGAACGCGCGGGTCAGCTCGCCGCTGTCCCAGAGCGGGAAGAGGATCTCGGGCCCGACCTTGTCGCCCGGGGCGCTCAGGACCGGGATGCGCGGCAGCGTCATCGTCAGCTGGCGTCTTACGAAAAGCGGATAGGAAGTGCCCGCGCTCGCGAGTTCGCCCTCGTCGGGTTGCGGCACGTAGACGCCGGCGCGATACGTGTCGCCACGCCGCAGCAGCCGGCGGCCGGTGATGAACGTGCCCGGCGTGGACTGGATCACCGCGAGCGGTCGGCCGGTCGGTCTGATCCGCTCGGTCGTGCCGGCGCCGATGTACTCCTTCGAGCGCAGGCCGCGGACCACGACCCGCAGCTCCTGGTGCCACTCCGGGCGGTCCGTGCCCGGCTCGAAGTCCTCGTCGATCGGGTTGTAGCCGAGCGCCCTCCCCCAGACGCTGCCGTCGAACTCCTCGAGCGCGGCCGCCTTCCAGTAGGTCGGGGTGCGGGCGCGCACGCGCAGCATCTCGCGCCCGTCGCGCGACCAGCGCAGCGGCCCGTAGCGGTGGTCCCAGTCGAACCCGGTCGTCCCGCTGCGCTCGAGCTCGCTCGCCAGCCGCTCGTAGTCCAGCCACGGGCGCTCGGCGTCGACGCGCGGAGCCACGAGCATCCCGAGCCCGGCCGCGAGGACCACGAGGGTCACCGCGAGCGGCACGTCCGCCAGCCGCAGCCGCTCGGCCCACAGCAGCGCAGCGGCCAGGAGCGCGAACACGGCGCCGTCGAGGTACGGGACCCGCGGGTCCTGCTCGACGATCGGGACGGCGTAGAGCACGCCGAGCGCCACCGCGGCGCCGAGCGTGCGCCCGCGGCCGGGCCGGCTCGCGAGCCCCGCCGCCAGCAGGAGCAGCAGGCCACCGCCGGTGAGGATCACGGTGCGCACCCACTCGTCCTCGCCGCGATAGGGGATGCGCAGCGACGGCAACGCCTCCAGACCCTGGCCGATGCCCGCTGCGAGCACGTCCCATGACCCGGGCGCCAGGAAGCGCGCCGGCACGCCGGCGCTCAGCAGGACGGCGCCGACGGCGACGACCAGGACGGCAGCACGCGCGGCGCCGCGCCCCAACGGCCGGGCCAGGCCGCTCGTGAGGCGCAGGCCGGCCGCGGCCATCAGCGCGACGATCACCATCCCCAGCAGCGCGCCGCGACCCGCGGGCTGAACCTGGCCCGCCCAGTGCAGCCCGCCGTAGACCCCCAGCGCGACGAAGGCGGCGCCGCGGACGACGATCGGGTCGCCCGCCGCCGGAGCGCGGACGCCGGAGCGCGGTGCGGCGATCGCGGTCACGCGGCCTGCACCCGCAGACGGGCGTCCGAGAGCTCGTAGCCGTGGCAGCCCGCGATCGTGAACAGGGCGCGGCGCCCGGCGATCGGGCTCGGCACGACGAGGATGCGGCCGCCGCCCGGGGCGTGCGCGAGGACGCGCGGAGCCCGGGTCAGGCGGCGGCCGGCGACGTAGACGAGGGGCCCGCGGCGGCCGCCGATGCCCGCCATCGACGGCGTGCTCGCCGCCGTCACGAGCGCGAGTCGCGCATGGAGGTGCGGCCAGCCCGCCAGGGTGGAGTCGACCGGCGTCGCGCGGCGGTCGCCCGGGACGAGCAGCGCGCAGCCGCCCGCGCGCGCGAGCGCGACGCACAGCGAGGCCGCGGCGCGGACAGCGGCGTCGACGTCGTCCTGGATGCGGCCGCGCGGGTCGAGGATCAGGAGCGGGCGCGTGTCGCTGTCCGCCCGCAGGATCCGCTCGTAGAGCTCGCCCGAGCGGGCGAAGACCGGCCACACGATGCGCGCCGCGGGAGTCCCCTCGCGGTAGGGCCGCAGGCCGTCGACCTCGACCTCGGCCGCGACGGAGGGGCGACCCTGCCGGTGACCGAGCACGCCGCCGTCATCGGCAGCCGCCTCGGTCCGGACGGGCTCCACGCGCGGCAGGATCAGCAGCTCCGCGTCCGGCCCGCCGCCGGTCACGCGCGTCGCGAGGCCGAGCGGGTCGCGGACCGCCACCCGCGGCGCGGCGAGCACCCGCCGCCCACGGCGCCCGAAGCGGGCGTCGATGCGGACGTGGGTACTGCGGCGACCGACGGCCAGCGGCGCCGGATCGGCCAGCAGCGGCTCGAGCAGCAACCCGGAGGGCAGCGGGCGCGCCGCCGTCACCTCGATCTCCACCCGCACGGGCTGGCCCTCCATTACCCGCCGCGCCGCCACGGTCCGCGAAACCGTCAGGCCGCGGGCGCCCAGGAGCACCCAGGCGATCGCGCCGAGCGCGAGCGCGAGGAAGGCGATCCCTGGCACATAGAGGGGCTCGGCGTCGAGCAGCCCCGCGCAGATCACAAGCGCGGCGCCCAGCCCTGCCGTCGCGGCCGCGGGGCGAAGGCTGGGCTCGACCGCCACCGCGGGCTCCTATAGCGCCGGGGTGGCCGCCAGCGCGTCGGCGACTACCTGCTCGCCGGTGGCGTCCATCGCCTCGGGCGCCAGCACGATGCGGTGTGACAGCACGACGCCCGCCAGCGCCTGCACGTCGTCGGGCAGAGCGTGGTCGCGACCCTGCAGAAGCGCCCGCGCCTTCGCCGCCCGCAGCAGCAACAGCCCGGCGCGCGGGCTCCCGCCCAGCTCGACGCGGGCGTCCTCGCGCGTGCGGCCCAGCAGCGCCACGACGTAGCCGCGCAGGGCGTCCGACGCATGGACGCGCGTGGCGGCGTCGACCGCCTGGACGACGTCCTGGGCCGTGGCGACCGGCTCGATCCGCTCCACGCGGTCCCCCGCCTCGTGGGCGCGCAGCATGTCCACTTCACCGGCAGGCGCGGGATAGCCGAGCGAGATTCGCGCCATGAAACGGTCCACCTGCGACTCGGGCAGCGGATAGGTGCCCTCGAACTCGACCGGGTTCTGCGTGGCGAGCACGATGAACGGGCGCGCGAGCTCGTGCGAGTGGACGTCGACGGTCACGCGCCGCTCCTGCATGCATTCGAGCAGGCCGGACTGGGTCTTGGGCGAGGCGCGGTTGATCTCGTCGACGAGCACCACGTTCGCGAACACGGGCCCCGGGCGGAACTCGAACCGGTCCTCGCGCTGGTTGAAGACGTTCGTGCCGACCACGTCGGCGGGCAGCAGATCGGCCGTGCACTGCACGCGGGCGAATTGGAGGTCGGTCGCGCGCGAGAGCGCCCGCGCCAGCGTCGTCTTGCCGACGCCGGGGAGGTCCTCGATCAGGACGTGACCCTCGGCCAGGATGCACACCAGCAGGTCCTCGAGCACCTCCGAGCGGACCTCGGCGGCGTCGTGCACCACCTCGGCGATCCGCCGCGCCATCAGGCCCGCCTTCGCAATCTCCGACGCGTCTAACCGCTCCTGGGCGCTCACGCCCGGGGCTCCTGCGTCCTGGCCTCGCGAAGGCGCTCGACGGTGGCCAGGACGGCGCGGGCGACCTCGCTCTTGGACGTCCGCGCCACGTGCTCCTCCCCGCCCGCCGTCACGATCGTCACCTCGTTGTCGCGCGCGTCGAAGCCGATGTCCTCGCGCGCGACGTCGTTGACCACGATCGCGTCCAGGCCCTTGCGGGCCAGCTTGTCGCGGCCGTAGTCCAGCGCGCCGGCACCGGTCTCGGCGGCGAAGCCGACGACGGTCTGGCCGGGGCGCCGCTGTTCCGCGAGCTCGCTGAGGATGTCCTCCGTACGCTCCATGGCGACGACGAGTTCCGTCCTGTCGCCCTTCTTGAGCTTCTCCGCGGCCGCCTCGGCGGGGCGGAAGTCCGCGACCGCGGCCGCCATCAGCAGGACATCGCAGTCGCCGAACGCGTCCAGGCAGGCGGCCCGCAGCTCAGCCGCGGTCTCGACGTCCACTCTGCGCACGCGCCGGGCGGGCTCGAGACCGACGTTGGCCGCGATCACCGTGACGTCGGCGCCGAGGGCCGCCGCCGCATCCGCGAGCGCCAGGCCCATCCGCCCGCTCGAGCGGTTGCCGACATAGCGGACGGCGTCGATCGGCTCGCGGGTGCCGCCGGCGGTGACGAGCACCCGCAGGCCGTCCCAGGGGCGCGCGCCGGCCGGCAGGACCGCCTCGACCGCGGCGAGCAGCGCGGCGGGCTCGGCGAGCCTGCCGGTGCCCCACTCGCCCTTCGTCGCGAGGTCGCCGGTGCCCGGCTCGATGACGGTCACCCCGCGCTCGCGCAGGAGCCCCAGGTTCGCCTGCGTCGCCGGGTGGTCCCACATGTGGTTGTTCATCGCGGGCGCGACCAGCAGCGGGCAGGTCGCGGCCAGCGCGGCGCTCGTCACGAGGTTGTCGGCGAGGCCGTTGGCGAGCTTGGCGACCGTGTTCGCGCTCGCGGGCGCGATCAGGTACGCGTCGGCGTTGCGCACGAGCTCGAGATGGCTCGCCGGGTCGTGCGCAGGCGGCTCCTGGTCGGGGAAGGCCCCGCGGGCCGGGTCGCGCTCGAACTCGTCGGTGAGCACCGGCGCGCCGGTCAGGGCCGCAAACGACGCCGCCCCTACGAACCGCTGCGCCGTGGGCGTCTGGATCGCGCGTACCGCGTGCCCGGCCTTCGTCGCGAGCCGGACGACCTCCAACGCCTTGTAGGCGGCGATCCCGCCGGTGATGCCGAGCAGGACGCGCACCTGAGCCGGCCCCTAGCGGTACTGGTACTTGATCTTGCCCGCGGCTACCTCTTCGAGGGCGATCGTCAGGTAGTTCTTCGACCCTGTCTCCACCATCGGGGGCGGGAACTCGTCGAACGTCCCCTCGCCGAGGTTGTGGTAGTACGAGTTGATCTGGCGCGCCCGCTTGGCGGCCACGATCACCGAGGCGTAGTTGGAGTCGACCTGGTCGAGCAGCTTGTCGATGCGCGGGTTGATCATGTGCCCTCGAGGGTACCAAGCGCCCCCCTGACGATCCGCACAAGCTCGTCCACCGCCTCCTCGAGCCGGTCGTTGACGACCACGTGCTGGAACTCGTCCGCGGCCGCCAGTTCCTGCTCGGCGACCTCGAGCCGGCGCGCCATCTCCTCGGCGGGGTCGGTGCCGCGGCCGACGAGCCGGTCGCGCAGCGCCTCGGCTGACGGCGGCGCGATGAAGATCTGGACCGCCTCGGGCAGCGTCCGGCGGACCTGGCGTGCGCCCTGGACCTCGATCTCCAGCACGACCGCGCTGCCGCGGCTCAGGGCCTCGTCGAGAACCGAGCGCAGCGTGCCGTAACGCCGGCCCGCGTACTGGGCCCACTCGACGAACTCGCCGTCCGCGACGCGGCGGTCGAACTCCTCATCCGACAGGAACCAGTAGTCGACGCCCTGCGTCTCTCCCGGCCGCGGCGCCCGCGTCGTCGCGGAGACGCTGAGCTCCAGCTCGGGCACGCGCTCGCGCAGGAGCCGGATCAGCGTGCCCTTGCCGACACCCGACGGACCGGTGATGACGAAGACGCGCGGCATCGGCGCGAGCGTATTGGGCGCGGCCGACGCGCTTGGTCGCCTGGCGAGCTGCGTCGCAAAGCCGCGCGGGTCTGGGCATGAATCGCGGGTGGCACCGAACGAACGGCGCACTCAGGGAGGGGGTGCGCCCGCGCCGTGGCGCTCAGCCCGAACTGACTGTGATCAGCGTCGGATTCCGGGGGCAATCACAGTCAGTTCGCGCTCGGCGCCCGAAACCGGTTGCGTCTCTGCCACGAGGTGAGACGCCCTCCCTCCCTAAGTGCAAGCCGCGAGCGCAAGCATCTCGCGTACGCCCGAGCGGAACGCCAGCGCGTTAGCGGCGCAACATGGACACGAGCTCGCCGCGCTGGCGTGCCGAAAGGCCGCCGATCGTCTTGCTCGGCGAGATCCGGCAGGTCTGCAGGATCTTGTTGACCTTCACGCGCCCGTACTTCGGAACGGCCATGAGCATGTCGAAGACCTTCGCGGTCTCGAGATACTCCGGCGGCTCGAGTAGGAGGTTGTGGATCGACACCCGGCCGGCCTTGAGATCGCGCTTCAGCTGTGCGCGACGGGTGCGGATGTCGTTTGCCTTCGTGAGGGCATCCATCCGCTGGTTAAGGCTCCGCTCGGGTGCCGCCATTTGCTTGAGGGGCGTGTTGACGGCCGGCGACATGCGAGGGCGCCGATACTACACACGACGCACACGCCGACAAGGCGAAAACCGCGAATTCAGCTTGACCTCGACTTGAGGTCCACCCTTCTTCACGGTGCTTGACGGTTTTGGCTTGCTTTGCAGGGGTTTTGAAACACCGGGTGTCCATACGCCCGCGTTCAGTCGACTTCTACCCCGCTCTTTGCGGGAAAAGGTTCCAGTGCGGCGGCGACCCGCGCGCCCGCCGCGGGGTCGCGGAAGCTCTCGGTGCCGACCGCGACGAGCGTCGCGCCCGCGTCGAGAAATTGGCGCGCGTGCACACCCGTCTGGATGCCGCCCATGCCGACGACCGGCACCGCGACGCGCGCTGCAACCGCGGCAACCTGCGCAAGCGCGACCGCGCGTACCGCGGGACCGCTCAAACCGCCGGTGACGGCGCCGAGCCACGGCTCGCCGTCGTGCAGGGCCAGTGCGCGCAGCGTGTTGACGAGCGAGACGCTGTCGGCACCCGCCTCCTCTGCCGCGACCGCGCATGCGGCCACATCCGCGGTGTTCGGCGTGAGCTTCACGATCAGCGGTTTGTCCGTGAGCGGGCGCACAACGCGCAGCAGCGCCCCCAGTTCCCCCGGGTCGGCGCCGATGTCGAGCCCGGTCCGCACGTTCGGGCACGAGACGTTCAGCTCTATACCCGCGATCTCATCGCGCTCGTCGCAGGCCTCGACCAGCACGGCGAACTCGTCGGCGGTCGATCCCATCACGTTCGTGATCAGCGGCACCGGGAGCGCCGCCAGCGCCGGGAGGTCGTGCTCGAGGTAGCCGGCCAGCCCCTTGTTGGGCAAGCCGATCGAGTTGATCATGCCCGCCGGCGTCTCGTAGAGGCGCGGCGGCGGGTTGCCGTCGCGCGGCGCCACGGTGATCGTCTTGGAGACGAACGCCGAGAACGGGAAAGCCGCCAACAGCTCCTCCCCGAACACCCGCCGGGCCGCGATCGCGTCGAACGTGCCCGACCCGTTGATGACCGGGTGGGTGAGGCCGAGGCCGCAGAACGTCGTCAATGCGCCGGGACCTCCGCGAGGACGTCCGCGGCCATGACCGGGCCGTCGATGCACGTCCGGGCGTAGCCGCCCTCGCGCAGCGGCACCACGCAGCCGAAGCAGGCCCCGAATCCGCAGGCCATCGCGGCCTCCAGCGCGAGCTGGGCCGGGACGTCCCTGTGCACGCAGATCCCGCGCACCGTCTCGAGCATCCCGGGCGGGCCGCAGGAGTAGACGGTCGCGTGGTCGTCGGCGTCGAGCTCTTCGACGAGCAGGTCGGTGACGAACCCCGTGTATCCGAGCGAGCCGTCGTCGGTCGCGATCAGGGGGTTCGCGAACAGGTCGGCGGCCTCGGCATGCAGAGCGTCTCGAAAGCCCACGAGTGTCACTGTGGGGGCTGTCCCCTCAGTGACACGCGCTAGGAACGCGAGCGGCGGCACGCCGACGCCGCCGGCCACGATCACCGCACGGCGACCGTCCTCGGGCGGCGTGAACGGCTGCCCCAGCGGGCCGACCAGCCACAGGCCGTCGCCGACGCCGAGCTCCGCGAGGCGATGCGTCCCGGGCCCGATGTCGTCGACCAGGAACGTGGCCGTGGGTGCCATCGTCGAGAACGCGCGCCCGAGGAACGGCCGCTCGTCGTCGCCCCCGCCCCAGCGCTCGCCGGTCGCAAGCATGAAGAACTGGCCAGGCTGCGCCTGCGCGGCGTCGTCGGTGGTGAGGACCACATAGGGGCCCGCGGTCGTCCGGCCGGCGATGCGCGCCAGGCGCCGGCCGAAGGGCGCGATCACGCGACCGCCTCCCCCTCTCGCGACCGGTGCAGCTCCTGGAGTGACACGACGGCGGGTTCCTGCTGGCGTGCCGCCGCGATCGCCCGGGCAGCCGATAGGCCGGCGGACAGCGTCGTCAGGCACGGGATGCCGCGCGCGACCGCGGCACGGCGGATCTCCCAGCCATCCGTGCGGGCCCCGTAGCCGGTCGGGGTGTTGACGACCATGTCGACGTCCCCGCGCTCGATCCAATCGACGACGTGCGGCGAGCCCTCGCCGATCTTGTTCAGGCGCTCGGCCGGGATCCCCATGCGCTCCAGCGCCTCCGCGGTGCCCCGCGTGGCGACGACGCGGAAGCCGAGGTCGTGGAGCTGCTGGCCGATCGCCACCGCCCCGGGCTTGTCCGAGTCGGTGACCGTGATGAACACGGTCCCGGCGGCCGGCAGCGCCGATCCCGCGGCGGCCTGGGCCTTCGCGAACGCGGTCGGGAAGTCCCGCGCGACGCCCATCACTTCCCCGGTCGAGCGCATCTCCGGGCCCAGCACCGCGTCGGCCCCCTCGAAGCGGTCGAACGGCAGCACCGCCTCCTTCACGCTGACGTGGCCGATCGGCATGCAGTCGTCCGGGAGGTCGAGGTCGGTCAGGCGCTCGCCCAGCATCAGCCGGCACGCCAGCTTGGCCAGCGGGATCCCGATGGCCTTCGACACGAACGGCACGGTCCGCGACGCCCGCGGGTTGGCCTCGATCACGTAGAGCCTGCCGGCGTGGACCGCGTACTGGACGTTGAGCAGCCCGACCACCCCGAGCCCGAGCGCGATCCCGCGCGTGTGCTCGCGGATCAGCTCGAGCATGTCGTGGCCGAGCGAGTGCGGCGGCAGCACGCAGGCGCTGTCGCCGGAGTGCACGCCGGCCTCCTCGACGTGCTGCATGATGCCCCCGACCCACACGTCGCTGCCGTCGCAGAGCGCGTCCACGTCGACCTCGATGGCGTCCTCGAGGAAGCGGTCCAGGAAGATCTCGCGCCCGTCGCGCGCGTGGCGCTGAAGGTAATCCTCGAGCCCTTCGCCGGAATACACGATTTCCATCGCGCGGCCGCCGAGGACGTACGAGGGCCGCACTAGCAACGGGTAGCCGACGCGGTCGCCGCACGCGACGGCCTCGTCGATCGAGGCCGTCGTCGCGTATGGAGGAGCCTGATAGCCGAGCCGCTCCAACAGCGCCCCGAAGCGCCCGCGGTCCTCGGCCAGGTCGATCGCGTCGACGCTCGTACCGAGGATCGGCACGCCCGCCTCGGCGAGTCCGTGGGCGAGCTTCAGCGGCGTCTGGCCGCCGAACTGGACGATCACGCCCTCCGGGCGCTCCACCTCGACCACGCCGAGCACGTCCTCGAGCGTCAGGGGCTCGAAGTACAGCCGGTCGGACGTGTCGTAATCCGTCGAAACCGTCTCCGGGTTGCAGTTGATCATCACCGCGTCGCGGCCCGAGTCCTTGACCGTCATCGCGGCGTGCACGCAGCAGTAGTCGAACTCGATCCCTTGGCCGATCCGGTTGGGGCCGGCGCCGAGGATCACGACGGACGGGCGGTCGCTGCGCTCGACCTCATGGGCGGCCCGCCGCTCCCAGCCCGAGTAGAAGTACGGCGTGCTGGCCTCGAACTCGGCGGCGCACGTGTCTACGGCCTTGAACGAGCGCTCGCCGGCGAACGGAGCCTGCGGATCGGCCGCCAGCTCGGCGAGCTCGCGCAGGAACCAGGGATCGATGCCAGTCGCCTCCTGCAGCTCGGCGACCGAGTGCCCTCTGCGGAACGCCTCCAGCACGAGGTCGAACGTGTCAGCGCCCGGGCGACGCAGCCGCTCCAGCACGTCGCCTTCGAGCTGCGGTCGCGCGTCGAGCTCGCGCGAGCGCATCGCCTTCGCGAACGCCTGCTGGAACGTGCGCCCGATGGCCATCACCTCGCCGACCGACTTCATGTGCGTCGAGAGCACCGGGTCGACTCCCGGGAACTTCTCGAATGCGAACCGCGGCCACTTGACCACCACGTAGTCGATCGTCGGCTCGAAGCTGGCCGGCGTCACCTTCGTGATGTCGTTCGGGATCTCCTCGAGCGTGTAGCCCACCGCCAGCCGCGCGGCGATCTTCGCGATCGGGAACCCGGTCGCCTTCGAGGCCAGGGCGCTGGACCGCGACACGCGCGGGTTCATCTCGATGACCAGGATCTCCTCGGTCGCCGGGTTCACGGCGAACTGGACGTTCGACCCGCCGGTCTCGACGCCGACCGCGCGGATCACGGCGATCGCCTGGTCGCGCAGCTGCTGGTACAGGTGATCGCTGAGCGTCTGCTGCGGCGCCACCGTGACGCTGTCGCCCGTGTGCACGCCCATCGGGTCGACGTTCTCGATCGAGCACACGATCACCACGTTGTCGTTGCGGTCGCGCATCACCTCGAGCTCGAACTCGCCCCAGCCGAGCACCGACTGGTCGATCAGCACCTGGGAGATCGGCGACGCCGCCACGCCGCCGGCCACGATCCGATCGAACTCCTCCATCGTGCGCGCGATGCCGCCGCCGCGGCCGCCGAGTGTGAAGGCAGGCCGCACGATGCAAGGCAGGCCGACGTCGATCAGGGCGTCACGGGCCTCCGAGATGTCGTGGGCGATCGCCGCCAGCGGCATCTTCAGGCCGGCCGCCTCCATCGTCTGGCGGAACAGGTCGCGGTCCTCCGCCCGCGAGATGGCGTCGTAGTTGGCCCCGATCAGCTCGACGCCGAAGCGGGCGAGCGTCCCGTCCTCGTGCAGCGCCTTCGCGAGGTTGAGCGCGGTCTGGCCGCCGAGCGTGGGCAGCAGCGCGTCCGGGCGCTCGCGCTCGATCACCTGTGCAAGCGGGCCCGGGAGCAACGGCTCGACGTACGTCGCGTCGGCGAACTCCGGGTCGGTCATGATCGTCGCGGGGTTCGAGTTGACGAGCGCGATCTCGTAGCCCTCCTCGCGCAGCACCTTGCACGCCTGCACGCCGGAGTAGTCGAACTCGGCCGCCTGCCCGATCACGATCGGGCCCGAGCCGATGAGCAGGATCTTGTGGAGGTCGTCTCTACGCGGCACTGCGAACGGCCTCCAGGAAACGGTCGAACTGGTAGAGGGCGTCGTGCGGGCCGGGACCGGCCTCGGGGTGGTACTGGACGGTCGCGCCCTCGACGTCGAGCAGCTCGAGGCCCTCGACGGTCCGGTCGTAGAGGTTGATGTGGGTCAGTGCGGCCGCGCCGAAGTCCGTGTCCCAGCGGACGGGCTCGTCGACCTCGATCCGGCCCCCGCCGTCGGGCGCGAGCACGGCGAAGCCGTGGTTCTGCGACGTGATCTCGATCTTGCCCGTCCGCAGGTCCTTCACGGGGTGGTTGGCGCCGCGATGGCCGAACGGCAGCTTGTACGTCGTCAGGCCGACCGCCTGGCACAGCAGCTGGTGGCCGAGGCAGATGCCCCAGACCGGGCGCTTGCCGACCAGCTCGCGGACCGTGTCGACGACGTACCCGAGCGCGGCCGGGTCGCCCGGGCCGTTGGCGAGGAAGAACGCGTCCGCGTCGGTCGCCAGGAGCTCCTCGGCACTGACAGAACACGGGTGGAGCGTGACTTGCGCCCCGCGCGCGACCAGGTTGCGCACGATCGACCCCTTGATGCCGGTGTCGATCGCGTGGATGCGCGTGCCGCCGTCGGGCCCGAACGTCTGCGCCGCCGCCGGAGTCACGTCGCGGGCCAGATCGCGGCCGGTCATCGGCGGCTCGGCCTCGATCAGCGCGCGCGCTTCGTCTTCACCGATGTCCTGGCCGAACACCCCGCCGCGCATCGCGCCCGCGTCGCGGATGTGGCGCACCAGCGCCCGCGTGTCCACGCCGGTGATCGCCGGGATCCCGCAGTCGCGCAGCCAGTCCAGCCAGCCACGCTCGGCGCCGGGCGCGTCATCGCGGTTGATCGCGGCCCGCATGATCGCCGCGCGCGCGTGGATGCGATCGGACTCCATCGCCGCGTCGGAGACCCCGTAGTTGCCGATGTGCGGGTAGGTGAACGTGATCAACTGGCCGGCGAACGAGGGGTCGGTCACCGACTCCTGGTAGCCGGACATGCCCGTCGTGAAGACGACCTCCCCGACCGCGTGGCCCTCCGCGCCGCACGCGTCGCCGTCGAAGCGCGTCCCGTCCTCGAGCAGCACGAAGCCGGTCACTTGATCAGCTCCTGGACCTGCTTGAACTCCTCGGTCCCGGCGCGCTCGACGAGTTCGAGCAGCGCCATCTCGACCGTGGTCAGCGTCGCGCCCTCCGCCCGTGCACGCTGGACGGCGACCTCCTTGTTGGCGGGATCGCGCGAGCCGATCGCGTCCACGACCAGGTGGACCTCGACGCCCTTCGAGAGCAGGTCGGCGACGGTCTGATGCACGCAGACGTGCGCCTCGATCCCGCAGACCAGCGCCTGCTCGCGGCCGTCGAGGTCGAAGCCGTCCGCGCGGCTGGCCGCGAAGACCGTCTTCTCGTGCACCTCCTCGCCGTCGAGGCCGACCTCGGCCACGGTCTGACCGAGCCCCTTCGGGTACTGCTCGGTGACGACGACCGGCACGCCCAGGATGTGCGCGCCCTGCACGAGCGTGCCGCTGGCGCGGGCAACCGCCTCGAAGTCGTCCATCGCCTTGCGGAACGCCTCCTGGACGTCGACGACGACCAGCGCCGCGCGATCGCGGTGCAGCATCAGGCGACCACCTCGAACGCGCGCGTGCGGTAGGCGACGCTGCCGGCGGCGACCGTTAGCAGGACGCGCCCGTGCAGCGTGCGCCCGTCGAAGCAGCAGTTAGCGCTGCGCGACTCGTAGCCGGCCTCCCCCACGACCCACTCGGCGTCGAGGTCGACGAGGGTGACGTCGGCCGTGTGCCCGACCTCGATCAGCGGTGCCTCGAGCCCGAACAGGGCCCCGCCGGCCGTCAGCCGCTCGATCACCAGCGCCAGCGGCAGCGTTCCCGGCGCGACCAGCTCGGTGTAGACGGCCGCAAAAGCCGTCTCCAGCCCCGTCGTGCCCATGGGCGCCTGCTCGAACGGCACTTCCTTCTCGTCGCGCGCGTGCGGCGCGTGGTCGGTGGCGATGCAGTCGATCACGCCCGAGCGCAGGCCCTCGATCAGCGCCCGCCGGTCGGCCTCGGTGCGCAGCGGCGGGTTCATCTTCATCCGCGTGTCCAGCCCTCTGACCGCCTCGTGCGTGTAGATGAGGTGGTGCGGGCTGGCCTCGGCGCTGATCCGCACGCCCCGTTCCTTGGCCGCTGCGACTGCTGCGACGGAGTCCGCGGCCGACAGGTGCTGGATGTGGATGCGCCCGTCCTCGTAGCCGGCGAGGATCGCGTCGCGGGCGATCATCGTCGACTCGCTGACCGACGGGATCCCCGCGACGCCGAGCAGCGCGCTCACCTCGCCCTCGTGCATCGCGCCGTCCCGGCTCAGCGACGGGTCTTCCTCGTGCAGCGCCAAGACGCCGCCGCACAGGCGCTGGTACTGCAGCGCCTTGCGCAGGATCCCGGCGGAGACAACCGGCCGGCCGTCGTCGGTGAATCCGAGGGCGCCCTCGTCGACCAGTTCGCCCATCTCGGTGAGCTCGGTGCCCGCCAGCCCGCGCGTGATCGCCGGCAGGAACCCGATCGGCACGCGGGCGTCGCGCGCGGCCGCGTCGCGCAGCGACCGCAGCAGCGGCGCGCTGTCGACGACCGGCTCGGTGTTGGGCATGGCGATGACCGCGCCGAACCCGCCCGCCGCCGCGGCACGGGTGCCGGTCTCGAGGTCCTCCTTGTGCTCCTGGCCGGGGACGCGAAGGTGGACGTGCGGGTCGACGAACGCCGGGAAGAGATGACGCCCCGTCCCTTCGACGGTCTCCGCGCCTTCGGGCGCGCTCAGCGTGCCGGGCGCGCCCAGCTCGGCGACGTAGCCGTCGCGGACGAGGACGTCGCGCGGCTCGTCGAGGCCGGCGCGCGGGTCGAGCACGTGCGCCTCCCGGACCAGCACGTTGGCGGGCGGCGCGGGCGCCCGGACGAGCGGGTCGACGCCGCTCACGCGACCGGCTCCGGCACGGGGTGCTCGGCGCGGGCGCCGGCGAGGACCTCGTAGAGGACCGCCATGCGGACGACCACGCCCGCCTCGACCTGGGCGGTGATGACCGCCTGCGGTGAATCGACGACCTCGCCGCTGAGCTCGACGCCGCGATTGACGGGGCCGGGGTGCATCAGGATCTGCTTCGGCGACAGGCGCCTGCCATTGATCTGGTAGTAGGCCGCGTACTCGCGGATCGACGGGACCCAGGCCTCGGTCATGCGCTCGTTCTGCATCCGCAGCGCGTAGACGACGTCGGCGCCGGCGAGCTCGTCGAGCCTGTAGCGCACGTCGCAGCCCAGCGCCTCGATCCCGCGCGGGATCAGCGTCGGCGGGCCGGCGACCGTCACGCGCGCGCCCATCTTGCGAAACGCGAGGATGTTCGACCGCGCGACGCGGCTGTGGAGCACGTCGCCGACGATCCAGATGCCGAGGCCGTCGAGGTCGCCGAGGCGGCGGCGCAGCGTGTGGACGTCGAGCAGCGCCTGCGTGGGGTGCTCGTGCTTGCCGTCGCCGGCGTTGATGATGGCCGCCGGGGTCCAGCGCGACACGAGCTCGGCCGCGCCCGCCCAGGGGGTGCGGATCACGATCGCGTCGGGCTTGTGCGCCGACAGCGTCAGGACCGTGTCCTTGAGCGACTCGCCCTTCTCGACGGCGCTGCCGCTGGCAGCGAAGTTGACGACGTCCGCGCTGAGGCGCTTCGCGGCGAGCTCGAACGACGAGCGCGTGCGCGTGCTGGCCTCGTAGAAGAGGTTGAGCACCGTGCGGCCGCGCAGCGCGGGCACCTTCTTGATCTCGCGGTCCGCAACCTCCGCGAACGAGGCGGCGCGGTCGCAGATCCGCTCGATGTCGGCGCGCTCGAGGTCGTCGATGGAGAGCAGATGGCGCATCACGCGGCCACCTCGTCCAGAACGACGATTCGCACCTCGTCGATGCCGTCGAGCTCCTCGACCCGCACGTTCACGCGCTCGGACCGCGATGTCGGGAGGTTCTTGCCGACGTAGTCGGGCCGCAGCGGCAGCTCGCGGTGACCGCGGTCCGCGAGCACCGCCAGCTGGACGCGGGCCGGGCGGCCGTAGTCGAAGAGCGCCTCGATCGCAGCGCGCACGGTGCGGCCGGTGTAGAGGACGTCGTCGACGATCACGACGGTCATCCCGTCGGTGGAGAACTCGAGGTTGCTGCTGTGGACGACCGGTTGCTCGGGCCGCGTGCCGAGGTCGTCGCGGTAGAACGAGATGTCGATCTCCCCGAGCGGGACCTCGCGGTCCACCAGCTCCGAGAGCAGTGCCTGGATGCGGCGGGCGAGGATCGCGCCGCGGCGGTGGATTCCTACGACCGCAACGGCCTCGGGATCGTGGTTGGCCTCGACGATCTCGTGCGCGATGCGCACCAGCGTGCGCCGCATGTCGTCGCGGTCGAGAACGACCTTCTGATGATCCATTCCGTCCTTCCTGGCCTCACGGGACCGGGTTAAAGGAGCGCAGTGCTGCGACTGTAGCAGCGGGTTCAGACCGGCTGCTCGGCCGGTCGCCGGCCGTCCCAGCGGTGTAGGACGGGCTCGCCCTTCTCGGCGAACGGGACGTCGATCGTGTCGTAGTCGCGCGGTAGCTCTGTGTTGGGGAACACCGCGCGTGCCTCGTCGAGGATCTCGCCGCCGGCGTAGCGCGTCGAGACGTGGGTGAGCGCGAGCAGGCGGACCTCGGCCTCGGCCGCGAGGTCGGCGGCTTGCCGGGCCGTCGAGTGCCCGGTCTCGAGCGCGCGATCGCGCTCCTCGTCGGTGAACGTGGCCTCGTGGACCAGCACATCGGCCTGATGCGCGGCCACGCGGACCATGTCGCAGGGAGCGGTGTCGCCGGAGAACACGACCTTGCGGCCCGGCCGGGTGGGACCGATCACCTGATCGGGCCGCACGCCGTTGACGGTTTCCCCGCGCTGGAGGCGGCCGAAGTCAGGGCCGAACTCGATGCCCAGCTTGCGCGCCAGCTCGTCGTCGAACCGGCCGGGACGTGCCGCCTCGACGAGCGCGTAGCCGAACGCGGGGCCGCGATGGCGAACGTTGAGCGCATGGATCTCGTAGCCGTCGCGCTCGACGACGGCACCGGCCTCGAGCTCCACGACGGCGAACGGGTAGCGCAGCTTGCCGTACACGCGCCGCATGGCGGCCATGAGGTCGCCGGTGCCGGAGGGCCCGTGGACGGTCAGCGGCGCCTCGCGGTCTCGCAGCTCGAACGACTTCAGCATCCCGGGCAGACCGAGCCAGTGGTCCGCGTGCAGGTGCGTCAGGAAGACGTCGTCGATGTCTGGCAGGCCGACGGTGCGCAGCAGCTGGCGCTGCGTGCCCTCGCCGCAGTCGAACAGCAGCTTGTCGCCGCCGCGCCGCACGAGCACGGCCGGCAGGCCACGCCGTGCGGTCGGCACCGAGCCGGCGGTGCCGGCGAAGAAGAGATTGAGGTCCATCGGGCGCCTTCGAGGGTACCTGCGCGCCCATGCTCAAAGAGTTCCGTCAATTCATCCTCCGCGGCAACCTGGTCGACCTCGCGGTCGCCGTCGTGATCGGCACCGCGTTCACGGCGGTCGTCACGGCGTTGGTCAAGGACCTCATCACGCCCCTGATCGCAGCGCTCGGCGGCGAGGCCGACTTCGGCGCGCTGGACTTCACCATCAACGACTCGGTTTTCCGGTACGGCGACTTCCTCAACGCCCTGATCGCGTTCGTGACGATCGCGGCGGTCGTCTTCTTCTTCGTCGTCAAGCCGGTCAACCATCTGCTCGAGCGCTTCAAGACCGAGCCGCCGCTCGACGAGCAGACCCGCCAGTGCCCGGCGTGCCAGAGCGAGATCCCGAAGATCGCGCGGCGCTGCGCGTTCTGCACCGAGGAAGTGGGACCCGAAGTCGCGGGGTAGGGTCCGCCGCGCCATGGAAGCCGACCTCGCGCAGCGGATCGCCCAGCACCCGGGCTGGTATCACACGATCGATCTCGTCGACGGCGTCACGACGCCCGGTTACTGCGACCTGCGGCCGTTCGCGCCCGATGCGCTGCCAGCGTCGCTGGCGGGGAAGCGCTGCCTCGACGTCGGCACGTTCGACGGCTTCTGGGCGTTCGAGCTCGAGCGCCGCGGCGGCGACGTCGTCGCGCTGGACCTGCCGGACATCTCGCAGGCCGACACGCCGCCGAACACGCGCGCGCAGGTGATGGCCGAGCGCGAGGCCGGCGGCGCCCCCGCATGGGGTGCGGGATTCCATCTGGCCCACGAGGCGCTGGGCTCCTCGGTGCGCCGCGTGACCGGCAACGTCTACGACCTCGACGCGCAGCTGATCGGCGGCCCGGTCGACCTCGTGCTGTGCGGAACGCTGCTGCAGCACCTGCGCGACCCGGTGGCGGCGCTCGAGCGCATGCGCGATGTGCTCGCCCCCGGCGGCGAGCTGCTGGTGATCGAGGCCTACTCCCAGCCGCTGAGCCGCGCGCACAAGCGCCGCGCGGTCGGTGAATTCCGGCCCGCTGTCGGCGGGTCCCTGTACACGTGGTGGATGCCCAACCTGCCGACGCTCGAGGCGTGGGCGCGGGCGGCGGCGCTGGAGCCCGCCTCCGAGCCCGTCCTCCACGAGCCCGTCCAGGGCTCCGGCGTGGGCGATCACGTGAGCGCGCGGCTGTACCGGCCCGCAGCCACGCAGGAGGCCTGACGCGCTTTACGCAGCTGCTGCTCGTCGACGGCGCCGGATGAGCAGCACCAGGCCGCCGACCAGCGCCACTGCGGACGCCGCGAACTTCAGCGACGCGAACCCGGCGCCCAGCGCCGGCCACGGCTGCTCGGTGTGGCCGTCCTGCACGAGCAGCAAGGCCACGTTCTCGAGCGCGTCGAAGCCCGCAGCTCCCGCTCCGAGGAGCGCGAGCCGCGGCGCGCCGGCGGCGGTGCACAGCAGCCACAGCAGGATCCCGTAGCCGGCGAGGTAGCCGTAGTCGAGCAGCAGCTGCGTACGCGCCGCGTCGCGGCCCTTCCCACCCCACTCGAACAGGATCTCGTCGGCCTTGTCGGTGGTCGCCGCGAACTCGAACTCGAAGACGTTGGCCCCGTGAAAGCTCATGTCCTCGACGGCCGGCATCTGGGCCGCGCCGAAACCGGCGAACAGGACGAGCCCGATGATCCAAAGCGCGCGACGTGGCACCCTGCGCAGACTATGGCGCTGGGCGAGCACTCGCCGCACAACGCGATGTCGGAGCCGGACGAGATCGCGCGCTTCCACGATCGCTGCAGCGACCTGATGCGGGAGCTGCTCGCGGGCCTGGCCCAGGCGCCGGACCGTCCGCGGCCATTCCCGGAGATCGAGGACGCGATCGGCTGGCCGCGGCGCCGCATCGCGTCCGTGCTCGGCGGTGTGTCACGACTGCGGCACACGGAGTTCGCCGGCCGCCGTCCCTATCGCTTCCTGCCGCCGCGCGCCGCGGCGTCGCGCCGCTGGGAGATCTGGATGGACGCGACGCAGGCGGCGGGCGTGCGGGCGGCGATCGACGGCGAGACCTGAACGGTCGAGCAGAAGCCGGTACGTCCGCGACCGGTTGACTGTGCGCCCCTTGGTCGTGCGCAGCGTCACATCGATGCGCACACGGCCGCGCTTGAGGCCGCTCAGCCGCACCGGGCGCCGCAGCGCGCGGCCCTTGACGACCTTCGCCCGGCGGCCGCCGACGAAGATCACCGCAGAGCGCACGCGCTGGCCGCGCGGGGGCCGCAACCGGAGCCTGAAGCCGCTGCGCTTGGTGCAGCGGTTGGCGGGCGCCGCGGCGGGCAGCCCGAGCGTGCCCGCGGCGACCGGCGCCGGCAATGGCTCCTGGATCTGCGGGTTGAGCCTGGGGAGCTCGATCTGCGCGTCGAACACCGGGTCGCGGATCTCGAAGATGTCGAAACCGCGCGCGACGTGGTTGTTCGCGTAGACGTTGCCGTTGTACCAGTAGGCCGACCACATGTTCGGCGCGGGATCCCCGCCGCCGGCCACCGGATCGCGCGGGATGTAGTACGCGATCTGGCGCGGGCTGGACGGGTCGGTGAAGTCGACGACCGTCGTCCCGGCCGTGTACCAGCTCGCCACGAGGATGTTCTTCTCGCTGCGCAGCGGCACGACGTTGAAGAGGTGCGCGGTGCAGATGTCGGCCGGGGACTGCTGCTGCTGCGGGATCCGGTATTCGCCCCGCAGGACCGGGCTCGCCGCGTCCTTGACGTCGTAGAACCAGAGCCCGCCGAGGTTGCCGTTCTCCGAGCCGATGCACCCTGGCGACGCTGCGGCGCCGCCGAGCTCGTCGCCGAGCACCATCACGTTGCCGTCCCAGGAGAACGTCGAGGAGTGGTGGATGTTGTTGCGCGGGTTGTAGACCCGGCTCAGGATCCGCGGCTTCGCGGGGTCCTTGATGTCCCAGATCTGGGACTCGCTGATGCACGCGGCGCCCGCGATCATGCGCGGCAGGAAGACCGTGAGGTCGTGGCACCCGATCGCCGGCGAGACGTCGACCGTCCCGACGAGCTTCGCTCCCGCGGGGTTGGCGAGCGGGATCTCGACGATCGACACCTTGCGGTGCGACACGACGTTGCACGCCGGGGCGGGCGCGCCCAGCGGGTACGAGAGCACGTAGGCGTATAGGCGCCCGTTCGCCGTGTCGGGCACGAGCGTGTGCGTGTGCGAGCCGCAGTCGGTCTTGACCGTGGCCAGCTGCACCGGCTTGGCGCGGTCCGCGATCGACACGATCCGCAGCCCCTCCCACGCGCTGCCGGATTCGATCTGGTCCTGGCTCGCAGCCCCCGCGCCGCAGGTCTCGGGCGTCACGGTGTTGCCGGCGGCGTCGGCGGTGCCGCGCGGCGAGTCGACCGACATCACGACGATGTCACCCCAGATCGAGACGTCGTTCTGCGTCCCGGGGCAGTTGAACGTGCCGATGTGCCGCGGCTGCGACGGCGTGGAGATGTCGAGCATCTCGAAGCCGCCCGGAGCGGCGTACGAGCCGAGAACCGCCATGTCGCCCCAGAACGCGAGATCGGAACCGGCGTAGTCCTCGACGGTCCAGTTCCCGACAAGGGACATGTTGTCGGAGTGCTCCGACGCGCTTTGAGCCGAGGCGACGCCTACAGGCACCGCGACGACGCCGACGAGGAGTACCGCTGCGAGCCGCTTCATGTCGGCTCCAACGTCGTGTCCAGGCCGATCATGCGCCCACGACGACGACGCGCCCGGCAGGATTCGAACCTGCGACCTCGCCCTCCGGAGGGGCGCGCTCTATCCAGCTGAGCTACGGGCGCGAGGTGATGGAGCGTAGTGATACGAACCAGTCCGCCAGTTCACGAACACGGATGTTCATGGATGCGCTAGGCTCCCGCGATGGCGATGCGGGATCTGCGGGGGAAGAAGTGTTTCATCACCGGGGCGGCGAGCGGCATCGGAAGGGCGACTGCCATCGCCGCCGCCCGCGATGGCGCGGTGCTGTTCCTGACCGACATCCAGGCGGAGGCGCTCGAGCGAACCGCCGAGGAGATCCGCGCGAGCGGAGGGACCGTGACCTCCGCCGCCCCCGCGGACATCTCGGACTACGACGCCGTCGTGGCGCTCGCCGAGGAGATCCACTCGGCGCACGGCAGCATGGACGTCGTGATGAACATCGCCGGGATCTCGACGTGGGGCAGCGTCGACCGCCTGCAGCACGAGCACTGGCGCCGTCTCGTCGACATCAACCTGATGGGCCCGATCCACGTGATCGAGTGCTTCGTGCCGCCGATGATCGAGGCCGGGCGCGGCGGCCATCTCGTCAACGTCTCGTCGGCCGCCGGGCTCTTCGGCCTCCCGTGGCACGCGGCGTACAGCGCCACGAAGTTCGGCCTGCGCGGGGTGTCCGAGGTCCTGCGCTTCGACCTGCGCCGCCACGGCATCGGCGTGAGCCTCGTCTGCCCGGGCGCCGTCGCGACGCCGCTGGTGGGCTCGGTCCAGATCGTCGGGGTAGACCGCACGAATCCGCGCATCGAGAAGCTCGTGCACCACTTCGAGCGGCGGGCCAAGTCACCGGAGAGCGTCGCGGCGTCGATCCTCACCGGCGTGCGCAAGGGCCGCTACATGGTCTACACGTCGAACGACATCCGCTTCGGCCACTGGTGGCAGCGCAAGTTCGCCAAGCCCTACGAGATCGTGATGCAGGTCATGAACGACCGCCTGACCAAGGTTGCCGAGAGCACCATGCGCGAGGGGGCGCGATGACGCGCCGGATCGCGCTCGCGATCGCGATCGCGGTCCTCGCGCTGGCGCCGGCGGCTGCCCAGGGCGCTCCGACGACCGCGCAGGAGCGCTTCGTCGCCTCCGACGGCGTGGAGCTGCAGGCCACGATCACAGGCGAGGAGCCGCTCGCAGCCAGGCCCCTGATCGTCGAGTTCTCGCCCTATGGGCGCAACAGCGGCACGTTCAACGCCGGCCCTGCGTACAACCACGTGCTGTTCCAGATCCGCGGCACCGGGGACAGCAACGGCAGCTTCGACGCGCTCGGGCCGCGCACCCAGCAGGACGTCGCCGAGGCGCTCGCATGGGCCTGCGCCCGGCCCTGGAGCGACGGCCGGATCGGCCTCAACGGGTTCTCGGCGAGCGCGATCACGATCTACAACTCGCTCCACCGGACGCTGCCGTGCGTGCGCACGATGGTGCTCAAGTCGGGCACGTTCGAGCTCTACCGCGACCTGATCTACCCGGGCGGGATCTCGAACCTCGTCCCCGCGGCTGGGGTCCTCGCGCTGATCGGCGTCCCCACCACGGTCCAGTCGGTGGACCGCGACCCGCTGACCGGCGCCGAGGTCCTCGCCGGAATGATCCAGGCGGGCCTCGACGGGTTCCTCCACAGCTCGCTCGACGGGTGGTGGCGTGAGCGCGGCTTCCGCGGGAACGCGAACGACCTGCCGACGCTGATCGTCAACGGGTTCTTCGACGTCGAGTCCCGCGGCGCGTTCCAGGGCTTCCAGGAGCTGCGCGGTGACGGCGCGCACATGATCGTCACAGGAGCGCACGACGCCGCCCCCGCCGGCACCGACGCGGGCCGCGGCGACATCCAGGCGTGGGTCGACCGCTACGTGCTCGGCACGCCCAACGGCATCGACAACCAGCCAC
Source organism: uncultured Conexibacteraceae bacterium (assembly GCA_963832195.1). Lineage (GTDB taxonomy): Bacteria > Actinomycetota > Thermoleophilia > Solirubrobacterales > Solirubrobacteraceae > Baekduia. The sequence goes on from CAWHTH010000003.1 coordinate 493,993, forward strand.
GCGTGAAGCTGTGGCTCAGCGACGGCGACCGCGAGGACTACATCGGCGGCAAATTCGTCCGCGCCGACGGCGACGACTGGCCGGTCCCGGGCACTCGCTGGACGGCGCTGCACCTCCACCCCACCCGCAGCGGCACCGCGCGCTCGATCAACGACGGGACGCTGCGCACGTCGGCGCCGTTGTGGACATCCACGCAGGCCTACCCGCAGGTGCCCTCGTGGCCCGCCAGCACCGACCTGCCGAACGCCGCAATCGCCGGGTCCGCCGGCGTCGATGCGCTCACGACCGCGTTCCCGATCCTCAGCGACATGACAATCGCCGAACCGCTGGGCCTGTCCTACACGACGGCGCCGCTCACACAGGACGTGCTGGCCGCCGGTCCCGCGAGCCTGGAGGTGCGGCTCGCCAGCACGGCGCCCGCAACCGGCGTCTGGGCGGTCGTGTCGGACGTCGCGCCAGACGGCGTCCCCCATCCCGTCGCGGTCGGGCGGCTCAACACGACGTTCCCCGGCGTCGACGTGTCGCGGTCGCTCACCGACCCGCAGACCGGCGCGATCGTGCAGCCCTACGGCCGCTACGACCAGCCCAGCCGCGCGCTGCCGGGAGCGTCGCGCCTGTACCGCGTCGAGCTGTGGCCGATCGGCAACCGCTTCAAGCGCGGGCACCGCATCCGCCTGCACATCGTCGGTCAGTCGCTCGTCTCGCTGCCGGCCCTTCCGGCGATCAACACCGTGCAGCTCGGCCCGGCCGGGTCGCGGCTGCTGTTCCCCGCCCTGCCCGGCAGCGACCTGCGCGCCGCGATCGGAGGCTGAGCGATGGCCGACGCACCCCGCATCGCCCCGGGCGACCGGTCGCAGACCGGCCTCGTCAACCACTTCCTCGCGCGCGTGCTGGGGATGGCGACCGGCGGCGGCCCGCCGAACATCTTCACGACGCTCGGCCGCCACCCGCGCCTGTTCCGCCGCTGGCTGCGCTTCGCGGGTGCGCTGATGCCGGGCGGCCTGCTCCCGCGCGTTGACAGCGAGCTCGTGATCCTGCGCGTCGCGCACAACTGCGGGTCCGAGTACGAGTGGCGCCACCACGAGCGCCTCGGCGCGGTCGCCGGGCTGGGCGCCGATGAGATCGCGCGCGTCCGCGAGGGGCCGCAGGCCGCAGGCTGGACTCCCCGCCGTCAGCTGCTGCTGCGCGCGGCGGACGAGCTGCACGCGCCCGCGCGCACCATCTCCGAGGAGCTCTGGGATGCGCTAGCCGCCGAGTTGGGCGAGCGCGAGCTGATCGAGCTGTGCATGTTGATCGGGCACTACGAGATGCTCGCGATGACCCTCAACGCGCTGCGGGTGCAGCCCGACCGCGCTTCGAGCCGCCCGCCCCCACGCGCGGTCCGTGCGCTCCAGGGGCTGCTCGAGCGCCGCGCGCGCAAGACGAGCTGATGACAACGACGCCGACACCCGTACCCAAGCCACTACCGCGCGGCCGGCACGGCCTTTCCCGCGAGGAGGTCGTTCGCTCCCAGCGCGAGCGGCTCGTGCGCGCGATGGCGGAGACAATGGTCGAGAAGGGCTACGTCGCCACCACCGTCGCCGACGTGCTGCGCACCGCGGGGGTGTCGCGCGCGACGTTCTACGAGCAGTTCAGCTCGAAGGAGGACTGCTTCGCTCAGGCCTACGAAGCCGCGGCTGGCATTCTCATCGCCGGGACGGCTCCGTCGCTGGGATCCGCCGGCGCGCCGATTGAGCGCTTCGGCGGCGTCCTGCGCGTCTACCTCGACACGCTCGCCGCAGAGTCCGCATTCGCGCGCCTGTTTCTCGTCGAGGTCTACGCCGCGGGCCCCGACGCCCTCGCGCGCCGCGCCGTGGTCCAGGGCGCCTTCGTCGACTTCATAGTCGAGCTCTTCGATGCCCGAACGGCCGAGCACCGCTTCGCGTGCGAGGCGTTCGTCGCCGCGACCAGCTCGATGGTCACGGCACGGCTGGCGGCCAACGACGCCGAGGGCCTCCGCGGACTCCATCGCCCGCTGCTGCTCCTCGCCGAGGACTTACTGGCCCGCCCGCGCTAGCGCTCGTGCACCGACTGGCCGTCGCCCGCCGACGCGCCGGCGCCGACCGCCGGGGCCGACTCGCGCGTCCCGGGCGTTCCGAGCGCCGCGCGGACCGGTGACCGGCTGGCATCCGGGGCGCCGGGCCGCCCGGCGACCTCGATCTCGGGCGCGCCCTGCCCCGCAAACGCCGGCGGCGGGCCGCCGCCGATGATCCCGAGCCCTTCGATCACTTCGAAGAACGCGCGCGCGAACGGCGAGTGCTCGGTGCGCTGGCGCACGGACTCCCAATGGACCTGCTCGCGCACGGCGCGGGCAAGCGCCACGAGGTTGCTGTAGTCGAGCGCATGCTCGTCGAAGGCGAACAGCTTCATCATGATCACGTCGTCGATGTGGATGACCGGCAGGTCGAGCGCGGCCACCGAGACGACCTCGGCTCGCGCGAGGACCTCGCCGACGTCGTCGATTCCCTTCGGCCCGAAGATGACGTCGACGAGCGTCTCGCCGTCGGCGCCCTCCTGGTCCCACGCCTTGATCAGCCACCCCTCCGGCGGCCGCTCAGGCCGCATGCCCGTGTCGACGAGCGCCGCCAGCGCGCGCTCGGCGTCCTCGGGACGCACGAGGAAGTCGAGGTCGTTGCGGCTCTGCGGCGCACCCCGCGCCCACGCGGCGACGCTGCCGGCGAGCGCGAACTCGAGGCCGGCGTCGCGCAGCGCCGCGGCGGCCTTCTTGAGCGTCGCCTCGATGTCCTCGAAGGTTGAGCGCACCTCGCCCATGCTCGTGCTGTACCCGCCAGGGCGTTCGGGTGACACGCGAGCGGGTAGCCCTCAGGACGTGAGCGGCGCCGGCAGCAACGGCCACCGTGACCCCGCGCCACCGCTGCGGATCGCCGCAGCGGGCGACATCCACTGCGATCCGGCGCGGGCCGAGGAGGCCAAGAAGGCGTTCGCGGCGCTCTCCGGGGACGTCGACCTGCTGCTGCTCGCGGGCGACCTCACGACGCACGGCCAGCCCGAGCAGGCGCAAGTGCTCGCGGAGGCGGTCGGGCCGCTCGAAGCGCCGGTGTACGCCTGCCTGGGCAACCACGACCTGCACTGCGAGAGGGTCGACGAGCTGTTGAAGATCTGGAGCGATGCCGGGATCACTGTCCTCGAGCGGGACCACGCGACGCTGTGCGCGGCTACGGGAACGGAAATCGGGGTCGTGGGCCTGAAGGGGTTCGTCGGGGGCTTCACCGGCTCGCACCTGCCCGACTTCGGCGAGCCGCTGCTGCGCGAGCTCTATTCAGAGACGACGCGCGACGTGCAGGCGCTCGACGACGGCCTCAAGGCGATCGCCCACTGTCCCGTCCGCATCGTGCTGCTCCACTACTCCCCCTGCCCGGGCACGCTCGTCGGCGAGCCCGAGGGCATCTGGACGATGCTCGGCTGCGACCGCCTCGCGGCTCCCATCAGGGAGCACGAGCCCGACATGGTCCTCCACGGACACGCCCACGCGGGAACGTTCGAGAGCTCGATCGGGCGCGTGCCGGTCTACAACGTCTCCGTCCCGGTCATGGAGCGCGACTTCTGGGTCTTCGAACTCAGCGGCCTGGAGCGCGCCACGGCCCCGCTCCACTAACCCATCTAGATTGGCGGGCGTGCCTGCCTTCGAGCGCTCGATCCTGCTCGCCCCGGACTCCGTGGCGCGCGCGGCCGCTCGCTACGCGATGGACGCAGAGCAGCGCTGGATGCTCACCCAGCCGCGCCGGGTGCGCGCGTCCTTCGCGCGCGAGGCGCTCGGGCGCGGGGACAAGGCCGAGCGCGCATGGATGCTCAAGCAGCCCGATCCCGTCCGGCTCAGCTACGTGCGCGACGTCCTCGAGGCCGAGCCGCGGCCGGCAGCTCCTGCACAACGGTCAGGACGTCCGCGAAGAGGTCGCCGTGCTCGCGCACGCGCGCAAGGACCTGGTCGGTCGTGAACGCGAGCTCCTGACCTTCGGCCCCCGCGCTGACCTCGTCCCAGGTCACCGGCGTGGAGACCGTTGGCGTTTCCCTGGCCCGCGGCGAGTACACGGTGACCGTCGTCTTGTGCTCGTCGTTCTGGCTCCAGTCGACGAGCACCTTGCCCTTGCGCAGCGTCTTGGTCTGCCGGGAGACGGCAAGGTCCGGCGCCTGGGCCTCGAGCAGCTCGGCGACGGCCTTCGCGAACCCCTTCGTGTCGCTCGCTGTGACGCCGGGCGCGTTCAGCGGCAGATAGACCTGTATCCCCTTCGAGCCCGACGTCTTGGCCCACGACCGCAACCCGAGGTGCTCGAACATCCCGTTGAGCACCAGCGCGATGCGGCAGCACTCGGTCAGCCCGGCGGGCGGCCCCGGGTCGAGGTCGAATGCGACCATCGTCGGTCGGTCGGGCTCGTCCGCGCGCGCCATCGGGGTGTGCAGCTCGAGGTCGGCGAGGTTGCCGAGCCAGGCGAGCGTCGCCACGCTGTCGACGACGACGTAGGCGATCCCCTCGACGGTCGCGCTCTTGACCCAGTCGGGCCGGTGTGACGGCGCGTTCTTCTCGTAGAAGAACGCGGCCTCGACGCCGTTCGGGTAGCGCTTGAGCGTGAGCGGCCGGCCTTCGAGGTGCCCGAGCAGCGCCGGCGCGATCGTCACGTAGTAATCGATCAGGTCCCGCTTGGTGAACCCGGTCTGCGGATAGAGGACCTTGTCGAGGTTCGACAGCGTCAGCTCGCGGCCCTCGACTTCGGCGCGGAACGTGTTGCGCTTCGCGCCGGGCTCACGGACGACGAGGGCGGGCGACTTGTCGTCGCGCAGCCCTTTGTACGACGGGGCGCGCAACACGCCGTCGCGCGTCCACTCGATGAACTCGACTTCGCAGACCAGCTCGGGCCGCGCGAAGACGGCATTGCGGGGTGGCTTCGGCCCGGCCTCGAACGGGGAGCTGTCCTGCTCGAGCGGCTCCAGCAGCGCGTGCAGGCGCTCGAGCTCCGCCTCGGTGAACCCCGTCCCGACGCGACCCGCGAAGCGCAGCGCGCCGTCGTCGCGGACACCGACCAGGAGCGCGCCGATGCGGTTGCGGCGCCGGCCCTCGCCGGGGAGCCAGCCGCCGATCACGAGCTCCTGGCGGTTGACGTTCTTGACCTTCAGCCAGCACGGGCTGCGGCGCCCGGGCTCGTAGGAGGAGTCGAGGCGCTTTGCCACGATCCCTTCCAGGCCCTGCTCGCGGCTGACCTTCTGGAGCGCGGCGCCCTCGCCCACCACGTGGTCGGGGGTCTGCCAGCGCTCGCCGTCGAGCGCGAGCTGCTTCAGCCGCGCGCGCCGCTCCTCGTACCCCAGCCCCATCAGCGAGTGCCCGTCGAGCCACAGCAGGTCGAACAGGACGTACGTCACGGGCGCCGACTTCGCGAGCCGGCGCACACGCGACTCGGAGGTCAGAGTGCATGCGCCCCTGGAGCGCTGCGAAGCTCGGCCTCCCCTCCTCGTCGAACGCGACCACCTCGCCGTCGAGCACGGCCCGGTGGTGATGCAGCGCCCGGTTGAGACGACCGAGCTCCGGATAGCGCGGCGTGACGTCGTTGAGGTTGCGTGTCACGAGGCGCATCCGGCCCGGCTCGCTGAAGCAGATCGCGCGCACGCCGTCCCACTTGATCTCGAACGCCCAGCGCTCAGGCTCCGGCGGCAGCGCCGCCGACGACCGCGCGAGCATCGGGACGACGCGCTCGGGCATGGGCTCCGCCTCGGGATCGGCCGGCGGGTCCATGCGGTGGATCATCCAGGTCTCCTTGTCCTCCTCGGGCTTGGAGATCGTGAAGAGCGCATAGCGCCCGCTGACCTGCTTGCCGTGGAGCTCGACCTCGATCTTGCGCGGCTCCCACTTGAGCACGTCGAACGTGCCCGTGTCCCAGATCGTCATCGTCCCGGCGCCGTAGCTCCCCTCGGGAATCTCCCCGTGGAACTTGAGGTACTCGAGCGGATGGTCCTCGGTGCGCACGGCGAGCCGGTTGTCCTTGGGCGCGTCGGGGACCCCGTTGGGCAGCGCCCACGAAGCGAGCGCGCCGTCGTGCTCGAGCCGCAGGTCCCAGTGCAGTCGCGTGGCCGAGTGCTCCTGGATCACGAACCGCGGCTTCTTCGTGCGCCGCCGCCGTGCGGCCGGCGCCGGCTCGGGCGTTGCGTCGAAGTCGCGCTTGGCCTTGTAGTCGCGCAGGTTGTCCGCGCTCATGCCGCGGGGCTACCCGCTTGCTCGGCCGCCGGCAGCGGCTTGAGCGGCTTCGCCGGGACGCCGACCAGCAACCAGCGGGCCGGGTACTCGCCCCCGGTCAGCACCGCGCCCGCCGCCGCGATCGCTCCGCGGCCCACGATGCTCCCGCGCAGGATCAGCACGTTCGTGGCGACCCATACGTTGTCGTGCAGCTCGACCGGGTCGGCGATCACCGGCTGCTCCATGAAGAACGTGTCGCTGCCGTCGTGGACGTGGTCCGAATCCGAGATGGTGCTGCGTTCCCCGATCCCCACGCACTCATGGAGCGTGATCCGGGTGTCGCAGTGAATGGTCACGTTGCGGCCCAGGATGGAGCGGTTCCCCATCGTCAGCTCGCCCTTCGACTTGAGCTCGCAGGAGTCGCGGATCTGAACGTGATCGCCGAGCCGGATCGCTCCGCCCCACGGCTGCAGCCGCACCCGGTCCTGGAACGTCACGCGGTCGCCGATCTCGATCACCCCGTGCAGGCCCGTCTGGACGTCGATTATGAGGTTGTCGCCGAGCTTGCAGTCGCGCCCCATTCTCAGCGTCAGGCTGCCGCGGCCGTCGCCGACCGGGTCGGCCTGCAGCCGCGGCAGGCCGAAGTAGCGCGGCGTCGCGGCGCACTCGAGCCGAAAGTCGCAGCCGAGCCGCTTCAGGCGCAGCCGGACGCCCAGCGCCCAGAGGCGGAAGCGAAGGGCCCGCAGCGTGTTGGCGACGGCGCCGAGCATGGCGCCGTCACCGTACTGACGAGTGGCCCGGCGTGCCTGACAAGGAGCATGGGCGGGGCAGTGCTTTGCACGACCCGACCATCGCGACGCCGTCAGGCGCGTCGGGACACCGTCAGCCCCCGGCGACCGCCGGGAGGATCTGAACCTCGCCACCCTCCGGCACCGGCGTCTCGAGCCCGTCTCCGAAGCGCACGTCCTCACCGTCCACGTAGACGTTGACGAACCGCCGCAGCCGCCCGTCGTCCTCGGCGAGGCGATCGCGCAGCTCCGGGTGGCGGTCGTAGAGCGCCTCCAGCACCGCTCCGACGGTCGCACCGTCGACGGCGACCTCGCCCTCGCCGCCGGCGGCTTCGCGCAGCTGCGTCGGGATTTTCACCGTGACCGTCACGCGGTCACCCCCACCGCGCTCTCGAACGCGGAGTAGCTCGCGGGTGATCTCGATGCTCGTCGAACGTGCCGCGGACGGCATCGAGCGTCTTGAGGCCCTCGCCGGTGATCACGAGCACCACGCGCTCGTCGGGGTCGATGTCCCCGCGCTCGGCGAGCTTGGCGAGCGTCGCCGTGGTCACGCCGCCGGCGGTCTCCGTGAACACGCCGGTCGTCTCGGCGAGCAGCCGGATGCCCGCGCGGATCTCGTCGTCGGTCACCGCGTCGATGCTGCCGCCGCTGCGGCGCGCCAGGTCGAGCGCGTACGGCCCGTCGGCCGGGTTGCCGATCGCAAGCGACTTGGCGATCGTGTCCGGCTTCACCGGGCGGCAGACGTCGTGGCCGGCCTCGAACGCCTGCGCCACCGGGGAGCACCCGGTCGCCTGAGCGCCGTTCATCACCGGCAGGGCGCCCTCGCACAGGCCGAGCGACAGCCACTCCTCGAAGCCCTTGGCGATTTTCGTGAACAGCGAGCCCGAGGCGATCGGGACGACGCAGCGGTCCGGGGTCCGGAACCCGAGCTGCTCGGCGATCTCGTAGGACAGCGTCTTCGACCCCTCGGCGTAGTACGGCCGCATGTTCACGTTCACGAAGGCCCACGACTCCTGCTCGCCGCTGATCTCCGTGCAAAGGCGGTTGACGTCGTCGTAGTTGCCGCGCACCTTCACCAGATTGGTCCCGTAGACGCCGGTGGCGAGGATCTTCTGCTCCTCGAGGTCGGACGGGATGAACACGTAGGACGGCATTCCGAGCGCCGCCCCGGCCGCCGCGACGGCGTTCGCGAGGTTGCCGGTCGAGGCGCAGGCGAGCGTGTCGAACCCGAGCTCGCGGGCCCGCGCGGCCGCCACGGCCACGACGCGGTCCTTGAACGAGTGCGTCGGGTTCGCGGCGTCGTTCTTGACCCAGACCTCGTTGAGACCCAGGCGCTGCGCCAGGCGGTCGGCCTTGATCAGCGGCGTGCAGCCCGCCGGCAGGCCGACGCGGCTGAGCGTGCGCGCGCTGGGACCGGGCGGGCCCTCGACCAGCGGCAGGAAGTCGGAGTAGCGCCAGACGTTCTGCGGCCCCGACTGGATCCGGCGCCGCGCGGCCGGCACGTCGCGTTTCACCGCGCCGTGGTCGTAGCGCACCTCCAGCGGGCCGAAGCACTTGGAGCAGACGTACTGTGCCGTCAGCTCGTACTCGGTTTCACATTCACGACAAGACAGATGTGTCACAGCCACTGCGGTTCTCCCTTTGGAGTCGTGCTGGCCACCCGTGTGGCCGGCTGACGAACCGCCACACATCTCAAGGAATTGGCACCTGTCCCGCTTAGCGGGGGTTGCCGGGGTTTCATTGGGCCTGTCCCTCCACCCCTCTGGATGTGTCCAGCTATGTGCCCGCACTTCTTACGTGCGGTTGGGCCAATCATTGCAAACCAGGCGGCGCGAGTACACTCAGGATCGATGGTGTTCGCTACCGACGACCCGCTCAGTCCGCATGCCACGGCTGCCTCGCACGCCGCTGCGCAGGGCACCCCGCATCAGCGGGGACGTCGTCGCGCGCGCGGCTGAGCCCGAAGCTCTCGGCGTAGAGGTCATCGAGGCCGAGGGCCTCCGCTGGATCAACATCGAGCGCCCGCGCCAGATCGACCGTGCCTGGCTCGAGGAGCGCTTCGACTTCCATCCCCTCGACTACGAGGACGTCTTCTCGCGCAACCAGCGCCCGAAGGTCGACGAGTACGACAACTACCTGTTCGTCGTCCTCCACTTCCCCGCCTACGACAAGCGCGTCAACCGCCTCAACGCCGTCGAGCTCGACATCTTCGTCGGCCCCGACTACCTGATCACGCTGCCCAACGACCCGCTGCAGCCGCTCGAGTACCTCTTCGAGCGCTGCCGCGCCCGCGAGGAGGAGCGCGAGGAGCTGTTCAGCCGCGGCACCGGCTATCTCCTGTACCGGATCGTCGACCGCTGCGTCGACGCCTCGTTCCCGATGCTCGCGAAGATCGGGCTCAAGCTCGAGCGACTCGAGGAGGGCATCTTCGAGGAGCGCCACCAGGAGGTCGTGCGCGACATCTCCAACGCGAAGCAGGAGATCATCAACTTCCGCAAGATCGTCCGCCCGCAGCGCAGCGCGCTGAAGGACCTCGAGCGCACGAAGCGCTACCTGACCGGCGAGCTGGACATCTACTTCGACGACATCAACGACGCCTCCGAGCGCGGCTGGGACATGCTCGAGAACTTCAAGGAGGTCGTCGAGGCACTCGAGGACACGAACGAGGCGGTCCTCTCCCACCGCCTCAACGACGTCCTGAGGGTGCTGACGGCGTTCAGCGTGATCATGCTGCCGCTGACGCTGATCGCTTCGGTGTTCGGCATGAACGTCAGCGTGCCGGGAGAAGGCTCGCTCGAGGCCTTCTGGATCGTTGTCGCCGTGATGTTCGTCGTGCTCGTCGTGATGCTGGGGATCTTCCGCCGCCGCGGGTTCCTCTAGGTCACAGGACGAGCACACGCTCGCGGACAGCGCCGCGCACGATCGCCGCGAGCTCGATGCTGTCGTAGAGCAGGATGTACGGAGCCAGGACCGGCCCGCTGCGCCGCCAGACGAGCCGCCGCACATACGGAGCCGCCAGCCACAGCCGCAGCAGCCACCAGCGGCGCCCGAGCGCACAGGCCAGCAGGAACCGCAGCAGATGCTCGTGGGTCTCGGACCAGAACATCCCGCGGTGCAGCTGCGCCCGCCGGAGGTCGGGGTGGCGCTTGAACACCGGCACCGTCGTCTCCCAGCGCAGCGCGTGGCGCAGGTTGCCGATCGGGCCCGGCGTGAGCACCGCGTGGTAGACCTGCGCGCCCTCGGCGAAGACCGCGGGCGCGCCGGCGCGGTGCGCCCGCCACCCGAGGTCGGTGTCCTCGCCGCCGGGCCGCGGATACGACGTGTCGAATCCGTTCAGCCGTTCGAGCAGCTCGCGCGGATAGAGGATGTTGCAGGTCTCGTAGGGCGGCCCCGCCTGGTGGACGACAAGCGTGCGCGAGAACGGGCTGCGCAGGTGCGCCTCCTCGGGATCCGGGTCGGTGCGTCCCATGACCACCCTTCCCGGATGGGCCGCCGCGGTGTCGCGCAGCGCCTCCAGCCAGCCGGGCTCGGCGCGGCAGTCGTCGTCGGTGAACACCACCAGCGGGGCGCTCGTCTCACGCCAGCCGGCGTCCCGGGCCGTCGCGGGGCCGGCGGCGGGCTCGCGCCGCACGACGCGCAGCGGCAGGCCACCGTCGGCGGCACGGCGCGCGAGCAGTTGCGGCGTCTCGTCGCCGGAGCCGTCGTCGACGACCAGGACCTCGAAGCGGTCCGGCGCGAGCGTCTGTGCCGCGAGCGAATCGAGGAGACGCGCGAGGCGCTCGGCGCGATTGTGGGTGGCGACCACGACCGCGATCTCAGGTGCTGGCGGCACGGGCGAGACAGCGTAGTGTCGTCAGGCGCGCTCTAGCCCGATGCAGCAGAACTGGGTGCCGGCGCCGGTCACGTGCGCGACCGCGCAGCCGCCCTCGCGCGCGGCGTGCTCCAGCGCGTCGAGGTCGACCGCCGAGCCGCGCCACGCCGGGTCGCGCTGGCCGCGCGGCGCACGCCCGAGCAGCGTCTTCAACCGCGACGGCGGCCGGTGCAGGCCCTCGTGCACGCGCGGGTCGTTGGAGACCTGAAACGCGGCCCAGCCGCCGGGCCGCAGGACGCGCCCGATTTCACGCACGTAGCCGTACGTGATGTCCGGGTCGGGCACGTGCTGGAACACGACGTGGGAGACGACGGCATCCACCTGGTCGTCCGCCAGCGGCCGCAGCGTCGTGCCGTCCCCGCGATGCCAGGTCACGTTGTCGAGGTGCGCGTTGAGCTCACGCGCCCGCGCGAGCATCTCCGCCGAGACGTCGAGCGCATGCACATGGTCCACGCGCCCCGCGAGCGCCCGCGTCAACCTTCCGAGGCCGCAGCCGATGTCCAGCGCCGCGTCGGCGCCGCGGCCGGCCATGCCGCACTCGTTGAGCAGGGCGTCCAGCGTGCGCTCGCCCTCCTCGAAGAACCGCTCGACGTCCGGCGACTTGTAGGCCTGCTCGTTGTCGACGAAGAAGAAGGCGTCCTCGCGCGCACGCGCGTCCCAGAACTCCGCCATCCGGTCAGCCCCGGCCACGCGTGCACGGTACCGGCCACGCCGGAGGGGCAGGTACGGTGCGCCGGTGCCGCGCGTGTCCGTCATCGTCCCCGCGCGCGACGCCGAGTCCACGCTCCCAGCGCTGCTGGCCGCATTGCAGGCGCAGTCCGTGGAGCACGAGCTGATCGTCGCCGACGACGGCTCGCGCGACGCGACGCGGGCGCTGGCGCAAGGAGCGGGCGCGACCGTGGTCGACGTGCCGGGGGCGCCGGCCGGCCCGTCCGCCGCGCGCAACGCAGCGGTCGCGGCAGCCGCGGGCGACATCCTGGCCTTCACCGACGCCGACTGCGAGCCGGAGCCCGGTTGGCTCGCCGCGGCGATCGCCGCCGTCGAGGCCGGTGCCGACCTCGTCCAGGGACCCGTCGTCCCCGCAGCGCCGCCCGGGCCGTTCGACCGCACGGTGTCCCTCGGCGGCCCCTCGCCTCTGTACGAGACGGCCAACCTCGTGGTGCGCGCGGCGGCGTTCGCCGCGGTCGGCGGCTTCGAGGGCTGGCTGTTGCCGGAGCGCTCGAAGGAGCTCGGTGAGGACGCCTGGCTCGGCTGGCGGTTGCGGCGCGCCGCCTGCCGGCCGGCGTGGGCACCCGAGGCGGTGGTTCGCCATGCCGTGTTCGCCCGCGACGCACAGGGCTTCGTCGCCGAGCGCGCGCGGCTGCGCTACTTCCCGGCGCTCGCCGCGCGAATCCCCGAGCTGCGGTCGGCGCTCCTCTACCGGCGCGTCTTCCTGACGCGCCGGTCCGCCGCGTTCGACGCCGCCCTGGCGGGCGCGGGCCTCGCGCTGCTGCGGCGCTCGCCGCTCTCGCTGGTCGCCGCTTTGCCCTACGCCGCGCTCGTGGCGCGCGAGGCCCGCGCCTGGGGCCACATGGGCCCGCGGGTTGCGGCGGCGGGGCTGGCGGCCGACGCGGTGGGCTGCGCGGCGCTGGTCGCCGGCAGCGTCCGCGAGCGCAGCCCGGTTCTCTGAAACGCGCGCCGCCGGACGGGGTAGGTTCCACCGATGGCCGCGCCCCCCATTGCCTCGCTCGAAGCGCTGGCGGACACGTTCGCCCTGACGGCGCCGACCGAGCGCAAGCGGATGCTGATCATCGTCAACCCGTACGCGACGACGGTCAGCGACCGGCTCAAGAACCTCGTGGTCTACGCGCTCCAGGGCCGCTACGAGGTCACGGCCATGGACACTCAATCGCGCGGGCACGCGACCGCCATCTGCCGCGAGGCGGCCGAGGAGGGCTACGACGTCGTGGTCGCATTCGGCGGCGATGGCACTGTCAACGAGGCCGCCAACGGCCTTGCCGGGTCGCCGACCCCGCTGACGTGCCTGCCCGGCGGGGCGACGAACGTGTACTGCAAGCTGCTCGGGGTCCCCGGCGACATCGTCGACGCCACCGAGCACCTGCTGCGCATCGCCGACGACTGGCGGCCACGGCAGGTGGACCTGGCGCGCGTCAACGACCGCCTGTTCCTGTTCTCGGCCGGCCTGGGACTAGACGCCAGCGTCGTCGCGCGGGTCGACGCGCATCCGCGGCTCAAGGCGCGTCTCGGCGCCTACTACTTCACCTACGCCGCGCTGACGACGTTCGTCGGCAAGTACATCGTGCGGCCGCCGCGGGTCGCCGTTGCGGTCGACGGCGTGACGCACTCCGACGGCGTCACAGCACTCGTGCAGAACGCCGACCCGTACACGTACTTCAACAACCTGCCGCTGCACGTCGCCGAAGGCGCGGCGCTGGACGACGGCACGCTCTCGGGCGTGGTCCTGAAGACGTCGCGGCCCACCGTCATGCCGGGAGTGATCTGGCGGATCTTCTCCCGCAACGCGCGGATCGTGCGCCACCGCCAGATCGAGTCCTGGGCCGACGCCCGCTCCGTGACGGTGCACAGCGCCGACGGCCGGCCTGTCGCCCTGCACGTCGACGGCGATCACATCGGCGACGTGACCGAAGCGGACTTCGGCGTCCTGCCGCTCGCCCTCACCGTCGTCTCCTAAGAATCGGCTGGCGTCCTGACGTCGGCTGGCCAGGAGTCGCAGGCGGGACAGTGCTTCAGCACGGCCCGCCTCCGACGACGCCGCCAGATGGCGTCAGGCGTCAGCCGGCGCCGGGGGTGACTCGGTAGGCGTCAAAGACTCCGTCGATGTTGCGCAGGCGCGTGACGGTCTGCTTGAGCGCCTGCGTGTCGGCGACCTCGACGACGAAGCGGTTCTGGACCATCGGCGAGGAGACCACGCAGCGGGCCTCGACGATGTTGACGCCGCCCTCGGCGAACGTCCGCGACAAGTCTTCAAGCAGGCGGTGGCGGTCCCAGGCGTCGACCTGGAGCTCGACCTTGAACGACTTCTCGTGGCCTCCCTCCCAGTGCACGCGGCAGAAGCGGTCGGGGTCCTTGCGGAGCGCAGCAGTGTTCGGGCAGTCGTCGCGGTGGATCGTGATCCCGCGACCGAGCGAGACGTAGCCCACGATCGGGTCGCCGGGAACCGGGCGACAGCACTTGGCGAGACGCACCATCACGTCGTCAACGCCCTCGACGGTGATGCCATAGGAGCTCGACGAACCGGTGGGCTGGCGCCGCTCGCGGCGGCTGGAGACGAGCGACTCGACCGGGTCCGCCGCCTGCTGCTCGGCGGCCTCGCCCGCCTTCAGCCGCTGCATCACCTTGTTGACGACGACCTTCGGGGAGATCTTCGCGCCACCGAGCGCGATGTAGAAGTCGTCGGCCTTCTTGAAGCCCATCTCCCGGATGACGTCTGCCAGCAGCGGCGACGACACGATCTTCTGCGGCGGCAGGCCCTGCTTCTTGAGGTGCTCCTGGAGCAGCTCGCGGCCCGTGTGCTCCGTGTCCTCGCGCGACTCGGCCTTGAAGAACTGCTTGATCTTGTTGCGCGCGCGCGTGGTCTTGACGACGGCCAGCCAGTCGCGCGAGGGGGCACGGTCGCGCTTGGAGGTGAGGATCTCGACGATGTCGCCCGAGCGCAGCGCGTACGTGAGCGGGACGATCTTGCCGTTGACCTTGGCGCCGACGCAGCGGTGACCGACCTCCGTGTGGACCTCGTAGGCGAAGTCCAGCGGCGTCGCGCCGGCGGCGAGCGACTTGACCTCGCCCTTGGGGGTGAAGACGAAGACCTCCTCGTCGAAGAGGTCCACCTTCAGCGTCTCCATGAACTCCTGCGGGTCGTGCAGCTCGGACTGCCAGTCGATCATCGACCGCAGCCAGCGCAGCTTCGCGTCGCCGTCCGGGCCCGCCCCGTCCTTCGACGGGTCGGTCTTGTAGATCCAGTGCGCGGCAACGCCGAACTCCGCCATGTCGTGCATCTCCTGCGTGCGGATCTGGATCTCGAGCGGCAGTCCCTCGGGCCCGATGACCGTCGTGTGCAACGACTGGTACATGTTGAACTTGGGCATCGCGATGAAGTCCTTGAAGCGCCCGGGCAACGGCTTCCACAGCGAGTGGATGACGCCGACGGCGCCGTAGCAGTCCTTCACCGAGTCGACGATGACCCGCATCGCCGTGAGGTCGTAGATCTCGTTGAACTCACGGCCCTTCTTGGTCATCTTCGAGTAGATCGAATAGAAGTGCTTGGCCCGGCCCGCGATTCGCGCGCCGATGCCGAGCGCCTCCAGCTCGCGCGCCAGGTACTCGCCCGCCTTGCCGACGTACTGCTCGCGCTCCTCGCGCTGCTGGTTGACCAGGCCCTTGATCTCCTGGTACTTGCGCGGGTGAAGCGCGGCGAACGCCAGGTCCTCGAGCTCCCACTTGATCGCGTGGATGCCGAGCCTGTGCGCGATCGGGGCGAAGATCTCGAGCGTCTCCTTCGCCTTCTCGATCTGCTTCTGCTTCGGCATCGCCTCGATCGTGCGCATGTTGTGCAGGCGATCGGCGAGCTTGATCAGGATGACCCGGACGTCCGAGGCCATCGCGACCATCATCTTGCGGTAGTTCTCGGCCTGCGCCTCGTCGCGGCTCGTGAACGTGATGCCGGTCAGCTTCGTGACGCCGTCGACGAGCGTCGCGATCTCCTCGCCGAAGCGCGCGCCCACCTCGTCCAGGCTCGCGCTCGTGTCCTCGACGGTGTCGTGCAGGAGCGCCGCGCAAAGGGTCTCTGTGTCGAGGCGCAGCCCGGCGCAGATCTTCGCGACGCCGACCGGGTGCACGATGAAGTCCTCACCCGACTTTCGGCGCTGGTCGGCATGGTGCTCGCAGGCGAAGACGAACGCATCCTCGACGCGCTCGCGGTCGACCTTGATCGCGGCGTCCTCCTGGTGCTCCTCGACGATCGCGAACACGTCGCCGAGCAGGCGGCGCTCCGTCGGTGTTAAGTCACTGCGCGCGCTCGGTGCCGCCTGCTCCGGGTGCAGCAGCTGGTCGACGGGTGCGCGTTCGACGACGCCCTTCGACGCCGCCGTGTTGCCGTTCTTCACGCCGCCGCGCGACGGGCTCCGCTGCTCAGCCATGCCAGGCCCTCCGCGTGGCGCGCCGCCAGCGCACGGAACGCGGGCGAACGCTCGAGGTCCTGCCTGCCCGCGCCGTCGACGAGCTGCCCGGAGGGGTCGCAGAGGCCGAGCTCGGCGAGGACTGAGAGCAGCTGTGCCGCCAGCCATGCCGGGTGGCGCACGGCGCGCAGGCCACCCTCGCGCAGCGCGCGATAGAACGCTGCGAGCGCGGGGCGCGGCGCGTGCTGGCGCTGCAGGACGGCATGAGCGAAGGGTAGCTCAGGGTCTCCCCACGCCAGATGGGCTGCACGGCCGGTCCCGAGCCGCTCCAGCAGGCCGTGCTGGGCCGGGTGCAGCGGCGGGTCGAGCGCGACCACATGCTTGAAGTCATCGGCCAGCGCGGGCGTGCGCTCGAGCGCCCCCCACGAGGTCAGGGCGAAGCCGCCGAGGCGCCCCCGCAGGTGCTCGCGCCGCGCGAACGCGTCGGCGGTCACGACCAGCACGGGCTCGCCTGTGTGCACCAGCGCCGCGATCGTCCCCGCGATCCCTCCTCCTCGCCGGTCCCGTGTCACTGAGGGGTCTGACCCCTCAGTGACAGCGGCCGGTGCGCGCAGGACCGCATCGACCCATTCGTCGCTGCCGGGCTCGGGCTCGCCGACGAGGGTGACCGCACCGGGCTCGGCGGGCGTCGCATGGCGCAAGACGAGCCGGGGCTCGACCGCGCCGTTGTACTCGTTGAGCTCGAGCGTGAACGTCGCGTCGAAGACATCGGCGTCCGGCAGTCGCGCCGTGCCGAACGCGACCGCGCGGGCGCGCACGCCGCCGGCCTCGACGCTGAAGCGCATGTGCTTGCCCTCGCCCATCGGGCGCGCGTCGGCCAGCCGCGCGGCGGGGACGAGCAGCGCGACACCGGGGTTGCCGATGCCGAACGGCGCCAGCTGCTCCAGCTCCGCCGCCAGCGGCTCGCCGAGCTCGTCGCCGGCGACGACGGCGTCGACGCGCTCGACGGGCACCAGGTCGGCCTGGCCGAGCACCGACTCTGCGTGCGCGGTGAAGGCCGCGCGGAACGCCTCGACGTCGGCGCGGCGGATAGTGCAGCCCGCCGCCGCCCTGTGGCCGCCGTGGCGGATGAGGTGGCCGGCGGCGGCGTCGAGGCCCGCGAGCAGGTCGAACGCGGGGATCGAGCGGCCCGAGCCCGTGCCCTCGTCGCCGCTCAGCGCGATCAGCACCGCCGGCCGGTGATGGCGCTCGGCGATCCGCGACGCGACGATCCCGATCACGCCGGGATGCCAGTCGTCGCCGGCCAGCACGTAGGCGATGCGCTCGCCCTGCTGCGCGACCTGGGCCTCGGCTTCGAACAGGATCCGCGTCTCCGCGTGCCGGCGCTCGGCGTTCGCCCGGTCGAGCTCCTGCGCGATCTGGAGCGCGCGCTCGTCGTCTTCGGTGAGCAGGAGCTCGAGACCCGCGTCGGCGCGGTACAGCCGGCCGGCCGCGTTGATGCGCGGCGCGAGCCGGAACCCGATCGCGCGGGCATCGATCCGGGAGGGATCGACCTCGGCGACGCGCATCAGGGCGCGCAGCCCCGGCTTGCCGGTCGTCGCGAGCGCCCGCAGGCCGGCGCGCACCAGCCGGCGGTTCTCACCGCGCAGCGGGACGCAGTCGGCCACGGTCGCAAGCGCCACGAGGTCGAGGTCCGCGCCGGCCTCCTCCTCCCCGGCGAGCGCCGCCGCGAGCTTGTAGGCGACGCCGCCCGCGCACAGGTCCGGGCACGGGTATCCGCAGACGGCTGGATGCACGATCGGCGCGGCCGGCAGCGCGCCGTCCGACCGCGGGCTGTGGTGGTCGGTCACGACGACGTCGAGCCCCGCCGCCCGCGCGGCCGCGACCTCATCGACCGCGGTGATGCCGCAGTCGGCGGTGATGAGCAGGCCGGTCCCGCGCGCCGCCAGCCGCTCGACGGTCGCGACCGACAGGCCGTAGCCGTCCTCGCTGCGGCTCGGCAGGAACCAGTCGACGTTCCCTCCTAGCCCGCGCAGCGCCCGCACGAGGATCGCCGTGGAGCACACGCCGTCGACGTCGTAGTCGCCGTGCACGGTGATGGCGGTTCCGGCGTCGACGTGGCCGCAGATCAGCGCGACAGCGGCGTCGATCCCGGCGAAAGCCGCCGGCTCGTGGCGTTCGTCGGCGGCAAGCCAGGCCCGCGCGGCAGCCGCGTCCCCGAGCCCGCGCCGCACCAGCACCTGGGCGAGCGCGCCGCTGACGCCCAGCTCGCGCTCGAGCGCGAACACCGCGGCCGAGGCCACGGGCGGGATCTCGAGGTGGGGCGTCGGCACCGCCGGACCGTAGGGGCCGGAGCCGACGGAATCGCCCCGTGCGCCGCCCGGTCCGGCTAGAGCTCGAGTCGCGTGATGCCGCGGCGCACGCCTTCGAAGTACACCGCGGCGATCCCCAGCACGGCGCCGGGGACCGCGAGCAGCGCGGTAGCCACGTCGGTTTCGTTGCGGCCCGGCACGGTGAATCCGCTGACGATCAGGCCGAAGAGCGCCGCGCCGAACAGCGCGCCCAGGAACGCGCCCACGATCCCGCCCCAGAAGCGGTCCGGCAGGAAGATCGTGAAGTGCCAGAGCGCGAGCCCGACCATGATCCACACGAGCATCGCCATCAGCGGTTCCGCCCGTGCTTGCGGTTGCGGGGCTTGCGCTGCTTCTGGCGCTTGGGCGTCTCCTTGAACACGAGGTCCTCGGGTGTGGCATCAGCGGCCGGGTCGCGCTCGGGTTCTGCCGCCGGCGCCGGCGCGACGTGCTGGATGTCGCGCACGAGGTCCTCGAACTCGCGTGCCGAGACGCCGCGCTCGGGGTCGTCGGGAGAGGTGAGGCGGGCGCGCGGCTTGCGTTCGGTCACTTCGACCGTGACGCCGTGGGACGCGGTGGCATACGCGGGCACCACGCCGTTGTTCTCGGCGGCGATCCGCTCGCGGCGGCGGCGATAGACCTCCTCGCGCTCCTTCCAGTGCGTGAGCACCGGGGAGGCGATGAACACTGACGAGTAGGTGCCCGAGAACGTGCCGACGATCAGCGCGAACGCGAAGTCCTTGAGGGTCTCACCCCCGAAGAAGTACAGGCCCAGCAACGGCAGGAGCGCGCAGAACGAGGTTGCCAGCGAGCGCGTCAGCACCTCGCTCATCGAGCGGTTGACGATCTGCGAGAACGCGGCCCGCGGCATCCGGGGGACGTTCTCGCGCACACGGTCGAACACGATGATCGTGTCGTAAAGCGAGAAGCCCAAGACGGTGAGCAGCGCCGCGACCGTCGACGTCGTCACCTCCCGGCCGGCGAACGAATACACACCGCTCGTTATCAGGATGTCGTGCATCAACGCGATCAGCACCGGCACGACGAACTTCCAGTCGAACCGCAGGGCCAGGTACGCGCTGATCACAAGCAGCGACGCGATCACGGCGATGATCGCCGACTCCGCGATCGACTCGCCGAACGTCGGCCCGATCGACTGCGACTGGAAGTTCTCAGCGCTGCCGAAGCGCTGCTCCAGCACGCCCTTGATCCGGCCGACCTCCTCGCCGGTCTCGGACAGCGCGATCTGGAAGCCCTCGCCGCCCAGCTCGCGATCGCCGGTGACGCGCTGGATCTCCGGCTTCTCGAACCCCGCGTCCTGCAGCACGTCGCGGATCTGGTTCTCCGACGCGGACTGCGAGAGCGACGTCTTCACGCGCGTGCCGGACTCGAAGTCGATGCCGAACTCCAGGCCCTTCGCCGCAACCGCCAAGCCGCCGACGAGCAGGATCAAGCCCGACGCGGAGAAGAACCAGCGCGACGCGCCCATGAAGTCGAGCGTCCAGCGCCGGTTGGTCTCGCCCGCGCCCAGCATCTCGGGGCTCGATATGAGCCGGGAACGCTGCATCTGGCCGAGAACGGCCTGCGTCGCCAGCACCGCGGTGAACAGCGAGGTCAGCGTGCCGACGCCGAGAGTGAACGCGAAGCCCTTCACCCCGGCGGTCGCCAGGATGAAGAGGATGAACGCGACCATGAACGTGACGACGTTCGCGTCGATGATCGCGCCCAGGCCGCGTTTGTAGCCCTGGGCGATGCCGGCCGCGACCGATCTCCCGCCGCGGATCTCCTCCTTGACGCGTTCGAAGATGACGATGTTCGCGTCCGCCGCGACGCCGATCGTCAGGATCAGGCCGGCGAGGCCGGGCAGGGTCAGCGTGATCGGGATCAGCTTGACCAGCGCGTAGAAGTAGAGGGCGTAGACGAACAGAGCGCCGACCGCGATCACGCCCAGCACGCGGTAGAAGACGAGCAGGAAGAACGCGACGATCGCGAAGCCTGCGATCGCCGCGGTGAGGCCCTGGTCGAGGGCCTGGCGGCCCAGGGTCGCGGAGACCTGCGACTGCGAGATCAGCTCGAGCTTGATCGGCAGGGCGCCGGTCTTCAGCAGGTTCGCCAGGCTCTGGGCCGACTTGATCGTGAAGCCGCCCGAGATCTCCGACCCGGTCCGGCCGTCGATGCCGTCGGGGTTCTGCTTGAAGTCGATGTAGGGCGCCGAGACGAGCTCGTCGTCGAGCACGATCGCGAAGTGCTGGACCGCCTCGAGCACGTCCTGGCCCGGCAGGAACTGCTGCTGGCCACGCTGCGCGATCTCACGCGTGACCTGCTGCCACTTCTTCGCCCCGCCGCCCGTGAACTCGAACGTGACGTTCGGCTGGCCGGTGCCACCGGCGCCCTGGTCGAAGTTCTGCTCGGGGTTCTTGATCTCGGTGCCGCGCAGCGCGGGGTCGTCCTTGAGGACGAAGTACGAGTCCTGCGCAAGCGCCCGCAGCCGCTTCTCCTCGTCGCTGTCGCCGTCGGGCTTCTCGGCCTGCAGCACGACCGTCCCGCGCTTGACCTCGACGACGCGCGAGACGCGCTGGCGCTTCTCCTCGCACTCGCGCAGCAGCGCGCGGCGGGCTTCCGCCTTGCCCGCCGCGGTCTCGGACGGAGGCTCCTGCGGGCCGCAGCGGACCCGCTTCGACACGTCGTCGATCGCGTAGAGGAGACCCTTGTGGGTGTCGTTGTCGTCCTTCGTCGCCGGGCAGCGGGTCGCCCGCACGACCGCGCCGTAATAGTCGATCGACCCCGCCCCCGGGTTGCCCGCCGACGGGCCGCCCGTGACCGCCGCGTCCGCCGGCTTGGGGTCGCAGTCCTTGTCGAGGACGTTGCGCTCCCAGTCGTAGAAGAACAGCTGGGCGACGGTGCCGACCTGGCTGATCGCGTCCTGGACGTTGCTTGCGCCGGGGAGCTGGACGTCGATCTGGTTCTCGCCCGCGCGTGCGATCTCGGGCTCGGCGACGCCGAGGCGGTCGACGCGTTCGCGCATGATGTCGATCGAGCGCTGGATCGCCTCGCCGGTGACGTCGCTGTAGATCGTCGGCTGGGCCTCGTAGACCAGCGACACCCCGCCCTTGAGGTCGAGGCCGAGCTTCGTGTCCTTCGTCGCCAGGACGGCGGCCGAGCCCGCCAGGAGGCCGGCGACCAGGAGGAGGATCAGAAGGTTGCGCCGACGATCGGTCATCGAAGAGTCGGTGAGCCTAGCGGGAGGGGGTCAGGACGAGCAGCAAACCACCGTCGTCGTCGTAGGCCGGGAAGAGGTCGGCGAGCGCCGTCGCCGGCAGGTCGCCCTCCGCATTGACCTCGACGGGCTCACCAAGCTTGCGGACCCCCCACTCTAAGACGGTCGCGACCGGGTCGTCGCCGTTCGCGAAGCGCAGGCCGAGCACCTCGCCCACGGGGCGGCCGATGACCTTCTTGTCGTCGAGCCCGGTCAGCTCGAACGACCCGCGCCCGCAGGCGATCACGCGACCGCCCCCGTCGCAGGCGAAGAAAGCGGCGTCCGGCGCGGGGTAGTAGTCGTCCAGCAGCTCGAACAGGAAGCCGAACCCGCACTTCGGGCAGCCCTTCGGGGTGGTGCGAAACCCCGCGGTGCGATCGGACGCCTGCAGCCGGTTGCCACAGCTCGGACAGATGAAGACGTGGGCCATCGGGGGGTTTGCACAGGGTAGGACCTCGTGCGGGGGGACGAATCGAGCCGCCCGCTCTGCGACGATCGGAGGCCCAGGCGATGGCCCTGCCCGACTCCGAACGCACATCCGTCCCCCTCGGCGACGCCGAGGTCGCCACGTGGGTCGCGCGCGCCGTGCGCAGCGGCCGCGCGTCCGACCGCGAGACGACGCTCGAGATGCTGCTTTACACGTTCCGCGAGTCGGCGCCGACGGAGGCCGCGCGCGCCCGGGTCAAGGCCGCCCTGGACCTCGCCGGGATCCAGACGACGCCCGATGTCCTGGAAGCTCCGCCCGGGGCCAAGATCAGGCTCGCCGCCCCGGCGCCGGGCCTGCTCGTCAGCTGGAGCCAGTGGGGCCGGCGAGCGCGGGTGGCAGCGCTCGCGCTCGGCGTGTTCCTGATCAGCGCCGCCCTGGCAGCACTCATCGCCGGCGGCGACGAGAGCGAGCCCCAGCCCGCCGCGGTCACCGGGACCGTCGCCTTCGGCGCCGGCGGCGCGACCGCGCCGGCCACCCCCGCGACGCCGGCCGCCCCGGAGGCGCCATTGCCGGCGACCTCGCCCAAGGTCGTGGTCAAGCCGCTGCCGCGCCGCCGCCGCAGCCAGCGCCGCAGCACCCCGGCGCGTGCACGCCGCTCCACCCCCGCCCCGTCGGCCAGGGCCAGCGTGACGGTGCGCCTGGACTCCGGCCCGCGGCCGACTTTCCTGTGCGTCGACGACGGCGCCGGCAAGGATCTTTTCAAGGGCACGCTCAACGGCAAGCGCACGTTCCGCGGGCGGCGGATCCGCATCAACGTCGGGCTCGAGACGGCGAGCGTGACGGTCAACGGCAAGAAGCTGGCGTTGAACTTCTCGCCATCTGGCTTCGACATCACGCGGAGCCGGATCAAGCGGCTCGGTACCGGCGAGCGCCCCTGCGCCTAGTCGCTCACCGCCGGGCCCCGAAAGTCGCAACTATTGCCACTCGTGGGGCCCGGAGGTGGCGGCGCGCCGCTCCGACCTGACGGCGGGCCGGCGCTTACGGTTGGCACCGAGGGAAAGCAGGGTTACGAACGAGCCACGGCGTCACACGACTCGTTCCCTCAGTGCTAGGCAGAACGCGCGTGAGCCCCGGCGGCGCGCCGCGCGGGACGCCACATCCACCCGTGGGCCCCGAGAGTCGCAACTATTGCCACTCCGGGAGCCTGGGCCCTGCGCATAGGGCCTAGAACAGCGCGGCGGCAGCGGCAGGCGGCTCGAGGCCGATGTGCGCGAACGCGCGGGCGGTTGCGACGCGGCCGCGCGGCGTGCGCTTGATGAAGCCGCACTGGAGCAGGTAGGGCTCGTAGACGTCCTCGATCGTGTCCGCCTCTTCGCCGACCGTGACGGCCAGCGTCGACAGCCCCACGGGCCCGCCGCCGAACTTGCTGCAGATCGCGTTCAGCAGCTCGCGGTCGAGCCGGTCCAGGCCGAGCTCGTCGACCTCCAACAGCGCGAGCGCCGCGTCGGCAGCGGCGGCGTCGACGACGCCGCCGGCGCGGACTTCCGCGTAGTCGCGCACGCGCCGCAGCAGCCGGTTGGCCACGCGCGGCGTGCCGCGCGAGCGCGCGGCGATCGCGAGCGCGCCGCCGTCTTCGAGCGCGCAGCCGAGGATCGCGGCGGAGCGGCGCACGATCGCGGCCAGCTCCTCGCGGTCGTACGGCTCGAGCCGGTGCTGGATCCCGAAGCGGTCTCGGAGCGGCGTCGTCAGCAGGCCGGCGCGCGTGGTCGCGCCGACGAGCGTGAACGGCGGCAGGTCCAAAGTGACCACGCGCGCGCCCGCGCCCTGGCCGACCGTGATCGGGAGCTTGCCGTCCTCCATCGCGGGATAGAACGTCTCCTCCAGCGCGCGACTGAGCCGGTGCAGCTCGTCGACGAAGAACACGCTGCGCGGCTCGAGCGCCGTGAGGAACGCCGCGATGTCGCCCTTGCGCTCGAGCGCCGGGCCCGCGGTCTGGATGAACGGCACCTCGAGCTCGGCCGCCAGGATCTGCGCCAGCGACGTCTTGCCGAGGCCCGGCGGCCCGGCGAGCAGGACGTGGTCGAGCGGCTCGCCGCGGGCGCCGGCGGCCTCGAGCGAGACAGCGAGCTGCTCCTTGAGCGCGCTCTGCCCGACGAATTCCTCGAGCCGGCGCGGGCGGAGCGAGCGGTCGAGGTCCTCCTCGAACGCGGCGTCCGGCGTCTGGATCCGCGGCAGTGTCACCCGCGCGCCTCGCGCAGCGCATGCTGGATCAGGTCCTCGGGGGTCGAGCCGTCGGCGCCCGCGAGCAGCCCCTCGGCCTCGGTTGCCGAGAAGCCGAGCTCGACGAGGCCGTCGCGCGCCAGGAGCCGCGGGTCGTCGCCGCGGTGAACGACGATCGCCGGCGCGTCGCCGTCGGGCGCGCCCACCTTCTCGCGAAGCTCCACCACGATCCGCTCCGCCGTGCGCTTGCCGATCCCGGGGACCGCGGTCAGCCGGGCGACGTCGCCCGCGGCCAGCGTGCGCACCAGGTCGCGCGGCGCCCCGCCCGAGAGCACGGCGAGCGCCACCTTCGGGCCGACCGACTGGACCCCGAGCAGCAGCAGGAACAGGTCACGCTCTTCCTCGGTCGCGAAGCCGTAGAGCACGAGGGCGTCGTCGCGGACCACCAAGTGCGTGTGCAGCGATACGCGCTCGCCGACCGCAGGGACGTGGCGCAGCGTCTCGGCCGACACGTGCAGGCGATAGCCGACGCCCGACGCCGTCTCGATCACGACGTGATCGCCACGCCGCAGGACGACGTCGCCGGCGACCAGCGCGATCATGCGCCCTTCCCCGCGACGGCGACCGCGGCGCGCAGCGGCGCGTGGTTCGCATGGCAGACGCCGACCGCCAGGGCATCCGTGGCGTGGTCGGGCAGCGGGTCGTCCGGCAGGCCCAGCAGCGCTTTGACCATCGTCGCCACCTGGTCTTTCTCCGCGCGCCCGCTTCCGCATACGGCCCGCTTGACCTGTTGCGGCGTGTACGAATGGCACGGGACCCCGCGCTGCCCGGCCGCGAGCATCACCGCCCCGCGCGCCTGCCCGACCGCGAACGCGCTGCGTGCGTTCTGGCCGAAGAAGAGCTCTTCGAGCGCCACCGCGTCGGGCTCGTGGCGCGCCAGCAGTTCCTCTACTTGCAGGTGCAACGCGGCGAGGCGCAGCTCAGCCGCGAGGCCGGCTCGAGTCTCCAGCACGCCGCCGTCGAGCGCGGCGAAACGGCCATTGCTCCGCTCAACCACCCCGAATCCGGTGTTGGCGAGGCCGGGGTCGATGCCGAGGACGATCACGCTCAGGGCATTCTGCGCGTCCTGTCGGATGCCTTGCGCGGGCTCGACATTGCGTCCAAGCCCTTCAGCCCTGCCTGCGGACAGTCGATACGTCCACCGAACCATGTGGGGGATAAAGGGTGAAGTCGACCACCTACGCGCCCAGCTGGCGGCGGCGCGCGCCCGCGTCTCCCAACTCGAGGCCGAGCGCGCCGACGCGCTGCGCAAAGACGCCCGCACCAACTCCCTGACGCTGGATGCGTTCCGCGAGGCGGCCGGGCGCGAGCTCGAGCGCTCCCGCCGCAACGGCCTTCCGGTCAGCCTCCTGCTCGTCGACATCGACGGGTTCCGGTCGCTCAACGCCCGCCGCGGCCAGCGTGCGGGCGACGCCGCCCTCAACACGCTGTCCTTCGAGCTGACGCAGCTCCTGCGCGCCAACGACGTGGTCGGGCGCACCGGCGCGGACGAGCTCGCGGTCCTGATGCCGGACACCGGGCTCGAAGGCGCGCGCGCCGCGGCGCAGCGCCTCGTCGCCGCGATCGAGCGCGGCGAGATCGAAGGGGCCGGCTACGTGACGGTGTCGGCGGGTGTCGCCGAGCACACGCGCGGCGGCTCACTCGAAGCACTCATGGGCGGGGCCGCCGCAGGTTTGGAGCGCGCCCGCCGTGCCGGCGGCAGCCGCGTGGCGGCGCTCGGCGACGAGGACGACGGCGAGGCCCGCAAGGACGCGCACGCCGATGCGATCGAGGCGCTCGCGATGGCGCTGCTCGAGCGCGACCGCTACACGGGCGAGCACTCGGAGTCCGTCGTCGAGATGGCCAAGTCCGTCGCGCGGGCGCTGGGCCTCGACCAGGGCGAGGTCGAGCGCGTCGGCGCTGCCGCCCTGCTGCACGACATCGGCAAGGTCGCCATCCCCGACCACATCCTCAACAAGCCGGCCAAGCTCGACGAGGACGAGTGGCGCCTGATGCGCGAGCACCCCGTGATCGGCGAGCGCATCCTGCGCGCGATCCCCGGCATGGGCGGCGTGGCGCGGATCGTGCGCCACGAGCACGAGAGCTTCGACGGCAGCGGCTACCCGGACGGCCTCGTCGGCGCGGCGATCCCGATCGGCAGCCGCATCATCCTCGCGTGCGACACGTACCACGCGATGACGTCCGACCGCCCGTACCGCAAGCGCATGGAGCACGGCGAGGCGATCGCCGAGCTGGCGCGCTGCGCCGGCACGCAGTTCGACCCGCGCGTCACCGAGGTGCTGATCGGCTACCTCTTCAGCCTGCAGCAGGCCGGCGAGCTCGTCGGCTAGCGGCGCTTAGCCGGGTCAGGCTAAAGCCTGACCCTAGACCAACCGGAGGCGATCCAGCCCGGTCCAGCAGAAGTCGACGACGCGGTCGACGAGCTCGGCCCGCGGAACGTCGGGATGCTCGAGCCACCAGTTCGCCAGCCCCTGGCAGGCGCCCGACAACAGCCGTGCCAGCATCTCTGCCTCGCGCGGGCCCAGGTCCGGCGCGGTGGGGTCCGCGGCGGTGAGAGCCATGATCACGGCGGCGGCCTGGTCCTGCAGGCGGTCGACCATCGGCGCCAGCTCCGGGTCGGCCTGGTCGCGGAACAGCGCGCGCCAGGCCTCGCGACGCTCCTCGACGAACGAGAAGAACGCGTCGACGCCGCCGCGCAGCCGCTCCTCCCCCACCGCGCCCTGCTCGGCGTTCGCGCGAAACCGGGCGAACAGCTCGCCGGCGTGCTCGGCGAGCAGCTCGTCGTGCAGCTCGCGCTTGGAGGCGAAGTGCTCGTAGATCAGCGACTTGGAGATGCCGGCAGTCGTCGCGATGTCGTCGATCGACGTGCCGTGGTAGCCGCGCGCAGCGAACTGCGCCAGCGCGGCGGCAAGGATCTCCGCGCGTCGCTCGGGAGCGCTGAGCCGGGGACGGGACATGCCACGTAGTCTGCCGCGCATGGCCGACTGGGCGGCGGAGAGCTTCCTCGAAGGGCTGAGCGGCAAGGCGCTCGACGAGCGCATCGAGCTGCTCGACTGGCTCGAGAGCGAGGGCTTCGACATAGAGCGCATCCGCGAGGCGCACGAGCGCGGCCTGCTGCCGTTCCTGCCCGCCGAGCGCGTCGTCGCCGGCGACGCCCGCTACACCGGCGCCGAGGTCGCCGAGCGCTCGGGGATCCCGGAGGAGGTCCTGATCCAGCTGCGCCGCGCGCATGGGCTCCCCATTCCCGACGCCGATGAGCCGGCGTTCAGCGACAACGAGATCGAGACCGCCAAGCTCGCGCTGCGGTACGTGGAGCTCGGGCTCAGTGCCGAGCAGATGGAGTCCGTCGCGCGCGTCATGGGCCGCGGCCTGGGCCAGGCGGCGGAGGTGATGCGCGCGGTCGTGCTCGAGATGGCGCTCAAGCCAGGGGCCACGGAGCTCGAGCTGGCGCAGCGCTACACGAGGCTCGTCGAGGGCGTGATGCCGCTCGTCGGGCCGATGATCGACGGGATGGTCCGGCTGCACCTGCGCCAGATGGTCGCGAACGAGGCCGTCGACGCCGCGGAGCGGCGCAGTGGGCGCCCGCCCGGCGCCCGCGACATGACGGTCGCGTTCGCCGACCTCGTCGGGTTCACGCGCCTGGGCGAGGAGGTGCCGCCTGGCGAGCTCGGCGCGCTCGCGGACCGCCTCGCACGGCTGACCAGCGACGTCATCAGCCCGCCCGTCCGCTTCGTCAAGACCATCGGCGATGCGGTGATGCTCGTGTCGCCCGAGACGGAGCCGATGCTCGACGTCGCGTTGCGCATCATCGAGACGGTCGAGGGCGAGGCCGCTGACTTCCCGATGGTGCACGTCGGCGCTGCCCACGGGCCGGCGCTGTCCCGCGCCGGGGACTGGTACGGCCGCCCCGTGAATCTCGCCAGCCGGGTGACGGCGATAGCGCGCGCCGGGAGCGTGCTTGCCACCGAGGAGGTCAAGGAAACCGCCGGCGACGCGGTCAGCTGGTCCTTCGCCGGCGAGCGCCGGATCAAGGGCCTGCCGGCACCGGTCCCGCTCTTCCGGGCGCGGCGCCAGCCCGACGAGGAGTGACGCTCAGCCGCCGGGCTTGCGCGCGATCACGGAGGCTCCCGCGTACAGCGTTCGCAGCTTCAGGCGGCGATCCAGTGGGAAGCCCGCGCGGGCGACGAAGAACGCACCGCGATTGGCAGCTCGTACCCAGCGCTTCGGATGCGAACGCGGAAGGACGTAGTGCACCGTGTTCGAGATGTTGTGGAACAGGCCGGACCATGGCTCGCGATCGACCTCGACGCGTTCGAACCCTGCTTCCTCGAACAGGACTTCCATCCCCTCCGCCGTGAAGCGCGACACGTCGATCGGGAAGTCGTGCACTCCGAAGTAGAACGGGATCCAGGCGAAGCAGCGGCCACCCGGCTTCAGGATCCGGAAGATCTCGCGTACGCACTGGTACGGGTCCCGAACGTGCTCGAGGGTGGAGATGCAGACCACAAGGTCGTAGGTGTTGTCGTCGATCGGCATCGCGTGCGCGTCGCCCACGATGTCCGGCTCGGTACCAGGGTCCGCGTTGAACGTCTCGACCCGTCCCGGGAAGAAGCGGGCGTGGTCGTATAGCCCAGCGCCGACCTCGAGGATCCTCGAGTCGGTCGGGACGGTGCGCCCGAACTCCTCGAGGACGTCATTCAGCTCTCGCCGCGGCGCGCCGTGGGCGAAGTCGTAGCGGATCTCGCGCAACCCCATCGCGTCGCAGATTAGTCAGCCGTGCGCCGGCCGGTCGCCACGAGCTGATAACCGAGGAGATTCGGCCGCCGCCGGCCAAGCGCCTGCCAGCCGCGCTCGATGGTTTCCGACAACCGGGCCGGAAGACGGTCGAGCGCGGGGTAGTGGTTGCGCAGTCTTGGAACCACGGGCTCGAGCGAGACGTCGGCCAATCCGGCGCCTTCCATCAGAGCGTGGAGCCGATCGACGGTGAAAAAGCGCAGATGCGTGGCGTCGAAGGTGCCCGATTCTTCGGCCTTCCAGCTGCCCCGAGCGACACTCAGTCGCGCCTGCCAGTGTGCGATGTTGGGGACTGAGACGATCACGGCGCCGCCGACGCGCACCCAGCGCGCAGCCCGCCCGAGCGCGCTCTGCGGATCGACCAGATGCTCCAGGACGTCGGCCAGCACGACCACGTCGAACGAGTCCTCCGGCAGCTCGGCGTCCTCGACCGATCCCTGCACCACGTGATCGGCGACGCGCGCCGCCTCCGCGGCCGCCGTCGGCGAGAGCTCGACGCCCGCACGATACGAAGCACGGTCGGCGAGCAGCGCCAACAGCCCGCCCGCAGCGCATCCCACGTCGAGGACCCGTCCACCGGGCGGAAGCAGGCGCTGGGCCGCGGCGGCCACTACGCCATTCCCGAACACCGCGTAGGCGCGTGCCTTCTCCTCGTACAGGGTCTGCTGGTCGTTCATTGCAGCGGTCACGGCGTCGGCACGACGCCGGCTCCCTCGAGCTCCGCACGGAGATCGCGTATCGCGCGGGCCGGAACGCCGGCGGCAAAGGTGTACGGATCCAGGCTCGTGGTCACGACACTGTTGGCGCCGATCACGCAGCCGTCGCCGATCTCAACGCCCGGATTGATCACACAGCCCTTGGCGATCCAGACCCCGCTGCCGATGCGGACGGGGGACGGCTCGGTCATGACGAAGTCGTAGTGGGGGCGCTCGCCGGTCGCCAGCGCGTCGCCCAGCCAGCTGCGGTAGTCGTGCGTGAAGTCGATGATCGTGGAGCGGGCGGCAACGATCGTCCCATCGCCGATCTCCACGAGCTCTCCGGCGGAGATGTTGACGTCGGCGCCGATCAGAGCTTGCGCGCCGATCGCAATCCGTGCCTCGGCGTTCGCCACCTCGAACCAGGCATTTCGCCCGATGAACGACCGAGGACCGATGGCGATCTGGTGCGCCGGGCGGGTCCCGGGCGGTCGCGGGAGGCGCAGTGGCCATTGCAGCTTCCCTCCGTCGCGGCGAACGCGCAGCCACAGCTGGGCGCGATCGCTCCAACGACCCATGGTCGCGACCCGATTCCAGGCCATCAGGATGCCGCCATCAAGCGCTCGAGAACCTCGGCGTCGACGTCGAAGTTCGCGTGCACCGCGTCGACGTCGTCGTTGTCCTCGAGCGCGTCGATCAGCTTCATCAGCCTCGTGGCCGTGTCCTCGTCGAGCGCCACGCGCGAACGCGGCTGCTGCGTGACCTCGGCCGTCTCGTACTCGATGCCGGCCTCGTCGAGCGCGCTGCGCACCGTCGTCAGGTCACCGGGCTCGGTGATCACCTCGTAGACGTCGTCGTCGATGCCGATGTCCTGCGCGCCGGCCTCGATCGCGACCATCAGGTCGTCCTCGGAGTGCCGCTCGGCCGCCACGACGACGACACCCTTCTTGTCGAAGTTGTACGCGACCGATCCGGGCTCGCCGAGATTGCCGCCGTGCTTGGACAGCGTGTGCCGGATCTCCGACCCCGTGCGATTGCGGTTGTCGGTCACCGCCTCGATGAGCAGGGCCACGCCGCCCGGCCCATAGCCCTCGTACACCACGTTCTCGAGCTTGTCCGCGTCGCTGCCCTCGCCGGTCCCCTTCGCGATCGCGCGCTCGATGTTGTCCTTCGGCATCGACGCGTCCTTGGCCTTCTGCACCGCTAGGCCGAGGGCCGGGTTCGTGTCTGGGTCGCCGCCGCCCTCCTTCGCGGCAACCGTGATCGCGCGCGCCAGCTTCGTGAAGAGCTTGCCGCGGCGCGCATCGACGATCGCCTTCTTGTGCTTGATCCCCGCCCATTTGGAGTGCCCGGCCATACGCGCTTGATTCTAGGAACGCCGCCAGCGCCGGCGCCCGCTGGGGATCTCGTGCCGGTGCGCGTCGACGGTCGCCCGCAGCTCGGCCTCCATCGCCAGCGCGTCGTAGAGGACCCGTTCCTCGCCGCGGAACGAGGACTCCCAGAAGAAGCCTTGAACCCGTCGCTCCAGTGCCAGCTGCTCTCCGAAGGCGCGCGGCAGGTGGTTTGCCGGCTGGTGCACGACATGGTGCTTGAACGTGAACTCGATGCCATCGTCGACGAGATCGCAGAACCAATGGTGATGCGACCACCCGGCCCAGTCTCCC
Source organism: uncultured Conexibacteraceae bacterium (assembly GCA_963832195.1). GTDB lineage: Bacteria > Actinomycetota > Thermoleophilia > Solirubrobacterales > Solirubrobacteraceae > Baekduia. Next base: position 525,471 of record CAWHTH010000003.1, read on the forward strand.
TCGACGCCGGCGCTCTGCTCGGCCAGGCGCGTGGGCACCTCGATGTAGCCGGCCTTTGCCACCCGCTGCAGCTCGCGGCATACGCCGACCGGGTCGCGCAGGTCCTCGAGCGTCTGCGAGCAGATCGCGAAGTCGAACTGCCGGTCCGTGAACGGCCAGGGGTCGCGATCGCAGACGTCGCGCACCACCCACGTCGCCTCGCTGAAGCGCTCCTTCGCGGGATCGGGCGCGTCGCCGTACAGCCCGCGTGTCTCGTAGGGCATGAGGTCGATGACCCAGTCGGCGCGCGCGAACGGCTCCGCCCAGCCGCCGACGTCGAGCACGACCGCGGCGTCATCCAACTCGCGCAGGATGCGCGCCTCGTTGTCCTTCAGGAGCACGCCACCTCCCGGTAGAGGCTGACGTAGGCGGCGGTCGTGCGTTCCCAGGAGCACTCCTCGGCCCGCGCCCGGCAGCGGGCGGCCGTCTCCGTGTCCGCCGCCAGGTCCAGGGCCTCCAGCAGCGCGCGTGCAAGCTCCGGCGCCTCGCCCCCGTCGAAGAGGACCCCTGTCCCCTCGCGCACCACCTCGGGCAGCGCCTCGCGATTGGAGGCCACCACCGGCGTGCCGCATGCCATTGCCTCGAGCGCCACCAGGCCGAATGCCTCGCCGATGCTCGGCAGCACCGCGACCCACGCTTCGCGGTTTGCGGCGGCCAGCGCGTCGCGGTCGTCGAGGTCCCGCACTTCGATCCCTTCGCCCGTGGGCAGCGCGACCCCCCGCCGCGGACGACTGAGGACGAGCCGGGCAGCGGGGCGTTGCGCGCGCACCAGCGCGAAGGCCTCCACGAGCAGTCCGACGCGCTTGCGCGGCTCGGCGAGGTCAGCGGCGCAGAGGACCGTCGGCACGGGCGCGCGGGCTGCGGGATCCGGGGCGAAGGCGCCGAGGTCTACGCCCGGCGGGATGACGCGCACGTCATGCACTCCGAGCCAGCGCTCGAACCCGTCGGCGGCGTGCCGGCTCAGCGCGACGACGGCGGCAGCGCCGCGAACTGCCTTCTGCGTCAGTTCTATGCGCAGGCGGCGGTTCGCCAGCGCCTGGCGGTGCGGTATCCCCATGTAGCTGAGGACCACGGGTGCGCCGCCGGCGTGCAGCGCGCCGACCGCCCCCGTGACGTGCAGCGCGTGCGCGACGTCCGGCGTTTCGCGCCGCAGCTCCCAGGCCGCGGTCGCGACGTGCGGCAGGTGGTCCTCGAACAGCCGCCGCCGCAGACGGCCTTCACCGAAGCGCGGCATGCGAACGACCTCGAGGCCGTCCTCCACGATGCACTCGCGGCGCAGCCCGCGGTGGGTCGTCACCAGGCGCGGGCGATGGCCGGACGCGATCAGGCCATCGGCCAGCTCGCGCACGAAGCGCTCCGAGCCACGGCGCACCTCCGGCCAGTAGACGGGGTTCAGGAGCGCGACGTGCACGCGGTCAGTGCGCAGTAAACGATGCCCCGCATCCCCATCTGCCCGGGCGGGCGGACGATGGCGTCGCGGCGCACATCGACGAAGCCGGCGGTCTCGAGCCAGCCGCGCAGCGCGGCCAGGTTCGGATACCACCAGGTGAACTCCGACCCGAGAACCTCGAACGCGGCGATCGGCCGCCGCGGGTGCCGGATGCTGAGCTTCACGTCGATCGGCTCGAGCACCTGCAGCTCGCCGCCGGGGACCAGCGCGCCGCGGACAGCCTCGAGCGCGCCGACGGGGTCGCGTAGGTGCAGCAGCAGCGCGCCGATGAACGCGCGGTCCACGGGCCCGCCGATGCGGTCGGGCGTCACGTCCTTGACGTTGCACGCGACGCGCTGCACGCCGGACCCGAGGGCCCCCTTGGCGATCGCGAAGCCGCGCCCGAGCTCGATCTCCATCTCAGCCGCCGCGCGCTCCAGCCGCGGGCGGTGGATCGGCGGCCAGTCGGCCGCCTCGAGGCGCTCGACGTCGATCGCGACGACATCCGCTCCGCGCCGTTCGTGCTCGAACGCCCAGAAGCCGTCGAACGTGCCGACGTCGAGCACGCGGCGGCCCTCGAGGGTCGCGGGCAGAATCCGTCGGGCGGGCTTGCGGAGATCGACGCGCCCCGGCGTAACGACCCCGGGCGCGAGCTCGATCGTGTGGTACCACGCGGCGTTCGACGCGACAGCGCGCGCGAGGTCATCCGTCATCGGCGCGACAGCGTAGCCGTCGCGCTGCTACAGGCGAATCTGCTCCGTGATGAACTGCACCGAGTCCTCGCCCCACTTGTTGGCGATCCGGTACGTAACGCGGATGCGCTTCGTGTAGTCGCTGAGCTTGGCCTGGTATGCCGTGCCGCTCACGCTCAGGGCCGAGCAGCCGCTGTGATAGCCATTGCAGCGCTCCCAGCGCCGTTCCAGGATGCTCAACCCGGGAATGGAGATCAGCTCGCCGGGGTGCAGGACGACCCAGTCGCCGACGCCGGGGTTGTAGCCGGTCAACCAGGGCCTGACCGTGAACCGCGCAGGCGTCTGGACGATCTCTGTCGCGGCGCTTGCCTTCTCCGCCTGGCCAAGCGAGTTGGAGGCGCGCACGACCGAACGGACGACGCGACCGGCTGTCTCCATCGGCAGCGTCACGCTGGTGCCGTTGGCTGCCAGCGGCTTGCAGTCCAGCAGCAGGATGCTGCAGTGCTCCCAGCGCGCGACCGTCAGCGCGGGCAGCGGGGACCCGTTCCATGTGCCGAACGTGGTCTTCAGGGTCTTGCCCGTGACCACATCGCCGCTCAGGACCGGCGTCTCGTACGGCGCCGGCGCAGACTGCGTCGGCGCCTGGCGCACCGCCGGGTCCAGCGGCGCGTAGTCGTGCTGGTCCTGCACGCCGTCGCCGTCGCTGTCCGGTGGGGGCAGCGTGCACAGGAAGGCCGTGGCACGTGCCGCATCGGGCGCAGCACCTGCCTGCTTGTCGGCTACGCCGCCGAGCGCACGTGCCGACCAGCGCGGCTGCAAGCCGTCGGTCGACAGCGCAAGGCCCTGGTTCCAGCCGGCCTCGTGGTTGCCGTCGTCCAAGTTGAGCCAGCGCTCGGCGTAGATGCCGTCGACCCCGCAGTTCGAGCGCGACGCCAGATCCGCGAACTTGCGATACAGCACGGGCCTTGCGGCATCGCTCCAGGAGTCCGACAGGCCCTTGCCGTAGGGGAACGTCGCCCAACCCCACTCGGCGACGACGATCGGCAGGGTCGGGGCGCCGCGCGAGACCAGATGGGCGCGCAGGTTGACGATCGGCTGCAGCAGACCGGCGAGCGATGGGTCGTAGGAATGCACTGCGACGCCGTCGGCCCCGCCGACCCCCATCCCGTCCAGGAAGTTCGTCATCGCCATGTAACCGGTGCCGTCCCACATGTACGGCGCGAGACCGCCGATGAACACGCGGGCGCGCGGATCCTGGCCACGGATCGCGCCCGCGGCCTGGCGGAAGAGCTCGCCGAACTCCGCCGGGTTGGGCGCAGGGCGATAGGCCCAGGTCATGTTCGGCTCGTTCCAGATCGAGTAACGCGTGGCGGGCCTGTACGGCAGCTCGGGATGAAGCGACCAGAACTGGCCCCCGGCGCCATAGCGTTCGGCGACCTTGCGGGCGAACTCGGCAAACAAGTGGGGCTGGGGTCGGTAGAACTGCTGGTCATTCCACGACACGTTCTTCACATCCGCGTTCAGCCTGTCCGAGGAGCTCATCGCCCAACGCACGCCATAGCCGACCAGCACGAGGGGCTCGATGCCGCCTCGCACCATCCGCGTGAGCTGGTCGTCGAAGCTGGCCCAGTTGCCCGTGTCCGCCGGCCCGTAGGGCTGAACCGCGGCCCATAGGACGTTGAGCTTCGCGGTGCGCACGCCGACGGACTTCACGGCCTCCACGGCAGCGTCGCGCTGGCCGAGCTGGAGCTGCTCGAGGCCCAGGTTCATCCCGAAGAAGGTCGGGGCGACGCGCGGCGGCGCCGCCTGGGCCGGGCTGGAAAGGACAAGCGAAATGAGCACCGCGACGATGAGCGTCGAGACGGTGCGGCCCCCACTAGCCGTCCGTCCTCCCCCAGCCGCAGCGCCCCGGAAGAGGGCGTGCATGGCGGGATATTTACAAGAACGCAAGCGTTCATGCGACAGTTAAAGCCACGTTTGCATAACTTGGCACGTCGGCACTTGCCAGCTTCAGAGGTAGATCGTGCGGTAGCGCACCGAGCCACGCACCGCCGACGCCACCTCGGTCGTGTCGAGGATCGCGCGACCGGGGAGCTCCGTCGCTGCCCGGATCCGCGCGCGCGGCCCACGGCCGTATCCCCCCAGGCGACGCAGGACCCACGGCAAGGCGAGCAGCGGCCTGCGCGTCGCGGCGCCCGCGAGCGCCAGCAGGAGCAGCGGGTGCTCGACCTTCCAGAACGTCCGCAGCACCAGGTGGCGGCGCAGCTCGGGGTAGCGGCGCACGATCAGCGCGAGGTGCTGCCAGCGCCAGGCGTCGCGCATCCGCGCCGCCAGCGTGCCCGGGAACACGGCGTGGTAGATGACGACGGCTGGCGCGCCCGTGTAGGCCGCGCCGAGCGCGCGCGCCCGCATGAGGAGGTCGGTGTCCTCCCCGGCCGCCACCGGCAGCGACTCGTCGAAGCCGCCGGCGCGCTCGAGCAGGTCGCGCGGGTAGACGATGTTCGCTGTCTGGCCGTACGGCGACGGCGGGTCGACCTCCTGCGAGCGCGACCACGGAGCGTGATGCAGCAGCGCCAGCTCGTCGGGGTCGATCGCGACGCGGCCTTGGACCACCCCGCCGGGATTCTCGCGCGCTGCCGCCATCAGCCCCGCGAGCCACTCGGGCGGCGGACGGCAGTCGTCGTCGGTGAACGCCACGAGGGGCGCGCGTGCCGCGCGCCACGCGGCGTTGCGCTTGGCCGCGGGGCCGCACGGCTCGAGCGCAATCGCGCGCACGGCGAGCGGGTGCTCGCGCAGCAGTGCCTCCGTCTCGGGGCCGGAGTCGTGCGCGACGATCACCTCGAAGTCCGCGCGCTCGAGCGTCTGCTCCTCGAGCGCGTTGAGCAGCCACCGCAGACGGAGCGGCCGCTCGTGCGACGGCACGACGACGGAGATCAGCGGCGCGTCCGGTACCACTCGAGCGTCCGGCGCAGGCCTTCCTCGAGGTCGACGCGCGGCTCCCAGCCGGTGACGGTCTTCACCTTCGTCGCGTCGACCCACTGGCGATCAATTTCCCCAAGCGGAACGCCGGCGCCCTCATAGGTCGGCTCGATGGATGCGCCCGCGACGGCGATCAACGTCTCGACGACCTCGCGGACGCTGTACGGGCGTCCCGCGCCGGCGTTGAACGCCTCGCCGCGCGCCGCATCGCCATCGAGCGCGTCGGCGATCGCCAGATACGCGGCGACCGCGTCTTCCACGTACAGGAAGTCGCGCTCCGGGGAGCCGTCCGAGCGGATCACCGGAGAGCGCCCGTCCAGCACCGCGGCCACGAGCTCCGGTATCAGGCGCGAGGGATTGAGGTCCCCACCGCCGTAGATGTTCGCGAAGCGCGTCGTCGCGACGGGAACCCCGAACGTGTGCCAGTAGCTGCGGGCGATCAGGTCCGTGCACGCCTTCGACACGTCGTACGGGTAGCGCGGCTGGAGCGCGTGGTCCTCGCGGTACGGAAGCTCGTCGTGGGGTCCGTATGCCTTGTCGGACGCCGCGACGACCACGCGCGCTACGCCCGCGAGGCGCGCCGCCTCGAGCACGTTCCACGTGCCGCGCACATTCGTCTCGAACGTCGACACCGGGGAACGGTTGGCCGCGCCGACGATCGTCTGCGCAGCGAGGTGGAACACCGACTCGACCTCTTCTTCGACGATGACTCGCTCCATCAGCGGCGCGTCCTCGATGTCGCCGGTGACGACGTGACAGCGCGCCTCCAGGCCTTCGATCTCGAGCGCGCTGCCCGCGACGCGGTCGCGCTTGAGCACCGTGACGCGGTCGCCGCGGTCGAGCAGCGCCTTGACCAACCAGGCGCCGAGCATCCCGTAGGCGCCGGTGACGAAGACCGATCGGCTCACGCCGCTACCTCACCACATCCGCCACGGCGCCGCCTCCGCGGCCCAGAGGTCGTTGAGCAGCACCGCGTCCTTGTAGGTGTCCATGCAGTCCCAGAAGCCCGTGTGGCGGTAGGCGTGCAGCCGGCCCGAAGCGGCGAGCGCCTCGAGTGGGTCGCGCTCCAGCACCGAGTCCTCGCGCACGTACTCCAGGAAGCCGGGCTCGAACGCGAAGAAGCCGCCGTTGATCCAGTGGTCGGAGCGCGGCTTCTCCTGGAAGCCGGTGACCGTGCCGTCCGCGTCAAGGTCGAGCACGCCGAACTGCAGCTCCGGCCGAACGACCGTCACCGTCCCCAGGCCGCCATGCTCGCGGTGGAAGTCCAGCAGGCCGCGGAGGTCCAGGTCGGCGACGCCGTCGGAGTACGTGACGCAGAAGGTGCCGTCACGCAGGCGGTCTGCCGCCCGGGCGATGCGCCCGCCGGTCGGAGTGTCCTCCCCCGTGTCCAGCGTCGCGACGCGGACGCCGTCGGGCCACTCGTGCTCGGCGACGAAGCGCTCGATCTGGTCGCCCAGGTACCCCGTCAGGAGCAGGAAGTCGCGAAAGCCCTGGACGGCGTAGAGCTGCACCACGTGCCAGACGATCGGCATACCGCCGATCTCGACCAGAGGCTTGGGGATGGTGCGCGTGTGCTCCTGCAAGCGGGCGCCGCGGCCGCCGCAGAGGATCGCCACTGGGACGGAGGTGGGGTCCATGCGAGCGCGTAGCATGCCGGACCTCGGTGACCGAAGACCCGACCTGGTACCACACGCTCGAGCTGCCGGACGGGACCGTCACGAGGGGCATCTTCGACCTGCGGCCCTACGTCGGGCACTACGGGCTCCCCGAGCGGATGGACGGAATGCGCGTGCTCGAGGTCGGGACGTGGGACGGGTTTTGGGCCTTCGAGATGGAGCGGCGCGGCGCGGCCGTCGTCGCTCTCGACCTCGACGACGAGGCCGACCTCGACTGGCCCGCGCGGCGCCGCCCGCAGCAGTTCCCGGACGCGCCCCGCGGCGCGGGGTTCCGCCGCGCGAAGGAGCTGCTCGGGTCCCAAGTCGAGCGGCGCGTGCTGTCGGTGTACAACGCGACCCCCGCCGAGCTCGGCACCTTCGACCTCGTGTTCTGCGGCTCCGTCCTGCTGCACCTACGGGACCAGGTGCTCGCTTTGGAGCGCATCGCGGCGCTCTGCGACGGCACGTTCATCAGCGCGGAGGAGTACGACCGCAGGCTGCAGCTGCTGCCGTGGCCGGTCAGCCGCTATCTGGCCGACCGCGAGGCGGCCGTCGTCTTCTGGCTGCCGAACGTGCGCTGCTGGCAGCGGATGATCCACGGCGCCGGGTTCAACCGCGTCGAGGAACACGGGCGCTTCACGATGCGCAGCACGCAGGGATTCAGCGTGCGCCACGTCGTGCACCACGCTCACAAGGCCTGACGCGCCTCCGCCTCGGCGAGGTCGCAGATCCGCGCCACGAACGCCTCCTGCGTGTGCTGCGCGGCGGTCGCGCGACCGCCGGCCACGAGCCGCTCGCGCAGGCCGGGCTCTGCGGCGAGCCGCCGTACGGCATCCGCGAGCCCCTGGGCATCGCCGCGCGCGACGAGCAGGCAGTTCTCCTCGTGGCGCAGGTACTCGGCCGACCCGCCGGTCCCGGTCGCGACGACTGGGCGTCCGACGCTCATCGCCTCCAGCGGCACGAGCCCGAACGGCTCGTCCCACGTCACCGGGAACAGCACCGTGTCAGCCTCCGAATAGGCCTCGCGCAGGCGCGGGCGTTGCACCGGCCCGTGGAAGACGGCGCGCGGATGCGGCGCGGGCGCAGCGCCGGGACCGGTGATCGCGAGCGTCGCCTCCGGAAGCTGCTCCAGCGCCTGCAGCGCCACATCGACGCCCTTCTGCGGCGCTATGCGCCCGATCACGGCCAGCCGCCAGCCCCAGTCGCGCGGGGTCGCGGGCGTGAACAGGGACGCATCGACTCCGGGCGACACAACCTCGGTCCGCTCGATCGGCACCTGGGCAAGCGTGCCGGTCCGGGCGAACTCACTGTTGAACGTCCACAGCCCCGCGCCGATCGAGAGGCTGCGCCGCAGGAGCCGGTGCCACGCGTCTTTCCCAGGGGCGTAGAGCATCCATCCGTCGTGAACCACGCCAAGCGCCGGAACGCCCCCGCGCGACGCGCGTCCCAGCAGCGACATCGACAGCCCACCCATGCCGAACCACATCACGAGGTCGGGCCCGGGGTCACGAAGGTGGCGATCCAACGCGGCGCGGTTGTGGTGTTCGATGCGCCACGCGCCGAGCGGCCCGGGCGATAGCCACCGCCCCGCGTCCCAGGTCGAGCGCAGCGCGGGCGGGTGCAGCAGCGTGACCGCGTGGCCACGGCCGCGCAGCGCCTGGGCGACGTCGCTCCAGACCACCTCGTAGCCCCCGGCGGCGGGGTCCGGCGCCCGGTGCCCGACCATCAGGATGCGCAGCACCGCCCGACGGTAACCGGTCTGCGTCATGTCGCCATATGCGCTGGTACGGTCGCTGCAGTGTTGGGGCCGGATGAGCGATACACCGTCGCGTTGGCGCTGGCGGCCGACCGCCTGGCGCGCGACACGGCGGACTCGCTCAAGGCCGACGGCGTGGACTGCGTGCTGCTCAAGGGCGCGTCGCTCGCCGAGTGGCTGTACCGCGACGGCGCGGCGCGCGGCTACGTGGACGTCGACCTGCTCGTCGACCCCCATCGCTACGTGGACGCCGAAGCGACGTTGCGCGCGCTCGAATTCGAGCCGCTGCACGAGGACGATTGGGAGGGCAGCGAATACCAGCCGCACGCACGGGCTTGGCGCCGCGCGCGCGACGGCGCGATGATCGACCTCCACCGCACGCTGTCGGAGGTCCGCAATCGCGGCCCCGAGGCGGTCTGGACGATCCTGCAACCCCATCGCGAGCAGATGGCGGTGGGCGGCGGGAACATCGACATCCTCGACATAACCGGCCGCCTGGTCCTGTGCGCGCTGCACGCGGCGCACCACGGACGGGAGATGCTCAAGCCGCTCGAGGACCTGCGGCGCGCGATCGCGATCGCCGACGACGGCGAATGGCGGCGCGCGATCAGTCTCGCCGACGAGCTCGATGCGCTGCACGGGTTCGGAACCGGCCTGCGGCTCGTGCCCGAGGGCGACGCCCTGGCCGACCACCTCGGCCTGTGGACGCCGGACCTGCTCGCGACGGCGCAGGGCGGGGCGCGCGCTCCGCTGGCGATCGGGTTCGACCGGCTCGCCTCGGCGCCACGCCTACGCGACAAGCTCGCGCTGCTCGGGCGCGAGCTGGTCCCGAACCCCTCGACCGTGCGCTACTCGTCGCGGCTCGCGCGGCGCGGGCGCCTGGGCCTGGCGCTCGCCTATCTGCGGCGGCCTTTCTGGCTTGCGCGTCACGCGCCGGCCAGCTACCGCGCCTGGCGCCGGTTCCGGCGGCCTCCAGCGACGCCGGGGTAGATTCCCCGCCGATGCGGGTCGACCCGGGCATCTTCAAGGCCTATGACATCCGCGGCATCTACGGCGAGGACATCGATGGGGAGCTCGCGCATCAGATCGGCCGCGCGTTCGCGCGCGTCGTCGGCGGGCTGGTCGGCAAGCCGCCGGCCCAGCTGCGGCTCGGCCTCGGCCGTGACATGCGCCTGAACGCGCCCGAGCTCGCCGCTCGCTACAGCGCGGGCATGACCGACGAGGGCGCCTCCGTGCTCGACGCGGGCCAGGTGGCAACCGAGATGGTCTATTACCTAGTCGGCTCGCGTGGCCTCGACGGCGGCCTGATGTGCACCGCCTCGCACAACCCGAAGGCCTACACGGGCGCGAAGCTCGTCCGTGACGGGGCGATCCCGCTCAGCGGCGACGCGGGCATCGGAGACATCCGCGACATCGTCGCCAACGGGCTCGGCCCCGCGCCCGGAGGCGGCAGCGTGGAAAGCGTCGATCTGTACGACGAGTTCCAGGCCGCTGCCCTGACGTTCATCGATCCCGACCGCGTCGCGGCCGGGATGAAGGTCGTCGTGGACGGGGGCAACGGTATGGCCGGGCCCATGGTCGGGCCGCTGTTGCGTGGATTGGGGCTCGACCTCGTCGAGACCTATTGGACGCCCGACGGCAACTTCCCGGACCACGAGCCGAACCCGCTGCTGCCTGAGAACCGCAAGTTCGTCATCGACAAGGTCCTGGAGACCGGCGCGGATCTGGGTATCGCATGGGACGGCGACGCCGACCGCTGCTTCTTCATCGACGACCAGGGCGACTTCGTCGACGGCGACTTCCTGACGGCCGTGCTCGCCGAGCACCTGCTGGCGAAGTCCCCGGGAAGCGCGGTCCTCTACGACCCGCGCGCGTCACGTGCCGTGCCCGACACGGTCAGCGCCGCGGGCGGCGTCGCGCACGTCAACCGCGTCGGCCACGCGTTCTTCAAGACGCGCATGCGCGAAGAGGGGGCGATCTTCGGCGGCGAGGTGTCCGGGCACTACTACTTCCGCGACTTCTACAACGCCGACTCGGGAACGATCCCCGCGCTGCTGATCCTCGAGAAGCTCTCGGTCGAGGGCGCGCGGATGAGCGACCTGCTGGAGCCGTACCGGGAGCGCTACTTCATCTCCGGGGAGATCAACTCCGAGGTCGCCGACCAGCAGTCCAGCATGAACGAGCTCGAGGCGGTCTACGGATCGCGCCCGGGCGCCGTCGTCACGCATGTCGACGGGGTGTCGGTCGACTTCCCGGATTGGCACTTCAACGTGCGCCCGTCCAACACAGAGCCGCTCCTGCGCCTGAACCTCGAATCGCTCGTCTCGCGCGCGGACATGGAGTCCCGCCGCGACGAGGTGCTCGCGCGGATCCGCTCGTGATCCGCTGCCTGCCGGTGCCGACGCCCTTCGCGGTCGGCAGAGTCAACTGCTACCTCGTCGAGGACGACCCGCTCACGCTGGTCGACACGGGTCCGAACTCGGCGACGTCCCTGACGGCGCTCGAGGCGGCGCTGCAGGAGCACGGACATCGCGTCGAGGACCTGGAGCGCATCGTCATCACGCACCAGCACATGGACCACATCGGGCTGGCGCAGATCCTCGCCGATCGCTCCGGAGCAGAGGTCTGCGCGCTCGACCTGCTGGCGCCGTGGCTCGCCGGCTACCGCGACGGCATGGAGGCCGACGATGCGTTCGCGGAAGGGGTGATGCGCCGGCACGGCATCCCGGACGACGTCGTGTTTGCGCTGCGCGCCGTGACGCAGCAGTTCCGCGCGTGGGGCGCGAGTGTGACGGTGACGATGACGCTCGCCGACGGGGCGTCGCTCGGGTTCGCGGAGCGGACGTGGACCGTGCACCACCGCCCCGGCCACTCTCCTTCGGACACCGTCTTCCACGACGAGGCCAGCGGCGAGCTCCTCGCCGGCGACCACCTCATCAAGCACATCTCGTCCAATCCGCTGATCGCGCGCCCGCTCGACGGCGCGGCCGATGAGCGCCCGCGCGCGCTCATCGCGTATCTCGAGTCGCTGCGCGCCACGCGCGCGATGGACGTGAGCACCGCGCTGCCCGGCCACGGCGACCCGGTCACCGACCACCGCGCGGTCATCGATGAGCGCTTCCGCATGCACGAGCGGCGGGCGGCGAAGATCGCGGGGCTGCTGAGCGGCCCCCCGCTCACCGCGCACGAGATCGCACTCGCCCTCTGGGGCAACGTGGCGGTGACGCAGGCCTATCTCACGCTGTCCGAAGTGCTCGGGCACGTGGACCTCCTGCTCGCGGACGGCGTCGTCGCAGAGGAAAGCAACACCGACGGCGTGGTCCGCTTCAGGGCCGCCTGAGCTGCTCGAGCAGCTCGCTCAGGCGAGCGGTCTCCGTTTTGAGATTCGCGTGGGCCTGCACGAACGCGCGGCCCGCGGCGCCCATCGCAGCGCGCTCCTCGGGAGCGAGGGCGAGCAGCTCGGCGAGCGCGTCGGCGAGCGCCTGTGGGTCGGCGGGCGCGACGATGCGCCCGAACTCCTCCCGCACCAGCTCGGGCAGCCCGACCTCGTCGCTGACGACGACCGGGAGCTCCATCGCGAGCGCCTCTTTGACCACGACCGGCATCGAGTCGCGGTCGCCGTCGCGAGCGATCACGCATGGCATCGCCAGGACGGCGGCCTGCTCGAGCGCCTCGCGGACCTGCTCGGGCCCGAACGCGCCCGGCATCTCCACCAGGCCTTCGATACCCAGCGCGGCGGCCTCGGCTGCCAGCTCCTCGCGCAGGGGCCCGTCGCCGATGATCTCGAGCCGGCCGAGCACCGGCCGCAGCGGATCGAGCGCAGCAGCCCGCAGCAGATGTGCGAAGCCCTTCTTCTCGACGAGCCTTCCGACCGCGACGACACGCGCGGAGGCCGTGTGCGGGGTCCGGCGGCGGAAGACGTCGGCGTCGACGCCCATGACGACCTCGTGGACCGGGCCGGCACCCTCGCCCGCGATCTCGCGCAGGTCCGTGACCGTGTAGTCGCAGCCCGAAGTGACGAAGTCGGCGCTGCGCAGCTTCTCCTCGAGATTGCGCGGCAGCTTGTAGATGTCGTACGCGTGCGCCGTCAGCGTCCAAGGGCGCCCCACGATGCGCGCCACCCGCATCGCACCGAGCGCGGCTCCGGCCGCGAAGTGTGCGTGGAGGACGACCTCCGCGAGCCCCGCCGCGTGCCCTGCGGCCGGCGCGAGCTCGCGCAACCGGTTGAGCTCGTCCTCGACCGCCCAGCGGCGATACGACAGGCGGTCGCGCACGCAGCGCAACGGATGTCGGGCGACGAGGCGCGCCAGAGCACGACGGCGCTCGCCGGGCGTCTCGTCCTCGATGTACCGCACCGGGATCCCGGGCGCCCGCGGCCCCGGACGCTCCGGCCGCCGCGCGGCCACGATCTCGACCGGATGGCCGAGCGCAGCGAGCGCCCCGGCCTCCTGCGCGACGAAGGACTCCGACAGGACCGGGTACTCGTCACACCAGATCTGGACGTCGCGCCGCGTCGCGACCGCGGGCTGCGCCGCAGGGCGCGGATAGGCCCGGTTGTCCCGGCGGCGGCCCCGGAGGCGCGCGATGTAGACCGCGGCGTCGATCGCCTTCAGGCGCGCCCGCTCGACCTGACCGGTCACCAGGAACCCCGGCACGCCGAGCAGTGCTCGCCAGATGTGGGTCAGGCCCGGAACGGGCGAGCTCGGCGCCTGGGGCCAGCGACGGTGAACCCAGCTCGCGCTCGCCTCCTGCACGGCGGCCTGCTTTAGCAGCGCTCGCATGCTGTCGCGATCGACGTGCTCGACCACCGCCGCGGACGCAGCGCGCAGGTGCCATCCGGCGTCCTGCGCGCGCCACGCGAAGTCGACGTCCTCGCCGTTGAAGATGCCCTCGAGGAACCCTCCGAGCTCGGCCCAGGCGTCCCGGCGGACGAGCACGTTCGCGGTCAGCGCGTAGGGCCGGAACGGGTGCGCGAGCGCCCGCTCCTGGTCGAGGATGCGGCGGGTCGCGGCATGCCGGGCGGCGAGCGAGTCCTGGTCGGTGGCATGTACGACTGCGCCCGCCACGATCGCGCAGTCCTCCGGCGGCGAGTCATCGAAGTAGCGATCGAGCAGGTCGCCGGCGGGCCGGCAATCGCTGTCCACGAACACCACCCACTCCCTCGAGGCGGCGGCGGCGCCCGTGTTGCGCGCGTGCGCTGGAGACCCCTCTCCGGTGGCGAGCGTTACACGCCACGACCCAGGCACCGCGATCTGTCCCAGGACGCCGTCCGGGCTGTTGTCCGCAACGATCAGCTCGTCGTCGTCCCGAAGCTCGAGCGCGGTGAACGCCGCGATGAGCGCCTCTGCGTCCGCGCGCGTCCCGGCGAAGGGAACCACCACAGACACCCCCGGGCGCGAGACCCGCTGGCCATGTTCAGGGCGTTGTGGGTCGGCGATCGCAGACATGCGCGCGAAGCGCAACTACAGTACCCACCCTGCCGGGGGCGCAGGGCCGGGCTAGCATCCCGGTCGCATGGCAGACCCGGAGCTGGTCTCGGCGCTCGTCGTCACCTACAACCACGAGCACGAGGTCGGCGCGTGCGTCGACGCGGCGCTGAGTCAAGAGGTACCTGGTGCTGAGCTCGAGGTGGTCGTCGTGGACAACGCGTCGGCCGACGGCACCGTCGGCGTGCTGCGCAGCTACGACGACCGGATCACACTCGTCGAGCACTCGCACAACAGCGGCTACGCCGCGGCCGTCAACGCCGCGTTCGCCGCGTCGCGCGGCGCCTGGACGCTGCTGCTCAACCCCGACGCGGTGATGGACGCGGGCTGCGTGGCCGCCCTCGTCGACCACCTGCGCTCGACCCCCGGTGCCGGGGCGGCGGCGGCGTGGCTGCGCGAGCCGGACGGGACGCCCCAGCGCTTCGCCCGTCGTGAGGTCGATCTGCCCACGGTCGCCTGGACTTTCACCGCCGCGGGGCGCGCGCTCGACGCCCGCCGTGGGAGTCCCCGCCTGCGGTCGCGAAAGTACGAAGACGAGTGGTCGCGCCCGGTCGCCGGCCCGTTTCCCGTCGACTGCCCGGCTGCGGCATGCGTCCTTGCGCGCCGCGAGCTGCTCGAGCCACGACCGCTGGATCCGGGCCTCCCCCTGTTCTTCAACGACGCCGAGCTCTGGCGCCGCCTGCGCACCGAGGGCTGGCGCCTCGACGTCGTGCCGGCGGCGGGCGCGACGCACGAGGGTGCGACGAGCATCGTCCGCGCAGACGCGGTTCGCATCCGCGCCGAATGGGTCGCGTCGACGCGCCGCTACCTGGCGCCCGTCCTGGGGCCTGTCGGCCGGGCCACGTTGTGGTTGCTGTTCTTCGCCGACGCCGCGCTGTGCGGCATGCGGACCGTGCTGCGCCGCGGCGACGACCAGACGGTGGTGTTCTTCCGGGGCACGCTCGGTGGACTGGGGTTGGGCGGTGGCCCGCCCCCCTGGCTGATCCCGGTCAAGCGCCGATGAGGCGCAGGACAGCGGCCGGCGTGGCGTGTGCTCTCGCCGCGATCGGGGGCTGCGGGAATTCGAACAAAGAGCGCGTGGCCGCCGCCGTTCCGCCGCTGCAGGAGGCGGCGCCGCGCGACCCTGGCGTTGATCCGCGGGCGCCCCTCGTCCTCCCGCCCCGCGGCCGCTGGTTTGGCTTCAGCGAGAACCTCTTCGCCTACGGCGGCCGCTTCCCGCGGTTCGACCAGGGGCACGCATTCGAGGCGACGATCGAGGACGCCCTCGCGGCCGGCGCCAACTCGATCCGCGTCCCTGTGGTGTGGTGGGACCTCGAGCCCGAGCGCGGACGGTTCAGCGCCGAGCAGGCGGCGCGCATGGACCGCTTCATCCATGCGCTCGAGGCGCGCGGCGGCCGAGTGTTGCTGGTGCTCGCGAGCACGCCGCCGTGGGCTGGGGGCAGTGCCGTGAAGACCGGCCTGGAGGGTCCGCGCGACGATCCCGGCACCGTTGCGGCGTTCGCGCGCTTCGCGGCTTATGTCGCGCGGCGCTGGCCGCGCGCCGTCGCACTCGAGACCTGGAACGAGCCGAACGCCTCCTTCGCATGGGGACCCCGGCCCAATCCCGAGGCGTACGCGCGGCTGCATCGCGCGGCCGCGCGCGCCGTCCGCAACGTCGTGCCGCGCATGCCCGTGCTTGTGGGTGGGCTCGTCCTCAGCGACCGTGACACGCACGACGTGATGCGGCCGCAGCGCTTTCTCAAGCGCATGTACGGAGCCGGGCTACAGCCGGCGGACTACGACGGCCTCGCGATCCACGTGTACTCGCGCCAGCGGCCGGACGGGGTCGTGCCGCTGGCCAGCGGGCGCGAGGCCAGGTCGCTCGAGGACCTGCGCCTCGGTCACGAGTGGACCGATCCCGAACCGCCGCTCTGGGTGACGGAGGTCGGCGTGACTACGACCGGGCCCGCTCCGAGTACGCCGGCGGGCCAGGCCCGCGGGCTCGAGTCGCTGCTCCGATCGCTGTTCAGCCTCCCGCGCGTGCGCGGCATCTGGATCCACACGCTCTTCGACCATCTCTACGAGAAGGCGATCTCTCCGGAGCGCGGCTTCGGCGTCCTCGAGCCACGCGGAGCGCAGCCCGGCCGGCCGAAGCCCGCGTTCTGCATGCTGCGGAGGCTGGCGGCTAGGCCTCCGGCTCATGCCGGCTGCCCGCCGCGCGCGTAGCGCGCAGGCCGCGATCCGGCGCGTGCACCGACGCGGCCATGCCCAGGCCGACGATCGCCCACACGGCCAGCGCCGCAAGCTGCTCGGTGTGGTCGTTGGCGACCATGGCGGTCGCGAACGCGACGAGCGCCGCGCAGGCGCCGAGGGCAACGGTCGCCTCGAACGGGTCGGTGCGCGTCAAGGCCTGGCGCGCGAGGTGCGCCAGCAGCGCCACGAGCACGGCGATGAAGAGGATCAGCCCCACCACCCCCTGGTCGTACGCGACCTTCACGTAGACGGAGTCCGTCACCAACGTCGCGGGCGATGCGAAGCGCGCATAACGCTGCTCCGCCTCACCGCTGGACCCGAGCCCGTGTCCCGCCGGATACTCGTCGATGTCCGCCAGGATCGTCTTCCACTTCACTATGCGCTCCTGGAACGGGAGGTCCCGAGAAGGGTTCAACAGGCCGCGGAAGCGCTGCCCGGACACGCCTTTGTCCGCCAGCTTCGACGCCACGAACGCGCCCCCACTCGCCAGTACGACGATTGCTCCAAGAGCGAGGGGAAGCGCACGGCGGCCCCGAAACCCGCGCCCGAACGCGAGCAGAGTCAGCACCGTCACCATGCCCGCCCCGGCAGCCGCGATCGACGCGCGCGAGCCCGTCGGGCCGATGGCCAGCCCCGCCATGATCGCGCCGGCGAGTGCGACTCCTCGCCACAGCGTCCCGATCGGGGCCAGCGCGGAGGCCAGGCAGAACGGGACGACGACCGAGGCCCAGACGCCAAGGACGAACGGGCTGCCCTGGGCACCGAACAGCTTCAACTCACCGTCGAGCAGCACATAGACGCCGGCGCGTCGCACAATTTCCTCCTCGCGGTGGGAGGGCCCGATCGCCCACCGCAGCATCGCGTAGGCCGCCGCAGCGGCCGCCAGCACCAGGAACGTCCGGTGAGCCAGGACCCGCTGGCGGCGGCCTTCGAGCACCAGGGCGACCACGGGCACCGCCGCCATCGTCCAGCACGAAATGCGGAAGGACTGGGCGCCCTGGGTGAGGTCGGACACGCCGAGCACGGACACGAGCGAGGCGAGCAGATACAACGCCAGCAACGCGAGCGAAACCGGTACCAGGATCGAGCCGCGCCGCCGACCCCCGAGCCAGCCGATAAGGACAGCGCCCCAGCAGCCGGCCAGGGCGAGGTCGGCGATCGGCCGGGCGGACACGCCGACGAAGGCGTCCAGCGGGTTGCCGGCGCCGGCGAGGCCGAATGCGACCGCGAGCGTCGGCATGGGCCAGCGGCGGGTGATCACGGCGGACAGCCCGAGCGCTGCCGGCGCGAGCCCGTACTCCCAGTGGGTACCGACCAGCGAGAACGCCCCTTTGGCGCTTGCCACCAAGAGGGTCCAGGCGAGGATCAACTTTGCCTGCGGCGGGCTGTGCGGGTGCCAGAAGAGCACGGTTGGCACCGCGATCGCGGGGCCGGCCAGCAGGAGCCAATAGACCGAGGCAGTCAGCGTTGACGACCACCCCGCGAAACCGCCGGCGAGAGCAAGCGTCCATCCGCTGCACACCACCAGCGCGCCGATCCAGGCGAGTCGCTCGCGCGTGAGCCCTGCACGCCGCGGCGGGCGACCCGCCAGCAGCTCGACGGAGGCCTGTGCGGAGGCGCCCATCTCAGCTCACCGTCCCGGCCGGCTCGCGTTCCGCGCCCCCCCGGCGGCGCGCCAGGATGCGCATCGCCGACGCCGGGGGAAATGCTGCGACGCCCCGCGCCGCCTCGCCGCGCACGTCGTTGACGATCAGGCGGGCGCTGTCCGGGACAAGACGCTCCAGAATTGCGCAGCTGGCCGCGAGCTCATCCGACGCTGTCGCCCCCACCCGCACGCACAGGAGGACCGAGCTTGCCTGCGCGAACAGCGGCCAGGCGTCGGCGACCGCCAGGACGGGCGGCGTGTCGACGATGACCGCCTCGAAGCGGGCACCTAGCGAACTCAGCAGCCCACCTTCGAACGCTCGCAGGGCCTCGGCCGGTCGCCGCAACCGGTGGCCGGCCGTCAGCATCGAAAACCGCGCCGCGCCGGGGCCGGTCTCCACCTCGGTCAGCGCGTCGTCCAGATCGGCGCTACCGCGGACCACGTCGCCCAGGCCGAAGTCCGGCACGCCGATCCGGTCGGCGAGTGCCGGGCTCCGCAGGTCCGCCTCGACGAGACACGTGCGCCTGCCGGCGCGCGCGAAGGCCTCGGCGAGCCCCATCGCCACCGTCGACTTCCCCTCGCCGGGGGCACTCGACGTGACGATCACGGTTTGCGTGGCCCCCGCGTCAGCGACGGCCGCCCGCAGCAGGTCGAACGACGAGGCCGCTCGCTCGTTCCTGCGCAAGCGCGGGATCGCCCCGGCCAACGGCAGCCCGGCGATCTCGGTCAGGCGTACGAGATCGCGAGGACGCCGCGCGACGACGTCGGCCAGGAAGGCCACGACGAGGGCGAGGCAGAAGCCGAACAGCGCGAGCGGGCCCACGTGCGCCGCGGCGGGCGGCTGACGCTTGTGCGGGATGGTCGCGGGCGTGATCTGCACGGCGGGCCGGGCCACCCGGCGGATCAGTCGGAGGCGATCGAGCGCCTTGTCGGCGCGGAAATTCACCAGCGTGCGGACCGGATCACGCGGGCGGTCGGGGAGACGTTCGCGCGCCAGGCGCGCGATCAGCCGGTCCAGCCGTTTGACGTCGGCCTGCCGGATCGCGTCGGCGACCGTCGTCGCGTAGATGTCCACGAACGGAGCCGCGAGCTTCGGCTGGTTCGTAACGGCGGTGACGTTGACGACGCGGAAACCGACGCTGGGCGCGACCGCGAGGTCGTGCCTCAGCGGCTCGACGAGTGCGGGTCCTGCCGCGTCGAGTGCCCGTTTCACCACGCGCGGGTCGCGTGCGATCTGCAGCGCCTCGCCTTCGCTGACGCTGGAAGTGGGCACTCGCGCGCCGAGCAGGCCTGCTTCCTCTGCCGGGCTCTGCAGGTGCAGGCTGGCCGTCACGACATAGCCGCGCGGCGCGATCGAGTCAAAGAAGAGCGCGACAGCCGCGAAAGCAGCCGTGATGACGACGATCAGGAGCTTGTGCTCGCCGAGCACGCGACGCACGTGCAGCGCGGTCCTTTCCCAGCCGCGGTCGGCGCCCTCGCGCCGTGCGGTCCCGCCAGGCACGGCGGTCAGGAGGTGGCTACGTCGCCGTAGGCGTAGCCGTAGTAGCCGTAGTCGCCCGCGGTGCCGGGGCTGACGCCAGTGACGACGAGCCCGGCGGGCCGGCCCGGCAGGCGACCGAGCGCCTGCATCGCACCCCGCAGCTGGTCGCGCGTCGTCTGGCCGGCGCGCACGCACAGCAGGATGCCGTCGACATGCCGGACCAGATCGAGCGTGTCGGACACTGCCAGCAGGGGCGCCGAGTCGAACACCACCAGATCGTAGACCTGGCTGACCGACGCTACGAAGCTCTCGAAGCGCTGCGACGCGAGCAGCTCGGCGGGCCGCAGCGGCTGCGAGCCGGCCGGGATCACCGCGATCGCGGCGGCGCCGTCGGCGGTTTCGCCGGCGGGCTCGGCCCCGTTCGGGCTAGTCGCCGGCCCGAGCGAGATCGTCCGCAGCACATCGGTGGGCTGGGCTTGCCCGGTCAGGTAGTCGACGAGGCCGGGCACGGGCTCGATGCCGAGACGATCCGCCAGCCGTGGGCGGCGCAGGTCGCACTCGACGAGCAGGGTGCGACGGCCGCTGAGGCCGGCAACGACCGCGAGGGACGACGCGACCGTGGACTTGCCCTCCTCGGGCATCGGCGACGTCACGAGCACCTTGGTCAGTGGGTTGTCGACGTCGAGGTAGTCCAGGTTGGTCTGCACGATCCGGAAGGCCTCGAGGTCGATCTCCGCCTCGCCGCGACCCGTCTCGGGATCGCCGAGGTTCGCCCGCCCGAGCGCGGTCTCGCGCACGGCGCCCATGATCGGCAGGTCGGCCTCCTGCTGGATCTCGGCCGTCCCCTGCAGGCGGCGATCGAGCGCGGACCGCAGGAACGCGCCGAACAGCCCGAGGAGCAGACCTGCCAGGAGTCCCAGCAGGGTGTTGCGGATCGGCTTCGGCGAGATCGGCGAGGACGGCGGGACGGCGCGCTGGCTGAACTCCGCCGGCGACGTGTAGTCACGGGTGGCGCGGAGCTCGATCAGCTTCTGCTCGCACTCTCGTCGCTGCAGGCGCGTCACGAGGTCGCGGGCCCGCAGCGTGCGGCGGCACTGGGACTGCTGTGCGCGGATGAGGTCGTCGTAGCGGCGCTGCTGCTCCGCGCGCTCGGAGGTGATGACCTCGGCGCCGATCGCGTCGGCGATCCGTGCGGCCTGCACCGCGTTGTGGTCCTTGACCTGCACGATGACGAGGTTCGTCCGTACCTCCGCGCGTGCGTCGACGTTGTCCTCGAAGTCCTCGATCGTGCCGCCCACCCCTAGCTTGCGCCGCACCGCCTCCAGGTTCCTGCGCTGGTCCGCGCGTTGCGCCCCGATCGCCGCTCGCTCCTCGGGGGTGCGGCGAGCGAACGACGGGATGCCGATCAGCTCGACACCTTCTGTCGGCTCGCGAAAGAGCAGCGAGGTCTCCGCGCGGTAGGTCGACTCCTGGAGGACCGACCAGATGAGGGCGGCTCCGCCGCAGAGCACCACGAGCGCCAGCACGAGGACGCGATGACGCCGGATCACCGCGAGGTAGTCGCGCAGGGTGACGTATTGAGGCTGCTCGCTCACGGGGTGGTCCTGGTGGTCGTAGCACGACCCACACGAGGCCTCTCCCGCCGCGGGCCCCCGGGTCCTGCGAATTGACGGTAGCACCCGCTGCCGCCTGTAGCGGGAAGCAGGCTGCAGCCGCGTGGAGCCTCCGTCGTAGCCCTCCGCGACTACAGTACCCACCGTGCCGAGGTCGGGTACCAGTGCACCACCTCAGCTCGTCGTGGTGCTGCCCGAAGGGCCCGGCATCGAGGAGACGCTGGCCCGGCTCGAGCGTCAGCAGCTCGATCCGGGAGTCGCCGAAGCCATCGTCGTCGCGGCCTGGCCGGAGCACGAGCGCCGCCCACGCGGCGACCGCGAGGGCCCGCTGCCCGTGCGTCATCTCCTTGTATCCGCGGCCGGACAGGCTGCGGCCGTCAACGCCGCACTCGACGCGACGCAAGCCCCACTCGTGCTGTTGCTCGCGGCGGGCGACGTTCCCGTCGCTGAGCGGTTGCTTGCGGCCCACATCGAGGCGCATGCGTCTGGCGCGAGCGCGGTCGTAGGCGACGTGCTGAGCGCCGCCGGCGGCGACCTTGTCGTGGAACGCGACAGCTGGGTCGGGCCGCGGCCCCACGGCCTCCCGGACGCGCCGGTCCGCCACATCTCGTTGTCTCGCGACGCGCTGCTCGCAGCGGACGGCCTCGACGAACGCCTGCGATCCCTCGAGGTGGCGGTGCTCGAACTCCTCGACCGGCTCGTCGCCGGCGGCGCGCCGGTCATCGAACGGCGCGACCTCGTGGTCCGCGCTCGCGCCCGGTCGCGCGCCGAGGACCTGCGCTACGCCGCCGAGCTGGGGCGCTCGGCCTACGTTCTCGGCCTACTGCTGACCCGCGGCCGTGCCGACCTGCGCGTGGGACTCGGCCACGCCGGGGTCATCCTGCGCTGGGCGCGGCCGTTGCTGCGCCGCCCGCGCGGTGCGCGCCTGCCGCTGCGCGCGGCGTTCGCGGCCGGGCACGGCGCGCCGGGGCTTCCCGAGCATCCGCTCGAGCGCGGCGGGCCGGCGGGCGCGCTCGCGCCAGCCCAGCGCGAAGCGGTCGCCGTCGTCGTGCCGTTCGCCGGCGACGCGGCCGCAGCGCAGCGGCTAGTCGCGCGGCTGGCGGCGATCGAGCGCTGCGACGGGGACGAGCTGATCCTCGTCGACAACTCGCGCGACGGTGCCGCCTCGGCCATCGAGCACCGAGAGGTCCGAATCATCCGCGCCGCGGCGGAGTGGTCGTCGTACCACGCGCGCAACACCGGCGCCCGCACAGCATCCGCGCCGTGGTTGCTGTTCATCGACGACGACTGCGAGCCCGGGCCGGGCCTGCTCGACGCGTATTTCGTCCCCGCTCCTGGCGACCGCTGCGGGGCGGTCGTGGGCGCGATCCGCTCCCCACCAAAGCCGGGAGGCTTGCTCGAGGCGCACGCGGACGCGGCGGAGGTCCTCCTCCAGTCCCGCGGCATGACCCACCCGCTGATGCCCTACGGGGTCACCGCCAACCTGCTCGTCCGGCGCGCCGCACTGGAGGCGCTCGGCGGCTTCCATGAGGGCATCCGCTCCGGCGGCGACGCCGAGTTCTCATGGCGCCTACAGGACGCCGGCTGGACGCTCGAATACCGCCAGCGCGCCGTCGTCGTGCACGGTCATCGGGCGACGCTGCGTGCGCTCCTGCGGCAGTACGTGCGCTACGGCGCCGGTGCCGCGTGGCTGAGCCGCCATCGCGACGATCCGCGCGCGCGTATCCCGCTCGGCGCTCGCCGCGTCAAAGGGGTCGCCATCGACCTCGCAGCCGGGAGGCTTGCGCGCGCGGGCGTCCGCACCGGGGAGATCGTCACGACGATCGTGGCGCGAATGGGCGCACTCGCGCCGAACCGGCCCCGGGCGACGGGCGCGAGGCGCGATTCGCCTGCCGCCGCGGTGGTGGCCGTCGCGCGTTGGCCGGTGGACGACGCCGTGCCCGCGCCCGCCGCGGCCGCTGTCGAGGCCGACCGTCGGAGCCCCTCCGGCGCGCTGGCCAACGGCGCGCTGCCGGTCGCCTATGCCGACGACGACGGCGCGCTCGAGGCCGCCGGAGCGCTGGCGCGGGCGCTGTTGATGCGCCGCCCGACCCGCGCTTTCGCCGCCATGCGCGAGCGCGGCATCACGGCCGCGGCGAGAGAAGCCGTCGTCGCCGAGCGGATGCGCAAGCGCGGCGTCAGGTCGGCAGACGTACGCGACCGCGAGGCGGTCGCCGGCCGCGCGGCGCGCTGGCTCGGGCTCGACTAGTCACCGGGGCGGGTGCCACGGCCCGCCAGCGCGCAGACCAGCCGCACATCGGCCTGTCGCTCGGGCGTTGCCGCGACGGTCACTCCCGCGCCCGCCGCTCGAATACGCCGCGCCGCTGGCGCAAGCACGAGCGCGCGGTTGAGGCCGTGGCGGACTACGGCGGCAACGGCCGCCGCGGGACGCCGCAGCGCGAGCCGCAGCAGCGCCGCGACGCGAACGCCGGGGCCTGTGTCTTCCTCCCACTCCGCGCGCAGCGTCCGTGCCGCGGCCCAGGCTGGGACGCGCGGCCGCATGCGGGCCTCGACCCAGGCCACGGCAGGCAATGGCGTGTCAGCGGCGGGGAACACGTCGAGGAGGGCGACGCGGTCCCCGTGCGGCTGAGCGGCCGGCGCCGCGTTGGTGCGCCACGAACCCACCACGACAGCCACGGACCAGACGCCGTCGATCAGCTTGTACGCGGCGTGACGGGGCTTGCCGCGCAGCAGCCAGACGACGCCACCGGCGAGGGCACGGCCGAGCTCACGCCCGAGGCGCGGACGAGGCGGCACCCCGGCGTAACGGTGGGAGCTCCAGCGCTGCCCGGCGCCGTCGCGCTCGGCCTGGCGCAGGAGCGCCCCAAGCGTCGCGCGGTGCTCGTGGTGCACGAGAGCGCCGAGGTTGAGCGCGAGCTCCCATCCTTCGTCCTGCAGCCGCCAGCAGAAATCCGAGTCCGCACCAGAGAGGGTGTGCTCCTGGAACCCTCCGATCGCCCGCCAGGCCTCGCGCAGGACGAGCAGGTTCGCGGTCACCGCCATCGGACGATACGGGTGCTCGTGGGCAAGCCACTCCTGGTCGAGATGCCGGCGTTCGCGTATGTAGCGCGGCACCAGCCCGGGCTGCTCCGGGACGCCGAGCACCTGACCCGCGACGGCTCCCACGCCCGTGGCAGGAGGCGGATCGAAGTAGCGGTCGAGAAGATCGGGGCGGGGGCGGCAATCGGCGTCGATGAACAGGAGCCATTCGTTCTGTGCGCGCTCGGCCGCGTAGTTGCGCGCTGCATACGCCGACCGGGCGACGGGGCTGTGCACCGCCTCGAAAGCGCCGTCCTGGGCCAGCGCCAGCAGGACGCCAGCCTCGGTGTTGTCCGCGACGATGACCTCGTCCCCGGGGCGCAGCTGCAGCACCGCGAGCGCCGCGAGCGCCTCGCGAGCGGTCGTCGCGTCGCCGTAGAACGGCAGGATCACGCTGACCGCAGGCCGCGGGACCGTCATCGCCCCGCGCGCTCCAGCGTGCGACTGTAGGCGGCACGCAGGCGGCGCGCCGCATGCTCGGGCGTGTACATGCTCATCACGCGCGCGTGCGCGGCGGCGCCGAGCTCGGCCCGCCGCTCGGGATCGGCAGCGAGCGCGGCGATCGCCGCGGCCAGCGCGTCCGGATCCTCGGGCGTTACCAACACGCCGGTTTCCCCGTCGAGCTGCTCCTCGATCCCATCGCGACGGCTGCCGATCACCGGTCGCGCGGCGGCCATCGCCTCCAGTACGACGAGCGGGAACGGATCCTGCCGCGACGGCAGCACGACTATGTCCCAGCCCTCGAGCTCCCGGAGGACGTCGACGTGCTCGCGGTAGTGAACGCCTGCGTGCTGCGCGCGGTCGAGCTGGGCCCGGGCCCAGGTCGCAGACGGGGCGTCCTCGACCGCCCCCGCGAGCTCGAACGCCAGCGAGACGTCCTGCGACCGCAACCGCTCGGCCGCGTCCACGAAGAGGTCGGTCCCCTTGCGGTGCGAGATCGCGCCGACGCTCGCGACGACGACCGGGGCGCCGGCGGCCTTGAGACGGCAGACGGGCGGGCGCGGCGCCGGAGCGGGCTCGGGGAGAAGGATCGGCTCGCGCCCCGGCCGTGCCAGCGGCGCTGCATTCGCGCGCGAGACAGCGGCGACTTCGTGGGCGACGCGCCACACGAATCTCCGCAGCAGGACCCCCTTTGCGCCGCCCCAGGCCGCCTCGTGCGAGTGGAAGAGCACAGGGAACCCGCGGGCGCGCGCGACGGCTGCCTCCGGAAGCGAGAGCGTCGCGTTGGCGTGGACGAGATCGGGGCCCAGCGCGCGCAGGTGGCGTCCGAACGCCGCGAGCGACCCGGGGACCGAGCCCGCGCGGCGCAGAACGCCCGGTGGATGGCGCAGCGTGCTCCACGAATAGCGCAGCAGGCGCGGCGCACCCGCCACGTCGAAGCCGTGCGCGGACAGCTCGTCGTAGAGCGGGCTCGGGCGCGAGCACCAGACGTGCAGCTGCAGGCCTTCGGCCACGAGCGGCTCCACGGAGCGCAGCACAGCGCGCGTCGCGCCTCCGAGCGTCTCCTCGTGCAGGACCAGCAGGACGCTGCGGGGATGAAGGTCGCGCGACTGCAAGGCCTCCTCCCCAGCATGCCAGAGGCGCGGGCTAGCATCCCTCGCGGATGAACCTCGGGCTCGTGCACGACTATCTCCTCGTGATGCGGGGCGCCGAGCGCACGTTCCTAGCGATGGCCGAGCAGTGGCCCGATGCGCGCATCTATACGACGCTCTACGACGCCGCCGGGACCGAACAGCGCTTCGCCGACCGCGACGTCCAGACTTCGGCGCTGCAGCGCCTGGGCATCCGCCAGCGCGGATTCCGCTACCTCCTGCCGCTGTTCCCTCGTGCCGCGGAGCGGTTGCCGGTCGGCGCTCACGACGTCGTCGTGTCGAGCTCAAGTGCGTTCGCCCACGGGGTGCGCCCTGGCAGCAGCGCCGTTCACATCTGTTACTGCCACTCGCCGTTTCGCTATGTGTGGCACGAGCGGGCGACGGCTCTGGCCGAAGCGCCCCGCGCCCTGCGGCCGCTCCTCGAGCGACAGCTCGATCGCATCCGCGCATGGGACGTCCGTGCCGCTGGCCGCGTCACTCGCTACGTCGCCAACTCGGCGCTGACCGCCGGCCGCATCGCCGACTTCTACGGACGGGAGGCGGCGATCGCGCATCCACCGGTCGCCGTCGAGCGCTTCACGGCAGACCCCGCGCCCGAAGATTGGTTCCTCGTGGTGTGCGAGCTTGTGCGGCACAAGCGCGTGGACGTCGCTCTGCGGGCCGCCGCTCGCGCCGGACGTCCCGTCAAGGTCGTCGGGAGCGGCCCCGAGCTCGAGCGCTGGCGCGCGGAGTTCCCGGGAGCCGAGTTCCTCGGTCGTGTGGACGACGACACGCTCGACCGGCTCTACGCCCGTGCGCTCACGCTCGTGGTTCCGAACGTCGAGGAGTTCGGCATCGCGGCGGTCGAGGCGCAGGCTGCAGGCCGGCCGGTGCTCGCCGTCGCCGAGGGTGGCGCGCTGGAGACGATCGTCGACGGCGAGACCGGAGTGCTGGTCGGGCGCGACGAGGATGTGCTCGCGGAGGCCATGCGCGAGGTCGACTTCGCGGGGTTCGATCCCGTCGCCGCGCGCCGCAACGCCGCGCGCTTCGCGAGCGCCGAGTTCAGGCGCCGCCTTGCCGACGAGGTCGATCGGGCGCTGGGCGGCAAGTAGGCTGCAGCCGCGTGGGCCCACCCTCGCAACCCTCGGTCGGCCGCGCGCGGCGACTGCGCCGGGCCGTCGGGGTCGTGCGCGAGCTGTCGCGCCTCGACGACGCGCAACGGCAGGCGCTCACCGCTTTGACCCGGCTTGTGGCGGACGAGCACGTGCTCGCGGTCAGGGCATCTGCGATCGATCCGGCCGCGACGATCTCGCCGCTCGCGTCGCTGCGCTTCACCGACCGCGTCGCGATTGGACCGCGCGCGAACATCGGCCCGTTCTGCTGCATCTGGGGCGGTTGGTCGCAGGCCTGGGCGCGGGTGGGCGACGGCGCCTTGCTCTCGCCAGGAGTTGCCCTAGTCGCGGGAAACCACCGCATCAGCGAGCCGGGCTGGGTGCGCGACCTGGGCTTCGATGAGCGCGACGTCGAGGTCGGGGAAGGGGCGTGGATCGGCGCCCACGCGACGATCGTCGGATGCCGTGTGGGTGCGGGTGCCGTGATCGGCGCCGGCGCGGTGGTGCTCAACGACGTGCCGGACGGCGCGATCGCCGTCGGAGCCCCCGCACGCGTGGTCGGGCACCGCCCGGGATGAACGAAGAGGTCGAGGCGGAGGCCGAGGACGCGGCTCGCGCCGCGGCCGAGCTTCCCTCCCTGCGCGAGCGCCGCTTCGGCTCAGGCGTCTCGCTGCGGGTGCGCACGGCTCGCGGCACGCTCATCAACGGCGCCTTCATCGTCTTCGTGCAGGCGCTCGGACTCGTGCGCGGGTTCGTTGTGGCCGGCTTCCTGTCGACGACCGAGTACGGCGTCTGGGGCGTGCTGCTCGTCATGGCCGCGACGCTCCTGTTCCTCAAGCAAGTCGGCATCGCCGACAAGTACGTCCAGCAGGACGAGGCTGACCAGGCGCGCGCCTTCCGCGTGGCCTTCACGCTGGACCTCGCGATCGCCGTGTCGCTCGCGATATTGGGCTGTGCCCTCGTCATCGGCGCCGCCCAGCTCTATGACACGCCGCAGATCGTTGCCCCGGGGCTCCTGCTGCTCTGCGCTCTGCCGATCGGATCCTTTCAGCTGCCGCTGGCGATCTTCTACAGACGGATGGACTTCGCGCGCCAGCGGCTCCTGCAGGCCGTCGACCCGCTGACCTCATTCGTCGTGACGCTCGCGCTGGCGATCGCGGGCGCCGGCTACTGGAGCCTCGTGATCGGAGCAGTCAGCGGCACCGTGGTCGGCGCCGCGGTCGCGGTCATAGCATCGCCCTATCGCCTTGGTCTCGCGTGGGATCGGGTCGCCACGCGCGGCTACTTCGCGTTCTCATGGCCGCTGTTCGTCGCGACGATGTCCGCGATTGTCACCGGCCAGGGCCTCGTGGCCGCCGGCCAAGCGGAGGTCGGCCTTGCGGGGCTGGGTGTGATCGCCCTCTGCGCGCAGCTGTCGCAGATCAGCGACCGGGCCG
This sequence comes from uncultured Conexibacteraceae bacterium, assembly GCA_963832195.1. Taxonomy (GTDB): domain Bacteria; phylum Actinomycetota; class Thermoleophilia; order Solirubrobacterales; family Solirubrobacteraceae; genus Baekduia. Next base: position 553,674 of record CAWHTH010000003.1, read on the forward strand.
ACCGCGCGATCACCGACACGATGTACCCAGCCATCTGCGCCGTGAAGGACCGCGTGGAGCTCCTTCTCGAGGCCTTCATCACCTCGAACCGGATCGCGCTGATGTGGGCGATCCCCTTCGGTGCCGGCATGGCGCTCTTCTCGCGCGATCTGCTGGTCGGCCTGCTAGGCGATCGCTGGGAGCCCGGAGTGGAGCTCCTGCGTGCCACCGCGATCGCGCTTGCGATACAGCAGATCGGGTTCAACTGGACCGCCTTCTACCGCGCGCGCGGCGATACCCGCCCGATCGGCGTCGCGGGTGTGGTGGGTATCGTCGCGTTCCTCGTCATAACGCTGCCGCTGCTGCTGTCGGACGGGCTCAACGGCCTCGCGGTCGGGGTCCTCCTGTCCGCCGTGCTGCACGTCTGCGTGCGGTTCGTCTTCCTGCGGCGGCTGTTCCCGGGCCTCAACATCGCTCGCCACCTGCGCCGCGCCATCGCGCCATCGGTGCTGCCGATCGCAGCTGTGCTCGGGATGCGCGCGCTCGACCTCGACCGCACCGCGGCGGCAGTCCTCTCCGAGCTGGCGATCTACGTCGGCCTGACCGCAGCCATGACGATCGTGCTCGAGCGCCCGCTCCTGCGCCAGGCATACGACTACGTGCGCGGCAGCCCCGCAATCATCTAGAGCCCGCTGCGCCAGACCTGGCGCCCGACCGTGCGACGCCGCACCCGCCAGCGCCCCGGCGGCAGCAGCGCCGCGGCGACCAGCAGTGCGGTGCCCGTCAGGGCCGGCATCTGCCAGTCCCAGTCGATCATGCTGTGCGCCACCCAGACGATGACCGCCGCGCCCGCGGCAGCCGCCTCCGACCTGCGCAGCGAGCCGGGGCGGACCCGCGCCCGGACGGCCGCGGCAACGAGCGCGCCGAGGAAGGCCAGCAGCGCGATCGCACCGACGGCGCCGAGCTCGCTCAGCGTCTCGAGCCCGAGCGAGTGCGCGTCGCGCACCTCCTCGTCGACCTCGCGCGTGCGCAGCCAGCGCACGTGGTAGGCGCCGGCGCCGTCCCCGCGCAGCGGGTGATCCTCGAACCCGTCGATTGCGACGCGGAACAGATCGCTGCGCGTTCCGCGGCTCGTCGTGAGGCGCGCGGTCCCAGCGCCCGGGGCCTTGTCGAGGTTCGAGGTCGCCAGGAAGTCGTCCCATTGGCGCGAGACCCAGTCGGCGCCGTCGTCGAGCGACTTGGCCGTTCGTCCCTCGATCGTCGCCGCGGCGACGGCGTAGACGCCTACGGAAGCCGCGAGCCCGAGCACGGCCAGCCCGACCGTCAGCGGACGCCCGAAGCGCCGCACCGCATCCATCACCGGGACCGACGTTCGCGCGCGCGCGAGCGCGAACTGAACCGCTGCTGTCGCGCCGACGAGCACAAGCAGCTGGCCGCCGAACTCATGGCCTGCGGATTCCTGCTCCGCGCCCCCCTTGAGCTCGTCCACCAGCTCCGGGTATCCGCGCAACCGCAGGATCGCGAGGACGGATGCACCTCCGACGACGGCCAGCGTCAGAGCGAGCGACCTGCGATGCGCGCCGAGCGCCAGCAGCGCCACCAGCCCGGCGAACAATGCGAGCCACGCGCCGCGCGAGAGCGAGAAGTACATCGCGACCACGAGGAGCACGGCCAGCGCAGCCAGACCTGCGCGCGCGACAGGGTGCGCCCGCGGATCCGCCGCCAGGCCGACGGCGAGGATCGCACCGAGCGACGCGAGCGTGCCGAAGGCGTTCCAATAGCTCAGCGGCCAGGCCAGTCGCGTGCGCGCCAGCTCGGGCGCCGAGCCGCTGACGATGTCGGGCGCGAGGCGGCTCAGCAGGCCCGCGACGACGAGAACCGAGGCGACGCCGAGCGCCGCCCACAGGGTCAGACGGGCATGACGGCCGGATCCGGCGCCGACGACCGCGAGGCCGAAGAGGCCGACGTAGGCGATGGCCCGCTCGAACGCGAGCTGCCCCTCGCCCGGAGCGGGCGACCACGACACTGCGATCCCCGTCCACGCAGCGAGCGCCGCGAGCGAGCCGAGGGCGATGAGAGCGTGCGTGCTGGGCCGCCAGCGCGGCGTGCGAACCGCCAGCAGCACCGCAAGGACTGCGAAGGCGGCGGCTCCGCCGTAGAGATAGGTGGCCGGGAAGTATCCGCCGGCGTCGAAGCCCATCGCGACGAGCACCGCCGCCGCCGTGACGATCGCCACCACCGACGGCCATCCGGGGCGATTCGTGCTCCCGGACGCGGGTGCGCCCGGCGGCTGCGCGCGCCGTATGGCTGCCTCCGGGCTCGACACCGCGCGGACGTTACGGCACCGGCTGGACCCCTCGGTACGATCGCTGCGATGCGCGCCGCGCGCAGGATCATCGGGCTCGCGCTCGCCGCAGGGTGCCTCGCGTGCGGCGCCTACCTGGGCCTGCGAGGACGCGACGAGGCGCGCCTCGAGGACGCCAACGACCTTGCCGCCGCAGGCCGCTACGCCGACGCGGCGCGCGCCGCCCGGCGGGTCGACGGAGCCGGCGTGCGGTCGCGTGCGGCCCGGCTCGAGGGCTATGCATTGCTCTCGCAGCGCCGCGCCGAAGAGGCGATCGCTCCGCTGCGGCGCGTGCTGTCCGACGAGCCCAATGACTGGCGCGTGCGCCGCGACATCGCGTTCGCGCTCGCGCTGCTGGGCCGCCGGGCAGAGGCTCGGCGCGAGTTCGAGCGGGCGGTGGCGCTGAACCCACGGTTGCAGCCCCTGCCCGGGTTCGCGGTGCGCCGCGCACGGCGCTGACCCGTAGGTAGGAATCTGGCGGGAACTTGCACGGCTTTACAAGCTCAGGTGCTAGACGTACCTTGTTCTGACAGGAAATCGCCCCTAGGGGAGGGCGGATCCAGAAAACGACAGGTTGGGAAATGGCCGAGTTCGCCGTGGCCCCGGGTCGCAGCCGCCAGGATGGCGACGAGGCTGCGCGGGGCAACAAAACGCAGCCAGGGCAATCGGGGACCCGGCCTAGCCGCCCCTGGGAGAGCCCGCGCCTCGAGCCGATCGACGGCACGGGCACGCTGCTCTACGGCCATGACGTCACGGTTCGCCGGCGCGATTCGCTGCTGCGACGGTTGCTCGCCCTGGCCGACGTCCTCGCGCTCGTCGGCGCCTACGCCCTGCTGTGGGTGTTCGCCCCGCCGCCGAACCCGGTGACGGAAGACGCCCTCCTGCTCCTCGCCGTACCGCTCTGGATCGTCCTCAACAAGGTCCTTGGCCTCTACGACCGCGACGCGAACCTGATCCATAGGTCCACGCTCAACGAGTTGCCCGGCGTCTTCCACTCCATCTCGGTCGGGACTGCCCTCGCGTTCCTGTTCGGGCCGCTGCTGCCAGGTGTTGAAATGCACCGCACGCAGGTCATCGTCTGGTGGCTGACCGCGATCGTCCTGACGCCAGTGCTGCGTTCGACCGCTCGCTGGATCGTGCGCTCGGCGACCGAGCCGGAGCGGATCGTCATCGTCGGCTCCGGCCAGGTGGCGTCGCTGGTCGCGACGAAGGTCGCGGCGCACCCGGAGTACGGCGCCACGCTGGTCGGGTGCATCGACTCCGACGAGGAGGGCACCGCGCTCGTCATCGACGACCTTCCGCGCCTCGGTGGCGTCGACGACTTCGAGCGGCTCGTCGACGAGCACGACATCGAGCGTGTCGTGATCGCCTTCTCGAGCATGGATCACGAGCCGCTCCTGCACCTCATCCGGACCTCCAAGCGGCTGCGATTGAAGATCAGCATCGTGCCGCGCCTGTTCGAGGTCATCGGGCACGGCGTCGAGCTCGACCAGATCGAGGGGATGACGCTGCTGGGGCTGCGCGGTCTCGGTCGCACCAAGTCCACGCTTGCTCTCAAACGCGCCGTCGACGTCCTCGGTGCGGGCATCGGCCTGCTGGTGCTCGCGCCCGTGCTGGCCGTCGTAGCCGTCGCGATCAAGCTCGACTCGCGCGGCCCGATCTTCTTCGGCCAGCGCCGCCGCGGGCGCGGCGAGCGGGACTTCTGGATGTGGAAGTTCCGCACGATGGTCGACGGCGCCGATCGGATGCAGGAGGAGCTGTCCCACCTCAACGAGATGGGCGACGGACCGATGTTCAAGATCAGCGAAGACCCGCGGGTGACGCGCGTCGGGCGCTGGCTGCGGCGCTCCAGCATCGACGAGCTGCCGCAGCTCTGGAACGTTCTGCGCGGCGACATGAGCCTTGTCGGACCGCGGCCGCTGGTGCCCGCGGAGGACGACCACGTGATGGGGTGGCATCGTGCCCGTTTGGATCTCACCCCGGGCCTCACCGGCCCTTGGCAGGTGCTCGGTCGCAATTCGATCCCGTTCAACGAGATGGTCAAGCTCGACTACCTCTACGTGGCGGAGTGGTCGCTGTGGAACGACTTCAAGCTGATGCTCCGTACCGTTCCGGTGATCGCCGGGCGCCGCGGCACTTAATCAACCCCCGACCGTGACTTCGCTCGCCGACACCCATCCTGCGCTGATCGCTGTCGCCGACTACGCGCGCGCGCTCGGGGTGACCGATGCCCAGGCCGAGGCGCGGGCGATCCTCGCCGGCCTGCCGACCGACGACCCGGCGGCAGTGCGCGAGGCGGCGCGGCGCCGCCTTCTGCCGCTCGCGGCCGAACGGCTCGGCCAGGGCGGAAAGCTGGAGGCAGCCATCGAGCGCGCCGAGCGTGCGTTCAGCCGCCACGTCGAGGGACCGCCGGCACCGCCGCCCGACCCGGTCCTGATCGCGCCGGCAGCCGCGACCGATGAGGACGCGGCTGCGCCTGATTCGTGGGTTCCACCGGGCGCAGTGGCTGTCTCCGCAGCGATCGCGACGCCCGACGCCGAAGACTGGATGCCGAAAGGGATCGCGGAAACCCACGACGAGCCGGCGCCGGCCGAGTACAGCCCGGCGGCCTGGACCCCGCCCGCCGACGCCCCCGCGGCTCAGGTCGCGACGGCGCCGGATCGGCGTGCCACGCGCCGGCGGCTCCGCGTGACGGGCGCCCTTGCGGCTGTCGTCGTCATCGGGGCAGCGGCAGCGGCGATCGCGGCCCTGAACTCGGACGACGGGTCGGATGGCGGCGGCACCGGCGACCGCGCCGCTGCGCCTGCGCGGCCGCGGCCCACGCAGCCGTCCGCGGCGGGCGCGCCCACCCCCGCGCTTGGGGTTGCCGCCTCGAAGCGACGCGCCAAGACGAGGCGCAGCTCCTCGCGCGCACGGCGGCAAGCGGTCGCCGTTGCCCCGCGCAGCGTCATTACGCCGATCGTCCGGCGTCCTGTCGTCGTCGCGCCGGTCCGCCGGACGACGCCGGCGCCGACGAAGCGCCGCGTCACGCCTTCGCGGCCGAGCCCCGCCGCACCGAAGTCGACCGACCCCAAGCCGAGCGCGCCTTCGAGCGAGCCCGGCCGCCAACCCGAGTCGTGATCCCCAAAACTCCCCTGCGCCGCGGTCTCCTCCCCGCCGCAACGCTCCTCGCGCTCGCCGCGGCGGTGATCCCGGCGGGAGCCGCGAACCTAGCGGCGCGCACCCTGCGCATCTCGGTCAGTCCAGCGGGCGTGTCGACGGACGGGAGCAGCGCCGAAGCGGCTGTGTCGGGCGACGGGCGGGTCGTCGCGATGAGCACGACCGCGACGGACTTCGCCGAAGCCGATCCGAACGGAGCGATCGCCGACGTAGCAACGCTCGGGCTCGTCTCCGGCACGCGCCGGCTCGTCAGCGAGGGCGGCGACGGCCCCTCGTACGCCCCCGTCCTCACCCACGACGGCGGCGTCGTCGCGTTCGTCTCCGAGGCGACCAACCTCGTCGGCGACGACACGAACGGCGTGGCCGACGTCTTCGTCCGCAGCGGGGCCGGCCCCATCGTGCGCGTCAGCGTGGCCAGCGGCGGCGGTCAGGCCGACGGTCCGAGCTATCAGCCCGATATCACCGCCGACGGCCGCATCGTCGTGTTCACATCCGCGGCGACGAACCTCGTCCCCGGCGACACGAACGGCGTGCCGGACGTCTTCGCGATCAATCTGGAGACTGGTGGCACGTTCCGCCTCAGCGTCGACATCCGCGGCGCGCAGGCCAATGGCCGTTCCAGCCAGCCCGCGATCAGCGGCGACGGCGAGATCGTCGCGTTCGAGTCGGGCGCCTCGAACCTCGTCGAGGGAGACACGAACGGAGTGGCGGACGTCTTCGTGCGCGACCTGCAGGTCAACGCGCTGGAGCGGGTCAGCATCTCGAGCGCGGGCAAACAGCAGAACAAGTCGGTGATCCCACCGTTCACCGTCACCCCGGACGTCACCCGCGATGGCCGCTTTGTCGTCTTCGAATCCGACGCGACGAACCTCGTCCCGACCGATCGAAACGCAAAAACGGACATCTTCATGCGCGACCGCACGCGCAAGACGACGGCGCTAGTGAGCACGGACTCGGAGAACACCCAGGGCAACAACGACTCGTTCGCCCCGCGGATCACGCCCGACGGCCGCTTCGTCGCGTTCGAGTCGTTTGCGAGCAACCTCACGCCCGGCCAGGACGGCCCGCGCGAGGACATCTTCGTGCGGGACCTGCGTCGCGGCGGGACCGCTGTCATGACCGTCACATCCGACGGCTCGCCGCGGGCGCCGGAGCAGGTCAGCCAGCTGCTTCAGCGTCCTTCCCTCTCAGCCGACGCTCGTGTCGTCGCGTTCGGCTCGACGGCACCGAACCTCGTGCCCGATGACGGGAACGGCGCCGAGGATGTCTTCATTCGCCTGACCGACGCTCCGCACGCGCGCTTCGTATCGCGGGCGGGGCGCATCGTCCGCGTAAAGGCCGACGACCCGCGATCCAACGCGCATCTCTGCCGGATCGACACGCGCGACGCCTTCCGCTGCGGCGACCGGATCCCCCTGCCGCGCCTGTCGAAGGGCCGACACATCCTCGAGGTGCGCGCGGGGGGACCCGGGATGCTCTTTGACACCCAACCGCTGCGCGTCAACGTGACGAGCGACACGCGCGGTCCACGGGTACGCATCACGCAACCCCGCGGCCACCGGGTGAAGATCATCCGCGGCACGGCGCGTGACGCGCTGTCCGCGGTGCGGCGGGTCGAGGTCGCCGTCGTCTACATCGCCGGCGGAGCCCGGAGCAAGCCGCGCTGCCGCGCGCTGACCAACCGTGGCTTCCGCACGCGCAGCTGCAGCGCGCGCGTGTTCGTGCGCGCTGAGGGACTGCGCAACTGGCAGCTCGAGCTCCCCACGGCGATCCGCGGCCCGATCCGCGTCTACGCGCGCGCGCTCGACGCGAGCGGCAACCGCGGCCGGACCGCGGTAATCCGCTTCGTCCTGCTCTAGCCTGCGCCTGGATGACGGGCTCGGAGGCGGCAGCGGTCACGCCGCGCGGTGTTCGCGAAGGCCAGCCGGCCGCGCTGTTGGGCCTGATCGCCCGCCGCGGACCCGCCGTCCTGGCGTATTGCACCGAGGTCTGCGACCCGGCCGACGTGGGCACCGCAGCCGCCGAGGCGTTCGCGCGCTTCCGCGCAGCGGTCCACGAGAGCAACGACCCGGCCGCGCTGAACCCGGAGGGGCTGCTGCTCGGCGCCACGCGCCACGCCGCTGCGTCGATGGCGCGCACGACGCCGCCGGCGACGCGCCGCCGCTTCGGCGCGCGCGACGTCTGCCCGCTCGTCCCGACGCTCCTGGCCGCCCGCCACTCAGGGGCGCTCGGCCAGGCGGATCGCGAGCGGCTCTCGCGGCACCTGCGCCGCTGCGAGGGCTGTCGCAGCATCGAAGCCGCGTTCGAGCGGGCGGAGCGCGCCTACCGTCACCCGGCACGCACCGAGGTGCCGGCGCCGGCGCGCACGCTGATCCTTGCCGCGATGCGCGGCGCCGCGCCACTCGGCGGCGAGCGCGATGACACTCCGCTGGCGCTGCACCTGCCGCCGACGCCACTGGACCGTGCGCCCGTCGTCGAGGAGCGCCTCACGCCTCTCGACGAAGCCGTCGGCGAGGAAGTGGACGAAGAGCTTGTCGAGGTCGACGACGGCGATCTCGCCGCGCTCGAGCTCTTCGAGGAGGACGAGGTCGCCGACGAGGACGCGATCGAAGCGCTCGAAGACGTCGACGAGGACCTTGATGCCGTCGCTGTCGACCACGACGCGTTCGAGGCTGCGATCGAGGGCTTCGACGACGTCCTTGACGAGGAGACGGAGCTCGACCAGGACGTCGAGGCGGTGGCTGTCGAGCAGGAGGAAGAGCTCGACGAGGACTCCTACGCGCTCGCGATCGAGGCGCTCGAAAAAGAGCGGCGCCTCATGGCCGAGGCGGAAGCAGTCCCGGCGCCGCGGCTGCGCGACCGGCTCGCGGAGCTGCCGTCGACGATCGTGTTGCCGGTCATCGTCCTCGGCGCAGGCGTGCTCGTCGCGATGGCCGCCGCCGGCGTCTTCGGAGGCGACGAGCCGACACCGGAGACCAAGCGCGCGGCGGGTTCCATCCGCCGCATCGAGGCGCCGGTCACGACGCCGCTGCCGGTGGTCGTGCGCATGAAGCGGCGGGCGCCGCGGACGAAGACTGCGCCGGCGCCGACCTCCACCCCGGCCACGACGGCTCCGGTCGTTCCCCAGTCGTCGAGCCCCGCGCCGGCGCAGACGACCAACGGTCAGGAGCTCGAGGTGGACCGCACCCGGACGACGCAGCAGACGCAGGACTCGCAGCCAGACGTCTACCAGCCGTCGACGAACCCGACGCCCTGACGGAGGTATCGTCGGTGGCGGTGGTGACCGTCTCCGACGACGACGTCCTGCGGACCGGCCGCGAGATCGCGGCGGCTTTCAAGACCCCAGGACTGCGTCCTCTCCGAGCGCTCGACGACAAGGCGATGGACCTCGCGGCTCAGGATGCGGAGCTGCGCGCCGCGCTGTTTCGCTTCGTCGACGTCGTGCCCGCGTGCCGGAACCTCGACGACCTTGCGCGGCACCTCACCGGGTTCCTCCAGGAGGTGAACGCGCCGCCTCCGCCGATCGCCGTCGCGATGCGCATGGGCGCTTCACGCCCAGGCCGGGCTGCGCTCGGCGCAGCCGCCGTGGCGGGCGTGCGCCACATGGCGCACCGCTTCATCGTCGCCGAGACGCCGGCGCAGGCACAGCCCGTGCTCGGCGAGCTCTGGCATCGTGGCGTGGCGTCGTCGGTCGATCTGCTCGGTGAGGCAACCGTCACGGCCGCCGAGGCCGATCGCTACGCCCAACGCTGTGCCGCCGCGCTCGAGCAGCTGACCACCGTGTATGCCGGGATGCCCGCGCGCCCTGAGCTCGAGCGCGACTCCGTGGGCGTCCTGCCGCGAGCGAACCTGAGCGTCAAGGTGAGCGCCCTCACGCCGCTGCTGCGTCCCGACGCACCGGCGCTCGGCCAGCGGGATGCCGCCGAGCGGCTGCGTCCGCTCCTGCGCGACGGGAAGCGCCTCGGGGCGCACGTGCACATCGACATGGAGTCGTTCGACAGCCGCGAGGCGGTCACGGACCTGGTCCTCGAGCTCCTCGCGGAGCCCGAGTTCGCCGACGGGCCGAGCACTGGGGTCGTCCTGCAGGCGTACCTGCGCGACTCACCGGCGCTGTGCGACCGCCTCGTCGCGTGGGCCGCGACCACCGAGCGCGCGCACCCGCTCGTCGTCCGGCTCGTCAAGGGCGCGTACTGGGATCACGAGGTCGTCGAGGCGCGCCAGCATGGCTGGACCGTTCCGGTGTTCGAGGTCAAGGCCGAGTCGGATCGCAACTTCGAGGCGCTGACGGTCAAGCTGCTGGGCGCGCGGCCGCACCTCCGCGTCGCGATCGCAAGCCACAACCTGCGCTCCGTGGCGCACGCGGTCGCGTGCAACCGCGCGAGCCCAGCGGCCGACGCCGACCTCGAGCTCCAGGTGCTGCGCGGCCTCGGAGACCAGCTGCAGGACGCCCTCGCCGCGAACGGCCTGCGGGTGCGGACCTACTGCCCGGTCGGTGACCTCGTGGCGGGAATGGCGTATCTCGTCCGCCGGCTGCTCGAGAACACGAGCAACGAGGGCTTTCTGAGCGCGCAGGCGGAAGGCGTTGGGCTCGAGGAGCTGCTGGCCGCGCCGTGAGCACGCTGCCGCAGTTCGTCAACGAGCCGGCTCTGGAGCTGCGCAGGGCGAGCGAGCGAAACCTGCTGCTCGAGGCGCTTGCGGCCGTCGACGCCAGGCTGCCGCTCGATGCCGCAAAGGTCGTGGGCGACGATCGCCCTGAGGCCGCCGAGCTCGTCTCGACCGACCCCGGCGACCCGGACCGCGTAATCGCTGTGGCTCCGCGCGGCACCGCGCAGGACGCCGTCGAGGCGGTGGCCGTCGCGGGCGCGGCGTTTGGGGACTGGGCCGCACGTCCGGCTGCCCAGCGGGCAGCCGCGCTCGTCGGCGCGGCCCGATGGATCCGCGAGCGGCGCGCCGAGCTCGCCGCCCTGTGCGTGCGCGAGTGCGCGAAGCCATGGGCCGAAGCCGACGCCGACGTGTGCGAGGCGATCGACTTCCTCGAGTTCTACGCGCGCGGCGCGATCGCCCTCGACCGCGGGCATCCGCTGTTTCAGGTTGCGGGAGAGCGCAACGAGATGCGCTACGAGCCTCGGGGTGTCGTCGCGGTCATCGCGCCTTGGAACTTCCCCATCGCGATCCCGATGGGCATGACGGCTGCAGCGCTCGCCACCGGGAACACCGTCGTGCTCAAGCCGGCGGAGCAGGCTCCGGCGTGCGGCGCGATGGTCGTGGCCGCGCTCAGAGCGGGCGGGGTGCCGTCCGCTGCCATCGCGCTTGTACAGGGAGAAGGTGACGTCGGCGCGGCGCTGGTCCGGGACCCCGCGGTCGCCACGATCGCGTTCACCGGCTCCGGTCCGGTTGGCCTCGACATCGTGCGCGCCGCCGGCGAAGTCGTCGCCGGCCAGCGACATCTCAAGCGCACCGTCATCGAGATGGGCGGCAAGAACTGCGTGATCGTGGACTCAGACGCCGACCTCGACGACGCGGTGCCCGCCCTGGTGCGCTCGGCGTTCGACTACGCGGGGCAGAAGTGCTCGGCCGCGTCGCGCGTCCTCGTCCATCAGGGGATCGCCGACGGCCTGCTCGAGCGCCTGGCGGGCGCGGTTGCGGTTCTGCAGGTCGGGCAGGCGGACACCTTCGGCACCGAGGTACCGCCCGTCATCGAGCGTGCCGCACAGGAGCGGATCGATGGCTACGCCGCACAGGCGGCCGCGGCAGGGCGGATCGCGGCACGCGCCGAACCGACGACGTCACCCGGCTGGTTCGTGGCTCCGACCATCGTCGCGGACGTCGACCCGGACACGCCGGTGCTGCGCGACGAGGTCTTCGGCCCGTTGCTCACCGTGGAGCGGGTGCGCGACGTCGACGAGGCATGCGACCGCGTCGATGCGCTGCCGGTCGCCCTCACGGGCGGCCTGTTCTCGCGCAACCCGGACGTCGTCGACCACGTCGTGCGGCGCTCGCCCGTCGGCAACCTCTACATCAACCGCCCGATCACCGGCGCCATGGTCGGTCGCCAGCCGTTCGGAGGCAACCGCCTTTCGGGTACCGGCACGAAGGCCGGCGGCCCCGACTACCTGCTGCAGTTCGTCGACCCGAAGGTCATCACCGAGAACACGGTCCGCCACGGCCTCGTGGTCTGAACCGTTGCATACTGGGCAAAACGGCCGTATTCGGCTACATTCCCTGTGGGTCGCGTGTCGTGCGATGCGCGAAATGCAGGGTAGAAACGGACGGATCCGGAATGCCTAGGGGGACACACCGACGCTCGGCCATCGCGCTGACCGTCGCCATGCTTGCCATCGCCGCGCCCGCATCGGCGCAGCTGCCGTTCACCGATTCGCGCCAGGCCGCGGCGGATCAGTACTCGATCCCACCGCAGGTTCAGCAGCAGCAGCAGCAGACGGCCGCAGGCACTCAGGGCACTCAGACCGGCAATCCGGACGCCGCCCCCGGGCGCGGCGTCCAGGAGGAGCGCGCCGGGTCCGGTGGCCGCAACCGCAAGACGTCCGCCGGAGGGACCGCCCCAGCCACGGCCGCGAAGCCGATCGCTGTGAGCGCACCTTCGAACCTGGGCGCCGACGACGCCGGCCGCCTGCCGTTCACCGGCTTCGGGCTCGGCCTGGTCGCGTTGATCGGGTTGATGCTGCTCGCCCTGGGGTGCCTCATCGCATTGGCCGAGCGCGTACGCCGCCGGCGCCAGGCCACAACGGCTTAGTCGCCCGCCGCAGCACTGCGCGCGCGAGCGTCCTGCAGCAGGCGCTCGTGCAACCGCGCGTCGTCGCTCAGCTCCGGATGGAACGCGACCGCCGTCATCGCGCCCTCCCGTGCCGCGACGGCGTGGCCGTCCACACGCGCGAGCACAGTCACGCCGGCGCCCGCGTCGGCGATCAGCGGGGCGCGGATGAACACCCCGCGCAGCGGGCCACCATCCAACCCATCGAGCTCGAGGTCCGCCTCGAAGCTGTGCAGCTGGCTCCCGAAGGCGTTGCGCTCCGCCTCTATGTCCATCACGCCAAGGTGCGCGCGGTCGAGGAGGATCAGCCCCGCGCATGTCGCGAGCACCGGAGTGCCGCGCCCGATCAGGTCACGGAGCGGCCCCGCGAGACCCTCGCGGTCGATACCGAGCGTCATCGTCGTCGACTCACCGCCCGGCAGCACGAGCGCGTCGAGACCCTCGAGGTCCGCAGGCGTGCGCACCTCCCGCACGTCCCCGCCGAGAGCGCGCAGGATTGCGGCGTGCGCGTCAAAGCCGCCCTGCAGCGCCAGGACGCCCACGAGCGGCGGCACTTCCTACCAGCCTCGGTTGGCCAGTACCTGCGTCTCGTCGAGCTTGCGCGCCTCGAGCGAGAACATCGCCTCGCCGAGACCCTCGGACGCCGCCGCGACGCGCTCGGCGTCGGCGAAGTGAGTGGTGGCCTCCACGATCGCGCGCGCGCGTGCTTCCGGATTCGAAGACTTGAAGATGCCCGAGCCGACGAACACGGCCTGGGCACCGAGCTGCATGACCAGCGATGCGTCCGCGGGAGTCGCGATGCCGCCTGCGCAGAACAGCGGCACGGGCAGCTTGCCGGTGGCGCCGACCTCGCGCACGAGGCCGAGCGGGGCCTGGAGCTCCTTCGCGGCGGTCGCAAGCGTCATGTCGTCGAGCGTGGAAAGCCTGCGGATCTGCTCGGTGATCGCGCGCAGGTGACGCACCGCCTCGACGATGTCGCCGGTGCCCGCCTCGCCCTTCGAGCGGATCAGCGCCGCGCCCTCGCCGATGCGGCGCAGCGCCTCGCCCAGCGACGTGGCGCCACATACGAACGGCACCTTGAACGCCCACTTGTCGATGTGATGCGCCTCGTCTGCGGGCGTGAGGACTTCGGACTCGTCGATGTAGTCGACCTCGAGCGCCTCGAGCACCTGCGCCTCGGCGAAATGGCCGATGCGGGCCTTGGCCATGACGGGGATCGTCACGGCCTCCTGGATGCCCTTGATCATCGTCGGGTCGCTCATGCGCGCGACGCCGCCGTCGCGGCGGATGTCGGCCGGCACGCGCTCGAGCGCCATGACGGCGGAGGCGCCGGCGTCCTCGGCGATCCGCGCGTGCTCGGGCGTGACGACGTCCATGATCACGCCGCCCTTCAGCATCTCCGCCAACCCGGCCTTGACCCGGAACGTCGCCTCGTCACGCATGTGGTCCACTCTACAGACCCCGCAAGGAGGCCTCCAAGCGGACCGCCTTACTTGAGCCGGAACGCCTTGATGCGGTCCGCGTACTGCTCGGCGTCGCGGCTGTACACGCCGTAGGCGAGCGCCTGGATCGTCGACAACAGCGCGGTGTGCGACCGCACGTAAGCCGGCGAGTTGCTCGAGTAGTAGAGCCGGATCTGCGCGAGCTTGGCCACCTCGCTCAGCGTCGCGTCGGTCACCGCGAGGGTGCGCGCGCGGCGATGGCGGGCGAGCTTCATGGCGCGGACGACGAGCGGATGCGGGCGCCCCGCGCTGAGCCCGATGACGAGCGTCTGCTCGTCGATCCGGCCAAGTCGGCTGAGCGCCTCCTGCGACGGGCTCGCGACGATCTCGGCGCGCAGGTCGAGCAGCATCAGAAGGTGGCGTAGGTAGCTGGCGAAGAACGCCATCTGGTCGGTGCCGGCAATCAGCACGCGCTCGGCGTCGACGATCGCGTCGATCGCCGCTTCGACCTCGCTACGGCTGACCTTGCGCGCCGTCTCCTCCACGTTCGCGTGGTCGGCCGCGATCGCTGTCTCGTACTCGTTCTGGTCGAGCGAGAACAGCGGTTCCGCCGTGGATGTCTCGCCGTTGCCGGCGGCGACACGGCGGCGGTACTCCTCGCGCGCGGAGTGCTGCAGCTCCGGGAAGCCCTCGAAGCCGAGCGCCTGGGAAAAGCGCACGACCGTGGAACTGGACGTGTTCGCGCGCCGCGCGAGCTCCTCGGCGGTCTGGAACGCGACCTCGTCGAGGTGGTCGACGATGTACTGCGCAACGTCCTTCTGGCTGCGCGAGAACTCGTCGAAGCGAGCCTGGATGTACTCGGACAGGCTCTGGTGCCCGCTCGCCTCATGCGGCGGAACGGGCGGTGGCTGGATCGTGGCCGTCCTCTTCATCGGCGCGAGAAGAGTTCGACGTGGGTGCTCAGGCCTCCTTCAACGCGAAGCGCCCGGTTGTGACCGGGCGCTGTCCACGGCGGGCCCTGCCGTTTCCGCCGGGTGGGCCCGCTGCGAGGGATCCGGGCGGGGGGATATGACGCCAAATCGGTCCCTCGGGTATGTACAGATGGGCGTGCCCTGGGGCGTCCACCCCGGAAACACGCTGTTCGAGGTCGCTGTCCGTGTAGGGACCGCGGTCAGGCGGCGGCGTCGTGCGCCTCGTCGCCCAGGCGGCCGAGCTCCTTGCCCATCGCCTCCTCGGTGGTCTGCGTCATCACCAGGCCGAACACGGCCAGCAGCGCCTCTGAGGCGAGCGGCCGCAACCGCTCGAGCGCCGCCTGGACCTCGGGCCAGCGCGCCTCCGGGCGCCCGGCCTCGTCGAACGGCTTCCAGATCTCGTCGAGGAAGAGCTCGACGAAGCACTCCGCCACGCCCTCCGCGTAGCCGCGCACGACCTCGACGACGTCGAGCCCGCGCTCGACCGGGATCCCGAGCTCGACCAGCTCCTGGCCGGCGCGCCCGAGCCGCGGGCTCAGCTCCTCGAAGGTGCCGTCGCCGAGGTGGCGGATCAGGCCTAGGCGCTGCGCGCGCTCGAGGGCGTCGAGGTTGGGGTCGTCGACCGCGCCCCAGCGGCGCCCGAGCTCCATCACGTCGACGATCTCGGGCTCCTCGTCCTCGAACGGCTCGCGCACTGTGCGCGTGAAGCGCAGGACCTCCTCGGACGAGCCTCCCGTCTGCGGCAGCAGGCGGCGGATCGCCTCAAGGTTGAAGCCCTCAGCCTGCATCTCCTTGATCAGCTCGAGCCGCGCCAGGTGCTCACGGCCGTAGTAGCCGGTGCGGCCGCGCACGTCGGGTGGCGGCAGCAGGCCACGTGACTGATGCGCGCGGATGTTGCGCACGGTCATGCCCGCATCGCGGGCGAGCTCGTCGATCGTCAGCTGGTCGGGCGCGGGCCGATGTGTGACGTCGGACACGGGACCATGATACACGTTTGCATGTGACATGGATCGGTGTAACATCGGTCTTATGGATCCGATCCTTGCCTCTTCCGTTGCCGCCAGCGAGCCCGCCGGCGGCGCCGCCCTCGACCAGGTCGTGATCGCGACCGCCGGCGCGACGATCGCGACCGGCATCCTGCTGTGGCTCGTCCTGCGCCACCGCTCGGGCCAGGTCGGCCTGCTGAGCTGGGGCTCGGACTTGTCGGCGCGTGTGTCCGGATTGCCCGGCTGGGCCGCGCTGCCCAGCGGCGTCGCTGCCGCCTCCCTCCCCATCGCCCTGCTCGGGATGATGTGGGACATCTCGCTGCACATCGACGACGGGCGTGACGCCGGCCCGCTCGCGAACCCGGCGCACTACCTGATCCTCGTCGGTCTCTACGGCATCTTCGTGGCGGGCGCGCTTGCGGTGGCGCTGCCGCGCGGCGACGACCGCCCCGGCCCGTCCGCCATCAAGCTCGGCCCCGACTGGCACGCGCCGGTCGGCGGCGTCCTGATGATGGCGGCGGCAGGCTTCGCGCTGATCGGCTTCCCGCTCGACGACATCTGGCACCGCATGTTCGGCCAGGACGTGACGCTTTGGGGCCCCACCCACCTGATGCTGATCGGCGGCGCGGGTCTGACGCTCGTCTCCCAGGCGATCCTGCTCGGCGAGGGCATGCGGGCGCGGCCCCAGACCGACGGCGGCGACCGCACGGCCACTTTGCCGATCGTGACCGCGCTGAGGCGGGTCGGGATCGCGGGCGGCCTGCTGATCGGCCTCTCGACCTTCCAGGCCGAGTTCGACTTCGGCGTCCCCCAGTTCCGCCAGGTCTTCCATCCCGAGCTGATCGCGCTGGCGGGCGGCGTCGCGCTCGTAGCCGCGCGCGGCTGGATCGGCCCGGGCGGCGCGCTCGGCGCAGCACTCTTCTTCGGCCTCGTGCGCGGCGGCGTCGCCCTGATCGTGGGCCCGGTGCTCGGCGAGACTACGCCTGCGCAGCCGCTGTGGCTGGTCGAAGCCGGCTGCGTCGAGCTGCTCGCGCTCGCGATCGACCCGCGCTCCCGCGCGATCGTGTTCGGTGCGGTCAGCGGCCTGCTGATCGGCACGCTCGGCTTCGCATCCGAGTACGCGTGGACGCATCTCGTGTACCCGCTGCCCTGGACCGAGTCGCTGCTGCCGGAGGGCGTGATTGGAGCGACCGTCGCCGGTGTCGCCGGCGGCGTGACGGGCGCGCTGTTCGCGAGTGGCCTGCGCGGCGAGCTGCCGCGCATCCCGGTGGCGCGCGCCGCTGCTCTGGCGTCGCTCGCGGCTGTCGCGATCCTCGTCGCCGACGGTCTCACCACGCGCGTCCCGGACAACGTGCGCGCGGCGGTGACGCTCGACAAGCGCGACGGCGGGCGCGACGCGCTCGCCACCGTCCGCTTCGATCCGCCGTCGGCCTCCGACGACGCGCACTGGGTGAACATCACGGCGTGGCAGGGCGGCGGCCTCGTCGTCGACAGGCTCGAGCGCGTCAGCCGCGGCGTGTACCGCTCGACGAAGCCGATGCCGATCGACGGCGAGTGGAAGGTGTCGGTGCGACTGCACCGCGGCCGCGAGGTCGTCGGCGTGCCGATGCGCTTCCCCCGGGACACCGCGATCCCGGCGCCGGAGATCCCCGCGAGCGACCAGTTCGTCCGCACTGTCATCTCGGACCACGAGATCCTGCAGCGCGAGAGCAAGGACACGGCCGGCTGGCTCTGGACCACCGCCGCCCTCATCGTGCTCGCGATCGCGCTCGGTTTCCTCGGCACGCTCGCATGGGGCGTCGCGCGCGTCGCGCAAATGGACGGGCCGCCTTCGGGCCGCCGCGAGCCGCGCTCCTCGGGCCCAGCCCCGACGTCGCGGCCGGTCGGCGCATGACAGCATGAGCGCGATGCCCGAACACCCCGAACGCGCCCCCGCTGGGGTCCGCGGCGTCGCTGCGCCGCTGCTCATCGCGCTGATGGGCGTCGGCTCGGTCGTGATGTGGTGCGCGAACCCGGTCTTCTGGCTGTGGCTTGCGTCGAGGATGACGAGCTCCTCGCAGCCATCGATCGGCCCGTACCTGCTGGTGCTCGTCGGGACGGTGGTGACGATGGTCGTGATCGGCAAGGGCCTCGGCCGTCTGAACGCGCTCTACGACCGCATCACGGGCCAGGGGTCGGACGTGCGGGTCCAGCTCCCGTGGCTGCGATCGATGCGCGGCGAGCGCATGTCGACCTCCCGCACGACGGTCCTCGACATCGTGATGATCGTCAGCGTCGCGCTCGCGCTCGTCGTGATGGGGATCTGGTTCCTCTTCTTCGCCGGCTCCTCGCTGCCGACATGAGCGCGCTCGATCCCTCTGCCGTCGACCCCGCCGCGTTCATCGCGCAGGTCCGGCAGGCGTCCGACGACGACCTGAAGACGCTCATGAGCAGCGAGTACCGCCCGCTCGTGATCGACGGCATCACCGAGCAGATGGCCGCTCGCGTGCGCCCCGACGCGACGGACGCGGTGATCCACTGGAAGGTCCTCGACCGCCCCGGTGGCGGCTACGACCACGTCGAGATCGTGCTGCACGGCGGCAAGGGCGAGCGCAGCGCCGAGGCGACGCGCGAGCCGGACGTGACGTTCAAGGTCGGGCCCGTCGACTTCCTGCGGCTGGTCACCGGGACCGCGAACGGGCCGATGATGTTCATGACCGGGCGTCTGAAGATCGACGGCAACCTCATGCTCGCGGCGCGCGTGCAGGGGTTCTTCGAGGTTCCCGAAGGCTGAAGCCGGAGGCGGGCGACCCCGCCCCCGGCTGGTCAGCGCGGTTGTGGTCTCAGACCGAGAACGTTCCCTGCAGCACGACCGTGCCGATCGGCTGCTCGACGGTGATCGTCACGCTGCTGAAGTCGACGACCTCGCGCATCCTGTCGGGACATACGTCGCCGACCGGGTCGGTGCTGACGCGGAACGTGATCTGACCATTACGCGGCGCCGGGAAGAACTGGGATCCCGCGGACCGGATCTGACCCGGCGGCTCGTTGCCGCCGCGGTTCACGCACGTGAGCGTGCCGTTGGCGGTCACGGTGACTTTCGTCGGCAGGCTGCCGAGCCCCGCCACCTTGCCGGAGCAGGTCACCGTCGCATTCGCGGTGCCGCCGTTGTTCTCACTGCAAGTCGGTGTCCCCACGAAGTGCGGGTTGGCCGCAAGCGCTGCCACCGCGGTAAGTCCGGCCAACGCCAGAGCCGCGACGATCGCGCACCAAGTACGACGCATGCTGTTTCTCCTCTTCCTGCCCCGCACCGGCCCGCCGGGGCACTGTCGCAATGCCCGGCCGCCGCGCATCCCGTTGTGTCCTTGCCCGCAGCTCGCAGGCCGGACGGCCCCTGTAAGTGCGACATACCACCGCACCAAACCTCTTCAAACCTGGTCTTTAGAGCTCATTCCGCGCAACGCAGCGCGCGTCGGCACCATGTGGGCCATGGACGCCGACGCGCTCTACGGACTGCCGCTCGAGCGCTTCGTGGCGGAGCGCAATGCGCTGGCGAAGTCGTTGCGGGCCGAAGGCCGCCGTGACGAGGCCGCCACGGTCACCGCCCTGCGCAAGCCGTCGCTCGCCGCCTGGGCCGTGAACCAGCTCGCGCGCACGCAGCGCGCGGCAATGGACCAACTCTTCGCCGCGGGCGAGACACTGCGCGCGGCGCAGACCGAGCTGCTCGCGGGCGCCGGCGAACGCGAGCGCCTGCGGTCCGGCCTGACGAAGGAGCGCGCCGCTGTCGACGCGCTCGTGGCGATCGCCGAAGGGCTCCTGTCGATGGACGGCCATGCGCTGAGCCCCGCGGTGCTCGAACGCGTCGGCGAGACGCTGCACGCGGGGGCGCTCGACCAGGACGCGCGCGAGCAGGTGCGCGGCGGGCGCCTCGAGCGCGAGCTCAGCCACGCGGGACTCGGGGTCGCGCCGGGCCAGGCGCCGGCGCGCGGGAAGCGCGCTGCCGCGCCGAAGGCCGAGCCGAAACCGCCGCCCGGCCCCGACCGCAAGGCGCTGCGCCTCGCCGAGGTCGACGCACGGCGCAACGCCGAGCGCACGCAGCGGGCGCTGCGCACCGCGCAGCAGCGCCGCGACCGCGCGGCGGACGCTTTCGAGGTCGCGCAAGCACAGTTCCACGCCGCGGAGCACGACGCCCAAGAGGCCGCCGCGGCCCACGAACGCGCCCGCGCGGCGCTCGAGGCCGCCGGCTGATGGGGCGGCCTGGACTCGAACCAGGATCTGACGGATTATGAGTCCGCTGCTCTAACCGATTGAGCTACCGCCCCGCGCGGGGCGAGCGTAGCGCGGGCCCATGCGGGGTAGCGCGTGCGGCATGGCGACAGAACTGCAGACGCTCACGCTCTGGGCCGCCGTCCACCGTGCGGTCGAGGCCTGCGACCCCGACGGCAACGACGAGCTGCTCGCCGACCTGCTGGCGCGCTTCGAGGACCGCGACGAGCCGATCACCGCGGTCGCCGACATCGAGCAGGTGATGGCGGAGATCAACGGCATCCTCGATCCCGAGGGTGACGATCCGGCGCTGACGATGGCCACGGCGATCGTCACCTACCTCGCGCACCGGCGCGACATGGTCGACGCCGAGGACGATCGGCTGCTGACGCTCACCGCGGACGCGGAGTTCGACGGCAACCCGCCGGAGAGCGTCCAGCGCTGGCTCCGGACCGGCGCGCGGGCCTAGCGGACCTTCGCGACGGCGCGCGACAGCTCGCTGACGCTGAACGCGCCCTCGATGCGGTCGGCGACGACCCCGCGGCGGTCGATCACGAACAGCCATGGCTCCGTCGGCAGGCGGTAGTCCGCGACCTGGGACCGGAAGCCCTTGGAGATCGTGTTGTCGTTGTAGATCTCCTGGTGGATGAACTCGACGCCGTCGCCGGCCTCGGCCTTGACCTGGGCGGCGACATCGACGACCGGGCCGCAGACGCGGCTCTGGCACAGCTGCGGCGTCGCGAACAGAAGCACCACGGGCTTGCGGCCGAGCACATCGGCGAGGTCGGCCTCGTGCAGGTCGCGCAGCGGCGGCACGCGCGTGTCGATCCGCTCGAGGTTGCCGCCGACATCGGCGGCAGTCGGGGTGTGGACGCGGATCGCCTTCTCCCCCACCTTCGGCGGCTGCGCGCCGCGCGCACCGACGGTGATCGAGTACGCCGTCGAGGCGAGCAGGCGCCCGTCGAGGCGCACCAGCGCGATCAGCGCGCCCTTGCCGCGGCGCTGCAACGGCACGTCCGCGACGTAGACGCTGCGCGCGGCGTCCGGGTCCTGGGCGGTCTGGCGGCTGCGGTACTGCGGCTTGACCTCGAGCGACTCCGAGCGCGCGACGTACGGGCCGCGCGCGCCGCTGCCGTCGGCGCGGCCGTAGTACACCGCGACCTGCGCGCCCGAGAGCTGCTTGCGGGCCGCGTCGAACAGCGCGAACGCGACGCGGTTGTCGCGCCCGGTGTCGAGGATCGAGACGCTCGGCGCGAGGATCGGGCCCTCGGGCAACTGCGCGACGAGGTCGTTCAGCGTGCGGCCCGAGGCGCTCGGGAAGTCCTCGGCCTTCGCCGTCGGCTGCGGCGTGGCGGGCGCAGCGGCGCCGCCGTCGTCGTCGTCGCCGCCGCAGGCGGCGAGACCCAGCACGGCGGGAAGGATGAGCAGGAGCAGTGCGCGGCGCAACATGGGGACGCGGAACGGTAGCCCCTGCTTTGATACCGCGCTCCGGAAGGTCCACTCAGCAACGGAGGTCACATGGCGGATCGGGCGGCGCTCGTCACGGGCGCATCGAGCGGCATCGGGCTGGCCATCGCCCATGTGCTGGGCGAGGAGGGCTATGGGCTGACCGTCGCCGCACGACGGCCGGAGAAGCTCCAGGAGGCGGCGCGCGGTCTCGTCGACGCCGGCTACGACGTCGAGGTCGTCGCCGCGAACCTGGGCGACGAGGAAGAAGTCAAGAAGGTCGTCGGCGCCCATCGCGACCGCTTCGGCCGCCTCGACGTGCTCGTCAACAACGCGGGCGTCGGCATCGGCTCGCCGGTGGGTGAGCTGGTGACGAAGCGGGTCGACCTGCAGATCGACCTCAACATCCGCTCGATCATCCTGTTCTACAGGGAGTGCCTAGACCTGCTCAGGACCGCCGGCGCCGAGCACGGCAAGGCCCTCGTCGTCAACACCGCCTCGATCGCCGGCAAGACCGGCCAGAGCTGGCTGTCCGTCTACTCCGCTACGAAGTTCGCCGTCGTCGGCTTCACGCAGTCCATGCACAAGGAGCTGTCGACCGAGGGCATCAAGTCCACGGCGCTGTGCCCCGGCTTCGTCGACACTCCGATGACCAACTTCGCGAAGGAGTCGGGCGTCCCCGCCGAGGACATGATCCAGCCGGAGGACATCGCCGAGACGGTGCGCCTGCTGCTGCGCGTCAGCCCCGCCTGCATCATCCCCGAGATCCAGTTCATCCGGCCCGGGGACGGAGCGGCGGTCTAACTAGCCGGACGACGCGCTGCTGTAGAGCGACTGTGCCACCGACCCCTGGTAGGGGCCGAACAGCACGTTCTTGAGGCTCTGATAGCCGTAGCTGACGACCGACAGGACGTTGCCGCCGACGACCCATCCGCCGCCGCTCGAGCCGCCGGTCTGGTCGCAGCCGACGCCGATCGGCGCGGGCGCTGAGCCGTAACGGTTGTCGTCGAGGCCCCACGGGCTCTGGCAGACGCGCATGCGCTGGCCGTTGAACTTCTGGGCCGCCGGATAGCCGTGCAGGTTGTAGGTCTGGCTCCGGGCCTGGTTGAACGCGATTCCGCGGCTGCCGACGGTGTCGGTGAGCGTCGCGCCGGCGGTGTTGAGGTTGACCTTCGCGGCGCCGATGTCATAGGCGAAGTTGCCGCTCACCTGCCAGCCCGAGGTGGTCAGCAGCTCGCGCGCGGACCAGGTGCCTTGTGGCCGCTGTCCATCGCGATAGGCGGGGACGAACGCCCAGTTGACGTGGAACGAGCCGGGCCCGTCGTGCACACAGTGGCCGGCCGTCCAGACGAGGCTCTCGTTGCCGCTCGTCACCGCGGTGCCGGAGCAGACGTAGTTGTAGCCGGTCTCCCTGTCGGTGAAGAAGACCTTCCCGTGCTGCGTCGGGTAGGGAAGCGGCGCCTCGAACGAGGTGAACGAGTAGCCGCTGCCGCTGCCACCCTTGCCGGCCTTCGGCGTCGCGGTGCTGGAACGCTCGGCAGGCACGGCCTCGCGCATGCGCTTGTCGGTCCAGTAGGCCGCGACCTCGTCGCGGGACTGATTCGTGTCGTGCTTGACGACGTCCTTGGCGAGCGCACTCGGAGCGAACACGAGCAGCGCGACAACGGCGATGAGTCCCCTATTCATGGTCGACGCAGGGTAGCTGCGAACTCGCCCGCCGACGGCGGTATGTCCGATCCCTACCTGATTCCTGCGTGCTGGCGCTCGTCCTCGACGCGCTCCAGCGCCCGTTCGGCGTCCTGGCGCTCGCGGCGCGTGCGCATCCACGCCCAGCCGGTCTCGCGCGCCTCGCGGGCGCGGCGGGCGCGGGCGGTCGCCTGATGCTCGCGGATCGCCTGCGCCAGATCTGCGAAGCCGCCGTCGTCGGCGAGGATCGACGACTCGAGATGGGTCTCGAGGATGTCCAGCTCGCGCTCGGTCGCACTGCGCGCGCGCTTGGCGCCGGCGAACTTGTCCCAGGAGCGGGCGAACGAGACGAAGCTCGTGCGCCCGCCGTTGCGGTGCGCGGCCAGCATCGGGCACACGCCACCGCGGCGGTCCGTGTAGGCGCCGACGATGATCTCGTTCCCGCGGACGCCTTCGAGCATGGCCACGCGCGTGCGCAGCGGCAGGCAATCGATGGCGAGGCGCAGGTCTTCGACGGGCGAGCGGTCTCTGCGTGGCATAGGCTTCCGAGCCCCTCCGCGGGGTCGTTCAACCGGAATGTATGCATACCCGTCGCCCGCGGCAAGCGAACTCCTGCGATCTGAAACGAGGCTTGCATGAAGCTGGGCGTCCACATCGGCTATTGGGGCCTCGGCCTGACGAGCGAGGATCAGCTGCAGATCGTGCGCACGGCCGAGGAGCTCGGCTACGACTCGGTCTGGGCGGCCGAGGCCTACGGGTCGGATGCGGCGACGATCCTGGCCTGGATCGCCGGCCAGACCGAGCGGATCAAGATCGGGTCCGCGATCTTCCAGATGCCCGGCCGCTCGCCGGCGATGACCGCGATGACCGCCGCGACGCTCGACCAGCTGTCCGACGGGCGCATGCTGCTCGGGATCGGGTCGTCGGGGCCGCAGGTCTCGGAGGGCTGGCACGGCGTGCGGTTCGGCAAGCAGCTGCAGCGCACCCGCGAGTACATCGCGGTCGTCCGCAAGGCGCTCGCGCGCGAGAAGCTCGAGTACAAGGGCGACACGCTCGAGCTGCCGCTGCCCGACGGGCCGGGCAAGGCGCTCAAGCTCACGATCGCGCCGGTGCAGGAGCAGATCCCGATCTACCTCGCGGCGATCGGGCCCAAGAACACAGAGCTCGCCGGCGAGATCGCCGACGGCTGGATCCCCACGCTGTTGTCGCCGGAGCACCTACCGGAGCTGCGCAAGCACCTCGACGAGGGCGCCGCGAAAGCCGGACGCTCGCTGAACGGGTTCGACGTCCACCCCACCGTCCAGGTCTGCATCGACGACGACGTGGAGAAGGCGCGCGACGTGATGCGCCCCTTCATCGCCCTCTACGTCGGCGGCATGGGGTCGCGCGAGAAGAACTTCTACAACAACCTCGTCCAGCGCTACGGGTTCGAGGAAGCCGCGAAGGAGGTCCAGGACCTCTACCTCGACGGACGCCGCGACGAGGCCATGGCGGCGCTGCCGGCGGAGCTGATCGACCTCGTCGCTCTGTGCGGGCCGGCGGACCGTGTGAAGGACCGCCTTCGCACCTATCGAGAAGCCGGGGTCGGCACGCTCGGCATCAGCCCGGTGGCGTGGACCCGCGACGAGCGGCTCGAGCAGCTGCGGCTCGTCGCGGAGCTGGCCGAGGCCGCTTGAGGGTCCTTCTCGGCGCATTCGGGGATCCGGGCCACGCATTCCCGATGCTCGCGCTCGGGCGCGCGCTGCGCGCGCGCGGGCACGACGTCGCGCTGCAGACCTGGGGCCGCTGGCGCGATTACACCGAGGGCGAGGACGTGGAGTTCGTCGCGGCCCCTGAGTACCACGTGTTCCCGACTCGCGAGCGGCCGCTCAAGCCCTACGAAGCGGTGGCTCGCGCGGCGGTCACGACGCGCGAGCTCGTCACGAGCTGGGCCCCCGACGTCGTCGTCGCCGACGTGCTCACGCTTGCTCCCGCGCTCGCCGCGGAGCGCGAGGGCGTCCCATGGGCGACGCTCGTCCCGCACGTCGACCCGCGGCCGGCGGACGGGTTTGGGCCGTACTCGCTCGGGGCGCGGCTGCCGCGGACGGCTGCCGGGCGGTCGTTCTGGCGCCTGACCGACCCGGTGGTGCGCCGTGGCGCCCAGCGCGGGCGAGGCGAGCTCAACGAGACGCGGCGGCGGCTCGGGTTGCCGCCGCTCGGGCACCTGCACGGCGGCATCTCGCGGCAGCTCTGCCTCGTGGCCACGTTTCCACACCTCGAGTACCCGCGCCCG
This sequence comes from uncultured Conexibacteraceae bacterium, assembly GCA_963832195.1. Lineage (GTDB taxonomy): Bacteria > Actinomycetota > Thermoleophilia > Solirubrobacterales > Solirubrobacteraceae > Baekduia. Next base: position 578,976 of record CAWHTH010000003.1, read on the forward strand.
GTCGCCGAGCCCGCGACGCACGTGGTCGGGCCGCTGCAGTGGGAGCCGCCCTACGGGGACGTGGAGCCGCCACCCGGCGATGCGCCGCTGGTGCTGGTTGCGCCGTCGACGTCCCAGGACCCTTCGCACCGGCTGCTGCGCGCCGCGCTCGCTGGGCTGGCGGACGCTCCCGTGCGCGTGCTGGCGACCTGGAACCGGCGGCTGCCCGACCGCGGGCTACGGGTGCCGCCGAACGCCCGCGTCGTCGATTGGGTCTCGTACTCGCGCACGATGCCCCGCTGCGACGTCGTCGTCTGCCACGGCGGTCATGGGACGGTCGTGCGGGCGCTGTCGGCAGGCTGTGCGGTCGTCGTCTGCCCGGCCGCGGGCGACATGAACGAGAACGCGGCGCGGATCGACTGGGCGGGCGCGGGCGTCAGGATTCCGCGGCGCCTGTGCTCGCCGCGCTCGGTCCGGCTGGCGGTCGCGCGCGCGCTGGCCGAGCCGGAGCTGCGTCTGCGCGCGCACGAGCTTGCTGAGTGGGCGGTCGCGCACGACGCGGGCGCCCGGGCGGCGGAGCTGATCGAGGAGCTCAGCGGCGCCGGAGCGTCCCGCGCCGCTCGGTCACGGCGAACGCCCCGCTCGGCCCCTGCGCCACAGCGAACGCCTTGACGCGCAGCGCGCGAGCGAGGCGCACGAGCCCGCGGTTGCGCTTCGAGAGCCTGATCGGCAGCGCGGCGCGCCCGCCCGGCTGCAGGGTGAACGACGCGCGGCCGAGCTTGATCTCACGCCGCAGCGCCCTGATCTTCGCGCGGCGCACGATGACCGAGAACAGGGTGACGCTGCCGGCGCAGGGGGCATTCGCGCAGCTGACCGTGATCGTCGCGCCGCGGGAGGTCGATCGCGGCGCGGACAGGCGCACCACGGGGACGCCGGTCGCGGCGGTGCCACCGCCCCCCGGCGCTGCCGGTCCCGGGTTCGAGCCGCTGCGGTCGTCGTCGACGATGGCGCCGATCGCGGGCTGCCCCGGCAGCGCTGCGTTGACCGCGTTGCCGAGCTGGACCGTGAACGCCTCGTCCGCTTCGACGCGGCGGTCCCCGAGGACGGGGACGGCGACCTGCTTCGGCTGCGTGTCGCCAGGCGCGAAGGTGACCTGGCCGGTCGCGGCGCGGTAATCCTCGCCCGCGACCGCCTGGAGGTCGCCCGTCGACCAGTCGACGGTGATCTGCTTGCTCGAGGGCGTCGAGAGCGTGACTGGCAGCGTGAAGATCGTCTCCCCTGAGTCGCCCTCGGGGCCGGCGACGCTGCCGACCTGCAGCGTGGCGGTGTCGTCGTCCTCGATGTCGCCGTTGACGGTCGCGACCGGCCCGCCGGGGATCGCGGCGTTGACCGGGTTGCTGAACGTGATGCGCAGCCGTTCGACATCCTCGTCGATCTCGTCGACCACGATCGGGATCAGGGCGGCGCCCGTCGTCTGGCCCGCGGGGAACGTGACGGTGCCGGTCGTCGCCGTGTAGTCCCCGCCCGCGGCGGCGGGCACCGGGACGGCTTCGCCCCAGTCGGCCGTGGCGAAGGCGACCGAGGCGTCCTGCGAGCTCGGTGCGCTGAGCGTGACCGGGATGACGAGCGCGACCGGGTTCGCACCGGTGCCCTCGACGACGGTCGCATCGGCGACGCCGATCTGCGGCGGAGGATCGTCGTCCTGGATCGTGATCGTCCGCGAGGCCGGGTCGCTGCCCGACACGGAGATCGTGAACGTCTCCCCCGCTTCGTCGAGCGTGTCCTGCGTGATCGGCACCTCGACCTCGCGGCCGAGGATGTTGACGTTGACGCTCGTGTTGACCGCGGTGTAGTCGCTGCCGGCGGCGGCGCTGCCGTTCTGCGTCGTCACGCTTACGGTCTCGGGCAGCAGGCTCGACAGCGAGATCGTGACGGTCTCACCCTCCACCGGCGTCTCGCTGCTCACGCTCCAGGATGCGGCGTCAGCCGTCGCGGGCATCGCAAACAGCACGCCCGCGATCACCGCAATCAGGGCCGCGCGCGTCCCCTGGCGCGACCTCATTGGACCTCGTCCCATCGCTCGGACGGTAGCGTCCCGCCCAGCGGATCGGATTGAGCTCCGGGGGTGGGACTCGAACCCACAACCTAACGGTTAACAGCCGTTCGCTCTGCCATTGAGCTACCCCGGACCGCCAATCGCATGCGACGGCCCGACGGCCGGCACAGGTCGATGTTAGGGCAGCCTAGCGACACCGGCCTCGACCTCGGCATGGCAGTTCGAGCACAGCAGCACGCACTTTGCCGCCTCGGCCCGCATCGTGGCGATGCCGCGGGTGAGCCCGGCGTTGCCGAGTGCGAACGACTTGGACTGCGGGTCGACGTGGTGGAACTGAAGCGCCGCGACGCAGCGGTCGTACCCGCACGGATCCGGGTCAGGGCTCCGCCGGGCTGTTGAGCGGGTTTCTCATTCTCCGGGGGCGAGTAAGCTCGGTGTCGACTTCGTCCAACGGGGATGGGATGACGGTGGGGGTTCTGATGCGAACGTGGATCGCGATGGCGGCAGTAGCGATGATCTCCGCGTTGGGCGTGATCGGGGCGGTGGGCGCGTCTGCCGCCCCCGGTCTCCGCGTGACGATCCAGTACCGGGTGACTTCGAACGAGGTTGTCGGCGACGAGCGCTTCCTGACACTTGTCGGGACGGGTCACTCACGTGACCTCGGCACGCTCGAAGCCACCAGCTCGGTCGTGTCGACGCCGGCCATTCCACCGGCCGGGGGGTGCTCTACCCGGACCTCGGATGACGTGTGGACGACACCCACCGGCTCGCTGGAGGTCCACACGGAGGGTCTGTTCTGCGCCGACGGCAAGCTCACGGGAACGTGGACGGTGACCGGGGGCAGCGGCACGTTCACGAACGCTTCAGGCTCAGGCGAGCTGCGCGGGGTCGGCGGCCAGGGCAGGCTTGTCTTCTCCTACACCGGCGCTATCTCCGCCTGACCCCAACGGACCTTTCATTCGACCGGGCGGGTCGCCTCCATCGAGCGGCCGATGAACTCGTCGCGCTCGCGGGTCCAGGCTTCGATGCGCTTGCGGCGGTCCGTGAGATCGGCGCGGCCCTCGCGGCGATCGACGTCCATAAGGTGCTCCTCGCGGGCGATCCAGAGCTCGCGCAGCTGGCCCTGGACGGCGTCTTGGGAGCCGTGCATCTTCGATGCCGCCGCGTCGAGCGCTGCCACCAGGCGCACGACGTCCTCGTCGGGCGGAAGGCTCGCGCCGGGATTGCGCAGGTGCTGGCGCAGATGCGCCGCGGCACGACGGTGCAGGTCGGAGGAGAACGCCTCGTCGCCGGCCTGCGCGAGTGCCTCTGCGCCGGCGTCCGGCGTGGCGATGCACTGGGCGAGGAATGCTCGCTCGGCGCGGCTGGTCGGGTCAGCGGCCGCCGCACGCGGGGCACCATTGCCCTTCGCGGCTGAATGCTGGGGCGCCCGCGACAAACCGGTAGCCGGCTGCCCCGGAGCCGACAGCCACGACGACACCATGCTCGGCGCCAGATCTGTCGCGTCCGCCACGCGCCGCAGCAGCTCCTCGCGCAGCGCGCTCGGCGGCAGCGTGGCGAACACGGGATTCAAAGCGTCGATCACGCGGTCCTTGCCCTCGGCGCTGTTCAGATCGCCCTGCTCGAGCTCCCGCTCGACCCGGAACGAGACGAACGGCACCGCGGACTCGATCAGCGCCTGCGCGGCCTTCGCGCCCTCCTCGGCCACCAGGTCCGCGGGGTCGCGGCCGGCCGGGAGCGGCACGACGCGCAGCTCGAGCCGGCGGCCCTGGGCGAGGCGCGCGCCGCGCAGCATCGCCTCCTGCCCCGCGCTGTCGGCATCCAGAGCGAGCAGCACGGTGTTCGCCAGCCGCGCCAGCTCGCCGACCTGCTCCTCGGTCAGCGCCGTCCCCATCAGCCCGACGGCGTTGCGGACGCCGGCCTGGTGCAGCGCGATGACGTCGGTGTAGCCCTCCGCGACGACGACGTCGCCACTGCGCGCGGCGTGCGTGCGCGCGATGTCGGCGCCGAACAGGTGCCGGCCCTTGCGATACACGATGCCGTCCGGAGAGTTCAGGTACTTCGGCTGCTGGTCTGCCCCGAGCGCCCGTGCCCCGAACCCGACGACGTGCCCGCGCAGGTCGCAGAGCGGGAACATGATCCGCCGCCGGAAGCGGTCGTAAACGCGGCCCTCGCCCTTCGCCCGCACCGCGAGCCCCGCGTCGAACAGCTCGCGGGCGCTGAAGCCCTCGCGGTGCCCGGCGCCGAGCAACGTGTCCCACGCACTCGGGGCGTAACCGACGCGGAACTCGCGCAGCGCGCTCTCCTCCAGCCCGCGCGACGCCAGATACTCGCGGGCCGGAGCCGCCTCCTGCGAGTCCCAGAGGTAGCGCACATAGAACACCGAGGCCCGCTCCAGCACCTCGAGCAGCCGCTCGCGCCCGCGCCGCCGCTCCGCAGCCTCGGGATCCTCGTGGTCGAGCTCGAGCTCGACGCCGTAGCGGCCGGCCAGCCACTCGAGCGAGCCCTTGAAGTCGAGCCCCTCGGTCTCCTGCACGAACGTGAAGCAGTCGCCGCCGGCCCCGCAGCCGAAGCAGTGGTAGAGCTTCTGCTCCGGGTCGATTCCGAACGAGGGCGTGCGCTCCTCGTGGAACGGGCACAGGCCCTCGTAGCGGTTCGCGCCCGCGCGGCGCAGCTCGGTGCGCGTCGAGACGAGGTCGAGCATGTCGACCGCGTCGCGCACCTTGTCGCGGGAGTCTGCGGCGTAGCGCGCCACCGGCTGAGCCTAGAGCGCGAAGGCCCTCGGCACCGACAGCTCCTCGAACACGCGCAGGCAGTAGCGGTCGGTCATCCCCGCCAGGTAGTCCGTGACGCGCTGCGCGAGGTCGGCGCCGGGCGCCCCGCCGCCGTCGGGCAGCGCCTCCGGCTGGGCCACGAAGTGGTTGAAGAGCGTGCGGATCACGGTCTCGATCTTCGCGTGCTCGCGCCGGGCGGCCTCGCCGAGGTAAACGTGGTCGAACATGAACGCGCGCAGCGCGTCCATCGCGGCGCCGGCCTCCTCGCCCTGGACGATTTCGCCGGCGCGCTCCGAGTGCTCGACGAGGTCGTGGACGAGCGCGTCGATGCGCGCCGAGCCCGTCGTCCCCAGCACCGCGATCGGCCCGGCCGGCAGCTCGTCCTCGCGCAGCACGCCGGCCCGCAGCGCGTCGTCGATGTCGTGGTTGACGTAGGCCACGCGATCCACCAATCGCACGATCCGCCCCTCGAGCGTGCGCGGTTGCGGCGCGCGGCCCGAGTGGCAGTAGATGCCGTCGCGCACGTCCTCGTTGAGGTTCAGCCCCGCTCCCTCGCGCTCTAGCACCTCGACGACGCGCAGCGAGTGCTCGTAGTGGCGGAATTCCCGCCCGAAGCGCTCTCGCAGGCAGCGGTCCAGCGCGTCCTCGCCAATGTGCCCAAACGGCGGGTGGCCGAGGTCGTGGCCGACGCCGACCGCCTCGACGAGGTCCTCGTTGAGCCGCAGCGCCCGCGCCACGGCGCGCGAGATCTGCGTCACCTCGAGCGTGTGCGTGAGCCGCGTGCGGTAGTGGTCGCCCTCCGGCGACACGAACACCTGCGTCTTGTGCTTCAGGCGCCGGAACGCCTTGCAGTGAACGATTCGGCCGATGTCGCGCTGCAGCGGCGTGCGCAGCGAGCAGTCGTCCTCGGGCATGTCCCGGCGGGCGGGATACGAGCGCGCGGCCAGCGGCGACAGGTGCGCCTCCTCCCACTCCTGCTGACGGTCGGCAAAGGCGGCGGCAACTGCGTCCACCCAACAAGGGTCGCACACGGACTGCGCGTTCTGACGATCAGTTACGCACAGCCGCCTGCGCGGCCGCGACCCTCGCGACCGGCACGCGATACGGCGAGCACGAGACGTAGTCGATCCCGGAGTGGTGGAAGAAGTCGATCGAGTCCGGGTCTCCCCCGTGCTCGCCGCAGACGCCGAGCTTCAGGTCGCCCTTCGTCTTGCGCCCCAGCCACGCGCCCATGCGCACGAGCTGCCCCACACCGGGCGCGTCGATCGTCTCGAACGGCGAGCGGTCGAAGATCTTGAGGTCGATGTAGCGCCCGAGGATCTTGCCCTCGATGTCGTCGCGCGAGAAGCCGAGGCCCGTTTGTGTCAAGTCGTTCGTGCCGAACGAGAAGAAGTCGGCGTGCTCCGCGATGTGGTCGGCCAGGAAGCACGCGCGCGGCAGCTCGATCATCGTCCCGACGAGGTGGCCGTCGTGGGACTCCTCGCGCGCGACGCGCTCGATCAGCCCCCGCAGGAGCTCCAGCTCGCGCTCGTAGTCGACGAGCGGGACCATGATCTCCACACGCGCGTCCACGCCGCGCTCGGTCACGCGCTTCGCGGCTCTAAAGATTGCGCGCACCTGCATCTCGTAGAGCGCCGGGTAGAGGATCCCCAGCCGCACGCCGCGCGTGCCGAGCATCGGATTCGTCTCCTGCAGCGCGCGCACGCGGGCGTACGTGTGCTCCAGATCCGCGACCTTGTCGTCGTTTTCTATGCGCGCGCGCTCGAGCTCGCGCTCGACGTCGTGCAGGTGCGGGAGGAACTCGTGCAGCGGCGGGTCGAGCAGCCGGATCGTGACCGGCAGCCCGTCCATCGCGGTGAAGATCCCCTCGAAGTCGGCCTCCTGGAGCGGGCGCAGCTGCTCGATCGCCTCCTCGCGCTCGGAGTCGTCGGAGGCGAGGATCACATCGGCCATCAGCGGCTGGCGGTCACCGAGGAACATGTGCTCGGTGCGGCAGAGCCCGATGCCCTCCGCCCCGAACTCCCGTGCGCGCGCCGCATCCTCCGGCGTGTCGGCGTTGGTGCGCACGCCGAGCGTGCGCAGCTCGTCCGCCCAGCGCAGCACCGTGTTGAAGTGCTCGTCGACCTCCGGCTCCACGAGCGGCACGTCGTCGACCGTGATCGTGCCTGTCGTCCCGTCGATCGCCAGCCGCTCGCCTTCGTGCAGCGTCGTGCCGTTCACCGTCACCGCGCCCGCGCCGACGTCGATGTCGAGCGCGCTCGCGCCCGTGACCGCCGGCACGCCCATCCCGCGTGCGACGAGCGCCGCATGCGACGCCTTGCCTCCCTCCGACGTCAGGACACCGCGGGCGGCGTGGAAGCCCGCGACGTCGTCCGCCTCGGTGAACTGGCGCACGAGGATCACGTCGCGCCCTTCGGCCGAAGCAGCGACCGCGTCGTCGGCCGTGAACACGATTTCGCCCTTGGCCGCACCCGGCGAAGCGGCCACGCCGCGCGCGAGCACGCTGAAGTCGGCGTCGGGATCGAACGTCGGGTGCAGCAGCGCGTCGAGCGCCTCGGCGTCGATCGTGCAGATCGCCTCGGCCTTCGAGAGCAGTCCCTCCTCGACGGCGTCGACCGCGAACCGCACGGCCGCCTGCGCCGGCCGCTTCGCGCTGCGCGTCTGCAACATGAACAGGCGGCCGTCCTCGACCGTGAACTCAACGTCCTGCATGTCGCGGTAGTGGCGCTCGAGCGTCCGCAGGATCTCCATCAGCTGCTCGTGCACGTCGGGCAGCCAGTCGCGCAGCTCGGAGATGTCGCGCGTGTTGCGCACGCCGCTGACGACGTCCTCGCCCTGGGCGTTGGCGAGGAAGTCGCCGGACGGCTCGGGCGCGCCGGTCAGCTCGTCGCGGCTGAACGCGACGCCCGACCCGGACGTGTCGCCCTTGTTGCCGAAGACCATCTGCTGCACGTTGACCGCCGTGCCCCAGTCGTCGGGGATGCGGTTGATGCGCCTGTACTGGACCGCGCGCTCACCGGTCCAGGAGTCGAAGACGGCGGTGATCGCGCCGCGCAGCTGCTCGTGCGGGTCCTGGGGGAACTCGTAGAACTGCTTGAAGCGCGTGACCAAGTCGCGCAGCGCATCGACGTCGAGCTCTGTGTCCAGCGCCACGCCGCGGTCCTTCTTGACCGCCTTGATCTCGTCCTCGAAGCGCTGACCCTCGACGTCGCGCACGACGTTGCCGTACATCTGCACGAGCCGGCGAAACGAGTCCCACGCGAAGCGCTCGTTGCCGGTGGTCCGGGCGAGGCCTTCGACGGATTCATCGTTGAGGCCGAGGTTCAGGACCGTGTCGAGCATCCCGGGCATCGACTCGCGTGCGCCGCTGCGCACCGAGACCAGCAGCGGGTCGGGCGGGTCGCCAAGTCTCCGGCCCGCGCGCTCCTCGAGCGCAGCGAGCGCGGAGCGAACCTGCTCGTCGAGCCCGTCCGGCCAGCCACCGTCGGCCGACATGTACGCGACGCACGCCTCGGTCGTGATCGTGAACCCCGCCGGCACCCGCTCGGCGCCGAGGATGCGCGTCATCTCCGCGACGTTGGCGCCCTTGCCCCCGAGCAGGTCGCGCATCTCGCGCGAGCCCTCGCTGAACTCGTAGACCCACTTCTCGTCGGCCACCAGGGCGGACCCTACCCGGGCACGGCGGCGCGCAGGCGGACGTGCGCGTGGTGCTCCGCGGTCTCCGTGATCGCGCGCTCGGCCTGGCGCAGGGCGCGGTCGCCGGCGGACGGCGCCTCGGCAAGCGGCGCGCCGAGCGCTGCTGTCATGAACGCGTGCGCGTCCTCGCCGAGCGGGAACGCCCCCGCCTCGCAGGCCCCGCACACCATGCCGCCCGCGGCGCCGCTGAATCCCATCAAGTGCTCGCGCTCGCCGCACGCGGCACAGGCGGACAGCTGCGGGCCCAGGCCCGCAGCCACCAGCAGCTTGAGCCGGAACGCGAGCTGGTTGGCGTGCGTCGCGCGCGCCGGGTCCGCGTCCAGCAGCGCGAGCTGGTTGCAGAGCAGGTGATAGACGGACGCGTGCGCCTCGGTGGTCTCGAACAGGCGCGCGACGGCATCGCAGGCGCGCCCGGCGGCATCCAGTGCACCGGCATCGCCGCGCAGCCCGGCGTGCGCAGCGAGCGTCTCGACCGACGTCACGGTGAGCAGGTCCGAGCGGCCCTCGTGCAGGATCAGCGCGACGCGGCTAAACGGCTCCAGGCGCCCGCCGAAGCGGCTGCGCGTGCGCCGCACGCCCTTTGCGATCGCGCCCACGCGCCCCCGATCCGACGTGTATACGTGCAGGATCCGGTCGGCCTCGCCGTAGCGCAACGAGCGCAGGACGACCCCCTCGGTCTTGACCGAGCCGGCCATCAGTGCCTCGCTATACTAAATGAAGTAATGGCGCCGCAAATCACCGTCTACACGACCGATCCGTGCTCGTTCTGCGTCCGCGTGAAGGAGCTGCTGCGCAAGCGCGGTGTCGAGTTCCAAGAGGTGAATCTCGCAAAGGACCCGGACGGTCGCGCCGAGCTCGTCGCCCGCACGGGGATGATGAGTTTCCCCCAGGTCATGATCGGCGACGAGGTTCTCGGTGGCTTCCGCGAGGCGCTCGAGGCCGACGCAGCCGGGCGCCTCGACGAACTCGCCGCCTAGCGGCCGAGCTGCCTGCCGTCCGGCCCGGGCGGCGTGAAGAAGCGATCGGCGGGCGGGTCGGTGAATCGCAACCGCAGCCGGCTGGTCTCGTCGCCGTAGCTCAGCTGCACCGGCGCCGGCGCGCTGCCGGGCAGCTGCGAGGAGCGCCCCTGGCCGAGGATCAGCACGAGCTCGTTGCCCGCCGGGACCACTGCCTCGAGCGGCTCGAGCTCGATGCGAATCGGGAGCGCCTTGCCGGGCACGACCTGCAGGGGATGCTGGTCGCCCGAGTTCTCACCGCGCGGGAAGCGCAGGTCGGTCGAGCCGAAGCCGAGACGGTGCAGGCCCTCGGCGTCCCTGCGGTACAGGAACGCGGTGACGTATCCGGTCGGAAGCGTCGGAGTCACGTTCACGCGGACCTCGGGCAGCCCCGAGATGCGCAGCTGACGGTCGGCGCGCGTGCGGAACGCGGCGCAGGTGACACATAGCTCGTCGACCTCCGCCGGGATCGGGAGGTCGTCGCTGGTCGTCTCCTGCGGGAAGCCGTCGCCGGTGTAGTAGTAGCGCGCGCGGGAGTCGGCAGCGAGCATGGCAGCCGTTGGCTGGTTGCTCGCCTGTGGCTTGAGGCCTCCGTCCGCAGTCAAGAACAGCGTGTCGCGGTTGCGCAGCGGCCAGCTGTGGGCATAGCGCCAGCGCCCGGCCGAGTCCTCGACCTGCACGCGCGGGCCGAGCACCACGGTGCGGTCGCGCTTGAGCCGCCGGTCCAGCCAGCGCAGCATCGTGTCCGCCCAGTCCCAGCGCGTGTGCGTCGCGGCGTACAGGTCGGGTGTGGCGTGCCCCCACTGCCCGAGCAGCTCGTGCACGGGGATGCCCTTGCGACGCAAAGACACCGCCCACGGGATCGTGTGCGCCGGCCGGACGTTCCAGTCCTTCAGGCCGTTGATCAGCAGCACGCTGCCGCGGTACTTGCGCTCGACCATGGGCCGCAGGGCGCGCTCGGCCCAGTAGCCCGCGGCGTCGCGTACACCGGTCAGAGCGGACTCGACCTGGGCGCGCTGGCCGGCCTCGTGATCCGGGCAGGTCGTAACGGAGTTGACGGTGCGCACAGGGTCGCGGCCCGAGGCGACCGGGTTGTTGAAGACCGGTCCGTAGTAGTGGTAGTAGCCGGAGACGAAGAACCAGAAGCGCCAGTCGAGCGTCCCGGCGCCCAGCGCCAGGTCGAAGAGGTCGTTGACCCCACTGGCGGGGATGATCGTCTTCAGGAAGCGGTTGCCCGTCGCCGCCGCGACCCAGGGCGTGGAGCCGGAGTAAGAGACGCCGTACATGGCGATCCTGCCGTTGCTCCACGGGCGCGTGCCGAGCCAGTTGAGAGCGTCGTCGAGGTCGGACCGCTCCACCTTCCCGAACAGGTTGGGGCAACCATCGGTGTCAGCCGTGCCGCGCGTCGGCACGAGCGCGACGGCGTAGCCGTGCTGGACATAGTTCTTGACCAGGAAGCTCGCGCACGTGGGGATGTCGGCTTCCTTCAGATCGCGGTCGTGATACGACGACGCGTGCACGATCACGGGCGCGCGGTAGCCCTCCGGCGCGTCCGGCCGCACGATGCCGATCTGCAGCGGGCGGCCGTCGAGCGAGCTCGGGATCTCCACGATCTCCTGCGGGAGCGCGCCGTACGGCCCCTTGCTCGTGACCGCGCTCGTGCCCAGGTTCTCGCAGTCGCCCACGTAGACCTGGGCGGACGCCGTCGTGGGCGCGGCGAGCGCGATCAGCGCGGCAGCGAGGAGCAGCGCTCTCATTGCGCCGGCCCACATGTGTGCACGCGGCGAGTGAGCTTGACCTTCCGGCCGCCCTTTGTGCGGCCGACGATTCGCACCGTGTGGCGACCCGCTGGCAGGCGGCGTAGATTCAGCCGTGCGCGCAGCCGGCGCCCGCGGAGCACCTTCTGGCGTTTGCCCTTCAGCGTCACCCGGGCGCTGCGCAGGTTCTTCGGCAGGCGGATGGTCAGGGCGCGCGCGCTCGTGCACGGGCGCGCTGCCGCGGGCAGCGGCTTGAGGCCGTCGCGCTTGAACTTGAGCGCTCGCATCAGCATCTGCTGGCCGGGCACCGAGATCGTGTACGGGTTGAGGCCGAACCAGTGCTCGAACTGCTCGGTCGGACGCGGCAGCAACGCGCCGAAGAGGACCACGCGACCCTTGCCGAGCTTCAGCGTCCCGATCGTGGTCTTGTCCGTCGCCGTCCCCTCGCCGCCGAAGTGGCGATCGGCCGGCGGGTCGGCGGTGCCGATGGTCGTCCCGCCCTTCGCGGTCCAGGCGGCCCGGTCGACGGTCCAGATCGGCGCCGAGTTCTCCGTCGGCGACGGCTCGCACACCCCGTCCTCACTGCACGGCCAGTACTGGTCGCGCTCCATCAGCAATGGGTAGCCGAGGCCCACCGGGTCGAACATCTGGCGTGCGCGCTTGTAGAGGCCCTGCGTCCACGGGTGCGCGCGGTCGAGGTCGCTGTAGCCGACGTACGCGAAGCCCTGCTTGATCGATTCCTTCGGCACGCCGATCAGGTCGGGCAGCAGCTGTAGCGCGCCGTCGGTGAGCACGAGGTTGCCCCCGTCCTGGGCGAACGCGCGCAGGACGGCGGTGTCGGTCGCGGTGGTGTCGGAGACGACCATCGAGGCGACGCTCTCCCCGAGGCGGGCCGGCGACCGCGCGGGAACTTCCACGACCGGCTGGCCGACGATCGGCCGCAGGTCGCGGAAGTAGTCGGTGTTGGCGACGTCGTAGTGCGTCTGCGGGATGAAGCTGACGAGCGGGTTGCCGGGGAAATTGGGAGGCGGGGGCGACGGGTTGCCGTCCCGGTCCGTGATGCGCGTGCCGGTCTCGACGAACCCGATCGGGCCGTCCAGGTCGTACGTGCGGACGGGCGCGACGCCCTGCGTCTTGGCAGCCGCATGCACCGCCGCTGTCTCGTTGATCGCGCGCACGTTGTCGACGAAGAGCTGGTAGAGCGCCGGCTGCCAGTCGCCGTAGGCGGCGCAGTCGACCTCGAAGGAGATCGCGTCGGCGCCGAGCCCCGACGTTGAGCCGGCCCACCCACCCCATGTGCCGCTGACGTTGTAGTCGAGGTGCTCCCAGATCGAGGCGTACTCGGCCCACTCCAGCGTCAGGAAGGCCGCCTTCTCGGTGACCGGGTTGCCCGTGGCCGCCGTGTAGAGACGGAACAGCTCGTCACGCACGCTGCCCGCCTCGGCAGCGGCCGCCTGCGTGACGGTGAGGCCGGTCTGCGTCGCGTACGCGGCGAAGACCTCGTCCATCTTCTCGGAGGTGCGAGCGGCGTAGTCCTCCGTCCTGTCGACCTTCGCGGCCGTGTTGCCCTGATCGTGCATGAGGACCGCGCCGACGGGGAGCGGGCCGTGCTGGTCGTTGGAGACCGCCCAGGGCCGCCCGCCCATCTCGACCTCGCGGACACGCCTCAGGTACTTGGTGACCGCTGCGCCCTCGGGCTGCTGGAGCACCGAGTAGCCCTCCTGGATGAGCTTCGGGTGTGGCGGGAAGACCCAGCCGTCCTGGTACGCAACGCGGTTGCTGTTGGCGCCGGCGCCGTTGTAGTTCGCGCCGTCGCGCCCGTGCCCGTCGCCGATCGCCCAGCCGTCCGGCGCGACGTTGACCCAGTAGAGCTTCGTGCGCTTGAGCAGCTCGGCGACCGTGATCTCGTGCTTGATGCCGCTGATGCCGGTCCCGTCGTCGAGCAGCCGGTTCGGGTCGGTCGTGCGCCAGATCAACAGGTCCTCGAGGAAGCGCGGCGTCCCCTCCGTGCCGCACGGCTCGGCGGCGTGGGCGTTGACGAATAGCACGTACTGCTTGTCCTTGTCCGGGACCGACTCGTCGGTGACCTTGACGACGTAGAGAGGCAGGCCGTCCTTGGTGTCGTTCGGGTCCCAGGGCGGCAGGCCATCGGAGTTCCCGGCGCTGACGGCATTGGGGTCGCCGAGCTCTTCGGCGACCGTCGTGAAGTCGACGTACTGCGGGAAGAGCTTCTCGTTGAGCGACCAGCCGGCCTTCAGCTCCTCGGGCCCGAACTGCGGCCCGAAGTTGATGAAGTCGGTCGAGTTCAGCGGCTCGGGGAACGTCCGCCCGAGCTGGGCGCGCTCGGCCTCTGTCGAGGCCACCGGCGTGGCAAAGGCGGGCGCAGCGGCGACCGCCGCTGTCGCGATCGCCGCGAAGAATGTGCGTGCGCCCACCCGCGCCATTGCTCCGGCTTATGGTACGCCGCGGCGCCGGCGCGGACGCCGCTGGCAGCGCTCGCAGGCATAGGTGCCGCGGCCGCCGGCCACGAACTTCACGATCGTGTTGCCGCAGACGGGGCACGGCTCGCCCTCGCGGCGGTGCACCAGGAACTCGTTCTGGAACGAGCCGGTCTCACCATCGGCGTGGCGAAAGTCGTCGATCGACGCGCCGCCGGCGCCGAGGCCGGCGAGCAACGCCCCGCGCACGCCCTCGGACAGCGCTCCGGCCTGTGCCTTCGTCAGCGCGCCCGCGGGCCGCAGCGGGTGGATGCGGGCCCGGAAGAGCGCCTCGTCGGCGTAGATGTTCCCGACGCCCGCGATGTGGCGCTGGTCGAGCAGGAACGCCTTGACCGGCGCGCGCCGGCCGCGCGCCAGCAGCCATACGCGCTCGCCGGTCAGCTCCGGGCCCAGCGGCTCGATCCCGACACGCGCGGCGAAGAACTCGTCCAGCGCCTTGGCGCCGACGGCGAGCTCCCCCGTCCCGAAGCGGCGCGGGTCGCAGAACCGCACGCTCCCGCCGTCGTCGAGCACGACGCGGACTCGCTCGTACGGCGCGTCGGCCAGTAGGAGGTTGCCGGTCATCCGCAGGTGCATCAGCAGGTGCACGTCGTCCTCGAGCGCCCAGATCAGGTACTTGCCGCGGCGGTCCAGCCGCTCCACGACGCGTCCCTCGACGGCGTCGGCCAGCACCTCCGGGGCCAGCGGCTGGCACCAGCGCGCGTCCTGGATGTCGAGACGCTCGATGCGCCGCCCCTCGACATGGGGCGCTATCTGACGGCGGACGGTCTCGACCTCGGGCAGCTCGGGCAACGCAGCCCAATCTAGAGCCAGGCGGTCCCCGGCAGCCCGGGCTCGTCGGCGCCGGTGAGCCAGCGCAGGACCGAGGCGCCGACGTCGGCGAGCGCGCCGTCGTGGCGGCGGCCGCCGTGCTCCGCGAAGACCGCCAGCAGCGGCGCGTACTCGCGCGTGTGGTCGCTGTGGCCGGCCAGGGGGTCGCAGCCGTGGTCGGCGGTGAGCACGAGCAGGTCCTGGGGCCCGAGCCGCTCGAGCCAGGTCGCGACGGCCGCGTCGATCTCCTCCAAGGCGCGGGCGAACCCCGCGACGTCCTTACGGTGGCCGTACACCTGGTCGGTGTCGACGAGGTTCGCGAGCGCGAGCCCGGTGTCGAGCTCCCCCACCAGGCGCCCGAGCGCGTCGAGCCCCTCCGCGTTGGAGCTTGCGGGGTGGGCGACGTCGATGCCGCGGCCCGCGAACAGGTCGTGGACCTTGCCGACCGCGTGCACCGGCATGCCGGCCGCCTGCAGAGCCTCCATGTACGTCGGCCCCGGCGGCGCGAGCGCGAAGTCCTTGCGCCCCGGCGTCCGCTCGAACGCGTGCGGCGGCCCGCGGAACGGCCGCGCGATCACGCGCCCGACGGCGTGCTCGCCGGTCATCGCGTCGCGGACCGCGGCGCACAGCACGTGCAGCTCGTGCTCGGCGATCACGTCCTCGTGCGCGGCGATCTGCAGCACCGAGTCGACCGACGTGTAGAGGATCAGCTCGCCCGACTCGACATGGTGCTCGCCGTAGTCCTCGATCGCCGCGAGGCCGTTGCTCGGGCGGTTCAGGCAGAAGCGCCGGCCGCTGACCCGCTCGAGCGTCGCGATGACCTCGGGCGGAAAGCCGTCGGGGTACGTGGGCAGCGGCGCCGCGGGGACCGCTCCCATCAGCTCCCAGTGCCCTGTCGCCGAGTCCTTGCCGGGCCCGAGCGGCGCGAGGCGGCCGTGCAGCGCCGGCGCCGGCGCGGGCGCCACGCCGGCGATGGGCCTGATCCGGCCCAGGCCGAGTCGCTCGAGCGCGGGCAGCTCCAGCCCGCCGACCGCCTCGGCCACGTGCGCGAGCGTGTCGGCGCCCGCGTCGCCGTACTCGGCGGCATCGGGCAACGCGCCGGCGCCACAGGCGTCCAGCACGACCACGAACGCGCGCGCGCTCACGCGGTCGGCTTGCTGATCCTCAGCGAGCGCAGCAGCGGGCGGAAGACGTCCGCGTCGACGCGGCGGAAGTCGTCCGGAGAGGCGTACGCGTCGACCACGATCTCCGAGGCGAACGCGTAGACGTGGGTGGAGCGCACGACGCGCGGCTGTCCCTCGATCGTCTCGCGGGCGCGGATCTGGACAGCCGGCTGGCCCGCGATCCTCGTCGCGGCGCTCTTTATCTCCACGAACGTGTCATCGCGCGACTTGGCGGCTTCGAGCAGCGCCTTGCGCGCGGCGTCGAGCTCGGCCTTCGTCGTCGGCAGCCGCTCGGTGCGCGGGTAACGCCAGAACGCCGCGGTCGCCTGGCCCGTCTGGACGGTCGCGACGAGCGGCGCCTCGCCGGCGTCGAGGTTCCAGCCCGCGGGGGCGGTGAAGCGGATGCCGTGCTCGGGGTAGGCAGCGGGGTTCGCGCCGAGCGACGGCCCGGGCGTGGTCACGTTCGGCGACTTCGAGCGGTCGTTGCCGCAGCCGGCGAGGGCGAGCACTGCGACGGCGGTCGCGGCAAGGCGCATGGCGCGGCGATTCTGGCAGGCGAAGCTCACGTACCGGCCCGCGGGTGTGCGCGGTGGTACACGTCGCGCAGGCGCTCGGCCGACAGGTGCGTGTAGACCTGCGTCGTCGAGATGTCGGCGTGGCCGAGCATTTCCTGCACGGCGCGCAGGTCGCAGCCGCCGGCCAGCAGGTGCGTGGCGAACGTGTGGCGAAGGGTGTGCGGGCTCATGCGGTCCTCGAGGCCGGCGCTGCGCGCGTGACGCTGCACGATCTTGTACAGCCCCTGGCGCGTCAGGCCTGTGCCACGTCTGTTGACGAACAGATGGCCGGCCTCGTGCGCGCCCACCAGCGCGGGCCGCCCGCGCTCGAGGTACGCACGCACCGCACCGACCGCCTCGCGGCCGATCGGGACGAGGCGCTCCTTCGAGCCCTTCCCGCGGGCGCGCAGCACGCCGTGGTTGAGGTCGAGATCGCCGACCTCGAGCGAAACCGCCTCGGATGCCCGCAGCCCGCAGGCGTACATGAGCTCCAACAGCGCGCGGTCGCGCAGTGCGGGCGCCGCGGTGCCGCTCGGGGCCGCCAGCAGCTGCGCGACTTCACCTCTGCTCAGGACGTTCGGCAGGCGCTGCGTCTTGCGCGGCGCGCGCAGGTCCGCCGTCGGGTCGTGCGCGATGATCTGCTCGCGGCGCAGGTGGCGGTAGAACGAGCGCAGGCATGCCGCCTTGCGCTGGAGCGTGGCCGGTGCCGCGGCGGCGCGGTCGTCGGTGCCCGTGGCGAGCTCCGCGAGGAACCCGGCCAGCTCGGCGTGCTGAGCCCTCAGCGCGTCCGCGTCGCGCCGCGCCAGGAAGTCGCCGAACTGCAGCAGGTCGGCGCGATAGGCCTCGAGCGTGTTGCGGGACAAGTGGCGCTCGAACTCGAGGTAGGCGAGGAAGTCGAGCACGTGGTGCTCGAACGAGCGCGCATCGGGCGGTGCGGGTGCGATGGCCATTGCGACCCTCATTCGGGCTGGGCGCCACGGCTCCTCGCCAGTGCAACCGTTGCTGCGTTTATGGAATCCGCTCGCGCAGCAGCAGCAGGCCGATCAGCGTCTTGGCGTCGCTGACCTGGCCGATCAGGTCGTCGAGGCCCGCGAGCGGCCACTGGACGATCTCGATGCGCTCATCGTCGCCGGCGTCCGGCTGCTCCGGGACGCCGGACAACTCCTCGGCCAGGAACACGTGCACCACCTCGTCCGTGTAGCCGACCGACGAGCGGTACTCCGTCAGCGATGTCCACCGCTGCGCCTGCTTGCCGATCTCCTCGGCCAGCTCGCGCTTGGCGGTCTCGAGCGGCGTCTCGTCGTCGTGGTCCAGGAGCCCGGCTGGGATCTCGAGCGAGTCCGGATCGCTCACGGCCTGGCGCGGCTGGCGCACCAGCCACAGCTGCTCGCCGTCGTGGGCGACCACCGCCGCCGCGCCGGGATGGCGCACGACGTCGCGCTCGACCTCGTCGCCGTCGGCGAAGCGGAAGCGCTCGACGTGGACGGTGATGACGTGCCCGTCGTGGACGATCTTGCCGCCGAGCTGCTCGAAGTCGCGCGTGCTCATGCCGCGGCCGCCTCGTCGAGCAGCGCGAGCGCGACGTCGAGCATTCCCTCGAGCGCCGCCACGCTGACACGCTCGGTCGGCTCGTGGTTGCGCTCCGTGCCATTGGCGAGGTTCGTGCACGCAAAGCCGGCGGTCTCGAACGCGTTCGCGTCGGACCCGCCGCCCGTGAGGATCCGGCGCGGCTCGTAGCCGCAGGCGCGCAGCGCGGCCTCGGCGACCGGTACCTGCGGCGCCGTGGCCTTGTGGCGGTAGCCCTGGAACAGGCGCTCGACGCTGACGTCGACGTCGCACTCGATGGCGGGGTCGTTGGCGGCGTCGTGGCAGTGGTCGACCATCTCGGCAATGACCGCCTCGACCGACGACTGCGACAGCGACCGCGCCTCCGCGAGCACGCGGCAGCGCTCGGGCACCACGTTCGTGCCCCCGGCGCCGCCGTCGATCGTCCCGACGTTCGCCGTCGTCTCCTCGTCGAGGCGGCCGAGCCGCATCGCGGCGATAGCGCGCGCGGCGGCCGCGATCGCGCTGCGGCCGTCCTCGGGCCGAATTCCGGCATGTGCCGCCTTGCCGTGGAACTCGGCCTCGAGGCGGTAGTACGTCGGCGACGCAACGACGATCTCCCCGATCGGGGAGGCGTGGTCGAAGACGTAGCCGTACGCCGACTGCAGCTGCGCGGTGTCGAACGCCTTCGCACCGGCCAGCGCGTTCTCCTCGCTCACCGTGAAGAGCAGCTCGACCCCGACCGGCGCGCCCTCGATCGCGATCCGGTGCGCCAGCGCTAGGAGCACGGCGACCGCGGCCTTGTTGTCGGCCCCCAGGATCGCCTCGTTGGCGTTCTCCCATCCCCCGTCGACTGTCACCGGCTCGATCGCCACGTCCCCGTGCGGGACGGTGTCCAGGTGCGCGCAGAGCATCACCCAGCGGTCCGAGCGCCCGGGCATGCGCGCGAGCAGGTTGCCGCACTCGGCGCCGGTGGGATCGGCGGCGCCGTCCTCGACAGCCTCCACGCCGATGCCGCGCAGCTCCTCCACGACGCGGTCTGCCATCGCCTGCTCGCGGCCGAACGGCGACGGGATCGCGCACAGGTGCGCGAAGAGGTCGTTGAGGCGCCGGCGCTCGACCTCGGAGGCGGGCCGCACTACGACCGAGATGCGTGGGCGGCGCGCCGCTCGCCCTCGGGGTGCGTCTCGGCGGCGCGATCCCGCACAGCGCCGACGAACTCCCTGAACAGGGGCGCCGGGCGCTCGGGGCGTGACTTGAACTCCGGGTGGAACTGCGACGCGACGAAGAACGGGTGGTCGGGCAGCTCGATGACCTCGACCAGGCGCTCGTCCGGCGACGTGCCGGACACGCCGAGGCCGGCGTGCTCGAGCCGCTTGCGCAGGCTGATCGAGACCTCGTAACGGTGGCGGTGGCGCTCGTAGATGACCGCCTCGCCATAGAGCTCGCGCGCCCGCGTGTTGTCGTGAAGCTTCACGGGGTCCGCGCCGAGGCGCATCGTCCCGCCGAGGTCCGAGACCTCCTTCTGCTCCGGCAGCAGGTCGATGACCGGCCACTCGGTCTCGATGTCGAACTCGGTCGAGTTCGCGCCGGCCATCCCGGCGACGTGGCGCGCAAATTCACATACGGCGATCTGCATGCCGAGGCAGATCCCCAGGTAGGGGATCTTCTGCTCGCGCGCGACGCGGGCCGCGCGGATCTTGCCCTCGATCCCGCGCCCGCCGAAGCCGCCCGGGATCAGGATGCCGTCGGCGCCGCCGAGGCGCTCGCGCGCCTGCTCGTCGCTCTCGAGCGTCTCGGAGTCGACCCAGTCGATCGCGATCTTGCAGCCGTGCTGGAGACCGGAGTGGCGCAGTGCCTCGGAGACCGACATGTAGGCGTCCTCGAGCGCCACGTACTTGCCGACCAGCGCAATGCGGACCTCCTGCTGGGCGTGGTCGCCCGACGCGACGATCGAGCCCCACTCGGCCAGGTCGGCCGGCGGCGCATCGTCGATGCCGAAGTGGTCCATGATGAAGTCGTCGACGCCCTGGTCGTGGAACCAGAGCGGGACCTTGTAGATCGTGTCGACGTCCTTCGCGGAGACGACCGCCTCGACCGGCAGCGACGCGAACAGAGCGATCTTGCGGCGGATGTCGGTGTTGAGCTCGCTCTCGGACCGGCACAGCAGCATGTCGGGCTGAATGCCGATGCGCCGCAGCTCGTTGACGGAATGCTGCGTCGGCTTCGTCTTGAGCTCCCCCGCGTGGCCGATGTAGGGCACCAGCGTCAGATGGATGTACATGCAGGACCGCCGGCCGACGTCGACCGGGAACTGCCGGATGGCCTCGAGGAACGGCAGCGACTCGATGTCGCCGACCGTGCCGCCGATCTCACAGATGACGAAGTCGACGTCGTTGGTCTCGCCGATCAGCCGCACGCGCTGCTTGATCTCGTCGGTGATGTGGGGCACGACCTGCACGGTGCCCCCGAGGTAGTCCCCGCGGCGCTCCTTGCGGATGACCGAGTTGTAGACGCCGCCGGCGGTGACGTTGGACGCCCGCGTGGTGTTGGTCGACGTGAACCGCTCGTAGTGGCCGAGGTCCAGGTCGGTCTCCGCGCCGTCCTCGGTCACGAACACCTCGCCGTGCTGGTACGGCGACATCGTCCCCGGGTCGACGTTGATGTACGGGTCGAACTTCTGGAGGCCGACGGTGAACCCGCGTGACACCAGCAACCGGCCGATCGAGGCCGACGCGATGCCCTTCCCTAGTGAGGAGACGACGCCGCCGGTGACGAAGATGTAGCGGGTCTTGCGGTGGGCGTCAGGCATCAATTACTTCCTCCATCTTAGGCGGTCGCAAGGTAGCCCGGTCAGCGGACGGCGTAACGTCTGTGCCGCAACCTCCGACATTTCTGCCATGGAGAAGATCGACAAGACCGAAGAGCAGTGGCGAGAGGACCTCTCGCCGGACCAGTACGCCGTGCTGCGGCGGCAGGCGACGGAGCCCCCGTTCAGCGGCAAGTACGTGGACACCAAGGAGCCTGGCGTGTACCGCTGCGCGGGCTGCGGCGCCGAGCTGTTCCGCTCGGACGACAAGTTCGACTCCGGCTCCGGCTGGCCGTCGTTCACGGACCCGGCGCTGCAGGACGCAGTCGAGCTGCGGCGCGATCTCTCGCACGGCATGGACCGCGTGGAGGCGGTGTGCTCGCGCTGCGGCGGCCACTTGGGACACGTCTTCGACGACGGGCCGACCGACCGCGGCGGCATGCGCTACTGCATCAACTCCTGCGCGCTGGAGCTAGAGCCGTCCTGAACCGTTGAGCGGCGTCGCGGTCGTCATCCCCAACTTCAACGGGGAGCGGCTCCTGCCGTCCTGCCTGGCCGCGCTCGCCGCCCAGACCGTGGCGCCGGAGCAGATCGTCGTCGTCGACAACGGCTCGGCCGACGGATCGCTCGCGCTCCTCGCCCGCGACTACCCGCGCGTCAAGACGGTCGCCCTGGACCACAACCACGGGTTCGCCGGAGGGGCGAACCGCGGCGTCGCAGCGACGTCCGCCCCGCTCGTGGCTGTCCTCAACTCCGATGCGCGCCCCGCTCCCGACTGGCTCGAGCTGCTGACAGCGCACGCTGCGGGCGCCGGCGGCGAGGTGTGGTGCTGGGGGTCGATCCTCGTGTCGCCCGAGACCGGCCTGGTCGAGAGCGCCGGCGATCACTGGCACGACGACGGCTACGCCTACAAGCTCGCGCAGGGAACGTCGCCGGACGAGCTGCCCGCAGAGCCGTACGAGGTGTTCGCGGCGCCGGGCGCCGCTCCGCTGTTCCGGCGCGCCGCGTTCGCCGCGCTCGGCGGCTACGAGGAGCGCTACTTCCTGTACTACGAGGACATCGACCTCGCCTACCGCGCGCTGCTGCGCGGCTGGCGCGCCGTCGTCGTTCCGCAGGCGCGCGTGGAGCACGACCTCGGCGGGTCGAGCGTCCGGATGCGCACGCGCTACTACGTCGCGCGCAACTCGCTGTGGACCGTCGTGCGCTGCGCGCCGGATCCGCACCCGCGCGCGATCGCGCGGCGCGCCCGCAACGAGCTGCGCTGGAACCGCCCGCGACGCCTCCTCGGTGTGGAGATCGCCGGCCGCCTCGCGGCGCTCGTGCGCCTGCCGTGGGCGCTGCGCAGCCGCCGGGCGATCCAGGACACCCGGCGCCTGGCACCGGCGGACGTCGCGCGACGGCTCGCGGAGCCCGCTGCGCTGCGGCGCTGAATTGACGGTGCCCAGTTCGGTGCCTTTGCGCCGGGATCGACGCTTGCGGATTGGCACTGAGGGAGGGAGTGCCTGTCACGCCGTGGCTCTTCCGTAACCGGTCGCGGCGCCCGCCGCGCCCCCGCGGGTAAACGTCTGTTTGACGGTGCTATAGCCCCACAGGACAGACGTTTTGCCCGGGGACGGCGGCCGGGAGAGCCAAAAGTGGTTGCGTCGTTGCCAATTCGGCACGGATTGCCTTCCCTCGGTGCCAATCACCGCACGCCTGCCGGACCGCGGCGCACCAAGGGGAGCGCCACCCGTGGGCCGCGAAAGTACGAATAGTTCGTACTAGCGCAGCCCAGCGCTAAGCCGCGGACTTGAGCAGCTCTTTGGCGTGACGGCGCGCCGCCACGTCGTCGGCGTCGGCCCCGAGCATCCGCACGAGCTCGCCGACGACATCGCCTGCCGCGAGCGGCTGGACCGTGGTCAGCGCCGGCTCGACCGACGTGTCCTTCGCGATCGAGAAGTGGCGCGCTGCGAGTGACGCCACCTGCGGCAGGTGCGTGATGCACACGACCTGACGGCCGGCGGCGAGCGCGCGCAGGTGCTCGCCGACGGCGCGGGCGGTGTGACCGCCGATGCCGGCGTCGACCTCGTCGAAGACGAGCGTCGCGTCACTGCGGTCGCCCGCGACCGTGAGCAGCGCCAGCATCACGCGCGAGAGCTCGCCGCCGGAGGCGGTCTCGCGCAGCGGCGCCGCCGGGACGCCCGGGTTCGGTGCGATCAGGAACTCGACCGCGTCGGCGCCCTCGGGGCCGGGCTCGCGCGGCGCGAGGACGATCTCGAACGAGGCGCCCTCCATCGCCAGCTCACCGAGACGCTCCCGCACGCCCGCGGCGAGCGGCTCCGCGGCCGCGGTGCGCGCGTCGTGGAGCGTGGCGCAGGCGCCTGCGTGGCCGGCGCGCGCGGCCTCGAGCTCGGCCTCCGCGCCCGCCACGGCGACATCCGCGTTGACGAGCTCGTCGCGCCGCGCCCTGCAGCGCTCGGCGTGCTCGAGCACCGCCGCGACGGTTCCGCCGTGCTTGCGCTTGAGCCGGTCGATTGCCGCGAGCCGCTCCTCGACTGCCTCGAGCGCGCCGGGCTCGGCCTCCACGCCCTCGCCGTAGCGGCGCAGGTCGCGCACGAGGTCGTCGGCCTCGATCGCGAGCGCGCGCCAGCGCTCGGCGAGCCCGTCCAGTGCAGCGTCCACCCCGGCAACCGCCTCGAGTGCGCTGCCACCGGCGGCAAGCCCCGCCGCGACGCCGAGCCCTTCTCCCTCGCCGCCCTCCCCGTCGACCACAGCGGCAGCGGCACACGCACCCCCGCGCAGCGCCTCGACGTGCCGCAGGCGCTCGCGCCGGGTGCGCAGCTCCTCGTCCTCGGCCTCGGAGGGCGCGGCGGCGTCGATTTCTTCGAGCTCGAACTCGAGCAGGTCGAGCTCGCGGTCGCGCGCGCCGGCCAGCTCGCGCAGTTCGCTCAGCGACGCCTCCAGCGCCCGCACCAGCGCGTGCGCGGCGCGGCAGGCCTCCAACGCGGCGGCCTGGTCCGGGCCGCAGAACGCGTCGAGCAGCTCCAGCTGCGAGCCGGCGACCGTCAGCCGCCGGTGCTCGTGCTGGCCGTAGAAGGAGAGCAGCCGCTCTGCAGCCTCGCGCAGGTCGCCGACGGCCGCCGAGCGGCCGTTGAGGTACGCGCGCGTGCGCCCCTCGGCCGACACGCGCCGGGCGAGCACGAGCTCGCCCGCATCCGGCGCCACGCGCTCGCCGAGCGCCGCGCGCACGTCGTCGGGCAGGTCGAAGACGCCCTCCACGTAGGCCTCGGCCGCGCCGGGCCGCACGATCCCCGGCCGGGCGCGCCCGCCCAGCAGCAGGTCGAGGGCGTGGGCCAGCACCGTCTTGCCGGCGCCGGTCTCCCCCGTGAGCACGTTTAGGCCCGCCGCGAGGCGCAGCTCGGCCCGCTCGATCAGCAGGAGGTTCTCGACGCGCAGCTCGTGCAGCACGCCGCCGTGTCTACCAGCGGCGCCCGACGGAGCAGCGGCGTGCTCAGGCGAGCTTCCCGAATTTCTCGCGCAGGCGGTGGTAGAAGGTCGAGCCCGGCACCATCGCCAGGTCCGCGGCCTCGCTGACGAAGCGCACCGCGATCGCCTCGCCAGGGCCGAGCTCCGCGGTCGGGATGCCGTCGATGCCGAGGTCAACTTCTCCGCGGGAGCGGTTGTGGATCTCGAGCGTGTCATCGGGCGCGACCACGAGCGCCCGCGCCGTCAGCGAGTGCGGCGCGATGAACGAGACGACGTAGCCCTCGACGCCCCAGGCCATGACCGGCCCGCCGTTGGCGAGGTTGTAGCCGGTCGACCCGGCGGGCGTCGCCACCACGAGGCCGTCGCAGCGGACGCTGCCGACCTCCTGGCCCGCCACGGAATAGGCCAGCTGCGCGACGCGGCCGCCGACCTTGCGGTGGATCGAGATGTCGTTGATCGCCGCCTGGTCGCCGTCGGGGCTCTCGATCGCGATCGCCGGAAGCGTCAGCACGTCGAAATCGCCGGCGAACGCGCGCGCGAAGCCGTCCTCGATCTCGTCGGGCTCGATGCTCGCGAGGAACCCGATCTCGCCGAAGTTCACAGCGAAGACCGGCACGCTCGTGCCCGCGTAGCGGCGCAGCGCGCGGAGGATCGTGCCGTCGCCCCCGAGCACCACGCAGAGCTCCACGTCATCGCTGAGCGGCGCCCCGAGCTCGATGTCGTCGGCCGGCTCGAGGCCGTGCTTGGCCCCTTCCTCGGGGTCCAGCCGCAGCTTGACCCCGGCCTTCTGCGCGGCCTTGCGCAGCGCTTCCAGCGCCACCCCGGCCTGTTGCGGGCGCCCGTGCGTCAGGACGGTTGCCGACCTCACGGCTCGACCTCGAGCGCGGCGGCCATGATCCTCTCGCCGTCGAGCGCGCCGCCGCGGCCGGGCTCGGCGAGGTGGACGAACGTCTCGAGGTTGCCCTTCGGGCCCGGCAGGCCCGAAGGCGCGAAGCCGAGGACCGCGGCGCCGCCGCGGCGCGCGCTGTCGGCGGCCGCGACCAACGCCTCGCGGCGCGCCACCGGGTCGCGGACGACGCCGCCGCTCGCCACACGCTCGCGGCCGACCTCGAACTGCGGCTTGACCAGGGCGAGCACGTCGTGGCGCGCGGGCTCCGCGCACGCCAGCACCGCGGGCAGCACCTTGTCGAGCGATATGAACGACACATCGACTGTCACGAGCTCTGGACGGTACGGCAGGTCGCTGACGCTCAGCGTCCGCGCGTTCTTTCGCTCGACGACCGTGACGCGCTCGTCGGTGCGCAGCGACCAGTCCAGCTCGCCGTACGCGACGTCGAGCGCCACGACGTGCGCGGCCCCGTGCTGGAGCAGGCAGTCGGTGAACCCGCCGGTGGATGCGCCCACATCGAGGCAGCGGCGACCGCCGGGATCGACGTCGGCGACGGCGAGCGCGTTTGCGAGCTTGACGCCGCCGCGCGACACGTAGCGCGGGCGCTCGTCGACGGCGAGCTCGACGTCCTCGGCGACGAGCATGCCGGGCTTGGCGGCGCGCTCGCCGTGCGCGCCGATGCGCACCTCACCGGCCATCACGGAGGCCGCCGCGCGTGACCGCGAGGCGAACAGCCCGCGCAGGTGCAGCAGCGTGTCGAGGCGCACCTTGGCCATCCGAGGCGAACGCTAGCGGGGTGGGTGCCCGGCGTTCACTCCTCGTCGCCGGTCAGCCAGTCGAGCGTGTCGGTGAGCTCCATCACCTCGCGCGCCTGCTCGCTGAGCTCCACGACGACGAACGTGTGCTCGTTGCCGGACGCCGCGTTGCGGGCCTCGATCAGCACGTGCAGCCCGCTCGAGTCCAGGAACTCGAGCTCCGACAAGTCGAGCTCGGCCGCGCCGGTGGCCGCCCAGCACTCGGCGATCGCGCGCTCTGCCGCGGGCGCCGATGCCATGTCGAGCTCACCGCGGAACACGACGCGCGAACCGGCGACCTCGACGCTGAAGGGCTCAGGATTGCTCGGGTACATCGCTCTGCTGGACACCACCGCGGCCTCCCCGGCCCGGCGTCTTGCGGGCCGAAGATACCCGACAAATACCAGCACAAGCGCAGCATCCGCCCCTTGTCTGTGACGACGCTCACACTGGTTATGGCGCCTAGTGGCCACACTTAGTTGCACAGATGACCACTTTCCGCCTCATTCCCCTCCCCGTCCACGGGGCGCTGGAGATGCTCACAGGCCTCTTCGCGATGGCCGCGCCGTTCCTGTTCGGGTTCGGGCCTGCGGCTGCCGTCGTGGCGGTCGCCGTGGGCGCGGTGATCGTGGGCATCGCGCTCGCGGGCTCGGCCGGCGACAACGGCCGCGGCACGCTGTCCGTCTCGGCCCACTACACGCTCGACTATGGCGTGACGCTGGGCCTCTTCGGCGCCGCCGCTGCGGTCGGCGCCAACGGCGACGGGCCCGCGATGGTCGTGCTCGCGCTCATCGCCGCCGTCCAGCTCGCCCTCAACCTGGCGACCCGCTACAGCCTCCCCCGCTAACAGCTTCCCAACAGACTTCCCTCATAGACCGCCGGCCTTCGGGCCGGACATATTCAGCACACATACGCAGTATCTCTCCTCCCCAGGAACGACCCGCCCGCAAGGCGGGTCGTTTCATTTGAGGGCCGTGCGTGTGTGCTCGCCGAGCGCCGCGACCAGCTCGTGCGCGCGGTCGACGACGCCTCCCCAGCGCAGGAAACCGTGCGCCATGTCCTCGTAGATCTCGACGTGGACGTCGACATCGGCGGCACGCAGCGCGCGTGCGTACGCGAGCCCATCGTCGCGCAGGGGATCGTGGCCGGCGACCGCGATCAGCGCCGGCGGCGCGCCCGCGAGGTCCTCGCGGGCAAGGGCGCCGCGGTAGCCGTCGCCGCTGCCCAGGTATGCGCCCCAGCAGAACTGCATCTCGGTCGCGGTCAGCAGCGGGCCGTCGGCGAACTCGCTGTAGGCGTCGCTGCCCATCGACGGGTCCAGCGCCGGGTACACGAGCAGCTGCGCGCGAAGCGGGGGAAGACCGTCGTCGCGTGTCTCGAGCGCTGCCTCGACGGCGATCTGGCCGCCCGCGCTGTCACCGCCGGCCGCCATGCGCTCCGGGTCCGCGCCGAACTCGGCGGCGCCGTCGCCGCGCGCCCAGCACAGCGCGGCAACCGCGTCCTCGACCGCGGCCGGATAGGGGTGCTCGGGGGCGAGCCGGTAGTCGACGCTGACCACCGCGTGCCCAGCCGCGTTCGCGAGCGCTCGCGAGACGCGGTCGAAGCCCTCGAGATCGCCCAGGCACCAGCCGCCGCCGTGGAACCACACCAGCGCACCGGCGGGCCCGTCCGCCGGGACGCGCGGCCAGTAGGCACGGGCCCGGATGCGGGCGTCGCCGCGCGGGATCACGACGTCCTCGACGCGGCCGACCTCCTCGACCGCGCCACCCAGCTCTATCGCCGTCTGCAGATAGCCGGCGCGCAGGGCCTCGAGATCGGGCGACACGGCGGCGTCGTCGTCGCGGGCGGCGGCCCCGGCCGCGAGGATCGACTGGACCTGCGGATGCAGCCCGGAGGCCACTAACCATCTAGGCGCCGGTGAGCGCCTCGTCGCCTGCGCCGATCACGGCCTCGATCCGCTGGGCGATCGCCTTGCCTGTGAAGCCGACCTCCGCGTGCAGCAGGGCCGGCTTGCCGTGCGTCACGTAGCGGTCGGGCAGGCCGATGCGCAGGATCCGCGGCGTAGCGATGCCCGCGTCGTTGAGAGCCTCCCAGACCGCCGAGCCGAAGCCGCCGGGCAGGCAGCCCTCCTCGACCGTCACGAGGAGGTCGTGCTCGGTCGCGAGGCGCTCGAGCAGCGCGAGGTCCAGCGGCTTGGCGAAGCGCGCGTCGGCGACGGTGGCCTCGAGGCCTCCCTCCGCGAGCACGTCGGCCGCCTCGAGCGCCTTGCCGACCCCGGCGCCATAGCCCAGCAGCGCGACGCGCTCGCCCGGTCGGAGAATTTCGCCCTTGCCGATCGGGATCTCCTTGATGCGATCGGGCTCGGGCATGCGCACGCCGAGTGCCTCGCCGCGCGGGTAGCGCAGCGCGACGGGCCCCTCCTCGAACAGGACCGCGGTGCGCAGCATCCGCACGAGCATCGCCTCGTCGCGCGGCGCCATCAGGACGATGTTCGGCAGGCAACGCAGGTACGCGATGTCGAACGCGCCGTGGTGTGTGGGCCCGTCGTCGCCGACGAGCCCCGCGCGGTCCATCGCGAACACGACGTTGAGCTTCTGCAGGCACACGTCGTGGACGATCTGGTCGAACGCCCGCTGCAGGAACGTCGAGTAGATCGCGCACACCGGCTTGGCGCCTTCTAGCGCGAGGCCGGCGGCGAACAGCACGGCGTTCTGCTCGGCGATGCCGACGTCGAAGTAGTGGTCGGGCTCGGCCTTCTGGAGGATGTTGAGGCCGGTGCCTGAGTTCATCGCGGCGGTGATGCCGACGACGCGGCGGTCGCGGCGCACTTCTTCGACGATCGCCTCGCCGAACACGGTCGTGTACTGGGGCGGTGGCGCGGGCGTCTTGGCTGGCGCCGACGGCGCGGGCTCGCGGTTCGCGATCGACTTCGGCTTGGCGGCATGCCACTTCTCCATGCCCTCGAGGCCGCCTTCCTCGGCCGGCGCGAAGCCCTTGCCCTTGACGGTGGCGATGTGGACGACGACCGGACGCTGCGCCGCAAGGGCGTCGCGCAATGTGCGCCGCAGCGCGCGGACGTCGTGGCCGTCGATGACGCCGGTGTACGCCCAGTCGAGCTCCTCCCAGAACAGGCCCGGCGCCCAGAACGACTTGATCGACTCCTTGAACTGCGGGCCGAGGCGCTCGAACGCGGCGCCGATGCCGCCGGGCAGCTCCGTGAGCTTCTGCTCCATCCCCTCGCGCGCGTGCCAGAGCTTGGGGTTCAGGCGCACGCGGTTGAAGTAGCGGCTCAGCGCCCCGACGTTCGGCGCGATCGACATGCCGTTGTCGTTGAGCACCACGACGATCGGCGTGCCGAGCCCGCCGGCCTGATGGATCGCCTCGAAAGCGACGCCGCCGGTCATCGCGCCGTCGCCGATCACCGCGACGACGTTGCCGGCGTGGGCCTCGCCGCGCAGGCGCATCGCCTCCTTGAGGCCGACGGCGTAGCCGATCGACGTCGAGGCGTGGCCCGCGCCCATGATGTCGTGCTCGGACTCGTGGATCGCGCAGAACGGCGCGAGGCCCTCGTACTGCCGAATCGTAGGCAGCGCGTCGCGGCGGCCGGTGAGGACCTTGTGCGGATAGGCCTGGTGGCCGACGTCCCAGACGATCTTGTCGCGCGGCGAGTCCAGCAGCGAGTGCAGAGCGACGGCGAGCTCGCAGGTGCCGAGGTTGGCACCGAAGTGGCCACCGATCTCCCCGACGGTGTCGATGATGTGCTCGCGCACCTCCTGAGCGACGTGCTGCAGCTCGTCCTCACTCAGGCCGTGGAGGTCCTGCGGGCGGTCGATGAGATCGAGGAGGCGGTCGGGGGTCATGCGCTGCGGGTGAGGATGAAGTCTGTGATCTGCTCGAGCTCCGCGGCGCCCTGCGGCGCTGCGCTCTTCAGCGTAGCCCGCGCGGCGCCGTGGCACTCGGTGGCCAGGCGTTGCGCTCCGTCGAGACCGTGCTCGGTCACATACGTGCGCTTGCCGTGCCGTTCGTCGCTTCCCTGCGGCTTGCCCAGGGCGTCATCCGTGCCGGTCACGTCGAGGATGTCGTCGACGATCTGGAAGAGGACGCCCAGCTCGGCCGCATAGCGGCGCCAGCCAATTGTCGCAGCTTCCTCCATCCCGATCAGAAGGAGTGGGCACAGGACGGACGCGCCGATCAGGCGGCCCGTCTTGAGCTCGTGCAGGCGCCGCAGGTCCCGCTCGCCGTCGGTCACGTCCAGGTACTGGCCGCCGACCATGCCGTCGACGCCCGTGGCGGCCGCCAGTTCGCGCGCCGCGGCGAGGACCCGCGCCGGGTCGCCGGCCTGCTCTGAGAGCAGGTGACGGAACGCCTCGGCGTAGAGCGCGTCGCCGGCCAGGATCGCGACGTCCTCGCCGTACTTGACGTGGCACGTCGGCCGGCCGCGGCGCAGGTCGTCGTCGTCCATCGCCGGGAGGTCGTCGTGGATCAGCGAGTAGGTGTGGATCAGCTCGATCGCCGCGGCCAGCGGCAGCACGTCGTCGGGATCGCTGCCGAGCGCCGTCGCCGTCGCGAGCGCGAGCACCGGCCGGATGCGCTTGCCGCCGGCCAGCAGGCTGTAGCGCATCGCCTCCTCGAGGCCCGCCGTCCCCTGCGCCGCGCTCGGGAAGCGCAGCGCCTCGAGATGCGCGTCGACCTGCGCGCGCAGGTGGTCCGGGTAGGCGCTGTTGATGTTCAGAGCAGGCAGTCCTGGCCCGGCATC
This sequence comes from uncultured Conexibacteraceae bacterium, assembly GCA_963832195.1. Lineage (GTDB taxonomy): Bacteria > Actinomycetota > Thermoleophilia > Solirubrobacterales > Solirubrobacteraceae > Baekduia. The sequence continues at coordinate 609,516 of CAWHTH010000003.1, forward strand.
GGCTCCTGCGCCGCGGCCCGGGCAAGGCGCTCCAGCTCGGCCGAAGCCTGCGACGCGAGCGCGGCGCAGTCCTCGACCAGCGTCGCCGCGGCGTCCTGGCTGAGGTCGCCGCCGCGCAGCTGCTCGGCCGCGCGTTCGAGCTGGGCGACGAGCTCGTCGAGCTGGGCTGACTCAGGAGTGTGTGTCATCGCGCGGCATTCTCGCGCAGCACGGCCGCGAGGATCCCGTTGACGAAGCCGGGCGCCTCGGCGCCGCAGAACGTCTTCGCGGTCTCGACCGCCTCGTCGATCGCCCCCTCGGGCGGGATCGGCGTCTCGCCGGGGACCGCGTCGTTGTGGAGCATCTCGAGCAGCGCGACGCGCATGATCGCCTTCTCGAGCGGCGCGATGCGGTCGACGGTCCAGCCGGTCGCGTGGCGCTCGATCAGCGCGTCGAGGTCCTCGGAGTAGTCCTGCGTCGCGTGCGCGAGCGCGCGCGTGAACGACGAGGCGTCGCGCTCGAACAGGTCGTCGAGCGGACGGCCGAGGACGTCGTGCTGGTAGAGGGCGAAGACCGCGGCGCGGCGCTGGTCCGAGCGCCGGCTCACGCCCGCGACATGTACTCGCCGGTCTCGGTCTGCACCTTGACGCGGTCGCCGACGTTGACGAAGAGCGGTACCTGGATCGTGGTGCCGGTCTCGAGCGTCGCGGGCTTGTTGCCGCCGCCGGAGACCGTGTCGCCGCGCACGCCGGGATCGGTCTCGGTGACCTCGAGCTCGACCGACGCGGGCAGCTGCACGCCGGACGCGGCGCCGTCGATGAACAGCACGTCGATCTCGTCGTTGGGCTTGATCCACTTCAGCGCGGCGGCGACGGTCCCCTCGGGGACGGCGAGCTGCTCGAACGACTCGGCGTCCATTAAGTGCGCGTCCGCCCCGTCCGAGTACAGGAACTGCATCTTGCGGGCCTCGGTCCGCACGGCCCGGAACTTCTCCCCCGCGCGAAACGTCTTGTCGATCACGGCGCCGTCGCTCGCCCGCCGGAGCTTCGTCCGCACGAACGCGCCCCCCTTTCCGGGCTTGACGTGCTGGAACTCGACGATCTTGAAGACGGTGCCGTCGACCTCGATGTGATTGCCGTTCTTGAACTGGTTGGTGCTGAGCATGCGCCGAGAAGGCTAGCCCCGCATCCTTCTACCCGACTTCTACCGGCGCGCGCGAGGGTTCCCGGGCTTTCTACCGACCGTCCCCGGAGGACACCATGCACGCCTTGCTCATCGCCGTCCTCGCCCTACTCCTGACGGCGTCACCTGCCTTCGCCATCGTCGACGGCGAGCCCGACGACGGCCGCCATCCGGCCGCCGGGCTGCTCGCCTTCGAGGAGGCCGGCCAGCACTACATGCTGTGCTCGGGCTGGTACGCCGGGCCGCACCGCAACGATTCCTCGCTCAGCGTCTACGTCACCGCCGGGCACTGCCTCCAGGACTTTCCGACGGAGGGGCCGCCGCAACTGAGCGTGACCTTCGAGGACGAGGTGGATCAGAGCGAGGAGGGGTTCCCGCGCCTGCCGGTGTCCGCGGACACGTGGCAGCCGGCCGTGGCATACGCGTCCGCCCTGGACGGCGACTACGGAGTCGTCCTCCTGCAGGGTCCGGTCGGCGTCTCCCCCATCCGGCTCCCGCCGGCGCGGCGGCTGGACGACCTCGCCGCGCGCAACAGGCTGCGCCCCACGACGCTGTTCGACAATGTCGGCTACGGCGTGGACGCGGTGCACAAGCAAGGGCCGGCGGAGCTGTTCTTCCCGGACCGGCGCATGTACTCCGAGTCGAAGTTCCTGGGGCTCACGAAGACGACCCTGACCCTCCTGACGAACGAGGACGCCGACGAGGAGTACGGCGGCGTGTGCTACTTCGACTCTGGCGGGCCGGTCTTGGAGCACGGCACGCAGCGCGCCGTGGCTCTGATCTCAGGCCGCGGCGACCCGAACTGTCGCGCGCGGTTCGATCCGCCGCGGGTGGACATCCCGCAGGCGCGCGCGTTCTTCGGGCAGTACCTCGTGCTGCCGTAGCACGGCGATCTGCCGGTGCGACCGGGGCAGTCCCCTCGGTCGCACGCGGCCGACGCCGTACGATCGGGACGTGAGCGCGGACTCCGCTTCGTTCGAGAAGCCCGCCGCCGCGTACGACCGCTTCGTCGGGCGCTATGGGCGACAGCTCGCGCGCGAGACTGTCGAAGGCGTGGGGGTCCATGGGGACTGGCGCGTCCTCGACGTCGGGTGTGGGCCGGGCGCCCTGGCGGCGGTGCTCGCGGAGGTGGTCGGCGCCGCGAACGTCACCGCGATCGACCCCTCGGAGCCGTTTGCGCGCGCGTGCGGCGAGCGGGTTCCCGGCGCCGACGTGCGGGTGGCCGGCGCGCAGGAGCTGCCGTTCGCGGACGCGGCGTTCGACGCGACGTTCTCGCAGCTCGTCGTCAACTTCCTGCCGGACGCGCCGGGAGCGCTGCGGGAGATGCGACGCGTCACCCGGCCCCGCGGGCTCGTCGTCGCTTCCGTCTGGGACTACGCGGGCGAGATGACGATGCTGCGGTCGTTCTGGGACGCCGCGCTCGAGGTCGACCCGGAGGGCGCCGGACCGCTCGACGAAGGGGTCCGCATGCGCTACTGCGAGCCCGGGTCGCTCGCGGCGCTATGGAGCGAAGCGGGGCTTCAGGACGTGACGACCGACCCGCTCGTGGTGAGCGCGAGCTATGACGACTTCGACGACCTGTGGCTGCCGTTCACCACCGGCGTGGGACCGGCGGGCGCCTACTGCGCCGCGCTGCCGGACGGCCGGCGCGAGGCGCTCAGAGCCTCGTTCCGCCGCCGCCTCGGCTCGCCGCGGCGAGCGTTCGAGCTGAGCGCGCGCGCATGGATGGTGCGGGGCGTGGTGCCCGGGTAGCGTGAAACGGGGTCAGACTCGTTTCATCGGGTTTGTTTCATCTCATCGCCGGACGAACGCCATTCAGTTCGCCCCTGTTTGAGCCGCCGAGCTACCGTCGCCGGGCTCAGGCCCATCGCCGCCGCGATCTCACGAACTGAGTAGCAGTGCTCCAGGTGGGCGACGGCGATAGACGCAGCGTCGCCGTCCCGAACGAGGCTGGCTAGTGGCACCGCCGGAGGCAGGGCGATGGGCTCAGGAACCGCCGAATCTCCATCGCCCGTGAGCGACCGATATTGGGCGACGCCGTCGCCGCTCCGCTCACTCAGCAGGTCGTGCAGCCGCGATATCGCGATGAGACCGCCGTCGCGACCCTGCGCTTGAGCACGATGGCTGCTCCAAGGCCAGTCGCCCGGGTGCGCGCACGTTCCTGCCACGACGGGATTGCGAGCGATATACGCAACCGTCGCGAAAAGTTGACGGTCGTCTGTCACGGGTTTCGCGTAGTAGCGGCCTTGATACACGTGCCCAAAGGAACCGTGCCGACCATGTAGCCGCCGGGCATACCGACCGTTGAGGAGCTGCATGCCTTTCGCCAGCCCACCGCATGGCGTCTCTATGAGTAGGTGCACGTGATTGTCCATCAGGCAGTACGCCAGCACGATCCAGCGAGCAGTCTGTGACGCCGACCGCAGCTCTCGCAGGAACACCAAGCGGTCGCTCTCGTCGTGGAACAACACGCAGCCAGGGTTGGCCCGACAGGTGACGTGATGGAGGGCGCCGGGGTGATCCGAGCGCGGCTTACGTGCCATGTAATGAAACAACCCGGTGAAACGAGTCTGACCCCGTTTCAGGGCAGCCAGCGCATCCCGCACGCTGGGGAGGCCGGGAGGATGTGCGCGCCAGCCATCTCGTCACCATTGCCCCGGTCCCACGCCGCTTTGAGGGCTCCTCTAAGTACCTCGCGCTCCTCTTCGGTGGAGTGGTCCAACACCCAAGAGGTATCCAGCACCTGCTCGATGGCGTCGGAATGCCGCATCCGGCGATAGCGGCCATTACCGAGGAATTCCCACGAATCTGCACGCTCGTCGGCTCGGAGATACATCCTGGTCTGGGAGTGCTTGTAGGCGTAGAGCTTGATGCCGTTCTCGAGCACGGTCACGTGCATGAACATGAACGGCCCGCAGAGCGGGAGGGGCAGCAGCTTCTCCAGGGGCTCCCAGTCGACCTCGCCGGGCCCCTCGGTCCACGCGCTGACGATCGTTTCGTCGTACATGACCGAAGCGTCCGGCTGCCGCCAGGCACGAAACAACGCACGGGTGTGGCGTCTTGGCGGAGATCTCGTGACCGCGGTTACTGTGGCCTGTCATGCACATCGGCAACATCGCCGCGGCCGAGGCGTTCACGACGCTCGACGGCTCCACGATCCGGGAGGTCGCCGGGCGCGTCTCGTTGCCGGCGGTCAATCAGTCGCTGGCGGAGGCCGTCGTGCCACTGGGCGGCGCGACGACGGCGCACTACCACCACGCCACCGAGGAGCTCTACTTCTTCACGGCCGGCGCGGGACGCCTGCGGATCGGCGACGAGGAGCGCGACGTGCACGCCGGCGACTGTGCGGTGATCCCGCCAGGGCGGAACACAAGTTGATCAACACGGCGGACCAGCCCCTCGTTCTGCTGTGCTGTTGCGCGCCTGCGTACAGTCACGAGGACACGGTTCTGACCGAAGGGTGATTGCGCCTGATGGCCGACGAGGTCAGCCGGATCCTCCAGAACAGCAAGCTGTTCGCAGCCGCGTTCGCCGGCGACGACGAGGACAGCTTCCTCACCGACCTCGCCGATGACGTCGAGTGGGTACCGATCATGGCCGCGCTCGAGGGGCGGCGTTACGTCGGGCGAGAAGGCGTCCGGCAGTGGCTGGCCGACCTGCGTCGCGACTGGGAGGTCTTCGAGCCACACCAGGAGGAGGTTCGCGACCTCGGCGAGGGCGCCTATCTCGTGCTCGGGCGCTGGCGCGCGCGTGGGCGCGGAAGCGGTGTCGCGCTCGAGCAGGCCGCGGCCTGGCTGCATCAATGGCGCGATGGGCGCCTGGCGCGGCTGCAGACGTTTACGAGCCAGGACGAAGCCCTGCAGGCGGCCGAGGAGCTGCAGCGGCGGCGATGAGGTTCGTCGTCGCAGGCGGCGGGTTCGCGGGGCTGGCCACGGCGCTGGCAGTCGCGCGCGCCGGGCACAGCGCCGTCGTGCTCGAGCGCGACGTGGTCGCCCCCAGCGATTTGCCGGACACCGCCTTCGAAGTCCCGCGACGCGGCATCCCCCACTTCCTGCAGCCGCACGCCTTCCTCCCGCGCGGCCGGCGCGAGCTCGCGCGCATGGCCCCCGATGTCCTCGATGCCCTCCTGGAGGTCGGCGCCGAGCCGCAGGATCTGGCGGAGAAGCTCCAGGGGCCGCGCCGGCCCGACGACGACGACCTCGTCTACCTGTGGGTCCGCCGGCCCGTGATCGAGTGGGCGCTGCGACGCGCGGTCGCGGCGGAGTCCGCTGTCGAGCTGCACGCCGGCGTCACGATCGCCGGCCTGCTCACGAGCGACGACCCGAAGCCACGCGCCGTCGGCGTCGCGACCGCGGACGGCGCCGAGCATCGCGGCGACGTCGTCGTCGACGCGCTCGGGCGCTACCGGGTTCCGGCCGGCTGGCCGCGCGCCGACGGCGATCCGACGGAGGGCGGCGTCCTCTACTTCTGCCGCTATTTCGAGCTGGCCGCCGGCGCCGAGCACCTCGACTGGCCGCTGCTGAACCCGCGCGGCGACATCGGCTACATGGGCTTCAACGTGTTCCGCGGCGACAACCGGACGTACGCGGTGATCTTCCTCGTCCCCGCCGCCGACCGCCAGCTGCGCGTCCTGAAGGACGAGCGCGCGTGGATGGCGGCATGCGCCGCCATGACACCGCTCGCACAGATCACAGCTCGCGACCACGGCCGCCCGATCACCGATGTGCTGCCGATGGGGAACCTCGTCAACGTCGAGCGCACCGGCGACCCCGGCGTCGCCGGTGTGGTCGCGGTCGGCGACGCCCTCTGCCACACGGACCCGGCGTTCTCCTATGGGCTCGCGTTCGCGCTCGCGCACGCTCAGGCGCTGGCCGCCGCGGCCGACGACGCGCCGACGGTCGAGGAGCTCGGGGAGCGCTACCTCCAGATCGTCGGCCCCGAGGCCCGCGAGCGCCACGCGCTCGTCTGCGCGATGGACGATGCGCGCGTGCGCCGCTGGGGCGGTGAGGCGCTGGACGTCGGCCGGCACGACGGCTGCTACCCGCTGTTCTCGTTCAACGCCGCGCTCGCCGCGGCCCCCCACGACGACGACGTGCTGCGTCGCGCCATCGGCCGCGTCGGCCTCCTAGATCGCACCGCGGTATTCGACGACGACAGCGAGCTGCACGACCGCATCGAGTCGATCTTTGCCCGCGTGTCGGCGCAACCGCCGCCGGTGTCCGGCCCGCCGCGGGACGAGCTGCTCGCGCGGATTCAGACGACCGCGGCGTAGAGCTGCCAGGCGTCCGGGACGCCCTTGAGCTCGTGCGTCCCGCGCTCGTCGAACTCGAGCCCCGATCCCGCGACCAGATCCTTGACGGTGCGCGAGACCAGCACCTCGCTCGGTCCCGCCAGCGCGCCCACGCGCGCCGCGATGTGCACCGCGATGCCGCCGATGTCCTCCTCCATGACTTCGCACTCTCCCGTGTGCACGCCCGCGCGCACCTCGAGGCCCTGCCCCGCGGACGCGTCGAGGATCGCGCGGGCGCACCGAATCGCGCGCGCGGGGCCGTCGAACGTGGCCATGAAGCCGTCGCCCATCGACTTGACCTCGTTGCCGCCGAAGCGGCCGAGCGTGCTGCGCACCGTGGCCTGGTGCGCCTCCAGCAGGTCGCGCCAGTCGCGGTCGCCCGCCTGCGCGGCCCGTCGCGTCGAGTCGACGATGTCGGTGAAGACGATCGTCATGAGCTTGCGATCCGGCTCCGGCTCGTCGCGGGCGCCGGTCAGGAACTCCTGGATCTCGCCGCCGATCAGCTCCGGGTGCTCGTAGAAGAAGTTGTGGTCGGAGCCGGGGATCTCGACGAAGCGCGCGTTGGGCATGTTCTCGGCCAGCCAGCGCCCGTGGCGGATGTTCACGAGCCGGTCGTGTCTGCGGTGCAGGACGAGCGTCGGGACGTGCACCGTGCGGGCGGCCTCGCGTACGTCGATGTCGAGGAACATCTGCACGAGCGAGGCGAACATGCCCGGGCTCGCAGCTGCACGCTCCATGCGCGCGAAGAACGCTCGGCACTCCGGATCGTCGGCGCGGCTCGGCGCGGCGACGTCGATCGTGGCGCCCTGGCCCCAGTACGGGGTGATCAGCTCCGCTCCGGATTTGAGCAGCGCCTCCACGGGAGCGGCCCACGGGTAGTCAGGGGCCCAGGTCGAGCGTGCCATTCCGCCCCAGCAGATCAGTGCGCGGGCACGGTCGGGGTAAGTGGCGGCGAACAGGATGCTCATCGAGGCGCCCTCGGAGATCCCGAGCAGAGCCGCGCGATCGGAGCCGGCCGCATCCATGACGGCACGCACGTCGTCCATGCGCTCCTCGAGGGTGGGCGCCTCCGCCACCGGGTCGGAGAGCCCCGAGCCGCGGCGGTCGAAGCTGATGACGCGTGCGAACGACGCCATAAACCCGAGTGCCCGCGCGGCCGGGGGGTGCTCCCAGACCATCTCGAGGTGCGTGAAGAACCCGGGCACGATCACGAGATCGAGCTCGCCCTCGCCGAACACCTGGTAGGCGATGTGGACGTCGCCGCTGCGCGCGTAGCGGGTCTCGGGCGTCACTGGCGCGGACGTTAGTGAGGATCAGCTGCGCGGGTAGCCCTCGACGCCTACCCATCACCGACCCAGAGGAGACCGGAATGACACGGCTCGCGGACCAGGAAGACCAGGAGCAGGGCGGCGCCGAGGAGGGCGGCCAGGAAGAGGGTGGCGGCGGCCAGGAAGGCGGCGGTCAGGAAGGCGGCGGCCAGGAGAGCGGCGGCAACGGCGGCGACGACCAGTAGCCGACAGGCTGCCCTAGTACGCGAAGGGCCGGCGCACTGCCGGCCCTTTGTCTTTCTCTACCGCTTCTGTGCCGAAGCGGCGGAGCACTTGCACTGCACGAACGCCTCGCGGCAGCGGTGGCAGAGCGTCATGTCGTTCTCCTCGGGCTGAATTCGCTCGGTCCAGACTGTGATCGGCATTCGCGCCCCAGGCCTTAAGCGAACTCGCGGTCATTCCAGTCCGGGAACACCTCGGGCAGCCCGTCGGAGACGCGGTCCGGGAAGCTCGCATCGCGCTTTTCGAGGAAGGCCGTGACGCCTTCGACCGCATCGCTGGACTGGCCGCGGGAGAACATCGCGCGCGAGTCGGCGCGGTGGGCCTCCATCGGATGGTCGGCGCCCAGCATGCGCCACATGAGCCGGCGCGCGAGCGCGACCGACACCGGCGCCGCGTTGTCGGCAATCTCGCGCGCAAGCGCATGCGCCGCGGGCAGGAGCTCGTCGGGCTGGTGGACGCCGCGCACCAGGCCGCCTGCAAGCGCCTCCTGTGCGTCGAACACGCGCCCGGTGGCGACCCACTCCATCGCCTGGCTGATCCCCACGATGCGCGGCAGGAACCAGCTCGAGCACGCCTCGGGGACGATCCCGCGGCGCGCGAACACGAAGCCGATCTTGGCGCCGTCCACGACAAGCCGCACGTCCATCGGCAGCGTCATCGTGATGCCCACGCCGACCGCCGGGCCGTTGATCGCGGCGATCACGGGCTTCGTGCAGTCGAAGATCCGCAGCACAACCTGACCGCCGCCGTCGCGAGGCGGGAGGTCGCCCGTCGCGCGGTCGCGCCAGTCGAAGGTCTCGCCGCCGCCGCCCAGGTCCGCGCCGGCGCAGAAGCCGCGGCCGGCCCCGGTCACGATCACGGCGCGCACGTCGTCGTCCGCGTCGGCGCGCTCGAACGCCTCGATCAGCTCGGTCTGCATCGTCTGGGTGAAGGCGTTGAGGCGGTCCGGGCGATCGAGCGTGATCGTCAGGACGCCGTCGGCCACGTCGTAGCGGATCTGGGTGAAGTCCATCCGCGGATCATCGCGTGCCCGGCCGTTGCGACGTAGACTCGCTCCGATGCTCGGGCGAGGCGCAATCTGGGCCGCGGTCGCGCTGCTGGCCCTCCCCGCTGCCGCGGCGGCCGACAAGGTCATCGAGGCGCAGACCGTCTGGCGCTTCGACGCGATGTCCTACACGATCGACCAGGGCGAGCTGCTGACGTTCCGCAACGCCGACCAGCTCTCCCCCGGCCCGCACGACGTCACGTCCGCCACGAACGGCGCCGACGGCAAGCCCCTGTTCGGCTCGGAGACGATCCCCGCCGGCCAGGACGCCCAGGTCACCGGGGCGCAGCAGCTCAAGACCGGCTCGTACTCGTTCTTCTGCAGCGTCCACACGTTCATGGAGGCGAACCTCGTCGTCACGGACAAGGGAACGCCGCTGCCGCCCGCCGGCGTGCCCGCTCCGCCCGCGCAGGCCGACACGCGCGCGCCGGCCGTACGCGCTTCCGTGCGCCCGCGGTCCCTTCGCTCGCGCTCGTTCCTCGTGACGGTGACCGCGGACGAAGTCGCGAAGCTCGACGTCAAGCTCACGACGCGCCTGCGCGGTAAAGCGCTGACGATCGGGCGCGCGAAGGTCGTCGACGACAGCCCCAGCAAGGCGGTCGCGGTCCGGATCCGGCCGACGACGACGGCGCGGCGCGCGCTGCGCTCCGCGCGGCGCGCCGTGGTGACGGCGACGATCACCGCGACCGACGCGGTCGGCAACGCGGCAACCACCACGACCCGCCGCACGCTGCGCCGATGACGATCGCCGACCAGGAAATGCGGACGCGCCGCGAGGAGGTCGTCCGCGAGCACATGGAGTCCGAGAACGAGCACGAGTTCGATCGGACGATGGCGACGTTCGCCCACCCCCGCTACGAGATCGTGCCGACCGGCGACGTCTTCGACGGCGAGGAGGAGGTCGCGCGCTACTTCGAGGAGTCGCGCGCGGCATTCCCCGACCAGCGCAACCGGCTGGTGGAAATGCACCACGCAGAGGACGCGGTGATCGTCGAGTTCGATCTCATGGGCACTCACAAGGGGAACTTCCGCGGCCTGCCGGCGACCGGGCGCGCGTTCGAGTGCCGCACGCTGGCGATCTTCGTGTTCGAGGGCGATCGCATCGTCTGCGAGCGCGTCTACTTCGACTCGGCCACGATCCTGCGCCAACTCGGCATCGCGCACGACCCGCTTACGCTGCGCGGCCGCGTCGCCACCGTGTTGAACCACCCGCTCACGATCGGCGGCGCGCTGCTGCGCTCCGTCACCCGCCGCTAGCCGGGCGCGGCTCGGCGCCGATCGCGCGAAACGCCTCCTCGGGGTCGTCGTGGACCACCCACCGGATGACGCGGCGGTCGCGGAAGTGGAACTCGTGGCTGCCGCGGAACTCGACCGGAACGCCGCTCTGCCGGCCATCTGCTGCACCTCGATCTCCGGATCGACGAGCTCGAGGCCCGTCTGCATGACGGCGCTGTCGGCCAACGCCTCCGAGCGCAGAAGCCCGTAGAGCCGCCGCACCGCCTCGAGATTGCGCTCGCTCATGCCGTCTCGGGCGGCTCGGCGCCGATCGCGTGGAATGCCGCGCTCGTGTCCTCGTGCACGACCCAGCGCACGATGCGGCCGTCGCGGAGCCGGAACTCGTGGCTGCTCTTGTATTCGACGGGCACGCCGCTGGTCCGTCCGGTGGCGCGGACGGCGAACAGCGTCGCGACCGCATCTCCGCGCTGTTCGAGGTGCAGGAGCTCGAAACCCAGGGTGGCGAAGGCCGCATAGACCTCGCGGGCGCTGTCAGCGAGCCCGTCATAGCCGTGGAAGACACCCGCGGTTCCGACGAGGCTCGTCGTCTGCTCGATCTCGACGTCCGGGTCCAGCAGTTGCGGGATCGCTGTGAAGATCGCTGGGTCGCGCTGGCGATCTACGGCGAGAACTTCCGTGTAGAAGCGCCGCACCACGTCGGCGTTTGCCTCACTCATTGCGCAGCGGCTCCGGGGGCGGCTCCACGGTCAAGCCGCAAACCTCGCAGAAGTCGTCGCCGAACGGGGTCAAATGGATGGTGCGGCGGATGGTCTTCGCGCGGCCTGCTTCGCGCATCGCTTCCAGCACCTCCGGCTGCGCCTCGAGCACCTGGTACTCGAGCGGGTCCTCGAGCTGCTCGCGCGAGAACCAGAGCAGTCCCAGCCGGTAGAGGTTGTTCAGGTAGGACTGGACGCGGTCGAGGTGCCTGGCGCCGGCCTCGGCGCCGATCATCGTCAGCCCCGGCGCGATCAGCTGCGAGCCGATGTTCAGCGGCCGGCCGGTGCGAACGTCGACCGCCGGGCGCGGTCCCTCCTTCGCCAGCAGCCGCAGGATCCGCGCTTCGTCGGGAGACAGGTCGCAGAGGATGCGCGCGTACGCGGGGTGTGCGTCGTCGTCGTCGTAGACGTCGGCCGACCGGCGTAGCAGCTCGGCGCCGCGCTCGCGCAGAGCCTCGAGCGACGCCTCGTCCTCGGGCGGCCCATCGCGCGCGTTCAGCCCGAGCAGCTCGCGCATGTGCTCGCGCAGCTCCTCGACGGTCTCCTGCAACAGCTCCGTGGACTCCCCGCGCACCGCGGCGCGCACCGCGCGCTGATATGCCGACAGAGACGACCGCACGGTCCATTGGGCAGTGCGCCACCACGCGACCGCGGCGATCCGGGCGAGGCCCGGCGCCGCCCGCAGGATGCCGTCGTCGCGAGGCGGCTCGGCGCCGGGCGGAGGGATGCCGGCCTCGCTCATCCGACCAGCGCCATGTGGAGGCCGCCGGCCACCAGGCCGAGCACCGCGCCGTGCAGGAACAGCAGCCACTCGTCCTGCTTGATCCCCGAGCGCAGCATCTCGGAGAAGTCGGCGTACGAGAGGGCGTGCATGCGCTCGACGAACAGTTCGCGGATCTTGGCGCTGCGGGCGCGGTCGAACTCCTCGTCGGTCAGCGGCGTCAGCGTGTAGTCGACGCTCTCGACGGCGAAGCTCTCGCGGATCGCGTCGTACTCACGCGTTCCGATCGCGACCCGCAGCGCCGCGCGCGCTGGGCCCACGGCGCGGTCGATCGCGGGCCGCAGGGCCGTGGCGATCAGCTGCCGCGTGCGGTCCGAGCGCGGGCCGCGCATCAGCTCGTTGCCCAAGTTCGACACCGTGATGATGTCCTCTGAGATGACGCCGGCATAGACCTCGGCGACTTCACGGCGACGGCGCAGGAACAGGCCGTGGAACGTGAACGGCCCGATCTTCCGCGGCTCGACCGGCTCGAAGATCATCCTGATCGCAACGTAGTTCGTGACCCAGCCGACGACCATGCCGCCGACCAGCAGGACCCACCACTGGTCGATCGCCTGGACGAGCGGCACCAGCCCCACGCCCATCAGCGCACCCCAGAAGAACCCGAAGTTGATGATGAAGCGCAGCTCCTTGCGGCCGGTCTCGAGGAAGATCCGGTTCGCGAGCTCGGGGCGCTCCTCGATGTGGCGGATGACCATCAGCTTCGGGTCCAGCAGCTGGTCGATGTTCGCGCCGATCTCTGAAGTCAAGTCGTGGACGATCTCCGGCAGCTGCTCCTGCACGCGCTCGTGGACGGCCTCGCGCACGCGCTGCGGCACGTCGTGCCACAGCTGCGGGTGCTCGCGCTCGAGTACGCGCTCGACGATGTCGCGAATGTCCTCGCGCGACGAGGCGATGATGTGCTCAGCCATCGTCTCCGGCTCGAGCTCCTCGTAGAAGTCCGAGGCGCCCCCGACCTTCGCGATCCCCTTGTCGACCGCGATGCTGCCCATCTTCGCCGCGCGCGACGGGATGATCCCCTGCCACCCGACGCCGCCGTGCATCACTCCCGGGATCTGCTGCACGCGGCGCGGCAGGTAGCGCGCGAGCACGGACAGGCCGGGGATTCTCATCCCCTTGAAGTGGAGCGGGTTGAACAGCATCCAGACGCCCGTCCAGTTCGTCACGTACCCCGTGATTGCGGACATCAGCGGGATCGTGATCCACTCGATCGTGTCGTGGCTCACGGCTTGGCGACCGTACTACCCGCCAACGGCCGCAATTGCTTCCACGGCGCGCTCGTAGTGCTCCGGCCGCAGGCGGATGTGCGACTGCTGGCTCATCGAACGCGGCGCCACGCCGATCGCCTCGACCGGCGGCGCGTTGGAGAGGAGCGGCACCGCGAGCAGCGGATCGACGTCTACGACCCACGGCCAGCGCGGGTGCTCGATCGTTCGGGGGTCGGCGACCGCCTCGACGATCGCGAACACGCGCCGCCAGCCGGATGCGTAGTAGACGAGGCGGTCGCCCGGCGCGATCCGCGGCCGCCGCGGGAAGCCCGTGCTGTGCAGCCGCGCCGTCCCGCGCTCGTCCTCGAGCCACGCGTCCGGGAGTGACCACCCCGCGTGGCCCAGCGCCTTGAGCCAATGTGTCACTGAGGGGACTGTCCCCCCAGTGTCACCGTGTCACTGAGGGGACTGTCCCCTTAGTGACAGTGATGAGGTCCTTCGGGAGCCCGGTCAGGACCTCGTGGCCGTCCTCGGTGACCACGACGAGGTCCTCGATGCGCACGCCGACTGCGCCCGGCACGTAGACGCCGGGCTCGATCGTGACGACGTGCCCGGGCGCCAGCACTGCGTCGCTGCGCTGCGACAGCCGCGGTCCCTCGTGGACGGCGACGCCGACGCCGTGCCCGAGCCCGTGGCCGAAATGCTCCGCATGTCCCGCCGCCGTGATCACGTCGCGCGCGACCGTGTCCAGCTCGCGCGCGCCGACGCCCGCGCGCACCGCAGCAAGCGCCTGCTCCTGCGCTTCGCGGACGACCTCGTAGACCGCGGCGTCGCGCGGGTCTACGTCGCCCGTCGCGTACGTCCTCGTGCAGTCCGACGCGTAGCCGTCGAGCTGGCAGCCCCAATCGATGACGCACAGCGTGCCCGCGGGGATCTCGACGTCGCGTGCCATCGCGTGCGGCAGCGCCCCGTGCGCGCCGGCGGCGACGATCGGCGTGAACGAGACCGCCTCGGCGCCGAGCCGTCGCATCGTGAAGTCCAGGTCGATGGCGACGTCTCGCTCCGTGCGGCCCGCGAGCCCGCGCGACAGCACGTCGGACAGCGCCTCGTCGGCGAGGCGGGCGGCTGCGCGCAGCTTCTCGACCTCGTCGGCGTCCTTGATGGCGCGCAGCTCCTCGACAATGCCGCCCGCGCGCACCAGCTCGGCGCCGGCGGGCGCCTTCTCGGCGAGCTGCGCGTGCTCCTTCACGGACATGTGCGCGTCGTCGAAGCCGAGTCGCACCGCGCCGTCCGCAGGCAGCCGCCCGGCGACGTGCGCGAGCAGCTCGGGGGCGATCTCGCGCTCCCAGCGCTCGTCGAGCTGCTCCGCCGCCTGGGTCAAGTATCTGAAGTCGGTGACGAAGCGGCGGGTGCCGTCCTCGCCCGCGCCGACAAGGCACAGGCCCGCTGTGCCGGTGAACCCGCACAGCCAGCGGACGTTGTCGAGGTCGGTGACCAGCAGCAGGTCGAGCCCCGCGTCGCCGGCCTTTCCCGCAAGCGCGTCGGAGCGGTCGCTCACTGCTCGAGCTCCTGCTTGAGACGCGCGAGCGCCTCGCGATAGCCCTCGACGCCCTGGCCCTTGACCGTCGCGACGACCAGGTCGCGGATGACGGACGTCCTGCGGAACTCCTCGCGGGTATCGATGTCCGACAGATGGACCTCGACGGTCGGCAGCGACGCGATCTCCAGCGCGTCGCGGATCGCCCACGAATAGTGCGTCCACGCCCCGGGGTTGAGCACGATCGCGTCGGCCATGCCGTCAAGACGGTGCATGTGCTCGATGAACGCGCCCTCGTGGTTGGTCTGGAAGAAGCGCGCCTCGAGGTCGAGCTCGCGCGCGAACGCGCCGATCTTCTGCTCGAGCTGGTCGAACGTGATGCCGCCGTAGTGCGCCGCCGGGCGGCGGCCCAGGAGGTCCAGGTTCACGCCGTGCATGACCTCGATTCGGTTGCGCACGCTCATCGCGGCGCCAACTCTCGCAGGGCGGCGCGCAGCTCGTCGTCGCCGACCTGGCGGCCGAACACGACGTCGCCCGGCGCGCGGACGAGGACGAACGGCACGCGGTCGCCGGTGCGCTTTTTGTCGCGCTCCGTCGCGCCCGCAACCGCATCGAGCTCCACCCCGTCGATCGTCGTCGGCAGGCCCGCTGTGACGAGCAGCTCGGCGACGCGCGCGCGCAGCTCGTGCTGCTCCGACAGCGTGAGCGCGACGAGCAGCCCGAGCCCCACCGCCTCGCCGTGGCGCAGGCGCTGGTAGCCCGTGACGGTCTCGAGCGCGTGGCCGACGGTGTGCCCGAGGTTGAGCACCTGGCGCAGGCCCGCGTCGCGCTGGTCGGCGGCGACGATCGCCAGCTTCGTGCGCGCGCACGACAAGATCATGTCGTCGTCGACCGGCTCGCCGTCCGCAACCCGGTCCCAAAGCGCGCCGCCGGCGATCAGCGCGGTCTTGACGACCTCGGCATACCCGGCGGCATGTTCCTCCGGCGGCAGGCTCGCGAGCGTCGCGGTGTCGGTCAGCACCGCCGCCGGCTGGTGGTAGGCCCCGACGTAGTTCTTGCCCTCCGGGAGATCGACGCCGGTCTTGCCGCCGTACGCGGAGTCGACCTGGGCGACGATCGTCGTCGGCGCCTGCACGACCGGGATCCCGCGCTGGTAGCCCGCGGCGACGAAGCCCGCGACATCGCCGACGACGCCGCCGCCGAGCGCGAAGACCGCGTCGGACCGCGTCGCGCCCTGACGCGCGAGCGCGCGCCAGGCCCGGTGTGCGGTGTCGAGTGTCTTGTGCTCCTCGCCCGCGGGAATCTCGACCGCGCCCGCGAGGTCGCCGACGCGTGATGCATAGAGCGTCCCCACGATCTCGTCCGTGATCAGGAAGCGGCGCCCGAGGACGCCGCCCGCGCGCAGGCCGAGGATCCCGCGCCCGACGTAGACGGGGTACTGGTCCGCGCCGGCGACCGCCCAGGCCATCCGCGTCCCCGGCGGCGCATCACGCAGCAGGCCCCATGCGGGCCGTGCGGCCGCGAGGTCCGCACCCTCCGGCACGAACGCGCGCGCGACCTCCTCGTACACGGGCCGGCGCGCAGCCCACAGCTCTTCGAAGCGCTCGCGGTCGCGCGCGAGCGGTCGCGCGGCGCCGGCGGCGCGCTCCCATGCAGTCGCGGGCCCGACCTCGAGGAGCACCACGACGTGGCCGCGCAGCGCCTCGCGCACCGCCGCCGACCCGAGGGAGCCCCCGCCCAGGGCGACGACCTCGTCCGCGCCCGCGCGCGTCAGCACGGTGCAGGCGACCTCTTCCTCGGCGGCGCGGAACGCGGCCTCGCCGTCACGTTCGAAGACCTCCGCAACCGGGCGACCGAAGCGGTCTTCGAGCAGCGCGTCGGTGTCGACGTGGCCTGCTGGGTCCAGCGCGCGGGCCGCGGACGTCTTGCCCGCGCCCATGAATCCGATCAGGACGGTCGCCATGCGATGCGCTCGCGGTAGCGCTGCACGGCCTCGCGCACGTCCTCGATGTGATCGCCGCCGAACTTGCGGCGGTACGCGTCGGCCATGACGAAGGCCACCATCGCCTCCCCCACGACGCCGGCGGCCGGCACGACGCAGGAGTCGGTGCGCTCGCGCAGCGCCTGCGCCGGCTCGTGCGTCGTGATGTCGATCGAGCGCAGGGGCTGGGTGAGCGTCGGGAGCGGCTTCATCGCGACCTGCGCCACCACCGGCTCGCCTGTCGTCATCCCGCCCTCGAGCCCGCCGGCGCGATTGGTATCGCGATGCACGCCGCGCTCGTCGCTGAAGAAGATCTCGTCGTGCGCCCCGGAGCCGGCGCGCGCAGCGAGTTCGAACCCGTCGCCGAAGCTGACGCCCTTCGCCGCCTGGATCGAGCACAGCGCGCCGGCGAGCCGGCCGTCGAGCCGCTCTTCCCAGCTGACGTGCGACCCCAGCCCCGGCACGAGGCCGAACGCGATCACCTCGAAGACGCCGCCGATCGACTCGTTGGCCTTCCGCTGCACGTTGATGTGCTTGACCATCGCCGTGGACGTCGCGCCGTCCAGGCACCGCACGGGGTCGTCGTCGACGCCCTCGAAATCCTCGACGCGCAGCGGCGCGTCGCGTGCGGGCGCGGCGACCGTGCCGATCCGCACGACGTGGCTGCGCACCTCCACATCGAGCGCGCGCAGGAAGCTCTTGGCGACCGCGCCGCCGGCGACGCGCGCGGCGGTCTCGCGCGCGCTGGCGCGCTCGAGGATGTTGCGCACGTCGCTCGTGCGGTACTTCCACGTGCCGACGAGGTCGGCATGGCCGGGGCGCGGGAGGTGGACCTCGTCCACGTCCCCGTCGACCGGCCACGGGTTCATCCGGTCCTCCCAGTTCGCGTAGTCCGCGTTGGGGACCTGGAGCGCGACCGGCGAGCCGAGCGTGCGGCCGTGGCGGACGCCACCCGTCACGTTCGCGTGATCGCGCTCGATCTTCATGCGCCCGCCGCGCCCGTGGCCCAGCTGACGACGGGCCATGTCGTTGTCGACGGCCTCGCGGTCGAGCTCCAGACCGGCGGGGAGCCCCTCGATGATGCAGGTCAATCCCGGCCCGTGGGACTCGCCGGCGGTGATTAGTCGCAGCCCCGGCATCCGGGGCTGCACCCTAGACGGTGTTCACGCTAGGGGACGAGCGCGGTCGGGACGTGGCCCGCGGATTCCTCCACGAGCTGTTCCGGCTGCTCCTCGGTCTCCTCGCGCATGAGGACACCGAGGTCCGTCGAGTAGGTCAGGCCGTCGAGCCCGGGCAGGTCGGCCGCGACGACCGCGCGCAGGTACTCGCGGCCCGCGGTCGACTCGCGCAGGTGCGAGGCGCGCGCGGACTTTGCGCTCGAAGCCTTCTTGCGGCGGATCGAGACGAGGTCGAGCTGGTACTGCACGACGCCTCCGGTCCCGGCGGCGACGTCGAAGAACTCGCTGTCGCCGACCTTCAGCTCGAGGGTCTCGCAGAGGTCCTTCGTCGGGCGGCACTTGCCGTCGCCGCTCGCCACTGCGTCGCTCGAGACGAGGAAGACCGCGGTCTTGCCGTCCTCGAGGACCCCGAGGAAGATGAAGAATGGATCGGTCGACGAGGGCAGCGGCGACAGGCGCGCGACGTTGCGGCGCAGACGCGTCTGACCGGCCTCGCCGAAGCGCAGGTTGACGCGGTAGAGGTCGGACGCCTCGGGCTTGTCGGCCTGCTTCTTCGCCGGCGTGGTGTTCGTCGTGGGCGTGGACCCGGTGCCGCCACCGCCGGCGTCGGACTTGGTGTCGCCGCCCAGCGCGCTGGCGAGGTCCTTGACCGTGTCAGCGGCCTCGGCGACCACCGTGGACTTCGGCAAATGCTGCTGCACGAACGGGTTGCGGCGCTTGCCGCCGCGGTTGCGGCGCGCGGTGGCCTCCTGCTGAAGGCTGATCGCGGCGCGCGCACCCGGCGGTGCGTTCGCGGCCTGCGCGGCCGGGGCGGGCACCGCGGCCTGCTCGGCGACCGGCTCGGCGCCGCCACCCAACAGGATCGGCATCGCGAGGAGCGCGACCACGAGCGCAGCGGCGATCGGCCACAGCTTCTTGTCGACGAGGTCCTGGAAGATGTTGCGCAGAAGGGTCATCGGGCGGCCGCGGTCGGTACGGGGGACGAGGAACCGGAAGAGCCGGAATCGCTCGGAGCCGGCGTCGCGGGGCCCTGGGGCGTCGCGCCCGCGGTCAACCCCTGGTCGGCCGGCAGCAGGTAGGCGGTCGCGGCAACCGCGGCCTTGACCTTCGGGAAACCCTTGCGGCTCGCGGTGATCGCGACACCGTCGAACGTGAGGAGGCGCCCGCGGACCGTGAGCTGGCGCTCGGTGACCGTCGTGAAGCGGTCGATCGCGCGCAGGAACGACTCCATCGAGAAGAACGAGCCGTCGAACGTGAAGCTGAACGGCATGATCGGGAAGCCCGCGGGACCGACCGCCGCGCCCGGCGGCAATGTCGCCGCCGCAGCGCCCGTCGCCGGTGCGGTCGCGGCCGCGCTCGAGTCCGCCGACGATGAATCGCCCGTCGAGCCGGAGTCTTCAGGCTTCTTCTCCGCCTCGCCCGCGGCAGCCGCGCCGGCGGCCGGGGGCGCGGTAGCGGGCGCAGCGACGGCGGCGGCGCCCTTGCTGTCGAGCTTGATCGAGCGGAAGTCGATGTTGTTGTCCTTCGCGGTCGTCTCGAGCTGGTACACGAGCGACGGCACGTCGTCCTGAACCGGGACGGCCTTGCCGAGCCGCGCGACGGTCGCGTAATCGTCGCCGTAGCGCGCACGCGATTCCTCCGCCTGCTTGGCGGTCGTGCGAGCTGTCTCGAGGCGCTGGACCTCGACCGCGACCTGGTCGGTGAGCTTCTGGCTCTCCTTGCGCTTCGGCGACAGGATCGCGAACCAGAACCCGCCGGTCAGGGCGAGCAGGCCGACGACCATCAATACGGTCCGGTCACGTGCGGTCATGGCTTGGCGATCCCCGTGGATCCGGTCTCACCGGTCGCCGCGGCGACGGCCTGCGTGTGGCTGGGCGCCGCGGCGGCCTGCGGCGCAGCGGCGGCCGCGACCGGCTTGAAGAACACGATCAGGTCGAACTTCGGAAAGCGGTCGGACCCGTTACGGCAGTCGCCGCCGCCACCGCCACCGGCCGCGGCCCCGCCGCCACCGGTCGCGCTGTCGCTCTTCTCCGACGACGCCAGGCCGACGCGCTGGACGCCGTCGATCAGGCGCATGCGGGCCATCATCGTCGCGACGGCCGACTGGCTCGTCGTGCAGCCGGAGATCTCGATCGCCGGCGCCTGCACGCCGGAGCGCAGCGAGCCGGTCTGCGTGCCGCCGCCCTCGACGTTGACGCCGGGGGCGACCGTGCCCGTAAGGCTCGTCAGCCACGCGTCGTCAGGCACGACGCGCGAGACCTCGCGCAGCGCGAAGGCCCAGTCGAAGCGGCTGGCGGTGAGGCTCCTTACCGTTTCGACACGCTTGGCACGCAGCTGCGCGAACTGCGTGTAGGCGGACAGCTGGCTGGCCTTGGCCTCGGCGGCGTCGGCCTGTTGCTTGCTGCGCACCAGCTCGGCGCGCTTGTCGTCAAGGCCGCGGCTCGTCATCAGATACGCGCCCATCATCAGGACGAGCAGCGTCAGCGCCCCGAGCAGGACGTAGGCGGCACCTCCGGAGCGGCCGGCGACGCCACCGGCGCCACGGCGCTCTTCGGCCGGAATCAGGTTGACGGCCCTCATGATCCAGGGCGCTCCGAGACGGCCAGGCCGGCGGCGACGCTGAGCAGCGACGGGTCGATCCCGGCGGGCGATCCGGCGACGGCGGCGGTCTCGACCGGCATCGCGAGCTCCACGGAGAGCGCCTCGGCGAAGCCGGGCACGCCCGCGGCCGCGCCGGTGAGCACCGCGCGCTGGACGACGGTGTCGGCCCCGTCCTGGGCCTGATGGAAGTCGAGGGAGTTGCGCACCTCGCCGCCGATGCGGCGCACGCCGTCGGTGAGCACGATCCGCGCGTCCTCGGCGATCTCGGCGTGACCGTCGCTGTCGAGGTGCTCGATCGGCTCCGTGAGCCCGACGCGGGTCAGCCAGCCGCGCGCGTGCTCGAGCGTGAGCTTGCGGCGCTCGGCGAGCTCGACGGCGATCGCCTCCAGCCCGCCGCCGACGACGCGTGTGAAAAGGCAGTTGGGCCCGTCGGCGACGGCCAGGTTCGTGAGCCCGCCGATCGCCAGGTAGAGAGCCGGCTCGGCAGCGCCCGGCGTGTGCAGCGCACGCACCATCGCGAACGCCGCGAGGTCGATGCCCTCGGGCCGCAGGCCGGCAGCGCGGACGGCGGCGAGGACGCGCTCGACCATGTCGCGGCGGGCAGCCACGATCAGGACGCGCTGGCGGGGGCCGGCGTCGCCGTTGACGATGCCGAGCGGCTGGAAGTCGAGGACGGCGCTGTCGAGCGGCATCGGGATCTCGTCCTGCGCCTGGAAGCGGACGGCGGCCTCGAGCTCCTTCGGATCCGAGATCGGCGGCAGCTCGAGCACGCGGACCACGATCTTCTGGTTCGCGACGCCGACGCGGACGCGCTTGTCGAGGCCCTTGTTGTCCCGGTAGAGCGCGCGCAGCGCCTCGGCGAGCCCGTCGACGTCGTTGACCTCGCCGTCGCGGACGATGCCCGCCTCGAGGGGCACGATCGCTGCCTGCGAAATGGAGATGTGGCCGTTGAGCTCGACCGACGCCGCGTGAACAGCGGCGGGTTCGATCTCGATGCCGACGACGGTGGTGACTCGCTTGGCCATAGGGGAAAGACGGGGAACGAGGCGGACGAATGCCTCCCGTCCTCACCCTCTTTCGGCTGTTTCGAGCCTGGGCTGAAGGCCCGTGAGCAGCTTTGTGGCCTTTTTGTCCAGAAGTTTCTGGACGCTCAGGACCTGTCTCAGTACCGGTCGAGGTACTCGTCCATCAGATCCTCGCCCACGAACAGGCCCAGGATCGCCCCCGCGGCGAGGAACGGGCCGAACGGCACGGCCGTCTTGCGGCCCTCCTTTGCCCCCTTGCGGGCGATGATCACGGCGCCCACGATCACCCCGAGCACCAGGCCCGCGAAGATCGCCGGCGCCACCGCCCGGCCGAGGTAGAGGCCCATCACGCCCGCGAGCTTGACGTCGCCCATGCCCATGCCCTTCGGGTACATGAGCGCCGCGAGGAAGAAGAACAGGAAGCCCCCCGCGGCCGAGATCAGCATCTCGGGCACGAAGTCGATGTCGAGCCCCAGGCCCAGTCCGAGCGCGACCACCGCGGCCGGCAGCGTGAGCTTGTTGGGGATCTTGCGCGTGTCGAGGTCGATGAACGCGATCGGGACCAGGAACGTGACCATCGCGACGCCCAGTGCGATGTCCGACGTGTCGTCCCACTTGGCCGCCACAACAGCGGCGTAGAGGCCGGCCGTCAGCGCCTCGACGAGCGGGTAGCGCGCCGAGACGGGCGCCCCGCAGTTGCGGCAGCGGCCGCGCAGCAGCAGCCACGAGACGACTGGGATGTTGTCGTACGGCTTGACCGGCGCGCCACACGACGGGCAGCGCGACGCGGGCGTGACCAGGGACTCCCCGCGCGGGAGGCGCCAGATGACCACGTTCAGGAAAGACCCGATGACGAGTCCGCCGACGACCGCGACGATGATGGCGGCGAGCATCGGCGCAGCAGGTTATTGGGCGTTGCGGATCTCTCGCCAGGTGTTCTGGATCATGCCGGCCGAGACGTAGCTCTTCGCCTTCTGCCAGGCGTTCTCGTCGAGGTTGACGTTGAGCTTGCTGGAGCCGGCGATCAGCGTGGCGTCGCCGTCGATGAGGATGCCGCCGATGACCTGCGCGTCGCCCTCCATCTCCACCACGACCCCGGTGGAGTTCTGGGCGTTCACGGCGTAGACGATCCCGTAGAAGATGAACGTCCCGTCGAAGTTGACCGTGCCGTTGTTCACGATCAGCAGCCCCGGGGAAGCGGCCGAGTTGACGGTGCCGTTGTACGACCAGTTGCAGTTGCCGGACTCGATCCAGACCACATCGCCGGCCGGCGGGAGCGCGGGGCAGGTCGCGTAGTACGTCCCGTCCGCGATCGCCGTGGCCTTGAGGCGCTCGCGCGCCTCTTCGCTCGCGGAGTCGCTGCTCGTGTAGTTCGTCTTGTAGGTGACTGGCGAGAGCTGCTTGCTCAGCCACCACTCGAGGTCGTTCATGTTTTGGATCCCGCCCCAGCCGAGGCGATGGCCGAGACAGGCTGTCGCCTCATTCTGCGTCGGCTGGCAGCGCACGTTGACCGTCGCCGACGAGCCCTTCGTCCCGTCCAGCAGGACCTTGTTGCCCATGTTGGAGATCGTCAGCCGGCCCGCGACCACCGCCGCGCGGGGAAGGTCCTCGAAGACCTCCTCGACGCCCACGAGCGCCACCAGCGTGCGCGTCTTGCCCTGCGCCGTCGCCTGCGCGCGGACCCAGACCTTCTGGTCGTTGTTCGCGTCGTAGCCAGGCGCAGTGGCGGTCAGCGCGTCGGAGTAGAAGCTCGTGCTGCCGGCGGCGTTGTTGTCACGCACCTGCGTGGTCCACGAAACGCCCTGGCGAGCGTCCGCCGAGGTGAACAGCGACTGCATCGTCGCCGCCGACGGACAGCGGGAGCTCGTCGAAAGGTGCGTGCAGGTCGGGTAGGGATTGGTTGCCAGCCCCAGGCCCGCCCACTCGTGCGCGAGAGCGAACGTCTGCGCGTTGAGGGAGGCCTCCGCGACGTTGAAGGCGGTCTCACGCGTCCGCGTCACGCTGGACTGCTTGGTCTGCGTGTCGACGTAGCTCATCGTCGAGAGGATCACCGAGAGCATGATCGCCATCAGGCCCATCGCTGTGACGAGGACCCAGCCGTCCTCGCTGTGACGGAGACGGGCGATCATGCGACCACCGCCTGGCTCGCGGAAACGCCCTCGAGCGCCGCCGGGTCATAGACCTTGAGCGTGATGTTGCGCGTCGTGTTCGCCGGGGCCGAATACGTGAACACGATGCCGGTGCCGACCTTCGTCGACCCGTCGAACCAGACGTAGGAGAGCGACTCGCCCTCGGGATCCGCAGACGCCGAGCCGTTGAGCACGATCCCCTGCGCCGTGCGGGTCGCCGTGAAGCCGGCGAGCGGCCGCCGGTTCTGGTTGCGCAGGAAGACGCCCGTGGAGACGCGGGTCTCGACCGGCGCACGCTGGGGATCGAGGTCCACGAACATGTCCACGTGGATCGATGAGACGTCGGTGAGCGTCGCCGAGTTGAAGGTGAAAGCGGGCCGTGACTGGCCGTTGCCGACGTTCACGATTCCGTTGGCGACCATCGTCTGCGAGCCCCAGCCGCCAGCCGGGCATCCGGCGGTCGACGGCACTCCGGGCGCCGCCTGAGTCGTCCACTTCTGCTCCTGGCGCCAGAGCTTGCCCGGCGTAGTGGCAGTCCCCTGCTCGACGCAGTAGCGCACACGCTTGACGTTGGAAGCATTCAGGCCGGTGTTCGGCCCCTCGGCCTCGACCGTCTGGAAGACCATGTCGAAAGCAGTCGCCTTGTCGACC
Organism: uncultured Conexibacteraceae bacterium; assembly: GCA_963832195.1. GTDB lineage: Bacteria > Actinomycetota > Thermoleophilia > Solirubrobacterales > Solirubrobacteraceae > Baekduia. The sequence continues at coordinate 633,644 of CAWHTH010000003.1, forward strand.
GCCTGCGGCTGGTCCTGCGTCGGGCTGGCGAGGTTGCGCAGCTCTCGCCCGAGCGCCTCGATCCCACGGCGGGCGCGGTCCTGCGCCTCCGCACGATCGCCGGTTGTCTTGTTGACAGTGACCGAGTTCTCAAACGTGCCGAGCGTCGCGCCGAGCACGCCGACGAACACGACCATCGCCATGAGGAGCTGTGTAATCGAGATCTCTCCGCGCTCTGCGGCCAGGACCTGAACGAGGCGTCTCATCGGACCACCGGTCCCCTCTTCGTGGATTCCGCGAGCTCGCTGTCGACCGCCGCCACCCAGTAGCTGTGCTGGATGCCGCCCGTCTTGGTGTCGATGAATGACAACTGGGCGGCAGTGCTCGTGCGGTCATAGCGGTCGGCATAGGCGACCCCGTCGCGGTAAATGCGGTAGAAGGCCACGTCCGCGGGCGTCGAGGAAGCGCTCCAGATCAGGATGGTGTTGCCAGAGGCGCTCGAGGCGCTCAGCGAGCCCGGCGGACCAGGCGCCGTGTTCGTCAAGGTCACCGTGTCGATCGCCGACGGGTCGCCCTCGCGCAGCGCGCCGGCGTTGTCCTTGTCGACGGCCACCGCGTAGTACGACAGTGTCGGGTCCTGGGACGCATTGACGTCCTGGCAGTGCGTCTGGACGGTGTCGCAGACCTTCGCGTTGGGGCTGCCGTCGTTCGACACGCGGTAGACGCGATACCGCTCGACGTCGCGTTCCTTGCTGCGCGCCCACTCGAAGTCCACCGCGGTGCCGTTGCGGCCGGCCTCGAAGCGCGACGGCGGGTACGAGATGCGACGGTTGAGGCGCAGCGTCAGGGCACGTGGCGATCCCGCCGTCCCGTAGGAGTCAAACGCCTTGGCCGAGACGACGTAGCTGCCGTCGAGGACCTCGCCGTCACTGGGAGTGGTCGTCGCCGAGACACTGCCGAGGTTCCAGGAGAAGTTCCAGGTCGTGCCCGACCCAGTCGCGGTCCCCAGCTGTGTCCCGTCCACGAATATCGACACGGCCGCAGGCGCGCGCGAAGTCGTCGCGGTCAACGAGGCTCCTGTGCCGCTCGCGATCGGGTCTGCAGCGCTCGTCGTCAGCTGGGTGACATACGGCGCCGACGAGAGGCCGGGGTTGGAGACGGTTGCGGACTGCAGCGCGAAACGACGGCCGGCACCGCCGTCCCAGCGCACCAGCACAACGATCCGCTTGTAATCGTCAGGGGTCTTGTCCGCGATGCCGGCCGGAGAGCTGCCGGTAAGGCTGTCGACCGCGCCGTCGAGATTGCGGTCCAGACCGCAATCTCCGACGGCGGGGCCGCTGGCGCCCGCCGCGCCCGCTATCCCTGTCGTCGGGGTCAGGATGCTCGCGCACTGGTCGGGCGTAGTCTGGCCCGCACCGCTCACGCAGAACGTGGCGGCGTCGTGGGGCCCGAGGCCGTCGCTGGGGTCGTCGACGGAGCACACACCCATCGCGACGGCGTAAGTGAAGTCGCGCCGGCGGATCGTCCAGCCGGCTTCCGAGCTCGAGTCCGACAGCCCTGTGCCCTGGGAGCTCTGGATCGCCGTGACGAGCCCGTTGTTGACGAGCTGGTCGTAAGGGATGCCGCGCGCCGCCTCCATCAGCTCGCGCTGCAGCGCGATGCCCTGCTCCCGGGCCTTCGTCGAGTAGGTGGCGGTCGAGGCCTGGTTGAGCATCAGGGCGACGCCGAGCATGCCGACGAGCATCACCGTCGCGGCGACCATGACCTCGACGAGCGTGAACCCCGCCTCCTTGCGTACTTCGCGTCCCGACATCGCTAAGTGACGCTTCGGTCGCTGAGGCCGCGCCCTCGCCTGCGTAGTAGGCGTTGTAGACGTTTTGTCTAGAAGCCTTCTAGTAAAGGTCCCCAGAACTGGTGATGCCTGCCGGTCAACGGCCTGCCCGTTAAATGCGACGAGGCGGGCCCGGAGGCCCGCCTCGCCGGCGGTACTTCAGAGAGAGCGACTGACTACCAGGTGCCGTCGGCCTTGCAGCCGCCGTCGCCGTCGACGTCACACTCACGTGTCGGCGCGCCACCGGCGGCCTTCACGATGCGGAAGTCGTTACCCGACTTCGAGTGAGCGGCGATGGTGTAGCCGTCGACAGCCGAAGCGCTGACCTCGACCTGACCGTCGGCAGCGCCAACGCTCAGACCGGTCACGCCGAGCTCGGCGGCCGTGTCGCAGGAGACGTACGTCTGCGTGTCCGCGAAGCAGGACTCGACGTGCGAGACCATGTTGCGGGCATCAGACTTCGCCGAAGCGTCCTGGCCCTTCTTCTGCTGACCGAGGAAGGTCGGCAGCGCGATCGCGGCGAGAATGCCGATGATCAGAATGACGACGAGCAGCTCAATCAGAGTGAAGCCACCCTCGTCGTTACGCAGCTTATGCAGCACTTGAATCCTCCTGGATCCGATGGACCTTTACTTGCTGCCAGCTCCTCGGTGAACCTCGGTGGTAGCTCGGCTTCCTCTCGGAGGACCGTGGCTTTGCGTCCCGCCCTCACGAGCGGTTTGCCCTTGGCACCTGCGGCTCTGGCTTTTGCCCGGCATCTATCGGCAGGAGCAAACCGGACCCATAGAAACTGGACGGATGACTTAGGGGCGCGACCCCAGAAGTGGGTCCCAAACCTCCGCATCCCTGCTCATGCAGGGGCAATGCGCGCCATCGCGGCGTGCAAGCGAGGTTTCAGATCCGACGTCGCCCTAGCGCGAGGGCGCGACTACCAGCTGCCGTCGGCCTTGCAGCCGCCGTCGCCGTCGGTGTCGCACTCACGCGTGGGCGCGCCACCGGCCGCCTTGACCACGCGGAACTTGTTGCCGGAGTGCGATACCGCTTCGATCGTGTAGCCGTCGACTGCGGAAGCGATGACCGACACCTGGCCCTGGCCGGCCCCCCAGGACAGACCCGTCGTGCCGAGATCGCCGGCCGTGTCGCAGTCCACGTAGGTCTGCTTGCCCGCGAAGCACGACTCCACGTGGCTCACGATATTCCGGGCGTCGGACTTCGCCGAGCTGTCCTGGGCTTTCTTCTGCTGGCCGAGGAACGTCGGCAGCGCGACCGCAGTCAGGATGCCGATGATCAAAATGACCACCAGCAGTTCGATCAGGGTGAAACCCTGCTCATTCCTATTCAGCCTTGTCAGCACCGAAAATCTCCTGGACACGTGGACCTTTTGGATCTGGCGCGGATATCGGCCGCGTGGTCCGCGGGCGCGACTTCTGAGGGGGCGGCTGGACGCATTCGTGCCACGATGGGCGCGTGGTTGCACGTCGTGCACTGTTTCTGGCCGCAATGTTGCTGCTGATCGCAGCGCTGATGAGCAGCGCGGTGCCGCGCGAGCGCCGCGAGACGGCCACCGCCCCGCTCCCCGCGAAGATCTCCAGGCCGGCCCCAGAGGTCACCGGTGAGCTGCCGGCCGACCGGATCGTGCGCGCGCGCCTCGGGGACGTGGTGAGGCTCGAGATCAGCTCGGAGCAGCCGGATGTCGCCGAGCTGGCGGATCTCGGCCTCAGCACCGACGTGGCACCCGGGCTGCCCGCGGAGCTCGAGCTCGTCGCCGACCGCAGCGGCCGGTTCGCGGTCACGCTGCGCGACAGCGGTCGCAGTCTCGGCGTTCTCGCCGTCGCGCCGTAACGCCGCGCGGCTATTTGCGCAGGAGCACGGCACGGGACATCACCACGCGCGTCCCGTCGGCCGCCACCGCCACGCCACGGGCGAGGACCAGCACTCCGCGCACCTTCTTCTTGTTGAGGGCGCGGCGCAGGCGCGAGCTGAGCTTGACGACCAACGGCGTGTCGGCGCCGCCGGCGACGGTGACCGTCGCGTTGCCGACCACGAGCGGCAGCTTCGCCTTCTTGCGGTTCTTGGACGCGATGCGCAGCTTGCGCGCGTCACGCGCGGGGACCTCGAGCTTCACGGTGCAGACGGCAGCCCTGTCCGCGCGGCACAGCAGCGCCACGCCGCTGCGGCGCGCGCGCTTGATCGCCTGCACGGTCGCGCCGGCGAGGCTGGCCTCAAACGGGCCCGTGGGAAGCGCCTCGGGGCCGGTCCCGGGAGCTGTGCCGGGCGTCTCGCCGGGCGTCGTGCCGGGGGTAGTGCCCGGCCCGCCGGGCAGGCCACCGCCGCCACCGTCACCGCCACCGCCGCCGCCGTCACCGCCGCCGCCCGCCGCGGGCTGCGTGACGGTGACCGTCCTGGTCGCAACCGCCGTCGCGCCGTCGTTGTCCGTCACGCGCACGCGGACCGTGATCACGCCGGGGTTCGGGTACGTGCGGGTCGTCGCCGGCGTCGTGCCCGTGTCCACCTCGAAGCTGCCGTTCCCGTCGAGGTCCCAGGCGTAGTTGGCCACGCTGCCGTCGGGGTCGGTCGACCCGGTCGCGTCGAGCAGCACCTCGGCGCCGGCGACCGCCGGGTTCGGCGCAGCGATGAGCACCGCGTTAGGAGAGATGTTGACGACGTCAACCGCGGCCGTGTCGGTGGCCTGGCCGCCGTCGGAGTCGGTCACGCGCAGGCCGACGGTGTGCGGGCCAGTCGTGGGGTAAGAGCCCGTCGTCGAGTCGCCGCTGCCGGTGTCCACTTCGTACGTGCCGTTGCCGTCGAGGTCCCACTCGTACTTGACGATCGTGCCGTCCGGGTCCGAGGAGTCGGCCCCGCTGAACGTGATCGTCTGGTTCGGCCGCGCGGGGTTGGGGGTGGCGCCGAGCACGGCGATCGGCGCCGCGGTGATGTGCAGCGAGCGCGTCGTGGTCGCCTGGGCTTCGTTGGAATCTGTGACGCGGAGACCGACGGTAAGCGTGGCCGGCGTCTCGTAGGTGTGGGTGATCGTCGGCTCCGAACCGCCGTCGGTCTCGAAGCTGCCGTCGCCGTCGAGGTCCCACTCGTACTGATCGACGGTGCCGTCGGGATCTGTCGAGGCGCTGCCGTCGAGCTGCGCGGAGACACCCGCGAGGGCCGGGTTGGGCACCGTGAACGAGGCGGTCGGGCCGCGATTGCCGACGTCGATGACGACTACGACGACGTCCTGCGCGCCGTTGTCATCGGTGACGCGCAGGCGAACCGTGTGCTCGCCGGGCGTCGTGAAGCTGGTCTGGCGCGTCGGTGATCCCTCGCCGTCCGACTCGAACGTCCCGTTGCCGTCGAGATCCCACTCGTACTTCTCGATCAGGCCATCCGGGTCGTCCGATCCGGAGCCGTCGAGGGTGACCTGGTCACCGGTCACCGGCGCCAACGGCGTGTGCGTGAAGAACGCGACGGGCGGCTCGGTGACGCTCACGACGGTCGATCCCTCGGCGTCGACGCCGAACTCGTTCGTGACCCGCACGCGCGCGATCGCCTGCTGGCGCGAGCCGTAGCTGTGCGTCGCGCTCGGGACCAGGCCGGTGTCGAGCTCGTACGTGCCGTCGTTGTCGAAGTCCCACTCGTACTTGACGATGTCGCCGGTCGGGTCGATCGACTCGCTCGCGTCGAACGTGATCGTCTGGCCGACGCCCGCCGGGTTCGGCGTCGCCGAGACGACCGCGACGGGGCCCGGCTCGCACGTCGCGGGGCGCATGTCCGTCCCCCACGCCTTCAGCACGCCGCCCTCGCCCTGGCTGTTGTCAGCGATCTCGAGCTTCCACGTGCCCTGCGAGCTCTCGCCGACGAACCGCTTGAGGTCGCCGTCGGCCTGGAAGGTGCCCGTGAAAGGCGCCGTCCCGGTCGAGAGGCTGGGGCCCGACGACGCGATCACCGTGTCGATGAAGTTGTCGCCCTCGCCACCGCGGTTCTCGATCAGCATGACCTTCGTGCCGGCGGGGCTGATCAGCGAGATACGCAGGTCCTGGTCGTAGGTGTGCTCGATGCGGCCGATCCGGATGCGCACGTCCTTGACGCGCCCGACGTCGGCGACCTCCATCGACGACAAGAGCACGCCCGGGTTCGGGATCACGTGTGGGACGTCGCCACTGTTGTAGCTGAGCGGGGTGTCCGGGACACCGGTGCCCACGGTGAAGGGGACCGTCGCGCTGTCGGGCCCGGTCGACACCTGGACGGCGAAGCTGACGTTGCGTCCGCACTCGAGGCCGGGCGGGAGCGTCGCGCGGAACGGCGTCAGGTTGGTCGTCGTCTGGCCGAAAACCGTGTCCTCGTAGCCCGACTCGGAGACAGGCAGCGTGACGCCCACGTTGAAGGTGGCGATCGAGCCGGCGAGGCCTGTCAGCGGCAGCGGCTCGCTCGACAGCAGGGTTTCCTCGATGTCGATCGTGTCGCCCGGCCCGATCACGCCGTCGGGCGTGCTCACCTCGCTGACGGAGGTCGACTCGTGCTCGAGCCCCAACTGGGCGGCGCCTGCCGGGGCAGCCGTCAGCGCAACGGCGAAAACGGCCGCTAGCGCGGTTGCGCGCAGCCTGAACAGCCGTGAGGCGAGGACGGGCACGTGCTTCCCATCGGCGCGTCCAGGCGCATAGGCAAGCCTGAACTGGCTCCATCGGCCGTCCGTCCAGCCTCAGGGCGTCGCGTCGTCAGACGTGCGCAGGTGAGCCTGGGCGTCGCGGCCTGGAATCACCGTGCCGGTGCCCTCGCACCACGGGCATGAAACCGTCGTGGCGGTCCCGCCGAGGTTGGAGACGACTTCACCGGTGCCGCGGCAGGGAGGGCACGGCGCCGGTTGCGGCGTCTCGGGCGTCTCCTCTGGCGGGCTCACGGCCGGCGACTGTACACGCCTGACAACCTCGTCTATTCGTCCAATGGCCGCTCACCACTATTGGCTAGTCACTTATTTGGCCCGATCCTGGAAGCGTGTGGTGCTGGCGGTCACGACTCCGTGAGGAAGACGACGGCTTCACGCTGCCCGAGCTGATGATGGCGCTCGTTGTCGGGATCCTCGTCCTGTGGTGGGTGCAGGACATGATCGTCAACACGCTCGTCTACCAGAACAAGTCGACGAGCCGCCTGGTCACGAGCACGAACGCCGAGGCAGGGCTCGATCGGCTGCTGCGCGACCTGCGCCACGCGGAGGCGGCCACGTTCTCGAGCTCCGCGACGACCAGCACCGTGGCGCTCTCGTTGCCTCAGCGTCAGACGACGATGAGCTCCAGCCTCCCCACCTCGAGCGTGACCTGGACCTGCACGACGGGCTCGGCCTGCACGCGGCAGGTGGCCGGCGGCTCGGTCGAGTCCGTGATCCGCAACGTCGCGAGCATCACGTTCACCCCCACAGATGCGAGCGGCAACGCGGACAGCACCGACCCGGTCTACGTCGGCGTCGAGCTCAAAGCAAACATCGTGGACCAACTCGACTCCAAGCCGAACGATGCCGATGGGGAACGTGTGCTCCCTATGGGCCAGGCAAAGCTTCAGAACCCGGAGACGGGCCAGAAGCAGGTAGTCGACCCCGTGACGCTGCGCGACGGCGTCTCGCTGCGCAACCTGTGACCAGGCGCGTCCGCTCCGAAGAGGCCGGCCTCGGCCTCGTCGAGGTCATGGCCGGACTTGCCATCGGCCTGATGGTGCTGCTCGGGGTGCACTCCGTGCTGAGCAACTCCGCGATCAGCAGCCGCGGCCACCAGAACCAGCTCGAGGCCCAGGACCTCGCGGCGCGCGAGCTCGAGAAGGTCCTGCAGATCCAGGACCGCTACGGGTTCGAGGCGATCGCCCTGACGGCGAAGCCGCCGGAGGGCCCGAGCCAGACGCCGATCCCCGCCGTGCCGTCGGACCCGGACGACTGGACTGTCAACTGGGCCAGTGCCACGCCCAGCTACAAGATCGCCCAGGACTTCCATGACAGCGCGCTGCCGGTCGTGCCCGGAACGCCGGCCGACGGCGAGCCGATGGTGATCGGGAGCACCACGACCTACCCGACCACCGGTCAGGTCACGCCGCGCACGACCACGACGACGCAGGACGGCCGCACGGCGCTGATCCACCGCTACGTCACCGAGCACGCCGAGCCCTGTTCGCAGTCGGGCCAGTGCACGGGCGAGGCGCGGCGGGTGATCGTCGCCGTGACGGTCGACCCGCCCGGCAAGACTTCGACGACCCCCGGCAACACCCAGCATCAGCTGTCGAAGCCGATCTACTCGCAGATTCTGGTGACCGCGCCGGTGCCGAGGGTCAACAGCTCGCGCGGTGGGCTGAAGATCGGGGTCCAGCTCACATGAGGCGGCCGGCCGGACAGGACGGCTTCGTGATGGTCGTCGTGATGTTCGTGCTCGTGATCGCGCTCGCGTTCACGGGCGTCGCGATGGACGACGTCGTGTTTAACCGCAGCCGCGCGAACGTCGACCGCAAGGTGATGCGCGCCCAGCAGGCCGCCGACGCAGGGCTGCAGGAGACGCTGTACAAGCTCAACCAGACGAGCCACAGCCTCAACAACTACAACGGGACGCTTTCGAAGATCTCGACCGGGCTCGCCTGTATGGCCTACATCAAGGTCAACGGCACGGTCTACAGCGACAAGATCGACGTGCTCTACGCGCAGGCGGGCGCCGAAACCACGTGCGCGAACGGCCAGCCTGTCCCGACCTACGGTGCCGCGCCCACGCAGAACCAGCTCGGCAACCGGCAGTGGTACGAGGCGATCTGGGTGCCGGGCGAGACGGCCGTCGGCTCGCACGTCAAGCTCGACAACCCGCGCATCGTGGTCGCCGGCTACGACGACGCCGGCACCACGAACACCACCTACGACGACAAGGTGCGCCGCGTGGTCGGGGTGCTCAACGACATCGACCCGTTCGAAGCAGTGGAGGCGACCGGCGATCTCACGTTCCGCGGCCTCGCGACCACGTTCAACGGCAACGCTCGCGCCAACGACGACCTCGACGTCGCCGGCCTCGCGATCACCGGCGGCAACATCCTCAGCGGCGGCTCGCTGATCAACACATCGAGCTTTCAGTACGGCGGGCTCAAGACGGGCGGCGTGATGCTTCCCGCGCCCGAGGACATCTATCCGGGTCAAGCCGATCCACCGTCACCGTTCTTCGAGCGGCCGAACATCAGCATCAGCCCGTCAAAGCCCGACTGCGGCGGCGCGGCTCCGTCCGGCCCCTGCCCCAACGCTCTCTATTACAACGCGAGCACGAAGCGACTCGATATCCCGAAGGGTGTGACCGTGACGCTCGCGAGTGGCGACTACGTGTTTTGCGATGTGACGGTGGCGGAAGACGACGCGCTCAACCTCTTCGACAGTCCGGGAACCCTGCGCACGGCGACGACCGGCGACCCGGTGCGGATCTACATCGACAGCCCGAACAGCGCCCGCTGCTCGAACTCGTCGCACAACGGCTCGTTCGACATCCGCGGCCGGCTCAACCCCGGCCTGTCGCTGGCGCCGAACCAGCTCCAGCTGTACGTCGTCGGCCGCGGCACGTCGAACCCGGTCAGCTCGTTCATCGGGGCGAGCCGGATCCCGCTCAGCTCCGCGTTCTTCTACTACGGCCCCGAGTCCAACATCACCGTCCACTACTCCGTGTTCGAGGGGACCATCATCGGCCGCGACGTCGTGATGTATGCCGACCAGCTCGGGCTCAGCCTCGTCGGGGTGATCACCCAGGACCTCGACCTGGTCGACATCCCGCTCAACAACTCGCTCGCCGTCCACAACGTCGAGCACTACATCGAGTGCGAGCCACGGCGCCTCTCCGACCGCAACGGGGACGGCAAGGTCCTGCTCAACGACGGCATCCTCGACAACTGCTGATTGGACCGGCGCCGCGGGCGCGAACTGGTCCTGTCCGGCCGGCGGGTGCGGCTGTAGCGTGCCGCCATGCCCTCCTCCTGGCTTCGGCCCGCGCTTTTCATCCTGGCCGCGACGCAGCTGTTGCTAGCGGCCCGCCAGATCATCACCCCTGAGGCTTTTCACGATGGCATCGGCGGGTTCGGCGAGCGCAACGACCACTACATCCGCGACACGGCGACGATCCCGCTGGCGCTCGGCTTTGGCCTGCTGGTCGCCGCCTACCGCAGCTCCTGGCGCGCGCCGGTCCTGGCGGTCGCGCTGGTCCAGTTCGTCACCCACACGATCAACCACATCGCCGACGCCGGTGACTCCGACCCGTCGTGGGCCGGCCCGGTGGACGTCGCGTCGCTTGCGCTCGGCTCGCTGCTGCTCGCCGCGATGCTGCGCACCGCGCTGACGCAGGAGCGACCGGCGTGAGGGTCTTCCTTGCCGGTGCTACCGGCGCGATCGGCCGGCCGCTCGTCGATGCGCTCGTGGCGGCGGGCCACGAGGTGGCCGGGACCACGCGATCGCAGGAGCGCACCGCGGCGATCCGCGCGCAGGGCGCGGAGCCGGTGGTGCTCGACGCGTTCGACGCAGAGGCGGTGCGCGCCGCGGTGCTCGCCGCCCGTCCCGACGTCCTCGTCCATCAGCTCACGGAGCTCCCCCAGGACATGAGCCCGCGCGCGATGCGCAAGGCCGGGGCGACCACCGCAGCGCTGCGGCGCGACACCGTCCCGGTGTTCCTCGCCGCCGCGGCCGATGCAGGCGCGCGGCGCGCGGTCGTGCAGGGCATCTCGTTCGTGACCGCCCCGGATGGCCGCGAGGTGCACGACGAGTCGGCGCCGCTGTGGCTCGACGGCCCGGCGGAGTTCCGCGAGATCGTCGCCGCCGAGCGCGACATGGAGGCGGCGGTCGCGAGCACCGCGGGACTCGACGGTCTCGTCCTGCGCTACGGCTTCTTCTACGGGCCGGGAACGTGGTACGAGCGCGAGGGCACGGCCGGGAAGATGGTGTCCAAGCGGCGCTTCCCGATCATCGGCGACGGCGCCGGCCTTTGGAGCTTCATCCACATCGACGACGCCGTGGCCGCCACGGTTCTCGCGCTCGAACGCGGCGCGCCGGGCGTCTACAACGTCACCGACGGCGACGCTGCGCGGCAGCGCGAGTGGCTCCCGGAGCTGGCGCGCCTGCTCGGCGCCAAGCGCCCGCGCCGCGTCCCGCGCTGGCTCGCGCGGCGGGCGGCCGGCGAGGTGGCAGTGCACTACGCGACGGAGCTGCCGGCCGCCGACTCTGCGAAGGCCCGGCGCGAGCTCGGGCTCACCCCGCGGCCCTGGCGCGAGGGGTTCGCCCAGGTGTTCGCCGGCGCGTGAACAGAACCGGTCGCTTCGCGCCCTCCCCGACCGGCGCGCTGCACCTCGGCAGCCTGCGCACCGCGCTGCTGGCCTGGCTCTACGCGCGCGCACAGGACGCACCTTTTCTGTTGCGCGTCGAGGACCTCGACGCGGGTCGCGTGCGGCCGCAGTTCGAGGCGGAGCAGCTCGCGGATCTCGAGGCGATCGGGCTCGACTGGGACGGCGACGTCGTGCGCCAGTCCGAGCGTTCGGAGCACTACGACGCCGCGCTGGAGCGCCTCGGTGACCGCGTCTACGAGTGCTGGTGCACGCGCGCCGAGATCCGGGCCGCGCCGTCGGCGCCGCACGGCGACCTGCCCGAGGGCGCCTACCCCGGGACGTGCCTTTTCTTGACTGAAGCCGAGCGCGCCGAGCGCGAGCGCTCGGGCCGCCCTCCCGCCTTGCGGGTGCGGGCGGACGCGGCACGCCGCGCGTTCTACGACCGCCTGCGCGGCCCCGTGGAAGGCGTCGTCGACGACTTCGTCGTGCGCCGCAACGACGGTGCCTACGCGTACAACCTCGCGGTCGTCGTCGACGACGGGCTCCAGGGCGTCAGGGAAGTCGTGCGCGGCGAGGACTTGCTCGACTCCACGCCGCGCCAGCTGTGGCTCGCCGAGCAGCTCGACCTGCGCGCTCCGTCCCACGCCCACGTGCCGCTCGTCCTCGGCCCCGACCGCGAGCGCCTGGCCAAGCGTCACGGCTCCGTCACGCTGGCCGACCGCGCGGCGCGGGGCGAGACGCCGGCCGACGTGCGGGCGCTGCTTGCGGCGAGCGCCGGGCTGTGCGCGGCGCCGGAGCGGCCGGAGATGCACGACCTGCTGACGGGATTCGACCCGGATCGGTTTCGACCGCCGCCCAGTGGGCCCCTTGCGCTGTAGCGTGCCTCGCTGTGACGGGGGAGCTGGCGGAGCGAGCCCGAGCCGCGGGGAGGCTCGGGATCGACACCGAGTTCATGGGCGAGGGGCGCTACCAGCCCTTGCTCTGCCTGGTCCAGATCGCGCTCGACGATGGCGCCGGTGACGAGAGCGATGTCATCGTGCTCGACCCCCTGACCGAGGAGTACGACCCGGCACCGTTGGCAGAAGTCATGGCCGATCCCGAGATCGAGGTCGTCCTGCACGCGGCACGCCAGGACGTCGGCCTGCTGCGCCGCGACTGGGGTGCGCCCGTTCGCAACGTCTTCGACACGCAGGTCGCCGCGGGGTTCGCGGGCATGCGCGCGCAGCTGGGCTACGAGCCGCTGCTCAAGGAGGTCCTCGGCGTGCGGCTCCAGAAGAGCGCCTCGTTCACGCGCTGGGACGACCGCCCACTGACGCCCGAGCAGCTCTCGTACGCGCGCGCGGACGTCGAGCACCTGCTCGCGCTCGCATCGAAGTTGCAGGAGCGCCTCGACGACCTCGGGCGCCTGGAGTGGGCGCGCGAAGAATGCCGCTCGTTCGAGCACATCGACGATGCCCGTGACCTCGACGCGCTCTTCGAGCGGCTGCCTCGCATCAACTCGCTCGAGCCGGCCCAGCGGGCCGTCGCGCGCGAGCTCGTCGAGTGGCGCGAGGAGGCAGCACAGGCCAGCAACCGGCCGGTGTCCTCGGTCCTGCACGACAGCGCCCTGGTGGAGGTCGCCAAGCGGCGCCCCACGTCGACCGAGCGCCTGCGCCAGATCCGCGGCATCACCGAGGCGACCCTGCACCGCCGCGGCCGCGGTCTTCTTGCCGCGGTCGAGCGCGGCCGCGAGCGGCCGCCGATCCCGCGCGAGGGCGAGCGCCAGACGCAGCCCGATCCCGAGGACGCGCCGCTGATCGCGCTCGCCGAGGCACTCGTGCGCACGCGCGCGATGGAGGCGCGGATGGCGTACGAGCTGATCGCCGCGCGCGCTGACCTGCAGCGGATCGTGACCGCGGTCCGCCAGGGCGCCGACGAGCCCGATGTGCGCACGCTCAAGGGCTGGCGCCGCGAGCTCGTGGGCACAGAGCTGCTCGAGCTACTGCGCGGCGGGCGTGCGTTGCGTGTGGGTGAAGACCTCCAGGTCCGCGTCCAGGATTAGCGCGGGCGCGGTACCGTCCCGTCCATGCGTGCTCGCCTGCTCCCGCTGGTGCTCGTCCTCGCGATCCCGCTGTCCGCGTGCGGCGCCGAGGAAGCTGCTCAGGATGCCCGCGACGCGATCGACCCGGTCGCACAGGCCGCGACGAAGACCGCGAAGGCGGGCGGCATCCAGATGCGCTTCACGGGATCGGTCGGCGGTGCGGGCCTCCCCGATCAGATCCCGATCCGCGGCAGCGGCGTCGTCGACAGCTCGTCGCGCAAGGGCAAGCTGACCTTCCGCATGGAGCTGCCCGGCGGCCTCGGCGACACGAAGATCGAGCAGATCATCGACGGGCTCGTCATCTACATGAAGATGGACCAGCTGTCGCAGCTGATCCCGGGCGGCAAGGAGTGGCTCAAGATCGACCTCGCCAAGGCCGCCAAGTCGCAGGGCCTCAACATCGAGCAGCTCATGCAGCTCGGCTCCGGCTCCACCGACCCGGCGGCGGTGCTCGATTACCTCAAGGGCGCCGGGTCGGCGAAGCGCGTGGGCGCGGAGAAGGTCAACGGCACGCAGACGACGCGTTACGACGTCCGGGTGGACCTGCGCAAGGCCGCGAAGGAGGCGGGCAGCAAGCAGGTCACCCGCTCGGTCGAGCAGCTGATCAAGATGACCGGCACGAGCAAGATCCCGGTCCAGGTCTGGATCGGCGAAGACGGCCTGGTCCGGCGCGAGCGGTTGGACTTCAAGCTGCGCCAGCAGGGCCAGGCAGGGCGCGTCGCGATGACGATCGACTTCCTGAAGTTCGGCGTGAAGGTCAACGCCGGCGCGCCGCCGGCCAGCCAGGTCACGGACCTGACCGAGCTCCTCGAGCGCGGCCTCGCCTCCGGCTAGTGGACTTCTCGCTAACCGACCGCTGCCGCGAGTTCGCCGAGCGGCTGACAGCGTTCATGGACGAGCGCATCTACCCGGCCGAGGAGGTCTACGAGCGCCAGCTGCGCGACTCCGGCGACCCGCACTTCGACCCCCCGGTGATGGAAGAGCTCAAGGAGGAGGCGCGCAGCCGCGGTCTGTGGAACCTCTTCCACCCCGACCCCCAGTTCGGCCCAGGCCTGGCGAACGCCGAGTACGCGCCGCTCGCCGAGATCATGGGTCGCAGCCACATCGCACCCGAGGCCTGCAACTGCGCCGCGCCGGACACCGGCAACATGGAGGTGCTGACGCAGTTCGGCAGCGACGAGCAGAAGGACCGCTGGCTGCGGCCGCTGCTCGAAGGAGAGATTCGCTCGGCGTTCGCGATGACCGAGCCCGACGTCGCGTCGTCGGACGCCACGAACATCGCGCTGCGCATCGAGCGCGACGGTGACGACTACGTCCTCAACGGGCGCAAGTGGTGGACGTCCGGAGCGATGCGAGAGCGCTGCGCGATCTTCATCGTCATGGGCAAGACCGACCCCGACGGGCCGCCCCATCGCCAGCAGTCGATGATCCTCGTCCCGCGTGACACGCCCGGCCTGGAGGTCGTGCGCAACCTGCCGGTGTTCGGCTACACCGACCAGGAGGGCCACGCCGAGGTGCGGCTCACCGACGTGCGCGTGCCGGCATCGAACCTGATCGCGAACGAGGGCGACGGCTTCCTGATCGGCCAGGCGCGGCTCGGCCCGGGCCGCATCCATCACTGCATGCGCGCGATCGGCGCGGGCGAGCGCGCGCTCGCGCTGATGTGCAAGCGCGCCGCCGAGCGCGTCACGTTCGGCCAGCCGGTCGCGACGCGCTCGAACATCCTCGACTGGGTCGCGGAGGCGCGCATCGAGCTCGAGATGACGCGCCTGCTCACGCTCAAGACCGCGTGGCTGATGGACACGGTCGGCAACAAGCACGCCCGCACCGAGATCGCCGCGATCAAGGTCGCGGCGCCGAACGTCGCGCTCAAGATCATCGACCGGGCGATCCAGGTCCACGGCGGCGGCGGCGTCTCCGACGACTTCCCGCTCGCGTGGATGTACGCGCACATGCGCACGCTGCGCCTGGCCGATGGCCCCGACGAGGTGCACAAGCTCTCGATCGCCCGCCGCGAGATGCACCGCCAGCTCAACGGCGACCGCGCCTAATCCGCGCCTTTGCAGGGCTTTGGCAGTAGGCTCGGCCCATGCGCCAGCTGACGAGCCTCGACGCCCAGTTCCTGGCCCTTGAGACCCCGCGCCAGTCCGGTCACGTCGCCGGCCTGGCCATCCTCGACCCTTCTACAGCGCCGGGCGGCACGCTCACCTGCCCGGACATCCAGGCGCTGGTCGCCGAGCGGCTGCCGCTGTTGCCGCCGCTGCGCTGGCGGCTGGCCGAGGTCCCGCTCGGGCTCGACTACCCCTACTGGGTCGACGACGCGGACTTCGACCTCGAGTTCCATGTGCGCGAGCTCGCCCTGCCGCTGCCCGGCGACGACCAGCAGCTCGCCGAGCAGGTGGCCCGGATCGCGTCGCGCCCGCTCGACCGCGCGCGCCCGTTGTGGGAGCTCTACTTGATCCACGGGCTGCGCGACGGCTACACCGCGATGCTCACGAAGATCCACCACGCGCTCATCGACGGGATCTCGGGCGCCGAGATCATGGGCTTGCTGCTGGACCTGGAGCCGACAGGGCGCGAGCTGCCGGCGGCGCCCCCGCTCCCGGCGGACGAGACGCCGGGCGACCTCGACATGCTGCGGCGCGGGCTCCAGGGACTGCCGCGCTACCCGCTGCGGTTCGCGCGCTCGCTGCCGAGGGCGATGCCCAACATCGAGGACACGCCGTTCGCGACCCTGCCCGGCGTGGGGACGGCCGGCCGTGTCGCCGACCGCGTGAGGCGCACGCTCGGCGGCGAGCAGCGCCCGGCGCGCGAAAAGTTCGTTGCGCCCAAGACGTCGTTCAACGGCCGCATTTCGCCCCATCGCCGCTTCGCATTCGGACAGCTGACGCTCGACGACGTCAAGGTGGCAAAGAACGCCCACGGCACCACGGTCAACGACGTGATCGTCTCGATCTGCGCGGGCGCCGTTCGCCGCTGGCTCGTCGACCATGACGAGTTGCCCCAGGAGCCGCTGGTCGCGCAGATCCCGGTGTCGGTGCGCACGGGCGATCAGGTCGGCACATACGGCAACCGCATCATGCTGATGTCGGCGCCGCTCTACACGAACATCGCCGACCCCGAGGAGCGCCTGGCGCGCACGCACGAGTCGCTCAAGGTGATGAAGGAGCGTCACCGTGCGCTGCCCGCCGAACTGCTGCAGGACGCCAACCACTTCATCCCCCCGGCCGTGTTCTCGCGGGCCGCGCGCCTGACGTTCCGGCTCTCGACGAGCCGCCCCGGCCGGCCGACGTGGAACCTCGTGATCTCGAACGTTCCCGGGCCTCAGCTCCCGCTCTACTGCGCCGGGGCGCGTTTGGTCGCCAATTACCCAGTCTCGGTGATCACGGACGGCATGGGCCTGAACATGACCGTGATGAGCTACAACGGCCACTGCGACTTCGGGATCGTCGCCGACCGCGACCAGATGCCCGACCTCTGGCGCCTGATGACCTGGCTCGGCGAGGAGCTGCGGGCGCTGATGCCGGCTCAGCCGGCGGAGCCGGAGCCCGCGCCGGAGCCTTCGGAGGCGCCGGCCGCCTCCAGCGCGGACGCGTGATCAAGGAACGCCTCTAGGCGTTTGATCTGCCCGCCCTCGAACTGCGCCACGAACGCGAACGGCTGCGTGATGTCGACGCCGCTCGTCGACCGGGCGCGCACGCGGCCTAGGGAGACGTACGCGTCACCGTGCGGGCGGATCTCGTCGGGCAGGACCTCCAGGCGCTCCCAGCTCGTGCGCATCTCCTCGAAGTAGCGCGCGAGCCCGTCGTGCCCGCGGTAGGCGTCGCCCTCGACGGCCATCGACATTGCGGGCAACCACTCCATCTCGGGATGCGTCGTCTCACGCATAGCATCGAGGTCCCGCCGGTTGTAGGCGTCGACGGCTACGCGGATCAGCTCGATCTCAGCGGCGCTCAACGTGCCACCCGCAGCGTCGCCTGGCGGGCGCGCAGCGGCAGCAGCAGCCGGTTGCCGGCGAAGCGCGCGTGCGCCACCAGGCCGCCGGCCGGGCGGCCCGGGACCGTCAGCGTCCGGTCGTAGACGCACCCGGCACGCGACCGGCGAAGCTGTGCCAGGCCGCTTGTGAGCACCTTTCCGCCGCGCCGCACGTCGACGCGCACCCGGCCCGCACAGCCGGTACGGGCCGCGACCCCCGAAGGCAGCGCGAGCCGCCCGCTGACACGGACCCGCACGCGGTCACGCGCGCTGCGCGCCGTTGCCCGCAGCGACAGCGCCTTCGCCACCACGCGCCGCAAGGGCGGCACGCCGAAGATCGCGGTCGAGACTTGGGCGGTGCGTGCCCGCTGCGGATGGTCGCCGACCGGCACGCGCGCGACCTGCTCCTCGCTGTCGTAAGAGAAGACCGCGAGCGTGTCGTCTCCGGCGACCGAGACGTAGCAGTGCCTGCCGTCCGCGCTCGTCGTCGCCCAGTACGTGCGGGCACCGAGCGGATGAATACGGTGCGAGAAGTCGTCGCGATGCACGATCGCCGCGTAGTTGGACATCGTCCCCGCAACGCACAGCTTGGTGCCCGCGCCGTTCATCGCGATCCCGTGATGCGCGGAGTCGAGGATGTACTCGTCGCGACGCATGCTCGCCACCTCCGGCGGCACCGGCAGCTCGGCGACGCGCAGGACGCGCTCGCTCGCGAACTCGAACTCCACGAAACCGTGGAAGAACGAGACCTGGAAGTAGACGAACTTCTCGTCCGGCGACAACGCCATCGGCCGCACCGCGCTGCTCATGCCGGGGCGCCCGGCCTCCGCGAGCTTCTCCGCCATGTTCCACTTCTTGACGACCTCGAGCTTGTCCGCGTCCACGATCTCGAAGACGCGCTCGCCCTTCGTCGAATCCATCTCAGGCTCGTCCAGCGGCGTGTAGTTGCGCCCGATGCTCGCGTGGTAGATGAGCTTGCCGTCCTGTGCATACACGTTCTCGTGCGGCGTGTCGCCCGAGGGGAACATGCCGGCAAATTCCCCGGTCGCGGTGTCGATCACGTCGACGGCGTTCGCGCCGGTGGCGACAGCCCGCGAGACGGCAAGGCGTTTCCCGTCCGGGGAAATCGCCATGTGGTCCGAGCGCACACCACGGACCGGGCGGCGCCACACGATTCCCCCACCGGCCATGTCGATCGCGACCACGTCCGCGAAGCTCGGGCGCGAGACGAACAGCGTGCGCCCGTCGATGGACGCGTACATGTCGTCGACCATCTGGTCGTGACCCTCCCCCACCTGCTGCTGGACGAACAGGTAGAACGGCAGCTGCGCCGGGTTCATGCGGATCTCCGCGAGCCGCTCCTCCCGATCGGGCACGACGT
The DNA here is from genome assembly GCA_963832195.1 of uncultured Conexibacteraceae bacterium. GTDB lineage: Bacteria > Actinomycetota > Thermoleophilia > Solirubrobacterales > Solirubrobacteraceae > Baekduia. The sequence goes on from CAWHTH010000003.1 coordinate 652,184, forward strand.
TGATGCGGCGCAGGCGCTCGTAGCTGGGCACGTCGAGCACGTCGGCCGTCCCGTCCCAGTTGTTGCCGACGATCAGGACGTCGCGAAGCCCGTCGCCGGCCGCGACGGCCGCGGGCGGTGCAAGGGCGGCGGCAAGAGCCACGACCGCTGCGACGATCGGACGGTGGAAGCGCATCTCGCAGGATTCTGACGCCTCGCGACCGCCGATAATGCAGTTGGTGGGAGGCGCCCCTCAACCCCTGGCGGACCGTGCCGCTCTGCCGGCGGGCGTGCTGACGTGCCTGTTCACGGACATCGAGGGCTCGACGCGGCTGCTACGGGACCTCGGCCCGGCGTTCGACGGCTTGCTCGCGCGTCACAACGCCCTGCTGCGCGACGCCTGGCGCGACAACCGCGGGCACGAGGTCAAGACGATCGGCGACGCCTTCATGGTCGTCTTCGAGACAGCGGCGGACGCCGTGTCCGCAGCCGTCGCCGCACAGCGCGCGCTTGCCGCAGCCGAGTGGCAGACCGAGCTCCCGGTCCGGATCCGCATCGGCATGCACACCGGGTACGCCCGTCCGTCCGACGGCGACTACACGGCGTTGGTCGTGCACCAGGCCGCGCGCGTCGTGGGCGCGGCGCGTGGCGGCCAGATCCTGCTGACCGCCGACACGGCGACCGAGCTCGAGCGCACCGGCGTTCCCGACGGCGCCGACGTCCACCCGCTGGGCCGCTTCCGTGTCCGGGACTTCGACGAGCCGGTGGAGCTGCACGCGGCCACCGGCCCCGGCGTCGGGCCGGTGCGCGCCCCGCCGCGCGTCCGCCCGGCGGACGGGCACAACCTGGTGCGCCCCATAACCACCCTGGTCGGGCGGCGTGACGACGTGGACCGCCTGCGCGAGCTGGTTGGACCCGGCCGCGTGACCACCGTCGTGGGCCCGGGCGGAGTCGGCAAGACGCGCCTGGCCAGCGAGACGGCGCTGGACATCGCCTCGGAGTGGGAGGACGGCGCATGGTTCGTGGATCTGGCGCCGGTCGGCGATCCGGCGCTCATCGGCGAGGCGATCGGCGCGGCCGTCGGTGCGCCGACCGCGCCCGGCGCCGAGCGCTGGCCGGAGGTCCTCGAGCATCTGGCCGAGCGCCGGCTCCTCGTCCTGCTCGACAACTGCGAGCACCTCGGAGACGCCTGCGCCCGCGCGGTCGGCGATCTTCTCTCCGCGTGCCCGGGGGTCGGCGTGCTCGCGACGAGCCGCGGGCCGCTCGGGCTGCGCGGCGAGCAGGTGCAGCGTCTTGCTCCGTTGCCGACCGCCGGCGCGGACGCCGCCGCGGTGGAGCTGTTCCTGCAGCGCAGCGGCGACGAACAGGCCGACCGCACGGTGGTCGCCGCACTGGTCGAAGAGCTGGACGGGCTGCCGCTGGCGATCGAGGTGGCCGCGGCGCGGACGACCGCGGTGTCGGTTCAGGAGATCCTGCGCCAAGTGCGACGAGCACCGACGGCGCTGCACTCGACCGACCCGACGCTGCCCGAGCGCCAGCGCAGCCTCGAGCGCGTGCTCGATTGGAGCTGGGACCTGCTCTCGACCGAGGCCAGAACGGTGCTGGGGCGCCTCGCAGTGTTCTCAGGCGGCTTCAACGTCGAAGCCGCCGAGGCGGTCGGAGCCGGCGGCACCGTGCCGCCGGACGACGTCCCGGAGCTGCTGTGGACGCTCATCGACGCCTCGCTCGTCCGGCCCGAGGACACGGAGGGCGCGACGCGCTACCGGCTCCTGGCAACCGTCAGGGCGCACGCCGCGAGCCACGCGGACCCGGCGGAGCTGGCCGCCGCCAGGAGCCGCCTCGCGTCGCTGCTGCTGGCGCGCGTCGGGCCAGCGCGTGCAACCCACCGCTCGTGGGTTGTAGCGATGGAGCTCGACCTCGACAACGCCCGTGGGGTCGTCGCTGCCATCGACGACGACGCCGCGGCGCAGGCGCTCGCGTGGTCGATCGGGCGCTACCACGACGTCAAGGACCGCTTCCGCCTCGGCATCGAGGAGATCGCGCGCTGCCTCGACACCCGGGCGGCGGCGGGACCCGACCGGGTCGCGCTGCTGACTCTGATGGCGGACCTGCACCTGCGCCTCGGCGAGCTCGAAGGCGCCGAGCTCCTGCTCGAGGAGGCGACGTGGCTCGCGGACTCCACGGGCTGCCCTGAATGGGACGACGTCGGGATCGCCCGTACCCGCGGCGAGCTCGCGCTGCGGCGCGACGACCCGGCCGCGGCGATCGACGAGGCGCGGCGGGCACTGAGCCGCGACTGCTCCAAGCGCGGGCAGGCCCGGTTGTACAACCTGCTCGGGATCGCTTCCGCCCAGCTCGGCGACATCGAAGGAGCAGCGGCTGCGGCCGCCGATGAGGTGCGCGCCGCCACCGCGGCGGGGCTCGACACGTTTCTCGCCACCGCGCGGGCGAACCTCGCCGAGGCCCATCTCACCCTCGGAGACGTCACCCGGGCGGCCCACCATCAGCGGGTCTCACTGGGCCTTGCGCGGGAGATGGGCCAGCCGGTCGTCATGGCGTTTGCGCTGATGGTCGCGGCGCGGCTGGTCGATGATGCGCGCGACGCGGTCCTGATGCAGACGAAGGCCGACGAGATGCTCGCCGAGGCGGACTATGCGCTCTACGACGAGGATCAGCGGGTGCGGTCGGAGCTGCTGGCCGCCACAGCGGCACAGCTCGGCGCACAAGGCCATGAAGCCGCCGTCGCGGCCGGCCGTGCGATAAGCCTCGCCGAGGCGCTGGACTTGGCGGAGCGCACCCTCACCCGTGTAGGTTCCGCGCCGGAAAACGAGCAGCAGGGGGATGACGAATGAGCATGGCCGAGGGTGGCGAAGGCGGCGAGCGGCAGTTCCTGGCGCAGCGGGTGGCGTGGGCACCCGGTCCCAACGGCTTTGCCTACGCCTACGCGCCCGGCCGCCTGCTCCTGCGCGGCGAGGCCGCAGCTCGCCACCTGGACGCGGTTACGGAGCGCAGCAACGACTTCGAGCGGCTGGGAGGCCGCGACGAGGCGCCTGACGCCGCCTGGCTGCTGGCCGTGGGCGTCGACGACCCACCGGCGATCGCGGACCTGATCCGCGCGGATGGGCTCGACGCACAGCCCGACCATGTGTTCTTCGCCCACGGCTGCGACGAGTGCTGCTCGGGGCCGCATCCCGCGTTCACGTACGACGCGCTGCTCGCGGACCCATGGAGAGCGAACCCCTGGCGCGCGAACCCGTGGCGCGCGAACCCGTGGCGCGCGAATCCCTGGAGGGCCAACCCCTGGCGGGCGAACCCGTGGCGCGCGAACGAGACGCAGATGTCGAGCGCGTTGCCGGCCACTGCGCGCAGCTTCCCCGTGCGCGCTCTGGTTGGGCCGGGCCAGCACCCGCGCATCACGGTGCTCGACACCGGCCTGGCGACCGGCAACCAGCTGCCACAGCTGCTCAACGACCCGAACCGGATCCAGGGCGACGCCGACGAGCCGGACGCGGCGATCACCACGGCGACCGGTGCCACGGTTGCCGCAGACGGTTGGCTCGACCCGGTCGCCGGCCACGGCACGTTCATCGCCGGCCTGATCGAGCAGCTCGCGCCCGGCTGCACGGTGCGCGTCGGCCAGGTCATCTCGCCGCTCGGCGACGTGCGCGAGAGCGACACGGTCCAGGCGATCCTGGCGGAGGCGGCGCTCCCGCCGGCCCAGCGCCCGCACATCCTGTCGCTGTCGTTCGGCGGCACGGCGCTGGCGGGAGCGCCCGCGCTGCGCAGCGCGATCGCCAAGGCGCGGCTGGCGGGGATCGTCATCGTCGCCTCGGCCGGCAACGAGGGCTCCCCGGAGCCCCACTACCCCGGCGCCTACGACGGAGTGATCGCGGTCGGCGCGCTCGGCCCCGACGGCCCCGCGCCGTGGAGCAACTACGGCGAGTGGGTCGATGCCTGCGCGCCCGGCGTCGACCTCGTGTCCGCGTTCTTCGCGGCGTTCGACGGGTCGCAGCCGCGGATCAACACCGCGGACCCCGACGCCTTCGCGGGCTGGGCCGAGTGGAGCGGCACATCGTTCGCCGCGCCGGTGGTCGTCGCCGCGCTCGCGCGGGAGATCGTGCTGGGCAACTGCACGGCGCAGCAGGCGGTCGAGCGCATCATCCACGTGCCGCACGCGCTGCGGATCCGCTGCCTCGGCACGGTCGTGACGGTCTAGCGCGGCGTCAGCGCAGGAGCCGCGACGCGGTGCTCCAGCGCCCGTCCGGGCACGTGCCGTGACGGGCGACGACACGGACGCGCGCGGACCCGAGCGCGAGCAGCGCTCGCGCGGAGCGCGAGAGGCGCAGCTCGACGGACCGCGCTCGTCCCACGGCGAGCTCCGCACTGGCCCGCCTCAACCCCACCGAACGCTTGCCGCGCACAGCCCGCGCCTCGAGGCGCACCGTGGTCTGCTCGGATGCCCGCAGGCGTACGCGCAGGCGGTCGCGGCGGCGCACCGTTGCGCGACCACCGTCGGCGATCGTCACGGACACCGGCCGCGTCAGCGACCGCCCGTCGAACGGGAGGTCCGCGCGCAGGCCGCGTCCATCGCGGTCGCACAGCTCCACCGTGCCGGCGCCACGCGCCACGTAGCCCTCCGCGGTGCGCTCCAGCGTCTGGACGACCTCGGGCGGGGCCGCGAAGCGGTAGCTGAGCTCCCACGCGCGGCCACGGTCAGCCACGGTCGAATACGTCCACGCTTCCGGCTGGTCCACCACCGGCGCGAACGGATCCCACGCCAGCAGGCGCCGCAGGTGCTCGGTCCAGTACGGGTGGTCGTGGATGCCGAGCAATACCGTGAGCGTGACGTCGGCGCCGGCGGCCTGCAGCGCCGCGGCGAAGTCCTCGCTGTGGAACCGCAGGTCGGTCTCGCCGATCATGCCGGTCGCCAGGCTCTGCGACAGCGGCGCCGGGTATGCCGGGTCGGGCGTGCCGTTGCCGGTGATCGCGAACACGCGCGTGTAGCGCAGGTTCGGCGCCAGAGCGACCGGATCGTGGCCGGCGACGTACGCGCCGTCGGCCGGGCCGTAGATCCCCTGGTAGGACTGCCCGGTCGCCTGGTCGAAGGCGATCGGCATCTCGGGGCGCCGCGGCGCAAGGAAGCCCGACATCGGGCCCGACGAGCCGAAGTAGTCGGGCCGCTGCGAGGCCAGAAAGGCGGAGCCGAAGCCGCCCATCGAGAAGCCGGCGACCGCGTGCCAGCGGCGCCCCGGCCTGATCGGGAACCGGCGCTCGACGGCCGGGATGACCTCGTCGAGGAAGTAGCGCTCCCAGCCCGGGTCGCCGCGGCGGCCGTTGTTCCAGTGGTTCGTGTAGAAGCCGGTGGCGGCATCCGGCATGACGATGATCGCCGGGAGCTTCGCGGCCACCTGGTCGGCCTTCGTCTTGCGGACCCACGTCGTGTAGGACTCCCCCGCGCCGTGCAGCAGATAGAGCACGGGCCACTCGCGGTCCTCCGTGTAGCCGTCCGGCAGCAGGACGTTTGCCTTCAGCTGCTTCGGGTGGTCGGCGCCGTTGAAGCGGATCTTGGTCGGATCGATGTTGCCGCTGCTGGGCAGGTCGATCGTGATGAGCTCGGCGGCGAACGCCGCAGGCGCAGCGGCGAGTGCGGCCGCCGCGGCCGCCGCGATGACCACGCTGCGCAACCCCATGCGCAGCCAGGTTACTTCGCCCGTCCCAGTGCCGAGCTAGCGGATCTGGTCGTAGACCTTGAACAGCGGCAGGTACATCGAGATCACGATGAACCCGACCATGCCGCCGACGAACACGATCATGACCGGCTCGAGGATCGAGGTGAGCTGCTTGACCGCCGCGTCGACCTGGTCCTCGTAGAAGTCGGCGATCTTCGACAGCATCGTGTCCAGGGCGCCGGTCTCCTCGCCGACGCCGACCATGTGGGTCACCATGCCCGGGAAGACCGGCGAGCGCCTTCAGCGGGTCGGCGATCGTGCCGCCCCGCTTGACGGACTCGATGACGTCGGCCATCGCCTTCTCGACGACCGTGTTGCCCGCCGTCTTGGCGGTGATGTCGAGGGCCTGGATGATCGGCACGCCGGCGCTGACCAGCGCCGACAGCGTGCGCGACCAGCGCGCCAGCGCGATCTTCTGGACGATGTCGCCGATCTTCATCGGGATGCGCAGGCGGAACGCGTCCCACTGCGGCGCGGCCGCGTGTCGCTGTTCTTCCACTTCGGAAGCACGCAGACCGCGCCGAAGGTGCCGAGCGATGAGCAGCGTACCAGTAGCCGGTGACGGCGTTGGACATGCCGACGGTGAACTTGGTGATCGCCGGCAGGTCGCCGCCGAACTGCTTGAAGACGCCGACGAAGACCGGCACCAGGAAGGCGACGAGCGCGATCAGGACGAGGAACGCGAAGCTCAGGACGACCATCGGGTAGGCCATCGCGGACTTGACCTGGCGGCGCAGCGAGTCCTCCTTCTCGAGCTGGTCGGCGACGCGCAGCAGCGACGGCGTCGAGCATGCCGCCGGTCTCACCCGCGCGGGTCATCGCGACGAACAGCGGGTTGAAGACCTTGGGGTGGCGCTCCAGCGAGTCGGACAGAGGCAGGCCGGCCTCGACGTCCTTGCGCACCTCGACGAGAACCTCGGTCAGCGTCTCGTTCTCGGTCTGGGCCTCGAGCACGTACAGCGCCCGCAGGATCGTCATGCCCGAGTTGACCATCGTCGAGAGCTGGCGGGTCATGACGGTCAGGTCGGCCGACTTGATCCGCTTGACGAAGTCGATGTTGATCTCGCTTCGACGCGTGCTTGTCGGCGATGTCCAGGACGATCAGCCCGCGCTGCTTGAGCTGGTCGGCGACCGCCTGCTTGCTGTCGGCCTCGACCTCGCCGGTCGCCTTCGCGCCGGTGAGGTCCATCGCCTTGAAGACGTAGGTCGCCATCGCGCGCTTGCTACGCCGCCATGCCCGATGCCGCCCTGGCCCAGCAGGCGGCGCAGCTCGTCGGGGGTCGAGGAGCGCGACTCGGCAAGGCGCTGGGTGATCTTGCCGGCGCGCACCAGAGCGGCCAGCGCCGCGTCCATCGTCTGCATGCCGACGGCTGCCGCCGGTCTGCATCGCCGAGGGGATCTGGTGGGTCTTGCCCTCGCGGATCAGGTTGCGTACCGCCGGCGTCGGGACGAGCATCTCGCAGGCCACGACGCGCGACGAGCCGTCGGCCGTCGGGAATCAGCGTCTGGGTCATGATGCCCTGGAGGGCGACCGAGAGCTGGACGCGCACCTGCTGCTGCTGGTGCGGCGGGAAGACGTCGATGACGCGGTCGATCGTCGACGGCGCGCTCTGCGTGTGCAGCGTGGCGAAGACGAGGTGGCCGGTCTCGGCGGCGGTCAGCGCCGTCGAGATCGTCTCGAGGTCGCGCATCTCGCCGACGAGGATCACGTCGGGGTCCTGGCGCAGTGCGGCCTTCAGGCCGGCGGCGAAGGTCGGCGCGTCGGTGCCCAGCTCGCGCTGGTTGACCATGCACTTCTTGTGGCGAGTGCAGGAACTCGATCGGGTCCTCGATCGTGAGGATGTGCTCCTCACGGCTGTCGTTGATCTCGTCGATCATCGACGCCAGCGAGGTCGACTTGCCGGAGCCCGTCGGGCCGGTGACGAGCACGAGCCCGCGCGGCTTCGTGCAGAAGTCGTGGACCACCGGCGGCAGCCCGAGGTCATCGATCGGGACGATCTGCGAGGGGATGAGGCGGAATGCGGCGCCGAGCGCCGAGCGCTGGAAGTACGCGTTGACACGGAAGCGGGCCGTGCCGGGGATCGAGTAGGCGAAGTCGAGCTGCCAGTCGGTCTCGAGCCGCTGGCGCTGGTCGTTGTTGAGGATCGAGTAGACGATCTCCCGCGTGTCGGTGGGGTCGAGCACGGGGTAGTCGTCCATCGGCGTCAGGCGACCGCGGACGCGGACCATCGGGTGGGACCCGGCGGTGATATGGAGGTCGGACGCCCTGCGTTCGAGGACGTCCATCAGCAGATCGGCGAAGTCGAATCGCATCGTTGGGTCCTATCGGCGGTTGGACGGATGTTCTTGATGCGTGAGAGGCACTCTGGACGCCTCAGGACGTGCCCGTGACGCGGGCGACCTCAGCGATGGACGTGCGGCCCTGCTTGACCTTCTCCAGGCCGTCGTCGCGCAGCCGCCGCATGCCGTCGCGCATCGCGACCTCCGCGATGCGGTCGGCGGGCGCCCGCTCGATCGCCAGCCGGCGGATCTCGTCGGTGAGGAGCATGACCTCGTAGAGGCCGACGCGGCCCTTGTAGCCGGAGCCACCGCAGCGGGCGCAGCCCACGGGCTCGTAGGCCTCGATGTCGGTCCGCGACGGGAAGCCGTTGTCGCGCAGGACCTCCTCGGAGATGATCATGCGCTGCTTGCAGTGCTGGCACAGCGTGCGGCACAGGCGCTGCGCGACGACGCAGTCGACGGCGCTGGCGACGAGGAACGGCTCGATCCCCATCTCGATGAGGCGCGTGATCGAAGAGGGAGCGTCGTTGGTGTGCAGCGTCGAGAGGACGAGGTGGCCCGTGAGCGCGGCCTCGACCGCGATCTGCGCGGTCTCGCGGTCGCGGATCTCGCCGACCATGATGATGTCGGGGTCGGCGCGCATCATCGAGCGCAGGCCGGTGGCGAACGTCAGCCCGGCCTTGGGGTTGACCTGGACCTGCGTGATGCCCTCGACCTGGTACTCGACGGGGTCCTCGATCGTGATGATGTTCTTCTCGCGGCGTGTTGAGCACGCCGAGCGCCGCGTAGAGCGACGTGCGACTTGCCCGAGCCGGTCGGCCCGGTGACGAGCACCGCGCCGTAGGCCTGCTTGAAGGCGCTTCTCGAACCGCTTCGTCCTCGGTCTCGGCCATCCCGAGCTTGTCCATCTCGAGGATGACGTTGCTCTTGTCCAGGATGCGGATGACGACGGACTCGCCGTGGACCGAGGGCAGCGTCACGACGCGGAGGTCGATGTGGTTGCCGTCGACCGTCAGCCCGACGCGTCCGTCCTGCGGCAGCCGGCGCTCGGCGATGTCCAGGTCGCTCATGATCTTCACGCGCGACACGACACCGGCCACCATGCGACGCGGGACTGTCGTGGTCTCGATCAGCACGCCGTCGACGCGGAAGCGCACGCGCAGCTGCGTCTCGTCGGGCTCGAGGTGGATGTCCGATGCACCTTCCTCGACGGCCTGGGCGATGATCTGGTTGACGAGCTTGATGACCGGCGCGTCGTCGGCGGACTCGCGCAGGTCGACGATCTCGGCGGGGCCCTCCGCCTCCTCTTCCTCGAGCGTCGTCGACGCGACGACGTCGTCCAGGCGCGTGAGGCGCGTGATGAGGTCGGTGATGTCCTCGCGCGACGCGACCGCTGCGCGCACCTCGTAGCCGGTCATCATCGCGATGTCGTCCACGGCGACGACGTTCGAAGGATCGGCCATCGCGACGACGAGCCCGCTCTCGCCCGCAAATGCGACGGGGACCGCCTCGTAGCGCTTGGCCGCCGACCCCGAGATCAGGTTGGCGGCCGCCATGTCGACGTTGAAGACCGTCAGGTCGAGATGGTCGAGGCCGTGGCGCTCCGCGATCGCGCGGGCGAGGCCGTCCTCGGTGAGCGCGCCCTGGTCGAGCAACACGGCCTGGGGTGTGGTGGCGGCGGCGCGGGCCGTTTCGATCGCCTGCTCCACGCGCTCGCGCTCGGCGAGGCCCAGCTCGATGATGACGTCGGTCAGGAAGCGCGGGACACTGCCACGGCGCTGAGCCGTGGTGATGCCGTCCCAGTTGGCGGGAGGAGCGTCGTCCGTCTCACGGGCGAGTGCTCCCTCGGTGGGAACGGGCCGAAGATGTGGCTGCTGGGGATCCGAGGTCATCTGGTTGGTCGGCTCTTCCTCCGCGCGCGCCTTCCCGCATCGCGTCCAACGGAGCCTCTTGGCCGATCCATGCCTCGAAGCTCATCGCGCCCTGCCGAACCAGGATCTCCAGGCCGTCGATCACCTCGCATCCCTGCCGTCGCGCCTCGGCGACGAGCGCGGTGTCTCCGTCCCGGCGATACACCAGGTCGACCACGGTCGCGTATTCCCTGAGCAAATCGGCGGATAGAGGAAGCTCCTTGAACGTCTTGGACGGATCGTGGAGTCCGACAGGCGTGCAGTTGACAACAACATCGGCATCTGCTTGGCCGTTCATGACCTCAATGCCCAGTTCTGCGGCCAGTTTTTGGGCGTTTGCGGACGTTCTGCCCCACACCCGGACCGCGCTGCCCGCCTCCCTCAGCGCCCAGGCGGCGGCGCGGGCGCTGCCGCCGGCGCCGAGCACGAGCGCTGTCGCCGGGGTGCGCGCGAGCGCAGCCATCAGCCCGGGCGCGTCGGTGTTGTCGGCGTGGATCGTGCCGTCGCGGCCGAAGGTGAGCGTGTTGGCGGCACCGATTTCCCGCGCCCGTGGAGTGGCCTCGCGGGCGAGCTCGAGCGCCGCGACCTTGTGCGGGATCGTCACGTTGGCCCCGGCGAACCCGGCCGCGCCGAGTGCTCGCGCGGTCTCGGCGAACAGCTCGGGCGGGACCGGTAGCAGCTGGTAGCGCCAGTCGCCGAGGCCGCGGGCGGTGAAGGCGGCGGCGAACATCGCCGGCGAGCGGCTGTGGCTCACGGGCCAGCCGAGAACGCCGAGGCGCCCCATCAGCAGCGCGACGGGTCGTTGCCGCCGCGCTCGTCGCGGGCCTTGTTGTAGGCGGCGACGTCGCGCTGGAACTTCTCGTCGCTGGCGCTGAACGCGTGGGCGCCGTTGCCGCACGGCTTGACCACGTAGAACAGGTACGGCACGCGCGCCGGCCGGATCGCGGCCTGGATCGACTTCAGCCCGGGGTTGCCGATCGGCGTCGGCGGCAGGCCCTGGCGCCTACGGGTGTTGTAGGCCGACGCGATGTTGAGCTCGCTGACGCGCAGGGGCCTGTTCCAGTTGTTCATGCGATAGCGGATCGTCGCGTCGATGCCGAGCGGCATGTGCTGGCGCAGGCGGTTGTGGATCACCGCGGAGATCAGCCGCCGGTCCTTGTCGATCCCGGCCTCGCGCTCGACCATCGAGGCGATGATCAGGACGTCGTACGGATTCAGGTTGCGCCGCCGCGCCGGGCGCAGGTCGAGTTGCTCGAACGTGCGCAGGAACGCGCTCAGCTGGAGTCCCACGAACCGCCGTGCGGTGGCGCCCGGTCGCAGCTCGTACGTCGCCGGGAACAGAAACCCCTCGAGCGTGCGCGTGCCGCGCGGCGCGCCGTAGCGCGACGGCCTCAGCTTCTGGGACGTCTGGGACGCGGCGAGGTAGTCGCCCTCGAGGCCGGCGTCGCGGACCACCGGCGCGATCTCCCTGCGCGAGCGGCCCTCGGGGATCGTGAGGCGCACGATCTTCGGTGGCGGCGGCGCCTGCGTGAGCTGGTCGAGCGCCGCCGCGTAGCTCATGTCGCCGCGCATCTGGAACGTGCCGGACTTGAGGTCGTCGCGCTCGCCCGAGAGACGGGCGCGCAGGCTGAAGAAGAACGACGAGGACACGACCCCGCGCTCGGCGAGGATGTCGCCGATCTGGCTGGCGCCCGCGCCGCGCGGGATCACCACCTCGACCCGCCCCCCGCCGTCTCCGGCGAACGGCTGAAACAGCGCCGCGGCGAACCAGACCGCGCCGGCGATGACGGCGAGGAGCGCTACGAGGAGGGCACGCCGTGCCCCGCGGCGTCCGCGCGGGAGGCCGCGCGGACGCGGCGCCGGTGCCGGCGGGGCAACGGTGCGCGTTGCACGCCGTGTGCCGAGCGGCTCCTCGGTGGTGTCCTGCGACAACGCCCGCAGAGGCTCGGATCGTGGTGGTGTCACTGAGGGGCCTGTCCCCTCAGTGACAGGCGGGGACGCCGCGGTTGGAGGCGGCGGCGCAGCCGGCGGCGGCGCCTTTGCCCGCTCCGCGCGGCGGCGCTCGCGCTCGAGGCGCTCTTGCTCGCGCTCCTCGGCCGTCCGCTCCCGCCCCGGGTCGTCCTTGCGGCCCAGCGGGCTCACTCGGGTGCCGCTCCGTGGCGCGCGAGCCAGTCCTCGAGCAGCACGGCCGCCGCGCGCGAGTCCTCGCTCGTGCGCCCCTCACCGGCGCGCGCGGCGATCGTCGTCGTAAAGCGCTCGTCGTAGAGCTCGACCGGCACGTCGAGGCGGTCGGCAAGCCGCTCCGCCCAGTCGCGCACCTCGCGCGTCTGGTCGGTGTCCGCGCCGCTGAGGCCGATCGGCAGCCCGACGACCACGCGCTCGACGGCGCGCTCGCGCACCAACTGGTCAAGCCGCGCGAGCCCGCGCCGGGTGCCCGGGCGCTCGATGGGCTCGATCGGCGTGGCCAGCGTGCCGGTCGGGTCGCTCAGCGCGCAGCCGCAGCGGGCCGAGCCGTAGTCCAGCGCGAGCACGCGCACGAGGCTAACGGCTCATCCGGCCAGTGCTCGCTCGATCGCCTCGCGCGCCGCCGCCAGCGCTTCCGGGAGCTTCTCGGGGTCGCGACCGCCCGCCTGCGCGATCGTGTCGCGCCCGCCACCGCCTCCGCCGGTCACGGCCGCGGCGACGCGGACGACGTCGCCGGCCTTGACGCCGCGCTCGACCAGCGCCGGCGCCACCGACGCGACGAAGTGCACGCGCCCGTCACCCGCTGCGCCGAGGACGATCGCGGCGTCGCCGAGCGCATTCTTGAGCCTGTCGACCGCGCCCAGCAGATCCTTTGCTTCGACACCCGCCTCGACCGCCTCTGTCAGGACGGTCGCGCCCTCGATCTCGACCGCCCGCGCCTGCAGTGCGGCGATGTCCACGGTGCCGTTGGTCGAGCGCTCCTTCGCCGCGGCGCGCGCCTTCGAGCGCAGGTCGGCGATCTGCGCCGGCAGCTGATCGGGCTGCGACTTGGCGGCCGCGGCCGCCTCCTGGAGCAAAGCGCTCTCTCCGCGCAGCAGCGCGACCGCCTCGGGTCCGGTGACGGCCTCGATGCGGCGCACATTGGACGCGCTCGACCCCTCCGACAGCACCTTGAAGACGCCGATCTCGGCGGTCGAGCGCACGTGGGTGCCACCGCACAGCTCGCGTGAGTACGAGCCATCGCCGATGTCCACCATCCGCACGACCTCCCCGTACTTCTCGCCGAACAGCGCCATCGCTCCGAGCTCCTGCGCATCCTCGAGCGACGTGGTCTGCGGCCGCACATCGTCGTTGCGCAGAACCCATTCGTTGACGCGGTCCTCGACGTCGCGCAGCTCCTCCGGGCTCAGCCGCTGGCCATGGGTGAAGTCGAAGCGCAGCTTGTCGGGACCGACGTAGGAGCCGGCCTGACGCACGTGCGTGCCGAGCCGCTCGCGCAGGGCGGCGTGCAGCAGGTGCGTGGCCGTGTGGTTCGCGGCAGTCGCGTGGCGCGCAGCGCGATCGACCCGGGCGACGACCTTCTCGCCGGGGCGCGGCGACCCCTTGCGTACCTCCACGACGATCGCCTGGTCCTCGCCAAGTCGCAGCACGTCCGCCACCGCGAACTCGCAGTCGCCCTCCTCGCAGCTGATTTCTCCTGTGTCGCTGATCTGGCCGCCGCCCTGGGCGTAGAACGGCGACGCGGCAAGCTTCACCAGCGTGCGGCCGTCCTGCTCGGTCACGCCCGTGACGGTGGTGCGCTCCTCGAGGCGGTCGTAGCCGGTGAACTGCGTCGGCGGGCCTTCGAGCGCGAGATCCGCGCCGGCGAACGCCCGCGCCGACCCGCCGCCCTCGCGCGAGCGCGTCCGCTGCTCGCCCATCAGCGCCTCGAAGCCCGTCAAGTCGACCGGCACGCCGCGCTCTGCCGCGATCTCCTCGGTCAAGTCGATCGGGAACCCGTACGTGTCGTGCAGGCGGAACGCATCCTCTCCGTTGACCGCGCCGCGAGCGAGGATGTCGTCGAGCATCCGCAACCCGGTTTCGAGCGTGCGGCCGAAGCCTTCCTCCTCCGCGGTGACCCAGCGCAGGATCGCGTCGCGCTCGCGGTGCAGCTCGGGATACGCGGCGCCCATCGTCTCCATGACCACCTCGACATACCTGGGCAGGAACCCGTGCTCGAACCCGAGCCGGTGCCCCTGCTGGATCGCCCTGCGCATCAGTCGCCGCAGCACATAGCCGCGCTCCTCGTTGGACGGCACCACGCCGTCGGCGATCAGGAACGTCATTCCGCGGCTGTGGTCGGCGAGGATCCGCAGCGCGCGGTCCTCGGGGTCAGCCACCGCGGCGAGCGAGCGCCCGAGGTCGATCAGCGGCTTGAACTGGTCGGTGTCGAAGATCGTGGCGACGTCCTGCTGGACCAGTGCCATGCGGTTCAGGCCGAGCCCGGTATCGATGTTCTGCGCCGGAAGCGGCGTCAGCTTGCCGGGCGGGTCCTGGTTGAACTGCATGAAGACCAGGTTCCAGTACTCGAGGAAGCGCTCGTTCTCGCCGCCCGGGAGGTCGTCCTCCGTCCCCCAGTCGAGCCCGCGGTCCAGGTACATCTCCGAACACGGGCCACAGGGGCCGGTGGTGCCCGCTTCCCAGAAGTTCTCGGAGCGCGGCAACAGGATGATGCGGTCGCGCGGGATCCCGACGGACTCCCAGGCGGCGATCGCCTCCTCGTCCGGGCCCAGCCCGAGCGCCTCGTCGCCCTCGAAGACCGAGATCCAGATGTCGTCGAAATTCAGGCCATAGCCCTCGAGCGAGAGCTCGAGGGCCATCTCGACGGCGCCCTGCTTGAAGTAGTCGCCGATCGAGAAGTTGCCGAGCATCTCGAAGAAGGTCAGGTGGCGTGTCGTCGTGCCGACCTTGTCGATGTCCGGGGTGCGGAAGCACTTCTGGCACGTCGTGAGGCGGTTGTGCGGCGGCTTGTCGACGCCCATGAAGTACGGCTTGAGCGGGTGCATGCCCGCGGTCGTGAGCAGGACGGTCGGGTCGTCGGCGGGCGGCACGAGCGAGCCCGAGGGCAACCGCACGTGGTCACGGCCCTCGAAGTAGGACAGAAACAGCTCGCGGATCTCGTCCGAGGTCACAAGCCCCGAGTCTAAGGCGGGCCTTGAAACGGCGACTCGTCAGGCGTACCGTCGCTCCATGTTCCGGGGGAGGATCATCTTCAGCGCGGCCGCGGCTGCCTTCATACTCGCCGCGCCCGCCCAGGCGGCCGTCACCGCAACGAACGACCCCGTCGAGCTGTCGGCGGCCATGGGTTGGCCGCCGACCCCGGCCTACCCCTCGAGCTGGGTGACCACCGTCGGGGCAACGCCACACGGCACCGCGAACGCTCCCCTTGCCGGCTTCCCGACCGACGGCACGACGTTCGGGATCATGACGACGGGCGACGTCACGAAGGCCGACCAGCCCGGCACGTTCGCCGACACCCAGAACGGAGGCCTCGCGGTGCGCGGCGACACCGACCGCGACGTCTCGATCCTCAAGCTGGACTTCACGACGCCCGAGGGCGCCAACTGCCTGACGTTCGAGTTCAAGTTCCTGTCGGAGGAATACCCGCAGTTCGTGACGAGCAACTACAACGACACGTTCATCGCCGAGCTCGACGAGTCCAACTGGACGACGCAGCAGGCGGCCATCAACGCGCCGAGAAACTTCGCGTTCGGCCCCGACGGCAACGTGATCTCGATCAAGTCGACCGGCGTCGCGAACATGAACGCCGAGAATGCGGCGGGGACGCCGTACGGCGGCGCGACCACACTGCTGCGGGCCTCGACTGCCATCGGGCCCGGCGCGCACTCGCTGTATCTGTCGATCCTCGACCAAAGCGACCAGCGTTACGACACGGCGGTGTTCATCGACAAGCTCCAGGCCACGACCGTCGGAGACACCGGCTGCAAGAGCGGCGCGAGCTCCGGGACCGAGCCGCCGGTGGCGAACGACCCGCCGCCCCCGCCGCCGGCGCCTGCGCCCGCTCCCGCCCCGGCCCCGAAGCCGGCGCCCAAGCCGACCGCGTTCGGCGTCAACGGCATCGTCTCCGCCCCCTCGCCGAAGAAGTGCCTGTCACGGCGCAACTTCCGCATCCGGATCCGCAAGCGGACGGGGATCAAGTACGAGACCGCGATCATCTTCGTCAACGGCAAGCGCGTGGTCACGCGCCGGGGCTCGCGGATCACCGCGCCGATCGACCTGCGGGGCCTGCCGAAGGGCCGCTACACGGTGAAGATCACCGTGATCACGTCGACGGGCAACATCATCGCGGGGACGCGAAAGTACCGGACCTGCGCGCGCAAGAAGAGCGGCGGCCGCCGCGGGCCGCTTTAGGAAATCGTCGCGCAGCCCACGACGACGTCGCCGCGCAGCAACGCGGCTGCCTGGCCCGGCGCGGCGCCCGCGAACGGTTCCGCAAGGCGCGCGACGTCCCCGTCGAGCCGGCACGAAACCGCGGGCGCGCGGTAGCGCAGCCTGACCGCGTCGACTTCCTCGGGGGCGACGTGCAGGCGCAGACCGCGCAGCTTCACGGTGTCGACGCCAAGCTCGGCGCGCGTGCCGACCGTCACCGTGTTCGCGCGCGCATCGGTGGCGAGGACGTACAGCGGCTCCGGCGCGCCGCCGACCTCTAGGCCGCGCCGCTGGCCGACCGTGTAGCGGTGCGCGCCGCGATGGCGACCGAGGACGCGCCCGCGCCGGTCGACCACATCGCCCGGCCGCTCGCGCAGGCCCCCGTGGCGGGCGAGGAAGCGGTCGCGGCCGGTGCCCGCCAGGAAGCAGAGGTCCTGTGACTCCGGGCGGTCGGCGACCGGCACGCCGTGCTCGCGGGCGATCGCGCGCACCTGGGGCTTCGTGAGCGAGCCGAGTGGGAACCGCAGCCGCGCGAGCGTCGCCCGCGACAGCGCCGCGAGCATGTACGTCTGGTCCTTGTCCGGGTCCGCCGCGGCGCGCAGCAGGCCGTCCGGCGTCGTGCGCGCGTAATGACCTGTCGCAAGGGCAGCGGCGCCGAGGCGGTCGGCGAACGCCACCATCGCGTCGAGCCGCACGTGGCCGTTGCAGCGAATGCACGGGTTCGGGGTTTCGCCCGCCGCGTGGCCGGCGAGCCACGGGTCCACGACGCCTTCGCGGAACCCGTCGCGCAGGTCGAGCGTGAAGTGCGGGATGCCCATGCGATGCGCGACGGCGCGCGCGACGCGCACGGCGCCCGCGCTGCAGCACGAGCGCTCGCCATCGTTGTC
The DNA here is from genome assembly GCA_963832195.1 of uncultured Conexibacteraceae bacterium. Lineage (GTDB taxonomy): Bacteria > Actinomycetota > Thermoleophilia > Solirubrobacterales > Solirubrobacteraceae > Baekduia. Next base: position 669,362 of record CAWHTH010000003.1, read on the forward strand.
CGGGTCGCGCCAGAGCTCGAGCGTGACCGCCGCGACCTCGTCCTCGCACAACAGCGCGGCGACCGCCGAGTCCACCCCACCGCTCATCGCGACGAGCGTGCGGCTGCGCGACGTCGGAACCGCCGCCCGCGCCGCGGCGGCCGCGCCGAGCGCGCGGTGCAGCGCGTCAGCCGCCAGCTCGGCGGCATGGAGCTTGCCGGCGCTCAGCCCGCCCAGCTCCGCGGCGATCGCCTCGGTGCCCACACGCGCGGCGTCGAGCACGCGCGCGCCGTGCACCAGCTCGACGGCCGCGCTGCCCGCCGCGATCGCGGCGCCGCAGCCCGACGCCTCGAAGCCCGCGTCGACCACGTGCTCGCCCGCGACCGCGACGCTCACGCGGACGAGGTCGCCGCAGGGAGCGCCGCCGGCGGCGCCGGCGAACGCGTCCGCGGGCTCATGGCCGCGGCCGACGGGATGGTTCAGGTGCTCGGCATAGCGCAGGTCGGGCACGCCGACCCACAATAGTGTCGCTGGGGGGACAGGCCCCTCAGCGACAGTTAGGCGCAGGCGCCGTAGCCGAGGCGCTCGAGCGAGCGGGTGCGGCTGCGGACGACGCGCCAGGTCGACACGCGCTGGCCCATCGCCGTGATCTGCTCCGCGGACAGCGACGGCGAAGCCTTGAGCTCCTTGACGACGCGCTGCGCGGTCAGCTGGTTGCGGCGCATCAGGGCGAGCGCCTTCGCGTGCGAGGCCTTGAGGGCCGGCGCGGGCGCCATCGCCGCGATGCTCGTGATCAGCGTCTGGCCGGTCTTGACCTCGCGGTCGAGCACGGTCGTGAGTACGGCCTGCGGATTGGCGCCGCTCGCGCCGCCCGCAACGCCGGCGTCGAGGCCGCGCTGGAAGCTGCCCGCGGCGGTGTCGGCGCAGGACTTGTTGGCCTGCAGCAGGAACTCGCCGCAGCCCTTGCCCTTGCCCTTGCACGCAACCTTGACGTCGCGGCTGACGCCCTTGAGCAGGTCGGCCGGCCGGCCGGGGATCCCGCTGGCGTCGAGGATGTCGCCGACCGCCTGGTCGATCTCCCTGATGTCGGTGTAGCCGGTCAGAGCACGCGCCTGGAAAGTGGGCGAGATCACGAGCACGGTCGGGGCGGTGAGCACCTGCACGCCGCTCGTGATGGCCTCGTACTTGGCGACGTCCACGATCGGGGCGACGTGCGTGGTCACGCGGCCGTCGCGGCGCGAGAGGCGGCGCACGGCGCGGCGCACGGCGCGGTCGTCGGAGCCCTCGGGCTCCCAGAACAGCACGACCGCCACGCGGCCCTTCGAAAGTGAGGCGAGGATCGGCGCACTCGGGTCCCCGGGCGCGGCTTTGCTCTCGGGTGAAGCCTGCTGGCCCTGCTGGGTGGCGGCGTCCGGCGTCGACGGCGTGACCGCGGCAGAGTTGTCGGGCTCTACGGCCTTCGCGGCGTCCTCGCGGGCCTGCGTCGCCGCGTTGGCGTTGCTGACGGCGCTCTGCGCCTTGCCGGGCGCGCCGACGATTCCGGACCCGGCGGCGGGCTTGGCGGTCTCGGCAGCCGGCGTCGGCTCTTCGACGGCATCGGACTTCGGCCGCATGAACATGAACCAGCCGACGGCGACCACCAGCGTCGCCGCAAGGGCGACGCGCATGGGAAGGGAAACCTGCGCCACGTAGCCCTAATCGGCAGCCTGGCCGCCTGAGTTGAACAGCGTCCAGTCAGGAATGGACGGCGTTCAGTCGCTTTGGGGCGGCGGAACCAGTGATTTGACCCCGAGCTCGCGCAGCTGGGCCTCGTCGACCGGCGCCGGCGCCCCGGTGAGAGGGTCGCCTCCGCTGGCGGTCTTCGGGAACGCCATCACGTCGCGGATCGAGTCGCGCTGCGCGAGCAGCGCCACCACGCGGTCGAGCCCCATGGCGATCCCGCCGTGCGGCGGGGCTCCATAACGCAGTGCCTCCAGCAGGAAGCCGAAGCGCTCCTGGGCCTCGGCCTCGCTGATGCCGATCGCCTTGAACACCTGCTGCTGGGTCTCGGTGTCGTGGATTCGGACCGAGCCGCCGCCCAGCTCCCAGCCGTCGACGACGAGGTCGTATGCGCGCGACCGCAGGCTCCCGGGGTCGTCGAACGACCCGCTCGGCGCGGTGAACGGGTGGTGCAGCGGGTCCCAGCGCTGCTCCTCGTCGTTGAACTCGAACATCGGGAAGTCGACGACCCAGAACACGTCGTGGCGGGAGCGGTCGATGAGCCCGAGCCGCTCGCCGAGCTCGACGCGCAGGCCGCCGAGCGCCTCGGCCGCGGTCTTCTCCTTGTCGGCGACGAACAACAGCAGGTCGCCGGGCTTCGCGTCGAGCCGCGCGCCCGCCGCGGCGACGCGCTCCTCGCCGAGAAATTTCGCAATCGGCGAGCGCCAGCCGCCTCCCTCCTCCGCGTAGGCCCATGCGACCGCCTTGCCGCCGTGGCGCTGCACGACCTCGTTGAGCCCGTCGAGGTCCGCCCGTGACAACTCCTGCGCCCCGGCGTTGATCGCGCGCACGACGCCGCCGCCCGCGATCACCGACTCGAAGACCTTGAACTCTGACCCGCGCAGGGCGTCGGACACGTCGACGATCTCGAGCCCGAAGCGGCGGTCGGGGCGATCGGACCCGTAACGGGCCACCACCTCGTCGTAGCCGAGGCGCTCCCACGGCGTCGGCGGCACGTCGCGACCGGCGACCGCGAAGACGCGCGACATCACGGCTTCCATCGTCTCGATCACGTCGTCCTCGTCGACGAACCCCATCTCGAGGTCGAGCTGTGTGAACTCCGGCTGGCGATCGGCGCGCAGGTCCTCGTCGCGGAAGCAGCGCGCGATCTGGAAGTAGCGCTCGTAGCCGCTCATCATCAGCAGCTGCTTGAACAGCTGCGGCGACTGGGGCAGCGCGTACCAGGACCCCGGCTGCAGCCGCGACGGCACGAGGAAGTCGCGCGCGCCCTCGGGCGTGGACCGGGTCAGGATCGGGGTCTCGATCTCGAGGAAGTCGCGCTCGTGCAGGACCTCGCGCATCGCCGCGACGACCTCGTGACGGAGCACCATCGCGTCGCGCATCGGCTCGCGGCGCAGGTCGAGCATGCGATAGCGAAGCCGCTTCATCTCGTCGATCGGCGCGTCCTCGTCGAGCGGGAACGGCGGCGTCTCGGCGCCGGCGAGCACCGTCATGGCGGTCACGGCCAGCTCGATTTCCCCTGTAGCCAGATTCGGGTTGACGTTCTCGGGGTCGCGCCGCACCACATCCCCCTGAGCGCTGACGACGTGCTCGGGCCGCAGCTGCTCCGCCGCGGTGAACGCGTCGCCGCTCGCGTCGGGATGGAATACGAGCTGTACGAGGCCGGAGCGGTCGCGCAGGTCGATGAAGATCAGCCCGCCGTGGTCGCGGCGGCGATGGACCCAGCCCGCGACGCGCGCGGGCGACCCGGCGCGCTCAGCGGTCACGTCACCGGCCCATGCATCGCGGTACTCGTTCGTGCGCGGCGGCTGCTTCATGACAGGTGACGTCCCTTCAGCACGCGCGCGACGACGCCGGCGGGCGGCACGTCCTCCTGCTCGCCGCGCTCCATGTCCTTGAGCACCGTCATGTCGTCACCGAGGATCGCGACGTAGCCGGCGCCGAGCCGGTCGGCCTGCTTGAGCTGGCCCTTGCGCGAGCGGCCCGCGAGCTCCATCTGCGCGGTCACCCCGGCGCGGCGCGCCTCGTTGACGAGCGCGAAAGCGGAGTCGCGCTGCCCGTCGTCCCAGGCCACGAACAGCTCGCACACGGCCGACGGCACCGGGCGCGGCTCCGCGGCGAGCAGCATCCGCTCGACGCCCGCGGCCCACCCGATGCCGGGCGTCGGCGGCCCACCCAGCTGCTCCATAAGGCCGTCATAGCGGCCGCCGCCCCCCACGCCGCTCTGGGCGCCGAGCGCATCGGACGTGAACTCGAAGATCGTGCGCGTGTAGTAGTCGAGCCCGCGGACCAGCGTCGTGTCGTGCTCGTAGCCGAGGCCGGCCGTCTCGAGGAGGGCGCACACGGCGGCGAAGTGCTCGCGATCCTCGTCGTCGAGCGAGTCGTGCAGTCGCGGCGCGGACTCGACGACGCGGCGCGTCCCCTCGTGGTCGGCGTCGAACGCGCGCAGCGGGTTGAGGTCGATGCGGGCTCGAACCTCGTCGCTGAGCTCCTCCGCGTGTGCGCGCAGGTGGTCGGCGAGTGCCTCGCGGTAGCGCGCGCGCGTCTCGGGGTTGCCGAGGCTGCCGAGGCGCAGGCGCACGTCACGCACGCCGATCTCGTCGAGGATCGTGCTGAGCAGCAGGACGACCTCGGCGTCGACGGCCGGGTCGTCGGAGCCGATCGCCTCGACGCCCAGCTGCCAGAACTGGCGGTAGCGGCCGGCCTGCGGCTTCTCCTGACGGAAGTAGGCGCCGAGGTACCAGAGCTTCACGGGCTGCGGGAGTTTGTGCATGCCGTGCTCGAGGTACGCGCGGCAGACCGGCGCCGTGCCCTCCGGGCGCAGCGTCAGCGAGCGTTCGCCCGCGTCCTCGAACGTGTACATCTCCTTCTGGACGATGTCGGTGGACTCGCCGACCCCGCGCGCGAACAGCTCGGTCGGCTCGAACGCCGGCGTCTCGATCCGTTCGTAGCCGGCGCCCTCGAGGACACGGCGGGCGGCCGCTTCCAGCCCGCGCCGCGGCGCGGCGTGCTCGGGCAGCACGTCATAGGTGCCGCGCGGCGCCTGGAGCTTCTCGCTCACCTGGCGATTTCTTGCAGAAACGGGTTCGTCGCGCGTTCGCGGCCGAGCGTCGTCACGCCCATGTGGCCCGGATACACGATCGTGTCGTCCTCATAGCGGTCCAGCAGCCCGGCGATGCTTGCCATCAGCGTGGCGTAATCGCCGCCAGGCAGGTCGGTGCGGCCGATCGAGCTCTGGAAGAGGACGTCGCCGGAGAACAGCACGCGCTCATCCTCGACGGAGTACGTCACGTGGCCGGGGCTGTGCCCCGGAGTGAAGATCACGTCGATCTGCATCTGTGCCAGAACCAGCGTCTCGCCGCCGGCGACCGTGTGCTCGGGATCATGGCTCTCGAACGGGCCGAACCCGGGCCAGGGGACGAACGCCATGATGTCCTGGAGGACCGGCACCTCGATCTCGGGGCAGTAGACCGGCGCGCCGGTCGCCTTCGCGATCGGCGCGACCGCCCCGACGTGGTCGAAGTGCGTGTGCGTGAGCAGGATCGCCTTGAGGTCGACCTCTAGCGACTCGATTGCGCGCAGCAGCTTGCCGGCCTCGTCGCCGGGGTCGACGATCAGTGCTTCGTTCGAGCCGTCGCGGCAAAACAAGAACGTGTTCTCCGCCACCGGCCCGACGGTGAACATGCGGACGTCCATCAGGTGCGGGCTTTCTTGGCCTGCCGGCGCTTGTAGATGAACTGGTCGGTGTAGTAGCCCAACGGGATGTAGAGCAGCAGCACGAACCCGGTCATCGCCATCGATTGCGACAGCGACTGTCCGAACGCCACGACCAGCAGGACGCCGAAGATCAGCGCCGCGATCGCCGCACGATTGGCCGCGCTCGACCACGTCGGCGGCTTGTCGAGCCGGTCGATGCGCTTTTGCGCCGCGCTCGACCGTGCGCTCGCCTTCAGCTCTTCGGACGTCGGCTTGCGCCCGGTGCGCCCGCGCGCCTCCACCATGCCTGCCGCATTGCCGCGGTGCTTGGTGCTGCGGCGCTTGCGCTTCGTCTGGGCCATGCACCCATCCTACGAGCCGTCGATGGACTTCAGCGCTTCGTCGCGGTCCAGGAAGAAGTCGACACGTGCGATCCGGCCGTCGCGGATCGTGAAGACCTGCGTCCACCGGTCCGAGAACTCGAGCCCGCTTCCCGCGCCGCGAAGATCCGCTCGCACCTGAGCAACGACGCGACCACCCACGATCGAGACATCCTCGGCGTCAAGAGCCGGACGTGTCCCCCAAGCCTCCTCGAAGCTGAGGAAGAAGCGAATCGCTTCGTCCACCCCGCGAAACACGCCTCCGTCAGGGAACGTCGGCTCGCTGCGGATCTCCGCGTCGGGCGTGTACAGACTCCACATCCGCCGGTACTCACCAGCGTTGTAGAGCTCGAACGCCCGCAACACGACGCCGGTCGCGAGTGCGTCCTCGACGGTGCGGCGGTTACGGACCGGCATGTCGGCAGGCCAGCCGTCGAACGCCGCGGCCGGTGCGAGCCCGACCAGCTCGCATTCCGCCACGCTCGCATGGCGCGAGATGGCGCTCAGGACCTCGGCAAGCGCGCCGGGTCCAGGGGCCTCGATGTTCATCGAGACCTGGGCGATCTCGTTGCGGGTTTCGAGCTCGACGCCGATCGCCCGGACGCCTTTTAGCCCCTCCGACCCCGACTCACGGATGAGCGCCGCGATTTGGCGCGCTTCTTCGATGGTCGCAGGCGGAGCGAGCTCGGCATTGAAGGCGATAAGCGGGGCGCGGGCGGCGACGAGCACCGCGCCCGCGGTCGGGTGATGCTCGGGCGGGCCAAAGTCGGGTGCTGTCGTCTCGGTGCCTCCGCGCCGCAGGTCGGCTCGCGTGCGCCCGCCGGCTAGCTCGCCGTACAGGTACACGGGCAGACCCAGCTCGCCCAGACGGTCCGCCAGCACGAGCGCCTCCGCGCACGCGGCGCCGCGCTCGCTTGCGTCGCGATAGACGACCGGAGCGACGTCGACGGCGCCGACGCGTGGATGCTGCCCCTCGTGCAGGCGCAGGTCGATGCGCGCGATCGCCTCCTGCGCTCCGGCGGCCACCGCCTGCGCGAGCGCCTGCGGCTCGCCCGCGAGCGTGTGGACCGAGCGGTTGTGGTCGGGATCGCTGTGCGTGTCGAGCACGCGCGCCCCGGCGCGCTCGTACGCGGCGCCGATTGCGGCCACGACCTCGAGGTCGCGGCCCTCGGAGACATTGGGGACTGCCAGCAGCAGGCGCCCCACCCTATCTCGGCGTTGCGATCACGCGAGCGCCCCGGGCCGGCGCGAGCGTGACCGAGCGGCGGCGCATGCGCTCGCCGGGTTCGGAGGCGGACAGGTCGACCGTCGTGACGACCGCGCGCAGCACCTCGACCATCTCGAGCAGCGCGAACGACGCGCCGAGGCAGCGGCGCACGCCGCCGCCGAACGGCATCCAGAGCCCGGTGGGCTCGCCGCTGAGCCAGCGCTGCGGGCGGAACGCGAGCGGGTCCGGGCCGAACTGGTCGGCGCGGCGGTGCACGAGGTATATGCAGGCCGCCACGTTGGCACCGGGCGCGAGGACGTGATCGCCGATTGCGAAGGGCTCGACCACTTGGCGCGGCGCGATGGAGAGCACCGGGCGCAGCCGCAGCACCTCCTTGGCGGTCGCCTCGAGCTCATCGTCGCCGCCGGCGCGGATCCATGCGACCACCTCGGGGTGCCGCGCCAGCCGCTCGGTCGCCCAAGCCAGCGCGGTCGCCGTCGTCTCGTGGCCGGCGGCGAGGAGCGTGACAAGCTGGTCGCGGACCTCGTCCATGCTCGGCTCAGAACCGTCGTCGTGGCGGGCTGCCACCAGATCACCGAGGACAGACTCCTCGCCCGGCGAGGCCGCACGGATCCGCGCGTGCAGCAGCGCATCCACCTCCCTTACCGCCCGCTCGAATCCAGCCCGCGCACCGAGCGACATCGCGACCAGCCGCGGCGAGGAGTGCGTGAGCGACAGCGCCCGCGACACCGCGGCGTGCAGCGCGCGATCGCGGTCGCCGATGACGACGCGCAGGATCACCTCGAGCGTCAGCGCGCGCATACGGTCATGGGCGCGCAGCTCGCCGGTGGGCCAGCTCGCAATCTCGGCGCGCGCAAGCTGCGCGATCTCGGCGCGGTAGGACTCGAGCCGCTCGCCGTGGAAGGGAGGCAGCATCAGCCGCCGCCGCCGCAGGTGCTCCTCGCCGCTGGAGACCAGCAGCGAGGTCGGGCCCGCGAACGGCTCGAGCAGCGGCGCGGTCCCGCCCCCGCGCACGCCCTCGCCGCGGAAGATGCGCCCGATGGCGTCGGGATCCGCCGTCAGCACCATCGGGCCGTCCGCCCACAGCGTCCGCAGCGTGAACGGGTCGCCGTAGCGTGCGGCGCAGCGCCGCAGCAGCGCGGTCGGTCGCACGACCCATTCGACCGTCTGCCAGGCGGCCGGCGCGCGCGGGCCGGGTGGCAGACGGTCAGAGGACGTAGCTGCCGGCCTCCAGGACGGTCGTCGCGCCGACCCGCAGGGTCGCGTCGAGCACGAGCGTGTCGATATGCACCGGGACGCTGACATTGCCGCCGATCCCTGCGCTCGCGCCGAACGCGATGTGCACGGTGCCGAGGATCTTCTCGTCCTCGAGGATGTTGCCGGTGAGGCGCGCGTGGTCGTTGGTGCCCACGCCGAGCTCGGCGAGGTGACGGCCGTCGGGCCCGTGGGCGTCGAGCCGCTCGATCAGTTCCTCGCCCTCCGCGCCGCTGGCATGGACCAGGCGCCCGTCCTCGATCGTCAGCTCCACCGGCTCCGTGGCCAGCCCGATCAGCCCGAGCGACGAGACCATCGCCCTGCCGCTCCCGCCTGACGGGGAAACAAAGCCCTCGCCGCAGGGCAGGTTGCCGAACGCGCCGACGGCCGTGAGGTCGCCGTCGTCGGGGATGCCGTCGCGGCCGCGCAGGTCGAGCGTGAAGTCGGTGCCGAGCGGGCACGTGATCTGCGCCTCGTCGGCTTCGGAGAGCAGCTGCGCGACGGCGCTGCAGCGCTGCCGCAGCGCGTCGAAGTCGACCGACATCAGGCGCGCGACGAGGTCCGCGTCCGCGCCGGGCATCGTCGCCCCGCGCACGCCGGCCTCGGTCGCGGCCTTGCGCGCGCGTGTATGGGAGAGGGACGGCAGGCAGGGCGCGATGTAGACGTCCGCGGCCTTGAGTGCCGCGGCGATCGGCGGCGGCGGCTCGGTGCCACGGGCCGGCTTGGGCGGCAGGACGGCGAGCACCGGGTCGGCCTCGGCCTGTCTGGCGCCCTCCATCAGCGCATTTCCCAGGTCTTCGCTGTCCGGGTCGGACACGACGAAAACGCTCTCCCCCGCGCGGACCGCCAGGCACCGATCGAGGATCGTGCGCACGGCCTGGTCGAGGTCTGCCGGCATCCGGGCGGAGCCTACGGGGCGCCGACGGACGTCGGCGCCCCGCGGCCAGGTGAACTACTTGACGAGCGGCCGGCCGCTGTCGTCGCCCTTGCGCTCCGCGCGGAGCGCGAGCGTGCGGGTGATCTTCTGGCCGTCGCGGGTCTCGACGGTGACCTTGAACTTGCGACCCAGCTTCGCGCCCTTGCGCACGACGCGGTTGTCGCCGTTGACCGTGGCGACCGAGCCGCCCTTGACCTCGGTGGCGCCGGTGTAGGTGTTGGTGCCGCGCCGGACGGAGGCCAACGAGTGCCCGACACCGGCGATCTTCACGCCGGCCTGGATCATGCCGTCGTGACGGCGCGGAAGCGCGGTGGTCGTGCGGAACACGACGCGCACGAACTTCTGGCCACTGGCGGGCTCGTGGTCGAGGTACAGGTACGCGCCCTTGAGCTCCAGCTTGGCGGGCGTCGTGTCAGCCGCGCTCGCGACCGGCACGACGGCGGCTACAGCGAGGGCGGTGAGAGTGATGAGCTTGCGGTGCATGGTGGTTTCTCCGGGAGGTAGAGGAGGGAGTGACTTGATGCAGTCATGATCGGCGCCCGGAGCGCCGCTTCGGCCCCACCTGGGTGGCCGGTTTCCACACCCCCAGCAGCGGTGTCGGCCCCCGCGTTCACCCGAAAACCACCGCTAGACTGGCTCGCCCCGCCGGAGTAGCTCAGTCGGTTAGAGCAGCGGAATCATAATTCTCTGAGGGGGTGTCGCCGGGTGTCGCGGCGTCCGGTTCTCTACCTAGAGCCGCCCTCGTTTTCGGGTGGCGTCGGGTGGGTTGGAGTCGGGTCGGTTCCCACTCCGGTTCGCACTCAGGGGCGTGATTCTCCCCCGGGTCGGTGGGCGCGCCCTACGCCGGGTTGCGGCGTCCGACACTCATCCATTCGTCGCTGGACGACGGCCTCGGCGAGTCGCTGCGCCGCCTCCGGCGACAAGATTTCCTCCTGCACGACGCGCCGCACTTCAGCCGGGGATGCCGCCTCCCGCCGAACGTCATCGGGAGTTGCTGCGGGACGAGCGACCTGGAGATACAGGCTTACCAACGCGAGAGCGTGCCGAGCAGGCCGATGAGCGCCTGCGGACTCGGTGCCGTCTTGCGCAGCAGGTCACCGAGTTCGGGCATCTCCTCCGCTACCCGGCCCGCGGCCTGTTCGGGCGACGTCACTCCGCTTTCTGCGTCGCGTAGAACCGACGCCAACGCCGCCAGTCGCTCAATGCTCACGGTCGGCGCCGAGATGACGCGAATGGCGTCGCCGAGAAAGTGTCGCTACTCGCGCAGTCCGACGGCTTCAAGGGCTTCAGCGGGGGTCGCGTAGACGACCCAGCGCACCACGCGCCCCGCTCCCAGTACCCAGAGGTGCCCGATGCGCATGTCCACCTCGACCCCGGTCACGCGCCCCGTGCCGCGAATACGTGTGATCGTCACGACGCTGTCATCCACGTCGAAATGCTGCTCCGGCACGAAGTGAATGTCAGCAAACGCGGCGAATACCTCTCTCGCCGACTGCAGCAAACCTTCGTATCCGCGAAACGTGCCCGTGGTGCCAACTATGTCCTGCATCTGCTGCACCTCGACATCGGGGTCGAACAGCTCTTGGACGTACCCGACGAGCGCGGGGTCAGACGAACGACCCTTTGCGAGCACACGCTCGTAGATCGCCTGTACCACCTCGACGTTCTTCTGCGACATCGCCCGCCGAGAGTAGCCCACCCGACACTGCCGCTTTCGCCTGAAAGCATCACTCCCACCCCGGGCGGCTGTTCCCATTTTGTTCTCCCGCGCCCGTTCGCCCGGGGCTGGAATCGCGAAACCTCTGCGCGCATCAGCCCAAAATAGGGCTCTAGAAAGCGTCGCTAGACTGCCTCGTCCTCACCCCGCCGGAGTAGCTCAGTCGGTTAGAGCAGCGGAATCATAATCCGCGTGTCGGGGGTTCGAGTCCCTCCTCCGGCATCACGAGGGCCCCGGTGGGAGTTCGGTTACCGCGGCTTCTCAAAGGTCACGGTCAGCCCGTGGCGCAGCCGCAAAGGCGTCAACCGCCCGAGCCGTGCGTACGCCTGCGCAGCGGGTCCGGAGCCGAAGTAGTTCGAGCTGTCGACCCGCGCGGGGATCAGGCCCGCCCGCTTTCCCGCCGAAACGAGCTCGTCCACCGTGTACTCGTGCAGATGCGGCCTGCCGGGCTGCGCCTCGGGCAGAGGAGCCACGGGCGACCTTCCCCGAAGCATGCGCAGCCGCTTGTGGAGAGCGACGATGTTCGGTGTCTGGACGACGAGGTACCCGCCGGGAACGAGGCCGCTGGCAAGCACCGACAGAACGCCGACCGGTCCGGCCCATAAGTGTTCGATGACTTCCGCCAAGACGACGATGTGGTAGTCGTGAAGCGTCGGCCAGCTCGCTCGGTCGCCGGCCTGGTTGAGGTCGTACTCGATATGCCGGCCTGGTGAGTCGTCAGCGAAAAGCGCCTCGGTGTATCCGATCGTGTCGACGATCGAATCTGGCACGTGCACCTGCATCAGCTCGGTTTGGAAGCCCTTGCCCACATCGAGGATGCGCACCGTCCCGGCGTAGGACGAGCGAAGAGTCTTGGCGAGGCCCTCGACCTCCGCAATCAGCCGCGCGTACCGGCGGGCGTGATAGCGCAGATAGCTGTGCATCTCGTCGTCGAGTTGCCGGTCTCGAAACGCATGCACGATTTCGCTTTCGCTGAGGCGACCTCGCACGCGGCGAGTGTATTGGGGCCTTCGCTCGCTCGTGGATCCGACCAGCTCTGGGTGACTACTCCGACAGCCCGGCACCCTGGAAGGCCGCGGAGTGGTCCCAGTCGTAGCGCACCTCGACGATCTTTCCGTCGCGAAGACGGAAGCTGCCGGTGTAACGGAGTTCGGCTCCGATGCCGCTGTGATCGCCCCGCACAGTCCAGCAGTACCGCACGAGCACGGAGTCCCCGCTCGCCTCGGTGTGGGTGCTTTCCAGATGGTGCTGGCTGAAGTCCTCGCCCAAGCGCCGGTACTGCTTGATCACCTCGTCGACACCCACAAACGGGCCCTTCTCGGGGAATCCCTCGGGCATGTGAAGCACGGCATCAGCGTGGAACAGTTCTCGGAGTCCATCTAAGTCCCCGGCGTTCCACAACTCTGTCGAGCGGCGGACGATCTCCACGTTCTCCTGGGACATCGATGCTCCCAACGAAGCCGACGTCACGCGCCGGCTTGCACCGGCTCCGCCGCTGAGGGCGCCGCTTCGGTCACGCCGAGAAGGTCAAGGATCCGGGCCTTGGCCTCCAGCGCGCTGAACTCCGCCCTGGTCGAATCCGCATCGATGCCCTCGCCGTAGGCAATCCAGATGCCCTGAGGGATGTGGTAGGCCGTGTTGCCGCCGCCGAGTCGCTCCTCGACGTTGATCCCGAGCTCGTCCAGGGACGACTCCCGCTCCTCCCCGTCCACGGAGATCACGACACCCACGCGCCCGCGGTAGGGCCTGATGGCCGCCGAGACCGTCCGGCCGTCGACTTCCAACGCGGTGAACATGGGCTTCCCGTCGATGTGCACGCTGGCCAGCCGCTCCGATGCGGCCCGCGCCTCCTCGTGGCTCGCGAACTCGAGTGCGTAGCGCGGGTACATCGCGAGACCGACGTCGTTGGCCGGGAGGCCGAGCGTGGCGCTCAGCTTGGCCGCGTCGCGCACGACGTAACTGTCCTTCACGTGCGCGTAGGGGATGGCCGCCTGGCCCATCGACGACGCGATGATGAGGACGGTCCGCGGGTTGCGACGGATGTAGCTCTGGATGCGTCCCAGCTGCTCGTCGAAGATGTCGAGCGCGTCGAACACGAAGTTGCCGAAGATCTCGTCGGCCTCGTAGCCGTGCTCCTCGGCGTACCCCGGAACGGCGTCGCCCCAGAAGCGATGCATCATCCCGGCGACGTGGTTCGTGAAGAACATGCTGAGGTTCGGGCGCATGCGCTTGTGCAGGCGCCAGTAGAGGTCGAACGCCGGCAGCGCCTGGACCATCGGCCGAGCCGCCTTCCAGCGTGCGTCCTTGCGCTCACGCAGGACCTGGCGGCCGAGCTTTGCAGCAGAACCCGGCTTGAGGCCTCGCACGAAGAGATCGACACCGACGGCGGCCATCCGCTTGGCGTTCAGCGGCGCGCTGGCCGAGAAGGTGTTCTCGGCCGTCATCGACAGGTTGAAGCTCTGAAAGCGTGAGAGGCCGGCCGGGACGGCCTCCGGCGTACGAGCGAACGTGTCGGGAACCCAGAACCCGCCGTGGCGCGGCGTTCGCGCCGGCCAGCTCTGCAGGACACCGAACAGCCCGACGCTCTTGCCCGCCTTCTGGGCGGCATCCCAGACGGTCTCCCCCCGGAACGTGTCGGGGTCCTGGCCGAGCTCCATCGACCCGTGGTCAGCCGCGTAGAGACCCGTGTGGAACGTCGGCCAAGTGCGCCACGGCTGGAGGTGTGCCGGATCGTCGTCGACCGTCGTCAGGCAGCGCGAGCCCTTGACGATCGAGACAAAGGTCGAATCCGGGCGTCGAGCGGCGTAGAGATCAACGATCTGCCACGGAACCTCGTTGAGCTCGTAGATGATCACGTCGCGGGCATCGGACACACGCGCGAGGATAGCGGCGCAACCGGCCTCCGGCTCACGTCCCGGAGGCCATTGGGCCGGACGGTGAGCGCGACAGAAATGGGTCTCGCGGCCTCGACGCAGGCGCACGGATGCGATGCCGCGAGCAGTGGAGCTTGGCGACCGCAGTCCGAGCTTGAGCCCGACTCAGCGCCGGCCGCTGACTACTGCGCGGCCCTGCGCCGGTCGCGCTCGGCGAGCGCGTCGCGCAGGTCCCCCAGATCGGCCTGGCGACGCAGGAGCGCCAGCCGCTGCTCCGGGGTCACCGTCCCGGCGAGCCGATCGGCCACCTTGTCGAGCTGCTCGATGATCTTCGACTGTGTCAGGACGTTGGCCATCAGTCCAGGGTAGTCCTAATGGTGCCGCTCAGGGCCGGGCGGCTGCGGCGGCACGCAGCCGAGTCGCGAGCCGCGAGCGGGAACGGGCGCGAACAGCGGCGGCCAGCGCGTCCGGCCATTCGGCGTCGCGAAGCTCCACGTCGGGCACTCCGAGCTGGGCGGCGGCGTCCGGGCCCAGATGGGGAGCGAGGGCGCGAGCGCGCTGCTCGGCGGCGGCATGCTGGACGCGCACCAGCGGCGTACGGCCAGGGGTGGCGCAGTCGGCGAGGATGAGCTGCGCCGTCGGCGCGCGGGCCTGCCGCTCGGCGCGGGCCCAGGGGAGATCCGCGCCGGCCTCTTGGAAGGCGTCGCGGAGCGTCTGCCAGCCCTCGTGGCGTGTGTCGCAGCGGCGTACGAGCGTGCGGGCGAGCTCATCGGCGAGTCGCAGATCGTCGCTGTCGGGGTTGGCGGCGCGATCGCTGAGTGCGTTCAGCGCGGCCGAGAACTGCCGCCCCTGCCGGACCGCGCGAGCGAGCTCGGCGCTGGAGCGCCCGCGCGGCGCGCGCGGGTTGACGGCTGGCTCCTCCACGCAGTCAGGGTAGCCCCGCATGAATAGGGGACCTCCCCGACGAAATGCCGCCCGGCCGCTGACAGTCTCGCCTCCAGTCAACGAACCGGGAGGCGTAACCATGATTCGGTCGATTCGTCAGTACATCGGTAGGAACCCAGTTGCATTTCTGGCGCTGTTCCTGTCGCTCAGCATGGGCAGTGCGTACGCAGCGGACACGATCACCTCGATCGACATCGTGGACGGCGCGGTCATGGACGTCGACCTCGCGCCGAACTCCGTGACGTCGGAAAAGATCGCCGATCACACCGTCGGCAACGCTGACATCAACGTCGGCGCCATCAGCTACGACCAGATTCAGAACGAAACGATCCGCGGAATCAACGTTGCGCCCCACACGCTCACGTCGTACCACGTGGACGAGAACTCGTTCCTCGCGGACGGTGACGT
The DNA here is from genome assembly GCA_963832195.1 of uncultured Conexibacteraceae bacterium. Lineage (GTDB taxonomy): Bacteria > Actinomycetota > Thermoleophilia > Solirubrobacterales > Solirubrobacteraceae > Baekduia. The sequence continues at coordinate 684,498 of CAWHTH010000003.1, forward strand.
CTTCGGGACGCTGCAGAACCTGCAGCTCAAGCCGAACACGGTCGATCAGCTCGCGCTCGTCGACGGCTCCGTGAACGACAAGAAGATCGGCGACGACGCCGTCAAGGCCGCCGAGCTCGCAACGAACGCGGTGAACAGCCTCGAGCTCGCAGACAACGCGGTGAAGGCGCTGGACATAGCGACCGCTGCGGTCACCGGCGACGAGATCGCTACCAACGCCGTCGCGGCAGCGGACATCGCCACCAACGCGGTCGCCGCGGACGAGATCGCGACCAACGCCGTCGCCGCTGCCGAGATCGCCACGGATGCGGTCGGCGTGGCGGAGATCGGCAACCTGCCGGCCGCGATCGTGTGCTGCGCCGGCACACGCTCGATCCCGAGCGGCACACCGGCCACGTTGGAGTTCCCGAAGCTGGTCACCGCTCCGTCGGCGAACACCGCCGGCGTCTACAACTCGACCCAGCCGACGCGGCTTACGGCGCCCGTCGCGGGCTTCTACCAGGTCCAGGCGCACGTGTACTGGACGCCGGACCCGACGCCGTCGGGCTTCCGCGAGATCGGCATCCGCTGCACCGGCTGCGAGATCGCGGGTCAGACGGTGAACGCCCTCGTCGCCCACGAGCGCACGCCCGCTCATGGCAGGAGCTCCCGCGGCCTCGTCGGCGACGACAGCACCGGGGAAGTCGCAACGGCGTCCGCCCTGATCGCGATGGGACCCGGCGACTACGTCGAGACGCTCGTCTTCCAGGACAGCGGCGAGACCCAGGCGATCGCGGGCCAGGACCCCCTGATCCTGAGCCCGTCGTTCTCGCTCACCTGGGTCGCCCCGACCTCCTAGACGCCGACCTCCCGGTCGCGAGCGCGCGGAGCCGGTGGCAAGCCGGCTCCGCGTTCGCGATCATCAGCACGTCGTGACCGGCTCGGTCAAGACCCTGATCGCAGAGGGACGAGAGGCGTTCGAACGCGGCGACGCCGACGCGTCGCTGCACGCGTTCGAGGCCGCGCTCGCCGAGGAGACAAGCGCCGAGTCGCTAGAGGGCCGTGCACGCGCGCTGTACCTCGCCGGCCGCTACCACGAGGCGATCGAGGACCACGAGCGGAGCTTCGCGGCCTATGTGGAAACGGGGGATCTGCTCGGGGCCGCGCGCACGGCGCGGATCCTCGGCTGGCAGCACATGGAGGTCTTCGGCGACATGGTGGTGGCCGGCGGATGGGTGGCGCGTGCGACAAGCCTCCTCGATGAGGCGGGGGCGACTGGCAGCGAGCGCGGCTGGCTGGACCTCATGCGGGCAGGCCAGGCCCCCCACGGAGAGCGCGAGGAGCGGCTGCGCGAAGCCGTCGAGTTCGGCCGCAGCCACGGCGATCGCGACCTCCAGTTCGCGGCGCTTGCGCGCCTCGGCGAGACCATCGCCCTCACCGGGCGCATCGAGGAAGGAATGCGGACCTTCGACGAAGCGCTGACGGCGGTTTGCACGGGCGAGGTGAGCGACCTCTACGCGATCGAATCCATGTTCTGCGGGATGTTCCTCACTTGCGAGCGCGTGCAGGACATCGCGCGTGCGGAGCAGTGGCTGCGCGCGGCGGGAGAGCTCGTGCGCCGTCGCAACCTCGTCTGTGTCGGTCCGCTCTGTCGCGCGCACTACGGCGGGCTGCTCACGACCGCCGGCCGTTGGCAGGAAGCCGAGGCCGAGTTCGAGGAGGCCATGCGCGAATTCGCGGCCGGGTCCGCCGCCGCCACCGTGCTCGTGCTCGCGCGACTCGCCGACCTGCGCGTCCAGCAGGGACGCTACGAGGACGCCGCCGCTCTGCTCGACGGACTCGATCAGATCGTCGACGCCGCCCGCCCGCTCGCCGCGCTCCAGCTCGCGCGCGGTGAAACGGCTCTTGCCCGCGACGTGATCCAGCGGCGACTGACGCCGCCCGCGATGCCGGTCTCGTGGCCGATCGACCTGACGAGCCCGCTGCCGCCGCCGGTGGCCGCGCCGATGCTCGGGCTTTTGGTCGATGTCTGCATCGCCGAGGAGGCGGCCGACGAAGCCGCCGAAGTCGTCGAGCAGCTAGTCGGGCTCGCCCAGGAGCACCCCAGTCCGTATCTGGCGGCGCTGGCGGCGTTTGCCAACGCCAAGGCCTGCGCCGCCACTGGCACCGGCGATCCCCGCTCCTGCCTGCAGGATGCGCTCGCGGCGTTCGCCGCCGCTCAGATGCCGGTGGAGCAGGCGCGCGTGCGGCTCGAGCTCGCACGGTTGATCGCCACGCAAGACCCCGACGTCGCGGTGGCCGAGGCCAAGGCCGCGCTCGCGGTGTTCGAGGAAGTTCATGCCGCGCGCGACGCCGACATCGCCGCCGCCCTGCTGCGGTCGATGGGCGCGTCGCGCAAGACCGGGCCGCGCACGGGTACGCCACTCACCAAGCGCGAGACCGAGGTGCTCGAGCTCCTCGGCCACGGGCTCTCCAATCCCGAGATCGCCGAGCGGCTCTACATCTCCGCCAAGACCGCGGAGCACCACGTCGGGCGCATCCTTTTCAAGCTCGGCCTGCGCAACCGTGCCGAGGCCGCGGCATTCGCGGTGCGCACGCCATGACCGACTTCCTAGTGCGCCGCGACGACCTGCGCGTCTGGCAGGCGGTCGAGGACGACAGCAGCCACGCACCGGCGGAGAACGAGATCCAGCTGCGCGTCGAGCGCTTTGGCCTGACCGCGAACAACATCACCTACGGCGCCTTCGGCGACCAGCTGGGCTACTGGCAGTTCTTCGCCGCGCCGGAGGGCTGGGGGCGGATCCCGGTCTGGGGATTCGCTGAGGTCGTGGCATCCGAAGTCGAGGGAATCGCCGCCGGCGAGCGGTTCTACGGCTACTTCCCGATGTCGAGTGCGGTGACGATGCGGGCGCAGCCCGCTGCTGCGGGGTTCGTCGACTCCTCGGAGGCGCGCGCCGCTCTCCCGTCTTTTTACAACGACTACATGCGGGCGCTGCCCGAGTTCGGCTTCGTACCAGAGCACAACGACGCGAATGCCGTGATGCGACCGCTGTTCGGGACCGGATGGCTGATCGCCGACCAGCTCGAGCAGGCCGGCTGGCACGGAGCCGAGACCATCGTGCTCTCCAGCGCATCGAGCAAGACGGCGTTCGCGACTGCGTTCGAGGTCGCCGCGCGCGACGAGCATCCTGCGGTCACCGGGCTCACGTCCGAGACGAACCGGGCGTTCACCGAAGGCCTCGGCTGCTACGACCAGGTGCTCGGCTACGACGAGGTCTCAGCGGTACCGCTCGACGGCGGCGTCGCCTTCATCGACATGGCCGGAGCCGCCGAGGTGCGGCGGGCCGTGCACCACCACGCCGGTGACACGCTGTGCGCATCGATCATGGTCGGCGGGACTCACTGGGAGAGCGCGTCTCTGTCCTCCGACGACCTGCCCGGCACGACCCCACAGTTCTTCTTTGCGCCCACGCGCATCGAGCAGCGCGCCGCCGAGCTCGGGCCGCACGAGCTTCCGCGCCGCCTGGGCGCGGCATGGCTCAGCTTCGCGGCGCGCCTCCCTGAGCTGCTGGAGATCGAGTCACACAGCGGCACCGACGCACTCGGGCGCATCTACGAGGCCTTCCTCGACGGCACCGCGGATCCCGGCAAGGGTTACGTCTTCTCGCTCTAGTCGCTAATTGAGTGCCCCCACGAGCGTCACCGCGACGACGATAAAGCCGACGAGCGCGACGCCGCCCATGAACGCCATGACCCAGAGGTCGAGCGGCGACCGGCGTGTGTTGCCGACGCGCACGACAACCGGCTCGACGTGTGCCGTCAGTGGACCCTGGACGCGGACGCCGAGCGGCTCCTCGTCGTCGGCCCGTCCGGCCCGCGGGCGTGGCGCCGCGTCCCGGCGCGCGCGCTTGAGCGCCGTTCGCGCCTGGTCGCGCTCCGCGACGGTACGTTCACGATCGGCGAGCGCCTCGTCACGATCAGCGACCGCCTTGTCGCGTTGAGCAGCCGCCTCGGCGCGCTCGAACGCGGCATCGTCCCGCGCCGCGATCGCATCGTCGCGCGCCGCGATCGCATCGTCGCGCGCCGCGATCGCCTCGTCGCGGTCGCGCAGCGCCTGCGCTCGCTCTGCGTCGGCGCTATGCAGCGTCGCGACGTCGCGCTCTAGCGCCTGGAGTCGTGCGCGCTCCGCGCCGAGCTCAGCGCGCAGCGCCTTCTCGGCCGCCGACGGCCCGCGCTTCTTCGGCGCCGCCTTCGGCACGGCCTTCTTCGCCGGCGCCTCATTGGCCGCGGCCTTGCGCCGGCGGCCGTTGCCGAGCGGGACCGTCACGTGCGGCGCGACCGCGAGCGCCACGTCGTTGCGGGGCGCGGGCCCGTTCGGCCAAGGGAACGCCGCGACCCACTCCTCGCCGTCGTGCGGTGCCCACGGCTTGTGCTCAAGCTCGGCGAGGACGCTCTGGTCGCCGACGAGCAGCGTCGGGCGCATGAACCGCAATCCGCGCACGCCGGACCAGCGGCCGACCACGACTAACCGGCCGTTCTCGCGCTCGAAGCGATCGACTGTGAAGTCGACGCCCTGTTCAATGGCGGCCACGGCACGCCTGTCCTACCCCGATCAGGCGCGAGATGATGCGCACCCGATGTCCGTGAACCTCGAGCTGCACTCGGCGGTCACCGTGCCCGGCGGCGGCGCCGTGTACCACGGGCACGGCGGCATCCGGCGCTGGCATGACGCTCCTTCCAGCGTTTGTACTCCGCCGGCATGCACCCCGCGCACGGCCGGTAGCCGGCGGCGATCGCCGTCGCCTCGTCGGCGAAGAAGACGCGGTGGCGGACATAGTGGCCGCGCGCGATCCAGCTCAGCGCGCCGCGGCAGTCGAGGCGGCCGTAGATCTTTGAGCGGCGGTGCCCGCCGAGCGTGCCCGGCAGGTCGCTCTCGTATTGCCGCCCGTCGGCGCCGGTCAGCGTGTAGGTCACAACAGCAGCGCGCCTTCGAGGCGCAGAAGCTGCTCCTTGACGGCCAGGCCGCCGCCGTAGCCGACGAGCTTGCCGTCAGCCCCGATTACGCGGTGGCAGGGCACCACGACCGGCAGCGGGTTGCGGCCGTTGGCCCACCCCACCGCACGCGCCTTGCCGGGGTGCCCGATACGCGCGGCCACGTCGCCATAAGACGTGGTTGTGCCGTACGGGATCCGCGCCAGCTCGCTCCACACGGTGCGCTCGAAGTCCGAGCCGGCCTGCGGCGACAACGGCAGGTCGAAGTCCTCGAGCGTTCCCGCGAAGTACGCGTCGAGCTGGTCGCGGGCGCGATCGCAGATCGGCTCGTCGGGCGCGCCGAACGCGCCGAAGCGCAGCGCCGCCAGGCCGCCGTCCGCGGCGGCTACGGGCGTCAGGGGTCCGATGGGGGTCTCGATCACCATGACGATGAAACGGTAGGCGCCCCCCGCAACGTGAGATCGCGCCACAAAGAAGAGGGGCCGGCGTTTGGGCCGGCCCCTCTCTCCCTCTCGGGGCTTTTCTGCTCGGTCAGCTCACCCGCCGTTGACCTTGCTGAGCTCGATCAGCGCGTTGACGTCTGGCTGCCCGGCGATGTCGCCGTAGCTCGCGCCGCCCAGGTCGCAGATCTCCTTCTGGTCCGCACCGGACAGCGAGCCGGCCGCCAGCGACTGCTTCTTGACGCCGTTGACCGTCACGTCACGCGAGTGCAGCGTGTCGGTCCCCTCGTGGCAGACCAGCACGACCACGCGATCCTTACGGCGGTCAATGATCGACACGGGGACCGTCGCCCCCACGTGCGCCGCGGCGCCCAGGCCGACGGTGATCGCCTTGTCGGCCGCCGTCTCGTAGTGAGCGGGCGTCACCGTCTCGACCACCCAGTACTTCCCGGGTGTCACGCCGGTGATGTCACACGTGCCACCGGCGCCGGTCGTGCACTTCTTGACCGGATTGGTGATCGTGTCGCCCGCACCGCGCGAGCCGCCGAACGGCGACGCGTCGGTGTACAGCGTGAACTCCGCGCCCGGCAGCGCATTACCGCCGTCGTCGGTCTTGGTGATGCTCACCGTGCCCGGGACGACCGGGTCGTGGAACGTCAGCGAATCGCTGTCGCCCACGTGCGCCGCCGCGCCGAACCCGACGACCACTGCCTGGTCCGGAGCGGTGTAGTAGCCGGCGGGCGTCGTGGTTTCGACCGCCCAGTAGTTGCCGGGGTTGACGCCGCTGATCGTGCAGTCGCCCGACGCGTTGGTCGTGCACGTCTTCGCCGTCACGGTGTCCTCTGCCCCACGCGACGCCAGCGGCGAGTTGTTCACGTACAGCGTGAACGTCGCACCCGGCAGGTCACCGCCGTTGAGGCCCGTCTTGTGGATGCTGATCGTGCCCGGCACGACCGGGTCGGAGATCGGCACCTGAACGGTCGCGCCGGTGTTCGGCTGGGTTCCGAGCGGAACGTTCACGGCTACGGGGTCCGCCGTGTCGTAGCCCGCGGGCGTCGTGGTCTCACGCAGCCAGTAACGGCCGGGAGCGACGCCCGTGATCGTGCACCTGCCGTCCGCCCCGGTCGTGCACGTCTTGGACGTGCTCGTGTCGTTGATCGGGTCGAACGACGTCGTCAGCGGATCGGCATCGACGTACAGCGTGAACGTCGCGCCCGCGAGATCGGCGCCGTTGAACCCGGTCTTGTGGACCTGGATCTGGCCGTCGGCGATCGCGTCGACGAAGTTCAGCGAGTCGCTGTCGCCGTTGCCGGGCGAGGCGCCGACGCCGACCACCACCGTCTGGTCCGCCGCCGTCACGTAGCCCGCCGGCGTGCCGGTCTCCACGACCCAGTAGTTGCCGAGGTCGACGCCCGTGATGCTGCAGTCGCCCGCCGCGTCGGTCGTGCAGGTCTTGGCCGTCGCGGTGTCGTCGCCGCCACGGGTTCCGCCGATCGTCCCGTTGTCGGTGTACAGCGTGAACGTCGCGCCCTCGAGCGCACCGCCGCCCGCCCTTGGTCTTGTGGACGTTGATCGTGCCGAGGAGGAGCGCATCGCTGAACGTCACCGATGTAGCACCGGACGCGCACGTGCCGGAGCTCGTGACGTCGGCCGTCCGCGGGTTCGTGGTGTCCAGGTTGTGCCCGTTGGGCGCCTGGGTCTCGGTCACCGCGTAGCTGCCGAGCGGCAGGCCGTCCTTGCAGACGGTGCCGTCCGAACCGGTGACGAAGTCGCCGTTGACGTTGGCGATCGAGAAGTGCGCGCCCTCCAGCTTCGTTGTCGTGCCGGTGCGCTGCTTGACGATCCGGATCGCGCCCGTCAGCTGCTTGTCGCGGAACGTGCACGTGATCTGGTTGTCAGGGCTTGCATCGATGCCGCTGATCGTGTCGCCGCTGAGCGTGCCGTTGGAGCTGCCGCTGCCGGAGGCGCCGGTGCAGGACGGCGCGGGCGTGTCGATCGCCCAGCCGGCCGGGACGTCTTCCTTGACCTTGTAGACACGGTCCGAGCGGATCGGGATGAACGCGCTCGACTGCGAGCCCGCGGCCGTGAACACGACGGGCGGTGCGGCGTCCGTGGAAAGGCCGAGCCGGAACGGGAAGCTGCCGCTGTCCGGGCTCGCGATCTTCGTGATCTTCAGGAACGCGTCACGCGGGATCAGCACGCAGTCGGACGGCGCGGACGTCGGCTCCCGCGACGGATACGAGCAGGTGTTGACCAGGTTCGCGCCGCCCACGCCGCCCACATCGGCGAGGTCCACGCGGCAGATCGCCTGCGTGTCGGTCTGGCCGTTGTGGAGCGGGTCGCTCGCGCCCGAGTTCGTCGCGCACGCCGTGTTGATCGGCGTGACCTGGGCGTACGTCGACGTGCAGCGGTCGACCTTGCCGTCACCGCACGTGTACACGCGCGGGCTGCCTGCGGCCTGAGACGTCGGGCTGCCCGCGATCGTCACGCAGACGGCGAAGTTGACCTTCGAGTTGGAGTTCGTGTCGAAGAGGGCGCAACCGTCGCCGGTGTTGCCACCCGAGATCGACGTGGCGTCCCACTTCCAGGAGACCCAGAGGTCGCCCGGCGCCGGCGTGGCGACCGCCTGGGCGCTGAGGTCCTTCTGGCCCGGCTGGTCGTCCGCGCCGTTCTCGTCGTTGACGAAGTCGAACGACGGCGGGTCCGTCAGCGACAACGCCGCCCCGGCCTGGGTCACCAGCGCAGGCAGCACCACGAGCATCGCCGCCGCCAGCAGCACACGGCGCCACATGCCGCGCCCGCCACGACCGCCTGTTTCACGGATCCGGTCGCCGCCCTGCGACCGCGCGAAATTCATCATCTGGTCCCCCGACCCATTCGCTATGCAGCGGGAACCTGGCTCCCTGCCGGATCCCCCACCCCGCTATTAGCAGGCAGAGTAAGGCTCAGAGCGGGGCTGGGTCATCGACCGAGGCGATGAGTTGTCTCATCGCTCGTCGAACGCGACGTGCAGCCGCTCGGCCGCGCGCCACACGAGCACGGCGTCGCCCGCGGCATCCGTGGCGAGGCGCGGTGAGGATGCGCCGTCCTCGGCGATCAGCTCCTCGCCACCCGCACGCAGCACCGACAGGCGACCGCTGAACAGCTCGGGCTGCCCCGTACGGCGCAGGAGCGCGAGCATCAGCTCGCTGTTCCCGCTGACCAGCGCCGAGTCTCCTCGGGCATCCGTGGCCAGTGTGCCGGGCGCGCCGAAGCGCTTGCCGCCGGGCGCGATCGCCGCTCGCACGATCAGCGGCGGGTGATCGTACGAGCCACCCTGGTACACGACCGCGAAGCCCTCGTTCGGGGTCGCAAGGAGCTGCGCGCCGCCGGCGCCGCAACCGAATGGCGGCGACTCGACTGTCTGGGCGGCGCCGAAGCGCGTCGCGCCTGCAGCGCGCAGCACAACCCTGATGTGACGGCCCTGGCCGTCGCCGACGCACTCGCCGTCGTCGCCCTCGATGCCCGTGTCCTCGACCAGCACGCCGACGCGCCCGCGCGCGGTGAGCGCGATGCGGACAAGGCCATCGACCCCCTTGCGCAGCTGGCGCTGCAGCACCCGGCCGCGGGTTGTCACCGATGCCAGGACCAGGCCGGTTCGGAACGACGTCACAGCCGCGACGAGCCGCCCGCGCCGATCGACCGCGAGGTCGACGCCGTTGTAGCCCTGCAGCCCGATCCGCGCCGCCCGCGGGCGCGACGGGAGGCCGCCGTCGGGACGGACTACGAGCCGCAGCCGTGACCCCTCCGGCCAGGCGACGACCGTGCCGCCGGGCCCGCGAGCGATCGCACCGTCCGTGGCGACGCTCCGCACCGACCAGAGGTCGTACACGCGCCCCGACGGCATGACACGGCGCAGGATCAGATCACCCGGCTTCGTGACGTCAAAGCCGCGCCGGACGAGCAGGTCGACGCCGCCGTCGCCGCGGCGGGCGCTGTCGAGGACCACGGTGTCCGGATACGAGTTGCGCTTGCCGCCCGGCACGCGGATCACCGCCTGCGTGCCACGGCCGCCGGCCTGCGTGATCACGACGCCCTTGCCGTCACGCCCGAACCCGAGCGCTAGCGGCGTCTCGTCCGTCGCGATAGCGATCGATGTCGGCGCCGAGAACGCCGCTTGCGCCGTCACGGGGGCGGCGAGGACGAGGACAAGCAAGAGCAGCGGGAGCACGCGCATGCCCCTCCAACGCGGCATGGCCGCAAAAGGTTGCAGTCGCGCCGGTCGTACCTGCGTTCAGACCTTCAGCCGGATCGCGAAGAAGTCGAGCATGTGCGGCAGCGGCTTGCTCGCGTCGAGCGACGGATTGGCGAGCGCCGGCGTGCCACGCTTGAGCACCGTCGCAATCGTCGCGGCGCCGATGAGCAGCGCGAGGTTCGTTCCCGGGCAGCCCTGCGGCCCGTGGCTGAAGTGGTTGATGCCCCAGTCGTCCACCAGCGCGCCGTCGTCGAGCCAGCCTTCGGGCGTGAAGCGATCGGCCGCGTCGCCGAGGCGGTCGCGGTCGCGGTGCATGAACGTGTTCGAGATCAGGATGTTCGTGCCCGCCGGCACACGCACGCCGTGCCACACGAGCTCCTTGAGCGTCTCGCGCGACAACAGCGGGGTGGTCGGCCACAGCCGCATCGCATCCATCAGCGCCGCGCGGCGATACGCCTCGCCGCCGGCAGCCCGCGCCGCCGCCTCCGGGTGGACGGCGAGCACGGCCAGCGCGCGCATGACGTTCGCCGACAGCGTGTCCTGTGTCGCGAACAGCCAGTGCGGGAGCTGCCCAGCCGGCTTTGTGTCGGGAGTCGAGGGCGTCTGCGCGGCAACCCCCGCGAGGCTGTCGGGCGGCGCGGTCTCGAAGTAGCGCTCGAGCTTCGCGGTGAACGGCTCGAACTCGTCCGACCGCGAGGACGGCCTGCCGTTGGCCTGCTCCATCAGCTCGCCGAGCAGGCCGGACACGGTCTCGTCGTCGGCGCTCTCGTCGCCGAGCACGATGCGGCGCGTGATCCGCCGGTACGCGCGGTGGAGACGCTCGTAGTCCAGCTCGCCGTCGCCGGTGACGTCGCCCACCTCCTCCGCGACGACCGCGTCAAAGCGCCCGCCGAGCTGGTGCGAGGGCGCCGGGGTCTCGAGGACAGCCTCGGTCCACGGCCGCCGCTGCGCCCAGAGTTCGCCGCGGGAGATCGTGAGCGCGTCGGGCTGGAAGTGCGCCATCCCCTTGCGCTTGGCCTCCGGGTCCGACGCGAACGGGTCCGGCGAGCCGTCCAGCGCCCGCCGCACGTCCTCGACGTCGAGCAGCAGCAGCGCGCGATCCGCCACCACGCGCACCCATACCGGCCGCCCGTCGTGTCGCCGCTTGAGCCCCGACAGCAGACCGACCGCCTGCCCGTCGATGTTGAGGGCCGTCGCCGCGGCGACGGCCCTGCGGCGGCGCTTGAACAGCCCCTGGAGCGCGTTGGGGACGATCACCGCCTGGTTGAAGCGGAGGTCCTCCAGCAGCGATGCCGACGGGAACTCGGTGGCCGCCAACTGGCGCTACCCGACCTGCTTCCAGGGGCCGAACGCGTTCTCGACGCCGTCGAGGGCGGGCGCCAGCTCGGGATGGTGGCGCAGCAGGACGTCGACCATCGTCGACTTCTGGACCCAGTCCAGACCCTCCGCCGTGTACACGTCCGGCGTGTAGTCGCGCGTGAAGAAGCGGTCGCTCTTCAGCCGCCGCGACGCCATCAGGATGAAGATCCGGAACGCGGTGTCGCTGAAGCCGAAGCCCTTCGGCGGCTTCTCCGCGAGCAACCCGACCTGCAGGTCGACGCTGTCGAGGTCGTCGTCGTAGACGTCCCGGATCTGCTCCACCCACTCAGGGTCGTCGCTGATCTGGTCGAAGCTCTTCAGCCGCGGCCTGCGCAGCTTCTCGCGGAAGTCGTTGTAGCGCGGCACGCCGCGCTCGCGGTCGCGCAGTACGTCGATCGTGCCGAGATCGACACGCTCCCCCGTCACCCGCGTCAAATCCATCAGCGCACGCGGATGGTTGTGCAGCGTGATCGCGCCCGGGTGCGAGGTCCCGAACGTGTAAAAGAGGTCCGACCAGCCGTAGCGGCCGATCGCGTCGCGCGTCGAGTTGCCCTGCAGGTCCATGAACTCGTTGCTGCCAACCGCCGCGTTGGTGCGGTGCGAGCGCCACTCGAAGTCATCGGGGAGCAGCGGGTGCAAGCGGTAGACGGCCGTGAACTCCTCGGTGATCGCGTACGGCGCCGCGTGATGCTCCTGCTCGCCGCCGACCACGCCGAACAGGCCCTCGAGGCTGTCGATCCGCGGCAGTCGCTTCTTCGCCCACTGCGGCAGCGCGCCGTACCAGTTCGCGTGCATCGCGGCCCGCAGCACCGGCGTCGCCAGGATCCCCGGCGTCCATTCGACCGTGTGGATCTTGGCCATCAGCGCCGAGTTGACAAGCCGCGCCGTCAGGAACAGCTGCTCGTCGTCCCAGGTCGGATAGTGCCCCTTGAGATAGGCCGCGATCGCGTTGTGCTCCTTGACGAACAGCGTGTGCAGCAACGAGAGGCCGACCCAGTAGTTGTCGGAGAACCCCGTCTGGTCGATCCCGTGCAGCGCGTCGATCGTCTCCTCGGGCAGGCAGCCGTCCTCGACGCGCATCTGCCCTTCGCTGCCGGTGCGCAGCATCCGGCAGCGCTCCTCGGACGAGCCGTAGATCTGCGAGCCGTCCCACCAGTGGGTGACGGTGTTGATGTACGCCGGGGGCAGCTCCGACCCATCGGGCGCCGCCTGCGGCTTGGCGCTCGTCCGGATCGTCATCGTCTCGATGCCCCACGGGTCGCCCTCGTCGAGCGGCACGTCGATGACGTCGGTGGGATTGTTGTCGCCGTGGCTGAACCAGTCGTGGTTCTCGAACTGGATCCATGCCGCCGCGAGCACGTTGAGCGTCGTAGCCGGCTTGAACTCGTCGCGGTAGAGCAGCTCCTGGCTGACGCGCCGCGGGTTCGGCGTCATCAGCCGCGGCATCTGCTCGGGGACCGTGATCCCGAGCGGGTGGTTGCGGCCGAACACGACGCCCGCCCGTCCCATCTGCGGATGGGCCGGGTCGTTCATCGACCCGTCGTAGGTGCGATGCGGCGGCAGCTCCTCGAGCGGGACCGTGTCGCCGTTCTCCGGCGGTGCAGCGGGGTCGTAGAGGTTGCGGTCACGCAGCTCGTCGCGATACGCGCGCAGGTTCAGCAGCGCCGCGGGCGTCGGCAGCTCGTGCCAGTCGACGACCTTGTTGAGCTGCTCGAAGAACAGCCGGTTGGCTCGCTCAAGCGGGTTGGGCATCGTCGCCTCTCCTCATGCAGCGTCTTTGTCGAGGTTGGTGCACCAGTAGTCCCAGAGGACCGGGGCGTACTGCTCGAGCGGCGGCACGTTGATCCCCGACCCTGCGAGCGCCGCCTGGGCCTTCGACGCGTCGAACCGCGCCGTGAAGTCCGCGTAATCGATGACTTCCTCCGGGATCCCCATGCCCGGCAGCAGGTTGCCCCGCACTCCGGGGACCTTGAGCGCGAGGTCGAGCGTCCGGCGCGGCATCGCGGCGTGCAGCCGCGGCGCCCCGGCGATCCGCGCAAACGTATTGAGCACGTCGACGGTCGATTGCGGCTTGGGATTGACGAGGTGGAACGCGCGCCCGTCGAGGCCGGGCACGTGCGCGATGTGGTCCATCGCGGCCGCCACGAAGTCCACCGGGACGATGTTCGTCTCACCCAGCCGCGGCCCCAGCAGGGGGATGAAGTCCGGCAGCCGGGCGCCCATCCGGATCGCGCGGAAGAAGTAGTAGGGGCCGTCGATCTTGTCCATCTCGCCCGTGCGCGAGTGGCCAACGACGATCGCGGGCCGGTATACGCGCCAGGGGACCTCGGACTCCTCGCGGGCGATCCGCTCGGATTCGAACTTCGTGCGGTGATACGGATGGTCGAGGTCCTGCCCCTCGTCGAACATCGTCTCGGTGAACGTGCCCTCGTAGAGCCCGGCGGCGGCGACGGACGACGTGTGGTGCAGGCAGCCGGCACGCAGGGCGTTGGCGACCTCGACTGCATGACGCGTCCCACCGTTGTTGAGCTGCTCGTTGCGCTCCTCGCTCGCGGTCATGTCGTAGATCGCGGCGAGATGGAAGACGTGGTCGATCGAGCCACGGTGCTCTTCGATCCACTCCGGCGCGATCCCGAGTCGCGGCTCCGCCAGATCACCGCTGACCGGCTTGACGCGGTCCCGCCGAGTCCAGCGATCCGTGAGGCGCCGCAGCTTGTCCTCGGAGCCGGGCCGCACGAGAACGTGCACGTCACCATTGCGTGCGAGCAGCCGCTCCATGAGGAACCGGCCGATGAAACCGGTCGCGCCGGTGACTAGATAGCTCAAGGTCCCCTCTGCGCGCGACTCTACTCCTGCGCTCGCGCCTTCCGCTGTTCGTCCATTTAGCGACGTGCGCCTGCAGACCACGGGGTCCCCGTGCCGACGCGAGGCCGATGGTCGTTGCGAGCGATCTGCCTCCCGCGCCACCGGCGCAGGTACTCGTACACGTGCGCCGCGGGCACGTCGTGCCGCTGCGGCTCGGCCCGCGCGGGCGCATCGTCCTGCGCGCCGGGTCGCGCACCGAGTTCGGCTCGCCGCGGGTCTACTGGGCCCAGCGCGTCCGCAACGGGTGGGCCGCCGTCCGCGACGCCCGCGGCGGCAACAAGCGGCTGCTGTGGCTGAAGCTCGGGCCCGCGGTGACCGTCTCACGCACGCGCTGGAACATCCTCGTCGACCGCTCGGCGCGGATGCTGCAGCTGCGCTACGGCGACCGCGTGGTCCGCACCGTCCCAGTCGCAACGGGCCGCAGCACGTCGCCGACGCCGGTCGGCCGCTACCACGTGACCGACAAGCTCCGCGGCGGCGGCTACTACGGCTGCTGCATCATCGCCCTGTCCGCGGTGCAGCGGCGCCCCCCGGCGGGCTGGCTCGGCCCGAACCGCGTTGCGATCCACGGGACGACCGCGGCCGCCTCGATCGGCAACGCGGCGTCCGCCGGCTGCCTGCGCGCCCACGACCGCGACCTGCGCGCGATCTGGAGCCGGATCCCACGCGGGACGCCGGTGCGCATCCGGTCCTAGTAGCGCGCCCGTCGGCGGTGAGTGGATATAACCGGGCCCGGTTCCACGGCGAAGGGTCGCGATCATGTTCATCACCGGGAAGTGCGCGCTTCGGCGCGCCGCATGCGGCGTGCTGCTGTGCGCGGCGGTCGTGCCGGCGGCCGCGCACGCGGGTGGCCTGCCGTCGGTTTCGAGCGGCCAGCGCCCGGGGCCCGAGGCGCTCTACGCCCCCGCACCCGCGGCGCCGCAGCTCGAGAACGCGGCACCCTGGAGCGCCGCGCCGATCCTGATCTCCGGAACGAGCGCCTACCGCGGCGGCGAGTGGCTGTACCAGGACTATCTGCACGACGATCGCGGCGCCGCCGGCGTACCCGACCCCAACGACCCGATCGGCCCCGGTGCGTACCTGTTCGCGCCGGCGACGGGGACGCTCACCTATCCCACCGACAAGGTCTTCGCGAACAATGCCGCGGACATCGTCGAGTTGCGCGTCAAGCCGCTCGCAGACGCGACCGCGCTGCGCGTCACGTTCAACACCCTTCAAGACCCCGAGCGCGCGGCGTTCACCGTCGCGATCGGCGACTCGGAGGAGGCGCGTGGCTGGCCGCACGGCGCGGGCGTCAGCTCGCCCGCACAGCTGTTCCTGACAGTGCACGGCACAACAGCCGAGCTGCTCGACGCCGCGTCGGGAGCCGCGCGCTCGCCCGCGCCCACCGTCACCGTCGACGCGCGGCGCCGCCAGGTCGACGTGCGCATCCCGCACGCGGCGTGGGATCCCGGGCGTTCGGTCGTGCGGCTCGCGGCGGGCACCGGCCTCTGGGACGCCGCGGCAAATGCATATCTCTCGCCGCAGGCGGGCAGCGCAACGGAGACGACGCCCGGCGGGGCGTCGCCGCTCGGCGCGGCGCTGTTCAACGTCGCGTTCCGGTTCGACGAGCCGCGCCCCGACGTCACGATGGCGGGTGGCGGCTACACGATCGGCGACGCGGCCGCCGGAGGCATCGCGGACGCCCGCTTCTGGCGCGAGAAGGCGCAGGCCGAGGCGCTGCGGCTCGGCGACGTGAGCCAATTCTTCGCCGAGGTGGACTTCGGGAAACTCGCGGACCGCGTCACCGACGAATCCCGCGTGCCGACGGCAGGGCCGATGGACCGCATCCTCGCCAGCAATCACGTCGGCGGCCAGGGCGTCGACCACAGCAAGGTCTGCTTCGAGATCGGCGGCGTCGACCTCGACGCGAAGTGCGAGGGCCGCTACGTCGGGCAGCTGCAGCCGTATGCGCTGTACGTGCCGCGCAAGGCCCCGCCGCCGCGCGGCTGGGGCATCACGCTGCAGCTCCACTCGCTGTCGGCCAACTACAACCAGTACCTCGACAGCAGGAACCAGTCGCAGTTCGGCGAGCGCGGAGCCGGCTCGCTCGTCGCGACACCTTCCGGGCGCGGGCCGGATGGCTGGTATGCCGGAATACCCGAGGCGGATGCGTTCGAGGTCTGGAGCGACGTCGCGCGGCACTACCCGGTCGACGGCGACTGGGCGGCGGTGACCGGCTACTCGATGGGAGGTTTCGGGACGTTCCGGCTCCTTGCCCGCTGGCCCGACCTGTTCGGCCGCGGCATGTCGACGGTGGGCGCGGCCGGTAGCGTCGTTGATCAGCTCGCGTCGCTGCGCAACACGCCGCTGATGACATGGGCAGCCGCAGCCGACGAGCTCGTCAACGTGCAGGAGACCGAGGAGTCGATGACGGCGATGGCCGCGCTGGGCCTGCGCTTCGACCACTGGCTGTTTCCGACCGCCGACCATCTGACGCTCGCCACGACCGACGAGTACGGGCCGGCCGCGGAGTTCCTCGGCGAGCACCGCGCCGACCGCAACCCCGCGCATGTGACCTACGTGGTCGACCCGAGCGAGGACTCCGAGGCCGCGCACGCCGTCGCCGACCATGCGTACTGGGTCTCCGGGCTGCGGGTGCGCGACGCGAAGGCCGGCGTCGGGACCATCGACGCCCGCTCCGAGGCGTTCGGCTCCGGCGACCCTGCCCCGACCGGCGTCCAGTCTGCGCCGGGCGTCCTCGAGGGCGGCTCGCGCGGCCCGGTCCCGTACTACCGGCGCTTCCAGGATTGGGGCGCGGCGCCCGCCGCCGCGAAGAGCGACCGCCTCGTCGTGCGGACCACGAACCTCGCGAGCGCGACGATCGACGCGCGCCGCGCCGGCGTCACCTGCGCGCCGCAGCTCGACCTCAAGGGCGACCCGGTCGACCTCAGCGTGGCGTGCCCGGCCGTGCGCAGGCCGGCGCGCTGCGGCTCGCTGCTGAAGATCGCGCTGCCGCGTCTGAAGGGCCGCAGGATCGTGACGGTGACCGTGATGCGCGGCAAGAGCCGGCTCAAGCGGACGCGCGGGCGCAACGTGCGCCGCGTCGTCGTGCGCAGGCCCACCCGCGCTGCGTTCGCGTTGCGCGTGCGCGCGCGCACGAACGGTAAGCGCGCCCGCACCGTGACGCTGCTGCGCCGCTTCGCGGCCTGCGGCTAGCGGGTAGCGAGTTGTACGCGATCGGGATCAGCGAAGAGCGCGACCGGCTTCGCTGACCGGTGTCGGTGCGCGGTTGCGCACGATCCACAGCGACGGCATCACGACCAGCGCCGCCGCTCCGAGAGCGAGCGCTGTGACGCCCAGCCCCTGGAGCGTGAAGCCCCCGATCAGAGCGAGCGCGGCCCCGGTCAGGCCCGACAGCAGGTCGTTGAAGCCGAGTAGCTTGCCGCGCTCCCACGGCGCGGTGCGGTCGGCCAGCTCGGCGGTCGCGGCGACGAACGAGAGGTTCCACCCCAGCCCGAGCCCGAACAGGGCGATCGCAATCGCCGGCACGCTGTCGACCCACACGAGGCTGGAGGCGCAGACGCACATCACCGCGAGCCCGCCGGCGAGCGCCGGGACGCGCCCGATGCGGTCGATCAGGTCGCCCACGACCAGCACGAGCCCGTACATGCCGAGCACATGCGCCCCGATGATCGGGAACACGACGTGGCCGGCGTGATGGTGATGGTCGACGACGACGGTCCCGGTCAGCATCATCAGCCCGACCATGACCCCGAAGCTGGCCTGCGCGCTGAGCAGGGCCGGAATCACGCCCGGGCGGCGGACCAGCTCGCGCAGCGGGGCGGCCGGTCCCGGCGCAGCGTCCTGCGTTTGAAGCAGCTCCGCGATCCGCCGCGGGTCGGGCCGGATGCCGATGACGAGAGCCAGGCCGACGACCATGAACGCCCCTCCCGCGAGCCACATCAGCGCCAGGGAGTCGCCGTCCAGGTCGCGGCCGTGCAGCAGCGGGCTGAAGACTGCGGGCCCGAGGATCGCGCCGAAGACGGCACCGAACAGGACCAGCGCGATGCCGTGGGCGCGGCGCTCGGGCGGGTACATGTCGCCCGCCGCGGTGCGCGCCAACAACGCGACGCCGCTCGCGGCGCCGACACCGAAGAAGCCCAGCAGGACGACCGGCAACGACTCGATCGCGGCGCCGAGAGCGGTGATCCCACAGCCCGCGATGCCCGCTGCGAAGCCCGTCGCGAGCACGGGCACGCGGCCGAACCGGTCCATCGCGCGGCCCGCCGGCAACGCGGCCAGCGCCCCCGACGCGAGGACGATCGCCGGGCCGAGGCCCAGCAGGCCCTCGACGTCGATGACCGTCAGCAGTGTGAGCGAGGCGACCGCCGCCGACACCTGCAGCATTCCCGAGTTGGCGGCCAGCGCGGCCGAGAGCAGGAACGTGTTGCGCCGGATCGGCAGCTCGGTCGCCTCGCGCAGGGGTCAGTCTCCGGTGTCGTACTTGAACGAGATGCTCAGCCGGACGCGGTAGCCCGTCACCGCGCCGCTCTCGATCGTGACGTCCTGGCGAGTGACCTCCGCGATGCGCAGGTCACGCACCGTGCGGGCCGCGGTTTCGACGGCGTTGCTCGCCGCCGCCTCCCAGGACTCGCTGCTCACACCGATCACCTCGGTGACGCGATAGACGCTGTCGGCCATGCGGGCCGCTCCTCTCGGTCGGGGTCGCGGCGACTCTCTCAGGTCTCGACGCCGAGCGGGGAAAAGCGCAGCTAAGGAACGTCTTTCGAGATCGGTCCGACGCGCCCGCTCACTGGCCTGAGCGGGCGCGCCCGGACGCTACGCGAGGCTCAGCGGGAGCGGCGGCGAGCCGTGGTCTTCTTGCGCGCCGCCGGCTTGCGAGCCGTGGTCTTCTTGCGCGCCGCCGGCTTGCGAGCCGTCGTCTTCTTGCGCGCGGTGGTCTTCTTGCGCGCCGGCTTGCGGGCCGTGGTCTTCTTGCGCGCGGTGGTCTTCTTGCGCGCCGGCTTGCGGGCCGTCGTCTTCTTACGCGCGGTCGTCTTCTTGCGCGCAGTGGTCTTCTTACGCGCAGTGGTCTCTGCGCGCAGTGGCTTCTTGCGCGCCGGCTTGCGGGCCGTCGTCTTCTTGCGCGCGGTGGCCTTCTTGCGCGCCGGCTTGCGGGCCGTCGTCTTCTTACGCGCTGTCGTCTTCTTGCGCGCAGTGGTCTTCTTACGAGCCGCCGGCTTGCGAGCCGTCGACTTCTTACGCGCGGTGGTCTTCTTCCGCGCCGCCGGCTTCCGAGCCGTGGTCTTCTTACGAGCGGCCGGCTTGCGAGCCGTCGTCTTCTTACGCGCTGTTGTCTTTTTGCGCGCCGCGCTCGAGCGCTTGGTCGACTTCTTCGTTGCCTTCTTCGCCACGTTTCGCCACCTTCTTTGAAGCTTGGCTCCCGTCCTCTACCACGCGCGGGGCACACTGGTGAGGACCCTCACAACCTTCCTTCCACAAACACTTCGCAACTGTTGCGCCGGGCTATACCCCGCGCGTTTCTTCTTTAGCGGCGACTCTATCCGCGCCGACGGACGTCTGATGCGACATTCGTTGCGCGAATCCTGCACGTTTGCGATGCGCGCGAACACGCCAACGTTCGCACGCCAACGCACGCGCCGTCCTCCGAGCACTCCCGAAGCACTCACTTCGCTGACTCGAAGACGCCCACCGAAGCGTCCTGCGCGCACGCGCACGACGCCGGTGAGACCGTCGCGACCGGCGCGTAACGTGCCGCTCACGCGCACGCCGGGGACGTACGAGTAGCCGCGCAACCGCAGTCGCGCGCCGTCGGCGGCGGCAGCTGAAACTGCCCGCGCGCAGACCGCCGCCCGCGAGTTGCCGGTAGCCGGCGTACAGCGACTGCAGCGCGGTGACGCGCGCGTCGACGACGGTGTCGAGCACCGCCGCGACCACACGACCGCGCTCACTGCGCACGCCGCGCGCGGGCGCCACAGCGCGCAATGTCCGCGGCGGCCGCGGAAACGGGTCGATCTGGTTCCCGGCCCCACGGCAAGGGCGTCCCATGCGGCGCTCGCCCCAGAAGCGGCGCAGCGCCAGCGTCACGCAGCCGGACAGATCGGTGTCGAGGACGTCGTGGCCGCTGCCCGGGACCTTGACCACCTGCGCCCGTGGCAGCAGCTCGGCGAGAGCGTCGGCGTTCTCGGCCGGAGTCCGCAGGTCCAGCCGGCCGCCCAGCAGCAGCGCCGGCACGTCCGGCAGCGGCGCCGCGGACGGCGCCGCCGGCCGATCTCCCTCAGGCCACAGCAGGCAGTCCTCGGCGAGCGACGTGCTGCGCACCGCGCTCAACCCGAGCGGGTCGGCGACTTCCGGCGCGATCGCCCCGAGCGCACCGTCGACCAGCGGCCCGCGCTGCTCGATCGGCGTCATGAACGTGTACGGCAGCCGCACGTCGGCGCACGTCGTCACGACGTTGAGCGCCAGGCTCAGATCGCGCGTGCGCGTGGGCGCGCCGTTGCCGATCCGCCGCAGGCGCAACAGCAGCGCGCGGTCGCCGGCTCGTGCCGCCGCGATCGCCGCCGGCAACGCCGGCTGCAGATACGGGTTCAGATCGCCGGCGAGCAGCAGCAGGAACAGCTCGTCCGCCGAGCGCAGCGCCGTCGGTTGCCGCCGGCCGCGCGCGTCGAAGCGCGTCCCGTGCAACGGAGCCGTCGCCAGCTGTCCCGTCAGCGCGCGGACGTCGGCGACCGGGTCCGGCGTGATGCGGCGGCAGCGCCGCGCGGCGCACTGCTCGCGCAGCACACGATCGACGCGCGCGTAACTGTCGAGCAGGAATGCGTCGATGCCTTCGGGCCCGACGACCGAGTCCAGGATCAGCCGCTCGACGCGCTGCGGATATGCGCGCGCGTACTGGATCGCGACGTACGTGCCGTAGCTGATGCCGGCCAGCGTCAGCCGCGGGACGCCGAGCGCTGTTCGCAGCGTCTCGATGTCGGCGACCGAGTCGGCGGTCGTGTACGACGTCCGCCGCGCGCCGAGCCGGTCGGCGCAGGCGCGCACGAGCACCGGCGGCACCGCATCCAGCGCACCGAGCCGCTGCAGCGACGGGCAGCTCAGCCCACCCGAGCGGCCGGTACCGCGCTGGTCGAACACGACCAGCCGGCGCCGGCGCAGGATCGGGTCGAGCGCGAGCAGGAACGACGACGCGACGTCCACCGAGCCCTGACCCGGCCCGCCCGACAGCGCGAGCACGACGCCGCGCTGGCCGCGCGCGCGCCGCAGGGCCGCGACTCGCAGCCGCAGCGCCCCGGGCGTAGCGCCGCTGCGGTCCAGCGGGACCGTGACCGAGCCGCAGACGAACAGCGGCTGTCCCGCGCACGGCCGCGTCTCGAGCGCCGCGGCGGGGTCGGCCGCGCCGAACAGCCAGCTCGCGACCAGCAGCGGGGCGACCGCGCGCGGCAACCGGATCACGTCCATGCGCCGCCCACGCTACCTGCCCGGGCAACGCTGGACGAACGAACGATCCTGCGCGGGCCCGCTAAAGCCGATGCCCCGAGCATGAGCGTTCCGGAGTCCTTCGCCGCCCGGTGCATGGCGTGCAGCTTCACCTGGCACAGCGCGCAGATGGCCGACGGGCTCAAGCTCATCGGCAGCTGCCCGCGTTGCGACGGCGAGCTCGAGTTCGGGGACAAGTCGAAGATCCAGGACGCCGCGCCCGCCGAGAGCGCCCCCGAGGCCGGACCGGCCCCGCACATGGTGCTCGGCCTGCCACGCCGTTGGTAACGGTCTGGACGCCTCGGGCGCAGCCATTACCCTGAGTGCGATGGCTACGGCGCAGGACAGCCTCCGCCCGCCGACGGCTCCGGAGCGTGACGCCATGGCCGCCGAGTGGCGTCGCCTCGGCCGCGCGGCCACGACCGTCGCGATCCTCACGAGCCCGATCACGTTCTACGTGTTCTACGGGATCAACGAGTGGCCGGCGTGGCTGAGCCTGCTCCTCACCGTTCTCTTCATCGCGGCGTTTCGCGGGCTCATCGACATCATCGCCCATCGCCTGATCCCGCGGCCCAGCCTCTACGGCGCGACCGAGGAGCAGGTGCGCGAGGACGCGGTCTTCAGGCGCCGGCGCTGGTACTGGCGCACACGCTTCCGCAGGCTCATGCTCTTCGCGCTGTTCGCGCTGCTGGCGCTCACGGTGCTGATGATCTTCATCGAGCAGTTCCTCGGCATCGACGCGGGCCTCTTCAACAGCCTCTCCAAGTTCCGCGACTCGCTGCCGCCGGAGAGCCGCGTGGGCCTGGCGATGCAGAACCTTCTGCTGTTCATCCAGCTGCCGCTGCTCTTCTTCTTCAACTTCATGATCTTCTTCGGGCCCCTCCTGATGTTCGGGGTCATGCAGATGAAGGCGTTCGAGCCGGGCGACGCCGACTGGGGGGTCAAGCTCGACGACGTCCGCGGCCAGCGCGAGCCGAAGGAGGACGTCAAGCGCGTCATTCAGCTGTGGTCAGCGGGCGAGGAGTTCAAGCGCGCCGGCGGCAAGCCCGAGCGCGGCCTGCTCCTGATCGGCGCTCCGGGCACCGGCAAGACGATGCTGTCGAAGGCGATCGCCACCAGCTTCAACTCGCCGATCATGACGATGCCGGGGTCCGGGTTCGCCCAGACCTTCATCGGGCTCGACGTCGTGATGGTCATGATCCTCGTCGCGCGCGCGCGACGTCTCGCCCGCAAATGGGGCGGCCAATGCATGATCTTCATCGACGAGATCGACGCCGTCGGCCGCCGCCGGCAGGCGCTCGGCGGGATGATCGGCACGATGACGCCCACGACCGCCGTGGACGCCGAGGACTTCCTGTTCTTCGGCCCCTGGGGCGCGTTCGGCGGCGGCGGCGACCTGATCCTCGAGACCCGTGCCTGGCGCGAGCGTTTGTTCCAGTCGCGCGCGGAGGGCCCGCGCTCGACGATCCCCGCGGGCGCCGCGGCGGTCGGCGAGCGCATCCAGCGGTTCATGTTCCCCGGCGGCTACGGGATGATGGCGCTCAATCAGCTGCTGGTGCAGATGGACGGCATGGACTCGCCGCCGGTCATCCGCAAGTGGCTCGCGAAGAAGACCAACACGTTCCTCGACGCGCTCTACATCGTCCCGCAGCGTCTCGGCAGCATGTCGCTGCGGCTGCCGCCGTCGAAGCCGCGCAGTGAGCAGGTCTACTTCATCGGCGCCACCAACGTCCCGATCGATCAGCTCGACCCCGCGCTGATCCGCCCGGGCCGCATGGGCCGCCACATCTGGTTCCGCACGCCGACGGTCGACGACCGCAAGGACATCTTCGACCTCTACCTCGGCCGCGTCGCGCACGACGCCGACCTCGACCGCGCGGCGCGCCGCGACGAGCTCGCGCGGATCACGGGCGGCTACTCGCCGGCGATGATCGAGCAGGTCTGCTCGATGGCGCTGACGCTTGCGCACTCCGACGGGCGGCCCCGGTTCGAGTGGGCCGACATCATCGAGGCGATGACGACGATCGAGTCGGGAACGGCGATCGGCATCGATTACGTCCCGGAGGAGACCCGCGCCGTCGCGATCCACGAGGCCGGCCACGCCGTCGCGAGCCACGTGTACATGGACGACGTGCTGTCGACGCGGCTGTCGATCCGGATGCGCGGCGGCTCGCTGGGCCATCACCAGGCGATCGAGAAGGAGGAGCGCTTCTCCGCCTGGCGGCACGAGGACGTCGGCAAGCTGGTCTGGACGCTCGGCGCGATGGCGGCCGAGCACGTCTTCTACGGCGAGAACTCACGCGGCGTCGGCGGCGACGTGCACAGCGCGACCACGCTCGCGGCGCTGATGGTCGGCATGTGGGGCATGGGTCCTGAGCCCGTTGATCTCGGCCAGCACCGCAAGTGGCGGTCGAAGGCCGCGCGCGAGGAGGCCGAGGAGCGCATCATGGAGCGCTTCGAGCGGATCGGGGTGCAGATCATGAACCGCGCGAGCTCGGGCAGCGCGATGCAGGGCGACCCGATCGCCTCGATCCTGCACGACCCCGAGAAGAAGCGTGCGGCCGCGCGCATCCTCGGCCAGTGCTACCTGACCGCGGTCTGCCTGATCCGGCACAACCGGGAGTCTGTGGCGCGGATCGCCGAGACCCTCATCGAGCGCCGCGAGCTGCACGGCAACGAAGTGGTCGAGCTCTTGGACAGAGCGCGGCTCGAGGCGCCGGAGATCGATGTGCTGGACGAGGACATCTGGCCGAAGGTGCAGATGGCGCTATGAGCGACGCGCGCGACAAGGACGAGCGCCCCGACGCGCGCGAGCGGCCCGCCGACCCGGCCGGGACGCGGCCTCGCTACGCACCCGAGGAGCTCCTGCCGGCGGTTCGCGAGCCGCTGCTCAGCACACCGGTCGCCGAAGACGTCGAGGCCGATGTCGTCGGCGAGGGCCCGAGCGACCTGCTTCCGGAGCGCGTCCGCCCGGCGGCCAGCCCGGCTCCCCCTGAGCGCGTCGAGGCCGCCTTTGCGCCGCGCTTCCAGTTCGCGCTGGGCGCCCTCATCGCGCTGGCGATGGCGTGCCTGGCCGCGACGGCGGCGATCGTCATCGGCGATCGCGAGCCCAGCGGCGACGGCGCCGTGCGCGTGAGCTGGTCCGAGTGGCACCCGGTCCGCAGCGACAAGGACGCGCCGACGCAGATCGCCGAGCACGTGGGGCGCGAGTACCGCTTCCCGAGCGGCCTTCAGCTGGTCGCGGTGACCGGCGGCCCGCTCGAGATCGCCGACCTGCCGGTCACCGTAGTCATGAAGCAGTCAGCCGACCAGGGCGGTGACATCGAGCTGATCGGCGGCACCGGCGTCCTCTACCGCCTCTGCGGGCTCGGGCCGAAGTGCTCGATCGACCGCGGCAAGCCGTCGCGCGAGCGCCATCTGCTGCTGCGCCGCGAGGCGCTCGAGTTGGCGCTGTACTCGTTCCGCTACCTCAAGGACGTCGACCACGCGGTCGTGTTCATGCCGCCACGCAAGGGCGAAGACCCGAAGTTCGCGCTGCTGTTCCGCAAGCGCGACCTCGAGGGCGCGCTCAGCCAGCCGTTGCGCGCGACCCTGACCCGCAAGACGCCACATGTGCTGTCGGTGACGTCGTCGCCGGACGCGCCGTTCGTGAACCAGGTCACCGAGAGCGTGCTGTTCCAGTTCAGCCTCACGCAGGCCAACCAGGACGCGCGCGCGTTCCTGGTGCTCGAGCCGCTGGATGAGTGACCCGCATCCGGCGCTCGTCCGGGCCAAGGCCCGCCTCGACGCGCTGGACCTCTACCCCCGGCCGGTGCGGCTGCGCCGCAGCGTGCGGCTCGTGCACGCGCCCTGGCTGTTCCGCCTGCCGTGGTTCCGCCGCTTCCACGGCTACACGGCCTGGGACCTGATCCTGTTGCGGATGCCGGTCGCCGAGGCGTCCGACGACCTCGTGACGCACGAGCTCTGCCACGTCTGGCAGATGCAGCATCACCCCGTCCGGATGCCGCTCTCGTTTCTCTGGCGCGGCTACGCGCGCAACCCGTACGAGCTCGAGGCGCGCAGCGCGGTCCGTGTCACTGAGGGGACTGTCCCCCCAGTGACAGGGCCTCGATCGCCCGCGAGTAGCTGAACCCCGGCTGCGGCCCGCCGGCGATCGCGTAGACGCGGCCGCGGTAGCCGACCGCGCCGAGGCCGTGGCGCGGCGTGCGCATGTCGGGCAGTCGCCGCCAGCGTCCCGTGCGCGGGTCGAACGCCTCGACCTCGCGGATCGTGCCGGCGCCCTCCTCACCGCCGATCGCAACGATCCGGCCGCCGGCCGCCGCCGCGGTGTTGCCGCCGCGCTCGCGGATCAGGTCCGGCAGCGTCGTCCAGCGGTTCGTGCGCGGGTCGTAGCGCTCGAACGTGCGGAAGTTGCCCTCTCCGGCGGCGCGGCCGGCGACGACGTAGAGGCGCCCGCCCGCCGCGGTGACCCCGAGGTGCTCGCGCGGGCGGCGCATCGCCGGCCCGCTGCGCCAGCGGTTTTGCCGCAGGTCGAAGATCTCCAGCGTGGCCAACGCGCGGCCGCCGCCCTGCCCGCCCACCGCGTAGAGCCGGTCCCCGATCACGGCCGCGCCGAGCGCGCCGCGGGCCGTTCGCATCCCGGGCAGCGACGCCCAGCGGTTGCGCGCGGGCTCGTAGCGGTAGAGCGCGCGCGTCTCGTTCGAAAGGGAGCGGTTGCCGCGGTAGCCACCGATCACGTAGAGCCTGCCGCGCCAGGCCGCGGACGCGGCGTGGTTGAGCGCGACCGGGAGCGGCGCAACGCGCCGCCAGCGGTTCGTCCGCAGGTCGTAGCGCTCGACCGCGCGGGTGGTGTCCCCGTCCGGCTCCACGAAGCCGCCTGCGACAAACACGTGGCGCCCGACGCGCGTGGCCGTGACCTCCGTGCGCGCGATCGTGGCGGGGCGCAGCGCGCTCCATCCGCGCGCCGCCGCCTGCGTGCGCCGCTCGCCCGAGTCGTCGCTCGCCGCGAGCGCGACGGCGGCGACGCCGGCGATCAGGACGCCGAGTGCGGCGGCGCGTCGCACCGCTCCTCGTGGCCTCGGCATTCCAGGACCGGCGCGCGCGGGTACTTCGGGAACGCCGGATCATTTCTTGACCGCTGGCACATCGAGAACTGCGAGCCGCGCGTGTTGCCGACCAGGCGCTGGTGCACGCAGCTGTCGCAGAGGCCGAAGCGCGTCACGCCGCGAGTATGGCGCGTTCGCGGTCGTTCGCAGTGCAACTACACTGGCCCGATCGCCACCTTCGCCCGCCTGCTCACGTTTCTGCGCCCCTACCGCCGGAGTGTCGTGCTCTCGGCGGTGCTGGCAGCGTGCGCGATGGCCGCGACCGTCGCGATCCCGTGGCTCGTCGGGCGCGCGATCGACCGCATCGAGGCGGGCGACGAGCCGGCGCTCGAGCTGCTCGCGGTCGCCGTGGCGATCGCCGGCGTGCTGCGGCTCGCGCTGACCGTCGCGCGACGGCTCGTGGCGGGCCGCGTGTCGCTCGGTGTCGAGCAGGACCTGCGTGAGCGCGTTTACTCGCACCTGCTCTCGCTCGAGCTCGGATTCTTCGACGGGCAGCAGACCGGCCAGCTGATGTCGCGCGCCACGGTCGACCTGCAGGCCGTGCGCTTCTTCCTCGGCTACGGCCTCGTCTTCATGATGCAGTCGGCGCTGACGCTGGTGCTCGCGAGCGTCGCGATGTTCGCGGTCGAACCCGGGTTGGCGGCGATCTCGCTGCTGCCGGTCCCGTTCGTCGTGTTCATCGCGTTCCGCTACGGCCGCCGCGCGCGGCCGGCGGTCCAGGAGGTGCAACAGCGGATCGCGGAGCTGACCGCGAACGCGGAGGAGTCGATCGGCGGCGTGCGCGTCGTCAAGGCGTTCGCGCGCGAGGAGCGCCAGCTCGAGCGCTTCGCGACCTCTACCGGCCGCGTCTTCGACCAGGCGATGGTGTCGACCCGGCTGCAGGCGTTCTACAGCCCCTTCATCGGCTTCCTGCCCCAGGTCGGGCTCGCCGCGGTGCTGTTCTTCGGCGGCAGGCGCGTCATCGACGGCGCCATGTCCGTGGGTGAGTTCGCAGCGTTCTACACGTACCTGCTGATGCTGCTCTCGCCGATGCGCACGCTCGGGATGTCGCTGGGCATGGCGCAGCGGGCGACCGCGTCCGGCGCGCGGCTGTTCGAGCTGCTCGACCGTGAGCCGCAGGTGGCGGCCCCATCCGAAGCTCCACCGCTGCCCGCCGGCAGCGGGCGCGTGGAGCTGCGCGACGTGCGCTTCCGCCCGTCTGCGCGGAGTCTCGCTCGAGGTCGAGGCCGGCACGACGGTCGCGCTCGTCGGCGCGACCGGCTCCGGCAAGACGTCGCTCGTCCAGCTGTTGCCGCGTCTGTACGACCCGGAGGCGGGGGCGGTGCTGATCGACGGCGTCGACGTGCGCGGCGTGGACCTGCGCTCGCTGCGCGCGGCGATCGCGGTCGTGGACGACAACCCGTTCCTGTTCAGCGCGACCGTCGCGGAGAACATCGCGTACGCGCGGCCCGACGCGGCCGCACCGGACATCGAGCTCGCCGCGCGCCGGGCGCAGGCGCACGAGTTCATCGAGCGCCTGCCCGACGGCTACGACACGCGCGTCGGCGAGCGCGGGCTGACGCTCAGCGGCGGCCAGCGCCAGCGGATCGCGATCGCGCGCGCGTTCCTCGCCGACCCGCGGATCCTGGTGCTCGACGACGCGACCTCGAGCGTCGACGCGTCCACGGAGCAGGAGATCAAGACCGCGTTGCGCGAGGTGATGGCCGGGCGCACGACGTTCGTGATCGCCCACCGGCTGTCGACGATCGCGCTCGCCGACGAGATCGTCGTGCTCGAGGACGGCCGGATAGCGGCGCACGGCACGCACGACGAGCTGCTCGGGGAGAACGTGCTGTACCGGGAGATCGTCGAGAAAGGCCTGCCGGACCAGGTGTTCCTCACGCGCAAGCCGATCGAGCGCGAGGTTGCGGGCCTGTGAGCGCCGCACTCTCCCGCCGCGACGACCTGCGCCGCCGGCTGCGCGCGACGTCGGGCCGCGGTCGCAAGCTGCGTGGGCTGATGGTGCTGCTCGCGCCCTACCGCTGGCGTGTGGCGGCGATGTTCGCCGCGCTGGTGGTGGGGACCGCCGCAGCGCTGGCGCCGGCGCCGCTCGCGCAGCGCGCGATCGACGACGGCATCCGCGCCGGCGACGTCGGGACGCTGAACCTGATCGTCGTGCTGTTCGTCGTCTCCGCCCTGCTGGTCTGGGGCACGTCGTTCGCGCAGACGTTCTTGACCAACTGGATCGGCCAGCGGGCGCTGCAGGACCTGCGCCTGCAGATCTTCCGCCACCTCCAGCAGATGCCTGTCGGCTTCTATGAGCGCCGTCCCGCGGGCGTGCTGATCTCGCGGATGACGAACGACGTCGAGGCGCTCAACGCGATGGTCACCGACAGCGTCACGACGCTGTTCTCGGCATCGCTGACGCTGATCGGCTCGATCGTGATCCTGCTGCTCTTCGACGTCGAGCTCGCGCTGCTCACGTTCCTCGTCTTCCCCGTGATGGCGCTGGGATCGTTCGCGTTCCGGCTCGCATCCGCCGACGCGTACCGGCGCACGCGCGAGACGATCGGCGCGATCACCGCCTACCTGCAGGAGACGCTGAGCGGGATCCGCGTCGTGCGGACGTTCGGCCAGGAGCCGCGTCACGCCGAGCAGTTCGCGCACCTCAACGACTCCAACCGCGCCGCGAACCTCGTCACGGTCAAGCTCAACGCCGCGTACTTCCCAGCTGTCGAGATGGTCAGCTCACTGGCGACGGTCCTGGTGCTGATCGTCGGCGGTAAGGCGGCGCTCGGCGGGGATCTCACGATCGGTGTGCTGGTCGGGTTCATCGCGGCGCTGAACGGGTTCTTCGACCCGATCGGACAGCTCTCGCAGGTCTACACGACGTACCAGAGCGGCATGGCGGCGCTCGACAAGATCTTCGAGCTGCTCGACGAGCAGCCCGAGCTCGTCGATGCGCCCGATGCGATCGACCTGCCGCGGCCGCTGCGGGGAGAAATCTGCTTCGAGGACGTAGTGTTCGCCTACTCGCGCGACCCCGACGCGACGCCGGCGCTCGAAGGGGTCTCGCTCGTCGTTCCGCCGGGTCAGACGCTTGCACTGGTCGGGGCCACGGGGGCCGGGAAATCCACGCTGGCCAAGCTCGTCGCCCGCTTCTACGACCCGACTGCCGGCGCGGTCCTCGTCGACGGCCACGACCTGCGAACGGTCACGGCACGCTCGCTGCGCTCCCAGATGGGGATCGTCCCGCAGGAGGGGTTCCTGTTCAGCGGCACGATCGGCGAGAACGTCGCGTTCGGGCGGCCGGACGCCAGCGCCGCGGAGCTCGAGGCCGCGTGCCAGGCCGTCGGCGCGTGGGATTTCATCGAGCGGCTCGAGCGCGGGCTCGACACCGAGGTCGGCGAGCGCGGCGTGCAGCTGTCGGCCGGCCAGCGCCAGCTCGTGGCGTTCGCGCGCGCGCTCGTCGCGGACCCGCGGATCCTGATCCTCGACGAGGCGACGTCGAACGTCGACCTTCACACCGAGTCGCGGATCGAGCAGGGCCTGCGGAGGCTGCTCGCGGGCCGCACCGCGATCGTGATCGCCCACAGGCTCTCCACAATTCGACAGGCCGGCCGGATCGTGGTGCTCGAGCACGGGCGGATCGTCGAGGCCGGCACCCACGACGAGCTGCTCGCGGCCGAGGGGCACTACTACCGCCTGTACCGCGACTGGGCGGAGCAGGCGGCGGCTTAGGCCCGGGCCGGCCGCGCTTGCGCTTGTGGCGCGCCGCGCGGTGCGTCTGTTACGCGCAGGCGTTTACGGACGGCACCGAGGAGGGAGGTCGCCACACGCCGTGGCACTGCCGTGACACCTCGCGCCCGCCCGCGGGCTCTCGGAGTTCGATGGCGCCTTTTCCACCTATGCGGTAGTCAAGGCGTCACGGAATGGGCCGGCGCACGGTCGAGCGGCTACGTCTTTGCCAATCCGCAGCGAATTGCCCATCCCTCGGTGCCATCCGCGCGCGCCTGCGGCACCCCGACGCCTGAGCGGAACGCCACAGCGACCCCGGACCGGCTTGCGCGAACGGCCCCGCCCCCGTGTAACGGTCCGCCCCACGTGGGATAAGAGCGGCCATGGAGCCGCTGATCGTGACCAGGTGGCGGGCCGGGCGCGCCGCCGCCGCCCTCCCTCCCGCACCTGGCGACCGGTCCTCGCTTCTGGCCGCCGATCACGAGCTGCGCGCCGCCGGAGACCTCGTCGCCGACGGCTTCGCCGCGGCGACCGGCCTCATCCGCCAGCTCCATTCCGGCATCGCCGACCGCGCCTTCGGCGCGGCTGGGCCGGGCGCGGCGCCGACCCGCGTCACCCACGACGCGATCGCCGGGGCCGCGTATGAAGCGGTCGGCGTCGCCGGTCGCGCGCTCGGCCGCGCCGCCGCCGCCGCGGTCGCGATCGCGCGCCCCGACCAGGCGCACGCGATCTCGCGCTCGCCGCGCGGCAGACTGACCGCGGGCGCGGTCAACGGCCTGCTCGGCGACCGGCTCGAGCGCGACGGGTCGCCGCTCGCCGTCCGCATGGCGGTGCGCGTCGCCGGCGAGGACCTCCCACTCACGCGCGCGGCGCTGCGCGAGGAGTTCCCCGACGCGACGCGCTCGCTGGCGGTGTTCCTGCACGGGCTCTGCGAGAGCGATGAGTCCTGGCGGCTGGGCAAGCGCCCCTCGTACGGCGAGCGGCTGCGCGGAGACCTCGGGATCACTCCGCTGCTCGTCCGCTACAACAGCGGCCGCCACATCTCGGACAACGGCGTCGATCTGGACAGGCTGCTTGAAGACCTGCTCGCGGGCTGGCCGGTGTATCCGCACCGCATTGCGCTGATCGGCCACTCGATGGGCGGCCTCGTGATCCGCAGCGCGGCGCACGCCGCGGGCGCCAACGGCCACCGCTGGCCCAAGCACGTCCGCCACGTCGTCTTCCTCGGCTCACCGCACCTCGGCGCCCCCCTCGAGCGCGGCGCGGCGATCGCGGCCGACGCGCTCGCCCGCCTGCCCGAGGGCCGGCCGGTCGCGAGCGTGCTCAAGACTCGCAGCGCCGGCATCAAGGACCTGCGCTTCGGCGCCATCACGGAGGACGACTGGCGCGATTGCGACCCCGACGCCATCGGGCCCGACCCCTGCCGCGACATCCCGCTCCTGCGCCATGCGCGCCACCACTGCGTGATCGCGACACTGCGGCCGTCCGAGACCGGCGTCTTCGCGAACACGATCGGCGACGTCCTCGTCCCGCCCTGGAGCGCCTCGGGCCGCGGCCGCGGCCGTCTGTCGCGCTCGATCCCGTTCGACGCCGACGACTCGCTGCACATCCCGGGCGCGTCGCACTTCGCGCTGCTCAACCACCCGCGCGTGTACGACCAGCTGAGGGACTGGCTCGACGGCTAGGGCCGCAGCGCCTCGCTGAAGGTGCAGAGGCGCACGCCCGCGTTGCCGATGGCCTCCCGCACCCGCGGATCGCACAGCGACTCCAGCTCGCGCAGGCGCTCGGGGCCGTAGGACATCGCCGGCCCCACCCGCGCGGCAGGATGACAGCAGAGCTCGGTCGCACCCTCGGGCAGCTCAGCGATCAGCCGCCCGAGCGCCGGCACGGTGATCGCCTCCGGCAGCGGGGTGCCGTCGTGCCCCTGCCCGTAGAAGGCGCCGCAGTAGCGCACGCGACCGTGGTGGCGCAACGGCACGCGCAACTCCTTCGCGCGCCGGCCCAGAATGGAGCGCACGGGCTCCTCGCGGTGGGCGTGCTGGTGCGAGTCCAGGTGCGAAGGATCGCGGCCGGTCAGCTCGCGGAAGCGCTCGAGCTGGCGCTCCAGCTCCTGCGCGACCGCGGCACCGTCGTCCGTGTCGACCAACTGGTAGGTGGTGCTCCACTCCCCGTCGACGCACGCCCATTCGGCCAGGTCCACGTGCAGGCCCACTGCGAGGCGCGGATGTTGCGCGACCGCGGCGACGGCGTCCTGCGCCGCGGCGCCCCGCACCATCAGGCTCGTGGTCGTGACGATGCCCTCCGTGTGAGCGCGCAGGATCCCGGCGTTTACACCGGCGCTGAGGCCGAAGTCGTCCGCGTTGACGACCAGGCGCCGATCACCCCTCATGACGCCATCCGCGCCGCGAGCGTGCGGGCCTCGGCCGCCCAGTCGTGGCGGTGCTCGGGAGGAGGCGACCAGTCGTCCGACCAGCCCAGCCACTGGAGCGCGACGAACAGACGCGCAGCGTCGAGCGCGGCGTCGAAGTCGGCGGGAGCGGCGGGAAGCGCAGCGCGGTAGGTCGCAACGATCCTCCCCCGCTGCTGTGGTTCCCAGTCGCCCGCCGTCAGGGCCGCGAGGTCCAGGACGCCGGGGCCGACGCCGACCGTCTCCCAGTCCAGCGGCCGAATCCGGGGGCCGTGATCGCTCGCCTGAACAAGGACGTTGGACGGGTACAGCTCGCCGTGGATGAGCGACCGCGGCTGCGCCGCAAGCCTCGCGGCAGCGCCGGCTGCCACGCGCTCGACGCCGTCGAGCGACCCGCGCGGCGTCATCGCGACCGCCCGGCGCGCCCATCCGAGGAGGTGCGCGGTGTCGTAGCGAAGGAGGCGTGCCGAGCCGGCCACGGGGACGCTGTGAAGGCGCGCCAGCCAGCGCGCCGCCGCCTCCCAGGGCTCCACCCCGGCGGCCTGCCACAGCGGTACGCCGTCGACGAGCTCGAGGAACAGCCAGGCGCGGTCCTCGTCCACCGCCGTGCCGATGCAGGCCGGCGCGTCGAGACCCGCCAGCAGCGAGTGGTAGGCCTCGATCTCGCGCAGCGGGTCGACGAGGAACGCCGGGCGCGACGGCCGGCTCGTGCCGGTGAGGTCCTTGAACAGCAGCGGCCGCGAGCCGCGCACCGTGACCTCCTCCATCGGCACGCTGGAGCGGTAGCGCCACGGCCGCCGCCGCAGGCCGGCGACGGGGCGGCCGAGAGCCGCCGACAGCGCGTCCTTCAGATCGGCGTCGCTCACAGGCATGCCAGCAGCTCCCCCAGCACGCGGTCGGAATCGAACACGTCCTCGGCGAGCGCCCGCGCCGCGCGGCGGTGGCGCGGGTAATCGCTGCGCAGCTCGCCGACGGCCGCGACGACGTCGTCGGCCGTCGAGAACGCGAACAACCCCTCGCCGGTCGGCAGCCAGTCCGCGAAGCCCGTGTCCTGCGCGACGACGGGCCGCCCGGACGCCAGGTAACAGAGGCTGCGATCGCTGAACCATCCACAACGCGAGATCACGTAGCCGTGCTTCGCGAGCCCGAACTCCGCCCACGACGCCCGGACGAACTCCCGGTAGTCGCCGGGGGTGCCGGCGACGGCGTCGGGGTCGACCAGCCGCCAGCCGCTGCGGTCCAGCGCGTCGAGGTCGTCGCGCTCGTCGGAGTGGATGCCGAGCGCCAGCGAGAACAGCTCCGGGACCCTCCTCGGAAGATCCATCAGCGGGCGCAGGGAATGCGCCTTCTGGCCGTAGTGCACGCCCTCGTGGTGGATCGAGCCGTAGGCGCGCCAGTGCCCCACCGTCGTCAGGCCCTCGTTCGCCACGTCGCCGGCGAGCGGCCAGTGCTCGAGCACGATCGGCTGCCGCGTGGTCAGCCATTGGCGCCCGCACGTCGGGACGCTGCAGCCGGGCATGCCGATCGCCTGGCCGATCGTCACGAAGCGGTCGTGACGGTCGAACCCCATGTCCACGCCCTGCTCGTGCCAGAGCTGGGTGAACGCGGGGTCGAGATCGACGAACGCCCTGCGCCCGACGCGCGAGAGCACCGCCTCGTCGGTGAGCGTCCCCGAGATGTTGAGCAGGAGATCGGCGCCGTCGACTGCGCGCAGCAGGTCCGCTCGCTCGATGCAGGCGGTCGCACCGGTCGCGCGATCGATCATGGCGGCATGAGGCCCGAGGCCGAACTCGGCGGCCAGAGCCGCGAAGCGGGATGCCGATGCCGCGAAGCGCTCGTGATCGACCTCCTCGACGACGACCACCTCGTGGCCGAGCCGGCGCAGGCCGAGCACATACTGGAGCACCGCCCAGGTCGCGCCACCCTGCCGCGGAATGCCGGCGAGCATCCCGGCCACGACGATTCGCAGCCGCTCGCTCATGGCGCGACTCCCGCCGCATCCAGCAACGGCGCGAGCGCGTGCTCGGGGGCGAAGTGCTGTTCGGCGAGCCGGCGCGCCGCGCTGCAGTGATGGTCGTAGTCGGCGACGAGGTCCTGCGCGCGGGCCACGGCCTCGTCGGGCGTCGCGAACGTCAGCAGCCCCTCGCCCACGGGCAGCGTGTCGCCCTGGCCGGTCTCTTGCACGAGCGCGGGCCGGCCGCTGGCGAGGTAGCGGACCGTGCGATCGCTGCACCAGCCGCTGCGCGTGTGCACGTAGATCCCCTGCGCGGGCGAGAACTCCGCTCCCGAGCCCTGGACGTAGCGCGCGAACGCCATCGTGCCCCGCGTCGCGTCCGGTGCGACGGTCGCCCAGCCGCCCTCGCGCAGCCGCACCGCGTCGTCCTCGTCGGCGGCATCGAGGTCGAGCACGACCTCGAACGGCAGCCCGGCGCGCTGCGGCACGTCGGCGAGCCGGCGGAACTCGTGCGCCTTGACGCCGTAGGTCCGGCCCTGCCACGCAACCGGCCCGAAGGCGCCGCGCCAGCTCGCCACGGTCGTGAAGCGCGAGAACGCCGCGTCGACGACCGGCCAGCGGTCCAGGACCACCGGCTGGCGTATCGGCCGCCAATCCACGCCCCCTGATGGAAGCTCGCAGTGGCGCGAGCCGATGTTCGCGCCGACCGTGAAATGCAGGTCGTGGCCCGCAGCACCGACGTCGCGGCCCTCCGCCAGCCAGACCTGCGTGTAGCCCGGGTCGAGGTCGACAAAGGCCCGCCGGCGGGCGCACGCGAGCAGCTGGGGATCGCGCAGGTGGCCCGAGATGTTGACCAGCAGCGCCGCGCCGCTCGCGCGGTCCAACAGCTCCTCGCGCGACAGGCCGCGCACCGTCTTGCCAGCGGTGCTCAGCAGCGCGGCGGAGCTCCCGAAGTCGAATACGGCGACCGCGGCGTCGAATGCCTTCGCGTTGGCCGAGTACTCGAGCGGCGCCGGGCGCCCGGCGGCATCGACGGCGTGGCGCGCGTCGAGCTCCTCGACGAACAGCACGTCGAAGCCGAGTCGCCGCAGGCCCTCCGCCCAGCTCATGCGCACCCAGGCGCTGCCGCCGTGGCGGTGCTTGTTCGCGACAGCCCCGCTGACGATCACCGTTGTCATGCGCGCACCGCGTGGACGGCGTCCAGCAGGCGCCCGAGCACGATGTCGGAGTCGAAGTGCTCCGCGGCCAGCGCCCGCGCCGCAGCGCCGTGGCGCGCCGGGTCGCTGCGGATCGCCTCGACGGCGGCGACGGCCTCGTCCGGCGTGGAGAACGCCAGCAGGCCTTCCCCGACCGGGTAGAGCTCGCTGAAGCCGGTCTCCTGGGCCACGACGGGGCGGCCCGAGGCCAGGTAGCAGAGGCTGCGCTCGCTGAGCCAGCCGCTGCGGCTATCGACGTAGATGCCCTTGGCGACCATGATCTCGGCGTCCGAGCCCTGGACGTAGCGGCGGTACGCGTCCGGCGTCGAGGCGACTGCGGCCGGGGCGACGAGGCGTCCAGCCGCCGGCGCGCAGGAGGTCTGCGTCGGCGGCGTCGGCGGGATGGATGTCGAGCGCGAGCTCGAACGTGCCGCCGGCGCGCAGCGGCAGGTCGGCGAAGCGCCGGAACTGGTGCACGCGCAGGCCGTAGCATGTGCCCGTCGTAGTCGATCGGGCCGTACGCGCCGCGCCAGCTGGCGACGCTCGTGAAGCGCTGCGCCCCGTTCGACTGCGCATCAGCGGCCACTGCTCGAGGACCACCGGCTGCGGGGTCGCGATCCAGGCAGTCCGCGCCGCCGGGGATCGTGCAGTCGGGCGCGCCGATCCGCTCGCCGATCGTGACGAGCGCGTCGTGACCGGCGAAGACGTCGGCCAGCCCCAGCGTCGCGCCACATCTGCCCGAAGCCCGGGTCGGTGTCGAGGAAGACGCGGCGGCGCGCGGCGCCGAGCAGCTCCTCGTCGGTGCTGAAGCCCATGACGTTGATGAGGAGGTCGGCGTCGGCGACGAAGCGCAGGGCGCGGTCGCGTCTCATCCCGGCGCTGCGGCCGTCGCCCAGGTCCAGCGTCCATGCGCCGCCCAGCCCGACCGGGTCCAGGACGCGCGCCAGCCAGGCGCAGCCCGCCGCCTCGGCGGCCACGTCTCCGCGCAGGCTGTCGAGCAGCAGCACCTCGAACCCGAGCCGGCGAAAGCCGAGCAGGTACTGGAGGAACTGCCAGGCGTGGCCGGCCGCGCCCGGCTTCTGCGCGACTGCCCCGGCAATTGCGATGCGACCGCGGCTCATGCCGGCCCCGGCACTCGGAAGATCGAGCAGTCCGCGTCGTGCCACAGCGGCTCGCCCAGATGCCCGGCGAACTCGCGGTAGTGGTCGAGCCACCAGCCCGACACCGCCGGCACGACGAGATGTGTGATCCCGCGTGTTCTGCGCAACGCCTCCAGATGGTCGGCCGCTGCCACGCTGTCGCGGGGGTAGCCGTTGGGATCCAGCTCGCGGTCGGGGAAGTTGCACCCCGCGCGGCCGGAGTGCGCCACCAGCGCCGGGTCCCACTTGGCGATCGCCGCAATGACAGCGTCCGCCGGAGTCACGCGGGCGACGGTCGCGCCTGCGCGCGCGAGCTCCGCGTCCCACGCGTCGTCCGCCGCCACCGCGGCGACAAGCTTCGCGCCGAAGCGCGTGCCGGCAAGCTCCCGGCCGAGCCCGCGCAGCGCCGTCCTGGTCAAGCTGCGAGCGCCGGCGACGTCGCGGCGCCGCATCGCCGCCCGCAGCTCGCGCGCGGACGTCGCGGGCCAAAGCTCCTGCGCGAGCGCCGCGGCGTCCATGGCCTCGGGCACGTGGCCGCTCGTGTACGCATCGCCGGCGTGCAGCAGCGCCTTAGCCGCGAGCGCGGCGTGTGCCATGTCGGCGACCGCGATCGCATCGGGGATGCGTGCCGCCTCGGCTCGCAGGATGCGCTTGACCACGCGGACGTTGCAGCGCAGGCGCTCGCCGCTGGCCGACGTCGAGCGGGAAATCGAGTTCGGGTGCTGCCGGTAGCGCGCCGCGGGCTCGGACACGAACGCGACGGCGCCGCGCAGCGCGAGTCGCAGCCACATCTCCCAGTCAGTGCTGCTCGGGCCGATCGCGGGCGTGAACGGGCCGGCATCGTCGTGAGCCGTGCGGCGGACGACAACGGTCGAGGTCACGATCTCGTTGGATGCCAGGAGCTGGCGGAACGCGACGGCGGAGGGCTCGATCGCGTCGGTCGCGAACGGCGGTGGCCACGCAGGGAGCTCACGCCCGTCGGCGTCGACGACTGCGTGGCCGGCATGGACGAGCGCGACCTCGGGATGCGCGTCGAGCACGTCGATCTGCCGGCGCAAGGCTCCGCGGGCAGCAGCTCGTCGTCCGCGTCGAGCCAGGCGACATAGTCACCCTGGGCGGCCGCCAGGCACGCGTTGCGATTGTCGGCCACGCCGATCGCCGTCGCGTGGCGCAGGCAGCGGACCCGCGGGTCGCGCAGCGACGCCATGACCGCTGCCGTGGCGTCGGTCGACGCGTCGTCGGCGACGATCACCTCGAGGCCCTCGACGTCCTGGTCCAGAGCGCTGCGGATCGCCGCCTCCAAGTAGGACCCGTGGTTCCGTGCGGGGATGCACACGCTCACGCGCGGCGCGCAGCGCACAGCGGTCACGGCCGGTCTCGCTTGCGGAACACCCGGTTGGGGACGACCTCCTCGTAGCGCTCGTCCCGGCGCACGAGCAGGTCGATGACGAGCGCGACCTGGCGGGCGTCGATCTGGTCGTCGCTGTAGAGCCGCTCGATGTCGGGGAACACGCGCGGGTTCATCGAGGGCGAATCGCGCAGCGACCAGCCGTAGTCGTCGAAGTCGAGATAGCCGCCCGGCACAAGCAGGCGGTCGAGGAGCAAGAACGCGAGCGCGTCGTGCGCCCACGTGTGCGCGCCGTCGAGGAACACATAGTCGTAGACCGGCCCCTCGTGCTGGGCCAGGACCCGCATCAGGCTCCAGTTGTAGGAGTCCAGCAGGCGCCGCGAGTTGGGATGGGAGTGAACGTTCTCGAAGCCGGCGGCGCGCAGTCGGGCGACGGCTGCGGCGACGCGGTCCTCGTAGTCGAACAGGTGGATCTCACCCTCACCGGCCAGCACCTCGGCGACCCGCAGCGCCGTGTCGCCCTTGTAGACCCCGACCTCGGCATAGCTGCGACAGCCCGTCGTGGCGAAGAACGCCGCGGTGCGCTCGTTCGGACCCACGACGTTGAGATCCGTCTCCGGGAACGCGCGCGTGGCGGCCGGCACGCCCGCGGTCATAGAGCGCTCACCGGGGCGGACCGGCCGGCGTGGTCGTCTCCCGCTGCCGCCGGCGCCCGCAGTGCGAACGCGACGTAGTGCTCGCTCGGATCCTCGAGGCGAGCGTGCTCGCGCTCGAGATGGCGCGCCAGCTCCTCGTAGTGCTCCAGCCACCACCCCGAAGTTGCCGGCACGACAAGGAACGCGCGCTCCGCGGCTGCGCAGTTCCTCGAGGTGCGCGATCGCAGCCGCGCTGTCAGCCGGGTGGTGACCTGCGTAGGCGCCGTCCGGGGCCTGCGG
Organism: uncultured Conexibacteraceae bacterium; assembly: GCA_963832195.1. Lineage (GTDB taxonomy): Bacteria > Actinomycetota > Thermoleophilia > Solirubrobacterales > Solirubrobacteraceae > Baekduia. The sequence continues at coordinate 723,647 of CAWHTH010000003.1, forward strand.
GAAGTGCGCGCCACGATGTCCTGGGAAGTCCACGATCTCCTCGTCACCGCGGCTGATCACCAGAACCTCGGCGCCATGCGGGACAGCGTGGGCGACGAAGCCGCGCACGGCCTCGCTGACCTCCTGGCGCCACAGTGCCAGCCGGACCGCTTCCTGACGTGCTTCCAGCTCGGCGAGCTCACCGCGCAGCGCAGCCGCGCGGTCGAGCCGCGCCTCGTCGCGCGCCAGGCCGCGCGGCTCGGACGGCGCCTCGGCGGCAGCAGCCGCCAGCAGCTCGTCGTAGACCTGCTCGAAGCAGTCGAGCTGGTGGTCCGCGCTGAGGACCGTCTCCGCCCGGCCGCGCGCTGCGCGGCCCATCCTGCGCCGCAGCGCCGGGTCAGCGGCGAGCTCGGCGAGACGATCGGCGATCGCCGCCGCGTCGCGGCGCGCGACGACGAAGCCTGTCACGCCGTGGTAGACGTTTTCCGGCAGCCCGCCGGCGTCCGAGCACACGACCGGCAGTCCCATCGCCTGGGCCTCGATCGCCGCGACCCCGAAGGCCTCGGTCAGCGAGGGGTGCAGCAGCACGTCGGCCCAAGCGAGCAGGTCACGAACCTCCTCGGCCCTGCGCGCGCCCAGCAGATGCACGCGGCCGTCGAGCCCGAGGTCGGTGATCGCGAACTGTGTCGGCTCGCGGTGGTCGCCCTCGCCCACAATTCGATGCTCGATCTCGACGCCGCGGTCGACCAGCGCGCGCATCGCCTGCAGCGCGTAGTCGTGGCCCTTCTTCCAGTGCAGCCGCCCAACGCTCAGGACGCGCAGCGGGCGCGCCGGCGTGCCGACGGTGTCGTCGCGCAGCGGCGGCGGCTCGAACCACGAGACGTCGACGGCGTCGGTGATGATCCGATGCGGCCGGTCCGGCGGGCAGCCGCGCTCCTGGGCGCGCTCCCAGATCGCCTTCGAGACGGCGTGAATGACGTCGCTGCCACCGAAGACCTTGTCGAAGCAGCTGGGGTCGTCGAGGCGGAAGCTGTTGAGGTCGTAGCCGCGGAAGCTCGTGACGATCTTGCAGCCGGCGGCCTCGCGGATGTGGGTGCGGCCGTGGGCCAGCGTCCCGTATCCGAAGTGCACGATGTCGGGCTTGAGGTCGACGACGCGCTGGTCGAGGTTCTCGCGGGCAACGTGCAGGCGGCCCTGGTGGCGGATCTCCTCGCGCAGCTCGGGGAAGTAGGCCCAGTGCTGGTCCTCGCTGCGCTGGCAGACGACATGGACGTCCCATCCGCGGCGCAGCAGCCCGAGGAACTTGCGGACGAAGAAGGTCTCGGAGAACTTCGGGAAATGGTCGGTGACCATCACGATCCGCGGCGCGCGGCCCGACCTGCCGGGCCCACGGCTGCGGCGCGCATCGACCACAGCGGCCGCGTCGGCGTCGAGTCGCAGCGCGCGCTCCCAGAGCTCCGGGTCGGCATCCGGCTCCAGCGGGCCGTCGTCGACGAGCGTGCGCGCCTCGCGCAGAGGCCGCAGGCAATCGGTATGGAACGGCTCGCCGAGGAAGTCCAGGCAACGACGGACGGTGGTCTCGGGGTCGGCGACGAGGTCGGCGTACGAGACCGTGAGCATCCGCTCGGCGCCCAGCTCGCGCTGGGCATCCAGGCAGCTGCCCACCCGGTCGCTCCAGCGCTCGACCGCCTCGGGCTCCCCCACCTTCGCGCGCAGGCGTGCCGGTACCTGCGTGCCGCCGGTGGCGCCGGGAGACCCGAGCGGCGGGTCGGCCAGGGCGCGCACGGCGGAGTGCACGTCGCGCACGACATGGACAAATTTGGCATCAGGGAACAGCGTGGCGAGCGCCGGCACGTCGCCGGCGAGCTGCCATGAGCTGTCGATCCAGTGCCGGACGGCGCCGCCGGCGAGGGCGGCGGCCGCCGGGCCGAAGGCCCCGGCGAGCTCCGCCGGCATCGGCGGCTGCACCCCGAACGTCGCGGGGTCCTGCTCGAGCGCCGTGTCGCGCAGTGCGCTCAGCTCACGGGCAAGGTGGACGAGCCAGCCACCGTGCATGCTCAGGGCGATGCCCGGGTGCTGTCCGAGCGCCGCGCCGAGCGCACTTGCACCCGAGCGGTCGGCGCCGACCACGAAGACGGGCGTGGGAGCGCTCTCGGCGAGCGGCGCCGGGTCCGGAGCGGCGGGCCGCGGCGGGCGCGTGCCGCTCGAGCGGGTGTGCAGGCGGGGACCGGCGAGGCGCTCGAGCTTGACGCCCGGCCCGGGACGCAGCGGGCTGAGGTCAGGCGCCTCCCCGCGCGCCACGCGCTCGGCGTTGGCGGCCGCGCGCGCGAACGTCTCCTCCATCAGCTGCTTGCGCGCCGGCGTGCCGATCGCGGTGGCCGGCGCAGTCGTCAGCGAGCCCTGGCGGATGCGGCGGAAGTAGCCGTAGTGCGGCGTGTTGACACAGCGGCCGACGTAGTGGACGCGCCGCAGGAACTCGGCGTCGCCGCCGAAGCGCAGGCCCATCGAGTAGCCGCCCGCGGCCATCATCACGTGCCGGCTGACCAGCGTCGTGGGGTGCAGAAGCGGGAACGCCGTCGGCCGCTCCTTGAACAGCTCGTTGCCGTCCAGCGGCCACTGGATCGGGACGACCTCCGGCTCGTCGCAGAAGACGCGAACCTCCTGGCTGCCGATCATGTCGGCGCCGGTGGCCTCGGCGTGCTCGAGAAGACGCTCGAGCCGGTCGGGCGCGGACCAGTCGTCGGCGTCCTGGAACAGGTAGGCGTCGTAGTCGGTGTCGTTCATCACCTGCTGGACCAGCCGGTACGGGCCGCTGTTCTCGTCGGCCTGCAGCAGCGTGACGTTCGGGTAGCGGCGCACGATGTCGACGGGCGCCTGCGCCGAGGCGTCGTCGATCACGACGATCCCGTCCAGTGGCCGCGTCTGCGCCTCCAGCGCGGCCAGGCAGTCGTCGAGGTACTGCTCGCACTCGAAGTGCGGGATCAGTGCCAGGACCGTGCAGTCGCGGTGCAGGTGCGGCGCTCGCGCTCTCGTGCCGGCGCTCGCAGTCGCGGCGCGGCCTTGGTCCGTGCTTCCGTGCTCGCCCATCGTTCCTCTCGTCCTCAGGGGTACGCCCATGTCCGTCAGCAACCGGCCGAGCACGCGCTCGGCGTCGAAGTGCTCGCGTGCGATCTCGCGCGCCGCCCGCCCATGCGCGACCGGATCGGCTGCGATCCGCTCGATCGCCGCCACGGCCTCGTCGAGGTCGGAGACGCCGAACAGGCCCGCGCCGGTGGGCAGGACGGCGCCGAAGGCTGTGTCCTGCGTGACCACGGCCCGGCCGGCCGCGAGAAACGTCGCGCTGCGGTCGCTGAACCAGCCGGTGCGAAAGCGGATGTTCTGGTCCTTGGCGACGGTGAACTCGCCGCGCGCGCCGGCGATGAACTCGCGGTAGCCGTCGAGGTCGAAGTTGAACTCCAGCGCCGGCCGTACCCGGAACCCGAGCCGCGTCAGCTCCTCCTCGTGGCGCGGCTGGTAGCCGCTCAGGGCGAGCTCGAAGTCCTGGCCGGTGCGCTGCGGCAGCCGCAGGAACTTCCGCCATTCGGCGTCCTTGCTCCAGCTGTAGGTCTCCCCCTGATAGCGGATGCTGCGCCAGGCCTGGTGGAAGTTGCCGACGGTGCGAAAGCGGTCGCCCGGCAGTCGCGACCCGGTGTCCCAGAGATCCAGGACCACGGGCTGGCGTGTCGGCAGGAAGTCGTAGCCCTCAGTGCGCGGCAGCGTGCAGTCGGCACCACGGAGGTTCTCGGCGAACGTGAAAAACGCGCAGTGCGGGGCGAGGAAGTCGCGCGCCGCGCCGATGCCGTCGTGAAGCTCGATCTGCATCTGGACCGGGTCGGTCTCGAGGTAGACCAGCCGGCCGGTGCCCGCCAGCTCCTCGCGCGGCTCGGTCCCTCCGTGGAGGTTGATCAGCAGCTCCGCCTCGCGCAGCAGGCGTGACAGCTCGCCCTCTCCGAGCCCGAAGACACGCCCGTCGTCGTGCAGCGCGTGGTATGCCCAGCGCCCGCCGAAGCCGTGCGGGCGCAGGATCGCGTCGATGACCTGCGCAGCGCGCGCCGACCCGTCGTCGGTCTCGCGCTCCATCAGCATCGAGGGCGTCCGCGCGTGCGCCTCGACGTAGTAGGGGTCGAAGCCCAGGCGCCGCAGCCCGATCAGGTAGTGCAGGGTCTGCCAAACGACGCCCGGCACGGGCATCTTGGCCATCATCCCCAGCACGACGATGCGGCGGGCGTGGTCGGTCATCACAGCACCTCTCGCAGTCGTACGGGTTCCTCGACGAGGCCCAGGTCGCGCAGCAGGCGCCGGGCCAGCTCCGCCGCGTCGTCGTCACCGGCGTCGGCGAGCGCCCGCAGCGGCTCGGACGAGCCGTTCTCCAGCAGGGGCTGCGCAGCCGCCAGCAGACGCCAGGCGGCGTCCTGTCCGTCTGCGGCCATGGCGCGGGCCATTTCGGCCAGCGCCGGCCCGCCGATTTCGGTTCCGGCCACACGGTGCTCGACGATCGCCCGGGTCAGCTCGGACAGGCCGTCCGCCGACACAGCCGCCGCCGCCCGCCCGCGGCCGGCGCCGGTCTGCGCCTCGTAGAGCTCGGCGTATAGCCCGCCGCGGCGCAGCAGCTGGTCGTGTGTGCCGAGCTCGGCGACCTCGCCCTGGTTGACGACGATGATCATGTCCGCGTCCGTGATCGTCGAGAGCCTGTGGGCAACCATGAAGGTGGTCCGGCCTTCCATGAGCCGCTCGAGCGCGGTCAGGATCACCGCCTCGGTCTTCGAGTCGATCGCCGACGTCGGCTCGTCGAGGATCAGGATCGGCGCCGACTTGAGGAACGCGCGCGCCACGGCAATGCGCTGTCGCTCGCCACCCGACAGGCGTGCCCCTCGTTCGCCGATCAGCGTGTCGTAGCCGTGCGGCAGGGCGGCGATGAAGTCGTGGGCGTTGGCGGCCCGCGCCGCATCCTCGACCTCCGCGTCGGTGGCCTCCAGGCACCCGTAGCGGATGTTGTCGCCCAGGCTGGCGGAGAACAGCAGCGGTTCCTGATGGACGACGCTGATCTGCTCGCGAAGGAAGTCGATCCTCAGGTCGCGTACGTCGCAGCCGTCGAGACGGACGCGTCCGCTGTCGGGATCGTAGAAGCGCGGCAGCAGATTGAGCAGCGTGCTCTTGCCCGCGCCGGTCGGGCCGACGACCGCGACGCGCGATCCCGGTGGCGCGTCGAACGAGACGTCCTTCAGCGTGCCCCGCCGGCCGCTGTACGAGAACGAGACGTTGTCGAACGTGACCCGCCCCGCGACGCGCTTGAGCCGGATGGCGTCCCAGCGCTCTTCGATCTCCGGCTCGGTGTCGAGCAGCACCAGCGCGCTGCGCAGCGTGATGAACTGCTCCTGCAGCCCGCTCACCGTGTTGCTGATCTCCTCCAGCGGCTTGTACAGCGACGCGATGTAGCCCATGACGACCAGCAGCTCACCGGCCGTCATGTCGTTGCGGATCACGTGGTATGCGCCGAAGCCGAGCACCAGCGCCGTGCCGATAGCGGTGATCATCGTCACCACCAGCGAGAACATCGTCTGGCGGACCGTCAGGCGCACCCGGGCTTCGAGAGCCTCCTCGCCCTGCCTGCGGAAGCGGCCGTACTCGTGACCCTCGCGCCCGAACGCGACGATGACGCGCATCATCGCCATCGCCTCGTGCACGATGCTCATCGACTGGCTCTCCAGGTTGCGCACCTTCACGACCTGGGGCTGGATGCGCCGCGCGTAATAGCCGGCCGAGGAGTAGATGAACGGAACGACGATCAGCGACAGCAACGCGAGCGTCGGCTGGATCATGAAGACGATCGCGAACATGCCGATCAGCGTCAGCGCGCTGCGCAAGAGCGGCGGCATCGCCACGGTGATCGACCCCACGGCCGAAGCCTGGGTGTTGATCACGAACATCAGCTGACCCGTTTGCTTGGAGTCGTGGAACGCGTGCGACAGCCGGTTCACGTGCCGGAACATGTCGCTGCGCAGGTCCAGGACCATGCTCTGGTCGAGCTTCGTGTTGACGTACTCGTCCACGACCGCCAGCCCGTGCTCGAGCCCGGTGATCACCAGTCCGCTGCCGACGGCGATCGCGAGCAGCGTGTAGCGGTCGGTCCCCTGCAGGAATCCCAGCAGCGAAGGCAGCGGCTCGTTGCCCAGGACCGTGTCGATCAGGATCGCCAGCGGCCAGGGCGCCAGCAGCGCCATCAGCGCGCCGACGCCCACGAGCGACAGCGACGTGCCGGCCAGCCGCTTGTGCGGGCGCAGGTACGGGAATATCCGCGGGAAGTCCTTGAAGAAGGCCCAGGTCCCGGGGCGTTCCTCCGTGCGGGGGCGGCGGCGCAGCCTCATGCCCGCTCCTCCTTCACGAGCTCGAGGGCAGGACGGTCGTGCACGGCCGCCTGCGCGGCGCGCAGCGCACCCGCGATCGCGAGGCCGCACTCGCAGGCCGCAGCGCCGGCGAGCCCAACCGCCAGGGCGACAAGTAGCCCGCCGACGAGCCACGCCTCCTGGTGCGCGGCGAGCGCGCCGGCCAGCCCCACCACGGCAATGGTGGGCGCGAGCGCACGCGGGATGCGCGGCCACACCTTCAAACGCAGCAGCTGGCGCCCGCGGCCGTGGTCCTCGATGGCGGTGCGCATGCGGGCGCCGCCGAGAGCGCCGCCGGCGATCTGGAGCTCCCAGCGGTCGCAGGGGCCTCCGACCGCCACGCGGCCGCCGAGACCGCGCAGCATCGTTTCGACGCGAAGCAGGCGCTGCTCGGGCGCCTGCCAGGTCTCCGACCACAGCTCCCGCTCGCGGCGCAGTGGCGCGCCGAATGCCCGGAGCCGCGGCCGCCGCCAGGGCACGAGGCCTTCGCCGAGCCGGCCGGCGAGGCGCGCGGCGGGCTGGAGGAGGTGCAGGACGAATGTGACTCCCTGCAGGAGCGCCCGGCGCGAGCGGCAGCGGCCTTCGGGTCCGAAGGTCGCGGCGCGGGCCCCCCGCGCCGCATTGGCGAGCGCGGCTCCGGCGGCGAGCATCAGCAAGGGCAGCGTCGCCAGCAGCGGCGCCCACAGCGCCCCGAGAAGACTGGCGGCGCCGAGCGCGGCGACCACGAGATACCACTCCGGCGCCGCAGCGAGCTCCGTCACACGGCCGGCGGGGCGTTCGACCTCGGGCTGGAAGGCCGCCGACCCCCACGTGCCGTGGTAGATCCGCGAGCGGCGCATGAGTCCGCCGACGCCGCGGCCGTAGAGACGCCCGCCCCAGGTCGGGTGCCCCGGGGCGTTGTACTTCTCGGGCCATTTGCGCTCCAGCATGGCCTCGGCGCGGCCATAGCCGCGCTGCTGGCGCCAGAAACCACGCACCGTCGCCCGGCGCCGGTGCCAGACCACGGCGGCGGGATGAAAGCCGACCCTCATGCCGGCTTCGCGCAGCCGCCAGCAGATGTCGACGTCGTCGCCGGCCACGCGGAACTGCGGATCGAAGCCGCCGATCGCGAGCAGCGCCGTGCGGCGGAATGCCATGTTGCAGCCAGCCACGTGCTCGGCCTCTGTGTCGGAGACCAGCACCTGCACCGGGCCTCCCGGTGCGTTGGCGACGCATGCGGCGACGCCCGTCTCGTCGGGCGGCGGGATGTTGGGGCCGCCGACCTCGGCGAAGTCCGTCGTCTCGAACGTCGCCGCGAGATACGTGAGCCAGTCGGGATCCGGGCTGGCGTCGTCGTCGAGGTAGGCCACGATCTCGCCTGCGGCGGCCTCCATGCCCGTGTTGCGCGCGGCGCTGAGGCCGCGGTTCGGGGTGGAGATGACGCGCACTCCGAGCTCAGCGGCGATCGCGGCGCTGCCGTCGCTGGAGCCGTCGTCGACGAGGATGACCTCGTAACTCGGATAGCGCAGCCCGAGCAGACCCTCCAGGCACTCCCGCAAGGTGCCGGCGCCGTTGTAGGTGCAAACCACGACGGAGACCGACGGCGGGTCCGCCGGCAGCCGAGGGAGCGCCGAAGCGAAGGCGGCGGCGACGGACCGTAGTGCGGGCTTGGGGCCGCGCCGCCGGTCGGTCAGCCCGAAGTCCCAGTCCAGCACCTCGTCATCGCCGCGGTGCCATTCGTCCGTCCATGCGAACACGAAACCGCCGGCACAGCCACCCGCGAAGGCGACATCCAGCTGCCAGGCCAGCGAGTACGCCTGCCCGGCGAGACCGTTGCGATTGCTGTCCAGCCCGATCTCGGTCAGCAGCAGCGGGCGCTCGCCGGCGAGGTTCTGCAGGCGGGCCACGTAGGACGCGAGGCGCTCGGGATCCTCGAGGTACACGTTGAACGCGACCACGTCGACGAACGGCAGGCGGAGGTACTCGGTGCTCGGGAAGTTGACGTAGGTGATGAGCGCGCCGGGGTCGGCCGAGCGAGCGGCCGCGCACAGCCGCTCCAGGAACCGCTCGATGCGGCGGCGCCCGTGCCAGCGGACGATCGCCGCGGGGATCTCGTTCCCGATCGCGTAGCAGAGGACCGCAGGGTGCCCGGCACAGGCGGCGATGCCTGCTTGGAGGCTCTCCACGATCGCCCGCGCCCGGCTGCGGTGCTTGAGGAATGCAACGTGCTGCTCCCACGGCAGGCCGACCATCACCCACAGGCCGGCTTGTTGGGCCGCGTCGAGCACCCACGTCGGCGGCACGGTGTACAGCCGGACGGCATTGATCCCAGCAGTTGCCATCGCGGCGAAGTCGGCGCTCACCTGGCCGCGGCTCGGGAAGCGCTCGCCGTCGGCCCCGGGGGCGAACGTCCCGTAGGTGACGCCCCTCACCCAGAGGCGCTCGTCGCCGACCGCCAGGAACTTCGCCTCCACGCGTGGACGCCCGTCGCCGGGCCGCGGCCCGCTGCGAGCATCCGGCTCGCGGTAGGGCGACGACATGGGCAGAGCGGCAAGACCGCGGTCGGGAGGGGTCGCGACGGGGACGTCGCAGGAGGCCACAGCGCCGATACCGCCATCGAAGGGGGAAAACGGCATGCCCTCCCCCGTCGACGCTGGTCGCGAGTGTCCTTACGCCGTCAGAGGGACGTAGACGGATGTTGGCGTTCGAACAGGTTTGAAGAGCTTCGGGCCGGCCGCCTGCTTCGCGCCGCTAACCGCCGACGCCGCTACGGGCCGCTGTGCGGATGGCTTGCCTAGTCAATCACTGAGTGTATCTAGGCAAATACTGCGGGACTAGGACTCGAACCTAGACTACCTGGGCCAGAACCAGGCGGGCTGCCATTACCCCATCCCGCAATGCTGCGGCCGGGCCGCGCGCCTCAGTATAGGTTCGGTGTCGCGGCGTTTCCGTCCACCTTGATTGCGAACATGTGTTCGTGTCGAGGATCGAGGAAGTTGCGGCTCTGTACGCGGCGGGGCTGTCGGGGCGGAAAATCGCCGAGCGCCTGGGCGTGTCCCCTCCCACAGTCTCGTACTACCTGCGAAGGCTGGGCGTGCCGCCCCAGCGTCAGGGCCGCTACGACTGGGACGAGGTACAACGTTTCTACGACGCCGGCAACTCTGTCCGCGACTGCATCGCACACTTCGGGTTCTCGAGCGCCACGTGGTACGAGGCGGTTCAGCGCGGTGCCGTTCGTGCGCGGCCGGCCGGCATGCCGCTCGAGGAACTTCTGTCGAGCCGTACGCGCAACCGCGTGCACATCAAGCAGCGACTCATCAGGCTGGGTCTCAAGGAGCACGCGTGCGAGGAGTGCGGGATCACTGACTGGCTGGGGATGCCGCTGTCGCTCGAGCTGCACCACGTCAACGGCGACGGCAAGGACCATCGACTCGAGAACCTGCAGCTCTTGTGCCCCAACTGCCACTCGCAAACCGACACCTGGGGCGGGCGCAACCGCGGGCGCCTCGCGCTTGTCGACGACGACTAGCCCGAGCGGCCGTTCGGCGCGAACTGCGCCGTGATCGCCTCTTCGAGGCCCGGGTTGAGGACCAGGAGGACCTCGTCGCCCGCCTCGATGACCGTGTCGGGCTTCGGGACGAACCCCTTCCCGCCGCGCAGCAGCGAGATGATCAGGGCGCCCTCGGGGAGCGGCATGTCGGACACCCGCTTGCCCGCTGCGGGGGAGTCGTTGCCCACCTCGACCTCGATGATCTCGAGCTCCTCGTCGCGGAGGTCGAGCAGGTGGACGAGGCCGTAGTCGGGGACCTCGTGCTCGATGAGGCGCAGGATCAGGTCCGTCGCGCTGACCGCCGGCTGGATGCCGATCAGCTCGAACCACTGCCGGTTCCGCGGGTTGTTGACGCGGGCGATGATGCGGTCGCAGAGGTACTTGTCCTTCGCGATCTGGCAGATGAGGATGTTGTCCTCGTCGTCGCCGGTCACGGCGATCACAAGGTCCGCCCGCTGGATGCCCGCGCGCTCGAGCACCCAGAGCTCGGTCGCGTCGCCGTACTGGACCTGATGCTCGAGTTCCTGCTCGATCGACAGGTAACGCCCGCGGTCCGACTCGACCAGCGTGACCTCGTTGTCCTTGGCCAGGAGTTCGCGGGCGAGGTTCCAGCCGACCTTCCCGCCGCCGCAGATGATCACGTACACGGCGCGAGCCCTACCCGATCTCCGCCAGCTGCTGCTGGAACATCTCGATCGCGTGCTGTGTCGGGCAGACGGTCTCGAGGCCCTGCTCCGAGTACCACTGCGCGCGCGCGGGGTCCATGACCCTCGCGATGACATGCGGAACCTCGAACTGGCGCCTGGCTATCTGGGCGATCGTGAGGTTCGTGTTGTCGCCGTCGGTCGATGCGATGAACACGTCCGCCTGGTCGATGCCGGCCTCGACCAGCGCGTCGATCTCGATGCCGTGCCCGACCGTGAAGCGGCCGCCGGCCTCTTCCCAGCTCGTCGACATGCCTGCGTCCAGCCGTTCGTGGGACAGCGGATCCTCGTCGAGGATCGACACGGTGTGGCCGTCCGCCAACGCCGAGCGGGCGACGCTGGACCCGACCCGGCCGGCCCCCACGATCAGGATGAACATGGGCCGGACTCTACTCGTCGGCGGCCGGCTCCTCCGGGTTGCTGACGGCCGCGTCGCTCTCGGGTGGCGCGGTCAGGATCACCTGGCAAGGCGCCTTCGACACGACGTACTTAGTCACGTCGCCCACGAAGTTCTCGAGCGGGCCGCCGCGGCCGCCGAGCAGCGATCCGCCGCGGATCCGCGAGGGCTCTTCTGCCGCGAGGACGATGGCCTGAACCCCGCGTCGCCGCGCCTCGTCCACGATCGCCGCTCCCGCGCGCCGGGCGCGCACCGTGGCCGTCGCGACCTCCACGCCCATGTACTCCTCCCCCACCGCCTTGGCCCGGCGCAGCGCCGCCCGCGCATCCTCGAGCTGGGCATCGGGAAGGCGCGCGTCGATCGGCAGCGACATCGGCACCTCGAACACCCACAGCGCCTCGATCGTCGCACCCTCGTCTTCGAGCCCTTCGTCGGCCTCTGCGCCCGCCAGGCGGCCGGCGGTCTGGATGATGTCGTCGTCGAGCGGCGTACCGAACAGCGGCACCAGGATCGAGCCGTAAGCCAGCTCCTCCTTGTCGCCGCGCAGCGCCTCCTCCGGCACCACGACGCGGCGGAACAGAGACTTCTCCTGCGACGTGCGGTAGATGACATAGAGGGCGATCCCGAACGCCATCCAGCCGAAGCCGACGTAGCGCGCGCCCTCGTGGTAGACGACGACGCTCAGCCACGCGAGCGCGCTCGCGACGGCGCCCACCATCGCCGGCACGGGCAGTTCGGCGCCGCGGAACGGGATGCTGATCGGCATCTTGTACGGCCGTCGCGCATCCGGCTCCTTGATCCGCAGGACGATCAGCGACAGGTGGGCGATCGTGAGGCTAAGCAGCGCGCCGAACGCGTAGATGCCGACGAGCAGCTCGAGGTCCTCGGGGAAGATCAGCCCGGCCGCCATGCCCGCCGCGATCGCGATCAGCACATACGGCGTCGACCGCGTCGGATGCAGCCGCCCGAGCGCGCTCGGGATCTGGCGGTTGCGCGACAGCGAATACGCGAGCCGCGAGAGGCCTAGCATCGCCGAGTTCGCGGCAGCGACCAGCGTCGCCGCCGCCGCGATCGCGACGGTGTACTTGAGCGTGTCGGCGAGCCAGTCCTGCTCGAAGGCCTCGGCGATCCCGAGCATCGGCGCCTCGAGGTAGTTGCGGCTCAGCGACGTCGCGTTGCCGACGACCGGCAGCGCGGTCATCGCGACGACTGCGATGCCGACGTATACGAGCATGACCGTGCCGGTGGCGCTTGCGATCAGCCGCTTCAGGCCCGCGCGCCCGACCTGAACCTCGCCGGCCAGCCCCGACGCGGACTCGAGGCCCGTGAACACGACGGTCGCGACGCCGAGCGCGAAGATCGCCTCGTCCCAATCGGGGTTGGAGCCGAGCTCGATCGTGTCCAGCAGCACGTTCGCGTCGAAGAACGCGATCAGCCCGAGCACGATCAGCAGCAGCTGCAGCGCCAGGTCGGCGATCACGAGCGCCGCTATGCGGTTCACGCGCGTCTTCGAGAACCCGCGCACGTTGCGCACGGCGACGTAGAGCACGATCCCCAGCGCGAGGAGCAGCTCCGTCATGCCCCGTCCGAACGGCGCGTAGAACGCCGCGAGGTAGTTCGTCGCCGAGAACGCGGTGACCGCGATCAGGATTACGTAGTCGAGAAGGATCGCCCAGCCGGCGACGAAGCTGACGAGCTCGTTGAACGCGTAGCGCGCGAACACGGTCGACCCGGCGCGCTCCTGGTGCAGCGACGCGCCCTCCACGTACGTCAGCGCCGCGAGCGCAAAGAACAGGCCCGCGAGCAGGAACACGAACGGCGTCAGGCCGAGCGCATGGTCCGCAACCACCGCCAGCGAGAAGTAGATGGCACTGGCGACCGAGGTGTAGACGATCGCGAACAGCGCCGGCGAGCCCAGCCCGCGGCCGAGCACCTATTCGATCCTCCGCTGGATGTAGATGCGCCCCACCCCGAACGCGACGAACAGCAGGCCGAGCATGATCCCGAGCGCGAGCGGCCCTCCGCCGCGCGCGATCGTGCTGACGATCATCGCGATGCCGAGCAGCACGAGGACCGAGGAAAACAAGCGCGTGGCCTTCGCGTGCATGCGCGCGTAAGCCTACGGCGGCGTCGCGGCGACAGGACCGGGCGTGTGCGGATCGACCTGCACGATCACCCGACACGGCCGGTCGGCCAGCACGGTCTCGACCGTCTTTCCGAACACCGTCGCGCCGCCCGATCGCGGCGGCAGCGGCATCACGATCGCCTGCGCCCGCATCGCGCGCGCCTCGTCGACGATCAGCCGCCCAGCCTGTCCGGCGCGGATCTTCACCGCGTGCCCCGTCGCCCGCCGCCCGGCCTGCAGCCGGGCCTGCTCGATCAGTGCCTGGGCAGCCAGCTCCTGCTCCGGCAGCTGCGCGTCGATGGGCGCGGACTGCGGGACGGTGATCGTCACGAGCACGTGGATACCGCGGCGCCTGCGCGCCGCCAGTCGCGCGGCGGTTGCGACGGCGCCGGCCGGGTACTCCTTGCCGGCGTCCACCGCCACCAGCACCGACTCGTACTCCGCCTCGTGCTCGAGTACGGGCTTCGTCATCGCCACCTTCGTGGTGGTCGTCAGATCCAACCCCTGATGGCGGCGGAAGCCGACGTACAGCAGCCAGCCGAGCAGCAGCCAGCTGACGCCGGCAACGGCGACGCCCAGGTCCAAGAACGTGACGACCAGGAATGAGACCCCGGTCCCGATGGCCCCGAGTACCGCGAACAGCGGCAGCTCGCGCCCGGCGACGCGTATCGAGCCCGGGCCTCGGAAGGGTCGCGCGCGATCGGGCTGGGTGATCCGCAGCTTGATCACCGCGAGGTGCGCGATCGTGAACGACAGCATCGCGCCGAACGCGTACATGTTGCCCAGGAACTCGGCCTGGCCGGGGATCAGCGTCAGGCAGGCGATCGCGCCGAACACCAGGATTCCGACCCAGGGCGTCCCGTAGCGCGGGTGCAGCTGGCGCAGGCGGTCCGGGACCTGCCGGTGCAGGCCCATCGAGTACACGAGCCGCGAGACGCCGATCATCCCGGCATTCGTCGCGATGAACAGGATCGTCGCCGCGAGGATCCCGACGTAGAGCTCACCGGCGCCCTGGAAGAACCCGAGGTCGAATTCCTTGACCACCCCCAGGATCGGATCGCCGGCGAAACCGCCCTCTTCCTCGCTGAGGCCGAGCTTGGTGACGTACTCGCCCTCCTGCGTCTGCTCGACCGGCAGCGCGCTGAGCGCCACCACCGGGAGCACGGCGTAGATCGCGAAGACCGCGAGGACGACGCGGTTGATGGCCGCGGGAATCGTCTTCTCGACGTCCCGCGCCTCCTCGGCCATGTTCGAGATCGTCTCGATGCCGGTGTAGGCGATCATCCCCACCGGGATCGCGAGCAGGAAGTCCTTCCACTCGGGCGCGACGCCGAGATCGACGTTGTCGACGAGCGTCTCGGGCGACAGCACGAGGATGCAGCCGATGACCACGAGCAGCAGCTGCGTCAGGAAGTCGGTGACCGCAAGGAAGACGTTGACGCCGGCGGACTCCTTGACCCCGACCACGTTGAGGACGGTCAGGAACGCGATCACGCCGATCCCGAACAGGATGTCGCCCGGTGCCGACTGCAGCGGCTCCCAGAACAGCCCACCGAGGTAGTGCGGCACGAAGAACGCCGAGATGGCGATCGTGATCGTGTAGTTGAGCATCTGCGCCCATGCCGCGAAGAACGACCAGCCCTCGTTGAACGCGTGGCGCGCGAAGCTCGACGACCCACCGGCCTCCGGGTACATCGCGGTGGCCTCGGCGTAGGTGGAGGCCGTCAGATAGAAGATGAAGCCGGTGATGATGAACACCACCGGCGTGAGGCCCAGCGCGAAGCCGGCTACGAGCCCCAGGGCGTAATAGATCGACGACCCGACGTTCCCGTAGGCCGTCGAGAAAAGCGCGTTGACGCCCAGGACGCGCTGGAGCCCGTGGAGCCTCCGTTCCGCCATCGGGCGGGGAGGCTAAGGGGTCTGACCCCGTGGGGTCAGACCCCTCGCAGTGCCGTTACGACTGCTGCGCCTTCGCCGTCTTGGAGACGCACTTCCCGAAGGCGTTCGACTTGTTCCTGTTGGTGCCGTACTTGGCCTTGAAGGCGGCACGGCTCTCGGCCGTCTCACCGCGCTCCTCGTCACAGGTCCGGGCGGCGTTCTTGCGCGCCTGGGCCGCCGCGGCATCCGCGGCATCCGACTTGGCCTCGTTCTCGGACGCCTTCTGTGAGACGCACTTGCCGAAGGCGTTGGACTTGGTCTTGCCCGTGCCGTACTTGGCCTCGAACGCCGCGCGGCTCTCCGCCGTCTCGCCACGCTCGGCGTCGCACTGCTTCGACGCGTTGCTGCGAGCGGCCTTGCGCTCGGCGGCCTCGTCGTGAGCGCGCTTGGAGACGCACTTGCCGAAGGCGTTGGACTTGTTCTTGTTCGTGCCGTAACGCGCCTTGAACGCCTCGCGCGTCGCATCCGTCGTGCCGCGCTCCGTGCGGCATTCACGGGCGGCATTGGTCTTGTCCTGGCCGGTAGGCGTCTGCGCCTGGACCGCGCCGGGCACTGCCAGCACGCTGAGCGCGCCGGCGAGCATTGCAAGCTTCTTCATTGGGTCCCTCCTGGTTGTCACTCCTGCGTATAGAACGCACGAGCGGGCCGGAGGTCGGCCGCTAGATCGGCCTAATTTCCGTAAAGCGCCTCGATCTCCTGCGCGTACTTCTCGGCGATCGGCTTGCGCTTGAGCTTCATCGTCGGCGTCAGCTCGTCGCCGCCGGGGGCCCAGTCGCCGGGCAGGATCTTGAACTTCTTGATCTGCTCGACCCTCGACAGCTGCGCGTTGGCGGCGTCGACGCCCTCCTGCACGAGCTTCACCGTCTCGGGATCCTCCGCGTCGCGCCCCGCGGCGCCGTCCGGGTCGAGCACGATCAGCGCGACGTTGTACGGGCGCGCGTCGCCGATGCAGACCGCCTGCCCGATCAGCGGCGAGCCGGCCTTGACCCGCGCCTCGATGTTCGCCGGCGACATGTTCTTGCCGGCGGCGTTGATGATCAGCTCCTTCTTGCGGTCGACGATCTTGAGGTAGCCGTCCTCGTCGAACTCGCCGATGTCGCCCGTGTGCAGCCAGCCGTCGGCGTCGATCGTCTCCGCCGTCTTGTCGGGCATGTTGCGGTAGCCCGGCATGTTGATCGGCCCGCGGACGAGCACCTCGCCGTCGTCCGCCAGCACCACCTCGACGCCCGGCAGCGCCTTGCCGACCGTCCCGAACTTCTCTGCGCCGATCGGGTTGACCGTGGCGACCGCGCTGGTCTCGCTCATCCCCCACACCTCGACGATCCGGATCCCGAGGCGGTCGTAGAACTCGAGCACCTCGACCGGGATCGGCGCCGCTCCCACCAGGGCCAGTTCCAGCTCGCCGAAGCCGAGCTGCTCGCGAACCGCCTGCCCCATCTCCGGCGGGAACCCCGGCGGCAGCTTGGCCTCGAGCGCGGCCTTGAGCTTCTCCCACACGCGCGGCACACCTACGAACGCGTGCGGCTTGACGTCGGACAGGCTCGGGACGAGCTGTGCCGGGTCGGCGATGCTGGTCACCGTCGCCCCGCGCGGGATCGCGTGGTAGTGGCTGAAGCCGCGCTCCGCGATGTGCGCCATCGGCAGGTACGACGCGATCCGGTAGTCGCCGTCGCGCTGCGGCAGGAAGCCGTCGAACGCGCGCGTGTTGAACATCAGGTTGTGGTGCGTCAGCTGGACGCCCTTCGGCGGGCCCGTCGTCCCGGACGTGTAGATCAGCGTGAGGATGTCGTCGGGCTCGACGGCCCGCCATGCCGCCTCGAGATCGAAGCCGTCGTCCCCGGCCGCCATCAGCTCGTCAAGGCCGCCGTCGTCGATCACGATCACGTGCTCGAGCGACGGGACGTTGGCCGCCTGGATCCGCTCGACGAACTGGGACTCGGTGAACAGCACGCGGTTCTCCGCGTCGCCGAGCAGGTATTCGATCTGCTCCGGCGCCGAGGTGTTGTAGATCGAGAACGCCGTAGCGCCCAGGTGCATCGCGCCCGTGTCGCACCAGTGGAACTCGGGGCGGTTCGTGAGCATCAGGCCGACGTTGTCGCCACGTTTGACGCCGAGGGCGGCCAGGCCGGCCGCGACGCGATGGACGTGCTCGGCGTACTGCGCCCATGTGACCTCGTCGCCCCCGCCCGGCGTTCGCAGCGCGACGGCGTCGGGGAAGCGCGCGGCGCTGATCTGGAACGCCTCGCACATCGTGGTCGCCGTTACGGCGCGGGTGCTGGTTGTGACCTCCATGGGACGTGATTATCGGAGCTCGCGCCACGCGATGCGAGCAATTCGCAGCCCGAGCCTGTAGAGCGCCCGCCGCGCGCGCAGCGGCAGGTCGCGCAGGCCAGCATGCGCGAGCCCGGTTTCCCACGCGCTGTCGTAGCGCGCAGCGGCTGCCGCGGGACTCAACCCGAACGGCTGCTCGCGCAGCCAGGCGAGCGTCGCCCGGTAGCCGAGCGCGAAGTCGCCGCGCCGCAGGCGCTCGTCGAGGAAGCCGCCGAAATGGCCCAGGAACTCGCCTGACAGCTGCTTGCCGGGATCGCCGGGGTCCAGCAGCAGCGGCGAGACGGCCTCGATCGCGACCTGGCGCTTGCCGCTGAGGCCGGTCGCTTCGTGCAGCGCCGCGGCGAGCAAAGGGGCGAGGCCCTCGGGTGCCGGCTTTGGCAGGCCGCCGGCCAGCGCCGCGCGCTCCCCGCGAACGCCCTCGACGAAGCTGCGCAGCGCGCTCTCGGCCTCCGGACGGCCGCTCAGCAGCGCCTCGAGCTCGGCTTCGAGCTGCGCGGTCCAGGCCAGCCGCGAGTTGCGGCGCTCGGCGCGACGCAGGTCGTCGTAGATCGACTGTGCCGCGACCATCGCCGCAGCACGGGCGAGCGTGCGGGTCCACTCCGGCGGCGCATCCGGGTCGGCCCACGCCGGGTCGGTGGCCGCCAACGGAAGGTGCGGGTCGGGCACGACGAGGAGGTGCAGGCGGGTCGCGTCCGCCGGCAGGTCGCCGTCGAGCTCCTGGGTCAAGTCGAGGCAGCGGCCCAGCGGCTCGTTGTAGATCGTTCCCCCGTCCGTGTACCAGAGGCGCCCGCCGGCGGGGAACCCGACGATCCCGTTGGCCTCGTACTCGTCCCGGTAGGCGCGGCGGTCGAGCACGCGCGGCGGGAATGCCGCGGCGTGCGCGCCCGACGCGAGTGCGACCTGGACCGGCTCGCCGAGCCATCGCTCGAGCGGGTCTGCGGTCGTGAAGGTGAACGTGCCCCAGTCGAGATACGTGGTCGCGCGCACCGGCGGGCGGCCGCGGCGGCCGATGTCGAACGTAAGCCCTCGCAGCGCGCCCAATGCAGCCTCCAGGCGCACGGGCTCGTTCTGGGCGCGCTGCGGGTCGCCCGCGCGCCCGAGCAGCGCGGCCGCCCCCTCGGCCAGCGCCTCGACCGAAAGCGGGTCGTTGCGGCCGCGGCCGCGCAGCCGCTTCAGCGACGGTTGCACGACCCACGCCTCCCACATCACGTCGACGGGGTCCTGGCCGACGAGCAACGCGCGTGCCGTGAGCAGGCCTGTCATCGAGCCCGCGGAGGCGCCCGCGATCGCGTCGATGCGCACGTCCTCGCCGCGGGCCCGCGCGTCCTGCACCGCGACGAGCAGCGCCGCAAGCGCGCCGCCCTCGAACGCCCCCAGCGCGACCGCGCCGGAGATCGTCAGGCCGACCCGCAGCTGGGTGGTGCTGCGCTCCACGCCCATCGTGGAGCGCAGCGTAAACCGATGCCTAAGCGATCAGCGGGATGATCAGGATCGCGACGATGTTCGCGACCTTGATCATCGGGTTGATGGCCGGGCCGGCCGTGTCCTTGAACGGGTCGCCGACGGTGTCGCCGGTCACCGAGGCGGCGTGCGCCTCGGAGCCCTTGCCGCCGTGCGCACCGTCCTCGATCAGCTTCTTCGCGTTGTCCCACGCGCCGCCACCGGCGGTCATCAGCACCGCGAAGAAGAAGCCGACAACGATCACGCCGATCAGCAGGCCGCCGAGCGCGCGCTCGTCGATCAGGCCGACGATCAGCGGGATGCCGATCGGGATCAGCGACGGGATGATCATCTCGCGCTGCGCGGCCTTCGTCACGAGGTCGACGCAGGTCGCGTAGTCCGGCTCCTCGGTCCCGTCCATGATCCCCGGCTTCTCGCGGAACTGGCGGCGGACCTCCTCGACGACGCCGCCGCCCGCGCGACCGACGGCCTCCATCGACAGCGCCGCGAACAGCGTCACCATCATGCCGCCGAGCAGCAGGCCCATGAGAATCGGCGGATCGTCGATCGGGAAGGTGATCACCTCGCCGGACTCAGCCTGGAGCTCCTCCTTGAAGCCCACGAACAGCACGATCGCGGCGAGCACCGCGGAGCCGATCGCGTACCCCTTGGTCACGGCCTTCGTCGTGTTGCCGACCGCGTCGAGCGGGTCGGTGACGTTGCGCACCTCTTCCGGCAGGTGGGCCATCTCCGCGATGCCACCGGCGTTGTCGGTGATCGGGCCGAACGCGTCGAGCGCCACGATCAGACCGGTCAGCGAGAGCTGGCCCATCACGGCTATGCCGATGCCGTAGACACCCCCGAGCTTCCACGCGGCGAGGATGCCCAGCACGAGGACGAGCGCCGGGAGCGCGGTCGCCTGCAGGCCCTGCGCGAGCCCCGAGATGATGTTCGTCGCGTGCCCGGTCTCCGACGCCTTGGCGGTCTTCCTGACCGGGCCGAAGCGCGTCGACGTGTAGTAGTCGGTCAGCAGGAACAGCAGCGCCGTCACGGCGACGCCGATCAGGGAGCACAGATACA
Organism: uncultured Conexibacteraceae bacterium; assembly: GCA_963832195.1. Lineage (GTDB taxonomy): Bacteria > Actinomycetota > Thermoleophilia > Solirubrobacterales > Solirubrobacteraceae > Baekduia. The sequence continues at coordinate 743,592 of CAWHTH010000003.1, forward strand.
GGTCGCCGACGCTGAGGTCGCCGCTGACGACGTCACCCATCAGCCAGTCGGTAACGGGGTAGAACAACACCGCGGCGATCGCGCCCGACAGGATCAGGCCCTGGTAGAGCGCGCGCTCGACGTTGCCGGTCGTCGTGCGGACCGCGAACGTGCCGATGATCGAGGCGATGATCGCGACGCCGCCAAGTACGAGCGGGTAGAGCGCGACCGAGGTCTGCGCCGCCTCGAACTGCAGCACGCCCAGGAGCATCACCGCGACCGCGGTCACGGCGTAGGTCTCGAAGAGGTCCGCCGCCATGCCCGCGCAGTCGCCGACGTTGTCGCCCACGTTGTCCGCGATCACCGCCGGGTTGCGCGGGTCGTCCTCCGGGATCCCCGCCTCGACCTTGCCGACGAGGTCGGCGCCGACATCGGCGGCCTTCGTGAAGATGCCGCCGCCGAGTCGGGCGAAGACAGAGATCAGCGAGCCGCCGAAGCCGAGCCCGATCAGCGCGTCCACGGCTTCCTTCTGTGACTCGTCGAAGATCCACGTGAGCGCGCCGTAGTAGCCGGCGACGCCGAACAGGCCGAGGCCGACGACGAGCAGACCGGTGATCGCGCCGCCGCGGAACGCGGCGGTCAGGGCCGGCGAGACGCCGCCCCGGGCGGCCTCGGCGACGCGCGTGTTGGCGCGGACGGAGACGTTCATCCCGATGAAGCCCGCCGAGCCCGAAAGCACACCGCCGATCACGAACCCGACCGCCACCGAGACGTCCTGGATGAAGATCAGCGCGACCGCCAGGACGGCGCCCACGATCGCGATCGTCGTGTACTGGCGGCGCAGGTAGGCCTGGGCGCCCTCCTGGATGGCGCCCGAGATGCGCTGCATCTCCTCGCTGCCCGGTGAGAGGGCGAGGAGCTGGCGCGTGGTAACCACGCCGTAGACGACCGCGAACGCGGCGCAGACGAGCGCGACGACGACGCCGTGGTCGGTCAGGAAGTCACTCAAGGATTGCCTCCGAAGTCATGCCGGGCTAGCGAACGCAGGCGGGGACCCGGCCTCAAAGAGGCGGGCATCCTAGCTCAGAGACCGGTTGTGACGCCTATTGGCCCGGAACCCAGAGGCGCCCGGAAGATTGAGCGGGGCCGGCCTCGGCGTCGCCGGAGGCGTCCGGTTGCGGACCGGTGGGCGCCTCGCCTTCCCCCGCGCCCTGAGCGACGGGGGCCTTCGCAAACTCGAGCTGCAGCTGGGAGAGCGCCTCGCGGATCGGCCGCGCGTCCTCGCCGAGGTCCTGCTCGACCAGCGGCAACAGCGCACGCGCGCTCTCGATCGCCAGGCCCAGCTGCTCCTTGTCGCCCCCCGCGCCCTTCTGTGCTCCGAGGTTGATGACGCTGACGATCGTCTGGATCAGCAGGTCCTCCACGCGCAGCTTCTCGAGCTGCTCCTGGAGCGCGCGAATCTGCTCCTCGGTCGGCTGGGGTGGCTCGCTCATGCGGTGGGCACCTCCTGGGCGTACGTCTCCCGGGTCTCCTTGAGGGTGGTCGCGTAAACATCGTGCATCGCCGCGCCGGTGTCGATCGCGCGGCGCTGGCGCTGTGCGCCGTTGAGCGCCGGCAGCTGCGGCTCGAGACCGAGCTCGGCCCTCGCCGGCGCCGTCCACGCGAGCAGCCGCTCGGCCGCGGTGGCGGCCGGGTATTCCTCGGCGCTCTCGAAGTCGATCAGCCTGCCGTCCTGCCCGTAGCGGATCGCGCGCCAGAAGTTCTCCTCGAGCAGGCGGCGAGCCGGGCCCTCGAACGCGACGCCCTCATCGACCTCGCGCGCCGCCTGCGCCACGCACGCGAGCATCAGGCCGGCGAGGGCCTCGCTCTCATGCGCGGTCGCCTGCACGTCGCAGATCCGCACCTCGACGGTGCCGAACACGATGTGCGGGCGGATCGACCACCAGACCTGCGTGTACTCGACGATCGAGTTCGTGCGGACGAGGAACTCGAGGTACTCGCGGTAACCGGCCCACGACCCGTAGGGGTCGGGGATGCCGCAGCGCGGGAAGCTCTTGGTGAACGCCTGGGTCCGCGCGGAATGCAGCCCCGCGTCGCGGCCGTCGAGGTATGGGGAATTCGCGCTGATGGCGAGCAGCATCGGCAACACGGGCCGCAGCCGGTCGCAGACCTGCACCGCGCGATCGATGTCGCGCAGGCCGACGTGCACGTGCAGCGAGAACGTGTTGTTGCGGCGCGCGACGTACTGGAGCCCGTCGACCACACGCCGGTAGTGCTCCGTGTCGATGTTCGGCTGCTCGCGGTAGTCGGCCCACGGGTGCGTGCCTGTCGCCGCCAGCGCGACACCCTGGCGATCGGCGAGCGCGAACAGCTCGCGGCGCGCCTCGCGCTGGCGACTGACGGCGTCCGCGAAGTCCTCGCCGCGGCCCGAGCGGATCTCGATCTCCGACGAGATCAGCTCGCCCGCGATCGACTCGGCGAGGAAGCCCTCGGCGGCGGCGCGCAGCTCCTCGAAGCGAGGCACCAGGTCGAGCGAGCCCGGATCCACGATCGCGAACTCCTCCTCGAGCCCGAGGGTGAAGTCGGTCGACGTGGCGAACGTCTCCTCGGCGAGGGCGAAGTCGAGGCTCACGTGAGGTAGAAGTAGAGCGCGTACAGCAGGTCCACCGCCGGACTGGACGTGTGGACGGTCACGTCGGCGGGCACCTGCAGCAGCGCCTCCGAGTAGTTGAAGATGATCTTGACGCCGGCTTCGACGAGCTCGTCGGCGATCCCCTGGGCGGCCGCGGTGGGCACCGCGAGGACGCCGACGACGATGTCCTCGTCCTCTACGACCTGGCGCAGCTTGGACGCATCGCGCACGCGCAGGCTGCCGACGTCGCTCCCGAGCTTCTCGGGGTCGCTGTCGAAGATCGCGACGATCTGGAAGCCGTGGTCGGCGAAGACGTCGGACGAGGCGATCGCACGACCGAGGTGGCCGGCGCCGAACAGCGCGATGTTGTGCTGACCGGCGATCCGCAGGATCCGGCGAATTTCGGTTACCAGCGCGTCGACGTTGTAGCCGACGCCACGCTTGCCGAACTTCCCGAACCCCGAGAGATCGCGCCGGATCTGCGTCGAGTTGACGTGCGTGAACGCGCTCAGCTCCTGCGAGGAGATCGTCTCCTTGCCCTCCTTCTTCGCCTGGCGCAGCACCTGGAGATAGCGCGCGAGCCGGGCCGCGACGCCCAGCGACAGCCGCTCGGGGGTGGGGGCTTCGCCGAGGCTCATCTCGGGGGGACTCTACCGAGGCGCCTGAGCAGCTCAGCGGGGTCCACGAACAGCTCGAAGGCTTCTTCGCCGTCGATCGTGACCACCGGGATGCGCTCCAGATAGCGCTTGAAGAGGTCGTCGTCGGACTCGATGTCGACCTCCTCGAACGGGACGGCCGCGGCCTCCAGCACGCCTCGCGCGTCGTCGCACAGGTGACAGTCGGGACGCCCGTAGAGCAGGACCGCGCTCACAGCGCGTGCTCGCCCGTCGCGTAGGCGTCGAGCCCGAGGTATTCGGGATACGGGAGCTCCTGGAGGAAGCGGGCGGCCGAGCCGATCATCGCCGCGTTGTCGGTGCACAGCTCGCGCGGCGGGATCTTCAGGACGGCGGGACGCAGGGCGCCGACGCGCTCGCGCAGCGGCCCGTTCGCGGCCACGCCGCCGCCGATCGCCAGGCGGTCCGACCCCGTCTGCTCGAGCGCGCGCTCGACGCGCATCGCCAGCGCCTCGACGACGGCGCGCTGGTACGAGGCGGCGAGGTCGGCCGCGCGCGCCGGCGCCTCGTCACCGAGATCGCGGACCTTGTAGAGCAGCGCTGTCTTGAGCCCTGCGAACGAGAAGTCCAGGCCCGCCACGCGCGCAGCGGTCGGGAACTCGAATGCGTGCGGGTCGCCCTCCGCCGCCAGGCGCTCGAGGTGCGGGCCCCCGGGGAACGGCAGCCCGAGCAGGCGCGCGCCCTTGTCGATCGCCTCGCCCGCGGCGTCGTCGAGCGTGCGGCCCAGGACCTCGAAGCCGGCGTGATCCTCGACGCGGGCCAGGAACGTGTGGCCGCCGCTCGCCACCAGGCAGATGAACGGTGGCTCGAGCGGGTCGGGCTCAAGGAAGTTGGCGGCGACGTGGCCTTGGAGGTGGTCGACCGGCACGACGGGCAGCCCGCGCGCCGCGGCGATGGCCTTCGCTGTCGCCACGCCCACGAGCAGAGCGCCGACGAGCCCTGGGCCCTGCGTGACCGCAACGACGTCGACGTCGTCGAGTGTGGCTTCGGCGCGGGCGAGCGCGTCGTCGACGACCGGCGTGGCCAGCTCCAGGTGGTGGCGCGACGCAACCTCCGGGACTACGCCGCCGTAGCGGTCGTGGACGCCCTGCGAGGAGATCACGTTCGCCCGGATTTCACCGGTATCGCGCGTGACGAGCGCGGCGCAGGTGTCGTCGCAGGAGGTCTCGATCGCCAGGATCATCGCGCGACCGACGACGCGTTCGGCACGTCGTCGAGGCTGCCGCGCAGGGTGGCGGGCGTCCGCCACATGATCAGTGCGTCCTCACCGTTGTCCTGGTAGTAGCGCCGCCGCACGCCCGCAGCGCGGAAGCCGTGCACCTCGTAGAGCGCGATCGCCGCGGTGTTCGACTGGCGCACCTCGAGCGTGTAGCGCGCGCCGGCGTCGTCGATGCGCGCGAACAGGTCGTGCAGCAGTGCGGTGGCGATGCCCTGGCGCCGCTCGTGCGGGTCGACCGCGACGTTCATGAGATGCCAGACGGTGTCGTAGCGCGAGCAGACGCAGTAGGCGACAAGCGCGTCGTCGCGCAGCGCCGCGAGGCACACGCCCGCGGGCTTGGAGAGCTCGAGGACGAACATCGCCAGCGACCACGGCGTCGGGAACGCGCGGCGCTCGATCGCGATCACCTGCGGGAGATCGGCGTAGGCGAGGCGGCGGATGTCGAGGTCGGTGGGCGTGTTCAACTGCGAGGCGTAGCGTCGGGAGGCCGGACGTAGTCGGGAACCAGGGCGTCGCGATCGATCGGAAAGCCTGTCGCGGCAAGCCGGCACAGCGGCCCCGCGGCGACCCGGTGCAGCGGCGAATCGTCGGGTGCTACCGCGACTCCTGCCGCTTCCAGCCGGTCACGGAATCGTACTGCGCCGTCCCCGACCGCCAGCGCCGCGTGCAGGTCACCGAGGCCCTCGGGCTTGCGCGCCTCGGGGCCCAGCACGCGCCGCCCCTCGGCGTCGTAGACGGCGACGAACGCCTCGCCGCGCCGCGCGTCGAGGACGGCGGCGACCGGTGTCACTGAGGGGTCAGACCCCTCAGTGACACGCGCGGCTTCCGCCAGCGCGTCGAGCGTGCCGATCGCGACGAGCTCCGCGCCGGTCGCGTGCGCGAGCGCGCGACCGGTCGCGACGCCGATGCGCATGCCGGTGAACGTGCCCGGCCCGACGCCCGCGCCGATGCGCGCCACGTCCACGAACGAGGCGCCGGCCTCCGCGAGCGCCTCGTGGCACAGCGCCAGCAGCTGCGAGGCATGTCCGGGGCGCTCGTCCGGCGCCGGGTCGTGACGGCGCTCGGCGACCAGCTCGCCGTCGCGCGCGACGCCGACGACGGTGGCGGGCGTCGCGGTGTCGAACGCCAGGATCACGGCTCGATGATGACCAGTCGGCGGCGGTCGCCGCCGGCGTGCTCCAGCCGCGCGCGTGCGCGCACGCGCGCGAGCGTGGGCTCGGCGACCTGCGGCCACTCGACGAACGCGATCGCGTCCGGCGTCAGGTAGTCGTCGAGCAGCGCCGGGTCCTCGCCGGCGAGTGCGCTCAGGCGATGCAGGTCGAGGTGGGCCACGGGGCCGCGCGCCCCCGGGTAGCGGCGGCCGATCGTGAACGTCGGGCTCGTCACGGGCACTGTGACGCCGAGCGCGCGGCAGGCGCCGCGCACGAACGTGGTCTTCCCGCTGCCGAGCTCGCCCTCGACCAGCACGATGTCGCCGGGCTCGAGCTGCGCCGCGAGCCGGGCCCCGGCGGCCTCGGTGTCGGCCGCCGACGCCGAGTCCAGCTCGACGCTCAGAAGCGCTCGGGGATCGTCCGCATCCGCCCGCCGATCCCGGCCAGCAGGAGCGCGAACCCGGTGAGCGCGAGCAGGCGGGCGTCCGACCCGGTCTGGGGCAGGCGCGCGCCGTCGCGCGACGTGCCCGTCCCGCTGCCGGGGCTCGTGGTGCCGTCGCCCTGCGGCGTCGGCGAGAGCGGCGCGAGATCCTCGGGGTCCTGGGCGCGTACGGGCGCGGCGACGATCCCGCCGCCGGCAACAGCTACGGCGAGCAGCACGGCGACACGGCTCCGGGCGCGCACGTAAGCGGATTCTACGGTCGCACCCGGATGTCCTTTGCCACGTAGGCTGCGCCGCATGGCAAGGCTTCCCTATGTCGTGGCCGATTCCGCGCCCGAACACGTGCAACGCGCCCTCGAGCGGCTGCCGGATCTCAACGTCTTTCGCCTGATGGCGAACGCGGACACGATCTTCATCCCGTGGCTGCGCTACGGCGGCGCGCTCCTGGGCGAGACCGCACTGGACCCCGCGCTGCGCGAGCTGGCGATCCTGCGCGTGTCGCGGCTCACGCCGGGCGCGGAGTACGAATGGGTCCAGCACGTCGGGATCGGCAAGGCCGTAGGCGTGACGGACGACCAGATCGCGGCGCTGGAGCGCGACGACATCGGCGCCCCGGCGTTCGACCCGCTCCAGCAGGCCGTGCTCGCATTGGTCGAGCAGGTCATCCGCGACGGCGCCCCGGCCGACGAGGTCTACGAGATCGTCGCCGCGGCGCTGCCGCCGCGCGAGATCATCGAGCTCCTGGCGGTCATCGGCGCCTACCGGATGCTCGGCACTGTCATGGCCACGGCACGGATCGACCTCGACGCGCCGCTCGGCGACGAGGTCGTCCGGTCGGCCCAGGAGGCCGCGGCGCGCCGAGCTGGTTAGAAGAGCCCCATCTGCGCCGCCACCGGCTCCTCGGCGGCGACGGCTTCCGGCTCGACCTCCGGCACCTCGAGCGGCGCCGGCTCCGGCTCGGCCTCCGGCTCCGCCTCGGGCTCGGCGGCGCCCGGCTGCGGCGGCGGCCCGAGCGCAAGCAGTTCCGGGATGCGCGCGAAGTCCGCGCGCAGCACCTCGACGTTGCTCGGCGTGTAGAGCGCCGCGGCGGGGTGGAACAGCGGGTAGAGGCGCACCGCGCGCGGGCCGAGCGTCATGACCTCGGGGCGGCCGTGCAGGCGGGTGATGCCGGTCGGGTCGCCGCGCAGAAGCTTCGTCGAGAAGTTCCCGAGCGTGCAGACGACGGTCGGCTGGATCAGGTCCAGCTGCTTGAACAGGTAGTCCTGGCAGTTGTCGATCTCGACGGGGTGCGGATCGCGGTTGCCGGGGGGTCTGCACTTCAAAACGTTCGCGATAAAGACGTCCTCGCGCGTCATCCCGATCTCTTGGAGCAGCTTCTCCAGCAGTTTGCCGGCCTGGCCGACGAACGGCAGTCCCTGCTCGTCCTCGTGGCGGCCGGGGGCCTCGCCCACGAACATCAGATCGGCGTCGGCATTGCCCGCGCCGAACACCACCGTGGTGCGGGTCTGTGCCAGTCCGGGGCAGCGCGTGCAGCCGCGGGCGTCCTGGTAGACGGCCTTCAGAGCCTCGCGGCGCTCGTCCCTCGACGGCACCGCGCGATCCTGGCACAGGCATCGGACCGCGCCGTGTGCCTTCCCGCAATCTCCGGGGTATAGTTCGTGACGCCGCCGTCATCCATGTCGGTGGTCCACAGATCGCGACCGGCATCCCCTCGGGGAGCTGGACCGACAGACCGAAATGGACACCACGTTTTCCCGCCTCGCGGTGATCGGCCGCGGCCGTCTGGGCCGTGCGCTCGCCGCCGCCTTTGAGGCCGGCGAGCCGCTCGGTCGCGGCGCGGACGGCCGTGACGCGGACGTCGTGCTGCTGTGCGTGCCGGACGACGAGATCGCCGCCGCCGCAGCGTGCGTCGCGCCGGGCCGCCTCGTCGGGCACTGCTCGGGCGCGTCGACGCTCGCTCCCCTCGCCCCGCACGAATCCTTCTCCATCCACCCCCTCATGACGGTCCCGGGCTGCGCGAGTGGCAACTATTCACACTCCCGCAGCCCACAGGTGGATTTCGCGGGCGTGCGCTGCGCGATCGCCGGTTCGACGCCACGTGCGCTCGAGGCGGCGCGCGACATCGCCGAACGCCTCGCGATGGAGCCGTTCGAGGTTGCCGACGAGGACCGCGCCGCCTACCACGCCGCCGCCTCGATCGCCTCCAACTTCCTCGTCACGCTCGAGTGGTGCGCGGAGCGGCTCGCCGCCACAGCCGACGTGCCGCGCGAGGCGCTCGTCCCGCTCGCCCGCGCCGCGCTCGAGAACTGGGCCGCAACCAGCGCCGAGCAAGCGCTGACCGGCCCGATCGCCAGAGGCGACGAGCAAACCGTCGCCCGCCAGCGCGAGGCGGTAGCGCAGAACACGCCCGACCTCCTCCACCTCTTCGATGCCCTGGCCGAAACCACGCGCAACCTCGCGAGGACACCGGCATGAGGACTCTCCGGACGGTCCAAGAACTCCGCGCGGCACTGAGCCAACCGCGCAAACAGGCCCGCACCATCGGCCTCGTCCCAACCATGGGCGCCCTCCACGAGGGCCACCTCAACCTGATCCGCCGCGCCGCCGCCGAGTGCGACGAGGTCGTCGTGTCCCTGTTCGTGAACCCCGCCCAGTTCGAGGACGCGGCCGATCTCGACGTCTACCCGCGCGACGAGGCCCGTGACGCCGAGTTGGCCGCGGCCGCCGGCGCCCATTTCCTGTTCGCGCCGCCCGTCGCCGAGGTCTACCCCGCTGGGTTCGCGACCCGCGTCGTGATCGACGGCCCGCTGACCTCCACACTCGAGGGCTCCCACCGCGGGCCGGAGCACTTCGATGGCGTCGCCACCGTTGTGGCGAAGCTCTTCAACATGGTCGGGCCGCAGGTGGCGTACTTCGGCCAGAAGGACGCGCAGCAGGCGCTAGTCATCCGCAAGCTGGTGGCCGACCTCGACTTCCCGGTGCGGATCGAGATCTGCCCCACCGTCAGAGAGCCCGACGGTCTCGCGCTGTCGAGCCGCAACGCGCACCTGGCCGGGCGCGACCGCGAGCGCGCGCTCGCGCTCACCAGCGCGCTGAAAGCGGCCGCCGACGCCGTCCGCGCCGGCGAGCGCGACGCGGCGGCCGTCGCCGCGACGGCGCGTGCAGCCATGACCGACTTCTCCGTCGAGCCCGAGTACCTCGCGCTCGTCGACCCCGCCACGCTTGACCCCGTCACGAGCATCGACGGCGACGTCCTCGTCGCGCTCGCGGCGCGGGTCGGCGACACACGCCTGATCGACAACGTCCTCCTCTCCATCAACTCCAACGGGAGCAACACCTGATGCAGCGCACCATGCTGAAGTCGAAGATCCACCGGGCGACGATCACCGACTGCGACCTGCACTACGTCGGCTCGATCACGATCGACCCGGAGCTGCTCGAGGCCGCGGACATCCTCGAGCACGAGCAGGTCGCGATCGTCGATGTCGACAACGGCGCCCGCTTCGAGACCTACACGATCGCCGGCGAGCGCGGCTCCGGCGAGATGAAGGTCAACGGCGCCGCGGCCCGCCTCGTCCATCGCGGCGACACGATCATCGTCATCTCCTACGGCGAGTACTCCACAGCCGATCTCGAGCACTACGAGCCGCGCGTGGTGCACGTCGAGAAGGACACGAACCGCATCATCGACGTCGACGCCGCCGTCGACCTCCTCCTCTCCTAAAGGAACGCGAAATGAGCACCGCTCCTCTCACCTCCGATCATCTTCCCGTCACGCTCCCGCGCCTGCTCGACAAGAAGCAGCTCGGCGAGAAGCTCGTGATGGTCACCGCCTACGACTACCCGTCCGCGCTCGCTGCCGACAAGGCAGGGGTCGACCTCGTCCTCGTCGGCGACAGCGGGGCGATGACCGTCCTGGGCTACGACTCGACGGTCCCGGTCACCGTCGACGAGCTGCTCGTCCTCACGAAGGCCGCGCGGCGCGGCCTGCAGACACCGCTGCTCGTGGGCGACCTGCCGTTCGGGTCCTACGAGGCCAGCGACGAGCAGGCGATCGGCACCGCCATGCGCTTCGTCAAGGAGGCCGGCTGCGACGCGGTCAAGCTCGAGGGCGGCGGCCCGACGCCCGTCGCGCGCGCCCGCGCGATCATCGGCGCCGGCATCCCGGTGATGGGCCACGTCGGCCTGACGCCGCAGACCGCGACGGCGCTCGGCGGCTACCGCGCCCAGGGCCGCACCGCCGCCGCGGCCGAGCGCATCGCGCACGAGGCGCTGCTGCTGCAGGGCGCCGGTTGCTTCGCGATCGTCTTCGAGGCGATCCCGAGCGCGCTGACGGCGGAGCTGATGCCGCACATGGAGATCCCGGTGATCGGCATCGGCGCGGGTCCGGATGCGGACGGCCAGGTCCTGGTGTTCCACGACCTGCTCGGCATCCGCGAGGGCCGCGGCGGCCGCTTCGTACAGCGCTACGCCGACCTGCTCGACGAGATGACCGCGGGCGTGAGCGCCTTCGCGGCCGACGTGCGCGACCGCCGCTACCCGGCGCCCGAGCACGGCTACAGCATCCCGGATGCGGAGCTTGCGGAATTCCGGGCCGCATTCGCGGCGCGATAACTTCGCTTTCACATACGCTGCGGGCATGGCCCGCCTCGCACAGGTCTTCGCCCCTCGCGACCGCGAGTACTTCGACCTCTTCGAGGAGGCCGCGGGGAACATGGCGCGGGCGGCCGACCTCCTGGACCAGATGCTCGCGTCGTGGCCGGATCGCAAGGAGCTCGCGCGCGACATCCTGATCTGCGAGCAGGACGGCGACCGCATCACGCACGACCTGATCCAGCGGCTGCACCAGACGTTCGTGACGCCGATCGACCGCGAGGACATCCTCGAGCTCGCATCGGCGCTGGACGACGTCGTCGACTTCACCGAAGAGGTCGCCGACTACATGGGGCTCTACAAGGTCGAAGCGCCGATGGAGCAGGCCCAGCGGCTCGCGCACATCCTGGTGCAGTGCACACGGAACATCGAGGAAGCGATGCCGCGGATGCGCGGCTTCAAGGACCTCTCGCACTACACGGTCGAGGTCCATCGGCTCGAGAACGACGGCGACCGCGTCACGCGGGAAGCGATGGCCTCGCTCTTCGACAACGGCATCGACCCGATGATCGTGATCCGCTGGAAGGACATCTACGAGCGCCTCGAGTCGGCGATCGACGCGTGCGAGCACGTGGCGAACGTCCTGTCCGGCATCGTCATCAAGAACTCCTAGCGTGGACTCGGACTTCGTTCTGGTCATCGTCGTCGCGACGGCGCTTGCGTTCGACTTCACGAACGGCTTCCACGACACGGCGAACGCGGTGGCGACGATGATCTCCACGCGCGCGATGTCGCCGCGCGTGGCGGTCGGGTACTCGGCAGTGCTCAATTTCGTCGGCGCGTTCGTCTCGCTCGAGGTGGCGGCGACGATCGCGAAGGGCATCATCGAGGCGGACATCGTCACGTCGACGATCGTGTTCGGCGGCCTCGTGGGGGCGATCGCGTGGAACCTGATCACGTGGTACTTCGGGCTCCCGTCGAGCTCGTCGCACGCCCTGATCGGCGGTGTCGTCGGCGCCGGGTTCGTCGCGGAGGGCGCCGATGCGATCAAGGGCGATGGACTCGTGGAGAAGGTCGCGGTCCCGGCGCTGGTCGCGCCCACGCTCGCGTTCCTCGTCGCGGGGGTATGCATCATCGCCGCCTACCGCATCATCGGCCGGCAGCGCCCCGGGGTGGTCAACCGTGGCTATCGGCTCGGCCAGATCGTCTCCGGCGGCCTGTTCTCGCTCGCCCACGGCACGAACGACGCCCAGAAGACGATGGGCATCATCACGCTGGCGCTCGTCGCCACGAACCACCTCCCGAAGGACGAGTTCGACGTCCCCACGTGGGTGATCATCTCGTCGGCGACGGCGATCGCGCTGGGCACCTATTCCGGCGGGTGGCGGATCATCCGCACGATGGGCACGCGCATCATCAAGATGGACCCGGCACAGGGCTTCGCCGCCCAGGGATCCGGTGCCGCGGTGATTCTGACGGCCTCCCATCTCGGGTTCCCGCTGTCGACGACGCACACGATCTCCGGCGCCGTGATGGGCGCCGGCGCCGCCAAGCGCCTCTCCGCAGTGCGCTGGGGCGTTGCCGGCAACATCGTCCTGGCCTGGGTCCTGACGCTGCCCTGCGCAGCCGCAATCGGCGGATTGGCCTATGGGCTGACGGAGATATGGGGCAACGACGCGGTCGGCGTCGTCGTGGTGCTCGTCCTCATCCTGGCGCTGATCGGCCTGACCCTCGGCCGCCGCCTCCAGCGCGGCCCGGCGATCACGGCGGAGGCCTGAATGATCGCCGCGATCGAATGGGACGCCCTGCTAGAGCTGCTGTGGGCCGCCCCCCTCGCCGGGCTCGGCGTGTCTCTGAGCTTCTCGTTCGTGATCCTCGGCGTCGCGAGGGCGACCGATGCACGGCGTGAGGGCGCGTCCGGCACCGCTGGAGCGTTCGCAGCGCTCGCGGTGATCGCCGGCGTCGCGTTCGTGGCCGCGGTCGCCTACGGGTTCTCGATCATCCTCGAGTGACGGTCAGCCGGCGATCGGCTCTTCGCCGGTCACGCCCGCCTCGGGCCGTGCGTAATCGATCGGCTTGATCACGCGCGCGGGCGCACCCGCGGCGATCGAGAACGCGGGGATGTCCTCTGTGACAACGCTGTTGGCGCCGATCACGCAGCGCTCGCCGATCGTCACGCCGCTCGTCACCACGACATTGGCGCCGCACCAGACGTTGTCGCCGACGCGCGTCGGGCCCTTCGTGCTGAAACCCTGCCACGGCACCGGCCGGTCGGGATCCTCGAAGCGGTGGTTGCCGTCCGTGACGAAGCAGCCGTTGGCGAACATGCAGTGGGCACCGATCTCGACCAGCTCGACGGCGGCGACCATCACGCCGATGTTGAGAAACGTCCCGCCGCCGATGCTGATCCGCGCGTCGCCGGGGCACGTGATCCAGACGTCCGGCTCGAAGAGCACGTGCGGGCCGAGCTGAAGGCGATCCTCGCGCAGCGCCTCGAGGACGTTGCCGTGCAGCGGCCAGCGCGCGAAGCACTCGCGCCGCGCCAGCTCCCAGTTGATGCGCGCGTGGTTCCAGGGCAGCCCGTTGCGCTGGTACCAGCGCCACTTCTGCCACCACAGGCGCGCGGCGCCCATCAGGTCACTTCGGCGACTTGCCGAGGATGCGGGCCAGGTGCTCGGCGATCTCCTCGGCCGTGGCTTCGCCGCCGCCGGCCCGCAGGCGCGCCTGGACGGAGTTGAGCGACGTGCGCTCAACCAAGTCCTTCTGTGCCGCCTGGAGCTGCTGCTGGAGCTTCATGCCGAGGTCGCGCATCTTCTGCTGGGTCTCGCGGACGGACTCGGCCAGCGCCTGGCCCTCGACCGTTGCCAGGTCGGCCTGCGCGCGCGCCTCGCGCAGGAGCGCGTCTGCCTGCTCGCGCGCGTCGCGTGCCATCGCACGCGCCTCGCTCCGAGCGTCCGCGAGCTCCTTCTCCGCGGCGATGTGCAGGCGGTCGCCCTCCTCGCGCGCATCGGCGAGCAGCTGCTTGATCTCCTTCTGCGCCTCGCGGCGCATCGTCGTCGCCGCCTGCTCGAGCTCCTTCTCGCGCGCCTGCACCCGGCGTTCTACCTCGCGATCGGCGCTCGCCAGCGCGACCTCCGCCTGCTCCCGCAGCTTCTTGGCCTCGGTGCGAGCGGCGGTGACGATCGCGGCGGCCTCGCGCTCGGCGTCGGCGCGCAGGCGGTCCGATTCCTCGCGCGCGGGCGCGATCGCCTCCTCGGCCGTCTCTCGCAGCGCGGCCGCCTCGGCATCGGCGCGCTCACGAACCTCGACGAGCTCCGCCTGCGTGCGGGCCCGCAGCTCCGCCAGGTCGGTCTCTAGCGCTGCGCGCGCCTGCGCCGCCTCCTCCTCCGCGTCCGCGCGCATCCGCGCCAGCTCGTCCTGGAGCTCGGCGCGGCGGCGTTCCGCCTCGGCCTCGACCTCCTCCCGCAGCGCGGCCGCGTCCTCCTCGGCGGCGGCATGCAGCCGTCCCGCCAGCTCTTCGGCCACCTCGCTCAGGTGCGCGTGCTCGCGCGCCGCGGGGCGTGGGGGCGGCGGGACGGCGGCGTCCTGGCCGGCGCCGTTGTCGTCGACGTCCTCCAGGTCGGCGACGAACGGGCGGTGGCGAGCCGTGATCTCGAAGCCGCGCACGCCTCCGGGCAGCCGGACCTCGCGCTCGCTGACGACATCGATGCGGCCGAACCGCAGGGTCAAGTCGGTCAGGAGCGCCTGCCGGTCGGTGCCTGAGACGGTGACGACGGAAGGATCGGTCGGCATGCGAAGGGAATCACCGTATCGCCCCTGCAGCGGCGCTTGCAGGGCGACAGAACCACGCTCGTAGCGCGTGAGCGGGCCCGCTGCGGGCAAGTCGAAGGACCATGCGCCGCTCCGTCGCCTGCCTCACGCTGCTCCTGACAACCGCCTGCGCCGCGCCAGCGGCCGCGCACATGCCGACCCACCAGGTCGCGCCGGGCGAGACCCTCTGGGGCATCGCGACGGCCAACGGCCTGCCGGCGGCGACGCTCGCGGCCGCCAACGGCGTGCCGGCCGACTACCTCGTGATCGCGGGCACGACGCTGAAGATCCCGGCCGCGGGAGCGACCCCGGCGGCGCCCGGGGCGACGGCTGCACCCGCGCCGATCGCCGGCTATCGCGTGCGCGTAGGAGACACGCTCACCGGTATCGCCGCCGCGCACGGGATCCCGATCCAAGCGCTCGCGGCCGCCAACGGCGTGCCGGCCGACTACCGCGTCATCGCGGGCACCACGCTGCGTCTCGCTGTCACTGAGGGGACTGTCCCCTCAATGACACCGGCGGCGACCGGCACGGGCCCGGCAGCGGCCGCGGGCCGCATGACGGCGAACGAGATCGCCTCGATCGCGGCGCAGCAGGGGGTCGACGGCTCGCTCGCCGCCGCCATCGCCTGGCAGGAGAGCGGCTTCAACAACGCGATGGTCTCCCCCGCGAACGCGCGCGGCATCATGCAGATCATCCCGTCGACCTGGGAATACGTCCGGACGTCGCTGGCGCGCCATCCGCTCGACCCGGCGTCGCCGCACGACAACGTCCGCGCGGGCTCGATCCTGCTCGCCGACCTGCTGCGGCGCACCGGCGACCCGGAGATGGCCGCCGCGGCCTACTACCAGGGCCTCGGCTCGCTCCAGAGCGTGGGGATGCTGCCGTCGACGCGTCAGTACGTCGCGAACGTGATGGCGCTGCGCGGCCGCTTCGGCGGCGCCTGACCGCCGGTCAGGCCGCCGCGGCGACCTTGCGCCGCGTGCGGCGGGCCTTCGGCGCCGCGGGCGCGACCAGCTTTGCCAGGAACTCGCCGGTGTAGGAGCCGGGCGTGCCGGCGACCTCCTCCGGCGTGCCGGCAGCCACGACGCGCCCGCCCTCCTCGCCGCCCTCCGGCCCCATGTCGATGAGGCGGTCCGCGGTCTTGATGACGTCGAGGTTGTGCTCGATGACCACGACGCTGTTGCCCGCGTCCACGAGGCGGTGCAGCACGTCGAGCAGTCGCTGCACGTCGGCGAAGTGCAGGCCCGTGGTCGGCTCGTCGAGGATGTAGAGCGTGCTGCCCGTGGCGATCTTCGACAGCTCCGTCGCCAGCTTCACGCGCTGGGCCTCGCCGCCCGACAGCGTCGTCGCCGGCTGGCCGAGGCGGATGTAGCCGAGGCCGACGGCGTTGAGCGTCTCGAGGCGCCGGCGCACCTTCGGGATGTGCTCGAAGAACTCGAGCGCGATCTCGACCGGCATGTCGAGCACGTCGGCGATCGTCTTGCCCTTGAAGCGGATGTCGAGCGTCTCGCGGTTGTAGCGCTTGCCGTGGCACTGCTCGCACGGCACGTAGACGTCGGGCAGGAAGTGCATCTCGATCTTGATCTGCCCGTCGCCGCGGCAGACCTCGCAGCGCCCGCCCTTGACGTTGAACGAGAAGCGCCCGGGCTTGTAGCCGCGCGCCCGCGCCTCTTGCGTCTTGGCGTAGAGGTCGCGGATCACGTCGAAGAGCCCGGTGTACGTGGCGGGGTTCGAGCGCGGCGTGCGGCCGATCGGCGACTGGTCGATCTGGATGATCTTGTCGATCTGGTCGAGGCCGACAACGCGATCGTGGGCACCCGGGCGCTGCCGCGCGCGGTGCAGCCGGTTGGCGACCGCCTTGAAGAGCACCTCGTTGACGAGCGTGGACTTCCCGGAGCCCGACACCCCGGTGACACAGGTGAACACGCCGAGCGGCACGCGCACGTCGACGCGCTTGAGGTTGTGCTGCGAGGCGCCCTTGACCTCCAGCCAGCCGTCCGGCTTGCGCCGCTTCTTCGGCACCGCGATCGTGCGGGTCCCGGCCAGGAACTGGCCCGTCAGCGACTCGGGCACGGCCATCACGTCGTCGGCGGTGCCCTCCGCCACGATCCGGCCGCCGTGCTCACCGGCGCCCGGCCCGAGGTCGACGAGATAGTCCGCCGAGCGCATCGTCTGCTCGTCGTGCTCGACGACCAGGACCGTGTTGCCGAGGTCGCGCAGGCGCGACAGGGTTCCGATCAGCTTCGAGTTGTCGCGCTGATGAAGGCCGATCGACGGCTCGTCCAGCACGTACAGGACGCCCACCAGCGCCGAGCCGATCTGCGTGGCCAGGCGGATCCGCTGCGCCTCGCCGCCGGACAGCGTCGCCGCCGCGCGGTCCATCGACAGGTAGCCGATGCCGACGTTGTCGAGGAAGCGCAGCCGCTCCTCGACTTCTCGAAGGACAAGCCGAGCGATGTGGCGCTCGGTCTCGGTGAGCGAGACTTCCTCGAGCCACTGCAGCCCGCGCCGCACTGAGAACGCGCAGAACTCGTGGATCGCGAGCCCGCCGACGCGGACCGCGCGCGACTCCGGCCGCAGGCGCGAGCCCTCGCACGCCGGGCACGGCACCATCGCCATGAACTCCTCGATCTTCTCGCGCGTCCACTCGGAGTCCGTCTCGCGGTAGCGGCGCTCGAGGTTCGTGACGATGCCCTCGAACCGCGTCGCGTACGAGCGCCGGCGGCCGTAGCGATTGCGGTAGCTGATCTGCAGCCGTTCGCCGTCCGTCCCGTACAGGAACAGGTCCTGCGCGGACTCGTCGAGCTCATACCAGGGCGCGTCCAGGTCGACCTTGTACTTCTGCCCGATCGCCTCGGTGATCTGCTCGTAGTAGTTGGAGGCGCTGTTGGCCCATGGCGCGAGCGCGCCCTCCCCGATCGACAGCGACGGGTCGGGAACGACGAGGTCCGGGTCGATCTCCATCTGCGAGCCGAGCCCGGTGCAGCGGTCACAGGCGCCGTGCGGCGAGTTGAACGAGAAGATCCGCGGCTCGAGCTCGGGGATCACGGGGCCGTGGTCGATGCAGGCGAACTTCTCCGAGTAGAGCGTGCGGGTGCCCTTGCCGTCCTTCGGCACGGTCTCGACCTCGACCATCCCGTCGGCCAGCGCGACGGCGGTCTCGATCGACTCGGCCAGGCGCTTGCGCACGTCGGGGCGCATCACCAGGCGGTCGACGACGACCGAGATGTCGTGCTTGTACTTCTTGTCGAGGGCGATCTCGTCCTCGAGCAGCCGCAGCTCGCCATCCACCTCAACGCGCGCGAAACCCTCGGCGCGCAGGTCGTCGAAGAGCTTGCCGTACTCGCCCTTGCGGCCGCGCACGATCGGCGCGAGCACCATGAAGCGGTCGCCCTCCGACAGCTCCATGACCTGATCGATGATCTGTTCTGTGGATTGCCCCTGGATCGGCTTGCCGCAGATGTGGCAGTGCGGGTGGCCGATGCGCGCCCACAGCAGCCGCAGGTAGTCGTAGATCTCCGTGACCGTGCCGACGGTCGACCGCGGGTTGCGCGAGGTGGTCTTCTGGTCGATGGAGATCGCCGGCGACAGGCCCTCGATCGAGTCGACGTCGGGCTTGTCCATCTGGCCGAGGAACTGGCGCGCGTAGGCGCTCAGGGACTCGACGTAGCGGCGCTGGCCCTCCGCGTAGATCGTGTCGAAGGCAAGCGAACTCTTGCCAGAGCCGGAGAGCCCGGTGATGACGACGAGCGCGTCCCGCGGGAGCGTGACGCTGATGTCTCTGAGGTTGTGCTCGCGGGCGCCCGAGACGACGATCGCGTTCTTAGAGGTCATCCGAGGGCTCCGCGACGGATCCAGAGGCCCGGATCGTGGATGACTGACGTCGCCGATATCCGAAGTCAATACCCGCGGTATTGACGAGGATCAGCGGTGGCGGCAGGCGCCGCGAGACGGCCCTCTGGGCCGTCGGGGGGTTCTCGGATGGCCTCTTGGGCGGCATCTGAATTCAGTGTAGAGCGGCGAACAGATGTTCCCCTGAGAGCCTCTGGCAAACTCGCGCAATGACCGACAAACGGGTCCCTCCGCAGCGCGTGGCGACCGCGGCGGACCGGGAGGCGATCGACGCGCTGATGAAGGCCTCGGCCCGCGAACTCTTCCCCCGCTTCTACGACGAGCGGCAGACCGCCAGCGGCGTCGAGTACATCGCGCACGTCGACGAGCAGCTGCTCGAGGACGGCACGTACTTCGTCCACGAGGCGGACGACGAGATTGTGGCCTGCGGCGGCTGGAGCAGGCGCCACAAGCTGTGGACCGGCGAGGGCGAGGCGACCGACGACAAGCGCCTCATCGACCCAGCCACGGAGCCCGCTCGGGTGCGCGCGATGTTCGTACGCGATGACTTCACGCGACGCGGGATCGGGCGCGCGATCCTGGAATCGTGCCAGCGGGCCGCGCGCGCGGAGGGCTTCACGCGCATGATCCTCGGCGCGACGCTGCCCGGCGAGCCGCTCTACCGCGCGTTCGGCTTCGAGGAAGTCGCGCGGTTCGACATCGTGATGCCCGACGGCGTTGCGGTCGAGTGCGTCCACATGGAGCGCGACGTAGACCCCGAGTAGGTGGCACTTGCGTCGCTAGTCGCGCTGGTGGCGCGCCGCTCGGTACGCCGTGGTTCTGCTTGCGTCTGCTGCCGGCACCGAGGGCGGGCGATTCGTGCCGAGTTGGCAAAGACGCAACGCCTCGGCCCACCGCGCTCGCAAAACGTCCGTCCTGTGGGGCTATAGCCCATCAAACGAACGTTTCATCGGCCGGGGGCGGTACGCGAGCGACGGACCGGTTGCGAAAGAACCGCCGCGTCGCGAAGGCGTCACGAAGACGCCATCGGGTGAGGGCGCCACGCCACCCGGCGCGGCGCTGGCCCGCGTTCGCGAAGATCCGCACGTGCGCAGGGGAGCGATCTTGGCCGCCGTCATGGCGCTGGCGGGTGCCGCGCCCGCGCATGCCGTGACGGTGGAGCACCACCGCCTCGCCGTCTCTTCGCCGGACGAGCTCGGCATGGCGGTGAGCCTCGACGTCGACGTCTACGCGCCCGACGGCGCCGCGCCGGCAAACGGGCGCCCGCTCGCGGTCGTGTTCCACGGCGGCGGCAGCAACAAGGACAACGGCTTCGACGCCGGGCACGCGAAGACGCTCGCGGAGCGCGGCATGGTCGGGGTCATCTACAGCGCGCGCGGCCACGGCGGCTCCGCCGGCCAGACCGCCGTCTCCGGCCCGAAGGAGATGCGCGACGCCTACGACGTCATGGCCTGGGCGGTCAAGCGCCCCGAGCTCGCGATCGACCGCGAGCGGATCCTGCTGTGGGGAGACTCCCAGGGTGGCCTGCACGTCAACGGCGTCACGTTCCACGCCGGTGACAAGGCGCTCAACCCGCTCGGGCTGCGGCCCGCGGTCATCGCGCCGGCGAACACGCCGGACATCGTGCAGAACGCGCTCGCGCCCGAGGGCGTCGTGAAGCTCACGTTCGGCGCGGGTCTGATCCAGACCTACGTCGTGGGTGCGAGCGCCAAGATGCAGCCGGTGCTGTGGAAGTGGATCGCGTGGCAGACCGCGACCGACTCACTCGCGGCGCCGTTCTGCCCCGAGGGCGAACCCGACACGCTCACCTCGGCCACCGCCGTCGACCTCGCGTGGCGCTCGGTCGGCTGTCACCTCGACGCGGTCACCCAGCCCCTGATCTGGGCGCAGGCGCTCGACGACCAGCTCTTCCCGCCCGAGATGGCGATCGCGATGTGGCGCCGCGCCCCGGCGCACGACCGCAGCGTCCTCTACCTGGGAATGGGCGGCCACGGCACGCCCGCCGCGGACCCGGCAGTCGACGCCGACGAGCTCGCGACGCGGCTGCAATTCGTCGAGGCCACGCTCGCGGGCTCGCCGCACGGCCTCCCCGCCGTCGTTTACTGGCGCCGCGACCCGGCGGTCGACGTGCCCGCGGACAGCTTCCGCTGGCCGGCCGCCGCCTGGACCCGGAACGAGGCCACGAACTGGCCACCACCCGGGACGAAGCGCGCCCGGCTGGCGCTCGGCGCCGACGGCACGCTCGGCGCCAAGCGGCCGGCGGGCGGCCGCCGGGCGCTCGTTCCGGCGCACGTCGACGTCGCGGACGACCCGGTCGCACAGACGGCGTTCACGTCGACGCCGCTCGGCACGCGGCCGCTGCCGCGCGACGTCCCGCCGACCGACGCTCGCGGGCTGCTCGCACGATTCACGACGAAGCCGCTGCGCGCACCGCGCGAGCTCGCCGGGACGCCGATCCTGACCGCGGACTGGACGATGGCCGGCGCTGCGTCGCAGGTGGCGGCGAAGCTGTTCGCGATCACGCCCGACGGCCGCCGCACCTTCTTGACGCGCGGCATCGCCGGCCTGCGCGGCAACGCGCCCGGCGAGCGGCGTGCGTTCCGCATCGCGCTGACGCCGGCCGCGGTCAAGCTCGGCAAGGGAACCCGCCTCGAGCTCTGGGTGACCGCGGGCGACCCGACGTTCTACAAGCCGTGGCTCGGCGACACGGGTGGCCTGCTTGCCGTCGGCCGCGAGGCGCGCCTCAGCGTCCCGTGGCGGGCACTCAGCGGCTGAAGTCCGGCCGCGGTCGCGCCTCCGCGTAGCGCTCGAGGCCGTCGTCGGGGATGGGCTCCCAGGGGGCCGCGTAGCTGACGAAGGCCCGCCAGCTGGGCCGCACGCCGGGATCGCCGTCGAACGCGCCGAGCCGGACGCTCATCTGTTCCGGCCGGTTGGAGTTGCGGCTGTATAGATGGCCACCGCACTCGCGGCAGAAGCACTTCTCGAACCCTGTGTCGGGCGCCGTCCAGCCGTCGATCAGGTCCTCACCCTGCAGCAGGCGGAACGTCGAGGCGTCGATCCGGGCCTGCGGCGACGCGGCCGCCCCGGTGCGGCGCTGGCAGCGGGTGCAGTGGCAGTAGCCGGCGTCGGTCGGCACCTCCGTCAGCTCGAAGCGGACGCCGCCGCACAGACAGCCCCCGGTCAAAGTGGGCTCGGTCATAACCGCGGATGGTCGCATTACCCTCTGGCGCATGGCCGCGCGCCCGCACGGCGAGCTGTTGGCAGCGGACGTCGGGGAGCTCGTCGGCGTCAGCGGGACGACGGTCGGCCAATGGGCACGGCGCGGCTACATCCGCTCCTCGCAACGCGACACGGAGCCGCGGCTCTACAGCGTCGAGGACGTCGCCGAGGCGTCGATCGTCGCCACGCTGCTCGATCGCGGCGTGCGCCGGACCGAGGTCCGCCGCGCGGTCGAGCGACTGCGCACTGCGGTCCATCCCTGGCCGCTGAACGAGGCCCGCCTGGCCACCACCGTCGACGGCGGCCGCACGCGGCTGCTCATCCACGAGCCGACCAACGGCTGGCTCGAGCTGACCCCCCGTGGCTGGCAGGCGGTCGCCGACGTCGAGGCGATCGACGAGGTCCGCCTGCGCCTGCGGACCTGATCAGCCCTCGACGGTCGAGTAGACCTCGTCCAACAGCGAAGAGCGGTCGGAGATGTCGAAGTTCTCGGCGAGGTAGCGGTCGGTCTCCTCGCGTGACTGGCCGTTGAGGGCCATGTTGAGCGCGACCAGGCGTGCGCCCTCCACATCGGCACCGCCGCCGCCGGCCGAGGCGGTCACAGGCTCGGGTTCGTCCGCCTGCGGCTCGGGGACCCGGACCGGCTCGGGCTGGATCAGGGCCTCCTCGAGGTCGGCCGCGGTCGCACCCACGGGCGCTGCCGGCGGCGGCGGCGCGGGCGCGGCGACGGGCTCCTGGTGCGTCGCGTCGTAGAGCTCGCCCATGTTGCCCTGAAGCAGCGAGAGGTCGGCGTTGAGACGGTTCGCACCGGTACGCAGGGCCTCGAGCAGCGCACTGAGCTCGTTCTCCATCGCGTCGACGCGCTGGAGCATCAGCTGCGTCGACTCACGGACGCGGCCGATGTGCTCCTGGCTGCGTGAGACGGCCTCCTCGCGCAGGCGGTGCGCCTCGGAGTCGGCGTCGCGCTGGACGCGCTCGGCCTCATCGCGGGCCTGGCGCGCGATGTCCGCAGCGCTGGTCTCGGCCGCCTCGACGATCGTGCGCACCTGCTCGGCCGCCGCCTGGGCCAGCGATGCCGCGCCACCGCCTCCTCCCTCAGCAGCAGCCCGATGCAGCCGCTCGAGCTCGTCCGCGACACGCGCAAGGTGGGCGTCCACGGCTCCCGAGTCGTAGCCGCGGCGGCCGATGGGGAAGTCGCGCTTCTCGATGCTCTGACGGTCCAAGGACAACGGTCCGGGTCCTCCTGCGGGGTCTGGGGGCGGCAACAGCGGCCCAGCAGCCTACCGAGAGGAGCTAGGCAGGGGCCTCATGGCCCCGGAGCTCGCGCAGGTCGCGGCGCAGCTCGCGGATCTCGTCGCGGACACGGGCGGCGTACTCGAAGCGCAGGTCCTCGGCGGCCGCCTGCATCTCCTCCTCGAGCTCGACGATCGTGCGCTCGAGGTCGTCCGCGGTCATGCTCTCGGTGCTGCGGCGGTCGCGCCGGCGGCGCTTGACGGGCGTCTTGCTCTCCGCCTGGAGGAACTCCGCGATGTCGCTGATGCCCTTGACGATCGAGGCGGCGGTGATGCCGTGCTCCTCGTTGTAGGCGACCTGGATGGCGCGCCGGCGATCCGTCTCGCCGATCGCGGCTTGCATCGCCGCAGTCTGCTTGTCCGCGTACATGAGAACCGTCCCGTCCACGTGGCGCGCCGCGCGGCCGATCGTCTGGATCAGCGATGTCTCGCCGCGCAGGAACCCCTCCTTGTCCGCGTCGAGAATCGCCACCAGCGACACCTCGGGCAGGTCAAGGCCCTCGCGCAGGAGATTGACCCCGACCAGCACGTCGTACTCGCCCAGGCGCAGCTCGCGGATGATCTGGATGCGCTCGAGCGTGTCGACCTCGCTGTGGAGGTAGCGGACCTTGAAGCCCATCTCGAGCAGGTAGTCCGTGAGGTCCTCGGACATCTTCTTCGTCAGCGTCGTCACGAGCGTGCGCTCGTCGCGGTCGACGCGGCGGCGGATCTCGTTCATGAGGTCGTCGATCTGGTTGCGCGTCTCGCGCACGTCGACCTGCGGGTCGACGATGCCGGTCGGCCGGACGATCTGCTCGACCACACGCTTCGAGTGCCGGCGCTCGTACTGGCCGGGCGTCGCGCTCACGAACACGATCTGGTTCGTGATCGACAGGAACTCGTCGAACGTCTGCGGGCGGTTGTCGAGCGCGCTCGGCAGCCGGAACCCGAAGTCGACGAGCGTCTGCTTGCGCGAGCGGTCGCCCTCGTGCATGCCGCCGATCTGCGGCACGGTCTGGTGCGACTCGTCCAGGAAGCAGACGAAGTCGTCGGGGAAGTAGTCGATCAGGCAGTACGGGCGATCCCCGGGCATGCGGCCGTCGAGGATGCGCGAGTAGTTCTCGATGCCCGCGCAGAACCCCATCTCGCGCAGCATCTCCATGTCGTACTGCGTGCGCTGGCGCAGGCGGTGGGACTCCAGCAGCTTGCCCTCCGCCTCCAGCTCCGTACAGCGGTGGTTGAGCTCGCGCCCGATCTCCTCGACCGAACGCTCGATCTGACCCTCTTTGACGTTGTAGTGCGTCGCGGGCCAGATCGCGACGTGCTCGAGGTCGTCCTCGAGCAGCTCGCCCGTGACGGGGTCGAAGTGCTGCAGGCGCTCGACGTCGTCGCCGAAGAACGTGGCGCGGTACGCGGCGTGCTCAGAGTAGGCCGGCCAGATCTCCAGCGCCTCGCCGCGCACGCGGAACGTGCCGCGGCCCAGCGCCTGGTCGTTGCGCGAATACTGGATCGCGACCAGCTTGCGCAGCAGCAGGTCGCGGTCGATCGTGTCGTCGCGCCGCAGGATCTGCATGTTCTCGTCGTAGGTCTCCGGCGAGCCCATGCCGAAGATCGCCGACACCGAGGCGACAATCAGCACGTCGCGGCGGGCGAACAGCGCTGCCGTGGCGGCGTGCCGCAGGCGATCGATCTCCTGGTTGATCGCTGAGTCCTTCTCGATGTAGAGGTCCTTGCTCGGTACGTAGGCCTCGGGCTGGTAGTAGTCGTAGTACGAGACGAAGTACTCGACCGCGTTGTCGGGGAAGTACGTGCGGAACTCGTTGCACAGCTGCGCTGCGAGCGTCTTGTTGTGCGCCATCACGAGCGCCGGGCGCTGAACCGCCTGTACGACGCCGGCCATCGCCATCGTCTTGCCGGTGCCCGTCGCCCCCAGCAGCGTCGTGAAGCGGTCGCCGCTCTCGATCGCCTCGGCGATCTCGGCGATCGCCTTCGGCTGGTCGGCCGTGGGCGTGAACGCTGAGTCGAGTCGGAACGCGGGCATCAGTAATCCGATTCAACGGTAGCGGCCGGACCAGACAGAATCGTTCGGGCCCGAGCGAATCGCCCTGCGCGCTCAGGCCGGCCGCCACGAGTGCGTCCTCGCGCGCTGAGAACCAGACCGCCCTTATGACCCTTCCGTTCGCAATCGTCCAGACGCAGTGGAGCGGCATCTCGACGTCGACGCCGCGCCCGTCCGCGGGCGCGGACGGTGATCGCCCCTACGACCCGGTCGCCTGCGTCGGTCAGATCGTCGACCTCATAGCGGAGCTCCTCCCAGAGCTCGTAGACATCGAGCGAAGTATCGCCTCTCCGCACGCGCGAGAATCACCAGCAATGGACCAGCGACGCCGCCGAGGGCTGTTCGAAGGGCTCCCGCGCGTCCTATACCGCCGCTACCACGCGCGGTATTTCGAGGCGCTTGCGCTCGGCGGCATCTGGAATGGCGTCGCCGTGGCCGGGTTCGGACTGATCGCGCTCGCGCTCTACGTCGACGTCGACGGCGACGAGCTGGCCGTGTTTGCCGCCTGCTCGACGCTCGTGTTCGCGCTCGAGAGCGCTCTCGCGGGCCGCTACCTCCTGCGGGCGGCGCGCCCGGCGCGCGCGTGGCTCGCGGGTGACCGCAGCGAACAGCGCGCCCACGAGGCGTGGTCCGCGGCAGCGAGCTTGCCGCTGGCGCTGCTGCGACGGCCGGGCCTCTACGTGGTCGGAGCGATCGGGGTGGGCGCCGCCGATCTCCTCCTCGCCGCGCTGCTCGACCTGCCCGCGTCGGACGCGGTGCTGCTGGTGCCGGCGAGCTATCTGCTCTACATCTCGTCGATCATCCTGCGCTTCATCGCGTTCGAGCTCGCGATGCGGCCGTTCCTCGAAGAGGTCGGCAGGCAGCTGCCGGACATCGCGCCACCCGCCTCGGCACGCGTGACACTGCACCAGCGACTCATCGTCACGGTGCCGATGGTCACCTGGGGCACGGCGCTGATGGTGGCCGGGCTGGTGACCGACAACAGCCGCGACTTCGACACGATCGGGCTTGCTGGAGCCGCGGCCTTCGCGGTGACGGCGGCGGTGTCGATGTGGCTCGGCCTGGTGCTGGCGGACACGGTCTCAGCGCCGGTGATCGATCTGCGCGACGCGGCTCGCCGCGTCGGCGAGGGTGACCTCAGCGCCCGCGTCGCCGTCGTTTCGACTGACGAGACGGGCGAGCTCGCCGCCGCCTTCAACACGATGCTCGCCGGGCTCAGCGAGCGCAAGCGCCTCCACGAGGCGTTCGGCACTTTCGTCGACCCCGCCCTGACCGAGCGTGTCCTCGCAGAGGGGACGGATCTCCGCGGTGAGGAGGTCGAAGCGTCCGTGCTGTTCGTTGACGTGCGCGACTTCACCGAGTTCGCCGAACGCTCCCCCGCGGACCAAGTCGTCGCGTGCCTGAACGTCCTCTACGAAGCGATCGTCCCGGTGATCGACCGCCACGGCGGCCACGCGAACAAGTTCGTCGGCGACGGCCTGCTCGCGGTGTTCGGCACACCCGACCCCCACCCCGACCACGCAGCTCGCGCCGTGGCCGCAGCAACAGAGATCGCTGAGCTCATGCGCGCCGGGGCAGGCGGCGAGCTAAGGGTCGGTGTCGGCGTCAACACGGGGCGCGTCGTGGCCGGCACGATCGGCGGTGGCGGCCGCCGCGAGTTCACGGTCATCGGCGACGCGGTGAACACCGCCGCCCGCGTCGAGGCGGCGACCCGCGACACCGGCGACGAAATCCTCATCACCGAAACCACACTCCGCGCCCTCGGCGAAAGCACCGACTTCGAGGAACGCCCACCCGTTCCGCTGAAGGGCAAGGCGGAGGAGGTTCGCCTGTTCGCACCCCGGTCGAGTGGATCCGCCTGAGAGCAACTCTCTCTAAGACGCAAGTCCCGCGCGGCCGACGGAGGCGGGCCGCGGCGGCACGGCACGGAGACGCGGTGAATAACACGACCAGAGTGGCGCGTCGCGGTGGCACGCAGGGAGCCGCGCCGCCGCGGCAGACGTAAATCGCGGACGGGGAGAACAGGAGCGGCGGCGGTGTCGTAAGCCCGCGGCAATCCGACGTTGCCGGCGCGATCGGATACCGCCTCGCCCGACGGTGTCCACACGGATGTCTTGCCGGCGGCGAGGCGGCGTCCGAGCGCGCCGCCGACCACCCGAGCCAACCACCGCGCTAGAGGCCGAGCTCGTCGCGGTAGCGCGTGCGGTAGTCGCGCTTGGCGCTCCGCACCTTCCTCACGTACTCGCGCGTCTCGCCGAACGGGATCGCGTCGATGGTGAGCGCCTGGCCGCGGCCCCGCGCCTCGGCGACCCAGCGGTCGACATTCCCCTCCCCGCCGTTGTAGGCGGCGAGCGCGAGCGTCTCGTTGCCCCCGTAGCGATCCAGCAGGTAGCGCAGGTGGTACGAGCCGTAGGCGATGTTCACCTGCGGCGTGTCGAGGTCGGAGACCTCGAAGGCGACGCCACCCGAGCGCCGTGCGATGTCGCCCGCAGTGGCGGGGGTGATCTGCATCAGGCCCTCAGCGCCGGCGTGCGACGTCCTGCCCTCGACGAAGCGCGACTCGGCGTAAATGACCGCCGCGATCAGCGTCGGATCGAGGTCCTTGTCGCGCGCCTGCTGGCGGATGATGTCCTCGTGACGCAGCGGCAGGACGACCTCCTCGACCGCCTTCTTGGCCGTCGGAACCACCAGCGCCACGATCAGCCCGATGACCGCTGCCGTGCCGATCACGACCGCGATCCGCCGGCGGCGGATCGCTGCCGAGGCTCGGGCGGGGCGGCGGGCCGCGCTCATCCGCGTAGCTTGGCGAGCACGTCGGCCAGCTTGCGCTCGAGCTCTTCGACGCTGCCGTCGTTGTGCACGACATGGGTGGCCCGCGCAGCCTTCTCCTCCTGGGTCAGCTGCCGCGCCGCCCGCTCGTCGAGCGCCGCGTGCCCGCGGCCGGCGGCCCGCTCGTAGCGTACGTCCTCGTCCGCGACGACGGCGATCGTCGCGTCGTAGGCGCCTTCCATGCCGGCCTCGAACAGAAGCGGGGTCTCCACGACGAGCGCGACGGGCGGCGGCTCGACTGCGGCTGCCTGCTGCTTGAACTCGACGACCCGCTGCGCCACGCGCGGCCAGATCAGTCCCTCGAGCCACGCGCGCTCGGCCGGGTCCGCGAACGCCTGACGGGCGACCGCGGCGCGATCGACTACTCCGCCGGGAGCCACGTCGTCGCCCCAGCGGCCGACCACCGCGTCGCGGACCTCATCCGACCGATACAGGTCGTGGACGACGGAGTCGGTCGAGAGCGTCGCCGCCCCCAGGCGCTCGAGCGCGGCCAGCGCGGTCGACTTGCCGGCGCCGAGGCCACCGGTGAGCCCGACGAACGGGACGTTCGCAGCGGCCACGCGGCCGCCTACTACTCCTTGGTGGCCTGAGCCTCGGACGCCGCGTCGGCCTCGATGGCGCCGTCCGCCTCAGCGGTCGCGGCGTCCTCGGCCACCGGCTCCTCGGCGGCAGGCTCCTCGGCGGCAGGCTCCTCGGCGGCAGGCTCCTCGGCGGCAGGCTCCTCGGCGGCAGGCTCCTCGGCGGGCTCTTCGGCGGCAGGCTCCTCCACGGCGACCTCCTCGACCGCCGTGTCGCCCGCGGCCTCGACCGGAAGCTCGCCTTCGAGGACGGCCTCCTCGGCACCTTCGCCCGCGGCCTCGCCCTCGCCGGCGAAGACGTCCTCGCTGAGACCGAGCTCGGGCACGTCCTGGACCGCGCCGCTGGCGGCGGCCTCCTGCGCGCGCAGCTCGCTCGGCAGCACCTGGCCCTCGACGCGCTTGACGCTCAGCGACAGGCGCCGGCGCTCGGAGTCGATCTCCAGGATCTTCACCCGCACCTCGTCGCCCGGCTGGACGATCTCGCGCGGGTTCTCGACGTGGTGCGTCGCAAGCTCGGAGATGTGGACGAGGCCCTCGACCCCGTCGAGAATCTCGACGAACGCGCCGAACGTCACGACCTTCGTCACGGCGCCCTCGAGCTCGTCGCCGACGTTGTACGTGTCGACGACGCGCTGCCATGGATCCTCCTGGGTCTGCTTCAGACCCAGGGAGATGCGCTGGCGGTCACGATCGATGTCGAGGACCTTCACCTGGACGGTGTCGCCGATGTTGAGGATCTCGCTCGGGTGGTTGACATGCGACCACGACAGCTCGGAGATGTGGATCAGGCCGTCGATGCCGTTGAGGTCCACGAACGCGCCGAAGTCGACGATGTTGGAGATCTGGCCCTCGACGACGAGGCCCGGCTGCAGGCGGTCGAGGATCTCCTGGCGCTGCTCCTTGCGCTCCTCCTCGAGGACAGCCCGGCGCGAGAGCACGACGTTGTTGCGCGAGCGGTTGAGCTCGATGACCTTGCACTCGATGTCGGTGCTCATGTACTCGTCGAGGTTCGCGACGCGCCGGATGTCGACGAGCGAGGCGGGCAGGAAGCCGCGCACCCCGAGGTCGATGATGAGACCGCCCTTGACCACCTCGATGACGTGGCCAATGACTGGGTCGCCCGTCTCGGCCGCCGCCTCGATGCGCCGCCACGCCTTCTCGAAGCGCGCGCGCTTCTTGGACATGATCAGGCGCCCGTCCTGATCCTCCTTGGTGAGGACCAGCGCGTCGACCTCTTCGCCGAGCTCGACCTCGTCGAACGGGTCGACGTTCTTGCGGATCGAGAGCTCGTTGTTGGGGATGACCCCCTCGGACTTGTAGCCGATGTCGACGAGGACCTCGTCGTTGTCGATGCGGACTACTTTGCCGGTGACGACCTCGCCCTCCTCGAAGGGCGCGAACGTAGCGTCGTAGTTGGGGACTATCTGCCCGTCTACTTCAAGCAGCAGGCCGTCGGAGCCTTCGACGACCTTTCCCTCGGGGATCTCGTTGAGTGTGGTGGTCATGTGCGACCGCGTAGGGTAGCGACTGTTCCATGCCCGTACGCGCGACGAAACGGGGCGCCGAGCGCACGCCGCTGAGCCGTAGCGCGGACGTGCTCATCTGCGGTGCGTCGTTCGCCGGGCTGGCGGTCGCGCGCGAGCTTCGCGGCAGCGGCGCGGAGGTCCTCGTGATCGACCGCTACGAGATCGGCGAGCGCCAGACGAGCGCCTGCGCGGCACCGACTGAATGGCTCGAGAACCTCGGCCTCGGCGGCGCGATCCGGCAGACGTTCGGCGAGCTCGTGGTGCACCGTCCGGACAAGACCTACACCTGGCAGCTGCCCTGGACGTTCTCGACGTTCGACTACCGCGAGCTGTGCGAGCTCCTGGCCGAGCAGGGCGACTTCACGTTCGAGACGGCGAAGGTCGACGGCCGCAGCGGCGACGTCGTCCACACCGACCGCGGCGACCTGGTCTCGCCGCTCATCGTCGACGCGATGGGCTGGCGGCGTGTGCTTTCTGCCCGCGAGCCGGCGATCCAGCCCCCGAAGGCCAGGTTGTCCCGTGGTCTCGAGGTCCACCCGCCCTCCGACGGCGAGCACCTCGAGCTCTGGCTCGACCCGAAGTACGTGCGGCCGGGCTACTCCTGGTCGTTCCCGGCCGGCGACGAGGTGCGCGTCGGCGTCGGCTCGTTCAACCCGCGGATCACCGTCAAGCGCCCGACCGTGCAGCTCGCCGAGGACCTCGAGGTGCCGGCAGTGCGCTACCAGGGCAACTGGATCCCCCACCGCATCCGCCCCGCGACCGAGGACGGCGTGTTCTTCGTGGGCGACAGCGCCGGCCACTGCCTGCCGACGACCGCCGAGGGCATCCGCACCGCGCTGTACTTCGGTCTGGCCTGCGGGCGCGAGCTGCGGCTGGTGCTCGAGGGCCGCCAGGTCCGCGAGCAGGCGCTCGCCCGCTACGGCTGGTTCTCCGACGAGCACCGCCACTGGTTCGACTGGCTCTGGTACGTGCAGTCGTTCGTCAGCGTGGCGATGCCGTATCCGCTGATGGACACCGCCCTGGACGTCATCAGCCGCCCGCGGATGGTGACGTGGTTCTTCGACCGCTACCTGAAGATCGCGCCGCCGGAGTTCGCGCTCAGCGGTTCGCGACCCTTCCGCGCTCAGACGGCTTCGGCGCCTCGGGCTGCGGCGTAGTCATCGCGTCACGGACCGGCGCGCCCCAAGCCGCGTCGATCGAAGCGATCAGGCCCGCGTCGGTGAGGCAGTTGACGCAGAAGCGCCGCCGCTGCCCCCAGCCGATCGCGCGCGCCAGCACCTGGTTGGCGTAGTCGACGCCAACCAGATCGTGGCCGTAGTAGTCGAAGGCAGCGCGCCACGCGGTCGCGTCGAGGACCTGCCCGGCGCCGCTGTCGCGCAGGAGCGCGGCGGCGGCCATGATCGCGTCGAAGTCGTCGTACACCGACGGGTGACGGGCGCTCCTGTGCGGATAGCGCGCCGGCCGCTGGGCGGCGCGGTAGGAGTGGCGGTAGCGCTCCCACGTCGTCGTCGGCCCGTTCGTCACGTTGAACTGCATCGGGCCCGCGCAGCAGCGGGCGAAGTTCAGCCCGCGATACGTCGTCGAGTTCGTCGAGAAGCCGGTCTCCTGCTTGTGGACCGACGCGATCAACAGCCAGTTGACGCCGTGCGCGCGTGCAGCGATCTCGTACAGCTCGTAGAAGCCGGCGACCCAGCCGGCGCGCACGTGGTGGCGGTCGTTGCGCGCAAAGCGCAGCTCGTCGAGCTTGGCCTGCCGCGGGGCAGTCGCAGGGGCCCCGGGCTCCGCGCTGACGGCCACGGGCGCGGCCGAAGCGGCGCTCGGCACGACCGCAAGCGGGACGGGCGGCGGCTGCGCGGCGGCGACCGCGGTCGGCTGCTCGCCGCTGAGCAGGCCGCCGAGCGCGAACCCGAGCACCGCGGCGCCGGTCACCACCGCCCCGAGCCCCGCGGCCAGCGGCCAGCGGTCGCGCGCAGGCGTCGGGATCGCGGAGCGTGAGCGGTCGGCGGGCACGGCGCAGGCAAGGTTAGTGTCACTACGGGGTCAGACCCCTCAGCGACATCGACGCCGGGCGACGGCGGCTTGAGCGCCTAATCCGCCACGACCAGCCAGACGCCAGCCGCCAGGAGCACGATCCCGAGCACCTTCGTCGCCCGGATCGGGTCGCGCTCGACGCCGAGCCAGCCGTAGTGATCGACCACCACCGACGCGCTGAGCTGCCCCGCGATCGTCGCGGCGGTCACCCCGCCCGCGCCCAGGGTTCTGACCGTGACCAGGACACTCGTCACGTATGCCGCACCGAGCAGGCCCCCGGTCAGGTAGTACCAAGTCAGATGGCGCGCCTCGCCGACGGTCCCGAGACCGCCCTTCGCCACCACTGCAATGCAAAGCAGCAGCACCGTGCCGATGGCGAACGAGAGGAACGCCGCCTGGAACGTCCCGACCGATTTGCCCAGCTGGCTGTTGATCGGCGCCTGCAGCGCGATCAGGCCACCGACGGCGGCGGTCAGGACGACTGCGGTGCCGCGATCCATCCGCTACTTCGCCTCCAGCCAGGTCTGGCCCACGCCCACGTCGACCCCGAGCGGCGGCGTGCGGTCGCCCCACGGAGCCACCATCGCGCGTTCCACGAGCTCGCTGACCTGCTCCATCTCCTCCGGCGGCCCCTCGAACAGCAGCTCGTCATGGATCGTGAGGATCATCCGCGTGCGCAGCCCGGACTCGGTCAGCGCGCGGTACGCACCGATCATCGCGAGCTTCATCACGTCCGCGGCGGTTCCCTGGATGACCGTGTTGACCGCGAGCCGCTCACCGAGCGAGCGCACCTGCCAGTTGCGCGCCTTCAGCTCCGGGATCTGGCGGCGGCGGCCGAACAGCGTCGTGACGTGGCCCTGCTCGGTCGCCTGCTCGATCGTCCCGGTCATGAACGCGTGTACGCGGGGGAAGCGCTCGAGGTAGGCGTCGATGAACGCCTTGGCCTCCTCGCGCGCGATGTTGAGGCGGTCCGCCAGCCCGTAGTCGCTGAGGCCGTAGACGATCCCGTAGTTGATCATCTTCGACTTCGAGCGGTCCATGGGAGAGAGGTCTGCAGGCGCCTTGCCGAACACCTGCGATGCCGTCGCTGTGTGCACGTCCTCGCCGCGCACGAAGATCTCCTTCAGCACCGGCTCGCCGGCGATGTGGGCGAGCACGCGCAGCTCCACCTGCGAGTAGTCCGCGCTCAGCAGCACGTTGCCGGGCGCGGCCTCGAAGCAGCCACGGATCTCGCGCCCGAGCTCTGTGCGCACGGGGACGTTCTGCATGTTCGGGTTGGTGCTCGACAGGCGGCCCGTCGTCGCAACGGCCTGCACGAACGTCGTGTGGATGCGCGACTCGGAGTCGGCGAGCTGCGGCAGCACCTCGAGATACGTCTTCGTGAGCTGGTTGAGCTCCCGCCAGCGCTCGATCTTGGGGATGATCTCGTGCTCGCCGCGGATCGCCTGGAGCACGCGCGCGTCGGTCGAGAAGCCGGTCTTGCCGCGGCGCTTGCGGGACAAGCCGAGCTTGTCGAACAGCACCGCCCCGAGCTGCTGCGGCGAGCCGATCGTGAACTCCTCCCCCGCGAGGTCCCAGATCTCGCGCTCCAGCGTCGCGATCTCGTCCAGCACGCGCGTGCGGATCGCGCCGAGGCGCTCGCTGTTGAGCCGCACGCCGGCGATCTCCATGTCGCGCAGCACGCGCACCAGCGGCAGCTCGATGTCGCGCATGAGCGGCTCCAGCCCGCGCTCGCGCAGCTGCTCGCGCTGCCAGATCGCCAGCGCCTGCAGCAGCACCGCGTCCGACCCCGTGGGGTCCTCGACCTCGCAGGCCAGGCCGCGCTCCTCGCAGATTTCCTTGAGCGGGAAGCCGCGCCGCGCGGGCTCCAGCAGGTAGGCGGCGAGCAGCGTGTCGTGCGCGAGGTTCGGCGGAACCGTCCCGAGCGCCTTGGCGTCGTGCGCGACGACGGGCCTGTCGGCCAGGGCCGCGACGAGCTCCTGGGGCGACGCGCAATTCCCGTACACGACGTGCTCCCCCACGGCAGCGCCGAAGCGCCAGTGCGGGTCCGCGGCCATGAGCTGTCCCTCCGGGACCTCGGGCGACATGACGGCGACCGTGATCTCGCTTCCCGCCGGGCCGAGCGCCGCCAGGTCCGCAAGCGTTCCCTCGCGCGCGCGTGCGGCGACCATCGACTCGGCGGCCGTCGCAGGCGCGGCCTCCTCGGTCAGCGCCTCCTCGAGCCGCTGCAGCGGGGCGCGCAGCTCGAACTCTCTGAACACGTCGCGCAGCCGCGAGCGGTCCGGCTCGCGGGCGGCCTCGTGCGCGGGGTCGACCTCGACCGGCACGTCGCGCCGCGCGGTAGCCAGCACCTTCGAGACCCGCGCGTCGTCGGCGTGCTCGACGAGGTTCTGCTTGCGCTTGGGACCGGAGATCTCGTCGATCGATGCGAGCACCGTCTCGAGGTTGCCGAAGCGCTGCAGCAGCTCCGACGCCGTCTTGTCGCCGATGCCGGGGACGCCGGGAATGTTGTCGGACGTGTCGCCCTTGAGGCCGTAGAAGTCGGGGATCAGCGCCGGCGGGATGCCGTAGCGGTCGATCACGGCCGCGTGGTCGTAGACCTTCGTGTCCGTGATGCCGCGGCCGGTCGCCATCACGCGCACGCGCGACTCCGGGTCGATGATTTGGAACGCGTCGCGATCCCCCGTCACGATCATCACCGGCACGCCTTGCTCGCGCGCCCGCTCGGCGATCGACGCGATCACGTCGTCGGCCTCGAAGCCGTCGACGCGCACGTTGCGATAGCCGAACGCCTCGACCAGCGGCTCTAGGTGCGGCCACTGCTCGCGCAGCAGGTCCGGGCGGCTTGTGCGCTGGGCCTTGTAGTCCTCCGAGACCTCCTTGCGACCGCTGTCGCCGGCGTCCCACACGACGATGGTGGGCTTGGGGCCGTACTCGGTGAGCAGCTTTACGAGCATCGACGCGAAGCCGAAGATCGCGTTCGTGGGGAAGCCCGTCGACGTCGCGATCGACTCCGGCAGTGCGAAGAAGGCCCGGTAGGCCAGCGAGTTGCCGTCGATCAGGAAGAGCTCTTCGGCCGCAGTCGTGGAGCTCTTCGACCCGTTCTTCGCCACGGAGGCCCAGGCTATCCCACCTATAAGCTGCCGCCGCCGTGTCGCACACCCCCTCCGCCCAGTACTCCCTCACGATCAGGGTCGAGATCGAGGACCGCCCGGGAATGCTCGGCGAGGTCGCGGGCGCCATCGGCCGCGCCGGCGGCAGCATCGGCTCGGTCGACCTCGTCGAGGTCAAGACGGGGGTGCTGCTGCGCGACATCACCGTCGATGCCGCGGACAGCGACCACTGGGAGGC
Organism: uncultured Conexibacteraceae bacterium; assembly: GCA_963832195.1. Lineage (GTDB taxonomy): Bacteria > Actinomycetota > Thermoleophilia > Solirubrobacterales > Solirubrobacteraceae > Baekduia. The sequence goes on from CAWHTH010000003.1 coordinate 778,811, forward strand.
GATCCTGGAGGCGATCGAATCCGTGGACGGCGCGCGTGTCGTCGACACCACGGACCGCACGTTCCTGCTGCACATGGGCGGCAAGATCGAGCTGCGCAACAAGCAGCCGCTGAAGACCCGCGACGACCTGTCGATGGCCTACACCCCGGGCGTCGCGCGGGTCTGCCAGGCGATCGCCGCCGACCCCGACAAGGCCTGGCAGTACACGATCAAGCGCAACACCGTGGCCGTGGTCAGCGACGGGACCGCCGTGCTGGGCCTCGGCGACATCGGGCCGCGGGCGGCGATGCCGGTCATGGAGGGCAAGGCGATGCTCTTCAAGGAGTTCGCGGGCGTCGACGCGTTCCCGATCTGCCTCGACACGCAGGACCCGGACGAGATCGTGACCTGCGTGAAGCAGATCGCGCCCGGGTTCGGCGGGATCAACCTCGAGGACATCTCGGCACCGCGCTGCTTCGAGATCGAGGACCGGCTCAAGACCGAGCTCGACATCCCCGTCTTCCACGACGACCAGCACGGCACCGCGATCGTGGTGCTCGCAGCGCTGCTGAACGCGTGCAAGCTGACCGGCCGCGACCTGATGGACCTGAAGACGATGGTGATCGGGCTCGGAGCGGCCGGGATCGCCGTCACGAAGATCCTCATGGAGGCCGGCGTGCGCGACATCATCGGCGCCGACTCGCAGGGCATCGTGTCCACCACACGGCCCGACTACGGGTCGGGCGGGATGCACCACCAGAAGCGCTGGTACGCCGAAGTCACAAATCCGCGCGGGTTGTCAGGCGCCCCGGCAGACGCGATCGACGGCATCGACCTGCTCATCGGCCTGTCGGGCGCGCGCGTCTTCCCGCCCGACGCGCTGGCGCGGATGAACCCCGACGCGATGGTGTTCGCGATGGCCAACCCGGTCCCGGAGGTGTCGCCCGAAGAGGCCGCGCCGCACGTGCGAATCGTCGCCACGGGCCGCTCCGATTACCCCAATCAGATCAACAACGTGCTCGCTTTCCCCGGGATCTTCCGCGGCGCGCTCGACGTCCGCGCCCCGCAGATCACCGAGGAGATGAAGATGGCCGCCGCACGCGCGATCGCGCAGGTGGTGCCGGATGCCGAGCTGCGCGAGGACTACATCATCCCGTCGGTGTTCAACCGCGACGTCGCACCCGCCGTCGCGGCCGCGGTGGCCGAAGAGGCGCGTCGCGCGGGCGACGACCGTGCCGGCGACACGATCGGCTTTGCAGCGATCGACTCCGAGCGCATGCGGGCGAGCTGAGCCGCGATGCGCGTCGCGGTGACGGGGGCGACGGGCCTGATCGGGCGGCGGCTCGTCAAAGCTCTGCGCGACCGCGGCGACGAGGTCGTCGGCCTCTCGCGCTCCGGCAGCGAGGGCGTCGCGTGGGACGCGGCGGCCGGCCCCGCGCCGGCGAGCGCGCTGAGCGGCTGCGACGCGGTCGTCCACCTCGCCGGCGAGCCGGTGGCGCAACGCTGGACCGCGGCGGCCAAGGAGCGCATCCGCGCGAGCCGCGAGGAAGGGACGCGCAACCTCGTCGCGGGCCTGCGGGCCGCCGACCCGCGACCGGGCGTGCTCGCGAGCGCGTCGGGCGTCGGCTACTACGGCGCGCGCGGCGACGAGGTCGTCACCGAGGAGCAGCCGCCCGGTGAGGATTTCCTGGCCCGCGTCTGTGTCGCGTGGGAGCGCGAGGCGCAGGCGGCGCAGGAGCTGGGGATGCGCGTCGCGGTGCTGCGGACCGGCGTGGTGCTGGACCGCGGCGGCGGCGCACTGGGCAAGATGCTGCTTCCCTTCCGGCTCGGCATCGGGGGGCCCGTGGCGGGCGGCCGCCAGTGGATGCCCTGGATCGCGCTCGACGACATGGTCGGGCTGTACCTCGCCGCGATCGACGACCCCGCGTGGTCGGGGGCGTTCAACGGCAGCGCGCCGGAGCCGGTCACCAACGGCGCGTTCTCGAAGGCGCTGGGCCGCGCGCTGCACCGGCCGGCGATCGCGCCGGTGCCGGGGCTCGCGCTGCGCACGCTCTACGGAGAGATGGGGATGATCGTCACGACCGGCCAGCGTGCCGTGCCCAGCCGCGCGCTCGCCGCCGGCCACACGTTCGCGTACACCGACGTCGAGTCGGCGCTGCGCGCGGCGCTGCGCTGAGCAGTTTGGGTGGCGCCCCGCGCGGTGCGTCGACCGCGCCCGAGACGTGGTCTGTCGGCACCGAGGGGAAGGAGACTTGCGCCGTGGCGCGCCCCATCGCTACGCCTCGGCGGGCGATCGGCTGAGACGTAACCAGTAGAGCGCCGGACCGGCCATCATGATCGGACTTTGTGTCGCTATGCGACCCCTAGTCCGATCACGTCACGGGGTTGCGTGCGGGGTCGCTCGCAAGTGTCACGGGATCGCCAATCCGCAACACACTCCCCCCTCAGTGCGGCGGTAAGCGCTCGCGCACCGCGAACGTACCGAGCGGAGCGCCACCGCGCTGCCGCCCGGCTTACGCCCGCCGCTCGTGCTTCGTCGGCAGGGCGAAGTAGAGGACGATCCAGATCACGACGCCGAGGGCGCTCAGGATCAGGCCGGTCCCGAGCCCGAGCTTCTCGCCGTACCCCTTCCGGCGGCTGAGCTCCTGGCAGATGATCGCCGAGGTGAGCCAGATCATCAGCAACCAGAAGTAGATCGCTCCTTCGGCCACCGCGAGGATGAATGCAGAGCCCACCTCAGCCTCCCAAGTACGCGGCCTTGACGCGCTCGTCGTTGCGCAGCGCGTCCGAGGAATCCGACAGCGCGATCTTGCCCGTCTCCAGCACGTAGCCACGGCGCGATACGTCGAGGGCGTAGTTGGCGTTCTGCTCTACGAGCAGGATCGTCACGCCCTGCGAGTTGATCTCGCGGATCGTCTCGTAGATCCGGTCGACGATCACCGGCGCCAACCCCAGCGACGGCTCGTCCAGCAGCAGGAGCTTCGGCTGCGCCATCATCGCGCGGCCGATCGCGAGCATCTGCTGCTCGCCGCCCGACATCGTGCCGCCCTTCTGCTTCTCGCGCTCCTTGAGCCGCGGGAAGAGATCGAAGACGCGGTCGAGGTCGGCGCGAATCGCCGCCATGTCCCTGCGCGTGAACGCGCCCATCTCGAGGTTCTCGAGGACGGTCATGCGCGGGAATATCCGGCGGCCTTCGGGGGCATGCGCAATCCCGAGCGCGGCGACCTCGTGCCCGGGCAGCCCGGAGATGTCGCGACCCTCGAAGACGATCGTGCCCGTCCGCGGCGGGACGATGCCCGAGATCGAGCGCAGCGTGGTGGTCTTGCCCGCGCCGTTGGAGCCGATCAGCGTGACAATTTCCCCTTCGCTGACGTCGATCGAGATGCCCTTCAGCGCCTCGATCGAGCCGTAGAACGAGTGGATGTCCTGGACGCTGAGGACCGAGCCGTTGCTCGACTGCTCGCTCATGCCTGGCTCCCGAGATACGCCTCGATGACGCGCGGGTCCTCGCGCACCTCCTGCGGCTTGCCCTCGGCGATCTTCTCGCCGTGGTCGAGCACCGTGATGTGGTCGGAGACGTTCATCACGACGCGCATGTCGTGCTCGATCAGCAGCACGGAGATGCCCTGCTCCGTGCGCAGCTTCTCCATCAGCTGGCGCAGCTCCTCAGACTCCTGCGGGTTCATGCCGGCGGTCGGCTCGTCGAGCAGCAGCAGTCGCGGCTCGGACCCGAGCGCACGGGCGATCTCGAGCCGCCGCTGGTCGCCGTAGGGCAGGTTCATCGCGAGCTCGTCGTCGCGCTTGAGCCCGACGAACCGCAGCAGCTCGCGCGCCCGCTCGCGCGAGTCCTTCTCCTCGCGGCGGTTGTACGGCGTCCGGATGATCATGCCCGTGAGGCGCGAGCGCAGCTTGCCGTGCATGCCGACCTGGACGTTCTCGAGCGCCGTCATCGTCCGGAACAGCTTGATGTTCTGGAAGGTGCGCGCGACGCCGGCGTTCGTGACGAGGTCCGGGCGCTTGCCGGTGATGTCCTTGCCGTCGAACACGACGCGGCCGGTCGTCGGCTTGTAGAGGCCGGTCATGCAGTTGAAGAACGTCGTCTTGCCGGCGCCGTTGGGGCCGATCAGCGAGACGATGCCGCCGCGCGGCACGGTGAAGTCGACGTCGTTGACCGCGACGAGGCCGCCGAACACCTTCGAGACACTGCTCGCGACGAGCAGCGGGTCGCCGCCGTTGGCGCTCATTGCTTATCGACCTCGTAGGCCTGGGACATGTCGCCGACGGCCGCGGCCACCACCGGGCCCTCGATCTCGGCCTCGTGCAGCTCGAGCTTGCGTCTGCGCGACGGTATGAGGCCCTCGGGCCGCAGCACCATCATCACGACGAGCAGGAAGCCGTAGATCCCGAAGTTGATGGCGGTGACGTCGAAGTCCAGGCCGATCGCGTCGGGGACGGCGTTGAGCTCCTTGAGCAGGTAACGGTCGATCATCGACAGCGTCACCGCGCCGACGATCACGCCCCAGATGTTCCCCATCCCGCCGATGATGATCATGCAGAGGATGAACGCGGAGAAGCCGAACTCGAACTGGTCGACGTTGACCGTGTTCTTGAACGCGCCGAGGAAGACGCCCGCAAAGCCGCCCATCGCCGCGCCGATCGCGTACGCCCACAGCTTGGTGCGCACGAGGTTGACGCCCATCGCCGCCGCCGCGACCTCGTCCTCGCGCACCGCGATCCACGCGCGCCCGAGGCGCGAGTCGCGCAATCGGAAGTTGATGAACAGGATGATCAGGACCATCGCGAGCGCGACCATGTAGACGAGCTCGAGGTCCTCGGTGTAGTTGATCCCCTTGTTGTCGAAGAACGGGACCAGCGTGATGCGGTCGATCGGCGTGATGCCCTGGCGGCCGTTCGAGATCCCCTCGAGGTTCTCGAAGACGCGCGGGACGATCTCGCCGAAGGCCAGCGTCACGATCGCGAGGTAGTCGCCGCGCAGGCGCAGCGTCGGCGCGCCGAGGATGGCGCCCCAGACAGCGGTCACGACGGCGCCGGCGACGAGGATCACCCAGAAGTCGACATGGATGCCGGGTATCGGGATCTCGTTGCCGCTCAGGCCCGACCGGCTCGACTCGGCGAGGATGTGGATGCCCTCGCCGCCGTTGACCTCGATGAAGAAGCCCGAGCCGAGCCACCCCACGACGAACGCCCCGATCGCGTAGAACGCGACGTAGCCGAGGTCGAGCAGGCCCGCGAACCCGACGACGATGTTCAGGCCGAGGGCCATGATCACGTAGGCCAGCGCATTGGTCGAAGCGTCCAGCAGCGACGTTTCGACCATGTACGGCCAGATGAGCGCCAGGCCGAGGCAGATCAGCCCCCACCCCCAATCGGGCAGCAGGCGACGGATGGTCCCGAACGCCCCTCCGATCGAGGACAGGAGCCCGCTCATCCTTCGCGCGTCTCCTCGCCGAACAGGCCCTGCGGCCTGAAGACCATGATCAGGATCAGGATCCCGAACACGATCACCGGGGTCCACCGCTGGCCGTAGTGGGTGTCGCCGATCGACTGGATGACCCCGATGATCAGGCCGCCGACGACCGCGCCCTTGAGGTTGCCGATACCACCCATGACGGCGGCGGTGAACGCAATCAGGCCGGCGGTGAAGCCCTGGTTGAACTGGACAGTGCCGTTGTAGAGCGCGTAGATCATCCCTGCGGCGCCGGCGAGCAGGCCGCCGAGCAGGAACGTCAGCCCGATCGTCCGGTCGACGTTGATCCCCATCAACCGCGCGGCGTCGGGGTCCTGGGCGGTCGCGCGCATCGCCTTGCCGTAGCGGGTCTGACCCACGAACCACAGCAGCGCGATCAGCAGCGGGATGGTCACGCCGACCGCGAAGAGATCGGATCGCACGACCGCTACGTCGAAGATGGTGAAGACGTCCTGCTGCGAGCGGATCAGGTCGGGAACCGCATCGGGCGTCGGCCGCCAGAGCAGGCCGACGTTCTGCAGGATGAAGCTCATGCCGATCGCGGTGATCAGCGGCGCCAGCTTTGGCGCATTTCGTAGCGGTCTGTACGCGACCCGCTCGATCATCACGTTCAGCACGCCGGTCGTGACCATCGCGACGATCAGTCCCGCCGCGAGCGAGACCAGCAGCAGCGCCAGCTGCGTGTCCTCGTTCGTCTCCAGCGACGTCCAGAGCGACAGGCAGATGAACGAGCCGATCATGAAGACCTCGCCGTGGGCGAAGTTGATCAGCTCGATGATTCCGTAGACGAGCGTGTAGCCGAGCGCGATCAGCGCCCAGATCGTGCCGTTCGACAGACCCGTCTTGACGTCGCGCAGCGTCTGCGTCTGGTCGTCTGCGAAGTAATAGAGAAGTGCCGTTCCCAGCAGGACCCAAAGCAGGTTGTCCCACAGCAGCTGGCCGATCGGCTTGCGCGGCTCGCGGACGACCGGTTGCGGCTCGGGAAGGGAAGCGGCTTCCATCGTGTTGTTCAAACGACCGGAAAGGGGCGGGCTTGCGGCCCGCCCCTTCCGATCATCTCATCTCATGTCAACTACGTGGCTGCCTTGATGACCTTGTCGAAGACGAGCGCGCCGTCCTCGATCCGGTTGGCACCGTAGTCCGAGAGCGTGGTGTCGCCGTTCTCGTCGATCGAGTACTTCCCGAGGACCGAGTCGCGGTCCTTGATCTGGAAGAACGCGTCCACCACGGCCTGGCGGTCGTTGCCCTTGTCACCGGCGTTCTGAATCGCCAGCAGGGCGACCTTCATCGCCTCGTAGCCGTAAATCGCGTACGGCTCCGCCTTCTTCCCGTACTTCTCCTCGAACGTCGTGAAGAAGTCCTGGGCCGCCGGCGGGTACAGCTTCGGGTCCAGGGTCGGGTTGGTGATGTAGGTGACGGCCTCGGCCGACTTGCCGATCTTCTCCGAGAACGCGGACTCCGCGACGCCGTCCGGACCGAACAGCTTCACGTCCGGGTTGACGGCGTGGATGTCCTTCCACAGCTGCACACCCTTGTTCTGGGTGATGCCGCCGAAGAAGAAGCAGTTCGCGCCGGAGCTCTTGATCTTCTGAGCAACCGAGCGGAAGTTCGCCGCCTTGGTGTCGATGCCCTCGTTGGCGGCGACCTTGATGCCCTGTCCGCCGGCGATGTCCTCCACGGCGTCGGCGATGCCCTTCCCGTAGACCTCCTTGTCGTTGAGGATGTACGTCGACGTACAGTCCTCTTCCTTCTGATAGGAGACCTGGGCCGCCGCCTGGATGTGGTCGGCGGGGACAACGCGGCCGAAGGTGCGCTTCCCGGACGGGTAGTACTTGTCCGGCTCGCCCTTCTCGGCGCCCTCCTCGCGGGTCAAGCCCACGTAGGTGTTGGACGGCGAGACCTGCAGGATGCCCGCCTCGTTGATGATCGGGATCGAGATCGCCGATGCACCCGAGTTGAACTCGCCCAGGTAGGCAATAGTCGCCTTGTCCTGAGCAGCCTTACGAGCGTTCGCCGAGACCTGGCCCGGCTCCCACTTGCCCGCCGCCGCCGTGGCGTCGTCGAGCGAGACGTACTTGATGGTGAACTTGCCGACCTTTCCGCCGGCTTCCTCGAGCGCGAGCTTCATGCCGTTGACGACGGATTCCGACTGAGGCCGGGAGTCGCCCTGCAGAGGCAGGCTCGAGTAGATGGTCAGGTTGGTCGCACCGGTGCTGCTGGTGCCACCGCCGCCCTCGTCCTCGTCGTCGTCGCCACAGGCGGCGACTCCGAAGGACAGCGCGGCAACGAGGCAGCCCCAGGCTGCCACTGAACGTACGCGCAACGTATCCCCTCCTCAAGGGATCGGTACAGAAGTGAGCCGATCCTATACCTATTGACGGCGGTTGCCAGGCAAGAACGGAGCCAGCATCCGGAGCGTCGCCGCTGTGACGACGATGACCAGGGTGATCATGATCCCGTCGATCGCCTTGACGTCCAGCGACCACAGGACGATCCAGATCACGAGGCCGGTGAGAGCGGCGAGGATCGTGCCCATCGGCGCGGCATCCTAGCCCTTCAGCGCCGCGGCGAACTCGCCGACCAGCGAGGCCACATCCTCACCCTCGGAGACCGCCCGGACGAGGCGGGTCCCGACGATGACGCCGTCGGCGCCCGCCTCGGCGGCCTGAGCGGCCTGCGCCGGCGTCGAGATCCCGAAGCCGAGCGCGACCGGGACGCCGGTGTGCGACTTCGCTCGGCCGACGACGGCGGCGTAGGCGTCGGCCGCGTCGCGCTCGCCGGTCACGCCGGTGACGCTGACCGTGTAGAGGAAGCCCCGCGCACGCTCCCCGATCGCCGCCATGCGGTCGTCGGGCGTCGTCGGAGCGACGAGCGGCACCAGCGCGAGGCCGGCGCCGTCGCACGCATCGAGCACCGCGGGCGCCTCCTCAAACGGCAGGTCGGGCACGATCAGCCCGCTTGCTCCCGCGTCAGCGAGCGCCCGCGCGAACGCATCGGCGCCGCGGGCGAGGACCTGGTTCGAGTAGCACATGATCACGACCGGGACGCGCTGCGCGATCGCCGCGCAGACGTCGAGCACGCCCGCGACGGTGGCGCCGGCGCGCAGCGCCTGCGTCCCGGCGGCGTGGATCACCGGGCCATCGGCCAGCGGGTCCGAGAACGGGACGCCGAGCTCGACGAGGTCCGCGCCGCCGTCGGCGTAAGCCAGGCCGACGTCACGCGACTTGTCGAGCGTCGGGTAGCCGCCCATCAGGTATGGCATCAGCGCCGCGCGGCCCGGCGCGTCGGCGAACGCCTTGGCGATCGCGCTCACGACCGCGTCAGCACTTCGGCGAGGTCCTTGTCGCCGCGGCCGGAGAGGCAGACCAGGTCAAGTTGTGACGCGCTGGGCTCGTGGAGGACGTAGTGCAGCGCGTGCGCGGACTCGAGCGCGGGGATGATCCCCTCGAGCCGCGTGAAGTCGCGGAACGCCGCCAGCGCCTGCTCGTCGTCGACCGCGACGTAGCGGGCGCGGCCGCTGTCGCGCAACCACGCGTGCTCGGGCCCCGAGCCGGGGTAGTCGAGGCCGGCGCTGACGGAGTGCGCCTCGGCGATCTGGCCGTCGTCGTCCTGGAGGATCGCGCTCAGCGAGCCGTGCAGGACGCCGGGCCGCGCGGCGACCGTGAGCGGCGCGCCGTGACGACCGGTGTCGAGCCCGTCACCGGCGGCCTCGACGCCGACGAGCTCCACGTCGGCATCGTCGACGAACGGCACGAACATCCCGATCGCGTTCGAGCCGCCGCCCACGCACGCGACGACGCGATCCGGGAGCGCGCCCTCGCGCTCGAGCACCTGCGCGCGCGCCTCGTCGCCGATGACGCGCTGCAGGTCGCGCACCAGCGCCGGGTACGGGGCGGGGCCTACGCACGAGCCGATGATGTAGTGCGTGTCGCCGACGTTCGTGACCCAGTCGCGGATCGCGGCGCTGACGGCCTCCTTCAGCGTGCCCGTCCCCGCCTCGACCGGCGACACGGTGGCGCCGAGCAGCTCCATCCGCTGGACGTTGGGCATCTGGCGGCGGATGTCCTCAACGCCCATGTAGACGACGCACCGCAGGCCGAGCAGCGCGCACGCCGTCGCCGTCGCAACGCCGTGCTGGCCCGCACCGGTCTCCGCGATGATCCGCTGCTTGCCCATGCGTCTCGCGAGCAGCGCCTGGCCGAGCGCGTTGTTGATCTTGTGGGCGCCGGTGTGGTTGAGGTCCTCGCGCTTGAGCAGCACACGCCGGCCCGCTGCCTCCGACAGCTTGCGCGCCTCGTAGAGCGGCGACGGGCGCCCGACGTAGTCGCGCAGGAGCGTGTCGAGCTCGTCGCGAAACGACGGGTCCTCGCCGACCTGCGCCCACGCCGCCTCGAGCTCGGCGAGCGCGGGCATGAGCGTCTCCGGGACGTATTGGCCGCCGTAGGGGCCGAAGCGATGGTCAAGCGTCACGTGGGCACATGCTCGCGCACGGCCGCAGCGAACGCCTCAAGCTTCGCGTGGTCCTTCACGGCATGGGTCGCCTCGGTGCCGCTCGCGACATCCACCGCCCACGGATCCGTGGCCGCGATTGCGTCCGCCACGTTCTCGTGGTTCAAACCGCCGGACAGGATCAGCGGCAACTTGGACCGGCGCTGCGCGACCAGCTCCCAGTCGAACGTCGCGCCCGTCCCGCCGCGCATGCCCTCCTGGTGGGCGTCGAGCAGGTGGAAGTCGGTGTGGAAGCGGTCGAGGTCGTGCAGGTCCGCGCCCGAGTGCACGGGCTTGGCCTTGATCACGCGCGCGCCCGTGCGACGCGCGACCTCGGTGCAGAACGACGGCCCCTCGTCCCCGTGTAGCTGGACCAGCGAGAGCGGAACCGTTTCGGCGTGCACGGCGATCTCGTCGAGCGTGGCGTTGACGAATACGCCGGCGAGCTCGACGCGGCGCCGCAGCGCGGCTCCTATGCGCTGGGCCTCGCCCAGCTCGCAGGCGCGCACGGACTCGGGCCAGAAGATCATGCCCAGCGCCCACCCGCCCGCCTCCACGGCGGCGTGCGCGTCCTCGAGCCGCGCGATCCCGCAGAACTTGATCCGCGGCGCTATCCCGTCACCTCGTTCGGCCGGCGCGCGAGCCTGACCTCGACGGTCCTGCGCTTGCCGTCCCGCAGCAGCTCGACCTTGATCTCGTCTCCGGCGTCCTTGTCGCTGACGAGCCGGATCAGGTCGTCGGCGGTCTTGACCTTGTCGCTGTTCACGGAGGTGATGATGTCGCCGCCGAGCCGCACGTTCTCGCCCTCCACCTGCGCCGCGATGTCGCCGCCGCGGATGCCCGTCTTGTCCGCCGGGCTGCGGGGCTCGACGACCTGCACCAGCGCGCCCTCCTTCACCGGCAGGTCCAGCGCCGACAGGCTGCCGTCGATCGTCAGCGACGTGACGCCGAGGTATGCGCGCTCGACGCGGCCCTTCTCGCGCAGCTCGGGCACGATCCGCTTGGCCGTGTCGATCGGCACCGCGAAGCCGATGCCGACGTTGCCGCGGCTGCCGTCGCCGGTCTCGATCTGCGAGTTGATGCCGATCACGCGGCCGGTGGCGTCGATCAGCGGCCCGCCGGAGTTGCCGGGGTTGATCGCGGCGTCGGTCTGGATCACGTCGGTGATGCGGAAGCCGTTCGGCGCCGTGATCTCGCGCTGGAGCGCGCTGACGACGCCCGTCGTGAGCGTGCGGTCGAGGCCGAACGGGTTGCCGATCGCGATCGTCGGGTCCCCGACGCGGATGCCGTGCGACGAGCCGAGCGGGAGCGCTGTCAGGTCCAAGCCCTCCGGGTCGACCTTCAGCAGCGCGAGATCGGTCGACAGATCCTGGCCGACGATCCGGGCCTTCACGCTGCGCTTGTCCGACAGCTGCACCGCGACATCGTCGGCGCCGGCGACCACGTGTGCGTTCGTGAGGATCGACCCGTCGTCGTCGATGACGAAGCCGGTGCCGGTCGCCTCGCTGCGCTGCTCCTGCGGTCCGAAGAAGTCGAACGGCGTCTCGACGCGGCGCACGATCTGTGCGCGGACGAACACGACGCCGGGCGCGTAGCGGCGGTAGATGTCCGAGGGCGTCAGCCCCTCGCTCGCGTTGACGCGGTTCGACGCGGCCAGCGGCGCCTGCTGGACGACGGTCTTCGTCCCGCCTTCGTCGTCGTCGGTGATGACGACGATGCCGGCGGCGACGGCGCCGCCGGCGAGGCCGGCGAGGATCAGGGGAAGGATTCGCTTCATGTCGTCCGTGAAGAATGCGGTTGCTGTCTCAAGCGCTGTTGAAACGGCTCTAAATGTTGCTAAACGGCGCGCGTCAGGGGGCCGGCGCGTCGGGCGGCTCGGCGTCCGACAGCGCCCGCAGCGCCTGCTCCGGGTCGGGCGCCCGCATCAGCGACTCGCCGATCAGCACGGCGTCGACCCCGACACGCTCGAGCTCGTCGAGCTGCTCGCGGGACTGGAACCCGGACTCGGACACGACCGTCTTGCCGGCCGGCACGTCGGCCAGCAGCTCGTACGTGCGCTCGACGTCGACGCTGAAGTCGACCAGATCGCGGTTGTTGATCCCGATCACGTCGGCGTCGAGGATTTCGAGCGCGGTGTCGAGCTGCTCCTCGTCGTGGACCTCGACGAGCACGTCGAGGTCCAGGTCGAGCGCGTCGCGGTAGAGCGCCGCGAGGTCCTCGGTCTCGAGCGCCGCGACGATCAGCAGGATCGCGTCGGCGCCGGCGACCGCGGACTCGTAGACCTGGTAGCGGTCGACGATGAAGTCCTTGCGCAGGATCGGCAGATGGGTCGCGCGGCGGGCCGCCTCCAGGTCGGCGAGCGTGCCGCCGAAGTGCGGGCCCTCCGTGAGGACGCTCAGCGCCGCAGCGCCACCGCGCTCGTAGGCCGCGACGACGTCCTCGACCGTCGCGCCGCTGCGAATTTCGCCGGCCGACGGCGAGCGGCGCTTGTACTCCGCGACGATCGATACGCCGGGACGCACGAGCGCCTCCGAGAACGGGCGGTCCTCGCCCCGGCCGGTAAGCCGCGCCTCGAGGTCCTCGAGCGGCACCTGCGCGCGCCTGCGGGCGACCTCCTCGCGGGTCGACCCGACGATGCGTTCCAGCACGCTCACGACGCCGGCGCCAGCTCCAGGGTCATCCCGAGGTAGGCCTCCAGCGTGCGCGCCGCCGCGCCCGATGCGACCGCATCGCGCGCCTCGTCGACGCCGTCGCGCAGCGACTCCGCACGACCTGCCGCGTAGATCGCCGCCCCGGCGTTGAGCAGCGCCAGGTCCGCCCGCGGCCCCTCCTCGCCGTCGAGGATCGCGCGGGTGGTCGCCGCGTTCGCCTGTGGGTCGCCCCCGCGCAGGACTTCGAGCGTGGACTGCGGGAGGCCGACGTCGCCGGGAGCGACCGTATAGCGCTCGACCGTCTCGCCGTTGACCTCCACGACCTCGGTGGGGGCCGACGTGCTCATCTCGTCGAGACCATCCACGCTGGACACTACCAGCGCCCGATCGACCCCCAGCTGGGCCAGTGCTCCCGCGATGACATCGAGATATGCGGGGTCCGAGACGCCGATCACCTGGCGCCGTGCCCCCGCCGGATTCGTCAGCGGGCCGAGGAAGTTGAAGATCGTGCGGACCGCGAGCTCCTTGCGAACCGGCACGACGAAGCGCATCGCGGCGTGGTGAGCCGGGGCGAACATGAAGCCGAAGCCGACGGCGTCGATGCAGCGCCCGACCGCGTCCGGCTCCAGGTCGAGGCGGGCGCCGAGCGCCTCGAGCAAGTCGGCCGAGCCGGACAGGCTCGTGGCCGAGCGGTTGCCGTGCTTGGCGACCGCGCAGCCGGCGCCGGCGGCGATCAGGGCGGCTGTAGTCGAGACGTTGAACGTGGGACGGCCGCCGCCTGTGCCGGCGGTGTCGACGAGGTCGTCGCGTGCGGTCTCGACGCCCGCGGCCAGGGCGCGCATCGTCGACGCCAGGCCGGCGATCTCGTCCTGGGTCTCCCCCTTCGTGCGCAGCGCGATCAGGAACGCGGCCGTCTGGGCCTCGGACGTGTTGCCCGCCATCACTTCTGCGAGGACCCCGGCTGCCGCGTCTTTCGAAAGGGAGCGGCCGGACGCGAGCGCGTCGATTGCGGCCGTCAGCGTGTCGTTGGGCATCAGGCCAGGAAGTTCTGGAGCATCCGCTTGCCCTCCTCGGTGAGGACGGACTCGGGATGGAACTGGACGCCCTCCGCGGGCAGCTCTTTGTGGCGGATTCCCATCAGCACGCCGCCGCCGCGGGCGGTGACGGCGAAGCATTCGGGAAGAGCCTGCTCTTCGACGACGAGCGAGTGGTAGCGGCCGACGGTCAGCGCGCCCCGCAGGCCGGTGAACACGCCCTGGCCGTCGTGCTCGATCGTCGTGGTCTTGCCGTGCACGGGCTCATGGCGGACGACGCTGCCGCCGAACGCCTGCGCCAGCGACTGGTGGCCGAGACACACGCCCAGCGCCGGGACGCCGCTCTCCGGAAAGCGCTTCATCGCCTCCATCGAGATGCCGGCCTCGTTCGGCGTGCACGGCCCGGGCGAGACGACCACCCGGTCGGGCTCGCGGGCCAGCAGCTCGTCCACGTCCGCGGCGTCGTTGCGCACGACGTCAGGCTCCGCGCCCAGCTCGCCGAGGTACTGGACGAGGTTGTAGGTGAACGAGTCGTAGTTGTCGATGACGAGAACGCGCGTCACGGCGCAATCACGATACTTGCGTCGTCGTGTCATCGGAGAACGTCGAGCTGGCCCGCCGCATCTACTCCGCATGGGAGCGCGGGGACTACTCCGAGAGCTGGTGGGCTGCGGACGACATCGACTTCGACCTGCGCTTCGTCCCACAGGCGCGCGTGCGCGGCATCGAGGCGATGGGCGAGGCCTGGTACGAGGTGCTCCGGGACTGGCGGAGCTTCAGCACACACGCAGTGGAGTTCCGCGACCTCGGTGATCGGGTGCTGGTCCTCACGGAATTCGGCGGCGAGGGGCGCCGGAGCGGTATTAGCGTCGAAGCGTGGCGCGGCTTCGCGGAGTTCACGATCGAGGACGGCAAGGTGACCCGCCTGACCGTCAGCGCCGTCGCGCCCGAGGAATGAAGCGTGTCCGAGGAGAACGTCGAGCTCGTGCGCCGCATCTACGCCGCCTGGGAGCGCGGGGACTTCTCGGAGACGTGGTGGTGCGCCGACGACTTCGAGTTCGAGATACCCGACGGCTGGAACCCAGGGATCCACTACGGCGCCGCCGCCATGGGGCGCGCGTGGCGGGACTGGCTGCAGGGGTGGCGCAGCTTCCACACGCGGCTCGTTGAAGTGCGAGACCTGGGCGACCGCGTGCTTGCGGTCAATCGCTTCGGCGGCGAGGGGCGCACGAGCGGCCTCGTGCCCGACTCCCTCGGGGCGACGATCTGGGAGATCCGGGACGGCAAGGTGACCCGTCTTGCACCCTACGCCCGCCTCGAGAACGCGCTGGCCGACCTCGGCATCGAGGACGAATGACCGACAGCTTGGAACTCGTCCGGCAGATCCACGCCTCGTGGGAGCGCGGCGACTATTCGGACTCCAGTTGGGCCGCGGAGGACATCGAGTACCAGACCCCGAGCCTCCCCCCAACCCGCGTCCGGGGTCGCGCAGCGATGTCCAAGGCGTGGGGCGAGTGGCTCAGCGGTTGGCGTGACTTCCGCGTGCGCGCCCAGGAGTTCCGCGTGCACGGGGACAAGGTGCTCGTCGTCATGCGCTTCGAGGGCGAGGGGCGCGCCAGCGGGTTGCCGGTACGCGAGCAGCTCACCAACGTCTTCACGATCCGCGACGGAAGGGTGCGCAGGCTTGCGACGTACGAAGACCCAGCGCGCGCGTTTGCCGAACTGCACGCGAAGGAGTGAACGTGGTCAGACTCGTTTCATCGCCCGCCTCGATAACGCGCCTCGCCGCAAGCATTGGCGACTTTTGATCGCATAGCGAACACAACTCGCCAAAGCGACGCCGTTGCGGCCGCGCCCGCTCCCCTCCCTCGGTGCGCAGTCCGCAAGCGCCGGTCCGCCGCGAACGTGGCGAGCGCAACGCCGACGAACGCTACGCCCAGTCCGGCTGCTCTGCGGCCAGCTCGATGGCGCGCTTGACCGCGCGGGCCTTGTTGACCGACTCCTCGTACTCGTAGTCCGGGCGCGCGTCGGCAACGGTGCCGCCGCCGGCCTGGATGTGCGCGACGCCGTCGGTGATGACGACGGTGCGGATGTGGATGCAGGTGTCGAGATCGCCGCTGTAGCCGAGGTAGCCGATCGCACCGCCGTAGCCGCCGCGCTTGACCGGCTCGAGCTCGTCGATGATCTCCATGGCGCGCACCTTCGGCGCGCCCGACAGCGTGCCCGCCGGGAGGATCGAGCGCAGCGCGTCGATCGGGCCGACGTCCTCGCGCAGGGTGCCCGACACCGAAGAGACGATGTGCATCACGTGCGAGTACGTCTCGACCGCCATGAACGTGTCGACGTGGACCGAGCCGTATTCACAGACGCGGCCTAGGTCATTCCGGCCAAGATCAACCAACATGACGTGCTCGGCGCGCTCCTTCTCGTCGGCGAGCAGCTCGTTCGGGTCGGCGTCGCGCGGCCGCGTGCCCGCGATCGGCCGCGTCGACGCGTGGCGGCCGGCCACGGTAAGAAGCGGCTCCGGGGACGCACCGGCGACCTGGAAGTCCATGAAGTCGAGGAAGTACATGTACGGCGACGGGTTGACGACGCGCAGGCCGCGGTAGATCGAGAACGGGTCGACGCCCTCCAGCGGCGAACTCCAGCGCTGCGACGGGACGACCTGGAACGCGTCGCCGGCGTGCACGTACTCGACGATCCGCGCGACCATCGCCTCGAAGTCCGCGCGCTCCATGTTCGACGTGAACTCGGGCACCGGCCGCGGCGGGCGGTCGTCGACCTTCGGGACCGGGCCGTCGAGTAGCGCGCGCGCCTTCGCGATCGTCGCGACCGCGTCGGCATACGACGCCTCGACGTCGTCGGCGCTGACGTTCACCAGAATCGTGACCGTGTGCTTGAGGTGGTCGAAGATCACCAGCACGTCGGAGAGCATCAGCGCCATGTCTGGCAGGCCGAGCGGGTCAGGGTTCGGCGGCGCGCCCAGCGTCGTCTCGACGGTACGCACGAGGTCGTATCCGAAGTAGCCCACCGCGCCGCCGGTGAACGGTGGCGCGTCCGGGAATGGCGCCTGCCGCAGTGCGGCGGCGCGCTCGGCGATCGCGTACGGGTCGCCGTCGTCGCCAAGCGACCAGCGCACGACCTCGTGCGGCCGCACGCCGATGAACGAGTAGCGCCCGACGCGCTGGCCCTGCTCCGCCGACTCGAGCAGGAACGCCGGGTACTCCCGCCGCCGCCCGCGCAGCTTCAGGAACGCCGACACCGGCGTCTCGCAGTCGTCGATGAACGAGTGCCGCAGCGGCACCAGGTCGTGGTCGCGCGCCAGCTCGCGGACCTCGTCCAGCGACGGCTCGACCCGCAGCGCGCCGATGTCAGCGGCGACGGCCAACGAGCACCCCCGCGGCGTCCGACAGCGAGCGCCCGCGGCTGCGCAGCAGCACGAGCAGGTGGTAGAGAACGTCCGCCGCCTCTTCGTCGACGCGGCCGTCGTCCTCTTCGCGCGCGGCGCGCGCCACCTCCTCGGCCTCCTCGCGCACCTTCTCCCCGACGAGGCCAGGATCGTCGAGCAGCGTCACCGTGTACGAGCCGTCCGGGCGGCTCGCGGCGCGATCGGCGATCGTGCGCTCGAGCCCGGGCAGCGCCTCGTGCGGGGCAGGCGGCTCGAGCTCGCCGTTGTGGAAGCACGTGCGCGCGCCGGTGTGGCATGCAGGACCGGCCGGCTCGACGAGCGCGAGCAGCGCATCGCCGTCGCAATCGAGGCGCAGGGCTCGAACCGCCTGCGTGTTGCCGGAGGTCGCGCCCTTGTGCCAGAGCTCGTCGCGCGAGCGCGACCAGAGATGCAGCTCGCCGGTCTCGCGCGTGCGCGCAACCGCCTCCGCGTTCGCGTAGGCGAGTGTCAGGACCTCACCGGTGCGCCAGTCCTGGACGACGACCGGGACGAGGCCGCGCTCGTCGTAGGCGATCTCCATGAGGAGCTCAGGAGTCTACGCGCGGTGCTGAGCGGCCCTGAGTACCGGCGCGATCTCAGCCGCCGGGCGCGGCGGCGAGAACAGGTGCCCCTGGGCGAGCGGACAGCCCCGCGCGATCAGGAACTCACGCTGCTCCTCGGACTCGACTCCCTCGCCGACGGCGGTCATCCCGAGCGCCGCTGCAAGCTCGATGATCGCGGTGACGATCGCGACCGCCTGCGGATCGTGCGGCACGCCGGACAGCAGCCGCCCGTCGATCTTCAGGACGTCGACCGGCAGCTCGCGCAGGCGCACCAGCGACGAATAGCCCGCGCCGAAGTCGTCGACGGCTATCCGCACGCCCGCCGCCGCCAGCGCCCGCAGCGGCTGCTCGGTGCGCGTCTCATCGCCCATCGCGCCGGTCTCGGTGATCTCGATGGTGAACTGGGCGTCAGGGACGCGCTCGCCGAGGCGCCGCGCAAGGCGCTCGGCGAAGTCCGGGCGCCGCAGCTGGCGGGGCGAGACGTTGATCGAGATCGGCGGCGCCGTGATGCCGTCGCGCTGCCAGGCCTCCACCTGCGCGCAGGCCGCATCGGCGACCCAGTCGCCGAGCCTGTCGATCAGGCCGGTCTCCTCGCAGAACGGCACGAATTCCGACGGGTGGATTAGGCCGAGATCCGGGTCCTCCCAGCGCAGCAGCGCCTCGAGCCCGTGCAGCGAGCCGTCGCGCGGGTCGACGATCGGCTGCCAGTACAGGACGAACTCATCCGCGGCGAGCGCCTTGCGCACGCGGCTGGTCATCGCGAGGCGCTCGAGCGGCACGTCCGCGTCGCGGTCGAAGACTGCGATCCCGTTGCGGCCGGCGCTCTTGGCCTGGTACATCGCGGCGTCGGCGTGGCGCAGCAGCTCTTCGCCGTCGCCGGCGTCGCGTGGGAACACCGAGATGCCCACCGATGCGCCGATGTGGAACTCGGACCCGGCGATCGTGAACGGGCGCGCCAGCGAGGTCAGGAGCTCGCCCGCGACATGGCGGGCGACGGCCTCGGCGCCATCGCGGTCGAGGTCGGCCAGCAGGAGCAGGAACTCGTCGCCGCCCTGGCGCGCGAGCAGATCCATGCTGCGGCGGCGGTCGCCGAGCCGCAGAGCGATGTGGCAGAGCAGGTCGTCGCCCGCCGAATGCCCGAGCGAGTCGTTGACGAACTTGAAGTCGTCGAGGTCGAAGTACAGGAGCGCGACCGCTTGGTTGCGTCGCGTCGCGCGGGCCAGCGCCAGCTCGAGGTGCTCGCTCAGCAGTGCGCGGTTCGGCAGGCCGGTGAGCGAGTCGTGGTACGCGAGGTAGGCGATCTGCTGCTCGGCGGCGCGGCGGTCCGTGATGTCGATCAGGACGCCCTGGCTGCCGACCGGGGCACCGTCGGCGTCGCGCAGGATCGTGTCGCGCTCCCAGACCCACAGCTCGCGCCCGTCGCGGGCCACCATCCGGAACTCGCACTCGAAGCCTTCGCCGGCCGCGAACACGCGCTTCTCCTCGGCCGTCACGCGATCGCGGTCGTCGGGATGGATGCAGCGGTACCAGAGGTCCTGGTCGGCGAGGAAGTCCTCCGGCGGCCAGCCGAGCAGCCCCTCGATCTGGGGGCTGACGTAGAGCAGCGTCGAGTCCGAGTCCCAGCCGGCGAGATATGTGACCGCGGGGATCTGCTCGACGAGCTCGCGCCAGCGCTCCTCGGCGTCGACGAGCGACCCGGAGAATGCGGGCGACGTGAACGGGTCCGGCGTGCGGCCGGGCGGGTCGGTGGGTGTTTGGTACATCTGTACGAACCGGTTCGAGGCGGAGCCTCACCGGGTTCATCGGTAGGCGGCGAGCGTGGGTTGAGACAATGCAGCCGTCTGGCCTAGTCAGTTCTGGCTATTCGATGCCAAGCGTGTCCAAGAGGCGCTCGTCTGCGCGCCAGCCACGGCGCACGCGCACCGTGAGGTCCAGATGGACGCTCGTGCCCAGGTCACGCTGCAGCTCACGCCGGGCGGCGATCCCGATCGCCTTGATCATGCGTCCGCCCGCGCCGATCAGGATCCCCTTCTGGGACTCGGTCTCCACCCACGCGCGCGCGTGGATCACCGTGGCGTCGTCGCGCTCCTCGAGCTCCTCGACGAATACCTCGACGGCGTGCGGGACCTCCTGGAACGTGCGCCGCAGGATCTGCTCGCGGATGAGCTCGGCGAGATGAACGTGCTGAGGCAGGTCGCTGCGATCGCCGGCCTCGAAGAGGAACGGACCCGCCGGGACGAGCTTGATCAGATGCTCGAGCAGCGCCTCGACACCGCGCCCCGTGCGCGCCGAGACCGGGAAGATGTCGTCGCCCACCTCCAATGCCGCCGCAGCCTCGAGCGCCGTCACCGTGTGCGGCCGGTCGAGCCGGTCGACCTTGTTGAGCGCGATCACGACCGGGCACGGGGCGCCCTTCAGCGCCCTGGCGATAAAGCGGTCTCCGGGGCCGACGCCCTCCTCGGCGTTCAGCACGAGCAGCCCGACGTCGGTGTCGGCGAGCTCGCGCTCGACGCGCCGCTGCATGCGTTGTGTAAGGGCGTCGAGGGGGCGCTGCACGCCGGGCAGGTCCACGAGCACGAGCTGGGCGTCGTCGCGGGTGGCGACGCCGCGGATCGCCCGCCGCGTGGTCTGCGGCTTGTCGGACACGATCGCGACCTTCGCCCCGACCATCGCGTTGACCAGCGTCGACTTGCCGACGTTCGGCCGTCCCGCGAGTGCGACGAGGCCCGCGCGCGTCGTGGCTACCACCCGAGGATCTCCGCCTGCAGGGCCAGCATCTCGCCGTCGTCGGTCTCGTGGTCCATGCCGACGAGATGCAGCACGCCGTGGACGATCGCCTCGCGGATGTCGGTGGTGTGCTCGGGGCAGATCACGACGTCGCCGAGCTCGCGCGGGCCCACGGCGCTGCCCGCCGCGTCCACCGGGAACGAGAGGACGTCGGTCGGCTCGGGCTCGCCGCGATGCTCGCCGTTGAGGGCGGCGATCCGCGCGGCGTCGACGAACTCGATCGCCACGTGGCCTTCCGCGACACCGCCGGAGGCGGCTGCCAATCCGGCCAGGCGCGCGACCTCCGGGTCGGCGGGTGCCTGCGGGGCCAGCGCGCGGCCGACCACCTCGACGTCGAGCGCCATCGCGCTATGCGCGGCGCTTGCGGTCCGCGGAACGCAGCTCCGGCGCCTCGCGCTGCCCGTGCTCGTCGTAGGCCTCGACGATGCGCTGCACGAGGCGGTGGCGCACGACGTCGTCGCCCCCGAAGCGCACGAAGTCCACGCCCTCGATGTCCTTGAGGATCTCCGCGATGACGACGAGGCCGGAGCGCTGGTCGCGCGGCAGGTCGATCTGCGTGATGTCCCCAGTGATCACCATCTTCGACCCGAACCCGAGCCGCGTCAGGAACATCTTCATCTGCTCGGGGCTCGTGTTCTGCGCCTCGTCGAGGATCACGAACGAATCGTTCAACGAGTTGTGCGTCACGAGGAAGTCCTCCGTGACGTAGAGCGAATCCTGAGCGCCCACTGCGATGCACACGCACTCCGCCTCGCCGGCCGGTTCGATCGCGTCGATGAACCGCATCGGGCGGCCACCCCCAATAGCGTCGTACTTCGCGCGCTTGCGCGCTAGGCGGAAGGGCGCAAGGCCGGCCGGGAGGCGAATGTCGACGATGTATGCATCGGAGAGGTGAGGCACCGGACGCCCGTCGATGAGACCGGGCTTCCGGCCTTCAGCCTTGCGCGTTCGCCAATAGGCGACGCCACCCAGCGACCGCACAAGGAAGACCGCGTCGTCACGCAGCTCCGGCGAACACGTCGTGTACTGGATCCGGGTCGTGCGGCCCGCCTGCGTAACCGGACCGCCATCGGTGTCGAGAAGCCCCTGTAGGACGGCGAGCCGCACATCCGGGCTGTTGAACAGGTACTCCGCCGGGACGAACTTCGTTTTGGATCGCGATCCGGCGAGGTCGAGTTCGCGCACGGCAGTCGTGACGGGGTGAGCAATTCCCATGCCCCGCGGGTCTCCCCCGGTGTGCCGCAGCATGTAGTTGACGCCGCCACGGTGCCGCAGCTCGATGTCTGGGAGAGCCTCCTCGAGTGCCCTCGCAAGCTCGGGGTCGGCCGTTGCGAACGATGGGGTCGACTGCGTAGTGATGCAGCCGTCGCCGAGTAGAAGGCCGAGCGCATAGGGATCCATCGGCACGTCCTGCGGCTGGAACTCGGCCGGGGCGGACATCACCGGCAGCTCGAAGCGACGCTGATGGAAGACGCGGAGGTTCTCTGCCATCTCCTGCGTCTGGAGGATCCGGGCGGGTTTGCCGCGGCGTTTGTCGCTCGCGGTCTTCACCGCCCACAGGTGCTCGGCGCAGGCGAGCGTGGACGCGCCGTCCTGTGTGCTCACGCGGAACACGTCCTTGCGGCCCTGGGGGAACACCCCCAGCACCGGGGTCGGCCTGCCGTCGGATCCGACGACGAGATCGCCGACGCGCACCCGTCCGATCTGCTGCCAGCCCGTCGGCGTTAGGACTCTGCTGTGCACTGGTTGCGCTCGACCACGCATGAACGCGAGCGGCGCAACTTCGATGATGTTCTTCTCGAGGCTTGTCGACACGCGCTCGGGGTCGAGCATGTCGTGCAGGGCGTCGAACAGCGGGCGCAGGTAGGGGTCGATCTTGGCCTGGAGGTCGCCGGGCAGGAAGCCGAGGCGCTCGCCCGCCTCGACAGCGGGGCGCGTGAGGATGATGCGGTTGACCTCGCGGCGGCTGAGCGCCGCCGCCGCCATCGCGACCGCGAGGAACGTCTTGCCAGTGCCTGCGGGGCCGATGCCGAACGTGATCGTGTTGTTGCGGATCGAGTCGACGTAGCGCTTTTGGTTGACGGACTTCGGCGCGACCTTGGTCTGACGGTGGCGCCAGACGACGTCCTCGAGCACCTTCGCCGGCGATTCGTGGTGGTCGAGCGCGCTCGTCACCGCGTCGATCGTCCCGGGCCCGATCTCGTGGCCGCCCTCGATCAGCTCGGCGAGCTCGCGCACCACGGTCGCCGCGTTCTGCACGGCCTCGGCGTCGCCGTCGAGCGTGATCACGTTGCCGCGCAGGAAGAGGTCGCACTCGACATGTCCTTCGAGCGCGCGCAGCACGCTGTCGTGGCTGCCGCTGAGCGCCGCGGCGACCTCGTTGGGGACCTCGATCTGCCGTCTCAACGCAGCGCCTCCTGGACGAGGCCGGAGACCCGCTTGCCGTCGGCGCGGCCCGCGACGCGCTCCATCGCCGCGCGCATCACGTTGCCCATGTCCTTCGGCGTCGTCGCGCCGGTCTCGGCGATCGCCTGGTCGACGATTGCGCGCAGCTCCTCGTCGCCGAGCTCGGCCGGCAGGTATTCCTCGATGACGACCGCCTCGGCCTCTTCCTTGGCCGCCAGTTCGTCGCGGCCGGCATCGCGGAACGCGGTCGCTGCCTCGAGCCGGCGCTTGCGCTCACGGCGCAGGACCGCGACCTCGTCGTCGCTGCCTTCCTTCGCCGCCTTCTGCAGCTCCGAGAGGACGAGCCGAAGGGTGCCGACGCGGTCCTTGTCGCCGGCCTTCATGGCGGCGGCCACGTCCTGCTTGACCCTGTCGGCTAGCGTCATCCGCTCCCGATTGTAGGGGCGGGAGCCCTGACTTCTTCGGGCCGTGCCGCGGCCGGCGGGCTCTCGATCTCGAGCGCGGGCGGGTGCCCGAGAGCACCGAGCTCCGCGGCGTCGCGGCCGAACAGCAGCTGCACGTTCCAGTCCGCGAGCAGGCGCAGCTTGCGCTTGAGGCCCGGCATCATCGCCAGGTGGTAGGTGCGCGCGAGGAACCACGCGAAGCGCCCGCGCCAGCGCAGGCCCATCGTCGACGCGACGGCCTCGTACTGGCCCATGTCGACGAAGACGCCCTTGGTCTTGTAACGGAAGGGCTTGACGCGGCCCTTGCCGAGCGCCGCCGCGACGTTGCGCGCCACTAGACGTCCCTGCCGGATCGCGTGCTGCGCGGTCGGCGGGCACGGCGCCTTGCCCTTGCGCGCGGGATCCGGGACGGCCGCGGCGTCGCCGATCGCCCAGACGTTCGGATGGCCGTCGACTCGCATCGTGCGGTCGACCGCGATCCGCCCGTGCGTCGTGACGGGAAGCCCTAGTCGCCCGACCACCGGGTGCGGCTTGACGCCGGTCGTCCAGACGACGCTGCGAGTCGGCAGGCGTTCACCGTCCGACAGGCGCGCGAAGTCGGCGCCGACTTCCTCGAGCGTCGTGCCGGTGCGGATGTCGATGCCGCGACCGCGCAGCTCGCGCGCGGCGAACTCGGCCAGCTGCGGCTGGATCTCCGGCATCACACGCTCCTGCGCCTCGACGAGAACCCAGCGCATGCCCTGCGTGCGGCAGCGCGGGTAGAGCGCGATGACGTCGGCGGCGAAGTCCTGCAGCTCCGCGAGCCCCTCGAGCCCGGCGTAGCCGGCGCCGACGAAGACGAACGTCAGGTACTTCGCGCGCTCGGCCGGATCGTCGAGCGTCTCGGCCGCTTCGAGTGATTGGAGCAGGCGATTGCGCAACGCGATCGCCTCGGGCAGCGTCTTGAAGCCGATGGCATGCTCGGCGAGGCCGGGGACCGGCAACGTGCGCGAGATCGCGCCGAGGGCGACGACGAGCTGGTCGTACTGCAGCGCCTCGGTGTGGCCCTCGACGGTGTCGATCCTGATGCAGTTGCGTTCGGGGTCGGCGCCGACGACCGTCCCGACGCGCAGATCCGTGCGACCGAGCTCCTCCCGCAGCGGCACGACGACATGACGCGGCTCGAGCGTCCCCGCGGCGGCGCCCGGCAGCAGCGGCGTGTAGAGCATGAAGTTGACGTCGTTGACGAGCGTGATCCGCGCGGCCTGCGGCGACAGGACGCGCTCGAGCGTGCGGGCCGCGTAGAACCCACCGAAGCCACCGCCTGCGATCACTACATGCCATGCCATGGGCCTCCACGGTGTCACGTTCGACCCGTAGAGACCAATGTCACAAGCGTGTTACAAAGTCTGCCCCAGGTCCTCGAGCAGGGCACTGGCCGCCACGTAGCCGGGCGCGCCCGTGACGGCGCCTCCGGGGTGTGCTCCCGAGCCCGCCAGGTAGAGCCCGTCGATGTCCGCGAAGCGCCGCGCGGCGAACCGGTTCTCGAGCAGCTGCGAGCCGAGCATCTCGCCGTGGAAGATGTGCCCGCCGGTGATCCCGAAGCGCTGCTCGAGCTCGCGCGGGCCGAGCGCCAGGCGGTCAACGATGCGATCGGGAAGCTCGGGGCAGATCTCGGCGAAGCGCGCGATCGCGAGGTCGGCCGCGCTGTCGGCGTCCACGTCGGGCGGGAAGCACTGGCAGAACAGCGACAGGACGTGGCGCCCGGGCGGCGCGAGCGTCGGGTCGGCCGAGGTCTGCGACGAGGCCTCGATCCACGGGCGCGCGGCCGGGCGGCCGGCGCGGGCGTCGGCCGCAGCCACCGCAAGGTCGCCGAGCGAGAACCCGATGTCGATCGTGCCGTCCCACGCCCGCGGCCCGGGCCACGACGGGAAGTCGGGCAGGCCGTCGAGCAGCAGCATGACCTTGACCGTCGGCCCGTCCTGGGCCCAGCCGTCCGGTCGTGGCGCGCCGATCAGATCGCAGGTCCGCAGCGGGTCGGCGTTCGAGAGAACCGCGCGCGCGTGCACCTCCTCCCCGCCCGCGATGACGACACCCGTCGCACGGCCGTCGTCGACGAGCACCCGCTCGACCGGTGCCTCTGTGCGGACCGTCGCGCCCGCCGCCTCAGCAGCCGCGCGCAGCGCCTGCGTCACCGCGCCCATGCCGCCGCGCGCGTACCCCCACGCGCCCGGCGGGTCGGTCGCCTCGCCGAGGTCGTGGTAGAAGGCGACGAAGGCGGTGCCCGCGTCCTGGGGCGCCGCGAGTGTCCCGATCAGGCCCTGGATCGCGAACGGAACCCGAACCGGCTCGGAGGGAATGGCCTCGAGGTCCGCGGCGATGCTGCCGTCGAGCAGTTCGATTCCGATCGCGTCGAGCCAGCGCGCGCGATCCGGTGGCTCCAGCAGCAGCGGACGCGCGCGGCGCGCGGCGTTCTCCCAGCGCACGCTGCGCGCGATGTAGGCGTCGGCGTCGGCGCCGGTCCAGTCGGTCGCAAGCTGCGCCGCGGTCCGCGCGCGCGAGGACCAGGTGACCACCTTCCGGCCGTCCGGCAGCGGCGCGAACAGGTACGGCTCGTGGACGGAGACCTCGAGCCCGTGCCGGTGGAGCTCGAGGTCGTCGATGATCCGGCGCCGCAGCAGCGACAGCGTGTAGGCGCCGGGCGACGCGCGCACGCCCGGCCACAGCTCCTCGGTGACGCACGCGCCGCCGACGATGTCGCGCCGCTCGAGCACCTCCACGTCGAGCCCTGCGCGGGCGAGGTATGCGGCGGCGACGAGCCCGTTGTGGCCGGCGCCGATGATGACCGCGTCGCGCATCGAGGGCTGACGATACGGTCGCGCCGTGAACCCCGACGACCTGGCCTACCTGGGCGTCGTCGAGCAGGCCGCGCTCGTGCGCTCGCGCGAGCTGTCCGCACCAGAGCTCGTCGAGTCGCAGCTGCGGCGCATCGAGCGGCTGCAGCCGCTGCTCAACTGCTTCACGCGCGTGCTCGGCGAGAGCGCATTGGTCGAGGCGGCCGATGCGCAGCGGCGCGTGGAGGCGGGCGACTCGGGGCCGTTGCTGGGCGTGCCGGTCGCGGTCAAGGACGACGCGGACGTCGCCGGCGAAGTGACGAGCCACGGGACCGGCGCGGGCGGCGCGCCGGCCGCGGCCGACTCGGAGGCCGTGCGCCGCCTGCGCTCGGCAGGTGCGGTGATCGTCGGGAAGACCACGCTGCCCGAGCTGGCGATGTGGGGCCACTTCACCGAGTCGCCGACCTGGGGCGCGACGCGCAACCCGTGGAACCGTGATCACTCGCCGGGCGGCTCCAGCGGGGGCAGCGCCGCGGCGGTCGCAGCGGGCTTGGTCGCCGGCGCGCTCGGGTCCGACGGCGGCGCGTCGATCCGCGTGCCGGCCGGGATGTGCGGCATCTTCGGCCTCAAGCCCCAGCGCGGGCGCATCTCGACGCTGCCCGAGCAGAACTACTGGCACGGGCTCGTCGTCTTCGGCGGGCTCGCGCGCAGCGTGCTGGACACGGCGGTGCTCGACGACGTGCTCAGCGGCCGCGACTTCTTCACCGAGGCGGCGCGCGCCGAGCCGCGGCGGCTGCGGATCGCCGTGTCGTTCAAGCCTGCGGCTCCAGCGCGACTCGATCCGGCGCTGCGCGCCGCGACCGAGCGCATGGCGGAGCTTCTGCGCTCGCTCGGCCACGAGGTCCGCGAGCGCGATCCCGCATGGGGCGTCCTGATGCCGACCGTGCTCCCGCGCTACGCGTGCGGCGTCCACGACGACGCGGCGCGGCTCCCGCACCCCGACCGGCTCGAAGCGCGCACGCGCCGCATCGCAGCGGTCGGCGGACGCCTGCAGGGTCGTCCGCTGCGGCGATCGTTCGCGCGCGAGCCCGCCGTGACGGCGCGCCTGAACCGGATCTTCGAAGAGCACGACGTGCTGCTCACGCCGCTGATCGCCAGGCGCCAGCCACGCGTCGGGCGCTGGGAGGGCAAGGGCGCGCTGCGGACGTTCGACAGCATGCGCCCGTACATCGCGTACACGGGTGCCTGGAACTACACCGGCCAGCCCGCGGCCGCGGTGCCCGCCGGCTTCGAGGACGGGCTGCCGGTCGCCGTCCAGCTCGTCGGCCGCCCGGACGACGAGGCGACGCTCGTCGCGCTGGCGGCGCAGCTCGAGCGGGCGCGGCCGTGGACGGACCGCCGCCCGCCGCTGGACTGAGCAGTCCTGACCCGGCGGCTCCCCCGCAAAACGTCTGTTTCATGGGGCTATAGCACCACCAAACCGACGTTTTGCCTGGCAAGGCGCGGCGGGGTGCGCGACTGTTGCGGAAGAGCCAATACACAACACGCTCCCTCACTCGGTGCCAATCCGCGAACGCCGGCACGCCCGCGAGAAGTGGACTGAACGCCAGGTCAATCGGCGCGCAGCAGCAGCGCCGTCCACTCGCCGCTCGCGCGGCGGTCGCGCTCGTGCAGCCCGTGGCGCGCGAACGCCGCCGCGACCTCGTCGGCGTCGTGGTGCAGTAGGCCTGATGCGATCAGCGTCCGCGGCACGCCGTCGGCGAAGCCCGCGCGCGCCACCGCGAGCAGCAGTGGCCGCAGCAGGTTGGCGACGGCAGTCGGCGCGCTCGGCGCCGGGCCGTCGCGCAGCAGGTCGAAGCGGCGGACCTCGATCTCGACGCTGTTCGCCGCCGCGTTGTCGGCCGTCGCCGCGCCGGATTCGCGCTCGTGGTCGACCGCCAGCACCGGCGCCCACCCCAGGCGCGCCGCGGCCAGCGCGAGCACGCCGGAGCCGCAGCCAAGGTCGGCGAAAGCGCCACCCGCCTCGAGCTCGACGAGGAATTCCAAGCACAGCCGCGTCGTGTGGTGCGCGCCGGTGCCGAACGCCTGGCCGGGGTCGACGACTACGTCGAGCGCGCCGTCGCACGGCGGCTCCCACGGCGGGCGCACATACAGCGGGCCGATCGCGAGCGGGCGGTGAAACGCGCGCCAGCGGTCAGCCCAGTCGTCGGCGACCTCCCGGGTCTGGATCTCGACCAGCGCGCCGCCGGCGGCGGCCCGCAGGTCGGGCAGCTCGGGCAGCTCCCCCGGCGCGCCGTAGACCGCGTACTCGACGACGTCCGCGTCGACATCGGCCTCCTCCACCCCGCCCGGCGCCAGCTCCAGCAGCTCCGCCAGCACCAGCTCCGCGTCGGCGCGCCGCACCCGCACCGCGAGCCTGATCACGACGGCGCGCTGAAGAGCCGCCGCAGCTTGCCGACGAGCGACTCGTCGCTACCCAGTTGGGACTCGTCCACAGAATCCGCGAGCTGCTCCAGCAGCTCGCGCTGCTCGCGCCGCAGCTTGCGCGGGATCACGACGTTGACAACGACGCGGACGTCCCCGCGGCGGCCGCCCCGCCGCAGGCCGGGCATGCCGCGGCCGCGCAGCGTGACCAGCTCGCCCGGCTGGGTGCCGGCCGGCACGTCGATCTCGAGCGTCCCGTCGAGACCGTCGAGCGTGAACGTCGCGCCCAGCGCCGCGCGCGGCGCCGGCACGTCGAGCACCGTCACGAGATCGTCGCCGTCGCGCAGGAAGCGCTCGTGCGGCTCGATCGCGACCAACACGTAGAGGTCGCCCGCCGGCCCGCCGCGCTCGCCCGCATGGCCGCGGCCGCTGAGGCGGATGCGCTGACCGTCGGCGATCCCGGCCGGCACGTCGACCTCGAGCGCCCGCGTCGCCACGTGCCGGCCGCGCCCGTCGCACTCGTGGCAGGGCTCCTTCGCGACGCGGCCGTCGCCGCCGCAGACGTCGCACGCCACCGCACGCACGACCTGGCCGAACGGCGAGCGGGTGACCGACTGCAGCTGGCCGGCGCCGCCGCAGCGCTCGCAGGTCTCGATGGGCGTGCCGGGCTCGGCGCCGTTGCCGCGGCAGCTTTCACAGAGATCTATCGCCTCGAAGCGCAACTCCACGGAGTCGCCGGTGAATGCCTGCTCTAGCGAGATGTGCGCCGCGATCGCGATGTCGTCGCCCTGCCGGGGGCCGCTGCGCGCACCGCCGCCGAACGCCGACCCGAACGCGCCGCCGAAGAACGCGTCGAACAGGTCCGAGATCGAGCCGAAGCCCTCGAAGTTCGGCGCGTACCCGCCCGACCGCAGGCCCTCGTGCCCGTAGCGGTCGTAGAGCGCGCGCCGCTCGCGGTCCGAGAGGATCTCGTAGGCCTCGGCAGCCTCCTTGAACTTGCTCTCCGCGTCCGGATCGTGCGCGTTGACGTCCGGGTGCAGCTCGCGCGCGAGCTTGCGGAAGGCACTCTTGATCTGCTGTTCGTCGGCGTCGCGACCGACCCCCAGCACGTCGTAAGGGTCCCGCGGGACCGTGCCGCTCACGCGCGATGCCTCTGCAGGCTCACGAGGCGATTGTCCTTCAGGCTCACTCGTAGACGTCCTCGACGAACCTGGACAGCTCGCGCGACGCCTCGCGCACAGCACGGATGGCCACCGCGTAGTCCATGCGAACCGGGCCGATGACCGACACGGCGCCGAGGTTGCGCCGCGGCAACCCGTACCCGGCCGCGACGAGCGCCAGTGAGCGCAGCGCCGGTGTCTCGTTCTCGGAGCCGATCCGCACCAGCACGTCCGTCTGCGAGAGCGCGGAGCGCAGCACGCCGAGCATCGACACGCGGCGCTCGAGCATCTGCATGAGCTCGTTGATCTGCGACAGGTCCTGGACACGGTCCTCGCGCAGCAACCGGGCCGCGCCGTCGACGTAGAGCGTGTGCTCGGCGGTCTCGGCAAGCTCGGTGAAGGCGGGTGCCAGCTGCTGCACGAACGCGCCCTCGCCGGGCGCCAGCGACGGGTCGTTCAGCCGCGAGTGCAGCATGCGCGCCCCGAGACCCATCCCGGTCAGGCGGTCGTTCAGGAACTCGCCGGCCCACGCGGCCAGGCCGGGGTCCACCGGCGCGTCGAATGTGAAGACCTTCTTCGAGACGCCGCCGGTGGACGTGATGACCACGACCATCAGGACCTGCGGCTGGAGCGCCAGCACCTCGACGCGGTGCACGGTGGCGGTGTCGAGCGGCGGGGCGCTCACGAGTGCGAGCAGGTTCGTGACCTGCGAAAGCGTCTGCGTCGTCACCTGCATCGCCTCGTCGAGCTCGCGGCGCACGAGCTCCAGGCGCAGCGCCTTCTGCGGCAGGCGGTCCGGCTCGAGGTGATCGACGAACCAGCGGTGGCCGGCCTCGGTCGGCACGCGGCCGGCGCTGGTGTGCGGGTGCGCGAGCAGGCCGTGCTCCTCGAGCATCGCCAGCTCGTTGCGGATCGTGGAAGGCCCGTATTCGAGCGCAGGGTCGGCGGCGAGCGTCTTCGAGCCCACAGGCTGACCTGTCGCCGTGTACAGCTCGACGAGCTTCTTGAAAATCAGCTCCTGGCGCGGACTGAGCACATCTTGAGGGTAGCCAGTGGTGCCCTCAGAGCTTCAGGTCTGCCTCGGCGTTGCGGATGATCTGGTTGCCGCCCTGCTCGGCAACGAGGTCGACCGTCGCGACGCCGTCGTCGACCGTGCGCACGGTCCCTGTGACGGCGATCTCCTGCTCGAGCATGCCCATCCCGCGGAACTGCACCGAGAGCCTGCGCAGGCTCTCCGGCCCGCCGCCCGCCTCGGTGCACGCGCGCGCCACCTGGGCCATCGTCCAGAGCCCGTGCAGGATGCGGCCGGGGAGGCCGACCTGCTTGGCGAACTCCTCGTCGATGTGGATCGGGTTGAAGTCGCCCGACGCGCCGGCGTAGCGGACCGTGACGAAACGGTCCGGCGTGACGCTCAGGGTCGGGATCGCGTCGCCGCTGTTCATCCGATGCCTCGCACGATGTTGGTCCAGGTGGCGACGCAGACCTGGTCGCCGTCCTGGTTGGTGGACACGGACTCGAAGACGAAGAACCCCTTGCCGTCGCGTTCGTCGATTGACTTCACCGTCACCGCGGTCGTGATCTCGTCGCCGGCCTGCACGGGCGGGCCCCACCGGAACTCCTGGCTGCCGTGCACCATCAGCGCGAGGTTGATGCCGACCTCGGGGTCGAGGATCGCCGGGCCCATCGCCGGTGCGCTGTAGACGACCGCGAACATCGGCGGTGCGATCACGTCCCTGAACCCGGCAGCGCGCGCGGCCTCAGGGTCGAGGTGCAGCGGGTTCGTCTCGCCGACCGCGTACGCGTACTCCTTGATCTTCTCGCGGCCGACCGCGTAGACGGTGGGCGCGTACGTCTTGCCAACGGCGGCGGTGTCGAGCGGCATCGCCGCGGAACACTATTCGTGCTCAATCCGCAGGGGCGGGCGCGACCCGCGTGCGCTGCGTGGCGACGACACAGGCCAGCACGACCAGCGCGCAGAGCACCGTCGCGGCGGTCACGCTCTCCTCGAGCAGGAACGCGGCCCAGCCCAGCGTGAGGATCGGCTGGGCGAGCTGGATCTGGCCGATCTTGGCGACGCCGCCCCGCGCCAGCCCCGCGTACCACGCGAAGAAGCCGAGGAACATCGAGAACAGCGACACATAGGCGAACCCGAGCCATGCGTCGGTGTCGACCGCACCGAAGGAGCTCGTCCCGGCGGCGATCGCAGCGACCGCGGCGGTCAGCGGCAGGGTCAAGACCAGGGCCCAGCAGATCGTGCGCGCGCCGCCGAGCTCGCGGCTGAGCGCGCCGCCCTCGGCGTATCCGAGCCCGACCAGGACCACCGCCACGAGCAGCAGTACGTCGTCGCGATCCAAGCCTCCGGCGCCCTGTGCCACTGCGAACACGACGACGGCGACCATGCCCGCGAGGGCTGCAGCCCAGAAGCCAACGCTCGGCCGTTCTCCCGCGCGCACGACGGCGGCGACCGCGGTCGCCGCCGGCATCACGGCCGTCACCACCGCGACGTGAGCTGAGGTCTGCGCGTCCAGCGCGATAGACGTCAGCACCGGGAACCCGATCACGACGCCGCCGGCGACGATCGCGAGGCGCCGCCACTGCTCCGCCGTGGGCAGCGGCGCGCGGACGGCGAGCAGGTACAGGACCGACAGCACTCCGGCCACCGCGGCGCGGCCGAACGAGACGAGCAGCGGCTCGAGGTCGGCCACCGCGAGCTTCGTCGCCGGGAACGAGAACGAGAACAGCACCACTGCCAGCACGCCGAGCGCGAGGCCGCTGGGGTCTGCGCGCGATTGCATCGCCCAGACCCTATGGCCCCCTAGCCTGAGCGCGTGAGCCGCATCGTCGCCGTCACCCCACGCCTGTCGGACGCGGTGCTGTCGTGCGGCGCGACGCTCGCCCGCCACGCCGCCGAGGGCCATGAGGTCGTCGCGCTGTGCCTGTTCGGCGCGGCCGGCGGCGCCGACGACGAGGCCGCGCGCCACCTCGGGCTGGGGGGCGTGATCCACGTGACGATCGATGCGGCCGCGCAGCGCGGCTACGAGGGACACCTCGGCACATACAAGGGCGTGGACGAGGCCGACGAGGCGCCGCGGCTGGCGGTCGCGGCGCTCGCGCTGTCGATCGACCGGCTCGCGCCCGACCTCGTGCTCGCGCCGCTCGGCCTCGGCGGCGACGTGGACCACGACGTGACGCTGGCTGCGCTCGAGACGCTCGAGGTCGACCGCTTGCGCTGGCTCGACCTCCCCTACGCGCTGTCGCGCACGCCGGGCGCGCCGCTCGGCGCCGGCGAGCTGGTGGCGGTGCCGGTCGGCGAGCACCTCGACGCGAAGCTCGCGGCGTGCGCGCTCTACGCCGAGCCCGCGGTCGTGGATCGCATCGAGGACCACGCACGCGACGCGGGCCGCCGCGCAGGCGCGGATGAACCGCTGGAGCTGCTGCTCAGCCGCCCCGGGGGCGGCGAGTAGCGATGCGGCTGGCGCGGCTGCTTCGCGGCCGGCCGTCAGCGGGCGCAGGGCGGGCCGCCGGCGCGCGCGTCGCGCGCGAAGCGCAGGCAGGTCGGCGGCTCGAACGCCAAGCGCAGATCTAGAGGAATGTGATCGAAGGACTGCTCCGCGGAGACCGACGTGGCGCCGAGCATCGTCGCGAGCGGCGTGCCGGCCTCGACCGTGAGCGTGGTGCAGGGCGGGCGCTCGCAGTTGATGTCGTCGGCGTCGCGGGCGCGCAGCGAGAGCTGCGCCGTCCGGCCGTCGGGCCCATCGCGCCACCACGCGTTGTCGTGGTCGTGCGGCTCATCGTCGCCGGTCAGCCGCGGCGTGATGAGGGCGTAGGGCGAGGTCTTCCAGGGCACCGTGACGTGGCCGCGCGCGTGGCGCAGCCCCGGCACCGCCTCCGCGGGAAGCGACGCACGGCGCAGGTCCGCGGCCGCGTCGTCGTCGTCGACGTGCGCCCACAACAGGTAGTGGTGGAACTGCGCGGGGTAGACGGCGCGGCGCGGCCCGGCGCGGTTCGGGTCGCCGACCACCGCCCCCACGAAGCTCATCGCCACTGCTCCGCGGTCGCGCCCGCCGATCCTGGCGTCCCGGCACGCCACCGTCCAGATGTCAACGGCCGCTTCGCCGTCGCGGTCGGCGGCGAGCCGGTAGCGGGCCGGGACGAGCGCCCGCACCTTGTCCTGGGGCGCGCGGAACAGATCGACCGTCATCGCGCAGCGCGACAGCTGCGCGCGCCGCGGAGCCGGATCATCGCTCCCGCCGCCCGACGAGCCACACGCGGGCACGGCAAGCAGCACCACCACAGCCGCGACGCGTCGCATCAGACGATGATCGCGACCGCGCCGCCGTCGACCGACCACGCGGCGCCGGTGACCGTCGACGCGCGCTCGCTGCACAGGAACGCCACCACATCGGCGATCTCCCCGGGCTCGGCGAAGCGCCCGAGCGGGATGCCGGCAGCCTGCCGGCGCAGCGCCTCGTCGCGGTCGATGCCCTTGTCGGCGGCGACCTGGTCGGCCAGGCCGCCCTCGGCGAGCCACAGCGGTGAGCTCGTCGCGGCCGGTGTGACGGCATTCACGAGCACGTGGTCCGCGGCGTAGCGCTCAGCGAACACGCGCGACAGCGACAGCTGTGCCGCCTTCGTGACGCTGTACGCGGCGTTCGTCAGCGACGGGCGCTTGCCGGCACTCGAGCAGACGTTGACGATCCGGCCCCAGCCGCGCCCCGCCATCCGCGGCGCGGCCGCGCGCATCAGCCGCATCGGCGCGAGCACGTGCAGCTCGTACTGGTCGCGCCAGTCGTCGTCGGTGAGGTCTTCGAGCGCGCGTGCGTAGCTCGTGCCCGCATTGTTTACGAGCACGTCGACGCCGCCCATCTGCTCGGCACAGGTCGCGATGATGCGTTCGTCGCAGTCGGGATCGCGGACGTCGGCGGCGATCCATTCCGCGCCGAGCTGTTCGGCGGCCGCGCGCAGCGGTCCCTCGGTGCGGGCGACCATCAGGACCTGCGCGCCCGCGTCGCGCAGGCGCCGCGCGGTCTCGAGGCCGATGCCGCTGCTGGCACCGGTGACCACGCAGACACGGTTGTCGAGCTCCAGATCCACTGGTCGGCGATCCTACGACCATGCGATCCCACACGGAGTACCTGACGTTCCAGACCCCAGAGCGGCGCCAGTTCGTGCGAATCACCGACGAGGTACAGAGCGCAGTCGACGAGGCCGGCATCAGCGAGGGCATGGTCCTGGTAAGCGCGATGCACATCACCGCGGGCGTGTGGGTCAACGACGACGAGCCCGGAATCCTCACCGACACGCTCGAGTGGCTCGACAAGCTCGCGCCGCCGTCGTGGAACGCGCCGGCCAACGAGGTCGCCGCCGCGCTCTCGCCCGAGCCCGGCGACTTCCGCCACCACCGCGGCGGCGAGGACAACGGCGACGCGCACTGGAAGAACCTGCTCGTCCACCACCAGGTCGTACTCCCGGTCACAGACGGGCGCCTCGACCTCGGCCCCTGGCAGGCGGTCTTCTACTGCGAGTTCGACGGCGGCCGTCGCAAGCGCCTGATAATCAAGGTCCTCGGAGAATGAAGATCGCGGTGGCAGCAGACGAGCGGACCGGCGTCGCCGAGGCGGTGGCGGCCGAGCTCGAGAAGCGCGGGCATGAGGTCGTCGCGGCGCACGGCGCGCTCAACGAGGCCGAGCGCGATGACTGGGCGTGGGCCTCGGAGGCCGCAGCCCGCGACGTCGCGGACGGCCGCGCGGACCAGGCGGTCGTCTGCTGTTGGACCGGCACCGGCGCTTCGATCGCGGCGAACAAGGTCGCGGGCGTCCGCGCGGCGCTGTGCGGCGACGCGGAGACCGCCGGCGGCGCGCGCAAGTGGAACGACGCGAACGTGCTGGCGCTCTCGCTGCGCGCAACTTCGCCGGCCCTGCTCGAGGAGATCCTCGACGCGTGGTTCAACGCCGAGCCGTCGGCCGACGACGAGGATCGCGCGAACATCGCGCACCTGTCAGACATCGATGGCGGCCATACGTCGTAACCCTCACCATGCCCGCGCGTTATAGAGGCATGCGGGCCGCGATCTCGGCGTTGTCCACTTCTATGGCCGTGCTGTTGTGTGGACAGGCGATGGCAGCTGAGCGACTGATCGCGGTGCAATCGGCTTCGAGCGGGATCCGAGCGTACGCCGGCATGGCTGTCTTCTCTCGTTGGGACGGCAGTGCGTATCACCTGGCAGTCAGCACCGCTGGCGGCGCGCCCGTCGACCTGCCGGCACCGACACAGAACACTCTGTTCGACGCGGACATCGGCCCCGACGCCGAAGGCCGTCCAGCGATCGTCTACTCAGCCTGCGCGAGCGGCGAATGTTCCCTACACCGGCTGCGCCTCGGTGCTGGCGCGCCCACCGAGTTGAAATCCACCCATGCGCCAGGGCAGCGCGAACTGCACCCGTCGCTATGGCGCGGGCGCGTCGCATTCGTCCGTCTGGATGCCAGCGGCCGACGGCCGCTGCTCTATGTCAAGCGGCTCGCGGGCGGCCGTTCGCTGCGGCTGCCCGGCGTGCCGTCCGGAGGTGCGGCAACCGGGGTCGAGTTGTCCGGCGACCGCGTCGCGTTGCTCACCCAGCGGCCATTACGGGACGCCGGCGTGTGCGGAGTGCCCGGCGTTGCGCTCGTCAGCATCCCGACCAGACGCGCACGGACGGTCGCCAATGTTCTTTGCGGGCTCAACGGCCAGCACTACGTCGGTCCGACGTTTGCCGGCGGGCACCTCTACTTCGCGCGCACATGCGGCGGTGCCGGAGGACGGTGCGGTGCGCGCCCGTATGGGATCTACCGCCTCAAGTTGCGGACGGGACGCTACGAGCAAGCGGACTCACCGGGAGCGCCGCTGCTCGCCTGGAGCTACGACGCCAACGGCCGGGCGTACGAGGTCTACGACCCGGCCGACGGTTGCACGCAGCCTGAATTCCAGCCGGATAGCCCGTGTCGGATCGCGCGGCGGAGCGGCCTTCGCTTCAACGCGGTTCGCCGGCCATTCTCTAGCTGGGAGTGAGCGCCGGCGCCTGCGGGCCGCTCGCTCCCACCATCCGCGGTCGGATAGCGTCGGCCCACGGTGGCCGAGCGCGAGTACAACTGGGACTGGATCGTCGTCGGATCCGGCTTCGGCGGCAGCG
Organism: uncultured Conexibacteraceae bacterium; assembly: GCA_963832195.1. GTDB lineage: Bacteria > Actinomycetota > Thermoleophilia > Solirubrobacterales > Solirubrobacteraceae > Baekduia. Next base: position 815,639 of record CAWHTH010000003.1, read on the forward strand.
TCGCCGCCCTGCGGCTCGCGGAGAAGGGCTACACGGTCTGCGTCAACGAGACGGGCAGGCGCTTCGCCGACGACGAGTTCGCGCGCACGACGTGGGACCTGCGCAGCTTCCTCTACATGCCGAAGCTCGGCTGCAAGGGGATCATGCGCTTCACGCCGTTCAAGGACGTGGCGATCATGTCCGGCGCGGGCGTCGGCGGCGGCAGCCTCGTCTACGCGAACACGCTGTATCGCGCGCCGAGCCGCTTCTTCCAGGACCCGCAGTGGGCGGGCCTCGCCGACTGGGAGCAGGAGCTCGCGCCGCACTACGACACGGCCGAGCGGATGCTCGGGATGGCGCCGGTCACGTTCGACGATCCCGGCGACGCGCTGCTGCGCGAGCTCGCGCACGACATCGGCGTCGAGGCAACGCACGCGAAGGTCAACGTCGGCGTCTACTTCGGCGAGGCCGGGAAGACCGCGCCGGACCCGTACTTCGCCGGCGAGGGCCCGGCGCGGCGCGGCTGCGTGAAGTGCGGCCGCTGCATGATCGGCTGCCGTTACAACGCCAAGAACACGCTAGTCAAGAACTACCTCTACCTGGCCGAGCGCCGCGGGGTGCGGATCGTCGCCGAGCGCAAGGTGGTCGACGTCGCCCCGCTCGGCGCGCCCGACGGGTCCGACGGCTACCGCGTCACGACCGAGCGCACCGGGGCGTGGGTGCGCAAGGACCGGCGCAGCGAGACCTGTCGCGGCGTCGTGTTCGCGGCCGGGGCCCTGGGCACGAACAACCTGCTCCACAACTGCCGCGCGCGCGGCTCGCTGCCGCGCGTCTCACATCGTCTCGGTTACCTCGTGCGTACAAATAGCGAGGCGCTGCTCGCGGTCACCGCCGACAGCGGCGTCGACTTCACCGAGCGGATCGCGATCACCGGCTCGATCTACCCGGACCCTGACACGCACATCGAGACGGTCACCTACGGCGGCGGCGGCAGCGCGATGAGCATGCTCTTCACCGTGCTCGTCGGCAAGGGCACGCGCATCACGCGGCCGCTCAAGTTCCTCGGCGAGGTGATCCGCAGCCCCCGCCAGTGGCTCAAGACGCTGATCCCCGGCGACTGGTCGAAGCGGACGATCATCCTGCTCGTGATGCAGACGCTCGACAACTCGATCCGGCTGCGGCCGATCGAGAAGCGCTTCGGGCGCGGCGTGCGCCTGCAGACGGCACAGGACCCCGACAACCCGAACCCGACGTACATCGAGGCGGCCAACGACGCCGCGAAGCGGCTCGCCGACAAGGTCGGCGGCGTCGCGCAGAGCTCGATCTTCGAGGCGTTCGCGAACATCCCCGGCACTGCGCACATCCTCGGCGGCGCCGTCATCGGGCACGACTACCACCACGGCGTGGTCGACGCCGACGGCCACGTCTTCGCCTACGAGAACATGCTCGTCACCGACGGGGCGGCGATCCCCGCCAACCCGGGCGTGAACCCGAGCCTCACGATCACCGCGCTCGCGGAGCGGACGCTCAGCAAGGTCCCGCCGAAGCCGGGACGGCCGCCGATCGAGCCCGTGCAGATGACGTGGGAAGTCCCGCGCCCGCAGACATCGGTCGTGCCGGGGACCCCGGAGGCCGCCGCGGTCGAGCGCGTCGCCGGCAACGGGTCGATCTCGACGGTGGTCGAGACGGACTAGCCCAGGCCGGCGGCCGTCAGCGCCTCGTCGGCGTCGTAGTAGTTGTCGATCGCGCTGACCTTCCCGTCGCGGAACGAGTACACCTGCCCCCAGCGAAACGCCGCCGGCGCACCGCTTGCGGCACCGGCGGCCTCGGTGCGCACGATCGCAACCACGTGGTCGCCGGCTTCGTGCACCGCCTCGATCTCGCTGCTGCCGCCGAGGGTCTCCCCCCAATCCTCGAAGTACCCCCGCACCGCCTCGCGCCCGACGAACTCGGAGCCCATCATGGCTTCGAACCCACCGATCAACCGCCAGACCGCGTCGTCGGTGAAGCTGTCCATCAGGGCGTCGAGGTCTCTGCGCCGAAAGGCCTCGTGGCCGCGCTCGACCAGCTCGATCCGTGGGTCGGTCGGGCGGGTCATGATCGAGACAACTTAGTCGCGACATTCTCTTGCGACATCACCGCGCAGTATCCGCCCTACCGGTGGTAAACAGCACACCATGAGCGTGCGTCTTCACCCCATCAACTCAGGTGAGATCCGGCTCGGCGTAATGAACCCGCGGCCGCCGCGCCGCGGCCCCGCGAAGGTGCCGCGGACGTTCATCGCGTCGGTGTTTCGCAAGCCGGACTGGTACCCGGTCCCGCTGTTCCTCGTCGAGCACCCGCAGAAGGGTCCCTTCCTGATCGACGTCGGCTACGACCCGTCGGTCGAGACCGACCCGGCGCGGACGCTCGGCTTCCTGTTCGGGAAGGTCGTGATGAAGCACCGGCTCGCCGAGCGCGACGTCCTCGACGAGGTCCGCGACCGCGGCGTCGAGCCGGAGAGCGTCGCGCTCGTCGTCGTCACGCATTTGCATCTCGATCACGTCAGCGCGAGCGGCAGATGGCCGCAGGCGACGTTCGTGGTCGACCAAGCCGAGCGCGCCGCCGCCGCGGGCGCGTCTGGCCCCGGCCCCTACATCAAATCCCACCTCGCGACGATCGAGCACTGGCGCGAGATCGACTTCGGCGGGCCGGACGTGCAGCCGTTCGAGTCCTTCTCGCGCACGGTCGACCTCTTCGGCGACGGGCTGGTGCGCCTGGTCTCGAGCCCGGGACACTCGCCCGGCCACATCTCCGTGCTGCTTCAGCTCCGCGACCGCCACGCGCTGATCCTCGGCGACGCCGCGATGTCCACGGTCGAGCTCAGCGACCGGGTCGTCGACGGCATCGTCCTCGACCAGGACGCCTACCTGCGCTCCGGCGACGAGACCCGCGCGTTCATGCGCGACCATCCGGACACGCTCGCGATCCCCAGTCACGACGCGGAGCTGTGGCGGGGGCTCGCGCGGACCTACGAGTGAGCCGGGGTGGCCGCCCACGGCTCTGGCTCGAGCGCGAACGCGCCGCAGCAGAACGACACCAGGTGGTAGAAGCCGGCGAGGCAGACCAGCTCGACGAGCTCGTCGTCCGCCCACTCCGCCTGGAGCTTGGCCCACAGCTCAGGCGAGGCGCGGCCCGTGTCGTGGAGCTCATCCACGAGACGCACGAGCAGCGCCTGGCGCGGCGTGAACGCGGGATCGCGCGGGTCGCCTTGCCAGGTCGCGCGTAGCCAGTCGTCGCCGAGGCCGAGCGGGCCGGCGAACGCGACGGCGTCCGCGGCGCGGTCGGCCGGTGATGGTCAATACGGCTCGCCCACTCCTGACAGGTCGTATGCGCGGCACACCATTCCATCGCGCAGCTCGAGGATGTTCACGAGGCGCATGCGGAACTCGAGTCCGCTTGCTTCGCCGTGGCCGACGACGTACCCGATCGCTCCCACGTAGTCGCCGGCGTCGATCAACTCCTCGACCTCGATATGGATGTCACCGAACTGCTCCACGAGCTGGCTGTTGATGAAGCGGTCTCTCATCTCGCCCCGCCCGCGGTAGACCTCGCGGTCCGGGAACTGGGTGAACTGATGCCACTCGATCTCGGGATGGAAGTTCTCGAGCAGCCGATCGAGATCACCCCGATTGAACGAGTCGTAACACAGCCGGACGATCTCCACGTTCTCCCGCGACAACGCGTTCTACTTCTTCCCGTCCGCCGCGTCGCCCAGCTCGAGGACCGCTAGGAACGCCTCCTGCGGGACCTCGATGCGGCCGACCTGCTTCATGCGCTTCTTGCCTTCCTTCTGGCGCTCGAGCAGCTTGCGCTTGCGCGTGATGTCGCCGCCGTAGCACTTGGCGGTCACGTCCTTGCGGAACGCCTTCACCGTCTCGCGTGCGATGACGTGGGAGCCGATCGCAGCCTGAATCGGGACGTCGTACTGCTGACGCGGGATCTTGGCCCGCAGGCGCTCCGCCAGCATGCGGCCGACCTCGTAGGCCTTGTCGCGATGCACGACCATCGAGAGCGCGTCGACGGGCTCGCCGGCGAGCAGCACGTCGAGCTTGGCCAGGTTGCTCGGGCGCATCCCGACCACCTCGTAGTCCAGCGACGCGTAGCCGCGGGTGCGCGACTTCAGCTGGTCGAAGAAGTCCAGGACGATCTCGACGAGCGGCAGGTCGTACGAGATCTGCAGCCGATCCGACGACAGGTAGTGCATGCCGCTGTGCTCGCCGCGGCGGTCTTGGCAGAGCTCCATGATGGCGCCCACGAACTCCTTCGGGGTCAGGATCGACACCTTCACGTAGGGCTCGCGGATCTCATCGATCTTCGCCGGGTCCGGCATGTCGGAGGGGTTGTGGACCTCCACCGTCTCGCCGCTGGTCATCGTGAGCTCGAAGCCGACGGAGGGCATCGTCGCGAGCAACTCCAGGTCGTACTCGCGCTCGAGGCGCTCGCGCACGATGTCCATGTGCAGCAGTCCGAGGAAGCCGCAGCGAAAGCCGAAGCCGAGCGCGTCGCTCGTCTCGGGCTCCCAGTTCAGGGCAGCGTCGTTGAGGGTCAGCTTCTCCAACGCGTCGCGCAGGTCCGGGTAGTCGTCGTTGTCGATCGGGAACAGGCCGCAGAAGACCATCGGCTTGACCTCGCGATAGCCGGGCAGCGCCTCGGTCGCCGGCCGCGCCCTCGTGGTGAGCGTGTCGCCGACCCGCAGCTGGGTCACGTCCTTGATCCCGGTGATCAGGTAGCCGACCTCGCCGGCGTGCAGCTCGGGGACGGGCGCCATCGTCGGCGTGAAGAACCCGATGTCATCGATGTCCGCATGAGTGCGCGACGCCATCGCGACGATCGCCTCCCCCTTGCGAAAGACGCCGTCGACGACGCGGATGTAGGCGACGACGCCGCGGTACTGGTCGAACTCGGAGTCGAAGATGAGCGCGCGCGGGGGCGCGTCGAGGTCCCCGGCGGGCGGCGGCACGCGCCGGACGAGCTCCTCGAGGACCTCGGCGACCCCGTCCCCGGTCTTGCCGCTGATGCGCCGGATCGAGTCGGGGTTCTCGCCGAGCAGCTCGGCGACCTCGCCGGCGACGCGCTCCGGCTCGGCGCCGGGCAGGTCGATCTTGTTCAGGCACGGGATCAGCTCCAGCCCCGCGTCCACCGCCAGGTAGGTGTTCGCGACGGTCTGGGCCTCAACTCCCTGTGACGCGTCTACAACGAGCAGAGCGCCCTCGCACGCCGCCAGTGACCGCGAGACCTCGTACGTGAAGTCGACGTGCCCGGGCGTGTCGATGAGATGCAGCTGGTAGGTCTGGCCGTCGCGCGCCTCGTAGAAGACGCGCACGGCCTGCGCCTTGATCGTGATGCCGCGCTCGCGCTCGAGGTCCATCGAGTCGAGCAGCTGCTCGCGCATCTGGCGCGGCGCGACCGTCCGCGTCATCTCGAGTATGCGGTCGGCGAGCGTGGACTTCCCGTGATCGATGTGGGCGATGATCGAGAAGTTGCGGATGTGCGCCTGGTCGGCCATCGGCGCTCCCCAGGCTACTGCCGGCCCTGGCGGGTCAGAGCGGGAGGGACTGCTGGCCCTCGGTCGCGTCGGGCGCCAGTGCCACGCCGTCGCGGCCCTCGGCCTTGACCACATAGAGCGCGCGGTCGGCGCGCGCGATAACGGACGCGTCGCTCTCGCCGGCCCACGGCATCGCCACGCCGATCGACACGGTCAGCCCGGTACACGCCGCGTTGACCGCCGCGCGAAGGCGGCGGCCGGCATCGAGCGCCTCTTCGGCGTCGGCGACCCTCACGAGCGCAGCGAACTCGTCGCCGCCGACCCGGTACACGGAGTCGCCGCGGCGCACGGCGCCCGCCAGCGCCGACGCGATCTCGACGAGCAGGCGATCCCCGGCCTGGTGGCCGTGGGTGTCGTTGAAGTCCTTGAAGCCGTCGATGTCGACGACCATCACCGCCATCGCCTCGCGCGGACGGTGCGCCGCCAGCGACGCGTGGAACGTCGCATGGTGGCCGAGGCCGGTGAGCGGGTCCGTCGCCGCGCGCGTCCCCAGGTCGGCCAGCGCGTCCGCCGTGCGCACGCAGCTCGAGGCATGTGCGGCCAGTAGCTCCAGCAGCTCGACGATGTGGGCTGACAGCGCGACGCGCTCGCCGTCGGCCAGCAGCAGGAACCCAGGTCCGTCGGCAAGCGCGATCCCGAACGCCGCGATCGACTTCGCGCCCATCTCCCACAGCGGAAGCAGCGCGCCGCTCAGCTCGTCGCCGGTGGCGTCGGCCGTGTAGCAGGAGCTGCCGCTGCGGACGTACTCATAGACCCCCTCGAGCGCGGTCTGCGGCGCGCCGAGCAGCAGCCCGGCCAACGGCCCGAGCGCCGCGCGCGTCTCGAACGACCCGTCGCCTCGTACGCGCGCCAGCGCCGCGCTGCGCAGCGGTGCGAGGTCCAGCGCCGCGTCGACGGTCTCGAACTCGATCTCGGCGACGTCGAACAGCTGCGCGAGCCGCAGCGAGCGCCGCACCACGAGCTGCGCGGGTGTCTCCGGCGGCGGCCCGCCGAGCTCGTCGATGCGCGCGCCCAGCGCGGTAGCGGCGCGGCGGATGGCGTCGATCTGCAGGCCGCTCAACGGCCGCCTGGCCTCGACGTTGAGGACGCCCACGACGCGGCCCCCCCAGCGCACCGGGACGCAGAGCTCTGCCTGGACGTCGTGGCCCGCCTCGAGGTAGTCCGGGGCCTGGCGCACGTCCTGGATCAGCGTCTCGCGGCCCGTCCGGAAGGTCCGGCCGGTCACGCCGGCGGCAGGGCTCATCCCGTCGCGGATCTGCCAATAGCCGCGCACCCCGAGGCACCGCAGCCGTCCGCCGCGCTCGAGGTAGACGCTCGGCATCAGGCCCGGGTCGCCGGCCACCAGGGCGTCACACGCCGCGCCGCATGCGTCCTGCACCGCCTGGCTAGCGCGCGCGGCATCCAATAGTGGCTGGGCCATTGGCGTGCTGATCGGCGTCACGGTGTCGCGACTTGAACGACTAGGCGCGTCGCAGCCTGTCGTTGACAGCCGCCCGCACCTGGGCCGCCTCGGGGATGCGCAGGGCCAGGGCAATTGCTGCATAGGCAACCGCGCCCGTAATAAGCGCCATGCCTACGGAAAGCAGCTGACCTGCAAGGCTGCGACCGGCGAGCTCGTCGAGGCCGTACCAGACGGCGTAGGCGGCACCGCCGAACGCCGCCGCAGCCACGAGCATGCGGGTGACCGCGGCCACAATCGCCGCGCCCTCCAGGCGGCCGGCGAGCAGCCTGCGCAGCCCCGCCGCCTGCGCGAGCGCCATCGCCATGCTCGACACCGCTGTGCCGACGACGATGCCGCCGATCCCGTATGGCCCGTAGAGGGCGGCGGACACCGCCACGTTGACGGTCAGGCTCAGCGCAGCGAGGCCGGTCGTCGCCCACGGCCGCTGCAGCGAGAAGAACGTGCGCGTCAGCAGCAGGTTGACGCCGGCGAACGGCAAGCTGAACGAGAACCAGAACAGCGCCTCGGCGACCTGTTCGGTCGACTGGGCGTCGAAATCGCCGCGCTCGTACACCAGCCGCGTGATCGGCTCCGCGAGGGCGACGGTCGCCGCCGCGGCCGGGAGCAGCAGCAAGAAGATCAGGCGCACGCCGTTCGAGCACAGCGCGCGCAGGCCGTCGAGGTCGCGGCGCGCGGCGAGCCGGCTCAGCGCCGGGAACAGCACGGTGGCGATCGCGACCGAGAACATGCCCTGCGGCAGCATGTAGACGCGAAACGCGGCGTCGATCGCGCGCGGCGCCTCCTCGCTCACCAGCGCGCCGAGCACCGAGTTGATGAGCAGGTTGAAGTTGATCAACCCGAGGCCGATCGTCACCGGCAGCATCAGCGTCAGCACGCGGCGCACGCGTTCGTCGCGCCAGTCGAAGGCCCATTCGAAGCGGAAGCCGACGGTGCGCAGCACCGGCAGGGCGATCGCGAACTGGACCGCGGTGCCCGCGAGCACGCCGATCGCGTAGGCGTAGAGCTCGTCGTCGCCGTCGAACGCGGGCCGGGCGCCCACGAGCACGCCGATGATCACGACGTTCCACACCAGCGGGCGAGAGCGCCGGGATCGTGAAGTGGTCGTACGCGTTGAGGATCCCGACGACCAGCCCGTTGAGGCCGAGCAGGACGACGATCGGGAACAGCACGCGGCTGAGGCCGACGGTCAAGTCGTCGAGCTGGGCGCTGAACTCGTCGCCGGTGAAGTGCGGGACGACGCTGCCGGCCGCCAGGATGAACACGGCCGTGATCGCGGTCAGCGCGGCCAGGATCAGCAGGAACAGGGTCGACGCGAGGCGGAACGCGTCGCGCTTGCGCCCGTGCTCGAGGAGCTCGGTGAAGACCGGCACGAACGCCGCGCTCAGCGCCGCGTCGGCGAACAGGCTGCGCACGAGGTTCGGGATCTGGAACGCGATCGTGAACGCCGAGAACGGCCCGCTGGTGCCGAAGTAGCTCGACGCGACGACTTCCCGTGCGAGGCCCGCGATGCGCGAGAGACCCGTGGCGATCGAGAAGATCGCGGTGTTGCGCGCCCGGCTGGCGCGCGGCCGCTGCTCCTCGGCGCTCACGCGCCGGGATCCTACGCGGGGGTGCAGCCGTAGCATCCGGCCCCGTGTGCGGCATCGCCGGTTGCGTCCTGGTCCCTGGCTCCGAGCCCCCGCGCGAAGCGCTGCGGGCGATGACAGCCGCGCTCGGGCACCGCGGGCCGGACGACCACGGCGTCGAGGTCGTCGGCTCGGTCGGGCTTGTGCACACGCGGCTTGCGATCGTCGACCCGTCGCCGGTCGGCCACCAGCCGATGCGCAGCGCCGACGGCCGCTGGTGGATCACCTACAACGGCGAGGCGTTCAACCACATGGAGCTGCGGCCCGAGCTGCCCGTCGCGTGGCGCGGCGGGTCCGACACCGAGACCGTGGTCGAGGCGCTCGCCGCCTGGGACGCGGACGCGGTGCCGCGACTCAACGGGCTGTACGCGTTCGCCGCGCTCGACACGGAACGGCGGCGGCTGCTGCTTGTGCGTGACCGCTTCGGTGTCAAGCCGCTTTACCTGGCGCAGCACGGCGGCGGGCTCTGGTTCGCGTCCGAGCTGCGCGCGCTCCTCGCCGGCGGCGTGCCGCGCGAGGCCGACCCCGAGATCCTCGCTCACGCGATCGTCCACGGCTGGGCCAACGGCGACGCGACGCCGCTGCGGGCCGTGCGGCGGGTGATGCCCGGCAGCATGCTGGAGATCGACCTCGACACGCTCGCTGTCAGCGAGCGGCGCTGGTACGACCCGGCGGACGTCGTCGACGCCGAGCGCATGGCCGCAGCCGCGCGGCGCTCGCGCACGGCGCTGCGGGACGAGCTCGAGACGGTCCTGCGCGCCTCGGTGCGGCGGCGGCTGATGGCCGACGTCCCGCTCGCGACGATGTGCTCGGGCGGAATCGACTCCTCGCTGATCACGGCATTTGCCGCAGACGAGGACCCGTCGGTGTCCGCGTACAACGCCGCGATGGTCGACCAGCCCGAGCACGACGAGGGCCGCTGGGCGGCGCTCGTGGCCGCCCACCTCGGCGTCGACCTGCACACGGTCGAGGTCACCGCGCAGAGCTGGCGCGAGGGGTTCGCGCAGGCCGCTACGCACGTCGAGTACCCGATGCTGCACCCCGGGTCGGTCCCGATGGCCCAGATCGCGGGCCTGGCTCATTCGAACGGCGTCAAGGTGCTCCTGTCCGGCGAAGGCGCCGACGAGCTGTTCGCCGGCTACGGCTTCAAGCACGTGCACGAGCGGCGCGCGTTCGCCGTGCGCCGCGACCCGCTGCGGCGGCTCGCTGCCTGGGCCCGGCGCCGCCGCGCGGTCCCGCCCGAGCCTCCCGAGCACACCGCGGCGGGGCCCGTCGCATGGGAGCGGGCGGTGACCGCGCGGGCGCACGCGGCCTACTCGTTCCACCGCGGCGCGCGGCGGGCGTTCGAGGCGGGGCTGCTCGCAGACCTGTCCCTGTACCTCCCCCACCTCCTCAACCGTCAGGACCGCACGACGATGCAGGAGTCGGTCGAGACGCGGATCCCGTTCCTGGACCCAGAGGTCGTCGGACTCGTCCTCAACCTGCCCCTCGAGGCGCGCGCCGAGCCGCTCAAGGGGATCCTGCGCGAGCTCGCGCTCGAGCGCATCCCGCGCGCGGCGATCGACAGGCCCAAGCGCGGGTTCGGCGTCGACGCAGACCGCTATCTCGAGCCGGCTGTGAAGCCGGAGTTCCTCGTCGACGGCGTGCTGCGCGAGACGCTCGGCGTCGACCGTGAGCGCTGGGCGGCCGACGTGGCGTCGCTGAAGTACCACGCGACGCTGCTGGCTTACAGCGCCGAGGTCTGGTGCCGGGCGGCGCTCGAGGACCAGACGCTCGAGCGGATCGAGGCCGAGCTGTGGCAGGACCTGGCCGCGCCGGTCGCGCCGCCGCACGCCGTGCCGGCTTGACCGCCGCTACACTGCGTCGCCGCTCATGGCGAACATCCATTCGCAAAAGAAGCGCATCCTCCGCACCGAGCGCGAGCGCCTCGAGAACCGCCGCTACACGTCGGCGATCAAGACGTACTTCCGCCGCCTCGAGAGCGCGGTCGCGTCGGGCGATGCCACGGCCGCCGACAGCGAGCACAAGCAGCTGGTCAGCACGATCGACAAGGCCGTCAAGCGCGGCGCGCTGCATCGCAACACCGGCGCCCGCAAGAAGTCCCGCGCGGCACGCGTTCGCGCCGGCAGCGACTCGGAGTAGGCCGGCAGTGGCGCTCGAGGCCAAAGGGGCAGCGATCGACGAGCTGCCGAAGCTCTGGGACGGCTTTGCAAATCTCGTGCGCTCCGGCCTCGGCATCGAGGGGTTCGGCGCGAACATCATGAACCTGCCGCCCGACTACTCGACGAAGTCGCACGACGAGTCGGAGACCGGCCAGGAGGAGCTGTACGTGGCGCTGTCGGGATCGGGTGCGCTCGTGCTCGACGACAGCGGTGAGCGCCTCGCGCTCGACGCCGAGCACGTCGCGGCGGTCGGGCCCTCCGTCACTCGTACGCTCACCAGCGGCCCCGACGGCCTGCGCGTCCTCATCGTGGGCGGCGCGCCCGGCAAGCCGTACGAGCCGCAGGACTGGTCGAGCGAGGGCGAGTAGCTCAGCCGCCGCCGAGGGCGGCGAGCGTCCGGACCGCGACGGTGTCGTCGGCCAGGTCGGACAAGTCACCGTGGCCGCGCGTCTCGAGCTCTAGCCGCGCGAGCGCCTCGAGCGTCGTGCGCAGCGTCTCGCCGTCGGCGGCGCGCGCTTCCTTGATCCGGCGGTCCACCATCCAGGTCGGGCCCTTCATCGACGCCTTGACCTGCGCCGGCGATTCTCCGCCCTCGAGGCGCAGTGCGATCGCCAGCAGCTCGCGCACGCGGCGCGCCATCGCGGGCAACAGGCGGGCGATCACCTCGCCCTGCTCGCGCAGCTCGAGGTAGGCCTTCACGGCGGCCGCGGAATTGCCGGCCACCAGTTCGTCGACGAGCCCCCAGACCTGCCGCTCGGCCGAGCTCGCTGCGGCGCCCTGGACCTCCTCGACGCCCAGCTTCGCGCCGTCCCCATGCTCGAGCGCGAGCTTCTCGAGCTCGCGCAGCAGCCGCTGCTGGCGCTCGCCGACCTGGGTGACCAGCAGCTTCGCGGCGCCGGGCTCGAGCTCGACGCCGAGCCGGCGCGCCTCCTCGATCGCCCAGCGCGGCAGGTCGCGCGCCTTGAGCGTCTCGTGCGCGATGACGTCGCCGCCGGCCTTGGCGACGGCCTTGTGCAGCGTGGCGGACGCCTTGTGGCGCCCGTCCTCGCGCGCGAAGAACGCGATCGTCGTATCGGGAACGATCGCGTCGAGCGCGGATGCGAGACGTTCCTTGACGTCCGCCTCCTTCCAGTCCTGCACGCCGTCGACGAGGACGAAGCGGCGCCCGAGCGCAAAGGTCATCGCGTCGAGCGCGGCAGCCGCAGCCTCGGGTGTCGCGGCGTCGCCCTCGAGCAGCTCGAGCCCCCCGCCCCGCTCTCGGCCTCCGCGGCCGCGCGAAACGCGGCCCGCCGCTCGGCGATGCGGCCGTGGTCGTCGCCGTGGACGAGGTACGCGGGCTTCCAGGCGGGCATCGGGCAGCGAGTCTACGAGCCGGTGCGGCGCGGAGGCCTGGGCTGCCGGAGTGGGAATAGTTCGTACTCACGCAGCCCAGTGCGGGATGTGGTGGCGTCCCGCGCGGCGCGTCGGCGGCGCGCGAGCGTCGGTGGGTTGGCACCGAGGGAGGGAGAGCGCCACAGCGGTGGCTCTTTCGTGACAGTTCGCGCGGCCCGCCACCCCGTTCGTGCAAAACGTCGGTTTGATGGGGCTATAGCGCCATAGGACAGACGTTTTGCGGCCGTGGTGCCGTGAGCGGTGCGCCGGGGTGGTTGCGTCGTTGCCAATTCGGCACGAACTCGCCTTCCCTCGCTGCCGACGGCGCACGCCCGCCACCCGCGAACGCTCCGCGCGGGGCGCCACCGCCACCCGTGGGCTGCACCAGTACGAATATCGTACCACGCAGCCCAGCGCGTGCAGCCGCTCACTCGGCGGACGTCCAGACCCGCACGCCCGCGGGCCCCGCCTCCACGCGCACCGTGCCGTCACGGTCCGTGCGCCGCACCTCGGGCACGGAGCGGAGCGCCGCGAGCGTCGACGGCGCCGGGTGGCCGTATGTGTTGTGGCGGCCGACGGGGATAACCGCGACTCGTGGGCGCAGGCGATCGAGCAACCCGGGCAGGCCCGGATCGGCGCTGCCGTGGTGCGAGACCTTCAACACGTCGACCGCCTGAAGGTCGAGGCCCGCGAGTACGTTGGACTCGGCGTCGGCCGTCAGCAGCGCGCGACGAGCGCCGACCCTCACCTCTGCGACGACGGCGCGGTCGTTGGGGTCGGCCTCCGCGGGTGGCGGGCCGGGCAGCGGCCAGCGGATGTCGAGCACGAGGCTCCCGATCGCGAGTGTTCGGCCGGCGACCGGCACGATCCGGCGCCGGCCGCGAAGCGCTGGGTCGAGCGCCGCCGGGACGGCGGACCGGTCGCCGTCGCGGCCGTCGACGACCATGCCGACCGCGATGCGGCGCAGGACGTCGGGCGCGCCGCCGACGTGGTCGGCCGAGCCGTGCGTGACGACGAGAGCGTCGATGCGCCCAACCCCGGCCTCGCGCAGCCGCGCGAGGATCGGCCCACCCGCCGGCCCGGCGTCGACGAGGACCGTCGCGCCGCCGCCCTGGACGAGCGTGGCGTCGCCCTGGCCCACGTCCAGGACGGTGACCCGGAGGACGCCCGCGCGTGGAGGCCGCAGGCCGTCCGCTCCGGGGCGGGCGACCACGAGCAGAGTCACGACGAGCGCGGCCGCCGCGAGGACACGCCGGCGGCGGCGAGCCGCTGCCGGCGGCGCGCGGTTCCCCGCGCCCCGCGCACGTCCCGCCCACGCCACCGCCGTCAATGCGACGCTGCACGCGAGCGCGACGAGCGGCCACGGCGCGTTCAGCTCGGCGCCGGGCCAACGCGCCCCCGCGTGCCCGAGCCACGTCAGGTAGCCGAGCGGCATCGCGCTCGCCGCCGCGACGACGGCGCCGAGCGCCGGCGCGACCTGCCCGAGCGCCGCCGCGGTCATCCCCAGCCACATGACCGGCGCCACGGCGGGCACCGCGAGCACGTTCGCGGGCAGGGCAGCGAGCGACACGCGATCGAAGTGCGCGGCGGCGAACGGCGCCGTGGCGAGCGTGGCGGCGACCGTGATGCCCGCCGCCTCGGCCACCGGATGCGGCCACCGCGCGGCGCGCAGCCGCGCAGCGAGCTTTCCCGCGAGCGCCATGATCGCCACAACAGCCGCGAAGCTCATCTGCCAGCCGGGGTCCGCCAGTGCACGCGGATCGGCGACCAGCGTCAGCGCGGCCGCGACTAGGACGGCGTACCAGCGTGCGGCCGGCCGGCTTGCCAGCAGGGCCACGATCGCAGCGGCGCCCATGATCCCGGCGCGCTGGATCGAAGGGCCGGCCCCCGCCAGCGGCACATACAGCGCGATCAGGGCCAGGACGAGCAGGCGCCGGGACTGGATCCCGAGCCCCGCGGCCATGCCGGCGGCGAACGCGAGCGCGGCCAGCAGCATCACGTTCTGTCCACTTGCGGCTACGAGATGTGCGAGGCCCGAGGCCCGGAAGTCGTCGCGGAGGTCCTCGTCGAGCGCCGCGTCGTCGCCGAGCACCATCCCCCGTGCCAGGCCCGTCTGCGCGTCCGGCAGGCCGCGCGCAAGCGTGCGCTGGCCGCGCACGCGCACGGAGTCGATCGCACCGGCCACGCCGCCGCGGCGGCGGCCCGCCGGCCGGAGCGCGTCGGCGCGCAGAACCGCGTGGGCATGGCGCGCGTGCGCGGCCCCGTCGGGCGCCTGCAGCGCGCCGCGCACCGCGACGATCGCGCCGACGGTCTCCGGCGGCGCCGCGCGCGCCCAGCGCGGCACGCGCAGCAGTACGCGCTCGCCGCGAAAGCGCGCGTCGACAGCGAGGCCGCCGAACGGGTCGCGGCGCGGCGGCGCGAGCACGGTGACGTCGCCGGTGACCTCGGTGCCGAACGCCGCGCGCAGCGCCGTCCGCTCGAGTGCTTCCAGCCGCACGTCCGCGATCAGCGCGCCGAGCGGCATGCACGCGCCGATCGCGAGCGCCGCCGCGCGCCGACCGGCGAAGTCGATCAGCGCCGCGGCTGCACTTAGCGCGAGGGCGAACCCGGCGATGGCCGCGGGCGCGATCCGCGGTCCGGACGCGAGGCCGACCACGAGCGCAGCAAGGCCGCAGTGGCGCGGATGGCGCGCGATCAGCGCCGCGGTCACACCCGCACGCGCGCCCGCAGCGCGGCGAGCCGCTTCGGCCCGATGCCGGGCACCTGCCCAAGCTCGTCCACGGAGCGGAACGGGCCATTTTGCGTGCGGTGGTCGATGATCTTGCGCGCGATCACCGGCCCGATGCCGTCGAGCGTGTCGAGCTGCTCGACCGTCGCCGTGTTGAGGTCGATCGGCGCGTCGGCGCCTCCCGCGCTGGTCGCCGGCGACGTCGCCGTACCAGCGACGGCAGCACGACCTCCGCGCCGCGGCACGAGGATCTGCTGCGCGTCGACGACCTTGGCCGCGAGGTTTAGTGCCGCGAGGTCGGCGCGCGCCGTCGCGCCGCCCGCGCGCTCGATCGCCTCGGTCACCCGCGCGCCGGCACGTAGGCGATAAACGCCGGGGCGCCGGACTGCACCAGCCATGTGGACGAGCGCGCCCGCCTCAGGTGCGGCCGCTCGGCGCGGCGGCGCCGATCCGCGCGGCCCGTGCACGCTGACACGGGCGCCCCCACCCCCCTCCACGTCCACGCGGGGCGACTGCAATGCCCGCCACCCGAGCGACGCGATCACGACGGCACAGACCGCGTACGCCGCAAGCTCGGAACGTGTCAGCGCGGGCACGTCGCGAGGCTAGGCGCGGCGCCGTGACGGATCAGCGGCCGATTGTCACAACCCTGCGGCGGCGAGAGCGGGGCAGCGCGCCATCCAGTGGCCGAGGGAGCCTATCGGCGACACAAACGGGGCGCTCGACACCGGCAGCACGGCTTATCTGTTCGGCACCGGCGTCAGGACTGCGGCGTTCAGCGGGAAGGCCACGTTGGCCAACGCCGGCGCGGCCACCACGTTGACGATCGCGGTCACGAGCGTCACCAGGGACGCAACTCTGAGCCTGCTCATGCCTCCCCCGGCGGGCCCCCGAGCAGCGCAACGGAGACCAGCAGGTACACGGCGACCACCGCGATAAGCAGCGCGAACCCGCGCCCGAGAGCCCGTTGCGGGATGTGGCTCGTCAGGGCGGCGCCCGCGATCGCGCCGGCGAGGCACCCCACGGTCATCGCCGCGGTCACGTCGGCGTCCAGCGAACGCCCCGCGACGAGGTGGGCGACGAGGCCGAGCAGCGACGTCGCCGCGATGATGACCAGCGACGTCCCCACGGCGGTGCGCATCGTGAACGCGAGCGCGATGGCGAGCGTCGGCACGATCAGAAAGCCGCCGCCGACGCCGAAGAACCCTGTCACCACTCCGACGGCGGCGCCGGCGACGAGGTCACGCGGGAGGCGCAGCGGCGGGCAGGCGCCGCCGCTCTCCCACGTGCCCGCCGGCTCGGCGTCGCCGTCGCCGGCCTTGCGCCAGGTGGCGTGCGCAGCCGCGATCATCACGAGCGCGAACCCGGCGAGCAGGACCGCGCCGCCTACCGACTCGGCCGCGACCGTGCCCACGGCGATGCCGGGCAGCGCCGCGAGCGTGAACGAGCCGGCGTGGCGCCAGCACACACGGCCGGCGCGAGCGTGGCCCAGGCCGCCCGCGACGGCGCCCGCGGCCACGACCACCAGCGAGGTCGTCGTGGCCTCCGGGACCGTCTGGTCGAGCACGTAGACGAGCACGGGGACGGCGAGGACCGAGCCGCCGCCGCCGAGGGTGCCGACGGCCAGCCCGATGACGAGCCCGAGCGGGATGGCCAGCAGCACCAGCGACTATCCCTGGTCTGCGTTCTCGGGCTGCTCGATCGGCCAGCCCGCGCGCTCCCACCTCGGCACGCCGCCCTCGACGACATGGATCACGTGCTGCGCGCCGTGGTGCTGCAGCAGGCTCGCGCCCACGGCGGCGCGCTGACCGGAGCCGCACATGACAGCGACCGGCGCGCTGGGGTCGATGCCGTCCGGGATGGCGTCGATGTCGTGGTAGGGACGATGCACGGAGCCGGGAATGTGCCCGTCGTCCCACTCGCTGTCCTCGCGGACGTCGAGGACCTGCGGGCGCTGCCGTTCGTCGGTCCACAGCTCGTGGACCTCGGGGACGGTCATGCGCCGGATGCGGTCGACGTCGAGCTTGTCCTCGCGCCAGGAGGTCATTCCGCCCGCGAGGTAGCCGGCGATGTTGCGCAGACCGACGGCGGCGGCGAGCGCCGCGGCCTCGATGGCGTCCTCGTCGTCGCGGCCCACGAGGACGATCGGCTGTTCGGGCTTGGCGAGCCACGCGAGCTTGGAGCCGAAGCCCGCCCGGCGGGCGGTGATGCTCAGCGCACCCGGGATGTGGGCCTCGTCGAACTGCAGCTCGGTGCGCACGTCGACGACGAGCGCGCCATCGTCCTGGGCCTGCAGCACCTGACGCGGGCTCAGGGGGTGCGCGTCGACGGTCTCCTTGACGAGCGGGCCGCGGTTGAGGGCGACGATGTTCTTGAAGTTCGGCGGTTGCGGCCCGAGCGTCGACGTCAGCTTTGCGACGAACTCGTCCTCGTCGGCGACCCGCAGCAGCTGCTGGTTGGCGCGCTCGAACCCGATCGTCGAGGAGACCTTGAGGTCCATGCCGGGGCCGCCGCACAGAGAGCCGCCGAGATGGCCGGGCCAGACCTCGACGGTGTCGGGCAGCGACATGAGCTTGTCGCGCAGCGAGCCGAAGATGCCGCGCGCGCCCTCGTCCTTGTCCACCGCCAGATCCGGGCGTGCGATGTCGCCGACGAACAGGGTGTCGCCGGTGAGGACGGCCCACGGGTCCTCGGAGCGAGCGGTGTCGATGAGCGCGAACGCCGTGTGCTCGGGGCGATGGCCGGGCGTGTGCAGCGCACGGACCGTCACCGACCCGAGCTCGAGCTCCCAGCAGTCGTCGAACGGCTCGTGGTCGTACTCCGGCGCCGCGTCACGGTGGATGTGGACGGTCGCGCCCGTGGCGGCGACCAGACGGCCGTGGCCGGAGACGTGATCGGCGTGGTTGTGCG